>NZ_JAVDSB010000001.1:0-1799247 GCF_031455095.1 Paenibacillus qinlingensis
AACTCATTACGGAATATTTCATGAACCGCCGTATACCGAACGGTACGTACGGTGGTGTGAGAGGTCGGGGACTAGCCGTCCCCTCCTACTCGATTTTCCCGTAAATCCAAATAATGTGTGGATTTCCCCATAGTGGTGCAACTGATGAAGCCAAGATTTCGATAAAACGCATCGGCAACGGGGTTATTTGTATATAACACTAATGCCTGATAATGTCGCTGAGCTTCATGAATAATAGCTGTCATCAACGTTTTTCCTACGCGATATCTACGGTAAGTCTCCAAGACATAGAGTCTCCGAACGCGCCCGATATCCTCATTATTTTCCAATGTCATCCTATTTAGGCCGCACACACCTACCATCTTCCCATCAACCATAGCTGATAAAAGGATTTCACCTGATGCGCGAAATTGATTTTGACCTGATTGATATTCGCGTACAAGCGTTTGGATATGGCGATGTCCTTCTGATGCACTCATATCTGCTAAGTAATGTACTCCCTCATCAAGTTCCTTCAGCACTACGATTGAAATATCCAACGCTTCATCTCCCAGACGCATTACGAATATCCGTAATTTCCATAATCGATTTTGGGTATCCATTTCTCGCGACAGAGATCATGGCTCGTCCAATCTGCTCGGAATCAATGACTGTATTCGGGAACCATTTTTGTAAAAGGGGGAATATCGGGCTCAAGATGACAATAAAGGTTTGATAGAGTTTTGTTTTGGATTTGACGCCGTTCTTCGGCAGAATAGCACCAGGTCGGAACATAAAGGCTGACTTAAAAGGCAGCTTAAGGAGCGCATTTTCTGTTTTTCCTTTGACACGTGCCCACATGGAGCTGCCTTGCTCGGTACTGTCGGTACTAGCACCTGTGACATAGACGAAAGTCATCTTGGGCTGGATGTTAGCTAACGTATTGGCAATATTCATGGTTAACTCATACGTGATCGCATGGTATTTCTCCTCGCTCATGCCCACAGACGAGACACCCAGACAGAAGAAGCAAGCATCGATACGAGACAGTTCATCGGTTAATGGGGCTAAATCGGTGATATCTTTCAAGACATGCTCACGGAACTTCGCTTGAGATTGTCCCGTAGCGCTTCGACCGATTGATAATACATGGTTAACCTGAGGATCCAACAAGCATTCCCGTAGGACGCTTTGTCCCACCATCCCAGTAGCTCCAAAAATAAGGACATTCATGGATAGGGTACCACCTTTCGCATTTGGATTAGGTGAGCAGAACAGCTAAGACGCATAAAACAGCGTTAATCACCATCAGGCCTAGCTGAATGGGGGGCTTTTTAACTAAAATAATGAAGTTATGTAGGGCAGGACTTGCAAGGTAGGACTCGATATAAGCTTTACCAGATATTTGAAAAATACCCGCAAGCGTCAATGAATTCGCCCGCATGATGAGCCAGAGCCCTGGGTTCATGGTGAGGCAAACAAGCAGCAGAGGGGTTGTTAGCACAGCGATATGATAGAAACCAATGGCCTGCTTGAAGGTGTAAATTACGAAATTCCAGTTCCATAACGTATAAGCGATGGCCCAGAAAATCATGGCATCATTGATAGTGATATAGTAGCTGCTAAGCCATGAACCCGTGATCACGAAGGATGTAGCAATTAAAATAAGGCCGGAGATAACGTTAGTGTAGCTCTTGTTTTTGAAATCGGTCAGTGTGGCTTCAAGGATGTTAATGCGCAACAACCAAACAATGAGGGGAACAAGCCAATCGCTAGGAAAATAGTCTAGAAACGTTAGCAGGACAAGGATTCGTCCGATAAGAAGTGTTGCGAGCTTTAACTTCTCGAAAAACTCAGCCCGCAAGAAAATCAAGATACCAATGGGGATGATCACATTGATGATGCCGTTGGCAAAGACCGGTGAAAACGCGGTTAGCGTGGTACCTAGGGAGATTATCGCCAGAATGAGGAGAAATCCGATCCATTGTGGTATCTTTAGTAGCTTTTGTGCCATGTAAATTCCTCATTTTTCCTTAGTGTGATGCTAGTATCATACTAATTTTAAGGCGCTCCGTATAGGCTCTATTTTATTAAAAGCACTCTTCATAGACGGTGCAGCTTACGGTAGGTTGATGGCGTTACATGCATGCGCTTCTTGAATACGCGGCTTAAATAAAATTCGTTCTCAAAGCCGCATTGTCCAGCAATTTGCGCTAGAGTCATATCGCCGTCCAGCAAAAAATTTTGGACAAGTTGAATACGAAGAGAAGTTAAATAATCGATCGGCAGCATGCCGGTTGATTTTTTGAATCTGCGGGTAAATTGCACCTGTGTTAATCCGAGTTCATTCGCAATGTCCTTCATGATACAGATGGATGTTGCTTGTTCGTGAAGGCGCTGCGCAGCGGCTTGAATAAGCTCATCTTTGCTGTTCGCGCTAGCAGAAGTCCAAGGTGAAGCAGCTTCGGGACTTGCTGAATAGGCTTCCTCCACAACCTGCATCCAGAGGTCGGTGAGGATATGTTGACGCAGTGAAGAGGCAATCGTGCCTTCATGTTGGAACCATTTTTTTAAGTAGGCATAGTTGGATGAGAGTCGATGAAGGTCATGAATCGAGATTTTCCCAGATGGGACTGTATCCTCGGTGGACAGCGGACATCCTGCATCATCTACCCATTGCAGTAGCATAACGTGAAACGATAAGGGCTGAACGACTTGTCTGCGAAAAATAACCCCTGGTGGGCACAAAACAAGATCCCCGAAACTAGCTGTTCCTGCGTGTTCTTGGATCTGGTAAGTGAAGCTGCCCGTTTCAACCGCAAAGAGTACCCAAAATTCATTAGAATCCTCGTGAAGCTGAAAGGTCCTTTTCTCCCTCCAGTACATGTGACTGAGAAGTCTCGGTTGTATTCGTGCTGCCTCTTGTGGTTGCATCGCCCTGTCCATCCTCTCGTATACAAATGACATTGAGATTGCTCCTTTTATCATAGTGGATTTGTTTTTCTGAAGGAAGTACTGAGTTGAAATTTTGTATAAGTTAATGATAATAGCGTGCATGGTTTAAAGCGTTATCAATCCTTTAAAATAGGGGTAATCACAGATGATTTGGAGGTTATCCAATGAGGGAAGAAAAGGTAAAAAGAGATATTACCGTCATCGGCGGCGGGCTATCAGGGGTGTGTGCAGCAATAGCCGCTGCGAGATTGGGTCAGACCGTGGCACTGATTCAAAATCGGCCCGTGCTCGGGGGGAATTCATCTAGTGAGGTTCGTGTATGGGTTTGCGGAGCAACCGCGCATGGCATCAATCGTTATGCACGAGAAACGGGCATTATGGGTGAACTGTTTGTTGAAAATCAGTATCAGAACCCAGATGGGAATCCCTATCTCTGGGATCTAATTGTGCTAGAAGCCGTGCGTGCGGAGGCGAACATACAGCTATTTCTAAATACAGATGTGCATGAGGTAGAAGCGGATGGGGATGTGAGCAACCGAATCATTCGTTCAGTTACGGGCTGGATGATGGGCTCGGAGCGGCGCATTCATTTTGAGAGTGAAGTCTTTCTTGATTGTACGGGGGATGGCCTTATCGGATTCTTGGCGGGGGCAAAATTTCGTATTGGGCGGGAAGCCCGCGACGAGTTTCAGGAGGAGTGGGCACCTGAGATCGCAGATGACATTACACTCGGAAGTACGATTTTATTTTATACCAAAGACGTGGGACACCCAGTTAAATACCATCCGCCGAGCTTCGCGAAGGACATCACCACCACCTCGATTCCGATCAAACGTGTCATTCGAAGCGGTGATTCAGGCTGTCATTATTGGTGGATTGAGTGGGGCGGCGAGCTGGATACGGTTCATGAGAATGAGCGTATTCGGGATGAATTGTGGTCAGTTATTTATGGGATTTGGGATTATATCAAAAATTCAGGTCAATTTGACTCGGCGAATATGACGCTGGAGTGGGTAGGGGCTTTACCTGGCAAAAGAGAATACAGAAGGTTCATCGGTGACTATATGTTGAATCAGAATGATATTCTAGCTCAGACGAGGTTTGAGGACACCATTGCTTTCGGAGGATGGTCGATTGATTTGCACCCGCCGCAGGGCATGTACTCGACCGAGAGTGGCTCCAAGCATTTGCATGCGGACGGCATCTATCATATTCCGTTTCGCAGCTTGTACTCCGTGAACGTGTCCAACATGTTGATGGCTGGGCGAAATATAAGCGCATCTCATGTGGCCTTCGGAACGACACGCGTCATGGCAACCTGCGCTGTCATTGGGGAGGCAGCTGGAACTGGTGCGGCACTGTGCGTCCAGAACCAAGTAACCCCGCGTGAGTTGGTTCAAAAGCATGGTAAGGAGCTGCAGCAGGTGCTGCTCAGGCAGGATGCTTCCCTGATTGGGATACGCAATGAGGATGAGCAGGATCTTGCACGGCTTGCTCGCGTCGAGGCGTCGACTACACGAACGCAGTTAAGTGTATATCGTGCTGTAGAGCCTCGAAGACTGGTCGACGATGTGGCAGTTTTATTCCCCGTAGAACCGCAGCTGAATGGCTTTGAGCTGCTAGTAGATGTGAGCGAAGCAACGACCATTCAAGTGGAGCTGTGGGACACAGGCAGAGCGGAGAACTATGTGCCGAAGCGGATGATCGTGCAGACAGAGACTGCCGTACAAGCTGGGGAAGGGCAGTGGATCAGCTTCCCTCTGAGTTGGCAGCCTGAGAAGCCCCAGAACGCTTTCGTCATCGTGAAGGCGAATGAACATGTTGTGGTGTACCATTCCGATCAACAGCACACAGGAGCAATTGCTTTTGTACGCGGCACGAAACCGATTGTTGATCCGAAGTTAGAGAATCATCAACCAGATCAGCCTGTCGTTCAGTGGAGCATGAAGAATGGCGTGGATCGGAAGCCAATCTGCTTCCGTCTCACTTCCGAAACGCGTGCATTCTCAGCGGAAAAGGTGACGAATGGTTATTTGCGTCCATACGGTGCCCCCCATCAATGGATGTCAGAGCCCATGACGCCAACAAAAGAGGAGTGGCTGGCGTTGAGCTGGGACGAACCTCAAATTCTGCGGTATCTACAAGTAACGTTTAATGATAACGTGCATGAGGATTTAATTAATCTTCACGCATTCAGGACGAGTGAGGAAGTCAGACCTGAGTTGGTGAAGGACTACCGCTTGGAAGTTTGGGTCGATAGCCAATGGGAGGTACTGCAGCGCGTAACGAACAACCGGAAACGTACAAGGAGGTTGCAGTTGGAGACAGCCCTTACTACCGATCGGGTGCGGCTTGTCATAGAGGCGACAAATGGAAGTCCATGTGCAGAAGTGATAGAGGTTAGGGTATATGCCTAAGCAGAAGGTTTAACTCGTAATTCGGTGAAATGACATAGTAATGAACTCAAGTATTGTCTCATATATCATTTAGGATAAGTAATAAATGAAATTCTTCTAAATGAGAGGAGACGATCCATGGAGACTCCGAAACGGAATCTGGGGATGACTGGAAATATTCCACAGCCTATCCGACCGGATGGCGCTGGCGGGATTGATTCTGGGCCACGCAATGTTATGCGGGATATTCAGAATCCTAATATGTTAGTTCCACCAATAACGGATGCTGGTTTGCTTCCGAACTTGAAGTTTTCTTTTTCAGATACGTCAATGAAATTGAATTTCGGAGGCTGGTCCCGGGAAGTTACTGTTCGTGAACTACCCATTGCGACGACACTGGCTGGTGTCAATATGAGCCTATCGCCGGGTGGTGTTCGTGAATTACATTGGCACCAACAAGCAGAATGGTCCTACATGATTTTAGGTTCAGCTCGGATCACATCGATTGATCAAGAGGGTCGAAATTTTATTGCCGATGTGGGTCCAGGGGATCTTTGGTACTTCCCACCGGGTCTCCCGCACTCGATACAGGGGCTAGAACATTGCGAATTCTTGCTTGTTTTCGATGATGGTAATTTTTCTGATTTGAACACCATTTCCATCTCTGACTGGTTTTCACGAACACCGAAAGACGTGCTGTCCGCCAATTTTGGCGTTCCAATTAGTGCTTTTAACAACATTCCCAAAGAGCAAGTCTATATCTATCAAGATAAGGTTCCGGGTCCGATCGATAGTCAAAAGGTACAGTCCCCTTATGGGACCATTCCCCTAAGTTTTAAGCATCAGCTGCTCGCGCAACCCCCGATTAAAACTCCTGGCGGCAGTGTTAGAATCGTAGATTCTACGAATTTTCCGATATCCAAAAATATTGCAGCGGCACTTGTTGAGATTGAACCTGGTGGAATGAGAGAGCTGCATTGGCATCCGAATAACGATGAATGGCAGTACTACCTGACTGGACAGGGCCGTATGACCGTTTTTGCTGGGAATGGCAATGCGCGTACGTTCGATTATCGCGCTGGTGATGTTGGTTATGTACCATTTGCTTTGGGCCATTATGTACAAAATACTGGTACGCAATCCCTATGGTTTTTGGAAATGTTCAAAAGTGATCGGTTTGAAGATGTGTCGTTAAATCAATGGATGGCGCTTACGCCACGCGATCTGGTTAGTACGAATTTGAACGTCGGTCCAGAGGTATTAAATGCGCTGCGTAAGGAAAAGTGGCCAGTAGTCAAATATCCGGGATTTTCCTATTACCCGAAATAACAAAGAAGAAGGCTATCCGAGTAGAATTTCTACTTGAGATAGCCTTTTCACATACAATGTTAGTTCACTACAACCTCAACCTCATCCAAGCTTGCCGTTTGCTTATAAGTTCGGAAGCCAATCTTCCCACTAGCAAACGTATTATCTGTTACGGAGACGAGCTGTGTCCCATTGACATAACCAGTTAAAGTACTACCACTCATGACAAGCTTCAACGTATAAGTCGTGTTGGTGTTAACCGTTAATGGAACCTCTTGGAGTAGGGTAAAGGTCCCGCCAGCTTTCTTGTATAGCTGTGCAGATCCCGCAGTAATCAATCGGAACAAATAATAGTTATTGTCATCGACATAACGGCCAATGATGCCGCTGGCATTGAAGGAGAGGGCATCGTACATTTTGACCTTCGCTTGAAGGGAATAATTGTTCCAGCTCGCGTTGCCAGTTACAGTGACGGCCTCACCGGAAGTCGAGGTTTGCTTTAAGACTTTGCTGCTATCGGTCACAACGCTCCAAACACCAGTCGTAGGTACCCAAGAATAGGCGTCGCCATCTTCGTACAAATCCGTAAATGGCAAGCTCAGCACGACCGAAACTTGATCCAAACTTGCTGTTTGATTGTAGGTACGGAAACCGATTTTGCCTGCTGAGATCGAGCTGTCGGTTGTAGATACTTTCAAGACGCCGTTCACATAGCCAGATAGGGCAGAGCCGTTCATAACGAACTTAAGCGTATAGGCGGTATTCGTACTCACGGTCATCGATACTTCCTGTAGGAGGGTAAAGGTTCCTCCAATTTTCTTGTACAACTGTGCTTTGCCGGATGTGGTTAACCTGAACAAATAATAGGTGTTATTATCCACATAACGACCGACAAGACCAGAGGCATTGTTGGCGATCGCGTCGTACAATTTGACGGTGGCTTCATAGCTGTAATTGCTCCATGCCGAAGTATCACCAGCTAAGGTGAGCGCTTCGCCTGAAGTTGAGGTTTGTTTATACACTTTACTGTTGGCTTCTGTGACCACACCCCATGTGCCATTGACGGACGACCAACCCGTTGAAGTGCCATCCTCAAAGGTATAGCTGAAAGGATTGGCTGGAGTAGGATCAGGAGGCGGTGCGGAATACGTTTCATTAGTTAGGATGTATTTATTTTGCTTGATGATCCATTTGGTCAAATAATCGCGCCCAGCAAATTGCGCCACCCATTCTTCTCTACCCGCGTAGGTATCCTCAGAAGAGGCTTCATACGTGTGGCCATCTGTATGACCCGTACGATTCTGCATATCCAGCACCATTTGGGCATGATAGGGCTCCCAGTAGTTACCCTTCTGGCTGGCCAACGTGTCGAAGCCGAAGGCAGATGCCGCAGCGTCCATATAAGCAAAATGCATGCGACGCTTCGTTCCCCAATCATTCCCCTGTGGATAATAGGCATTCGCACTGCCATCGATATAAATGGTACCACCTGGTGCTGCATAGGGTGGATTGGAGAAATTAAGGTCTACCAGCGAGTCATACACAATATCAGCATTAAACAGCGCTGCTTCCGGTGTAGCTTTGCCTGCCAGTGTGTATAAAAGCGGAGCATTCAATAGTTGTGTGATGGAATTCATATAATCGGGATGAATGATACTGTGGTTCACAACGGTGCCGTCTTCGTTCGCATTGGAGCCGTGCAGCCAGTCAGCTACGGTTTGGCCATGAAGGACGCGTGTGCTTGTCGTATCGGATGGGCGGGAGTAAGCGGAGATCATAAGCTCGATGTTTTTGTTCATCCATAGGGTCCAATTGGGGTGATCAGGCATCATGGCGGTTGCAAGTTGAAGCAAGGAGGAGTTCCAGGCATTTTCTTCGGCTTTGGTATCGCCAGCGGAGATGATCGTGCCGGCATCATTACGATAATATGGAACCGTGTAGCTGTTGAAACGATTCGCTTCATACTCGACCATTTTACGAACATTCTCGCGATCGGTCACAGAGAGATCGTCCCAGAGCAGGTAACCAGCTGTTCCCGCGAGGTAAGCCCAGAAAGCCGTCTGCCAGCCATTACCCCAGCCTGAAGTGGTGTTTATTCTGTGTTGATAAGCGAGCGAAGCGGTAAGTTTGGTTGCGATGGTCGTCGCATTCGCCTGTGTAACACCAGTTTCAGCTGAATCGTAGGCGCCAGTTTTCAATGAGATTGCAAGCGCAAGTGCTTCACTAGCTGGCGGCCTGATGTTCGGCTCGGCAACACCTCCGAAGGTGAGATAGCTGCCCGTTTGTGCGGCAAATCCTTTGTTCGTCCACCATGTAGTTAGAGCATATTTATTCGTATTCAGTAGAATGTCCAATACCCGTAACGAGTTGACGTCTGTTGGGTTGCCTGCTGTAAATGTGTTCCAAGAAATAGGGACAACGGCTGTACTAGACGCTTCCGCACGATGTGCAGGGAGAGCGCCTAGTACAAGCAAAGCAGCGAAGAGAAGCATAAACCATTTTTTGAAGGAAAGCATGGTGAGGCCTCCTTTTTTGTGAGGCTAGCCTTTGAGTCCCGAGCTTGTAATTCCCTCTACGAACCATTTTTGACAAACAGCTACGACGATGAGCAGAGGAACAAGCCCAGAAACAGAAGCAGCCATGGTGAGCACATAATTCGTACCAAACTCTTCAACATAACTCGTTAAGCCAAGTGGAATGGTGTATAAAGCTTTTTCGCGCAGCATGATAAGCGGGTTCTCATATTCATTCCAGTGCCAAGTAAAGGAGAGAATTAAGAGTGTAACTAGTGCAGGTTTGGTTAATGGTAAACAAATTTGCCAAAATGTCCGCCAGTAACTGGCGCCATCAACGCGCGCAGACTCTAACAGTTCACCTGGGAGAGTAGTGAAAAACTGTCGCATCAAGAACGTGCCGAAGACCCAAAATAAACCTGGTAAAATGATGGCTGCATGTGTATTAATCAATTGCAACTGATCGAACAAGATGAAGCGAGGGACAAGTAAAACCTGACCTGGAATCATCATTGTAGATAAATAAAGTAGAAACAGGAAGTTGCGGCCTTTAAAGCGTATTTTGGCAAATGCGTAGCCAGCCATGGAACTCGTTAATAAATTACCTACAACTGTAATGCCAGTGATTTTGATCGAATTCCAATAGAATAAATAGAAGGGATCTGCGCCTGCCCAGACTTTCTTATAATTCTCAAAATGCCATGTATTCGGAATCCAATCAATGGGATATTTGAAGACGTCGCCATTAATTTTGAAGGAAGTCGATACCATCCATAGGAAAGGTAAAATCATCACGATGGAGATCGCGCCTAGGATCAGAGTAACGAAAATCTTAAGCCAGAAGCTGCCCTTTCTCATGTTCGCAATGGCCACTTGTCGTGTAGATGGCGTAGATACAATAGTTGTTTCCATAGGGAGAATCTCCTTTCCAATTAGAAGTGCTGCTGCCAACGTTTCTGGGTTTGCCATTGAATAATGGTAACAACGAAAATGATGGCGAATAGCACCCAAGAAACGGTAGCGGCATAGCCCATTTTGTAGAATCGGAATGCGAGTAAGTAGATGTGATAGGATAACACCATCGTCGAATCAATAGGGCCGCCCTGTGTCATTATGTTGACGGGTCCAAAGATCTGGAAGGAGCCGATAATGAGTGTAATGGCAATAAGAAAGGTGGTTGGTGTGAGCATCGGAATGGTGATTTGGAAAAACTGACGAACTTTCGAAGCCCCATCAATATCGGAAGCCTCGTACAAATCCTTGGAAATGCCTTGCAATCCGGCTAAATAAATGACCATTGCGTACCCAATCGTTACCCACACCTGCATGATGATAATTGCGAAAAGGGCAGAATTCGGGCTCGACAACCAGCCTGGGGGATGATCGATACCAACGGATTTCAGCACTTGGTTGATGGGACCATTGGAAGCACGGTACATAATGCTCCAAATGACGGATACCGCAACGAGCGAGCTAACATAGGGCAGGAAGATCAATGTTCGTAGTGTTTGCTTGAAGAACACATACTTGTTCAGAACGACAGCAAATAGGAGTCCTATGAGGATGGAAGCGGGAACGCTGACCAGAGTGAAGATCAAGTTGTTTTTCAGCGCTTTTACGAATTTCGGATCACTGCCCAGCGCTTTGAAATTATCTAAGCCAACCCATTCGATGCCTGCGAACCCTTTGAGATATTCCCAATCGACAAAGACGAGATAGAGACTGAATAGAATGGGCAGTAAGACGAAGATCAGATAGCCAGAGAAGTTAGGCAAAATAAAGAGATAGCCTGCAAGGTTTTCCCTGAATTTGGCGTTATGCCAGATTTTCTTCATAGTAAGACACCCTTTCGAAATCATGTGTTAACGTAACTTTACCAAGCACAAGCGTGAAATCACATAGCGTGAACGTGATCTTTTCTGTAGTTTGATTGAAAAAAACCTCCGACAAGAAGCAGTCGGAGATTTTGATGAAACGCATATGAAATGATCTTTATTTTTTGGCACCCTTAATCGTTGTATCCCCACGCGTTTTCATCGTTTCCAAAGCCTTGTCAAGCGGTTGAGCGCCAAGCAAATATTTCTCCATCTCATCTTTAAAGATGGCTCTTAGTTCAGTAGGAACAGGTACATTGTAGGACGTTGGGAATGTGTAGTTGCCAGCTAGCAGTGCTTTCAAGGATGCTTCGTCAATTAGATCCTTCGCATCACCAATGAGGATAGAGGCGATTTTAGCTGGATC
The DNA here is from genome assembly GCF_031455095.1 of Paenibacillus qinlingensis. Lineage (GTDB taxonomy): Bacteria > Bacillota > Bacilli > Paenibacillales > NBRC-103111 > Paenibacillus_E > Paenibacillus_E qinlingensis_A. The sequence continues at coordinate 11,393 of NZ_JAVDSB010000001.1, forward strand.
TGCCTTTTTGCTAGTTGGGATACGTCCACCTGGCACCATAGCCATATTACCTTCTTGTAAATACCAGGAGATGAATTTAAAGGCAGCTTCTTTGTTTTTACTGTTTTTATTGATGGACATATAGTCGCCCATACCGCCACCTGGGTTAATATTGCTGCCAGCCGTGAATTGCGGATAAGGAGCGAAAGCAACTTTGAAATCATGCGGGAAGCTCTTGATGTCCTTAATATAGCGGATGATATAAATTTGAGAAGCCATCATAGCAGCTTTACCAGTTAAGAGTTCATTTTGTACGGTGATTTTACCAGCTACAGCTTCGGAATATTTCATCATGACGCCCTTGTCTTCCAAGCTCTTCTGCATTTCCAAGCCTTTTTTCATGGCTGGGCTGTTGAAGTTGGATGTGCCATCTGCAGCGATCACCCAGTCTTGTGGTTTGGCCGTTTGTAGAACGGTATCACCAAACCAGCCAAGAGCTGGATCTAACATCGTCCCCTTCATTTCCCCTTTGTTAAGTTTGGTGGCCATAGCACTGAAATCGTCCCATGTCCAGGCAGTTGGGAGTTTCTCGCCAGCTGCATCTAACGCTTTCATATTGAAAAGTACAGCTCCCAAGTTCTTATTCGCAGGAAGATAATAATATTTACCGTCAGCGAATTTCTTAATGTTCGCCGCTCCGATTATACCCTCAACATCGAAGCCGGCTTTGGCGATCAGATCATCCAAAGGCTCTGCCATGCCAGCAGCTTGGCGTTTGGTCATATAGGCATCACCGTAGTTCATGTAAATATCAGGTGCATCTGTATTAGAGAGAAGGGCGGTTTCGAGTTTCAGGTTACCGGGATCATCATTCACATATCTTGTATATTCGACCTTAATGGTAGGATTCGCTTTATTCCATGCGTCAACAGCATCTTGAGGGCCGCTTTCTGGTGGAACGCCTCCCCAGAATTTAAGGGTAACTGGCTTCTGTGCTTCAGGTGTAGGTGTAGCCGCTGCTGCCGTGGCAGCAGGTGCAACGGATGCAGCCGCGGAAGGTGATGGTTCAGGTGCCTTGGAGCAACCGGTTACGAGAACGCTTACAGCAAGAGCGAGTGAAGCTCCCATGCCTAGTACTTTTTTCAATTTGTTCATCCCCTTTTCTTTTGGTAGTTAAATCGTAATGCAATTTTTCCCAAAAAGACACGGAGTATTCTTTACGAAGTAAGCATTATTCTACGATGTTCGATGCCCGAAGAGGAGCTTTCGAAATTCGGTAGGGTACATGCCTTCCATTTGCTTGAAACTACGGCTGAAATGATTGGGGTCGGCATAACCGATGAGTTCCGAAATTTCGAATATTTTGTAATCAGGATTCTTGAGCAGCTCGCGGGCATTTTTCATCCGAACATTTGTCACATAGTCTGTGATCGTTTTACCCGTTTCTTTCTTGAACAAGATACTTAAGTAATTCTCGGTATAGCCAACCGTACTCGCTAAATCAGCGACTTTGAGCGGTAAATTATACTTCTCCATAATATGGCGGATGACTATTTGAATCTCAGGACGAAGCTTCTCTTTCCCGTGCTCACGCTTGTAAGCGAAGAAGATAGGCAGCCATCCGATGAACCAGTTAGACAAATGCTGCAAAGTTTCGGCATTTCGAATAACATGGTACGGATACTGTTGTTCGTGCAGCGTGATGGAGTAGATGTCGCCTCCATCGGTTTTCAAACAGCGCGCGAAAATATGAAGCAGACGAAGCCATTGCTCACGCAGTATGGCAGGTGGGATATTTTTATTGTGACAAAGCTCCTCCGTCCAGGCTGCTATCTTTTCTCTTAGACTGACCTCGTCACCTTCCTCAATACGTTTCATCCATTCTTCTTCCTGCCATGGTTCGGATAGGACAGGATTCGTGACTTGTAAGTGATCATAGTATACGATGCACGAGCCCCCATAATAGAATCGGTAGCTCAAAGCATAATCTGCTTTGCCATAGGCTTGATGGAGAGCGAATGTGTCCTCGTAGGAAGGGGATACGCCAAAAGCCAATGTAATTTTCAGAAAAGATTGTACCGCGCTCTGCATTTCGACAAGCATATTTGGATTAATTTGACCCGATATCACGCAGAACTTACCCGAGGCAATTTCAACTAATTCCCCGTTCCCATACTTTTTAAGAATTTCATTGAGGACGTTTTTCACGGTGTAGGTGAGAAGGCGATCGCTTTGGAACCTGTTTTGCTGCGTTAATTCCTCGTAGGCTTCAATTTGAATGACGGCAGCGGACAAGCGGGGTGCGAATAACTCAAGCTGGAATTCTCGCCAGACCTGTTCAATTTCCCCGCGTGACACATGAGAGAGGAGGAGCTCACGCAACCGTTTCTCTTTCACCTCGTTGCTATATTGATTCACCTTCTGTTCAAGCTGGGTTTTCGCATTCTGCCCTTGCTTTTCAATGAGAAGTTGATCTTGAATAGCACGCAGTTTCTCCATCAGCTCGGAGGGGTTGATTTCTAATTTCGTGACATATTCAATCGCACCTAGCCTAAGTGCTTGCTGTACATAGTTGAAGTCGTGATGATTGGATAAAATGAGACATTTTATCGCTGGCCAACGCTCACGGATTTGTTTCAGTAATTCTAGTCCGTCCATCTCAGGCATGCGGATATCCGTGAGGACTACGTCGCATGGCTGCGCTTCTAATAATTTGAGTGCTTCCACGCCATTAGCAGCTTCGCCGATGACGATAAATTCCTCGTTATCTCGCGGAATAATCGTTTTCAAACCAATGCGCACAAGGATTTCATCATCTACGATCAGAATTCTCAGCATCCGTATTCCTCCTTTTCAAAGGCAGCACCAGTTGCAGCCGGACGCCTTCACCCTCCACACTCGAAATTTGCATGCCGTATTGCACGCCAAAATGGAGCTTGATGCGTTCGTTAACATTACGTATACCAATGCCGCTAAACTTCGCGTGAGGCTGATTCAGGGAAGATTCGACCTGCTCAATCAGCGCCGTACTCATCCCAACACCATTATCTTGCATCACAATATGAAGATTGCCACCAACTTCTTCAGCTTGAAGATCGATGAGAAGCGGGAACCGATTACCATGAATAATACTGTTTTCAACGGCTGGTTGCAGCGTGAATTTCAAAACTTCACAGTCGAGCAGCGCGTCAGGGATGCGATAGGTAAATAAGATCTGATCGTGATAGCGTATTTCCTGGAGGGAGAGGTAAACCTGCAAATAGTCGAGTTCTTCTTGTAACGTGACGAACTCTTGTTCGTTACGCATAGTGAAATTGAGCAGTTTTCCAAGCTTGGTAATCATTTCACTAATATGATCTGCCCCTGAGAGCAGTGCCATCCATTTGATGGAATTGAGAGTGTTGAGTAGAAAGTGTGGATTAATTTGTGCTTGCAGCGCTTGAAACTGCGCTTTCTGCTTGCGTCGCTGTTCATCGTATAAATCGGAAATGAGATCTTGCAGATGCATGACCATGCGATTGAAGTTATTGCCTAGCATCGCAATCTCGTCTTCACCTTTTACAGTGACTAGCGTATTAAATTCCCCTTTACCTACCTTTGTCATCGACTTGGCTAGCTGTTTGAAAGGACTTGTTACACGAAGCATGAGTACGATGAAAGCTATAGCAAACAGGAGAAACCAAGCAATGACCCAGGAAATCGATTTGTCCTTGGCCCGGCTGAGCTGTGTAACGAAATCCTTCTGATTCATGAATTGAATAAGTTTCCAACCAAGTTGAGGGACGTAAGCATCATTTATGAAATAGACCTGGTCATTGATCTTCACTTCTTGAATGCCGTTTGCGTTGGTGCGTACGTTCTGAAGAGCCCCATTCGTTAATAAATCTGCTGCTGCATGATCGCCGAGTAAGCGTTTTTGGTTTTGATCGACAAGGACAGAGAAGATACCTGAATCTTGTTGATTACGAATTTCAGCATTCGGATAGAAAAATAAGGAAATCGGCACACTGATAAAAAAAACACCATAATTACTTGTGTATTCGCCATTAATTTGTCTTGTCATTACAATGAGATCTTGATTAATCGAAGAGGGAAGCGAGTAAGGAACCGTCCAATATGGAAACCCATTACGCTCCAAGGTCGGTTTGTACCAACTTTCCTTGTAAAACTCTTGCACACTCGATGGCGTTACTGCCGACCAAGTCGTTTGGGTGTAGCCTCTATTGTCGTATATTCCGATTTGCGTTGTGCTGTCGAGCAGGAGATCTTTGACGTTGGATAGTTTTTTGACCAGGCTTGTGAGCTTAATGAAGGACGTGTAATTCGTAGACCAATCCGCAGGCTCTTTTAGAAATTTTTCCGTCTCCGGATCATTAATAATGAGACTTGAAGCCGTAATCATACGAACGGCCATATCGTTCATGGCAGTGGCTTTCTGGGAAACAGCTGCTTGATTCGATTGGTTGAGCTGAATTTGGACAATATTTTCAGAGGATTTATAGAATCGGTAAAGGATGATAACAACCGGGATAATAATCAGAAAAAATAAGGAGATCAGGATCTTTCCGCGTAATGTCTTTAGTGGACTGCGCAGTATTTTCATAGCATCACCATTATTCTCATTTACTAGGAATAGGAATCTCTTCTATCATACAACGATGCCTCTTATCCTGCTAGAGAAAGTGGAGGTAAGCTTCAATTTTCAAAGAATATGCCGTAAAAAACAAAGAATATGCAGGATATTCGGAAGGTGAATGCCTGGCAGAAAAAAAGGCGGTGAGATTCGCTCTCACCACCTCTACATTCATTATTGATTCCCTGCGTTCGGATCCATCCAGAACAATTCCCATTGATGTCCGTCTAAATCTTGGAAGCTATGTTGATACATGAAACCGTGATCGTTAGGATCACTGTACAGTGTCCCACCAGCGGCTACAGCCTTCTCGATGAGTTCGCTCACTTCTTCTCGACTAGAGAAGCTCAAAGCAACGAGTACTTCTGTCGTTTTCGTAGCGTCGGATATGGCTTTCTTCGTAAAAGTTTGGAAATATTTCTCGACCAAAAGCATGACATAGATGTGCTCGCTGATCACCATACAAGTAGCATTTTCATCTGTAAATTTGGGGTTGAAAGTGAACCCGATAGAGGTGAAAAAAGCGACAGACTTGTCCAAATCTTTGACGGGGAGATTCACAAAAATTTTATCCGATTGCACGGCCACGATAGGATCACCTCAATAAGTTATTTGTACTTCTCTATGATAATGGAAAGTAAATCTGCCAGTCAAATGCAAGGGGACTTAACTCTCATAGGCTCGCTTCAGCGCGGCAATATCGATCTTCTGCATGCCGAACATTGGATTCATGACATGGCGCCATACGAATCCCTCCCGTTCGTTATTTTTTCAAAATCGCAGACATAAACGTCGAAACTTCACTTGAAAGACTCTCCGAAGGGGTTTATAGATTAGCCCGATATTGCCCTGGCGTTACCCCTGTCCATTTTTTAAATGCGTTTTGGAATGCGCTTGGTTCAGAAAAATGCAGGACATAAGCGATTTCACCAACGGAATATTCCCATTTACGAAGATAGCCCATGGCTAATTCTTTGCGTAGTTGGGTTGAAATTTCATTGTAGGTCGTACGCTCTTCTTTTAATTTGTGCTGGAGGGTTCGCGAGCTCATCTGAAAATAATCAGCGGTTTGCTGTACGGTGGGGAAGTAAGAAGGCTGGCAGGCGTGCATCCACTGCACAACTTGATCTGTGAAACGGCTTGTTTCGGTTAGTTTCTGCCTCGTTTCTTGCGCTATGTTTTCAAATACCGTTAATAATTTTGCATCGGAGTACAGAACAGGATATGAAAGAACGTCCTTTGGGAATCGCAACTTATTTTCACTAGCTCCAAATTGAGGAATCCTGCCCAATATGGACTCATAAGGTGTTACATCCGAGGGAGCATCGTGGCTAAACGACACGTGTAAAAGTGGAATACGTTGATTACTTAGTCTGCTTATTAACCGATATAGGGAGCTTGCCATATCTTCGATACAATGTCGAGACATCGTTCCTTCTTCGGGATGCTGTAAAAACATAGCAATCTCCACATGATCATCATGCATGTTCCAGTCCAAATTAAACCCGCTGCAGAGCAGCACATTATATCTTTGATAAGCAGTTAGCGCCTCAAGGACGGAAGCAGAATGCATCATGACATAGCCAAGAATGCCCATATCGCTAAACTCCATCATTTGCCCTTGATGCAAGCCAAAATGCTCGTCTTGAGTGAATTGTGCCGCGGCGATCGTTATGCGCTCCAACTCTTCGCCTGAAATGCGCGCCTCAACATCTCGCAGAAGACTAGCGTCAAAGGCAGCGAATTGGCAAAATTGCTCGGTGTTATAGCCTTTATGAACGAGCGTTTTCATGATGGGGTACACCATGGAGATGGCAACACCTTGACTTTTCAAGTCGAAAATCCCTCCTTTGCGCAAATTCGCAATTGGTTTGCGTGCTTAATCATTCATTTATGGCCCCAGATATTCTAAGCTGATTATAGTCGCAAACAAGGAGGAAATCATCTTGAAAACCAATATTCTCATTATTAACGGGCACCCTGATCCCGAAAGCTATTGTGCAGCATTAACCGACGCTTATATCGCCGGAGTCTCGAATAGCAACTCAGTTATTCAGCGCATCGATATTCACGCATTGGCTTTTGATCCCAATCTACAGTTTGGCTATCGCCAGCGCACAGAGCTCGAGGATGATTTGTTAAAAGCGCAAGAATTGATTCGCTGGGCAGATCATCTTGTCTTTATCTATCCCACGTGGTGGGGGGCCATGCCTGCCATGATGAAGGGCTTTATTGATCGCAGCTTTTTACCTGGATTCGCCTTCAAATATCGGGACAAATCCGCGTTCTGGGATAAGCTTCTGACCGGAAAATCTGCCCATCTCATTGTAACGACAGATACCCCTGCTTGGTACAGCCGTTGGGTTAACAAACATGCAGGGTACCGTGTGATGAAACACAATGTATTACAATTTTGTGGGATTACGCCTGTACGAATTACGGAGATTGGGCCAGTGAAGCCATCCTCCCCAGAGAAACGAGCCAAATGGTTAGAGAAAGTGAAACAGCTTGGGATGAAATTAGCCTAGTTTTTACAAACAAACAAGCGGTGCGCTTGATTTATAGTGTATCTGATGGAAGCTCGGCAAGAAGGGTTTTAAACCATTCTTTTGCAAAAGAGTGCGAACGAATCCCATAATCTAGCGTTTTGATCTGATAAGTAAGGATTTCTGCATAAGGGGCTGGAACTTGAATGTTCTGAAGCCCCTCGTCCATGTGCTGGAGTTCTGTCTCTACTTTTTCAATTTGGGTGATGATTTGAATAAGGATGGCTCGTCTATCTGCAACGGATTCCACGAGTCCCAAGAAGAACACTTTAGCTAGGGCTGTGGATTCTAGCCTGCTTGTAGATATTTCTGAGCCCATCCACACATAGAAAGCCTCTTTGCCTTTATCGGATATGACATAAATTTTTTTATTCCGTCCCCGATCCACGTGCTCCTCAAAATAAATATCACCTTGTTGCACTAATTTCTTTAATGCTGTTTGCAAACTGCCATAGCTGGCGCTATAGAACAAGGCAACGCCTTGTTGAAATGCTTTGTTAAGCTCATAAACCGTTTGATTCTTCAGAATTAACAAACCGAGAATGACAAATTCCATGTGGCGACTCCCCTTAGGTGTGTTGACGTAAGACTTGTCCATATATTACGCTAGGATATATTACTAATAGTAGCATTGGGCGTTCGGGAACACAATGAGTCAGGGGAGGATTCATATGGCGATGTTTGTTCGAAAAGCATGGAGCAAGGAACGAGCTTCTCAGCATTTCGATGCGTACTTTTCACGATTACTTAAGAACAGCCGTCATCAAACTAGCTTACAAGTATGGATGGAAAGCAGCGGGTTTACCTATCGTTATGCTGCTGGGAGAATATCCGCCAATAAGGATGCAGCAGTCTCCCTTAATCAACCTTTTCATACAGCCAGTATTGGGAAGGTGTTTACAGCTGTCATCATCATGAAGCTCGTTGAGCGTGGACAGCTTGCACTAGAAGATCCTATTTGCAAGTACGTAACACCAACGGAGTTGACCCATCTCTTCGTGTATCGGGGAGTTGACTATGCGAGTCAGGTGACCATCCATCAGCTCTTGGGGCACACCTCGGGTGTGGCTGATTACTTTGAAGATCCTGTCCTGCACAAGCCTTCATTCATCCAACGCATCATTGCCAATCCCGATGAAGTGTGGACACCGGATGCCTTACTAGATTTTACAAGGAACAATCAAGTCAATCATGGCCCCCCTGAATCGCGCTACTATTACTCCGATACGGGATATATTCTGCTTGGACGGATGATCGAGCGTATCACAGGCAGATCCTTTAGTGAGAACTTGCATCTCGACATATTCAGTCCCCTGCAAATGAATGATTCGTACTTGATGTTCTTTCCCCAGTCCCAACAGGAGAGCGCAGAACCAATTCAAGATATCTGGTTGAACACAGTTGAAATCAGCCGTTTTCCAAGCTTAAGCTGCGATTGGGCGGGTGGGGGCATCGTGACGACTCCCCAGGATCTCCTCATTTTTCAAAAAGCACTCCATCATGGAACATGCATCAGTCAAACATCGCTACAAGCCATGATGACCTTTAAGCACAAATTCCGGAGTGGCATTCATTATGGGTTAGGTATGATGGAACTTCATTTCGAGGAATTTTTCTTTTTGCTCAGAGGACTTCCAAGACTCCAAGGGCACAGTGGGATACTCGGAACCCATATGTTTAGCCATCCAGAATCGGAAACGCATATCGTCATGAATTTTGGTTCAACGAAGTCGATTGTTCGAAGTTACAAGGCGTTGATTGAAGTCATGATTACGTTAAAAAGAATGCAAATATGGGCTTAGTACTACTCCACTTACGCTAGAGGAGGGATTAGGTTAATTACCCATTATCCAGTAAGATTGCAGAAAAATAACGGCTTCTCCTTACTCGGATCTCGTTGCGGTGATCGAAGAGTCACGGCTTTATGGATAAGCGAGAAGAGGCCGAAGCTTGGGTGGTGTTGGGCAGGTAACCCGCATACCTGGCTGGGTTCTGCTTCTTGCGGATCAAGAATAGGAGGGTAGCCGTAATACGGCCTCCCTCCATGATATCATCTGCTATACGATTTTCATGATTTTTCCATCCTGTGTGCATAAGTACAATTCACCAGCTGCATCCGTACCGAAGGAAGCGATGTGCAGGCCAGATGCTAGCAGGGTTTTATTTGTAACCTTGCCATCACTGGCTAGCATCATTGCCCATATATTTCCTGTGCCATAATCGGCATAGACATACCAGCCTTTAAGTTCTGGCACCTTTATGCCCCTATATACATATCCTCCGGTGACGGAGACACCTTGATCACGGCCATAGGTAAACAGTGGTTGCTCTAAACCAGTTTTGTTACAGCCAGTTTTCGGTTCGTAGCACTCGAATCCTTCCTGAATGCGCCAACCGTAATTTTTACCTTTTTCCACGATATTAATTTCTTCAAATCTATTCTGGCCAACATCTGCTGCCCAGAGCTTCCCAGTAACGGAATCGAAACTGAATCGCCAAGGATTCCGCAGTCCATACGCATAGATTTCTTTAGCTCCTTTGTTGATAAAAGGGTTGTCAGCAGGAATCGCATAGAGGAGCCCATTTGCTTGTTTATCTACGTCGATACGAAGTATTTTGCCAAGTAAGGATTGCAGGTTCTGGCTGTTATTTTGAGGATCCCCGCTGCTGCCGCCATCACCAGTTGCGATGTATAAATAGCCATCAGGACCGAATGCCAATTGTCCACCATTGTGATTAGGGTACGGCTGTTTGAAGGTAAGCAACACTTTCTCACTTTTTGGATCTAGAAGAGCAGGGTTAGCAAGATCAGCGTCATAACGTGCGATAATCGTGTGCGTTTCGGTCGTGTAATTCACGTAAGCCTGAGTCGGATGTTTGGGATGGAAGGCTAATCCAAGTAATCCTTGTTCATTTCCGCTATCGTTGACGCGAGCAGTAATATCTAGGACGAGAGATGGCTTTTCCTTCGGCTTATTGATATTCACACTCAAGATGCGACCAGGCTGCTCGACGATATACAACAGCTCCGGTTTGCCAACGCGATGCTCAATTCCGACGGGATGATCGAAGATCGTCGGTTCGAACATATTCGTTAACGAAATGCCGTTCGATGTCGTGGACGAAGGTTCCGTATTCTTTGACCCGAAGCAAGCGGTAAGCAGTAACAATAGGAATAGGCTCATTGAAGCAAGGACATAACGTTTCATCTAGAATAACCTCCTAATAAGATCAACTTATCGATATTCTGGCAGCTATCATTCGAGATTTTTCGTCAGCAGTGCTATACTAGAAAGAAAAAGAGGAGCTTTGTCATGAAAGATTCGCAGAAAGAAGTATGGCTTAAAAGAAAAAAATTAGGTCGCTCTCGATATTTAATCATGTTTGGGATCGTGCCTTGGGGAATCGGAGCGGCGTTACTCACGACAATCATTGAATTTATCAGCTTTCAATCCATTAATTCCGTTTGGATTCCTATTCGACTCCTCGTATTCGCTTTCATTGGCTTTTTCGTTGCTAATGGGCGTTGGATGACGATGGAAAACCGCTTTGAGCCACCTGCACCGAGACGACCATAGGGTCGTTTTTTTTTTTATTCCATTTCGCATCTCGATAGGCTGGTAGGAGCTGAGAACTGCAAATATACATCTTTTCTAAGGAGAATTGACCGCATATCGAAGAATTGCTGCGAAAATACATCCTTTTTTACCGATGTTCCTTAAAAAGGAGCAATGTGGTGGAAAAAGATGCATATTCGCATCTTTCCTAATAGATCGCGACTTCTTTAGTGGAAAAGGATGCATATTCGCATCTTTTTTTATTTTCAGACACTTGGCGTAAACCAAATCTCTCGGAAATCAATCCAACCTAAGTCATTAATCGTTACCCCTTTGATGGAGTCTTGATAGGTTGTTTGTTGAGACCGATGAAGGACGAATAAGAACGATTTCTCCGCTTGAAGCTCGGCTATTAATTCATGTAAACATACAATACGCTCATCCAGACTAGGATTACTCAAAATCTCTTCCATTTGCACATCCACCCACGCCAATCGCTCTGCGTTCAAATGTGCCCGGACATAACTGTTGCTTTGTTTCAATGTTTGAATAATATGAAGATCATAATTGCTTTCCATGCAGATGTGATAAAAAATAAGATCGGCTTCGTCGATGGTAGCCATTTGCGTCATATCCGACTCACTCCGGATCGTGATCTCAATGGGAATACCAATCTGCGCGCACTGCTGGCAAATCCACATTGCATCATCATTATTATTCCGATAGACATACATATGTAAGGTCTCGCCGCTGTAACCCATTTCATCCAGTAAACGCTTCGCTTCAACCTTATCCGTCCTTGACTTCACTAGCGGCTCCATCGTAGGGATAAAACTGTGAGCAGGTGCCTCTCTAAAGCCCCCAAGCTCTTCAATCATAAGCTCACGATCTATGACCAGATCAACCGCTTTACGAAAATTGGGATGAGACTGCGGTCCACTCTTATTGCGGTTAAACGTTAATAAACTGCAGAACATGATCGTTTGTTCAATTTGATGCCACTCTGACTCTTTATCGATGACACCAACTGGCTTACTAGAATTAGATTGTCCGCGGAATACTTGGACTTTATCCCAACTAGGTGTTGCTTCTTGAAGATCTGAGGGCAGCAGCCAAATTTCGATAAGATCCATGTGCGGCCTAACACCGAAATAACTATCAAACGCACGCAGTTTGCAAATGTAATCATCGTGTCTTTCCAGCCTGAACGGCCCAGTCCCAATGGGCATTCGCCCAAAAATGGATTCATTATCCCGACATATTTCCTCCGGTACTATGGCCATCGAGGTATGCGCCAGCTGTTGAAGAAACAGCACATTCGGTTGACTCAATTCAATAGCGACTGCACTTCGATTCAGGACTGTAATGGCCTCAATGCTCTCGGTAATCCAGCCTTGCGTCGCCGACTCGCCTAGCTTCTTTAATCGCGATAGCGTGTAGCTCACATCATGAGCTGTCATCTCTCTGCCGTGATGGAACAGCACACCTTTGCGTAAATAAAACGTATAATACAAGCCATCCTCGCTGATTTCCCAGTAATGGGCCAAGTGCGGCTCGATCACCTTTGTCTGCGGGTTATAGCGTATAAGGGTATCGAAAATTTGACTTACCAGATGAAAATCAAATGCAAAGAAAGAGTGCGCAGGGTCCAGTGTTACCAGCCATTTGTAAACAGGCACACGCAAGGTATCTTTAAATCGCTCCTCATGCTCAATGGCACGATAGCCAAAAAAGCTGAACAACCACTCGATAAAGGAGTCCTGAAGCGCTTCTCCCTTGCCGAGTTGATGAATCAGCTCAATCGTACCTAAATAATCGCCTCGATTCGCAAGCGCCATCGCTTGTTTCGAGATCATGTCCTCGGAAGAAACCAAAAAGGTAAGCTCAGAAATATTTCCTCTACCTCGACCGGGTTTCCATGAAATCCAATTCTGTTCGGTCATCTTTTTTAAAAGAATCTTCACATTCCGTGTCGAGCAATACAATCGCTCGGCTAATTCCTCTAATGTAATAGGCTGCGGCTCATGCTCAATCCCATGCTCAAAACCCGCGCGTAGCTCCAAAAAATGAGTAAGCAGCTGCATCTTCAACATCCTTTCTAAAAAAGGGGAAATCATTGAAGTGAATTATACTCTTTTTGTTCCCCTTATTCCAGCGTAAACTAAGCGTATCAGGAAAAGAAAGGAAGTGATTCACATATGCAACCAACAGACCTCTATGTATCAGAGAAATTGATGGAGTGGCAGCAACACGACTTGGAAAGCCAATCCCGCGAACATTGGAAATGGAAAGCGGTTCGAAAAAGAAAAGTTTCCGTGCTACTGGCTAGCTTGTTCTTCTGGATTTAATTCGATTTCGTATGGCGACAATCACGACAATCAGAATGAGCCCACACACTATACCGACTCCATCGACGACGACGTCGATACCGTGCCCCGTTCGGTCTTTCACGAACGATTGATGCCATTCATCCGTCATTGCGTAGAGCAATGAAATGAGGAAGGAGCTGATCAAAGCTATGTTCATTCTGACAGGCTTCGCTAATAAAGCTATCGACCAGAGCAGGGCAAGCAAAGCGTATTCGCTAACGTGCCCTGCTTTTCTTATGAGAAATTCAATCAAATCAATAGGATCTTGTGATGAAATTACCTGCTTATCATACGTGAATTTCACTTTGGGCAGATGCTCTTTCAACTTTTCGCTGGAAAATTTTGATTCCAAATAGGGCTTCATGCTTTGCTCTGAATACGGCTCGGCTGATTTCATATAGATGAAAGCCATCCAGAGGATAGCGGCTACTAGGAACACGTAGAATACCGTTTTTGATCCAGTTAACTTCGGCATAACGGCCCCTTCCTCTTACGAATTCATTTTTTTACGAATGCTGAACAAAGCGAAAAATTCAAGAACCATGACATTCACCGCGGAGACGCCATAAAAAGCCATACCGAACATCATTTGAAACTTGTCCGTTGTCACGGATTTCCACCAAAAAACGGCAAGCACAGTCAGCACAATATTCAGAGCCGTCGTGATCCAAAACGAGAATCCGAGTCGGTTGGTTTTCCTCATCAAAAGAACCCCGATACCGAACGGCAAAACAAAAGCGATACCTAAGAAAACCCAATACAACACCGCGTTTGACACTTCTTCGTCACTCCCAAACGATCTACTAGTTTATATTACTAGGTTAGCATGAAAATACGCATGAAAACAATGTTCGCTCCCTTTTGCAACAGAATGGACATAGAGCATGATAGATGCTTAGCTACAAGATAAATCCTATTTTTCAGCTATTGCCTGTCACCGCATATTCATGTATAATACAAAAAGTCGACGTTTGTAAGCGACATCACGGGGCCTTAGCTCAGCTGGGAGAGCGCATCGCTGGCAGCGATGAGGTCAGGGGTTCGATCCCCCTAGGCTCCATACGAGATCAAACAGCCATCCTTCGGGATGGCTGTTTTTCGTATGAGCCCTTAGGGGAGAGAACCCCTAAGGGTTCGCCATGCGGGCTTTGTGCTTTATTAGCATTGACTGTAAAATGTGAGTGCATTTTAGTAAGAGCAGATGACTGTTTCATTGCTTTGGGAGGGATTCAGCATGAATGTATTCAAGTACAAAATTAAAACGATTCGAGCCAAACTGATTTTGATATTTTTTGTTTTCTTTCTTCTTCCCTTTTTGTTATTTGGTTCAATTTGGTATCAACGCTCAACACAGTTAATGGAAGAAAATGCGATATCATCTGCAAGGAAATCGATCCAGCAGGCGAATAGCTACATCAATTATTATTTTGGAGAGTTGGAGCGTACGACGTTTCCTTTAATCACCCATCCACTTATTCAAGAGTTTATGAATATTACTTCGGATGATGTTTATCCGCGGATCTCGCTCACAAATCAAATTCAAAATCAGGTCATAAATCAAGTCATTTATGGGAAAAAAGAAGTCTACGGACTTTCCATCATTTCTGAGAACGGTTTGATTGTTTCCAATTTAGCGGATACGCAAGAAGGGTTCGGAACTCGGGATTTGATGCAGCTTGAACCAACGGGAGTACGAAATATTAAGTTTAATCGCATCCATAGGGAAAATGGCATGCCAATCTTAACGATTAGCAGGAATTTTACAGATGCCAGGACGTACAGAACGAAGGGCTTGTTGCTGATCGATCTCCGTTTGAACGATTTGTCAGCGTTTATTAACCAAGCAGGTCTTAGTAAAACAGGTATGACATGGATTGCCAACGTCGAGGGAGAAGTGTTGCTTCACCCCAATCAATATCAAATTGGTAAGACGGTACCTGATTGGTACAATGACAATATTCGCAAGGGAGAAGAAGGATCGCTGATCGTGAATGATTCGGGTGTAAAGAAGTTGATCGTTTTTGAATATTCTCCTTTGACGGAGTGGACACTTGTATCTGAAGTTCCCCTTCAAGAATTAACCGGGGATTTATTTGCACTGCGTAATCTCACTTTAGTTGTTTTGATCGTGGTTACCCTAATTTCATTGTTTTTTATAGGCGGCTTTGCTCTTAGCCTTACGAACTCGCTTTCGAACATGAAACGACTAATGAACCGAGCAGGAAGCGGGGAGATGTTTGTTCGAGCTTACGTCCGGCCAGGTAGACAAGACGAGCTCAGCGAGCTCAATGAAAGTTTTAATCACATGGTAGAGAAGCTTCATACATTGATCGACGAGATTCATGCTTCTGAGATAAGGGAGAAAGAGCTGATCATCAAGCAACGGGAAACGATGCTCAAGTCTATGCAAGCGCAAATCAATCCTCATTTCCTCTACAATACATTGGAGGTCATTAATTCTTACGCAATTTTAGAGAACGTAATGCCGATCAGTCGGATGGCGATTTCACTAGCCTCGCTGTTTCGATACAGTATTTCAAGCGGGGACGGGAAGATATCCTTATATGAAGAGATACAGCATATACAAACCTACTTGGAGATTCAAAAGGAGCGTTTTGAGCATCTAACCATTCATCTGCAATACGACAAGAGCGATCTTAGCCAGGTTCAAGGACTACGACTCATCCTGCAGCCGGTTGTAGAGAATGTGTTTTACCATGCTTACGAGAAGCATCAGCTTTATCCAGAGTTTATAGCTATTGAGGGTGAGAGGTCACCAGTAGGCTACCGCTTTGTTGTTATGGATAAAGGGGGAGGCATGGAACCCACCGTTATGGAAAGATTGAACAAAGCGTTCCAATCGGAAGATGATACGGAAGTTCACTTGCCGGGGAATGATCGGAATGATGATAATCGATGGGGGAATGTGGGACTTTTGAACGTTCACCAACGTTTGAGAATGAGCTTCGGTGCGCCATTCGGTTTGACGATATTGAAATCTACGAAAGAGGGCACTTGGATTGAAGTTCATTTGCCAACCATCACAGGAGGGACTTGGGATGCTTAAAGCGATTATAGCGGATGATGAAACGTTGATAAAGAAAAGCTTGAAGTTGATCGTTGAAAGAACTAACTTATTTGAAGTTTTAGAGGCTTTTTCAAATGGGCGAGATGCGCTGGCGTATTTGCAAGAGCATACTGTTGATTTGCTGATTACGGATATCCGAATGCCCGTGATGGATGGATTGAACCTAATATCGGCTCTGCGTGAAGCAGGCAATGAAACCGATGTCATTATTTTGACTGGATATGGAGAATTCGAGTACGCCCAGAAAGCGATCCGTTATGGCGTATCCGACTATTTGCTGAAGCCCATAGTACCAGAGCAACTTCAGCAAATGCTGGAGAAAATTGCGCTGAAACAAAATCAACAAAAAGTTGTACAGGAGCTTCGCCAGGAGTCATTGTGGTATTGCAGACAGATGGGGGAGCGTCTTTCTCAGTTGTTAAGAGACATGGACGGTCTTTCCATCATTACGCTGCTTGACGAGGTCTACAGCTTTATGCATCAAGCTTATGGTGAGCATTTGCCCATTTTCCAAAGTTTTTATTCTGATTTATTGGCACTCGCCTACAATGAACTGATGATCATCTCTCCTGATCTTAAGGAGGTCATTACCGCTCCAAGTTCACTTTTAGAAGTAGACTCCATGGAGAATTTGAGGGGGCGAGTTCGCAAGCAGATCAGCGAATGGATGCTGCGGATGGCGGATGTCAGAAGTCATGGAATTGCTCATACGATGAAGAAAGCGTTAACCTTTATTCAACAACATATTTATGATGAAAATTTGACTCTGCAGTCAGTTGCTGATGAGTTGAATTTGTCGATCTCTTATACAAGCGAAAGCATTAAACAATCCGTTGGCATGAACTTCACGAGTTATGTAACGAAGCTCCGAATGGAAAAGGCTAAAGCATTGCTAGCAGACTCGAATTGCAAAATGTATGAAGCCGCGTTCCAGTGTGGATATGTCGATTACGCTCATTTCACAAAGACGTTCAAGAAGTATTATGGATACTCTCCAAAGGAATATCGCGCACGTTTGAATGTGTCGGATTTTGACGAATAATCGGCGAAATTTTGACAACTTTAGCCTCGATAAACACATATACCTTTCTCTTAGTGGAATCTACAATAAAGACACATCAGAGGAAGGAGGGCTAAATCGTGGTTAAGGAGTCTAATTATTTTTTTAAAAATTGGCAAATTTACTCTATGATCTTACCCGGCTTATTGTTTTTCATCATCTTCAAATATGTCCCATTAGCTGGCAGTATCATTGCATTCCAAAATTACACGCCATTCAAAGGAATCATGGGGAGCGAGTTTGTCGGATTCGAGCATTTTAAAGTGCTGTTTAGCTATCCTGAGTTTTACCGGGTGCTGCGCAATACGCTGCTCATCAGTTTGTATCAACTCGTTTTCGGATTTCCTGCTCCGCTCATTCTTGCACTCTTATTGAATGAGGTGCGTAAAGTTTTTGTCAAAAAAATTATGCAGACAGTTTTATATGTACCGCATTTCTTGTCGTGGGTTATTTTGGGCGGTATGCTAATGAGCTTACTTTCGCCAGATACAGGTCTTTTTAATCATATTTTGAATTCGTTTGGACTGGAAAGCGTATTTTTTATGCAAGAGCCAGAATACTTCCGCAGTATCGTGGTCGTTTCGGGGATTTGGAAGGAAGTCGGTTGGGGGACAATCATTTACTTGGCCGCTTTAACAGGTGTTAATCCAGAATTATATGAAGCTGCCGAAGTTGATGGTGCAGGGAAGCTAAGGCAAGTGTTCAGCGTTACGATCCCGGCATTGCTGCCGACCATCATGGTGCTGCTGCTGCTCAAGATTGGACATATTCTTGATCTTGGCTTTGAGCAAATCTATGTTCTACTTAACCCTCTTGTGCGTGAAACCGGGGATATTTTGGATACTTATATTTATGATGTGGGGCTGCTTGGTGGTCAATATAGCTATACGACTGCAGTCGGATTATTCAAATCAATCGTAGGGCTAGTTCTCATACTTGGCGCAAACGCAATTAGCAAGAAGACAACTGGAGATTCAATTTATTAGGAGGATGGGTATTGTGAGAAAAGTCAATCCATCTCTGAAATGGTTTGAAGCGGGTAATTATTTGTTTCTTTCGCTCATTTCAATAGTGGTGCTGATACCGTTTCTAAATATTGCAGCGGGATCGCTTAGCGGGGGGAATTCGATTCTAGAAGGGAAAGTCTCCATCCTTCCTGTCAACTTTACGATGGAAAACTACTGGGCACTTCTTAAGAACTTTGGCTTTTGGAAATCGTTCGGCATCACGGTCTATATCACCGTTCTTGGCACTACACTTAATCTGACATTTACTTCATTAATGGCCTATGGGTTAGCACGTCGCGATTTAAAAGGAAGATCGACGATCCTCCTCATCGTCTTATTCACAATGATATTTACGGCTCCGATCATTCCGTCGTATTTACTTGTCAAGTCACTTGGTATGTTGAACTCTTTATGGGCAGTCATGATTCCATCGTTAATCAGCGGATTCAATCTTCTCATTATGATTTCGTTTTTTCAAAATATACCTGATGCTTTGACTGAGGCGGCAAAGATTGACGGTAGTAATGAATACCGTACATTTTGGAGCATCGTATTGCCGCTATCCATGCCGGTAATGACGACAATCGGTTTGTTCTATGCGGTCTCGAACTGGAATGGTTATTACGCAGCAATGATGTACTTGCGTGACCCTGGCTTGTTCCCACTGCAGGTGAAATTAAGACAATTGATTACGCAAGATAATGCCGGAGATATTCTTACTTCTTTATCGTCGGCAGAGGGTATTAAGATGGCTGCGATCATCGTTGCAACTTTGCCCGTGATGATGATTTATCCGTTTATACAGAAGCATTTTGTTAAAGGAGCCATGATTGGTTCGGTAAAAGGTTAATTATTGAATCCCATTCGAAAACATTTGGAGGAATATAGTTTGATGAACAAGAAGATGGTTACAACATTGGTTTGTCTTTCTTTATCCGGAAGTGTATTAGCCGCATGTTCAAGTAAAGGGGAGACAAGCTCCTCAACTGCGGCAGTGACTCCGCCAACAATCAAGCTTGTGGTAGGCGATCGTAACATGCCCTACGTTACGTCATCATCGAATGTTAATGAAGACAAATATGTGAAAAAACTGCGCGAGCTGTCGAAAACCGATGTTCGTATTGAGACGGTCAATCAAGCCGACTACTCTAAAAAAATGAATTTATTGCTTGCTTCTGGCGATTTACCAGATGCCATTCAGGCCGTGAACGGGATTACTTCTCCTGAAATTTCGGCGGGTATTAGTAACGGTGCGTTCTATGAATTAAACGAGTTGATCGACAAGTATGCGCCTGGACTAAAAACCAAAATTAATAAAGATTTATGGAATTCTTCGCTCGTGAGCAAAGAAGGAAAAATTTACGCGATTCCGCGCGAAGCGCCGGTACCCAATAACCGAATTGTCTACATGCGAAAAGATTGGCTAGATAAGCTTGGCTTGCAGGCTCCAAAAACCGTGGACGAGTACTTGAATGTGCTGCGTGCATTTAGAGATAAGGATCCAAACGGCAACGGCAAAGCAGATGAAATTCCTTTTATCGGACGGAAAAACTTCGACTTCGGTTATGTGTTTTTCGGTGCTTATGACGTTAGTCCCGAGGGCTGGAAGTTTGTAAACAATCAGCTTGTTCCTAACTTTATTCGACCAGAAATGAAAGACGCATTGAAGCTTCATCAGCAAATGTATCAAGAGAAGTTGATCGACAATGAGATCTTTGTGAATACGGCAGCAGATTGGACGGCTAAGCTCGAAAATACGCAACGAGCTGGCATGTGGATCCACGCTGCAGAATATCCGGATCAAACCGCTACGGCATACAAGAAGCTTCCGCAACCTATTAATTTCATCAATATTCCAGCTCCAACTGGACCAGACGGCAAGGGTGGAAACTTAATCGGTTCGGTCGTAGATCCATTGTCTACTTGGGTAATCCCTAAATCCAATAAACATCCTGAGCATGTATTGAAATTCTTGGAATGGTTCTTATCCGACGATGCACAGACGTTCTTGAATTACGGACTTGAAGGTGAAGACTTTACAGTAGAGAACGGCAAGAAAGTTCCTAAACCGATTAGTACGAAAGCGGATAAGGAGAGAGAACAATTTCATCTTCAATGGTTGAGATGGATCGGGCCAAGCCATATTCATAACCAGGAATACATGAAGACTCGTGAAAATGGTGAATTCGTACCAACTGCTGTGAAAATCGCTTCAAGCGAAGGTCGGGTCAACAGCGCTCTTGATTTACCAGTCCCAGCGTCATTGGTTACCAAACCAGAATTGCAATTTACCGGACTATGGATGGAAACGGCCGCTAAAATCATTACGGGTCGTGATCCGATCGACAGCTTCGATAAGTTTGTTGAGGATTGGAAAAAACGTGGCGGAGACAAGGTCATTCAAGATGCTACGGAGTGGTATTTGAAAAATCAAGCCAAAAAATAAAGCACAAGATTAACGGGGGGATTTCAAAAATCCCCCCGTTATGTCATTAAGCTAACTTTGGAGGAAGTAATAGATGTCGAACAACCAAAAAAATCGTTTAGAAGAGATATTCTCAATGCGCATGCGATTACAACGTTACCTAGAAGTTGAGGCGGCTTTGGCATTGGCACAAGGCGAGCTTGGCATTATTCCACAATCGGCTGCTGATAAAATTGCTAAGGCAGCTAACGTGGAGTTAATGGATATCCAACGACTTGAAGCGGATCAAGCCAAAACAGGTCATTTTATGATGCCAATCGTGTCCGAGATGTCCCGAATCGTTGGGGATCCTGAAGGTGGTTTTGTTCATTGGGGGGCCACCTCCCAAAACATTGAGCAGACCGGCGATGTCCTCGGTTATCGCGCCGCCATTGGTATTTTGAAGGGTCAACTGTGTGATGTAGTGCAAGTGTTGGCTCAATTAGGTGAACGGACTGCAGATACAGTCATGGCAGGGCGTACGCATTGGCAGCAAGCTGTGCCGATCACGTTCGGCTTCAAGGTGGCCAATTGGACAGATGTGATCGTTCGACATTTGGAACGGTTAGAACAAATCAAACCTCGTCTGCTGACAGCCATGATGGGAGGCGCAGTCGGTAATTTCGCCAGCATGGGTAGTATTGGTCCTGCTGTACAGGAAGGAATGTCCCGGAGACTCAATCTGACGCCCATGACAGTACCCGGCAGAAACATTGTCGACCACTTCGCTGAATACTTACTGTTTCTTGGCATGATCGCTGCTTCCTTGACTTCCATCGCTGAAGAAGTGGCGCGTTTGATGGCAACCGAGTTTAGTGAAGTTAGCGAAAGCTTGCCTGAAGGCGACGTAGGAAGCTCCACGATGCCACAAAAAAGAAATGCGAAGAAATGCATGGAGGTCGTTACCAAGTCTGCTCGTATTCGAGCAAATGTGCCTGTCGCACTGGAAGCGATGATCCATTCACATGAGGTGGATGGCGCCAAATTTGCGATCATGCAAACCGCGCTGGAGCAAAGTACGATTTTGACTGGCGAGATCCTAGATGCTATGCATAATTTGCTGAGCGGACTTGAGATATACCCTGAACATATGAAACGAAATCTAGCGCTGTCCGGCGGTCTTATCAATGCAGAAGCAGTCATGATGACACTTGCTGATACACTTGGGCGTCAAATCGCCCATGAGGTGGTTCATGAAGCAGCGCATAAAGTGGCGACAAGTGGATTTACCATCACGTTCTATGACGTGCTATCTACAGATCCGCATGTAACTCATCACCTTGGTGCAGACGAAATTAAGAAGCTACTCGATCCGGCCGTTCACACAGGCCTTAGTAGCAAAATTGCTCGGGAGACGAGTGCTCGAGGCTATGCTGCGGCTAGCCATCATCGAACAGTTTGATTAAGAGAGAGGAATGTCAATATTCGTATGGCCAATACAAGTGTAATTATTCGGATCGAATTGAATCACGAAGAAATAAAATTTGGAGATGTTGCTGCAGCCATAAGTAGTTTGGGTGGAGATGTAACCTCAGTTGATATTATTCGTTCTGGAAAAACAGCTTCTATTCGGGATATAACTGTAGAGGCAGCAGATTCAGATGAGTTGAAGATCGTTGAATTTTTGGGACGACAAAACGGAATTAAGCTGGTCAATGTTTCCGATCGTACGTTTCTCGCTCATTTAGGCGGTAAAATTACAATTCAACCAACGCTGCCTATTAAAAATCGTGATGATTTGTCACGCGTATATACACCCGGGGTTGCAAGGGTTTGCAAAGCGATTCATGAGGATCCTAAAAAATCGTACTCGCTGACAATCAAACGCAATACGGTTGCCGTCATCACGGATGGGACTGCTGTTCTGGGATTGGGAGATATCGGTCCTATTGCGGCTGCGCCGGTTATGGAAGGAAAGGCTATGTTATTCAAGCAGCTCGCTGATGTCGATGCATTCCCGATCTGTTTGGATACGACCGATACGGAAGAAATTGTTCAGACGATAAAGCGGATCAGTCCAATTTTTGGCGGGATCAATTTAGAAGACATCAGTTCACCCCGTTGTTTCGAGATCGAGCAGAGGCTTGCCGAAGAGTTGAATATTCCCGTATTTCATGACGATCAGCACGGTACGGCCATTGTGGTGCTAGCTGGATTGTTGAATGCGTTAAAGGTAGTAAATAAACGAATTGAAAATGTAAGAGTCGTCGTCAATGGGATTGGCGCAGCAGGCGTTTCGATATGTAAAATGCTTCTCGGAGCGGGTGTAACAAGACTTGTGCCAGTGGACCGTGAGGGGACGATTGTACGTGGAGCAACCTATGCGTATCCCATGTGGCAGTGGCTTGCGGACCAGCCTCAAGTGGAGGATGTAAAAGGCTCGTTAACAGACGTAATTCAGGATGCAGATGTATTTATCGGGGTCTCGAGAGGCGGTCTGCTGCATCGCGAGCATATTCAGAGTATGGCGCCTAGAAGCATCGTATTCGCAATGGCGAATCCTGATCCGGAAGTGGACCCGGAGGAGGCGACGCCACATGTGGAAGTGTTTGCAACAGGCCGGAGTGATTATCCCAATCAAATTAATAATGTTCTCGTATTTCCAGGGATATTCAGAGGCGCGCTAGATTGCCGGGCAAAGGAAATTAACGAGCCAATGAAACTTGCGGCAGCGCGAGCGATTGCTTCCGTTGTAACCGAGTCGGAGCTTAATAGCCAATATATTATTCCGAGTATATTTAACGACCAAGTGGTTCCAATTATTCGAAAAGCCGTAATTGAAGCGGCCATCATTACAGGATCAGCTCAGCGGATTCCACCAGAATTCAGATAGTGAAAATAGAAATCCCCATCTAGTTCGTGAATTGTAAAAATGACGACTTTAAAAAAGAAGCACCATAGCCTTGAGGTTATGGTGCTTCTTTACTTAAGGTAGGCGTGCTGTATGCCTAATTTTTAAATCGTGCAAATATGTACAAACTCCCAAGTGAAGATTCCCATAGTCTATTAGGAAGAAAAGCGAGGGAGGGGTTTGTGATTAGTCAAATCAAAGTCATTGCGACAATCCCCGTAGGGAGAAGGCCGTCAGATATCGCATTAAACAAACGCACGAATTTGTTGTATGTGCCGAGTAATGGGAGTGATACGGTATCCGTAATTAGTGCTCGAACGAATCGAGTGATCGCGACGATCGAAGGAAATGAAGGGGCTATCTCTGTGGCTATCAATCCGCGAACGAATCAGATTTATGTGGCTGGTTTGTCAGGTAAACTGTTCATCATCAACGGCAAAAAAAATAAGCTAACGCATACGTTCGATGTAGGAGGAGGCTTCGCTTCTCTTGCAGTGAATGTCAAGACGAATAAAGTGTACGCGGTGAATCTAGATCGAAATTCGGTCACGGTTTTGAATGGGAACAAGAAGAAAATCGTTGCGACAATAAGCGTTGGAATGCAGAGACCAAGCGTCGCATCCCCCCATACAATTGTAGCCAATCCGTTCACGAATCGTATTTATGTGCTGAATCCGGGTGAAGACACGGCAACAGTGATCAAGGGCAGCACGGATCGCGTAATGAGCACGATTAAAGTGGGACAGGGGCCATTTTCACTAGTCATTAATTTGCGTACCAATCGATTGTATATCGCACTTGAAGAGAAAGGCAGCGTTGCTGTTATTAATGGGCGAACCAATAAAAGAATAACAACCATACCGAATGTTGGTGATATCGATATGTTGGCTGTCAATCCTATAACAAATCGTGTATATGCGCCAGACGATACGACGAACAGTGTTAAGGTAACGGTTATCTCGGGAAAAACCAATACCATTATCGCCACGATCCAAAATGGCGAATCGCCGCGAATTCCTGTTGTTAACCCCAAGTTGAATCGCATTTACATCGCAACTTCGGGGGAAGAAACGCCGACAAGCTTAGCGAGTGTCATTAACGGGAGGAATAACAAAATATTAAAATCGAACCTGCGAATCGGGCGAGGGGCATCGGCAGGTTGTTTCAACGAAAGTAACAATCGCGTTTATTTTACGAACGAAGAAGGAGATACCGTTACCGTGCTTTCAGGATAATGGTATGAGCTGACTATTGCTGGCAAAGTGCATGTTAATCATTTCCATAAAATGCTTGTACTACATCCATATTCTAGTATAATGAAAACACATACATTAGCAGTCATAGGATGCATAAATCGTCAAAAGCGCTAACGCAAAGGCATGGAACAACCTTTTCCGTAACAAGGAATTACCATGGACGACCAACCTCTTAGCTACTAAGAGGTTTTTTGTTATGTCTAAGAGATTGTACATCTATGAACAGGAAGGAATTTGCTAGATGAATACCGTAAAAACGAAGATCATGATTGCCATTATTTTATGTTCCGTAGCCGCTGTTCTTGTGGTTGGATTAATCGGGATCAATACGGCGAATCAAATGCTGAAGCAATCGTCTGACGAAACCGCGAAGTTGAACGTTGATACAAAGGCGAAGAGCTTGAATCTTACAATCGAGGCGATCGAACAGTCGGTCAATGGACTTGCTATATCTGCAATATCCATGTTGGACGATGTTAAGAAGTTTAAGACAGATGCGAAGTATGTGAATGATTATCAAGAAAAAATTAGGCCTTTAGCCGAGCAGTTCTCGCAAAATACGAAAGGTGCCATGGCCTTTTATATGAGGTTCAATCCTGCTTTTACAGCGCCTACATCTGGATTATTCCATGCCGATTCAGACGGAGACGGAAAGATGGAGAAGTTGACGCCTACGGATTTTAGTCAGTTCGATCCTAAAGATCTTGCTCATGTGGGTTGGTATTATATCCCCGTTAACGCTGGTAAACCGGTATGGCTAGATCCTTATTTGAATGAAAATATCAATGTCAAAATGATTAGCTATGTCGTTCCCATTTTCAAAAATGGAGAGTCTATAGGTGTTGTAGGCATGGACATTAACTTCGCCATGTTTACTGATATTGTTGGGAGCATCAAACCGTATGAGAACAGCTATGGCGCGTTACTGAACGCGAATCTCGATTTCCTCATTCATCCGCAAATGAAGCAAACCGATAATCTGGCGAATGTTCATGGCAGTCTGGCTGAAGAAATCAAGAAGCAAGAGCTCGGCGCTATGACGGTGAAGGAAGATAACGAAGACAAGATTATTTCGTTTGCGAAGCTGTCCAACGGACAAACGCTGCTGATCGATTCTTCGAAGAGCGATATTTATAGCGATGTGAACACACTGACAAAACGCATTATTATCGTATTAATCTGTGTGGCGCTTGTCGCCGCGCTAGTTGCATTCTTCATGGGAAGCCGCATTTCGAAGCCGCTGAAGACACTTATTCTCGACATGAGACGAGTGAAGGAAGGCGACTTCAGGGTTCGCACATCGATCAATAACAAAGACGAGATAGGTGAAATTGGTTCGAATTTTAACGGTATGGTGGAAGAACTTGAGAACCTCACTAGAAACATGCGAGCGGTATCCAACCAAATTCATACTTCATCACGTTCTCTGGCATCTGTCGCTGAAGAGGTAACGGCTTCTTCCGAAGAAGTATCAGCCTCCCTTCACGAAATTGCCGAAGGCAATAGGATGCAATCCCAGTCGATTGAGAAAAGCTCGGAAATCTCTGCAAATTTGTCTGACAAATTCAAGCAGCTTTATGACAATACGAACGTTATTCTTCAAGTTGTGGACGGCATGCAAGCTAACAATGAGAATGGCATGTCCTTAATGAAAGGATTAAACGACATTACGCAAGATAATGGTCAAGCGATTAACAATATTGAACGTGAAATTTTTAATTTGAATGACAAAACACAGAATATCTCCACAATCGTCGAGCAGTTAAGCCACATTGCCAGTCAGACCAATCTATTGGCATTGAACGCCTCCATCGAGTCGTCAAGAGCGGGTGAAGCTGGAAGAGGTTTTGCCGTTGTAGCGAGTGAAATTAGGAAGCTGGCCGAACAGTCGAGGCAATCAACGGAAAATATTAATGAAATCATCTTGAACGTACAAACCGATGCCAGCCATACGGTGGAAGCGATGAAGCAAGTGAAACAGCGGGAGATGGAACAATCCGAAGCTGTTCATCAGTTAAGTCAAGCATTCGAGCTTCTGTCCGGCACGATCCATCAAATTACAGATATCCTCAAAACGAATGGGACATTCATTATGGAAGTGTCTAGGGATTCAAGTCAACTAGCCAGTGAAGTGCACGAGATGTCTTCGGTCTCCGAAGAGAGTGCCGCGTCTTCGGAGCAAGTATCGGAAACGATGACAGAGCAGGTGAAAGGATTCGGGAAAGTCGTCGAGGAAGCGGATATGTTAAATCAATTGTGTGAGACGCTGGATGAACTAGTTAAGCGGTTTAACGTGAAGCAATAGCATACGCACAAAGAATGATGAGAGTGGCGGTTGAAGGAGTTTTCCTAAACGGCCACTCTTTCGTTCTGTGTATTCGGCAGCACTTCCCCTGAAAATAAGCAGTGAATAGGGTCTTGCAGATGAACAGTCGCCGCATAATATGGTAGTATAAGGAAGTTGGAAGGGGGAATACACATTGCTTATCAAAATATTAATCTTTGGTTTACTTTGGCGAATCGTAGGTAATCCATTTCTTGCATTGCTTATTTTACTCGTGATTCTGTATGTATTGGATCGTAGATATGTAGGTATCATGCCGAATATTTGGCGGCCATTTCAGTTGAGACGTAAAGCTTCACGCCTGCGGTCCGATCTCTATGCGAACCCGCACAATACTTCAGCGAAGCTGGACTTGGCGCGCATTCTGATTGAACGCAAAAAATATCAAGACGCGCTGCCCTACCTAGAGCAAACACTACCTATTATGCAGGAATCTGCTGATGTTCATTACGAAATTGGACTTTGCATGCTAAAATTAGGCCGTATTGCCGAGGGTGAAACTTTCATGCTGAAAGCGATCGAGCTCAATCCGCGCGTCAAATATGGCGAAGCCTTCCTGCGCCTCGGCGAGGCGCTTGCTCCACTTGAGCCCAAGCGGGCGGCACAGTTTATTGAACACTTCCGCGACCTGCACTCCTCGTCAGTCGAGGCATACTACCGGCTCGGCCAGCTGTATCAGCAGCTAGGCCGCCAGGAAGACGCCAAGCGCGCGTATCGCGAAGCGCTGGACATTTACCGCGGCTTGCCACGCTACAGCCGCAGACAGCAGCGGCGCTGGGCATGGCTAGCGCGCTTCAAATAAAAAGGTTCCGCTCATCTGCGAGCGGAACCTTTTGTCATCGTGCTCGCGTACGCGCGCGCGAGCAGCCAAGCGCCCAGCAGCCCGATAAAGACGGCTGCTGAGGTGTGTAGATCATAGAGCCAGATGCGCCCTAGCGCTGGCTCTGGAGCAACGCGATCCCACAGGGTGAGTATCGCGGGATGCACGAGATAGATGCCGAAGGAGGCGGCACCTAAGGCAGATAAGCAGGCGCTGAAGCGTGAGCCGCGCGCAAGCTGTTTGCGAGCCCATGGCACGCAAACAAGGGGGATGGTCATGCAATAGGCGAGAAGCGCCAGCTCGAACCAGGTGTTGGCAAAGGCAGCAAACTCATATTGCTGCAACAGGAGCATGCCTACAAAAGCACCGCCAGCAAGCAATACGGCGCTCCAGATCCATCTTTTGTAACGAGTCGCCCATGTGATGATTGTTGGATAGTAGATACCCGCGAAAGCCCCGAAGAAAAAGGTAGCTGTATAGCTAAGGAACAAGGAGCTATATTCAGGCAACGGAAAAGCCCGATGATGAAAGGTATAGGAAGCCGCTTGAATGCCGATACCTAAAGGAATTAGAGCGCGGCGCAGCCATGTGTATCGCTTCACTGCTGTCATAAGCAAAGGGAATAATACATAGAACTGAACGATAATAACCATATAGTAGAGATGATAGCTGGCATTTCCGGATAAGAGCAGCTTAAATAAATGAAACGCATCAAGCTGTATCGTGCCATGAAACATGAACTGGTTATACAGATAGTAGAAGATGGACCAAAGGAGATAGGGGATGACGATCTTTTGAAGTCTTTTAGTCCAAAAAATACGTGCCATGCCTGATCCCCAGCGATCATAATACGAATAAAACAAGACGAGACCACTGATCCAGATGAATAATGGAACGGTAAATAGACTAGCTTTGTTTAGGATGAAAAAAATAGCTTGTGAGCCCGTCCCTATCGGTAGTTGTGTGGCACCGGAGGTACCATGTATAAGGACGACGGCAATGATTGCGATCGCGCGGACAATGTCGATTTCTGAAAGCTTCGGTTTAGATATCATGCTGCAATTTCTCCTCTTTCTCTCTCATTTCACTGTAACATGAACCTAAGAGTAGGACAATGGTGCTAGGAAGGAGATTCCGATTAGCTTGACGCTCACATCTACCCGAGATAAACTGTTGATAGCATGTACGAAGAGATCAATCAAGAGGGTGAATGAACGTGAGTTATGAATATTTGATGCAAGCGGTATTGCTCATATTTTTGGTTATTATCACTTTTTTTGCTATGTTGGCATGGACAAAATGGCGGAAAAGAGGACGGAGATAGATTATGTACTTTATTAACCATGAACAAATCGATGAGCGTATTCAATTTCTGAACACTTTGGCTGAAGCCAGTCAGCAATTAGAAGCGCAATGGATACAAGGCAAATCAGATCTTACTTGGCAGCTTGCTCAGGAACGAGTTCTTCATTTGGCCATTGAAACGGTGACGGATGTAGGGAGTTTGCTCATTGATGCTTTTATTCTAAGAGATGCCAGCAGTTATGAGGATATTGTTGAGATTGTACATGGCGAAGGGGCTTATTCAGAGTCTCTGACGGAGACATTGTTGCAACTCGTTAAGCTTCGGAAACCGCTTGTGCAGGATTTTGTAGATTGGAATCGTCAAACGTTGCATCCCATAATCCAGAAACTCCCAGCGGCTTTTGAGGAATTCGCATCATCCGTTCGTGCATTTATTAAGAGCGAATTGGCATAACATACATAGTTGTTTCGTAATTTACTTATTGTCTGCGATGCTGTAAAATGAGACCTAAACGAGTTCCGAGGGCAGGTGAGAGCGTGAATCAAACACTAGAAACATCTACGCGTAAAGTGATTCTTTCTATGCTCAAAACGCAAGGAGCGTTAAGTGTTCAGGATCTTGCAAAGCAGCTCGGGATCACAGAGATGGCAGTAAGACGACATATCCATTCCATGGAGAAGGACGACTTGCTTGAGGCAAAGCTCGTAAGGCAAGCGATGGGCCGTCCAAGCAATGTGTATACCTTAGCGCCTCAGGCCGATGAATTATTTCCCAAGAAATATTCACAGTTAACGTTGGATTTATTAGATGAGTTATTAGAAGACGAGGGTCATGAGAAAATTGAGCGGCTCTTTGAAGGCAGACAAGGAAAGCTCGAAGCACGATACCAATCAAGAATGCAAGCCAAAAGCTTAGAAGAGCGTGTTGCAGAATTAGCGCACATTCAGAATGAGAATGGCTATATGGTGGATTGGTCTGCACAAGGCGAGGACGCTTATATTTTTAATGAACACAACTGCCCGATTGCAATGGTTGCCAACACATTTCAGCAGGCATGCCAGTGTGAACTGTCCCTGTTCCGTAATTTGTTGGATGCCGATGTTGAACGTACGGAGTGTCTTGCCAAAGGTGCTAGCAAATGTGTGTATATCATACGTCAAAATAAATAGCGTTGAAGAAGGAAGTTAAGCAGATTGAGCTGCTTAACTTCTTTTTTTATACGCCAGAATTCCCATTTGGCATGTTTAGCATCTCGCTATGAGCAGAGAATTGCAAAAATACATCTTTTTTAGGGAGAATAGACCGTTTATCGAAGAATTCCTGCGAAAATACATCCTTTTTTCTCGATATGCCATTAAAAAGGAATTTCCGGTGCAAAAAGATGCACATTTGCATCTTTCCTATGGAACGCGACTTCTCCAGTGGAAAAGGATGCATACTCGCATCTTTTTTAGATTCTGACTTTCTGAGGCCTAGGAGCAGCCGTATTTCCTTCAGCAGACTTTCAGCTAGCATTCATACAGCTATCAGCCCAATTTAAGTCTTACTTCAGGTTGGCGTTCTATACTTGGTTTATCAACAAGAAGACAATTTGAGGGAAAACGAAAGGCGGTAATCATATGAATGAAAATATGAACATGAATGATGAAATGAACAATAACGTGCACGTAACAGATATCAAAGTTGTAAACAAATTAAATAGTTCCAGGATGAAGCCCATTTTTGCAGCTTTTATGGCAGGGGCAGTTGTCGTTGGTGGACTGATGTTCACTTCAGATAAGTTAAACCTTTTTGGTTATGATGCGCAATCCGTGCAATCAAGTGTCTCAGCGACTTCCACCGCTAACAGTGCGGGAGCTGGTGTCCAAACGGCATCACTGAACAGTAACGGCACGAACAGTATTCCCGCCATTACGAAGGCAGCGAGTCCAGCCATTGTCAAAATTGAAACGAAGGTCAAACAACCAACCCCATCAGGCAATCGAAGGAATTCGCAGCAGCAAGGCACACAAAGTGGCGATACCATTCAAAATGGGATCGGGTCCGGCTTTATTTTTGATGAGAATGGTTATATTCTAACGAATGAGCATGTTATTGATGGGGCTGATGAGATTAACGTGTATGTTCAGGGCTATGATCAGCCATTTACGGCGACGCTGCTTGGCAGCAGCTATGATTTAGATTTGGCCGTGCTCAAAATTCAAGGAGATCAAGCATTTCCTGCATTGAAGCTTGGCAACTCGGATACAGCAGAAGTAGGCGAGTGGGTCGTAGCCATTGGTAACCCTTATGATTTCGATTACTCTGTAACGACAGGGGTATTAAGTGCGAAGGAACGTGAAATCAGCATTGATGATGAGCAAGGGACACGGAACTACAAGCACTTGCTTCAAACGGATACCGCAATTAATCCAGGTAACTCAGGCGGTCCGCTGTTAAATTTGAACGGTGAAGTGATTGGTATCAATACGGCTGTCAATGCGGAAGCGCAGGGGATGGGCTTTGCGATTCCTGCAAGCACAATTAATGCTGTCGTAGATAAGCTCAAAAATAACGAAGAAATTCCTAAAGATCCAGCACCTTATATTGGTGTATCTCTACAAAATATCTCGGCAGACATGCTCGAAGATTTGAAAATTACCAGCACTAGCGGGGCAGTAGTCGCTGAAGTTCAGCAAGGATCCCCAGCCTTCACTGCCGGCATTCGTCAGTATGATGTAATACTTGATGTGAATGGGAAGGCCATCGCCAACACGGAGGAACTTACGAAAGCTGTCCAAGCCGCGGCAGTAGGAGATTCCTTGAAAGTAAAAATCTCACGTGATGGTCAAACGAAGGAAGTAACGGTTAACGTCGGGGATAAAAATACAGTGCCTAATTATCAAGGCTAAACGTGTAATAAGAGAAAACGGAGTTCGCGATTGTTCGCGAGCTCCGTTTTCTTTTTATGCGCGGGACGCGGCCAGTAATTGAGCAGCCTTGTCCGTAATCCAGCCGAAGTTACCGGCTTCAATTTCCTTCAAGTTGATGAGTGAGCCGCCAATGCCTAGACCATAGCAGCCAATACTCAGAAATTGTTTAATATTTGCTTCTGTTACGCCGCCAACTGCCATCATCGGAATTTTGTCCAATGGTCCCATCAATTCCTTGATATAAGGCAATCCTAAGCTTGCGCTAGGGAATATTTTAACGGCTGTAGCGCCGGCTTTCCATGCTTTAACTACCTCAGTTGGCGTCATGGCACCTGGAAAGATCGGAACTCCCTGTTGCTGTGACCAACGGATGACCTCCTCATCGAGGTTCGGTGTGACGAGGAATGCTGCTCCTGCGAGTACAGCTTGTTTGGCGTCTTCCAGATCCAGCACTGTGCCAGCACCGATGAACATCTGGTCTCCCCATTGCTTCTGCAGCTGAGTAATCATAGAAAGCGCGCCAGGTGTGTTTAACGTGACTTCCATAACGGTGACGCCACCTTGGAGCAGGGCTTCAGCAACAGCAAGGATGTGCCCTTCTTGCACGCCGCGGACGATGGCAATAATACGTGTACTTTCAATTTCTTGTAGTCCTTGTTCTCGGTTCATATCCCATTCCCCCAACTCGAATAACCATGCATTTGTCATTTATTATGACAGGTTCCAGAAATTTTTCCAATTAGTTTGTGTCAAAACAAGCCCTGCCTACCTATACTGTAGTAATTCATAGGCATTCGTCTAGAAGCCACATCAATCCTCACAGCTTTCAGCTCACAGGAGGTGACCTACATGACATGGACTGAGATCAGTATCGTCAGCTTGGCTGTTGCTTGTATCGTGCTCATTGTGTTTACCGTTCGTATGTTCATCACGGCTACACGAACGCTTCGCGTGTTAGGGGATGCTGTTGTTGAAGTAAAACAACAAGTTGTCCAAACAACAGAACATTCGGAGAATCTAATGAAGCAAATAGGGCAGCTTACGGAAGAGGTACATTTGCAAATCCTTGCGCTAGAACCAAGTATGCAAGCGGTAGAAAAGGCAGGGGTGGCAGTAGGGGAAGCAGCATCCACACTGCGCAAGGCCTCACGTATGATGAATGATTCCTTACTTGGTGCGGAAAAGGTCGTACATACGCATCAGAAGCGTATCCACGACGTCATGGAATGGGCAACGACAGGGTTTGAACTATGGCAGCGATGGCAGGCGCATCGGAATGCGAAATCAGATCATTAAGGAGTGGATAACACATGTCCAATGGAAAAAAAGGAAAAGATCTACTTATCGGTGCTGTCGTCGGCGGTTTAGTTGGGGCGGCAGCAGCGCTGCTATTCGCACCGAAATCCGGTCGCGAGTTGCGCAGTGACATCGCAGAAGGCGCGACGGTAGTTAGCGACAAAACGGTTCAATTGGCTAGTACAGTAAGTCAAAAAACACAAGCAGCAGCCAAAACAGTAAGCACTACGACGACAGATCTCGTTGGCAAAGCGAAAGATACGGCTGCAAGTGTCGTTGAGACCGTTCGTTCTTGGAAGGATTCATCCACAGGTGACGAGCTCCTTGATGATATCGCAGCATCGGAAGCTGCAGAAGATCTAGTTATCGTAGGCCGCTAAACGTGCAAACAAATAAGCAGAGTGCTCATTGAATTGAGCGCTCTGCTTATTTTTTTACCATTTGGAAGGGTCGATTTTAGTAATATCCAGACCTTCCCAGACATTCTTAATATCAGCAGTCTCGGGATCATCGAAGAGCAGCCATGCGGTAGGAAGATAACGTTCTCCGTATTCACTAGAAGGTTTATTTATAATAGCATTATTGTGGACAAGCACGGTAGAAGCGCCCCCATCCAGGTTAGCCGCGGTGATTGCGCCATGGGCTAAGAATATTTCCTGTACATCATAGAGTGTTGCACCGATACTGTGTGTTTGTCTGCCATCGATAATCGCAAAAAGTATTGAGCCATCCTTCGTTTGCGCCATGCAGGTGCGAGGTGCGATGCCCCAGCCGTCTGCTTGACCTTTGATTTGGCCAACACCGTTCACAATGAATCGAGGGCTGAAGGATACAGCTTCCTGGACGCCCATTTCGAGCAGTTCAGATACTTTGTATTTGCCAGAAATCATTCGGCCTTGCTTATCGATCCCAACAATCTGTACGGAACCGTTCATCCCTTTGTCATTGTAAAAAATTTTGCCCCCGGAGATTACAACGCCTTCTGGTTGAAAGCCATTACCTTCCCAGTTCGGGTCAATAAATCCGCCGCCATTAACGCCCAGGATAGCCCCCGTACGTTTGACCATGGAGGATACCTTCTCCCCCTTACCTGCTTTCGCCGGCACGGCTATACGAAGCTTGGTGGGGTCTGAGATGGTAACAAGCTTCCCTTTGAAATTGGGACCGGAAATGTTCTCAATCGTTACAAGTTCTTTCTTAACAGGAACTTCTGCAACAGCAGGCACATGTGATGGCTGGGGTGCAATCTCAACAAGTCCCAAATCCTTCTCTGTACCCATCTCGTCAAAACTTTTTGAATACGTAGCTACACGTTTTTGTAACTCGGCACTGCCGATTAAATATTTGGCCCAATCCCGATGCTGTGTCGTGATGATGGTGTCTGCCATCATGAAGCGCAGACTTGAACCCGAGGAGGTCAAGAAGAACCAGCCTAAACTTAAGGTTGATAGAATTGTAATACTAATAATCACATACAACATAAAGCGTATCCCTGCTGAACGTTGGCTTTTTACGCGGGCTTGCATGGTGGCCTGTCTGGTGGTTGTTTGTTGAACAGCCATGGTAAGGCATCTATCCTCTCTAACACGAATTAAGCCATACTGTCATCTCTATAAGACGAAAAGAAAGGAGAATAAGTTTCAGATTTCCTGAAAATTTTCTCCTTTTTTTGTAAATGTTTAATTTTGTCGTTGGAGCGGTTGGAGAAGAGACTCTTTTAGCAGGCTCTTTTCATAGTTAAATTCAATCTCGTTACCAGCATGACGGGCAACACTGCGAAGAATAAGCTCGTGATACTTCTTTTGACGTAAAGCCGCAATTGTCACACTTAGACTAACGCCAAGCGGGTCGAAATAAAGTTTACCCTCTTGGGCATCATACTTCTTAACGTGAGTCAAATTAACGAAAAGATCGGTGTCCATTTTCTTGAACCCATGATCCTCTAATTGATCTAGAAATAGACTAAAATCGAGTAGAGACTGCATATGGATTCTGCGACTGCCGATTCGTGTATGATACGTCATTTCAGTTGGACCAATCTCTATGAAAAGAATGTCAAGTAATGGTAGAGTCAATGGCGTCGCTTGCGTCTCTTGATCTTCTTTTTCAAGATATCCTGCTTTCTCCATAAGATCGGTATATGAGAACTTATATGCGTCAGACAGTTTCTTTAGAGTAACAGGGGACGGTTTGATCTTCTCATTCGTTGAACGGTTTCTCTCTAATTCTAAATCGCGAATATAGGCATGGGACAGGCCACTTTTGTTGGCAGCTTCACG
The DNA here is from genome assembly GCF_031455095.1 of Paenibacillus qinlingensis. GTDB lineage: Bacteria > Bacillota > Bacilli > Paenibacillales > NBRC-103111 > Paenibacillus_E > Paenibacillus_E qinlingensis_A. Next base: position 47,160 of record NZ_JAVDSB010000001.1, read on the forward strand.
CAAGGACATTTTCCCGCGCAGGCTTTCCAAAAATTTACCGAATCCTTCAAATTGTTTCATCATAGGAATCCCTCCATATGTTAATTGTAAATGAATTGGCGCTAAATAGAAACATTTATAGTACTTAATGGTGCTAATTACCACGGCAATTAACGTATATCTTATACGATTCGTAAGCAATATGCGAATTTAGTAGGTCGAGAGAATCAAGCCCGTGACTTCTTTCTGCTATTTTTTTATAATAGGAGAAGTAGAAAGGGGACGATTTCGTCATGTCAAAAAAATGGATAAGAGACAACGGAATGCATATATCATGGCTAGTTGCCTTAGTAGCGACGCTAGGAAGCTTGTACTTCTCTGAAATTATGCATTTTGCTCCATGCAAACTATGTTGGTATCAGCGAATTCTTATGTATCCATTAGTTATTATTTTGGGTATCGCAGCAGTCCGCAGAGATTACAAATTAACCATCTATGTGCTGCCATTAACGATTTGGGGAGCCTGTATCTCCATCTATCACGTTTTATTACAAATGGGTGTTTTCAAAGAAACGGGGACAGGCTGCGGTCCAATTGCATGTGATACCGATTACTTAAACTGGCTCGGTTTTATTACGATTCCGATGCTTGCAGGAACAGCCTTCATCCTAATTACTGTTCTACAATATTTGGTCTATCGAGCTACAAAATAACCCCCGAAATTGAAGTTAGGCAGGTAATTTGTCAATCACTGTCGAATAGGAATGGTAGAAGAATCCATTCCTAGCGAGGTGTAACTCATGACAAACCATACCCATAAAGCTGCACTGCTGATCTTACTGAGCGTTACGTTGGTCGGTTGTGCAGATATAAGCCTAACGGCTCCTGTAGGCAATGAATCGGCTTCTACAGCCAATTCTGCGACCTCCTCTCCAATATCACCAACTCCTATTCCTACAAAAGCTGCTGCACCAACACCAACTGCGACGCCTAAGGCAACACCACATACAACAACAGTGCCAAGTGCGACGCCGGGTGCGTCACCCGCTATACAGACGCCAACTGCTACCCCAAAAGTTGCAGTTTCGACAGAACCTTCTAAAACAAAACCTTTGCCAACGGATCGAACGCCTTATTCTTGGTATTATATGAAGAAAAAAACGGGTCAGGTTCCTGATTTCCCACATGAAACCAAATCGTTTAGCAGTGACCAGAAGGCAGTGTGGGTGGGGACAGGCAAAAAGGTCTATCTGACCATCGACGCAGGCGGCCCATTAATTGAAGTCGATCTCATGCTGAAATCGCTCAAAGAGAACAATGTCAAAGCTAATTTTTTCATTACAGGAAACAACATTAAGAAGAATCCAGACTATTTGAAAAGAATTGTAGCAGACGGTCATTATGTGGCTAACCACACGATGACACATACGGATTTTAATGAATTGACAGATGACCAGATTCGTAAGGAAATTAAGGATTTTGAAGTCGTCTATAAGCAAATAACCGGCAAAGAGGTCGGTAACTACTTCCGTTTCCCTTACGGCCACTATAATCCACATAATTTAAGCTTGGTTTCGGATATGGGCTATACCTCTGTTTTCTGGTCTACGGCAATGAGAGACTGGGAGCCTAGAGCGAATGGCGCGGAGGATCCGTACAACGATATTATGAATAACCTGCATGATGGGAATGTGATTTTGATGCATCAGGGGTCTATTGAGAACATGCAGGCGCTTGATCGTATTTGTAAAGAAATAAAAAAGCGGGGCTACGAATTCGGCCTGGTGACGGAGCTTCAGCCTAAAAAGTAAAGAAGATTTGGTCGAAATCTGTGTAGTACTCTTGGTACCTTTAAGCTTGGCCGCACATATCCTAACCATGTGGTTCCTATTAATTTACTAACCGGCAAAGGAAGCGGATATGTGTGCAGCAAGCGATAGCCGTACTGGACTCCGGAGTCGGAGGATTAACTGTTGTAAAAGAAGTTATGAGACAGCTGCCGCATGAAAAAGTCATTTATTTTGGAGATACAGCCAGGAGCCCTTACGGTCCCCGACCCCCTATTGAAGTTCGACATTTTACTCGTCAAATCGTAGACTACTTACTTCAATTTAATCCCAAAATGATTGTGATTGCCTGTAATACGGCGACCGCGGTTGCGATAGAAGACATACGTGCGCGTGTCTCGATTCCTGTTGTAGGTGTGATTTCCCCAGGAGCAAGAGCAGCGATCAAAATGACACGAAGCGGAATGATTGGTGTTATTGGCACAGATGGGACGATACGCAGCCAAGCATATGAATCGGCATTAAAGCAGATTTCACCTGATATTCAAGTCTATAGTGAGGCGTGTCCGTTACTCGCTCCATTTGTTGAGAGAGGTCTTTTTAGTACGGAAAGTGCGCATACAATTGTGGAGCAATCCCTAAACTCTTTAAAAGAAAAGCCGATCGATTGCTTAATTCTTGGCTGTACTCACTACCCTTTTCTAATGGATTCCATTTCTCGCGTTATGGGTCCTGAAGTGAACTTAATTTCTTCTGCGGAAGAGACGGCCAGAGATATCAGCACGATTCTTTCTCAGAGAGGTATGCAATCACAATCCTATGAAATGCCGATTCATCAGTTTTTCTGCAGTGGTGCTCCACCCGTTTTTCGGCAGATTGCAGAGAGCTGGCTCAAGGAATATATTCCGTTCATGCCAGTTGTGTGGCAGGTGCCTACTATTATTTGAACAACGCTAATAGACCCTCTGGGGTCTATTTTTATTTCGCTCCATATAGCTGAGATACCGCATGATTCCTGTAACTGAGGCATAAGCATAGCCATACGTAAGAAGTAGAAGTCTGTGAGGTGGTCGTGTGTTAGGTTACGGGTATGAGACTTTGATTGAGGAGCTGAATCGTTTAGGCAAAATATATCCTTTTGTACAGGTGGCGTGTATCGGCCAAAGTGTGATGGGCAAGGATATTCCTGCGCTGCGTATCGGCCATGGTTCGAAAGAAATTCATTTTAACGCCGCTATGCACGCCAATGAATGGATAACAGCCCCTTTGCTGATGCAATTTGTTGAAGACCTTGCCTGTGCTTATGCAAGAGGGACGGCATGGCAGGGGCGCAATGTGAGACGTATGTTGTCGGAGTATTCTTTGTGGGTCGTACCGATGGTCAATCCAGACGGTGTGGATCTTGTGTTATATGGATTGCCTGAGGAGCATCCGCATCGTGAAGCGTTGCTGGCATGGAACCAAGGGTCCTTGTCGTTCTTGAATTGGAAGTCGAATATACGTGGTGTAGATCTCAACGATCAATTCCCTGCACATTGGGAAGAAGAAAAGCTGAGAAGAGAACACGAAGGGCCGGGGGAACGTGACTATGGGGGAGAAGCGCCATTATCTGAACCTGAAGCGGCTGCATTAGCTCATTTTACGGAGTGCCATGACTTTGAGCTTGTGATTGCTTTACATACACAGGGTAGAGAGATTTATTGGAATTACCGTGACTACGAGCCTGCCGAGTCGGAAGCTCTTGCGGAGCGTTTGGCTCTGGCTAGCCAGTATGAGGCGGTTAAGCTGACAGGCAGCGATGCAGGGTATAAAGATTGGTTCATCCAGCAATACCGCCGACCTGGTTTCACAGTCGAAGTTGGGTTCGGTGTTAATCCATTGCCAGTTGAAACGTTCGCTTTACTATATGAGGAAGTCGTTCCTATACTTTTGACAGCGTTGGAGTAATGAGGACAGAGACAAGTTAGGTCAACTTATGCGCTTATGTCACGAACCGTTCAGCCCAGACTTCATATACTGAAGGAGGAAGCTGTAGGGAGGCGTGAACATGGCACCACCTAAAGGTAAAGGTAAGGTTGTTAAGAAGAAAAAAGACCCATCATCTCGTGCTCAGTACACGATGAGGATGGTTGAATCGGCTACGTGTTCGGTGTGCAAAACACCTTGCGCAAGAGGCATGCGTTACTTGGAAATGATGTCGCAGCCTGGCGCTGTCGGCCGAGGTGTGCCGTGTATTTTAACGCGTAGGAAAATCAATTAGGCTGGATCCGCCCTTTTGGAGGGGCGGATTTTTTCGTATGATAGCTAGCAAAGTGGTAAAAGAGCGCCTTAACTCGAGAAAATCGAGTTACGCGTCGAGAAATAGTCAAAAGGAATCCCGTAACTCGAAAAAAGAGACTGTCGATTAATTCCCAAGCGTTTGCCCTACAATCGATTTTAATGAGTTAGTTCAAACCGAAAAAATATTTAATCGATTAGAAATGACTTGGCAGATCAATTCTCAGCTATTTAACGGAATTGGGACCCCTCAAAATAATTAATCGACAGTCTCAAAATTCGAGTTACGGCACAAGAAAATCGCGATGGTGCTCCCGTAACTCGAAAAATGAGACTGTCGATTAATTCCCAAGCGTTTGCCCTACAATCGATTTTAATGAGTTAGTTCAAACCGAAAAAATATTTAATCGATTAGAAATGACTTGGTAGAACGAATCTCAGCTATTTAACGGAATTGGGACCCCTCAAAATAATTAATCGACAGTCTCAAAAGTCGAGTTACGGGCCGAGAAAGAGTCAAAAGAAGAGCCGTAACTCGAAAAAATCGAGTTACACATCATGAAAGAGGCATGGCGCCCCGGCACAATAAGCGCGTCATCCAGTCCCAAATAAAAAGCCCCGCGAGCTGTCTCGCGAGGCCACTATGTGTATGGATTAATGGTTAGGTGTGAGTAATTTATCTGCGATAGATTGTTTGAGCTTCTTGATTGCATCTGTTTCTACTTTTTGGTTTAGGGCAAATTTGGTACCAGTGAGTGCAAGCGCTTCCTTAACTGTCATTTCAACGCGAATAATTTCTTCACCATGCGGAATTTGTAACATTTTTCATCACTCCTATGTCAGCTTTTAAAAGCGGAAACATTGATTCTACGCACTTTTAATATAACACATCATGTTAGGTTAAGCAAGAGCAATTCGTGCCTATTTTTAAATATTTAGGAGGTGCTTGTCCGAGTAAATTCATTTGCACGATAGCCTCGATTTGCCCAAACACAGCAACATTTTTAGCTGCCTAATGCAACACAAAAAAAACCGATATGTACCACTACACATAGTGGTCATACCGGCCCTTTCATAACACGCGAGCTGCTATTCTAACGGTAGCAACGCAATTCCACGATTTCTGCACGCTCACAACCATTCGTTGATGCGACGACAACACGTAGACGATTCGTTGAGACTGCTTCTTTTAACTGATGAACATGGTGACGAGTGTGATTGTTCGTTTGTTCAACAACCGTCGTCCATGATTCCCCATCCCAAACTTGGATCGTGTAATCTTTAACTAATTCAGGAAGAATTTCGAATTCGGTACGATGATGATGCAAATTAATTAAATCCTCATTCACGTCATCATTGAACGTCACATGCACTTCCCCAATGCTATGCGTCTCCGTCCAGCTAGCTTCGAGCCATTCCTCGGCACCGCTGATTCCAGCGGAAGACCACAGATGCGGACTGCCGTAAGGCCGTTTGTGGCCGTCAGCTGCTTTGCCAGCGGCATAAGCGGAAGTTGGTGCGAGCAGTCGGAAACAGAAAGGTTTCCGGTTGAAGTTTTTCGGACTCCAATCGATGACAGGTTGATTAGGTTTCATATCCCCGAAGTCAGCCGTACTTGTCGTAACGGCATTGTTTTTGAAGGATAGAACGCCAGATTGCGGTCGATCGGATAGATGCACGGCAAGAGCAGGGTTGCTCTTGAGTACGATGAACGCGTTCTGAGCGTGTGCAGGCTCCCAGTTTAATGCAGCCGTAACCCACTGCTTAGTTCCCTCAGCTACTGGCACCACAACGGACGCTATGAGCGTATGAGGGACATAATTTTGCGGCTTGCCTGTGTCCCACAGTTCGACAGTAAGCTCTGTTGCAGCAGTGGCATCAACTAATAGCTCGATGCCATTGATAAACGGATCTACAGGCACTAGAAGCCCCGCAGGCGTCTCCAATGGATAAACACCAGCCGATTGCTCCAAAGCCAGCTCTGTCAGCGTGCTGGAAGCCGTGAGCGTCGCGCTGCGAACAAGATCAGCCTCGTCGTTATTCACTACGCCAAGAATCGACGCATCTTGCCGCAACAGAGTCTGCTGCAGCTCGTTCAAGTGCTCGCTGTGCAACTCACGCGGCGAGATGCCTTTCTCCGCGCATAGGGCTGCACCCGTACCCGCTGCTTCACCAATGACAGCACATGTCGCCATGACACGTGTTGTCCCGAAAGCGACGTGGGACGCGCTGATATTGCGTCCAGCCATGAGCATATTCGACACATTGCTCGAATAAAGGGAACGGAACGGGATATGATAGGAACCATCCATATGCATATGTTTCGAGCCGCTTTCCGTCGAATACATGCCTTGCGGCGGATGCAAATCAATCGACCAGCCGCCGAAGGCAACGCGGTCCTCGAATTGCTCTTGCGCAATCACATCATTTTGATTGAGAACATAATCACCGACGAACCGGCGGTATTCCCTTTTACCTGGAATTGATCCAATCCATTCTAGCGTTAAATTTTCGCTGTCAAATTTCCCAGAGTTTTTGATGTAATTCCATATCCCATAGATAACCGAGGAGAGCTCATCGCGAATACGCTCATTATCATGGACAGTATCATGCTCTCCGCCCCATTCAATCCACCAGTAAGCGCACCCATTATCGCCGCTGCGAATGACTCGCTTCATAGGAATCGACGTTTGTGTAATATCTTTTGCGAAGCTTGGTGCTATATATTTGACTGGACGGCCAGCATCTTTGGTGTAAAAGAGAAGCGTGCTTCCAAGTGTGATATCATCCGGTACAAGCGGTGCCCATTCCTCGTTAAATTCATGCTGAGCCTCGCGGCCAATACGGAATTTAGCGCCAGCTAAGAAACCAACGAGACCGTCGCCTGTACAATCGAGAAACACACGACTCTCGAAACGAATTCTGCGTTCAGAACCCATCATCCAACCTGTGACAGCTTGTATAGTACGAGAATTATCGTCACCTGAGGCATCGACCTCGTGCACATCTGTATTTAAGAATAAAGTAATATTTGGCTCCGCTTTCACCTTTTCAAGGACAATTAAATCCCAGATGTAAGGGTTGCCATCGATATTGCGATATTGGTTCTCTACAAAAAGTTCACCCATGATGCCAGTTTCGCGAGCATTGCGGTGGACACCATGTGAAGTGGCACCACACACCCATACACGTACTTCGCTGCTGGCATTACCGCCAAGCACCGGACGATTTTGAACGAGAGAAACAGTTTGACCTAATCGTGCTGCAGCCACTGCTGCACAAACGCCTGCCAAGCCACCGCCAACGACTGTGATATCAGATGTAACGATTTCATGCTTCATTATGAGCACCTCACTAGTATTTAGAATATCCATGCTTTCATTGTAAAATAGGTGATATCCTTTTAACATACAGTGAGTTACAATTGGCATATACTTTATTTCACTTGATTGGAGAGTGTAATATGGCCTATCGCGATCCAGCCTTGAAACTCTTATCTCATGTGTACTGGCATCAGAAAAAAGAGTTTATGTTTGAGCGTGATGACTACCCTTGCTGGACGTTGTTTGCGGTGGAGGAGGGGAGTTTTTTCTATGAAATTCGTGCGGAGCAGGGGGAGGCTAGATTAGGAGATCTTGTGCTTTGTCCACCTCGTACCGTGTTTCGGAGAAAAACATTGGAGCCGCTGACTTTTCACTTTTTACAATTTATAGGTGAGCCTCATATGGAACAGGAAGCGACCTGGCAGGGTAAGCTGTCCGTACAAGATTTACCGCGCCTGACATCCAGTTATCGTTACTTGCGAACGTTACAAGGCTGGGATGAAGAGAGTACAGCTCACAAGCTTTACCTTGTGAATGATCTCATGCGCATGGTGCATATGGACCAACTTATCGAGGAGAGTCCTCCAGTCACCGTTATGGATGAACAAATGGACGAAGCGCGGAACTTTCTGACGGATCATGCGTTTGGAAATCTGTCCATGTTGGAGTTAGCCACTTCATTGGGACTGACGCCTGTTCAATTTACACGTAGATTTCGAAAAGCATTTGGCCAAACACCGACCGAATTCATTAACGATTTGCGCCTTACGCGTGCGAAACATCTTTTGGAAAATACGACATTCACCATGGACATGATTGCTACCCAATGTGGATATGAGAATGGCTTCTACTTAAGCCGCGTGTTTACACAAAAAATCGGCAAAGCACCATCACTATATCGCAGCATGCATCGGGTATAGCATAAAAAAGAGGCTGTCTCAAGTCAATTAGACTTGAAACGGCCTCTTTTTCATAATGAACGTTAACTACCGGTATATGGCAGTTTTCCTTCTGTGTATTCGTTCTCTGGCTTGCGAATCCAGCGCTGTAAATATCCTTGCGTATGTAAGGCCTTAATCAGAATGATGAGTACGGGCGAGAGAATAACGCCTGCCACACCGAAGAGGGATAGCGATACAATCATGAAGGCTAAGGTTGTAAATGCGGATACGCCTAAGGATTCCCCTGTGATTTTGGGCTCCATAATCTGTCGAACAAGAATAACGACAAGAAGCAAGGCACTAAGCCAAATGGCTAATGTGGTATTCCCGACGATGAACAGATAGATGATCCAAGGTATGAACAAGGTTGATACACCGAGTAAGGGCAAGACGTCGAATACGGCTGAAAGCAGCGCGATAGAGAAGGCGTTATTCACATTGAGCACAAGCAAAGCAATGAAAACAACGATAAAAGTCAACGTGATGAGCTTGGCTTGTGCTTTTACATAAGAAACAATTCCTTTAACTACGTTCTCTTTTAGAAAAAAGAAGGCGGATTTAAACGTATTTGGTGTTTGTTCATTGGCAATCCGTTTCCAAGATTCAATTTCGATGCTTAAGAAGTATGCGAGAATGATGCCGACGATGAAATTGAACATGAACGTGGAGAAGGAAGTCAGGGAAGCAACCAGTCCAGATAAAAAGGCAACAAGGAAAGTGGAAGCTTTTCCTGCAAATTGCCCTGCATAATCTTTAGCTTTGCCCGTCACATCATCAGGCATGGCTTGGAAGCGATCGTTTAGTTCAGCAATCCGATGGATGATCTGGTCATTAAAAATCGCTGCGTAGTCATCGATTTTATCAACAAGACTCATGATCTGACTAGTGAAAATGACGACAGCCCCGGCTAATGCCCCCAGAATGATAAGGACGAACACCAACGTTGATATCGCGGAAGCTAAAGATTTGCTCATCCCTTTACGATTCAAGAAACGAGCAAGCGGCTCGATCATCATGAAAATGATTAAAGCCAGAAAAATTGGCGTGGCGATGGCGTACAAATAACTGAATAGCAGCATGAATAAGTAGACGGTTAATACGATGAGCCCAATGTCAAATACCGTTCGCCAATATTTCTTGTAAAAAGACAGCATCCCTGTTCCTCCAGATCATTATTGTTCAGTTAGAATAATCGGTCCATTGCTTGTAATCGCAATCGTATGCTCGTACTGTGCAGATAAGCTGCCGTCGTACGTTCTAGCTGTCCAACCATCTTGGTCTACTTTGGAATGAAATTTACCGACATTTAACATAGGTTCGATGGTGAAAACCATGCCTTCTTTAATGCGCGGCCCTTTGCCAGCAGGTCCATAATGAGGCACTTGAGGTTCCTCATGCATCTCGGAACCAATACCGTGACCGATGAAATCCCTAACAACGGAGAAACCTTGTGACTCCGCATAGACTTGAATAGCGTGAGAAACATCCCCGATGCGGTTACCGACCACAGCCTTTTCGATCCCTTTGTACAGAGATTCCTTCGTAACTTGCAGCAGTTTTTCAGCAACAGGCGAAATGTTGCCAACCGCGTAGGACCAAGCGGAGTCTGCTAACCAACCATCAATGCGCACTACCATATCAATTGTGACGATGTCGCCATCATTTAATGGTTCTTTCTTCGGAAAGCCATGACAAATAACATCATTCACGGATGCACATGTTGCATACGGATAGCCATGATAGCCTTTTTGCTCAGGAGTTGCACCATGTTTCGCTAGAAAGCCTTCAACGAATTGATCGATTTCCCAAGAAGTAATCCCTGGTCGAATCATTTTCGCGATTTCTTTATGGCAATCGGCCAGGATGCGGCCTGCTTTTCCCATGGCTTCAATTTGTTCTTTTGATTTAATTGTGATCATCAAGTACCTCTCCTCTTCGTAGTCCCTAATTGTTCATTATGTCCATTTTGCTGACCAAAGCTTCATCTCTTTAATAATTTGATGCAGATCCTGCCCTTTTGGTGTCAACGTGTACTCGACTGTAACAGGAACCGTAGGGAACGCCATACGCTCCAAAACCCCATGTTCTTCAAGGTGGCGCAAAATATCCGTGAGGGATTTGGGACTGATGCCCGTAATTTGACGCTGCAGCTCTCCGAAACGCTTCGTGCCGCAAAACAATTCTCGAAGCACAAGAAATGCCCATTTTCCGCCAATAACTTCTAGTGTCCGTTCAACGGAACATTCGATTTCCTTAGGGATTTTAGGTATATAATTGCTAGTTGAGGCGACTTTTTCATTTTCTAGCGTAGACATGAGATCGCTTCCTTTCATCAAAGTCGTGTAGGTTACTTACGTCAAGGTTAGTAAGTTAACATTTTGTAATAAGGGATGAATACTCATACTACTATGTATTTTAAAGTTCCTTATGTAATTTGGCAATAGAAGGGCAGAATAGGACAAGGTTGATTTCATGCTCTAGATTCTTTACAATAGAGTTAAAATTTATTGTTTCAGGAGATGTGTACATATGAAAGTCAAAATTTCTCGTAATGCAGCAAAGGTACTTCAATTGGAGCTTAATAAAGAAGAAAACAAGGGTTTGTTGGTTCGCGTACAAGTGACGCATAAGCATGGTGACCATGCTCACTATGGCTTGGGTCTTGATGATAAAACAGCAAATGATGTTGTAGTAAACACGGATAAAGGCATTGATGTTTTGCTTGATCAAACAGAACCGCTTCTAGACGGTATTCGTATTGACTACTTCTACACACCAGAAGAAGGCTTCATGATCACGAACCCAAGCAAGGGGAACCACGGAGACCACTAATGCCGAATGATATTCGCATTTGTGATAAATGCAAACACATGAAGGTGAAATCAGCACTTGCCAAAATAAGTGCGATTGCACCGGATACAGAAGTCAAGGTTGCGTGCAAGTCGTATTGCGGTCCATGTTCACGGTTCGCATTTATATTTATTAATGGCCGCTACATTACAGGCGCAACGGAAGACGAAGCGATCGAGAAAGCAAAGAAATACGTTAAATAACCAAAAAGCATCCGTCCAATTGGACAGGATGCTTTTTTACTATTCTTTGAAAGTAGGCTTAAGCATGAACAGGGGACTTTTCAAGGAGCTTCTGAATTTGCTTTTCAATTTTGCGCGGTGTCGTTGTTGGGGAAAAGCGTTTGATCACATTTCCGTCCTGATCCACGAGGAATTTGGTGAAATTCCATTTGATCCCCGAGCCGAATAGACCCGATGCTTTGCTTTTCAGATAACGGTATAACGGATGAGTTCCCGCACCATTGACCTCGATTTTGGAGAAAAGAGGGAAATTAACACCAAAATTAATCTGACAGGCCTGCTCAACCTGCGCATCATCGCCTGGCTCTTGATCCTTGAATTGGTTACAAGGGAAGCCTAGAACGCTAAATCCTTGGTCTTTGTAAGTATCATGGAGCTCTTGAAGCCCTTTGAATTGAGGAGCAAATCCGCATTTCGTTGCTGTATTGACAATGAGCAGGACTTGATTCTTATACGTGGAGAGGGATTTCTCTTCACCGCGGATCGTCTTCACTTGAAATTGGTGTACGCTCATTAGGTCACAACCTTCCGTCACTAATATTTCACACAAATTAATTGTACACAAATTTAATTCGAATGAAAAGCTATTTTTTTACCAGATCTCTTAGCGCACCAGCTACCTCTGGAAAATGCCATTCGAATCCATTCTCCTGCAATACCCGCGGAATCACCTTCTGACCTTCCAAGAGTAGCACAGACAGCTCACCGAAAATCAACTTCATTAAGAAAGCTGGAACTGGAAACAGATTCGGTCTTCGCATAGCTTTCGCCATCTCGCGTCCGAAATCTTTATTGGTAACAGGCTGCGCAGTTGTAGCATTTACCGGACCTTCTATAGATGTATTCCGAATACAGAAATCGATCAGTCGAACCATATCTTCAATGTGAATCCACGATACCCATTGCCTGCCACTTCCGACAGTACCCCCGAAGCCCATCTTGTAGGGCAGAGCCATTTTGGGGAAAGCACCTTCCTTATTATCCAAAACAAGGCCAACCCGAACCTTCACGAGGCGTGTTCCTTGAATAAGATCAGCGGCAGCCTCCCATTGCTTGACGACATCGGATAAGAAGTCTGTATGTCGATGAGGACTTTGCTCGTCAAAGGTAGCACTCTCCGAAATGCCGTAATATGACATCCCGGATGCGTTCACCACGACCTTAGGCTTTGGGTTCATATTGGCGACTAGCTTAGCTACATGCGCTGCAGCTTCCAAACGAGACTGAACAATCCGCGTCTTAGCCGCGGCTGTCCAACGTTGACTGATGGATTCTCCAGCCAGATTAACAATGGCATCGAGTCCTTGAAGCAGACTCGTATTTTTGTCTAACTCCTGCCAGGTTATCGTTCTGACACCCGGAATCTGTTTCGATGATGAGCGTGATATATTAAAAAGTTCGTGACCCTGTTCTAACCAGTATGTTATTAAGTGTTTTCCAATAAAACCGCTGCCACCTGTAATCGCTATTTTCATCTCTAACACCTCCATATCGCCATTATAAAACGTACACCCAATAAATACCATCTGTCTGCATATGCTTTGAAAAAGTGGGAATTCCCAGTGCGAAATTACAACACAATCTGCGCTTTTCGTGTATAATTGAAATTCGGCGTCAATTAATTAACCCTTGGGTAATTCGTATGTCAGCGAGAGGAGTCATCGTCTATGAATCGTATACGTTATTTTCTGCAATCCTATCATCCTATCGTACATACGCTACTCTTAGGTACGGTCATGGCTCGGGCTGCGTCCTCCATGAGTTTACCTTTCCTAGCCATTTATTTGGCCAAGCATTCAGATATGAGCCCGGGGCTCATTGGAATTGTCATTGGTATGGGAGCTTTAGCTGGTACATTCGGCGGGTTTGTCGGTGGCACTTTGTCTGACCGCTTCGGAAGACGGGTGATCATGCTCGCGGCACTCTTTGGTTGGGGAGTCGTATTCCTGGGGTTCGGCATTGTGAAATTACCAGTTCTATTTATGCTGCTTAATATGTTAAATGGTCTTTGCCGCTCGTTCTATGAGCCTGTGTCGCAAGCCTTAATGGCAGATCTTACAGAGCTATCCAAGAGGCGGCAGGTATTTTCACTTCGGTACATGGCCATTAACATCGGTGTGGCAGTAGGTCCATTACTGGGAGCCTTCTTTGCAACAATGAATGGTGCTTTGCCTTTCTTGCTAACGGGTATTATCTATTTAATTTATGGCATCACATTGTACGCTCTACTTATCAAGTTCGGTATTAAGAAAATCGAAGGCGAGAAGAAAGCGATTGTGACTTTCAGTTCTGCATGGGGAGTCATTCGTAAGGACGTGACCTTCCGTCTGTACATTGTCGGGGGCATTATTGGGGCTATTGGCTACTCTCAAGTTATGGTCACGTTGTCGCAGTACCTGCAGAGGGATTTTGCTGATGGTGTCAAAATGTTTGCGATTCTCATGAGCGCCAATGCCATTGTCGTTATTGTTATGCAGATACCGCTAGGGAAATGGGCGGAGAAGTATTCGCCATTGACAGCGATTGTCGTAGGGAATCTGATGTTCGCTTTAGGGGATATCGGTTTTGCTTTCTCTCACACACTCATTTGGCTCATTATTTCAATGGCTATTTTCACATTCGGTGAAATCCTAAATTATCCAGCAGCGAACATGTTAATCGATAAGCTTGCGCCGGAAAATATGCGTGGAACTTACTACGGTGCTCAAACGTTAACGAACCTGGGTCATTTTATGGGGCCATGGATTGGCGGCTTTTTATTGGTGTCCTATGGAGGTCAAACGCTCTTCCTTGCAATCGCAATTTTGTCTTTGGTAGGGTCGATTTTCTATTGGAAAGGCACAAAACGTCATAATTCGGTAAAAATATCGTCGAAAATGCAAACATTTTGATGGATTTCGTAAAAATAGTTCCTCCGAACTATTCGAATTGGAATCGTCATCCCTTATCCTTGAGAGTATAAGGTGTCTAGTGTTATCGCTTCATCTAATCAGTTTCAGTACGTCATCTCGATAAAGGCAAAGCTGGCGAAAGCCAGCGACGCAAAGCTACAGGGGCTTTACTTCTCCTGAAAAGGACAAGCAGCCAGCCAGCCGCCGAACGATTGGGAATTCACATTAGAACCCCTCTAGTCGGTTCACTACGGTGGGGTTTTTTCTCTGTCATAGCGAAGCAAATGAAAACCAATGGAACAAGTTGAACAAAGGAGGCCCTCGCGGCATGAAATCGGAAGAGCAATTGCAGGAGGAACAAAAAGTAACATCATTATGCGGTAACCATGTTGCACGTTTGGTGCCATCCACGGATGGGCCTAAGCTTATGATTAACCGTGAAGAATACGCATTGAACGAAGCCTGTTGGGATGTCGAAATGTTTCATGGAAGAAACAATAGCATTCTCATTTTCTACTGGAAAGGCGAAGTTAAGCTGTCCGTGAAAATACCCCCAATGGCTCAAATCGAAGGTTTTTTAACTAGACTATTTCAATGCATGTCCTCCAAATTGAGAGCGGTTCAACCTATCTAGGTGAATCGTTCTTTTTTATTGAAAAAAGAAAGCAGTCAATGGAGCGGCGAGTGATTTTCTCATTGTCACATATCGACACTAGCTGATATAATATGATCATCATAATTCGTAGTTCTTAAGAACTATCTCAAAAGGGGATGCATGGCATGAGATTGATCACACGTTCCGATTTCGATGGTTTAGTATGCGCGATGCTCTTCAAACAATTAAACATGGTGGATGAAATGAAGTTCGTCCATCCCAAAGATATGCAGGACGGTCTTATTGAAGTGAATGAGCACGATATTTTGGCCAATGTGCCGTATGTCCCAGGCTGCGGATTATGGTTTGATCATCATACAAGTGAGCTGACACGCTTGGGTGAATCGGTAACGTTTAAAGGGGAAACTCGGATCGCGCCAAGCGCTGCGCGGGTAGTCTATGATTATTATGGTGGCAAAGAAACCTTCGGTGATATCGACGATATTATGCAAGGTGTGGACAAAGCAGACTCTGCCCAGTTCAGCAAAGAGGATATTCTGAACCCGAGCGGTTGGGATTTACTTTCTTTTATCATGGATGCTCGTACAGGGCTTGGCCGCTATCGGGATTATCGAATCAGTAATTATCAGTTGATGGAGGACTTAGTTGCGCATTGTGCAACCAAAACCATTAGCGAAATTATGGAGCTACCAGATGTTCAGGAACGTGTAGCACGTTACCATGAGTTGGATGCTTTGTACAGGGACATGCTGCAGGCTTACACACGGGTAGAAGGTAATGTGATCATTACGGACCTTCGTGATGTTGAGACAATCTATCCAGGCAATCGTTTTATGGTTTATGCGCTCTATCCCGAGCAAAACACATCCATTTGGATCGTTGATGGCAGAAACAAACAAAACTGCGTCTTCGCTTGTGGTCACAGTATTGTGAATCGCACAGCCCAAACGAATATTGGTGAGTTGATGCTTCACAATGGCGGCGGCGGACATCACGCTGCAGGAACTTGCCAAGTGGCCTATGCGGAAGCAAATGAGGTCCTACATAAAATTATTGAAACCATGCAAGCAGCAGGGTAGAATTAACGCAAAAAAGAGGCAGCTAAGACTTATATGCTAAGTCTTAGCTGCCTCTTTTTCATTACACAGTGCTATCTATCCGATCTACGTGGAGGAAAGGGGCCAAGATATTGGAACAAATTACATTCGATCCGTCCGTTAAACAGCTTGCGCTTCTTATCGGCGCGGCGGTTCATATAATGCTCAAGTTGTGTACTTGGGCTTAGGATAAACAAGCTCCACGACGGCATCGGTCGCGTTAATGCACCGAGCTCACGCAGCGCCAGCTCGACATCCGGTGCTTCACCAAGCCGCTCGCCGTACGGCGGATTGGTGATCAAGCAGCCATAATCGCCGCGCGGGCGCGCTTTGGCGATGGGCTCAACCTTCAGCTGGAACTGCTTCGTCAGTCCAGCTGCCTTGGCGGCCGCCTCTGCCACTTCGATGGCAGCAGGATCGATATCGCTGCCGACGATGTGCAGCGGCACGTTGTCTTTCACCGCGTCGAAGGCTTCGTCGCGGGCTTTATCCCACAGCTTGCGGGGAATGTTCCCCCAAGCTTCACTAGGGAAGCTGCGCCGCAGGCCTGGCGCAATGTTCCAGCCGATCATCGCGGCCTCGATCGGGATCGTGCCCGACCCGCAGAACGGGTCGTAGAGCGGCCGCTCTACGCTCCAGCGGCTCAGCAAGATCATAGCTGCCGCCATGGTTTCCTTCAGCGGCGCTTCGGTTACGAGCTTGCGATAGCCGCGCTTGTGCAAGCTAGGTCCGGTCGTGTCTATCGTGAGTGTCGCGATGTCATTCAACAGCGCAACTTCGATCACGTAGCGTGCCCCGTTCTCGGGGAACCACTCCGTACCGTATTTAAGCTTCATTTTCTCGACGACAGCTTTCTTGGCGATCCCTTGGCAAGCAGGAACGCTGGATAGCTGTGACTTATGGGAACGACCCTCAACAGGGAATTCGGCATCGTTCGGAATCCAATCTGGCCAAGCGAGAGCTTTGGTGCCTTCGAATAGCTCATCGAAGGTAGTTGCTTTGAATTGTCCCATAAGTACGAGGACACGATCTGCGGTACGCAGCCAAAGGTTGGTGCGGCAGATGGCTAATTCGTCACCAAAGAAACGGACGCGTCCATTCTCGACAGTCAATTCTTCATAGCCGAGATCACGGATTTCGCGGGCGACGATGGCCTCAAGTCCCATCGGGCAAGTGGCGATTAGTTCAATTTTTTGTGGCATAGGTATAGTCCTTCCATCCGGGTTGTACAACGCTCAGAAAACTCATACAATTAACAAGTATAGGACAAATAGGTTACACTTACAAACGGGTATTGGAAAGATGATTCAAATGATGCGAATTTAGGAGGACAAATACATGGAAAACATCACGGCTGAAAGCTATATGGAAGGTTTATACGAGGAAGATGCCGTTCTAACCAAGGTGAAAGAAGTCATTGTTGCTCACAATATGCCTGAGATTTCAATCGCGCCTGGGTATGGCAGGCTATTAACGATGATGGTAACGATGATCGGTGCGAAGCGGGTGTTAGAAATAGGGGCATTAGGCGGGTACAGCGGAATCTGTTTGGCACGCGGGTTAAAAGAGGGCGGTAAGCTCATTTCACTCGAGCTCAAACAGGATTTTGCCGATGTGGCGAAGCGCAACGTGATAGACGCAGGGCTCGGTGAATTCGTGGAATACCGAATTGGCGAAGCCCTCACTCACTTGAACGAGCTGCGGGTGCAGGGGGAACGCTTCGATTTCTTCTTTATTGATGCGGACAAAGTGAATTATCCGAACTATTTGGAGCTTGCAATCAAGCTGGCGAATCCTGGTGCCATTATTGCAGGAGATAACACGCTTATGCGCGGTAAAGTCGTTGATGAGAAGCAAACGAAAGCATCAGTTCAAGCAATGCGAACGTTTAATCAACGAATTGCAACAGATGAAAGGCTCGAAAGCACAATTCTTCCAGCGTATGATGGTTTAGCCTTAGCTCGGGTGAAGTAGCTTAGATGACAAAAAAAGCGATAGGCTGCCACGGCAGTCTGTCGCTTTTTTGGGGTTGTTAGGAGGCTTTTTCCTTCGTATGTAAATCGGAATCGATTCTTGGGTTGTTTGGAATTTGTTGTGGAATGTGTGTTAATGGTGCCTTCGGCTGATTAGTAGGGCCGAGTTGGGTCGTTTGTTGTTTCTTAAAGCTCATTGTACTAAGGCTGTTCCAGTAAATGAACAAACACTCCGCACAAACGATAACAAGGATGATTCTACGCCAGTTAAGTTGCATTCATTACCATGCCTCACTTTCCATCATACCCCTATATTAGCATGTGGTGGAATTAATTTCCATAAGTTTTCATCCAAAGGCAAAATCTCTCTTGATTCGCATAGCATGTCGAATACATGGAGAACCTCCATCTAATTTTGGTGGTGGGGAGATAAGTGAGGACGCAAGGATGCTTAACCATTTAAATGAACCAACCCCGTCGTAATCTCCAACTCATATCGTCGACTGTCAGGCATCTGAACCTCATAAGCCATCTGTACAGCTCGTTGGATATCATAAGGAACACGTACAAACTGGAGCGCAAAACCTGCTTGAACCGTGGGATCATTATCCCCCTCAATTATGCAGTAGCACGCTTGAGGTATGCCGTCATAGGGAACGCCTACACTACCTACGTTGAACAGCAGCAACCCACTAGGTTCCCCAGCATTAGCACTTGCAGATACCACAGAATCGCCTTCACTAAGCAGATGACTCTGCTCCCCAGCGTTTGTATTTACCACAGAATCCTCCCCACCCAGCAGACAACTCCGCTCCTCTACACTTACGGCATCACTCTCCCTCTTCTCAGAGGGATTGCTCAACGTCAACATATAGGGGATATGGATATCCCCATAACCGACAATATCCGGCGTTATGCCTCCATCGAGAGAGCCGGTCATCGCTGTATTTTCAAACATCGCCAATCGCTCATTCTTAGAAGCTTCGCGCTTCAAACGATGAAAGACGCTTTGCGCGGATGCGTGGAACAATCGTATGTGCTTCCCGCTAAGGTTCACATGAATCGCATAGGGCAGCCGCTTCAAATAGGCGAGTCGCTCATCACCTAGTGACAGCTGTTGCCACAAGCCAGCCGGCAGTTCCTGCGGAAGCGTTATGCCTAGATCCCAGTTGCCTTGCACGACGGCTTCACAAGTTTGCTGAATGAGATCGACGACTTCCGCTGAGCTAGGACCTTTGCCCACGAGGTCGCCTAAGCAGAAGATACGTGTGATGCCTCTGCGCTCAATATCGGAAAGTACGGCTTCAAGAGCAGGCAGGTTGCCATGAATATCTGAAATAACAGCGATTCTCTCCATGTCATTCGTTCCCTTTCTTCCTAAAACCATGAATAGTCATGCTTCTGTTATAACACACGGCAGACGATCTGAAAATGTGAGCCGCCCTATTACCCAACGATGTCGACATCTGTTATAATTTGTAGGGGGAAAGGGGAATGTTTTCATTGGAATCCAGACAAGAACGTCACGGTAAATCGAAAAAAGATTCAAACCCAAGCAAAAAGCCTTCGCTTAAGGTTTTGGGTGGCTTCACAGTTGCAGCGATTGCTTGTTTCGCCGTTGGAATCGGGGCTTCCTATTGGACCTCCACTTATCAGAATGGGGAAGAAGACGGAACGGTTTCAACACCGATGGCGGTTGTCTCTCCCAAACCATCGACCTCCACGTCGAGTGGCAGTTCGTCCGCTACAGCGAGTCCCAAAGCTTCTGCTGTTGTTACCCCATCTTCAACATCGACTAGTACGAACGCACCCGCTGTACAACCAGTAGGAACAGGCTCACAAGTGAAGTTAACGTTTGTGGGTGATGTGATCATGGCCTCCAAAGTGGAAGATATTTTGAAGCAAAAAGGTTTTGACTATCCGTATACGAATGTGAAAGACTACTTGACCAAAGCTGATTTTACGATTGCCAATTTGGAATCACCGATAACGACTAGAGGTAGTGTTCAAAGCAAGGAATACGTGTATCGCTCTTCACCCGAGGCATTGCCTCCGCTGAAACAAGCAGGTGTGGATATTGTTAATTTAGCGAATAACCATGTGATGGATTATGGCACAGAAGGTTTGCTAGATACGTTGAAGGCTCTGGATCAACAGGGCATCAAACGCGTAGGTGCGGGTAAGGATAACACAGAAGCTTATCAACCCGTGATTGTGGAAAAAGATGGCATGAAGATAGCTGTTTTTGGTTTCAGCCGCGTCGTGCCTGAAGCTTCATGGAAAGCTGGTCCTGGACATCCGGGTGTTGCTGAAACGTATAGCTATAAGGTGCCAGTTGAAGCGATTGAAAAAGCGAAAGTATCCGCTGATCTGGTCGTTGTTGTGGCACACTGGGGTGTTGAACGCGATGACAATCCGGACAAAAACCAAAAAGAACTCGCGCATCGTTACATTGATGCAGGGGCAGATCTTATCATTGGCGGACATCCGCACGTCCTGCAAGGCTTTGAGCAATATAAGGGCAAGTGGATTGCGTATAGCTTAGGGAACTTCATTTTTACGACAAATGACACGCCGAAAACATGGGAAACGGTCATCTTGGAAGCTGCCTGCTCGAAGGATAAGTCATGCAATATTCATCTGGTACCCATTTTGACCAAATTAGCATTGCCAACTCCGATGAATACGGAAGATGGGGAAAAGCTATTTCAACGATTAAGTAAGATTTCTATCGGGGCTGGGGTTGATGCCCAAGGGAATGTGATTAAGAAATAAGAGGAGTTCAACTACCATGACAATAACGGTCCGAAACATATATTGCGTTGGACGTAACTATCGCGCACATGCGGCAGAACTTGGAAATGATGTTCCTGACCAACCGATGATATTCACGAAGCCTACACATGCCTTAGTACACATGGATGGCAGCGAGCTGACACTTCCTAATGATCAAGGTGAGATTCATTACGAGGCTGAACTGGTTGTACATATTGCGAAACCTTACACGCAAGGGATAAAAGTTGATGAGATCGTAGATCAATATGCGCTTGGCATTGATTTTACACTTCGTGATGTCCAGAATGTGATTAAGAAGAAGGGCCAACCATGGCTGCCTGCCAAAGGGTTTCTAAAGTCGGCGCCTATTACCGATTTCCGTCCATTCCCCGGTGCTTCTGAGTTGACGAAGTCGAACTTCCAACTCTTTCAGAATGAACAGGTAGTTCAGGATGGCAACATCTCGCATATGATTTTCGATCTTCAAACGATTATCGATTATGTTGCGAAGCACTATGGATTGGGTCCGGGGGACATCATTTTCACGGGGACGCCAGAAGGCGTAGGTCCTGTCAAGGATGGCGACCGTTTAGAGCTTCTCTGGGGAGAAGAACAATTCGGAGCTTCTAGTATTCGTATATAATCTAAAAGGGCAGTCTCAAGGTCATATCGACCTGTGAGACTGCCCTTTTTCTATGTATTAGGATTCTATCGAATTGGCTAAGGCTGTGTCCGAGTATTGTTCTCTTACGCGGAGAATGGCCGGTAATTGCTTGAAAAAGGCATCAATCACATCGGGATCAAAATGCTCGCCACGTTCTTCTTGGAACAGCTGAAGGATGCGGTCGAGCTCCCAGGCTTTTTTGTACACACGATCACTGCCGAGTGCATCGAAAACATCGGCTATGGCCGTTATACGTCCATAAATATGAATGTCTGTCCCTTGTATACCACGTGGGTATCCGCGCCCATTCCATTTCTCATGATGCTCATAAGCAACGATAGCTGCGGTTTTGAGAATATGACGGGTTGAATTTCGAAGTAGGTTGTAACCGATGAGCGTATGGTTCTGCATAAGCTTGAACTCTTCTTCAGTCAACTTGCCAGGCTTATTCAAGATGGCATCGGGAATCGCTACTTTACCAATATCGTGCATGGGAGACGCAATCTTGAGTAATTCTGCCTCTTCCTGACTTATGCCTAGCTCTAAGGCTAGCAAATAAGAATACTCGGCAACACGCTTCACGTGATTGCCTGTCTCTTTGGAACGACTTTCACCAATTTCCCCCATTCGGAAAATAATTTCTTTTTGCGTCTCTTCAATTTCCATCGTAAGCAGCGCAGATTCCAAGGATTTGCCTGCATAGGAAGAGGCCAAGGTTAAATACTCCATATCCTTGTCGGAGAATTGTTCACTGACAGTCAGTTTATTAATCGCTTGATAAGCCCCCATAATCTCACCGTTGCTATTCCGAAAGGGGATCACCATGAGGGCCTTCGTTCGATAACCTGTTTGCTGATCCGTATAGATAGCACCATTTTGCAAATAAGATTTATATTCCTCATTGGTATAAGCATCATGGATGAAGACTGCTTGATCATTCGTTACGGCATAACCGACTAGACCAGCAGTGCTTGGGATTCGAATTTCATCAAGACCATGAGCAACTTTGGACCAAAGCTCATTATTCTGTGTATCTAACAGCCAGACGGTACAACGATCGGAGACAATCATCTCACGACCCATATCCGCCATTAGCATGAGTACATGATCAAGTATACGTTCATTCGCAATTTTGGCAGCATAGTCGAAAATGACACGCAGCATTTCCTCGGGCGCCAGGTCTCTTTTAAATCGGGAATTGGTAGTGGATTGATCTTGCTCCATGTCAGCCTCCTTACGCTTTTCCCTCTCATAGTATCATAGATTTGGCTGTTATTGGTTAAGAATCTGCAGAAAATCATGAAAATTGTCGAATTTATCATACGAATTACCACATAAAGAGAGTTGGGTGAACTATGATACAATATGGATTATCAGGTACAGCTAATAAGAATTTGAATGTGAAGGAGAGAATTCTACACATGCCAGTCATCTATGGATTCGCAGGTAGTCTGATCATAGCTGGGGCAGCCTATTGGAAACGTTCCTTATCTCTATCCGGATTAATTGCAGCAGTGCTGCTAGGAACGACGATGTATGCGTTGGGAAGTCTTGCGTGGTTTGGTACACTTATCGCATTTTTCATCTCATCCAGCTTGTTATCGAAGCTTAAGCATCAGCGTAAGGCAGCAGCTGAAAGTGGCTATGCCAAAGGTGGTAGACGTGATGCAGGGCAAGTTGCTGCGAATGGTGGCTTAGGGTTGTTGCTATGTATGGGAAATGCCATCTGGCCGAGTCCGCTCTGGTGGCTGTTATTTATTGGCGTTATGGCAACCGTTACCGCGGATACATGGGCGACGGAAATCGGAGGGATGAGCAAGTCGATTCCACGCTCCATTGTAACGGGAAAACGGGTGACAGCAGGGACCTCAGGAGGCATTACAGGGCTTGGATTACTTGCGTCGATTCTTGGCGGGGCTTTTATCGGCCTCATCGGAGGGCTTCTAAACCAACTCGGGGAGCCGCAAGCGGTGAATAGTTCGATGGTGCTCCTAATCTTGCTGGGATCACTTGCAGGATTAGGAGGTTCTCTCGTTGATTCTTGGCTTGGGGCTACGCTGCAGGTGATGTTTCATTGTGAGGTCTGTGGTAAAACGATTGAGAAGCAGGAGCATTGTCATCAGAAAGCAAGACAGATACGTGGTCTCCAAGGAATGAGCAATGATGCAGTTAATGCAAGCTCATCTTTCATTGGAGGAGGAATATGCCTCGTTTTATACATGGTGTTCGCTTTGCTCTAGCTTAGAATCAGTTGGTGCTTCAGGTGTCGGATTTAGCACTTCGTGAAGTTGTTTTTCTACTTGTTTCACTTTACGCTGGAGCTTATATTGACGAACCATGCCGAAGAGACCAACAATCAAACCACCTAATAAGGTTGAAGTTAAAATGACAAGAATCAGAGGTGTGGACGTCGTCGTGAATAGGAAGTTCACTTGTACGGGATCCACATTGACAACAGCAAAAACCGCAGTAAGTAGAGCAAATACTAAAGCACTGATGAGAATCCATTGTATTTTCAAGTATCCATCATCCTCTCGATTTTAAGAAAAAGGTTGAAAGCAGAGGCTTTCAACCTTTTTGGTCTTGCAATCCGACTCTCCACGAGGAGAGTGGCTTGTATCGTGCATGCAGTTACTTCGTAAGCTCTTCCATCTGATCTAACAGGGAGCTGAATACGCTCATTGCTTGTTTGATCGGCTCAGGCGTAGACATATCCACACCGGCCTTCTTAAGGATGTTCAGCGAGTAGTCGCTGCCGCCGCTTTTGAGGAAGCCGAGGTAGCGGTCAACCGCTGGCTGGCCTTCATCCAAAATCTGCTTCGCAAAGGAAGTAGCAGCAGAGAAGCCTGTCGCATATTTATAAACATAGAAACTGTTATAGAAGTGAGGAATCCGAGCCCATTCCATCTCGATATCTTGATCCACAACCATGTCATTGCCATGGTAGAGCTTATTCAATCCATAGTAGATTTCACTGAACTCTTGCGGTGTTAAAGACTCGCCTTCTTCGGCTTTCTCATGCGTGATCATTTCGAATTCCGCGAACATCGTTTGACGGAATACCGTTGTACGGAATTGGTCCGCATAGTACGTAAGCAAATACATTTTTTCCTTAGGATCTGTTACACGCTTCAACAGGTAATCCATGAGTAGAGCTTCATTCAGCGTGGAAGCAACTTCTGCTAAGAAAATGGTGTATTGCGCATAACGATACTCTTGATTCTCATCGGACAAATAGGAATGAATCGCATGACCCATCTCATGTGTCAAGGTAAACATGCTGTTCAAATTGTCTTTATGGTTCAACAATACGTAAGGATGTGTGCCGTAAGCACCCCAGCTGTAAGCGCCGTTGCGTTTGTTTTTGTTCTCATACACATCGATCCAGTGGTTGTCGAATCCGTCTTGTAGAATTTTCAAGTAATTTTCACCTAGCGGAGCCAAGCTTTTCTTGATTTCTTCTTTGGCTTGCTGATAAGTAATGTCCATCTTGAATTCTTCAACGAGCGGTGCAAATAGGTCATACATATGTAACTCATCGACCTTGAGCAGCTTTTTACGGAGTTTGAGATACCGCTGCAGCTGAGGCAAGGACTCATGAATGGTGGAAATTAAGTTCGTGTACACTTCTTTTTTGATATTATCGCCAAATAGTGTGGATTCAAGAACAGAAGGGTAATGACGCGCTTTGGCATAGAAAATGTTCTTGTTAATGTTCGCGCTAAGCGTCGCACCAATGGTATTCCGATTATTGCGATAGGTGTCATAGACCGCTTTGAACGCATTTTTTCGAACTTCAGGATCACGGCTTTCTAGGAATTGAATATAGCTGCCATGCGTAAGCTCGACTTCTTCACCTTTTTCATTCTTCACTTTCGGGAACTTCAAATCAGCATTGTTCAGCATGCCGAAGATCGTACTAGGAGCGCCAGCCATATTACCTGCTTGAGCAAGAAGCGCTTCTTGTTCTTTGCTTAACGTATGAGGCTTCTGACGAATCATTTCTTCAAGCGTATCTTTATAAAAAGATAAGGAAGGATCATTCACGAGTTGCTGAAGCTTTTCGTCCGACAAGCTGAGAATTTCAGGAGAAATAAAGGAAGAAGCTTCACCAAATTCAACACTGAGTTTTTTAGCTTTTTCGGATAAGGCCTGATAAACAGGTTCAGCTGTATCTTCATGATGCTTCATGTTGGAGTAAACATATAATCTCTCCATCTTAACTGAGAGCTCATCTTCCAACTGGAAAATTTGCTTCACAGCTGCGGCGTCGTTGATTTTCCCTTGGAAGGCGCTGATTTTGCTAAGCGAGCCCTTCACTTCTTGAAATTCTTGATCCCAAGCCTTCTGATCGGCAAATAAATCCTCCAACTGCCAACGGTGCTCGGCTGGTACTTGCTTGCGATCCAATAATTGAGTCATCGGAGCCCTCCTGTCCTTGTTTTGAGATTGGGGTAAGCTGGTATCCTTTGCGTGTAAATCAGCTAATGGGACTGAGCTAAGCAGAATTCCCATGACAGCCGTTACATAAAGAAGGCGCATTGCGGTCATCGCTCCCGGCATATTCCCATGAGGGATGCACGAACTGAAATCCCATTTCATGGTTTTCACCTAGTATGACCGTTTGCTTAATCAATTATTATTATACAAAACAAACGACTCTGCCGTCCATGATGGACGAGCAAGTATGGAAGTATTTTCAAGTTCCAGCTCGGAAGAAGCTAAGTACGATCAGAACGAAGGATATGGAAACCATAACAATCGCTAGTAAAGCAAGGTAACGTTTCATTTGTGCCGGAAGGCTGTCTTTTTTCATAATTAAAATGATCGCCAGGCAAAAGGATACAATTACAAATGTGAGAATAGATCCAGAATCAGTCATCGAAAATCATCCTTTTTGCTGTAGAGTATGATACTTGTTTCGTATCATACTAATTTTCGCTATGCGGGGTCAAACTCCTTTTTCATCCGGCATGCTGCATCGTATCACGGTTCGACTCTTCATCATCTTCCTCTTTAACGAGAATGAACTTGCCACGAGAATCCATTTTGACGGTGTAGCGGTCCTCAGGGGAGATTTGTGCTTCTTCGCTAAGCTCTTTAGGAAGAGTGAGTTGTCCGCTATCCCCGACACTGACTTGGTAGCCAATCATTTTCGCCCATTTGCCTGCGCCGAGCACGAGGATGACGAGTAAACCAATGAATAGCCATTTTCCTAACGGGTTGGATTCGAAGAAGGGGGCTAGGAATTTTTCGCCTGTAATCATCTTTCCTGCGGTAAGTGCAAGCACGCCAGCTCCGATATAAATAATCGATGGGTACTTTTCAATCCATTTAATGAATAAAGTGCTACCCCAGACCACGATAGGCACACTGACAAGTAGACCAATAACGACGAGCAAGAAGTTACCATGTGCAGCGCCAGCGACCGCGATGACATTATCTAATCCCATGACCGCATCAGCAATAATAATCGTTCGAATAGCAGCCCACATGGTGTCTTTTACTTTCATATCCTCATGACTTTTCTTTTCGCTGAGAAGTTTATACGAAATCCAGAGAAGCAAGATACCGCCGACTAACAGCAACCCAGGGATTTTGAGCAACGTAACGACAACAAGCGTGGCCAAAGCTCGAATCACAATCGCGCCAACCGTGCCCCAAAGAATGACTTTCTTTTGTGTTTCCTTTTTCAAATTACGTGCAGCCATCCCAATCACAATCGCGTTATCACCTGCCAAAACCAAGTCAATCAAGATAATACTGAGTAGTGAGACGAAAAAGCCCGTTGACAACCAATCCATACGCGAACACACTCCTTCAAAGTTATTTTGATGCAAAAAGAGCCTAGCACCGCTTGACCGGTGAAGGCTCTAATTCATCAAAAAAGACCTTCACCAATGAACATGGCAAAGGTCTTGCTAACAACGTTGTCGTTGCCAATAAAGCCGGGATCTGATGAGGATCCGAATTGACGACTTTACTGTATCAGCTACTCCCCTTTGGAGTGTTACTATGAGATTATACGTTAATATATGCGATGCGTTTCAAAATAGAACTCTTTTTTTTATACGTTTTTAAAAGCGTCCATAATAGCTTGCCATTCTTCTTCGGTACCGTCGAATTTATCCTTGGCAAAACGTTCGCTAGCCCAATGCAGCATAGCAGGTCGTCCAATAAAAGTGTGGCACTCTTCGCCCCATTGGTCGGAAATCTCGGTTAAGACGATTTTGGTGCCTTGCACCTCGACATTGAGCATGTTCCATTTATCTTTTTTATAAATCGTATGTCTTTTGAAGGGTTGATGCGACATGGCTTTTTTCCTCGTTTCTGTAATAAGCTTATAGATGTAAACAATCGTATCATAAAATGCGGCTATTTCCAAACAAGAGGCTCGTTTTTTCGTTTTTTTTTGTTGTGCACGGGCATCTCTCATGATAGAATTCTCCTAATCCTTTCCATAGGGAAGGGGTTATGAGCCGAGCCAAGGAGAGATGAGCATGGAAGAGAAGCAAGTTTATGAGCAAATTGGGGTTGCTATGACCTCGAGATCGTACGTGGAATATGAGAAAATGTTTATGTTGCAGACAGATGAGCTGATTGGCAAAAGAGTGTTGGATGTCTCTGGAGGCGCCTCTTCGTTTACAGCAGAAGCAAGGCAGCTTGGGATCGAAGCAGAAGCAGTTGATCCATTATACGAGAAGTCGCCAGACGCAATTGCTGAGTATGGCAGGCTAGAAATTGAGCGCAGTACAGCCAAGTTGTCTAAACTAACGGATGTGTATGACTGGACGTTTTACGGGTCCGTCGAGCAGCATCGGGCAGGACGTATTCAAGCGCTTCAGCGTTTTGTTGAGGATTTCTCCAGCGCAGAAGGATCAGCCAGATATCATAAAGCTGCTTTACCATCATTACCATTCGGAGCGGAGAGCTTTGAACTCGTTATGTGCAGTCACTTTCTTTTTCTATATGAGGAGCAGTTTGATTATGCGTTTCATACTGGGGCTGTTCGTGAGCTGCTTCGTGTTTGCAAGCCAGGTGGCGAGGTTAGGATATACCCGTTGATGAATTTCCGAACAGAGGAATATTCTCGCCTTCACGATCTAATCCTCGAGTTCGAGTTAGCTGGATTTACCGTTCAAAAGAGAGAAGCTAGTCTACCTTTTTTACCAAATTCTCAGCAATATTTAAGCATAAAAAAAGAGCCCTCTGCATAGTGGAAAACCTTGGTACATCAACAAATTTCAGCTTATCCACCTCGGAATTTCCGTTGATTTTTCACCACTCAAATGGTATAATTTCCTTATTCGTCATAGATGGCGATATTTTTAGGAGGTTGTTCATTTGAAGGGTACAGTGAAATGGTTTAACGCAGAAAAAGGGTACGGTTTTATTTCTGTTGATGGAGGCGACGATGTATTCGTTCACTTCTCCGCAATTCAGGGCGAAGGATTCAAAACATTAGAAGAAGGCCAATCCGTTGAGTTTGATATTACTCAAGGTAACCGTGGTCCTCAAGCAGCTAACGTCACCAAATTATAAGATTCTGGGACTCCCTACTTATAAATAGTGTCATAGCACAAGCAAATAAAGACAGTTCTCGAGATTACTCGAGGCTGTCTTTTTTGTTTGCTTCGTTTTCAATTGGTCACTGGGGGCGGATATAAGCCATGCCAGAGTATGTCGATAATTTGAGTGGCCGCTTTACCTTCATCTGGAAACATATGATCCCCGTTCCCATCACGCGCATGACCCATCATGAGAAGCGAAGTGTAGGCGCGTGCGATCACGCGGGGATCTACGGGACCGATTTCGCCAGAGTCAATCGACTTCTGGAATTCGGTTTCGAGCGCATCCAATATACCTTGCTCGGACTTACGCATAGCTTTCATTTGCTCCTCGGAAAGTGTAGCTTCCATCTTGCGCATGAACGAATGCAGGTCGAAATCGACCGCTTTTAGATGCCCCTCTGTAATGCTGAGAAGTCTTTCACGAAGCGGAGTAGGTTCGCTTAAACGTTTAATCGTGACACGTCTGACATTGTCCATGAGCTGAATCATAGAGGCTGTAAGCAAGTCGGATTTGGAGGGGAAATAGTAATAAACCGATGCCTTCGTGACCTGACACTCTTTGGCAATATCATCCATAGACACAGATTCGAAGCCGCGAGATAAGAATAAAGGGATAGCGGTCATTAAGATTTTTTGATTAAGAGGCAATTCTCCCTGTGAGACACGGGGTCTGCCAAGAGGTTTTGACTTTTTTTCCATAAGTTTGTGTCACTCCTGAGACGATTCTAAATAACGCTTGATTAATTAACTATCTAGTATATATAATTAATCCTGTACTAATATTTATTATAACACTATTTTCTATGTATAGGAGAGAAGCAACGTTATGCACGAAAATCCTTTCTTCAGTAAAATTGGTGGATTAGTTGCAGGTCGCCGAAGCAAATGGGTGACACTTGCCGTTTGGATTTTACTTACAGGCCTATTATCTGTCTTACTGCCTAATGTCAATTCACAAGAAAATAATGCTGCTAGGCAATTGCCAACAGATTCCTGGTCGCTCGAAGCAGCCGCGTTAATGAAAGAGCAATTCCCCAGTAATGAGGGAGTACCAGCGCTCGTTGTCTGGTATCGTGGCTCGGGACTGACAGATCAAGATTTGGCTGCTGTTCAAAAGGTTACGAAACAGCTCACGGATTCACCGTTAGCTGCTCAGAAGGGATTGCCTCCCTTGCATCAGATGCCTGCTCCTGCACTAAAAGGCATGGTATCCAAGGATGGCAAAATACTTGTGCTGCCGATTTCGTTTAATGAGGGGACGGAAACAGAAGTCCTCCAGGAAGGCATGAAGCAGCTGGAAGAGATAACGGTAAGTCAATTAGGCAGTGACCCATTTGAAGCTAACATAGACGAAGAAGGTCTGCATGCCCGTATTACAGGTCCTGTCGGCATTCAAACGGATGCGACAGCGCTATTCAAAGGAGCCGACTTTACGCTGTTGTTAGCAACGGTGCTGCTTGTACTCGTTCTGCTTATTCTACTATATCGCTCACCGATTCTGGCTATCATTCCACTGGTTGGCGTAGGATTTGCCTATGGGGTCATTTCTCCAATTCTTGGATTCATGGCTAAACAAGGTTGGATCACTGTCGATGCACAGTCGATCTCCATTATGACAGTCCTGCTGTTTGGTGCAGGAACGGATTACTGCCTCTTTTTCGTTGCTCGGTACCGACAAGCGCTTTTGGAGGAGAAAGACAAGTATAGCGCACTTCGTGTTTCGTTTGGGGGCTCAACAGGTGCGATCGGGATGAGTGGACTTACAGTTATTGTGTCCTTGTTGGGCTTGTTATTCGCTCATTATGGCTCCAATCATCGGTTCGCAATTCCGTTCAGTGTCGCAATCTTCATCATGGCACTGGCTAGTCTGACTTTAGTTCCAGCATTGCTTGCTATTATTGGTCGTGTTTCCTTCTTCCCATTCATTCCGCTGACGGCCGAGATGCGTGCAGAGAAAGAAGCGCGCAAAGGGAAGCGCATGAAAGAGCAAAAGCCTGTCGGTGCATTAAACGCTGCACTAGGGCGTGTTGTAACTGAAAAGCCCAAAAGCGTGCTGGCTATCTCCTTAATCATTCTTATCGCGCTTGCTGCTTTTGCCCCGCAGATTAAGTTCACATACAACATTCTGGAATCGTTCCCTTCTACAATGGCATCTCGAGAAGGCTTTAGCTTGTTAGCGGAACATGTTTCACCAGGCTCATTGGCTCCAGTAAAAGTGGTGGTGAATACAGAAGGCAAGAACGCGGATGTTCAAGGAGCACTTGCCAAGCTCTCGTATGTTGAATCCGTGAGTAAACCAGAGGATAGTAAGAAGGACGCTAATTATAAAGCGTATGAGTTGCTTTTTAAGCAGGATCCCTATGATTTGGATGTCATTAATCGGATTCCTGAGATTCGGAACATGGCGGAGCAAAAGCTTGTAGAAGCTGGTGTAGCTTCACCGCAAGTCTGGGTAGGTGGTGAAACCGCTACACAATATGACACGAAGACTGTTGTGGAACGCGATACCAAGATTGTTATCCCGGTCGTTATTACCGTAATTGCGATACTGTTACTTGTGTATTTACGTTCGATTGTCGCAACCGTCTACTTGATTGCAACCGTTTTGCTTTCCTATTACTCAGCGTTAGGCGCAGGCTGGCTTATTTTGCACTATTTCATGGATACAGCTGCGATTCAAGGCTTAATTCCGCTATATGCCTTTGTTTTCCTTGTTGCGCTGGGAGAGGACTATAACATCTTTATGATTTCGAGTATTTGGCAGGAGCGCAACCGCTTGAAACTGAAGGATGCGATTCGATTAGGGGTAAGCTCAACAAGTAGTGTAATCACTTCAGCAGGTTTGATTCTAGCAGGCACCTTTGCGGTACTAGCTTCGCTGCCGATTCAAGTGCTTGTGCAGTTTGGTGTAATTTGTGCTGTCGGGGTCATTTTGGATACGTTCATCGTAAGACCATTCCTTGTTCCTTCGATTACAATGCTGTTAGGAGATGCTGTTTTCTGGCCTAGCAAAGTGAAGAGAAGGGCACAAGCACCGGCTTCTGATAACTAAATGGTTGTAAAAAAGGAGCTGTCCGCATTGTGCGGTCAGCTCCTACTTGTTAGTCGATAATTTGAAGAATATCGTCTACTTTTTTACGGGCCATTTTACCAGGTTTTTCCTTCGGATAACCAAGGGAGATCACCATGTTAATCTGATATTCGGCTGGAATGTCCAGATATGCGCGGATTTGATCTTGTGCAAGCAAGACTGGCCCCGTCATTGGACACGTTGCTAACCCTCTCGCATGAGCGGCAAGCATCAAGTTCTGGGAGGCAAGACAGGAGCTCTTAATGCCTTCTTCCGCCCATACATGATCATCTACTAATTGAATTGGATCGAAGATGCGATCACGGAACTTGGATTCATATGGAGTAGCCAAGCAAATGATAAGAACAGGTGCGTCGGAGAAAGCCGTCGCGTAAGGTCCGAAAGATCTTACGAGCATGCGAGCTTCGCGAGACAGCCCTTTCTCCTCGGCAGCTGCGGCGCGCAAGTGGAGTTGATCCCAAGTTAACTGCTCGATATGTTTGATCTTTTCTGTATTTCGAATGGCGATAAATTTCCAAGTTTGTGAATTCGTATCACTTGGAGCGTACCGCGCGCAGTCGATGATTTCACGAATATCTTCAAGTGCGACTTCTTGCTCTGTAAAGTTACGAATGCTGCGTCGTTCTAACACAATGGTTTTGAAATCTTCATACTTCATAATAAATGTGTACCTACCTTTGCTGCTCATATTATCGATGTGATGTTATTACTTGGTACTAAGACTATATCCTTATTATAGGGGAGATGGGCTAGGAGTACAACTGCCGCGACCGTTAAACTGTCGAAGCAATCAGCCAAGACACACTCTTGTATCATCGACTAGGAAGCGCATCTTCATTCTTTTGAAAAAGGTAAGTGCATAGAAAACCAATCGCGGATGCCGTTGATAGGCAAGCGGCTAGGATATAAACGGTACTGCCACTCGTTGCATTGTAGATCCAGCCGCCTGCTGTACCACTGATTAATCCAGCAATACTTGACCACGCAACTGCGAAAATTGCCTGCCCAGACGAGCGATATTCATCCGGAATAATTTGGCTCAAATACCGATTCGCTGTAAATAAGAAGACACCGAAAGTTAAACTATGGAGAAGCTGGATGCCGATAACCCAAGTTGGATCTTGGATGATGCTCATCATGATGAAGCGAAAGGCATAAATCGCGCCTGCAAAAGCAAGTAAGGGCAATTCCTTAAAGCGGTGACCGTGCTTGCTCAAATAGAAGAACACGGGAATTTCACTTAGTGCAGATGTCATCCAGGCATACCCGATCAGCGAGTCAGAAGCGCCTAGCTGACGCATATAGAGGGCTAAAAAGCCATCGTTGAAGCGATGTGAGACGGACATAATGATAACGAGCACAAGAAACCAGATGAACTTTTTGGATCGGACGATGTTCACCATGCCGCCGAAGGCCATCTTCTTGCCGCCTTGGCGTGTATCTTTGAGCAGAAGAAGAATGAGTAAGGTGCAACTGATCGTAATAAAAAGAAGGATCGGTGTTAGTCCAGTTCCATAGGCTTTTAATAATAGCCCGAATCCTCCTGCAGAAAGTGCGAACCCAATGGAGCCATACGCACGGAAGGAAGCATAGCTTTTCCCGCTAGAGCGAATGTGCAGCATGACTTGACTATCGTTCAAGGAGTTAACCGGTTGCTGGAAGAAGAAAAAAGCGGCTAAGCAGACATAAAGCAAGGAGAACCACCCTGCCGTAAACACGAAGATGGCTGTCAGCAATTGACCAAGAATCAGAATGATCATGATTTTTTTTACTGTTTGAAAGCGATCACTCAAGAAGCCCCAGAGCAAGTTGGTTGCAATACCGATCAGTGGACCAATGGCATAAAGTAAGCCAATTTGGATTTTTGAATACCCTTTATAATCGAAATACAAGGGGAAAAAGGTAACAACAATTCCCATCGTCATAAAAAAAGCGAGTGTAAACATTTTAAGCAATCGGTCGTTTCGATCAATCGCAGTAGAATTGGACAAGGTAATCATCACCATTTCATTACTTATTTTCGAGAGACAATCCAGGTTGTTGGACATCGGCTGTTCGTTTGAGCACATAAATGACCACAAGCAGTTCTGCCAACATGCCAAACGATTGCGCAAGAGCGCCAATCATGCCATTCCACCCTGGAACAGTTGCAATGGCAACGAATAAAGTGAGTACCGTTATAGTAGCATTCGCAGATTGCGAGAAAACCATGATTTTTGTTTGGCCGCGCAGCATAATAATGCCATTCATATAATCAAGCCATGGAAATACAATCGTCATAATCATGAAAATGCGCATGGCACTCAAGCTAGCCTGTTTCAGCTCAGCATCCACACCCATGATATGGGTCATGAACCACGGGCCAATCGGTGTATAGGATAGGATAGCAATAAGAGTGCCTGGTATGAAGCTCAGCAGAAGAATGAATTTTTTCACTCGTACAGCATCTTTACGGTAGAAATTTAAAACAATTTGATGTATGTAAGAGAAGAAACTCATTACTAATTGTGTTAAAGATCCAGCAATCGCAAAGGCTGAGATGGCCAGATGAATCTGTGTTGTTTTGCCTAGTATCGCATTAATGGAAGGGCCAATAATCACGGCAATAACAGATGAATATAAGAGAGGTTTATAAAAGGCAAAGATTTGCTGCTTCGTTTCAATCGGATGATGGGGTGCTTTTTCAGGAATGACGCGCTTCAGCAAGCTTGTACCTTCCCAAATGGCAATCGTTGCCTCAATAATCATCCCGACTAGGAAAATAATGGCGCCGACTTTACCGCTGGACACGTTATCCGTTGTAATGAAATACAATGATAAGAAGTACATGGCTATGATCCGCACACCCATCCCGATCGTGAGCCATTTTGTCCGCATATTGAATATGATAATTCCGTGAAATAAACAACGGAGGCCAGAGAAAATGCTAACGTACATGAGAATGCGGTATACACTTAAGGTTGCGGCTAGTATTTCGCGTTCTACGCCAAAAAAATAAAGAAACACCCATTCGCCAACCGGTGTGTAGCAGAGTATGAGTCCCAGCAGAATAATACAAGCAAACACATAAGAGCTGACAACAGCCATCGCACGGAACGAAACCCGATCCCTCACGAGTGCAGAGCATGCTTGTCGTAGCAATACAACGGGTCTTTCCGTCAATCCTAGTAAACTCAAGGGGATAGCATAGGTGGCAATGACGAGCTCAGGATTATCAGCCCTTGCCAGAGTGCTATTAATAATAACATGAGAGAGGGTTACGAGCGTTGCAGAAAGTCCGAGGGGGAGGAAAAAGGAGATGAGCTGTTTCCAAGTGATGGCATCCTTTACTGTCTTAGCATTCATCCAAATCGCACTCCTTCGCGTTTTGCAAAACATTTCTTAAGTATATCAGAAAATGA
The DNA here is from genome assembly GCF_031455095.1 of Paenibacillus qinlingensis. Taxonomy (GTDB): domain Bacteria; phylum Bacillota; class Bacilli; order Paenibacillales; family NBRC-103111; genus Paenibacillus_E; species Paenibacillus_E qinlingensis_A. Next base: position 82,638 of record NZ_JAVDSB010000001.1, read on the forward strand.
AATGGGGATGACATACAATTTTAACTGGAAACCCAAGGTTTGAAGTGATACATTTAAAGGTAGAATGTTTCTTGAATAAGACAGACAGTTTTGCCTGCAAGGAGGGTTATAGGAATGAATAGCTATTTTCAGTATGATGAGAGGTTAGGTATTGCGATTCCCGTTCTGGAATTGGAATGGGAAATGTATGATGCTGCCGTTCGCATAGATCTCTTGCTTCAGTGGGAACAAATTCGAGGTATCATCCCGGATCGGATTATCAAATTAGAAGCACAAATCATAGAAAAGCAAAATAAACTCGATAAAGAAGACGACTTTGTAACCTCGTGCCGTTTAAATTCCGATATTGCTGACTTGGCTTCAATCATAAATGATCTTCATCTCTGGTTCCGTACGAATCAGGATTTAGAATCCAAAACCCACCATTAATGGTTGTTAACGAAGGGAGAATGACTGCATGCATAGCAATAAGGATGGGAATAACTGGCTTGGGACGATAGCGAAACCACTTCTAGAGCATCTCCCAGCGCTTTATCCAATTGAAGAGTGGGATGCTGCAATGGATGCACGGATTGAAGCGCTCTCGACTTCGTTGATTACAGAAGGCAGCGCTGAGCAGCAACCCTATGGTTTAGCTATCAAAGCAGGACTCTTTCTTCTAAATGAAAGTTTAGATAAATCACATGATATCTCTCAGGAGATTACGAATGCTACGGGAAGCTACTGGCATGCGCTCATGCATCGCATGGAAGGCGACTATAGTAATGCGAAATACTGGTTTAATGATGTGGGTCATCATCCTATTTTTTCTCAATTAATCCAATTTGTCAGAGATAATTTATCGACTAAGGACTTCATGGAATTGGACAATGAAGCTCTTCGCCATAAGCTTGAAGTGCTCGTAACATCGCCAGTTTGGAATCCATATGTATTTATTGATGTGATTGAAATTCAGGTTTCACTTGTGCAGAATCCGACCGTAGATGGTTGGCTGCGCCAGATACAACGTTCTGAAATGCTATTGTTACTTCAATATTGCTATGAACAAAGTTGTGGAGGAAGTTTACTTGAAGCCATTGGCCAGAAGTAGGATAAAGAGCCATGTGAAAGTCCCGCAAGGCCCGATCCGATTAATGATCAGTGTATATCGCTATATTTTGCCAGCTGTTAATGAGCAATTGAGCGTCTGGAGAACCAAAGCAGCGAATATTCCTGATGAAGAGCTGCGTACTCAGGCACTTGCCAGCATTGCCACGAAGCAATTTCATTGCCAAGGAGGAGCTGTGTATGCAGCTGCTCATTTATCGATGCGTCACGTGCTTATCCCGCTAATTGTCGCTTTCCAGTCGATTAGCGATTATTTAGATAATTTATGTGATCGCAGCACATCGTTAGATCCGTTGGATTTTCGGCAATTACATCAATCGATGCTAGATGCAGTCGATCCTGCGAAGCCTCTGCATGATTACTATGCGTTCAGGGCCGAGAAGGAGGATGGCGGGTATTTATCTGATCTTGTTCAGCAATGTCAGACGTCGATCAGCCAGATGCCCTCGTATTTGAAAGTAGCGGATCAGGTCAAAGAATTCGTTGGCTTATACTGTGATTTGCAGGTGTACAAGCATATTCGCAAAGATTTGCGTGAGCCTCAGCTGCATCAATGGTGGGATAACCATCACCATAAGTATCGCCAGATCGTTTGGAATGAATTTGCTGCTGCAACAGGCTCAACTTTAGGCATGTTCATGTTATTCTTGGCTGCATGTGATCCCGTTATGACGGACAAGCAGGTGGAAGCCATCCGAGAGGCTTATTTCCCTTATGTGTGTGGACTTCATATTCTGCTTGATTATTTGATAGATCAGGAAGAAGATAGTGAAGGCGGAGACCTGAATTTCTGTACCTACTATGATTCCATGGATACAACCGTAGAGCGAATCGCTTTCATTGTCCAAGAAGCAAGATCTAAAATTTTGTTCTTGGAACATCCGAGATTTCATCGTATGATAATCGAAGGTTTGCTTGCTCTCTATTTATCTGACCCTAAGGTCAACAGTCAACACCAAGTGAAGAAAATTTCGAAGCGTCTGATGAAAAATAGTCCCTTAACAAGGCTCTTTTTCTGGATAAATAGCATGTACATTCGTACGACATCATGAATGTCATTCATAAGAATTATGAAGGAGGAAATTAAAATGTCAGCAGTAAAATCAATTGCGGTTTTAACCAGTGGAGGAGATTCTCAGGGGATGAATGCCGCTGTTCGAGCAGTCGTTCGAAGTGCATTGTACCATGGGCTCGAAGTGTTTGCAGTACAGCGTGGGTATCAAGGTTTGATTAACGATGATATTCGTAAAATGGATTTGCGCAGCGTTGGTGACATCATTCAACGTGGTGGTACGATCCTGCAAACGGCTCGTTGCAAAGAGTTTATGACGCCTGAAGGTCAACAAATCGGCGCTGATAACTTGCGTAAACGTGGGATTGATGGCTTGGTAGTTATTGGTGGAGATGGTTCTTACCAAGGTGCGAACAAGCTTAGTAAACTAGGTATCAAAACAATGGGACTTCCAGGAACGATCGACAATGACATTCCGTTCACGGACTTTACAATTGGTTTTGATACAGCGGTTAGCATCGTTGTAGATGCGATTAATAAATTGCGTGATACGATGACATCTCACGAACGTTCTTCCGTGGTTGAGGTTATGGGACGTCATTGTGGTGAAATCGCCCTATACGCAGGTCTTGCAAGCGGTGCTGAAACGATTATTGTTCCTGAAGTGGATGTGGATATTACAGAAGTCGCTAACCGCATGAAGGATAACTTCGACCATGGTAAGCGTCATAGTATTATCCTTGTAGCTGAAGGGGCAGGAACTGGCGAAGGTATTGCTAAGAAGATCACAGAAACGAACGGGATTGAGCCTCGTGTTACTGTCCTTGGTCATATTCAACGCGGCGGAGCACCAACGCATAATGACCGTATTCTGGCAAGTCGCCTTGGCGATTTCGCTGTGCGTAAACTTATGGAGGGTGATTCTTCCAAAGCTTGCGGCATCATCAAAGGTGAACTTGTAGCCACAGATATCGATCTTGTTGTGAACACGAAGCGTGCCTTTAACATGGAGCTTTATGAATTAGCTAGCCGTTTATCGCAATAAGCCTATTTTCATTCATTCATATTGATCTTCATTCATATTTCGACTATAATAACGATCAATATATACATCAACATCATGTCAATGAAGAGCATCCAACTCGGAGACACTTATGACCATCGGAAGGATGTTTCCTTTCTTACTAAATAAGTCGGCACCGCCCGTTATCGCGGAACCAAGCGGATGAATGACAGCTTATGTCTTCATCAAGTTGGGTGGCACCGCGAGCAGAACGCTCCTCGTCCCAATCGGACTGAGGGCGTTCTTTGTCTTTTTCACACAAACGAAGAGGAAGCGGTGACGGGAAATGCTGGATATCAAATGGATTCGAAACAATCAAGCGCTAGTGCAAACAGCGGCAGCTCGCAAAGGAGTTACATGCCATGTTGAGGAATTGCTCCTAGTCGATGAGAAGAAAAGAGAACTATCGGGGCAAGTGGATCAACTTCGAGCAGAGCGCAATCGCGCGTCGGAGCAGATCGCGACCTATATGTCGCAAAAGAAATCGCAAGAAGCAGAACGTTTGAAGGAGCAGGTTCGTGGCTGGAATACGCAATTGGCGGTTCTTGAAGCAGAATTGAACACGCATGAAGCAAGATTCAAGGATCTCATGCTCAAGATACCGAATCTAGTCTCGCCGAATACACCGATAGGTGCAAGTGATCATGAGAACGTAGAATTGAAGGTCGTTGGGACGAAGCCAGCTTTTGAATTTGAGACGAAAGATCATTTGCAGCTTGGTGAAGCACTGGACATGATTGATGTCGCGCGTGGTGTCAAGGTTGCTGGCAGCCGAAATTACTATCTTAAAGGGATGGGGCTCTACTTGCATAGAGCTGTTCAGCAGCTCGCTATAGACCTGTTAACAGATCGTGGGTTCACTGTAATGGATGTACCGCTCATGGTGCGGGAGGAAACCCTGCTGAACGCTGCCTTCTTTCCAGCTGGCAAAGATCAGACTTATGAGCTACAAGCTGACCATACCTGGTTAGTTGGAACTTCGGAAGGCCCATTGATTTCGTATTATGCGGGTGAGATTGTTGATTTGTCGGAGGGGCCGATTCAGTTAGCGGCTGTATCGAATTGTTTTCGGAAAGAAGCGGGTTCGGCAGGAAGAGACGTAAGAGGGCTATATCGTGTTCATCAATTTGCAAAAGTGGAACAAGTGATTCTTTGCGAGAATCGTGAAGAGGAAGCGGAACGCATGATGGGACTGATTACACAAAATGCCGAAGATTTACTTGCTCTTCTGGAACTGCCGTATCGTGTGGTGGCCGTATGTTCGGGGGACATGGGGGCCAAAAATTATAAGCAATTCGACATTGAAACTTGGATGCCAAGCCGCGGAGCTTATGGTGAAACCCATTCGTCGTCGAGCCTTCTCGACTTCCAAGCCAGAAGAAGCAATTTACGGTACAGGGATAAAGAGGGTGTGTTGCGATATTGCTACACACTTAATAATACGGCCGTAGCATCGCCGCGCATTCTAATTCCTTTGCTAGAAAATCATCAGCAAGCGGACGGCTCGATTTATCTGCCTCCTGCGCTTCGACCCTATATGCGCGGGCTGGAAGCCATTCCTGCCCCATAAGAAAAACACCTATCCTTTTGACTCTCGACAAGGATAGGTGTTTTTTCATTCGGTTAATAACCTTCCGCTAAATCCACGATATTGATCATATCTCCACCATTGAGCATGACGCGCAAATTGTGATAGAAGATGGAGGACACGCGATCGGTGTAATGCTCAGAAGATCCTGCAATATGAGGGGTGAGGATGACATTTTTCATGTTCCAGAGTGGAGAAGTTGCAGGCAAGGGCTCTTGAGCAAAAACATCTAACGCTGCACCAGCAAGCTTGCCTTCTACCAAAGCTTGGATCAAGGCTTCTTCATCAAGGACATCCCCGCGAGCCAGATTAATGAAAAAGGCGTTCGGCTTCATAAGCGAGAGATGCTCTTTTTGTAAGAAGCCCCGTGTTTTCTCTGTGCTTGGAAGGAGTACGACGATGAAATCGCTTTGTGAAAGCAGCAATTGAAGACCATCTTCCCCGTGCACGGTTCTATCGAAAGCAGCTAGTGGTGTTCCAGAACGATTCAGGCCGATGACCGTCATATCGAACGCTTTAGCTTTACGAGCAACCGCTTCTCCGATGGCTCCTGCGCCAATAATTCCGATCGTTTTACCGTGCAATTCACCAAAACGAACTTGGTTGTCCCATACTTGCTGCTGCTGATTATCATGTAGGACATTTGCTTTCCGAACCCATTGCAGCATGAGACTCAGCGCGAATTCACTCATTTGTATGGTGTGAACACCTCTGGCATTCGTGACAATGATTTGACGTTGTTCCAGCTCTGCTAGTGGCAGTTTATCGACGCCAGCGGATAAGGTTTGCACCCATTTTAACTTCTTGGCGCGACTGACGATATCAGGGTGCAAGCGACCTGCTGAGATAATGACATCAGCATCAGGAATCACATTGCCGGCCTCCTTCGAAGAAGAAAACCAATGAAACTCGGAGCGTTCCTTCAAATCTTGTGGCATTTGCTCTTGCATCGAGGTTAAATTCATACCTGTTACGGCTACTATTTTCAGCATGTCATCACATCCTTTTGGAGTTTTGAAATGAATACCTACAATGATAAATGAAATGGAATGCGAATGTAAACTCCGACGAAACATCAAAATACCCTGAGCGCTTTGCAGCGCGCAGGGTATTCTCAGTTGTGGGGATTAATAACTTACGTTAGCTGTATAGTTATTGTTGGCATTCCAGAGCAGATACTCGTTAATACCGTTGTCCTTCAAGGCGCGAATTTGTTCGTCTAGCTCATGTTTACCGTATTTGATATAGCCTGGCACCCAAGAGGCCGTGAAGTCTTGTATCCATGGTCGAATAACCGGCTTCCAACCCTTCTTATCAATCGCTTCTAGCTTCTTAATTGTATCTTTTGAAGCCCCATTAATGGTGGCATAAGGAGCAGCGTCCGGAACTTTGGAGCCGAACCAACCTGTGCTGTAATGACTTGGATAAATCATCGGAGCAATTACGTCCACGTTCTGCGAGATTTTCTCGAAATCCTGACCAATCCCTTCAGCTGCAGGGACCGAAGCCGCATAGCCGAAGATATCGACAGAAACACGAACACCTAAAGGTGTTAATTGTTCGCGTGCGTATTTGACAAAAGAAGAGACAGCATCGATGCGCGAACGCTCATCTTTCGTATATTTCAAAATATCTGCCCTCTTTTCGAAGCCTTCAGGGAAACGTACATAATCAAACTGAATTTCTTTAAAGCCAGCCTTGACGGCTTCTTTCGCAACTTCAATGTTGTAGTCCCAAACTTCCTTGTTATACGGATTGACGAAGCTATCAGGAGGGTTCTTACCGTTCCCCCACAGCGTACCATCTGGATTAATGAAGGATAATTCCGGTTTCTTCTTGGCAAGAATGGTGTCTTTAAAGACAACAATACGTGCAATTGGATAAATGTTATGTTCTTGTAATGTTGTCATTAAGCCTGGCATATTGCCAATGATTTTCTGAGTGGTTCCCAGCGCATCGAGCGTTGGATTCCCTGTTTCCCACGTGATATAGCCCCAATCATCTTTCACATCGATAACCATGGCATTCAAATCGGTATCATCAAGCAGCTTTACAAGCGTATTGAGTCGCGAGCCGCCTGCGCTATGAGCAGTGGAGTAGATGCCTTTCACAACTGGAGCATCCTTCTGCGGATCTAGTTTGTTGACAGGTGCAAGCGGATCCGTTACATCAGTTGGTGTAGTTGGTGTTTCTGGTTGTACGATAGCTACTGCGTTCTTCGCATCGAGCGATGCCTGCACAAGCTGTTCAAAGCTAGCATCAGGGTTTGCGGCCGTAACATTACCCAATATAAGGGCAAGTGAGGCAAGTAATATTTCCATGATGTATAAGTCCACTCCAATCCTTGTTTCTAGCTTTCATTATAAGGCAAGCGGGAAACTACGCACAGAGGAAATTTGTAGGCTTTTGTAGAAGCTTGTATGAGTAATTTGGCATAGGAGAGACTCGGTCTTTTGTAGGGGAAAAAGAAAAGCACCCAGAAGCTAGGCCTCCAGATGCTTGAACTTACTTATTGACTTGTCCTGATTCACTTTTGGATACTTCAGGGTTAATTTCTTTCCGCGCAATCGTAGGTTGATCATCCGTGGATGAGTTATTGCCATTACCGTTCGTTGCATCTTTAAATTCGCGGAACATTTTGCCAAATCCACGACCAAGTTCAGGCAGTTTATTAGGCCCAAACAATAGAAGGGCAACAATCGCAATTAGAATGATGTGCCAAGGAGATAAAGCTCCCATTCCAGACACCTCCAGTAAAATTTAAGTTAGCACTATTATATCATGGACTTATCATAACCTATATAGCCTATTTATTACAATTTTAATAATATTGATACCGTGTTGCATGCAAAAAAAGACACCCTCAGTGGTACAGGGTGTCCTTATGATGTTCCGAAATGCTGAATTGAATAATTTCCATGACATCTTCCGCTGCGAGTGCCTCTATACCGAACCGGAGTACGATCTCGGATTCCAACTCATTGCTGGTTAAAGAGGGATACAACTCGGGCGTTAATTTCATTACAATCCTGGATAATTTGACTGTCTCCACAAGCATCACCCTTCCAATCAGAAGATTAGAATAAGAACTACGCCTGAACCTACCATCGATGAAACCAGAACTATATGAAATTACATTCATTATAACACAATTCAAACTGGAATAAAGGGGCAGTTGGCTGATTTATCACTTGGGCTTTCGAAATTCCCCTACTACACCAACGGTTTCCACAATATTCACGAACGCTTTCGGATCAATCTCTTTAATAATTCGTTTTAGCTCTACGAGCTCATACCGCGTCGTTACAGTCATCAGCATATCATGTTGTTGTTTTGTATAAGCGCCTTCCGTTTTAATTAAAGTAACGCCTCTTGGTATCATGAGCAGTTTATTAATTATGGCATCCTTGTGCTTGGTAACAATAAACGCGGTTACTTTAATATGGCGGATATGTATCATATCGACCGTTTTTCCACTTATGAAAATGGCTAGCATTGAAAATAAGGCGAGGTCCCAATTGTCTTTAAAATAGCCAAGTGCGACGATGACGATTCCATTCATCGAGGAGAGGAGGGTGCCGAGTGGAAAGTCGTATTTGCGGGTCAATATCAAGCCAACGATATCAAATCCCCCGCTGGAACCGCCGATACGAAGTGTAATTCCACTTCCGATACCAATGAGTACACCACCAAAAACGGCACCTAACATCGAGTCCTTCGCAACGAAATTCATTGGAATAATTTGCATCATCCAAGTCGTTAGAACGACGGAGGCAACGCTAATCATGATAAAACGTTTTCCGATGGAAATAAGTCCCCAGATCATTAATGGCATGTTAAATAACAAATAAAGAAACCCAATATTGTAATCAGTAAAATAACCAATAATCATGGCAATTCCCGACACGCCACCGCTGAGCAGCTGATGGGGAATAAGGAACATATTGAAGCCAACTGCGACAAGCAGTGCGCCAACTAGAATGATTAGAACATCTAGCGCCTTTTTCAAAACATATCACCTCTAAAATAGTATGCAGCATATTGCAAGTATAATTCATTCTTATAAAACTGCAATCATTATTTAACCATTGGATAATTAAAGGTGAGCATATAAAAAAGCTGTGTCCGTGTGAGGGACAACAGCTTTTTAGGAATGATCTATCTGCGTTTAAAGGATCCGGTTTTTTTGGTTGTACTTGGCTTGCTTGTTGAAGGCTTGGTTACTTTATTCGTTGTTGAACCATCATTCTTACGTGTCGTGGAGGAACTTCCTGAACTAGGATTGGCTGCACCGCTTGTGAAACCTCCCGTTCGATCTGAGGTCGTAGGCTTCGTCTCCTTGGAAGTGCCTGTCGATGGTGTAGTTGTTCCCGTTCCAGCCTTATAAGTTGGCGTTTTGGTATAGCCGCGGTAGTCGTATGAGGAACCTTTGTTGGAATTCCAACCGCCACCAAATAAGGATTGTAACAGCGTGGCTGTTAAATAGCCTTGCAGGAATGAGGAATCATAATGACTCTTGGCGTATTCAATACTATCGAGTTGAACCAATGTATTTTTACTATCGCTTGGATCCTTCTGAATATTGATAACCTTGTCCTTATAAACAAGGAACATCTGATCCTCGGATTCCTTACTCTTCTCTTTAGGTGTCTCTTTGGCAGCAAGCTCATTGGCCACTGTTGGCACATTCTTGCCCTCAACAGCGTAAACCTTGGACATGTTACTTCCCTTGCCATCCACGCTTACTAACGGATATTCATCCTTAATGTAACGTCCGGCGTCAGCACCACAGGCAGTAAGAAGAGCGATAATGAGTACGAAGGAAAGCCATGAAGTCCATCTCTTCATTGTCTGGTAGTCCTCCTTTCCGATCCTTCTGAAATCTGCTTATATGATAACATATCTTTATTGTCATCAGAGTCGATTTCAAAAATTCCTCAAAAATTTAATTTGATTGCCTGGTGTACGCTCTCCTTCTAATGCAACGAATTTACCATCCTGCCACTGAAGGAAAAAGAATCGTTGGTCTGGTCCGAAATATCGCCAGAAGAGAATATCATCTCCGCTGCGGAAATCGGTGTTGCCTTCGGTTCGGGAAACGTCGCTGCGATGATGCTCCAAATCGAAAGTGACATCTCCGTCCAACTCTAATCGCGTTGGGACATCATTCGGATCATCTAAAGCTCCTTCAATAAAGCTGCAAAGGAAGCAGTCATAGGTTCTGCCTTTTTCCACAATCAAACACTGAATATTTTTGCCGCTTTGTAGATAATAAGCGTAGCGATGTGGCGCAAAGCCGCGGTCAAAATAAGTGACTTTACCGGAGATGACATATTCCTCTAAGTCTACATTGACAATATCGCCAACACGAGCGACTTCTAGCGGGTTGCCGAGGGATGCCGGTGTAGTTGGTTGTTCCTTATTACTGCGAAGAATGTTGCTGACACGTTTAAATATGGACATAGAAACTCTCCTCTGTACGATTCCGTTTTATTGTTCTCCCCTATAATACGAGTTGCTTATTCATTCGGTTTCGTTCGATTGGGTAAAAGTAGCCACTGGCAATGTATGTATCACCTGTGCTATAATATTTTAGATGTTCTTAAGGGCGGCCAGTTGGATCATGGAAGATGACGAATCGAAAGTGTATTCCACCAAGAAACTATAGAGACGGATAGGAAGTCGTACTTAAGGGTAAAAAAGATACAAGGCATTAGCCTGCCCTGTACAAAAGGAGATTGAATTTATTTGAAAACATTTCAGGAGTTTGGTTTAGACGCATCGGTACTACGTGCGATTACAGAAATGGGCTTTGAAGAGTCCACACCAATCCAAGAGAAAACAATACCATTGGCCATGGAAGGCCGTGATTTGATCGGGCAAGCACAAACAGGTACTGGGAAAACAGCAGCGTTCGGTATCCCATTAGTTAACAAAATCAACGTAAAAGAAGAGCGCATTTCGGCTTTGATCATGTGTCCGACACGGGAACTTGCCATTCAGGTTGCGGAAGAGATTGAAAAACTCGGTCGTTTCAAAGGCATTCGTTCCCTGCCAATTTACGGTGGACAGGATATCGTGAAACAAATCCGTGCGTTGAAAAAGAAACCACAAATCATTATCGGAACGCCTGGACGTCTTCTTGACCATATTAACCGCAAAACAATCAAACTTGATGATGTTCAAACGGTTATTTTGGATGAAGCGGATGAAATGCTTGACATGGGCTTCATGGATGATATCCAATCTATTCTTAAACTAGTTCCAGCAGAACGCCACACGATGTTGTTCTCTGCAACAATGCCGACGAACATTCAAAAATTGGCTCAACAATTCCTTACAAACCCAGAACACGTTTCGGTTATCCCGAAACAAGTTAGTGCTCCTTTGATCGAGCAAGCTTACATCGAATTACACGAGAAACAAAAGTTTGAAGCGCTTAGCCGTTTGATTGACATGGAAGCTCCAGACCTAGCGATTATCTTCGGACGTACGAAGCGTCGTGTAGATGAGTTAGCAGAAGCTCTTCAAAAAAGAGGGTATGCAGCTGAAGGACTTCACGGCGACTTGTCCCAAAATCAACGTGATAACGTAATGAGAAAATTCCGTGATGGCAGTATTGATGTTCTAGTAGCGACTGACGTTGCTGCTCGTGGACTAGATGTATCTGGTGTAACTCACGTTATCAACTTTGACCTTCCACAAGATCCAGAAAGCTACGTTCACCGTATCGGCCGTACAGGTCGTGCAGGTAAAGAAGGTACAGCTTGGACTTTCGTAACACCACGTGAGATCGATCACCTTCACTTCATTGAGAAGGTTACACGTCACAAAATCAACAAAAAACCTTTGCCAAGCGTTGCAGAAGCGGTAGAAGGTAAACAAAAAATGACAGCTGAGCGTATTTTGGATATGCTTCAAAAAGAAGAGCATTCCGAATTTAAAGGCCTAGCTATTCAAATGCTTGAGCAATACGATTCCGTTAACTTGCTTGCAGCAGCGATGAAACTTCTTACTGGTGACAAGAAAGATCTAAATATCGAACTTACTCCAGAAGATCCAATTCGTGCAAGAAAGAAAAAATTCGACGTTCGCAGCTCAGGTAGACGTGTTGGCGGCGGATACGGTTCAGGATCAGGTTCAAGTGATCGTCGTCAAGGTGGCGGCAGCTACGGTGGATCAGGTTCAGGTTCAGGTTCAGGTGGTTCCTCCAGCGGCGGTTCACGTTACCCGCGTAAGGACAGCAGAGACTACGGTTCAAACAGAGAAGGCGGAAGCAGCTCCTCTTCGAGAAACCGTGATTACGGTAGCAACAACTCCGGAAACCGTGATCGCTCCAGAGCGCCACGTAAAAGTGAAGATACACTAGTTAATAAATAAGATTACACGAAAAAAGGCGAAGATCCTGAGGATCTTCGCCTTTTTTCAACTTGTATATGGATTAAAGTACAAATGAGCTAGTAATGATAACTAACAAGATAAAAAGAACCAAAATTGCACCTGCAGAATTTCCACCTGGATAAGACATTGTATCAACCTCCTGAATAATGATTTGGGGGTGGTGCGACTAGACAATACTATATTATGTAAAAGTACCTATAACGACTAGACGGCTACCTATATGATGAAAAATAGGCTATAATTAAGTACATATACAAATAAGACAAGCTTGTTGTCTTGCCCAGTAATAATCAACGTAGAAAGTTTCCAGAAGGAAACGCTAAGGAGGAAGCAGTTTTGGAGTTTAAGGGAGTTATGGGAGGACTGTACAGAATATCGGAGTGGATTATGCGGTTATCCGTTATTAATTTACTTTGGATGCTTTGCTCAATTCCGGTATTCTTTTTCCTCTTTATGGGGTTAGTGAGTCAAACACCGGATGCATTGAAAGCTACGTTGCCTATTCTTGCAATTTTGGCACCGTTTACTTTATTTCCCGCGACAACCGCAATGTTTGCTGTAGCGAGAAAATGGGTGACCGGAGAAGAAGATGTTCCTTTATTGAAAACCTTTTTTCGTGGTTACAAAGACAACTACCTGCAAAGTATGCTTGGGGGTATTTTCTTTGTATTAATCTTTGTTATTATTGCGGTGAACTATTTCTTCTATCTGAAGCAAGGGAGTTCGTTAAGGGTATTAGCTGTTCTCTTTATTGCCTTCACCGTCATCATGACCATTGCTTTGTTTAATTTCTTCTCCATTATCGTTCATTTGCATATGAAAATTTTTCAAATTGTCAAAAACTCAATTTTACTTACAATTGGTAATCCGATCAATTCGATTGTGTTACTCATCTGTAATGGTGTTATTGTTTATATCTGCTTAACGAAGTTCAATTTCTTCTTAGTTGTGTTCTTCATGGGAGCCATTGTTGCAACATTCTCGTTCTGGCAGTTTAATAGAAGCTTTACAAAGCTTCAGACGAAACAACAGGAGTTGGAAGAGAAGGAACAGCAGAAACTTGCTGAAGCAGAAGCTGCTGAAGCGGAAAAAGCAGAGGCGAATGAGCTTGATGGAAGTCAATCTCCAATCAGTCTGCATAAAAATGATGAGAATGACAAGACTAAAGACTAATCCTACCAGTTGATTATCAGCGAGGTTGGATCTATAATAAGAAAACAGAAGAAATCTGCGATGCTCGTAACGGTTTTAAGTTGTTTTAAACCAATGACTGTTTCTAGGGAGACCTATATTGAAGTGTGGCTGACATGCCCTCGAAAGGGGACCTCAAATACACCTCTGCGGACACCCACCTGCGAGAGCGGGTTTGAAGCACGGAAACCGGACGGCATAGGCGGGTTTCTTCGAATAAAAAAGAGGTTGAACAGGTACAATACCTGCTCAACCTTTTTTTTATTTACATAGTAGGTGTCTCCGACCAAGGTCGCTCAACTTGGAACGGCTTGGCCAAAGGTTATGTTTTAATTGTGTTCAGCGAGATCGGTTAGTTGGTGAAAAGTGCTTTGAAGTGTCGGATATAGACTGCGATAAACCTGGTAGTAAGCCTCATATTTCTGTTGGTTTACCAGGTTTGGTTCAACGCGATCTGTGACTTGGATCCAATCTTCGCAAAGCTTAGGGATTTCCACTTGCAGGACGCCAGAGGCAGCCATAATAGCAGCGCCGTAAGCGGGTCCATCCGTTGAATTAACAGTTACAACTGCGATTCCGAAGATATCAGCAATCATCTGACGCCAGAAAGGACTTCTAGCGCCTCCGCCGTTAACCCGAAGCTCTGTTACCTCGATGCCAGACTCACGAATCAATTCCATAGAATCTCGAAGTCCGAAGGTAATGCCTTCTAGGACAGCTCGGGTCATATGAGATTTCTGATGTCTTAAGTTAAGACCAATGAAAGCGCCACGTGCCTTGGGATCTGGGTGTGGCGTACGCTCACCGGATAAGTATGGAAGGAACAATAACCCTTCGCTGCCAAGTGGGGCTGTAGCGGCATCGGCTGTCAAAATCTCATACACGTCTTTGCCTTCTTGTTGTGCACGTTGGAGCTCCTCGCTAGCGAAGTGATTGCGCCACCACTGAAACGAGCCGCCTGCGGCCAGCATGACGCCCATGCGGTGCCATTTACCTGGCACGCCGTGACAGAAGGAATGAAGGCGGTACGCTTCATCTGCCTGATAGGTGTCGTCATGGACGAAGACGACACCTGAAGTGCCGAGGGCCACCGAGGCGATGCCTTGGCGGACGACGCCAACACCCACGGCGCCGCAGGCTTGGTCGCCGCCGCCGACAACGATCGGCGTGCCTGGGGCTAAGCCGGTCAGCGCCGCTGCCTCCGGCAGCAGGTGCCCGGCAATGTCGCCGGACTCATAGAGCGGCGGCAGCCATTCGAGCGGGATTTCCAACCGCTCTGCGACGGTTTGGGACCAGCTGCGATGGGCTACATCAAGCAGCAGCGTGCCGCTCGCGTCGGCCATGTCCATGCCGAACGCTCCCGTCAGGCGCAGCCTGACATAATCCTTCGGCAGCAGCAGATGCCGAACGCGGGCGTAGTGCTCCGGCTCATGCTGCCGGAGCCAAAGGAGCTTAGGCGCGGTGAAGCCGGTCAGCGCCTGATTGCCTGTGAGGCGGCCGAGCTCGGCTTCGCCGACGGTCGCCTTGATGTAGGCGCACTGCTCCGCGGTGCGCTGATCGCACCAGAGCAGCGCAGGCCGGATAACCTGCTGCGCCTCGTCGAGGAAGACCGACCCGTGCATCTGGCCGGAGAAGCCAACACCTGCGACACTAGAGGCTTCGACGCCAGTGGTCGCTAGAAGTCCCTGTATACCTGCAATAGTGGCTTGCCACCAATCTTCTGGTTGCTGCTCAGCCCAACCTGGATGTGGTTGGTATAGCGGATATTCAACGGAATGCGAGCCGATGACGGTACCGGCTTCATCCACTAGAATGCACTTAATAGCAGAAGTACCTAGATCTAAACCCATAAAATAAGTCATGAGGATCACCCTTTGTCAATGAATATGGTTATTACTTCGTCATTCTTTGTTTGTTTATTGAATATACAAAGATAACTAAACATTGTATTCGCGCCTAGGCTTCAATATCCTTCTTTTATTAATTATTTTTCTTATTAATATCAAATAATAAGTAATGGCGACTTACCTGACAAATATAACTTGTCTCAAAACTTTCCCTAGGGAAAAATAATTTCAGTGGAACATAACTGTTTACCTGTAGCATAGTATGGGGTTATGTAGTATACTACATATAAAAGTTTCCCTAGAACAACATTATTGGTCTTGTGAAAGAAGGGTTGAGTTATGGGTATTGCAAAAAAAGAACCATTTCGGGAGACGCTCGGATGGCGTAAAGAAGCCTCCAGTCCAAGTCTGCCCGAAGTTCATAATAGTATGAAAGTACCTAAAAAAGCAGGTTTTTTCCGAAAGTTATTAGCTTTCGTGGGGCCAGGATATCTGGTAGCTGTTGGTTATATGGATCCAGGAAACTGGGCGACAGATTTAGCTGGGGGTTCACAATTTGGATATACGCTGCTTTCCGTTATTTTAATTTCTAATCTTATGGCGATTCTCTTGCAAGCTTTATCTGGTCGTCTCGGCATTGTGACAGGTAGGGATTTGGCGCAAGCATGTCGTGATCATTATAGTAAGCCCGTTTCTTATGTGCTATGGTTTCTGTGCGAGCTTGCAATTGCGGCTTGTGATTTAGCCGAAGTTATCGGTGCCGCGATCGCTTTGCAATTGCTATTTGGCTTACCGCTCATCTATGGTGTGATTCTGACGGCATTAGATGTAATCCTGGTGCTTATGCTCCAGAAAAAGGGCTTTCGCTATATTGAAGCGATGGTTATCAGTTTAATGGCGCTTATTGTGGTTTGTTTTATAATGGAGTTAATTTTCTCACAACCTGAATTTGCTGCTGTAGCTGCTGGTTTCATCCCTACAACTGAAATTGTTACGAATCCGGCAATGTTATATATCGCCTTAGGTATATTGGGTGCAACTGTCATGCCGCATAATTTGTATTTGCACTCATCCATTGTTCAGACTCGTCAAATTGAACCGACAATCGAAGGGAAACGCGAAGCGATCAAATTCTCAACAATTGATACAACGGTTGCCTTGATGCTAGCCTTATTCGTTAACGCGGCGATTCTCATTCTTTCGGCGGCAGCTTTTCATTCAGCGGGGAAAGAGGTAGCAGAAATTCAAGATGCCTATCATCTTTTGGGACCTATGCTAGGTACGGGAGCGGCAAGTATATTATTTGCAGTCGCACTCCTGGCTTCGGGTCAAAACTCAACACTGACAGGAACGCTTGCCGGACAGATTGTCATGGAAGGGTTCCTCAACATTCGACTCACACCTTGGCTTCGTCGATTGATTACGAGATTGATTGCCATCATTCCTGCAGTTATCGTTATTGGTATCTATGGGGAAAGTGGAGCAACTGATCTTCTCATACTCAGTCAAGTGATTTTGTCTTTACAGCTATCTTTTGCCGTGATCCCGCTAGTCACTTTTACATCTGATCGTAAAAAAATGGGCGTGCTCGTGATCCCTAAATGGATGGCGATTTTGAGTTGGTTTGTTGCTATTTTGATCGCAGGATTGAATGCTTATCTCCTGTATACTACTTTTTTTGGATAAAAAGGAATAGATAGGAATAGATTGTTATGAATCGGGGGAGAGATCCCTCGATTTTTCATTTACCTCTTTTTCTAAAGCCTAATCAATGGTATTATAGAGAATAGTGTTGAAATGGCAAGTGGTCTACATGCACTTCATTGAAGGGGGAAAGGGCTTTTGCTAAAGAGAACTTTAATCGGATTAGTACGTAGTCATGAAACGACAGGGGAAAAAGCTAGAGATCCTTTACTTAAAACTAGATATTTTAAGCTGCCGAAGGAGCAAGTTTGGGAAGAAGTAACGGCTGTATTGAAGAAAACACCAGGTTACAAGCTTTTACATGAGGTTCCCAATGTAGGCGAAATTCTTGCTGAGCGCAAGACGGTGACAGGGAGAACGCAAGACGTGACTTTAACCTTGTTTGCGATTAATCCAGTGAAAACAGCTGTTGATATCTATTCGGCTTCACGTGGTTCGATGGGGGATCTTGGATCCAATTATCGTACAATCTTAGATATTTATAAACAATTAGACCGTAAGCTTGCTTCATATAAAATTGATGGATAACAAAAACAGCAGGGAAGCTTGGCCTCCTTGCTGTTTTATTTTATGTTACGGATTAAACTAATTTTTTAACAGCTTCAACAGCTGCTTCATAGTTCGGGTGAGCTGTCATTTCGCCAAGGTATTCAACGTATTGAACAGTGTCATTAGCGTCGATTACGAAAATAGAACGCATATCCAATTGGATTTCTTTGATAAGTACGCCATAAGCTTCGCCAAAGGATTTTGTCTTGTAATCGGACAATGTGATCACTTTGTCGATGCCTGCAGCGCCGCACCAGCGAGCTTGTGCGAAAGGAAGATCAACGCTGATTGTAAGAACAGCAACATTCTCACCTAGGCTTGCTGCTTCTTCGTTGAAACGACGTGTTTGTGCATCACAAACGCCTGTATCCAAAGAAGGAACTACGGAGATCAATTTCACTTTACCTGCATAGTCAGCAAGTGTAACTTGTGTCATCAAGTCTTTGTTAACTGTGAAGTTAGGTGCTTTGTCACCTACTTTAATTTCGGGACCTACCAAAGTGATAGGATTGCTTTTCAGGGTAGCAACACCAGTACGTTCTTGTGCCATTGAATGTTTTCCTCCTTTATTATCCATGTTAAATAACAACTCACTTATTATAAGCTTTTTGCTGATAAGTTGTCCAATCGTTACTATAGAGCTATAATCGGAGTCAATGTAGGCGTATTGTTTCGTCATCAAGAAGGGAATTCGGGGGAATTACTCACGTGGAATTAAGACAATTGCAGTATTTTGTGAAAGTAGCTAGGAAACAGCATGTGACCCAAGCGGCGGAAGAGCTGCATGTGGCACAATCTGCCGTTAGTCGGCAAATTCATTTGCTGGAAGAAGAGCTAGGTGTCGAGTTATTTGTTCAAAAGGGACGCAATTTACATTTGACCTCTGTTGGACATTTGTTTCTAAGCCGGGTAGAGGGAATTCTTACTGACCTAGAACGTGCCGTAGGTGAAATTCATGAGTTTCTCGATCCGGAAGCAGGTGAGATTCGCATTGGATTTCCACACAGCCTAGTCATTAATTTGCTGCCTGCTGTCGTCGCGGCTTTTAAGAAAAATCATCCGAATGTGAAGTTTCGATTGCGCCAAGGTACATACACATCTTTGATTCGTGATGTATCGAAAGGTGAGATCGATCTCGCCTTTATTTCACCATTTCCAGAATCACATGAGCATGTGACGGGTGAGATTTTATTAACGGAAGAACTGTACGCGATTATCCCTTCCAATCATATTCTTGCTGACTACACATCGATTCGACTTGAGCAATTGAAGAATGAGCCATTTGTTATGTTCAGTGAAGAATATACGCTGCGAACGATTGTGATGGAAGCTTGTCAGAAGGCGGGCTTCGTTCCTAAGATTGAGTTTGAGGGTGAAGAAACGGATACGATTCGTGGTCTTGTTGCCGCGGGTATGGGTGTCAGCTTGCTTCCAGCAATGGCTTTGTTGGAAAGTGGCCAAACACAGCCAGTTAAGATTCGTGTGACCGATCCTCATGTTACAAGAACAGTTGGATTGATTTGTCGTAAGGATGTGAAGCTGCCATTGGTGGCTGAAGTGTTTCGCCGTTTTCTATATGAATATTTTAAATAAAAGAAGCTCTACCGTCAGGTGCCTTAGCACCCAATCGGGAGAGCTTTTATTTTAGTCGTCGTTATTGCGACCATTGAAAATCATGAGGTATTTCAGAAGCTCAAGCACAGAGATTAACGCTGCGGCTACGTAGGTTAAGGCTGCTGCATTCAACACCTTGGCTACGCCGCGCTCTTCTTCATTAGAAATGAAGCCTTGTGCCACCATTTCATCGCGTGCTCTGGAGCTGGCGTTAAATTCGACAGGTAACGTGACCAGTTGAAAAGCTACTGCTGCTGCGAAGAAGATGATACCCACACCCAAGAGCCATGGGATCTGCTGAAAGAAGAAGCCCGCTAGGATTAAGATGGGAGCCACACCGGATGCGAAATTAACAACAGGGAACATCTTGTGTCTCGCGACGAGCATGGGGTAATGAACTTGATGTTGTATTGCATGACCCACTTCGTGACAAGCGACTGACACGGCTGAGATGGAGCTCTGGAAGTAGACAGGTTCCGATAACCGTACGGTGCGAGCCGTCGGATCGTAATGGTCTGTCAGTGTTCCTGGGACTGCTTCAACAGGTACATCATATAGACCGTTAGCGTCTAACATTCGTCTTGCGGCCTCTGCACCAGTCATGCCTGAGTAGACGGGAACATTCGACCATTTGTTGAAAGTTCCTCGTACTCGGAATGAAGCCCACATGGAAAGGGCGAAGGCAATAATAATTAGAAAATCCATTGGATGAAAAAACATAGGGCACTCCTCCGTAATTCATTATGAGAACGGATTTTTACCTAGAAGGACAATAAGTGCTTCAATGCAAGCGGCGGTAGGTTGTGTAAGGATGTGATACAGCTTTTTCAGTTGTTTGGGCTTCAATTGTTGAACAAGTGGGCTTAGTTCTTTGGCTTCCTTCATTAATTGTTCAAGATGCAATTGAAGTGATGTAAGCTTATCTGTCACTGTATCATCGGAGGTCACTTTACTCCATTGTTGTAATTGAGCTTTGATTTCCTCTAAGGTATATTTCTCGTTCTTCATCGATTCAATACGTTTAAGTCGATGCAAGGTTTCACCACTGTAAAGACGATAGTTCGTATCGGATCTTTTCTCGGGTTCGATTAAGCTCAGCTTGGTGTAGTAATCAATGGTTCGAGGGCTTACATCAGCAAGCTTTGCGAGTTCTCCAATTTTATAAAGTTTCTCATTCCCCATGCTAAATTCACCTCTACTCCAAGTGTTATAAATTTCTTTCTTCTATATAAACATGATAACTGATAATAAACCGTACAGTCAAACGTGATGCTTCGCAAACCTAACATTGGATAATGGTGTAAAAAGGGTGATTTTGGATTGGATATGTGCGAAAACACGAATTATGCCTGTTTCATGTCAGGTTATTTTTCGTTTTTTTCAATTTTTTAACGAAAATCCTATTGTCAAACCTAAATAACCTGTATATAATGACATTAAGAGTTTCATTACATGTTACTTAATCTAACATTAAAGGAAGTGGTCGTATGGTTAAGAAATTGTTGTTAGCTTTTGGTCTTATGTCATTATTGTTCCCTACACTCGCATTTGCAGCGGATGAGGCAACAGCACCACAATTACAGAGTGCAATCGATGCAGTGTGGGTAATGTTAGCAGCAATCTTAGTCATTTTCATGCAAGCTGGTTTTGCACTTTTAGAAGCGGGGTCAACTAGAATGAAGAATGCCGGTCACGTAGCCGGTAAAACGATTTTAACTTTCGGATTATGTGCCATTGCTTTCTGGGCTGTAGGATTTGGTTTTGCCTTCGGTGATGGAAATGCCTTCTTCGGAGAAACAGGATTCTTCGTTACTGGGTTAGAAGATCAAGCTGCAGCAGCTTTCAGTTCTCTTTCTTTCTCTGATGTGCCAATTGGTATTAAATTCTTATTCCAACTAGCTTTCGCAGGTGTGTCACTTGCCATTGCTTTTGGTGGATTCGCAGAAAGAGCAAAGCTTCCGGTTTATTTCATCTTCGGAATTTTGTTCACTGTCATTATCTATCCAATTGTAGCGCACTGGGTATGGGGCGGCGGTTGGTTGAGTAAATTGGGTATGCAAGATTTCGCGGGTTCAACGGTTGTCCATTTGCAAGGTGCAACAGCGGCATTAGTAGCAACAATCTTGCTTAAACCACGTATTGGCAAATATAATAAAGATAAAACGCCAAACTTGATTCCAGGTCACAACCAAGTATTGTCTGTTCTAGGTGTTATCATCCTTTGGATCGGTTGGTTCGGTTTCAACCCAGGTAGTACGCTTAGTGCAATGGGCGATGGGTTCTTTGGTTATATCGCATTGACAACGAATATGGCTGCTGCGGCAGGTGCTGTAGCTGCGTTGATTATTTCTTGGATGTACTTCGGTAAAGCTGATATTCCTAGCATGTTGAATGGTGTTCTGGCAGCACTTGTTGCGATTACTGCAGCTTGTGCGTTCGTAGATGCTTGGGCGGCTATTGTTATTGGTGCTGTAGCAGGTATCATCACATTCTTCACAGCACAATGGTTTGAAAAAGCGGGAATTGACGATCCAATCTATGCTTTCTCCGTACATGGTATCGCTGGTATCTGGGGTACGCTTTCCACTGGTTTGTTCGCAACGCCTGAGCTATCTGCGAAGGTTGGTATCGGTGGTGCAGGTTTATTCTACGGCGGTGGCTTCCACCAACTAGGTGTTCAAGCGCTTGGTCTTGCTGGAGCTCTAGCATTCGTACTTGTTCTTTCCTTCATTATTCTTAGCATTCTTAAAGCGACAATCGGTCTTCGTGTTACAGAAGAAGAAGAAATCATTGGTCTGGATCTGTCTGAGCATGGTTCATACGGTTATCCTGAGCAAATGAAAAAAGCAGCTCAAAACGGAGTTTCCGTTTAATAACACTTATACTTTCTACTAGAGCAAAGGGGATGCAACATGAATCATCTCTCAATGGAACGGATCCTGGAACGCATTCATCAGTCGGAGCAATTCGAAGAGATGCGTATTACCAGAGATCAGGTGCATGAGATGTTTCGGGAGCATCTCCTTTTTTCCTATACACCTGAGACAGGACAGCGAATTAATCACATGCATGATGCGTTGATTCAACGAACAACGCAGATTGCTGAGTATTTGCTGGAGGATGAAGGATACGGAAAGCCGCCTGTTTCCTATGCTTTTATTCTATTGGGTAGTGGCGGGAGAAGGGAGCAAACGCTCTGGAGCGATCAGGATAACGGACTTATTTATGCGGATAGTGAAACGCATTCGCAAGAAGAATTGGATGCATACTTTGAGAAATTAACCACCTATATTCTTCACGGATTGAATGTACTAGGATACCCGCCTTGTGAAGGGAATGTCATATCGAGTAATCCGCAGTGGCGCAAATCGCTCCAAGGCTATACAGAAATGATGCTAGATTGGTGTAAGGAACCGGATTGGGAGAATGTACGGTATCTGCTTATTTTGGCTGATGTACGTTGTATCTATGGTTCTGAGGCATTAGTAGTGAAGTTAAAGCAGTCATTTCTTGCCTATGTTCAGGAACATCCTAGTCTCTTGAAATATTTATTGTCGAACACGTTGCATCACAAAATTTCGTTAGGTGTATTAGGGCATTTGATTACTGAGCGATATGGTGAAGATGCGGGCGGATTCGATATTAAATACGGCGCTTATATTCCAATCGTCAATGGGATACGGCTGCTTGCCATCCACGCGGGAATTCTGGCTACTTCAACTATGGAACGGATCGAGCAACTCAAGGTGAATGGGATATCCGAACATCTGGCAAGTGAGTGGGAAATGGCATTTTCTATCGCTTTACAGTTAAGGGACAGTACACCTTTCCTGTTAGAGGAGGAGAGGTATACGACAAGGGGTAAACTGTCATCCCATCAGTTGAATAAAGAGGTTCGTTTACAATTAAAACGTTGCCTTCGTACAGGAATTGCCTTGCAGAAGTATGTTGCTAAATCGATAGAGTCACATAAAGAGAGAGAAAAAGGTTAGCTATATCGGATTCGGAAATCGCGTTCTAGGGAGAGGTGAATCGCGTGAAGGATATGCGTCCAGCAGGTCGTATGTGGCATTTATATAAGATGGGTGGTTTAACACCAGCCCTAACCTCGATGTTCGATGTACAAAGTGCGCAGCAAATGGCCTTCATTCGGTCGATGTTGAAAGAGCAACGGAAGGATTCTCTGTTTGAAATTCCTCTGCATTCGATGGAAATTGTGGTGTTTGATCTGGAAACGACAGGCTTCTCTCCTTATAACGGTGATGAAATTATTTCATTCGGGGCCGTCTCTGTTATTGGCAGTGAAGTGCAGACGCAAGAGACCTTTTATAAAATGGTGAACCCTAAACGGAAGATTCCGGATGAGATTGTGAAATTAACGGGCATTACGAATGAAATGGCAAGTGAAGCACCTGATTTAATCGGTGTGTTGAGTGATTTCTTAGAATTTGTTCAACAGAAAATCCTTGTGGCGCACGCCATAGGACATGATAAGAACTTTTTGAACTCAGCCTTATGGCGTACATCCAAAGTAAGCTTATCCCATCGTGTTTTAGACATTATGATGATTGCCAAGTGGTTGATGCCTAAAAGGAAGAACTTGAGCTTAGACTCGCTGCTGCATGCGTATGATGTCCCTGTGACTGTAAGGCATCATGCACTTGAGGATGCTATGATGACCGCGCAGCTATGGTCTCGATTAATGGGGGAAGTCAGGGCGAGAGATGTAGATACATTAGGCGATTTATATGCTTTATTAAGCCATCATTGACCGATAACAAACGAAAGTTTGTGATATGCGGTAGTGGTGGTTTTTTTTAGGGAATAAACCTGGAGATTAGGATTAGATTCGTCTTGTAAGGATAAGATCCAATAGCTTGGAACGGTGTGCCAAAGTGTGGAGAGGTCTTCAGCAGAAGGCACTGGCGCGGCGGTGGGGTGTGAATGGAAGATGCCAACCATAGAAAGGTTTTTATCTGATAGAAAAGGAAGCATTTCGATTGGTTGTATGAGGAATTGCCTTGTTGGATGCTCGGCATGATTGTGAAGGGGTATAAACGTATGTATGTGAATTTCGGTTGAAGACTGGGATGAGGAATCCCCGAGCAGGATACCGCATGCTTCATTAGGGAGTGAACGCATACTATAGGAGACTAATTCGTCATAGATTTTTTTAGTCAAATATACGCTCACTTGCGCTCGCTCCCCTCATCATGCGTGACATGAGGTTAGTATATCACGTTTGTTCTTTCAGTTCTGCCTTCGGTTTAATGAAGAAGAATACGAGTGCTAGCATAAGTAATGACAACGAGGCTACTGTAAGGAATAGCGTTTTGTGAGAAATGCTCATGAGCCAACCGAAAAGTGGAGGCCCAAAGGCAACGCCAATAAAGCGTAAACTATTATAGAGGGAAGTAATCATACCGCGCTGCTCACGCTCAACCGATCCGGTTATGAGTGTGTTTAAGCATGGCAGAAGAAGTCCTGTGCCTATCCCGCTGAGCGATAATAAACCAATGAACACATACAAGTTCCCATTCAGGAATGTAGCCAATGTAAGTGAAATAACCATGGTTATAAGCCCGATATTCATGAGCCATCGCATGAGTTTGCCGTTTTGTTTGATTTTAGCCCCCGTGGTATAGGAAGTAATGACGAGACAGAGCAACGGGATTGCGAGAATAAGTCCTTTGCGTACACCCTCAATGCTGTAAGGCTTCTCTTCAAGGATTTGGGAGAGGTAAAAAAGGACGCCGAATAAAATAAATAAAGTAATTGAGCCAGCAACAAAAGCAGGAAGAAGCCAATGGCCTTTACTCTTTAAGATGGTTGTGATCTCCTTCAGATATTGACGAAGAGGTTCAGCTTCTTTCTCTTTGGGCGGCTCTTTGATCATGAATATAACAGCAAGCAAGGCGAGTAAACAAAACAGTGGAAATGCAAAAAAAGGTGCAAACCAGATGATTAACGCTAACAGAGAGCCGAGGATGGGGCTCACTACTTTGCCGATACCATTGGAAGCTTCAATAAGACCAAGCGCTTTACTAGCTTTGGGGCCTTTATAGATATCGCCGACTAAGGCCATTGCTATTGGGGCTGTCCCTGCCGCTCCAAGCCCTTGTATAGCTCGTGAGGCTATAAGGATTGGATAGGAGTGCCATACCGCGCCTAGCCCGGCGAGAATTCCCGCACCCCCGTACACGATAAGCGAAGGGATGATAACGGATTTGCGAGTAAAACGATCGGATAAATAACCGGATACCGGAATGATGATGCCTGCTGTCAGTGAAAATAAGGTGATGATAAGCGAGCTTTGGAAACGAGAGATATTCATTTTCTCTTGCAAGTCAGGCAGGATAGGAACTAACATGGAATTGCCAAGGACAAGTACCAAGGGGATAGAAGCAAGTGCGAGATATTGCCAAACGCTTCCCTTTGCACTCGCATCTTTTTTATCGGGAGCCTCATTGTGTTCGTGAATTCTCATTTTATTTAGCGTATTCTTACCTTTTGGTGGAAGCGCTGCTTGTTTCATATGAACGTATCCTTTCCTTGCAAAGAGTAAGTTTACTTTTCCCTATTGGCATGAAAGCATACTTCTGTCTGGTGATGTTGGAATTTTCGCTAATTTGGAGATAATATAGAGGGAGTGGAGGTTGATACTGTGAAGAAGAATCTCATCGTGATTGCTTTCGTCTTGTTACTGGCGGGCATTGCGATTTATCAAAATGTTCAAAATGAAAATAAAGAAACAATGATGCCAAGTGAGCAAGCGGCAAAAGTGAATTTCTTAGCTCCTTCTTTTACCTTGCAAGGGTTGGATGGGAAGGATTATTCTGTTGGCGGTCCGCGTGAGAAGCCGATGTTTGTGAATTTTTGGGCTTCCTGGTGTGGTCCATGTGAGGAAGAAGCGCCTGACCTAGTGAATTTGTACAAGAAATACGAGGGGCAATTTGATCTTTATGCAGTGAATGTGACCCCTGGGGATAAAATGGAGAATATCAAAAAATTCGTTGACACGTATCAATATCCATTCCCTGTGCTATTAGATAAACAAGGGACGAATGCGGATACCTATCAGGTTATCGCCATTCCAACCAGTTTTCTGATTGATAAAAATGGTGTGATCCGCGAAATTATCCATGTGCTTTCCCCGAAGGAACTTGATAAGAAGATGGCTAATCTGCTCAAGGAAGAGTGAGCGAACGCAAAAAAAGCTGCAAAGAGGCATGATGCTCTTGCAGCTTTTTCGTACCTATTAATGATTCACTAAGCCTAGGCGTTCTTGTTGTTCTTTGTTCGCTGGTTCTACACGTTTGCGGCTGATGAGGGCGTAACGCAAGCTATCAACTAGCGCATACCAGCTAGCTTCAATGATGTTACTTGATACACCTAGTGTGTTCCATGTCGTGTTGAAGTCAGTCGTTTCCATTAAGACGCGAACCTTACCGGCTGTAGCGCCTTTCTCGTCCAATACGCGGACTTTGTAGTCAGAAAGATGAATATTCTTGATATCGGGATAATACTGGATGAGCGCTTTACGCAAGGCGTTATCGAGTGCATTGACAGGTCCATTGCCTTCAGCTGCAGTGTAGATCGTTTCGCCATGTACTTTGACCTTGACGATCGCTTCTGAAACGACCGCTTGGTTAGCAGTCTTCTCAACAAGCATCTTGAAGGATTCAAGGGTGAAAATCTCTTCAAGACCTTCGAACGCTTCGCGCAGCAAAAGCTCGAGCGTTGCATCCGCGCCTTCGAATTGATAGCCTTGGTGTTCCATTTCTTTGATTTTCTCGATGATTTCTTTCGTTTTCTGGTGCTCCCGATTGAAGTCCAAGTTCAGTTCTTGTGCCTTAACCAGCACGTTGCTTTGACCAGCAAGCTCAGAAACTAGAACGCGCTGTTTATTTCCTACAAGTTCAGGCTTCGTATGTTCATACGTGCTGGCGTCCTTGAGAATAGCCGAGACGTGAATGCCGCCTTTGTGAGCAAATGCTGCATTGCCAACGTAAGGTTGGTTAACAGGCATATGCATGTTGGCGATTTCGCTGATATATCTCGAAACGGATGTTAATGACTTTAATTGATCTGGGGAGATGACCTCATAACCCAGTTTCAATTGTAAGTTAGGGATGATTGAGCTTAGGTTAGCATTACCGCAACGCTCGCCATAACCGTTAATGGTCCCTTGAACCTGTCTTGCGCCGGCTTGTACGGCTGCTAAGGAGTTCGCTACACCTAATTCACAATCATTATGAGCGTGAATACCAATTGGTGTAGAAACGTGCTGTGTAACGGTGGTTACGATGGCAGTAATCTCGTTTGGCAAAGATCCGCCATTCGTATCACATAACGTAATCCAATCGGCACCCGCATCTTGCGCCTTTTTGATAGTCTGGAGAGCATAATCTGGATTGTTCTTGTAGCCATCGAAGAAATGCTCGGCATCATAAATGACTTCCATTCCGCTGTTTTTCAAATAGAGAACGGAATCATAAATCATGTTCAAATTTTCTTCAAGTGTTGTTTGGATTGCTGTCGTTACATGAAAGTCCCAAGACTTTCCGAAAATTGTGGCAACCTGAGCGCCTGATTCAACTAGTCTGTTGAGGTTAATATCATCCGCGGCGATTGAATCTTTGCGTCGTGTGCTGCCGAACGCGGTAATTTTGGCATTCGTAAATTTCATCGTACGGGCACGCTCAAAGAATTCAATGTCTTTGCTGTTGCTGCCCGGCCATCCGCCTTCAATATAATGAACCCCAAGCTCATCGAGCTTACGGGCAATTTTGATTTTATCCTCGACGGACAGAGAGATGCCTTCTCCTTGCGTACCGTCTCGTAGGGTGGTGTCGAAGATTTTGACTGATGTTGGCATGGGTTCCTCCTTCAAAAGCTAGCAAAGTGACTTCGTTGTAAGAGATGTGTGTAGTTTCGCTTGCTTTAAAGCGCTAATGTATAATTTACGATTATAACATAAATGTACAGCTAAAGACATCATAACGTAAAATTGCGTTGGCTTGAATGATTATTTTTTTGACTTCTCAAGTTGGATGTGTTTCACTCGAATGAGAAGGCTCTGAATTCTGTTTCACTATAACTGGGAGGTTGTGAATATGGTGTCAGTAGAGCATCATTATCCCAAGCAAGGCAGAGTCATTTTACATATTGATATGAATGCTTTCTATTGCTCGGTACACGAGGCGGTAGAGCCTGACTTATATAAAGGAAAGCCTCTTGCTGTTGCTGGAAGTGTGGAGCTGCGCAGGGGGATAATCGTTACTTCATCATATGCAGCACGAAAGCTAGGGATCAAGACAGGCATGCAAGTTAGGCAAGCGCTGAAAATTTGTCCCGACCTCATCTTGATTAGACCTGATTTTGATCTCTATCGTAATTTCTCTAGAAGGTTTATGCAGATAGTCTATGGATATTCACCATTGGTAGAATCTATGTCTATCGATGAATGTTTTGTAGATATCACAGGTTCCAAACAATTTGGAACGCCGCTAGAAATCGCGAATAGTATTCAAAAAAGAATTATGACAGAATTGCAGCTCCCTTGCTCCATTGGTGTTGCGCCCAATAAGCTACTAGCGAAGATGGGTTCTGATATGAAAAAGCCGAATGGCATTACCGTATTACGGCTTCGTGATGTGCCAACTGTGTTTTGGGACAAGCCATGTAATTATTTGTACGGAATCGGTAAAAAAACAGCGGAGAAGCTTACGCGGCTTGGTATCCATACCTTAGGTCAGTTGGCTGTCGGAGATGATACTATACTGAGCAAGCATTTCGGTGTGTTAGGGGCGCATCTGAAGCGCTCTGCAAATGGGATTGATACTTCACCTGTGAATCCAGAACAGGAGCAGAGTAAGTCGATCGGACATACAACGACATTGCCGCGAGATTACACGGATCGTGTTGAAATTCATCGCGTCTTACTGAATTTAGCAGATCAAGTAGCGAGAAGGCTACGCAGGCAGGAACTCATGACTTCGACGATTCAAATTACAATACGGGATCCCGAGATGAGGACGATAACAAGATCGCTTACACTGCCAACGCCTACCGAACATATGGATGATATTTATCGGACCTCCTGTCAGCTATATGATCATCAATGGGAAGATGGGAACCCAGTTCGGCTCTTGGGTATTACTCTTCAGAGCTTGATTGCCAAGGAAGAATCCTATGTACAATTGGATTTATTCGATTACGAGAAACAGCCGCGCAGAGAGAATTTGAATAAAGTGATGGATGGTCTACGGGATAAATTCGGCGAAGGAGTTATTCTAACAGCAGGTATGATGAGTGATGATCCCTCTTCCTTGATACGGAACCACAAAGTAAGAGGGACGTCGCTGCAAATGGACCATCTGCGTAATAATCCGTTACATAAGAATCAGGAGAGTGAATGACATGGCTTATTGTGTGGGCTTCGCGGGATTTTCCAACAGTGGAAAAACGACGTTGGTCGCAAAGCTTACAATTGAAATGAAGCTTCGCGGCCATCGGATTGCGGTTATGAAACATGATGCGCATGGACATTATAAAGAAGCGAAAGGAGCCGACTCAACGATTTATGCGGAGTCAGGCGCAGATGTTGTTGTGACGCTCTCTCCAGATGCCTTGCACGTATATGAGAAAAAAGAAGCTCCGACCTTAGAGGAACAATTACTAGCTTATGCCCATCTTGATTATATTTTTATTGAAGGTTTTAAGAGGGAAAAGCATCCAAAGATTGCGGTCTATCGTACAATAGAACAAAGAGAAATGATTAGGGAAGTCGTACCATCACCAATAGCGGTTGTGACCGCTCTCTCTAATCTAGAAGATGACTTCGCATATCCACGCTTCAATTTGAATGATATCTGTGGAATTGCGGACTTTATTGAGCAAAATTTTGTGGATTGTCAATTTTAAGGTTTGAACTTTGTCCGTATTTATATTATATTTTACAATGAGGATAATTTGAGGAGGAGTAGAAAACATGGCAAAGTATACATTTGTTGATAAAGATACTTGCATCGCTTGCGGCGCTTGCGGAGCTACAGCTCCAGATATCTATGATTACGATGATGAAGGTTTGGCGGAAGTGATTTTTGATGGTGATGGAAACAAAGGGGTTACAGAAATTCCTGAAGATCTTTTTGATGATCTACAAGATGCTCAAGATGGCTGCCCAACAGACTCCATTAAAGTTGCGGATTCACCTTTTAGCTAATCATAATTTAAATCATTTTGTGAAAACTCGTGAAATGTCGAAAGAGCTCGTTTCCTGAAAGGGAACGAGCTCTTTTTTTTGATGAAATATTGTGAAATTTGTAACAATTTATTGCCAATTCTTACATAGCATCTTACAATGAAACTAGTAAACACAGGGAGGATTATATGAGTAAGAAGAAATGGATTAAGACTTTAGTAGTAGGACTTCTATTAATGGTATTTTCGACATATTTCTACACTGTGAACTCGAGCGGATTGTTTTACTTTGTTGAAGGTCCTCTCCAAGATACTTTGCGTGGCGCGAAATCAATTGAAGAGCGTCAGCCGGACGATCGCATCAAGATTGTGAAGATTGATGATAAATCGCTTGCCGCGATCGGAAAGTTTCCGTGGGATCGAAGTACATATGCACAAGTTATTGAAAAGCTTGAACAATCAGGTGTAGCTGCCATTGGTATCGACGTTGTGCTTGCAGAGCCTTCGAAGAATCCTGGGGATGATAAAGCGTTAGCTGATGTGCTCGCGAAGTACAATAATATTATTTTGCCCGTACAAATAAACTACCCCTCCAAACAACAGTCTGCAGGCGATCTAGTTCCTGAGAGAATTGATTATCCCTCCTCGACACTAACAACCAAGAGAAATCAAATGGCTCATATCAATGTATTCGTTGATAAGGATGGCAAAGCGCGCAAGCTGCCCGTCGGTTTACCTGATGAGAAAGGTGCCTACATACCAGCATTCAGCGTGGCGCTAGCGAATTTAGTTCTGGATGATAGTGAGAAAGTAAAGCGTGATCCAGCGACTGGAGAATGGTTGCGAGGGAATGAAGTCGTACCAACTAACGAAAGAAATCAAGTAACGACTGAGTTTTTCACACTGCCGAGACAGAAGGTAGACGCGACAACTGGTTATGAACTGCTCTCATTCGTGGATGTGCTAAATAGTACAAAGCCATTGCCTCTAAAGGGGAGTATTGTGCTTGTAGGTCCGTTTGTAACGGCCATGCAGGATGAATATCCGACACCAATCTCTTCGGTTAAGATGTTTGGAATTGAAATTCATGCGAATATGATTCAAACCTTGCTAGAGAGTGCTTTCTATCATGATGCTTCGAAATCAGCAGGAATTGCTATCATTCTATTAATTTCATTGCTTGCTATGTTTCTGTTCGAGAAGTTCAATGGAAAGACAGCTTTATTTATTTTCTTAGGCATGTTCGTGATTTATGGCCTAGTATGGCTAGGGTTCTATAGTATTGGTTCGTTGTTCTTACCGCTAGTATATCCGCAATTTGCACTCGTGACGATCTATGTATGGTCTTTGGTTAGCCACTATTTAGAAGAGCGAAAAGAAAGAAACAGGGTTACAGGTATTTTCGGCCGCTTCGTCTCCAAAACCGTTGTGGATGAGCTTCTTCAGTCGGGTGAAGATGTGAAGCTTGGTGGAAGCCGCAAAGATATTTCCTTAATATTTGTTGATATTCGCGGATTCACACCGATGTCTGAACGATTAGAGCCTGAGCAAGTCATTCAGGTATTAAATGAATATTTGGACGTATGCACGAAGGCGATTTTCAAGTTCAATGGCACGTTGGATAAGTTTATCGGTGATGGTGTAATGGCGATGTTCGGCGCCCCTATTGAGTATGAGAACCATCCTGAAATGGCCGTGCGTGCAGCGATCGAGATGAAGTCACAAGCGGATATTCTTGAGCAGAAGTTGATTAAGAATTATGGCATTGGTGTTAAATTTGGATTGGGAATTAATAGTGGTCCTGCGGTTGTTGGAAACATTGGTTCTGAAGATCTTCGATTGGATTACACGGCGATCGGGGATACCGTTAACTTGTCAGCACGGCTTGAATCCAATGCCAAACCAGGGCAGATTTTAATTAGCGAGCAGACGTATGAACGTGTCAAGGACCTGTTTGTGATCGAATCCATCGGTGAGATGAAAGTAAAAGGGAAAGAAAAACCGGTTGCTGTCTATGAAGTAATCGGACATAAATAAAGTTGCTGGGAGGCATGCAGAGTGGGAAAGACAAAGAAATCATATCTTTCAATCTTGTTAAGCTTTAGTTTGATATTCAGTTTAGTGTCTGTGCTAATCGTTAAGCCAGTGGATGCCAAAACTGTCCGTGTTGCCATTATTACAGCATTATCAGGCGACGTGACGATTAAAAAAGGCGGCGGCTCCAAAACGTATGATGCCTATGAGAATATGAGTTTAAACCAAGGGGATACCGTTTATACCGGTGATAGCTCCTCTGTCACACTGAATTTAGCAAGTGGCGACGCAGATGTTACGTTAGGTGACAATGCGGAATTAAATGTGTCAGATCTCAATTCTTCAGATGGTAATAAGAAATCCAAGCTTAAAGTTTGGGCAGGCTCGATGTGGGTCAAAGTGAAATCATTAGCGGGTGCAGATGATGAATTTGAGGTTGAAACGCCAACGGCTGTCATGGGTGTTCGCGGAACGCAATTCTTCGTTTCGGTTGATTCTGTATCTGGTAAAACCAAAATGGCTGTAGGATCAGGAAGAGTATCGGCATCAACTGTAACACCGAGCTCGGATGATACTCAAACAACAACGATTACCTACTTAAATCCGACACAAGAAATCTCGTTGGATAATCGTGAGGAAACATCGGATTTGGATTTGAAAGTGGAGTTCTTTGATTTAGAGGATTTTATTAAACAAGCTTCTCCAGAAATCATCAAAGAATTGTTGTTAAATAAAGCAGATATTGATAAAGAAAATGAAGCGTTTATTGCTAAAAAGAAAGCTGAAATTGAAGCTGGTTTACTTAGCAGTGATCAGACGACTTTAAGTATACTGAATCTAGCAGATTTAGATAAAGTGAAGCAAAATCTAGAGAACTTGATTGGTAATATTGCTAAAGAAGCATTGGCTGAGAAGAAATTTGATCAAAAGGCTTTAGATAAAATTATTGAAGATTCGAATAAAAAGATCACAAATGAGGACAAGAAGCTGGATTTATCTAAAGTCAAGCCATTGGATAAATCGGCAGGTGTGAATCCTGATGTAGAGAAAAAGAAACAAGAAGAATTGAAAAAGCTAGAAGAAGCGAAATTGAAAGCGAAGTTGGAAAAAGATAAAAAAGCTGAGGAAGCTAAGCAGAAGCTGGCTGCTGCGTTGAAGAAGCTAGAGGAAGAAAAGAAGAAGATTGAGGCTGAAAAGAAGCTTGCTGAAGAGAAAGCAAAAGCTGATGCCGAAGCGAAGTTGAAGGCTGGTTTAACGGAGCAAGAGAAAAAGGCTTTTGAGGATGCGAAGGCTGCGGAAGCTAAAGGAAATACTACGACCCCTCCTCCAGTTAACTCAGGTGGTGGTTCGGGAGACTCTGATTCTGGTGGAGGAACGCCCCCGGTAGAAAAGCCTAAAGTTAGTTTAACTGCAACACCAATTAACCCTGAAGATGTCGTGATGCCAGTATCGGTTGGCACGGAGGGCGGAGCTCAAGTGGGGCCTCCTAACACTTTTTATTACCTCAATATTGACATCGCAGGCATTACAAATATTTACGCTGTAGAAGTTCATTTGCTATACTCGCGTGCGGATTATATTCCATTTATACCTTTAACAAATAAAGATATTTTTTACAAAACGAATGCTTCAACGAGTGCTGATTACATCAAGGAGTACAAGTCTTTGTCTCCAAATGGAGAAACTAGTGAACTCGTTTATGCGGTAACCAAATTTGGCGGAGGCACTCCAGTTTCTGCTTCAATGAAAACTCCGCTAGTTAGTATTCCTATGAGCTCTATTTTTGAAGATGAAATCAGTGTAGGTAAAATTGTGATCGTGAAGAAAAATGGTGAGACTTTTGAGAAATTAACGGTAGCTGATCTTCAACAGATTGCGCCATTACCGATTGAAGGATCTTATCTTCCGTAAGTGTAAAGTTCACTAGATAAAAAGGAGAACCTATGAAACCATTACAACACATATTTGTTTCAAGCGTAATTGCTACTGCGTTGCTAGGAGGATCATCTGCACTAGCCGCTGGCTTAGATGCTGATGCGTTGAAGTCTAGCAACGGTCAGATCCTATCTGATATTTCTACACTTGCGGGAATTGGCGATTTTGAAGATCGTGATGGGGATGCTTCAAAAGCGGCATTTCGCGCCCCAAGCAGTGTACTTCAACTTGCAGACGGGAGTATTCTCATTGCCGATACAAGAAATCATGTCATTCGTAAAATGAAAGATGGTCTAGTCACGACATTTGCTGGACCTGAAATTGCTGTTGTGAAAAACAGTCAAGGTTTCCCAACTGGGGGACTCCTTGATGGGAAAGCAGCTGAAGCGTTTTTTAATGAACCGGCGGGGCTTGCTTCAGATACCAAAGGGAATGTCTATGTAGCAGATGCTGGTAATCATGCAATTCGGAAGATTGACGTGAATGGGAACGTCACAACCGTTGCTGGTAATGGCGTGCCCGGGAACAAAGACGGTAAAGGTGCGGCGGCAAGTTTTAATCACCCAAGCGATATTGCGGTTAGTCCGGATGGCACTGTGTATGTAGCAGATTCCCTCAATCATACTATTCGCAAAATCGCAGTGGATGGAGTGGTTACAACACTTACAGCGTCTGTTACTCGAGCTATTCAAGTGCGTCCAGGTGAGGCTTCATTCGCAGGGGAATATCATGATGGGAGCCTTTCAACGGCTACATTTAATGAACCTTCGGGACTCGCGCTGGACAGCAAGGGGAATCTCTATGTAAGCGACACGGGGAATCAACGTATTCGTTATATTGATTTTGCATCCGGAAGTGTTACAACGATCGCAGGATCAACGGCTACGGGCAGTTCTTCGACACTTTATGGGAAAAAC
Source organism: Paenibacillus qinlingensis (assembly GCF_031455095.1). Taxonomy (GTDB): domain Bacteria; phylum Bacillota; class Bacilli; order Paenibacillales; family NBRC-103111; genus Paenibacillus_E; species Paenibacillus_E qinlingensis_A. The sequence continues at coordinate 117,805 of NZ_JAVDSB010000001.1, forward strand.
GAGCTGTATGCACAAGGTGACTTTGCAGATGGTGATGCATTGCAAGCAAAGTTCGACTTCCCAAAAGGTCTAGCTGTGACACCAGAAGGTGGCCTTCTCATCGCGGATAGTTTGAATCATTCAATTCGCTATCTGTTGAATGGACAAGTATCGACGATCTCAGGAACGCTTCAAACGGGAGAGACTGACGGGGTTGAACAATCCGCTCAATTCTACAATCCTTCAGATGTGCTTGCTACTATGCAAGGGAATCTGGTTGTTGCTGATGCGTCCAATAACAAGATCCGCAAAATAACACCTTATCAGTTACCTGGGGATGTATCCAAAGATGGTCAAGTGAAAGTGGTTAGTGGCAATAAGCTGATTGCATTTGATGTTCAGCCTGAAATTCAAGATGGTCGTACGATGGTACCTGTTCGTGCGATCAGTGAAACGTTTGGCTATAAGGTTACTTACGTAGAGAAGGCTGGCAAGTCTGTTGTGCAGCTTGCTAAAGGCGATCTAACGGTAGAAGTAACCATTGGCGAAACGGGGATCGTACGCAAGCAAGTAGGCGTTCCAGATCTTAAGCTAGAGACGGATGCAGCCCCTTATGTGAAACAAGATCGTACATATGTGCCGATCCGCTTCTTCGCCGAACAGATCGGTTTGGATGTACAGTGGGATGCTTCGCATCAAACAGCTATTTTACGTGTGAAGTCTTACTCGAATTAGGCATGAGTTAAGGAACGGCTTGGCAGAGGTAATCCTCTGACCAAGCCTTTTTTTTATTCAGACTTCAACTTTGTGTCCCAATTGCCGATAAAACGAAGAGTGGAGTATGTGGATTGGGGGGATGAAAGTATGAAGTCGAATAATCGAAACGATCAATTGGATCGATTCTTTCAACATAATCCGATCGAGGATCCTCTCTATCTCAAAAAATATGTCAAAGAGCATCCTGATCATAAAATGGCCTGGTATCTGTTAGGCAGAGAATATACAGCGCAAGGTAAAGCGGGGAAAGCGGCGTATTGTTTTGCACAAGCGGGTGAAATATATGAAGCTTTTGAGCAGCAAAAAATCGTATTAGATGGACCTATACCAACAACCTCGACAGCGGTGATGGCAAGCAAAATCGAGGTGCCAGTAGAACGTAGATCCGCATCTAGAAACGGGCGGATAGGGGTGTTTTTTCTGATCCTATTTCTTCTGTTAGCAATTCCGGCAGGCATGGATCTAGCTAAATCAGAGGGGATAGAAGAAATCGTGGTGGCTGAGCAGCCGGAGGGGGCCACAGCAGTTACGGCATTCACTAGTATTCAGAGTGATAATCCTGGAATAAAGCTTTATGTCACTGATGGTAATTGGGGCAAAAAGCTGCAGCAAATTTTAGAACCTCCTACTAAAGCAACAGGGGAGTCTGTAATTATGGACGTTCCTCCTAGTCAAGATGGGCAATGGCGGGAATGGTATCGCGCTGTTCGTCCACTTCTCAGTGTGGAGCATTCAGGTACAGGCGCGAATGAAGCGGTATTAAAGTATTATCAGGCACAAATCTGTGCTTGTCAGGTAGCGGATAGCTCGAAGCTTGTTCCCATAATTTCTGCTTGGATGCATGATCGTGAAGAAGCTATTATTCTCAAAAGTGCGATTCAAGCGTATCAAATCAAAACAGGAGCATTACCGGATAATCCACAACAATTGACGAAGCCTTATCCGGATAATTTGCTCCCAGGACTTACTCCGCAAATGAAGGCGGCTTTTCCCGCAGCGTTGCAGAAAGTGGCTGAACTTGCCGGAGGGAAAGTGGCTCAAGTTCCCAACCCAACAGGTGGGGATACAGGGGGACAACCAACGCAATCAAACGAAGAGAAAGCGGTAGCGGCAGGGAACGCGCAAGCCCTAGCTTCGTCAGAGCCGTTTCAAGAACCGTTAAGGATCATTATTGATACAGATCAGCACCAGTTGGCTGTTGCGAGTGGAGATATTATTCTGAGGCGTTATGAAGTGGGTTTAGGGGGAAGTAAGACACCGCAGGGTGATTTTGTGATCAGTGAAAAAGTGCGTAATCCCAATGGCAGATCAAACGGCGAGTTTGGAAGCCGCGGAATGACGCTGTCCAATACGCTTTATGCGATTCATGGGACGAATAAGCCCAAGAGCATCGGCAAAGATGAATCTCACGGCTGTATACGGATGCTTCAGCAAGATGTAGAGGAATTATACAATATGGTTTCTGGACAAACGAAAGTGACGATTGGTAAAGGTGTCTTGCCTTCAGGTGAACCGGGGGATGGGATTGGCGCGGGGGGCGGTAAACCTCAACAAGCGATCAGTTTGCCTTTGGAGACGAAAGATCATAATCCAGGTAAGGTTTACAGATGGTTGAATTAGAAAAAGGAAAGGCAAGCATGACGCTTGCCTTTCCTTTTTTGCTTTTTACTTGAATGTCATCCGTATGTAAAATCTAAATAAGAGCGTTTTCAGTTTGTTGAAGTTATTGCATGTTTTTTGCTTGACAAGAAATCAGAAAGCGATTACAATTCGAAATGTGAAGTTTTCAATCACTTTAAAAGAAGTCAATTGTTCAAAATAAGCAGTAAAGTCATGATTATGATAACAACTAAGAAAATCGATCCTGTCCAGTAAATGGCTTTCATGTTAACTTCATTTTTCTGTCTGCGTGAAGCGCTTACTGGTTTGCGTTTGGCCATAAGAATCACCTTTTCCATTAGGATTAAACGAGATGATTCTATCATATCATAAGAGTGTGCATCAACGAATAAGAAAAAATAGCGAGTTAAAAAAAGAGTATTGACGTCCATGTCATTATATTGTAAGATTTAATCACACGAACCACACACAACAACTGAATATGTCAGTTTTAATAACATGTTACCGTAAGGGCATTAGTTATTAGAAGGAATGCAAGTTTTCTTCTATAACTATGCCCTTTTTATTTTTCCCAAAAAATGAATTATGAAAGGGGTTGGTAGTGCAAACTAAAGCCTAAGATTGCTATCGGGTACAACGTTTTACAAATAAATAACTAGATGATGTAAAAAAAGGGAGAAGATGATCACATGAACATGAAGAAATGGTCAACAATTGGTCTAGCAACATCTATGGCACTCGTAGCTGCAGGTTGCGGTAAATCCACACCCGCTGAAACGACAAAACCAGCTGCATCTGTAGCACCTACTACAGCAGCTTCTGCTGCTCCAACTGCAGCAGCTTCAACTAAACTTACAGGTGATTTTGAAATCCAATATTTTGTTGGCGGATATGGCGACAAATGGTGGAAAAAAGTCATTGCTGATTTCCAAGCGAAAAACCCTGATTTGAAAATTAAAGAGAGTGCGGGACCGAAAATCAACGAGCAAATGAAACCCCGTTGGATCGCTGGTAACCCACCTGATTTCGTATATATCGATGGTCCTGAGTTGTTCGACCGCCAAATGGTGACAGACGGACAACTGGAAGATTTGACAGATTGGATTAAAGACGCTAAAAACGTTGATGGCGACAAGATCATTGATTTGCTTGCTCAAAAGCCGCAACAATTTGACGGTAAAACGTACAACATTCCTTTCGTAATGAGCTCATGGGGTATTTTCTATGACAAAGCTCTTTTCAAAGACAAAGGTTGGGCTGAGCCGAAAGACTTCGAAGAGTTCTTGGCTGTAAGTGAGAAAATCAAAGGCGCTGGCATTAATCCATTCATCCACACTGGTAAATATCCTTACTACATCAACGGCGGCGTATTGCTTCCAGCGATCGTATCTGCGAACAACAATGATTACAAATTGCTGCAAGACATGTCCACAAACAATCTTGAAGCTTGGAAAAACCCTGCCATCATCAAAGGTCTAAACAAAATCGTTCAAATGCGTGATAAAGGCTACATCGATAAAGCATCCGTACAAATCAACCACACGGATTCCCAATCCTTGTTCCTACAGCACAAAGATGCATTCATCCCGAACGGATTATGGTTACCAAACGAAATGGCGAAAGACGTTCCTGGTGGCTTTGACTTTGGTTTCATTCCATCCATCACACAAGACAAAGGTGGAAAAGTTGTAGCTAACACGTCTACGTCTACTTTCGGTATTGCGAAAAAAGCGAAAAATAAAGAAGCTGCAAAAGCATTTATGCAATTCGTGTTCTCTAAGACACAAGCTTCCCAATGGGCTGAGTTAAGTGGTGCTCCATCCAATGTTAAGGGTGACATTTCATCTTCCAAAGCACCTAACTTCGTTAAGGATGCTGCGAAATTCTTGTCTTCCCCTGACACTATCGTTGTACCAACAGTTTCCTTCGCGGCTGATGTTGATAAAGCGATGCAAGATGCAACCGTTGCTTTGACTATTGGCACAATTACTCCTGAACAATGGGTAACTCGCGTATCTGATGTTGTGGCCAAACAAAAGAAATAGGAACTGAATGAAGCAGTGCGGAGAACTTTCAAAGGCAAAGTTGCCTATGGCGTTCTCCGCCATTTTAATGATAGGACGGTGAAGATAGAATGAAGACCAACGCGAAAAACTTGAAACGGAATTTGTTCATCGCTTCATTCATCATTCCGACTTTTCTATTCTTCTGTGTATTTACGATATATCCCGTTATACAAGCGTTACAGAAGTCGTTTTATGATTGGTCAGGAATGTCAGAAAATAGCGAGTTTATTGGGTTTGATAATTTCGTTGAGCTTTTCAAAGATCCGATTGTACTTAGAGCAATTGGGAATGACTACTTCCTTGTCGTTGGTAAAGTGATTGGGATTATGATTCTGGCGACTTTCTTCGCCGTAGCGTTAACCAGATTTAACTTGAAGGGTTCTGGGTTCTTTCGAGCCATCTTCTTTATCCCCAATGTCATTTCAGTCGTTGTTATTGGCGTACTTTGGAATTTCATTTACAACCCACAAATCGGTTTCTTGAATGCATTCTTATCTCTCTTTACGGAGAAAAAAGTAGATATTACTTGGCTAGGTTTTCCTCAACACACGATCTGGATGCTTCTACCCCCTACGATTTGGGCTGGTATCGGCTTCTACATGATCCTGATGATTGCTGCAATCGTGAATATTCCTGCTTCTTATTATGAGGCAGCTAATATAGACGGAGCTGGTCAATGGTCGCAATTCCGCCATATCACCATGCCGCTCATTTGGGAGCAGATTAAGGTTTCCATCGTTAACATCGTTATTACGACACTCAACGGATCGTTCGTAATTGTTCAGTTAATGACCAATGGCGGACAACCCGACAATACGACGCAAGTAATGGGTTCTTATCTGTATCGGATGGCTTTTCAACAGTATCATTTCGGTTATGGAGCAGCCATTGGTGTCATGATTCTGATCGTGTCACTTATCACAACACTGATCTTGCAGCGCATTATGCGCCAAGAAACCATCGAAATGCACTAAAGTCATCATAGACAAAGATACTGAGGGAGGGAAACCATCGTATGGCTATCAAAAATCCATTAGCGAAAATGTTAGTTTGGATCATTCTGATCATATGGAGTGTAGCCGTGCTTTATCCAATTGTGTGGACATTGCTCGATGCGCTCAAAAATAATGAACAATTTTTCTTAAATGCCCCTTGGGCATTGCCTAAATTCCCGTTACTTTGGTCCAATTTCTCTTATGTGTGGAGTAAATATAACTTCAGTACCTACTTCCTGAACTCCATTGTGGTGACGGTAGGAAGTACACTGCTGGGGATGATCCTTGCAGCGATGACGGCTTATATTTTGGCGAGATATGATTTTAAAGGGAATAAAGTTCTCCTAACGATCTATATCTCTTCCATGATGATTCCGTTCGCGCTTGCTTTAATCCCATTGTTCTTCTTGTTAAATGATTTGCACCTTATCAATACGTGGCTGGGGCTAATCCTCGTCTACGCGGCGCTTAACTTGCCATTCGGGATCTTCCTGCTTGTCGGGTTCTACAAATCATTACCGAAAGAAATTGAAGAAGCAGCGATTATTGATGGCACTTCTCACTATGGTACGTTCTTCCGGGTTATGTTACCATTGTCACAGCCAGGTCTTATCACGGTAATGATCACGAACATGCTGAATAACTGGAACGAATACTTCCTAGGGGTTGTTCTAACAAACGAGCCTACCAAGTATACACTTCCAATTGGTTTGGCTGTGATGCAAGCTGAGATGCAATACCGCGTAGAATGGGGGCCATTATTCGCAGGATTGCTGATCACAACATTGCCAACTTTGATCGTATATATGATATATCAACGCCAGATTGCAAGTGGGATTACAGCAGGTGCTGTGAAATAACGGGATATGGCAATGCATAGAAAAAACACCTTAACCTAGAGGAATTTATCCTTTCGGGAGGGTGTTCTTTCTACTATAATGGGGATAGGTAAAAGCATACAAGGAACGGCCAAACTTGTGGGCTATAGGTGAATCTGATGAGTGTAATGTATGCATTTCAGAAGATGGGGAGATCGCTGATGATCCCTATTGCGGTGCTGCCGGCAGCATCCATTCTTCTTCGTATTGGTAAAATGTCGTTTCATGATCCTTTCCTTGTTCATGTCGCTCAAATTTTTGAGCTAGGCGGAAGTGCGATTTTTGATAATCTGCCGCTTATTTTCGCAATAGGGATAGCTATTGGTTTAACTTCTGGAGAAGGTATAGCTGCATTAGCGGCTGCCGTTGGATATTTGGTTTTTGATAACGTTCTTAAACATTTCCAAATGGTTTCGGGAAGCTCTGAGCCACTAGATACAGGGGTACTTGGAGGCATGCTGGTAGGGATGCTTTCGGCCACATTCTTCAATCGATTTAGTCATATTCAATTACCTAAATCGCTCGGTTTTTTTGGCGGCAAACGCTTTGTTCCCCTTGTAACCTCCCTGGTGATGGTATTCCTAGGCGTAGTGGTTGGGCTAATCTGGCCTCCGGTACAGCGAGGCATAAGTGAAATTGGATTATGGATTGTAGATAACGGAAACATAGGAGTTTTCATTTATGGCGTCATGAATCGACTCCTCATTCCTACAGGTCTTCATCATGTCATTAATAATATAGCTTGGTTTCAAATCGGTGATTTCGTTACACCAGCAGGCAAAGTGGTCCATGGGGATATTTCACGCTTTTTCGCAGGGGATCCCACAGCAGGGATGTTCATGACAGGATTCTACCCCGTTATCATGTTCGGATTGCCAGCAGCAGCGCTTGCTGTCGTGCACAGCACGTCTGCTACTTCGAGGAAGTTTGTAGCACCTGTGATGCTAACAGCGGCTCTGACAAGTTTTCTAACAGGTATTACAGAACCGATTGAATTTGCATTTATGTTTGTAGCTCCTGGTCTGTATGTTATTCATGCCGTTCTTACGGGTTTCTCGATGCTCATTATGAATATACTTCAAGTGAAAATGGGATTTGGCTTCTCGGCAGGCTTTATTGATTTTGTGCTGAACTGGCACTTGGCGACGAATCCGTACTGGATTTTACTACTAGGCGCTGTGTACTTCATTCTTTATTTTATAACTTTCAGAGCTTATCTACATTTCTTTCCGATGAAAGTATCGAGTAAGGATGACGTTGAGCACAATATTGAAATCGAACCTGCTGTTGAGATACCAGCTAAGGAAGACCGGCCATCAAGGATTCTGACCTACATTGGCGGTGCTTCTAATATTATATCCATTGATGCTTGTATTACACGATTACGTCTTCTTGTGAAAGAAGAGGTGCTTGTAAACGATAGTGAGCTTAAGGAATTAGGAGCGATTGGTGTCATTCGGCTAGGAAAAGGCAACGTTCATGTTGTTTTTGGTACAGAGTCGGAACAAATTCGTGAAAGTATTAAACCATTGCTGGGAATAAATGAGAAATAATCAGGACAAGCCTAAATATACCCCACAAAGTGACGTATGCCTTCGAAGTTTATTCCGTCCGCATTGAGCTTTAGCTCAATCGGCGTCTAAACTTACCATTCAAAGCGGTCATACTACGTCGAATTGCTTCGATAAGAGTTTAGACATTACTTTGCGGGGACCCCGAAACAATAAATTGGGAGGTGTCTTATGATTGAACGGACGATCATACATGTTCTATCCCATAACGTCGTGATGGCGCACTTAAGCACAGGGAAAAATTCCATCGCTTTTGGTAAGGGAATAGGCTTCAAGAAAACACCGGGTATGCTGATTGGGGAAGGTGAAATCACCCAGGAGTTCCTCTTACATACATCGGAAGTACTGAAGAACTATGAACAAATTTTAAATGCCGTAGATGTCAAGATTATCGGGATCACGGAAGAAGTCATTGCCTACGCACAGAGCATGCTGGAAGGCGATTTCTCAGAAACAATCCATGCATCGCTTGTTGATCATATTAATTTTGCAGTAGAGCGGCAGAAACGCGGAATATTCATTACGAACCCATTTGCCTATGAAATTGGTTACATGTATCCCGAAGAATATAAGGTAGCTAAGAAAGCTGTGGAGTTCTTGAATGAGCATCTGGATGTTAAATTACCCGAAGATGAGGTTGCATTCTTGACGATGCACTTCAACAGTGCGCGTAAGAAAGAGCAAGCATCTGATTCTCTAGCGGTGGTTAGAGTGGTGTCTCAAACGATTGAATCCGCAAAGGAGCTTGGTTTTAATTTTGATGATTCATTCTCAACGCTTCGTTTTATCTCCCATCTAAAAGGTGTGATTGAGCGAGTAAAGCAAAAGAAAACACTTCAAAATTCACTCCTTTCCAAAATTAAAGAAGAATACGGCGATACGTATGTCAAAGCGAAGGTTCTATCGTTAATGTTAAGTGACTCCCTGCAATTAGAAGTACCTGACGATGAGACGGGATATTTAACGATGCATTTGGAACGCTTGCTGCAACGTACCGAAGTGTAACAAGCATATATAAGTATTAGAGCATTCCCTTGCAACCTTCGTGGCGCAGGGATTTTTTGTGTGAATACAAGGTTAAAGACGTGGAGTGGATTGCATATTTCTACATTGTCAGCTAAACTGACTGTTAGAGTACTTAGAGAACGGAGTGCATAGGACATGCTGTATAAGAAGTTAGCCAAGCCCGTTTTGTTCCGAATGGATCCGGAAAAAGCGCATCATTTGACGATTGACGGCCTCAGTGTTGTAGGTAATATGCCAGGAGGTAAGCAGCTGCTTAAATCCATGTATGGGGTGCCAGAATCACCGCAATTATCACAGGAATTATGGGGATTACATTTCGGTAATCCAGTGGGCCTTGCTGCAGGTCTGGATAAAAACGCGAAAGCGGTAAAAGGATTTTCACAATTAGGCTTTGGATTTATGGAAGTGGGGACAATTACACCTAAACCACAACCTGGTAATGAGTTGCCGCGATTGTTCCGTCTACCTGAGGACAAAGCGCTTATTAATCGCATGGGCTTTAACAATGTAGGTACTGCTGAGATGGCACATAACCTGGAGAAGACAGGGAAACGCGCAATTCCAGTAGCAGTAAACATAGGGAAAAATAAATCGACGCCAAATGAGCAGGCCGAGGAAGATTATCGCGCTTGTATTGGAGCGTTATATACATATGGTGATTTCTTTGTTGTAAACATAAGCTCACCAAATACACCTGATTTGCGTAATTTACAACATGGCGATGATTTGAAGCGCTTGTTGTCGACCGTTCGTGATGAGATGCAGGTGCAACATAAGAAGCATGGTTGTACGACGAAGCCAGTGCTTGTCAAAATTGCGCCAGATCTAACGGATGAAGAGCTTGTTCTTACGGTACAGATCATTCAAGAAAGTGGAGTATCTGGGATTATCGCAACGAATACAACGCTCAGCAGAGAAGGTTTACGACATGCCAATCGCGAACAAGCAGGCGGGTTAAGTGGTTTGCCGCTTACACAACGTTCAACAGATGTCATTCGACGTGTGTACCAATTAACGAATGGCAAGCTGCCGATTATTGGGGCTGGCGGGATTTTTACCGCGCAAGATGCGTATGACAAAATCCGTGCTGGGGCTAGCCTTGTTGAAGTATATACGGCATTAATTTACGAAGGACCTGGACTGTTAGGCCGCATAAATAATGGGCTTCAAGAATTATTGAAGAAAGATGGCTTCACACATATTTCCCAGGCAATAGGGATAGATTCGCACTAACTTCATTTAGGATGGAGGATACATGGATGGATGGACGAGACTGGAAGAAATTTCTACTGCCTTATGAGCAAGCGGTAGAAGAGTTGAAAGTAAAGTTCAAAACATTACGTGGCGAACTTAAAAGTCGTGAAGAGTACGCACCCATCGAATTTGTAACGGGGCGTGTTAAGAAAATTTCAAGTGTGTTGGAGAAGGCGAAGCGATTAAGTGTGCCGATGGACCAGTTAGAGTCAGGAATTGAAGATATCGCAGGCATTCGTATTATGTGCCAATTCGTAGAAGATACGGAAAGTCTGGCTGAGCTTATCCGCAGCAGACAAGATATGAGTGTCGTATATGAAAAGGACTATATTACAAATAAAAAGCCAAGTGGGTATCGAAGCTTTCATATTATTATTGAATACCCTGTACAAACCGCACTTGGTATGAAGAAAATCTTAGCGGAAGTGCAAATTCGAACCCTAGCCATGAACTTCTGGGCAACGATTGAGCACTCTTTGAATTATAAATATAAAGAGCAATTGCCAGTTGAGGTGCGGGCTCGTTTAAGTAAAGCCGCAGAAGCTGCTTATCAATTGGATCAAGAAATGTCGAGTATTCGCGGAGAGATTGTGGCCTCCCAACGGATGTTCGAAGATAATTCCAATCTGATCAATCGTGTTCTGAGCAACATACAAGAATTATACTTCTATCATCGTGTACGAGAAGCAGCTCAGTTCCAGTTGCGATTCAATGAGATTTGGGAAACAGAAGAAGGACTTAGTGATTTATCTGCCGATATCGAAGCTGCTATCTCAAGAGCCAAAAAAGGAGATAATAACTAAGCCATGAACGAATATGACCGGTTATATGTCGCTTTTCTGTATTATTTTAACGATCAGCGGGATTATTTCGAATGTCATGAAGTGATGGAAGAGCTTTGGCTCGAGGAAGGCCGAAATCTGTTATATCAAGGTCTGCTGCAGATTGCAGTAGGCCTTTATCATCATGGGAATGGCAATCCGAACGGTTCTATTAAACTGTTTAGTGCGGGTTTAGACAAGCTAGCTTCATATCCTGCGCATTCGTTAGGCATTGATCTTGGTCTTTTAGTAAAAGATAGTGAGATTTATCTAGGGAAGCTTCTGAAATTGAAAGAGGAGCCGTTTCTTCCGTATGACTTGAACATTGTGATTCTTGATGATGAACTCTTGGTGCTTGTGAAAGAATTGAGGTTGGATCCTCCGGCAAGTACAGAGCATGATTGAAAAGAGAAAGGACTTCTCACCATGAGGTGAAGAAGTCCTTTTGTAGGTTGTTACTAGTAGTTAATGGCATTAACCTTGGCATTAACCTTTATACTTTTGGAAAAAGGATTTGAATACTTCAGGCTTATTGCCGACTGTGGAACCAGCTTCAGGAACACCGCCGACAATTCGATCTACTTCAACACCGTTTTTGTAATAAACAAGTGTAGGTGTGGATTCAATCTTATATTTATTCCATCCATCTTTGAATTCTTCCAAATTGAATTGTTTTACATCAAGACCCAGTTCTTTCTGAATAGGAACTAGAACAGGTGTCGTCACTTTGCAATGAGGGCAAGTTGACGCATAATAGTATTGGAAAAATGTTTCTTTGTTCTTCAATCTTTCATCCAAATCTTTTGGTAAAATCAAGTTCTGATAGTTCGGATCATTCAGCTGCTTCACGGTCTCAGGATTTAATTTGGATGCTGCAACACCGTAAGGATTGCCAGCATTCGCCTTGTCCGAAGATTTGGTAGATTGCTGATTAACGAAATAGAGACCACCGAATAAAACAACTACAATGCCTAAATAAATAAGCAGCTTCTTCATATATGCACCTCTTTATAATGTCTACTTTCTATTACCTTCTATAAAAAGTATAGCATATCCTGTCCGATTTCGTAAAAATATTGGCTGTTTCGTGACAACTCAGCTATAATACCGTTACAACGTTACATGGAATTAGAAATGTGCCTAATGATCAGGGATTTTATATAGAAAGCGAAGATGTCGAATGGCGAAGCAGTTACCTCCCCTTTTTAGGGAGAAAATGATTGATTTACTGGGTGAAGAGGAATTTGAGCAGTTTCTTGCTTCCTATGACGAACCACGCGTGTTTGGGTTAAGAGTAAACTCTGGTAAGATAGCGCGTGCGGAGTTTTTGGAGAGGAGTCCATTTCATCTAACGGCGATACCTTGGGTACCAGAGGGATTTTACTATGAAGAAGGTGAACGTCCAGGCAAGCATCCGTATTACCATGCAGGTCTTTATTACATTCAAGAGCCGAGTGCGATGGCACCTGTGGAGCTACTAGGGGTAAAACCGGGGGAGCGGGTTCTTGATTTGTGCGCAGCACCTGGCGGGAAATCGACGCAAATCGCTGCGAAGCTGCAGGGTGAAGGCGTGCTTGTTGTCAACGATATTCATTCAGATCGGGTTAAAGCTTTAGTTAAAAATCTTGAACTTCTCGGTGTGCGAAATGCCGTTGTGTTGAATGAAAAACCAGAACGGATGTTGACTGCTTTTGAAGGGTATTTTGATAAGATTTTGATTGATGCCCCTTGTTCAGGGGAAGGCATGTTTCGCAAAGAAGAAGAAATGATGGGTCAATGGGAGCGCCATTCTGTTCAGGAATTTGCTGCCATGCAGCGAGAATTGTTGGCGCAAGCCGCGGTGATGTTGGCACCTGGCGGGAGAATCGTGTATTCGACATGTACGTTCTCACCGGAGGAGAATGAGGCGCAGATTGCCGAGTTTCTAGACAAGCATCCAGCGTTCGACGTGGTGCCTATTGCGGGATTTAGCGCAGGGCGACCGGATTGGTTGAGAGAACCGTGGTGTGAAGCGGATGGATATAGTTCAAAGGCCAAAGCTGCTGTGGCAGGGACGGCAAGGTTGTGGCCTCATAAGTTGAAGGGTGAGGGGCATTTTTTGGCGGTTTTGGGTAGTGGGGTTGGGGAGAGAGTGGGTGCGAGCGAAGGCATAAGTGATAGGGCAAGTGCAAGTGCGGGGGCTGCCGACTTTGTGGCGGCAGCTGGAAAGCGTAGCGGGCGTCCCGCGCTACGCGGGAAGAGCCGTGCTGAGGCACCACCTAGCACGGGGGTGAGCTTGGAGCCGCTGGAGGCGTTCTCCGGTGAGCTGCTGCGCAGCGAGCCTTTCGCCCTGAGGCGGCTAGTCTGTTACGGCGAGCACGCGTACGCGTCGCCGGCGGGCTTGCCCGAGCTGCACGGACTGAAAGTCGTGCGGCCGGGCTGGTACATCGGCGCGCTGCACCGCGGCCGATTTGAACCGTCCCATGCGCTAGCCATGGGACTGCGTTTGCGCGAAGCCAAGCGAGCGCTGAGCTTGGCTTCGAGCGACGAGCGAGCCCTTCGGTACCTGAAGGGCGAGACGCTCGAAGTCGCGGAGAGCGAGATTCTCCGCGATCCGGAAGAAACCAAGGCAGCCAAAGGCTACTGCCTGGTCTGCATTGACGACCATCCCGTCGGCTGGGGCAAGTGGCTCGATGGGATGCTGAAGAACGAATACCCGCCAGGTTGGAGGTGGACCTAAACGGTCATGAAGCAAACACAACGGCTCGATAAAATACTCGCCCATGTAGGCGTAGGCACACGTTCTGAACTTAAACGCCTTACCAAGGAAGGCGCTATCTACGTGAATGGTGTAAAAGTCAAAGACAGTGGGATGCAAGTGAATCCCGATAAAGACAACATTACCGTTAATGGTGAGGTTGTCACTTACCGCGAGTTTGTTTATCTGATGATGAACAAACCGCAGGGGGTTGTCTCCGCAACTGAAGATAATCGGGATCGCACGGTTGTTGATCTATTGGACGAGGCTTATGCGCCGTTCGAAGTATTCCCCGTGGGGCGTCTAGACAAGGATACGGAAGGTTTTCTTTTGCTAACAAATGACGGCAAACTCGCCCACAACCTACTCTCACCGCGCAAGCACGTTCCAAAAACTTACTTTGCAAAAGTAGAGTGGGGAGTGAATGAGTCGGACCGTGAAGCATTCGCCCAAGGTGTTACCTTAGATGATGGATATGAGACGCTGCCAGGTCAGCTTAATATTTTAAAATCTGGTAATGAATCGGAGGGCATCCCTTCTGAAATTGAATTAACCATCATGGAAGGCAAATTCCATCAGGTGAAAAGAATGTTCCAAGCTGTAGGCAAGCAAGTTGTCTATCTAAAAAGAATTTCAATGGGGCCATTGACGTTAGATGCTAATCTAGCCTTAGGTGAGGTCAGAGAACTGCATGCAGAGGAACTTCTGGCTTTGCAGCATGCACATGAGACACAAAAATAACGATATACAAAAATACTAAAATATGGTATTTTCAGAATAAGAAATTTGATGTGTGCGGAAGAACCGCCTAATTATCGCTTTCATTAGCGATCGTTGGGTGGTTTTTTGCTGTTCATGGAATAATTAGGTAGACATTAACAGTTATGTAATGAGATACTACCAATTATTGGATTGGAAATCATTATTAAGGAGTGAATTTTTTTGAAAAAGAGTTTAGTGGCGTTATCTTCTGTTTTAGCTTTTTCTTTGTTAGGGGCGTTCCCAATCTTGGCAGATCAAACAAACCAGTTTCCCGATTTGAAGAATCATTGGGCTAAAGAAACGGTTACAACCGCGGTAAATCACAAATATGTTGACGGTTACAGCGACGGTACATTCCGTCCAGAAAATTATGTAACAGGTGCGGAGTTTATCAAGATGGTTGTAACCGCAAGTGGTTTAAAAGTTGAAGGCATGACTGAGGGTAGTCAATGGTTTGTGCCTTATGTGAAGGCTGCTGTTGAAAAAGGGCTGGTTCGGGAAGAAAGTGTAACTAATGAGTTCTTGCAAAATCCTCTGACTCGTCTCGAAATGGCTAAAGTATCCGTGCGTGCGACAGATCCTTTGTTGCAACAAAAGCACGTAAGTATCAACGATCAAGGTGCCATGTACACAGCGTCCAGCAAAGGTTTGATTCAAGGTATGTTTGGCGGGGAACTAGCACCTGATGGATCTACGACTCGTGCGCAGTCCGTTACAATCATAGAGCGTATTCTTACTTTGAATGAAGGTGGCAAACTTCCTGTTGATAAAACAGCTGTTGGACAAGCTGAGTTGCAACTTAAACGTACTAATATCTTTTCTATGATTCCGGCTTTTGGTGGAAAGATAAATACTGGCAAGGAGTGGACTCCCGACAAGTTAGCCTACGCGTCCGCTGATGGTAAGTACAAAGGAGAAATCGACCAAGTTATAGCTATCGATATGGAAGACCCAAATGATCCTCACCGTCACCTTTTGGGGGACATCGACACACTTCACTGGTTTGATCGAACTGAGCGTTCCGGTAAGTTGATGCCGTTAGTTAAAGATTATCCAAAAAGTTATGTTATCTTAGTTCAATCTCATACCGTATTCAACAATGATCCGGAATCCTACCCTGGTCGTTATGGTTTGGGAATGACATTTAGTGGTTTTGAGTCCCCGAACATGGAAGCTTTTAAAGCGGGTGAACTTAACTCTTTAGCTACGCTATTCAGAGATAAATTCGGAGATACTGCAGCTTTTATACTGCCAAAAGAGGGTACTGTGGCCACTCGCGGGGTAGATATTGCTGTATCTCTTCCAGCCAAACCACCAGTTAGCATCGCAACCAAAGTCATTGTATCCACTCAAAGGGCACTTGAGTAATATTCGGGTCTGATGGGAGGGGGGGAATCTAATTTGGATTTAGGTTTGGTAAGAAAACGTGTCAAAATGTTAAGTATTTCGCTTTTAGCTATAATGGCTTTGGAGTCCAACGTTATACAATACTTAGGTGAGGAGCTAATAGCATTAGCCGCTCCTCAAAATACGGTAACCTCTGGCATAGCTTTCCCTTATGGGGGCGCTGAGGAGAAAAATTCAAAGTATTACGCTGCTGCTAGTTATTTATCTGGTGGCTTAGTTAACATCACAAACATTCCAACGGGTAATGTCATCAAGAAAATTACACATAATGGGGAAGATATAACTCCGCCGTCTGCTATAGGCGTAAAAGACTATTCCGGTCCGATTAATGACACACATAGTGGTACATCGATAACCGTCACCTCAATAGGTAATGAATCTGCTCAAGGCTATTACGCTTGGTACAGGTATCTCCCAGGAGGTTCACAAGGATCCAACTGGTACGCCGATGTATTTGATCAGTATGGGAGCGCTAAAAAGATAAGCTGTGGTCCGGATAATTTCGGCCCAGCCGCTTATCATAAATCCGCTCGTACAACCACTCCTGAGGATACCATTAACGGTTACCAAATGACACGATATCCTGGATGTCATTCTGCTGATTTCAGTTCAGAAATAGGATCACTTAGTATGAGCGCTGTACGAGATGCTGATAGGGGCTACAAAACCTCTGGTGGTGTGGAGGTACCTGATTCTGTTGTTACCGGAGTTACTGCAACCAAAGCTGAGGTAAATAATGATATTTCATTGATAATCTCCGGTCCTAATGGTAAAACTGGAACCCCTAGGTCATCCGCAATTAGCAATGTAAGTGTCACCCCCAACGCCAACAACGCTGGAGAATACCGAGTTAAATTCCATCAAGACTTCACTGATTTTGTCGACGGCTTCGACTCAATGTACGAAATCCCCCCAACAAACATCGCAAGAGTTGCAACATACTACTCAGCTTTCCTCGTCGACCTCCAAGGCTCCACTTACGAATACGACAGCGAAGTAATCGTCGAATACGAGCCCCCACCAAACGCACCCAATCTTAGTAGCGTTGCCATCACAGCACCTTCGTGTGTCGAAGCGGGAAAACCAGCAACTTTCAGCTTCAGTTTCTCGAACACGGGAGGCTCAGCAATAACCACAGCTTTTACTGCGAAGGTTATGGTCGATGGCTCTTTATTGCAAACGTACAACTACACTGGCCTGGCGGCAACGACTCCAAAGAATGAAACATTCACCAAGACTTTCGCAGGTACTTCAATGTACAGTGTTGGGGTCTTCATTGACACTGTTCCGGGCGAGAGTAATACCGGAGACAACAGTAAGTTAATTACTATAACGCCAGTAGCCAGATGTGCCGCCACACCTATTCCCGAGCAGATTACCGGAAGCTTCACATTGGATAAGACCACTATGCCATACGGTGACGATAACTGGGCGATGCCGGTTAACGTAACGGTTAATGGAACTGATGGTAGCGGTAACTCTTGCAAAATTTCCCGTTTCGGATTCATATTCGAGCAAGATGGTCTCATTGCTGATGGTGTCGTAAACACATCTAGCCCCTCACCTGGTAGCTTTGCTGGACCACCATATCCGAGGGGAATGGGTGAAGGAACCGTAAATGTCACCATGAAGATATTCTCTAGTTGTGGAGGTTCTAAGATAGTCGGCCCTCAGCCCTTTACTATTACTCTCGCGGCAGGTAACAACAATCCCCCATTTTTCCAACCGGGTTTCTTCACCAATCACAACACCAACAATTTCCCCGCAATTGATGAAGTTGTAGTCGGTAGCATGATCGACCTTGGTATCATTAAAGACAAAACGCGCACACCTAACGAACCCTACGATCCAGAAGGTGATGGCTTCTATTTCAACTGGGATTTCAAAGGGAGTTCCGATCCTTGGATTAGGAACCTTGCTGATACCTCAGTAGGATATGGGTTCAACGAGCTAGCTTACGATGGGGATACCTACCGTAACATCAGAGCGGACGTATTAGGTATGCACACTGTTTCAGTTACTGCTTCCGACACCCGTGGTGCTAAATCCGGAAGACGATCAGCAATAATAAACATTGTGAAGCCAAACCCAATTCCTATGTGCTCTGCACCCTCGGAAGTCAAAGCAAATCATCCCTTAGCCCCTAATGTTATCAACGCTGATAAAAGTCGTAGCCCAATGGGCAGAACAATCGACCATTCAAAGGATGTTTGGACCAATAAATTGTCCTCTTACGAAAATAATAGTTTGGCGGATATTACTGTGTCGGTTACATTAGAAAAAATTTATGATTCCGCTGGACTGGCATCTGAAGATAACAGTACTTGTAACATTATTGTACACCCCGATTATCCCCCCATTGCAAAAATAAACGCACCTGCTTTAGGTATTCGTGGCGAAGATTACGATATTTTAAATGAATCCTACAGTACGGATGGTGACACGATCACACAAGTTCTTTGGCAAATGAAGTATGACAAAGACAATGATGGTGATTTGAACGAAGAGGCTTGGGAATCTATCTCAGGCGACCTCTACAAGTCTACATTCAACCCAACAAAAATCGGTAAGTATCAATTCAAATTACGTGCTGTCGAGGAATTTGGTGCATATGCCGAAGCTGAGTCCACAATAATGGATGTTACCAACCAAGCTCCTGAAGTGTCATTCGATCTTACAGGTAACGGACCCAATCCAGATTCTAACCCACCAACCATCTACAAGTCTGGGGACATCATGGCTAATTGGCCACTGGTTGCCACCAACACTAATAACGCGTTGAGTAAGCTTCCAACTTACAATTGGCAAGAAGATAACGGAACTTTAGCAACTGGTGCGGGTAAGGGGAAAGAGTCACAAATAGCTGGCGTAAACATCGTAAGCACTCCTGCAGGTATCGGAACTGTTACAGCTTACACCACACAGTTCAATGATAACGGATTAGGCAGGAATGGTTTGTCGATCTACAAAGCCATGACGGCACCTACTTCGGGATATTCTCAACCTTTATTTTATCCAAAAGCGGATGGGACACCTGGGAATTGGGTTAGTGGTGCAACTCCTATCTCGTCAGACAAGACTCATTTGTATTTCACTGGGACTGCATCTTACGATAACCCAGCGCAAATATTTTATGCGTTAAACAAAAACAAGATAGGTCGTTACTCACAAGAATTTATAATGGATGGTACACCTTGTTCAGGATGTTTTGCAACCTTTACGCTCAAGCATTTTTGGCTAGATGGTAGTCCTTACGACTATATCCTAAATAGAGACAGTCTTCCTACAGGGCAATTGGCTTCCACAAGGGATGTCCCAGTTTTCATAAATTCTAGTAATACTGGCACTACGATTAAAATGACTGACATCGTAGGAGCCACCGTTCAACCATATCTTGCTGAAAAGACAGTTTATTTGGTATTCAGTAAGTCTGTTCCTGTAAAGTACACAACATATACCGGTGGAGACGACGGTGACGTGTCTTACCCGCAGTACACGAATGGATATGGTGCTTGCTCCTACAAAGCTTTAACTGGCACACTAATTGCTTGTTTCGATGCCCCTGGGGTTGGTGTCAAAATGACTTTAACCAAAGACGATCATCTCCTCATCCTTACTGATAGCGGTGGTTCCTACAGCGCAAATGGTTATTTTGGCGATGGTTTCTACGAGGTCGATCTTTATGGTAATATCGTGAAAACTGGTACGATCCCTACCAACAACCCAACAACTTATGTGACTTACGAAAAGAAATACGTCCAATGGCCTCAGACTGAGACTCCCAGATCTTTTGTTCCGGCCCAATACGACACTGCTAGCTGTTCCTTTGCCCAAGCACAACAACCATACAAGGACAATCTTGGTAATACTTATTTTTATGAGACCAAGACTTGTCGGGATAGTGCCGGTAATGCAATGACCCCCACAGATCGTAACGTCAGGTTTTTCCCTGAGTTGGCGTTAGGTGTGTACGTCGCCAAGTATGATAAGAATTTCAAAGTTGTTTGGCGCTCAAGAACTGGCGGAAATAACTTGTCATTCAGCGCCGCTTGGACTTACGATTGGCAGAATAACATCAACACGATGATCGTAAACTCAACCAACAACACGATTTTGACCAGAACCTTGTACAGTGTTGCCGGGTCGTGGGGTGATACTTACTCTACGGTTAACAACGTCATCGATATGACAACTGGTGGTGTCTGGGCGTGGGGTGGCGTGCCGTTTAACGGTATGTCTAAAAACATGCATGTTGATGCTTGGGGCAATTATCAATCCGGTTGGTGTGCCGCTACTATCTACAATCAATGCAGCAACATACAAACTGGGGGCAACTCATTCCGTGTAGCTGGTACACTTGGCTTCTTCTCAAGTGCCACTGAAACTATCGGGGAACGTGGAATAACCGAGTACGTTGGTGACGGACTACTCTTGTCGTCTTACATGATTCATTCATGGGTAACTGGCTACAACAGTCCTCCTTATGGTGATACCGTTTATTGGATCGATAAAGGTCCTGTGGATAATGCTCCTCCAGTTAACATCCAACGCTATCAGTACGGGCAGTTTATATCTCCAAACGTTTTAAATGATGCCGAGTTAACATTCAACTTTAAAACCGAACAAAACAAGATTGACACTAATTTATTTGGTTATTCGTTCCGTATGCAAGACGGAACGAATCGCTATGCTTTGGAGTTCGACGGAGTAACAATGTTCCTGTCTAAGTATATTAATGGTGTGCGGACAGTAATTTCCTCCTCACCGTACAATATTCAAGACAGTAAGAGTTACAACGTCAGAATTAGAACTGCTGGTAACATGATAAATGTGTGGGTCAACAAGGTTAACTACTTCAGCGATATCATTGATGAGAGTTTCCCAGTTAGCGGGAAGTTTGGTGCTTTCTCGGATAAGTCATTCGTTCAATATAGCGTAATGACTACCAAGGCTTATGTCGAAGCCGACTTGTGGGCTGCTGACTACGCGATTCTCGACGAAAAGACCAACCTTGCTGAACTCAAATACGATAACATCAAATTTGATGATCCTGAGCTTGATCCTATTGCAGGGTCATTCGCATGGACCTACACGCATACTCCGATGTTCTTAAACAACGGAGGGTTATCTCCACTAAGCGGACAAAGTTTCACAACCGGGCAACCTATTTTTGATCGTGTTGGTAAGTGGGATATTTCTTTGAAAGCTAAAGACGATCCGTATCCGGCATTAATCTACAAGTTTCCTAGCATGGTATTTGACTCTTATCGTAAAAATTCCAATACATTCAAGAAAACCATAACAGTTCATCGTAGACCTGTTGCAGCCTTTACAGCAGTTATGCAACCTAACGGGGTAATTGCGTACACTACCGAGAATTACGACCCTGATCGCTTCGATTATTCAACATTAACTCCTGATGTTGGGTATGAGACAAACCGCGGTATTATCGAAGAGCGGTGGTATTACATCACTCCTGATGGAAATGTCGTGAACTCGAAGTTAGATCGTGTGAATGATTCAGGAACTTACACCATTGTTTTGCAGGTTAAAGACGAATATGGTGCTTGGTCTTGGCCAGTCTCCGAGATAATTGATGTTGCTGCACGTCCAAACAACCCACCTAGCGTATCTCTAATCTATCCGGGGGGTTCCGTCGATAAGCCAGATTACTTCTGTGTTGGCTGTAATGCTACCATAAACTGGAGTCAAACTGACGTTGATCCTGACACCACTTTTACTGCCTTCGAGATTTACATTGGGCGAATCAGCAAAGATATGTGGGGAACTGTCACTGAGTACGAGATGAGTTCCGGGGTAAAAGCCTTCAGCTCTAAGGATTCTGTGTACAGTTACATTGCAAGTACGGTCACCGGGGATATCAACTACAAGTATCGAATCAGGGTGCGTGTAAAGGATGAGGTTACGTGGTCTCAATGGAGTAATGATGGTTTCCTAGGAAGCGTCATACCGCCTACGGTACAATTAACGTACCCTACCGGCACTCTCGCCAATCCTTCTGGAATGTCATCAAGAAAACCAACGATCACCTGGAATCAAAATGATCCTCAGTTCAATAATATTAGCTATCAAATCGTTTATGTTAGTGACGAAGCAGGAAACGTTATTGATTATGGGTACATCAGTGTTCCTGTCGCAGATAGGACGAAATCTACTGGATCCTGGACAATGACAGTTGACGCTCCCTTAGGTGCTAAGCTACAAGTTAAGGTGAGGGTAATGTCATCCAGTGGGATTTACTCAGCTTGGTCAGACATCGGTTGGATGACTTCCAATAGTCCCCCGACGGCAGTTATGTCCAATCCGTCTGGCACACAAACAACACCGACGATTGTTAGCACAACAAGACCGACCTTGGAATGGAATCAGACCGACCCTGACATTGGCACGTTATTTTCACATTTTCAAATAGAGGTCACGAATGAAGCTAATGATGTTATAGTGGTGGATAGCGGCATACGCGAACAAAACTCAACTTTAAATACGGGGAGTTGGGAATTACCAACTGATTTGCCTGCGGGACAAAAGCTGCGAGTGCGAGTGCGCGTGTTTGATGGTTTTGTGTGGTCTAGCTATTCTCCGCAGACTTGGCTTTACATTAATAGAGTGCCGATTGCTGATTTTGATTGGACGCCAAAGCCTGTTTGGGAAGGGGATATGATGAACAGCATAAATAGTTCTTTTGACCCTGACGGTGATGCACTCACCTACTTATGGACCGTTCAGGAGCCAACTGGTGTTGTCAAAACGTATACATCCATCAACTTCTTGCAGAAGGTTACTGAACCTGGTGATTACGAAGTGACCTTGACTGTTACAGATGGTTTATTGTCTTCAACTGCGATTAAAACAATTATAGTCTTACCTCTTACAATTCAATCGGAAGTCACTTACACGGCGCAATGGTTGATTTTTCATAATGAAATGGGGCACCAAACAGATGTAATTCCGAAATCGTTTTATTCCGGGGAGATATTTGTTGTAAGCAGCCAGAGTGCACCCGCCCCAGTTGAGGAAGTGATTGCTTGGATTGACACGATGGGCTTGGACGGGCAGGCTTTATATGTATTGGAAAAATTAGTACCCGAGTTAGGTGATAGCACAATGTTTAGGGGTGAGCTTTTTGATACCCAATTCTTATCCTTCTCGGAGGGATTGCCCCGAGGGCTTCAAACGATTCATTTTCAGATTACATACAGAAATGGTGTTATCAAAAAGGAGGATATTCCAGTCGAAATCATTGGGAATGTGCAGCAATCTGTTGGTGTGCATCGGGTTCAATGAAGTGGGAGGCAGTTATCGACCGATAACTGTCTTTTTACTGTAAATTCGGTGAACTGTAATTGTGCTTATGGTACAATAATTTGATAAAAAGCGACGAGGGAGAGAATACCTTGAACTATCGATTAATCGCACTGGATGTTGATGGAACACTTTTGAATGATGATCACGAATTAACAGACCAAACCATTGAAACCATTCAAGAAGTTCATGATCAAGGCTGCCACATTGTACTATGCACGGGGAGAGCGCCTGCTAGTACGTTGCCTATTCTTGAGCAATTAGGCCTAGAAGGAACGATGATCACACATAATGGGGCAGTAACCGTTCATGCGGATGAACGAGGGCAGTCGTTAGTGAACGAGTTTTCTTTTGAAATCAGCGAAATTGAATCGATGTTAGCTTACGCGCGGCGAGAAGGGATTCACTTTGATGTATGCACGGCTTTCAATATGTATATCGAGCGTGTCGGTGAGTATGAGAAGCAAATGTATAAAAAATTTCTAATTAGTCCTAAACTTGTGACGTCGGTCTCAGAGCTTGGCGTTCCGATTGTAAAATTCACTCTTTTTGCTCAATCTGAGGTTTTGGATCGTGTCCAGCGGGATTGGGAGGAGCAGAAGTTGTATGGAAATCTACGGATGATTCGCAGTGGTGAATTGTTCATTGATGTCATGAGTCCTGAGGCGAATAAAGGGAATGCTTTGAAAGCTTTAGCAGCTTCTTTAGAGGTTGATCCACAGGCGATTATGGCGATAGGAAATTACTATAATGACCTCGAAATGATGGCTTTTGCAGGACTTGGTGTTGCAGTTGAGAACTCTCCAGATGGTGTAAAAGAGGCGGCAGACGCAGTTACTGCTTCTAATAATGATGAAGGCGTACATCAAGCAATTCGAAAGTACTGTTTATAATATAAAATCCGGATAAAATACCTCGGTTTTTGAGGTTTTTTGTCGTTTTAGGGGTTTTTAGTACTTATTTCCTATGATAGAATAAATGAAAGACTAATAGACGATGGATGTGATATGTAGTGGGGAAAGATGTGAAGTCATATTCTAAGAAAGAAAAAGCAGCCGCGATAATGGTTGGTACTGCATTAGTAGCTGCGCCGTTTTTATTTGATTCAACACAAGTTGATGCTGAAACTATAAGTACACCTCCGCCAACTGAAGCGCCGACACCAACGTTTTATGCCTCCAATGATAAACTGGGAGATACTTTTGTTCCACAATCAGGGAATATAGATATTTTAGATTTAAATTTGATTTATAAAAAAAATATTTATGATTATCCATCTTTTACAGTAACTAGTAGTAATGATGCGATTGCATTTAACGAACCGGGCTATGATTCAAGTGGGTTGTTGAAAATTCATCCAGTTTCCTCAGGGACTGCCACATTTACAGTGATTATTAATTCTTGTGAAATAGACACGTTTCATGTGACAGTAGATCCATCCATATCAGTAGAAAGAAAATTTGATATAAATGATGCTGTGAAAAAAATAACTACCAGTCCTAATGAATACGCATTACCAGCTGATGTTGGACTTCTTCTAAGTAATATTGGACCAATGAAACCTCCAGGCACAAAATTGGGAAATCATGCACCTGAACTTCTTCCAGATCAAATACACGATTATAATTTAGAAGAAGGTCAATTGGTACATTTATATGATAGTTTGAGTACCTATTTTAATGACTCGGATGAAGATATGGTCTCTGTCGATGTAATTCAAATTCATGACGATCAGCAAACAGGTTACCCAGCTGCATATTTGGAGAATTTAGCTGAGGGAGCTACTGATTACTGGGTATTGAATGCTTATAGACCAGGAGTAAGTAAATTTGCCATTGTAGCACGTGATGGTAATGGTGGTGTAACAGAATCGCAGCCATTTACGGTTAACGTTTATCCGAAGCAACCTCCGTTTCCTAATGTTGATAACTCGATCGTAAATCATCTTTTGCAACAAGGAAATAAATTGAATTTATCTTCAAGTTCAGAACTGGATTTAAGTGAAATATTCTATGACGCAATAGATGGTACAAATCTTACATATGCTGTTGATGTCAATTATGGTTGTGGGAACGTGACGACTTTAAACATGCCAGCAAGTATTTTGTCATTCAGTAACATAGCTCAGATATCAGGTAATCCAGGTCCTTTTACCGTTACTAATTTGAAAGCGACAGATAAAGATAATCTTCCAGTTAACTTTAGCGTAAATATTAAGTTAGAAACGGCTCAAAACGATTTTAATAAAAAAATGACTCCAACTTTTAATATGTATGAAAGTAATGAAGCTGGTGTGAGTGATTATACTATTGATCCTGCCAAGTATTTCTTTGATTCAGGAAAAAGTTTAGTAGGAATCCAGCAACACCATGAAGAAAACGAATCTGTGACTGCTTCCGTTTATCAGAGTAATAAAATAAAGTTTGTTGCAGGAACTAGCCCAGCCTTAAGTTCGAGAATAAAGTTATTATCGTCTACTAGTGGCGGACAAGAATGGTTCCAAAATGATATTGTATTTAATCTCATAGAACCAGAAATTACGTCAGGAACAATCAAAGTTAATCTGAATACTTTATATCCGTATTTCTTAGGAACAGATTGGGATAACTTTACTACTAACTTCAGTTCAAATGTGTTAGTGAGCAGTACCGCTTCTGTGGCGCCTTACTATTCCGGTTCGTATGTAATTACAATCGATGACATACAAAATACTAGTACCGTTCTAACGATTGATCCTGATGCAAATAAAGCAAATAGTGGCTCTAGAACGTTTACAATTCCAATCTTGAGACCGAACAACTGATCCAGATGTTGAATTATAATCACTTAATCATTTTAATCCAATCCCAAAAGCTCCAAGAAGCCGAAGCCGAGCTTTCACAAGCTATTCGCAAGAAACCTCTCGAAGCGCAACTCTGGGTCATGCTAGGCGAAACACTGCTCCTTCAGCAACAAGCAGGCGCAGCGAAGCGGGTCTTCGACCGGGCTTGGCTGCTAGACCCGCAGGCAAAGTGGGTTAATCACATCTACAAGGCGATGGAGAAAATACCAGTTGGCGAGCTGCGCCAAGATATAGAAGATCTTTTGTATGTTCCCAAGGTGACAGTGACCGCGGCTATTTTATCGCGCAATGAGGCCGCGGATATTGCCAAATGTATCGTTGCCCTGCAAGGGGCAGTTGATGAAATCCTGCTTGTGGATTCATCAACGGATGATACACGACGGATCGCCATGCAATATCCGAAGGTAAAGGTTGTCCCCATAGAATGGGAAGACAACTTTGGTGCAGCACGCAACATCGGGCTACAACATGTACATACGGATTGGGTGATCTGGATCGACGCTGACGAGGTGTTGATTACGGAGGACGTCCAAGCTATTCGCGAGGTTGCCAGTGTTTTTCACCATTTAGACATCATTCCAGCCCTACATATCTGGCATCTAAATCGAATAAACGGTACGATTCAACACGATTTCTCTCAGGTACGGATGTTCCCGGCACAACGAGGACTTCGCTACTACGGACGCATTCATGAACAAATCGGAACGGAGCAAGGCATTTATCAGCCTGATACGTATCGAAGAGCAGTCAAAATCCGCCTGGATCATATCGGCTATGATCCAGCAGTCCTTCAAAGCAAAGGCAAGCTAGAACGCAATCTTCGTTTACTCAAACTTATGGTTGAAGAAGAACCTGAAAATCCTGGTCATTGGTTGTATTACGGGCGGGAGTCATTGGGGCTCGGCCAAGAGGAGCAAGCACTAACAGCGCTACTTGAGGCCGAGCGCCTCGGCCTACAAACAAAACTCTTTGGCCGCATGTCTGAGATTTACCGACTCCTCATCCAAATCGTGATGCAGCGCAAAAACTATTCCGAAGCAGAAGCCTACTGCCACAAGGCGCTTGCGCAGTCACCTGATTTCCCAGACGCGCATTATTTACTAGCGCAGGTGCGTATGCGGCAAGCAGATGAACTGCTGAGATCGGCCGAAGTGAGTATTAAGCAGTCACTCCAAACTCTCCCGAATTACCGCGGCAGCGTTAGCGCCGACTATCTCATCGGCGAGTGGAAGGCACCTGCTGCTCTTGGGGAGCTGGCTATGCGATCTGGTAAGCTGGCTAGGGCGGAAGAGATTTTCAACAAGCTGCAGGATAAACCAGGCGCTAAAGAAATGATCGGTGCTAAGCTTCAAGCGATTGAAACAGAGCGACAAAAGCTTAATCAACCGAAATAATGCCCCAACAAATAGAAAGACGATCACCATGCCTCAAAGGGCTGGTAATCGTCTTTTTGTTGTTACATGAAGATTAGATAACGAATGCACTAGTGATGATCACAAGCAGGATAAAAAGAACTAAAATCGCAGCTGCTGAGTTACCTCCTACTACTGACATGGACATTCCCTCCTTTCGTGATGATTGTTATAAGATAAGATATGTAAGTGGGGGCAGAAGTGTATAGACGAATATCCTGATTACTCATATTTTGGTCGATAATGGGCATGATACAGAAGAATGACACAAGATCTGTAGAGGAGGCGAGTAAGTCGTGGCCGATATTATGCTAAGACCCGACCTGAAAACAGCAGGCGGCGAAGTCTGCGATATTATGTACAATGGGGAGTTTGTCGGTACGTTAACGCTAGTCTACAGGGAATCGGATCGTCTCAAAGGCGCGATTCATCTGGAGCAGCAATCCATTACGATTGTGAATAAGCAGGCTGTATATGATTTTGCACAATCCTATATTCAGGATGTGATTGATGCACTTGGAATCGCCGAGTGTGAGGTAACCGTCAGCTATAGTGATTATGATTTCGTGATTGTGACGGACCATGCGGTTCAGCCATCACCGTTTCAGGAGGATTTTATAAACAGTGTAGATCTCTTGCATGATGATGAACTGGATTACTCCTGGCTAAGGGAAGATCTCAGCTTGGATGAAGAGGACTCTGAATTGTCTCCCGAGCAGCTGGATATGCTAGAGGAACGCAAGAAAGAACAGGGCTATGAACTTGTTATCGTGAACGAAAACAGGAGCAGTGTGGAATATCATGTGTATGATAAGGACGCAGAGCTGATTGCTGAAGCGGTCCTACACATATATGGGTCAGAGGTAATCGGAGATATTTCATGGAAGTTTGATCCATTTGATGAAGAGATGGACATTGTCACGGAGTTGATGGTGGATGACTTCAATGAAGAGCAAACGGATTCGTTCGTGTTCCATATGATTTACCATGGAGAAACGGTGGATACGGTGGAATTAACACATATTGATATGCTGGATTTGGTCGATGATATCCAATCAGAAGATGATATGTGGATTCCAATGCGTGATGACTACTCGATTGTGCTGGTCAGAGACGATTTGGATACGTTATCGTATGAAATCTATCAAACATCGTATGGTGATTTACCGATTGGAACTGCAACCGTGGATATTAGCTCGCGGCAGCTTACCGGATTTATTGATTTCCGTGAACCCGGAGATTCCGATGATCGGGAATTAATTGCGACTTTGCTGTTAGACGAGCTTGATAAAGAGAAAGAATACGAAACCTTCAATTTATCCATGCTGTATCGGAATAAATTGATCGATGAGATATTGTTTGAGACCGAACAATATCACTAGTACACAAAAAAGGCATGATCTCTCATCCTAACATGAGAGTCATGCCTTTCATTCATTTTATAAGATTAGAACGTGTTAGAAACTGTGATTTGATCAAGGGAGAAACGGCCTGCAGAACGTGCTGGAGTAGCAGCTAGACCAACAGTGATCAACATAACCGGTACATAGCGCGCTGGAACGTTGAAGGCTTCAACGAATTTAGCAGCATCATAACCACCCATTGGGCAAGTGTCATAGCCAAGCGCTTTAGCAGCAAGCATCAAGTTCATAGCAGCCAAGGAACCGTTACGAATAGCTTCATCACGAGCAACTTGTGGGTATTGGTAGGCACCTTCAATTTGTGCAACGAGTGTATCCATCACAGCTTGTGGAAGGAAGCCTCCAGCTACAGCAGGACCGAAAACAGCTTGCGCGTTTTTATTCGCTTCAAGATCACCAAGAACAGCGATAACAACGGAGCTTTCCACGATTTGTTTTTGACCATAAGCGATTGGAAGTAATTTCTCTTTTTGAGCTTGGTCGTCGATGACAAGAAGTTTCCAATGTTGAAGATTCCAAGCAGATGGTGCTAGGGATGCGGAAGTTAGAATTTGCTCAAGATCAGCTTGTGGCATTGTGTGCCCAGCTTGGTATTGTTTAACGGAATGACGATCTTCAATAACTTTTAAAACTTCATTTTGTACTTGTGTGCTCATTAAGGATCCCTCCAAGGATAAAATCTATCTATGATTGCTCAGTCGCCAAAATCGTATGCGTTAGTGTTTGGAAATCAAACTGCTAACTGTATACAACACGATAACAATTTACTGTAATCTTAAATGTTATAGTTCGTATTGTCAAGAGAGTCTTTCCCGTTGTCGTAAAATGTTGGATAATGGAAAAAGAAAGGGGCTGTCCTCTTGAAATTAACGCAAAAAGAGTTGAATCACCTTGTTTTTTTGAGCGAAGTCGTGTTGACAGGGAAAAAGAAGAGTCTAATGGACGAAACTCTGCAATGCTTACTCTATATTGTAAAATCACTTGAAGAAGTCGAGCTTCCTGATTCTGTAGTTGGACAAATTGAGCGGTTAACTGCTTTAATTGAAGCAGACTTGCGTGATGAGAATGAACGGATGCAAGAAATCCGCGGACACCTAGACTGGATGCAAAAGAAAGAGCGAAATTCTTCCATGCCATCCTAGTAAGGTGACAAACTGTCTATTTATGATATAATGTAGAGTACTGTTTTTTTCGAATAGATGAGGTGATAATAATGAGCTATGAAATCCCAAGAAATGTGCAAGAGTTGGGGCGTGACATCCAAGAGAACCAATTGAAATATCACCATAAATCCGTTTTGATTTCCAAAGAGTTTACGTTTGATAGTGCGCATCATCTGCATTGTTATGATGGAAAATGTAAAAGTCTACATGGCCATACTTATAAGCTGCAAGTGATTATGCGGGGAAAAGTAGATAGCCGAGGAATCGCAATTGATTTTGGAGATATTAAACGTATTGCGAAAGAACGTGTGATTGATCGCTTGGATCACCGATATTTGAACGATGTGCTGCCGCCGATGAATACGACGGCTGAGAATATGGTGGTTTGGATTTATGAAGAAATTCACCAGGCGCTGCTGGATGAGAAGCTGTATCCAGCTATTTCATTGGACGAGATTCGCCTCTGGGAAACGCCGACTAGCTATGCAGCCATCACTCGCTCGATGATGGAGGAGGATCTGTAATGCGTGATATCCGCATTCCCATGGTCGAGATCTTCGAGACGGTTGAAGGGGAGGGAACCCGTGCGGGGTTCCCGACGATCTTCGTCCGTCTTTTTGGTTGCAACCTGCGCTGCACATGGTGTGATACCACGTACAGCTACCCTCCAGCGGAAGCGGAGAACGTTATGACCATTGCTGAGATTATCAGCAAAGTTCAGACGTTCCGCTCCCGGCATATTTGCCTTACAGGCGGCGAGCCGCTTCTGTATGGCAACAAATCGCTTGCGCTGATCGAAGCGCTCGCTGAACTCGAGCAGGTCGATGACCTGCACATCGAAACGAACGGCGCGATTGACTTAGCGCCATTCGTAGACCAAGTCACATCACCAAAGGTTCGCTATGTGATGGACTTCAAGCTGCCTGATTCAGGTGAAATGGATCAGATGATCTACAGCAACTTCGAGCTGCTGCGCGAGCAGGATGAATTGAAGTTCGTGATCGGCAGCGATCTTGATTTCCAGACGGCAGTCGATGTACTACAGAAGTATCCGACTAAGGCGCTGCCCATGTTCAGTCCCGTGTGGGAAACGATGCCGCCGCGTAAGCTGGTTGACTTGATGCTAGCTGAAGGACTATCGAAGGTGAAGTTGAATATGCAGCTTCACAAAATTATTTGGGACCCAGCGATGCGAGGCGTCTAGCCTTGAAGGCATTGTACGCCATGTGTACAATGCCATTTTCTAATTCTATGAGTGAGGTGCGAAGTATGAGTGGAAATAACAAAAGAGCCGTTATTATTCTTAGCGGCGGTTTAGATAGTACGACATGTATGGGATTAGCCAAAGAGGCAGGCTATGATTTGTTTCCGATTTCTTTTGACTATGGACAGCGTCATAAGATTGAAATTGAGAATGCCAAGCTAGTTGCTGAGCATTACGGTGTTGCAGCGCGTCATAAAATTATTAAGCTGGATTTCCTGCGTGATTTCGGCGGCAGTGCATTGACAGACGATACGATCGATGTTCCCAATGTGACGAGTGCTCCTGAGACTGAAGAAATTCCAGTGACTTACGTACCGGGACGGAATCTCTTGTTTCTCTCCATTGCCACGTCGTATGCAGAAGTGACAGGCTCTCAGGCCATTTATATTGGTGTTAATGCTTTAGATTACAGCGGGTACCCGGATTGTCGTCCTGAATTTATCCATAAGGTAGAAGAGGTAATCGCATTGGCTACCAAGGTTGGCGTGGAAGGAAAGGGCATTACAATAGAAACGCCTTTGATTTCTTGGACGAAAGCGAAGATCGTAGAAGAAGGCTTGAAAATCGGCGTACCTTATGAACTGACAACGTCTTGCTACAATGGAAAAGCAGAAGCTTGCGGCGAATGCGACAGCTGCCGATTGCGGTTGAAAGGTTTTGAAGAAGCGGGCTCCAAGGATCCTATCGTTTATCTGACCTAACTGTAGGGTGTAAGAAAGGCGGAACAAGCATGACTCGTATTATGGTTGTTGATGATGACGCAGATATTCGAGAGCTCATTCGCGTTTATTTGGCAGGGGAAGGCCTAACGGTTGTGCAAGCTAGCAATGGCCAAGAGGCGCTAAGCCTCATGGTTACGTTGCCTGCTGACTTAGTCGTATTGGATGTTATGATGCCTCTGATGGACGGCTGGGAGCTGTGCCGCGAACTGAGGTCTCATTACCCGGAGCTGCCCTTACTCATGGTGACGGCGAAGAGTGAGTCTGTTCATAAGGTGAAGGGCTTCCAGCTCGGCACCGACGATTACTTAGTAAAGCCTTTTGATCCCGTTGAGTTAGTGATGAGAGTCAAAGCACTGTTGAAGCGATATCGCATTCATTCTTCTCAAGTCATTCTCATTGGCGGGATGACCATTGATCGTACAACTTATGAGGTTCGCTACCAGGATCAGCGGATTACGCTGCCATTGAAGGAATTCGAGCTTCTCTATAAGTTTGCAAGTCATACAGGGCAAATTTTCACGCGTACGCAGCTGATTGAGCAAATTTGGGGGATGGATTACGAAGGCGACGATCGCACGGTTGATGTCCACATCAAACGTTTGCGAGAACGCTTTGAGCCCTACTCGGATGGTTTTCAAATTACAACGATACGCGGCTTAGGGTACAGGCTTGAGGTGAAGGCATGATCAAATCGTTATATTTGCGCGTGGTTGTAACCTTTTTAGCAATTGTAGTCCTAAGTGTTCTTGTCGCTTTTCCGTTGGCCATGTACTTTTTTACGAATATGATTTCGACGCAGTTTCAATCCGAGATGTTAGCCGTTGGACGACAAATTGTCACGTTAAGCAATGAAGTGCAGCCGAAGAACCTGTATTCTTTTGTAACGGGAAGCAATCGATTAAACGAAAATTATTTGTTCACGTTATTTGACGCCAAGGGAGACTCATTCGGGGATATTCCTACTGTCAATGGGAAGCCGCGCATTCAATCTTCTGAGGTTGCTGACGTTTTAAAAGGACATATATATAAAAGCTTGGATTTCGCTGCACCCTTACGCGGGATTAACGGGATCAAAGTTGGCGTGCCGCTGATCGTTGGCGATCAGAGCTACGCGTTATTCATACATACGAACATCACAGATGCTGCACGCAGACAACTCCAGACCTTGATCGTATCTGTGCTTACCATCGTTTTGGCTGTTGGGAGCCTTCTCATACTCATTGCTTCGCGTTATTTAGTTAATCCCTTGAAAAAACTGACTATAGCCACAGAGAAGCTGGCTCGAGGCAATTTTAATGTCAATGTTAACGTAAATAACAAAGACGAATTGGGTATGCTCGCGGAAAGCTTCAATCATATGGCTGGAGAGCTCAAGCAGCTGGAGCAGATGCGGCAAGATTTCGTTTCGAATGTATCCCATGAGATTCAATCGCCGTTAACATCGATTCGCGGCTTTTCTAAAGCATTACGGGAGTCTGATATCGCTGATCATGATCGGATCAAATACTTGGAGATCATCGAACGTGAGAGTGAACGACTGTCTCGACTAAGTGAAAATTTACTGAAGCTCGCCTCCTTAGAGTCGGAGCATCATCCCTTCCATCCCTCCATTTATGATCTGGATGAGCAGCTTCGGAGGATTGTTGTTTTCTATGAACCGCAATGGTCTGCAAAAGAACTAGATATGGATCTAGCCTTACCACGTGTGAAAATATTTGCGGATGCGGATCAATTAAGCCAAGTATGGATGAATGTGATAGGCAATGCGATCAAATTCACGCCGACAGGTGGACATATTTATATCAAGCTGGTTCCCCTGCGAGACAGGGTTCAGATCTGGATTCAGGATAACGGAATGGGCATTCCGGAAGAGGAACAGGGGCGGATTTTCGACCGTTTCTATAAGGTGGATCAGGCAAGGCAGCGTGATAGTGGCAGCGGTCTGGGGCTTGCCATTGTTCGTAAAATCATTGATATGCATGATGGAACGATTGAGGTTCAAAGCGAGGAAGGCAAAGGCACATTATTTCTTATTGTTTTACCGACGACTCATTCACCAACTAAAAAGAGTTAACTGTGAAAACTTGGTAATGTTCACCAAGTTTTTTTACTTTGTTCATATTGAGTTCATATTGAACCTGTATCTTTAATTTCACAATCATTAGTTGAGGGGAGTACAGGAATGAATCGACTCACACATTTTTCGATGAAAAACGTTTCCGCGTTATTCATCATCATGATCATGCTTTTTGTAGGCGGCTTGTATTCAGCAACACAGCTGAAGGAAGAGAACATGCCGAACGTTTCCTTCCCTGTTGTGGCCGTTACAACAACCTACACAGGCGCTCCAAAGGACGTAATGGATGAAATTACCGTCCCCATTGAGAAGAAGCTGGCGAATCTAGAAGATTTAGATTCCATGCAATCGACTTCAAGTGATAATTTCTCGATGGTTATTGTATTCTTCAAACAAAATGTCGATATCGACAAAAAGAAGCAAGCTGTACAGGACGCTTTGTCAACCGTTTCCTTACCAGCAACCGCTGGTGCGCCAAAGGCATCTACCTTCGGTGCAGCATCCTTCCCTTCGAATTATTTAGTCGCCTATGCGAACGAGGGTGTCAGCCAAACGGAGCTTGATAAAACGTTCAAAGATACGATTAAACCAGGTCTTGAAGGTATTAAAGGGATCGACCATATGGACATTATCGGTGCCAGAGACACCTCGCTCGACATTGAGCTGGATGCATCAGCACTAGACGTATATGGTTTATCACCAGGTATGGTGAGCAATGCCATTAATACCGCCGCGACGAAAACTCCGATCGGTGCTGTTGAAATCGATGGAAATAGCAAAATGACCCGTGTTACGGGCAATTTGTCCAGTTTGTTTGACCTCCAAAAGGTAGAGATTACAACCCCAACTGGTGCTATTGTTACCTTGGATCAAGTCTCCAAAGTCAAATCCATTACGGAATCAGATTTCAATGGACGTCTCGATGGCAAACCAGCGATTGGTATGATTTTATATAAAGCTGGCAGTGCCAACGCGGTGGAATTCTCAGATGAAATTGAGAAGAACATTACGGAATGGAAAACAACGATACCGAACATTGCGTTTAAAAGTACCTTCGACAGTGCTGATCAAATCAAAGAATCGATCTCTGGACTTGTCCGTGAAGGAATTGTAGGAGCAGTCCTTGCTTC
Source organism: Paenibacillus qinlingensis (assembly GCF_031455095.1). Taxonomy (GTDB): domain Bacteria; phylum Bacillota; class Bacilli; order Paenibacillales; family NBRC-103111; genus Paenibacillus_E; species Paenibacillus_E qinlingensis_A. The sequence continues at coordinate 153,052 of NZ_JAVDSB010000001.1, forward strand.
TTTAATGATTCTAGTATTCTTACGGAATGTACGTATGACACTCATCGTACTTGTCTCGATTCCGCTGTCCATTTTGATCACATTATTATTAATGTCGACATTAGACCTTACACTCAATACGATGACGCTTGGCGGTATATTTATCGCGGTCGGACGGGTTGTCGATGACTCGATTGTCGTTATTGAGAACATTTATGCTTCCTTGGAAAAAGCGCAGGAACGCAAAGAGTCCGTTATTGCTCTAGCAACCAAACAAGTATCGATGGCGATTACGTCATCTACCTTGGCTACTGTAGGGGTATTCGCTCCACTTGCTTTGGTAACAGGGGTTGTAGGTGGTTTCTTCCGACCTTTCGCTTTAACAATCGCTTGTGCACTTCTTTCATCCTTAATTGTAGCTTTAACGGTTATTCCGATGCTTTCGAAATTACTTGTTTTGCGCAGTAAACCGGGCAAGGTTCAGCATGATGAATCTGCGCCAACGAAGTTAACGATGTTTTATGAAAAAGTGCTTACGTGGAGCTTGAAAAATAAAATTAAAACGTTATTAGTTGCCTTAGTCATGCTTATTGGGACGATGGCTGGAACGATACCGTTCTTATCGGTAGCATTTTTACCTGCTTCAGCGGCATCACATATCATGTACTTCCAATTAAAAATGCCTTATTCCACATCATTTGATGCAACAGATAGCAAAACAAGAGAAATTGAAACTACGTTGTTAGACCTGAAGGATTCCAAAGGCGAGCCCGTATTTAAATTTGTAGAAGCTCTAGTAGGATACGCAGGCAGTGATGATGACCGTGTCCCTTACGCGTCTCAGATTTTCCTTGAAGTTAATGAAAATGTGGATCCCGCAAAAGTACAGGAACAAATGAAAGCTTATATTTTGTCAGAGTTACCGGCTGGTTCTGAAGTTGAGCCTAAGTCCATGGAAGGTGATTTCGGGGTATCAAGTACAGACTTCGCTTATACACTCCAAGGGGATGATCAGCTTCAATTAGAAAAAGCGGCTAGCATGGTGAAGGAGAAATTGAACACGTTCCCTGAGCTTGCTGAAGTTGAAGATAATTTGAGTGACGCCAAAACAGAAATTGAAATTGCCGTTGATCAGAAAAAAGCTAGAGCCTATGGCTTAAGCGCAGCATCCGTTCGAGATGCGGCACGGACATGGATTTCAAAGCAGAATCTGGGCGATATGAAGTTCGATAATATTGTCTATACAACAACAGTTTCATTGGAAAAAACGGACAGAGATTCCCTAGAGAAACTGGGCAATATTCCGTTAACAGCTCAGAATGGCTCAACCATTCTTTTGAAAGAAGTCGCGAAAATCAATGAAACGAAAGGCGCTGCCTCCTTGGCTAGGGAGAATCAGTCGCAGCTCGTGAAAGTTTCTGCCAAAATTAATTCAGACAATAAAACAGCAGTAAGTGCGAAGTTAGGTACAGCTCTGAAGGAGCTTGAGCTGCCAGAGGGTGTTACACCGCACGTTACAGGTGTATCTGAAGATGTTAACGAAAGCTTTACTCAGTTATTCGTAGCGATGGCTGCAGCTATTTTCGTAGTTTACTTAATTATGGTGTTAGCGTTCGGGAATGCAAGTGCACCATTTGCGATTCTGTTCTCACTTCCTCTAGCTGTTATTGGCGGACTCTTAGGTCTCGTCATTGCACGAGAGCCGTTGACGGTAACGTCGATGATCGGGTTCCTCATGTTGATCGGTATCGTCGTTACGAATGCGATCGTATTGATCGACCGTGCACAACAGCTGCGCGAAGAAGGTTATACCGTACGTCATGCCTTGATTGAAGCAGGGAAAGTCAGACTTCGACCTATTATCATGACAGCTGGTGCAACTATTATGGCGTTAGTACCTTTAGCGCTTGGGATTTCAGCTGAAGGTGGATTGATCGGTAAAGGACTAGGGGTTGTTGTTATCGGTGGATTGATTACTTCGACACTCCTGACGCTAGTCGTTGTACCTATTATTTACGAGTTGATTGAAAGTATGAAAAACCGCATCAGTAAGATGTTTAATCGGAAAAAAGGTAAAGAAAAAATGACAACGAGTTCGTTAGAGGTATAAGGAGGCACATCGATGATTAACGAAGGTTCACGAAGAGGGCATAGCAAATATCGCTGGATGGGGGTCATCACGCTGTTAACCGCAGCAACAGTGTTGGCGACAGCCTGCTCTGTACCAGGAGGTAAGGATGCGGCAACCGTACAATTAACGCCTAAACCAGTCAAAACAGAAGCGATCAAGCTTCAAAAGATCAGTAATCCGATTGAACAGGTGGCAGATGTTGTTGCCGGAACGACGCTCGATGTGATGGCAAAAGCGAATGGTGAAGTTACCGAGGTTTTGAAGAAACGCGGTGAATATGTGACGAAAGGCGATGTCCTGTTCGTTATTGATAATAAAGATGCGTTATCGAATAAGCGCAAAAGTGAGCTTCAAGTGAAGAGTGCACAGGATTCGTTGCAGCAAGCAAGAGATAACAAAGTGAACACTCGCAAGGATCTTGCCGATAATGTTGCGCGTACCGAAACTGCGCTGAAGAATGCGCAGCAGGATTACAACAAAATTAGAAATGATTTTGATGCAGGTAGTGCTGTGCAACGCCAGGTAGATCAAGTCAAACAAGCGCTGGACAATGCTCAAATGAGCTTAGATGCTGCACAAAGTAAGCTATCTGCTTTCGATCATACCGATTCTATCTCTTCGATTCAGACGCAAGCAGAATCCGCGACTCTGAACTTGGAGGATGCGACGCGTTCTTTAGAAAATTATGAAGTGAAGGCGCCAGGCGATGGTATTCTGACGGATTTCAATATCGTTGTTGGTCAAACGGCATCCGCACAGGCAGGAAAGGTTGGTCAAATTCAGCAGGTCGATCCAATCAAAATAAAAACAGAGCTAGCTGAAACGAACTACCAGCTTGTGAAAAACAAGAAGGAGCTGTTGTACTACAACCCGAATACACCTGATAAGAAAGGCACTGCTAAGATTAGCTACTTAGCGCCAATCATGAGCGCTGCCTCCAAAACGTATACACTGGAATTGGAAGTACCAAATCCTGATCGTACGATTCAACCAGGCGTTCGTTATCAAGTCCAATTGACCACGGAGACGGAAGAGAAAGTGGCTGTCGTGCCTACACTTAGCATCATTCGTGAAGAATCCGATACCTTCGTATTCGTTCAGCAGGGTGACCAATTTATGAAACGGAAAGTGAAGCTTGGACGTATCAATGGTGAATTCCAAGAAGTACTGGAAGGCGTGAAAGAAGGCGACCAACTGGTTATCAGTGGACAGAACACGTTGAAAGACGGTCAAAAGGTGAACGCTCCGGCCGCATCAACTCAACCAACAACAACACCAGCAGCAAAGTAACATCATTGAAATTCATAATGAAGGAGATCGTATAGATGAAAAAGAGACCATGGAAGACCAGCATAACCGCTATTATGCTCGGAGCAATGATCGTTCAAGGAGGTACCGCCGCATGGGCAGCGGAGCCTCCTGCCGCAGTGGTAGCCGCACCTTCTGTGAATTATGGTTTGACGAATGATATTCGTGCCGCTGTCAAAAGTGTATCAGAAACACCGACAGCGACCGGTTCACAGGTTGCGGTGACTGTCCGCTTGTACAACGGTGGTACAACCTTAAATCGTGTACCGGAGCATGAGTTTCGCGTGCAAACGGCGAGTGGGATTTCCTACACGCTGAAACCGAGCGCAAGCAATAAAGCTTCTTTGCAACCAAAAGAAATTGCAGAACTTGTTTATTTTGCAGCAATTGATTCCAAGGAAATTGGTAAAATTGAAGGGATTTCCTTCGTGAATGTTGATTTATATACGTACCCGAAAGTCGAGACTACGCTGCTTTCAATGCCAACCAACCAAGTATGGTATGGCGGCATAGGAAGCGCGGCGCTTGAAAGCATCACTAACGTACAATGGGGCGGAGCTTTCATTATTCCTGGTGTGAATTCAGGGCTTACGTATGCGCCTGTTGAAGCCTCAATCCAGAACACGCAAACAGGTCGCGTAGCGGTGGTTACTGTGCTTGTGAACAATTCTGGAGCGGGTCGTGAAACCGTTCCTGCTTTCAGAATCGATGCGCAGTCCGAAACGAAGAATTACGAGGGCAAACGTACGGAAACAGCTCCAGTTGTTGTGAGCCCAGGTGAGAATACGTTAATCCATTACGCGATCCCTGTTGAGAATGGTGTGACACTTGCGAATTTGGTTGTGCTTTCGACAGAAACGTTTGTCCCGAAAGAGGGAGGACAACCTACGGAGCTAGCAACAGCTAAAGTGGGTATCAATTGGCCAGTGGATGGAAGTCCAGCGGCAGCAGCGTATTCGATCGGTCAACCCATTCCTTTCAATGCTGCTGCGAAATCAATTAGCAAGTTTATGCAAGCGTCTTTGATGGAGCTTCATCTACATGAGAATCCAGGTGAGGGGTATAAGACAGCCGTAGCGAAGTTCAAATTAACGAACACGAGCACAACGCCAGTCGTTACGCCACCGTTCCTATCGGAATTAACGAATAAGCAAGGTGTTACGTATCAAGGTACACGTCAAACGAACGTGACAAACTTAATGAATCCTGGCTTAAGTTATGTTGTCAGCTATTCTTATATAATTCCTCAGTCTGAGGATAGTGAAAGTTTCACTTTGAAAATATTAGATGGTCAGACTGCAGCACCGTATACACAAACGATTGCCGCTTTGACAACAGAACCTCAAAAGGAAACAACGGATGCTCCTATTTCCATGTATCCGTTTGACTTGAAAATTAACGATATCTCAACGAGTATGCAAACGACGGCACAATTGACTTACACGTATAAACTGAGAATGGATTTGAGCATTACACAGCAGGAGGATGTCGTTGTTGACAACAATTTCTCCAAACTAAGATTTGAAATTGTCGATCCAGCAGGACGAGTCGTTGGTGCCAAGGATGCTACTTTCGCAGGGCCTAACAAATTAGTGAGTGGCGTACAAACCATGGATGTATCGAATTTCTCATCTGAGCAATTCAGCTATCCATTCACAATTAATGTGTACGAAACCATTGAAACGCCGAACGGCACAGCGAAGCGCTTGCTCAAAACAATCAAATAATTGTTCTAAAACGAAGGGCAGTCTCTCTAGTAGAATTCATCTACGGAGGGACTGCCCTTTATTCTTTCTATTGATGAACCCTAGCCTTGACGGATTTCGCATAATCGGTAGGCGACATACCGAGAGTCTTTTTAAAGTCTCGCGAAAAATAGTGAATGCTCGTATAGCCAAGCAAGCTTGCAATTTCGGTGATATTGTAAGTACCTTCACGCATATAGGTTTTGGCTTGTTCGATCTTGAGCGATTTGAACGCTTCCATGACGCCCATCCCCTTCTGGGATTGGAATAGCTCCTTCATCCGGCTCTTTCCGAGATGGAAGGCTTGGCACACGTCATCTAACGTAAAGGAATCGGCAAGATGATCCCTGAAATAATCGAGTATTTGCCCAACGAGCCTTTGCTCATCTTTTTCCTTGTGCAGCGAGGATTGCTTTAATTTCTGGGCCTCTTTCAGGCTTGCCCCTGCGTCATGCTTACGAATGAGGGTGATGAGCAGTACTTCGAGATAAGCTTTGATCAGCTGTTCACTTGCGAAGGGCGCGCCAATATTTCTCTCAAGCAGATGAACAGATGGAGAGTCGAATGGAGGAAGAAAGGCATGGAATCCTTCTTGTGTGATGATCGAAAGCATATTGCGCTCACGATCGCCTAGGGATACGACTTTATTTGCCAGCTTATACATGGCCTCTGAAGGGCACGCAAAAGCGATAACAATGAGATTAGGCGGCTTATGTTCATGCCTGACATGAACAGTATGAAACTCCTCAGGCTTATGGAAAATCATGTTGCCCTGCACGAGGGTATGGATGACATCATCCGCACGCACCTCGACTTCACCTTTGTCCACGTAGAGAATTTCCCAGAAGTCATGCTGCTCACCATCGAATACAAACCCTTTGGCATATTCAAAATAGTGGAAAGAAATAAGTGCTTCAATCGAAAGTGATTCCTGTAAATAGATCCGTGGGAAATCCATGCTGTCCGTCCTCTCTAGGCGATTTTCTTCCCGATTACAGCCTATTTTACCACATTCATTTTAGCTAAAGTGCAAATATTTCGGCTTAAATGATAAATCCAATGTGACAGCCCTCTTTTATAATAAAGAAAAGAAGCGGAGGGATTTCATAATGAAAAAAGGGATTAATATTTGGTCATTTCCAGGCTCCATGAGCGTAAAAGATTGCATTACGACTGCGAAAAAAGCCGGGTTTGACGGCATTGAGTTAGCTTTGAATGAAACAGGTGAACTTAGCTTGGAAAGCACGGAAAGTGAAGTTCGTGCGTACCGCCAGCATGCCGACGAAACAGGTATTGAGATAAGCAGCTTAGCTACAGGCCTATTCTGGTCGTATTCGTTGACGAGCAGTGCACCTCAAACGCGTCAAAAAGCGAAAGACATCGTGAAGAAGCAACTTGAACATGCCGCGGTACTTGGTGTAGACACGATCCTCGTTGTCCCAGGTGCGGTAGGCGTTGATTTCATCCCTGATTCTGAAGTGGTCCGTTATGATCAAGCGTATGACTACTCCCTAGAAGCGTTTCAAGAGCTTTCGCAGGTTGCTGAGTCCTTGAAGATTTCGATTGGGATTGAAAATGTATGGAACAAGTTTTTACTATCTCCGCTGGAAATGCGTGATTTCATTGATAAAGTAAATTCTCCTTATGTAGGTGCTTATTTTGATGTGGGGAATGTCATCTTCTCCGGTTACCCGGAGCATTGGATTTCTATTTTGAGCCATCGTATTAAAAAAGTGCATTTCAAAGATTATCGCCGCGCAGCTGGCGGTTTGCATGGTTTCGTAGATTTACTTGCTGGTGATGTGAATTATCCAGAAGTTATGAAAACCCTTCAAACGATTGGATATGAAGATTATGTCATTGCTGAGATGATTCCAGGCTATACGCACTTCGGCGAGCAAATTGTCTACAACACATCCGGTGCCATGGATGCTATTCTGGGGAGGAAGTAATTATGTTAAGAATCGGACTAGTTGGATTAGGGTTCATGGGAAGAACACATTTGGAGAATTACGTACGACTCGAAGCAGAAGGTCTTGCTATTAAAGTTGTAGCATTATGCGATATCGATCCCGTGAAGCTTGAAGGCAACGCAGTTGCAGGAAATATTGCGACAGGTGATTCCGCGATCGATTTCAATCTCTATGTGAAATACACGAGTGTGTCTGAGATGATCGAGAAGGAACAATTGGATTTCGTAGATTTGGCTCTTCCGACGTATTTGCACCGCGATATTACAATTGAATGTCTGAATAAAGGTCTTCATGTGCTGTGCGAGAAGCCGATGGCATCCAATCCGCAAGAGTGTGCAGAGATGATCGCAGCTGCTGAAGCGAATGGTAAGCAATTGATGATTGGACAATGTTTACGCTTCTGGCCAGCTTATGTGTATTTGAAAGAAGCTGTTGAGAACGGGACATACGGTAAAGTGACAAGCGGATATTTCTACCGTGGCGGCGCAACACCGACTTGGGGACCGTGGCTAATCGATAAAGAGAAGAGCGGCGGAGCTTTGCTCGATATGCATGTTCATGATATCGATATGGTCAACTGGTTGTTTGGCAAACCGGAATCCGTTTCCTGTTTGGCACGTAATGTGGTTCCTGGCAGCGGCTACGATGTCGTGTCTACGAATTATTTGTACGGGGATGGTAAAGTTATCAATGCGCAAGCCGACTGGACGTTAGAAGGCGAGTACGGTTTCGAAATGGTGTACCGCGTCAACTTCGAGAAAGCTAATCTTATTTTCAATGCGAGCGGCTTGAAAGTGAATTTGAATGATGGACCTGGATTCACACCGGAGCTCTCCCCTGAGATGGGGTACTACTTGGAGCTGAAATATTTCGCGGAGACGCTTCTTGCTGGAGAGTCGGTCACAACGGCAACACCTGGAAGTACACGTGAAACGATCGAAATTGCTGTCGCTGAGATGGCATCGGCAGATAAGCAAGGGGCTTGGGTGGAAGTGAAGTAAATGGTAGGATAGTAACAACTTTGGAAATATAACTTTTGAGATTTATTTTGCAATGAAGTCATCATTTTGATATCGTTAAAATATCATTTTCACGCGTGAAGCACACGCCGTTAGCTCTTTTTTTGGAGCTAGCGGCGTTTTTATTTTTTTAGGAGGCGATTACATGTTTGAGAAGGAATATTCAATCTTTTGGAAGGAACAAGTGCAACGTGCAAGTGGGCAACGGCTTGAGGTGTTGGGTAGGGATTTGACTGGAACAAAGAAACTATTGGAGGTTGTGCTGTTTCCCGTATTGGGGACTCTCGATGGTTTGGTGCTTGAATTTGAAATGTTGAGTTTGTCAGGGGCGAAAATATTTGGTGACGTGTGTCACCCCTTGCTGCGGATCGTGTTCGAGGATGAGAGCTTCGTCACTCACGCCGAGAAAATCACGAGAGACCGATTTTCTTTTGAGAGGGCGTGAGCACGTTCAGTTGCGACACTTGGGTACACTTACTTTCCATATAGTCGCGATGAGCTAGAGAAAAAACCGAGTTTCTGCCAAAGAAACTTATACGAAATGATCGGCCGTATCGGAAATGTAGAAGGTGCAAGGTTGAACCAGATTCCTGTATATGAGCGGGAAGTTTTGAGATTCTCGTTGCTCACTAATAAACCTTTTCTATTGACGGATGTTTGTAGGTGGCTTCAACTAAAAAGAGAAGCTTGTCGCAAAGTCATGCGAGAGTTGGAAAGCAAACAATTGGTCTATGCAATCGGCGGAGGTTCTATGAGATGTCATAAATTTATGATTACTGAAAAGGCTGTTGCTTTGCTGCATCGTAAGTAATCATTTAGAGGGAGGTTAGTTTAATTCGACTAACTCGCGCAAGAAAGCGCCCCGCGTGAAGGAGTTAGTCAGAGTGTTAATAATTATCATTTGACTGCAATCGCTTTCGTATTCTATGCTAATTGCATTTGCGATTACTTGAGGTGAATACGAATGAAAGACATAGATTCAACGGCATCATGGCAAAAACTTCGTCTATTCGCAGTCACATGGCCGATTTTTATTGATTCTGTATTACGAATGATGTTAGGTACTGCGGATGTCTTCATGTTAAGCCGAATATCGGATGAAGTAACGGGGGCCGTAGGTTTGGCGAATGAAATCATCGTTTTCTGTATTTTGATGTTCGGTTTTGTGGGGATCGGGACGAGTGTAGCTGTTGCTCAGCATCTGGGCGCAGGTAAAGTGAAGGAAGCTAGCCGGATTTCCGCTTTGGCTATTACTATTAATTTGATTTTTGGTATTATCGTGAGCATTGCGTTAGTGGTGTTTGGCGAACCTTTGATGCATGTGATGAATTTGGAACCTACACAAATCGCGATTGCGAAAAAGTATTTGACTATCATCTCGGCATTTATTTGGATTGAAGCCTTGTCGTATGCGATTTCTTCTGTACTTCGCTCTAATGGTCAGACGAGAGATGTTATGTTCGTGACGTTAGGGGTCAATGTGATTCACATTGTGGGGAACAGTCTCTTGATATTCGGTAATCTGGGCTTCCCTGAATGGGGAGTAACGGGGGCTGCAGTATCTACGGTAGTAAGTCGACTTCTGGGACTGATTGTACTAGTGGTGATCTTGTACCGTCGCTTACAGGTGCCGATTCTACTAAAGCATTACGTGACTTTCAAGTCTAAAATTGTCAAACAAATACTTAGTATTGGTTTACCTTCGGCGGGGGAACATATTTCTTGGCAGTCCCAGTATTTGATGATTTTCAGCTTTATTAATATTATTGGGGCAACGGCGTTAAGTGCACATGTGTACGTCATGAATGTGACCAATTATTTCATGGCCCTGGGCATGGCGATTGGCATGGGAACGGAGATTATTATAGGACACATGGTGGGTGCAGGTGCATTTCAAGCTGCGTATCATAAATTGCTCCGAAGTCTGAAGTTTACCTTTGTCCTAACATTCGTTATTGTGGGCATTACGTCGATTTTCCGTAAAGAACTGCTCGGACTATTTACCGATAATCCCGATATTATTGCTATGGGTTCAACGATTCTACTTCTTTCAATCATTTTGGAACCTGGTAGAACCTTTAACTTGGTTGTTATTAATTCCTTGCGCGCGGCTGGTGATGCTAGATTCCCTGTGATGATGGGTGTTGTCTCCATGTGGGGGATTGCCGTTCCTTTAGCCTACTACCTGGGGATTCACCAAGAAATGGGCCTTCTCGGCGTATGGATTGCCTTTACAGTGGATGAGTGGGTGAGAGGCTTGCTGATGTATGTACGTTGGCGTAGCCGCGTATGGCAAACGAAATCACTTGTTAGACCAAGCGGCGAAGTATTAGCTGCTAAATCGATTTGATATACAAAAGAAGCCTTAAACTCTTATGGAGAGAGTCTAGGGCTTCTTTTTGCATTATGAGAATGGTGACACAAAGGTTGTGGCTGGCGGCTGGTAATATACTATATTCAGTTTCTTGTAAAAGAATTGGATGTTTGCACGAAATCATAGAAAACGTGCTAGTGTCCCCCTGTATAGATGTGGATCGCATCTCGCAGAAACTCTGCTGTACCTGGTTGCTTCACATCATAGTAAGCTTTGAAACGCTCATCATCCACGTACATTTGGGCAAGCCCGGCGTGAGCTTCTTTACTATATTCACTCCAATAGAACATCAGCCATTGTTTGTGCAGATCGGCTGCTTTCTGTGCTAGTGTGCTAGCTGGATCGCCTAGCTTGAAGGCTTCAGCTAATGTTTCGGTTACTTCTTCTGCCAGACGAGTCACTTCATCGTGCTGCTCTTGTGTCATATTCTTTAATTTCTGATTGCTCTTATTCACTTGCTCATCGCCATATTTCTCGCGAATTTCTTTTCCGTATTGTTTCTCATTATCCTCAATTAGCTTTTGTTTGAAGCCTTCGAATTTCTGATCATTTGACATCGTTATTCTCCCTTCTTTCGAAGCAATGGTGTGTTCCACATTCGCAATAAGAATGTCCAATTGCTTGCGTTTGTCGAGAAGCTGCTCCCGATGGTCTTTCAGTGCACGGGTTCCGTCAAAGCTAGGCGATGTTATGATTTCTTTGATCTGCTCGAGAGGAATGCCTAACTCTCGATAAAATAAAATCTGCTGCAGTCGATCTACCTCATCTTGCCCATAAATACGATATCCCGATGAGTTGATTCTTGCCGGCATAAGAAGTTCAATCTCATCGTAATAGCGCAGTGTACGCGTGCTGATGCCAGCCAACTTTCCCAAGTGCTGCACCGTATATTCCATCTGCTCACCTCCTGACACCTTAACTGTAAAGCTTTACGTAGCGTTAATGTCAACACCTTTTTTTCGCGCGTTTCGGCCAAGTAAAATGCACAGCATACGTGATAGCAGCGATTATTAAAATGAAAATCAAGCTAACGAAGAAGCCAGGGCGTGTTGTCGGGTGAAAAGCGGCTCCCGAGATGGCACTTAGAATGAGCAATATGCCTGCCCAACGTTTAACTACGTTTGATGTCGTACGTGTTAGCAAACGTCCAGAGGAAAGTAAGATGACCAACCAGATGAAGAGTAAGGTAAGACCCGCTGCGGTGGACATCACCGTATACAACTCCTCTGGTAGAATCAGCGAAAGAACAACCGCGGCAGCCATGCCGCCCGAAGTAAAACCAAGAGCAGGATAAGGGATCTGCCTTTTTCCCGTGGAACGGGTGAATAGGAACGGGGCGTCATGATCTTTGGCAAGAGCAACGAGGATAGATGTAACGGCGAACAAGGAAGCCACCATGGTTGAGAAGGCAGCGATAATCAGAATGGCGTTGAACACATGCGGCACATAGGGCAGTGGGTAGCTTTCTAAACTAACCTGAAAGGGACTTTTTTTGTCATGGAGAGCGTGTAAGGGCAGTAGGGTTAATACGAAAAAGAGGGAGACGATATAGAGGATAGCTAAAAGAAGGATCATAATGGATCCCGCTTTATGAGCTTCACTCGATTTGTCCAAACGCAGCGCGAAAAGCCCCATCATTTCTGTGCCACCGAATGCGTAGAAGGCATAGATGAAGGAAGACCAAGTACCTGTGAGCCCTGATGGTATAAATGTGTTCCCGTTTATCGGAAAGGAGAGGGGGTGAAGTCCGCCTGAAATCCATCCCAGGACCGCAGCCCCTGCAAGGAGAAGAAACATGAGAAGCGCAGATACTTTAATGAGTGCGAAAAAATGCTCAGATCGTTCAAAAGCTTCGGCCCCAAGCAGGATGACACCTACACCAAGACTCGCATAGATCAATGCAAACAGCCACATCGGAATAGTGGGAAACCAGAATCGTGTAAACAGGGATAGCGCGGCTAGCTGACTTCCCACAATCATTAACTGTGAGCCCCAGTAAATCCAGCCACAGCTAAACCCGGCCCAACGGCCGAATGCTATCTTAGCATAGGTCCGAAAGGAGCCTTGTTGTGGATTGTCGCCTGTCATTTGAATCAAAGCATCGAGCACAAAATAAGTGCCTGCCGCAGCCAAAATGAACATTAAGAGCATCGAAGCGCCGCTCATTGTTAGGCCGATTCCAGCTCCGAGGAAATAGCCAGTTCCTAGCGTACAGGCGACGCCGAGCAGCGAAAGCTGCCACCATGTCATGGTGCTGTTTGTTGGGCCGGTTGCATTTGTGGACATGCCGCCTCCTAAGCTGTTCAAGAGAAATGGATAATAACAGCCCATAGTATAGCTTGTCCATTGGTAAAATATACAGCTAGGATATGTCCATCAGAGCGAATAGATTGCCTTCTTTTTCGATAACCTCATAGGGTTGAAGTCTTGCATTAGGGACATTATGGCATCGGCCTGTATGTACTTCAAAGGTCCAGCCATGCAAAGGACATTCCAACTCGCCAGACTCAAGCTCTACGGCATAGCCGGCGTGGGGACAACGACTGGATAGCAGTGTGTAAACACCATCCGCTTCTGTAAGGAAGAATCGCTTCCCATTGACTTTCACTTCGGACGGGATTGCAGTAAACTGATCTTTAGAACCAATTAGGATTTCATTCATGGGAATGCTCCTTCACAAAGGGATTTCTTCACAACATTATTATAATTCAAATGACATCAAGATCTCTATGCCTAGGGCAAAACAAAGGAGCACGATTAATTGACCACAGTATCCCCCTTAGTTGCAGCGTTTCGCCAAGCATCCTATCCAGTGGGTGGGCACGGCCGCAAGAACATTCAAGTATTGAAAGAGGCTTTACATGAGTTCGATGACAAGCTCGAAAGTGACATTTATGGAACTGGTGAAAGTATAGAGGGATTTCAAGCGGAAATGGCCGCATATGTGGGCAAAGAGAAAGCTGTCTTCTTTCCTAGCGGAACTATGGCACAGCAAATTGCCTTACGCATTTGGTGTGACGAGAAGGGGAAACGCAAGGTCGCGTATCATCCATTAAGCCATTTGGAAATCCATGAAGAGGATGGCTTGAAAGAGCTGCACCAAATTGAATCACTTTTACTAGGCGAGAGAGATCGATTGATTCGCTTGGAAGAGATTTTGGCGCTGAACGATGAGATCGCGTGTCTCTTAATTGAGCTGCCACAGCGAGAGATAGGTGGTGTGCTGCCACCTTATGAAGAACTCGAGGCCATTTCGGCGCATTGTCGAGCTAACGGAATTAAGCTGCATCTGGATGGTGCTAGATTATACGAGGTGCTGCCGTATTATCAGAAATCAGCGGCAGAACTGTGTGCGCTTTTCGATAGTGTGTACATCTCGTTCTACAAAGGGATTGGCGGCGTCGCAGGTGCGATTCTGGCAGGTGATGAGGGATTTACGGCGAAATCGAAGGTATGGAAAAGGCGTCATGGCGGCGATTTGATTAGTCTCTATCCGTATTATCTCAGTGCGAGTTACTATTTCAAGCAACGTGAGCCCAAAATGGGTCAATACTACAAGGAAGCGGTGGAGCTTGCTTCGCTGTACAATAGCTGTGAGCACGTGGCTACTTTGCCACTGGTGCCGGTTACGAATATGTTCCACGTTCACATCTCGGTGCCGAAAGAGAAGCTAGAGCCCATCCTGGTCGCGTTATACGCTGAGACAGGTGTGGGGTTGATCCATTATCTGCGAGAGTCGAGCGAAGGGGTCTGTTCGTTCGAGGTGAGTATTGGCGATGCCTTTGCACAGATTCCGAAGGAGCTGCTAAAGCGGACGTTTGAGCGAATGGCGAATATGCTGCAGTGAGTGCCTATAGAGTAAAAAGATCCTCTTTCCTTTATGGCGATGAGGATCTTTTGTATATCGTCTTGGTAAGTTAGGTTGCTAAGCCTTAATTGGGAACCAAATCCTTAAGCTCCTGTACAACATAAGCCTTACCACCGTTCAATGCTTCGATGAGATTCTTAGCTGCAAGCTCAGCCATGTCATTACGAGTTCTTGCTGTCGCCGAGCCAATATGAGGTAAAGTAACCACATTCGGCATACGCAACAATGGATTATCCACAGGTGTTGGTTCGATATCGAAGACATCCAGACCCGCTCCGCGTATTTTTCCTTGTTGAAGTGCCTGAATCAACGCTTGTTCGTCTACAGTTGCTCCGCGGGAGGCATTAATGAAGATCGCGGATGACTTCATCCGATTAAATTGCTCCTCGCCAATCAAATGTTTCGTCTCTGGCGTGAGTGGCGTCATCACAACGATATAGTCGGATTCACTCAGTAACTCATCCAATTCGCAGAAGCGGGCATTGAAGCGCTCGTCTACTTCTTTTTTTGGACTGCGGCTGTGATACAGCAGGTTCATATCGAAGCCAAACACAGCACGCTGGGCAATTGCTTCCCCAATCCGTCCCATCCCGATGATTCCGAGTGTCGAATGATGAACATCCACACCGAATAATTCGGTGCTGCTTGTTCCCTTTTGCCAATTTCCCTGTTTCACATAAGCATCCAATTCTGCAATTCTCCTCCCTGCACTGAGCATCAAGGCGAGTACGAGATCGGCCACGGTGCCGTCCAGTACGTGAGGAGTGTGTGTACCAATTACGCCATGGGATCTCATCGCAGCGATATCAAAATGATTGTACCCGACGGAAGAAGTGCTCGCCACACGAAGCTTTGGTGCGCAGCTTAACAGTTCCTCGTCAATTGTTCCTCCCAGGATTCCCTCCACATCTGAGACCTTATCTAAGATGACATTACGGGGCATACTGCCTTCCTGATTCCAGAACGTACAATCTCCGTGGAGATTTAAATAATCTTGAACAGCTTCCGGCAATTGTTGGGTAACGAGTATTTTGGGCTTGGTCGACATGGGTATTCCTCCTTGAGTTTCTTATCTGAGAAAAAGTGCAGGGACAACGTGGCTATTACAAATGGCGTCTGGCAATCCTCGTTAGGCACATCTGACAAGACAAGCTAGTCTTTATGTAGTCTGTTACATTATAGCTAAACTTTTCAAAATATTATATTTAAATCTACTAGACCACTAGAGATACATTCTCCTGTTAAACGTGCACGAAATGTCTTAGCCAATTAGGCTGTAGTGATGCCCCTTACGAAACTTTCGGAAGGGGATATTTGTATCCTTTGGAAGCATTTTAATTCGTAGAGGCAATTATGCTAAAATGATCTTATAAACGCAAAGGAGTGAAATAAGTGAACATTATATTCCATGGTCAAAGCTGCGTGGAGATCCAATTGAAGGAACACAACCTCATTATTGACCCTTTCCTCACAGGTAACCCGCAAGCCGTTGCCAAAGCGGAGGACATTAAGGTCGATTACATCCTTGTTACGCATGGACATGGAGATCACGTCGGGGACACCGTTGCCATTGCGGAGCGAAATAATGCAACAGTTATTGCTCCTAATGATTTAGCTAGATACCTAGGCTTTCAAGGGGTTAAAACGCATGGAATGGGCATCGGCGGGGCATTTGAATTCCCTTTTGGCAAAGTGAAACTGACGTTGGCTTTACACGATTCTTCCTATAATCCGCCAGGTACGGAAGAAAGCATCTATGCAGGGATGGCGAGTGGATTCTTGCTCATGGTAGAGGGAAAAACGATCTATCACGCTGGTGACACGGGGCTGTTTAAAGATATGAAGCTGATTGGCAAAATGAATAAGATCGATCTGGCTTTTCTGCCTATCGGTGATAACTACACCATGGGACCGGAAGACGCGGTCATCGCGGCGGAATATTTGAAGGCAGAAGCCGTTGTTCCTATGCATTACAATACGTTCCCGGTCATTGAACAAGATCCTCACAAGTTTGTGAAAAGCCTAGAAAAAGAAGGCATTAAAGGCATAGTGATGACGCCAGGGGAAACAATTACCCTATAAGCGGGAAAGGCTGCTTGATCAGGAGGATTAGCTTTCGCTTTCCTTATTCGATTGACGATCCTTCCAGAATAGAACGGTAAGCATGCGCTCCACCCATTCCTTATCTTCAGGTGTTAAAATAAAACCATCGAACATAAGTTCATTTTCACGGAGAAAACGCCGCAGATTAACAGGATTGCTTTCAAACTGTTGATTTACTTGTGAAGATTCAAGGTAACCCGCAATATCCATCAGTTCTGAGTATGAGGTGTTGAGTCCCTCAGATAGTTTCATTAAGACGTCTGGTGATGGAATGCCGCGGTTTCCATTTTCGAGCTGGGAGATGTAAGCCGCGGACACACCAGAACGATCAGCTAGTTCGCGAATTGTGAAGCCTTTCATTTTGCGCATATCTCGTAATTTATCGTAAAAGTACATTGCTGCTCATCCTTTACTCAATAAAGTAAACATTAGTAAACGATATAATACTATCAGTTTACTATAGTAATTACAATGATGAGTTTTTGACATGCAGACGAACAAGCCAGCCACCTTGCGACTAACCATCGTAGGGTGGTTTTCCTTTTGTTCGTTGTTCCATTGATTACATGTGTAAACTTTTGTTGTTGCATTAGTTAATAAATGCGGTATACTTTACTTAGGACGAAGTGAGGATGGGGGACTGACATTCAACGCCGATGCATATTCAAATTAAAGCCAAAACAGATGCATTCATCAAGGCAAGGGTTATGAAAGGCTACTCACAACGAGAGCTGGCGCGGCACTCAGGTCTGAGCCATGCGTACATAAGTTTACTTGAACGGTCGATTAAATCAGTGGGGCCATCAACGGCAAAGCGATTAAGTGAAGTGTTGGAGATGGAGTTAGAGGAGCTTTTTCAGATCAACATCGCATGAAAATTAGAAAACCGATGCCCCGAAAGATTCGGGAACATCGGTTTGTTTTCATTATTTCACTGTCTTATTATAAGCTCCAATTTTCTCGGTAATACTCTTAGCTGCGTTATCCAGCGCTTCTTTTGGTGCTTTTTTACCAGTCAAAGCCTCTTCGATAGCCGTTTCGACGATTTGACGAGCTTCTGGGAATACGCCCATAACTGCACCTTGTGTAGCAGTGTTTGCTTTCGTTTTGTGCAATTGATCGATGGCCGTTTGGAATTGCGGGTATTTGGTGATGTTATCTTTGATAATCTGTTCATCGTAAGCTTTTTTGGTAATTGGGAAGTAACCCGTGTTTACGTTCCACCATGCTTGTGTTTGCGGATTGGTTAGGAATTTAATGAATTCCCATGCACCTTGTTGCTCCGCTGCCGACTTGTTGTTCAAGATGTAGAGACTTGCGCCACCGACAACAACGCCGCCTTCTTTGGCATCTGCTGGCTTAGGAAGCGGGCCTGTACCTACTTGGAATTTGCCTTCAGCACCGCTGACAATACCGCGAAGAGATGCTGTGGAATCCAATGTCATGGCGATTTGGCCAGCTAAAAAAGCTTTTTTCGTGTCATCTGTTTTACGGCCAAGGTTGGCGGATGTTTTGTTGTCGACCATCTCTTTCCACCATGTGAGCGTTTTGACACCAGCTTCATTGTTAACCAAGGCTTCTGTTGCAGCAGCGGTACGGCCGTTCCCGTTATTCAGGAATTCAACGCCTTGGTTCGCGAAGAATTGTTCCATGAACCAACCGTAGATGGCAAAGGAAGAACCTGATTTCCCGTCTTTACTTAATGCTTTAGATGCGTTCGCAATTTCTTCGTATGTCGTTGGTGGTTTTTCTGGATCAAGACCGGCAGCTTTGAACATATCTTTGTTGTAATACAAGATTGGATTAGACGTATTGAATGGCATGGAATTCAGTTTACCATCGACTTTGTAATAATTGAGAATGTTCTCTTCGAGCTGTGAAAGATCGAATTTATCCGCATCCACAAATTTTTGAACCGGTGTAATGGCTTTGGAATCGATCATGAAGCGGGAACCAATTTCATAAACCTGAATAAGGGAAGGACCGCTTTTGGTATCCATCGAAGCTTTCATTTTGTTAATACTCTCATCATAAGTACCTTGGAAGACAGCCTCAACTTGGACATTTTTCTGAGAGCTATTGAAATCTGCCACTAATTTATCGACGGCTTTGCCAAGCTCGCCACTCATGGAATGCCACCAGATCACTTTGACGGGTTCAGTCGGCTTCTTAACATCCGCAGCTGCTGTACTTGTAGCAGGTTTGCTTTCTGCCGCATTGCCTGAGGTCGTTGTTTCTGCTTTACCACAAGCACTCGTTAACAGCACCATAGCTGCAGTCATAGCAAGGATGGAGCCCTTTGTATTTAATGATTTCATCGTCTATTTCTCTCCCTTTTTTCTAAATTAAAATATATGGAAATCTGTTTCAGCATAGATACTGAACAGAGTGGCCATCAAGGATGGATTAACCTTTTACAGCACCAGCTGTAAGACCGCGAACAAGCTGCTTTAAACCCAAGACAAGTAATAATAGGGACGGCAGTAAAACGATGGTTACACCAGCCAGCACCAAGTTCCATACCGTCAATTCTTCGAATTGCAGCATCGCGATGCCAATTTGCACAGTACGCATGGCTTCACTGTTCGTAATGAGCAGAGGCCAGAGATACATGTTCCAGGCATTTAAAAAGGCATAAACAGCTAGTGTTGCCAAGGCTGGACGACCAAGCGGAAGCACAATCCGGAAGAACATGCGGAAGTGACCGCATCCATCGATGCGTGCTGCTTCGAACAGCTCTTTGGGCAGCTGTAAGAAGAATTGACGCAGAAGAAAGGTTCCGAAAGCTGTAGCCAGGAACGGAACGGTGAGACCTTGCATGCTATCGAGCCAGTCCCATTTTTTGATGGTTAGATAATTGGGAATAATGGTGACTTCCCACGGAATCATCATGGTCGCCATGAAGAGCGCGAAGATGATGGCCTTGCCTTTAAAACGAATATTGGTGAAGGCATAGGCAGCCATGCTTGATGTTATGAGCTGTCCCAGCGTAATAACAATAGACACAATAAGGCTATTGGTTACAAATTTAGCGATAGGCACAAGCTTAAAGACGGCGATCATGCTGCCTAAATAGAAGCTGCTAGGCAAGACTTTAGGCGGATAGGCGGAGGCTTCTTCGGGCGTCATCAATGCGGATGAGAATGTATAGAAAATGGGATAAAGAACAAGTGCTGCACAGATGATCAAAAGGGTGTAGACGAAGGTATTTTGCAAACGAGTCATCATTGATAGTGCACCTTCTTTTCAAATACTTTAAACTGAATGACCGTAAAAATAAGGATAATGGTGAAGAGCACAAGCGCTTGCGCGCTGCCTGTTCCGAATCGAAAGTTAATAAAGGCATCCTGATATAAGGTGTATACAAGTACATCTGTGGAGTTGACGGGACCACCTTTGGTCAGGATATGAATTTGTCCGAAAGACTGAAAAGCACCGATGATCGATACAATTGTGACGAAGAACACCGTTGGTGAAAGTAAAGGCAAGACGATTTGGATAAAGGTGCGAATGGGACCGGATCCATCGATTTTGGCACTATCATAGATCTCATCTGGAACGCCTTGGAGGCCGCTGAGCAGGACGATGTAAGTGAAGCCGAGATTCATCCAAACCGTCATCATGGAAACGGAAAGCAGTGCCCATCTAGGGTCCGTCAGCCAAGCTACCCGTGCTAATCCGACTTGCTCGAGCAGGTAATTCAACATTCCGACGCTTGGGTGAAAGAGCATCATCCAGATGACAGCGGAAGTCCCCACTGACAGCACGACAGGCAGGGAGAAAATAAATTGAAAGATTCGCATCCCTTTGAGCTGATTATGCGTCAAAGCTGCAAGTATTAATGCGATTACGATCACTGTAGGAACAGTTAGCAGTGTAAAGAGACCTGTAACTCCCAAACTTTGATAGAATCGTTCTGAGGTGAAAATAGCCGTGAAATTATCGAATCCAACAAAGGAAGCTACCCTGCCTCGCGGATCGGTTTCGTGTAGACTGAGATAGAAGGTTTGTATCAAGGGATAGAATAAAAAGACAGCAAACAGCAGGAGTGACGGAGATAAGAAGACATAACCAAGGATTGTCTCCATCCAGCTTTGACTGAATGCTGCCTTTCGTGGATACGCTGTATGTGCCTTCGTGTTTATTTTACTAGTGTGTGGTAAATCTCTTTCCATAGCATTCATTGCAAGCTCCTCCATGACCCTGTATTCGACAAGCACTTATGTGTATTAGATTAACTGTGGTTTATTTGACCAATGTCAAATTCATGTGAATGTTTTGTATAATTCTTGAAACCTTTACAAAATCAATAGACTTGTAGACTGGGCAAAATCAGGTGAATTCAACTATAATTTGAGCGTACTTAATAGCTTATCTTTCTAGGAGAGTGAATGATGAATAACCAAAAACCGATCGTGATAGGACATCGCGGAGCAGCTGGAGAAGCCCCCGAGAATACAATAGCCTCGTTCGCATTAGCTTTTGAACAAGGGGCTGAAGGGATAGAACTCGATGTTCAGATAACAAATGACGGCGAGGTTGTCGTGTGTCATGATCTAACGTTGGATCGTACGACCAATGGCTCTGGACTTATTTGCGAGAAGAGCTGGGAAGAGTTGAAAACGTTGGATGCTGGATTCTGGTTCTCGGAAGCATTCACCGGAGAGCGAATTCCTCATCTGCGTCAAGTTTATGAGCTTGTACCCCGAGGACATCTCATCAATGTGGAGATAAAGCACGCTTACGAGGGGAAAATGGAGAAGGCGTTGTTGGCCTTATTAGATGAGTTGGATCGATGGGAAGATACTGTCATCTCTTCTTTCGATCACAAATTGATGCTCAGGATCAAACAGGATCAGCCAAAAGCGAAAGTGGGGCTGCTCTATGCAGGTAATTTACTTGATCATGCGGCCTATGCGGGGCAATTTGGCGTAGAGGTCAATTCCTTGCACCCGTATCAACACAGCATCAACGAGGCGGATATTGCCGCGGCTGCAGCTGCGGGGCTGGCGGTTTATCCGTATACGGTGAATGAGGTTGCGGATTATAAGCGATTGATCTCTGCTGGTGTTACTGGCATTATTACGGATTATCCAGCGCGATTGCGGGAGCTGCTTGGCTAGTTTGATCAGAGGTTGGAATAAAAGAACCAGTAAACTTTGAGTTTACTGGTTTTTTTGTGTCTAAAAAATGAAGAACCACAGGTAGTCACAAGCGTTTTAGCCGTTCGTATTACCAAAATATGACTATAATATGACTTTGCTCACCTGTTTTTATGAAGACGAAAAGCTATAATAAATCGTGTTCGAGAAAACATAGAATTGTCAATTTTAGTATACTTATTGTAAATTAATGCCAAGTATGATGAGAGAGTGAGTAGTAAGAATGTAAGTATTAAAGCTGGTGACAGGGGAGAAGTGAGAATGTCCAAGTTAACTGAGTTTTCAATGAAAAATGTGGCAGCGATTTTCATCGTCATGCTGCTGTTGGTCGTAGGAGGAACCTATTCTACAACCACACTAAAGGTAGAAAGCATGCCTGACATTACATTTCCGGTTGTCATTATTAGTACTACCTATGTAGCACCTCCGAAGGATGTTCTTGATGAAATTACGAAGCCATTAGAGAAGGCTGTTGCAGGGTTGGATGGACTCAAAACCCTAAGCTCTGGATCACAGGACAATTACTCACAGATTATCCTAGAGTTAGACCAAGATAAGAAGCCGGAAGATGTTAAAAAAGATGTGGAGAGCTTGATCTCGAATGTTAAGCTGCCTCAAGGATCGGAGAAGCCCAAAGTGTTAACAGCGGGTTTTGCTTCAGAACCAGTCTATTATTTGGCGGTATACGGTGAGACAGGAATGAACCAAACTGAGCTGGATAAAGCCTACAAAGATACGATTCTTCCTGGCTTTAATGGGCTCAAAGGAATCGACCATGTAGACTCTGTAGGCAATCAAGATGCTGTTCTTACCATAAAGCTTGATGCGCCTGCGATAAATAATTATGGTCTAACCCCATCAGAAGTTTCAAGTTTGATCAAAGCATCACTGGTATCTAGCCCTGCAGGTACGGTAGATTTCAATGGAAACACGCAAATGGTTCGAGTCAAAGGTGAAATGGATACAATCTATAACTTGGATAATTTGAAAATCACAACGAAAACAGGCGATACACTGCTTCTCAAACAAATTGCCAAAGTGGAAGCAATCAGTGAGTCCAAGTTCATTGCCCGATTAGATGATCTGCCAGCAATCGGTGTACTGCTTTACAAAACGAAAGCTGCGAATGCAGTGGAATTTGCAGATAGCGCTGATAAGCTTATGACAGATTGGGGTCAAACGCTGCCTGGCGTGAAATTCCACAAAATCTATAATTCTGCCAACGATATTAAAGATTCCATCCACGGAATGGTGCAAGAAGGCGGATTAGGTGCCATACTCGCTTCATTAATGATTTTGCTTTTCCTTCGCAATGCTCGTATGACGATCATCGTACTCGTGTCGATTCCTCTTTCAATCCTTGTCACATTACTATTTATGGGACCTCTAGGTATCTCTTTAAACATCATGACATTAGGTGGCATGGCCATTGCAGTCGGGCGTGTTGTGGATGACAGTATCGTCGTCATTGAAAATATCTATAGTCAGCTGCAAAAAGCCCAAGATCGCAATGAATCCGTTATAAAATTAGCAACGAAACAGGTGTCAAGTGCAATTA
Organism: Paenibacillus qinlingensis; assembly: GCF_031455095.1. Classification (GTDB taxonomy): domain Bacteria; phylum Bacillota; class Bacilli; order Paenibacillales; family NBRC-103111; genus Paenibacillus_E; species Paenibacillus_E qinlingensis_A. The sequence continues at coordinate 176,272 of NZ_JAVDSB010000001.1, forward strand.
CTTCTTCAACCATTACAACAGTTGGTGTATTTGGTCCAATTGGGTTCGTAAGTGGGGTCGTTGGTGAAGTATTCCGTCCTTTTGCCATAACATTAGTCGTAGCTCTTATGTCATCATTACTTGTTGCATTGACGGTAATTCCTATGTTAGCGAAGATTATGGTACTTAAAAGTAAGAAACTTACAAGTCACGACGAGAATCACGTTGGGCCAATGGGAGTGAAATATAAGAGGGCACTTATCTGGTCGTTAAATAACCGTATCAAGACACTATTGCTAGCTGGCGTTGCCCTTGTTATCTCGATCATCATTACAGTGCCTAATTTAGCAGTGGCTTTTATGCCGGATAGTGAAGCTGTCAAACAAGGTGTAATTGAGATTAAAATGCCGCGTGAAACATCCATTGAAATGATGAATGAGAAGTCCAAGGAACTCGAAAAAGAATTGAAATTACACAGGGACAAAGCGGGCAAACCTGCATTTAAGTATATTGAATCTCTTGTTGGATATAACCAAAGCAGTGATCGATTTGCCTATCGAGCGATGATGTTCTTCGAGCTAACAGCTGAAACTGATGCGACCGAAGGTGTCAAAACGTATAAAGAAGACATGTTAAAACTGATGCCAGATGGTTCAGATGTGAATATCACACTGTTTACAGGAGGCCCCCCTACCGCAACAGGAGCTGACTTCTCCTACTCCTTGAAAGGGGATGACCAGCTTTATCTTAAACAGGCCTCACAGTTGGTCAAAGATAAAATGAAGGAATTCCCTGAGTTGAACGACATTAAAGACAGCTTGAGTGATTCCAAAACGGAAGTTGAGATCATTGTAAATCAAAATAAAGCACGATTGTACGGACTTTCAAGTGCTCAAATATTGCAAGCCGTCAACGCCTGGATAGCAGAAGAGAAGCTTGGCGATCTGAAATTTAATAACATTACTTATGCCACTAAGGTGATGTTGAATCCAATGTACAAAAACTCTGTAGATAAACTGGGTACTTTCTTGATCAAGACGCCTACGGGTCAGACGATACAGTTGAATGAAGTAGCTCGCGTTGAACAGATTGATGCACCGAATAGTATTAATCGTGAAGATCAAGAACAAATCGTTAGCGTAAGAGCCAAAATTGATGCCACGGATAAAGGCGGCGTCAGTAAGAAAATTACGGAAGAACTGGCCAAGTTAGAACTGCCTTCTGGCGTCACTCGTGAAGTAAAGGGTGTATCCGACGATATTCAAAAAAGTTTTATGCAGATGTTTATGGCTATCATTGCTTCCATCTTCATTGTCTACATGGTGATGGTTGTTGCCTTTGGGAACGCTAGGGCGCCGCTTGCCATTCTGTTTTCACTGCCGCTAGCAGCTATCGGAGGCCTTTTAGGACTACTAATAACGGGCGAATCGATCAATGTAACGTCACTCATCGGCTTCCTCATGCTGATCGGTATCGTTGTCACCAATGCGATTGTACTTGTAGACCGTGTACAGCAACTAAGAGAGCAAGATTACTCGATTCGTGATGCGCTAATTGAAGCTGGAATTACGAGATTGAGACCGATTATCATGACGGCAGGTGCAACGATACTTGCACTGATGCCTTTAGGACTTGGGTTATCGAAAGGAACGATCATTTCCAAAGGTTTGGCTGTTGTTGTTATTGGTGGTCTTACGACTTCTACGCTGCTAACGCTGGTAATCGTACCTATTATGTATGAGATTTTATTTAAAAAAAGAGAAGGCGGCTTCTTCAATAAAAAACGAAAGTTGACTTCCAATCCATCGGAACAAGCAGCATCTGCAACTTAATCATCTATATCGGGGAAAAGGGGAATACGACTATGAAACGTCAGTTGTTTATGATTAAACAGAGCACCAAGATATTCGGTGTCCTCGCGCTTAGCGCGGCGATAGCCGTAGGATGTTCCGCATCACCAGCAGTAAGTCCTGCAGCAACAACAGTTGCCCAAGAAGGGGGTAAAGTTGTGAAAACGGCAAAAATCGCGAAGCAAAAGATTGGAGAACCTTTAGAACAAGTGGGTGATGTCGTATCGTCCGTTCAATTAGATATTATCGCCAAGACTGGTGGCGAAGTCATTGAAATCCTGAAAAAACGTGGAGATATCGTTGAGAAAGGCGACGTGCTTTTTCGATTGGATCCAACGGATGTGCTGATACAAAAGGATTTGAATGCCGTAAGTATCAAAGGAGCACAGGCTGGACTTACGGAGGCAAAACAGAAGATTTCGAACGGAATTGAAGATGCCAAAGATGGTGTTTCTAAATTGGAAACCGCCGTTAGTGATTTGGAGAAAGCCTACAACACGGTTCACAATGAATATGATCTAGGAACTGCTACCAAATCTCAACTAGAGAAGGCAGAAACGGCGCTTAGTAATACAAAGAAAGATTTAGCAAGCGCACGTAGATCTCTGAAGACACTGCAAGAGACGAATTCGTTGGCACAAGTGGAGTCCAGTTTGGAATCGGCGCAAGTAAATGCCAAGAATATCGATAGGTCCCTCAGTAATCTAGAAGTAAAAGCACCTGCCTCTGGTAGGCTGACGGATCTTAATGTTACGGTTGGTCAAACCCTAGCGCCAGGTGGTCGCGTAGGAGAAGTTCAACAGACAAACCCAATTAAAATTAAATCTCAACTTAGCGAAGAATCAGCTAATCTTGTAAGAGGTAAGAGTGAATTGACTTTCTATATACCTGGCGTAACGACGAAAGCAGGAGCCAAGGTAACCTATTTGTCGGATGTGATTAATGGACAATCCAAAGCTTATGATCTGGAATTGGAAGTTCCGAATCCCGATGGCAAGCTGAAACCAGGGTCTAAGGCACAAGTGGAACTAACCAAAGATGATGAACAAAATGTGCCTGTCATTCCAAGCCTTAGCATTGTTCGTGAAGGCGGAAACAACTTTGTTTATGTTCTAAATGGCGATAAGGTACAGAAGCGTAAACTTGAACTTGGTCGGTTGAATGAGACGAATCAAGAAGTTATTTCTGGGGTTAAAGAAGGAGAGATTCTGATTATTTCCGGACAACATCAACTGAAAGATCAAGACACGGTCAAAGTGAGCAACTAACCTAATAGTTTAGAGGAGGACAAATAAGTGAATAGGAAGATGAAAAGATCTTTAGCTACTCTCGTTCTATCAGTTGTACTTTTATCTGCTGCATCTTTACCTGCATGGGCTGCCGATGGTCAAAACTTGGCAGCACTAACTGCAGCAAGTACGCATGTTAGCTATGCGCTTTCTAATAAAATTGAGATTGAAATAAAAAGCATACTCAATGAGCACGAATCGGATCGGACGAAGTTAGGTACCGTCATTCGAATGAGAAATACAAGTGATAAAATCACGCGTATACCTGATTTTGAACTACGGGTACTATTGGCAGACGGCATCGCTTATACACTGCAGCCAAGTGCCAAAAATCCGAAATCTATCCAACCCAAGAGTCAGTTGGAGCTCAGCTACTTGTCGATCGTTGATCGCAGTGACGATGTTGATGTAACGAGCCTTAATTTTATAGATGTGAATATGGACGTATATCCGAAGGAAGAAACAGCACTGCTTACGGTCCCTGTTGAGGCAGGTATGGTCTGGAATGGAAGTGACAGTACAATAACGAATTCTTCCGCGATACTGAAATGGGGAGAAGCATTTACTTTACCTTCATTGCGCTCGCCGCTTAACTTCCTTCCTGTCGACATTCATAAAGAAGTTACAGCCAAAGGAGTTTCCACAGTTGTTCAAATTGCAGTCGTAAATCCAACGAAAGAGCGTCAAACTGTGCCAAACTTTGGAATCGATGGGAAGACAGAGCGTAACGTTTATTCCGGTAGTCGTGCGGAAACTTCGGTCGTTCTTGATCCGGGTGAGAAGAAATATATCCATATCGTCATTCCAACAGATCTGGATACGGCATTCACCAGCTTGAATGTAGTGACACCGGAGAGTTTCAGCGTTGTGACGGGGGATGGTAAGTTCCAAGAAGACACGTATCGGGTTGGACGTGTTAATATACTTCTCCCTACAGGAGCTGCGACGCAGGGCGTCATCCCTTCTCCGGAATATACGTTAGGTACGCCAGTTAGATTAGATTCAACGAATAAATTCGTTCCGTCTAATGTCGATGTGTCTTTGGTTGAATTACACGTAACAAGTAACGAAGACGATGGATTTAACACCGCAGTAGCCAAGTTTAAATTGACGAACAACAGCGATCGTCCAATCCCAATTCCGGCGATCCAAACGGAACTTGTGAGTATTGACGGTTATGCTTATGGGGGAAGAAGACAAGAAGCTACCGCACTAAGTGTTGTCCCTAATGCCTCGTATGTGGTTAGCTATTCTTATGCACTACCTGCCTCAGAGACGGGGGAAGGTTTGAAAATGAACCTCTACAGCCAACAATCGAATGGAGAAGTATCGTTCAAATCGCTTCTTGCCACAGCAAAGGTACCTGTACAGGAGAATGATGAGACAAGTAAAATAATGAACGTGTATCCCTATGAAATTACGATCAAAGATTGGACGATTTCAGCTATGTATCAAGCCAATATGAGTTATGATTATAAGCTGAAGCTTGATTTGAGCATCAAGCCAGATAAAATGGTCACGGTGGATAAGTTTAATAGTAAGCTCTCATTCGAATTATTTGATAATGTTGGAAATCCAGTTGGGAAAGCCGTTGAATCCTTATCAGGAGAAGGCCGTTTGTACAATGGTAGCAACACAATAGATTTAAATGCGAGATCCAATCAACTTGATTTCCCGATTCAGGTCAAAGTTTTTGAGGTTTTCGCGAACGAATATGGTGAATCCGTTAAGCGGTTGTTGACTACTTTTAAACAATAGATGAGATGAAAAGGACCGATGCTCCCTTAATTTAGGGACATCGGTTTTGCTTTGTTTAAGTTCTGAAACTAAAAAGTTAGCGAGAAAACAATAAATGTTGTTATAATATCGTCAAAGGTTAGGTCACTTATAACAAAGGGGTCATGAGATGTTATCCTGGATTCGAAATGTAATCATGATTAATCGCAGCTTCAGGGTGAAACTAATTCTCAGTTTATCGATCATTATTTTATTAGCTTTTTGCTTAACCGGTTATTTGACTTATCGTTATAACTTGAACCTGTTTGAAGAAGAAATCAGCAAGCAGTTTTCCAGCACGAACGAAGAAGCGTTGGCGAAGTTGGATCTTAAGGTGCAAGAGGTAGTTCGAATTTCACAAACCGTGGTATTTAATCCATCCATTGAGAAGCTGATTTCACGCATTAATTTGAATGAAAGCTCTGATGCCTTTGATCGGTATTATGATAAAAAGCAAATTGAAGATCAAGTCTACCAGCTCAAATCGGATGCGCCTTATATCACCGGAATGTACCTGTATGATTTGAACGGGAATCCATCGTATTTCAGCTATACGACTTCTACGATTAATGCGCCAAATGAAAACGTTTTCAAAGAAATCCGTTCCAAAATTAGCGATACTTCTGGTGATCTGGTATGGATGAGCATGCCACTCGCCTCCTCGATAGAGCCGAGCGGTTATCGAAACACGATTATTGTCGCTAGGTTTATGAAAAATAGTTTTTTGACAACGTATGGTGTACTTGTTATGGCTTTTGATGAATCCTTTTTCTCAGGCTCGCTCAAGGAGCTGACGAAGGCAGGCCAAGGCCAGGTCTACTTGTTTAATAAGAATAGTGAGCTTTTATTTACGAATTCACCAGTCCCTCATGATCAACTAGAGCAGCTTCAAACGATGAATCGAACGCAATTAATGGAGCATCATTTGTATGTACAAGGACAATCCGAGGTGACGAATTTTAAACTCGTCAGTGGAACATCGTTAACGGAGATACAATCCCGAAGCCGTGATTTATTTAAGATGATTGTGTACTCGGGTTTGGTGAGTATTCTACTTGCTAGTGTGCTAATTATTCTGTCCACGGGGAATTTGCTCCGTCCTCTTAAGGAGCTGTTGCTGGGCCTGCGGAAGGTAAGATCCGGTGATTTTGAAACGCGAATTGACATACGAACTCACGATGAATTAGCGTATATCGGCGAAAGCTTTAATGCCATGGCTGAGCAAGTTGGAAGACTCATTAAGGAAGTGTACATGACGCAACTAAGTGAAAAAGAGGCTGAGCTTAAGGCGCTGCAAGCGCAGTTAAATCCTCATTTTCTGCATAATATGTTCAATGAAATTTACTGGAAACTCTATTTACAAGATGAAACGGAGACCGCTGCCTTGATCGCTGCCATCTCGGAAATGCTCAAATATTCGTTGATGCCTGTGCGAACGCTGACCACGGTTAAGGAAGAGTTTCAGCAGATCCGTAACTATTTGAAGATACAGAAGGAACTGTTTGAAACTGATTTGGAGGCTATTATTCAAGTGGATGAGGACGTCATGGACGTTCAGGTGATGCGCTCACTCCTGCAACCTTTGGTAGAAAATGTGTTCATGCATGCGTTCCGCAATATGGTATCCCATAAAGTTCTGATTATTAGAGCAAGCGGCCGAGATGGATTTCTAGAAATAGATGTGACGGATAATGGGTGTGGCATGGACGAGAAAGCGATCTTACAAATCTTAGGGGTACAGGGTACATCACTGCCTCAACGCACAGATGGACGAGAAAGTCTTGGTGTGCGAAGTGTTGTGCGAAGAATTGAGCTGGTGCATGGCGCCCCGTATCGCATGGAGATCTCAAGTGTAGTAGGTAGTGGAACGAACATGCGTCTTATTCTGCCTCATCTAACAAATACCGAAATAACGTGAAAGGAGATGATGAGATGCGAAACGGAAGAGTGTTGATTGTCGAAGATCAGATGAATTTCAGAAGGGGACTCGTTAAAATGATGCAAAGTGGAGATCTGGGCTGGCAAGTGGTCGGTGAGGCTGGCAATGGGCAGGATGCCTTGACAATGCTAGAAGAGCATGAACCAGATCTTGTTCTCACAGATATTCGCATGCCCATCATGGATGGGATTGAATTCGTGGGTCATCTACGAAAGAATTATCCGGATATGATCGTCATCATCCTAACAGGATACAAGAACTTTGAGTATGCCCAGGCCGCTGTGCGGTTAGGTGCTTTGGATATTCTGATTAAGCCATGTACGGAACAAGATGTTCGCCAAATCATGAACAAAGCTTCTGAGCGGTTTTATGAGAAATACGCGCTTCAGCAGAAACAACGCATGCAAATGCAAGTGCAGCAAGATCAAGAATTTCGTGCGGTATTGCTTGACCTCCCTTATGAAATGAGTACGTTAGCAAGCGTGGATTGTGTTCTAGCGGGCAAAGAATTGTGGTTGTTGCATCTGAATAATGACGATTTGACGAATAAGGCAGCCAATGGTAAACGGGATATGAGCTTATTACAATTTGCCTTTTCAAATATCGTTGAAGAGTTAATGAAGGAAGCAGGGCTGGAAACGCGGCTCCTATTAGTGGAACAGGATACTTTCTTGTTAGTGACAGAATATCAGCAACTAGAAGAAAGTCTGCAAAGCAGCATTTCTAAGGCATCTTTTGAATATTTAATCATTCATACAAGTCTAATTTCTATGGGAATTGCACCAGCAGCAAGTGAACTGGCAGAGCGATATCTATTGACGAAAGAGGCCGTTTCGGATCCCATTCAAGTACCTGCCCTAACCACGAGTGAAGTGGGAACCGGTATTCTTCTTTCACAGCATCAAGCAAGGGTTAGAGAGATGGAAGTCCAACTGATGTCGGCCATTCTAGTGGGTCAAGAGGATAGTCTGCATGTATTATTAAATCGGGTTCTAGCAGAGTTGGGACACACATCGCCAGAGGAGATGAGAATTGGCGCATTATCGCTTTCTATAGCCATGCATGGAACGATCCAAAAGCAATTTGATCCTGCTGCTAGGCAGGCATTAGCAAGGATGCCAAGCGAGATGCCGCAGAATCATTGGACCTCGAAAGAGGTGCTGGATTGGGCAGCCGAGCAAGTGAAGTACTTCCTACTCCAATTCAACCATTGGCAAGTATCCAAAAGTGATAATGTGGTCGAGCGAGCCATAAAATATATTGAAGAGCACTACAATGAGGAGTGCCGATTGACAGATGTTGCGACGCATATCCATTTGAATCCAAGCTATTTTAGTGTCGTTTTTAAAAAGGCGACGGGGGAAAGCTTTACGCGCTTTGTTACCCGTGTGCGTATGGATAAAGCAGCTTTACTCCTCCGGAATACGGATATGAAAATATTCGAAATCGCTTGTGCCATCGGCTTTGATGAACCGAATTATTTCACGAATGTATTCAAACAGCAGTTTCATATGTCACCAAAGGAATACAGGAGTGGGAAGTTAACGACATAAAGCTCGTGATGCTGGGGATGTAAGGGAGCGACTAAAGAGTAGAAAAAAGTATTGCGAGTAAAATGAAAATACAGTATGATCGGATTAAGCGCTTAACCCCTGATGTGGGATGAGCGTTTTAGATTAAAAGATTAAGCGCTTAACCTCTAATGTGAAGGGAGATTAACATGCGTACAATTCGACTTACGATGGCACAGGCACTTCTTCGCTTTCTAGACCAACAATACGTTTCCATCGATGGACATGAGACTAAATTTGTTCGAGGCGTCATGGGAATATTCGGACATGGCAATGTAACGGGGATCGGAGAAGCATTGGAGTACAGCGCAGGCGACCTAACTTACATACAAGGCAAGAATGAGCAAGGGATGGTCCACACTGCAACCGCTTACGCGAAGCAGAAGAATCGGCAGCAGATCTATGCCTGCACAACTTCCATAGGACCAGGTGCACTGAATATGGTTACCGCTGCGGCAACTGCCACCGTCAATCGGATTCCGGTTCTGCTGCTGCCGGGCGATAATTTTGCTTCGAGACAGCCGGATCCCGTCTTGCAGCAGCTTGAAATGACTAGCGATTACACGGTATCCGCAACAGATGCTTTCAAATCCGTGAGCAAGTACTGGGATCGGATCGTTCGTCCTGAGCAGTTGATGAGTGCGGCCACTCAAGCGATGCGTGTATTAACGGATCCTGCGGAAACAGGAGCAGTGACTTTAGCACTTCCCCAAGATGTACAGGCGGAGGCCTATGATTATCCAGAAACTTTTTTCGAAAAGAAAATTCATTATATCGATCGACGACCTGCGTCGCAGGAAGCTGTCCAACGAGCGGCAGCCGTGATGGTAGGTAAGAAGCGTCCGTTAATCATTGCTGGCGGCGGCGTGCTCTATGCAGAAGCGACGAAAGAGCTAGCGGCATTTGCCGAAGCGTTCGGCATTCCAGTTGCGGAAACGCAAGCGGGGAAAAGCGCGATGCCATGGAACCATGCGCTGCATGTCGGAGCCATTGGTGTTACTGGCGCACTTGCTGCGAATAAGCTAGCGAAGCAGGCGGATCTAATTATCGGCGTAGGAACGCGATATTCGGATTTTACCACCGCTTCCAAATCAGCTTTTGCGAATGACGATGTGCAATTTATCAATATCAACATTAGCGGCTTCGATTCATCGAAGTTAGGCGGTATTTCAATTACGGCTGATGCAAAGGAAGCCCTAAACGTGCTGCGTGAAGTGCTGGTATCCCGTGAATATACGAGCAGCTACGAAACAGGTTACTTATCCGCTTTGAAAGATGAGTGGGATCGTGAAGTGGACCGTTTATATCAAGCAGCGTGTGCAGAAGGCTTTGCTCAGACGCAAGCACTGGGTGTTATCAATGCTACGATTGATCCTTCCTCTGTTGTTGTTTGTGCGGCGGGAAGTCTTCCTGGTGATATGCACCGTCTATGGCGATCAACCGAGCCCAAAACGTACCACATGGAGTACGGCTTCTCCTGTATGGGATATGAAGTGAGCGGTGCCTTCGGAGCCGCATTAGCGGAACCAGGGCGTGAGGTTTATGCGATTGTCGGGGACGGCAGCTACTTAATGCTTCACTCCGAATTAGTGACAAGCTTGCAAGAAGGTCAGAAGTTCACCATCCTGCTATTTGATAATCATGGCTTCCAATGCATTCATAATCTGCAACGCAGTCAAGGCAGCGAAGGCTTCGGGAATGAATTCCGTTATCGGGAAGCAGGCACGCGTAAGCTGACAGGAGGCTATATGCCGATTGATTTCGCGGCACATGCGCGAAGCTTAGGAGCGGTTTCGTACAAAGCGACCAATTCCGAAGAGCTTAAGGCAGCTTTACTTCAAGCGCAAAAGGAAACCATCACAACCTTAATCGAAATTCCAGTTGTACCTGGAACGAACACAGGCAGCTATGAGTCTTGGTGGCAAGTCGGTGTGCCCGAAGTTTCCGAGAGCTCGAAAGTCGTCGCAGCACATGAAGAGATGAAGAAAAACATACAAGCGGCGAAACCCATTTAACGAAGAAGAGGTGACCTAACGATGGCAGAACTACCTTTTAAGCTAGGCATACATCCCATTAATTGGGTGGGCGAAGACGTGAAGGAGCATGGCGCTGATACCACATTTGAACAAATCGTTGATGATATTCAGAAGCTTGGATTAACCGGGACGGAGATGGGACGCAAGTACCCGACCGATATCAACGTGTTAAAGAGAGAATTATCAGAACGAGGAATTGGGCTTGTATCTCAGTGGAAATCAGTCTTGTTCTCGGATCCCGCTTATCAAGAAGAAGAGCTGGAAGCTTACCGCAAGCATGTGTTATTTCTAAAAGAAATGGGCAGCACCGTAATCTCAACAGCAGAAGTCGGGGGTTCACTCCATTTTGATCCGCGTCGTACGCCGAATGAGAAAGAAGTTCTTCGCCTCGATGAAGCAGGCTGGCAGAGCTTAGCGGAAGGGCTAAATCGTGCGGGCGCTATTGCAGCTGAACATGGTCTGAAGCTAACCTATCACCACCATGGTGGAACCGTTGTTGAATCACCGGAAGAAATTGATCGACTGATGGAGCTGACGGATCCTTCCTTGGTCTACCTGTTGTTTGATACGGGTCACACCTACTACGGTGGTGGAGATCCATTGACGGTATTGCGCAAACATTACAACCGAATTGCCTACATTCACTTGAAGGATATACGTCAAGAGGTGCTGGACGAAGCGCGTGCAGAGCAGGTCGATTTCGTAACCTGTATCCGTAAAGGCGTGTTTACTGTACCGGGGGATGGCTGTCTTGATTTTGCACCCATTTTCCAAGAGTTGTTGAAGCGCGAATATACAGGGTGGGCCATGCTCGAAGGTGAGCAAGATCCCGCAACCCATAATGCATACGAATATGCGAAAAATGCACTGGACTATATACATTCTTTATTAAACAAAGAAAGCAGGTTATAAGACCATGACCTATGTGACGTTTCCAGAAGCGAAAGAGCTTGATTTTGTTGCTATCGGCAGATTATGTATCGATTTAAACGCGAACGAGATTCACCGTCCAATGGAAGAAACGATGACATTCACGAAATATGTGGGCGGATCACCGGCTAATATTACGATTGGGATGTCCCGTTTAGGAATGAAAACTGCTTTTATTGGCAAAATCGCCAACGATCAGATGGGCCGCTTCATCGCTTCCTACTTAGAGCGTAACGCGATCGACACGAGCAATGTCGTAACAGATCGCACAGGTGCTGTAACCGGGCTTGCTTTTACAGAAATTAAGAGCCCCACAGATTGCAGCATTCTGATGTATCGCGATAACGTCGCTGATCTGAAATTAACGCCGAATGAGGTTCAGGAATCGCTGATCGCAGGTGCCAAAGTATTGCTCATTTCCGGTACAGCGTTAGCGCAAAGTCCATCCCGTGAAGCTGTGTTTCAAGCTTTGGATTATGCGAAAAAGCATGGGGCTGTGATCGTGTTCGATCTCGATTACCGTCCATATACGTGGACATCACCGGAAGAGACCGCTGTGTACTATAACTTGGCTGCGGAGAAATGCGATATCGTCCTCGGTACACGTGAAGAGTTCGATATGATGGAGAAATTTGAGCATAATCCTGAAAAAGATGATCATATCACGGCTGCCAAATGGTTTGATTATTCTGCTAAGATTGTGATTATCAAGCATGGCAAAGACGGTTCAATCGCCTACACACGGGATGGTGTCGGTCATCGCGCCAAAAGCTTCCCTGCTAAGGTCGTTAAGACATTTGGAGCTGGTGATTCTTATGCAGCAGGGTTTATTTATGGTGTTATGCAGGGTTGGACACTAGAGAAGAGTATGGAATACGGAAGCGCTGCGGCTTGTATCGTTATTTCCAGCCACAGCTGTTCAGATGCAATGCCAACTGCTGCTGCTGTAGATGATTATATTGAACGTTGCAATCGTGGAGAAATTACGGCCTCATAATATCGTATCAACCCTAAAGGAGCGAAATCGTTATGACACATACATTGAAAAACTGGATTGGCGGCGAATGGGTCGCATCATCCGCTACACAAACGGAGCCTGTTTATAATCCGGCAACGGAAGAGATTCTTGCTTATATTCCAATCTCTACAAAAGAGGAAGTCGATCAAGCGGTACGTAATTCCCAAGAAGCATTCCAATCTTGGAGCCGTACACCTGTTCCGAAGAGAGCAAGAGTCCTATTCAAATACCAACAGCTCCTTGTTGATCACTGGGAAGAACTGGCTCGCATCGTGACAAAGGAAAACGGCAAAAGTTACTCCGAAGCGTATGGTGAAGTACTTCGCGGCATCGAGTGTGTGGAGTTCGCCGCTGGCGCACCTACACTGATGATGGGGAAACAGCTTCCGGATATTGCATCCAATCTGGAGTCCGGTATGTACCGTTACCCTATCGGAGTTATTGGCGGCATCACACCATTCAACTTCCCGATGATGGTACCATGTTGGATGTTCCCACTCGCGATCGCCTGCGGCAATACGTTCGTATTGAAGCCGTCAGAGCGTACGCCTCATTTGGCTAACCGCCTGGCCGAATTGTTCCACGAAGCTGGATTGCCAGCAGGCGTGCTGAACATCGTTCACGGCGCGCATGATGTGGTGAATGGTCTTCTCGAGCACAAAGATATTAAAGCCATCTCCTTCGTGGGCTCCCAGCCAGTAGCTGAATATGTCTACAAAACAGCAGCAGCGAACGGGAAACGCGTGCAAGCACTTGCTGGGGCGAAAAATCACTCGATCGTCATGCCCGACGCGAACTTATCCATTGCCGTGAAGGAAATCACGAATGCTGCTTTCGGTTCTGCAGGTGAGCGTTGTATGGCATGCGCTGTGGTTGTGGCAGTTGGAGATGTAGCGGATACATTAGTTAGCAAGCTGCTTGAAGCGGCAGATGCGATTACGATTGGCAACGGAAATGAAGAAGGTGTGTTCTTAGGTCCTGTCATTCGTGGCGGACATAAAGAACGTACATTGAAATATATTGAAATCGGTGAAAATGAAGGCGCGATTATGGTTCGTGATGGTCGGAAGGACGCAGCTGTATCCGAGGCTGGCTACTTCGTTGGACCGACGATTTTCGATGGAGTGCAATGTGAGATGAAAATTTGGGAAGATGAAATTTTCGCTCCTGTCCTTTCCATCGTGCGCGTGGCCACGTTGGAAGAAGCGATTGAGATTTCCAACCGTTCCGAATTTGCGAATGGGGCATGCCTCTTTACCCAAGATGGCAGCAACGTACGCCAATTCCGTGAAACGATTGATGCTGGCATGCTGGGGATTAATCTTGGCGTACCTGCACCGATGGCGTTCTTCCCTTTCTCAGGCTGGAAAAAGTCATTCTACGGCGATTTGCATGCCAATGGTACGGATGGCGTGGAATTCTATACGCGCAAAAAAATGGTAACGGCTCGCTGGTAACAGCGAGTTTCCGCCAGAAAGGAGTACATCATGACACTCGTCTCGATGAAAGACATGTTGCAGACGGCTTTGGAAGGGAAATATGCCGTTGGGCAATTTAATTTGAATAATTTGGAATTCACACAGGCGATCTTGCAAGCGGCTCAACTCGAGCAATCGCCTGTGATTCTTGGTGTAAGTGAGGCTTATATTCCTTATATGGGTGGGCTTCCCTGCATCGTGGGCATGGTGAAAGCGTTGATTGAGCACTACGGCATTACAGTGCCTGTTGCTCTTCATTTGGACCATGGTACCTCCTATGACTTGTGTATCCAAGCGATGCACGCTGGCTTTACGTCTGTGATGATCGATGCGTCTCATCATTCCCTTGCACATAATATCGAAGTGACACGTCATGTGACACTAGCTGCGCATGTGCTAGGGGTAACTGTGGAGTCGGAGCTAGGGCGAATTACAGGACGCGAAGATGATCTGGTCGTGGATGAAGCCGAGGGTATGTATGCGGTGTCTGAGGATTGCGTAAAGCTGGTGAAGGAAACAGGCATCGATTGCCTAGCACCAGCACTTGGTTCCGTTCACGGTCCTTATCGTGGACAGCCTAAGTTAGGTTTTGACCGGATGGCTGAAATTAGAGATCTGACGGGGCTGCCGCTTGTGCTTCATGGAGGAAGCGGGCTTCCCGATGATGAGATTCGCCAAGCTATTGCTTGCGGAACCGCCAAAATCAATGTTAATACAGACAATCAGATCGCGTGTACAGCTACAATTCGCACATTTTTGAATGATCATCCAGACGCTTATGATCCTAGAAATTATTTGATTCCAGCAAGAGAAGCGATTATTGCATCGGTGAGGTCCAAGATTCAACTATTCGGCAGTTCAGGTAAAGCGGGAGGCATATAGGATGAAAAAGATCAGAATCGGTATGATCGGCGCAGGCCGTATTGGAAAAATTCACGCGGACAATTTAATACGGAACCCGCAAGTTGAGATTATTGCAGTGAGTGATTTGTTTGCAGGTCCTGAGTTGGATGCTTGGGCAGCAGATCGCAATATCGCGCTAGTGACAAAGGATAGCAATGAACTTATTTCTCATCCAGATATCGATGCCATTTTCATATGTTCGTCTACCGATACACATGTTCCGTTGATTGTGCAAGCAGCACGTGCGGGTAAACATATTTTCTGTGAAAAACCGATCTCGATGGAGCTTACCAAAACAGAATCAGCTATTGATGAAGTGAAGAAGGCCGGCGTGAAACTGCAGATTGGTTTTAACCGTCGATTTGATCATAATTTCAAGCGTGTACAAGAAGTGGTGCAAGGCGGGGGGATCGGCGATCCTCATATCATTAAAATAACGTCACGCGATCCGAATCCGCCTCCTATCGATTATGTTAAAGTTTCTGGCGGCATTTTCATGGATATGATGATTCATGACTTTGATATGGCGCGTTTCGTATCAGGCAGTGAGGTTGAGGAAGTATTTGCAGTTGGCAACGTGTTGATCAACCCTGCATTTGCCGAGCATGGCGATGTGGATACAGCAGTTGTGACGCTTCGTTTTGCTAATGGCGCGTTAGGTGTGATTGATAACAGTCGTCAAGCCGTATATGGCTATGATCAACGGGTTGAAGTGTTCGGCTCCAAAGGCAGTGTCGTCGTTGCGAATGATCATCCCAATACGGCTGTGATTTCAACAGCAGATGCGATTGTGAGTGATAAGCCCTTGCATTTCTTCCTAGAGCGTTATCAAGCGGCTTACATTGAGGAAACGCAAATGTTTATTGATGCGATTTTGAACGATAAGTGTGTCCCTGTCAGTGGTGATGACGGGGTTCAAGCAGAACGGATTGCGTTAGCTGCAAAGCTCTCTTCTCGTTTGGGCAGACCCGTGAAAGTCAGCGAAGTCTTGGCATTGCTTCAAGAAACTGCAGTTTCCTAAGAAAGGGAGGGACGTTATTATGTCCAAACTAATCGTAACGCCAGCCTCTTCTCCGAATGAGGAAGGCCGTATTTTACAAGTTACGCCGGAATCGGCGGGCTGGCAGTATGTTGGATTCGAGGTTGTCCAGCTGGAAGCAGGAGAAACCTTGCGACGTGAAACTGGCGATCAAGAAGTATGCCTTGTGCTATTGAGTGGCAAAGCGGATGTGCGTACAAAGGAAGAGCAATGGCACGGAATTGGTCAGCGCATGAGTGTATTTGAGCAAATCCCGCCATACTCTGTCTATGTGACTAGTCATGATAGCTATGAAGTGACGGCGTTAACTTCCTTGCAGATCGCTGTTTGCTCAGCTCCAAGTGCGGGGAATCATCGTTCGCGATTAATTGCGCCAGCGCAAGTAGGTGTAGAAACGCGTGGGTACGGGAATATTGAGCGTTACATTCATAATATTTTGCCTGAGTCAGAGCCTGCCGATAGTTTGCTTGTCGTCGAAGTATTTACACCGAATGGCCATTGGTCCAGTTATCCGCCGCACAAACATGATCGTGATGCGCTTCCAGACGAATCCTTTTTGGAAGAAACGTATTATTTCCGTGTTCAGCCCGAGCAAGGCTTTGCGGTACAAAGGGTATACACGGACGATCGTTCACTAGATGAGACGTTAGTTGTTAAAAATGGAGAAGTTGTACTCGTTCCGCGTGGCTATCATCCGGTATCTGCACCTCCGGGCTATGATGTGTATTATTTAAATGTCATGGCAGGACCTACGCGAACGTGGAAATTTCACAATGACCCAGCCCATGCCTGGATCATGACGAAGCCGAGCGAGTCGTAAGGCGGTTGCAAGTTCTCTGAAGCCCCGTCATAATGGGGGAATAACTGTATTCTTCAAGAAAAATGGGGTAGTAACATGAAGGCAACCATTTACGATGTGGCGAGAGAAGCTGGCGTGTCTATTGCAGCGGTTTCTCAGGTCATGAACGGTAAAGGGAAAATAAGTGAAGAGCGGCGCGCTGAGATTCTCAAAGTGATGGAAAAGCTCAATTATCAACCGAGTGTCATCGCATCTGCACTTACGGGTAAAAAAACATATACCTTAGGGCTGCTTGTCCCTGATATATCCAATCCTTTCTTTGCAGAAATCGCAAGGGCTGTAGAGGACCAAGGACATAATTTGGGATACAGTCTTGTCATATGCAGTACGGATAATAAAGACGAACGCGTGGAACGCTACTTGTCCTTACTTCAACAGAAAAGCGTGGATGGGATGATTATCGGTACCGGGATGGATAACAAGGAGATGCTAACACCGCTCATGGAGCGCTCGATTCCAGTTGTCATGATCGCCCGGGAGATGCCCGATTTGGCCGTACATACTGTTGTTGTGGACGATTTCGTTGGGGGCAAGCTAGCTGCGGAGCATCTGCTCAAGCTAGGTCATGTCAACATGGCCATCCTTGCGGAACATACCAAAGTGACAAGTAGTCGCGAGCGGGTAAGAGGCTTTATGAGCACCTTGACGGAAGCAGGCATTCAACTCCCTGAAGAGCGAGTGCGCAACTGTCGTTACACCGTAGAAGACGGGAAACGTCAGGCGATTGAACTTCTGGAGAAGTCGGCTGCCGCAAGACCAACCGCACTTTTTTGCTGTAACGATATGCTCGCGATTGGTGCCTTGCAAGCGGCTAAGCAATTAAAGCTGCGTGTTCCTGAGGATATTTCGGTGATCGGTTTCGATAATACGATTCTAGCCTCAGTGACGGATCCTCCGCTTACCACAATTGCCCAGCCGATTGAACCGATGGGCAAGCATGTGGTCGATCTGCTCATCCTAGAGCTGAAGAAGAAATCGCAAGCCAAGCAACGCGTCGTTATGCGGCCGGAGCTTATCATCCGACAATCCACGACGGTTCCTGCCAAGTAATCGTAGAAGGAAGCGAAGACTGCTTTCCCTTTGGGGGAGGCAGTTTTTTTCATCTAGCAACGCGCGCCTAGGATTCGCGCGCGTTGGCTAGTTTTGATATAACTGCAAAAATACATCCTTTTTTACGTATATGCCATAAAAAGGGTGAATTCGGTGAAAAAAGATGAGTATTCGCATCTTTCCTAATAGAACGTGACTTCTCTAGCGAAAAAAGATGCATATCCGCTTCTTTTTTTAGATTCTGACTTTCGGAGGACGGAGCAGACGTGCTCATCTAAAATCCTCTAGAAATGACCCAATGAATTTATAGTTTCTTCTATAATTTTTTAAGGGTTTTTCCTATAAAAACTTATATCATAGGGGTATAAGATTAATGTGAAGGAGTGAAGCAAACATGAATGGGAATATGATGAAAACTCCTAACATCCAGATGACTCAAAGTGAACAAAATGCTTTACGACTAAAACGACGAAGAAGATTAAAGCAGAATATTCCTTTGTTTATCATGCTGGTTCCTGTAATTGCTTACTACATTCTGTTTAAATACTGGCCTATGGGCGGACTTGTTATCGCTTTCAAAAACTACAATTTTGCAGATGGCATCTTGTCGAGTCCTTGGGTGGGACTGAAAAACTTCAAGATATTATTCTCCAGTTCCAATACGCTGCAAATTTTGTGGAACACGTTTTGGTTAAGTTTTCTGAGTTTAGTATTTGGATTTCCAATGCCAATATTCCTAGCTATTTTACTGAATGAGGTTAGGAAATCTTGGTTCAAACGATGGGTACAGACGATTGTCTATCTACCGCATTTCTTCTCTTGGGTCATTGTTTCTGGAATTGTGTTGTCCCTATTCGCTACGGATTATGGGTCCATTAACAAGGTACTTGCCTTGTTTGGAATTGAATCTATTAACTTCCTGTACGAATCCCAATTCTGGTTAGCTATTTTTGTTGGATCAGGAATTTGGAAGGAAATGGGATTTAGTACGATCATTTATCTAGCTGCTCTAACGACCATTGATCCATCACTTTACGAATCAGCTGCCATGGATGGCGCTGCAAAATGGCGTCAAATATGGCATGTAACGATCCCAGGCATTCGTCACACGATCATCTTATTACTCATACTAGCCATGGGTAAGATTATGGAAGTAGGCTTTGATCAAGTCTATAACTTACAGAACGCTGGCGTTTCAGATGTGTCAGAGGTTATCAGTACTTATATTTATAAAATTGGTTTAGGCAATGCACAGTTTAGCTTAACGACAGCTATGGGATTCTTTGAATCCATCATTAGTTGCAGTCTTGTACTTATCGCTAATCAGATCGCTAGGAAATATGATCAGGCTCTTTTCTAGACAGAAGGAGGATTTGTGTGAAAGCGACAAATGGAGAAAAAATCTTTTATGCCATCAATTATATCGTACTCACCTTCATCGCCCTGACTTGTATTCTGCCATTTATCCATATCATAGCCCTGTCACTGAGTGAACGATCGGCTGTTGAATCAGGTCATGTCTTCTTCTGGCCTGTGGGTTTAGAGCTCACAGCCTATAAAATTTTCTTTCTCGCGAGCCCTGCTTGGAGCGCTTTTAAAAATAGTGTGATTATTACGGTGATCGGTGTGGGGTTAAGTTTACTAGGTACCATTTTAGCTGCTTATCCGTTATCTAGATCCTATCTGTTTGCCAAGCGCTATCTGGTTCTAGGTATGGTGTTCACCATGCTGTTCTCAGGAGGGTTAATTCCCACCTATCTGGTCATTAAGAATATGCACCTGATTGATTCCTATTGGGCATTATGGCTTTCCGGCTTTATCAGTACGTACAACATGCTGCTCATGAAAAGTTATTTCGAGAATATTCCATCTGAGGTGCAGGAAGCTGCACGGATGGATGGCTGCAATGATACGGCACTCCTTATTCGGGTCATCTTGCCGCTTTCACTTCCCATGCTGGCTACGCTTGCGTTATTCTATGGCATTGGGTTCTGGAATTCGTTTATGAATGTGCTTATGTATATCAATAAAAGTGAGATGCAGAACTTAACTGTCGTTGTTCAAGGCATGCTGCAAAAGAATGACTTGCTGAACTCGCCTACGCTTAATATTCAGGAACAACAAACCGTTGCTACAGAGATGGTAAAAGCTGTTGGTGTAGTCGTCATGGTTGTACCGATGCTAGTTGTATATCCATTCCTGCAAAAGTATTTTGTCAAGGGAGTTATGCTAGGATCGGTTAAGGGATAACAGAACAGGCGTTCCCGTTTTTCGAAACGTTATTATAAAATTTGTAGGGGGAAAATGCACATGGAAAACAAGAAACGATGGCTTGGAATCTCAGTTGGTGTAGTCGCATTAGGGGCAACATTAGTAGGATGCAGCAGTGACAAGAAAGAAGAAGCATCAACAGCGCCAGCCACTTCAAGCGCACCTGCCGCAGCAACACCTGCTAAACGTGGGGACGTTTCGGTTACCATTTATGATCGTGGAGGCGTGCCAGCTTCTGAAGGTACCTACGAAGAGAATCGGTGGACGAAGTTCATTAACGCAAACGGACCAGCTAATGCGAAACAAGTCCCAATTCTTCGTAGCGACTCTACGAAGAAATTGAATGTACTGTTTGCTTCCGGTTCTGCTCCCGATATCATCAACGAGTATAATACACCGTTCAGAGGCAGTTTATATGATCAAAAACAACTGATGCCGATCGATAACATTTTGCAATACATGCCTGAATATCAGAAATTACTTACCCAATATCCGCAGTTGAAAAAAGCAGGGACCAAACCAGATGGCAAGCTGTACGAGATTGGTAAAGTAAAAGAAGCGGTAGCTGCACACGTACTATACATTCGCACGGACTGGTTGAAAAAGCTGAATCTTAATATGCCGACAACAACGGAAGAATTATATGCGGTAGCGAAGGCATTTGTTGAGCAAGACCCAGATGGTAATGGCAAGAAAGATACGTATGGCATGAACATGAGCACTTATTCGGAGCAAGCGATTAATGAAATATTCGGGGAGAATTCATCAGCCACCCTATTGGCTTGGGATATTAAGGACGGCAAGGTTGTTCGTGCGTGGGATAAAGAACAAGCTTCCCTCACGTTCAAGAAGAGTCTCTATGATGCTAGTATCGTAGACAAGGACTACATTAACGATAAAGACGGCAATAAAGCTAAGCAAGACTTCCTGAATGGAAAAATGGGTATTTTTGTAAAATTCTCTCAAGATCTTGAATTATCTACTTTTAAAAAGAACAACCCTACTGGGGAAGTGGCGCCATTAGGTTATCCGAAATCACCGATGGGCACATTCACAGGTGCTATCGATAATCCCGTTCAAATGACAACGGTTATTAATGCCAAGGCGAAGGATCCAGAAGCAGTAGGCCGCTACCTTGACTTCATGATGAAGCCGGATACGGCTCGTAAAATGATCTTCGGCGACGAAGGAACACACTGGAAGAAAGCGGCAAACGGCTGCCCGCAAGTTATTGATCCAGATAAGTCCAAAAATGAAGTTGCTTACGCGTTAGATTACGCGATGTTCTTCTCGTCTGGTGTTGATAAATGTAACTATAACTTGGCTGGTCTAACTAATCCTGATTTGTTGCCTGAACAGAAAGCACAATTGCAATTGTTCCAAGCTGCTCAGAAGATTTACTTCGATCCAGCTAGGGAATATCCAGGGATTGCACTCGGAGATCATATGCCAGTGTTCCCAGCTGACCTCAATGTCATTAATACAACGATTCTTAAAGAGAAAAATGATTTCTTCGTTAAGGCTATCCTTAGCGGTGCAAAATACACGGCAGAACAAGCGATTGCTGATTCCAAAGCGGCATGGGATAAAGCGGGCGGTAAACAGCTTGAAGATTTCATGAACAAATGGTATGCCGAGAACAAAAATACAGCTTTCCTAGCGAAAGATGCGAAAGAAATCGTAAAACAACAAATGGAATTTGTCGCTGCAAAGTAAATCGTACCTTAGAGAAGCTGGATATCGTCAAGCGCTGCCTGCGCAATCAGGCAGCTTCACGATGTCCAGCATCTTCTTTATCACCGGATGTGGCGAAATTGCAACAGGGAAAGCTGTCTATTTTGACGAAATTATTGGCTAACAGGAGGCAGTGGAACCATGATTAAAATAGCGATGTTGAGCTTTTGGCACGTTCATGCAAATGATTATGCACGATTAGCCATTGACCACCCCGATACCGAAATTGTAGCGGTTTGGGATGAAATACAGGAGCGAGGCCGGGGCAAAGCGAAGGAGCTTGGTGTTCCTTTTTACGTCAACTTGGAAGAACTTTTGAGGAATCCTGTTATTGACGCAGTTATCGTGGGAACACCTACGAACAGGCATCACGATGTCATTATTGCTGCAGCTAAAGCGGGTAAGCATATCTTCACTGAAAAAGTCTTAGCTACCACCACGAAGGCGTGCAAGGAGATTCTTGCTGTTGTTGAGGAAGCAGGGATCAAGCTAACCGTATCGTTGCCTCGTTTGTATATGGGCTTTACTCAAGCAGCGTTAACACTTATTCGTAAAGGTTATCTGGGTACATTGACAACGGTTCGTATGCGACTTGCTCATCAAGGTGCGCTGCGAACGGAGAAGAATCCAGACGGTGCGCTCCCTGCCCATTTTTTTAACTCCGAACAGACGGGTGGTGGAGCCTTGATGGATCTTGGCTGCCATCCGATGTACTTAACTCGCCTATTTCTTGGCTTACCGGAGAGTGTTAGTGCTAGCTTTGGTTATATCACGGGGCGTGAAGTTGAAGATAGTGCAGTAGCAACATTACGTTATCCTACGGGTGCACTAGGAATTGTTGAAGCTGGATTTGTGAACAGCTACTCGCAATTCGACATCGAAGTTCAGGGAACAGCAGGCAGCATCATGTATGCCCGAACCGATGATAAGTTACGCATCCGCAGCTCCAAAATGTCAGGGGAAGCAGCAACAGGTTGGCAAGAAGTGACGGATTTGCCTAAGCTGCCGTCTGCTTTTGAACAATGGATATCGCATATCCAGCTTGGAACGACCGCATCAGAGAATCTCGAGCTGGCCTATGATTTAACTCGTTTAATGGAAGCATCAACTTTGTCGGCGCGTTATAGTGCTGTTATTAAGTTGAGTGATCTTTCGGAATGATAACTTGGGAGGAAGAGACGTGATCGATAAAGGGGAATATTCTTTTTCAACTTGTTGGAATATCAAGAAACACACCGTAGGACGGAGCATGATTGAGGAAATTAAAGAGCTTGGCTTTCGACATGTAGAGCTCAATTATAACGTAACCGAAGAAATGATGGCGACCATTGAACCCATGATTGAAAAAGGTGAGATTGGCGTCTCCAGCGTTCACAACGTGTTCCCATTCATTAACGATAAGGACTATGATACGGATTCCGTCATGTTGGGCTTCGATGATGAAGTGAAACGTAACCGTTCTGTAGAGCTGCTCATCAGGTCTATGGAATATGCACATCGCTATGGGGCCAAAGCTGTGGTTGTACATCCAGGTGAAGTACCTTTTGACTATAACATCGATGTGGATTTGAAAAAGCTTTATCGAGATCACGGAAAAGATTCACCAGCGTATCAGAAACTGTGGAGCGTCATGATTGAAAGACGGAATCGCTTGAGTCCGCTGTATACGCATAGAATTCAAGAGAGTTTGGAGATTGTAAGCGAGCATGCGGCCCAAAAAGGTTGGAATGTCGCAATTGGCATCGAAACTCGCTCGAGGTCCTATCAGATGCCTTCCTTGATGGAAGCGAAAACGATCTGCGACAATCTGGCGGGAAGTCCCGTGCACCTATGGTACGATATCGGTCATGCCATGATGATGGATAGAATGGGCTTGTACGATAATCTTAAAGAGCTGCAAGAAGTGAAAAAATATATCTATGGCGTTCACATCCATGAGACGCTGGAACTAGCGGATCACTGGTGCCCTTATGTTCATAGCAAAGACTTGCACGATTTTGACCATTTCCTAGAAGCCATCGACTATGCCCAAGTCAAAGTATATGAGCTGAAAGCATTGTGCGAGCCACATGAAATTCATGAGAGTCACAACCTCATCACCAGTAAGATTGCAGCTAGGAAAGGGTAGGTGATCGATATGGACGCCATTTATAATCGCCTAGTAAGCCTCAATGATGAATTAACGGAAGCTACGCTTCTTAACCAGATTCTTGATCCTTTGTCCAAATATTACGGAGGCATTCAGGATGAAACGGGCATTGCTCGAGCTAACCATATGAGTACACCGCGAATCATTGCAGGATGGGTATCAGCTGTAGTGAATCCAGATTCTCGTTATTATCACGATTCTTTTTTATTGAATGCATTGGATAAAGCAGTCTCATTTATGCTGAATAGACAGCATGCAGACGGAACCATTTCACTTGGTTCAACGAATTATCATTCTCCGCCGGACACAGCATTCGTTGTAGGTGGCGTCACGCAGATGTATCAGTTGCTTCATAAGCACGACTGGGCAGAAGTGACTCCTGTTGCTGATAAGCTGAAGCTTTTCCTAGAGCGCACGATTCCAGCTATGCTGACTGGCGGTTGTCATACACCGAATCATCGGTGGGTCATTACCGCAGCTCTTTCGTTGTTGCATGAGATTTTTCCGCAGCCTGCACTTTTGGCACGAGCGGAAGATTGGTTGGCTGAAGGCTTGGATATGACCGAAGACGGAGAATGGACAGAACGAAGCAACGGGATCTACAACGCTGTCAGTGATATTGCACTCTATCACACAGGACGTTTGATGAACCGCCCAGAACTCATCGAATGTGTACGTCGCAATCTACGCATGATGATGTATTTAATCCACCCGACGGGAGAAGTTGTCACCGATTACTCCGGACGACAAGACTTCGGTCAGACAGCTACGATGGCGAATTATTTCCCAATTTACCGCTTAATGGCGGCGTATGATAAAGATCCGATCTTTGCTGCAATGGCCGATTATGCCGGATCTTTCATCACAGGTTTCCACGAAGGCGTGAACAACCATCCACTGATGAATATGCTCGTGTACCCGGAGGCAGATATTGCTCAATTGGAACGAGCACCACTGCTGGATCGTTATGTGAAAGTGATAAATGCACAGCATCCGATGAAAGAGCATTTACAGCAAGTAGAGGAAGTTGGTCACCATAGCCAGATTCAGCATAGTAGTATGCACTTTACTTTTGGTGCTCCACTGGTTCGCATACGTGAGCTGGATCAAAGTGTAACCATCATGTCACAGACGCCGTCTTTCTTCTCACTTCGCCAGGGGAAAGCAAGACTATTGGGAATTAAACTAGCCACTTCTTTCTCTCCAGGCATTGTAAAGTTTGCGGATCTGATTGTGGATGAAGGCGTATATAAGCTTGAAACGGTGCTGGAAAAAGGCTACAACGGCCCTATTCCGCGTCATTTGCTGCGGGCAGGGACGGAAGGTTCGACACTCAGCCCGTGGTATTTACTTCCACATCAGCATCGACCCATGACCCATTCGCAAAAACTGGCGCTGCAAGCGGAAATCATGAAATCAGGAGATTCCGAATGGACGGTCCGTGTGGCGTCAGACGAGCGTGAAGATGTGTTCACGCAAGTGACTTTTATTTTTGGCAATGAAGGTACGGTGAGTGGCGAGGATTTGCATGCAGGTGAAGAAGGGAAGTACTTTCTCCAAAGTGGTGCAATGCGCTATGAAGTAGGCGGAGATGTCATTGAAATCTCATCAGGTGCTTATGAGCATAAGCTGCCTATCCTTCGTGAAGATTCGCATCCCGCTGGGTGTCAATATGTTCATGTCAACTTGGTTACGCCTTATGATCGGACATTCAAGATCCGTCTACGTTAGAAAGGAAGTTCGTTATGACGATCTATTTTCATGAACAAGAGAGTATTCACACCCGTTTGGGGAATGACGATACACGAACGTTGAAAGTCCTTGCTGATCGCTACATTGGTGCGAATCCACCTGTACCTTTTGCGTTTCGAGCGTGGAGTCGTGCAGGTATGATGCAAAATGAAAAAGGAATGTTTGATCTCGATTTGGCTCGTAGATTTCCTGAAGCACGGACAGGTCAATTTTCTTATGCTTATGCGTTAGTTTGGAGTGATAACGAACGCAATTTGGACGTTTTGCTGCAATGCTTGGGACCGATTCAGTTTTACTTCAATGATGAATGGACCTATCGTTCCACTGTCATTGACGAGATTAAACCGGATGCCACTGTGAAGTTAAATAAAGACTTCGTGAAAGGGTGGAATCGTCTCTTTATCAAAGCGAAGCATACAGCTGCGGGATTCGGCTGCCGATTCGGTTCCGATGAAGCTAAGGTGCGCATTCTGAATGTGCTAGCACCATTTACGGAACGTCAGGGACAGGCTGGTTGGGTATTTTCGGAGCCTGTTGATCACGACATATTCGAAGGGCGTTCGTTACCTGATGCGATGTCTTCCGAGACAAATAACGGTTTGCGTTGGCTGCCGAACTTAGCTTGGAACGAGATTGAGGCCATGAAACCGGCCTGCGAGCGAATATTTGGCATCCAGCCAGGTAAGCAAGCTTATGCTTGGACGAAACTTCACAATGTTCGCGGTAGTGAAGAATCTTGCAGAATACAAGGGCATGCGGCAAGTCCATTAACGGTGTGGGTGGATGGCAAGCAAATCTTGGAGCTTACAGATGCTAATAATTTTCAAGTAGAGGTACCGCTTACTTACGGGTATCATGATTTAGTCATACGTAGTGCTAGTAACGAGAACGAATGGGGCTATTCCTTGCAGACAAGTGTCGCATGTAGCCTGCCAACACAGGTCCATGGCTCTAGCGGTCCTTGGTTGTATATGGGGCCAATCGCTGCGGAAGTCTACATTCCCTACGAGGACCTAGTTCGGACAGATCGACTTTACCAAGTGGATAGCGATGCTGGCGACATGACTTATTGGCGTCTAGACCAACCTGATACTTGGATTCGTCCTTACTATGAGAATGCGATGCTGAGCAACAAGTGGACAGTTGGCAATGTAACGAATTATGCGCGGTGGGATTATCCACTTGGGGTTACGATTTATGGATTGCTGCAAACGGGGCGTTTACTAGATCGGTCTGACATTACCCGCTATGCGCTGGAGCATGTGCAAAGCTGTACGGATCTGTTTGCGTATTCACTTTGGGATCGTGAGCAATATGGCTTCCCAGCTATCAATCAACAATTAGTTATGATGAAAATGCTGGATAACTGCGGATCCTTCGGTTCTGCGATGTTAGAGGCTTATCAGGAGCAGCAAGATCAAGGTTTCATGGACATTGCGGATCGTATCGCAGATTTCATCCTTCACCGCTTAGAACGCAAGGAAGACGGCGCCTTTTATCGGATTTGTGCGGATGAATATGCGGAAAATACGATGTGGGCCGATGATCTCTATATGAGCACACCGTTCTTGTGCCGTTATGCGCGGATCACGGGTAAAGAAGAAGCGCTTGATGAAGCGGCGAAGCAATTCCTGCTGTTCCGCAAGTACTTGTACATGCCGGAAGAGCGAGTTATGTCGCACGTTTTTGATTTTAAATTTGGCATGCCGACTGGAATTCCTTGGGGACGTGGCAATGGTTGGACACTCTTTTCGTTAACAGAAGTATTGGAAGCCTTGCCTGCTGCGCATAAAGATCGTTCAGCGCTCATTGGTTTCTTCAATGACCTCTGCGGAGGATACGCAGATCTGCAAGCAGATAGCGGTCTTTGGCATCAAGTATTGAATGATTCGGATGCATACGAAGAAGCTTCGTGTACGGCCATGTTTGCCTATGCGTTTGCGCGAGGTGTTCGTTTTGGCTGGCTTCAGGAACCGCAGCGCTACATCGACGCGGCTTTGAAGGCGTGGAGCGGGCTGACACGAAAGGCAATTGATGCGCAAGGAAATGTGCATGGCGTATGCAGCGGTTCGCGTTATGCCTTCACAGCTGATTATTATAAAAAAGATCTGCTCACGGTCAAAAATGACAATCACGGGGTTGGCATCATGATGCTAGCAGGTTCCGAGGTTGTGAAATTGAAACGTTGGCTAACCGCCGTGTCTGTTGAATCTGCTAAATGATCAGCTTGTACGAATAAAGAGATTAGCGTGAATAGTCAACAGTGAAGCCAAGAGATGGGCAACCATCCCTTGGCTTTTTGCTGTCTCCAACACATCTTCTACAGTCAAATTGTAGTTTGGAGTTGACCTGTAGAACTGGTAAATAGCTATTTATTTGAGCCATATAAAAGGCGTAATTGCTTCGTTTACAATGCTTGTAAGGGCTTTATTATTTGATGTGAATATGAAACATGTCAAAAATAAAGCCATGCAAAAGGAGGAGTTCCAGTGAATATCACCGTTTGGAATGAATTTCGACATGAAAAATTGAACGCTGCTGTAGCTGCAATTTACCCTGAAGGTATTCATCATGTGATTGCGAAGGGGTTACAACAAGAAGGGGTGAATGTACAGACAGCCACACTAGATGAAGTTGAGCATGGGCTTACGGATAAAGTTCTTCGTGAGACAGATGTGTTAATTTGGTGGGGACACAAGGCACATGAGGAAGTAGAGGATGAGATTGTGCAAAAGATATATCAACGCGTACTGGAAGGTATGGGGATGATCGTTCTTCACTCTGGCCACTTTTCAAAAATTTTCAAAAAATTAATGGGCACCTCTTGTGATTTGAAATGGCGTCAGGTTGGAGAAAAGGAACGATTGTGGGTAGTTGATCCCAGTCATCCGATCGTCGCAGGCATTGGTGAATATATCGAACTCGAGAAAGAGGAGATGTATGGGGAATTTTTTGATATCCCAGAACCAGAAAGTCTACTCTTCCTGAGTTGGTTTGCTGGTGGAGAAGTGTTTAGAAGTGGATGTACGTATTCACGCGGTAAAGGAAAAATATTTTATTTCCGACCTGGGCATGAAACGTACCCAACCTACCATAATCCGCAAATCATAAAAGTCATCAGGAATGCCGCTCAGTGGGCAGCTCCAATCGTTGGTCCCCAATTGCAATTTGGTAAAACGGATCCACTGGAGAAGCTATAATGAAGGTTATTCATATCGGAATTATAGGTACAGGGTTCTCAGCGAAAGCACATATAGAGGCGATCCGCCGTATTCCTTATTTACATGTGATTGCCGTTGCAGGTAGTAGTTTAGAGAAAGCACAACAAATTGCCTCCGAATATGGGATTCCCAAAGCATACGGCAATGAAAGTGAACTCATTCAAGACAATGAAGTTATGGCTATTCATAATTGCACACCGAACTATATGCATTACGCGATTAATCGCGAGGTCTTATTGGCAGGCAAGCATATATTATCCGAAAAACCTTTAGGGATGAGCAGTGAACAGACGGAAGAGCTGGCACAGTTGGCTAAAGATTATAAGGGTGTAAATGGCGTAGCCTTTAACTATCGCCATTATCCATTGATTGCCGAAATCAAACATCAACTTCGTATGTCAGCTTATGGCAAAGTAAACCTTGTGTATGGAGGTTTCTTACAAGATTGGCTATTACACCAGACCGATTACAATTGGCGTTTAGAACCGAAATATAATGGTGCTTCACGCGCTATAGCGGATATAGGTTCTCACTGGTGTGATACCGTCCAATATGTGTTGGGTAAAAAAATCGTCCGAGTGTTTGCTGATTTGAAGGTTGTTCATCCAATAAGACGAAAGTCAATTGAAAAAGCGTATACAGGTGCGATAGGGTCGGAACCTGTATACGAGGAAATTCCTATGGAAACGGAAGATTACGGAAGTGTACTAGTCCACTTTGAAGATGGCATTCAAGGCGTATTTACGATTTCACAAGTAAGCGCCGGTCGCAAGAATAAACTCTTTTTTGAAATTGCAGCGGACAAAAGATCATTAGCTTGGAATCAAGAAAAACCAAATTCTCTATGGATAGGTCATCGTGACCGAGCGAATCAAGAGTTATTGTCGGACCCGCGATTGCTTTCCGATTCTGCTGCAGTATTGTCGCATTACCCTGGGGGGCATCACGAAGGCTGGCCGGATGCATTGAAAAATATGTTAATAGATTTCTACACCTCGATTCGGGACAAGGAAGCGAATGAATCAACAGAAGTAAGATCGTTTGCGGACTTCAAGAATGGACATCAGGTCATGAAAGTTGTGGATGCTATTCTGGAAAGTCACCAAACACAGCGATGGGTAATTATTAAGTAAACCTGTATTAGTGATAAATATCAATTTATTAGTGCCATGAATAAAAAGATATTTCCCTTTATAATTAACATGTAAGCGGTTAACCGTTAAACATATTAATGATAACTGATTTTAATACATCAAGCATTCCTATAGAATAAATCGGAGGATTCAACATGCCACAACAACTTGTCGCAACGGCACCACGCAAAGCAGAATTAGTAAGTTATGAGGAAGCTCCCCTGATGGCTGGAGAAGTTAGAGTGAAAGTGGAGTACGCGTCTCCAAAGCATGGGTCAGAAATAGCTGATTTTCGCGGAGAACGGAACCAGAAGGAAGCTATCTATGATCAAGAATGGCATGCATTTATGCCGCCAAACCCAAATGAAGCTGTAGGAAGTCCATTTGGAAATTGGAATATTGGCAATCAATGGGTGGCTCGTATTACGGAAATCGGACCTGACGTACAAGGATATGAGCTTGGTGAAAGACTTTGCGGCTATGGTGGCATTCGCGAATCTCATGTAGTGAATACAAAGAACCCTAAACGATTAATGAAAATGCCAGAAGATATGTTATGGAAAAATGCGGTATGCTTCGATCCTGCTCAATTTGCCTTAGGTGGAATTCGGGATGGGCAAGTTAAGATGGGAGATCGCGTAGCGATTTCAGGGCTTGGCGCTATTGGAGCAATCGCGGCTCAAATGGCTAAGTTAGCAGGTGCCAGCTACGTGGCTGTCATAGACCCCATTCAGAAGAGAAGAGAAGCTGCACTCCGTGCAGGAGCAGATGAAGCATTCGATCCGATGTCACAGGATGTGGGGCTTGAATTAAAAAAAGCAACTGACAAGCTTGGTGTTGATGTCATCATCGAGACAAGTGCGAACGAACATGCTTTACAGGCTTGTTTGCGAGGGTTGGCTTATGGAGGGACAATCGCTTTTGTTGGCTGGGCAAGACCATTTAAAGGTGGATTAAATCTAGGGATGGAAGCGCACTTTAATAATGCGAAGATCGTATTTTCTCGTGCTTGCAGTGAGCCAAATCCGGACTATCCACGCTGGAGCTGGAAAAGAATTCAAGAGGTATGTTGGCATTTGTTAGCAACCAATCAGGTGAACTGCGAAGAGATTGTTGACCCTGTCATTCCTTTTCATGAAGCTGCTGATGGATATGAGCATTATGTAGATCGTAAACCGGAAGAGAGCATTAAATTGGGTGTAGCGTTTACGTTGACTGAATGAACCAGAAGGGGGTAAAGCGTGTCGGATGGTGCAATGGATTTAGATCTTATATTAAAGAATGCGGTACTTAATATTATTGAGTTTGATATTCATAATAGGCGTGAAATGAAAACTTACAACCGCGTCCGGCCTTGTTATGTCATGTCTTACCATAAGAAAGGTTATGCCAAACTTCGAATTGGAGAGGAATTATTCTCGATAGAACCAGGAACGGTCATTCTAATTCCGCCTAATGTCGCGCATGATCATTACAAAGAGAACACGGAGGAGTCGATCTTTTTATGGTCGCACTTTACCTTTGAAATTGGTGGAGTTATCGATGTACTTAAGCTGTTTCAAATCCCCTATACCTTCAAATTAAAGGATAAAGAAGAATTTGAGAGGGTTTTCTTACAATATAATGAGCTCAAACAACAAACGGGATTTTTACCAAGAACGATTTTGCGTAAGGCTAAAGCCCTTGAGTTAATTTACTTAGTACTTGAAAGCGCTATTCATATAGATCAGCATACAGGCACCAATATTCAATCGCGAAGTTTCATGGAAATATTAGCGAAAATCATCCAACATCCTGAACAGGATTTCTCACTATCTCAATTTGCTAAAGAATTAAATATGCACCCTACCTACGTTAGTAATCGATTCAAGGAATTGTACGGCAGATCGCCGATACAGGTACAGCGAGAAATGAAAATTGATAAAGCCAAGACATTGTTAAAAACAAGCCAGCTTTCAATTACCGAAATTGCGTTATCACTAGGGTTTAATGGCATTCCTAACTTCACAAGATTGTTTAAAACCTATGTAGGTACATCGCCATCCCATTATCGTGAACTCAATAAAAAGAAAATTGACGGGTATTTTACGAAAAATTAAATATCACTTTATAGGAGCGTACACGATGAAATTTGCCATTCAAGATAAGTTAACGGGTCTTTCTGATTACAAAGAAGTGTTCCAAATGGCCAAAGAGGTCGGTTATGACGGCGTAGAATTAAACCTTTTTCAACAGCCATTACAGGAGCGATTAGCTGCAGAACTGCAAGCAGCAATTGATGGAACTGGCATACCACTTACGGCCATCTGCGGTGGTTATCGCCATTGGATTGGTCATTTCGACGAAACCAAAAGACTAGAAGCCGTTGCGGATGTCCAACTATCTTTGAAGCTTGCAGCCCAATTAGGTGCACAAGGGATTATTGCGCCAGCAGCGTATGGGATGTTCTCCAAATCTTTACCACATCAAGTGTTGCCACGGGATGTACAAGGAGATCACAACGCATTAGTAGATTCGCTTAAGCGAATAGCTGAGCATGCTGATAAGCTGCAAGTGACCTTATTTATTGAACCTTT
Source organism: Paenibacillus qinlingensis (assembly GCF_031455095.1). Classification (GTDB taxonomy): domain Bacteria; phylum Bacillota; class Bacilli; order Paenibacillales; family NBRC-103111; genus Paenibacillus_E; species Paenibacillus_E qinlingensis_A. The sequence continues at coordinate 208,825 of NZ_JAVDSB010000001.1, forward strand.
GAACCGTTATGAAGATCATATGCTGCATACAGTTTCACAAGCTGCTTCTTTGATTAGAGAGATTGAGAGCCGACATCTGAAGGTTTTGGGTGATTTCTTCCACATGAATATCGAAGAGGCTGACATCTCACGTACCATAGAAAGTGAATTCAGTAACTTGGGCTACTTTCATCTAGCAGATAGCAATCGACAGCTTCCTGGGAAAGCGCATACTGATTTTCGGACGCCGTTTCAAACCTTACAAAGGCTTAATTATCAAGGTTATTTATCTATGGAATGCAGAATTGGTGATGAAAAGAAGGAGCTGTTGCAAGAAACATTGCACTTTTTACGTAGCTGTTTACAAGGTTAATCCAAAATCAGAATGACAGGGGAGATAGGAATGAAAAATGTAATTCGCTCAGTAGTTCCGGTTATGCTAATTAGTGGTTTGGTATTAACAGCTTGTTCAACGAAAGCTCCTGGTAAAGCAGCCAATACAACTACTGAGAATGTGAAAAAAGGTGAAGTGGTAACGGTTAACTTTTGGGATAATTATACGGATCAAACCCAGTCGAAAGCTATGGACACGATTATTGCTAATTTCGAAAAACAAAATGCCAATATTAAGATTAAAAGATCTTCCATGAAAGCAGACGATCAACGTAAATTAATTAAGCCAGCGTTATTAAGCAAAGATGGACCCGATTTATTTGCCTATGATGCAGGTCCTGGCTACCTAGGTGTTCTCGCCAATGCTAATTTACTTATGGATTTGACAGCTAAATCAGAGAGTCTGGGGTGGAATAAACGTTTCCCTGCCTGGATTCAAGAACGTAACACGTTCAATAAAAAGGTTTATGGCGTTGGTACGCAAGTGGAAATGCTTGGCGTCTACTACAACAAGAAAATTTTTAAGGATTTGGGCGTAAATGTTCCAAAAACATATGAGGAATTCTTGGCAATTTGTAAGGCGGCTAAAGATAAAGGTATTGTTGGCATTTCTTTGGATGATAAAGACCAATGGCCAGCGTTCCACTTGGAAAGCATATTCTATACAGCTGTTGCAGGTAAAACAGAAATGGATGCGGTTCTGAATGGTCAAAAGAGTTTTGATCAACCGATTTTTGCGGAATCATTAGATACATTTAAAAAATTGATTACAGATGGGTATACGACGAAAAGCCCTCTCGCGATATCCTATGATGATGGCAATAAAGAATTTTTCACAGGAAAAGCTGCTATGCGTATGACAGGTACATGGATGGTCAGCGGCATGGTTGAAAACCTGAAAGATGATGTTGGTTTCTTCGTACTCCCATCCGTTAAACCTAATTTGCCACTTATGGCACCTGGTGGAATTGGCGGCACATTTGCAATCTCTTCCAGTACGCCTCGTGCGGATGAAACTATCAAATTCCTAGATTATATGTACTCCAATGAAACGGCAAAAATTTGGTATGAGGCAAGTATCATTCCTCCAATGACCATTGACGTTAATACAATTAACGCGAATGCCCTCTTTAAAGAAGTGGTTAACTTGTCTGCAGCACCTGCAGGTCTTTCCTACAGTCTAGATGTCTTAATGCCTCAGAAGGTGAATGACGCGACGATGAATGATTTGCAGGAATTGATTGCAGGGAAGAAAACTGGCGCAGAGGTCGTTAAGAATAAGCAAAAAGTGTATGCGGAAGAAAAGGCCAAGGGCAACAACTAAGATGAACTGGAGGGCATAAAGATAGGGCTGCCAGCCCTATCCTTATGCGGATCCAATAAGCAAAGGCATAGGAGGTGAACGTATGAGTATCCTCATCAAGATAAAACCGTTTAAAGCACTGTTTTTTATTCTGCCCGCTTTGATTTTTTATATTATTTTTCTAGTTATCCCCATTCTGCAAACTGCTCAATATAGTATGTTTGATTGGGATGGGGCCAGCCCTACCATGAATTTTATTGGATTCGACAATTATGTGCGTTTGCTGCATGATCCTATTTTTTGGAAAGCGCTAGGGAACAATTTGTTCTGGATTGCTTGTTCGGTGACAGTTCCTATATGTATTGGATTACTTCTTGCCTTATTGGTTCTCTCCAAGGGAATTCGGGGGGCTATGATTTTCAGAGTTACGTACTTTATGCCGACGATCATATCATTAGTTGCGGTTGGTATCGTATGGAACTGGATTTATCATCCCGGTTTTGGAATCATCAATACGACTTTAGAAAAAATAGGTTTAAGTGGATTGGCGCTAGATTGGTTGGGGAATGAACATACCGTTATGCCGGCATTAGCTACAGCGGGAAGCTGGACGTATTATGGATTTTGTATGGTCATCTTTATGGCTGCTATGCAGGGAATTGATAAAAGCTACTATGAAGTTGCCAAGATAGAAGGAGCATCCATTTTGCAAACGTTTGCCCGTGTGACGATTCCTTTATTGAAAAGTACCATTACGTTATTAGTTTTGAATTCATTAATTGGTTCCTTTAAAGTGTTTGATATTATTTATATGATGACAAAAGGTGGTCCATATCATTCCTCCGAGGTTATCTCTACGTATATGTTTGATAGCGCTTTTCGCTCCAATGAAGTAGGCTATGGAGCAGCCATCTCGATAACTTTAGCACTCATTATTGCCACTTGCTCGATCGGATATATGCGCTTTGCTGAAAGAAATGATTAACAGGGAGGCGTTATTGATGAAAGATACAATCGGAATTCAACTGACGGCTCCACAAAGCACGTCAACGTATGTCAAACAAGCTAGTGTTTATCTGATTTTACTTGCATTCACGTTCATTTCGATTATGCCAATCGTATGGATTCTTCTCGCAGCACTTAAACCTGTAAGTGAATTAAATGCAAATCTATTTGCATTTCCTAAGTACTTGACCTTCAATAACTTTTCCGAAGCATGGACCGTTGGGAAAATGGGTAAGTATTTGATGAATAGTGTGTTTGTAGCCATTCCTCGCGTATTTTTTATCATTCTATTAGCTTCGTTAGCAGGTTTTGGCTTTGGTAAGCTGAAATTCCCGGGTAGAGATGTTTTGTTCTTCATCTTTTTATTTGGGATGATGGTACCGATTCAAGCGATGGTTATTCCACTGTACTACACTATGCAAAGTTTGAATTTAATAAATACGTATTGGGCGTTAATTTTGCCGAGTCTTGGGTTGGCGATGCCGTTTGCTATTTTTATGATGCGCACATTTTTTAAAGATTTACCAGATGAATTGATGGATGTATCGAAGATTGACGGTTGTAATGACTTCAAAGCTTTTGTGCATATTATGTTGCCGTTGACGATTCCAGCAATTACTTCTTTATTAGTATTTGAATTTATGTGGTCGTGGAATGACTTTTTACTTCCACTGCTATTCGTATATGATGATGCTTATCGTACGTTGCCACTGGGGATGATGTATTTCTTCGGTGAATACACCTCTAATCAGTCTCTGATTGCAGCTGGCGTATCCATTGCAATTGTACCTATTATCATGATTTATATTATTTTCCAAAGGAAATTTATTGAAGGAATTACATCAGGTTCAATGAAGGGCTAAATGGGGCTCATTTGGAAAATGGAGAAAGCACACACAACAAATATATGATAAAAAGCCAAGGGATGGTGTCCATCTCTTGGCTTTTTGTCATATATGGAAAAGTAAGGATTTCACATCACTTAATATCATATTGATCTAAACTAAGTGAATCTATCGGATTAAAGGTATTAATTTTAGGCAAATAACGCAGTGTGATTTTCCTTTGTGGATTAATAGTGAAAATGTTTATTCCAATTTGGAGTTAAGTGGAGTATAATGATGAGACCATACAAATGGGCTACAGGGGGAATCCATATGCAGAAACATCAATTACATCTTTGTTTGGAGATATTCTGGACATTTCTTAAAATCGGACCTTCTACATTTGGCGGGGGCTATGCCATGATTCCCGTCATTGAGAGGGAAGTGGTAGGCAAGCGAGCCTGGATTAAGGAAGAAGAGATCTCCAATATCATCGCCATTGCAGGTTCAGCTCCAGGGGGGATCGGCGTCAATGCATCCGCATTTATCGGGTATCGCCTGGCAGGGATTCCAGGTGCAGCAGCAGCCGTCATCGGCATTGCTTTACCCACCTTCCTGATTGCGCTGATCCTAAGTATTTTCTTAATGTTCATGCAATCCGACCCGAAAGTCATCGCCGCTTTCAAAGGCATCCATGGTGCCATTATTGGTCTCATCGTGTTGGCGGCATACAATATGGCTCGTTCGGCTATTTTTGATAAAACGACGTTAATCACCGCAGTTGGAACCGTAGCAATTCTGTTGCTGCTTCCGATCAATCCGCTTTTCATGATTCTCGTAGGTTTGTTTATCGGATTTGTTTTTGTCAAAGTGAAAGAAACTTTCGGCATCCAAGTTAGCTTAGAAAAAGGCAAAGAGCCACAACAAACGTCCTATAATGGCTACACCTACTACGATTACTTTATTGCGGATGGTATCTAAGAAAGGTGGGAATGTAGATGTTGTGGGAGCTTTTTGTGACTTTTTTGAAAATAGGGTTCATGTCTTTCGGCGGCGGCTATGCCATGATTCCCATCATTCAACATGAAGTGGAACAGCATGGTTGGATGACAAGTGAGCATTTTGCTCAAAGTGTGGCCGTGGCTGGGATGTCTCCTGGGCCAATTGCAACGAATACCGCTACCTTGATTGGTTATAGGGCAGATGGCATTTTAGGAGCTATTTTTTCTACGATAGGGATGGTCTTACCGTCGTTCGTCATTATTCTTATCATTTCTTCTTTCTTTTATAAAATAATTCAAAGTAAAGCCGTACACACGACTTTCTATGGCCTGAGACCGATTGTAACTGGACTAATCGTCTACGCGGCAATTCACTTTGGCTTCCCGGATGGGATGGCATCCATTTTTTCGTGGCAAGTGTTATTCACCATTCTGATTGCTGCTGGTGTGTTTCTTGTTGTTTATAAATACAAATGGCATCCGCTCGCTACAATTGTATTGTCGGCGCTAGTCGGAATTGCTATATTTAGTTAATAGCAAGCAACATGACAACACATGGGAGAGGACGTCAGAAATGGAAACCAATAAACCAAGCTGCTGTTCAGCAAGCCGTCCGGCATCTGAGCAGCCGGCTGCTCTATCCGATGTATTCATTTCAGTTGAGCCGCGAGCTAAAGAGGGCATGGTGCTCATCCCTGGTGGGAAATTTCTCATGGGAACGGACGACCGCGAAGGATTTCCTGCGGATGGCGAGGGGCCAGTGCGTGAGATTACTCTAAAACCTTTTTACATAGATCCTTGTGCGGTAACGAATGCTGAGTTCAAACGTTTTGTGGATGCAACCAAGTACAAAACGGAAGCTGAGGCTTTCGGCTGGTCCTTCGTTTTTCATTTGTTCGTCTCTGAAGCAACGGCTGCGCGAGTGCAGAATAAAGTACAGCAAACCCCTTGGTGGTGGGTGGTTGAGGGAGCAGATTGGCTGCATCCAGAAGGCCCTGATTCGCATGTCGAGGAGCGGTGGGATCATCCCGTCATTCATGTATCATGGACAGATGCGATGGCCTATTGCCAATGGGCTGGCAAACGCCTGCCTACAGAAGCTGAATGGGAATTCGCCGCTCGCGGCGGGCTAAACCAGAAGCGCTATCCATGGGGGGACGAGCTTAAGCCTGGCGGAAGACATATGTGTAACATTTGGCAAGGGAAGTTCCCTGACAAAAACAACCAAAGCGATGGCTATGCAGGCACCGCGCCTGTCACTGCGTTCGAGCCGAACGCATTTGGCTTGTACAACGTGGCGGGGAACGTGTGGGAGTGGTGCTCAGATTGGTTTAGCCCGAACTACCATGTGAAGGGCAAAAAGGACAACCCCATTGGACCCCCAGCGGGTGATACACGCGTGCTGAGAGGCGGATCGTACTTGTGCCACCGTTCGTATTGCAATCGATATCGCGTCGCAGCACGCAGTAAGAATACGCCAGACAGCTCAACAGGCAACATCGGTTTCCGATGTGCTGCGGATGTCGAATAAATATGGAGCCGCCATTTCCTTTAGGGATTGGTGGCTTTTTGTGTGTTGAATGATGGAATTGAAACGATTTATTGCAACGGTAATCATTTCTATGCGTAAGTATTAATAATCAAATCAGGTTTTATTTGAAATGTAAGGGGGATTTTACGTGGCTAAAAAGCTGGGGATCAGCTTGTTAATTTTATCGACACTTGCCTTTCTAAGTGCGTTTACAATTCCATTTTTCGTACATACCGGAGGGGGTATGGCAAAGTGGATTGCGGGATTACTTATTTTCAGCGAGGTGACTTTCTGGACGGGTGGTATCTTGTTAGGCAAGGAAGTTGCCAAGAAATATAGAAGCTACTTGAACCCGAAAAACTGGAAGCGAAAGCAAGTGCCAGACAATCCAAATCAGGGGTCCATCAAACAAGACGATGTCTAGAAAAGCAGTGGAGCAACCAACTTCAGAAAGAGGCCTTTTTTCTTTTGCTCCTATTTCGGGTATACTAACAGGTGCAGAAGAGAAAGGGGCGGTACAATGTTTACCATTACAACGTATACAGTCGAATTAGTTCGAGATCCTTTTGGGATTTTGACAGGGCAGCGCTATGAATTTATCATCGATATTGAAGTTGAGGAAGATGATGAACTATATTCCGAGAGTGGCCTCTATATTAGAGCCATTTATAATGTGAACGAAGAAACGTCAGCACTTATGAAATATGAGCTATACGAGAAAACGACGGAGCTTTATCTGGATTTTGATTTAGAAGATGATGAAGTCGCCATCGTGGAAGCGTTCTGTAAGGAGCACTACTTGGAAGGTAATGAGTAAGGATGAGGGGGGAGGAGCGATTTTGCTCTTCTTTTTTTGTTGATTCGGAAAATGGCACAAAAACTGTGCGCTAGGGCATCGTCGCCGCTGCCAGCTGATTGCTAGCGCACAAAAATTGTCAAAAATTGTGCGCAAGGGTGCCGTCGCCGCCGCTGCCAGCTGGTTGCTAGCGCAACCCACCCAACTAACATCTTCTAACATGCGCGAAAAACCTGCCAGCAGGCAGGTTTCGCAATTCTCTTACCATTCACTTGTAGCATTCTACAACTTACCCTTGCAGAATAGTCTCAATGCTGCTAAGCACATCATCCGTCAATTGAATGCCGCTTGCGTTACAATTCTCCACGACTTGCTCTGGTCGGCTCGCACCGACAAGGGCGCTGGATACGTTGTTTTGGCGTAGGATCCAAGCAATTGCCAGCTGGGACACCTTGATGCCTAATTCATCCGCAATACTGGATAATTGAGCTACTTTATGGAGAGAAGTCTCGTTCAGCTGCTTTTCATCCCAATTTTTGCTGCTTGCACGGCTATCAGCAGCGATTGGCTGCCCTGCACGGTATTTGCCTGTGAGCAGGCCTTGGGCCAGCGGAGAGAAAACAACTTGACCGAAGCCTTTTGTTTCGCCGAGCGGGATGATATCTTTTTCGATGTAACGATTGAACATATTGTATACAGGCTGATTCACGATCAGCTTATCGAGCAAAAGCTTGTCAGCAAGCGCATAAGCTTCCACAATTTGAGCCGGCGTCCATTCACTGACTCCAATGTAAAGCACCTTACCTTGTGTGATTAGATCATCAAGCGCGCGCAGCGTTTCTTCTAATGGTGTTTCTGTATCAAAACGGTGACAGTAATAAATGTCGATATAATCCGCATTGAGGCGACGCAGGCTGGCTTCAGCCTGTTCTCTAATATGCTTGCGGGAAAGTCCACGATCGTTCGGGCCTTCACCCATTTTGCCAAAAACTTTCGTAGCTAGAACATAAGATTCCCGAGGATATGCGGAAAGGACCTTACCCATTACCTGCTCAGCTTCTCCGCGTTCATACACATTGGCTGTATCGAAAAAGTTAACTCCTAGATCGTAAGCTTGCTCAATGGAACGCACAGCAGGGTCTTCCCCCACGTAACCGCCATAGGTGAGCCAACTGCCTAAACTAATTTCACTAACTTTGAGACCGCTATTCCCTAGTTTACGATATTGCATGTAACATTGCCTCCTGCTCTAACCTTGAATTTGTACGGAATGGTCTGTACCCCTCTATTATAAAGCATAGTGCGAGAAGACATAAGAACTGAAAAGTAGGTGAGTTACTTACCTCTAGGTACGGTACTCCAGCTTTTACTAAATTAAGCGAACTTTACAACCTTGTTTTTGCCAGTCGTCTTGGCACGATACATCGCTTCATCCGCTTGTTTGATGAGTTCTTCGGCGCTTAATCCATTCTTATATTTGCTGTACCCGATACTCGCCGTTACAATCGTTTCCTTCTCAATTCTGCTGCGAATTCGTTCTGCAAAAGCGTCCATTTTCACGCTGGGGTCAGAAACCATGATCACCATCTCTTCACCGCCATAACGGCCGGCAATCCCGCATTCTTCTGCTTCATCTTTCATAATTTGAGCTACTTGCTTGAGTACATTGTCCCCCATCTGGTGGCCTTGTGTATCATTTAATTTCTTGAAATTATCGATATCACTGAACAAAATATAAACAGGTAAATGTCGCTGCACATATTGCGTGACGCGATTATAGAAAAACTTGCGATTATAGAGCCTTGTCAGGCCGTCCGTAATCGATGAATTGTAGATGGCTTGCATGAGCTCAACGACACGATCGAAGAGTATCATAAACAAGAGAAAATAATACAGGATGGGCAGAAGATTGACAGCAATTGTTAGCAAGGGCTGCGCGTTCTCATAGACATAGGTATTGACAAGCTGAACGGTCTGAAAGAAAAAGTAAAGCGTTAACGCAACTTGATATTTCATTTGTTGACCGATGTAGGGTGGAATCATATAAAAACATAGAAAAATGAGAACGAATATGTACAGCTCAAGGCCAATATTTTGCAGGAGACGAACTTGATGCTCGGTCCCGCTATACAGATTCGGAACAATAAAATGGAGTGTCGATACGACGAAACCCATAATGATGAGCCCATAGAAAAATATATATTGCTTGCGATTCGTACGATTATATAATTGATAAATTCCCATATTTATAAGTACAAATGAAATTATTTTGAGCATAGTCACCGCATAATCAGCGATGCTCGTATCGTTACCGCTAACTTGTAGATATAGTTGCAGCAAATAATGGATACCGACAATAACAAGTGATATTGTCATGGACATATATCCTTTTTTTCGCCGGTCTAGAAACAAACGCAGGGAGATGACAAACATGAGCGCGACCATAACTACGATGATGGCATGGGATAAAAACGAAGCTAATTCACCAGTAAGTAAATCCATTGTGTCCATGATTTCCTCCAAGAAGACCTATTTTTCGTCAACATAGGAAAGGATACGTATTCGGCAACCGAAGACCACTTTCCTATTTCTCATAGAAGCAGATTCTATTATAAAGGAAAAAGAGGAGCAGGGATAGAACATTTGTGCTGTTGAGGTCGTGTTCTCTTTTCTATTCGCCCGTCACAAGTTACAATAGGTAAGGTAAGCTCAAGGAATTGGGAGAGGGGCTCATGCAATGAACATATTGCAAGCATTGTTTTTCCCCCCGGAACAACCGGGCGGGGTATCATCCATGGTTCCCTATATTTTGGAACGATTTAATAAAAAAGGTTGGGAAATGGAATTATTCTCATTACCTAAGCGGATTCGCGGCAAGGGGAATGAGGATGTATCGTTCGCTACGTTCGATTGGCGGAAGTATGCCGGAAACCCAATTATCGATAAATACATTCAAACCTATAAAGATTATGTATGGTGGACGAAACTAAGGATTTCTAAGAAATTTGATATTATACATGCCCATCATCCGATTGCTGCGCTCGTTATGAAGCAAATTTATCCGGAAACACCTGTCATTTTGACTATTCACTCCAGCTTTGAGCGCGAGCTTATTCTGAACGGACGTATTGTTGAAAATGGCGTAGAGCATCAATTTCTAACCCAGATCTATGGGGAGTTAGAAGCGAAAGTAGATCAAATCATTACGGTTTCTAATTCGTTTAAACAGTATATGGCTGAATATGTGCAGGATAGTGAACGCATTGGCGTCATTCCAAATGGCTTTGATGAGAAGCGTTTCCGTCCGATCTCACATGAAAATCAAGTCACGCAATTCATTACCGTCTGCCGTTTGGTTCCCGCAAAAGGTTTAGATACACTGCTAATTGCTTGTGGTGAGCTGAAGAAGCGCGGTCATCCCTTTGTGTTACATATTATTGGCGATGGTCCTAGCCGGGAAGAGCTAGAGAAATTAGCGATCGAGCACAATATTTATGAAGATACGATTTTTTACGGCTATATGCTTCATCCGGAAGAATTCATGCCATTCTTCGATGTCTTTGTTCTGCCCTCTCGGGCGGAGGCCTTTGGATCTGTGTTCGCTGAAGCAGCGCTATGCTGGTTAGCTTTGATCGGTACCAATGTTGGCGGGATTGCGGAGCAAATTGAGCATGGTCACAATGGATTGTTAGTACCTGTCGGTGATGCCATGGCACTGAGCCATGCACTGGAGAAAGTCGTTATCGATCCTACTTTCCGCTACAATTTGGCGCGAGCAGCTTGGGAAAAAGCGAAGAAAACGTACTCGTTGAATCGTGTGCTCCGTCAATTGAAAAGTGTGTATGAGCGCTATCAGGTGACTGTGCAGACGGATCAACCAGAGGCAGGTCAACCCGAATAAAGTTCACAAAGGAAGGCGTTAGAAGCCATGAAAAGACTGCGGTTTATACATGCTGCCGATTTGCACTTAGATAGCCCTTTTAAAGGCATGTCGGCGCTTCCTGAGCGGGTTCGAGAGCGAGTTCGAGAATCGACGTTCGAAGCGTTGAAGGAGCTTGTGGCACTAGCGAGGCAAGAACAAGTAGATTTTGTACTGGTGAGCGGGGATGTCTACGATGTGGCGGATCGTTCACTGCGGGCGCAAATTCGCTTCCAGAAAGCAGTGGAACAACTAGCTGATGAAGGCATTCCTACTTATATCATACATGGTAATCATGATCCCGAGGATGGACGTGCCGCAAAGTTGGTTTGGCCGGCAGACGTTCATTTTTTTGCGTGTGAGCGAGTGGAGACGTTCCAGGTTGTGAAGCCGGATCGCGGATTAATCGCAGAGATTCACGGGATTTCTTATGGGAACTCAGCGGTAACCGAGAATCTTGCACTGAAATTTAAAAGAGGACAAGCCCAAGTATGCCAAATCGGACTTCTGCATACGAATGTCGATGGAGATCCGCACCATGATAACTATGCGCCTTGCAGCAAACAGGACTTAGTCGACGCGGGCATGGATTATTGGGCTCTCGGACACGTACATACAAGACAGGTTGTGAACCAACATCCAACCATCGTATATCCGGGTAACATCCAAGGCCGGAGTATTCGGGAAACGGGGCCACGCGGCTGTTATCTCGTAAACATAGATGACAATGGACGTACAGAGCTTACTTTTCACGCGTTAGATACGGTTCGTTGGTCTCAAGAGAAACTATCGGTGGCGTCGATTCCATCGGAGCAGGTTTTGAAGGACCGATTAGGAGAGCTGTTGGATCGGCTCCGTTATGAGGCCGAGGGGCGAGATGGGATAGTAAGAATCGTATTGGAAGGCCGCAGTGAGCTGCATGAACGGTTGCGAAAAGGACGAGCTCTGCAAGAGTTGGTAGATGAGTTGCGAGAAGAAGAAGTGGAGCGGGGCAGCTTTGTGTGGATTGAATCGATCGAGGATCGAACAGCGAGTGAGCTTGATCTGGCAGCAGTGCTGGAAGAGAAGAGCTTCTTAGGCGATCTGTTAAGGTATGCGGCGGCGATGCAAAATGATGATGCCCTACTAGAGAGCTTCGCTGGCGAGGCGCTAGCAGCCTTGCAGGGGTTGCCACACTCCGTAGGGAATCCGGCAACGGCAACCCCTGAACAGCTGCAGGAATGGCTTCGTTCCGCGGAAGTACTTGTCGCGGATCTGCTATCCACGGATGGAGGGGGACCTGGATGAGAATCATAGCCATCCAAGTCGATGGATTTGGCAGCTTACGTGATCGTCAGCTGCATACGGACGGGAATTTGGCCGTTTTCTACGGCGCGAATGAAGCGGGCAAAAGCACGCTCATGGGCTTCGTTCGCGCGGTGCTGTTCGGCTTTCCAACGCGAACGAATCGTTCGGAGCGCTACGAGCCGCTGGGCGGAGGCGCCCATGGCGGCGCGCTAACCCTGCTCGATGAGCAGGGGCAGCGCATGCGCGTCGAACGCTACGACGCGCCCGCCACAGGCGGCAAACGAGCCTCTGCGGGGCTCGTCAAGGTCACGCTCGCCGATGGTACTACCGGCGGCGAAGAACTGCTGAACACGCTGCTAGGCGGCCTGTCGGCCGACCTCTATCGCAGCTTGTTCGCTTTTGGTTTAACTGAACTGCAGGAGCTTCGCACCCTGCAGACCGACGAGCTCAGCGGCTATCTGTATAGCGCTGGGCTTGGTGTAAGCGGTTCAGCCATCATGGAGGCTGAACGCAAGCTGACGGCGCAGGCCGACGGCCTGTACAGACCTCGAGGACGCAATCAGGAGATGAACCGTCTCCTGAAGGAGCTCGAGGGTCTGGAGCAGTCGCTGCGCCGCAGCCGTGATGGCGCAGCCGACTACGATCGGCTGCAAGAAGAGCGCCGCTCCGCGGAGGCGCGCGCTGCTGCCTTGGAGGGGCAGCAGGAGGCGCTGCGCGCGGAGCTGCACAAGCTCGGCCTGGCCGGCAAGGCGCGCAGCGGCTGGCTCCGCTTGCGGCAGATCGGCCGCGAGCTGGAGGGCCTGCCGGCACGGCCGGGCTTCCCCGAGCAGGCCACAGCAAGGCTGGAGGCGCTCGAGGCCGAGCAGGAGCGCCTCCAGGCCGAGCGCGACAAGCTGCAGCTGCGAGTGCAGAGCTTGCGCAGCAGGCTGGCTGCGCTCCCGATGGAGCCGGAGGTGCTCGCCCATCAAATTGAGCTGAACCACTTGCTAGAGCAAGCGGCTAGCTATGAGGAGCATAAGCGTCAGATCGAGCAGCTTCAGGTTGAGCTTGCACATGGGCGAGCGCAAATCGATCGATTGCTAGCCAATTTGGATGTGCAATGGGATGAAACCGATATTACTTCGTTCGCTGTAACCATCTCACTTCGCGAACGAGTGCGTACGTATAAAGAACAATTCCGACTAACAACGGAGACTGAGCTGCGTATGCAGACGGAGCTGGATAGCTTACGCGTGCAGATCGCGCGTGAGGAAGAGCGTGCTGCTCATTTGGAGGCTGCTAGCAAAGGGATGCATGCAGGAAAGGTAGATTTTGACGCGGACCCTACTTCTTTCTTGCAGAAATTAGCATCGGATTATGCACGTTGGCAGCTGCTATCGACTCAAGTCGCGCATCAGCGAGAACGACAAGCCGAACAGCAGGTCTACCTGCAAGGCCTTGAAGAGGCTGCTAAGGCTGGTAGAGATGCTGCACGTGCAGGACGTAGACGCGTGATGATAGCGACAGGTATTTTAGCTTTTGTAACACCGCTAATTTTGGGGTGGCAGGGCAATTGGCTTGCAGCTGCCTGTTTATTTCTTATTTTAGCAAGCGTATTGGTCTATATCGGGTTAAAGGGTCGTCAAAAAGAAGAGAGCAGAGCCTCTCGAACCATGCCCGCCGCTAGCGTTCAAGATGATCACCTGAAGCAGGAGCTTGAACAGCTGGAACGACGTATTCATAGTCAAATTCGTCAATATGAGCAGGGATTACTGAGCGATCATTCGTCTAGTTTTCAAGAGGCAGCTGCGACTCTGCCCAAGGATATACCAAGCGTGTCAAAGTCAATGTCATTATCACTACAAGCCTTTCAACCACATTTGGATGCGTGGTTCCGCGATGCAGAGAAGAATAAGCAGATGCATAGTGAAAAGCTTCGGAAGCTGGAGAAATTTCGAGATGCACAAGAAAATCTACAGACGTTGGAGCAGCAATATGAGCAGCGCGTCAGCCATATAAAGGAAGTCAAAGCGGAGACCAGTAATTTGTATGCCGCTTGGCAGGAATGGCTGCAAAACCTCGGTGTAGTTCACCATTTGTCGACGGATGCTTTGTTGGAAACGATTCAGGTTATCGAACAAGCGCAAGAGGGATTGCGCCAGCTAAACAAAATAGCTTCTAAGCTAGACATCTTAATCGGAAACGTCCATACATTTGAAGAAAAGGCATGTAAACTGCTGGCGTTGCCATTATCCACGCACGATAGTTTATTTGCATTAAAGCGCTGGAAAGAAGATGAGCAACAGCAGCTGGTTCTCATCGCAGAACAAAAGCAAACGGAACAATTGTGCACTGAAGCGGAGGAAGCATTATCGCTCGTTCAGCAGCATGCGGATCGCACACTTGTGCGACTACACCAGCTCTTGCAGGAGGCTTCTGCTACTGATGGCGAGCAGCTTCGTATTTTGGAACGGGAGCAGATGGAGCGGCGAAAGTTGGATGATGAACGCGTGCTCTTAGAAGCTTCGCTTGAAGCGCTATTGAGCCGAGCTTCCATGCCAAGCTTTGTGGAGCTGATGGATGCACATGGCGAAGAAGATTTAGCTAGATTAGCTGCATCGTTGCAAGAGAAGCTTGTTGAAGCGATCGCTCAGACGAATGAGCTTAGAGAGGCCATTGGCAAGCTAACGGGTCAGATCGAGAAGCTGGAGCAGGGGGCTGATGCAGCGAATTTGCGTTTGCAAGCAGAAGCGATTCGTACATCGATTTCTCAACAAGTGAATCAGTATGCGGTGGCATCTTTCGCTGCACTCTTAGTTCGAAAGGCTCGCGATATGTATGAAAAGGATCGTCAGCCAGGTGTGCTTCTGCGCGCTTCTGCGTATTTCACCCAGATGACCAACGGGGCATTCTTGGCGGTGAAAGCGCCATTCGGCGAGCAGCGTCTACTTGCCGTAAGAGCAAACGGGCAAACGGTGGATACGAATCAACTAAGCCGAGGAACGGCTGAGCAATTGTATCTATCCATGCGCTTCGCACTCGTAGAAGAGTACGGAGGAAAGGCCATTTTACCGCTGGTATTGGACGATATTCTTGTGAATTTCGATGAGGAACGGATGGAAAGCTGTTTGCGCGTTCTTGCTGATTTGAGTCAGCGTCATCAAGTGCTGCTATTTACCTGCCACGGCCACGTGCGAGATGCAGCAGCTCGTGTGATACCTGATCACCTATTTGTTCACTTATAGAAGGTTTTGGATTGGAGGTATGGAACGTGGATTCAGGAAACGAGAAGAAGAAAGATCATCGTGAAATATCCTATCAGGTTGGGTGGAAGAAAGGGAAGATTCAGTGGAATGAAGGAGCGACAGATGCACTTCGCGCGCACAAGGTAGATCAAGAAGATGGGGAGACGGAGAAAAAGCGTCTCCAGTTGATTTGGTTTCCTGCCATGAAGCTCCCGCCTGTAATGATCCTTCCCTTGCTGTATGCACTTCCCGTTATTAGCTTTGTCTGCACGTTATTACTCATCTACGGCTTGCGGCAGCACTAACTAAGGAAGATGAAAGGAGAGCCCGCGAATGAATTTATTTTTAGCTATTCTAGGTGCGGTGGTCGGACTCTTTGTGACAGGTGCCGGCATTTATACCGCTTGGACCGTACACCAGCTCTGGCGTCAGCAAGCTGCCTCGCCGAGAGCAGTCAGCCAAGTCGAGATTGCTGCTACATATTTTTCAAGATGGACGATTATTGATTATTCCGTAGTTGGGTTATTTATCATTGGTCTATTATTGATGCTTGCTGTACTTGTGGCCGTTGGGCGAGATCAGACGGAAATTGCTAATTTCCACTGGGCGTATCTGCTTACAGGGATTATTACTTCTGCGATGGGAATGCTGCTGCTATTTATTCGTCTGATCGTCGTGCTCGGCTTCCCTCAAGGGAATGCTTTACAACGTACTGCGGCGGTTACGCCAGATCATCAACACGAGCCAAACGACACTAACCACGCCAAATAGCGGGTATAAGGCAGTTAATAACGTTTTAAACCCAATGTGACTAATGGCATAACTAAGCAGTAAGATGGCGATGAGCAGTACTTTGCGAGGAACCTTGATACGTTGTTGGAGCTGCATGGATAACCCGTACGCATCCCCAATAAAGGTTGTAAATATTTCGCCGTAAATGACGAGCAAATAAGCGACTTGCGGGAAATAACCAAGTTTAGTCATGATATTTCCCATCGGAATTTCAAATTGTGCGATGCCCGGCATTTGTGCAGACAGAGCATAATGTGCTGCTAGCAGTAAGAGCCCGATACCCGCTCCGCCAAGCAACCCGCCCCAATAGAGCACGGAACGATCGCGAATTGCGCCGCCCATCGGAACGAGCACTGCCTGTGCCATGGCCAAATTAAAGGCCGTGTATAGGAAGGGGGCAAACCAGACGCGGAAGAGGGAATCATCGCTGGTTATTCGCAGCCAATTGCCTGACGCTGGTGAATGCCACGTATAGACAACAATGACAAAGCTGAATAGCAGCATGATAGGGACAACGATGGAGTTGACGGTCATAATCGCTTTAATCCCTCGTGTAAGAACAACATAAGAAAGAACGAGTGTGATTACCAGTCCAGTCGTGTAGGAGAGATGCAGTTGTTCTTCAAATACCGTGCCAGCACCCGCTAACATGACGGTGGTAATGCCAAAAAGAACAATCATCATAAACAGAGAGATCCATTTCCCGATTTTATCTCCAAAAAGCACTTTATTTAAATCCTCATAGGATTCTGCTTTTAAGTCATGGGCCATAAGCATAAGTTGTATGCCAATCCATATGAATAATACCGTAGACAGGGCAATCGTTAATGTTGCCAGCGAGCCGTAGCGAGTGAAAAATTGAAGGATTTCTTGTCCGGAAGCAAAACCAGCCCCAACGACGGTTCCGATGTAGGTGAAGGCAACACGGACAATCTGTGCACTATTTCGCATATATTGCCTCGCTTTCTTTCGTTTGATATAGTACAAGGTATGTTTGTGTGTAAGCATGCATGACTGGAACTTAGGGCAAGCCCCTGCGTAAGTCCCATTGCGCGGAACAGGGCAGTTGATGTTAAATTCGGGAGTGTGTCGGTTGTGAAGGAATTCCTATTTGATTTCATAAGTCATTATGGCTATGTAGCTTTATATCTCTTGTTGTCTGCGGGGATGGTGGGTGCTCCGATTCCAGATGAAACCTTAATGGTGTTCATCGGTTCTTTAACCGCTCGCGGAGGTCTCTTTGATTACGGTCCAACACTAGCTGTGATTTATGCGGGGACGATGACAGGGATGACGGTAAGCTATTTGATTGGTCATCGGGTAGGTAAACCATTTCTTACTCGGTATGGCAAATGGGTGAAGCTGACCCCTGCTCGAATCGAGACAGCAGAAGGTTGGTTTAAGAAGTACGGATTGTGGACCGTTTTCTTCGGGTATTTCATACCTGGGGTTCGTCATTTCACTTGTTACTTATCAGGTGTCAGCGGCGTGAAATTTTATAAATATATCTTGTATGCAGGAACCGGAGCGCTGCTCTGGTGTACAACCTTTCTGACACTTGGACGATTTATCGGCAATAATTTTGAAAGCTTCTTACACTTGATGCATACCTACATGGGAATTACATTTGGCATACTGGCGATTCTTGTTGCTGCTGGCTTATTGATTTACTTTAAATTCAGGAAACATCACATTGTTATTCTGAAACGCAAACCTAAAAAAAGACCATGAATCTCACCCACTAGGGCTGAATTCATGGTCTTTTTTTGATTGATTGTTTGTGCAGTGCTATGAGTTTGCAAAAAGTTTAATGGATTGAATCGTGTTGTTATGCGGATCAATATCGATCTTCAGCAGAGTACCCTGTGATTTGTATGACAACACGTAAGTTGAGTTCGTATCCGGTTTGCCTAAAGTGGCGATCGCGTCCTGTACGCTCTGGCCTAGACGCAAGCCATGTAAACCAGGATCAATGTCAACGGAGTGCACATCGACGAATTCAAGTGTTCCTTTGCTGTTGAAGCCGACGGAGAAGTCCGTGAAATCGTAAACCTCGATGTCATCTTCTTCCATAACAAATTGCTTCTTCACTTTGCCAAAACGCTCCAATACAGCAGCTCGTGGCGTTCCAAGTTTTAATCCCATCAAGGTCGGCTTTTCTTGTTGATAAGCATCTTCTGCTTTCACTTTTGGCTTAGCTGTAGGCTTAGGACTTGTGAAGACTTGCGTCTGGGTAATATCCCCTTGATCAACTTTGGTAATACCGGCGACTTGTGCTTCATGCTTGGTGCTATCATCGATTGCTGGTGTAGCAGTCGGGATGGCGGCGATGGTCGGAGGTGTGGACTCCTGCGTGACCTGTGTAGGCGTATACGTGTTAGTTACCTCTATAGTAGCCTTTGGAGCAGGAGCAGATGATTCTTGGCATCCAGTCACCAAGAATGATGCAATTGCAACAGGCATACAGCCTACAAGGATGGGTTTAATTAGGTTGTTCATTGCCATCTATCCTTTCCTCCGAAGAGTCATTGATTTGAAAAATACAAGTAAGATTAATGATACTGTTTTATCGAAGGTTTTCAAATAGCTCTTCCTGCCCAAATGTGAGCAATTCTAGAACGAATACCAAATGAATGTAAATCCTTATATTATATAGACACCATGGATGCGCAAAAAGTTTCAGTTGTTTTTTGTTATTTTCTAAATGGACTTGAAGAGGCAAGAGCAATATGGTAACTTACTCATAATAGAAAGCTAAAGGGGGCCGATTTCATGGAGTTATTGAAACAGCGGATCTTAGAGGTCGGCGTCGTCGCTTCAGATCAAGTACTTAAACTTGATGCCATTTTGAATCATCAAGTAGATCCTGTTCTCATAATGGAGATGGGGAAAGAATTTGCAAGATTGTTTAGAGAAACGAAGCCAGACAAAGTTTTAACAGTGGAATCATCTGGTATTCCTATTGCTTACACAACTGCGTTGCAGCTCGGTGTCCCGATGGTATTTGCCCGTCGCAAGAAGACATTAACGATGGATCAAGATACGTACAGTGAGCGTGTGCCGTCCTTTACCAAAGGGATTGTTACCGATATTATGGTGTCCGCGCATTTGCTGCACAAAGGTGAGCGTATTCTGTTGATCGATGATTTTATTGCCAACGGCGATGCAGCGCGCGGCTTAGTCCGCATTGTGGAGAAAGCAGAAGCAGAGCTTGTCGGTGTTGGAATTGTAGTCGAGAAATCGTTTCAAAATGGTGGGAAATCCATTCGCGAACGCGGAATTCGCGTGGAGTCACTCGCTCGAATCGCCTCGCTGTCAAATGGGCAGATCACTTTTGACTGATTTTACATCATGACAATGACTTCCCTGAAAACGATTTATCTATTATAATGATTACAAGGTAAGAGAGGAGGCTGACATCTATGGGTATCGAAAATGGTTCCATTGACTATTTTATGACAAAGCTTGGGGAAGCAAAGACTCACTTTGAACGTGCACTTGATTGTAAACATACAGAGTTTGATGACCTGTATCCGTATATGATTGAACACCCTCAATTTTTCTGGTATAAGCGTTATGTGGCCTGGTCCGAGTTGTTAACAATCGTAAAGCTTTGTACGGAGCTTACAATCGAGTGGGAGCAACAGTTCTCTGTTGCACAATCGGATTATATCAAGAAACGTGTGATGTCAAGCAAAGTCCTTGATTTCTGGTTTGAAACGAACGATTCGAAAGAGCATGTGAGTTAATCACCCATATATGATAAAAAGGCCAATGAATTCCATAGGGATTCTTGGCCTTTTTAATGTCTGCGTTGGGTGCTAAATGCCATTTTCCAAAACATTCATCGTTTCAATATGTCGTTTGGTCTGCTCAGAGCCAAGACGATGCAGTGACCGATAGACTTCGGTCAAATAGTAGTCATATTCTTGATTCGTTTCATTGGAATAATAGACTTTCCAAGGGAGCCAGGAAGTGGCGTAACTCCCCTGCGAAGAGTTGTCTGTTTCTTCAAAAAGCTCTTGCAGCTTGGCGATGTCATCTTCCGTAGCGGATATTTCAAATTCGTAATCTAGTGCAGTGCTGTCTTCTAATACTTCTCCCGTACCCACATTGACGTAGTACGTTCTCTTCTCCATTGTAATGTCCTCCCTTGCGGTAGGCGTGAGTTAGCCTTTACCTTGTCGCATGTCTCGTCCTCGTTAAGGTAACCGAAGATGAATGGATTTATGTAACGTTTCACCGAATCGCGAATTTGGTGTATGCTAAAGAGGCACATTGGTGTTGGTGTGTTGAGATACTTATGATGGAGGTGCTACATAGATGATATCGGAAGAACAATTGGATCAATATCGCGTAGACAGTACTTTACTTCGAGTGATTCGAGATGTCAGCCCGACGAACGATGTACGAGGTATTGTTGTGGCTTGGGATGATGAGACAGTGCTGATTCGTAAAAAAAATCGGAGAGTCGTCAAGCTGGCCCGCGGTTACGTGTATCAGCCTTATGAGAACGAAAGGCCGCCAGCGTTCATGCTGCCGCAAGAAACGATAACGCCGGATGATTTGTCCGATGATGCAGAGTGAGAGTGCGGATACAAGGGCATCACAGGCTAGTTTAATTCCCGGTGTGGAGATGAAACAGATACATTCTAAGAATGGTCAATATATGCAGATTACAAGTAACAATCCATTACGAACTCTGAATTCCTCCCCTTGGGGAGGCGGATTTGGACACCATCGGGTGTTAATGAATCGGCAAGTGGACAAGACGTATAACGAAATTGACCCGTTGGTAGAGATGGAAGCTTTCCTAGCACGTGAAGGGCTGGATCCTCAAGATACGGCTGGCATGCTTACCGCGGCGTGGTTGAAGGACGTTGGCTTCATGTCGTTAGCTAGGCCTTTAGAAGAAGCGTACAGGGGACAGACTGCCTACGACGACGTGGAAAATGTGACAGAAACGCTTCGCGTTGCCGCGTGGGTGACCGTAGGGCTCGGCAATAGAGCACGAGCAGGTGCTGAACTGCCAGCTTCATCGCTTTATCCTGGTACCATTAACACGATCGTCGTCATAGAAGGGGATTTGACAGACGTGGCATTGGTGAATGCTGTTATCACCGCTACTGAAGCCAAAGCTGCTGCACTTCAAGATCTGAACATCACCATCGATGGTCAAATAGCCACAGGGACGACGACAGATGCGGTACTTATTGCCGCGACGGGCAGAGGAACTACGTACCGCTATGCGGGAACAGCGACAACTGTGGGCTATCTCATAGGCAGAGCAGTTTACGAAGCCACACTTGCTTCAGCTAAGTTGAATGAGCTTGAAATGAGTAAACGGTAGGATGCTGCTGAACGACATAGGTAAGCTTGAATTGGGCTGTTATGTAAAAGACCTCTCGTCCATGTGGACGGGAGGTCTTCTACTGCGTTAAGGTATCGGGTGTAGTTAACGTTATGTTCTACGGAATACGCCAAAACCGAGACCGGCAGCTAAGCTGTCGATATCCGAGACATCGTTATCTTCATTCTCGTTTTTGAAGTTGGGATCGTGAACGATACCCTCAGCTTCACCTTCGGTTAAATGACGCTGATTGCCCGTGTATTTCGGCTCTAGCGCCTCAATTTCTTTCTTATCCATGGGTCATACCTCCTTTCCAACTAGGGTTAGGAAGTGGTAATGGAATTATGCATGCATGGGAAAAGTTTCATTGACGAGCTTTTACGTCACATGGTATATTAATTTTGTAAACGCGATCATGGCGGAATTGGCAGACGCGCACGGTTCAGGTCCGTGTGGGCTTACCCCCGTGGAGGTTCGAGTCCTCTTGATCGCATCATAGCTATTGTGAAACCCTTCGTTCTTAATCGAAGGGTTATTTTTTATTATGTACATAATCTTCAAGCTCAGCGAAAACACCAATTTTCTCAACAACGTCAGGGAATATGATAGTTTCCGCGCGGCTTAAGCTTGCATATCTGATTGTTATTGCTTCGGAATGAGCAGGAGCGGTGGGAATATGGAATCTACTGCTCAAATATTGTAAAATTATAGGAGGAACTTTAATTATTCGTCGAATATAATGTATTTATAATTAACTCTGCTTTTAGTATACGAGATGAAAACCAAGAGAGTTTTTTGAATACCTACCCGCTGTAAAGTAATAGATTTTAGGAGGTAGTGATTGAATGTCAAAGTTAGCAAGCTCCTTTCAAACTGGTAGTGGTGGAGGCACGTTTGAACATAAAGTTAAGACATTATATTTAATCAATGGCTTAATTTGTGGCAGAGTTGCTTTTTTTCCCGAAGGTAAACTAGAAAAAATGAGATTCCAAGCTAAAGAAGAGGGGTATCAAGTTGATGATATTGTCATTTGGTGGGTAGTATCCGAAACTGGCGATAGGGTCAGATGGCTAGGCCAAATTAAGCACACCATTGCCATTACAAAAAACGATAAGGAATTTCGGAAATTTCTTGCTGATGCATGGGCAGATTTCAATAACTGCAATCTCTTTGATAGGACAAAAGATAAAATTGTACTGGTTACAGGGCCGTTATCAGCTAAAATCTTAAATCATTTGAGGCCTATTATTAACTGGGCTCGGGATTGTAACAATGAGACGGAGTTTATAAGCAAAGTTAATAGGACTCATGGGTTCAGTTCAAAGGAAAAGGAAGAGTATTTGCAAATCTTCGAACATCTTCTTACAGAGGCAAACGGTAGTCCTATCGATGATAGAACTCTTTGGGAATTCTTGAAGTGTTTTTATTTAGTTACTTATGATTTGGACTACTTAAGCGATAGTAAGGATTATGATCAACTTATCGCGCACCTGTCACTTTATTTGAGCGTGAGTAATAATGAAACGGTTTCTGCAAGAGAGGTCTGGTCGGAAGTGTTTAAATATGTAAGTGAGGCAGACCAGAACTCCTCAATAATTTCTGAAGAGAACATGGATGACTCTTTAAAAAGATTATTTAGGGGGACTCCGTTAACACAAAGAGTGAGGAAAGACTTGATAAAATTGCAGAGTTATTCTGAAGAAGCCTTTAGACGAATTAAGGATTCTATTGGTTCCGAAGTACGTTTGACTAAAGAGATTTTTTTAGAAACAGTAACCAATCAATTGCAGAATTCCGATGCAATTGTCGTTACCGGGGAGCCAATGGTAGGCAAGTCGGTAATATTGAAACTGCTTAAAGAGCATCTCTCTAATAATAATGAGATATTGTTATTTGCATTAAAGAGCTTTAATGGGAGTAGTTTTGACAATTTTCTTAAGAATCATGGGGTGGAACATAGTTTGAAGACCATCCTGCTGTTGACTAGATCCAAGAACAATAATTATATTTTCATAGATGGTCTGGAGCATGCTCTAAGTGAAGAAAAACGCCAAATTGTTAATGACATAATAGCGACGGTGCAGGAATGCAATGAATTTATATTTTCTCAAGGTGGTAACCAAAACGAGAAGTGGAAGATAGTTTTTACATGCAGGAGTCAAGAGGCAAATCATCTTATACCAATTCTAAAAACAAAAGATTTGATGTTTGAAGGAAGTCTTAAAAAAATTGAGCTTCCTAATTTATCAGAGGAAGAAATATCCCACATTGTCTCCCACTTTCCGAAACTACATAGCTTACTTTCACAAACTCGGATACAGCAGATGATCTGGAGGCCAGCAATATTAGATTTAATAACATTGCCGAGTGCAGAATTCGACTACACACCAGCAGCAATAACGGAGGTTTGGCTTAGAAAATGGTTTTGGGAACGCATTGTCAAAAAAGATCGACTATTTGATGAAAGAGAATCAGTTTTATTAACAGTGGCAGAATCCAGCCTTAAAAAACAACCTGTACTTTTGCAAGAATTAAATAAGCATGCTTTGAAGAGCTTGATCGAGGATCGAATATTGACTCTGAATGATAATGAATTGAGATTTACTCATGATGTTTTGGAAGAATGGGCATTAGTATCAATTATGGATAGAAATAAAGTTTCTATACGACAATTGATTAGCGATTCCAAATCAAATTTACTATTGTTAAAACCTTTAACCTTATATTGCTGTAAGCTTGTAGAACTCGATAATAAGATGGAAGCTTGGTTCGATATTCTTGGCGAGATTGAGAGTGCGGAAGAATTAGCTTTGATCTGGCGTCATGCGATTTACGCGTCCGTTTTTGAATTAACAAACATAGGTGAATTTATCTCTCAAGTTATCCTTTCTAAAAAATTCACTGTGCTGCATAACCTGTTGAAGGTGTTAAGAAACTATTGTGTAGACATTGATCGTGAAATGAGTAATAAGACTCCTAAAATACATTTTTCTATCAAAGTACATAAATGGGAACCAGTGGTTGAACAGGTTATAAACTATCTTGATCAATTAGATGATGACACTCTCTATCAGTTTTCGTTTACTGCCAGAGAGTGGATGAGAAATACAGTTGGAAATTCTAAATTGCGAATAGAGATATGCAACACTTATTCATTGTATATTTCAGGAAAGCGATCTGTTCCTTTAAATGAAAAGAAATGTGAGGAATTACTTAAAAATACCGCGGATATTCTTGTTTGGTCTGCGGATACTGCACCTGAATTGACGAAGTGGTTTTTACAACAAAAGCTGCCAGGGGCGGTTAAAGCATACTTGGAGTATCGAATTTTCCATGAGGCTTGGTCTTGTTTATGCAGGTATATTCCCGATGAAGCGTTACGCGTAGTTACTGACATTGTAATTAATCGAAACTTAAGCGTAACTCCCATGGAGGATGATAGTTTCGGTATCAACCAACTTGGCATAAAGACACCGAGCTATCTTGTCGGACCATTTAAAGGGTTCTTAGAGGCTAATCCAATTCATGGTCTGCAATTAATTAATAATATCATTAATTACGCAACAGAAAATTGGAGAAAGCGACAAATTAAAAGCAGCAAAACACCGATCGTACAATCATTCGTGATTGTCGGTATGACCAAACAGTTGTGGGGAGACTCGACAGTGTACTGCTGGTATAGATACTCACTCGGTGTTCCGCCAATCTTAACAAGTTGTCTTATGGCACTAGAGCAGTGGATATACGATAGATTGAACGATCAGGATGACCCAGATGAGTTATTTAAGAAAATATTCGAGAAAACTAATTCAGTAGCGATTCTTGGAGTATGCGCATCTGTATGTTTAGATCGGTTTGAAGAGAATCAGCATTCTATTCGACCATTGTTTAATAATAGTACTTTTTGGCATTTGGATTATGAGCGTTTTCGCAAAATGATTAAATCTGAGAGAGACATTGATACAGGATTATTCTGGAATAAAATTGTGAAGGATGAACATTTCTTAATATTATCTGAAATCGATGAGAAGTTTATCGGCGATGCCTCATTTTATGCTGCTTATTTAGCAAATACTAAGAAGGACAGAGAAATGGTGTCTCATGCTGAGCAACTTCCAGAGAATCTGCCATTCTTTTTTGAAGAGGAAAAGACAAATAAAAGAATGATAGAGGAACGGACGCAGCTCAGCAAAATGTTTTCAGAAATAGTAAGAAAAAGTTATGAGCAACAATCGGAAGATGAGGATCAGGGGCAATTAGAAGGAGAAGAGGATGCTGTTGGACTCTTGGTGATTGACGCGGATCGTGTATTAGATAGGTTTTGGAGCTGGACGACTACTTTTTTCCAAGAAAATGAAATTGGACGGTACTTTACCTTAGAATCTGGCTTGAATTACGCTATGGATTTGGAAAATCAGGATGATATTACCTACGTTCCTTATGGTTATTTTTTTAGAGAAAAGGAGGTAATAATTGCTGATTCACTAGTCACCTTTGCATCGGCACTAGTTTATTTCGAGTGGGAATGGGTCGTTAAACATGATTTAAAAGAATGGTGTATCCGGCAAATAACAACTGCAGTTAAGAGACCTGATATATTTCAAAAATACAAAAAAATTGGCAATATGTCAGTCACATCAGAGATTAATATGGGTTATTTATGGGCAGCTTCATTATCGTTACCTATACTCGCACTGAGGGAACCAGATAATGAAGAAATTCAACAGCAAATGTATAAATTAGCCCAACATGATAACAATTTGATCAGAGAAAATCTGTTTACTTCCATGCGATACTTATGGGGAACGAGCCCGGATTTGGTATGGAGCTGTATTAATATAACGATGATCCAAGCCGCAAAGAAAAATAAATTAGCATACAATCCATGGACAATGGCAAAAAGTCTGTTCATTAGATTTTTTAATGGAAAAGAGATTTACACGAAAAGATTTTATAAGTATCCATTAGATTATAACTATGTTTTCCCTATTGCTTTTAGTTTGCCGGATTATAGTTATATTTCCGCCATGATTAATATTGAACGCTATGATAAATTTTTGCAGGAGATTTACTTTTTTACTATCACAACAAAGATGAACAACTTTTCATTTAGACAAATGTCGGAAGAGCGTAATTGGGTGATTCAGGTTTATTATAAAATAGCTCACTATTTTGTAGGACATCCTTCAATCGAGAAGTCTACTTTGTATATGAACATGTTTTCCGTCCACCATGCAAATCCAAATCTTAAAAAAGCTGTGCTGGATCAGATGGTAAGGGTAGCCCACTCAATGAATGATGAAACATTCCGAATCGTGTTTTTGAAAAATTGGATATTAATCTGTAGAACATTGCTTGTTTCAAATAGTAAGAAGAAAAATTTATCGCTTATTGAGTTGTTTAATTTAATGATACTCATTAGACCCACCTTACCAGCGAATGCTCCTAATATTCGAAGAGAACCTGTATTGGAATTACAGGAGTGGGGACGATTAAGTATGTTTAGGGATTTTATTACAATGTGGTGTGAGTCAGTAGGCAACGAACCTGCTTGTTTTAATAATCTGCTTATTTTCCTAAATACAGTTGGTAATCACGCATCTTATATTGATAAAATCAACTGGGTATATGTTTTTTCTTTCAACCAACTTGATCTTTATACTGACGGGGAATTTGCGGACAGAACAGTTACATTGCTTTATGGCATTTGGTCAAACTATAAAAGTAGGATCTGCAGTTCGCCTAAAAACTTTAACAAGTTTGCGTTGATTGTTGAACGATTAGTGGAGCAAGGCGATCGGCTAGCCATTAGAATCCATACGGAAATACTTGACCTTAATCCTCTTCTAAACCAGGCAAGACAATTAAATTAACAGTCTCAAAAATCAAATAAAGACTAAGTCCTACAAACAATGCAGATTAGCAAATATAAAAAGTCTGAATTCTAATGAGAAATGAAATCTCAACTTTTACTTGTTAAGTAATATTATCAAAATGATATTTGCCATAGTACGAAAGGACAAGCAGGTATTTGAAATGTAGATATTAGGCCTAAACCCAGAAAAAAGTAAAGATAATGCATTGATTTCTGCTTCTCCTGTACCGCCACCCCATAGCAGTTTTCATGAATGTCAGGTATAATACATACCATAGATTGTACATCTTTTTTTTCAAAGGAGCTGAATGATTCATGGAGAGATCCGTTACGATTACACAATCCGGTAGCTTTGCACATGTGCTCCAAACGTTTGCAAGTTCCCTCTTAGTTTCCTTTTTGGGGACATTGATTGGTGCAATGGTCGTGCCTCCATCTATGGTGATGATCTTCGTTGTTGCAGAGGTCGTCATGTTGGTAGCGGCGATCGTGATCCGAATTCGCGGCAAGAACATTGGCTATGGCTTTCTCTACTCGTTCACAGCGATTTCTGGTGTGACATTATATCCAGTTATTATGGCGTACGGCGGCCAGCTTGGTGCTAGCGTAGTATCAGGTGCATTTTTCGCAACGGCAGCGATTTTCGGCTCATTAGCTTTCTATGCACACCGTTCCCAACGTGATTTCAGCTTCCTAGGCGGCTTCTTGTTCGCGGGTACGATTGGACTTGTGTTGATGAGTGTACTCGGCATGTTCCTCAACTTCGGTTCCGCCATGAATTTGGTGTGGTCGATGGTTGGGATTCTGATCTTCAGCGGTTGGGTTCTGTATGATGTTGCCCAATACCGCAACGGTGTTGCATCCGAAGCAGTGCCACTTGCCGCATTGAACATTTATCTCGATTTCATTAACTTGTTCCTGTATATCTTGCGTTTCATCGCTTCAATTGTAGGATTCAACAGAAACTAAACATGCGCGAATAACGCTGATTAATAAAAAGCACGATGGTTCCTCCGATCCACGGAAATGTGGAAGGGGAACATCGTGCTTTTTTGGCTGCTGGAGGCTATCTAAGACTTAGACTTACCAGGCAGCTTTTTGGTATGGAAAAAGGGGATATCTCCTCGGAAGCTTCGATTGATTTCCAGTAGCGTATGGATTAACTGGGTTAAATCGGTGTAGTTCATACGAAGCGTAAATGGATCCGTGTACTTTTCGGATTTTATACGTATTTCAAGCCTAAGATTTGCTTCATCCATATAAATTTCTAGCTGCTCATTTGCAAGCATTAGTTCCCACATTCAAACCAACACCTCTTTCTCTCTCTAGTTACTCCTAGCTTATGTTTGTAGGACGAGATTAGAAGCAGATGCAACGAACGGGATGGATGCTTTTTATGGAAATAAGCACGATTTCCGCACTTGCCTCATACAATTTAATGATCCTAATTGAAAGAGGTGAGAAGACCTATGGCAACTTGTAGCACATGGATATATAAAGGGATTTCGCCTTCGGTATTCCGAGCGTTGCAGCAGGTAGGTAGGAGACAAGGTTTCTCTATACCGAGCACAGCATCAGGCAAATTTACGATTACAGTGGTCAGCATGAATGTTGGCTTCCAATATGCCTGGGATACGAATGCACAAACGTTGATGTTGCTGTGCGATAATAAGCCCATGCTGTTAGGCTGCGGCACGATCAAATCCTTTGCTGATAAAATTATTGCGGAGAGTGGCGGAAGACCAGGATGATTGCCAATGAGTAAGCGGTTCGCCACCTGTCTTTGCGTAGTTTAAAGCCTTATTGCTCTGGTTAGAATAAGGATAAAAGGCAGGTGGGCGTATGGCAAAGAGCGATGATCTCGTGAAGTACATAACTCAACAAGTCGTCACCTATATTGACACGCCGAAAGAAGTCCGTCAGCAAGCAAAAGCGACGGTTAAAGAGCAGCGTGAAGGCTGGCAAACGCGTTGGTTTGGGATGCTGCCATTAGCGGCGCGGATGTTGTTTGGACGAATGAAGTCGAGAAAATGAGACGAGTTGCTGAGCTTGAGTGGTGTGCCGGAGTTACTCGAATTATTCGAGTAACTTGGTGGGTTACGTGCTTGAGGGCTAGAGATACTCGAATTATTCGAGTAACTGGGCTGGTTTGGGGCTTGTATGCCGGAGTTAGTCGGCTTTTTCGAATAACTCGGTTGGTTTCGTGCTTGCATGCTCGAGTTAGTCGACTTAATACGAGTAACTCGGCTGGTTTCGTGCTTGCGCGCTCGAGTTACTCGAATTATTCGAGTAACTGGGCTTGTTTGGGGCTTGTGTGCTCGAGTTAGTCGACTTTTTCGAGTAACTGGGCTGGTTTCGTGCTTGTATGCTCGAGATACTCGAATTATTCGAGTATCTCGGCTGGTTTGACGCTTGTAAGCTCGAGTTAGTCGACTTTTTCGAGTAACTGAGCTTGTTTGACGCTTGTGTGCTCGAATTAGTCGACTTTTTCGAGTAACTGGGCTGGTTTGACGCTTGTATGCTCGAGTTAGTCGACTTTTTCGAGTAACTGGGCCGGTTTCGTGCTTGTATGCTCGAGATACTCGAATTATTCGAGTAACTGGGCTGGTTTGGGGCTTGTGTGCTCGAGTTAGTCGACTTTTTCGAGTAACTGGGCTGGTTTCGTGCTTGTATGCTCGAGATACTCAAATTATTCGAGTAACTGGGCTGGTTTGGGGCTTGTGTGCTCGAGTTAGTCGACTTTTTCGAGTAACTGGGCTGGTTTCGTGCTTGTATGCTCGAGATACTCGAATTATTCGAGTAACTGGGCTGGTTTTGCACCGCCGCGCCAGAGTTACTCGACTTTTCCGAGCAACTCTGCTCGCACAATAAAAAGGCCAACCCGTGTGCCGGGTTGGCCTTTTCACAGTTTCACGTTTTCGCCCTTCACGTCCACGTCGGCGACGCTCAGGGATACAGCTCCCCAAGTCCAATGGAAGCATCCAATTGCACATATCGCGGACCCTCATGGTCCAAGACAAGATAGTTATCCCCATGCAGCCATTGTTGATAACCAAGCACAGCTAAAGGCATCGTCACGAGTTCATCATATAACAGGGTGACGTAGGTGAGATCTCCTTGCTGCTCCATTGCAATCTGTAATTCAGGCAAGGAGGTTACAGGCAGCGGTGTGCCTTCAATCCATGGCAAACGGTCATAAGGATCAAATGCGGGCCGAACCAAGGATCGAGCACCACCAGATAAATCAGTCGGCCTATTAGCTAGGCTATCGACTAGACGTGGGGTTGGATCCGCGGTGAGCGGAAGCAACTCACCTGATTTGGCGTCGAGATAATAGGTCTCGCCGCCTTGCACGATTTTCCAAACAGACGTAAGAGTATCCATATATAAGCGGCTATTAATGAGCTTTTCATTTTGCACAAAACTGTCGTATGAGGTAGTTGAAGGAATGAGTTCTTGTTGTATCAAAGAGCGATACAACGTAGCTAAGCTAAATAGTGGAGATGGGCCTGTCCCGTATTCGGTCAAACGAAAACCGCCACTGTCAACGGCATGCACAATCATATAGCCAACCTCTTGGCCTTTATCGGATAGGATAATGACCCAGCCATGCGTGCCAGGACCGAGCGGATAGCTGTTCCAGCGTGCGTTCAGCCAGCCTGCAAAACCGGCTTCCTTCGCAAGCGTCGCCTGCCAATTGCTGATCGTTGAACCAAAAGATGCTGTACTCGCCATGTCAGGGGTTGAGGTAACTGCTGTATTAGGTTCTTTCACTTGCGTCTGTGTAGGGCTTGTCCCTGCTAGATTGTCTACGGCCGAAGTGTGTAAGGGCATGAAGCCAATACTGCACAGAATGATACAAGTGGCGGTCCAAGTGGTCCACGACTTCATCTTCGTTCACCTGCCTCTCGCTAACCTACTAGTGTATGTGACTATTGTAATTCGTATGCTTTAAAAAGAATGTTAGAACCTGTTGCGGATTATTTGCGAGGTTTTAGCGACTTGCGTCAGTTTCTGGATGATAAACGACTCGCGTTGAGGTGGAATAAACCGCCATTAATGACGGATACCACGATTCGCGGTTTATGCTGCCAATCGATTTCTTCCAGCCGATTCCGACACTGTATTTCGATCTCATCTCTTTTATTGGGTTCTGCTGCAAGCAAAAGCCCGTTATAGTAGCCTTCCACCCGATCAATTTCACTACGGTGCTGCGCATTCGCATCATCGGCCCAGCGATGGTCGTAGGTGCTGATTTTGCGCTCAAGTGTCATTTCCAAAGCATTGATGGCCTTCGGAATTGAAATGGTGTCCGGTAAAATGTGACTATTCGCTGGGAGCTTCGGTGATAACGTCTTTGTCAGCATTTGTTTATGAAAATGCTCGCGAATTTCACCGGTGCCCAGCTGAATGGCAAGGGAATGTATTTCTGTCCGTTTACGGTCACAGAGCAGTTCAACCTTGTAGTTCACACACAGCCACGTATTGTAAACGAGGGAAGCATGATACGTCGCCCCCACGGGGAAGGGCTCTTCGAATAAGTGAATGAAGCGACCGCGTTCGCGCACGATGCCGAAAATCTGGTCGAGTCGCCGGCTGCCAAAGGTCACGTCATCTTGTGGAACTCGCGTGGTGATGGTCGTCGGAACGAAGCCGAAATAACGCCCCAGTATGCTGTCCGGCGCACTGCCCGCAGGAGCACCAGCTCCGCCTTGACCAGGTGGCCCGTAGCCAGTGGAAGATGGACTAGTGGCAGCAGTCGCAACAGCGGCAGCCTTGGGCTTAACTTCTAGTTTCATTTGCTCGGGATCGATGACAAATTTATACGTCATCGTCTCCGCTGCAGCGCCCGTCCGCTCAATAAAACTCCAATAGTAAGGGCGGCCTGTCATTTCCCGATCTGCTTCGGGAGAGAGCTTCACCGTTACATAGGAAGGTGTTTTCTCCAGAATTGTACAGTCGTAAGCCTCCAGAAAACGCATCACGAATGAATGGATGTTTCGTTTATTCATGGCCCCACCTCTACACTCTGGGAACCGCTTACGGCATCAAGGATATCTTGGAACTTGGCGCCGTACTGCGGATTTTGTTCGATTTCTTCTCTTACTTCGGAGATGGAATGTCCGAGCTCATCGATTTTGCGGCGGATTTCTTCGCCGGAGCCAGCTTCCATCACCATACGGAACAGGGACGTTTCAAGCGAGCCTCGTTTCTCGATTTTCTCCAAAATCGTATCCAGCTGCCCAATAACCAACTCGAACATATTGATCTTTTCGTGTAACAACGATAGGATATGTTCTTCAATCGTATTCCTTGTGGATAAGTTGTAAATGTTGACGTCATGCGTCTGCCCGAGTCGATGGACCCGCCCGATCCGTTGTTCCACACGCATTGGGTTCCAAGGGAGATCGAAGTTGATCATGTTATGGCAAAATTGCAAGTTAATGCCCTCGCCACCCGCCTCGGTTGCTATAAGAACTTGTACCTTATTTCGGAATAAATCCATCATCCAGTCTTTCTTACCGCGATTCATACCTCCCCGATAAGGGACCGCTGTAATTTTCCGTTCTTTGAGGTAATTTAACAAATATTCTTGGGATGCCCGATACTCGGTAAAAATAATGACTTTATCATTGATGTCTTGGATAAGTCTCATCGTCGTTTCCGCTTTGCTATTCGACTTGATACTACGAATAAGCTCGACGAGCTCCCAGATCTTGGGACGTACAGGCGAGTCTTCAGCTGTCTTTTTAAATAAATTCACTAACGTAATGAACACCGCATCCCGAGAGCTGCACACTTCACGCTGAAGCGTAATCATAGAAAGCATGGAGCTGAGATCGCCGCCATTCTCGGAGTAACGCGTTCGTACGAAATTCGTAACCCCATCGTAGAGTGCTTGCTCTTCATCTGAGAGCGTGAGGGGAATATTGCGCACAATCCGCTTCGTATAATGCACACCGCCATCGCCGCGGCGATTACGAATCATCACTTTGGAGAGCTCCTGCTGCAGCTGAATCTCGTTCTTCGGCGTACGTTTGCCCACGACAAAGTTGCTCTTGAAGCTGTTCTGTCCACCAAGCTGGCCTGGCTTAAGCAAGGTGATCAGGTTGTACAGCTCTTTGAGATCGTTCTGCACAGGTGTCGCTGTGAGGAGCAGGCAATATTTTTTGCGCAGCTCGTCGACGAAGGTGTAGTTCGTTGTTTTTTTATTCTTCAACTTATGGGCTTCATCGACGATGAGCATATCGTATTCTAGAGCCATGACAATATCGCGATGCGGGTCTCTTTTGGCCGTATCCATCGAGGCTACGATAATGTCCGCTTGCTGCCACATGTAAGCCTTCTTATGCGCAACAGCGGGAATCCCGAACTTCGTATTTAATTCCCGAACCCACTGCAAGACCAGGGAAGCGGGGACAAGGATAAGCGTTTTGCGGACAAGCCCGCGGATCATGTATTCTTTTAAAATTAAACCAGCTTCAATCGTCTTCCCAAGTCCAACCTCGTCGGCCAAAATGGCACGTCCACGCATCTCATTGAGCACGCGTTTCGCTGTATCAATCTGATGAGCCATTGGTTCAAGTGTCCCTAAGTGTGCGAGGCATTGCATATCATCAAACGTAGAAATAAGCCCCGACTCTTCCGATTCGTAGGCAAGCTGATATAAGGTCCAATCATCCCAAGGACCCCCTCCATGTACACGATTGTCCAGCTCAGTAAACCAGTCCCTCTCAAAATGCATATCTAGATGTTTATGAATGGGGCGAATGTTCTCTTGCTGATCATGTTGACGCATGGCTGTGCCCTCCTAAAAGTTTTCGCTAGAAAACTGACTTCGTAAGCATAAACTTAAGTTTTGCGTAGCAAAACTAGCATCGTACGCATACGCTACGTTCTGATTCTGCGCCTACCCTCGCAAACGTCGCATACAGGTTAGTATGTCCAGAGAAGAGTCTTTCATAACTTTTCCCATGTAAGACTTTTACTGGTGCTGGGGCGAGAAGTCGAATACAGAACATGAATATGCTATGATAGAGGTTAGTTTTGGGAAAAAAGTTGACGTTCTACACGAAAGGAAGTCGAAAGAGATGACAGCTTGGCGATTTATACATACAGGAGACCGTTCTCCTGCTGAAAATATGGCTTTAGATGAAGCGATTCTTACCGCTCACAGTGAAGGGAAGGTACCGCCAACGGTGCGTTTCTATGGATGGAATCCAGCCACGTTATCGATTGGTTATTTTCAAAAAGCAGCAGAAGTGGATCAGGAATCGGTAGCGAGCGAGGGAATTGGCTTCGTAAGACGGCCTACGGGCGGACGAGCAGTGCTGCATGATAAAGAACTGACGTATAGCATCATCGTGGCTGAGGATTATCCAGGCATCCCACGTAATGTAACTGACGCTTATCGCGTATTGAGTGAGGGGCTGTTGCAAGGTTTTCGTGCGCTAGGCCTTGCAGCAGAAATGGTACAGCTGGCGAGTGATGAGGAAAAAGAGAAATACGCCTCGGCGGGCTCTGCGGCGTGCTTCGATTCACCTTCGTGGTACGAGTTGGTTGTAGAAGGTCGCAAAGTCGCTGGCAGTGCGCAGGTTCGCCAGAAAAATGTTGTGTTGCAGCATGGCTCGATTCTGCTGGATATGGATACGGATCAATTATTTCGGATGCTGCGCTTCTCGAACGAGAAAGTGGCCGATCGCATGAAGCAAAGCTTTCTGAAGAAAGCGGTGGCGATTAATGAATTGCTGCGCGCGCAAGGGAAAGCGGAAGTGACACTAGGCGAAGTCGAGGAAGCGTTCCGACGTGAAATCGCCCTTGGACTTGGTGTCGAACTCGTCGAGTCGTCTTTGACGGATTATGAGGTTGAACTTACGAATCGTCTTGTTGCCGAGAAATATGGTACGGATGAGTGGAATCTACGGCGTTAGCAGGAATGAGGGTTGGTCAGGCGGGAATGCCTGTCCAACCTTTTGTTTTGATATACCCGAATCGTGTGTATTGTAGGAACTTTCCCCACACTTTAAAGTGGTGTCATACCACAAGAAGGGGATGGAGGAGTCCGATGAAAGCATCACCAGGAGAGAAATTATTTTACGCATTGAATTATTTGGTGCTAACCGTTATTGGGATCACATGTGTGATGCCCTTGATCCATCTGCTCGCGTTGTCCTTTAGTGATCAGCCAGCCGTCATCTCAGGACAAGTCGGTTTATGGCCAGTAGGTTGGAATTTGGAATCGTACAACTTGTTGTTCAAAGGGACACAAATTTTGCCTGCGTTCGCCAACAGTGTCAAGATCATGGTCGTAGGGACCTTATTAAGCATTGGCTTTACGATTTTGGCGGCGTATCCGTTGTCTAAGCGTTATTTCTTTGGAAGAAAGACGTTCACGATGATGTTGATCTTTACCATGCTTTTCAGCGCAGGATTAATTCCCGGTTACTTATTGATTAAGTCACTGGGGATGGTGAATACGTATTGGGCGCTTTGGTTACCTGCGCTTGTGAGTGTGTATAATACGTTGGTTTTGAAAACTTTTTTTGAAAATATCCCCGCTGAGCTCGATGAGGCTGCTAGAATGGATGGCTGCAATGAGTGGTGGCTCATCGGACGAATTTACATACCGCTGGCGGTGCCTGCGATCGCAACATTAATCTTGTTCTACGCGGTCGGTTATTGGAACATGTTCCAAAATGTCCTTATCTACATTAACTCCCCGGCTAAACAGAACCTGACGGTTATCGTCCAACAAATGATTATGAACAGCATGCTGCAGGTCGATCAATATTTACGTCCGGAAGAAGCGATTCAAATAACACCGGAATCCATCAAGTCTTCGGGTGTCATCGTCATGATTCTTCCGATGCTGATTGTGTATCCTTTTGTCCAGAAACATTTCGTGAAGGGTGTTATGATTGGCTCGGTCAAAGGGTGATGTTCCCGAAATTGGCATATCTCTGAAAAAGGTATATCCCCTAAAAAGATGTATATACAGAGATTCTTGTATATTGCTGGAAGGAAAGCCGCGAGATTACATTGAGGTCAAGCGAACCGCATCGGTGATTCCGCTGATGAGCACAAGGTCGTACATTCTTGAGGAGGTCTACCCGAATGAAAAAGAGAATACTCGTTGTATCCACGGTAGCAGTTGCTTTAGCGTCGATCAGTTTACTTGCAGCATGCGGCAAAGAAGAAGATAGCAAGGGAACGGAAGCATCGACGAGCACGTCCAGCACACAGGCTTCGAAAGCGCCTGAAAAAAGAGGCAAGATGACGACCTCCATTTATGATCGCGGGAATATGGTGCCAGAAGAAGGGACACTGGATAAAAATCGTTGGACAGAATGGATCAATAAGAACAGCCCTGTTGATGTCACTTTTATGCCGATTCCTCGTACGAAACCAGAGGATAAGCTCAACGTGTTGTTTGCTTCGGGTGAAGCGCCTGATTTAATTCAAGATTATGATATGAAAAATCGCAGCTCTTGGTACGAGTCCAAGCAATTACTGCCATTGGATGACTTAATTGCGAAAAATAGCGTGGAGTTTAAAGCACTGCTGGAACGCAATCCACTTCTTAAGAAGTTCGGCACACGTTCCGACGGCAAGCTGTATGATATCGCGGTTCTAGGCAAGTTGGAAGTGAACTGGGTGTTTATGGTTCGTACGGACTGGCTGAAGAAGCTGGGCTTGGAAGCTCCGAAAACGACGGATGAGTTGTTTGCTGTGGCGAAAGCTTTTACAGAGAAGGATCCGGACGGCAATGGCAAGAACGATACATATGGTCTAACTCTTGGTGGCGGCTACAATCAAAAAGTGATTGATTTCATGTTCGGTGTGCCCGTGTTTTCCAATTACAATTCGAAAGACGGTAACCTGCAATATTCTTGGGAGAATCAGCAGGCAAGTTTAACGTTTAAGAAGAAGTTGTTCCAAGAAAATGCCATTGATAAGGATTTCGCTGCAGATACGACAGGGGATAAGGCGAAGCGGGATTTCTTAAACGGTAAGCTTGGTTTCTATACTGGTGGGGTACCAAGTGCGATCGAGATGGAGACGCTGCTGAAAAACGATCCCAATGCGGTCGTGACGCCGATCCTCCTGCCGAAAAGCTCGTTCGGTCAATTCAGCCCTCCAGTCACATCACCTGTACAAAATGCAGCCGTTGTAAATGCAAAAGCGAAAGATCCAGTCGCAGTCATTAAATATTTGGATTTCTTGACCAAAGAAAGCACCCAGAAAGCTTTAAAATGGGGCATTGAAGGGGAGCACTATAAGCTGGATGCGAAGGGCTGCCCGCAAATTACGGATCCTGATAAAATTAAGAAAGAACGCAGCTATGCTGGGGATTACGGTATGATTATGTCAACGATTCCGGGGATGCCAACGTGTGATACGCGCA
This sequence comes from Paenibacillus qinlingensis, assembly GCF_031455095.1. GTDB lineage: Bacteria > Bacillota > Bacilli > Paenibacillales > NBRC-103111 > Paenibacillus_E > Paenibacillus_E qinlingensis_A. Next base: position 246,509 of record NZ_JAVDSB010000001.1, read on the forward strand.
TTGATTCACTCAGTGACAGCGTGCCTGCGCAGAAAGAATTGAAGCGTATTATTATCGAAGCGCGCAAGCTGTATCTTGCTCCTGAGCGCCCGGTAGCTGGCTTTTTACTAGAGGTGCCTTCGGTTCCCAAAGATTTGGATATGATTGTGCAAAGCGTGCCGAACATTCAAAGTGCCGCTTCCAAAACAGGTGCACCTGATGAATTCGTGAAAGCGATTGTGACGCCAAGTATCTCTGCTGAGCAAGCGATTAAAACGTCCCAAGATATTTGGAACAAAGCAGGTGGTCCAAAGGTGGACGAGTGGTTCCAGAATTGGTACAAAACGAATAAAGATAAAGCTATTTTAGTTACTGATATCTATACGTTGAAATAGGTGAGGGGCCGGACAGAGTGTGATCTCTGATCCGGTTTTTTTCATACGCTTCCGAAAAATGTATATCGCTGAAAAAAGCGTATTTGCAAGGGGACCCGATCAAGGTACAATGAACTCTACCAGCCTTACTTCGAAGGAGCATTGTACCATGCAAATCAATAAAAACTGGTTTAATCGGCTGCTCATTTCCTACATACCCGTGTTCGTCATTATTGTGTTTGTACTGTCTATTTTATTTTTCGTGTTCACCAATTACATGACGCAAAGCCAATCGAAGAAGGCCAGCGAAATATTCATGGAACAGGCGCTTGGCAATCTGGATCGGACACTAAAACAGATCGATCAAGGCGTGCTGCGAGAGCTGAATTATAACGATGGCTTAAATGGGTTTTATTTTGCACAGGAAGGTGATCGGTACAACGGTCTTGCGCTTCCTGCCTCTAAACTGGAGCAGCTGGTTTCCGGCTATCCCGAAATTGACTCTGCCTATTTGTATCGCAACAGCGATGGTAAAGTGCTCAGCAGAAGTCTTATAGTCCCATCGGAATTGTATGGGGATGCTGAATTTATCGCTAATATTGTTAAAAATGGAAATGCTACAGGCTGGCTGCCTGTTCGTACTTATTCGGAATATATCGGGGAGAGCCCGAGACGTGTCATCAGTATTGTACGTAAAGCGCCTCTTCTGACAGGGGACAAAGGATTCATTGTCATCAATGTGAATGCGGATTATATCGCGAAAATGATCGATGCCATGGCTTACTCGCATTACAGCTTTATTCAAGTTTTGGATACCAATAATTACGCCATTAATGGAACTGGCAAAACTATGGAGACGCCCACTTCGATGCAGTCTGGGATTATGAAATCAGCGTACACCGGCTGGATCATGCAGATTGGTCTGAAAGAAGGCGGATTTACTTACTTGTTCTCGAGTCTCTATATTCTTTGGATCGTAATCACGGTGGTAATGTTAGGCATTGGCATATGGTGGATTATCCATGTGTCCAAGAACCATTATCGACCTGTTGAATCCATTTTGCGTCAAGTACGTACGGGCGCGTTCCAGAAGGTGCTCGATAAACAGACGGATGAGCAGGATGAGTTTCATTTTATCCAAAATGCCATAACAGAGCTCATTGATCAATCGAATGAGTTTAGGCAGCAACACAGGCAAGACATGGTATATCGGAAGCAAGTCCTGTTTACTGATTTACTTCAAGGAAGCAAAATGTTCTCATCGGAAGCTTGGCAGGAACAACTAGCGACGTATCGTCTGCCCACTCAATACACTGCGCTCCAGATGGCTGTTGTTGAAATTGATAAATTTCAGCAGTTTTGTGAGATTTATAACCATCGGGATCAGACGTTATTGAAGTTTGCGCTAAAAAGTGTAACAGGTGAGATTGCCGAAAAGCACGGGTTAGCTGCTTGGGGCGAATGGATTGATAACGATCGGTTAGGCGTGCTCTTGTTTCAGAAGGAAACATCGGATGGGCAAGGAACGAAATCTGTCCTGGAAGAGTTGCACCAATGGGTGAACGAGCATTTGCGGTTTACGGTCACAACAGGGTTAAGCTCGCTGGCAGGTCAGTCAGAGGACATTCCTATCGCTTATGAAGAGGCTGTCACCTCCTTAAAATATAAGACAGTACTTGGACTAGGCCGTGTTATTTATTTCCTGGAAATAAAACCGAAGATGGATAGCGACGTGTATAATCGCCTTCAAAATGTACGTGGCATTGTGATTATGTTCAAGCAAGGCAACGAGGAATGGCGCAAGTCTTTTTACAATCTGATTAGCAATTTGCGAGACGAGCATGCGGTTAAGGATGATATCGTCATCACAATGGAATATTTCAACTATCAGTTGAATCAAGCGATGAAGGAATTGAATAGTGTCTATACAGCGCATTGGGAATCGCGAGCGTATCCAGCTTTATTGCAGATTTTGGATCATTATGAGCTGCTGGATGAGCTGGCGGATCACTATTTGAAAGTGCTGGACGAGGAATATAGTAACATAAAGGTTATTCATGACAGCAGTTCGAATCGTTCTGTGATCCGACAAATTCAGAAATTTATTGATGAGCATCTCGTTAATCCGGATTTATCGTTGAACATGATCGGTGAAGCCTTTGATCTGAATGACAAGCAAGTCAGCCAATTAATTAAGCAAGAACTAGGCGAGAAGTTCGTGGATTACTTGGCACGTCTGCGCATTCAATATGCAAAGCGATTATTAGAAGATACGGATGAATCGATACAATCCATTTCGTTGAAAGTTGGGTATATTCATTCACTGTCCTTCATTCGGATGTTCAAAAAGATGATGCAGATGACGCCAGGTGATTATCGCAAGCTGCATCGCGCGTTGTAAAGTTGGAAGCATTTGCCCGATAAGGGTGGATGCTTTTTTGCTATGCGTAAAGGTTACATATACTGGATTCTTGTGTATTGAGAAGGGACAGTGTGGCACGTAGAGTAGAGGTAGTGGGTGAAGAAGTTACACCAAGTGAGGAGAGGTTCATGATGAGATCAAGTGCGCTTTATTCCAGAAAAAAATATTGGGTGCTCAATGCGCCACTTCTGGTTATGTTTATTCCAGTGCTGTTGTATTTTATTATTTTCAAATATGTGCCGATTGGCGGCTTGGTGATTGCTTTCAAAAGCTATAATTTCACAGACGGCATATGGGGCAGCCCGTGGACGGGCTTAGCGAATTTCAAATTGATGTTCAGTAATCCGAACATGTTTAAAATCATTCGAAATACGTTTGTGATAAGCTCGTTAAGTATTTTTGTCGGATTTCCATTTCCGATTATCTTAGCGATCTTGCTGAATGAGGTTAGAAAGTCCTTTTTTAAGAAAACGATTCAAACGCTCGTGTATTTCCCGCATTTCCTAAACTGGGTGATAATTGGATCCTTTGTTGTGCTTATTTTCGCGCAAGAGCATGGGGTCATGGCGTCTATAAGCAAAGCGATTACCGGCGAAAGTTTTCCTTTTCTGTATGATAAGAGTACTTGGTTAGCGATTTTCTTAGGATCTGGGATTTGGAAAGAAGCTGGTTTCTCGGCCATTATTTATTTGGCGGCTTTGAATTCCATTGACCCCAGCTTATATGAAGCAGCAAGTATGGACGGAGCTAATAAGTTGAAGCAAATGTGGCATGTAACGCTGCCGGGGATTGCACCAGTTATTGCCTTGATGCTGATTCTATCGATGGATCGTGTGATGAATGTAGGTTTTGATCAAATCTACGTGCTAGGTAATCCAGTCGTCTCCGACCTTGCGAATGTCATTAGTGTATGGAGTTATAATGTGGGGCTGCGCAACGCCCAATTTAGCTTATCGACGGCCGTTGGATTATTTGAATCCTTGGTTGGGCTTATCCTCGTTGTAATTGCGAATGGCATCGCTCGGAGGTTCGGTCAGAGCATGTGGTAAGCAGGAAGCGTAGTTGCTAGGTGCCTCGGAAGGGAGGTGAGAGGGAACGGTTGACGGTCATTAGGGCAACTAGATCTTGCTTACAATCCCATGAATGAGGTGAATGAAATTTTGAAAAAGCCAACATTTTGGTTAAAAAGCATGCTTATCACGTTAGGACTTGCGGTAGCTGCTCCTGTATCGGTATTTGCTTTTGATTACGGTGATTTACCGACAAACATCTTTCCGGCAGGAGGCTATACCAACACCGTATGGGGCGATCCAGGAGGCTGGACGACACTCGACGTAACTTCGTACAGCGTTCCTGTCAACAATCCAAGTGTAGATGCCTCGGCGGCAGTTCAGAATATGATCAACAGTACGTCAGGGCGTCGCATCTTGTATTTTCCGGAGGGGGCTTACTATTTTAAAACACCGCTAAGTATTACAACGGGAAATATCATCATTCGGGGAAATGGACTGACGAAAACAACGTTTTTCATTGGCGATTCGGCAAATGTGAATACAGAGCTGCGCTTTGATGGCAGCAAAGTAGGTGACCCGGTAGGCGTGACAGGCTCTCCTGGGGCTGGCAGCCAAACCATTACCGTAGACGATGCGAGCACGCTGAATGTGGATGATTATATCCTGCTGTATCTCTCAGGGGGCAAGCTTGCTTGGAGTACGTATACGGAGTCTCAAACGTTTAAAATCACAGGGAAAAGCGGTAACGTGCTCACGCTGGGTAAGATCATCGGGCTCGATTATCCAGCCGCCAAGCTCCCGAAAGTGCAAAAGCTGAACCTGCTGTCCAATGTTGGCGTGGAAAAAGTGAAGCTCGTGCGTACGGTTCAGCCTACGATTGAAAATACGAATAATCTCGTTCTGAATCGGACCGTGAACAGCTATGTGAAAGACAATGAATCGATTCTGAGCGGCCGAGGACATATCTCGATTGATAACAGTAAAGACGTCGTTGTTGAGCGCAACTATGTCCATGATGCTTTTATTAAAAATGTTGGCGGGTACGCCTATGGTATCGTCAATAATGCCTCAACAAGCGTACGTATTACGGATAATAAATTGTGGGATCTGCGGCATCATATGTTGCTGCAATTAGGGGCTAACCATTCGGTCGTCAGCTACAACTCATTGGAGTCGCCGTATACCGATTATAACGACTTAGCCTTTCATTCGAATTATGCCTATATGAACTTGGTTGAAGGGAACACCTTCAAGGAAGGCTACGCCGATAATTCCAAGGCTGGCGATCCTGTGATGACGGCCACTGGGCCTTACAATACCTGGTTCCGCAATAAAGCAACTGGCAAGATCGGTACAGACAACACGTCTACGGTTAATCAAAATATGATCGGTAATTATGTCGGCAGTATTTCTACTGCTGGATCAGGTCATTACCTAGGTGCAAATAAACTGACGAGTGGCACGATCAATTGGGGGTCATTAAGTGCTTCGTCGAACATTCCGGCATCTTTGTATGCCACAGCGGCGCCGTCGTTCCTAAGCGGGAAATCGTGGCCACTGTTCGGACCTAATGTAGGAACAGATTGGGGAGCTAGCAACACGAATCCAGCCAAAGACAGAGCCATTCCTGTAAGCGGTATCACCATTGTCGATGATTTGAATGATTGGAGTAAAACCTACAGCACGACGGCAAATGTGGGCTTTGATACGCTGAATACGGCCAAATTCGAGGGAGACACGTCACGTGCCAAGCGAACAACGAAGACGAATGAGGAGATCGTGTGGTATCAGCCTGGGATGAATAGCTTTACAGCGGTTACGTTCTTCTGGCCATCTGAAGCTGTCAATGCGTTCACGGTTTACACGTCGGCAGATGGATCGACTTGGACGACAGCGACGCCTACGATTACAGGCGGATCGGGTGATTGGAAAAAGTACACCTACACCTTAACCGGTTTGCGCGGTGTGAACTATGTGAAGATGAGATGGAACAATACGGCTGGTTCGGTGTGGAATCCGCAGATTGGTAAGGTTACGATGACGACGTATTGATAGGGAAAAGGAATTTCTGATAGGTAATAAAAGAGTCTTATCTCCGGAACCGAAGATAGTTCGATTCTGCCGAACTAAATCAAGGTTTTCCCTCGATTGCGGGCCGATAGTCCGATTATGCCCAACTATTCGCCTGTTTTCGTTAGGTGTGGCCCAGTTTTGGCGATTTAGTTAGACTAATTCGGATTAATTCAATCTTATCCGTGCAGAAACTGTGATTAGTTCGGCAAATTCGGACTAAGTAAAAACAAAGGAGCTAAGCGTAAAAAAACGCTTACCTCCTATTTTACTTTTGAGACAGTCTTTTATCCGAGTACGACGCGGTCGTCTGACAGCTTATTGCCGCTGATGTTTTCAAACTCACCGAGGAGCTGCTCGACGGTAAGGTCTTTCTTCCGTTCTTCGTTCACATCAAGGATGATGCGGCCTTTGTCCATCATGATCAAGCGATTGCCGAGGCGTATCGCTTGTTCCATATTGTGCGTGACCATCAGCGTGGTCAGCTTCATTTCGCGCACGATTTCCTCGGTCAATCGTGTGATTAGTTCCGCGCGCGCGGGATCCAGCGCGGCGGTGTGCTCATCAAGCAGCAGAATCTGCGGCTTGGTGAACGTCGCCATGAGCAAGCTGAGGGCTTGACGCTCGCCGCCGGAGAGCAGACCCACCTTTGCGCGCAGGCGGCCCTCCAGGCCGATACCGAGGCGCTGCAGCTGTTCCAGGAACAACGCGCGCTTACGCGCGTTGGTGCCGAAGCCCAGCCCGCGCTTCTTGCCGCGGGCATACGCCATGGCGAGATTTTCCTCGATGGTCATTCGAGGAGCGGTCCCCGCCATGGGGTCTTGAAAGACGCGGCCGATCCAGCGGCTGCGCTCGTACTCAGGCAGATGGTGAATGACTTCACCATCGATACGCACTTCGCCGGCGTCTGGCGTCATGACGCCGGAGATGATGTTCATCAGTGTCGATTTGCCGGCGCCGTTACTGCCGATGACCGTGACGAAGTCGCCGGGCTTGAGGGTTAAGTTAATGCCGATGAGCGCAATTTTCTCATCTGCAGAACCGGGATTAAAGAGCTTGGATACGTTCGAGAGTTGAAGCATTAACGCTCACCTCCTTTATTCATTTTCAGCGCGAGTTCGATGAGTTCAGCAGAACGACGCTTGGCTGTCGCTTTTTGCTTAATCGCTCGCTGCACGGAAGGTAGTACGAGTGCGATAATAACGATAATCGCGGTGATTAGCTTGAGGTCGGATGCTTTTAGCCACTCAATGCGAAGTGCTAGTGCGACAACGATACGGTACACGATGGATCCAAGTACAGCAGCTAGTGTCGCCTGGAATACCGAGCGAGAGCCAAAAATCGCTTCCCCAATAATAACGGAAGCCAATCCAACGACGATCATCCCGATCCCCATGGAGATATCAGCAAAGCCTGACTGCTGTGCGATTAGAGCGCCGGAGAGCGCGACTAATCCATTGGATAAGCTTAAGCCAAGGATCGTTGTTCGATCCGTGTTGGCACCAAAACTGCGAATCATCCGTGCATTGTCTCCAGTAGCTCTGAGAGAAAGACCCAGATCTGTATGGAGGAACGCATCCAGTAAAAGTTTAAGCACAATTACGATGATAAACCCAATTGCGATGGGCTTCATCGAAGTGAATATCGAATCAGCGCCGAGCAGCGAAATGTTAGGCTTGCCCATAATGCGCATATTGATGGAATACAACGCAATCATCATGAGAATACCAGAGAGCAACCCATTGATTTTCCCCTTCGTATGAAGGAGTCCTGTACATGCGCCAGCGATCATTCCGCCTGCTAATGCAGCCAAACAAGCTAACCATGGTGAATAGCCATGTGCAATCATGATCGCAGCGATAGCGCCGCCTGTTGTAAAGCTTCCGTCGACTGTTAGATCGGGGAAGTCAAGAATGCGAAACGTAATGTATACACCTAGCGCCATTAAGGCGTAGAGAAGACCGAGCTCAACGGCTCCGGTCATTGAATCTATCATGACTATTCCTCCTTACTTTGAAAAAAAGAGGTGAACGAAAGTGACGTTCACCCCTTGTGTCTCATTGTTTACTGAATGATGTTTTTCTCTTTATCTTTTACAGCAGCTTTCATCGCATCTGTTACTTCAATTCCTTGCGCTTTAGCAGCTTTTAGGTTAAGGATTAGATCCATTTTGTCTGGAACGGTTACTTTCATGTCAGCTGCTTTTTTGCCATTCTTCAGAATGTCGACAGCCATTTGGCCTACTTGATAGCCATGATCGTAGTATTTGAAACCAACGGTTGCGAATGCACCTTTTTCAACTGTATCACGGTCACTGGAGAAGAAAGGAATTTTCTTTTCGTTCGCCACTTGAATGATACCATCTACACCGCTAACTACTGTGTTATCCAGTGTAATCAAGAATGCATCAGCACGGCCTACAAGGGATTGCGCTGCTTGTTTAACCTCAGATGTATTCGTTACAGGAGCTTTAACTAGCTTAATGCCATGCTTAGTTAAGGATTGTTCTGCATTTTTTGCCATAATCACGGCATTAGGTTCGCCTTCATTAATAACAAGACCAACCGTTTTTACTTTAGGCATGTTAGCAGCAACAAAATCCATCAATTGTGCAACGGCCATTGGGTTCGTGTCTGAAGCGCCGGAAACATTGCCGCCTGGCTTGTCCACGTTGGTTACAATTTTAGCTGCAAGCGGATCTGTTACAGCTGCGAAAAGAATTGGAGCTTTTTTCACTTGCTGTACAAGGGCTTGTGCGGATGGTGTTGCAATTCCAAGTACTAGATCGTTGTCAGCGGAAGCAATTTTTTGAGCGATAGATAAGTTATTCGGTTGATCGCCTTGTGCGTTATTGAAATCAACTTTCAAGTTCGTGCCTTCCACGATGCCTGCATCTTTAAGCGCTGCCAAGAAACCTTGACGTGTTGCATCCAAAGAAGGATGTTCAACAATTTGCGAAATTGCGATTTTATACGTCTTGGAGGCGGCTGCAGTAGCTGCTGGTGTAGTTGAGGCTCCGCCAGTTGCTGCAGGTGCTGGATCAGCTTTTTGACCACAACCTGCGACTAGCATAATTGCAGCTGATAAAACGATGGATGCGAATGCTTTCTTTTTCAAATAAATTACCCCTCTCGAAGTTCACACTTGTTACTTGGACGCATTGCTCTCGCACCACTTTAACGCTTTTGTTCAGCAAAGTATGAGGCGTGGCGTGTCCAAGTTCTTATATAATTAACCATAGTTTAATTGGATTAGAGGGTTTCCGTCAATTGTTTTATCCGTATTTGTGATTTTTTTGTGAAAATTTGGCGGGATATGGAAGAAGTTTATTTGGGGAGTGAGAGATGTTGGTAAAAAAGAGAGCAACCCTAGAAAACATTTGAGATGATTAGGATTGCCCTTGAATGTGGAGGAGTCTAGGACTTCTATTGGAGAAAGGTTTTTTCAAATTCAGCTTTGAGCCTCTGGGTAGTTGGACCAGGTGTACCCGTACCGATGACTTGTCCGTCGATTCGTAGAATGGATGTAATCTCTACCGTCGTTCCTGTTATGAAAACTTCATCTGCTTGCAAAAGTTGATTGGTCGTAAAGGGTTCCTCTTTGACTTGTATATGTAAAGCATGTGCTAATCGAAGTACGACTGCACGCGTAATACCATGCAAAATCAAGTGATTCGCAGGATGCGTGTAAAGAACATCATCTTTGATTATCATCAGGTTCGATGCGCTGCATTCGGTGACCGTTCCTTCTCGATGCAAGATGACTTCTTGGACGCCATGATCTAGCGCAGTTTGTTTGGCGAGCACATTAGGAAGCAAGTTCAAGGTTTTGAGATCACAGCGCAGCCAGCGAATATCGGGTTGCGTGATGGCTTGGATACCATTTTGAATCGTGGTGAGCGGACGCTTTACCTCAGTGCAATAAGCCAATACAATCGGCTCAGCTTGTGTAGGGAAAGGATGTGCGCGAGGCGCTTCTCCGCGAGTGATTTGCATATATACCGTACCTTCGACGAGGTTGTTTCCTTGAATGAGTCTATTGATGATGTCGATGATTTCTTCGTTGCTGTATGGTAATTGCAGACGTACCTCGCTTGCTGTGCGTTCGAGCCTCTGTATATGCGCTGCTCCTTCATAAATCTGGCCATTGTAGACGCGAAATACTTCGTAAATCCCGTCACCGAAATAATAGCCGCGATCGTCAGGTGAGATTTGAATGTCTTGTTTATGCACGAATTCGTTTTTATAAAAATAATACATGTGGTTTCACTCCTTTTATAAAAAAAATATTTACGGAACATATGTTCTAAAAAATGGGCTGATGTGGTATCCTACTTATAGGTTAACAAAGGAAGAGAGAAGCGTCAAAGCTAGTAAATTCGTGACTAGAGTGAATTTGGTTCTTTTGCCAATGGATCATCCATATGTTGTGTAGTATAATAATTTGGCACTACCATATATTGAGAAATGCGGGATACCGAATCTCGTAGTGATTATCTTAAATGCAGCTGTATATGCACTTTATTAGGAGGCTTATGTTCATGGGGAATGTGTATGAGAGTAAGAAGCTAACGGGATTGAGTGAGAAGATATTTTTGGATCGCTACGCACTTAAAAATGCAGACACGAGTCATGCAAAGGTTGGGGATACCGTTCTTGTCCTCACCAAAGATGATCCTAAATTTCCAGCCAAAGAGGTTGGCGAAATTATTAGCCGTGAAGGAAATACCGTAAAGGTTCGTACACGCAGCGGGGAAACCGTGGAATCTGCGGTTGAGAAGCTAACGTTAAATATGGAGAAAACACCAGAAGAAATGTGGGACCGTTTGGCTGGCGCCATGGCATCCGTTGAGAAGACAGCGGAGAAACGTCAGGAATGGACGGAGAAGTTCAGATATATTTTAAATGATTGGAAGCTTGTTCCTGGAGGCCGTATTGCAGCAGGAGCGGATGCCAGTGATGAGTTGACGTTATTTAACTGCTACGTAATTCCTTCACCGAAGGATAGCCGTGGCGGCATTATGAATACGCTGACTGAAATGACAGAAATTATGTCACGCGGCGGTGGCGTTGGGATCAACCTGTCTTCGCTTCGTCCGAGACGTTCTGTCGTGAAAGGTGTTAATGGCTCTTCCAGCGGTGCGGTCTCTTGGGGCGGATTATTTAGCTACACGACGGGCTTAATTGAGCAAGGTGGAAGTCGTCGCGGGGCACTGATGCTGATGATTAACGATTGGCATCCAGATTTGGAGGATTTCATTACGGTGAAGTCCACGATGGGACAAATTACGAACGCGAACTTATCTGTGTGCGTAAGTAATGGCTTCATGAAAGCAGTGAAGGAAGATTTGGAGTGGGAACTGGTGTTCCCGGATACAACAGATCCAGAATACAATGAGTTATGGGATGGCAATTTAGACGCATGGAAAAAGCTAGGCAAAGCGGTTAAGCCATATCGTACTGTGCGAGCTCGCGATGTATGGCATTCCATTATTGAATCGGCATGGAAATCAGCTGAACCTGGTGTAGTATTCTTGGAATACTACAATCAAATGTCCAACAGTTGGTATTTTAATCCGATTATTTGTACGAATCCGTGTGGTAAGGTAGCCTAATTTGCCTCACGTTAAACATCGCGGAATAAAGCGGGAAGGCTGAGAAGCTAATCCGAACCGAAGGCTGGAAATAAAGAACCAGTCAGGGGCAGAGCATAGATGGTGAACCTGCATGAAAGCAGAATATAACCCATCCACGAGGCCGCGACACTTAAAGAATTCAAGCGTCTTATCCCCTAATGATATTTTGAAAAAGGAGGTGAATAATTTGAATAGAGGTTACAGTGGATATTATCGAGAAACTTTCTTGAGAAGTTCATACGAGTACGCATATGCTAGATATTTAGATTACTTTGGCATTAAATGGATGTATGAAGAAAGAACATACAATCTGGGATATAAAGATTATAAACCTGATTTTTTTATTTACGATAAGCAGAATACTTTAATAAAAATTGTTGAAGTAAAACAAAGAAATCTAAAAGTTATTATTAAAACGAAAAAAGATCTTGAACGCTTGAAATCGATGTATGGTATCTCTGCAGAGATAGTATCTTACGAAGAATTACTACTTTTGTATAAAGAACTTCCAATGTCACTTACTTCAACTTTAAGTCATTGGATAGATTCAGAAGAGACAACAATTAATAAAAAATGGGAAGGGTCCCTTAATCCACATTTTAATCGAAAGCATAATGAAAACACTAAAAAGTACATTTCTGATAAAACAAGAGAACGATGGAAAGATCCCTTTCTTCGAAATAAAATGTTGGCTGGCTCTTTAAAGGGTGCTGAAGCGGTAAAAGCAAAAAAAGGAACGTGGATAAAAGTTCCAAGGGTAACTCGAGTCTGCGAGTTTTGTGAAAAAGCATTCAGTACATTAGATACGAGCGTACAAAGATTTTGCAGTGATATTTGTGGTGGTAAATATGGTTTTAAGCTAGCTACTGCAGCCTATACGAAAAATAGGCAAAATGTTCATTGGAGAATTAGAAGCTATGTACTCGATTGGACGAAGAAGAATAGCGAGTATGTCGAAAATATTCCGAATAACAGAATAAAATCGAGCTTGCAGCCATTACTTAATGATATTGCTAACAATTACGATGTGAATGATATAAGAGTCGTTACTATTGCTGTTTTAGGGGAACAGCTAGGACGAAAAGAACTTTTAAAGTTCTTAAAAGATGCTTTGAATGATAAGTGAAAAGATATGCCGACCTAACGGGAATTGAACCGTTAGAACTATTGGATAAAAAGCCGATAGGATAACAAAATTGGAACAAGGCTTACCTGCATGGGGTGTTTGTAATTTATCAGCTATCAATCTGTCGAAGTTCTATGATGCGGAGAAACATGATGTAGATTGGGAAGAACTTGCTACTGTCGTGCGTTACTCAACGCGTTTCCTAGATAACGTGATTGATAAAACGCCGTATCATTTTGAAGAAAATCGAGCAAATCAACAAAATGAGCGTCGTGTAGGACTGGGTACGATGGGTCTGGCAGAGCTTATGATTCTTTTGAAAATACGTTATGGAAGTCCAGAATCACTCGTGTTCTTAGACAAGATTTATGGATTCATGGCGAGAGAAGCCTACCTGGCTTCCTCTGAGATTGCAGGCGAGAAGGGATCCTTCCAAGCCTTTATCGAAGATAAATTTATGGAAAGTGGCTTTATGCGCAAAATGACGGAGGTCTATCCAGAAGTTGGCGCTTCCATTCGTCAGCAAGGTATGCGTAATGTAACCGTCATTACACAAGCTCCTACTGGGAGTACGGGTACAATGGTCGGTACATCGACAGGGATTGAGCCATATTTCGCCTTCGAATACTATCGTCAAAGCCGCCTAGGTTTCGATAAACAGTATGTGCCGATTGCGCAGAACTGGAAGGACGCCAACCCTGATCAGGATCTGCCGGACTACTTTGTTACCTCGATGAGCTTGTCCGCTGAGGATCATATTCGTGCACAAGCTGCTATTCAGACCTGGGTGGATAGCTCGATTTCCAAAACGGCTAACTGTCCAGCAGACTTCACGGTTGAAGAAACCAAACGCCTCTATGAATTAGCGTTTGATCTGGGCTGTAAAGGCGTGACGATCTATCGCGATGGCAGTCGTGATGTTCAGGTGTTGAGTACAAGTTCTGATAAGAAGGAAGAAGTGAAGGCAGAAGCTAAAGAAGTGCAGCCTGAAGTAGCGCCAGTAGCTGTCGCGGCGGAAGCTGTTGTGGAGAAAGAAAGCTTTGCTGCTATTTCTGGCAAGCTCGCAGTGAATGTAGATGCGAAGACGGAGCAAAGCTTCGACAAACAATACAAGCGCCGTCCGCAAATTCTGCGTGGCGCTACTTACAAAGTGAATACACCATTCGGTATGGCATATATCACGATAAATGATATGAACGGAACACCGAGTGAGATTTTCCTTAACGTTGGAAAAGCGGGATCTGACGTGTTCGCGATGTCCGAAGCACTCGGCCGCGTGTGCTCCTTGTTCTTGCGTTATGGTGATCACGGTGACAAAGTGAAGCTGCTCGTGAAGCACTTGAAAGGCATTGGCGGCTCCGGCGCCATTGGTTTCGGGAATAACCGCGTGGAATCGATCGCAGACGCGGTTGCCAAAGCGCTCGAACAGCACGACGAAGTGATGAGCGAGCCTGACGACGCGCGGAACTATGTGACCGCGACGAGTGAAGTTGTTGGGGCCGCGCCTGTGGCGGCGGCTGCGAACGGGCACTCGGCTCCGAGCGCGACGAATGTCGCAGCGATGGACCTGTGCACGTCATGCGGTTCCGCTTCGCTGGTGAACAGCGAAGGGTGTAAGAATTGCGTCAACTGCGGATATAGCAGATGTAATTGATGGAAAATCCAGGGCGGGGGCCCTGGATTTTTTTTTTTTGTTATTTTTTTATTTATAGTTTGTTGTATGTTTCAATTTGTTTCTTTAACTAGTTAGCATTTTTATTTGAAATTCACGCCGGTTTCAAATCACGATTATTGTCATTTGTATCATTGCTAGGATGGCCAAGTTCATGTGCTTGTTTTTGCAAATAGAGCGACCAAAAATGAACAAGTTGAAGCCCATCAATCAATTCTACATCGACTTCTTTTGCATACTTTTGTGCGTTTGAAGTAAACCCACTTGTTGTGAGTACAATACCACCACTAGCATTCTGTTTGACAATTTGAGAATGGATAATAGCTATTGGGTCAAACGATACATCCTCTTTATAGCATTTTACTTGAACAAGAAAGAGACCTTTACTCCGTTGATGTTCGATGTCTACCCCATAATCACCCGAACTTTCTGTGACATATGTGGTTCCTCCATATATTCCTTCTAGAATATCGGCTACAAAGTATTCAAATTCGTAAGGACTGTTCTTTATAAAGTTGCTAGTTAAGGTCTGGTTGCTTAATTCGACTTCTTTCTTGTCTTCTTTTTTAAAGCGATAATACAGACCCATTGCAATTGTTTTATACATTTGGTCATTCGTATGTTTTCGAAATTGTTCTCGCCTTTTTACTACTTATTCTCGATCAATGTTGATTGATGAGCTAGCACCAACCATGTTTGAATCGCGTGAATATTAAATGATTTATATTGGGATCTGAGCTAATGCAGAACAATCGTTAAAACATTCGAAGGGCTGCCTCATAGCAGCTCTTCACTTCTTTTACAGGAATCATTGTTCAGCAACATAAAGAATTATGAGTACAAGGGAGTCTTCTAGTAAAAAGTGTTGACGAATCTCCTTTGCTTTGTCATAATATTATTAATTAAGTGTGATCACATATCACAAATCACATATCTTGGAGGCGGAAGAATGAGTAGTGACATCATTAAAGTACTATCGGTGAATAACGAAGTGTATGACCGCTTGAGAGAGCGGATAACCCTTGGGGTGATTCCGCCCGGGAAGAAAATTTCGATCCGTACGATTGCAGAGTTGTTTGGTGTTAGCACGATGCCAGTGCGAGAAGCGCTGCGCATGTTGCAGGCGGAAGGTTTTATTACTTTCGAAAGGCGCAGTGTTACCGTTAACGAACTGTCAGTTGAGGAAGTGAAGCAAATGTTCACCATTCGCAAGCACCTTGAGATGCTTGCCGCGGAGTGGTCTCTTGAACAGGTAACACATGATGACTTTGGGGCTTTGGAAGATATTTTAGAATCGATGGCCAACCCGAACATGGACGTTACAGAATGGAGGAAGTTGAATAAACTCTTTCACTTACGATTTTACGAATGTTCCAAATCCTCGCATGTGCTCGAGCTAATCAAAAATGTGTGGGATAAGGTGGAACCTTACATGACAATCTATTCGTCATCGGTGGACGATTTTCAAGAAGCGCATATTCAGCACCGCGAGATTTTGGATTTGATTCAGCAGCGTAACCTCCCCTTGCTTCTAGAGAAAATAGCCGACCACCTGAATTATACATGTGACGTGGTTTCAAAGGCTCTATCCAATAAATAGTAAACTAAGTAAAGAGGTGAATGCCATGCCATGAAGTGTTGTGTGATTAAGGCGGGAAGGAAAAAATGGAATTGAAAATTAACGGAGGTGTATTCAGATGAGTCAAGCATCAGTTGATAATGAGCTCTTTGAGAGCGAGTACGAACATTCAGCCGTTCCAGCGGATAAACGAAAGTCCTTGTTATCGGTTATGTCCGTGTGGGTAGGATTTCCAATGATTATTACTGGTGCTGTTACAGGGGCTACGCTCGTGCATGGGTTGGGCTTCTTGCGAGGCATACTTGCAATGGTTCTTGGTAATGGGTTGCTATTTGCTTATGTTGGGCTTCTAAGCATACTTGGGGCAAAGGACGGGTATAATTTCTCCTTACAAGCTTCAAAGACGTTCGGACGAAAAGGGTACATGGTTTCTTCCGCACTTTTATCTACACTCGTCATAGGGTGGTTTGCTGTGCAGACGGGATTAACCGGCGTTAGCATGGGCAGTGCATTTGGTGTGAATCAAGTGCTAATCGTGGTGATAGCGGGCATTTTATATTTACTGCTGACTCTGTTAGGTATCAAGGCATTATCTATTATAGGAATAATATCAGTACCTTTATTTCTTGTATTAGGAGTGTACTCGGCAATAGAGGCTGTTGGGAACGGCCATGCAGTTATGAGCTATGCTGGTAATCCTGATTCCCCATTGGCTTTCTGGGTCGGTGTCACGCTTGTATTCGCATTGTTCGCCGACTCGGGAACGATGACGTCTGATTTTACTCGATGGGCGAAAAATCGCAATCACGCTGTAATCGCGACCTTTGCTGCATTTCCCATTTCAAATTTGATTGCAATGATCGTCGGAGGCGTTATCGCGGCAGCAACATTAAGCGGCTCGGGTGATGTATTCGGTGTCATCGTTGTAAAAGGAGGCATTTTAACTTGGATTGCGGTGCTGTTTCTGTTCGTTAATCTAGGTACGGTCTGCTCACACTGCTTGTACAATGGAGCCGTCGGTTGGTCGCACATTACTGGGACGAAGATGCGCACAATGACAATCATACTCGGCATTATTGGAATTCTGGTTGCAGCGCTTGGCATTTGGAGCTATTTCGTAAACTGGCTGAATCTCCTTGGCGTGATCGTGCCGCCGATCGGTACGATTATCATCATGGACCAATTAGTAACTCGTAAGACGTCGACTGCAATCGACGGCAATATTCGCTACCAACCCTTCCTTGCTTGGGGAATTGGTTCAACTGCTGCTCTTTTCGCCAACTATCAGTTCCCTAGTGTATCCACTGCGATTTGTGGGATAATCATATCCGCTATTACTTATTGGATGATTTCTAAAAAGTCATCCGTCGTTGCTCCCAGAACGGTAGCATCAAAATAATAACAGAACTAGCAACGAGAGAAGCGTCTGCCAACGCGTCTCTACGACCAAGACAAAGAGATTCATTGTTGACATTGTAACATACTTGCTCAGACAGAAGAAGGAGTTGATTATATGAGTACTTTTACATATATGGAAGCTACCGTGGAGTCGTTCCACGAAGCTTTGAAAGCGAAGACAGTTACCGGAGCAGATTTAGTAGGATGGTATCTAGATAGAATTGAGTCTTATAATAATCAGGGCCCTAGCATACAAGCGATTGTAACTGTCAATCCCTCTGCGATGGAAGAAGCGAATGCGCTAGATGCTTATTTTGCCGAAACGGGCGAGTTCAAAGGTCCACTGCACGGGGTACCTGTGTTAGTGAAAGACCAAGCCGAGACGGCTGGTATTCGCACAACATTCGGCTCTATAGCGTTCGCGGATTACGTACCAGAACAAGACGCATCGCTTATCAAGCGACTCCGCCAAGCCGGGGCGATAATCCTCGCGAAGACGAGTATGTGTGATTTTGCTGCAGGGTGGTTCTCCTTTTCGTCCATGACAGATCACACGAAAAACCCGTACGATCTGGCACGGGAATCCGGGGGCTCAAGCGCGGGTACGAGCGCCGGTATCGCCGCTAATTTCGGTTTGATCGGCGTCGGTGAAGATACGGGTGGCTCGATTCGGTTACCATCTTCCTTCAATAACTTGTTCGGCCTTCGCGTCACGACCGGTTTGATTAGTCGGAACGGGTTTTCCCCGCTTGTGCATTTCCAAGACACGGCGGGTCCGATTACGCGTACGGTTCAAGACTCTGCGAAGTTGATGGACGTCCTCGTCGGCTTTGATCGGAACGATGTGTTTACGGCTGCTACTGCTCAAACCGCGCATGCGGGGCAGTACGAGGCCATGCTCGAAGGCGCAAGCATGAAGAAGTACCGAGTAGGCGTCCTCTCCAGTGCATTTGGACCAGACAGTGATACGGACTGTGCTCCTGTGAACGACCAGATTCGTTCGACTGTTGCCTGGTTAAAGGAGCAAGGCGTCGAGGTCGTGGAAGAGCTCGAAATCCTTAATATGGATCGATGGATTACCGAAACATCGCTATACACCTTGCAGTCGAAAAAAGACATAAACAACTTCTTGCAGAAGCGTCCAAGCGTCCCACTCAAGAGCTTCAAGGAAATATACGATGCTAAAGCGTTTCATCCCATGAACGACTTGTTCCACGATATTATCGCCGGTCCCGATGAGCCGGAGAGTGACGAGAACTATTACCGCTACCGGGTACGTCAAGAGGAATTCCGTCGCGTCGTCGTTCACTTGATGCTGGACAATGAAGTAGACTTTCTGCTCTATCCGACTGTTCAAGTACTGCCTCCGAAGCGCGAGGAGTTGTACGCTCAGAAGTGGAGTTGTCTAAAGTTCCCAACGAATACGGTCATAGCTTCACAATCTGGCCTTCCGGCTATGTCAATTCCCTCAGGCTTCGCCGGTCATCTCCCCGTAGGCTTTGAATTAGTAGGTAAGCCGTTTGCAGAAGCGGATCTCTTGCGGTTCGCTTACGATTACGAACAACATGCTTCTCCAAGGAGAGAACCAGGGCTGTGAGTAGTGCAATAGATCTAAATTGTGACATGGGGGAAAGCTTTGGCGTCTATCGGTATGGGGCCGACGAAGAGATGATGGCACTGATTACTTCTGCCAACATTGCGTGCGGCTTTCATGGTGGGGATCCTCGTATCATGCGGGAGACGGTGGTACTCGCTAAAAAGTATGGTGTTCGAGTAGGTGCACACATCGGACTGCCAGATCGTGAAGGCTTTGGTCGCAGGTATATTCAAATGTCGCCAAATGAAGTGTATGATCTTACGTTGTATCAGCTAGGGGCGCTCGATGCATTCCTTCGTGCGGAAAAAATGTCTATGACACACGTAAAGCTTCACGGAGCCCTCTATATGATGGCATCAGACGATCTGGCGCTTTCCAAAGCATTCGCTGAGGCCGTTTACGTCTTTAACCCTTCGCTGAGCGTATTTACCCTGCCAGGTTGCAATACTTCGATGAGTGCAGCGCGCCTCGGCATTCGGGTCATTCATGAATATTTCGCCGATCGACCCTACACGGATGGCAAGGTGAAGATGTTCGGATGGACGCTCAATGAGATTGGTTCGCCTGTGGAAATCGCATCGCGCGTGGCTAAGATGCTAGAGGATCGTGCCTATGCAGGTATCGGGACGATCTGTGTACACAGTGACACCGTCGGAGCTCCAGCTATCATGAAAGCGATTCGCGACCAGCTATTGCATGTGGTGGATCCTCAAGAATGACAATGATGTTTCTTTAGGAGGCTTTTTCCGTGAATTGGTTTAGGAAATGGATGCACGTTAACCCCGTTCCTGATATACCGGAGGATCACAATTCTAAAGAAGAGAACACAAGGTTTACTTCAGACCTTGAAAATAATGAATTGGTTTTAAAAGAAATATTCAATAACAGTTCTGAACATCACGACTAAAAATGGAGTCCTATACGATTGGGGAACTTACTTAAACTCAAATCGTTATTAGTTATAAAGGAAGCATATAAAGATCAATGTTGATAAGAAAATCACGAGCGCCAATTGGGTATCGTGATTTTTTTGTGTTCTTCGATTGTTTTACGACATTTCATCTTACAAACTCTATATTAAACGACAAATTATAATACAAAAAGTGCCAAAAATTAAATGCAATAACATCAGAAATAATACTTAAAAAACGACAAAACAAGTTACAACTCACAATTTTTTTTATTAATAATTTTGTCAGTAGTTGGATGATTAATTGTTGGATGATTAATTGAATAAGCAGTAAAAAGAACTCAGAAGGCTAAAATGTGTTTTGGTATTAAAGGACACTTGCTTGTTGATTCCAAAAGTTACGCTCATTTCGATCCTAAGTATGAAACGCTCAAGTACACGCGTGTAAATGCTCATCTAAAGGAATATTTCCAGCTCAATAACATTTGTCATCGGGGAAATGGGCAAGCGTTGACTATGCATAGGAAAATAAACCCCATACATTATTGATATGAATCGATATAATCTCATCCTTTCTGAGTTGAAATAATTGAAAAAATGGCCGAATTATGCTATAATTCCAGTAATACGACGTAAAAGGAGGTGAAATCGAATGATATCTCACGTTTGCTTTTCTAATCGATATTTTACTGTCGTATTTATTGCTATCTTTATGATTTTCGCCACGCCGACTCCCGTAGCGGAATCTGGTCTTAATGAATCCGCTCGGACAACGGTACAACAGGGGATAGAGTTTTATTCGAACCACACGACAGTTCGTAAACAAATTTCCTCATCCGAAATGCTTCGCTTATTGACGCATATTGCAGCCTTGGCCGCTATTTTACAAGGTCTATTGTTGGCTACTCGTTACACACGGATTATATCGCATCTATTGTTTCATCCTCTGATTGCCCGCCGGTTAACCCGGATGATTTTATCCCCTCTCAAGTTTACATCGATTTACGTGTAGTGTTGTCCCCCTCCAGTTGTTCGTTTATTTCTAATACCCAAATGTTGTTGTTACCATTAAAAAACGCAATTCAACCAATTTTGACCGTTAATGGCTCTTTTCAGCTATGTCCGACGTTTCTTTGTGCTGGGCACAAAACGAAAACATGATGAAGATTTGCCGTTTCTATACATGTGTACCTCATATGCTGTTTAGCTTCGTTAAAAAAACGAGTAGCTAAAGGTCTGTTTGTTACTGTTAAAAAAATGACTTAGACGGTAGCTTATTTGTCATGGCTAAAATTTACCATTCAGGAGGAACTATAAAAATGACTATTAGAGAAAGCGATCTTCCGGGGATCGGAAAGAAGTTTCAGATTAACACTCGTGGGGGAGATAAACTGGTCATTGTTGTCCATGATGATGGAAGACGAGAGTGCTACCATTTTGACGATGATTCTCTGGATGAGAGTATTTCCATGATTACGCTTGATGACGACGAGGCCCGCCTTGTCGCCGGCATCATCGGCGGTATGACCTATAAACCGAAGGCGCTCGAATCAATAGAAATGGCGCTGGATGAGCTTATTATTGAATGGTACCGTGTAGAGCTCGATTATCGCTGTATAGGCAAAACGATTGGCGAGCTTCAAGTGCGCCAACAGTCGGGGGCAACTATCATTGCCATTATCAAAAAACATACGAAACAGATTAATCCAGGGCCGGATGTAGTTCTTTCTGCGGATTCGACAGTAGTAGTAGCAGGTGAGAGGAGGCAGCAGAAACTTTTTAAACAAATATTAATGAATGGAAGTGAGTGACCAATGAACTACATTGTCTTTGAGATTGGGGTGGCGATTGCACTTATTGCGTTATCCGGTTTGTTATCAGCTAAGCTTCGTTTTTCCGTTATCCCGTTTTATATATTGGTTGGTATGGCTGTAGGACCGCATTCATTTGAGTGGTGGCATATCGATTTGAGATTCATTCAGAGTACCCCATTTATCGAATTTCTTGGTCGGATTGGCGTCTTATTCTTGTTATTCTACCTTGGATTAGAATTTTCCGTTGGCCGATTGATTAAATCCGGACGGACCATCGCTGTCGGAGGTACGATTTATATCCTAATTAATTTTACATTAGGGTTGTTATTCGGCTACATGTCGGGACTGCCGGTTCTGGAAATGCTTGTTGTTGCAGGCATTACGACGATCTCTTCTAGCGCAATCGTAGCAAAGGTTCTCGTTGATCTCAAACGGACAGCGAACCCCGAGACCGAAATGATTCTAGGAATCATTATGTTTGAGGATGTGTTTCTCGCTATTTATATCTCGGTTGTCTCCGGACTGGTTCTAAGCGGTTCGTCGTCACTAGGGGGTATCCTGACTTCTGCCGCCATGGCACTGGGCTTCATGCTTTTAGTGCTTATCGTCGGTCGTAAGGCGGTTCCTCTGCTTAACAAAGCACTGAACATTCGATCCAATGAGTTGTTTTTGTTGGTGATTTTCTCCATTTTGTTTATTATTGCGGGATTTTCGGAAACCATTCATGTGGCAGAAGCGATAGGTGCACTACTGGTAGGTCTTGTACTTGCCGAAACCGAACATATGAAGCGAATCGAGCAACTCATTCTTCCGTTTCGTGACTTCTTTGGCGCCATTTTCTTTTTCAGTTTCGGTTTGAACATTGATCCTTTTTCCCTTGGAGGAGCCGTTTGGTTGTCGTTAGCAGCTGTGTTGCTAACTTTGATAGGTAATTTTATTGCCGGAATGTGGGCCGGGCGTATAGCTGGGTTGTCATCAAAGGCTTCCGTGAACATCGGCTTAACTATCGTGTCTCGAGGAGAATTCTCCATTATCATGGCTAATTTGGCCAAAGCAGGCGGTTTGCTGCCCATTGTGCAGCCATTTGCCGCATTATATGTTCTGATTTTGGCTGTGCTGGGTCCGTTGTTAACCAAAGAAACCAAGCTGATTTATACTGGGATGGAAAGGATAGGCAAGTTAATGAAGTTAAAGCGTAATAAGAAAATAAAAGAGAAAGCAGTGTCGCATGAACGTTGAGTTGTGCAGCCGTTTCGTAAGAAGAACATCTCACCAAAACTTGTAAGGAGGTTTTGAGTATGCGGTTTGTTCATGTGATTTGGGGAAGATTGGTCCAAGGTTCGTCGTGGCAGCGTTTAATGAGAATTACAAGCAGCTCACCCGAGCTTATCATGAAAGCGATTCAAGCAGAGGGGCGTGAAGTGAAATTGCTAAGGAGCCATAAGGATTACAGTGGCAAAGAGCTGCACATCCTGCAACTATTCATCTATCGTCTGGAAGAGCTCACGTTGACGGATATCATCCGCGAGATAGATCCTGAAGCTAAGGTTGATGTAATGCAGCTGTCTGTCACACGAACACCGAGAAGCGAATGGAAACGGCATTCGCAGAAGGATGTTCCGGATGTTTCCAAGTACGGCAACGAGTTTTCGGACTAGTGGCTACAAGAGATGGCCCTTCCTTTTCGTTGACTCTTCCAACTGTTTTTATTAAATAACGTAGTGACAAATGATTTGCGTGCACCCTACTTGGGTGGACGTCTTTTTTATTGAGTTTTCAAGAAAAACCATGAAAAAAGTCTAAATATCATTAAATTAAGGGTGATATCAACTAATAACTATCGTCGCAACAAATGACAATTCGATTACAATGCTTGATTTGAGTTTGTTTAAGTACCTATTTGAACAATCAGGGACTATATACGGTACTAGAGTACAAGTTTACAAGCGAAAACTCTCGTAACCCTCCCTTGTCCCAGTAGACGAAAGCTTATTGGGAATATTTTTTACATTCAAGTAAGTTTGTTCCCCAAGTATTGACAGCGTTATTAATCATCCTTCATAATTAAACTGACTAGTCAGTACAAAAGTGGAGGGTTGTTTATGATGAGTTGGGCGAGCCAATACAAATTGCTTCCTCTAGAGCGGTACAAACAACAACGAGCTGAGGGAGCAGCCGTGTTCAATCTTGCTAGTGGATCATGGTCCATCTACACACATGACGGTGTCAAAAAAATCCTTGCTGATTACGCGTATTTTTCATCTCAGATGCAAGCGAATCCCACCGAGAACGAACCGATTGAGAGCAGCATCTTAAGGCAGGATCCTCCCAAACACAAGCAAATGAGATCGCTCATCGCGAAAGCATTTTCTGCTAAGGTCGTAGAGGCCATGGAACCACAAATCAGAAAAATCGCGGAGGAATTGTTGGATCGTGCCGCATCCTCGGGAGGCCTCGAAGTGGTCAGCGAATTGGCTAGTCCGTTGCCGGTAATTGTCATCGCGGAGCTGTTAGGCGTCCCTTCGGAAGACCGAGAACTGTTCAAGGGCTGGTCAGATGATCTCGTCGGAAACGATTACTCACGTTACTTGCAATGCCAGAAAGAAATGACGGCTTATTTCCGCATCCAAATCGAGGAGCGCCGCAAGCAGCCGAAGAACGACTTGATTACGGCGCTCGTGCAGTCTTGTATGACGGATGATAATGGACTTAGCGAGCTGGAAGTGATCGGAATGTGCATTCTGCTGCTCGTTGCGGGGAACGAAACGACGACCAATCTCATTTCGTCGATGATTTTGTGCTTGGAAAGCAGTCCGGAGACTTACAAAGACCTTCGCACAGATCGAGCGCTAATTCCAGGAACGATCGAGGAAACGCTGCGTTTTTGTTCTCCCGTCCAGGTCATTGAGCGCAGAGTCAAGGCGGATATCTTTTGGGATGGACATTGGATGCAAGCGGGACAAAGGGTTTATACTTACATTGGAGCGGCAAATCATGATGAAAAGGTGTTCGTCGATCCGGAGCGATTCAACGTCAAACGTAGTCCTAACCCGCATTTAGCTTTTGGTCAAGGTATTCATTTCTGCTTGGGGGCGATGCTAGCGCGGCTTGAAGCGAAAGTGGTGCTAAACGTCATAGTTGATCGTTTGGAAAGTTTACAGCGTCTCGATGATGGCCCTATTGAGAGGTTGGATAGCGATATGATGTTTGGCATTAAGCAAATGAGGATTAAAATATGAATGAAGGCTTCACTTCATTTGATTATGGAGGTAATGAATATTGAGCAGAAATAAAATAATAGAAGCCGCTGCTCGAATGTTTTCGCGCAGCGGCTATCATCGGACCAGCATGGATGAGATCGCGTTGGAGGCAGGCGTTGCCAAGGGAACACTTTACTATCATTTCCCGGGAAAAGCTCAGATGTTCCAGGCACTCATTACGGAAGGTCTGCAGAAGATCACAGAAACGATCAGGTCGGAGATTGACCGGGATCGTTCGCTTCGAGAGCAGATTGAGACGGTTATTCGGTTAAACGTAGATCTTTACTTGGAATACAGCGAGTTGGCCCATATTTTCTTTAACGAAATATCTAACGGTATCGAGGAAGAAGCGCTGTTGGCGGTACGGAAAGAACGGAGCGCGTATATTCAATTCATTGCCGATATTCTCGTCGAAGCGGGTATTCCGCCCGAAGAAGGCCCACTGGCTGCGGCCGGCTTTCTATCCATGATGAACGGTTTATGCAGCTATTATTTAAGTCGTTCAAATGAAGTGAAACGCGAGCAAATCGATCGCCTGCTGTACGCCTCGGTCACGGCGGTATTAAGTCCGACGTGAATATGGAATGACGCATTAATGCTTTTATGGGTGGTATCGAGCGTTCGAAGAATAGAGTTTAAGATATTCTAACCAAGGTCCATACTCCGGTATGGGCTTTTTCGTTATGGTTGTCGGAAGAACAGCTTACGCTTTGATTACAACGAGAACGACGCCAGATCATCCACTGCAAAATGCGGTCACGGCTCCTTGGTAGAAACGCAGCATGGTGAGTCGTCCACTGGGTGATGGGAGCGGGCTCAGTCCATTAGGACAAGAGACTTATCTGCCGAAGATGTCGCTAACCTCTTTGCACAACCAGAGTCTAGTTGCAAGGCGAATTCCTTCCAAGACAAAGCGAGAATAGCAGCTGAAAGACAGCGAGTGCTGAGAGTAAAAACAGACGAAAAACGAGACTGGTCAGACAGAGAACGATGGTGTACCATAGATTACACAGCTTTCTTTGTTTGCATGGTTGCTAGTCACTCCAATGAAACCATACGAAGAAGGTATTTTTTGTCTAGAGAAAGAAAAAACACGATTTATCCTTTTTTGTGGAGGAATTAACAGTGATTGTAAGTACGAAACTTCAGATCCCCCATATACGAAATACTATGGTATCCCGTCCGAAGCTGATGCGCAAGCTTAATGAGGGGATGGAAACCAAGCTGATGCTTATTTCCGCGCAGGCTGGTTATGGAAAGACAACAGCTTTATGTGAATGGGTGAAACAATGCAGCGCGCTTGCTGCGTGGGTCTCTTTAGATAAGCATGATAATGAGTGGATTTCATTTTGGAGTTGCGTAACGGCCTCCATTCAGGAGAGAATCCCGGGCTTTGGCCAAACGAGTGGGTGTCTTATTGAGAATGGACCGTCGGAGTCTTCAGAGCCTATGATTAAGGAACTTTTGAATGAATTGAATCATATAACCGGTGAACTGGTAATCATACTCGACGATTATCATGTCATTGAACTCCCCGATATTCACCAATCATTGAGCTACTTACTGGAACATTTACCTCCTCATATTCATCTTTATATCGCTAGCCGTACCGATTTGCCGATTCCTACTACCAGACTTCTGGCGAAGGGTGAAATGCATTATATCCAAATGCAGGATTTACGCTTTGAACTGGAAGAGGGGTTTGTATTTTTTCGAGATACGACGGATTTATCGCTAACGAAAGGGCAAGTAACCGAGCTGTTCCATCAAATTGAGGGTTGGGTCAGTGGATTGCAGCTGGCGGCAATCTCTCTGAAACGCAGTACGAATATAAAGCAGTCCATCCAGCAATTTACGGGTCAACAGCATCATATATCCGATTACTTGTTGGAAGAAGTGTTCCTGCATCAGTCGGAAACCATGCGGTCCTTTTTATTGGAAACGTCCATTTTAAGTAGAATGAACCATTCTTTATGCCAAGCAGTAACGGGACAAATGAACAGTCAAGAGCAATTGGAGAAACTGGAGCAGCAAAATTTATTCATTATACCCTTAGACGAGGGGCGGAATTGGTATCGATATCACCATTTGCTTTCCGATTTCTTGCGACAGCTAGGGTCCAGAACGGATTCGGAGAAATGGAATCAAGTGCACATCCGCGCGGCGAATTGGTTGGAAAAACATGGGTTTGATGAGGAAGCGGTGGAGCATTATTTAGAAGGCCAACAGTTTTTGGATGTTATTCGGTTGATCGAGAAAAATCCCCCTGCCTTGATGCAATCGAAGAGTGATGCGTTGATGAGGTGGATAACTGTTTTACCAGAAAGCTCCTTTGCAGAGAAGCCAATGATTGAAATGTTTTATATAGCCGTAATGTTGCTAGGAGGTAAGAGGGAAGCCGCTATTCAGAGAATGGAGCAAACCAAAGTTCGGTTTGAAGCACTGCAAGGGAAATTACCCGATGTAGACTGGAATATGGTTATGGGTAATATCTATTTCTATTGCGGTATGGCCTCTTATATCCAAAATGACTTTGTGCGAGCGTCGGAATATTTGGTCCTTACCGAACGATATATGCCAGAGGGAAGCTATTTTCAGGTGATGGGGGTAAACCGGTATGAAGGGTATAGTAGGAATTATGATCAATTAACTTTAATTAAAGATCTGTATGCGGCGGAAGACTTCATTTTAAAATGGATTAAAGCATGGGAGCATAAAAGGAATTATCCTTTCATTGGATATTTTTACTTGGCATATATCCATTTGCTGTATGAGTGGAATCGGTTGGAGGAGGCAGAATTTAACTATGGTCAGTCATTGGGGCGCATAAACCATCAGCCTCTTGCACGAATTATGATCCAATTAGACATCGCTGCATCGCGGATTGAGCAAGCCAAAGGAAATCCAAAGCGAGCGTCCGAACTATTGGTGCAATTGAAGTCAAAAATTGATTCACCCGATTACGCTTTTTTTGTAGTGAAAATCGAAACGGAACAAGCTTATCTATCTTTGCGGCAAGGCTCACTCCAAGCTGCGCTTGATTGGTCGCAAAGGTGCGGTCTTGCGCACACGGATGAGGTTTCATTGAACCTTTTGGCTGAGCATCTGATTTTGGCTAGAGTGCTTGCGGCGTCCGAACGAATAGAAGAAGCTCTGTACCTGTTGGAAAGATTATATCTCTTGGTACGCAAGGGAGACTGTCTCCGTGATCACACAAAAGTATTAATTGTGCAAAGTGTGACGCTATGGCATTCGGGTCAAACGGAGGCTGCGCTCATTCAATTGGGCACTGCTTTGGATTTGGCTAAGCCAGATGGATATATTCGTAGTTTTATTGACGAAGGTTCTGTAATGGCGGAGATGCTTAACGCTTATTCAAAGGTTCAGGAAGATAGTAATTCTTCTTCGGGTTACTATGTAAAGCAACTGTTGCGTGCTATGAATGATACACCAGAGGATGATCAATCACCGAAAGGAAAACTTACAGGGCAGGAAATTAAAATTTTGCTGCTAATTATGGATAGATTGATGAACAAGGAAATTGCTGAACGTCTGAATATTACGGTAGATACCGTGAAATATCATATTAAAAACATCTACACGAAGCTTGGGGTAAACAATCGTAAACAAGCACTGGAACGTGCAAAGCAATTATAGAGACTTGGTTAAAATGCCTATTCTGTTTTTACAAAACCTACCCCTGGCGGGTAGGTTTTTTTTTGTTTATTTTAATTTATAGTAGATGTGAATGTCGAATCTAGACAAAGGTGAGTGAAACAATTTATGAACAAACGTTGGATTTCTTTAGTAATGGGATTCGTTATTCTATTAGGGATGATCCCCACTTTTTCTAGCGCTGCTTCTACTGATAATTGGGTTAATCTGAAACCTAATAACCTTGTTACCAGTAATCAGGACGTCTGCTACGGCAACGGCAAGTTTATGGCGGTTACTGATGAGGGGGCCATCTTAACCTCGAGTGACGGAACAAGTTGGACGAATTACAAACCGGCAACTACATTCAAGCTTACTAGTATAAGTTGCGATAATGGCAAGTTTGTGGTTGTGAGTAGAGCTGGAGATGCATCGTCCTCTAGTGACGGGGTGAACTGGAAAACGGGTTATACCCTCAATAATTATGCACAACTTTGGGGCGTTAGCTACGGCAAAGGCCTGTATGTGGCAGTGGGAGGCAAAATTGATGCTAGAAAAGGAGCCGTATACACCTCTACGACGAGTGAGACGCCTGACTTATGGACGGATCGCAATGTAAGCACCACGTCAATTCTTACGGGCGTCACCTACGGCAACGGAAAGTTTGTGGCGGTGGGGCAATATGGAACGATACTGACCTCCAGTGACGGAGCGAGCTGGCCGAGCCAACAATCGGGCATTGCGGCAGATCTTAAAGGCGTCAAATACCTAAATGGTAAGTTTGTGTCCTGGACAGTAGACGGAAAAACGATATTGACCTCCATTGACGGAGCGAGTTGGAGTAAGATCACCACGTCGGGCATTATCTGCGCGGCATGCGAGTCGACAAATTCTGGTGTCCTTCATAGTGTCTCCTACGGCAATGGTACGTATGTGGGGGTGGGACCCGTTAATTCTATCTATACCTCCAGTGACTTAGTGAATTGGACGAAAAGCTATGCGGGTACGAACGGGTCTCTTAATGGCGTCACCTACGGCAACGGCACGTTTATCGTGGTAGGTAACAGAGGAGACATATTTCAAAACATTGATCCCCCGACATACACGATTACTTATAACGGCAACGGCAGCACGGGAGGAACCGTGCCAACGGATAGCCATTCATACGCGCAAAATGCAACGGTAACCGTATTAGGAAACACGGGAAGCTTGGTGAAGACGGGCAACACTTTCAAAGGTTGGAACACGGCGGCCAACGGAACAGGAACATCCTATGCGGCAAATGCAACGTTCGGCATGGGGGCGGCGAACGTGACACTGTACGCGCAGTGGACGGTCAACCCGACATACACCGTAACGTACACCGGCAACGGAAGCACGGGAGGAACCGTGCCAACGGATAGCAATTCATACGCGCAAAATGCAACGGTAACCGTATTAGGAAACACGGGAATCTTGGTGAAGACGGGCAACACCTTCAAAAGTTGGAACACGGCGGCCAACGGAACAGGAACATCCTATACGGCAAATGCAACGTTCGGCATGGGAGCAGCGAACGTGACGCTATACGCGCAGTGGACGGTCAACCCGACATACACCGTAACGTATAACGGCAACGGCAGCACGGGAGGAACCGTGCCAACGGATAGCCATTCATACGCGCAAAATGCAACGGTAACCGTATTAGGAAACACGGGAAGCTTGGTGAAGTCGGGCAACACCTTCAAAGGTTGGAACACGGTGGCCAACGGAACAGGAACATCCTATGCAGCAAATGCAACGTTTGGCATGGGAGCGGCGAACGTGACGCTGTACGCGCAGTGGACGGTCAACCCGACATACACCGTAACGTATAACGGCAATGGCAGCACGGGAGGAACCGTGCCAACGGATAGCATTCCGTACGCGCAAAATGCAACGGTAACCGTATTAGGAAACACGGGAAGCTTGGTGAAGACGGGCAACACGTTCGCAGGTTGGAACACGGCGGCCAACGGAACAGGAACACCCTATGCGGCAAATGCAACGTTCGGCATGGGAGCAGCGAACGTGACGCTATACGCCCAGTGGACTACCAACCCGACATACACCGTAACGTATAACGGCAACGGCAGTACGGGAGGAACCGTGCCAACGGATAGCAATCCGTACGAGCAAAATGCAACGGTAACCGTATTAGGAAACACGGGAAGCTTGGTGAAGCCGGGCAACACGTTCGCAGGTTGGAACACGGCGGCCAACGGAAGCGGCACAAGCTATGTGGCGGGCGCTGCTTTCACCATGGCAGCAGCGAATGTGACGCTGTACGCACAGTGGACGGCCAGCATTGGCGGCGGTAGCGGTGGCATCCTAACGCCACCAGATGACAGCAAAGTAATCTCAGAGAATGGTGAATTATCGCTTCCCACAGGCAAAACGGGCGAGGTTAGTTTGGAAGACGCAATCACAATAGATATTCCGGCAAATGTAACGGACAAAGAACTGAAATTAACGATTGAAAAACTTACTGAAACTCAAGATCTTCTAACGGATGAAGACGTTCTGGCTAGTCCGATCTTCGAGATTCTAAAAAATTTCTCAGAGAACTTCAGTAAACCGGTAACACTGACTTTTAAGTTTGATCCGACAAAATTGAGCGGTGATCGAAGAGCAGCCGTGTTCTATTATGATGAAGTGCAGAAGAAATGGGTGGAAGTTGGCGGTGTTGTTAGCGGTAATCAGATTACCGCAGAAGTAACCCACTTTACAAAATTTGCGGTAATGGTTGTAGGGCAAGCAACAAGTGAGCCAAAACCAACGATTAACTTTAGCGATATATCTGAACACTGGGCGAGGGCAATCATTAAGCAAGCGGTAAGCAGCGGCATCGTCACTGGTTATGAGGACGGCACGTTTAAGCCGGACAAAACCGTGACTCGTGCGGAATTTGCCGTCATGCTGATGAATGCGTTGAAGACGGAAGGAGCGGGAGCGGCGCTGACGTTCACAGATACAGCAAAGATCGGAAGCTGGGCGCAGAAAGCGGTCGCGCAAGCGGTGCAAGCAGGCATAATTAATGGCTATGAGGACGGTACATTCCGTCCAGCTGGGGAAATTACGCGTGCAGAGATGGCAGCGATGATTGCGGGTGCTTTGGGTAAATATAGCGAAGCGAATGCCACAGCAACTAGCTTCGCAGACGACAAGGACATTCCAGCGTGGGCAAAAGCTGCGGTTGCTTATGTAAAGCAAGCAGGCATCGTGCAAGGGAAAGGCGACAATGAATTTGCCCCTGGGGACCCTGCAACAAGAGCAGAGGCCGTAACGGTTATGCTGAACATGCTGGCTCAAAAGAGCAAGTAAAGTAGAAATCGTCAACCCAAACTGATTTAAGTTTAGATGTGTAAATAACAAGGGTTATCTTTAAAGCGGTAAAATTAACTGCTTAGGGGATAGCCCTTGCCTTATTTCAAATAGGAAGTCTCGATATATGTGGAGTACTGTGTGTTGATAATGAGGGAGTATTATTATTGGAGAGTATCTGGGGGTATGATATGCACTAAGTGGGATCTACTTTTCTTGCAAAAGTGATTGGTTCAGTACATTACAAATACTGGAGCATTAAATGTGAATGATATCTTATTTTATGTTTTTGGTTCAGTTTTTGGGTGGTTAATATACTCTTCTATAAGAAAAGTAAACATTCCCCAATTAGGAAAAATCAAAGTATGATTGTTGAACTAACGAGGAAGTAGTTCGAAAAGCAGTAGATTACAGCAGTATTATCAACTTTACAACCGAGGCTGGGAATGAAGGAACCACGTATCTCGAACCATCCCGTATGAGGTACAGGTAGATTCGGCAGAACAAAGGTTATAGCCAATTTTTTTGAAAAAAGTATATTAATGGATATGTTGTCCGTCTGAAAAACTGAGTACGGTGAGTATGTTCGTACAGAAGCGAACTGACGAACTTCCGAATGTACAGGTCTAAAGTTAGAGCATGCGGAAACGTAAGTATCATGAAACGATGTGGTGAGAGGCGTAAAGTAAGACTTTTCCCTATGAAAAATACGCTATGCCAAACTATGGTGGCATCGATCTCACTGGCTTAGAGGAAGCACCTAAGTTCAGCACGGGTAGCTAGGATGTAAGGGACTTGGAAAACAAGGGACGTTGCAACAAGGGCTGTTACCCGGAACGGTTTCAATAAGGCATTGACGAAATGAGTTTATCTTTTTAAGGGCAGGGGCATGTCTGATGAAGCCTTTGTAATGAAGGTGGAGGAATAGCCCTAAGTCTAATTGAAAAGAAAGATCATTCTCCAAACATGAATTGCACCGATCTGGTAGGAATGTGGGAACATCGCTTCGTCAAGGAGGGATGCCACAATGCAAACTGAAGCAACTGGCAGAATTTCAATATATGTTATTATAAAACTAATAATATAATTTCGAATTGGAGTAGTTAAGGGGATGTTTTTATGCAACGAATCTCTGATGAATATCAGGATATTTGTGGAGTACCATGCATTATACTAGAACCTTCATCTAAACAGGTTGGACAAATCCTTCTGTATCACGGATGGGGATCAACGATAGAAAGTTACAAGTTTTTTGCATCGTTAATATCAAGTTGGGGATATCGAGTAATTATACCTGAACTACCTTGCCATGGTGAGCGCGGAAATCTTAGCTATTTCGATAAAGAAACGTTACAAACAAATTTCTGGCCTGTCGTTTTCCAAGGTGTACAAGAAGCAGAGGAAATCGTTACAGAGATCATACAAAACAGTGATGGTCCAATAACTGTGGTTGGCCACTCAACAGGTGGATTTATTACCGCTGGAACATATGCTAAACATCGACAGGTTCAATCCGCAATTGTTATTAATGGTTCCTGTGCTTGGGTTCAATTTGAAGAACTATATCGCGAAAAAAATGGTTTGACTCCAATAGAAGCAAGTACAAAATCTCTTTTACAACAAAATGACCCAATTTCCTATATTCGAATGAATAATGAAAAACCATTATTGCTTCTTCATTGCCAAGATGACACTTCAATACCTATAGATAGTCAAATATATTTTATTAATGCTATTGCAACTGAGGGTAAACCAGCAGATCATATCCAATTAATTGAGTTCCCGAGAGTCAATCATCAGATCACACTAGGTATGTTGCAAAAGATAAAGGAGTTCCTTGATAATATCTTGCTGCCTCTACGCTAGCGTAAGAACGTTAGCGGAATATGCAGGGAGTAGCCCGCCACAAGGCAACTGCACCCTATTTTCGTTAAAGTAACTGGCAGTTATAGTTATTTATCAAATCTCAAAAAAAAGGGGGAGAAAAATGATGGATAAAAATTTAGCTGCTTTATTGGTCGTTGATGTACAAGTTGGGATGTTTAATAAAAGTGACCCCGTACATCAAGCTGATTTATTAATTGAGAATATAAAATCACTAATTGATAAAGCGCGTTCCTATGGAACTAAGGTCATCTACGTTCAACATAACGCTAGACCTGGAAAACCATTCGAACGTGAGACACCTGGATGGGAAATTCATCCTGCAATTCGCCCTAATGTTGGGGATACAATCATTCAAAAGAATACACCAGATTCTTTTCACGAAACCAATTTACAAGAGGAACTATTGGTTATGGGAGTAAAGCAGATTTTTCTGACTGGTATTCAAACTGAACTTTGTATTGACTCGACTTGTCGACGAGCTCAGAGTCTAGGATATAACGTGGTTCTCGTCAAAGATGCTCACAGTACGTGGAAGAGGGGCGAGTTAGATGCTGAGCAAATTATAGAGCATCACAACAATCTTCTATGTTGGTTTGCAGAAGTAAAAGAAAGCTCACAGATTCAGTTTTAAGAAGTTGGTGCGTCACTCCATTGCGCTAACTGGGAACTATAGCGTGGCGATGGAACAGATCTATTGCATGTTTTCGTTTCTGTGCGATCCGCTCAACTATCGGGCAGAATACATGAGGAAGGAACTGCCTAAAGTACTGGAGAATAAGTCTAGGAAAAATTGTGAATTTAGGGGCGAAACTCTATGGATATGGACCGGCATTTTCTTGAGATTGCATTAGAAGAAGCAGAGATAGCATCCAGTGTAGGAACGGTACCTATAGGGGCAGTACTGGTTGACCACGAGGGTAACATATTAAATAAAGGAAGAAATAGAATCTTTACTGCTAATGACCCTACTGGTCACGCCGAAATTGATGTCATAAGGCAAGCTGGAAGCAAGTTGTTAGACCCTACATATAAGCAAAAATGTACTATATATTCGACAGTTGAACCTTGCCCAATGTGTTCAGGCGCATTAATTTTAGCTGATATTTCTAGAGCTGTACGAGCATTAAGTGACGATTACTTAGGGGCTATGCGAATAATGAAGCAAGGTAATCACTTTAGACACAAATTTGATAAAATCTCTGTGATAGCAATGCCTTATAAAGACTTAGCAATCCGTTCACAGGAACTTCACCGAAAATGGAATGAACGTCGTGGTACAAAATACAATGTTAGTGATATTGTGTGAAAGTTTACTAAAGGCGAACTATAGCTCAATAACAACAGGCTGCCGATTTACACGGCAGCCTGTTGAACTAAGGGCAGAATTGCTTAGCAAGGTGCATTAAGAGCTACTATACAACTTAAGCTGACTTATGCTGTGAAGATAATTTCTGGTAAAAGACCCAATACAAACATTAGAAATCGGCCCATTCCATTCACTATCATACGCTATCTTAGTTCATGGGGATAATTTCACCGGTACCATCTTTCTTGAATTTGATCCTACAGAAACTTGGTTGGATCCGAAACAATCGCATAGATCCAATCACCAGCAATATTAAACCCGCGCATGTTATTTGGACTATATGCAGTAATTTCTGATCCATCCCTGCGCATTCTGTATAAATAGATATCTGCGCTTGAGGAGCCTTCCATATAATAAATCCAATCCTGATCAACAATAAATTCGAGAGGGTTATTCACATCTTTGTTTATTTTCTTCACATTACCAGTTCCATCAATTAGCATTTCCCAAATATCTTTGTATCCGAAATAAACGTAAGGTTCGACGATTTGAAAATCAAATAATGAACTTAATTCTGTTATTTTTTTTGGTTCCGTGCCGTCTAGATTCATCCTATTTAAAAAGGTACCACTTTTACTAAAAGTCTCGTAATATACGTTATTATTTTGAACTGCAAAATGAATGGAAACACCCTCACCTAGCACTTTTTTATTAGAACCATCCATATTCATGCGTAGTAAATTCGTCGGTTTATACGTCGTTATGTTTCGATCTGTATAATAGATGTGAGATTCATAAACTTGATAAAACCAGACAGGTGCATCAATTACAACAGAGGCTTTTTCATTGCCACTTTTTAATATACGATAGACTTTATCATCATCAGCTAAATAATATAGATAGTCACCTGCTTCTGAAATATGGGAAGATGCTTGATCATTCACTTTTATTTTTTCTTTACCATCCAGAGAAAGTTTATAAATTTTATTATTATCGGCAGTCGGATCTATTTATTTCTCTTGATGGCACTGGTATATCCTCTGGTTTTTCACTCACATCTGGCGGCGAAGATTCCGTTGTTGTAAGGATTGAAACAGTCTGGGTGGTGCCATCCCATTTCACATTAGCTCCTAATGCCTCACTAATAAAACGTACGGGCACCATGGTGAAATTGCCGACTAACTGCGGCTCTACTTCTAAGGCGACTTCCGTTCCATTCACTCTCGCTTTGCGTGACCCAATCTGAAGCCAAACTGTTGTTTTACCTTTCGTAGCAGTAACCGAATTATCCGTTTGATTCCATTGCACAGCAGCTCCTAGTGCTTCAAAAATATCTCTTAACGGAACAAATGTCTTTTCTTTGATCAAAAGAGGTTTAGCTCCCGTTATCGTTAGAGGCTGACCATCGATCTTTACCGAGATCGGAGGTATGGAGAGCTTGTCATCATATTTAACGTCTATCGCTTTGTCCTTGAACGACTTCATAAGTTTTAAGCTGATTGCATCCAGCGGATTTCCTTCCACATAGACATGTTTCAATCTTTCCGAGAGTACCAAATATGAAATATCTGAAATGTTATTACGGGAAAGAAACACATGCTCTAACGTCTCTCCGTGGATCAACAACGGTGAAATATCGTCAATTTTGTTATCAGCCAAATCTAACCAAACTAGCTTCAACTGAATTAACGGCGTAATATCTTCAATTTCATTTTTGGCTAAAAATAGTTCACTAAGTCTTGTAAGCTTTAATAATGGTGTCAGATCCTTTACTTTGGCACCAGAGACACTAAGATGTCCAAGTTGGGTCAGCCCTTGCAAAGGCGATAAATCAGAAACTTGCGTACCGCTGATATCTACAAAAGTTAACTTTGAAAGCCCAGCAACTTCATCAATCCGCGTAAGCGGTTGATTACTAACAATAAGCCTATTCAGATTCTTGGCAAACTCCAATCCCTTCAAGCTCTTAATTCCCTCTTTTTGATACGCATAAATGGAAGTTACTTTCAACAAATCATCTGCAGTCAGGTTCCCCGACGATTTACCTATGGAGGCACGAATCACTTTGTCTAATTGAGGATCTTCAATGAGATTGGACTCTGCTTGAACCTCTAAGAAAGATACGGAAAGCAGTACAAACATGATCAGCAGTGCCGAAAAAACTTTACCCATCCAGGTATATACTCTTCTTGAATTATACAAATACGGTGTCATTCTAAAACGTTCCCCTCTTCTTTTTATTAAACTACTCAATCTATGATTGAGATTGTAACTGGATTTAATAGGGAAAGCTAGACAAAATTTCATTCCCGATGAAAACGGTTCTTGATCAGATCTGTTCTGAATTCTTGGGTCACCTGAAAAAAAGGTCTCCCAAGGCAGCAAGTTTCCCTCCGCCGCACAATGGAAGCTCCTATTTGGGGTCTTTCGTCGTAAGAGGATCTGGATGCATGCCTCCAAATCATGAAACAATCGAAAATATTTCTCGAGTGTAATGACTGTTTACAACTTCATAATAAGTTGCTCTTTTTAAAGGCTTGAGGAATCAAGTCTTTTTTTGCTGAGTGTTGAATGCTATTGGCATGGAACGCACTGACTTGGTACTGAAAGTTACTTTTCTTTCTGTTTCACAATGTCAAGTAGTTAAAAAAACTGTACACGGTGTAAACAATCTCTAGATTGTTCATACTCGTTTAAATAATATAATGTTCATGTTAATGGAGATATCGTTATGAGGCGTTTCCCGCTAATTTTAGAAGAACAGGAGATAACTAAGACTGCTCAAAACGTCTCGAATGAATGCTTGTTTGAGATTTATTTTGAATGTAAACAGCTTATTCTAACCTTAATGCAAAATCGCTATTATACCTTAAAAGTTTGGAAGGAGAAGTTTTCATGAAATTAAAAATAGGTTTGTGGCTGCTGACGATAGCCCTCATAATTGGGGCGGTGTCGCCGCCAAGTAGTATGGACGTGTGGGCGGCGAGTGCGGACAAGTCCGGCGCGCTGACGGGGCTTACGTGGAATGTGAAGCAGGGGACCACCGTTATTCCAGAAGGCGGTACGATCGATCTAGCCAATGGGGATGAACTCAGCATCGAAGTATCGTTCGGTGTGCCTATTGCCGGCGATGATCCGACTCCGACGACGGTCGTGGAGCGTAATGATACGGCCAGCTTCTCGCTCAGTGAGGGGTTCACCCTTACATCGGCAACAACGCTGCCGCTTCAATTCGACGGAAAGCTCGTAGGAACGACGTCGCTAAACACGACCGGAACCAATACCGTGACGGCCGTTACGGTGTTTGATGGAGATGCGGATGTATTCGATGAGAATGGGGGCTATTATGGCGTCCAGGGGAGATTTAACGTAGGGTTGAAATATGACAGCTCCGGTGCCGCCGGGGGTGAAGGTACCCACCAAGTACAGATTCTAGGCAAGACCTATACCGTCGTGGTGCCAGCACAACCAATCGTGTACAACGTGCTGAAGACGGGGACTGCGGATTTGACCAACAAGATCATCCATTGGACGGTGAAGCTGTCCGGGACGAAGGGGGCAACCGCGGTTAATCTGGACGGGTATGTGTTCAGCGACGACCTGAGCGGCGTGGGTGCGTATGTGGCGAACACGTTCCAAGTCGACGGCGTCGCCGCCACTCCTGACGAGACAGGCAACATGGTGACGTATACCCTGGGTGATGCGGCTAGTGTACGAACCATCATGTTCGATACCGCGATTCCGGATGATAAATATTATAGGAATCACGAGGCGGAGTCAGTCAGCAATACTGCCAATCTGCTGAAGGACAATGTACTGGTGAAGAGCGGTACGGGCACGGTCACCTATACGACGCCGACGTGGATCGAGAAGACGGGAGCAGCTAAGCACAACAATCCCGACAGCGAATCTACGTATGATCCAGACGATCAATATATCACATGGACGCTTACCGCCAACAGGTCACAAGCGGCGCTAGTAGGTCTGACCATTACGGACGTGTTGCCAATAAATTTGAACTTCGTGTCGGCGCAATGGCAGACATCTACGGACGCTGTAACCTGGACGGATGACGGTGCCAGTATTGTTGTCGAACCGGCAGGGGGCGCATATACGCGCTCGGGAACGACCACCACCATGGTCCGGCTCATAATTACGAGTGAAGTGCCGTATAACAGCACCGACATAACCGTAAACAAGCGAACCTTCAATAACACCGCCACGCTGGACTGGACTGGCAAGCCAAGCAGTTCAACGATAAGCACAGGCAGCGTCGGCGTTGGCATCGGGTATGATGCGCTTAAGAAGTCAGGCGTGCTGGATAAAACTAACCGCGAAATTACATGGACAATCAAGGCCGATGCCAAGAATCAGCCCATCGCCGATATGAGAGTGTATGACTTGCTCGTCTACGACGCTAGCACGAGCATGTCCCTCACGACTGGCTGGCCAGGAGGCATCTCCGAGGCGAACGTGTCGAAGCAGTCGGGATTGCAGTATATACCGGGTAGCGATACGACTTCCGTGGGGACATTAAACGTGATTCCGATTATGAAGAACGGGCAACAAGTCGCCGATCTGATCGAAGTGACGGGATTGTCGACGACTGAGGTCAATACGATAACTTTTAAAACACGGATCGTGGACCCGGCGGTGTATGCAGGTAACAGTAATAAAAACGTGAACAATACCGCCACGCTTTTTAAGGG
This sequence comes from Paenibacillus qinlingensis, assembly GCF_031455095.1. GTDB lineage: Bacteria > Bacillota > Bacilli > Paenibacillales > NBRC-103111 > Paenibacillus_E > Paenibacillus_E qinlingensis_A. Next base: position 286,256 of record NZ_JAVDSB010000001.1, read on the forward strand.
GATGAGCAGGCTGAGGAGCGCAACAGGCACCGTCACCTATCAAAGCCGCACGCTGGCGAAGGAACTGCTGAAGCGTGAGGCGATGGCCGATCCGGCTGCGGCGGTCAACGCGCAACGCACGACCAGCGCGAATGATGGATTTGACTATGTGGACAAGTCGGTTATCTTTCGCTTGAGCGTTAATGCGGACAGCTTGAATTTCAACTCGTCGAACGTGGCGAGCAACGAAGGAAATGATATGCTTGGCACAGCTACCGTAACGGATACGCTGCCGGCTGGCTGGGAGTTCGACGACGTCGCGCCAGGTAAGAAGTATATGATCTTCGAAGGAACAGCGGGTTCCGGTTCTTCCGTAAATGCGACTAGCACGACGCCAACGCCGGAAGCGAGCGTAACCGGACTGACGTCGAACTTCGGCACCCCAGGCCAGGTGATATTCACGTTTGCCCAATTGGACAAGCCATACGTGATTCTCGTGAAGGCCAAGCCTACGGACGCTAAGCTTGCAGGGTACTTTGACAGTAATGAAACTTCGACAATGACCAACAACCTGAACCTGCAAGCTGCGAATTGGACCCCAGGGACTTCCAATTCGCAGCAGGTGTCCATTCATAGCGAGATTCTGAATAAGTCCCATGGGCTACCTGTGAATGGAACGCTGATATGGACCATCGTGTACAATCCGAATCAGTTAGGAGCAAGCGGCCAGACGATCGTCGATACCTTGCCGCTCGGCCTGGACTTGCGCACGGATTCAACAGGCAAGCTGCTGTTGGATGACGGTCACGGTGTCAGCTACTTGACCGCTACGGAACTGACGCTGAAGCCAGATGGATCGCTGGTGGACGGAGCTGCCGTAACGCTTACACTGGGGAGTAATCTGACCTACGATAATGGAACACGTGAATTGACCTTCAATATTCCGGACTACAGCAAGGCTTACCGTCTGACCTACTTGACGGACATTACTGGCGAGATCGGCACGATTATTAACTATGCGATACTCTCTCAAGGCGACGCTAATGCGTCCAAACAAGAGATCCAGTATACGATCACTAAAGCGGACAGCTCGGCGACATTAATGCGAGGCGGCTGGCTCGTAGTGGTGAAGACGATCGGATCTACGTCAGCCCCGCTTGCCGGCGCTGAATTCACCCTCTATTCGCAAGATGGCAGCACGATCATTCGTAAGGCTGTTAGCGACGCCGACGGCAAACTGAAGATGAAAGCTATTCCGGCGGGAACGTATGTGCTCCGAGAGACGGCCGCTCCTGCTGGGGGCTATGAATTGGAAGGCATCGATCATACGGTCAGCGTCGATACCTCCGGCCTGAATGTCGTGACTTCTATCGACGGCAAGACGGGAGCGGACGCTAATATACTCGCGGTAGCGAATTATCTGACGAATACATCGGGCAAGCTCGTTATCTCCAAGACCGTTGCTGGCAATGACGGCGATCTTTCCAAGAAGTTCGATTTTACTGTGACCTTTATCGATGCGCCGGGCGTATATAACTATACCGGCACTGGCGGCGCAGCAAGTGGTACGATCGTTAGCGGTGGTACGTTCTCTCTTGCGCACGGGCAGAGCATCATCATCGCAGGGTTGCCTGCGGACTCTAAGTATACGGTGTCAGAAACGAACTATGATAATGACGGATACAAGACGACAAGTCTCGATGCAACAGACGTAATCTTGGTCGACGAAACGAAAACCGTCGCATTCGTCAACACGAAGAACGTGTGGTACGCGTCGGGCGAGGGCAGTCTGACGATCAGCAAGAATGTGTATGGAACAGTCACCGATCTGACGAAGAAGTTTAGCTTCTCGGTCGTTCTGGACGGCGCTTTGGGTACGTACGTGTATTCGGGTAGTGGTGGCAGCGGAACGATTCAGAGCGGTGGGACGGTGGCACTCGCGCACGGAGAGGCGATCACGATTACCGGCTTGCCACTCGGAACGAGCTATAAGGTTAGCGAAGTAGATTACTCGGCTGAGGGGTACAAGACAACCAGCACGGGCGCATCCGGCGTCTTCAACTCATCCGAAAGCAAGAGCGCGGCTTTTGTGAACATCTATATGGCGAAGGAGCCGACGACTGGCGGCGAGGATGGCGGGAAGGGCAACGACAGTAAGGATAACACCGGCGGCGAGGACAGCGGGAAGGGCAACGACAGTAAGGATAACACCGGCGGCGAGGACGGCGGGAAGGACAACGACAGTATGGATGACATAAGCGGCGAAGGTAGTGGAAGAAGCCAACAACCGGGAGGCGGTAATGGGGGAAGCTCCGGCGGCGCCGGCGACAATTCGACGGATGGCTCGAATGTTGGCAGTACTATCGATACCGGCAACAGCGACAAGACAGGCCACAACGGCACGCCGAAGACAGGTGACCACAACGACAAGCAGATCGGTCAACTCGGGTTGGTCATCTTTGGAGCGGCGCTTGCTGCATTAATCGGCACGAATGTCATCTTGCGCAGAAGAATCGGCAGGAAGCGTTAATTAACAAGTAAGAGTTCAATAAACAGCCTCGACAGGAGGGCCTGTGTAGCGAATGAACAATGCCGCCGCAGGTCCTTTACGCGGAGAAGGGAAACAACATGAAGCATAGTAGAGCGCAGCGGTATTTATGCTTGCTCATGGGCCTATGCATCGTCGGTATCGTCTGCTCGGCATATGTGTTGCTGTCGGCAGATCGGGCATATACATATGGCGGTACAGCTTACGATCAAATCCGATTGTACAACCAGACGCCGAAGCAGCTATCTGCTTCGGCGTCGCTGCCGGCTTCGGATCAGAAAGAGTCTGTTGACCCCCGTGAACCGGCGAAGAGTGCAGTTGATTTTGCCATGCTGGCGGACATTAATCCGTATACGGTGGCTTGGTTGAAGTCCGAAAATACGCAGATCGATTACCCGGTCGTGCAAGGACAAGATAATGCCTATTATCTCGAGCATCTGTTCACGGGCGAGTCGAATCGGATGGGCAGCTTGTTCGTCGATTACCGGACGCCGGGCGACTTCTCCGGGCGAATGACGATTATCTACGGCCATCAAATGAAAAACGGCTCAATGTTCGCCTCGCTGCTTGAGTATAAAAAGCAGATGTATTACGATGCTCACCCGCAGATGCAAGTTGAGACGCCAAGCGGCAGTTATACCCTGGAGTTGTTCGCGGGCATCATCGCGGATGGCAAGGAGGAGTTCCTCCGGCGCGACTTCGACGATGAGGATGATTACGTGGCCTATATCCATTCGCTGGTGGAAGCGTCTACGTTTCGTACGAATGTAACGGTGGGGGCGGACGAGAGAATCGTGGCCTTGATTACTTGTTCTTACGAGTACACAAATGCCAGGTATGCACTATTAGGGAAGCTAGTTCCGGAAGCGGCGTAGCTACGTAGCTGTGAACGGTACAGAATGCACGTTTTACAATATGTCATTAAAATAGGAGGCTAGTGGAAATTGACAGGACAAAAGAACAGGTTCATGTTACAGGTATCTTTGGGCACCATAGCACTCAGCTTTATCATCCATTTATTGTATAGAAAATTTAATTTTATGAAAAACATGGGACACATGATGTCGATGGAGAATATGGCTACTGGTCATGATACCGGTCAATACTATTCATTCGCACTGAGCATTTTTTTAATTATTCCCGTGGTTTTCTTGGGGGTAGCGTATATTCTTTATCGTAAGCAAACAGATCAACCCCTAATACCAATGCTTAATACATTAGTTCTTACGTTTTCTAGTATCTCTATTATTGCTGGTGGGGGAGGGGGGATAGAGCTGCATTTTTCTATATTTATGGTGGTTGCCATAGTAGCCTATTATGAAGATATTAAGCTAATTGCCCTTATGACAGGCATTTTCGCCTTGCAGCATGTTTTAGGATATTTCTTTGTGCCTAAGTTGATCTTTGGGAGTAGCGATTACTCCTTCGTAATGCTTCTTGTACACGCTATTTTCCTGATCTTAACGTCCGGTGCAACAAGTCTCCAGGTTGTATCTAAGGAAAGAATTATGAGGGCAGTAGAATTGGAAAAAGCGATTAAACAAAAAGAAGCTGAAGCGCTTCTCGAAACGGTACGAAAACATTCTCAAGAATTAGAACAAGCATCTGTAATCATTTCAGAGAAATCTGAAAATAACATTGTGGCTAATCATGATATGCTGGCTACTTTTAAAGAAGTGTCTACAGGTCTTGAATATCAAAGCGAATCACTAAGCAATATGGAGACTAATCTGCACAGTATTAATGAGATGATTGAGCAGAACTCCCAATCCTTTTCTGACTTGCAAGCAACGGCTGCTACAACAGCAACAACGATGCATAACAACCAAAATAATATTGAACCTTTGTTTGAGCAAGTTAGAATCGTATCCAATGCGATACACCAAACGACGGACACCATGCAAAATTTATATGAGTCTTCTCACCAAGTAGGGGATATTATTACCACGATTCAACAAATAGCTAGCCAAACGGGTATTTTAGCTTTAAATGCTTCAATAGAAGCAGCTCGAGCTGGGGAACATGGCAGGGGGTTTGCGGTCGTTGCCAGTGAGATTCGGAAATTAGCTGAGCAGAGTAATAAGGCTACATATGAAATAAAGGCAATTCTAACTAATATTCAAGAGGAAAGTGAAGAATCTTTAACCCAGATTGAAGTTGGAAGACAAGCCACATCTCACACGGTTGTACTTGCAGAAGCGTCGATATCCAGTTTGGAGCAAATGAACCAGGCCATTACCGAGATGATTGAGATTGTTAAAGCCCTTAATGAATCTGTGAAACATATTGAACTGCGGTCACAAGTGATTTCTAATGAAATGACTAACATATCAGCGGTCACCGAAGAAAGCGTGTCCACTGTACAAGAGCTTTATAGCACTACAGAAACCCAATCGAATACTTCTTACCACATTAATAGAGAGTTACTCCGTTTGAAGGAGCTTTCCAAAACGTTACAGGAACAATTTTCTGCTTAAGTTTGTAAAGGACCGCCATTCCAATGTTTCTGTGACATTTCCATTTTTATTCTTGAAAATTATAGAGAGATGTCATTGCCCGTGTAACCTATGTCGGGCTTATTTGTCTGCGTGATAGCCCGCATTGCGGAAACATTTTTAATGAGATTTTGAAACACATACTTACTATGTTAGGAGAATGAATCTAGCGATGATAGTAAACCGATTAATTGTAGAGTCACGCGTATTTAATGCGTACTTCAATACGTTTAAGGAACGGTTTTGTCTTACTCCGAGGGAGATTGAGGTATTGAGCCTGTTGATCGTTTGTGGAAACAATAATAGAGAGTTAGGTGAACAACTCCATATCACTGAAAAAACGCTGAATAATCATATTACTAAGATTAAGTTTAAAACCAGAACACATTCCATTCGGGAGCTTCAAGCATTTATTTATCGAGACTCTTTCAACCTGCTTCTCGTCAATATATTTAAAAATGAAGAGAATATGTCGGAGCCATTTTATTTTCAGCGATGATCTCAGATAGATTTGTATGCTAAACCGCGTAAATTCTAAGTGAAAAGTACCCGCAAACAAGCAATAATGAAGAAAGGCAAATCCATCGAAAGGTGGAGACGCAAAGCCACAGGTCTAAGCCAGGAACATATTCATTCTGGGATGATAGCTGGGTTACCTTTAGAGGCTTGTTTTTTGCATGAAAAAGAATTGAACTAATCCTCTTTAATTTGTAAATAAGGAGATGCATATGTTTGCAAATAACGTTCCAATTTTACACCATTACAATTTGTTGTATCTTGCTAATTGTAATGCTCATTATGGCATTAAGACTATTTCGACTGAGAAAAAAACAAGTATATTTGATACTAACATTCGGCCTGATACTTGCAGTGGTATATGAAGTCCTTAAAATGACCTCGATAGGATCCAAATCACTACTGCACATTGCTAGTGCCATCATGTTCATGAACATAAATATTGGAATTTACGCTTCATACCTCAATAAGATAAAACGAAGCATAATTTACTATTTGGTTACTGCGATTTTCATCCCACTCTTACTCTTCTTTAGCAGTTCTTTCCATGCAGATTTATCACTTTTCATCATTGAACTTGCAGCTGTATGTATCTCCTGGATACTTATCAGCCCTCATATAGATGAGATGATTAAATACCGATTATCATTAATAATCTATTCAGTTATTATTGTGATAAACATTGAAACAGACCACCTTTGGCGAACAGAAAAATGGATCCTAATTGCAAATGATATTCTACCGATTATTTACTATTCTATCCTGCTCTTAATCTTTATCGAACGTTTCCTAACTATGTTTCAGAGTGTTGTGGACTCATCATTAATAGATGGGCTAACTGGACTGTACAATCGTAAAGCTATCAGCGCTAGGATTAAGCAATGTGTGGAAAAAGGGGGATGTGTGATCGTATTCACGGATATTGATAATTTTAAGCAGCTCAATGATACCCTTGGCCACCATGCTGGGGATGCTGCATTAAAGACCGTCGCTGAAATTTTACAAGAAGAGACAGATGAAATTGGTTTTCCCGGGCGCTATGGAGGTGAAGAACTCATTGCTGTAATTGATGATAAAGATACGATCTCGCGTATTGAAGAGTGGGCAGAGAACTTCCGTTCTAGAGTAGAGAGAGAGAGTAATGTCACCTTAAGCATAGGATTCAGTATATCCCGTAATGGTATAAGCCCTGAGAAGCTGCTCGAGCAAGCTGATCTAGGCATGTACTCCGCTAAACGGTCCGGTAAGAATAAAATTGTAGCATATAAAGACGAACTGGATACGGAGGGAATTAAAGATTAAACGTAACTTATATAGTCATAACAATACATAATTGCATGACTGATTTTCTAGCGTGCGCCGCATCTTCTCGAGCTGGCTGCCGCGGACACGGTGATCCGCAACGCTGGTCTTCCTCTTTAAGTTACTGCGAACTCGATTGAACTAGCCTTTAGGTTAGATTTATTCTCCAACACAACAGTCACATCCGACCAGAAATAGTAGGATCCCCCCTGCTGCATTTTCCCAAAAACTTTTATAATAGAAGGTGTGTGCAACAAAAGTAGGTTATTTGTTATATTTATTTGAAATATCTTCCTTCATTTTCTAATAAGGGGACTGGAATTATGTATAAATTGGTCATTGTCGATGATGAGCCTGCTGTCCGGGGAGGGCTTAGCAAATTCGTTGAGTGGAGTAACTATGGGATTGTTCTGGCTGGAACAGCAGATGATGGAGATACGGGATTAGAGCTGATCGAGCGAGTGAAACCTGATATCGTGCTGACGGATGTGATGATGCCGGTCATGGACGGTATTCGAATGTCGAGGGAGATTCGAGAGCGGCTTCCAGAGACGAAAATCGTATTTATCAGTGGCCACAATGAAGCCAACCTGTTGCGTTCGGCCTTGCAGGTTCATGCTGCCGATTATATTTTCAAACCAGTGAAACGAACCGAGCTCCAAAAGGTGATTGAAGGTGTCGTGCGAGACTTACGTTCGGAAGAGATGGATCGGCAACGTCTTAAAGATATGGAGGTCAAATTGACCCAGAGTATGCCACTGCTTAGGGAGAAATTTTTGATGGCATTGATCCAAGATGGGGACGCCAAGCCTGAGGTGCTGCGGGAAAGAGCTGCTTTTCTCAATCTGGAACTGCCGATGGAAACGCCATATCTGGTGCTCGTGATAACCATTGATGATGCAAGGGAGATGTTAAGTTGTCGCTCGGAGAGGGATAAGCAATTGTTGTCTTACTCACTCTTGAACGTCGTTCAAGAACTGATTGATCAGTACCTGCATGGGTATGCATTCGAGAACAGAGCGGCTGAATTCGTTGGACTGTTAGTGCTGGATGATCCAATGAAAGACCCCGAAGCAGCGCTGCTTTTGCTGGCAGAGGAGATTCGCGACAATCTGAAGCGCTGGTTAAATATCAGCGTTACGATTGGTGTAGGCGAGCGTGCCGATAATATCTGGATGCTGCCAGCGTCTTTTCGGCATGCACGCGATGCGGCGGACCAAAAGTGGTACATGGGCAAGAATCAAGTGATTACGATGGACAGTTTAGAAGTTGGAGTTGCCAGTCCAATTCGGTTCGATAGCAGTCAGAGTGAGCGACTGGTATCCGCTCTGAAATCGGGGGAAAAGCAACAAGTAGAGTTTGAAATGGCAAGCATTCTTGAGCCGATGGCGCAAATTCGCAAGGACGGGTTTAAGTACGGCAGGCAGGTAGGACTGCAAATGATCGCTCTCGCGGGCAGGTTGCTGCTTGATCTTAATTTGCTATCCCGTGAAAAAGAAGAGGAGGAAGCGTGGGCGCTCGATCGACTCCTGAAGCTGGAAACGATGGCCGAGTTAACAACTTTTGTAAGCGATTACCTTTACAGCATATGCTGCTGGATTCAAGAGAAACGGAGTGGACGTTCGAGTAATGTGATTGAACAGATTCAGAAGTTTATCTCTGAGAATTACGCCAAGAACTTGGCCATCGCGGAAATCGCCGCTTACGTTTATCTCAGTCAAACTTACGTCAGCTTACTGTTCAAGCAGGAGACTGGCGAAACGATTTACGAATATTTGATGAAAGTTCGAATTGCGAAAGCGAAGGAATTGCTGGCAGATCCTCGTATCAAGTTCTACGAAGTGTGCGAGCTAGTCGGCTATACGGATCCGAGTTATTTTAGCAAGCTGTTCAAGAAAATGACCGGACTTACCCCAAGCGCTTATCGGGACCAACAATAGGAGAAGTAGTCTGTAGCATTCAAAAGGGGTGATTCAGTGAGAGGGAATTTGCAAAAAAGAAGGATACGGCCCTCTAACCTGTGGGAAGGCGTTGTGGCGGCTAGGAGGTGGATGCTCGCGTATGGTCTGATGATTTTCCTGCCAGTCTGCATCATGTTGTTCGTCTACTATGAACAGTCCTCCCGGATTTTGCAAGAGGAAGTGACCCAGACCATGCAGCAGACGCTCAAACAGGCAGGTATTAATTTAAGTTCGCGGCTTAACAATGTGCAGAATTCATCCAATTCTATATTTATGAATAATAAACTGTATGAAAATTTGGATCCTGCTTACCCGATTATCGAACGCATCGCTCAGTCCAAGGAGCTGCGCAACTTGCTCGAATCTGTTCAGTCGGCACCAGACATTGTCAGGGTACGTGTTTTCACCGATCCGGGGAATTTATACGGATTCGATTTATTGAATCTTTTTCCGCTAGATAGCTTGAAAGATCGCCCATGGAATAATGAGGTCATGAACGCTGCCGGCAGTATTGTGTGGACGGGCATCTACGAAGAAAACTATCTGGACTCGGGACCTGCACGTATTCTTTCTTGTGCTCGATTGCTGAGACATCCGCGGAATTTTGCCCAGAGTCTTGGAGTGCTCATGCTTGATGTTCCTGAGAAGATGCTAACTGAAATTATTTCCGAGCTTAATTTTCCAGCGCAAAGTCGTGTATATATCGTGGATCGCAGTGGGACTATCATTTACAGCGCGGAGCATTCGGTGATCGGCACAAAGACTGCCCTCGCGAGCGCATCTGACGAAGGAATCATCAAACGGTCTGAAAACGGTGTAGACGTGTTTGAAGTACGTGCACCCATCCGGGCTGCGGATTGGCGTCTCGTGCTAGAGGTGCCCAAGACGGGCTTGACGCATCGCACAACAACGTTAAGTCAGTGGTCCGGCATCGCGACGGTCGTTGGCATGACGATCATGTTTTTGATCCTCGTGTTCATGTTATTGGCTTTCGTTATTAACGGGATGAACCGGCGAATCAAATCGGTGGTCAAGACGATCCGCACGGAAGGTGTCGAAGGGCTGGAGGAGCCGGGAGGCGACTTCCGGTTGCTTGAGCGAGTTGTCGATCATTTAGTGCATCGATTGAAAGATTTGATGGAGGAGGCCTACCGCTCAAAAATGCTGGAGCGAGAGGCAGAACTTCGTGCGCTGCAAGCTCAGATCAATCCGCATTTTCTCTATAATACCTTGGATACGATTAATTGGTTGGCGATCTCTCGCGAAGCCGAAGATATTAGCCACATGATTGAGAGTCTGTCTGATTATTTTCGGCTTAGCCTGAATAAAGGGAAGGATCATGTCTGCGTAGTGGATGAGCTTGAGCTCGCCAGAGTCTATTTGGAGATTCAACAGAATCGCTTCCCTTCCACATTTGAGTTCGTCATTGAAGCAGATTCGGAGGCGAGTCGCTGTGTCATTCCGAAGCTGACGCTGCAACCCATCGTTGAGAATGCGCTGCTTCACGGCATACGTAAAAATAAGGGCAAAATCGGAATCATTAACATTCATGCGAAGCGCAGTGGGGACGTGCTTGAGATTACCATCACAGATAATGGGATCGGCATGGACGAGCAGCTAGCTTCCAGTCTGTTGTCTACTTCGCGTCCTTTACAGCATGCAGAAGGAAATGGCAGCTCGTATGGACTATATAATGTGAACGAGAGAATCAAGCTTATGGCTGGTTCCGATTATGGATTGACGGTTCGTTCACGTCTTGGTGAGGGGACTGTGGTAATCGTTCGTCTCAAGGCGATGCAAGAGGAACAAACTGAGTAGGATACAACTAGAAAGTGTCGGATTACCCTCTACATGACGCATTCTCCTGTAGGTACAATAAAGCCATAAGTGCAGGAGGTGCAACCACAATATGAGCGAAATCATCACACATTTGAATGGGAAGGCAGGGGAGACCAAGTTTTCCCGCAAGGGTGAAAGCAGATGGCGAAGGGTATGGCGGAACCTAGATACGTATGTACTGCTGGTGCCTGGGCTGCTTCTACTGTTGCTGTTCAAATACACGCCGATGTATGGCGTCTTAATCGCTTTTCAGGATTTCAACATTTTTGACGGGATCAAAGGAAGCCAATGGGTCGGATTGGAGCAGTTCCGAAAGCTCATGCAATCTGAAGAATTTGTGGGAGTGTTCACGAATACATTGCTCATCAGTATTTACAAAATTGTGTTGTTGTTCCCGATACCCATCCTGATCGCCCTGCTGCTGAACGAAATTCGGTTCCCGGCGTTCAAACGGACGATCCAGACGATTATCTACATGCCTCACTTCTTGTCCTGGGTCATTATATCTGGCTTGTTCATGACGATCTTGTCCCCTTCTGACGGACTTGTCAATACCGTCATCCGATGGTTCGGCGGCGATCCCATACGATTTTTTATGGACAACCACGTATTTAGAAGTGTCGTCGTGTTCACAGCAGGCTGGAAGGAGATTGGCTGGAACGCGATTATCTTCATCGCTGCCTTAGCGAGTGTTGAACAAGAGCAGTACGAGGCGGCTTCCATCGACGGAGCGAGTCGCCTGCAGCAGATGTGGCATATTTCGCTTCCCGGCATTGTGCCGACGATTATTCTAATGCTCATTCTCCGCCTTGGTATGGTGCTGGATGCAGGCACAGAACAGATTCTGACAATGTATAACCCTACTGTTTACGCATCCGGCGATGTTATCGGTACTTTTGTTTACCGAATTGGTCTCGGAAAGATGGATTACAGCTTCAGCACGGCAGTCGGCCTTTTCAATTCGGTCGTTGGCTTTATTCTCATCATCTCCGGCAACTGGCTCAGCAAAAAAACGCTGAACCGCGGAATATGGTAAGGAGGCCTGACATGCAAATCCGTAAAAGAACATTCAGCGACTGGGTATTAGACAGTTTCGTCTACGGCTTCATGATTGTGCTAGGCCTCATTACTTTATTGCCGATGATCCACGTGTTCTCCAAATCCGTCAGCTCGGATTGGGCGCTTGTATCTGGACAGGTGAATCTGCTCCCGGTAGGCTTTCAGCTGGATACGCTCGTAAAAGTCGCCACATCCTATGCATTTGGCCGGGCATTCGTCATTTCGGTCATCGTAACCGTAGTTGGGACACTTTTGAGCATATTGGTGACCGCCATAACAGCTTATCCGCTATCTAAGCGGCATTTGCCTGGTATCTCAGGAATCATGATCTTGTTCGTGTTCACGATGCTTTTTAACGGAGGACTAATTCCGAATTACTTGTTAATTCGTGAGCTGCATCTACTCAACAATCTATGGTCGCTCATTTTGCCTGCCATGATTAGTGTTTTCAATATGCTGGTCATCAAGAGCTATTATGAAGGTCTTCCCGAAGCACTTGAAGAATCGGCTCGAATGGATGGAGCAAAAACGTATATGATTTTGTTCCGCATCATTCTACCGCTCAGTATGCCCGTGCTGGCTGCGATTGCCTTGTTCTATGCTGTAGGCTTTTGGAACGACTACTTCAGTCCGATGCTGTACATTAGCGATCCATTATTGAAAACGCTTCAACTACATCTGCGTGATATCGTGATGGAGAACGATACGGCGAATGCGCTTAACAAGTCAGCAGATGATCTGATGAATGTGTCACCGGAAAGCATCCGAGCTGCCACTGTGGTCGCTTCTACGGTACCTATCCTGCTCGTATATCCGTTCCTTCAGAAATATTTTATTAAAGGTGTATTGATTGGTTCCGTCAAAGGTTAATGCTGCATTAACGCCGGCGGAATCCACCGCTGCTTAATGATAAATCTTAGAATATATAGGAGGGTTAACAAATGAAGAAAACGATGAAATGGGCTGCACTCCCTGTCGCAGTCAGCCTGATTTTTCTTACCGCTTGTGGTGCAAGCAGTGAAGGCGAGAAAAGCAGCTCCCCAACGCCGGCCTCGTCCACGCAGCCAGCGACTGCCGGCCCCAAGCCTGAACTGAAAGCGCTTATGCGATTAGGACCTAACTTCGCTAAAGATCCAATTGCCGCTATGCTGGAAGAGAAGACGGGGTATAAAGTCAATTACGAAGCCCTTCCGGTCGATAAGCCAGAAGACAAACTCAATCTTCTGATTGCCTCCTCGGAGCCTTATGATATCGTCTCGACAGCTGGGGACAGCAGTTCCAAAGCGATCTACGCCGATTATGCCAAAAAAGGCGCACTGGTTGATCTAACTCCGCTCATTGAGAAGTACGGTAAAAACATCAAAGCATCGCTGTCCAAAGAGACACTGGAAATGGCCAAAGTCGACGGTAAAATCTATGCCATTCCGACGCGAACCCTCGAATCCGTCGGCACGAGTCTGCTGATCCGTAAGGATTGGTTGGATAAGCTGGGTCTGAAAGTCCCGACAACGCTTGACGAGCTATTGGTTGTACTTAAGGCGTTCAAGGAGAAGGACCCTGGTGGTAACGGGGCTAAAAATATTCCAATGTCTATTAAGGGCGACAATCCGTTGGTTGATAACCTCGTAGGTGCCTTTGGCATGGTCAACGATTGGAACGATGTGAGCGGTAAGCTGATCCCCCGAGCTATGAATCCTGCGTTTAAGGAATATTTGACTTATATGTCTGATTTGTATAAGCAAGGATTGCTTGATCAAGAGTTTGCGATTAACAAAGATGCAACAGTGAAGGAGAAGTTTACAAACGGCAAAGCGGGTGCGATCGTGTTGCATTGGGCTGACATTCCAACGATCGACGATGCCCTAAAGAAAAACTTCCCGAATGCGACCTATAGCTACATTCCGGCATTGATTGGCAAGAACGGCCAGGCAGGTCTGGCACAATCATCGGGATTTGATAGATTGACATTTATTCCGAAAGCTTCTAAACATCCGGAAGATGCGATCAAATGGATGGACGCCAAGTTAGAACCGGATACGTTCAAAAACATGGCGATTGGCGTAGAAGGTACGCACCATACAGTGAAAGACGGAAATTTTTTCCCAGTTTTGCCTATTTTCAATGACGAGCGAGGAACTGCCAGCAATTATTTGACTGGTATCGACGAAACCAAATATCCGATCTACTGGCAAGCTCGCGTCCGCAAAGATGATCGACTCTACAAAGGTTGGGAGTTCCTGAACAAGTTGCAGAAGCCAGAAGTGTTTAAGCAGAATCCGTTGGGATTAGCACCTTACTTTCCGAATTACTCGAAGGAAAATGCACAGCTTAACCAAATGGTCAACGATTATGCGGTCAAGATCATTGTTGGCGGCGAACAGCTTACAGGATTCGATGCATTTACGGATAAATTCAAAAAAGCCGGTGGCCAAACGAGCTACGATGAAATTAATGCTTGGTACGTGACAACTCGTAAATAGCACAGTGCGGCAGTCTGTGATGACGCTCATGCGATGCAGACTGCCGCTTCCGCTAAGCCTTTTTAGAAAAGGATGAGTATGGAAAGGGGGATGGATGCTGTAAGTTAAGCAAGAGGATATCCATTATGGGAGGGAATAGGGATGAATGCTTTGGAATTTGTGAAAAGGTGGAAGTTTTATGGATTCATGATGCTCTTCATGTTAATTAGTATGCAGCTATTGTCTGTAAATTCTGCCAAGGCTGCTCAGCAAGAACCGTACAATTGGCAAAATGTACGCATCGGCGGAGGCGGCTTCGTAACCGGAATCGCGATTCATCCGACAGAGCCGAATCTTGTCTATATTCGCACTGACGTCGGCGGTGCCCTACGCTGGGATGAAGTCAATCATAAATGGATTCAATTATTAAATGAGACTCCAAGAGAAAAATACAATTTGTACGGCGTTGATGCTATCGCACTTGATCCATCGAATCCCAATGTCGTTTATGTCGCAGCTGGCAAATATGACTATGTAGGCGCTCCTGCGGATATTCTGAAATCAACCGACCGCGGAGAGAATTGGACGTCAACTGGGTTTGCTCCTAGGCATTATGGCAATGGGTCAGGTCGAGACTTAGGTGAACGACTTGTGGTAGATCCCAACAACAGTCAAGTCCTGTATATGGGAACGCGTTATGACGGGCTGTGGAAAAGCACATCAGGTGCTAGCACTGGGTCATGGGAGCAAGTAACGAACTACCCAACACTCGGAACCAATCCGACTGGACTCAATTTCGTTTTATTTGATAAAAGTACGGGATCTCCAGGGGTTTCTACACAAACGATTTATGTCGGGGTTAAAGGTACAGGCATTTATAAGAGTGTAAATGGCGGTACGACATGGACGCTGATGACTGGAAGTCCGCTAACGCCTCGTCGGGCTGTTCTGGCAGGCGGTGACACCATGTATGTCACCTATGAATCTGGTGTTACGAAGTTTACTGGCGGCGTATGGACCGATATTACTCCTCCGTCAACGGGGAGATACAACGGAATTACCGTAGATCCTACGAACCCGAACATCATCATGACGGCCATTGAGGACGGATCGAACACACCAGCGCCGATTTATCGGTCTGTCAATGGAGGAACGAACTGGACACAGGTCACCTTCGTCAAACATCCGGATGTTCCGTGGTGGACCAGTAATTGGTTTTCTGCGAATACATCAACCTTGACCATTGATCCTCATTTTCCGAAGCGGGTATGGTTAACCGACTTCTACGGTACATGGCGTACAGACGATATAACAGCAACACCGTCCCATTGGTATACGTATGAAGAAGGTCATGAGGAAGTGGTGACGTTTGCTCTGCGCAGTACGCCGATTGGTGCACCGTTGCTGAGCGGGCATGCAGATGTCGATGGTATGCGTCATACATCCCTCACGACATATCCGAGTGGTAAACTGGGTAATCCGTCGCTAGGCGATACGGTGTCCATTGACTTTCAAGAAAGTAATCCGAATTTCATCGCTCGGGTAGGTTCCACACGGTATGCCGGTACAGGAGGCGGCGGCTACAGCACCGACAACGGAGCAACTTGGTCGGCGTTTCCCAATCCGCCTGGTATGGCAGGTCGCATCGCAGTATCGGCTGGAAGCGAAACGATGGTCTGGGTTCCGCAGAGCGGAAGTCCAATCTTTTCAACCAATCGGGGACAAACGTGGAATTCTAGCACAGGGGCGCCTTCTGGAGCTGTTCACGATTTTTGGGTCTGGTACCAACCATTAGCGTCTGACCGTGTTAACAATAATACGTTCTATTTATTGGAACGGAATACTTGGAAATTATTCCGCAGTACAGACGGAGGCGCTTCTTGGAACGTAGCATCGACCATGCCGACAATACCTACGAAAACGCCTGCCTATTTCAGCATCAAGGCAGCCCCAGGCAAAGCAGGCGAAGTATGGGTCAGCCTAGATGGGGGAGGTCTCTGGCGTTCCAGCAACTCTGGTGATTCTTGGACGCAACTGGCAAATGTGCAGCAGGCGACTTTGTTTGCATTTGGTAAAAATAAGCTCGGTTCTACGGACCCCACGGTCTTCGTATACGGCAAGGTGGATAGTACCGTGGGTATTTTCCGCTCCGATGATTTCGGCGTCACCTGGGTGAAGATTGACGTAGCTGAACCAGCGATTGGTGCTGAAGCCAATACGATGGAGGGCGACCGTCAGACATGGGGGCGTGTCTATATCGGAACGAATGGAACGGGTGTTTTTTACGGTGACACTTTGATGAGTGAAGGGACCGATACGGAACCTCCGACAAGTCCTTCGAACTTGATATCTTCATCGAAAACATCTACGAGCGTCAACTTATCATGGACGGCTTCGACCGATAATACCGGTGTGGCAGGGTATAACATTTACAACGGAAGCGTATATGTCGGTGCCACGACAACGTTTTCCAGTACAAATTATACCGTAAACGGTCTAACACCGAGTACTGCTTATTCATTTACGGTAAAAGCCAAGGATGGAGCGGGCAATCTCTCGGTTTCGAGCAATGCGCTTAGTGTGACGACTGCCCCTCCGCCGGCACCTCCGACGAATCTGATTACCACATCGGCGACGCTCACGAGCTTAAGCCTCAGTTGGAGTCCGCCATCGAATCTTGCTGGTGTCGTCGGATATAACATTTATGTGGGGTCCAAACAAGTGGCAGCGACCTCGGGTACGTCGTATACACTCACGAGTTTACTTCCGAACCAAACATACTCGGTTACTGTTCGTTCCGTAGACGGTGCAAACAGCACATCCACAGCTAGTAATACGCTTGCTGCAACGACGGCGACAGGTCCAGGCACGCTCGCGTTCAGCGACGATTTTCAGGATGGGGTAGCGGACGGTTGGACGCCTGCGAACGGTACGTGGTCTGTCGTAACATCAGGGGGGTCCAAGGTTTACAAGCAAGCCTCTTGGCTGGCAACCAATGCATTCAATACCGTCGATACCAGCACATATACCAACTATAGCGTGGAAACGAATATCAAACTTACGCAAAATGATATCGACCTGGCAGCCGGTATTACGGCCCGCTATCTCGATCCAAACAATTTCTACTATTTCCGAATTAAAGCTGGCAAACTGCAGATTGGCAAATCGGTGAACGGAGCTGTCACGATCCTGACTGCAAAAAATTATACAATGACGACGAATGAAGTGTACGCGTTCACAGCGGTTTTAAACAATAGCACACTCGATTTATATGTGAATGGGTTTAAGGAATTAACAGTTACAGATACGAGTCTGACCTCAGGAAAAATGGGTCTATATGCTTTCAAAACAAGTGTTGAGTTTGACAATGTAAAAGTCGTTCATGATCGCGATTTCGCACCACCGACGGCTCCAGGTAATTTGCGTTTAGTTTCTAAAAGTGAAACCACAGCAGTTTTGTCTTGGGATGCATCCACGGACAATATCGGTATCACCCAATATGAGGTGTATCAAGGTTCAACTTTGATGGGAACCGTAACGTCCAACACGTATTCCGCAACCAATCTTACGGCGAATACTACCTATATGTATAGTGTGAAGGCAAGGGATGCAGCAGGCAATGTGTCGGGAGCAAGCAATTCGCTTGGTGTAACGACAGACCCGTATCTGTTTCAAGCGAAGAAAACGATCACTGCTATCAACGTTAACGGGGTGCTGGACGAACAAGTATGGTCGTCGTTCAAGCCAATTAAGAAGCCTATTATGGGAACTCCGAACAATACGGCGGAATTCAGCTCGCTGTGGGACAATTCTTATTTGTATGTAGGTGTCAAAGTCATCGACGGTCATCTGTACAATACTTCTGTGCTGCCTTATTATGATGACTCCATCGAACTCTATATCGATAGCAACAACAATAAGGGGACCACGTATGACGGCAATGATCAGCAGTATATCAAGGGCTGGAATGACAGTACTTTATGGCTGCAGAGAGTGATGCCGAGCGGAGTGCTGCATGGATGGGCTCCGATTTCTGGTGGATACAGCGTGGAGTTGGCGATTCCGTGGAGCACGCTTGGCCTTACACCTTCTGCTGGAATGACAATCGGTTTTGATGTAGCAAATAATGACAGCGACACCGGTACGGGCCGTGAAAGCCAGCTGATGTGGGCTGGAACGAACGACAACTGGACGAATACAGCTGCTTTCGGAAGCCTGCAACTATCCGCTGTCTCAACAGGTGATACGCAACCGCCGACAGTTCCGATGAATCTGACTTCGCCTTCACACACGGATCGGACCGCAGATTTGTCCTGGGCGGCTTCTACGGACAATGTGGGCGTTACAGGTTATGCGATTTATAACGGCGGCAATCTCATTGCAACCGTCACTTCGATGACCTACACGGTCACTGGTTTAACGCCGGGAACGAGCTATACCTTTACTGTAATAGCGAAAGACGCAGAAAATAATTGGTCTGCAGCGAGTAACGCAGTCAATGTCATGATGGATGCTTCCTACACGCTGATCCCTGTCACCAAAACGAATGCCGCCATCGTAGTAGATGGCTCGCTGAGCGAAACGGCTTGGTCTATCGGGAATCAAGCGAACAAAAACGTGTTCGGAACCTCTAACAACTCGGCACAATTTGGGGTATTATGGGATGAGACCTATTTGTATGTCGGAGTTACTGTCTTAGACGGAGCTTTGTACAACAACTCGCCAGAGCCTTATTCGGACGATTCCGTCGAGATTTATATCGACGGCAATCATAACCAAGGCGCGACATATGACGGTTTTGACCGGCAGTTCATCAAGGGTTGGAACGACACTTCTTTGTTCGAGGCGCGAAGCCTCACGAATGGCGTGCAGCATGCATGGGCATCAGTGACAAATGGATACAGTGTGGAGATGGCGATTCCGTGGAGTTCACTGGGCCTTACACCATCCGCAGGGATGATAATCGGCTTTGACATTGCGAACAATGACGAGGACGATGGAAACGGGCGGCTAAGCCAAACGGTCTGGGCAGGTACATCGAATAACTGGTCGAGCACCTCTGCATTCGGAGAGTTGAAACTAGTATTACCTTAAGAGGAGCTCAATGGATGAATATAATTAAACAAGTATCAACAACGCAAAAAGCGATTGCTTTTACATTTGATGATGGCCCTAACCCCGAGTATACGCCTCAATTGTTAGATATTTTCGAAGAGGTATCCGGCCGTGCTACTTTTTTTATGATGGGAAAACAAATGGAACTTTATCCTGAGACAGCTCTTGATGTTCATATCAGGAAACACGAGATAGGGAATCATACTTACTCCCATCCTTTTATGACCCAGATTAGTTTGGAGGCATGTGAACAAGAACTTCTCGATACGGACAGATTAATTACACAGGTTACGGGTTCCCGGCCAGTTGTTATGCGTCCTCCTTACTTGGATTACAATCTGGAAGTTCACGAGATTACAGCCAAATTTGACTATCAAGTCATCGGAGCTCTTAACGGGGGAACAAGGGATTGGGAGATGCCCGGCGTCGAACATATTCTGGAGGTAACCCGAGAGCACATCGGATGCGGGAGCATCTTTCTCTTCCATGATGGTTTTGAAGATCGCTCGCAAACGGTAGAGGCTGTTCGAATCTTGGCAAAGGAATTAACGGAACTCGGTTATCAACTTGTCACGGTTAGTGAGCTCCTGCAAATGGCGGAATCAGAATAGGAACAACAAAAACGGAGCGCTGCAGGTAGCAGGCTCCGTTTTCTATTTTAAAGCACGGAACCATTCTTCCTGCTTCGTTTCACTTTATACATAGCTTCATCCGCTTTCTTCATTAATGTTGTAACATCCGCCGCATCTCTCGGGTATAGACTGATTCCAGCACTAAACGAAATGGGGATTGTGATATCTTCATATTGGAAGGGGGACTCGTATAAAAGTGATAATCGTCTATTCATAGTCGTGTCTAGTTCGCTGTGCTCATCTATGGATGAAATGACCCAAACAAACTCGTCTCCACCGATTCGTCCTATGAGATCACCAGGCTCAGAGCAACTTTTTAAAATTTGTGCCATATGCTTCAGATAAAGATCACCTACGAAATGCCCGTGTACATCGTTAATTGGTTTAAAACTATCCAAGTCGACTACGATGAGGGCAAAAAATTCATGATTGGCTATCTTTTGCAGTATTTGCTCCTGAAGGGCCGCGCGATTATATAAATTGGTCAATGAATCATGGTGTGCAATATATTTGTAGCTTTGCTCGGATTCCAATAATTTACGTTCTGTATCTTTCAACGAAGTAACGTCAGTAAGATGCATCACATACAATTTCTCGTTGGTCTCCTCGATCAATTCTAGGCCTATTATCATATCCAAATCACCTTTTTTCGGTGTAACCAACTTTGCCTCCCACTGAACTTCACTCTCCCGCTCAACCAACGCCAATCTGGCGGCTAGACTCAGCCCATCACCGAACTGAAAATGGTTCAACATGTCAGAAGCAAGGATCCCATCAAGCCATTGTTGCGCCTTTGGATTCATTTCTTTCATGGCTCCCTTTTGATCCAGAAGAAGAATAGCTGTAGGGGCCGACTTGAATAGATGATGGAAGAGCTTGCGGTAATCGGGCATAATGTCGTATTTACCAATCAAATGACGAAGTGCAACCCCCCAGAACAAATAACCGATAAAAAATAAGATCATGGCATTTCGTGCAGTGACGAACTTCGATTGCAAGAGAAGGGTGACCAAGACAAACCAGGTAAAAAGCAAGAATAAACTGAGAAGCAGAGAAAGAAGAATTTTCCTATGCAACACATCGCGAGCACGATACCAGGAGACTGTGAGAATGACAACGGAAATCAGGATATAGCCTGCAATAAAAGAAACGGTAATGAGTAGAAATAGCGGATCAAGGGGGCTTCGTCCATCCGTCACTGCAGCGTTGTATAAGACCCTATGATCCTTGCTAATTAAAAATATAGCCCATAATGCGTACGGTGCTGCGTAAACGAGTGGCAAGAATCGCTTTAAGGATGAAACTGAGGGTCCTCCCATGAGAATGCTCAAGTGAACTAAGCAGCATATGACCAGTAGAATCATCGGACTGTTTCCGTAAAGGACGATCTGCATTTGATATTGCGGCAATAATGACGTTTTAATGTATTCCCCTAAAAAATATAACTGAAAAGCAAACATGAGAACAGCAGCAATTCGGTTAAGCATGCTCTTCATATTTCGATGTATTAAGGTAAAGGCCATGTAGAAAAAGAAATAAGTAGGGAGCAGAATCGTTAAGAAGTCCATGAATAGTTCGTTCATCGTATATTCCTCATCGTAATGGCAGAGTGAAATAATAAATTTCCATTCTCACAGTAGCACGAATTTTACTATTGGCGCAATAAATCATCGAAGAACCTCTTCTAAACAAGAGGCAACCGTGGCGCAACGGAACAATTCTACAAGGTTAGTGCTGGTCAAAAACTACATCATTGAGCATTTTGCCGAAGAGGTAAAAATTAAAGATCTGGAAGCACTTTGCGGATTTAGCTGCGATTACTTAATCGTGCAGTTTAAACAGACGTACGGGATGACGCCTATTCAATACCAGATTCATCTTCGGGTTGAGAAGGCGAAAGAGCTGGCCGTTCATGAAGGGCTGACACCTAGCGAGGTTGCACAACGTGTTGGCTACAGTGATATTCACACGTTCGGAAAAATGTTTAAGAAAAAAAACGGCACGAGCCTGAGCCAATTTTGTGCCACCTTAGAAAAATAGATAGACATATGTTATAAAACAACCTACTATTATGTTATAAACGAACTTAATGATGTTATTTTAAAACACGTGAAAAAGGGTGATAAACATGTCTGTTCAACCAAGATTAAATCGCATGTTTAGTGAACAGGGGAAATGCTTTGATGTGGCCATCGATCATGGCTTCTTTAATGAAGTTCAATTTTTAACCGGGATCGAAAATATGAAGCAAGCCATCGAAACCATTGTGAATGCGGGTCCTAACTGTATCCAGCTGAGCATAGGTCAAGCCAACCATCTTCAAGCCATACCGGGAAGAAACAAACCAGGTCTTGTTCTTCGTACAGATGTTGCCAATATTTATGGGCAGGTGCTTCCTACATTTCTTTTTAGCGAACTGATCGACAACGCTATTGAGCAAGCAGTCCGGATGGATGCGGTGGCTGTATGTGTGAATCTGTTGCAATTACCGAATCAACCCCAACTTCATTATCAATGTGTGAAAAATGTATCACTGCTCAAAACAGCATGTGAAAAGTATGGCATGCCGCTCATGGTGGAGCCTTTAGTCATGCTAGCTAATGAAGCGAGGGGCGGTTATATGGTCGATGGCGATATTAACAAGATCATGCCGCTCGTCAGGCAGGCAGTTGAACTAGGTGCAAATGTGATTAAAGCGGACCCTTGTGATCATGTGGAAGAATATCATCGAGTCATTGGGATTGCTTCGGGTATTCCAGTCCTCGTACGGGGCGGAGGACGAGCAAGCGATGAGGAAATTATGAGCCGTACGGTGGAGCTGATGAAGCAAGGCGCATCGGGTATTGTATATGGCCGCAATGTCATTCAACATCCGAACCCAGCTGGCATGACCAAAGCTTTAATGGCCATTGTTCATCATGGGGCATCAGAAGAAAAGGCACTGGTGTTATTGCGTCAATAACTTTACGTACTAGGAGGAGGGATCACATTTTGAAAAGGAAAATCATTCGGTTTGGCGTTATCGGTTGCGGACTCATGGGCAAAGAATTTGCGAGCAGCGCAGCAAGATGGTGCCATCTTACCCAGATCGACAGTGAGCCCAGAATCGTAGCTGTCTGTGATGCCAACCCCGCAGCGACGGAGTGGTTCCAAGACAACGTATCCAGTGTGGAAGCCACCTATACCGATTATAGGGAAATGCTTGCTAACCCTCATATAGACGCGATTTACTGTGCGGTTCCACACAATCTGCATGCTCAAATCTATATCGATATTATTGAATCTGGGAAACATCTGCTAGGTGAAAAGCCATTCGGTATCGATCAGGCGGCTAATACATTGATTATGGAAGCCATTGAACGAAATCCGCATGTCATCGTCCGCTGCTCTTCTGAATTTCCATTCTTCCCAGGTGTTCAACAGATTGTTCAGTGGGTAGCTGCGAATAAATTTGGAAAGATCATTGAAGTTGAGGCTGGATTCTGGCATTCAAGTGACTTGGATCCTACGAAACCAATCAATTGGAAGAGGCGTATCGCTACGAATGGCGAATATGGTTGTATGGGCGATCTAGGGATGCACGTTCTTCATTTGCCCCTGCGTTTTGGTTGGAGACCGAAATCTGTAAGAGCACTTTTATCTAAAATTGTACCAGAGCGGCCCGATGGCAAGGGAGAGATGGTTCCTTGCGAAACGTGGGATAATGCGATATTGGCCTGTGAAGTTGACACCGGTGATCAGCAATTTCCGATGGTCATCTCGACCAAGCGTATTGCCCCAGGACATGCGAATACGTGGTTCATTCGAATCACGGGTACGAAATTCTCAGCGGAATTTACTACGAAGAATCCTAAGCAAGTGAGTTCATTGCCTTATAGCCCTGGCGGAGTACAGTCTTGGCATGTGACTGATGCTCCTTATAAATCGGCGTACAGCACCATTACTGGAGCTATCTTTGAGTTCGGCTTCTCGGATTCGATCTTGCAGATGTGGGCCGCGTTCTGTGATGAGTTAACACATGGTAAGGAGATGGCGCAGCCTTTTTATTGCGCTACGCCAGAAGAAGCGGCGTCTAGTCATCAGGTGTTTACAGCCGCGTTAGCGTCCAATCGAACGGGTCAAACCATTGCGCTACATTGGGAGGAATAACTGTGAGCGGCAAAGCGGAAGTCGTCGTGGCTGGACATATTTGCTTGGATATTATTCCAACGATGGACGAGAAACAAACGAGTATAGCTGAGCTGCTATCACCTGGGAAGCTTGTGAATATCGGCCCAGCGGTTATTTCGACCGGAGGTGCGGTTTCGAACACCGGAATTGCGCTTCACCGTCTGGGAAGCAAGGTGAAATTAATGGGGAAGATAGGTGCGGACCCCTTCGGTGAAGCTATACTTACCCTGTTGAGGCAGCAGGAGGCTTCGCTTGTCGAGGGAATGATTATTTCCCGTGAGGGGAATAGCTCCTATTCCATCGTCATTAGTCCACCGAATATGGATCGGATGTTTCTTCACTCGACAGGAACTAATGATACGTATGCGGCTTCTGATTTGAAACAGGAACACTTGCAAGGAGCAAAGCTGTTTCATTTTGGTTATCCACCTCTCATGAAGAGAATGTTCGAGAATGAGGGTGGGGAACTCCTATCCTTATTAAAGAAAGTCAAAGAGAGTGAATTGACGGTATCACTTGATTTGGCCAAACCTGATCCAGAATCCGATGCTGGAAGGGCTAACTGGCGAGCCATTCTGACGAAATCCCTGCCGTTTGTTGATGTGTTTTTACCTAGTTTTGAGGAAATTGTGTATATGCTCGACCGAGAGCGTTACGACCTTATGGAAAAAGCAAGTCCAGATGGCGACCTGTTGTCTTATGTAGATGTTGAATTATTAGCTCAATTATCCGCTGAACTCATCCAGATGGGAGTGGCGATTGTGGTCATTAAGCTAGGTGAGCATGGGGTATACGTACGAACAACTTCAGATGAGAAGAGATTGGCGCAGATGGGATTCTGTTCTCCCAAGCAAGATCTGCTCGATGATTGGTTAAACTGCGAAATGATATCCTCCTGTTATGAAGTCGATGTCGTAGGTACAACAGGAGCTGGCGATTGTACCATTGCAGGTTTCCTTTTCGGTCTGACAAGGGGATTAACACTGAAGGAGTCACTGCAGAGCGCCGTTGGCGTGGGTGCTTGTAATGTTGAACAGGCAGATGCTACCAGTGGCATACCTGAAATGGCAGTCGTACAGGACCGAATGTACAGAGGATGGAAGAAGCGCGCGACGAAGTTGAAGCTGGTCAATTGGCATTTGCATGAGGATCAGATTTGGATAGGACCCCATCATAAGTCTCCGAAAGAGGGCGTTGAAGCGAATGAAGCGAAGTGAAATTGGGCAAGCTCAGCTGCGGGCTGAACAGATCTTGACATCATTAGGCATTCAACTCACTCAGGAAGAAATTGCGCGCATTGAAGTGGCAGATTTTGGACTGGGACAGCTTGAGGTACAAGGGCTGGAGCTCATTACTTATATCAATACCGATCGTTATTGTGCCAAAGATTTAGTACTATTTCCGCGACAAACTTGTCCCGAGCATCTTCATCCTAGTATTGCGAACGAACCTGGTAAAATGGAAACCTTTCGCTGTCGTGCAGGGGTCGTCTATTTATATGTGGAAGGGGATCCTGCACCAGAGATAGCAGCCATTGTGCCATCAGGCAGTGAGGATTCCTATACCGTCATGAACGAAATCGTCCTCCATCCGGGAGAGCAATATACGATTGAACCTGGGATTAAACATTGGTTTCAAGCTGGTGATGACGGGGCTGTCATTTCCGAATTTTCAAGCACGAGTCGGGATGAGTTGGATATTTTTACGGATCTGCGCATTCAACGTATGCCCCGCATTCATGAAGATGTGTAGGGCTCGATGAAATCAGGTTGAACCTCAGTAAAATGATTGGGATAATAAGGTGAAAAGAAACATCAACGGGGGTTCTCCATGCTAACAAATCAAATCAATGGTCGGCAGCAGCAAATCTTAGATCGGATGGCACTCGATGGCGAGGTTCGAATTGCTGAATTGAAAGAAATGTTTGATGTCACTGAAATGACAATACGTCGTGATATAGAGAAACTTGAGACGATGGGAATGCTTAGACGAACTTTTGGTGGTGCTATCCTCATGGGCAAGGATATTGCCTTGCAGGATCGTACAGGTGTCATGATGGAAGAAAAAATGAAAATGGGCCTCCGAGCAGCACAGCTCATTAAAGAAGGGGAATCCATCTTTCTGGATGGAGGTTCAACGACACTTCAAGTTGCCAGATATCTAACACCGAATATGCCAATCACGGTGGTTACTAATGCACTTAATGTTGCTGCGGAGCTGCAAGGCAAGCAGATTCCTACGATTGTCGTGGGAGGCATGCTCCTGGATAAAACCTCGACACTCGTAGGGCCAGTCGCTTCCGTCGCGATTGCCAAAATGGCTTTTGACCGCGTATTTATTGGTACTACAGGGTTCACGATCAAACATGGATTCAGCAATTCGAATATGCATGAAGCCGAAATCAAAAGGCTTGTTTTGGAACAAGCGTCTGAAGTGAATATGATGATGGATCACACGAAGTATGGCGTTCGGGATCTATTCTCATTTGCTGAAATCGGTGACGTTCATCGCATTATTTCAGACAGGTATCCGGAAGGTGAACTTCACGAGGCTTTGAAAGAAAGTGAAGTTCAAATGCTGGTTTGTTCTTAGCAGACCTTACGTCTTTTGAGCGCATTCCGACTGATTTCAGATAGCAGGATAAAGATAGATTTTCAAATAGGTTGAGAAATCTATCAATATGATTTAACATACAGGAAGTAAAGTTGGAAGCCCTTCTCACGAAGGGCTTTTGTTTTGGTGCGAACGCACAGAAAGACAAATTTCACTTCTTAGGAGTTGTCTATCGAACCATGATAAAGAAAGAAATCGCTCACATTCGTAAACATTTTAAATTGGATAACGAAATGCTTAAAATTCACGATATTTTCAACGTGTATATCATGAAAGAAACTAATGAGATTTACCATTATGAGCGCCAACCATTTTCCTTTGTTGACAGAGAGAAGCAGGAATTATATATGGCTAATTTCAAAAAACTGTTGACCGGCGAACTAGATCAGAAGATGTATGAGTTGAAGTTTCAGGAGGAAGCGGAGCAGCCTACAAAGGTACTTCTTCATCAAGGTTTAGTGACGGGGAACCCGGAAGAATGGCAAGATCTCATGCTTTTGTTGGTGGAGAAAATGCTCACGGATACCGTCTACGAACAGGATACGGTGATTACTTTTGTTCGCGGCCAATACGCCAATCCAACCAAGAGCAGGAATGAAGATGCCATGGAGAGCGAAAAGAATGAGATGTTCTCGAATCTATTCATCCTGTGTAGCGTGAATTCCACGGAACAACAGAAGAAAACACTCATGTTTGACTATGTGGAGAGAGAATTTAAATATAATGTTTTCGTAGATCCGATTATTAAATTGAATACGCCGGAACAAGGTTTTTTCTATCCGAGTGTGACAGACAACTATTCCGATGTGAATCGCATCCTGTATTGCTCGGGGAGAGCGCATGAACCGAATTGGCAATTCATCGACCAAGTGTTAAATGCTGAGAAAACAGTGACAGCGTTAGAAGAGAGAGCTATTTTTGAAGACATCGTAAATGAATTGGCAGGCGATCAGCTGGATGCTGCGAAGATCGCTCATGTGTACGAGGAAATTCATCGGGTCATCGAGTCGAATGAGGAGGAAGAGCCTCCGAAGTTGGACTACAAAGACGTGGAACGTATTCTAGCGACGAGTGGTGTTGAAAACGTAACGGTGGAAAGAGTAGAACGCGCGTTTCAAAACGTCGTCGACGACAAAAACTACGAACTCAAAGCAAGCAGTGTGATGCCAAAGTTCACGTCGAAATCGATTAAGATCGAAACGAAGGTAGCGACGATTACGGTAAGCCCGCAAGATTTAAAGTTCGTGAGACAGGTGAATTATCAAGGGAAACGATGTGTCATGATCGAGGTTGACGAGGATGTCGTGATTGAAGGGTTTACACTGACTTCAGAGACGTTATAGAGTAAGGAACTCGCATAGGCACGGAGCGCCGCGGCTGTTACGAATGCCATTTTATTGAGATTAAAAATTAGCTTAGCGTTTACACCAACTTGCCCAAAAGGGAGGCGACCTGAGTGAAATTTAGTATCATAGACGTTAATAATAGTGGAAAAGCCTTATGTGAGATTGGCTGGAATTGGCGTACGGCTCCGCTGGAAGATTATGACCTGTGGTGTGCTTTAGCTGGCAAGGGTACGATGCGTATCAATGGGATTGCCTACCCTATTCAAAAAGGTGCCTGTTTCCTTGTGCATCCCGGTGACCAACCCGAAGCTGATCAAGACCCCGAGAATAGATTGACGGTTGTTTTTATCCATTTTACAGTAGAGCAGGAAGCTGCTCCTTACAAAGATGAACTGCTGCCTGAGCGAGTTATTTATCTTGAGGAAGTTTACGAGCTTGAGCAACTGTTAAATCAGGTACTGGAAACGAAGTTCAAGAAGGATGAATGGACGGCTCAGGAGTTTGACTGTTTGATGAAACAAATGTTAATGAAATTATATCGTAGTCGAAAACAAGCTCAAGGGTTACCTACTTCCTCGGTTTCCAAAAAACAGCGTCAAGTTGTATCCCAGGTTATGCGACGCATTCAAGAGGACAATGGACGGAGTAGGCCCTATGAAGAGCTTGCACAACTAGTAGGATTAACACCCGGGTATTTATCTAAATTATTCAAACAGGTTACGGGGATTTCGGTAAAAGAATATATCACGCATATTCGACTGCAGCGGGCCCAATATTTACTCTCGCAAACGTCAATGAATGTGTCGCAAGTGTCTGAAACGCTAGGCTATTCCTCGATTTTTTTGTTTAGCAAGCAGTTTAAGCAGCATTATGGTCTTCCGCCTTCCCACTTCAAGTTTGACGGTGTTCAACCTAGATCTCATGGAGAGAAGAAAACTTTATAATTGTTAAGAAAAGACGTTTAAGTACAAAGAATCACAGACTTAAGCCATGTTCATTCAATTCCCTCTTAAGCTACAATAAAGCTAGATAGGATGACATTTTATCCAAGCTTGAAGAGGGGGGCAGCATGCATGTCAACGAATGAACAGAAGACACTTTATGCTTATGATAATGAGGAAGAGCGTCAATTGGCTCATACGATTGCAAATACGATGTATCGGTATGATCAGGTTGAAGACAATCGTATTTCCACCTTGCGTGATTTGACGGAGGAGCATGTGAAGCAATTTTGGGCACGTGGATATCTGGTCGTAGAACAAGCATTATCCATGGAGGAAGTAAACACCTCGCTGGCGGCAGTCATGGATATACTCTCAGGTGCCTCCACCGGCACGAAGATCCAATTCGTCAAGCCGCGCAATGAATTGAAAACGTTAGAAGAGATCGAGCTAGCCGCTCGTAAGCTCAGTGATTATATTGATCATGAACCGCGCTTACGTGACATTGCCTATCACCCATCCATCATGGAAGCGTTGAGTAAGCTGTTTGGTGAAAATGCCAAGGTTGCGCAGGATCAAGCCATTCTCAAACCGCCAACAGGTGGTGCGGAGAAGCCTTGGCATCAAGATATGGCTTATGGCCCACTTGCCTATGACAAAGCAGTTATCGGCTTATGGACTGCGCTTGATCCTGCTGAATTAGACAATGGCTGTATGCATATCATCCCTTACTCACATCGTGAGGGCGGTGCACCACACTATGCGGTCCGTGATTGGCAGCTGTGTGATAGCACGGTGCAGGTTGAGCATGATATGGCTGTTCCGCTGCAACCAGGAGGCGTCCTGATCTTTCACGGGCTGCTTCACCACGGAACGCCGCCGAATTTCTCTGCGAAGCGCCGCCGTGCCTTGCAAGTTCACTACGCGCCTGAATCCGCAAGCAAGCTTAGCCCAAAGGAATATAAACGGATGTTCACCAATGAAATGACAGGCGCGGAGTGTTAGAACACAAACAACAAATGGGGCTGTCCCAGAAGTAAGTTATGCTAATGATTGAGGCAGATAACTACGTTGGAAAAGTAAATAAGGGACTGAAAAAGGAGCTTAGCGGTTTGATACATGGTACCTGCTAAGTTCCTTTTTTCGTTTCTTGGAAGACCACGCTAGTGGATGGTATAACGCTAAAGTGTTGAAATACGCAGGAAACTTCGATTTTGGAGCTTTTAGGGTTATCGCATAACGTTATTGTTCAGTTGGTCGCCAATTAGCACGGATTAGCGTTTTCCCGTAACGTTAAGTAAAGTAGTTGCGTCATTTTAGGTCTTTTGGGACAGCCTCATTGTTGTTAAGCCAGCCCTTCAAAATGAAACACGAATTGCAACCTTCGCTCTAAATCATCCGTTACACGTACCCTCATATCCAACGCATAGTACACTTTTTCATAGCCAAAATGGTTCAAGGATGGCAGAGGCTCTACAACCGGCTCCATCAACGCTGCGTCATAGCTCAACACTAGTTTGAATGCAGTGCCAACAAGCTCGACCCGACCAGCTCCTGCAATCACAGGCTTCACCTGGCAAATGAAACGCTCGGTTAACGCAGCACCAGCTCGTGCTGAGAACACATAGTGTTCCTCCAGCTCCAGCTTAGGCAGCACGTCGTTTTTATGCCAAGTCCAACTTCGCTGCAGCTTCAGCAGCCCCGGGATATGATAGGCATCCTGCAGCTCTACGACGAATCGGTCATACTCGGTTGTAATCTCGGCCTGTCGTACGGTCGCTCTATAAGCTGCACCAGCTTGTTGGCTAACGCCATCGATTATAGGGACAGAGTGCCCCAATGCACTGTTACAAATGAAGGAGTACCTTGTAGCGGGTGCGAAATAAGGCTTCGTATATTGCCCAGCTCCGATATCAGCCAGAAACGTCTCTTGTCCAGCTAGGACGATAAAGTGCCCGACATCGTTATGATTATGGGGCTCATCGTTATTTCCGCCTTTGGCGGCAAAGGAGAACTTCCCATCTAACTTCTCGACCCGCGACACCATCCACTGTGCATCTGCTAGATAGATCGACGCCTCCCTCCATTCTTCACCCTGTGACCTCGGCTCGTACCAAATCAAATTGCGGAACGCAGGCGCCCATCGGCCGCAATGATCACAAATCTCTTTATCCTGAAACGTATATGCTGGTAGTTGTACCTCTGGAAACCGCCGCGCCATTTCATGCGTCAGCCCGATGTACACATCCCATTCTTCTGGCGAATCAGAAAAATTAACAACCTTACGACCGTCTAGGAAGCAGTTCTGCTGAAATAAGGCTACTTGTTTCACTTTAGGATCTGCGAGTAAATCTACCGCTCCGTCGGTTCTCCGTGAGAGAAGCTCTGCGAAATACGTATAGAAACCGAATCCATACCCCCAATACATATAGCCTTCCAAGCAGGCGCCGTCTTCGCCAAAGCCTTCAAGGAATAATTGGACCGTAGGCAGCGCTTTGTCTAATATGAGAGCTAATTCCTGCTTATCTTCAATTAAGTAGATAGCTGCCGCACCGATCGAACCGGCACAGACCGCCGCCCAGTTATTACGAACATGCTCCCAGAAGAAATCGTTCACGAGAAAAGGTGTAAAAATGCGGCGGTACACTTCTCGATTCACACGATCTCGTATAGTCTCCGGCCAACTATGCCCTGTCAGCATCATGACTTCAGCCAATGCAAAAGCAGTCTCCGCAGCGAACAAATCAATCCAGATCCCCGGGTCCGGTATATTTTGCTCATGTACGGAGTATCCATCCGTTCGGAGTCCAGGCGGGCTCTCAAAAGTGACGGGCACGCACCAGGAAAATTCTCCGCAAATGGCCCACACCGTATCCAAAAGTCCGTCTCGATAATCGGCGCGTTCAGGAAATAGCCAGCTCAACAAGCCAAATGTCGTTAGTCGCTGTCTCCTGGAGAAAAAGACGGGCTCATATGTTTTGCGGAAGCCATCCTCCCAAACTCGACGGAATAGTGTCCAGGGCAATTCAGTGATAGGCTGCCTTAGAAATCCTGCTCCATCAGCAGCTAATCGTTCAAGAACCGGCTGGAATTCAGGCTCCGACATAATTCGTCTGCGTACGGCTTCTCGATCTTCCCGAAATAGCCAATGACCGATGCCGGGGCTGCCGTCGGGCAGGAGCTCGTAAATGGAATTGTGACTCATTGTCTTCCATGCCTCCCTGATTAGTAAGATGTGTAATTCAACTCAACCGTTGATAGTCCGCAAAAACCAGGGAAATTCTTCGCGATTTTCTTCGCTTCTTCAGGAGTAGCAGCTGCACCAAGCTGTTCAATACGGCGCAAACGTGAGCGTTCGGACATTTCTGCAGCTGTGATTAAATCGTTGATTTGTTTATATAACTCAGGTCCCCATATCTTACCAAAATCTACATGCATACGCTCATCTGCCATATCGAATTCACACTGAATGGCGGATAGGGCATCTCCAAATTTCCAGAATTGTTCAGCACTCTTACGCTTCTTGATGAAGGAGCAGGGCTCGGCAACCATTGTCAGACCCGCATACATATCAGGGAACCATTCCGCTGCTAGGTCCGTTAGCCCCTTCCCAGGTGAACCTTTGAAATATTTAAATTGTGATGTTGTATAGCCCATTTGCTCCAAGCGACGAATCCCCATGTGACAATGGCGAATCTCATCCCACAGATGTCTAGCGAGGTCAAAAAAGAATTGTTTGGGCATGTGCTGTACCCCGTAATACAAGTAACAGAGTGACTCTGCCGCGCCCATCTCTGTGGCGTTGATGAAGTGCATTTGTTTAATACTATCATGAAGCGGCGACATGCCAGGATCTTCATAAGTGGTTTTATATTTGCTGTCCGGCACATGAATCGGGAATCGTTCCACATTCCAGGCAGAATCGGAGGGTACAGGTCCAACAGCTTCATAGGCAGGAGGGATTGGCCAATCCAGAGAAGCAACTTGCTCGCTCAACGGAGCCGTTGCATAGGTCTGCCATACACTTTGCACATAATTACGCCATTCCGTTATTTGTTGAAAAAGCTCCTGATGATCACTTCCAGCAAAGTAGATCTGTTCATTCGTCCATTTAATACTATCTGGACGGTCTAGCATAATTACCCGCAATATATCAAAAGTAGGTACATCAAGAATCGGATCTAGGCGATATTGTAATTTTTCATACTCGGCATATACATGTTGAAGAACATAGAGATACCCAGCGAAGAAGGCATGCTCAGAAGGAGCGAGTGAAATTCTCTCGAACGTCTCACGTACGACGGCTGGGGTGTCCTGTTTGTCCAGAGACGGCCCCGGTAATTCAGAAACGCGCCCATAAAGGTATTTGGCATGTTGGTTATGCAAATAAGCAAATCGACCTAATTGCGCTTTGGTTTCAAACTCTTTAACAGCTGGAACCCAGCCGAAGACTGCGCGAGACAGCTCGAATTCTAGCCAAAACAGTGCTACTAGTGCATTGGCTGTATCTTTGGGACGGTAGAATCTCCCGGCTTGGTTGGCGTTGATGCGAGGTGTGACTTCGTTATCCATCACATTGACTTCACGATGTTCATTCATAATCGTTGCCCTCCCTTGTATGTAAAGCTATACGTTTAGTTTAATCCAAGGGAAGCAAGAAAAGTTTCCTGTATCTATGTTAAAATATCGTTATATTGCTATTTTCTCGGGGATGGTGCGGAATGAAGCTCATAGACAATGTACTTGGTAAGCATCCTTATTTGTCTTCGGTTCGAAAGTTTACGACGGATGAGAAGGGCTATGCGATATTTCATGCACATCAGGGATTGGAGTTCCTTTACGTGGAGCAGGGAGATGGCCATATCATTATCGATAATAAGCTCATTCCTATGCATCCGCAAACCTTATACTGCTTTCAACCTTATCAATTGCATAAAGTCAACGCGAAAGCGAGCAGCGATCAACCTTATATTCGTAGTCTTATCGTCATTGAGCCATTAACTGTCTTACCATATTTAGCTGTATTTCCAGAGCTATCCGCTTTTTTTCAAAGAGTTTGGAAAGAGATATTACCAACACAATTTTTCGAGATTAGTGAGGCTGGTCCGATCTTTGCCCTATTACAACACGAACTGGACAACCAAGATCATGGAAATCAGTTAGAAGTTGTTGCGCTCACCGTTATTGCTATATTACGTAAACTTCGCGAAGTGATGGATGAGAAGGAAGCGGCTCATGTGAAAAGAGCTTCTCGCAAAATTGCGATAGTTGAGCAGGCGATGGCTTGGTTTGATACCAACTATCGGGAGAGTTTTCGTCTGAATGATCTAGCTTCAGAGCTGCACATTTCACCCTATTACTTATCACATTTGTTTAAAAAGGATACGGGGAGTACGTTGACAGAGTATGTGACGGTCAAACGGTTAAGGGAAGCCTGTCTTCTCCTACAAAGTACGGAGCAATCCGTAGAGATGATCGCTTCGCAGGTAGGGTTCGCAACGGCTTCCCATTTTATCTACACGTTTAAAAAGCACATGGGTATTACACCTTACCAATATCGAACACAGGACAGATAGGTTGGGGGTAATCATCATCGTAAGATAATGAAGGGGATAAGAACCTGGACAGCGTAAAGCTAAATAGCTTTTATCCAGATCGATGCCTGTGGCTGACAATTTTCAATTCGCAGCTCTAGTCCTCCGCTTTCACGAACGACAGCTTGAACCGCACAGCCAATGCCTTCGACTGCGTAATGCTGGTCTAGGGACATATTAACCAGCATGTTGAATGGTTGCTGTGAGCTCGCACCGTAATGGAATTTCGCTTGGAACTCTGTGCAATCCTCATTGACTTGCTGCGAAATCATCCATACGTTAAACCCGGTTGATACTTTGCCTATTTCATAATACGCAGCAAACCAATTCAATACCGGTGCAGACAAGCCGCCAAAATGGTGCCATCCGGCTCCGCGACCTGTTTGAACGATGAAATGTTCAAAGCAGTTATAGGTAAGTTCAGTTTCCCGTTGCCAAAGATCAAGTGCCGTAGTGGCGATCAGATTGGCAAGATCGGCATGCCCCAGATCAAGCATCGTTTTCCAGAAAAACCATTGATGCGGCATCCATACAGCGCCATTCCAATAGCCGTCCGCGCGATAGTAAGGCGCACTCTGGTCCACTGTAGACAGACCTATGGATGTCCAGCATCGTTTCTCGTCAAAAAGAGCGGCTATTAATCTTTCGGCCCGTTCTCTTGAACATACGCCAGCAACCAGTGGGTATAATCCATCCATGCCCATGTTGTAATTGGCTCCGGATTCGTGTCGTAGAATGTGCAGAGGCACGCCTTGTTCGTCATGCACGACATAGCCATAATAGCCGGCTTCTTCATCCCATGCGTAACGCTCAAGGGCTTCGCTCCATCTATGGATGTCGGCATCATATTCCGCCATATCTGGCTGCCATTCGCTTCGCATTGTGGCAGCCATTTTTAAAATTTTGGCCGTACGGATAGCTTGACTCGTAGTTATGATGGGGGAAACCGTTGCTTTCAGCCCTTCGAAATGTACGTGTTTCTGCGGTGGATAATCGTCCCAACCACCGGAATTGTAGAAGTAATCCCATGTTTTTAGCAAGTCTGAACGCATAGAGCTCGTTGTGGAGCCTTGAATTTTACCAGAGAGGAATCGATAATATTGCCGCAGGCGCGTATAAAAATGATCCAAAAGCGCTGGAGAACGTGTACGATTCCATAGTTCGAGAAACAGATAATGTTGCACGGGCACAGGACTTCCATGGTGGATGAACGCTGCCTGCGTATCGCCAGGCTCCGTCATATACGCATTTAGACAGTCGACTGCGCGCTGAACGTCCAACTCTGAGAAGCCGAGTCCAATAAAGCCGGAGTCCCATGTATACAACGAATCCCACCAGCGGCCGGGTGTACTATGGCGAATATAGCTTCGTTTGGTATACACGGGGAATACGGTATTGGTTAACAAGGTGGCTCGCATTAACTGTTGACCAAAGGCATAGGGATCACCGGTCTCATAGGAGGCAGGCCGTTCAAGACCTAACCTTGCTGCTTGATAAATAGATTCACAATGTGTAGAGGCAAGCCGAAAGCTCAGCAGCTTCTGAGTAACGTCTTCATAGGAGCCAGAGCAGACCATGCCATGTAGGACCTTAGATGATTGAGGCAATACATGAATCGGTCTCATAAATATATTAGTATAATGTCCCTTATCATTGCCAAGCAGAACCTCGTCTACGTGATTATGAACGGTATGACGAGCAAAGCGGTCCAACTCATCATTTTTATAGGTGCGAATTTCTACATCGTCGTAATCCCACATCAACCCGTAGTGATATGGGCTATCCGGATAGCGTAAAATCAAGCTCCCTGGAACAGGACCTTCCAGCCGTTCAGGCTCTGTTTGCCACGGAATATCGGGAAATGCAACAGCATTTCGTTCTTGTTCTTCAATGAGGGTGAATCCATCGAAATCTATAGCACCTGTCCCTGTGGAACATATTTCAATGAGATAGTCACCTGCTGGCAATTGCCCTATGTCGATTTGAGCGGTGATTGCCTCATTTGTTTTCTCCAATGGTAAGTAATAGGCACAATTCTGGATGGTAATGCGTAGTTCGCCATCGTGATCCGCTTTGTATCTCGCTAAGAATAGACCATTATGCAAGTCGCGAGAAGAAGTCCATTCGTAGACAAGTATGTCACCCTTGTCTGCTCCGAATCCTTGGCCAATGGCAGAGCCGCCAGTCCAATGTTGTCCGCGAAATTCACCGCGCAGAAATCCGTCATATCCGAGTCCGTCTGCAGGGCGTGGTCGTGCGAAAGTCAGTTCTTTATATTCAAGGGCATCCATCCAAACCGCCCCCTCGGGTAGTTGAGCCTCGGCAAAAATATGCGTCTGGCCATGTCCCGGAAGACGGGGGGGATGTAACGAAGCCATCCAGTGCAACACGAGATTCTGTGGATGTTCTGTTCGATTGACAAGTGAAGCGCGGACTAGGCGGCTGTCGTCATCCACTTTGCTGAAAGAAATATCGGTATAAACTTGATCTTTCCACTCCAACTCGTGTCGATGGGCGTAGTAGCTATAATCAGGCGTCGCTTCCCAGGGGTGATAACCAGACTCCCACAGGACACTGGGAATATCCATTTTCCGTCGGTAGAAGCCAGGCATTAGGCTAAGATCAAAACGCAAACCGCGCGCTTGGTCACTAATGTGGGAGATGCCGATATATTGCTTCGTGTAAGGGCCCCAATCAGGCAGCCGCAAATCATGGGTGTTCTGTAGTTCCTTCATCGATGATTACTCCTTCTAATGAGATCGTATTTTATCTTCATTTTAGTTCAATGCTTAGTAAAATACGTCTTATAATACGTCATTTTTATCTTGATATCGGATATTCGTGTTACACTGGAAGGAATTGAGATCAGAGCGAGGTTGATGCAGATTGAACGTCGATTTGGAAGCTTACGATAAAGAGAGAGTGGATTATTCAAATCCGAATTTGCGCTTGAAAATATGGGAGATTCACCATCCAGCCATTCGTTCAGACTTATATGGACCATGGCATTACCATGAGGAAGTGGAATGGATTCTTATTCTTCAGGGATCGATGACGATGGAAACGACACAACGAGCGTACAAGCTTGAAGCAGGAGATGTTGTCTTGTTTGGCTCCAATGAAATCCATCGTTCCCACAAACATATGGAACAGGAATTAACCTACCTCGTTTGTCATGTCGACATGGCGGCGTTCATGGATCAGACTTTGATGCCCTATTTTGCCGCTTGGACGGGACGATCTGCCAACCTGACGCGACTAAACAGTCTCTTCAGCAAATACCCGCAATGCAGGACTGACATCAGCCAGTTATTAAACGATTTGTTGGAAGATATGACAACGAAGCAACGAGGATACGAGCTATCTGTTAATGCTACTTTGAAACGGCTTCTCTATGTTCTAGTCAAATATGACGATGAGCACGTTATCGTCCCTATGGATCCGCAATTTGCCTTGAAACTTAGTCCAGCGCTCGACTATATTGAGCAATTGCTGGAGGATAAATGCCAGCTTGAGGATGTTAGCTCCAAACTGAATTACAACAGTAGTTATTTTGCCAAAATGTTTAAGAAGGCGATGGGCATCACGTTCACGGAGTATGTTCAACTTCGTAGAATGAAACGAGCGGAGCAGCTTCTGCTAACGGAGTCATCATCCATTACCGAAATCAGCGCTAAGGTCGGCTTTGTTAGTCCGGCTCAATTTTATCAATTATTTAGAAGGCACTATGGCTGTTCTCCGAAGAAATATATGTCGAGGCGTAATTTTTTTGTAGGGGGATAGCGAGTCATAAGGGCAGGTCAAATTGAACTGATTTCCGTGGAGAGGGTCAAACGTATGGCCAGGAGAGAGTCTACCGAGCAAGCGCAGTTTTTAACACAATTGTACTTAAAATAGTGCAAGTATTCATGTCCATTATTTGTTAATATAAATGGTGGAACTGTGGAAGAAGCAGCCTCGCGAAGTGAAGCGTACAAATGGCGGTTCCGAAGGAATCGGCACGAACGATGTGAACACATTAATCATAAATAGAAGGGCAGTGTGGTAAAATGGAAGCACAAAAGACGAAGCGTTTGTATGCGGGTAATACTTCTCATTTATATGAGGTGCAATCGGATTGGCTTCAAGTTCCACCTAACGTTGAGCTTGGCTATACCCACGGTATTGTGACGGACAAAAACGACCGTGTCTACATATTCCATACTGGCAAGCCCAGTGTTTTAGTTTTTGAGTCAGATGGCGGCTTTGTTACGGCATGGGGTGAGGAATTCGCAGGCGGAGCTCATGGTTTCTATTTACATCAGGAGTCAGATGGCGAATTTCTTTATTTGACGGATACGAAGCAGGGTGTTGTTGTGAAGACGACACTGGCAGGGGAGAAGTTACTTACGATTGGCGCTCCAGATCGACCTGATATTTATGACGACGAAAGAAAATATGTGCCAACTGACGTGGCAGTTGCACCTAACGGTGATATCTATGTCTCCGATGGTTATGGACAAAGTTGGGTACATCAATTTACAGCTGATGGCGAATATTTGCGTTCATGGGGAGGCAAAGGTTCTGAACTCGGTGAGTTCAAATGTCCGCATGGCATCTCGATCGATCTGCGCAGAAGTGAACCTGAAATCTATGTGGCTGATCGGGGCAACCATCGTATTCAGGTTTTCACCCTAGATGGTTCATTTATACGCAGTTTGGATGACGATTTGGATATGCCTTGCTCCTTTTTCTTTCATGGTGAGGAAATGTACATTCCTGATCTATACTCACGTGTTAGCATATTTGATGGCCATGACAGACTCGTTGCACACCTCGGCGAAGATCGACAAGCGAAGGGGCAAGAGGGTTGGCCTAACATTAACAAATCCTATTATCGTGACAATAAATTGAGTTCACCGCATGGCGTTTGTGTCGATTCTCAAAGCAATGTGTACATAGCGGAGTGGGTCAGCGATGGTCGGATTACGAAATTGGTACGCGTATAAACAAGAGAATGTCTTAGTTGCATGTATGGAAACCGCGCTGTTGCGCGGTTTTTTTTATGACGCGAAGCGTACCCCTATTTTTGTGTAATTTAGGGTTTGGATTGACTGAATATCGCCAAATAAACAACTTCGTCGCTAATTGGGATAAGCGTATGCTTCTCAATAGAATCGAAGTATAAGCTGTCACCTGCCTTCAGGAGGTAATCTGTGTTTCCAACCTTGTACTGCATTTCCCCTTCCAGCACATAGACGAATTCTTCTCCGACGTGGCTGTATAAGGATCCGCGCTCATAATCTATTTTTTTGGCCGTAAACAAAAAGGGCTGCATCATTTTATCGCCGCGTTCTACAGCAAAGGCGAAAAAGGAATAACCTTTATCCGTTTTAACCAATT
Organism: Paenibacillus qinlingensis; assembly: GCF_031455095.1. Classification (GTDB taxonomy): domain Bacteria; phylum Bacillota; class Bacilli; order Paenibacillales; family NBRC-103111; genus Paenibacillus_E; species Paenibacillus_E qinlingensis_A. The sequence goes on from NZ_JAVDSB010000001.1 coordinate 326,207, forward strand.
TCGATTTGCTCACAGATGAGGAGGTATAGATGCTGCCTGTCTGCTGCTCATCATCAAGCAAAGTAGACACTTTCGTCCCTAACGCATCGGCAATTTTGACTAATGTGGCAATGGGGGGAACTGTTTTGCCGTTCTCAATTTTGGAAAGCAAGCTTTTGGAGAAGCCGCTAATGGTGGCAACGTCCAGCAAACTGCGATTCTGTTCAAGTCTTAACTTTTTAATTCGGGCTCCAAGATCCATCTTGTGGTTGCTCCTATAATATGAAATTGAGTTTATCATAACGAAACGAAGTAGAATCAGTCAAGCTTTTGGATATATGTAAAAATAGGATTGATTTATTCAACTAAGTTGAATAAAATGAAATTGAATTTAATAAATGATCGATGAGGTGATGACTGTAACATGGCAACGATTACAAGTTTGACGGACGAAAAACATGTGCTTGATCTCGATTGGGGCAAAATTCAATGGTTATGTGGTCAGGAAATTGATCCTGAATGTGAAATGACGTTCGGGATGGTCTATATCCATGCGGGAGCTGAGAATAACAAGCATTATCATCCGAACTGTGAGGAATTTATTTTCGTACTTTCTGGTGAATGTGATCACACATTGGGCGATGAAAGTTTTCACTTGAAGCCAGGGATGATGCTGCGCATTCCGAGAGGTGTTTGGCATAATGCCAAAGCAACCAGCTGGGAACCTTGTCGCATGATGATTATGTATTCCGCACCTGATCGACAAACAAGAGGCCATTATTTATGAGAAAAACAGAAAATGGACTTTGGGATTGATCAGCGTTGTAGGTTCTTTGACATTCTTCGCTGCTTCGGCTTCAGCAAGTGTCATTGCGACAATCGACCTTGAAGGCGCATCGGTTAACGCGGTGCCCAGAACAATACGCTGAAGGTCTATTACGATAATTACAAATGGGGAACGACGTATAGTGATGTGGCCCCATAGAGCTATAGACCGAGCTGCCTCTTCCGATACTGCATAGGGGAAATTCCCTTTAGGGATCGGAAATGCTTGATAAAATAACTGGTATGATTAAACCCGGTTTCTGTGGCAATTTGCGTAATTGGTTTAGAGGGGTCGAGCAGCAATTGCTCGGCTTTTCTTATTCTCAGAAACGTGATGTATTTGACCAGCGGCATGTGCATGAATTGTTTAAAAACAGTGGCAAACCGGCTGTAGCTCATCATCGCCACTCGCGCAACGTCGACCGCATTCAACTCCTCGTGGGAATGCTCATCGATGTAGGCTAGCACGTGGACGAAAGTTTGTAAGCGCTCAGCGCCATGAGTCGCAGCGTTCGGAGTAGAGTGGGTAAGCAGGGAGCTGTGACGGAGCAAAAACAGCATAAGTTGGTGAATCCCTGATGTAACAGTGAGCTCAAAGCCGATCTCTCTGGATCTAAATTCGTTATGCATTGTGGTAATCATGGCTTCTAATCGATGATTCTGTTCATTCGAAAGCTTGAGTAAGTTCCAATTAAGCTCTCGATTCATGGCATAAGGCAGTCGATATTTTAAGTCGAAAGCTAGCTGGGGCATTGGCGATATAAGTTCAGGGTCAAACCCAATGACGTAATGGAGCGTTGAAAGATGAGGTTCAATCTGCACAGCATGAACTTCGCAAGGGGGAATGAGTACCAAGTCGCCAGCTTGGACGTTGAATGTGGAACTGCCTGTCGTCACGGTGCCTCTTCCTTCGGCCCAATATACGAGTTCCATATGATAGTGCCAATGGTGTCCAATGGAGTACCCTTCTGTTGTGGTTTTAAGCGATCCTATATAGAATGGACGTTCGACATTACCACTGTGCGACTGATCTTTGTTCGCTTCCCAGTAAGGCGTGATGTTCGTCATGTATGTACCTAGGCTCCTTTTAGCAAACACAGCGATAGTAGAATTGTTATATTTTTTGATATCTTCATTATAGTTTACTTCTCTTATCTTTAGTAGGCTAGAAACAGATAAAGAATGTCATGTGTGAATGTGTGGAAGGGGATAATTAGACGATGAATGCTATGTTTCAAGTAGAAAGTTCATTCTTTCTTGGAGTTAATTACTGGGCTTCGCATGCAGGGACGGCGATGTGGTCGGACTGGCGTCCGGAGCAAGTAGATAGAGATTTGCAAAATCTAGCGGCTGCAGGTGTTGAAATCCTGCGTGTATTTCCGCTTTGGCCCGATTTTCAGCCCATAAATACCCTGTATACGGGTCGCGGAAAACGGCATGGGCATCGATTTGGTGAAGACCGATTGCCGGATACGGCTGCAGGACAAGCCGGGGTTTCCGAAATCATGATGGACAGATTCAGAGTCTTTACAGCTATTGCCGAGCGCCACGGTTTGAAATTGATCGTTGGGCTGCTTGCGGGCTGGATGAGCGGAAGGTTGTTTGTGCCTCCCGCACTGCAAGGTAAACCCATCCTGACCGACCCTGATGCGATTCGTTGGCAGGTGCGATTTGTGCGGTATTTTATATCGGAGATGAAGCATGAGTCTACGATTGTCGCATGGGATTTGGGCAATGAATGCAATGAGATGGGCGAAGTTGCGAGCCAGGAAGAAGCCTGGCTGTGGACTTCTTCGATCGCAAACGCGATAAAAGCCGCTGATAGCTCCCGGCCGCTCGTTTCGGGCATGCATAGTCTGCTTCCCGCGGGGAAATGGACGATGCAAGATCAGGGAGAGCTAACGGATATTTTGACCACACATCCGTATCCGTTCTGGACGCCATACATGGACTTTGATCCATTGGATACGATTAGACCCACCATCCATGCGACTGCGGAAAGTTTGTTTTATGGACAGATCGGGGGCAAACCGAGCTTTGCAGAAGAAATGGGGACGATGGGCCCTATGGTATGCAGTGAGGAAACGGCGGCTGCTTTTGCACGGACCAGTATGCTGTCGCAATGGGCACATGGATTGGATGGCTTGCTGTGGTGGTGTGCCAACGACCAGACGAAGCTACAGCATGCGCCCTACGACTGGGTTGCCTGCGAAGGCGAGCTTGGCTTGTTGACCGAAGAGGGGCGCGTAAAACCAGCCTTGCAGGAGATGGGCAAGCTGAAGAAAGCTATTGAATCGCTGCCGACGCCGAAACTGCCTCCACGGATAACAGAGGCTGTCTGCATTGTGAATACATCCCAGGATCACTGGGCTGCGGCGTTAGGTTCCTTTATGCTGGCGAAGCAGGCGGGGTTTGATCTCGCGTACCAGTTCGAGGATCAACCATTAAAGCAAGCCGATATCTACCTGTTGGCTAGTTTGAGCGGCGTGCTAGGTATCCCAAAGCAACGTTGGGAAGAGTTGTTGCGCAGAGTAGCCGATGGTGCAACTTTGTACATGTCAACGGATGACGGGTACACACTTAATTTTGCCGAACTGACAGGATTGACTGTGGTGAACCGCCAGCGTCGTGCTGAGCCTGTGGAGCTGACATTGGCAGCAGAAAGCGGCAACGTGCAGATGTCCATTCCGGCCTCATTCTGCCTCACTTTCCGAAATGATCGGGCAGAAGTGCTGGCTGAGGAGTCGGATGGCAATCCCGTCTTGACGAAGGCTTTTTATGGAAAGGGGACCGTCTATTTCCTATCCGTGCCAGTTGAGCTGGCGATGGTACAAGGCAAAGGGACGAGCTTCCGCCCAGAGGAGAATCCATTTTGGAAGTTGTATGAGAAGGTCTCAGCCGAAATTAGAAGCGGAAGCCGCGTTATGCGCGCAGAGACGCCGAATTGGGGAATAACCGAGCATCCGATTGACGAGCGGACAAGGGTTGCGGTGATCATCAACTACTCGCCTGTTGTAAGCGAGGAGTCGGTTAGCTTGGCTGACGGGTGGAAAGTGGCCGAGTGCTGGTATGGGCAAAATCCTTCCATAACTGGGTATATTGCACAGTGTAGTCTGCCGGCGAATGACGGAATGATTATTTTGCTTAAAAAAGAAAAGTAAATGAAAAGGGGCGCTTATGGCGTCCCTTTTTACGATGGATGATATCCTGAAAATAGCAGAATTGATGGAATAAGTGTCAAATAAGTAGTCGAACACTAGTGAAGTTTGCAAAGATTTGAAAAATCACCTATAATACTGAATAAATGTTCAGTATTAATTTGATTCTCATTTTACAGGATCGGATAGCTAGAAAGTGGTGAAGCATGTGTGAATAAAAAGCAACAGCAAACCGAGCAAACGAAGAAGAAAATCGCTGATGCGGCCAGAGGTTTATTTGCTCAAAAAGGGTACAAAGCAACCGCGATTGAAGACATTGTAAAAGCAGTCGGGTGCAGTGCAGGTAACATTTATTATCATTTTAAGAACAAGGAAGGGCTATTTTTATTTTTACTTGAGGATTGGAACAGGGAATGGGATCGTAACTGGTTGGTCAAGGAAAAGCTGTACACGACGACAACCGATAAATTATATGGCATGGTTGAATACTTGGCACTTGATCAACTCAATCATCCGTTGACGAGGGCTGCTGATGAGTTTTTCAATAATGCGGAGAAAGCCCCAGAAGTAGAGGAGCGAATAAATCTAATGGTTAAAGGGTACATTGACTTTAATCGGCAGTTGCTTCAGAAGGGGATCGATAACAATGAATTTGAAAGTGCGAATGTGTCCGGTCTCGCGATTATCTTGGACAGTCTGTTGCTTGGGCTCAGTCAACATAGCCGAAGGATGGAACGAGAGGAAGCGCTAGCGGCATATCGGTTGGCTATGGATGTGTTTCTGTTGGGGATTTCCAGGCGGATCCACTAGCCTTTTTTTTGCCATAATACTGAATATATGTTCAGTATTATTAGCGTATAGGAGGATTTACAAATGACATTATTAACAAGACATCAGGGAGCATTATTGGTGCTCATGCTTAATCTTTTTTTAGTTTTTTCCGGAATTGGACTTGTTATCCCTATTATGCCTAAATTCATGGATAGTCTAGGTATTACAGGAGGAATTATTGGCTTATTGATTGCCTCCTTCTCATTGACGCAGCTGCTTTGTTCACCGCTGGCCGGCCGACTAGCCGATTCCTTCGGCAGGAAAAAAATGATTGTCATCGGCATGCTTGTATTTGCTGTCTCTGAGGGATTGTTTGGATTAGCCAGTTCGTCTCAATTGCTTTTTGTATCGAGAATGCTAGGCGGCATCAGTGCAGCCATGATAATGCCGGCCGTAATGGCTTACGCAGCTGATATTACGACACCGAAAGAACGTGCGGCAGGGATGGGATATATCACAGCCTCCATTACAACGGGCTTTATTATTGGACCTGGTATAGGCGGCTATATTGCTGAATTTGGGATTCGTGTCCCCTTTTACGCTGCAGGAGCCGCGGGGCTTTTCGCGGCATGTATCACACTGTTTATCCTTCGGGAGTCGCGTCGGACGCAAGAGAACATATCCGATACACCCTCTAGTATAGTTGAACGAAGAGGTCTGTTCTCTCAATTGAGATATGCCTACAGAGAGCCCTATTTCTTTAGCTTAATTATCGTTTTTGTTATGTCCTTCGGACTTGCTAATTATGAAACGATCTATGGACTGTTTGTGGATCAAAAATTTGGTTTTCAGCCTAAGGATATCGCTTTTATTATTACGTTCGGGTCTATAGCTGGCGCTGTCGTTCAAGTTACGGCATTCAGCTGGTTATTGAAAAGGTTTGGGGAGCAGCGCGTCATTACACTTTGCCTTTTCTTTGCAGGTTTGTTTATACTTCTGACGCTTTTTGTTCACCAATTTTGGATGATTTTTGCTGTTACCTTTATTGTATTTTTGGCGATCGATATCTTACGGCCGGCCATTAGTACCCAATTATCTATGGTGGCTGAGGATCAACAAGGCTATGTTGCCGGTTTGAATTCCGCTTTTACGAGTCTTGGTAATATAGCTGGGCCTATTGCAGCTGGATTTCTATTAGACTTGGATGTCAATTATCCGTATACGCTGGCTTGCTTAGTCCTGTTGATTTGTAGCGGCTTATCGATTAGAAGTAAAAAGCGCAGTTTGCGAGTTAACCATTCATGATAAAACAGCTATTTATAGTAAATAATAAAACCAAAGCAGCATAATAAAGTAAAAAAGCAGTTAAGAATTCGGGTTTCTTACTGCTTTTTTGTTTGTGATCTAGTATACTGACTGTATAGGCATGCATGTTATTTCATGATGTAATCGCTTTATTTCATATTTAAACGTTTAAATTAATGAATAAAGGAATTCGATATACAGGTCGGATGAGTCCATGCACGGATGTCGAATAGAGGAGGCTGCTATGGTAACGCTGAAAGATATTGCTGAAAAGACGAATTTATCGGTCACAACGGTTTCCCGTGTCGTGAATTTTAACGATACAAGTATTTGCAGTGAGGAATCGCAGAAATTAATTTGGTCTTTAGTTGAAAGTATGAATTATAAAGTAAAAAATAAAAAACCGAAGCCCAGTAAAGATGGCGATACGCAGGGTGGCTATAAGTTGGCCTACGTGCTTGGACAGTCGTCCTATGCGGCGCAAGGTTCCTACGGATATCACATTATTAAAGGGATTGAGTCCGAAACGGTGAAAAGTGGATCATCGATTTCCTTCAATTGTTTGAATTTGGATTTGTACAAGCCAGAGGAGTTATGTGATCGACTGTTAGAGTCAGGTGTGCATGCGGTTGTTTGGGTGGCAGGAACGGAAGAAGAATACCTCAATATGCTCAAAAATAAACATATTCAGGTGACCGTTGCAGGTATTGAACCGAGCTATTTTCCTGAACATGTAGATTATGTAGGCGTCGACTTTTACCCGGAGACACTCAAGTGGCTCAAAACCAAATTCGTTAACCAGTTTGAGCGGGTGGGGTACATTGGTCCTACGTATAGCTCTAGGTATGAAGCTTTCGTGGATGCGAATAAAATTCTGGATAAAAAGGTGGATCCAGCCTTCATCGTTGCACATGATGAATGGGATGCTGGTGCCGCAAAAACCGCGATGTCGGCTTATTTGGAAGGAAATAATCAATTGCCAGAGGCTTTCTTTGCAGCGAGTGATATCATCGCAATTGGAGCGATGAATGCTTTTAGAGATCATGGTATTCAAGTACCCGAAAAAGTGAAAATCCTTGGCTTTGACAACAATGAAATGGCGGCGTATTTGACGCCTGGACTTACGACGATCGGTGTCCCGACCTTTGAGATTGGGGTTATGGCTGTGCAAGCCGCGATCTCCCGGTTAAAAGAAGACCGCGGCTTCCCGGTACGCTATATTTTGCCAACACGGTTTGTAGAAAGACAAACCCTTTAGTTATCACACATGACAAAAGTCTGTTTCAGGTCGATCCTGAGACAGACTTTTTTTATTGTGCCTTTAGGAATGAATTACAGGTTATAAAGTAAAATAGTCATTGACTAATTTACTATAATAAACTAAAATTTAAACTAAATCATAGGAAATGGAGAGTTGGTATTGTCCATTGTAAATATGAAAGACTTTGGAGTAGAGCCTGACCAAGGGTCAGATGCAACCCTAGCTGTATTTGCAGCAATTGAAAAGTGTAAAGAACTAGAACGCCCAACCCTTGTATTCCCAAAAGGGACGTACCATTTCTGGCCGGAGTATGCGGTAGAGCGCCAATATTTCATTCCGAATCACGATCAAAACAAGAATCGGCGAATTACTTTCCCTTTGATTGGCATGAAAGGGCTGACGATTGACGGCCGGGGTTCCGAATTTATTTTCCATGGCTTAACACTTCCCTTTGTGCTTGATGGCTGTCAGGAAATGACGGTGAAGAACCTTACCATCGATTGGGAGCGGCCCATGTTGTCACAAGGGCAAGTCATTGGTGTTGCCAATCAGTCTTTTGATGTGGAGATCCCATGGGATTATCCGTACGACATTGTTGATCGACAGTTAGTATTCAAAGGTGAAGGTTGGCAAGAACCTTGCAAAGGCATAATTGAAATGGATCCGCTTACAAAATCACCTCTGTTTCAATCAGGGGACTACCTGAACTATGGGAACTATGCAAAGTTACACGTGAAGGAAGTTTCACCTGGTGTCGTGCGGTTCTCGGAGGCAGGCAGCCAGCTCCCGAAATTAGGGAGCCAATTGATTTTCCAATGCGGAGAACGTGACTGTCCTGGATTCTTTATCAACAACAGCACGGATACGCAGCTCATGGCCATTGATATGCACCATACCATTGGTATGGGGGTTATTGGGCAAAGAAGTGAGAACATTAGCTTGCAGTCGTTTAATGTGAAGCTGCGAGAGGGCACCAACCGATTATTCACAACATCGGCGGATGCGACACATTTTGTGTATTGCCGCGGTATCATCGACATCGAAGGTTGCCTGTTTGAGAATCAAATGGATGATCCTTGTAATGTACATGGCATTTATATGACATTCTTCAAACGCATCGCTGAGGATACGCTGTTGCTCAGATTGAATCATAAGCAGCAAAGAGGTGCGGAAGTATTCCTTCCGGGTGAGCGTGTGCGATTTATCCAGAAGCAAAGCCTGATGCCTCATTTCGAAACGCTAGTGAAAAGTGTTCGCTGCTTGAATCCTGAGTTTTATCTCGTCACGTTTGATCGTAAGCTGCCGAACTCGATTGATTTGCATAGTGCCGTGGAGAATGTGTCTTGGGCTGCTGACTTACGCATTCGGAATTGTATCGCGAGGGGCAACCGAGCTAGAGGATTTCTGATCACCACCTCGGGGAAAGTGTGGATCGAAGGGAATACGATTTCCACACCTGGTGCTGCAATCAAAATCTCCGGAGACGCTAATTATTGGTTCGAATCCGGTGCGGTTCAAGACATTACCATACGTAATAATGTTTTCCAAGATTGTAATACTTGCTTCCCAGAATGGGGGAGCGCGGCAATCGACATCGATCCAGAGATTCAGAAACCAGATAGTCAAGGGGATTGTTATCACGCGAACATTATCATTGAAAACAATACATTTATTGCGTTTCACCCCTACTTAGTGAAGGGGCAAAGTGTAAACGGTGTATTTGTCCGAAATAATGTTGTCAAACGTTCTGAGCGATACCCGTCCCCAAAGCAAATGACGTTTGAAGTGATTTTAAAAAACTGTAAAAATGTCATTGTTGATCATATTAAATACCCTTCTGAACCATTAATTATAGTAAAATATTAGTAAAAAAAGGTTGAAATCTAACATGGAGTCGTCTAAGATGTTAGTGAATGCTAACTAACCAGCGATCGAGAAGGGACGAAGGTGAGTACATTGGCTAGTATTTCTTTTAATCATGTATGTAAGTACTATAAGTCAGAAAAGAAGCCCTCGGTGAATAATTTCCATCTTGAAGTTGCGGATGGTGAGTTTTTGGTGTTAGTTGGACCTTCGGGATGTGGTAAAACAACAACGCTGCGCATGCTATCCGGATTAGAAGAAGTATCCGAAGGAGAAATTTACATTGGAAGTCGATTCGTTAATTACGTTTCGCCCAAAGACCGAGATATTGCGATGGTGTTCCAAAATTATGCGTTATACCCGAATTTATCGGTTTACGAAAACATGGCACTCGGGCTCAAGCTTCGCAAGGTTGCTAAGCATGAGGTTGAACTGCGAGTCAAAAAAGCAGCACGCATTCTTGAAATTACGAATCATTTGGATAAAAAACCGAATCAACTCTCCGGGGGGCAGAAGCAGCGCGTCGCTTTAGGCAGAGCGATTGTCAGGGAACCTGCGGTATTTTTAATGGATGAACCGCTCTCCAATCTTGACGCGAAGCTCAGAACTCAGACGAGAGCCGAGTTAATCAAGATGCATCAAGCGCTGCAGACGACTACTGTGTACGTCACACACGATCAGACGGAAGCATTAACCATGGGGACACGTATCGTCGTTATGAAAGATGGCGTCATCCAGCAGGTGGATACACCAGCAGAGGTTTACAGCAATCCAACCAATCTGTTTGTGGCTAGCTTTATCGGGTCACCAGCGATGAACTTTATCAAAGGATCCATAAGCGAGAGCTCAGGAAAGTTTTATTTTATGAATAAACGTTTGAACTTGCGGGTTCCGGAATCTTATTATCCTTTTTTCAGGAAGACAACCTGCAATTTGCGAGAAATTGTCCTTGGCATACGGCCAGAGCACGTAATTAGCGATCAGCAAGCAGTCAGTGAAGCTCAGGACTGGAAAGTAAGCGCTTTAATGGAGATCAAAGAGATGATGGGTGCTGACACGTTTCTCTATTTGAAAATTGGCGAAGATCAACTGATCTCACGAGTCGTCGAAGCCCGGGAGAATTATGCAGCTAACGAATCGCTTGAAATCGCGCTGAACATGAATAGGGCACATTTCTTTGATGAAAAATCAGGAAACTCTATCTGCTGCTAGATGGAACGGAGGCAGAATGATGAAATATCGGAAAGCGATAACCTACACTACGATTCTCGCAATTATCGTCGGATTTTACGCAATTAGATCTAATCTGGGACAGAGCACGTATCCCGTCGTTTCTGCTGAAAGTGTGCAACTTCCTACTGTGAATGCCGAAGGAATCCCCTATTATTTGGAACTTCAGCGCCAATATGCGGCAGCAAGCATGAAAGGGTATACCGGCCAACCGATAACGGTTCCTTCGGCACGTATCTTGGCAACGAAGGATGGGGCCAAAACGGCAACAGTAAAGGATTCAGCGTCTGGCACTGACGTTCTCCACTGGCAGAACGGTGCAGGGGCGGTCGAATGGGAGATTGGAGTCCCTGAAGAGGGGCTGTACAATCTGGAGATCGCTTACAAACCGGAGAGTGAGAGTTCCAGCTCCATTTTTTATGGTTTACAAATCGATGGAAAGTTGCCTTTTGCTGAAGCGAAGTCCGTGGAGTTTCTAAAGCAGTGGCAGGATCAAACGTTCCCTTATAAGAAGGATGTGTTGGGTAATGAGATTCGTTCCCAGCAAGAGCAAGTAAAGGAATGGAAGACGATGCGGTATACGGATTACAATGTATCTTCTCAACCGATCGCTTTTCATTTGAAAGCAGGGAAACATACGATTCGCTTTCAGGCCGTCAACGAGCCTATGTTATGGAAATCAATCAGCTTGGTCGCCCCTAACCAAATTGTAAGTTACAAGGATTATGTGAAGGATAAGCCTAGGACACAGGTTGATCCACAATGGTTTATCAAATTTGAAGCGGAACAGCTTAGTTCTAAATCACATACGTCCATTCAAACCGGCACGCGCAATGAATCGCAAGTGTCGCCTGATCCGAAAGGGCGGATCATCTATAATGTCATAGATGGTGAGAAGTGGAAGAAACCGGGTGAATGGATTGCTTGGCAAATCGATGTCCCCGAAACGGGTTGGTATGAATTAGATACCAAATATTATCAACGGTTTCAAGGTAAAACGAATGTATATCGTACGGTAATGATTGATGGCGCCGTTCCTTTTCAGGAGATGCTGCACTACACGTTTCCTTATAATGATAGGCTGGAAATTTATACGCTTCAGGATGCACAAGGAAAACCATATCAGTTCTATTTGGGGAAAGGCAAGCATGAGATTCGAATGATCGCGGACGCTTCCTTGGTTGATCAAGCTTTCTTGTCTTTAACCTCTACAATTAGCGACGTGAACACGCTTGAGCAGGAGTTGCGCAAAGTAACTGGCGATTACGGGGCAAATGCTGGAGATACCTATCGAACTTGGGATTTGGATAGCTATATGCCTGATATTAGTGAGCGACTTCAGTCGATTTTGGACCGTTTAAATCTCATTACTGATTACCTCAATGGGCTTAACCAGAGCGCTACAACGGCTACAAACACGATTCGAATGGCTGCTGCGATGGTGGAAGACTTGATGGAAGATGTGGACAAAATCCCGAATAAACTTAAAGTGTTCCCGGATTTGAAGACGCGGCTTAGCACGTGGTTGGATACATATAATGATCAAAGCCTAACACTTGATTACTTGGTTTTACGTGCGCCAGAGGCCAAGACGGGGTTGAAAGAATCCAATATGGTATCACAAATGGCGTATTCGGCTGGCAACTTTCTTCGTACCTTCTATCAAAAGTACGACACAAGAGAAGAAAACAAGAAAGACGGGCTTGAGATTTGGATTGGCCGTAACCGAGATTATGCAGGGCTGCTGCAGGAGATGATTAATCAGGATTTCACACCTGCTACGGGTATCAAAGTGAACGTCAATCTCATGCCAGATCCTAATGCACTTACGCTAAGTAATGCGGCAGGGGATCAACCAGATCTTGCGCTTGGCGTAGCTCAGGACACCCCTGTTGATTTTGCCATGCGAGGTGCTTCTGCGGACTTGAAGACGTTCAGCGATTATGAGGAAGTAGCTGCGCGATTTAATCCGGGCGCAATGCGAAACATGAACTATAACCATGGTGTGTACGCACTGCCTGAAACACAGGTATTTCATCTGTTATTTTATCGCAAGAGCGTGATGAAGGGGCTGGGTATCGAAGTTCCGCAAACGTGGGATGAGGTTCGAAAAATACTTCCAACGCTGCAAGAGAAAGGTTTGTCTTTCTTTTATCCAAACAAGGACTATGTACCCTTCTTCTATATGTATGGGGCAGAGTTTTACTCGAGGGATGGCTTGAAAGCGGCATTTGAAACAGAAGAGGGCTATGAAGCCTTTAAGTTGTGGACAGATCTATTTAATAAATTCGATCTTCCGAAAGATGTCCCTTCGTTTTTTAACCATTTTAAACTGGGGGATATGCCAATCGGGGTTTCGGATTATAATACGTATCTGCAACTGCTGTCCTCTGCGCCAGAAATTGTTGGTGACTGGGGCATTGCACCCATACCGGGCGTCAAGCAGGCAGATGGTGAAATTGCCAGATGGTCGCAGAATACGATGTCGTCTGCCATGATGTTAGATAAAAGTGATAAGAAAGATAAAGCATGGGAGTTCCTCAAATGGTGGACATCAGATGCGGTGCAGCTTCAATACGGTAGTGAGATAGAGTCGTACTATGGCATTGCGTACCGCTGGAATACAGCAAATATGCGAGCACTCGCTTCGATGCCGTGGCCATCGGAAGACTTGGCTGTGATTGAAGAGCAGAATCGTTGGGTGAAAAATGTGCCGAATATCCCTGGTGGATATTTTCTGTCTCGCGAGATGGAATTTGCTTGGAACCGAGTTGTTGTCAATAAGCTGCCGCCAAAGGATTCGCTCGATAAAGGGGCGGTTTCTCTTGAGAAGGAAATGGTGCGGAAGCAAAAAAATCTAGGCATTTTGCCTACCGATAATTTGAATGTGGAGACGTTTAACCAGCCATATGATTGGGGGGCCGTTCGCCAATGAAACCAAATGTGATGACGACAAAACGTACGGTACAATCCAGATTGTCTGTGTTCTCGATCCACAAGTTGGTGTCAACTTTGTATCAACAAAGGCTGTCCTTTCTATTTTTGGCACCGTTCTTAATCTGCTTTACTTTCTTTATTTTAGTGCCTGTGTTTATGGCGATGTTTATGAGCTTCACTTCGTATGATGCTTTTCAATCGCCCAAATTTATTGGCTTTAGCAATTTCATATCCTTACTGACACAAGATCAGATTTTTATGAAATATGCGCTGCCCAATACGATCAAATTTGCTTTTTTCGTGGGACCGATTGGGTACCTGCTCACATTTTTTGTAGCTTGGTTAATCTACCAGATGCCGAAGAGTATTCGCGATATTGTCTCGCTCGCTTTTTATGCACCTTCCATGGTAGGAGGCGTAGCGCTCACCGTGGTCTGGCAGGCTGCTTTTAGCGGCGATTATGTGGGATATTTGAATAACTTTCTACTAAATTTAGGATTTATTCAATCTCCCGTTCTCTGGCTGCAGACACCAACGTATTTCTTAAATATTATGATTATCGTGACGATCTGGATGAGCTTTGGTGTCGGTTTCCTGGCGATGCTAGCTGGCTTTGATACTGTTAACAAAGAGTTGTATGAAGCGGGACGCATTGATGGGATTTCCAATCGCCTGCAGGAAGTCTACTACATCACCGTACCTTCCATGAAGCCGCAAATGCTATTTAGCTCCGTTATGGCGATTGTCGGGACTTTGAAAGCGGGAGCCATTTCGACACAATTGTCGGGGGCGCAGATTTCCCCGCAATACTCTGGACATCTTATTCTGAATCACATCGATGATTATGCCTTTCTTCGCTACGAGCTAGGCTATGCCTCGATGGTGTCCTTTGTGCTTCTCATTATTTCGTATTTTGCGATGAAACTCAGCTATCGGCTGTTTAGCCATAAGGAAGGTGAATAGGGGTGGCGACACTCGTCCAGCAATTTCGAAGAATGACTTGGTCGGAGCTTGTACTGTTAATAATCTTGCTGCTGACTGCGGCTTTCCTTTCCCTTCCCATCGTTTTTATCGTGAATCATGCGTTTAAACCATTTAGCGAGCTATTTGCTTTTCCGCCTACCTTTATCGTCAAACAGCCAACACTGTCGAATTTTTATGAATTGTTTCAACGTACATCAACAGGCGCCGTGCCGTTTACCCGCTATTTATTTAACAGTATTATTGTTGTCATTTTCACACTGGTTGCGGTTATCGTCTCGAGCTGCATGGCCGCTTATGTGCTCTCTAAGCATAAATTCATGTTCAAAGCGATTATTATGGGTGTCATCATGTTGGCGTTGATGTATGCGCCGGAAACCGTCGCAATCCCGCGTTATTTAATGATCAGTTGGCTAAACATTAACAACACCTACTTGGGGCACATTCTGCCATTCGTCGCATCACCGGTTGCTGTATTTCTGATGAAGCAATTTATTGATCAAATTCCAAATGAATTGCTCGAGGCCGCCAAAATCGACGGTGCATCCGAACTGCGAATTTTCTTCAAAATGGTCGTTCCGCTCTCATTTCCAGCTGTCGCGACAATCTCCATTATCACCATTCAAGGGGTATGGGGAGATACGCAGGCTTCTACGCTGTTTATGCAGGATGAAACGATGAAGACGCTGCCGTACTATATAACGACGTTAACGACAGCAGCAGCTGGCGGCAATACGATTGCCGGGCAAGGGATGGCGGCAGCAGCTGGATTGCTCATGTTTTTACCTAACTTGTTCGTGTTTCTAGCTTTCCAAAAACGAATTATGGAGACGATGCTGCACTCCGGCGTGAAGTAACGACGGGGCGGAGGAGCACGAAGCTATGATGGAAAGAGGGTCTTGTATGCTTACAAGCAAAAACATCGTTTGGATTGCGCTGGTTTTCATGCTTCTTTTTCCGGCATCCGCCCGCGCTTCGCAGCCATACGATACCTTTTATGTGAATCAAACATCAGATGGCAATTACATATCGTGGATGCAGGATGTCTATACGACCGGCGATACCATTGTTGGCATGGGACCAACGGCGTTCAATAGTCCTTCTGACTTGTTTATAACAAGCTCGGATGAGGTGTTTGTCGCCGATACGGGCAATCAACGTGTTGTGCAATTAGATGCACATGGCAAATATGTGAGAGAGATTGGCAAGGAGAAAGGGCCTGGGCAATTACGGGCGCCTGAGGGTGTATTTGTCACGAATAACGGTACCATTTATGTTGCCGACACAGGCAATCAGCGCGTTGTTGTCTATGACAGCAAGGGTGCTTTTATCAAGGAGATGAAGAAGCCGAATTCTCCTTATCTCCCTAAGGATTTCTATTTTGTACCTGTCAAAATGGTCGTAGACGCCAGAGATGTTCTCTATGTCGTGTCTAAAGGTGCTTATCAAGGCATGGTGCGAATTGGAAAAACAGGCGAGTTTGAAGGATTCTTCGGTGGGAATAAATCCACGGCTTCTGTGATGGATCGCTTGAAAAGACTCCTTTTCACGAAAGATCAATTAGAGAAAGAAACGGCAATTCGCCCGCTGGAGGTAAGCAATGTCACCTTAGGCAGCGAAGGGTTCATTTACACGGATACGAAGGGAGTAACCTCCAGCCAAATTAAGCAATTAAGTGCAGGTGGAACGGACCGATTTCAGAATTTAAAAACAGTCAAATTCAATGATTCCGATCAAATTGTGGATGTTGCGATGGACAGCAAGCAGTTCATGTATGTGCTGGATCAGCGGTTGGCTAGCAGAGAGACGCGAGGCTTGGGCATGATTTCGATTCATAGCCCTGGCGGTACGGAAATGTTTCGGTTTGGTAAAACGTTCAAGGCACCGGAACAGAAGGGGATATTGGCTTACCCGGTAAGTATCGGCGTCAATTCTCGGAATGAGCTCTGGGTGCTGGATAAAACATTAAACATGATTCAAGTGTATGAGCGGACCCCTTTTGGCCAAACGTTCTTAAGCGCTGCCTATGATTATTACATCGGGGACTTTGAGAGGAGTAAAGAGAATTGGCAGAAGGTTCTCGAACAGAACGAGTTGATTAGCTTAACGTACAGCGGCTTGGGTGAAGTAGCTATTAAAGAAGGCCGTATCGAAGAGGCGATGACTAACTTTCGAATTACGTACGATGCTGACGGTTACTCGGAAGCTTTCTGGACGTATCGGATGCACTGGATCGACCAAGATCTGATCCGAACGTTGGCAGGGTTGCTTGCGCTGTGGCTCTTGTACCGGTATGTGCTCAAACGATGGCTGGGTGTGTTGTTGCAGCGCGCTCCGCGTTTCTTCCGGCACATCGCAGATGAATTACGAGATTGCGTGTATACCATGTTTCATCCGTATGAAGGTTTTTATCGTTTAAAAGGCAGGAAGATCTCGTTCTGGAGCCTTGGAACGCTTACTCTTCTTTTGTTCTTCACGAAATTGGCTACGATTTACTGGACAGGTTTTAGCTTTTTTCCGACCAATCTGAAGGCTATTGCTTGGGGACAAGAAATGATATTCTTGGCTGCGCCTGTCATCACATGGGTCGTTGCCAACTATTTGATCAGTACGATTAAAGATGGCGAAGGTCGTTTTCGGGAAGTGCTGCAGGGCGCCATATTCGCCATGGTTCCTTACATACTTTTCTCGATTCCAATTCTGATTCTATCGAACATTCTGGTACTTGAAGAGAAGATATTGATTACGATGCTGACAACGATCATGTGGCTATGGATCGGCACGTTGTTTATTGTTAAGACCCAAGTCACGCACAATTTTGAGTTTATCGAGAACATTCGCAATTCGGTAACGACAGTATTTACGATTGGGATTATTTGGGTGTTCATTGCGGTCGGTATCGGACTAACCTTCAATCTGTGGGACTTTATCTATCAGCTGTATAAGGAGGTTGCTTTCCTTGGTTAAACCGATCTGGAAAAACCGAAAAATAGGGATCGCAGCCGGTGCTGTGCTTGTGATCCTTGGTGTAGGAGGATATACGATCGCCTCTTCGGCTTCCCTTACGGGAACCGTTGATTTCTCACCACGTGAGACCATAAGGATGCCGATCACACAAGGTGCTGCTCTGAACACATCAGCGACGGACCTGAATGGCTGGACAGTCGTGAAGCAAAACCAACGATATGCCTTAAAGCTACATGTAAAATCCGGTAATTTAGCGGTCAAAGATCTTTCGACCGGCTTTGAATGGACAGCTTTTGCGAAGCAGGAGCTCTTAGACAAGGAAAAAGTAGGTGGAACGCTGCGAACTAATTTGGAATCTCCGTTTATCATGGAATATTTCGAAGCTTCCGCAATTCAGCGCAAGATCAAAAACGCGAAAGATCCGAATGCCTTGATTACCTACTCCCAAACCAATCAAGGATTTGCAGCCGATTACACCTTCAAGGATATTGAAATTGGTTTCCGGATGGAATTTGACTTAACGGATGATGGGGTGAAAGTGTCCATCCCGGTACAAAGCATTTCGGAGAAGAACAAATTCAAACTGATTTCCATTGAATCGCTGCCTTTCTTCGGGGCGGCTGGCGTGGACTCGATAGCGGGGTACATATTCATACCGGATGGCCCTGGTGGCTTAATTCGCTTCCCTCAGGAGCAGGATCTGGTTGGGAAAGGCTATGAGCAGCCGGTTTATGGAGCGGAACTTACCACAGGCAACTTCCCTGAAACCAATATGAGTCCGGTTTCGATGCCCGTATTCGGAATGAAGCAAGGAAGCAACGCATTTCTGGCTATCATTGATAAAGGCGAGTATACGGCGTCCATCAAAGCGTATCGGCCAGGCATTATCAGTAATATGAACTCCGTTAGCACGAAGTTTGTGTACCGGGAGGAATATGATCGCCGGTTAAGTCTCGGCGGGAAGTCTGTGCGCGTATTCCAAGATGAGATGGCGGCACAGGACCGGGTCGTGGATTATCATTTTTTAAGGGGTGACCAGGCCAATTATGTCGGCATGGCACAGACGTACCGGACGTATATGTTGGATACGAATCGGATCACGAATAAACTAGCGCCTACTCCGCATGTACCGCTGGATCTCACCTTAATCGGAGGGGATTCGGACTGGAACGGAAACTCGGGATATACGCCAGCGACTACCTTCAAACAAGCGCAGTATATTGAGGAAGACTTGAAGAAAAGCGGCGTTGAAGCCATGCATATTACGTATGAACAGTGGCAGGAAAAAGGCAGCCTAAGTCCATCTAGACTTTTTTCACTGGAAGGAAAATTAGGTGGTGACAAAGACTTGCAAGCCTTCGTCGATTCTTCCCATAGCAACGGCTACAAAGTACTCTTCAAAACAGATGTTGTGGAAGCCAGCACTGAATTTGTTAACCATTCCCCCAAATCATTCGGTATCCGCTCCATTGAAGGCAATGTCATGATGGATAAAGATTGGTTTTGGTTTACGCCGAATGTTTCGTATAACTTGACGAGAAGCATCGGCGACAAATTGAAGGGCTATGGCATCGATGGCATCCAGTTTTCCGATATAGGTAATCTGCTCTTTAGAGACTATAATCCGTCTTATAACTATCAGCGAGAGGATTCGGCTTATGTGTACCAACACATGCTAGACTATTCAAACCGTGAGCTGGGGACGAACGGGATAAGTTTAGGGAATGCCTATGCGTTGCAGCATGCGAAACATATTCAGAATCTGCCGAATGATATCAATCATTTCTATGATATTAATGAAAGGGTGCCTTTCGCGCCAATTGTTTTACATGGCAACATCTCCTATTCGATGGGAGCGGGTAATATTCGGGATAATGACCAAGAAGAGTTTCTAAGAGCTGTCGAATACGGTGCGGTTCCTTCGTTTATGCTGACTTACGAGTCGACGCGTACGTTGCAGGAAACCTACTCTTGGGGCGTATACAGCTCCCGCTATGCCTCATGGAAAGATAAACTACTGAAGGAATACAAAGATTTTGATCGCCTTGCCGCAGTCTATGATCAACCGATTACGAATCATCGGCAAGTAAGTGATGGCGTGTTCGAAACGCAATATGGGAATGGCATAAGTGTGATCGTAGACTATAACAGCTTGTCGTTTCGAGTGGAAAAGGGGGGGAGTTGGTGAATACAATGATCCAAGACAACGTGAAAACAACAGAGAAAAGAGAGATCTCCCCTCGCAGTAAAAAGAGAGCCAGATTCCATTTTAGGTGGAAAGAATATGGGGTAGGTTATCTCTTCATGCTCCCCTGGATCATCGGTTTCAGCGTCTTTATGGCGTTTCCGATCGGGTGGTCATTGTACCTATGCTTCAATAAAGTGAGCTTGACCGGCAGCGGGTTCAAATACCAATGGGTTGGCTTGCAGAATTTCAAGGACGCGCTGTTCAAGGATAACGAATACAGTGTGCAGATTATTGCCTTCTTCCAGCAAATGATCGTCATCTTACCTGTCATCATTATTTTTTCCTTGTTGGTAGCCATTCTGTTAAATCAAAATTTTCCGGGTCGATTCCTTTTCCGGGCCATTTTCTTCCTTCCCGTTATTTTCTCCACAGGGCAGGTCTTGACAGAGTTATTCAAACAAGGAGCCGGCGATGTACCGTTTATTTCACAATATGGCATTGATACCTTTGTAGCTGAAAATTTCAGCCCATCCTTGGCAGATCCGATCATTAGCTTCTTAGGCATGATGATCATTATTCTGTGGTCGTCCGGCGTGCAGATTCTGATCTTTATTGCCGGTTTCCAAACGGTTTCACGCTCGATCTATGAGGCCGTGCGAATCGATGGCGCTTCACCTTGGGAAAGTTTCTGGAAGATTACATTGCCGAGTATCGTACCGTTCATTGCACTGAATCTGCTCTATACAACGGTAGATCTGTTTACCTTTCCGTTGAACCCTGTTATGGAGCAAATCCGTAAACATATGTTCAATATGTCGACAGGGTACGGATACGCGAGTGCGTTAGCTTGGTTCTATTTCTTACTGATCATGATTGTCATTGCATTGATCTTGTGGTTTCTGAACAGCGCCAATCGGTCAAGGAGGGTTAGAGCATGAAGGCGGATACTCCACTCAGAGAAATAGCCCAATCGGTTCAATCGTTTGTGGAAGGGAAAAAGGCTCAGAAAATAAAGCTGTTAATTCTCGGACAAAACACGAATGATGGCTGGTTGGCCAAAATAGTCATTTATTACTTACTGTCTATCGTAGCGTTTTTGTACTTGCAGCCTTTTTTCTATATGGTGACTACCATGCTCAAAAGTCTAGGGGATTTACTGGACCCAACGGTACAATGGATTCCACGTACTCTTGACTGGAGCAATCTAGAACGGGCCTTTAAGGGGCTGAAATACCCCGAAGCGGTTCTGAACACGTCGACAATTGCTCTGTTTGGATCACTCATCCAGGTGTTGATTTGCGGCATGACTGGCTATGCATTGGCACGTCTAAAATTTCCGGGAAAGAAACTGATCTTCGGTCTCGTCTTTTTGACCTTTCTCATTCCGCCACAAATTATCATCATCCCGCTTTACGTTATTTTTAGTAAATTAGGGTGGTTAAATACGCCATTTGTTTTCTTGGTTCCAGCGTTGTTCGGGCAAGGGTTGAAAAGCGCATTGTTTATTATTATTTTCCGTCAGTTTTTCAATTCACTGCCAAAAGCGTTGGAAGAGGCGGCTATGATTGACGGTGCGTCCGTATTCCGCTTGTTTTTCCGCATTATTTTCCCGTTGTCGCTGCCCGCTTGCTTGGTGGTGTTCTTATTCTCATTTGTCTGGTACTGGAACGAGTTTTACATGACATCCTTTTTTCTATCCACGGACTTTACACCACTATCCCTGCGTTTAGGATCTCTGGAGACGGTGATTTTCGGTCCTAATCCTGTTCCTGAAGCACAAATGAACAATCCAGTTACTGAAGGAACGAAGATGGCGGGGGCCTTTCTCATTGTATTTCCACCATTGCTCCTCTATATGATTGCGCAAAGGTGGTTTGTCGAAGGTATTGAGCGGACAGGACTTATTGACTGAATATAAAATTAAACTAAAATAATAAAAATTGAATTAAAAAATGTATTGTATTTTAAACTATAATTTTATATGATGGTTGTAGAGATACTTCTTAGTTTGAACATCCAAGATGGCTGATAACAAACAAATGGAGGGTTCACATGAAAAGAAAATTACCGGTTATGCTGTTTTCCGCACTCATGATGTCTTCGATTATGCTAAGTGGATGTTCAAGTTCGAATGAGCCGGCTGCGAGTTCTACACAGCCAGGTGCTACAGATGCGCCGAAGGCTACGGCCAAGACAGAACCTGTCACATTGAAATATATTCGAGGCTCTGGGCTTTCGGATGCTGAGAAGAAATATCTGGACATGTTTCAGCAAAAAAACCCGAACATCAAGATCCAAGTGGAGCAAACACCGGAAGGTAAAGGTGGACTTGGGGATATTATGGAAAAAGCGGCAGCACTGCAAGCAGCTGGTACACCAGGCGATATCACTTGGGTGCAAGATGTTCTCCCTTGGGGCAAAGGTGAATTGCTGCTTGACCTAGCTCCTTATATGAAATCCGACCCTGTGCTGAGCAAAGCCAAAATACCAGTGGATTCTTTGAAAGCGCTGCAATTCAAAAACAAGCAAGTTGCACTGCCGAGAGCAGAGAATCCAATCATTATGTTCGTCAACAAAGATTTGCTTGCTAAAAAAGGAATTGAGATGCCAAAGAATGATTGGACATGGGATCAATACCGTGAGATTGCGAAGAAAATAACGGATCCGAAAGCTGGGGAATACGGTATTGCTTACGGACATTTTAACTCCATTATTACGGCAGGGGTCCTTCCGGTAGCGAATGGCACGACACCTAACTTGTACTTTATGGATAAGGATTGGAAGCAAAGCTTGTTAAATACCCCGTCTGGAAGAAGCGACATTGAATGGATTGCTGATCTGCAGCGTGTCGACCACTCTATCGGGACATGGGAAGAACTTACGAAAGTGGGTTCGGACGATGGTTGGTTGAAAGGGAAAACAGCATTTGAAATTCACGGGGTTTGGGAAGGTAAAAACCGCAGAGAAAAAGCGAAGTTTAACTGGGATGTACTGCCTTTACCAAAAGGAAAAGAAAAACAAATCGGTTATAACGTAGGAACGGGGATAGGTGTATTGAGCGCATCTAAGCATCCGGCTGAAGCTGTGAAATTCTTGTCCTTTATGCACACGGCAGAAGCGCAGAAGCTCATGATGCAGAACGGCGATTTCCCGCTGACTGAAGATCAAGAAATGAAGCAAGCCTTGGTAGAAACGCCGATTTGGAAAGGTACGAACATTCTTGCAACGATCGGTGTGGAGATGAGAGCAGAACCTGTTGGTGCGATTGTCGGGAAAGAAGAATACGTCCAATGGTGGAGCGATGATGTTCAAAAAGCATTCAAAGAAGGTGCGGATCTGAATAAACCGTTCTTTGATCAAACTCAACATTTTAATGAAGTCACATTGAAGCTGCGTAAGGAACTTGGACTGGAATAAAAGCATAAGTGGCTGCTATCCGGTTTTAGCGGATAGCAGTCGTTTTTTATATGTAGGTAAAATAAAGGAAATTAATTTCGAGGTTTGACATGTCGAAAAAGGAGGCTGCCATGGTTACGCTGAAAGATATCGCTGCGAAGACGAATTTGTCGGTGACGACAGTTTCCCGAGTTGTGAATTTTAATGATACCACCATCTGTAGTGAAGACACGCAGAGATTAATTTGGTCATTGGTCGAAAGCATGAATTATAAAGTGAAGAATAAAAGAGCCAAGGTAAGTAAAGAGGCAGACCCCCAACGCGCATATAAATTGGGTTATGTATTGGGGCAATCGTCATATGCTGCCCAAGGCTCCTATGGCTATCACATTATTAAGGGGATAGAGTCGGAGGCGATTAATCGAGGCTCATCAATAACATTCAGCTGCCTGAACTTGGATCTCTATAAACCTGCTGAGCTCTGTGAGCGGTTTGAAGAGGCAGGAGTGCATGCTGTCATTTGGATCGCAGGGACAGATGAAGCGTATCTCAACATGCTGAAGAGTAAAAACTTTCGAGTGACGGTAGTGGGCATTGAACCAAGCTTTCTGCCTGAACACGTAGACTATGTAGGGGTTGACTTCTATCCGGAGACACTGAAATGGCTCAAGACGAAGTTTGTGAATAGGTTCGAACAGATGGGATATATAGGGCCGTTGTTTAGTTCAAGGTACGAAGCGTTCATCGATGCCCATAAAATTCTTGGGAAGCCTATCGATCCTTCCTTTGTCATAGAACATGAAGGCTGGGAGGTCTCTTCTGCTAAAGCGGCCATGGCAGAATTTCTGGAGCGGACAGAGCGCCTTCCTGAAGCTTTCTTTGCAGCAAGCGACTTGATCGCGATCGGTTCCATGACAACGTTTAAGGAAAAGGGGGTCCTTGTACCTGATCAGGTGAAGATACTGGGCTTTGACAACAATGAAATGGCAGGCTATGTGTCACCTGGCCTAACAACGATCGGCGTGCCGACCTATGAGATCGGGGTTGTAGCTGTTCAGGCATCGATCTCCCGTTTAAATGAGGAGAGAGACTTCCCTGTTCGCTTCATTTTACCGACGCGTTATGTAGAAAGAGAGTCTCTTTAATCCGCATTAGATGGCATTCTTGAGAGGGCGCGTTTTGCACATTGAGGATGCCATTATTTTTTATAAATAGCAAATAAATTTTAGTTTATTATTTTAAATTAATCTATAATTAAATTAAGAATATGTTGATTTTTTAACTAAAATTATATAAGATGAAGGTATCAAAACGTACCACTATTTTAAGCGCTTACAAGATGGGAGAGATTGAAACATGGGCAACGAGAAACGAAATCCACACTATTCTACAGCTGATTTTTATGGGATTGAGGGAAGTCCAAGACAGGTATTTAATTTTAACCCAGGTTGGCGATTTACAAAAGGTGATAGTCAAGGCGCGCAATATGAGTACTATGATGATCGTGAGTGGGAAGCGGCAGCGCTCCCGCATGGGTTAGAAATTACTGGAGAAAATGCTAGCGGAATGCGAAACTATCAGGGGGCTGCATGGTATCGAAAGCGTTTTACTCTTCCTGAGTCGATGAAGAACAAGCGCGTTGTGGTCTACTTTGAAGCGGTTATGGGGAAATCGGAAGTCTGGCTGAACGGCAAACGTATTGCACAGCATTTTGGCGGATACTTACCGTTTGCAGCGGATATCACAGAACTTATTCATCTTGATGGGCGCGATAATTTAATCGCAGTGCGTGCTGATAATGCGAATGATCCGACTTATGCGCCAGGCAAAGAACAGGATCACCTAGATTTTAGCTATCTTGGCGGTATTTATCGCAACGTTTATTTAATTGAAACAGAGTCGTTGCATGTGACACATAGTTTGCTTAGTCAGACGACAGCTGGCGGAGGCGTTTTCGTTGGGGTTCAAGATGTCGTAGACAAGAATGCCAATATTGAAGTGCGTACGGAAGTGTTGAATGAAAGCGATCGCCTTCATACGTTTACGCTTCGCACGGTGCTCGAGACCATGGAAGGGGCAGAGTTGCTCATTCAAGAGGAAGCAGCTGAGTTGCAACCAGGGGAAGTTCGTCAATTTACTCAGCAGTTATTGGCCAATGATGTTCATCTCTGGGAGCCGAATGATCCTTATCTTCACTTTATTCGAACGGAAGTTGTTACGGACGGTCGCGTTGTCGACAGCTTTAGAACCCGATTTGGGATTCGTTTGTTTGAAATGCGTGGCGACGAAGGATTCTTCGTTAATAAACAATACATCGGATACAAACTAAGCGGAGTAAACCGGCACCAGGATTACGCCTATGTGGGGAATGCACTGCCAAATTCAGGGCAATGGCGCGATGCCGTTCTGCTTAGGGAAGGCGGATCCAACGTTGTGCGAGCGGCTCATTACCCGCTGGCACCATCTTTTATGGATGCTTGTGACGAATTGGGGCTGCTGGTAACCGTTGCGAATCCAGGATGGCAATTCCATAATCATGTGGATGCGATTTTTGAACAACGTGTAATCGAAGATACGCGTGACATGGTTCGTCGTGATCGCAACCGTCCTGCTGTTCTGCTTTGGGAAACCGCATTGAACGAAACGGATGACCAACCGATCTCCATGCTTCAAGAGATGCATCGCGTTGTACATGAAGAGTTCCCTTTCCCAGGCGCGTTTACTTGTGCAGACGTGGATCATGCGAAATTAGCTGGATTTGATTTTTATTACCATGGCAGCATGGAAGATGAGAAGTGCTCCCTTACACGTGAATATGGCGACGGTGGAGAAGTTGACAATTTCTACTCGCAGAATGCAATGACGCGTGTAAAACGCGAGTGGGGCGAGCAAGCTATGCTGAACCAAGCGATGGTGAGAGCTAGGGACTTAAATGAGATTTATGGTACACCTCCCAAACGCATTGGAGCAACCGTATGGTGTGGTATCGATCATCAGAGGGGGTATCATCCGGACCCGTTCTTAGGCGGAGTGCTGGATGTATACCGTCTTCCACGCTATTCCTACTTTTTGTTCAAAAGTCAGTACGATGCGAATTTCAAGTTAAACGGTATCTCTACAGGTCCAATGGTGTATATTACCCATGAAATTTCCCAAGTGTCAGGCAGCGATGTTGTCCTGTTCACCAACTGTGAGGAAGTCCGTCTGACCTGGCTAGGTCAAGTAATCGGTACGCAAAAGCCGAAGCAAGGTTACGATCAAGTTCCACATCCCCCAGTCATTTTCCGCAACGTGTTTGATTATCACGAAATTTCCTCGAAATGGCGAAATCGGACAAAAGAAATTGAAATGGTCGCTGAGGGACTTATTAACGGTCAAGTTGTGTGCCGCCAAATCAAATCTTACGCCGAGCGTCTGACGGGAATCCGGTTGGAGTTGGACGATCAAGGGATTGATTTGCAAGCAGATGGTTCGGATTTTGTAGCTGTGCGTGCCGTACTGATTGACAATAAAGGTGTAACTAAGGTACTAAACAGCGAGTATATTCAATTTGAAGTAGAAGGCTGCGGTGAAATTATTAGTGGTGATACGCCTGGCGCAAACCCAATGAAGACGCAATTCGGTGTTGCCACAGCCTTTATTCGCGCGACGACGGAAGCGGGTGAAATCCGTGTGACCGCATCAAGTTATGGGCTAGAACCCGCACAGATCGTGATTCACTCAGTGAAGTCAGAGCTGCCGATCTTGTTCGATCCAGGGTACGCGGAAAGTGAGCAAGCAACGTCTTCAGGTGTGCAAAAGATTAAGGCTGCGGATCAGCCAATTGCTCCTGTGAAGCCAGAGGAAATTAGCAAACTTGAGGCAGAGGTCAAACGTCTGCAGCTGGAGCTGATAAGCAAAGAGCAAGATATTATGGAGCTGCGGGGAACTCGCAGATAGCGAAATGGAGGAGGCTGCATGCAGAAACGCGTGATGGGCAGCCTCTTTCTTTTTAAGTGAGGGTAAAAGCAACTAATCTAAGGCAATGGCCGTTCGGAGGTCCGGGCGTCATTTGCCTAAAAGTGAGGGAATATTACGTATGAAGTCTAACAGAACAAGCAAAATGTTTGTCATTATGTTGGCCATCATGATGGTAGTAAGCAGCTTGCCTTTCCATATGAACACGAATGCCAATGAGCCTGCACTGCCGGTTTACCAAGCTTCAACCGGTTACTCTGGCGTGCAAGGGAATCAGCAGTGGCGCTATCAATACCTCCCCTTCGATAGGACGGAATATCAAGATTTGCCATCATTTTCTGGAAATAACTGGTGGAAAGGGACGAATAACTGGGATTGGGGGAAATTAACGAATACCATTGTGACGCCTGGATCCCTGGCAGATACAGCTCGTACGTTCCTTGTACCCGAAACGGGGAATGTTACCATTGCAGCTGCACAGTCGATTACCATTAATCCGGAAACTTATGGCGGTGCAAGACTGAAAATCATGAAGAACAACACACAGCTCTGGCCTTCTACGGGAGACTGGCAGCCCATTGCTGCTAATCAACCACTCGACTTCCCAAGTGTGACCGCTTCCGTGTATAAAGGAGATCGGTTGTATTTTGTGGCAAACAGTGGGCAAGATCATGCGAATGGTCACGATGATATACAGTGGGATCCTGTGATTTCGTATACGGACATCTTGGAAGCGGTTTCTCCAACGGGAGTGACGCTGGATCAGCATGCTTTACAGCTTACAGTAGGTCAGTCTGCATCTCTGCAAGCTGCCGTGTTGCCTAGCAATGCGTCGAACCAAAGCTTGTTCTGGAGCTCTAGCAATTCGCAAGTTGCGACGGTTGTGAATGGTCAAGTGACAGCATTAGCCAATGGTACAGCAACCATTACTGTAACGACGATGGACGGCAGCCTGACGGATACCTGTACAGTAACTGTTACAGGATTTCTCCCTTCGTTCAAAGCTTCGAGTGGATATTCCGGCGTACAGGGGAGTAATAATTGGCGCTATCAATATCGTACGTTCAATGCTTCTGTTTTTTCCGATTTGCCATCTTTCGCCGGCAATCAATGGTGGAAAGCATCAGGTAACTGGGATTGGGGTTTGCTGACTAAAACGAGTGTAACACCAGGATCGCAGTCGGATACTTCGCGTACCTTTATGGCGCCGGAGAGCGGCACGTTAACGATTACAGCGGCTCAGCCGATTACGATTCATCCGGATACGTACGGTGGTGCAAGGTTGAAAATTATGAAAAATGATACGCAAATTTGGCCAGCGAGCGGTGAGTGGCAGTCCCTTGTTGCTAAGCAAGTTATTACGTTCTCACCGTTGTCTGTGACTGTCTCCAAGGGGGATCGCCTGTATTTCATTGCCAACAGCGGCAGTGACCATTTGAATGGGTTTGATGATATGGTATGGGATCCAGTTCTCGTCTACACGGAAGTTGTAAATTCGGTTTCACCGACACAAGTGACGCTGGATCAGCATGATATACAAATGAATATGGATGACACACTTACCCTCCATGCGGTTGTAGCACCTAGTGATGTGACCAATGCCAATGTGACCTGGACCTCCAGCAATCCGCAGGTTGCGGTAGTCGAGAATGGTCAGGTCAAAGCGTTGGCTCAAGGAACAGTTACGATTACGGTGTCGACAATGGATGGCGGACTAAGCGACAGCTGTACAATCGTTGTAGTGGGTTCTCCGTCGTACCGAGCTACTTGGGGCTTCGCTGGTGTACAAGGCGAGAACCATTGGCGTTATCAGTATCGTGCGTTCGGTGACGAGTTTTTCACAGATTTGCCAGTATTCAGTGGTGGCAATTGGTGGAAGACAGGCAACAATTGGGACTGGGGAAAAATATCTGGCAATGAAGTGACACCGGGTTCGCAGGCAGATACGTCCCGTACGTTTGTTGCACCAGACTCCGGAAGCTTAACGGTGACAGCGGCTCAGCCGATCACAATTCATCCGAATACGTATGGCGGCGCAAGATTAAAGTTGATGAAGAATGATACGCAGATTTGGCCAGTAGAGGGAGAATGGGTCTCACTTGCTGCAAAAGAAAGCATCACATTCCCAGATTTTACCGTCTCTGTCGTAAAGGGAGATCGTTTATATTTTATTGCGAATAGCGGTGGGGATCATGCGAACGGCTTTGATGATATTCAGTGGGAGCCTGTGCTGAAATACACGGAGGTGACGGAAACGATATCACCAACACAAATTACTTTAGATAAACATCAGCTGCAGCCTGGCATAGGTGAAAAGCTTACGCTGCATGCTGTTATTACACCTGCGAATGTAACCAACTCGGCACTCTATTGGGCATCGAGCAATCCTAAGGTAGCGACTGTACGTAACGGGCTCGTCACGGTTATCGGACCTGGTACGGCGACGATAACTGCCACGACCGCAGACGGTGGATTAACGGATCAATGTCAGATTACGGTGGACGGTTCCGGAGCTGTCAATCGTTCCGAGTTGTTATTCATGTTGACACAAACGTTGAAACTACCGAGTGTACCCTATCAAGGTATATTTAATGATGTGGCTTCTGGGACGGGATATGCCGATGATTTGCAAAGTGCACACGATAACGCACTTATCGATAGTCATCTGATTGAGAACGGCAGCCTGCATCCGATTGCTCCTATTACGCGTGAAGAAGCAGCATCGATGCTAATCAATGGTTATAATCGTGCCATGCCGCAAGATGCCGTGCTTGGCGACATCAGCACACTTTCGGATAAGGACCAAATTCAAGCATGGGCTGCAGCTTATGTACAGGCAGATCGCAAGCTTGGCATCGTCTATCCGCAGGATACGTATCCGACACAGTTTAATCCGCAAGGCGCTGTGACACGTTTTGAAGCGCTGGACATGATGCAGCGATTGGTCGCTGTCATGGATATTCAAGCGATAATTGCATCTGCGGTTGCGGAAGGGAAGAGTCAGCTTGTTATTCCGCCAAATACGTACCGCATCTCACCGAAATCCGGTTCGACCATCATTCCAATCTCCAATGCACATAACTTGGAAATTATCGGTGACGGTGTGACGGTGATCGGAACAACGTTAACGCGTATGCTCGAAGTATCGAACAGCACGAATGTGACGATCAGTGGCCTTACATTTAATTACGACCCACTGCCATTTACCCAAGGGCATGTCAAGGCGATTGCACCGAACCTCTCCTATTTAGATATTGAGCTTTCTGCGGGTTATCCGAGACAGCTATTCTCCAGATTGTCGATCTATGATCCTGTGACGAAGTTTCAAAAGCACGGCATTAATCATTTATGGGGCACGACGGCCGCATGGAATGAAGACGGCACGATGCGCATTTCCCTGAACGGTGTGGGAACCAATGTGAACGTTGGCGATCCGGTCTCAATGGCTGGCGGTCAAGCTCCGGGCGGAGCGCCCCACGGTATTACGGTTGGCGGCAGCAGCGGTATTGTGTTCCGCAATGTAACGGAACATACAGCCCCTGGTTTCGGCTTCCTAGAAGCAGGAAGTGAGGGCGGCACCGTGTTAGACGGTTTCAAGCTCATTCCAGGCCCTGCGCCAGTAGGAGCGACAGAAACACCTTTATTAACGGCAGTATGGGACGGAATTCAGTTCAAAACGTCCTACAAAGGACCGATCGTGGAAAACTCGGTCGTTCGCAACGCTGGTGACGACAGCTTTAGTATCCAATCTGGCGATTATGGTGTCGTGAAGGTGCAAGGCGATGAAATTGTCATCGTTATGCGAGATGGCAGTCAAGGAGTGAAAACGGGGGATAGACTACGACAATTTAATTCTTCCCCAGAAGCGATTGTGACCTCCGTAGAAAAAGTGATGAAAGCTTCTGTGAGCATGGATCCAGCACTGCTGCAAAAAATTAATGAGGCAGCGGATTGGACCCCATGGCGCTTTGCGGAAGAAACGTACTACAAAATTAAGCTGGATCGTCCGTCACCCTTCCAGACAGAGGACTTTATTTTTAGCCCGGATCGTATGGGCAATGGCTTTGTTTTCCGCAATAACGATATTTACAGCCCAGGACGGGGCATGTTGCTGAAAGCCGGTGATGGCCTCATTGAAAATAACATTTTCCATGGCGGTGACAAAGCCATCATTATTTCCCCGGAAGTTGTGACTGATTCGCATGCGGGAGCGGGGAACAATCTAATTATTCGCAATAATACCATTCTTGAGACTGGTTATCATCATTATATGCCTTGGTCCGATCAGGCGGGCGCAATTGGATTTGCTGCCGGTAATGTGAAGAGCGAGAAAGCGTTCTCTCATATCACGATTGAAAATAACACGTTCGATGGTGTCAACGGCCTTAATTTAAACCTAAGCAATGTTAAAAATGTGACGGTGAAAAATAACCAGTTTCTTCGTACGCATCTGCAAGAGCCAGGCAATAACGGCGCAGACAAAGGCATTGATCCTTCTTCTGTCATCTGGGTGAACAACGCGGAGGATGTGACATTTGTCGGTAATGAAATTGACCGGATGGGCGTTTTTTCTTCCATGGCGGTGAACGTACGGCCTGACACCAGCGGTATCACGGGTGCAGACAACGGTGTCAGCATCGTCAATTCCGCAGCGCTGAATAAACTCAGTCAAGCGGTGCTTGCTGTTGACGCTGTCTCGCTGCAACCGGGGGATGGGACAATCGCTCGCGTCAAGGGCATGTTAAGCAGTGGCGTCTCTACGTCATTAATTGGCGCCAAAATTGCCTACAGCACAAGCAATGCTTTGGTAGCCGTTGTAGATGCACAGGGTAAAATTACTGCGGTTGCAAAAGGTTCAGCGCAAATTTTTGCTGCGGTGACGTGGAACGGGGTAACCGTATCATCGAATAAAGTTACCGTTCATGTTGTAGTACCTCCTTCGACAGCAAAGCCTGGGCAGCCTGTCCTCTCTGACACGAGCGGATACGCAGCGGGATTGAAGGACGGTAACTACACCGTCACCATGAACATGTGGTGGGGCAATAACGGTACCGAGTATAAATTGTTTGAGAATGGTGTCTTGATCCAAACGCAGACTTTGACGGATGGAGCTCCTGCAGCGCAGCTGGCTAAGTTTGACGTGAAAGGCAAAGTCAACGGGACGTATACGTATACGGCGGAGTTGACGAATACATTTGGTAAGACAACAAGTGCACCGCTTGTCGTTTCCGTAACTGATGCAGCGCCAGGTAAACCGGTGATTTCGCACAATAATTGGGATGGAGACGGGACTTATCAAGTGACGATGAACCTGTGGTGGGGAACTAATGCCACGGAGTATCGGCTTTATGAAAATGGGGTGTTGGTGGATTCAAAATCGTTATCAGCAGCGACGCCTAATGCTCAAACGGTGACCAGCTTAATAGCAGGCCGAGGTATCGGCTTGTACGAGTACCGAGCGGAACTAGTGAATAGCGCGGGGATTACGTCGAGCGAGAAGCTCAAAGTCACCGTAACCAAATAAGGAAAAAGGAGCTTAGAGGTTGGATACATGGTACCTGCTAAGCTCCTTTGCTTCTCGGAAAAGCACGCAAGTTAAGGTGATGGCATCATCTTATCTTGCGTGTTTTCTCATTTTTACTGGAAATAAAGTGATGGTATAACGCTAAAGCGTTGAAATACGCAGGAAACTTCGATTTTGGAGCTTTTAGCGTTATCGCATAACGTTATTGTTCAGCTAGTCGTCCAATAGCGCGGATTAGCGTTGTCCCGTAACGTTAAAATAGTTGCGTCATTTAAGGTCTTTTGGGACAGCTTTTTGCGTTGCGAGGGAAGATGTAAAGGACAGCCTCGGCGATAGAGGAAATCCTGCATGCAAAAAAAACTCCCTAAAAGGGAGTTATAAGAAAGCGCATTCAATTCGGAGGAGAAGGCGCTGAACTACCGAAACATGATTTGAAATCCTTGGTTGTATGGAAGAAGGGTATATTTCTATTATAGGCAGTTTCTAGGCAAAATAGGATGTCGAAAAGGAAGTTTTCACCTGTTTATTTTGAAGATATATATCTTCAAATTCACCAGAATCATGTTCATTCCGTACATCACATCTTCTTTAGGCTTCCGCTACACTGAAGAGGACGAATGATGATATCCAGATATCGCTATCGCACGTTTAGCTAGAATTGGGGAGGAATTTTGAACTTATGAAAAGACATTTAACTGTGTTGACATCAGCTGTGCTCGCATTTACCTTATTAACTTCGACGGCTTTTGCTGCTGAACCCGTACAAGGTACGACAGCGCCTGCAGTATCCGTGGCGGCTTCGAAAACGACAGCGGATTTTAAAGATCTGGCAAGTTTGGAGGCGGGGCTGAAAACGCAAATTGATGCCCTTCTTGCACTGGGTTACATGGATGGAAAAGGGGATACTTTTGACATTGTGGGGCAAATGACACGTGCGGAGGCTGCAAAGCTGGCTGCAAAAGTGTTTAAGCTTGCCGTTGATGAGAAAGCGGTATCTACTTTCACCGATGTGAGTGCGGAAGACGGAGCGGCAGCTTGGGCGATTCCTTTCATTGAAGCGGCAAAAGCAAAAGGCCTCGTTGACGGCGTAGCGGACGGTGCCTTTGCACCGAATGAGCCTGTAACCATTGGCCAACTGGCGGCTATTCTTGTTCGTGGTTTCGGCAAAGCGAGCGAGGTCAAAGAAACGGATCCTTGGTTTAACGGCTACTTAGAAGTGGCCAAAGGAAACGGTGTTGATCTCGGTCTAGACGGGGCTAAGAAAGCGACGCGAGGTGATCTTGTGGCGGCTGCCTATCTGGCAGCTAAGGTCGTAGAGCAAGCGAGCAAGCCAGCTAAGGCTTCGATTAAAGAAGTGAAGCAAACCGGTGCCAAAACGATTTCAGTCGTTCTGAATCGCGATGTGGATACGGCGAAGGCAACTCTTGCCCTGACGAGAGGGACGACCAGCGTCGCAACGACAGCGACGTGGGCAGATGATAAAAAAACAGCTACGCTCGTGCTGAACGATGTCAAGATGATGGACGGTGATTATACCGTTACACTAGGCGGGTTAGATGCGACGGCGATTGACAAAGCAACAGGGACGCTCAAAGGGGCAGCAGAGAAGGTAGTCAAGCTTGAGTTTGTGAACAGTGGGGATACGATTGCGAAATCACCGAAGGTCAGGGTGGAAGTAAAGCCAACCAATCAATTTGGGGAGACAGCAACGTTCTCCAGTGCGAATTACACGGTGTATGCGACAACGACCCAGGCAGCAACAGTTGCCAAAACGGATGACGGCAAGCTATATGTGCAGCTGAACACCTCGGATGCAGGCTTGATTTCTAATGCGAGTCAGATCTCCGTTAACATTTATGATAACATGGAACATCTTTCGGCAACGAAAACATTTACAGTAGGCGTACAACCGCTCCTATCGAAGGTTGAGTTAGGTACGGTAACGTATAAAAATAACAAAACGGCCCTGTCGGTCGCGGGAGATACAGCCGTTATTGCACTAACCCAGTATGACCAATATGGCACCATCATTACGAAAGATTCAGGTTCGGTTGTTCCACCGATGGTATCCATTGCTCCATACGAATCGAAGTTAAAAGCGGAAATTACAGATGATAATCTGGATGGTGTGGACGATGTCGTCGTTAAAGCGGATGCCAAGGTGGAGATTGGCGGCGATTATACGGTTCAAGTCTTCGGCGGCAATACAACCGCAACAGCCAAGCTTACGACGAAGGCAACGGCGATGGCGAACAAGGTGGAGCTCGTGCAGCCAGGAGACACATGGGCGGCTGGTGACAGCAACAAATATATCGAAATTGTCGCTTATGATGCTGAAGGCAATAAATTAACAGCAGACGATATTGCTCAAAATGCGAAGGATGGCCGATTTACCGTATCTGTGGGTGGTAATGTGGTGACTGGTGAATCCGGAGATGTCCCAGCCGTGATGCTCGATGCCAAACGACTAATCGTAATTGATGGTCCGAATAAAGGGAAGATCTACATTAAGAAGCTAGAGGGCAAAGGGATTGCGAATATTTTCATAGCTCTGATCGGCATCGGTTTGAACAGTCAGGCGCAATTGACACTTCCAGTTTCGGATGCTCGTTATCCTGTAGGGCTGCGAGTTGCAACGAATCTAGCTTCAAAAGCCGTTAATACGGCGGATAACAACGGGAAACTTCAAATTGTTGATCAATATGGCAGCACGATTACTGGCTTTGCTACGACGCAATCCGGCAATCGCATTGATCTGATTGAGAACGGGCGCTCCGTGACGTACGACGTGTATGCAACGGTAATGCCTTCCTCGGACTATATCGGTACCTATTCAGGTGATTTGACGCTGGCTCCTGGCTCACAAGAGCTTGCGATTGGCGCCTTCAGCGATAAGGAGTTTAAATTTACACCTGTTGGCGCAGCGAAGAATGCTACCGTAACAGCCAAGTTTCAGCTACGTAAACGCGATTTTAGCGGCGCTATCCTCGGCAATGTGTTGGATGAGGCGGTTAGTACCAAATCAATGAAGTTCCAGGTACTCGATCCTGTGACTGAGAAATTAACGTACAGCCTCAACGGTGCGAGAGATTTGTTTAGTACGCTCGACAATGATTTGACCAAAAATATTCCGGCTGCTACGGTAGTAGACTCCTCTATTTTGGGCATTTCGCTGTCACTCTCCGCGAAAGATGCTGGGGCTAATGAGGTCAAAGTCCCTAACACGATCGTCTCGGTTGTCTCTGACACCTACAGCACGGCTAATCTCCAGGTTTCCGGTGGTAAAGTGTACGTGCTAGGGAATAAAGCAGGCACAGCCAACATAACGGCCATCTATACGACGCCGAAAGGAGAAACGGACTTCGTTCGCTCGACGGTTACTGTGAAAAGCGATGCCATTGCGATTCAATCCATTTCAAGCAGCTCCAGTAAGACATTTAAGCAGTCTGATGCCAATGGGCAACTCGCGTGGTTTATCATGGGGGATGTTGCCGTGAAAGATCAATATGGCGACGAGTTTAAAAATGCCAATCTTGCGCTGTTCAGAAACGTGGCGCCAGTGATCTATATGGTAAATGACGTATCACCAGGCTTAACCGTTACGCTTTCCAACAGCACAGAAGGCGTGAATAACCAAGTGGACGTCATCTACGATGGCGGTGTAAGCGGTGGAAGCTTTACGATGACGGCTGTTACTGCCAACGGGAAATCAACTACGACAAGAGTGATTATCAGCAATTAATCGCAAGTTTGAAATGCAGTTTGTCTCGAGATGAGACGAACTGCATTTTTTCATTAAAATTAAATTAAAAATATCTAAAATTAAATTAAAATTATGTTGTATTTTAAACTAAAATTATATATTGTTATAGTATAATACAAATGGAAGCGCTATCTATTGGTTGATTCAAAGAAGAGAGGGGTCATGCCATTGTTATCTTACGATAGGAGTTCACATCTCGTTCCTGCCCATTTATCGCTGCCTTTCCGTCTTAACTCGGTGATATATCTTCACCATCTCAATACTGGATATGTGGCAGAAGGCGTTAGTTACAGTCAGCTGATCTTATGCTGTAAGGGAAAGAGTCAGGTTCGGTTGCAAGATCAAGCATGTATCTTGCAGGCGGATCAGGTCATGATTATTATGCCCTACACAAAAGTTGAAGCTGCCGTATTGGAGAATCAAACGGAGCTTGCTGTCATTCGATTTGACTGCCATCTGTCGATGCTGCTGC
The DNA here is from genome assembly GCF_031455095.1 of Paenibacillus qinlingensis. GTDB lineage: Bacteria > Bacillota > Bacilli > Paenibacillales > NBRC-103111 > Paenibacillus_E > Paenibacillus_E qinlingensis_A. The sequence goes on from NZ_JAVDSB010000001.1 coordinate 362,784, forward strand.
AATTTCGTTTGTCGCTGAATAAGTCCCTCTCCGCATATTCCACGCAACGGATCCAAGCTTTAGTCCATACACTGCACAAATACGAGCATGAGCATGAACGTGCACTGCTAGCGTCGGAGACGATTTATGCCCTATTGGCGGAGCTGAAGCTGCAAACGACAAGCGCGGCTGCCCAACCGGCAGCGCCGAAGTTGACGATTCAGAAAATCATCAACTACATTTACGTTCATCACTCCACAAAGCTTACGTTAGACGGGATATCCCGGAGATTCGGCTACACGGCTCAGCATTTAAACAAGCTTTTCAAGAATGAATTAGGCGATTCGATTTATCAGTACATCTTGAAAGTTCAATTGGACCAGGCCGCACATTTACTTGAAAATGAAGAAATGACCATTGAGCAAGTAGCGGAGAAAGTCGGCATGGAGCCACGATCGTTCTACCGGCTGTTTCAGAAGTTGTATCGCGTTTCACCAGGGGAGTTTCGGAGGACGGCAAGAAAGTGAGTGTTAGGCGAGTACTTATTTTCAAAGTCATTCCTAATATTCGAAATTTACTTTTCACTACTCCTACTTTATGATCAAAATCATCTCAGTTAGGAATGGAGAAGGTAAAGTGGCACATTCTATAGGTAATGAAGTAAAGTCTTCCAAGCAGCTGCTGGAGACATTTAATAGTCAGCCTTACCATGCGGAAAAGCTTGTATTCGCAAACGTTGGCAATAGGGATGTCTATAATATTGCGGCTCCTTTTATAGACGAAAGCGAGATGGTTCTTGCGGGTCGTGTGGAGGCTCGTGATTCAGAGCGTTCAGAGGTTATGTTTTTCGTTAATCGCGGTGGCACATGGATACCAAGGGAAGGATGTGTTTCCTTTGCGTTACAGGATCCTTTTTTCACATTCATCTCCGGGGAGTTAGTTTTCGGTGGTGTTGAGGTCGCCTTTGATACGGAGAATCCGAAGAAGGTCTTAACATGGCGTACCTTGTTCTATAGAGGGGCAGATATACAATCGTTAACTTATTTTGCCTGCGGTCCAGATCATATGAAAGACATCCGTCTTGTTGAGCTTGCAAGCGGCAGAATTGGTGTATTTACGCGTCCGCTGGGTGTAGGTGATGCTAGGGGCTTAATTGGATATACCGAGATTGAAGGGCTGGAGCAGCTGAATGAATCCGTCATCGATGCAGCCACGTTATTTACTGATCAGTTTCGGAAGGACGAATGGGGAGGCGTCAATGAAGCGCATGTACTTAAGAACGGGCTTGTCGGTGTTCTTGGTCATATCGCTTACATGGAGGAAGGCGACATTCGCCATTATCATGCGATGACGTTTGCTATCGATCCGACAACGTTAGAACGAAGTCCAATGAAGATAATCGCTACACGCAATCAATTTCCTGATGGGCCTGCCAAGCGGAATGATCTAATGGATGTGATTTTCAGTGGTGGACTTCATCGCTTGAGGGATGGTAAGGCGATGCTGTATGCTGGGGTCAGTGATACCGAAGCTCACAAAATGCTGATGGATGACCCCTTTGAGGAATATGAAAATAGGTAAGAACATGGCTCCTCCTTGTAATAGGAGGGGTTTTTTACTGATTTTTGACATGGATTCCTCTTTTTCAAAGATGCTTCAGGGGGGTGAATGAGTTATGATGGACGCAGGGGTGACAGCATCATGGGGTTTTTAAAGCGTATTCAACATTATCGCGTTTATCGAAGGTTAATCTTATCTTACTTGTTCTTAATTATGGTGACGATTACGTTATTGTGCACCATTTTGTATTCGATGTTTTCGGCAAGAGCCGTTAAAGAAATCGATCTCTCTTCTCGTGAAATGCTAGCGCAAGTCAGTTATACAGCGAATGTCGTGTTCGAACAAGTTCAGAACATTACTAATCAGCTTGTAAGCGATAATCAGATTAATACGTTTATGTATGCGAATGTGGATGATAAAATTGCCGATTACAACGCTAATCTTCTCTTAACGAAGATGCAGAGCGTATATCCTTTCTTAGCCAATATCAGCATTTATAATTTTATTAATAAGGCGTATATAGATGTGATTTCTCTGCCACCAGACCCGCAAATGGGGGAAAGAACACAAACCGGTTATCTTGGTTTTTACCCTCGTAAGGTCGTGGATGGAAACGGATCTTCACTTCAATTATTAACATTCAAAATGATTCCTGAGCCTGTTTTTTCGGGGCCAAATAAGTCCGCAATCGTGCTTGATTTAAAAGAGACGTATATTCAAAATACGATGAGCAGCATTAGCCGTTCGTCCCGTGATACGAGTACCTTTGTGATCGATTCAAAAGGTACTGTGATTTCTCATTCGGATTCAGAACAATTTATGAAGAACTTCTCGGAAAGCCAGTATGTTCAACGGATTTTAGCGGATGAGGGAAGTCAGGGAAGCTTTGTTCAATCCCTTGAACAGGAAAAATTTCTCATTACTTATGTGAAATCAGCAACCCTTGATTGGGTGTTTGTTAGTGTTCGTCCTTATGATCAATTGCTTTCAAACATTTATGAGCTTCGGAATTGGATGCTTCTCATCGCATTATTTCTTTTCATTATGGGCGCATGCATCTCATTAATTGTAACGGGTAACTTGTATAATCCGATTAAAGCACTCGTAGACAAAGTAACTGAGAGTGAGAATTCAGATCAGAAATCTCTTCTCCGTTTGGACGAGTACAAGTTGTTATCGGAGGCATTCTCCCATTCAATGCAGGTGACCAAGACGATGGAGATGACGCTCTCTCGTTCCTCTGACTTGCTGAAGAATGGATATATCGCCAACATGCTGAAAGGACGTCCGCAGTCGTCTGGCTATACAGAGGACATTGAACAGCAGTTGCTTTCTCGCATGCAAGGTCCCTATTATGCCGTTATTCAATTTCAAATTGATCAATACCATCAGTTTAAGAACACATTCAGTATCCTTGATAGGGAGCTTATTCGCTTTGCCATAAGTAATATTGCACAGGAACTGCTCGGCAGGATATATCGGAATGATGAGGTTATTATTGAAGAAAATGAAATCACTTTGATTATTCAATGGGAGCAAAAAGAACCAGATGAACAGTTGTATTTTATTCTAAATGAGATTCAGGCAGCTGTTAAAGGTTATTACAAGACATCCATATCGGTAAGTATCGGCGATGTCGTTGCGGTTATTGGAGATATTGAGAGTTCTTATCGATCAGCTCAAAGGTATATGGGCATGAAGTTGTTTTGGGGGCATGGCAGTTTCCTAAATGCGACGAAATTATTGGTTCCTGATGAACATACACGTTATCCAGCAGCGATAGAGCGCAAAATCATCGATGCGATTAAGCTCTGTCAGCCCAAATCGATTCAAAAAGAATTGGCGGAGTGGATTACCCTATTAGCCCGCTGTGGTTCGCCTTCACTAACGTTACAATATGTGAGCTTCTTACATCTGGCGATCACGCGAGAATTTGAGAGCATTCTGGAATGGTGGGACGCAGACCCCGAGGAGCTATATTTGGCTATGAATGAGCTTCCGCATGCGGAAACACTGGATGAAATTCAAACCATGATGAAGCAATTCTGCTTTCGAATTGTGGATATGATTGAAGAGAATAAAACAAACTTGGCAGCTCTCAAGAACTCAAAGGTCATTGAAGAGGTTAAGCTCTATTTACAACAGCATTACCATAACCCAAGTCTCTCCCTGGAGAGCGTTTCCGATCAAGTGGGACTTACTTCAGGTTACATTGGTAAAATGTTTAAAAGTATGGTGGGTACATCTTTCAACGATTATGTCACTCATATTCGCATGGAGCAAGCAAAAGCACGCTTGGCAGGAACGAACGATACCGTTGCTCAGATTGGCGAACAAGTCGGGATTTTCAATGTGTCGTATTTTTCAACACTATTTAAGAAGAAATACGGGATAACTCCTACACGCTTTCGAGAGCAAAACGAACAACAAACGTAAAATTAGGACGATTGGTGCCTTTAACGGCAGGCAATCGTCTTTTTTTGATAGCATCCCTTATTTTTAACAGGCCATAAAACGAATTATTGAAAGCAAACCGAATACTCGAAATTTACAGTACCTCAGTAATCTCCTATGATTAGGGCAACCCGAAAGCGAGAGGTGCTACGATGCAGACAAGATCATTGTTAACCAAAGACAACGTTCCAAAAATAAAGAAAAAAGCGGGAATATGGCAAGAGCTTTTCAAAAACCGTTTTTCATATTTGCTAATTGTCCCTGCGCTCGTCTATGTCTTTATTTTCTCCTATGCCACCTATCCTTATCTGTTGATCGCCTTTCAACATTTTAATTACCAGAAGGGAGTATTCGGCAGTGAGTGGATCGGTTTCCAAAATTTCGAGTTTTTCTTTAAGACAAACGATGCGCTGCTCATCACCCTAAATACGGTGAAGTTAAATGTGATGTTTCTGATCGCAGGCACGACTACCGCTGTATTCATCGCCATTTTATTTAACGAAATTAGAAGCCGGCTGTTTCAACGATTTGCCCAGACCACAATGATATTCCCTAATTTTCTTTCATGGATCATTGTGAGTTACATGATGTATGGCCTCTTTTCCACTGATTTTGGGATGATCAATCAGATGCTGACTTTCTTCGGAATGGCAACTGTAAATTGGTACACCAAAGCGGAGGCATGGCCTTGGATTCTCGTCATGATGAAAATCTGGAAAGAAGCGGGAATGGGCTCGATTATTTACTTGGCAGCGATAACGGGCATCGATCATTCGCTCTATGAATCAGCAGAAATAGATGGAGCGACAAGGTGGGACAAAATTTGGCGTATTACAATGCCCCTTTTGGCACCGACAATTGCTATTCTGACGTTACTAAACTTAGGCAAAATCTTCTATGGGGATTTCGGCATGATCTACGCCATCATTGGTGATAATGGTGTGTTATACCCTACAACGGATGTCATTGATACGTATGTGTTCAGATCGCTTCGTCAAATCGGAGATCCCTCCAATGCAGCGGCTGTAGGTTTATTCCAATCAACGGTAGGTTTACTGCTTGTTTTCATCGCCAATTGGTTTACACGCAGATATTTCAAGGAAGGGGCGCTTTATTAAGATGCAGACACTGAGACGATTCGACACAGCGGGTATGATGATCTATATCATACTTACTATTTATGCTCTCCTTTGTATTCTGCCTATGTATCTAACCGTGATGGTCTCCATTTCAGATGAAAGCAGTATTATACGGCATGGGTATCAGCTCATTCCAGAGCAATTTTCATTAGAAGCTTATCGCACGTTATTCAATAATAAGACGGTTTTGCTCAAAAGTTATCTGGTGACGATAACAGTCACAGTAGTCGGCAGTCTGGTAGCTGTGATGATTACGGCCATGGCAGCCTATACACTCGCCAATCCGAATGTAAAATACCGTGGGGGTCTTAATTTATACTTTTTTATTACGCTGCTATTTAATGGTGGTCTAGTTCCATGGTATATCATGTGCAAAAAGTTAGGTCTGGTCGACAATTTGTTCGCCCTTATTGTACCCATGCTGCTTTTCAATGCCTTCAACATGTTTTTGGTACGCAATTTTATGGAGGCACTGCCCCATGCACTTAGGGAATCAGCCTATATGGATGGCGCCAATGATGTGCGAATCGCCTTTCAAATCTACCTGCCCTTATGTGTTCCTGTGTTAGCTACTATTCTTCTTTTCTATGCGTTGGCCTATTGGAATGACTGGTTCAATGCCATCATGTTAGTCGATGATAAAGGCTTATATCCTCTGCAGTACGTTTTATTCAAAATACGATCCAATATAGAAATGCTCAGCATGATTCCTGCAGGTGCAAGCAGCCAATATACCGCTCCAGCGGAATCAACCAAGATGGCGACCGTCATAATAACACTGGGGCCGATCGTGTTCTTATATCCTTTTCTTCAGCGATATTTTGTGAAAGGTCTTGTTGTAGGTTCTGTTAAGGGTTGATATTTTCCTCCATAGAGGTTTATATAAGATTACATTAAAAGGAGAGGTCAAATTGAAGAAATTATCTATGATATCATTATCCGGTCTATTGGCAGTATCCGTTCTTGCAGGCTGCAGTTCAACGAATGATAAACCTGAAGCGTCTGCAACATCTACGACAGATGCGAAGGGCGTTAAAGAAACGGCGAAAGCAAACGAAGTCGTCACATTGAAATATGTTTTACCTGGGAATGAACCGAAGGATTGGCCGGCAGTAAAAGAAGCGATTGATAAGAAGCTGCAAGCAGACGGTGTGAACGTGAAAATCGTCAAAGAATATATTGATTGGGGAGCTTGGGAGCAAAAACTGAACCTTAAGCTTTCCACGGGTGAAGAGTTTGATTTGTTCCACGTCATGAACGATATGATTTCCTTAGCCAATTATATTGGTCGCGGAGCGGTGAAAGATATTGGGCCAGAGATTGCCAAATACGGACCTGAATTAAAGAAAGCGATCCCTGATTCGGTATGGAGCGGCGTGCAAAAGGACGGGAAGACTTTCGGGATCCCATCATACTGGTATGAACCTGCTGTAGACGGTTCCTTCACGGCGAATCGTATTATGCTGAATGAAGCAGGCGTTAAAGACGTTCCTAAGACACAAGAAGAAATGCTGGCTGCTATGGAAAAAGTCATGGCAACAGATAAAAGTGCCACGAAGCCGTATCTGCCAATTCGTGGAGGTTTGCGCGATGCATCGGATGTCCTGCACCGTGCCTATGATTCGTATCCTTTTGCTGTAAAAGATAAGATTGCTTTCATTGATAAAGACGGCAAAGTCAAAAGTTGGGCTGAAACCGAGGAATTCAAGAAGGATGCTGCATTCTTCCGTACCGCTTACCAGAAAAAACTGACGAATCCTGATATTCTGGTCGTGAAGCAAGAGCAAATCGACAAGCAAATTAAAAGTGCTGTGTATCCGTTCCTGTTCGGTACACCGAATGACGTTAACGAAATGAAAAAGACATATCCGAATATGAAAGACGAAGATTTTACCTTGCAACGATTAAATCCGGATAAACCGCATTACCGAATGTTTAACGCAAAAAATGTGAACGCTGTAGCTGTGAACAGCAAGCATCCAGAAGCAGCTGTAAAACTATTGAATTGGTTGTATAGCTCACAGGAGAATTATGACTTGTTCATGTACGGAATCGAAGGCAAGACGTATAAGAAAGTCGGCGATCGTGGCATTGAATACTTGAAAGATACAGATGGCAAGACAGATTTGTACAAGCAAGATGACTGGATGATCGGCAACTTGAAGTACATTCGTATTGATCCCAATACGTTAAGTGCTAACAAAGCTTTATTCGTCGCAGATCCGAATGCAAAAACATTCTTTGCTGCTGACTTCTTCTTCGATCCAACCTCAGTTAAAGCGGAGATGTCTAATATTCAGGCAGTTTACACATCCGATGTTATGCCAATCTACGATGGTGTGCTGGATTATGACGCGAAGAGCAAGGCAGCCATTGATAAGCTAAAAGCAGCGGGTATCGATAAAGTGATTGCTGAATATCAAAAACAGTTAGACGCATACAAAGCATCCCAAAAATAATGAACAATGATGGGCTACTCCAGAAGCTTAATTGGAGTAGCCTCATCTCTACGTGAGGAGAATAGTTACGATGTATGGACAAGACAAGTTGGACTGGCAACTAGGCCCATTTATGAAAGCAGATGAGGTGAATCCCATTTTGCTTCCGGAAGCTGAGGCAGCCTTTATCTGTCCGGTTCGTGAGAATGAGATAAACTGGGAAGAGAAGGATTTGTTCAATCCAGCTGCAGTGGTAAGAGATGGCGAAGTGCATCTTTTGTATCGAGCGGAAGACAAAGTAGGGAAGTACGAGGGTACTTCTCGGATTGGACATGCTGTGAGCAGAGACGGACTGCAGTTTAAGAAGGAACCGCAACCCGTATTGTTCCCTGAAAAAGATGCCTATAACGCGCTCGAATGGGAAGGCGGATGTGAAGATCCGCGTATCGTTGAGGATGCAAATGGCACGTATTATATGATGTATACGGCTTATGATGGCATCAAAGCTAGACTTTGTGTGGCAACTTCCATTAATTTAACATCATGGACGAAACATGGATTGGCCTTTGGCCAAGCGTTGGACGGCAAATATGCGGACATTTGGAGTAAATCAGGGGCCATTGTCACCAAACGTGTAGGAGAGAAGTTCATTGCGGAGCGAATTGACGGTGTGTTTTGGATGTATTGGGGGGAATCCAATATCTACGCGGCGACTTCCCTGGACTTAATTCACTGGACGCCAGTTGAAGCGGAGGATCCGCGCGGGTACCATTCGGAGCCGTTTTTGCTTCCGCTTTTATCTGTAAGAAAGCACCATTTTGATAGTGATCTTATTGAGCCTGGTCCACAGGCGATCATTACGGAACGTGGAATTTTGCTGATCTATAACAGTAAAAATCATGGTCAACATGGTGATCCCAACTATACGACAGGGGCATATTGTGCTGCACAAGTACTTTTCGACCTGAAAGATCCTAGCATTGTGATAGCGCGGTCGACTCAACCTTTCTTAATACCTGACAAAGAATACGAAATTATTGGGCAAATCAATCATGTTTGCTTTGTTGAAGGACTCGTCTATCACAATGGCGCGTGGCTTCTCTATTATGGAACAGCCGATTCCAAAATCGCTGTGGCACGTTGTGAGGGTTAGTATGAGCACAAACATGAAAACCAATATCAAGATGCAGGCCGTCTCAAGACAGGGGAACAGTGCTTGGAACGAGGATTCCCTCCTTGTTAACGACAATCTTCACCTTTATGGTGTCATCGATGGAGCTACTTCGTTGGAACCTTACCGAGGTGTAGGCGGTGAGACAGGGGGGTATCTGGCTGCCCAGTCGATAGCCAAATCGATACGCGAGATGTCCCAGGATAACGTGGAGCACCAACATTCTCCACAAGATCTGCTGCTGCAAGCCAATCAGCAGTTACGAACAGAGATGCTGGCTGCAGGTGTGGATGTAACGCGTAAAGAACAACTATGGGGCGCTTGTGCTGTCATTGTTCGCGTACATAAGACCTTCGTTGAATACGCACATTCAGGTGATTGTATGCTGATCGCGGTGTATGAAGATGATACCATTCGGATCATTACCCGTGATCAATTGGAAGTTGTGGACCGCCCGACTCGTCAGCTATGGGCACAAGGAGTTGCCTCAGGACTCACGTCCCGCGACGATTTATGGGAACTAGTTAAGCCGCAGATCCATGCAGGAAGGGCATTAATGAATACACCGAATGGGTATTCCGTCTTGAATGGTGAACCAGAATTGGCCGATTACATGGAATTTGGACGTATTAGCCGAACACAATTAAAATCATTGTTACTTTTCTCTGATGGCCTTGTTGCTCCTCAAAGAGAGCTTTCCTTGGAGGAGGAGTTCAAACAAATCGTTTCAAGAGTTACATCCATGGGACTAGACAATTATATCGAGTGGCTCATTCAAGTGGAGGAAGCAGATCCGGATTGTCTGCAATTCCCGAGAGTAAAGAAATCTGATGATAAAACAGCGATTTATTTAGAGTTTTAAGAGAATGGCGGAGGCTGACTCAAAAGTCGATCTAGACTTTTTGGAGACAGCCTATTTTTGCCGAATGATTAGTCCGACTCTGTTCGGACTATTGGTGGCAGAAGCAGTAATTCCTCGAGGGCTCCGACCTCATAACTAGGCTTAAGTTCATGCGGTGCTGGCCGCTGGTCATGGTTAATCCACACATTCCTCATACCTACCCCAATGGCCCCACGAATATCCGTTTCAATATTATCACCTACCATGATCGTTTCTTCCGCCGTCCGATTAAGCAGTTGCAACGCATGCTTGAATATGGTGGGATCAGGCTTTCCTCGACCGAAGGAGCCTGAGATCACAATATGATCAAAGTAGGCCGCTAAGTCCGGAATACTGTCGATCTTCTCTTGCTGCAGATCGGGTGCGCCATTCGTTATCAACAGCAGTTCGTATTTATTCTGCAACGCATTCAAAACCTCGAAGGTAGACGCGTAGACATAGGGGCGTTCTCTGCGTTCCTGAGCAAATCGCGCAGCAAGTGTTTCACCTAATTGTTCGTTATCGATGCCGAGTTGGAGCAGTCCTTGCGTCCAAGAACGTTTTTGGTAGTCAGGTGTGAGCTGAGCTAGTGCTTGGAAGCTAGGATGTCTGCTTGCATCGAATCGCCCCCAAAGTGCCTCAAGATGGGTGACCTCTATCATTTTGGCAAAATCATAACAAGCCATAGCAGTGAATAGCTCTAAGGAATTTTCGCGAACAGCACGTTCAAGTGCTTGTGCATCCACCATGGCGGCATCCGTCGCTAGGCTGCAAGTCGCCTGAAAGGCTTCGTCTATACTCCTCTCATCCCACAATAACGTATTATCCAAGTCAAAAATGATGGCTTTTAACGGCTTCATGTTCCACAGCCTCCATGTTGTTTTATACCTAATTTGCTTCATTACGAAGGAGAAGTCAATAAATTATAGTTGGCTATCATTTAAGCAAGTATCTTATTCAGTATTGCCTCAGCAACAGATGACGCCGACTCCAGTCCAGCCCAATATAGCCCCATCTCAGCCTCCATCTCCTCAAGATTACTCCAATCCGCAAATACCTCATGCTGAAAGTAGCTGTTCACAATCGCATCGTTCACAATATGAAGAGATTGAAGTATATCCGCATCCCAAAGCTTCTCGTTGATGGACTTCAGGACAGATAGGAACTGAGAGGTCCTACCGATTAAGTCCTGTACGTCAGGGTTGAACGCAGTTTGAAGAAATTGGCCGGCTAGCTCCAACTCGTTGCAGGCGGCTGGCACCATAAAAGCATTAGCCAATAGCAGGGTAGCTTTCACATTGCCAAAGGGGAGTGGAGCAACTTGTGGTTCAAAGCCAAGATTTTCGTTTCTCCAGCCAGCAAGCTCGATGGATGTAGTCAGCACCATGCCTGCTTTCTCATGAATGAAAGCCTCTGATGTTGCATGATATTGCGATGTTAATGTAGCAATCCGCAAACGATAAAGCAGATCATGAATAAAGGTTAACGTAGCCATAAGGGGTTCTTTTTGCGATGTACCTTTGAAATTGAAACCGTTCTGCAAGGCCAATACGGGCCAGCGATTTGAAGAGGAATGGAGAGACAAACCGTATTGATCGACGATACCATCGCCATCTGTGTCTACTGTAAGCTTCTGCGCAGCATGGATGAAATCTTCTTGGGTCCAATGTGGACCTGGATGAGCGACGTTGTATGTATCAAATAAATTCGGATTATACGCCAGATAAACGGTTGAGAAAGTAACCGGCGCAGCAATCATAGTATCGTCTCGGCGAAAGGCAGTTACCAAACGGGGATACATGGCAGGCAAATAATCTTTTAACGGCTCTCGCAAATCATAAAAGGTTTCCGCTTCCCCCTCTGTCTCCATAATCTGCCGATCGCTCACCAAGATGATGTCGGGCTGCAGTCCCATTTCACTGCTTTTCCGTATGGATGCCCAAAAATCATGAGCAGGTAAGCTTAGTAATTTGACATCTACGTTCGGGTGACTTTGTTGAAATCTATCAATGATTATCGGCATAGCGATATCAGCAAAATGGGAAGGGGAGATGGCAACGATCCGCAGCGTTTTTCGTTGTGTCGCGGGAATAACGAGATCGGGAGAGACAATTGTGCCTTGTCCTGCCTTTTTGACAATGAAGTTGTCTTTTAATAATTGTTCTAAGGACTTACGGACGGACGTTCTACTCATATCGTAGTGTTTGCACAGTTCATGTTCAGACATCAGATATTGACCCGGTCTTAGATACCCGGAAAGAATCTGTTCGCGTAGTATGTTGGCTAGCTGGGAGTACCGAAATTGGCTATCTCTCTTCATTGTGTATCATTCTTCCATTCTTTTTTGGTATTTGCAGTCGTATTTTATTCATTTTTCAATTACAATACAAGTATGATACATGTTATTGAATGGAATGTGAAGTGGAGGGATGAAAATGAAGAGTTCATTACGAAAGAACGCGCATGGCGAACCCTATTTGGTGTACGATGTGGAAGATATGAATGAGGTTCTTTCTTCAGAGGAATTTTGGAGCAAGCTGCCTGTTCTCCCATTGCAATCACCCCCTACAAACATATGGAAGGTTCCTTTATTTCGCTCGTTTTTTTGGGGATTAACGGAAATGGAAGAAAAACATGTGACGTTCCAAGTAGCGAATGATACGGTGAAAAGGGATATGGATACGCCAGTTGTCTCGAATGCGCTAGGAAAACCCGTACAGGAACGACTGGTTATGGATGATACCATGCCATTTCGACCGTTCATGACGGGGCATGACAAGGAAACCCTCACCTACAGCTCTCATTATTATCCGAGACGCATGCATGACTATGTTTTGCAGGATTATTTGCCTGCTTTCGTCTTAACGGAAGATCAACGGTTCTGGCATCGTGCAGAAGAACTTCTTGCCTTTCTTCGATTTACACGCTGGAAAGATGACGGAACGAACGATTTTGTTGAACAGTTCTATCCTGAGGCGTCATCCCCGCGTCCCGACTGGGCTGGAGGTTGGGATTATGTATTCGATTGGGCATGGTTGGATGGATACGGCTATCAGTGGAGCCTTCACGAGCCCGATCATCACGTATGCTCAGCGATAGCTTCTCTTCACATCAACATGTATGAGCGAACCGGAACCCAGCATTATTTGGAGGACGCGAGAACGTTTGTTATGAAGCAGATGCCCCGGTACGGATTCCATAAAGGTGTTTGGAATGGCCGCGTTTATTATTGGACCGAGTATAATCCGACAGGGGAATCTGTGGGCAATCCAGTCGTTGATGCGACGGATAATGTCGTCGCGTTAGTTGCGATGGCCGTTGCAAAAATCGGATACTACGAATCGGATCCCTTAACGAAGGGACGACTGTTGGAATACGCTCGGGGGTTAGTATGGTATTTAATCCGAGAGTGGGAGACTGACGGCAGATGGTTCTATGATGGAGCCGAGAATCCGATGAACGAACGGAAATACAAATCTCATGATATTGTCTGTATCGTATGTGCCATGATTGCGTTGGTGTATCTCTACAAAGCTGGTGCGGATATCGCTCCTTTCGTGCGAAGTCTGTCTGATATGGAGGCCAAATACGCCGCTATGTCCGGGGTTTTTCAGCGCAAAGCGTATTTGAAAATGGCAAAAGTTTACGATGGTGAGCCAGCACCGGGAAATCCGCTGATGTTCAGCACTTTTTTCCATGTAAGTGGCCCATCGTTACATAAGGTTCAATTTAAGGATAACCTTGCAGCTGGTATTTCTGTGCCAGACACCGTAGCTATTCGAGTAAGCCGATTGCTGCCGCCAGATGTCCATACGTCCGACTGGAGGTCTAATCCAGATGCAGACCGAACGCTTCTAATTACGAGTAAACAGCTGAAGGAAGGCATTGAATTACCATTTGAGTTGCAGACGGGGGAAACCTATCGCATTTGTTATTGGGCTCATTGCGAGCAGAATTTTAACCGGAGTGAGGCAGAGAATCCCGATAGCGAATTGGCATGCTGGTTGGATGTCAAAGGCGAATTCTATTGTGTGCGATCAACAACAGGAAGCTATGGCGATCGACTCCACAGTTATACGCTGCCCTTATCTTTACAATCGCCGATGACTAGCGCAAACTTTCTTTCTTTTGGAGCAAGACTGCTGTTTCCATTTTCAGAAGAAGTAGAAGCGCAAGTGCTGGATAGTCCATGGCCTGAGCCGGAAGCCTATGTGCAGCAAGAAATGAACCCTATCGAATCTCAAGTTTATGTGTACGAGGTTCAAAGCTTGTTCCCTTGGCACACAGGTGGACTGTCGTTTGAGCCGGAACAGCATATTGGCAAAGGTAGGGTTTGTAAAGCTTTTGAGTTGGGACAGCATGTTGAAATGGAATTCCAGTGGCCTAATGACACGTGTAAGGTGGAACTGTTTGTGGATTATACCATGGGACGGGATCGGGGAATCGTACATGCCTATGTAGACGGTGCTTCCTTTGGTGATCCGATTAACCAATTTTGTGATACAGACGACTCCATCCCGGTCAAGCGAATTTCCTTAGGTCAAACGTTGCTCGCTAAAGGCAAACATACACTTTCCTTCCAGGTAGTTGATAAAGACCCTGCTTCATCTGGCTATTACATCGGACTGTACCATGCGATTCGTATAGAGCGTGCGGCTGAATCAATGATTGAATAGTTTAGTTACCTGTAGGAAAGACGGTGGAAGTGTTGAAACGGGCAGACGGATTGCTCTTGCTTTGTGTAACTCTTTGGGGAAGCAATTTTGTGTTTGCTTCCATGCTTTCAAAGGAGTTTTCCCCTTTGTTGCTGGCCGCGTTACGATTAACCTTATCTATTATCGTCTTACTGATTTACGGTCTCTTTACAAGAAAGTTAGTCCGCGTGAGCCTGAAGGATTGGAAGCAACTAGTGCCACTCGGAATCACCGCTGTACTCATTCATCATGGCACCTTCTTTATTGGTTTAAAAGAAACAGATGCGACAACAGCTGCATTAATCATCGCATTGGTTCCTATGACAACTGCTATTCTAGCCGCATTTTTTCTGAAAGAACCCATTACCGTGCGAATAGCCCTAGGATCCATTTTGGCGTTGTTTGGTGTCTATTTGGTCATTGGTTTTGGAAAAGGGATTCAATTAAACAGGGAGATCGGAATGATTTTCATCTCCATGGTTGCATTTAGCGTCTCGATTATTCAGACGAAGAAAATAGCGAACAGGATAAATCCATTTGTCATAACCGTGTATAGCACAGCGGTCGGCACTAGCATGCTATATCCCGTCGTTATTCTGGTTGAACCTGTCATTCATGCTAGTGAACAATTATGGGCATGGGGATTACTTCTGCTCTCCGCAGTTGTCATACAGGCGATATGTTCACTGATTTGGGCTTACCAAGTGAAGGCGGTTGGGGCAAGTCGAGCAGCCACGTATATCAATTTAGAACCTTTCATCGCTATGCTTGTTGGCTTTCTTTTGTTAGGAACTAGCGTTAACCTAGCCCAGATGGTTGGTTCTGTTGTTCTGGTTGTTGGTGTGACTTTGGTGACTTCGCATAAAAGAGGGAAGAAAGTGAAGCGGGAGCGGGATTTAGTGTCTTAAAAAGGATAAAAACGGAGTTCGCCAATGTGCGAGCTCCGTTTTCGATTTAAATATGGAAAATTCCTCATTGTTGAATTTTATATTTACTAGCTAGCAGTTGCTTAGCTTTATTCGCAATAGTTGCTTCTTCAAGCATTGCTGCTTTCTTCAAGCAATAGATGGCGTAATCTTTCGTACTATCCATTTTGCTAAAAGCTAGCCCTGCCTCATAGTAATGATCGCTTTTAAGTACATGATTCAAAACGATGTAAGGGTCGGCTGCAGCAGCAACTTGATATTTCTTATCAATTTCTGCGTCATCCCCATAGAGATCTGCCTCATATAGCTGATAAAAATGGAATGCTTTGAGATCAATTTTTCCAGCTTCCGTAGCAATCATGTTGGCTGCACCATAAATCGAATTGTCCTCGAATAAATGACCCAGCTCGTTCAAAAGAATGGCATATTGAATGTATACTCCTGCATTTTGAGGAGCTGCATCTATCAATTTACCGAATTTATAATCGACTTCTTTGAGCAGATTATCTTGTACATCCAATAGTGCTTCTCCCGTACTATACAAGGTTTCCTCCGCTGCAGCCGTGGCGGCAGCTCCGTGCAGTTGAGCTTCTTCATAATTCTCTTTAGCAAGAAAAAATGCCTGGATCTCTTTATTATTCGTAATATTAAGGCTAGTAAATAAGTCAACATCGAATTCTACCGGCGAATAGGGAGTGTAGTCGACTTGTGCGCCAACGGATTGAGAAATGAAACGGACAGGTACCATGGTAGAGCCATTAATGATTTGTGGCGGCACGGGCAGAGCGACCTGTTGACCATTTACAGTAGCGGTAGATTGATTGATTTGCAGCAAGATCGTCAAACCATCTTTGGATGCTGTAATGGTTTGTTTGGCTGCATTCCAATCCAGTTTGAGATTCAAACTCTCTAGAATAGGACGCAGAGGTACAAGTGTACTCCCATCAACAAGTGCGGGCGGTACTTCCAGATTTAATAGGTTTCCGTTCACTTCTATCACCTTACCTTGCACGTTAACAAGGTTAATTTCTTCGCCTTTTTCGTTCAATGGTTGAATGAAACGTCCTTGATGGTCTATATACAGGTTGTTTCCGTTGTTCTGTACGTGAAACATTCCTCCACGTTCTATGTACGCGAAGTCATATTGAGGCTGTACGACCACATTTCCTTGTTTGTTAATAAATCCCCACTTCCCGGATTGCTGCACAGGAGCGAAGCCCGACTCAAAAGATCCAGCCTTTTCAAACTGAGGGGAAATAATAATCTTCCCGGTCGGATCGACGAAGCCGTATTTGCCACCTTTTTTAACAGCAGCCAATCCTTCTGAGAAGGGAGAAGCATCCTCGAATTGCAGGGGAATTATTGTTGTATTCTCTATGTTGATATAGCCCCACTTGGCATCCAAACTCACAGCAGCCAGTCCTTCGGAGAAATCTGATGCTTTGTCATATTGATAAGGAATAGCAGGGGAGCCACTTTTATCAATAAATCCGTATTTGTTAGCGACGGCTACTCGAGCTAATCCTTCTGAGAAGGACGAAGCGTCCTCAAAACTTTTATAAATTTGAATGTAGCCATCGCGGTTGAGAAAGGCAAAGTATTTCCCTGTTACGACTGGTGCGAAATTTTCCTTGTAAGGCAGCGCAAACTCGTACATGATGTTGCCCACTTTATTACCTTTATTATTAATGTAGCCGAATTTGACGCCGTTTTGATCTTCCAAACTCACAATGGCTTTACTCTCTGAGAACGCAGATGCCGTGTGATACTGGGGAGTTATCACGATTTTTCCTGTTGTGTCTGCATATCCCCACTTGTCGTCTACCTTCACGGCAGCCAATCCTTCAGAAAAAGGGCTTGCGCCATCGAAGTTCGGTTGTATTTTCAGATACCCACTCTTATCCATGAAGCCATATTTGCGTCCTATCTTGACAGGAAATAGAGAAGCTGCCTCGTCCAATGAGCTTCCGCTGCCGGATGAAGACTTCCGAGTAAAGTCGATTTTCACTATTTTTCCATTGTCATAGCTTGTGGAGAAGCCGAGAAGTTGGAAGAAATCAATAGGAATAAAAATAATGTCGCCTTCTAAATGAACGGACACGGTGGTTGATAACGTGAATTCACCAAGTTTTACATGCTTCTTGTCTAACTTCGTTACCTTGTTCGAACCAACTTGCAACGTATATTCAATCTCATCTCGGAGATCCCACATACTGACAGCGTTATTTTTTCGGTGAACAATAAAGGAGTCTCCAGACTTTGGCTTTGTAACTTATTCAGCACGAAAGTAGGAATCATCGTAATACCGTCTTTAGTGAGGATGACAGAAGATGTGTCATTATGATCTATTTCTCCTGTTACCATCGGCGAATCTAAGATAATACTGCCATGTTTGACTTCGATACTTGATTCCGCATAAGCGGCAGTACCAAACGAGAGCATAAATAAACACAAAGCTAGTAAACATAGTAATCTCTTACTCAAAAGACATCTCTCCCTAAAAAATGTAGAATTTTGGATGTAATTCTACCTAACTATACCATTAATTGTCGTAGAATGTTCCATATTTTAGGGAAAGGAACATTCTGTTTCGAAGGTTAGTTAAACGATCCCAGCAGAAAATGACAATGTAACAACAGTTGATGATTACTTTTTGCATATCTAACTACCGGCTACGGGTCTAAAGCATAAGAACGAACAGAATGAATATCGACGGAAACAGAGTTCGCTCTTTAAGATGAGGAGGTCGACGAGTGTTAGAGAATTGGATACATCGAATACGACTATGAACGACTGACTGTAAGAGGAAAAGGAAAGGTGAAACATGACTTATCATTTGAACGACTTTGCATTCGATTTGCGTGCTAGTGTGGCTCCAACTAATCACATTTGGGTAGGCAGTGGATTTAGTACAGTTGCGCCAATTGCGGGTACGGTTGCTGGTGTCAGCGGGTTATTCTCACCACCGTTTGCCGCCAAAGATATGGAGATGCTGCTTGATTTAACGGCGGACGGACATCGCGTGAGTGATACAGGAAACCGCGGAAAAGGGGACTGTGGTCTGTTGTACGCAGGAGCCAAGTGGCGACCGGATCGAATCGAACGGACAGGCACGTACCATTACTACGTGGAAGATCGTCTGATTTCACTCTCCGTGCGAAGCTCACTTATTCCGCTTGCGGATCGTGCTGGATTTGTGTTATCAGTTCGGGTCGTAAATCGGACGGACCGCAGTATGAAGTTGAACATGTTTCCGCACGTTACGCCAGGCCATCCAAGCCTCCAATCCCTGAACGATTGGGATTTCGGCCATCCTTCGATGGGGGCACAAGTGCACGAAATTGGAGCGGGTACATGGGAGAACGATCAAGTTAGGGTTACGCTTTTGCAGGAAGAAATTGGACCTGATCTTGTAGGGTCTGGGGAAGAGGCGGTCTATCGTGCAGCTATCCTGCTGACGAAGGCTGGAGAATCTGTAAGTAGGGATGAAAGTCTAGCGACATGGGAACAGCGAACGCATGAGGTCTGGGAGAATCGGATTCAGCGGTACTGTGAGGCTATCCCCCAATTAAGTAGTGACATTCCCGGGCTTGAAGATTACTATCGGCGCTCGCTTGTCAGCGGTTTGATCTGTCTATGGGAGCATCCTGACTTTGCTATGCAGCCCTTTCCCGTCGTGGCAGGGATAGAAGGCGCCGGAATATGCTGTTATCCGTGGGATACAGGAGGTTATGCAGCTCGGATACTAGGACTGATGCTGGGAAGTGACAAAGTGATCGAGCTGGCGCACATGATGGCGCGTAGCGGCATTGAGCGGCACTCGAGATTTGCCCCTAGTGGGCTGGGGAAGGATGTTCCATATTCCTACAGTCTCTGGTCCTTCTACAATTTAGTTTGGTGCAATGTGACTCAGTATGGCGAAGGATTAGAACTATATGATTTGCTGAAAAATCTACTGCTTCACGACGAAGAAAGGTTACCGGCCTGGGGCGAATTGTTGGATTACGGCAAGCAGCACAATCTGCTCGAAATGAGGAGTGCTGCCCATGAGCATGTCGTATCCAGCCCGAACGCCGAAAGAGCGTGGTGTTATGATCGTTTGGCCGACATGGCAGACCGTCTTGGACACGAAGAATCAGGGACATGGCGAGACAAAGCGAGCCGTATTCGTGCAGCGATTCGGGAACACTTGTGGGATCCAGAGAATGGTTGGTTTCTGTGCAGGTACCCGAATGGGCACGTAGAGCGGGTGTACACGATTCAGGCATTCGATACATTACGAATGGGCGTTTGTACAGCGGATATGGCCAAGGCTTTATTAACTCATCTGAATGAAGGTACTTTTCTTGGGCCCTATGGTGTAAGCAGTATATCTGCCGAAGATACGTTGCACTATGAATTGAATGACCCCGATTGGTCTGGTGGGGGCAGCTATACCGGTGAGAGTCCGACGCTCGCGCTTACGTTGTGGGAGCAAGGTCAGCCCGAGTTAGCGTGGGATGTTCTAAAGCGTTTGTTCTGGATGGGCAAGCATCTGCCGTATTTCCCACAGGAGCACTATAGCGACCGACCTACTGTTCCGAGCCATAAGCGGGGGAATATCATAGCGGGTCTCACAGGCACGGAAGCCCTGGTGTTTGGCATGGCGGGCATCAAACCGAAGTTGGACGGCTCGCTGGAAATATTCCCGCAGCCACCGCATGAAGGAAGTGTCTCGATTACCGGATATCGCTATCGTGACCAACAGATTGACGTCCTTATGAAGCCGAACCATTGCACGATCGTTTGTAATGGTGAACCCGTATATAGTGGAGCTCCTTCCATCTATATCTTCCCAAAGGATAGCAGATGACAACGACACGGAAGAAAATGAATATCGCTTGGAACTAGCAACGAAATGAATATCGACGGAAACAACATGAGGCAACTAACATGAAGGCAGTGAACGATTGTTGGAGGATGTGACTGACTGATGAATAGAACAACAGCCCAGAGAAAGCGCGTGCTGTCGCATGCGACCTCAGTGGGCACATCACACAAACCAGGATATCTGAAGCAGCTATTGCTGGATATCAATAAAGAAAAGCTGCTCTATTGCATGCTGATTCCAGGCTTATTATTTTTCATCTTATTTAAGTATTTGCCGATGCTAGGTGTGGTCATTGCCTTTCAAGATTATCAACCGTTTGCGGGGATCTTAAAAAGTCATTGGGTGGGCTTGCAGCATTTTCAGCGGTTTTTCACGAATCCAGATTTTTGGAAACTGTTCAGAAACACGCTTGTGCTGGCTGTCTACAATCTGCTCTTTTTCTTTCCGCTGCCGATTATTTTAGCACTGATGCTAAATGAGGTGCGGAAGGAGTTTTTCAAAAGATTCGTGCAAACCATCATCTATATCCCGCATTTTATTTCGTGGGTCGTCGTTGCAGGGCTGACGTATACCCTTTTTACAACTGAAGGGGGTATTGTGAATGAAGCTCTTGCTTACTTCGGCGGGGACAAGATTAATTTCCTGTTAAGTAAGGATTGGTTTCGCTCGATGATTACTTCGCAAGTCATTTGGAAGGAAACTGGATGGGGAACGATCATTTTCTTAGCGGCACTCTCAGGCGTGGATCAGCAGCTGTATGAAGCAGCGCGCATGGATGGGGCTAACCGATGGCACCAACTCTGGCATATTACGTTACCTGCCATCCAAACGACAATTGTCTTGTTGCTTATTTTGAGATTAGGCAGTTTCTTGGATACGGGGTTCGAGCAAATATTCCTCGTGTTGAATTCAGGAAACCGGGAAGTAGCTGAAGTGTTTGATACGTACGTGTACACGTCTGGTCTGGTTAACGCGCAATTCAGTTACAGTACGGCGGTGGGATTGTTTAAATCTCTCGTAAGCCTCATTCTGGTCGTTTCTGCAAATGCAATGGCTAAGAAATATGGTGAGGAAGGGGTTTATTAGCATGAGAGATCGTACCTTAAGCAGTAAAGCGTTCGATGCCGTCAATTATTTGATGCTTGGTATCGTTGCGGTCATTACGGTGCTGCCGTTCATTTATGTTATATCCGGTTCGCTTGTGGCGTCGGAAGAACTGCTTATCAAGAAGGTTGTACTATTTCCTACGAAGATATCATTAGATGCCTACAAATTTATCTTTTCAACCAAAATCATTTACACCAGCTTATTCATCACTATATTCATTACCGTTGTAGGAACACTAATTAATTTGCTGCTTACAACGCTGATGGCCTATCCGTTAGCACGCAAAACTTTGCGCGGTCGGGGGAAATTCATGCTATTGATTGTCATTACCATGCTTTTCAGCGGAGGTATGATTCCCACTTTCCTCGTTGTCAAAACCTTTGGATTACTAGACACATATTGGTCTCTGTGGATCCCATCGGCGATCAGCGCGTTCAATCTGATCCTTCTGAAAAACTTTTTCCAGCAGCTGCCCGAGGGTTTGGAAGAATCAGCAAAAATGGACGGCTGCAATGATTTACAGATACTGTACAAAATCGTTGTCCCGTTATCCTTACCGGCGATGGCTACGTTTGCGCTATTTTATGCGGTGGGGCATTGGAACTCGTATTTTACGGCCATTATGTACATCAATGATGCGAAAATGTGGCCCATTCAAGTATGGCTGCGCCAAATTGTGCTGCTATCGGCAGGCGGTTTTACGGATGCCAGCGCAGCTTCGGAAATTGCAGCTCCGCCTCAGAGCATCAAGTATGCCGTTATCGTCGTAGCGGCTGTGCCCATCTTGCTCTTGTATCCATTCTTACAGAAACATTTCGCCAAGGGTGTTTTGCTAGGTTCGGTTAAAGGTTAGACGGTCAAGTCTGGTAAGGTCGTCTTTCTTTCTATACAATAAAATGAAATAGCGGAGGGTTTGTATGCGAAAAACAAAGGGTCAATTGAAAACAGGGTTAGCGGTTACTTGCACGACAGTCATGATGGCATCCGTATTAGCGGCTTGCGGAGGCGGAGATCCCGTAAGTGAAAGTGCGAAGACGACACCAGGGAGTACTAGCACCGCTCAGGCTCAAAAGCAGATCAAATTCAGCATGATGTCTCCCTTCTATGGCCAGCAGCCACCGGCTACAGATGATACGAACGCTGCTTTTAAAGCCATTCAGGAGCAGACCAATAGCAAGCTGGATATCACGTTCGTCCCTGGCGCGTCCTACAATGATAAGCTGAATGTGACCATTGCCTCAGGTAAACTTCCACAAGTGATGGTCGTATTAGACACCAAGAATTCGGCGATTATTAATGCCGTCCGTTCCGGTGCTTTCTGGGAAGTCGGACCCTACCTCAAGGATTTTCCGAATATCAAGAAATATTGGAATGACAAGATCGCCAACAATATCTCTGTAGATGGTAAAATATACGGGCTTTACCGTGACCGTCCGTTTGCTAGAAAGGGGATTATTTTCCGCCAGGATTGGCTCGATAACCTCGGTCTGCAGCAGCCGAAAACGGTAGATGACCTCTATAATGTGGCCAAAGCATTTACATTGAACGACCCCGATAAGAACGGTAAGAATGATACTTACGGTCTGACTTTGACGGATGATAATTTGATTACCGATGCGAGTCTTGTCCTTGTCACAGCGCTAGGTGGTTTTAATCAGTGGGGCGTGCAGGACGGTAAGGTGATTCCTGACTTTATGACCAAAGAATACATGGATTCGCTCAAACTGCTCAAAAAAATGTATGATGAGAAGTTGATTAATCAGGACTTCGGCGCCATCAAAGGAACGAAATTGCATGAAAATATCAACTCAGGAAAAGCCGGTATTTATCTAGCGAGTATTGATGACGCTCCGAATAAGCATGCGGATCTGTACAAATTAAATCCGAAAGCTAAGATGGATTTCGTCATCGGTCTGCAAGGGCCGAAGGGAGTCAAACTACCAGCGAATTCAGGCTACTCCGGCGTATTCATGTTCCCTAAATCCAGTGTGAAGACAGAAGCCGAACTGAAGGACATTTTAACTTATTTTGAGAATAATCTGAAAGACGATGTGTTGAAAACGTTTGCTTGGGGCGTAGAAGGCGTTCATTACAAAACAGAGAACGGCAATCCCTTGTTCACCAATGAGCAATTGTATAAAGATCAGGTTGGTGATCTAGGACAGCTTCGTATTGCACCTTCAACGTTGGCTTGGCCCACAGAACCCGATATGGGGAAAAAAGTGAAGAAGCTGTATGAAGAAGGGATGCCTAACGCGGTGCCAAGTGTCATTGAGCCGTTTCTGTCCCCGACCAAAACGCAGCTTGGCGCAGAGTTGGATAAACTGATTAACGATGCTCGTGTTCGTTTTATTATGGGCGAGATCGATGAGGCTGGCTTTAACAAGGTCACGGAAGAGTGGCTTAAAAAAGGCGGCGATAAAATCATCGAGGAATTTACAGCGGAACAGAAAAAGGCTCAGCAAAAATAAGGATGCTGAAAAGCAGCGCTTGTTCCCGCATGAATTCGGGAATCAAGCGCTGATCTTATTGACATTTCCGCGCTTTTGCTGATAGAAGTAAAGAACAGATTGAAACCAATGAAGTTATGGTGAGTACTAGGACAGCGGGGGCTTGTTTATGAAATTACGTGCATCTACCTTTTTATCCAAGCTCATATGGTTTACACTGCTGCTAGGGACGATTCCAGTAATGGTTCTAGGTGCTTTTTCCTATTATCAGGCCTCCGATGCCGTGCAAGCCAAGGTCAATGAGAGCAATCAGCACATGCTGAAACAGACCGAATCACAAATTGAACAGCTTCTGAGGCTAATTGATTACTCGGCTATTCAATATATGAATCAACCGGTCGTTATCGACGCTCTTAAGGGAGAATTAGCCGGTACGGATGGATACGTTCAGAAGGTGAAAAGTCTTCTCGAATCGATGAGCAAGCTGCAAAGCAATGAGCTCGGTACAATGGGCATGGAACTTATAAGCATAACCAACCAATGGTCCATTAATGAAACCGGTTTGTCCATGTTGGATACGAAATCTATAGAACATTATGAGGGATGGGTGAAAGATCCTAGAACCTCATTTTGGTCGACGAGCTTTACCGGAATGAAACTCATTAAGAAAATTCCAGCCTATTCCCCCAACCCGTCGGGGTTGCTAATCATGACAATTCCGATCTATGAAGTCAATAACTTAATAAGCAGGGATACGGCTATGGGGAACGTACTGCTTCTGGACGATGAGCAAGTCGTCTTCGCAGGCAATGCCGCTAAACTGCTGGGCAAGCAGTTTCAAGAATTAGCGATCAGCAAAGACAAGAATATACCTGCAGCTGAGCAGGGCTTCTACACGGCCCGTTCGGAACGGGAGCGCGTTGGGATCAGTTATCGTAAATCCGATTATAATGGTTGGATTTATTTGTCGGTGGTGTCCATCGATGAGCTAAACAAGGAGTCCCAGGGCATAGGATGGTTCACCTTATATATTTGTCTAGGTATTTTACTCATCGCCTTCCTCATTGCTTATTTGGGATCAAGGAAGATGTATAAACCAATTCGTAAGTTATATGAAGTCGTGCGCAACTCACCAGAAACCGTAGGCGCGGATGCAGCCATCGATGAATTTGAATTTATCAATGAACGTTTCCGAGGACTCATGCAAAGGGAGACAAGTCTTCTAGAGGAGGTTCTGGGGCAGTCCCGGCAAATGAGGGAATATTTCGTTTTCAAACTCTTCCAGAGCGACATGGCAAGGACGGAAGCTCAGGATAAGCTGGAAGCTTTCGGGCATCCGACCGCATGGAACACCATGTGTGTCATGACCATCCAAATCGATACGTTAGCCAATACACGTTTTGAAGAACAGGATCAAGATCTATTGCTGTTCGCTATCAATAATATCGTTTCCGAGCTTTTCCTGCCTGAGCAGAGGCTGCCACCCGTCGTCATGGGGGACTCGCAGGTTACTTTGCTAGGAGGGGCTGAAACGGATCCTAAGCTGTTCAAGAATCAGCTCGACACGGCGGCACATCACATTATGCAAATGATTAATCTTTATTTGGAGCTGAAAGTGAGCATTGGCTTCAGCCATATGATTACGGACATGAAGCAAATCCGTCATGCCTATGGCGAATCGTTGCAAGCATTGAAGTATCGGATGAACCTGGGAGAAGAGTCGATCCTATTCATTGAGGATGTACAGCCGGAGAAGAGCATGCAGTTGAGTTATCCGGATGCCCTAGAGCGGCAGCTGCTTGATGCCTTGAAGCTTGCAGACCGGGAGCAGGCAACGCGCTGTCTTCATCAATTCATCACGACACTTGCTGTCGAGGAGCGCACGCATGAAGAATATTTCATGTCTTTCGTCCGCCTACTCGTGCAAATGCTTCAGGCTGTCAAAGATGCAGGCGTGTTGCCTAAACGTCTATACCCCGATGAACAGACCTTATTTATTCAATTATTTCAATTGAAAACAGTGAGCGAGGTGGAACGGTGGTTTCTAGATATGGTGATGCTTCCGTTCTTAATTCACTTGGAAAATAAGCTGGATGCGCAGTACCAAAGCATTTCCAGTCAAATTATTCATATGATAGAGACTGGTTTCGATACCGATCTTTCACTGGAAGTGTGCGCACGCCGAATGAATTACAGCCCGAATTATTTGACCAAAGTATTCCGCAAGGAAACGGGCGTTAATTTCAGTGATTACTTGTCGGATTATCGTATGAAAATGGCCAAACAATGGCTGTTAGAAACGGATATGAAAATATCCGAGATCGCGGAGAAGCTGAAGTATAATACGCCAGCTAATTTCATCCGTTATTTTCGTAAATTGGAGGGAACGACGCCTGGCCAATATCGTGATAACATTTTGAACAAATAGGGGATAGTAAGTGAGAGTGATGGAGCTTGCCTTGCGGCGGCTCTTTTTTGTTCATGCAAGTTCCAGATGGTATAGTTGAAAAGGAACTTACATGTACATCTCGAATATCTAAAGGAATCAGACAGTTAGAAATTTGATGCCAGACAGGAGTTAGATACGATGATAAAAGGTTTCGGAGGCATATTTTGGAGAACTAAGCATCTTGAAGTTACAAAAAAATGGTACAGTGACGTGTTGCAGATTGATATAGAAAACTGGAATGGAACTGTGATAAAACCTCAATCAGGAAACGAAACGATTTTTTCTTTCTTTTCCGAGGATGATCGTTATTTTCCAAAAGAACAACAGGTCATGTTAAATTTTGAAGTACATAATCTTGACGAGACGATTCAGCATCTTGCCCAGATTGGTGTACCTCTTGCTAAGAACAAAGAGAGTAGTGACTTTGGACAGTTTGTCTGGATTGAGGATCCTGAAGGCCGACTGGTCGAGCTTTGGGAGAGATAAACTAAAATAAGTGTAACCTGAGATAAAGGTGGACATACCATGACAGAGAAATACGCCAAAGTAATGGGAGTTGACTTTCCCAAAATTACATTAGAACGAACCATTGAGATTCTCAGTGATGTCATTCAAGAGAATAGAGCCGAACTGTTTCATGTCATAACGGTTAATCCAGAGATTACGATGGCTTGCCAAAAGGACATGTCGTTGCGTTCTATCATCGATCAAGCAGGTCTCATTACTGCGGACGGTATTGGCATCGTGATGGTGTCTCGACTAAGGGGCGGAAACCTCCCTGAAAGGGTTACTGGGTATGATACGTTGTTAAAGCTACTGGATTCAGGGAATCAAAAGAAGTGGTCCTTTTATTTTTTGGGTGCAGATCCGCTTACGAGTGAAAAAGCTTGTGAAGTTATTCGTGAAAAGTATCCTAACCTTATAATAGCGGGCAGGCATCACGGCTTTTTTAATTCATCTGAAGAAGAGCAAATCGTTGAAGAAATTGGCATGTTAAAGCCTGATATATTGGTCGTTGCACTTGGAGCACCCTATGCGGAGAGATGGATTCATCAATTTAACACACAACTTCATGCGAAGATTGCGATAGGTGTTGGTGGGAGTCTCGATGTCATAGCTGGAAAAGTAAAGGAAACTCCTGAGATTTGGAAAAGACTAAACTTGGAGTGGCTGTTCAGGTTGAAACAACAACCTTCTAGATGGAAGCGACAGTTGATCTTGCCGCGGTTCGCTATTCGTGCATTGTTTTTTAGGGGGAGTAAGTAGGTGAGCCAAACGATAGTTTTGGGGGATGACAATCGTGGGTAAATTTGTAAGGTTGGCCAATGGAAATGATGCCGAGATTCTTGTCGCCTTGAACGAGGAATTTAATGGGGTAGGGATGACGGCTAGTGAAGTTAAAGAAAGCCTTACGAAGAACAATGAATTAGTGGCACTTGCCATATTGGATCATATTCCGGTTGGATTTGCTTGTGCCCAATGGTTTCAATCCTTTTGCTATCGCAGTTCACAAGGTGAAATAACGGAAATGTATGTGCAGGATGCTGCTCGACAATTAGGGTTAGCTACTATGCTTATCTCATTCCTGGAACAAGAACTTTCCTCACGAGGTGTTACAAGCATAAAGATTCTAACAGGCCCGAATAATAGGGCTGCTCATAAAACATATGAACGGTCAAGTTATGTGCTGAAAGATGAAATGATTTTCCAAAAAAAGTTGAACTCAGATTGAAGCGTTGTGATTTGAAAAAAGGATGTACATCGGCAAAATTTTGTCGCGGAACATCCTTTTTTTCTATCTATTTGCGAATTTGTTCCGCCAAACCGACGAGAATTCCTTCCGTTCCGCGAATGTAGCAGAGACGATACGAATCCTGGTACGTAACGACTTCGCCAACGAGCTCAGCACCAATCTTAATGAGTCGGGATACCATTTCGTCAATATTTTCAACGGCGAACATGACGCGTAGATAACCGAGGGCATTGACAGGAGCTGTTCGGTGATCTGCTACAATGGGTGGGTTGATGAAGCGCGAAAGTTCAATTCGACTGTGGCCATCTGGGGTAGCCATCATAGCAATCTCTACATGCTGTGAACCCAGCCCGGTTACGCGACCAGCCCATTCTCCTTCAATCGTAGCTCGCCCTTCGAGCTTCAAGCCAATCTCCTCGAAGAACGCGATGGCATGATCAAGGGATTCAACCACGATGCCAACATTGTCCATTCTTAGTAATTTGTTATTCTCCATTGTTTTATCTCCTTATGAGTACATATGGATTATCGGAATATCCTCCTAGTTATTCTTCCAAGAATGACGGATTCCTTCCAAAAGATTAACTTCTTATCACGGATAGCTTTTAACCTAGTCATTGAAAAAGAGATTAAAGTATCTCATTTGAATAAATGGTATAATTTGAAAGGAAATTTCTTTTATCTACTCATGAAATGAAAGGGGGGTCATCGCTTTGATACCATTGCTAATAAAAAGAGCCTCCATCCTGCTAAGCTGCCTAGTGATCCTTGGTATGACAGGTTGTGCGTCTGATGAAACAAAGACGATAGAAGTATCCTTGTTAACATCGAATTCATCCATTGTACAAACAGAGTTTGAAACGATGACACCCCCAATTGCTGTGAAATATATCCGTTCCGTAATGAGACCTAGCATGATTCAGGAAGATCTAGTAAGACTATTTGGGAATAAGTATAAAGAATTTCAAATTCATTCTGGAAATAACACCGAGACTTTATGGAGATACGATATCGGAGTTAAAGAAGGATTTAATCCCACAGAAACACGAGAATTTCACGACTGGGCCGATGAAACAGGGATAAAAAAAGGGAGCGTATACGCTCAGTTCTTGATCCGATGGATAGACGGTAAGTCAGAAAGTTTCTGGTTGGCCTACCGAGGGGCTGATAACGAAAGCAAATTTGAGGAAGTAACAGGGGAATTTCAAGGGATAACATGGGAAATGGCTCCAAAAGAACCACCTGCCGTATTCCATGCGGATATCTTTGGTTATAGCGATATGAATGACTTCAACAATGGTTGGGCAGCTGGCAGAAAAGTGTGGAAAACAAGCGATGGAGGGATAACATGGGTCGATCGTACACCTCCTAAGGAAGACGGATCCTACGAATTACTTAGATTCGCAGATCCAAACACGTTAATGGCCTTCTTTCGTCCGAAAGAGTTTACTGAAGAGATGACAAGGAATACAGATTTGTCTTTGAGTGAAGAACCTGTGTATCGCACTACGGATGGTGGGGATAACTGGGAGCAATTGGAGCATCCACTAAAGGGACACTGGGGTATTCATCCTATGGTTACAATGGGCGAGGCACAATTTGTAGATGAACATGTTGGATACTATTATGCTTATGCTGAGCCTGGAATGGCAAAGGAACGTCGAAATTTGTTTTTGAAAACCATAGATGGTGGGCGACATTGGACTGTACTCAGTGAAGATATTACAAACCAAAGAGATCTCGGGTATGCTAGTCCTAACGGATTGGTGATTCGGAATCATAATGAACCGTGGATTACTTACAACAATACGGGAAAAGGAAATCCTATCATTTTCAAGTCCACTACGAATGGTCATTCTTGGGAACAAGTGAAAATGGAAGTACCCATGCAGGCAGTAGACACAACCACGTATCCGTTAACTAAGCCGATGTTCTGGGGACCTCATGATACAAGTGGGCTCATGCCCTTTTCATTTTACAAAGACAATAATCTGAATGGGGTTATTTGGTACAAAACCACGGATGGAGGAATGAGCTGGACAAGTCGGGTTTCGACTTATGAAAGTATAACAGCCAAGCCTACATCAGCGGGGCGAAATAACGGGAGTTTTTCGGTATACGCCTATGATATCAATAATCTATGGATCCTTGAAAATAATTTAGGCGAATTGTATCGTTCGCAAGATGGCGGTGAGAGTTGGCAGAATGTTGGTTCATCTCCATCGTTTCAGAATGTCACTAGTCTTATTTTTTCAAGTCCGACTGAAGGCAGGGCATATTCCCGGTTTATCAACCTGTATACCAAAGATGGCGGAGCAACATGGAAGGAACAACATTAGTTTAAAATAGGCAGTCGCTGTTCATTAAAGTAACGGTGAGCCTCTCTCGAGGGAACGAGGATGTCCTATTTGCGCATACAATGGAGAATTCATCATCGAATGGGAACGACAATGCGCTAAGTTGCGGAAAATCGTGATGAAAAATGAAAATCGGCCAATTAGTGCATCTACGTTCCCCCTAGCAATCAATTTCGGCTGATTTCAGTCAAATAAGGCATCTACGTTCCCTCTTGCGTAAAAATAAGTGAAGAAGTCGTATTTCCAAAAAAGGTACTGGTTTTTACTATCGACCAATTGGTGAGACAGTTGAATTCGGGGAACACAGCTCATAGCTTCTAAAATAAAGCATACCTTATATTTTCCTTTATATGTTATAATATCCCAGATATTGGTTTAGTCATTGAACTAATTCTCAAGGATATAATTTTATAAGGGTTTATGGTGATGAACATGTTTAAGAACAAGGTAGTTCGATGGTCTTTATTTGGATTGGCGCTTGTTATTGGAATAAGTGGTTTATTTTTAACATTCGGAAGAACATCAGCTGTAGCTTCTGATCCTCAACGAGTGCTAGAGGCATATTTGGATAGCCTTATAGCCGAAGATACGAATAAAGCTTTCACCTATGTGACCTTCACTGGAAAAAATGAAATAGATATGAGGCAAGAATTCGAACTTGCCATGAAGTCGGATCAATTATTATCGTACAAGATCGATAAGTTTTTTAATGACGATGACACACATGCTAGCGCCTCTGTTACCCTTCATTTTTTAAATCAAGGTGAACAGAGAAGTGTAAATGAATTACTTAAGACAACCGGCGTTTGGAAAGTTATCCGAGAAGTGAGTTCTTCCACAGAGGATCAATTGCTTCATCATCCAAGTCAAGCAGTCATTTATCAAGTTCAGGAAGATGTTCGGAAAGGAAAAGTTGGAACTGCAAGGCCAAGTACGCAGCCATTAAAATGATAAGAAGCATGTGATTAACACGCCATACATAAGATACAACCTGAAGGCTACCGATAAGAAATAATCGGCAGCCTTTTAACTGTAATATCATTGTCCGTTTTTTGAGATTCGGCAGGAAGAGTATCATTCACACGGCTGATAATCATTATCTCAGAAAATACGGAGATATGATCAAATGATTGTTTCGGAACCTCTTTTTAAACTGATAAGCTGTGGTTGTTGGAAATATTTGAGATTAAGAAGAGTTTGGTTGAGAGAAGGGAGCGGATAAGACAAACTTGTAAGCGATTCCATGTATGCTAGACCAATTGATCGCGGGAGGAATTAAATTGAACAATCGTGCAGCGAAAGTTACGAGTTACGTTTTATTGTTTGCTCTAGTGTTTTCAATCATCGTAAGCGGAGTGGGGAATACGGTCGTACATGCTTTAGGTGTTTCGATCACGAGTAGTGGAGGATGGAATGAGACGGCCTATGTAGAATGGTCACCTGTCAGTAATGCGCAAGGATATAATGTCTATGTTAAACCTGCAAGTGCAGCAGATTCACAATATAAACAAATCGATACCCAATTAATTCGAAAATACGCTTCCTACTGGAGAGCTGATGCTGTAGGGCTTACAGCTGGAAGTTATGTCATGAAGGTTGAAGTGGTATTGGCTGATGGTACGAAAGAAAGCACGGTTTCTAATACGCTATCTGTTGCGGCACATGACAGATCTGGATTTGCCTTTGCAGATCAGTCACCTTTTGGCACAGGTTCAGGTGCTTATAATGAGGATGGCACACTCAAGAGTGGCGCTCAAGTGATCTATATTACATCTGCCACTGCACAGACGGTAACGCTTGATGTGAAAGTCAATAGCTCCGGTGGCAAACAGACAGGTGTTGGACTGGGTGCAATTCTGGCACTTAGACAAAAAGGATACGATACAACACCACTTGCTATCCGATTTATTGGAAAAGTAACAGATGCCAACATGAGTGGGCAGCTTAACAGCAGTGGGTTTTTGCAAGTAAAAGGTAAAGCTAATTATGCGGAAATGAATATAACATTAGAGGGTATCGGGAAAGACGCCTATGCCTATGGATGGGGGATACTTCTTAGAGCTGTTGGTAATGTAGAAGTAAGGAATTTAGGGATAGCGTTATTCCCTGACGATGGGATTTCACTTGATACAGGTAATGCGAATATTTGGCTGCATAATAATGATATTGTCTATGGAAAAGCAGGAGGAGATGCGGACCAAGCCAAAGGCGATGGCTCAACTGACCTCAAAAAAGGTTCAACCTATATTACAATTTCATACAACCACTATTGGGATTCCGGAAAAGCTGCGCTAGTCGGTTTTGATGATTCAGCAGAGTTCTTTGTAACGTTCCACCATAACTGGTTCGATCATTCGGACTCTCGTCATCCACGTATTCGGACAGGATCTATTCATATTTATAATAACTTCTTTGATGGCATATCCAAATATGCGATTGGTGCTACAACGGGAAGTAATGCATTTGTAGAATCCAATTATTTTAGACACACGAAGAAACCAATGATGATTTCCTTGCAAGGTACGGATGCTTTAGAAGCAGAAGGTACTTTCTCAGGTGAAGATGGCGGTATGATTAAAGCCTATAATAACACGATTGTTGATGCTGAAAGCATGATTTATGCCAATTCCAACATAGGAACTGCGCCTGCTAGTGCAACCTCATTTGATGCCTACTTAGCCTCATCAAGAAATGAAACAGTACCTAGTTCATACAAAACATTAGTTGGTGGAACTTCGTATAATAACTTTGATACAAGTATCGATACGGGTGTAAATGCTGCTGATATCGATAGCGTGAGCAATGTTGAGCAAGTCGTTACGGCAGAAGCAGGGCGTCTAAGTAAGGGAGACTTCACATGGGATTTCGTAGATTCCGTTGATGACCTATCCTCTAGCCTTAATACACCGTTGATGACTAAAATACTAAATTATACAACGCAACTTGTAGCTGTTGGCGGTAATTCAACCCCACCAAGCTCTACACCAGCACCGACGACTACGCCTGCCCCAACGACAACACCAGCACCGACGACTACGCCTGCCCCAACGACAACACCAGCACCGACGGCAACACCAACACCTCCGCCTGCATCGACCCTTGTTCACAACTTTACGACTGATGGAAAAACAAGCAGTTTCTTTACAATTACGGGCTCCCTCTCAACAACCAAGGGAACAGTCGTATATAATGGTTTAACGTTAACCCAATGTTTGAAAATCGAAAGTGCAACCAATATTGCCTTTACCACAACCGCTGCGAAAACATTAACCTTAGTGTTAAATACAGCAACTGGAACCAAAATAAAGGTTGATGGAACAAGCTATGCGGCAACAAATGGTGTTGTCAGTGTACCCATTGTAGCTGGGGCACATACCATTACCAAGGATGATGTTGCAAATCTTTATTACATGAAAGTAGAATAAAAGTACTGTTGCCAACTGTATTGCGAACGTCGCATATGGTTGGCAATTTTTTATCAACTACTTCAGTAACACAATATGGTATAGTGTAATGGATATTAATTCCATTTGATGGAGTGAAAATGATGAGTGAAGGCAAAATGAAGAATATCGCTTCCTATATAGGATTTCTCGCTTTTGCAGTTACGATATTTCTTTTTATCAAGATTAAGATTGAGAATGGCTCAGACTTAGGAGGTCTTCCAGCCATAATGATCCCGCTCAGCTTAGTGTTAATCATCGCATCCATTACGCGAAAGGCCTTATTCCTAAATGTGAGTTTGCTTTTGAGCTTGCCTCTTGTTTCTTTTTGGAAACCGAACATGGGAAGTATGGGACTTCTTGCAATAATTCCAATGGTTATTTTGCTTGCCTCATTGTTAATGACCTATCCATGGCTCCGATCTAAATTGTTAAAATCACAATCTTAGATCAAGCTGTTTATTGTACTTCATAGCCAATGATAGGATCAAAGCGTCTAATATATAGGGCATCTGACAAAGAAGCTAGAAGCTTATTGCGGCTATAGATAAGTAGCGGGTTCTCAAGTTGTACGATTCGTCCCATCGATCGAGACATTTTAGTGATACGGTTTACACGTGGCATACGTTCCTTCTCATAGGCTGTAAGTGCAGCCGGAATATCCGAATGCTGCAGGCATCTGGCTAGGACGATGGCATCTTCAATGGCTTGCGCACCTCCCTGTCCTAAATTGGGCAGCATGGGGTGTGCCGCATCGCCGAGAAGTGTTATTCTACCGGAACTCCATGTTGGAATTGGCGGTCGGTCTACAATGTTATGGGCTAAAATGGTAGAGGCCTCTGTTGCTTCAATAGCAGTCAGGATCGGACTATGCCAGCCGTGAAATTGACGCAGTAGTTCCGATTTTCTTTCTCCTACTTGAGGTAAATTTCCTTGACGTGCATTGATGGCGGCAAACCAGAATGCTCGCCCATTACCGAGACTCGAGAGACCAAAACGTTTGCCAGGACCTAGTGCCTCGAAGCCTACTCCATCATCAGCAGCTTGTGACGCTTCGTACTGACAAACGCCTCTTAGCGCGATATATCCCGAGTAACGTTCCATGCTATGACCAAAAAGTCGTTCACGTACGGCAGAGTGAATGCCATCAGCGCCAATAATGACATCTCCATTCTCCTCGGTTCCATCTTCGAAAACAGCGATTATTCCTTGATCACTCTGTTTTGAATCCATCCATGATTTGTTAGTATGAATGTTTGTCGTTGCAGTGACTGCTTTTACCAGAATGGATTGAAGATCAGCTCTAAGAATGACATAGCTTTGGGTGCCGTATAGAGCAGCTTGTTTCGCAACGGGGAGGCTCGTAATGATTTGGCCGTCCCAAGTTCGAATGTCACCATGCGTGACCGAAGCTCCCACTTTCCGGACAGTATCGCCAACGCCAAGCAGATCAAGGGCTTTCATCGCATTGGCAGCCAACACAATTCCAGCGCCAGATTCTCTTAAGGATGCTGCCCTTTCGAAAACGGATACGTGCCATCCTTTCAAATGAAGTGACAATGCTGTACATAATCCACCAATTCCTGCTCCAATCACGATCGCCTTACGTTGTATTGCTGTAGCCATAAGTAAATCCTCCCTCCTCGTTAAACCGTGCTTGACTAGTTAGTCTCATCATAATCAATGAGGTCGTGGATGACCACCCCAAAATATGGCGTATTTTCAAGAAAATAATGAATAATGAAAGGAGTATGATATGAGGTACAAGATGGCTCTGATGCTTACCCTATTCGCCTTGCTCACCGCCTGTACGACAGCCATGAATAAAGAAACTGATTCCATGCACGTGAATAATGATACAACGACTGCTACACCAAATGTAACTTCAATTGCTGGAGATGCAAGTACAGTAGATAACTCGATTAGAGCAGTTGGAACAGTTCAAGACGGACACTTACTCGTAAAACCTGATAGTCAAGCTAACAAAGCACCCTTAGGAGCTCCTAGTTGTCTCGGATTAGAAACGTTCTTCAGATGGTCAGGAGATTATGAAGTCGTATGGGAACCAGCATCGGGTGGGGCTTCGAGCAAGGTATTCTCTTTTCCGGTAGATTTCGATATCGTGCAACCAAGCGAGACACCCATCCTATTGCAGCAGTTTACCTTAGAAAAAACAACCATATTCGCATACGTTCCACGTTATACGGATTGTCACGGCCTCGAAACGTATTTGTTTGGGATCGAGGAAGGGAAGGCATTTCCAATCCCATTTGTAATGAAACCGGATCAGATTTTAGCGGAGATAAGTCAGCTTCCACAGCATCCTTTTCAGGTATCAAATGGTGAACTCATCCTAACTGGCGGCTATGGAGCTGGTCAGGATTTCATTCCTGTGTATCATTTTAATTATGATAGGAATAAACATGCCATGATTTTGAATAAGACTGAGCAAGTGAAGCCAAATGATTTAGTAAGTGGGGAGGCGTAAGTTGTTGACCTAAAAATGACCGTCAGGATGAAACTTACCTGAAGGTTTTTTTATTGTTTTTGAAAGATCAATATTTTTAATAGAAAGGTAAAATATGTATATATAAATTCCAATATATAACAGCTACAATTTTAGTTGAATACACACCAATGTTAATAAGAACGGAGGATCTTGATTGGAATTTCGTAAAAAAGGTTTTCTGATGATTACCGTGTTTTTTGCATGTTTGAGTGTTGTAGGAGTAGCAAGTTATCTTATTTCATACAAAGTAATTATGTGGTCGAAGAAATTAGATCAATGGAAGTTAGGCGATCTAGAATTTTTAAAAAAATATGCATTTGAGATACAAATTTTCGCGATAAGTTCCATCATTTTACTTATACTTTCAACGATCATATTTATAAAAATGAATCAAAAACAGGGAAGAAAATTAAAAATAGTGGTGACTTTAACTTTTTCAATCCTAGTTGGCACGTATTTATGCCTTTGCCTCTTTATTTATCACAATCTAAATGGAATGATACATATAAATCACCTTGTTTACCAACCCAAAAAATTGGATCAAGCTAGTTCAGATCAGATAAGCTTACTTTACAGTCATGCGGAGGAAATCAAAATAAATACAACCGACAATATCCAATTACAGGGCTGGCTTTTGAGGAATACGGACAATGATAAACAAACTCCGCTTATTATATACTTCGGTGGTTCTTCAGAAGAAGTATCAGATATGCTGTCAATCGCTGAGATACTGGATGGTTGGTCGATTGCGCTAATTAATTATAGATCGTTTGGACGGAGCGAGGGAGAGCCAAGTGAGCAAAACTTATACCTTGATGCGAATGCCATTTATGATTATTTCTCAAAAAGAAGCGATATAGATAAGACGAAAATAGTATCTATGGGATATAGTCGTGGAACTGGGGTCGCCGTGAATTTATCAAAGGAACGCCCTACAAGTGGTACAATTCTGGTGTCTCCCTATGATAATTATGCTAAGTTATTGGGTACAAATCTCTCAAATACATTACAGCTGCATCATATGTTTCCGCTTTCCCTTTTTATAGAAGAAACCTTTAACTCCATAAAAAAAGCGCCTTCGATTCATACTCCTTTACTATGTCTAGCAGGTGATTTAGATCGAAATATTCCAATTGCTTATAGTAAAAAACTAGTAGATAAATGGGGAGGCGAGAAGATAATGAAGACGATATATCGCGGGGATCATTCTTTGTTATTTTCGAGCGGGGAGGCTTGGAAGGAAATAAAGAGCTTTTTAAAGACAATTTCCTTGTAATTACATTGTGAAATATAGCACGAACGTGCATACTAATTTTCTTCTAGCATATTACTTCATATTTTTGTATAATACCTCCAACAATAGATGGGGGTGACAGGCGCGTGCAGAAGCGCTGGATCGAAGTAATTGAAACGCAATTGCTTCCGAATTTGCAGATTGCCAGTGAGCGAGCTTATGACCCAATCGTCGTTTATCGTGTCCCTGAACCATGGCAGCTTGTCGGAGCGGGTAATTATGCGGCTGTGCTGATGCATCCAAGCTTTCCGGATTTGGTAGTGAAGGTGTATGCGCCAGGGCGGCCAGGCTTAGAGGATGAAAAAGAAATATATCGACGGTTGGGCAAGCACCCAGGGTATTCCGAATGTTTGTATGCGGGGGATACGTATCTGGTGCTGCGTCGTTTAACGGGTGTTACCTTATATCAATCCGTGTTGCGCGGCATTCCAATTCCGCGTCAAGTCCTGCATGATATCGATGAGGCGCTCAAGTATGCGGTAAGCCGGGGATTGAAACCACATGATGTGCATGGCAAAAATGTGATGCAAAACAATGGTCGAGGCTTGGTCGTCGACGTATCGGATTTTTTGAAAGAGGATCATTGCTCGATGTGGGATGATTTGAAGCGCGCCTATGATCGCTTTTATTTTCCATGGGTACGCAGACTGCCATTCCCGGAACTTCTGCTGCTGCTTGTGCGCCGAGGTTATCGGAAATACCGCAGTTGGACACGAACTTCGAGTGGTCTATCCAAGAAGGGGACGTAGGCAATTATTTATCTTTCTATAAAATTAAAAAGAAGGCTGCCGAAATCAAACTTGAATCGGCAGCCTTTTTCGTTAGTTGACTATCCCCGTGTGATCTGATGGTACCACTTTTGCAACTCTTGCCCAATGAAATGTGGGTTTTCCTCGACTAAATGATGAAAGCCCTTGCCAATATCCTTCATCTCCAAGTTCTGTAGATGGGCATGGCACCAGCTAAGTTGCGGTTCACGAATCGTACATCCAGGTGCAGCGTAAAACAGAATCTTTGGCATTGTGGATGCAGTGAACCATGTGTTCCTTTCCTCCACGGCTTGTACGACTTCGGTTGGTTTACCTTCGACCGGAATCTGGTTTGGAAACACCCACATGGGTTTTCGCTTCTCTTTGTCCCTGAAGGGTTCACGATAATGTTCATGCTCATCCGCTGTAAAAGCTCGATTGATAATGATATGCGGCATGCCTTCGACAAATACGTTGTTATCTCGCATGAATGCCCATCCCAACTCGGGATCGCGAAGTGTCTGGAAGAGCTCCTTCGATTCAGCAGGCGTAAATTCAGACCAAGTTGGACAAGGATACAACGCCTGTGGTTCAATCATCGCAACGGCCTTCACTTGATCAGGGTGTTTCATCGCATACTGTAAGCCAATAGCCATTCCCCAATCATGTCCGACGATAGTGATATTGGTAAGACCCAGTTTCTCAATAAACTGGCTAATGTAGTCGACATGCTCCAAAAAGGTGTAACCGACTTCCGATTTATCGGAGCGGCCCATGCCCATTAAATCCACAGCGATGCAGCGAGCAGAACCCTCCAGATAAGGGATAATATTTCTCCACATATAAGACCAAGTAGGGTTTCCGTGCAAGTATAGGATGGGATCCCCTGCTCCTTTTTCGATATAATGCAATTGCTGACCATCTATTTCAAGAAAATGGGACTCAAATGGATACTCTTTTCCGATGGGGAGAGACTCCAGGTTAGACATACAGTTGCAACTCCTTCACATGTTTGTTTCAACGTTTCTATTATATCCTTTGTTGAACCCATCCCATTGTAAAAAAGCGTCAATGTTTGAAATAACTATTGATACATGATATCTGTCGTGAGTGATTGATCGCGGCTTTCGCTAAAATGTTTGGTGAGTTCCGGTTGCACTTCATTTCGGAAAAATTGTTCGGGTGTACACCCAGTGAACGCTTTAAAGTCATGCGCGAAATGGGCGTGATCATTAAAATGACAAGCATGTACGATATCCAGGTAATCGTGACCGGATTTTTTAAGTTGAAGGGTATGCTGAAACCTGACGATATTAGCAAACTTTTTGGGTGTGATACCAATAATTGCTTTAAACTTTCGTTCCAACGTTCGTTTGCCAACCCAAAAGTCATCGGCTAATTGTTTAATGGAGACGGCCCCTTTTTGCTGTTGGATCTGCCTTGCAGCTTGTACAATCAACTGCTCCTCGGACTGATGCTCCAAAGTCAAAAGTAAGAATGCTTGTACAATAGCTACCCGATCGGCAATAGTCGTTGCTTCACTAAGTCGCTGTTCCATCTCGGAAACCAGATGCAGCTTGAAGATGAGATGTAGATCTATGTTGGCATCCTGAAATTCGTGAATCGGATAGGGGGTAAATGCTTTCAAACCACCTGGTTTGAAGCGAATAATGATCGTTCCGACGCTCCCCGTGCTTAGGTATTCTCTAAACGTGGTCTGCAGACCGGTTAACCCGCTAGTACCTAACAAATCCGCTTTACGGTCCACAATGACTTTCATTCGATTGCCATATTGTATCCCAATAACAGCAAGTGTCGAAGGCAGAACCTTAACGGGATTCCGATTAGCGAAATTGATGGGGTTAAAGTCCTCCTGTACCAAAATGCTGTCAACATATTCACTAAGCTGTGGAAGTGGGCGGAATTGTTCAAACAACATAAGCAATGTAATCCTTTCTAGCTTTGGTAGTTCATCTATATTATACGTATGATCTTCATTTTATGAAATGAAAACCAAACGAATCAAACCATGAAGTGTATATATATGGTAAAATTGTCAAGGGGAAGTGGCGGCGGAATGGAAGGTGATTTGTAATGAATAAATTTATAAAAATAGTAGGAATTATATTCAGTTTACTCACTATAGCTATTGGCCTATCTATTTTGCTATTTGAGAGTAGTGGAGCTGACACAAGGCTTTCATGGATGATGGTTGCACTGAATGCTTCATTGATTTTCAATGGTGGTGCTCAATACTTAATCAAACAAGATAAGAAAGGGCTGTTCTCCGTAGTCGCCGGAACTATCATTTTGCTATTCATACTCATCAAATTTCCTTTCTAAGATAAGGAGCAGTTGCCGCGGCGTCGTTGAAGGTGGCCCGAGGTTGCTAGGATAGTAACCAAAATAGGCTGTTTCAAAAGTCTTGATCGACTTTTTGAGACAGCCTTCTTAAATGGGTAAGTTCGTTAAGGTTTCTTAATGGTATAAAAACCAAAGCGTTCAAT
Organism: Paenibacillus qinlingensis; assembly: GCF_031455095.1. Classification (GTDB taxonomy): domain Bacteria; phylum Bacillota; class Bacilli; order Paenibacillales; family NBRC-103111; genus Paenibacillus_E; species Paenibacillus_E qinlingensis_A. Next base: position 403,513 of record NZ_JAVDSB010000001.1, read on the forward strand.
TTCCTCAAGTGCTTTACGTCCAAATGACTCTGTTAGCTCATCTGCTCGAATTTTAGTTCCACCTAGTGTAATCCCATCCCAGCGTACGATTCTGCCGTCTTTAACCAAAAAATAATCATCCATATTAAAGCCTCCCATATGGTCATTTTGGAAATCTGTATGCGCTAGCATTTGCAGAATATTAGTCTGCCTATTCGTATTTTAACATATTCTTCATGGGAAACATAAGAGCTCTTTATAGGTCGAAAATGTTAACTTTACGTGTTGATTTTTTGAACAAATAGCCCCTATAAAATAAAAGCCCCGAAACTCAACCGTGGTTGATTTCGAGGCTTTTCAGTATTTATTTATCTTCTAGCGTTGAAGCCGATGAAAGCTTTTGTGTTGAAATCAAATACTGCTGTCAAAGGTCCAAGCAATTCGTCTTGATCTGTTGTGTAAGTAACGGTTACAAAGTTACCGTTCGCAGCTTGAACGTCTGCAAGCAATTTCTTCTGCTCGTCTGTGGAAGCTAATACGCCAACTTCTTTAGAAGACACAATTTGAACGGATGCTTCGTCTTGTTTCGTCGTAATATGGGGCACTTGCTCTTTCACTTGCGCCCATGCTAAGTCGCGGTATTCTTGTGCCGACTCTGGCGACATTTTTGGTGAGCCAATAGCTGGCGATTGTGACTGAACAACTAATAGGTAAACTGGGCTTTGAGGCGGAAGGCTTTTCGTCTCGAAAGGACCGTAGTAAGCTTTTACCTTCGTACCAGCTTTCAAGTCTTCCCAATTGACAGACTCACCTTGGGATGTCAATACGCGCGTTTCTTTACCTGCGTTTAGTACCAAAGCATCGCCAAGTTGAACTTGCCAGCCATCATCTGTATGTTTTACTTCTTTGATTGTATCTTCTTTGATTGCACGATCAGCATGAACGTTAACGTTTACTGCATGTGCTTGGCCAGGGTAACTCATCGCCATAGCAGGTCCGAATTCGGCATCGATTTGTGTACCGGCTTTCAAATCAGCAGGCGTTAGTGTCTTACCGTCTAGGCTTTTAATCGTTGTTGATTTATCAACAGTCAGAATAACCCATGTGCTGCCAAGTAACTCGATACGGTAGTTGCTATCTTGGTTAGATTGCACGCTTACGATCACACCAGTTTCACGCATCAAATCAGCCGCCTCATCAAGCTCGATTTCTTTGTTGGCTTCATCGTAACTTACTGTATATCCAAGTTGGGTAGCTGCATCGCGTACAGGCAGATAAGCTTTGCCATCGATATAGACAGGTGTAAGTGCGCTGTCTTGTCCATTAACAATGATTTTTACATCCTTTTGTAAGTAACCTGTCACCTTTTCTACCAAATCCTCTGCTCCAACTGCTGCAGTCGTGCCGAGTATTCCAGCCAATGTTAAAATTACCGTTAGTTTCTTTTTCATAATATAATGCTCCTTCCAATTCTGTAGAGTATGTATCAATCAAGTTGACAATCCTTCAGACGGAGGTTGTTGCAAATAGGTTGCAGTTATAAAAAAAAAGCCCTGAGGGAGCTCATGCTTCCCCGGGCTTTCATTGTAAAATATAGATTTTTCTAAAAACCAGACTCTAGATAGTCATCAGTGTTGTCGAAAGGAATTTCTCTTTCCACAGCGGAGTCTATAATCGAAATACCATCTTTCATCGTCACATGCCAATCCTCATTTGATTCGAGGACTTCAGCTAGAAAAGCATCAATATCCAAGATCGTCGTCCTCCAAACGTCAAATAATCAATGATAACTCTAAGGTGTACCTATAGTATGGGTGATGAATATCAAGTTTATTCTTACTCAGATGATGACCTTGACAGAAAAAGTTGTCTGACATATAGTTGTCTAAACAACTATTAATGAGGGGGCATCATTCATGTCAACCGATTCCCGTCTTTTGCCGATCGGATTCGCGATGGGGGTTACACACCGCAAGTTGACCGCTTTGTTTCAACAACGGCTACACGCGCATGGGATTACGCCCGAGCAGTGGTCTACGTTAAATCAGATTGATCGCGCGCAAGGGCTGATTCAGCGTGAAATTGCCGAACGGACCGGCAAGGACAAGCCGACAACTACGCGGATTTTGGATCATTTGGAGAAGAAAGGGCTTATCTATAAGAAAGCAGGCGATCGAGATCGACGATCGTTTCTCGTGTACAGCACGGAGCTCGGGCAAGACCTCATCCGTGTAACAACACCGATTGAAGATAGTGTGACTGCTGATGTGAAAGCTTGTATATCAGAAGCGGAGTACGACATCATGATGGAGTTGCTGCTGCGCATCCAACTTCACCTGCGCGTACAGCTTGGACACTCGGAGTTAGTAGAAGACTAAGTAGAGGAATAAATTTAATGCGGAGATGATCTAACGTGCAGCCAGAACAACAACGAACTCCCTTATGGACGAGACCGTTCATCGCTTTGACGATTTGCTTTTTTCTATTATTCTTAAGTTTGCAAATGCTTCTCTCATCATTTCCAGCCTATGTGAAGGCTGAATTTCATACTGGAAACGTACAAGCCAGTCTTGTTACGTCTGTTTTTGCGCTTGCGGCCATCCTATCGCGCTTCGCGACGGCAGCGCTCATGCCGCACATATCGCGGATGAAGCTATTGCTCGCAGGGCTTGTTATCGCCGCGGCAACGACAGCACTGTACTCGCTAGCAGGCTCATTCACCACGCTTTTGTTGCTGCGCATCGGTTATGGCATCGGCTTCGGGATGGCGAGCACGATTCTGCCGACACTTGTATCCCGAATTATCCCGCTGCGCCGAATGGGCGAGGGTATCGGGTATTTCGGTTTGTCGACGAGTCTTGCCATGTCGATCGGCCCGTCCATCGGACTAAATGTGATGAAACAAGCTGGCTTTATGCCATTGACGATGATCGGATTGATTACATCCGTGGTGATATTCCCTGTATTGTGGCTGTCGCGTTCGAAGCAGGATCAAGCCGCCGTGGAGCAAATGAAGCCTGATGCTGATTCTGATCAACAAGGTGTTCAATCCAAACCTGCCGCCAAACCTGGATTCAACCGTAAATGGTTGTTTCCCGTGCTTCTAAATGTGTTTCTCTCCATCACGTATAGCGGTCTGCTTAGTTTTCTAGCCCTATTCGGTGATTATGTTCACATCGAGCAGGTGGGCTTATTCTTCCTGTTCAACGCGATCACGATTATTCTCGTTCGTCCTTTCTCGGGACGTATCTTCGACCGTTTCGGACATGCTTCCGTGCTGATTCCCGCTGGCTTGTTCGTCACCGCCAGCATGGTGGTGTTGTCGCATGCACATGCCATGCCGATGTTGATCGTATCTGCGCTGCTCTATGGGGCCGGATTCGGTGCTATCCAGCCTACCATTCAAGCCTGGATGCTTCGCTCCTCGAAGCCGGAGCAGTATGGCATGGCGAACAGCATGTTCTACAATTCAACGGATTTCGGCGTTGCTGTCGGTGCTATTCTGCTTGGCGCCATTTCCTCAGTCACGAACTATTCGGTTATGTATAGCTATTCTGCTGGTGTTATGGCCGTGTTCGTCATCCTCGGAACGCTGCAGTATGTAATAGCTACTAAACGCCATTTTCGAGTTTTAACTGTTGTCAAAAACTATACAGTTATGTTATGGTGGAACAAAAATAGATAGAGATTAGGATACGGAATGCAGAAGAGGAGAACATTATACAATGACCAACAAGAATAAACAGCATGCCGTTCGCTTGGCACTGCTGCTAGGTTTATTTTCGACACTTGGCCCTTTTACCATTGATATGTATTTACCGGCTTTCCCGCAAATTGTAGAACAATTCGGCACGACCGCTTCCCTCGTTCAACTCAGTTTGACCGCCTGTTTACTCGGTTTGGGTATTGGCCAAATGGTGATGGGTTCGCTTAGTGACGTATACGGCAGACGCAAGCCTTTGCTTATTTCTATGGCTATTTATGTTGTGGTATCGATTATTTGTGCAATCTCGCCGAGCATTTGGATGCTGATTCTCGCACGGCTCGTGCAAGGATTCGTTGCTTCAGCGGGAATCGTCATTTCCCGGGCAATTGCACGCGATATGTTTAGCGGTCATGAGCTCACCAAATTTTTCTCACTGCTCCTGCTAGTAGGAAATTTGGGTCCGCTTGTAGCTCCTGTAACGGGAAGTGGCGTACTAACGCTAACTAGCTGGATCGGTGTTTTTATCGCTTTGGCGATACTCGGAACTTTTCTTTTTGCCATGACAAAATGGAGACTCCAAGAAACGCTGCCCGTCGAGCGCCGTAGTCCTAGCAATTTTGCTCAGCAACTGCGTAATTATGGGTCGCTTTTGCGAGACCGTTCCTTTACGGGCTATATGCTCGCGCAAGGGGTTATGATCGCAGGGGTCTTCGCGTATGTTTCGGGTACACCGTTTATTTATCAAAATATTTACGGGGTTTCCCCTACGGTTTTTGCCTTATTGTTCGGATCCAATGGGATTACCTTGGTCATCGGCTCCCAGCTTGTCGGTCGGATGTCTCACCGTATTTCGGAGCAGTCATTTATGTTGTTCGGTCTGTGGCTTGCTAGCGCAGCTAGTATCGCCGTCTTATTGGTGGCTATTTTCCACGGCCCACTGTATGCACTTGTGATTCCTCTCGTATTCTTCGTAGCAGCTATAGGGATTACATCCACAGCAGCATTTCCGCTGGCTATGGAGAGTCAAGGACATATGGCGGGGAGTGCGGCTGCACTCATGGGCGTCATTCCATTCTTGCTCGGTGCGGTCGTTTCTCCACTCGTTGGTATTGCCGGGGAACATACGGCAGTTCCACTCGGGGCCATTATTTTAGGCACTAGTGCCGCTGGGATGTTATCTTACTTCCTTTTAGTGAGAAAAGGAGCGAAAGCAGCGGCTTGACGAAACATATAATAGTGTTAAAAAGTCCCAACCATATGTGATGGTTGGGACTTTTTTTACATCACATTTATCCTTTTTTTTCCACTGGAGTTGCAGAACAGCGGTTGTTAGCGCTTTATTTGTTTTGTATACTAGGCAATATTATATCAAATAACAACAAAGCGAGGCTGAATCATGACAAGATGGAACAAGTTTGCTCTACCACCGAAGCCGCATTCGTTAAAATATCGACTCATCATCATCCTGTTTATAAGCTCGCTTGCCCCTTTAATTCTGATTGGAAGTATTTCTTATTTCTCGATGTATGCCATTTTGCAAAACAAGGCAGAAGGCGGTGCCCTTAGCAACTTGCATCAGGTCCGGATCATGTTGGAGGATACGCTTGGGCAATTAAATCATACGTCACAGCAGCTTGCCTTTGACGGCAGAGTAGGGAAAAGCCTAGAGAGCTACTTAGCAGCTGATATTTACGAAAAGAAAAGATTGAACGATGAGATTCGAAGCGAATTAGGATTAATTCATTTTACGAACCCAACACTGGGATTAATGTTTTACTATTTTGAAAATGACAATCAGGCCTTATTCGAGAATTTTAGTGTGAATGATAAGTATGATCTCAAGAATCTCCCTGTACTCATTAAATTCGATAAACTTACGTATATGGGTCCGCATCTTTCGCTTAATCCGATTGATGGCAATCAAGTGCTTTCGATACTTCGGAAAGTAGAGCTGCCGGATCGTGACGATGTGTATGTCTATATTGAAACGAATTTTAAGTTGGCTGAAAGCATCCTCAAAGACAATGATCAATTCGGCGGGAACTTAGTACATCTAATCGTGGATAATAATGGCAAAATTGTCTATAGCGAGGATTCGGAAGATTTTCCTGTAGGGAGTGAATATGCTTCTGCAAATTCTCATAAAGACAAGACAGGTAAGTATCGGATGTTTGAGGAAGCCAGTAATCAGAAATGGAAAGTGATGTCTGCTGTCCCCAATTCGGTCTATAATCTCGAAGTATATAGATGGATGAAACAGTTTGTGTTTTTTGCTATTTTGACATTAATTGCGAGTTTCTTCATTGCTTGGCTAATTTGGAGAACGGTGTATCGACCGCTTAACCTGCTTAGTACGGATATTCGCAATGTAAAAAGCAATACAGAAGTGTTTCCTAGAAGACAATCGCAAATTTCAGAGTTTGCTATGATTTACAGAGAGTTTGCCGAAATGAGAAGTCGTATTTTTGAGCTCATTAGTGAAGTGGAGCAAAAGGAACAGAGTAAAGCTTTTCTTGAGGTTGAGAAATTAATGACGCAAATCAATCCTCATTTTATTCATAATACATTAGATACAATTCGATGGCTGGCTCGCGCAAACGGGCAGAAGGATATTGATCGGTTGGTATCTACCTTGAATAAAGTGCTCTATTATAATCTTGGCAAAGGCGGACCTGCCCGAATTAATGATGAAATTGATGCTTTGAAAAATTACGTGGAGTTACAGGGGATCCGCTATAATTTTCATTTTGATGTGAAGATCCACGCGGATGAGAAAGCACTTGCATTAGCAGTTCCAAGGTTTATTCTTCAGCCGCTCGTCGAGAATGCGTTATACCATGGTTTGGGTGACAATGGCGTTATTGAAGTGAGCGTAATCGAAGACGGTTTATCCCATGTCATTATTGAAGTAAAAGATAATGGTGACGGTATGACGGATGACGATATCGCCCAATTAATGAGTGAAAACACGTTAGAGAAGAAGAAGGTAGGAATGGGAATTGGGCTGCAATATGTGTATCGCATGATCAAATTTCAATTCGGACCAGCGGCAAGTTTCCATATTGAAAGCACAATTGGCGCAGGAACGACGATCGTTCTTCGTCTTCCAATAGGAGGAGTTTGATGATGATAAAAGTTATGGTTGTTGACGATGATCACTTGGTGCGGAAAGGCTTCATCACAATGATGCCTTGGCGTGAGCATAAATTAGAAGTCGTAGGCGAAGCTGGAAATGGGAAGAAAGCATTGGAGTTTCTTGAAAATAACCAAGTGGACTTACTTATTACAGATTTGGCCATGCCTGTTATGTCGGGTATCGACTTAATGAGGTCGGTGAAAGAGAAGTATAAGGATATCAGCATGGTCGTGTTGACATTCCATCAGGATTTCGAGCTTATCCAAGAGGCGCTTCGTTTGGGCGCGTTGGATTACATAACGAAGGTTGAGCTTGAACATGAGCACATGGATGAGGTGCTGCGACGCATTGTCAATAAAATGGATGAGCAGAAAATGCGCTCTAGGGATGCTCATGCACATGTTCAGCATCTGCATGTGACAACGCTAGTGGAAGAAGATGAGGGGCCTTATTCACCAGAAGTTAATGCAAGTGTATGGAGGGCGGTAGACATTATTCAATCTGAGTTCCAGCAGGACCTCTTAGTCACGGATATTGCGAAAAGGGTCAATATGAGCCGTAGTTATTTCAGTCGTTGTTTTCGAGATATTGCCGGGAAAACGTTTAACGATTTCATCCGTGAAGTGCGTGTGAATCACGCGAAAGCTTTACTCACCCAGTCAAACAAATCCATTGGGTGGATTGCGACGCAGGCTGGATATCCCAATGAGAAGTATTTCAGCAAGGTGTTTCGTGAGTTAACGGGGATGCTGCCTGGTGAGTTTCGCAAGAAAGAACCAGTCAAGTAGCTTAGATTTGGTCGCAAATCGTCTCCTAATAAGTGCACTTTCGTCTACTGGACGTTCAAATTTGCCGATTTCAAGACGATTTGCTACCTAAACACAAGACAGAAGTGGACCCGAGTGCCTTTCTTTTATTTTAAGATGTATGTGTAGGGTAACTAAAGAGGAGGGGCATTATGAAGAATAAAAAAGCTCTAATTTCTATGATGGCAATCGCTGTTCTGATGACAGCATGTTCAAGCAATACCACAGGGACTAGTAAGGATGACGCGAAATCAACGGCGGATTCCAACGTGAAAGTGGACCCTTTCAAGATGCCGAACCCGATTGAAGTTACCACATTCAAAAGTTTAAGCCCTGGAGCGAAGCTGCCAGCTGGTGATACAGTGGAAAGCAACCAGTACATGAAATATATTTCACAAAAAACGAATATTAACTTCAAAATTCTTTGGTATGCCGCTCCTCAAGATCATGAGCAAAAGATGAAGCTGGCGATCGCGAGTAACGACTTGCCTGACGTGATGCTAGTAAATGAGCAAATCTTTCTAGCGTTAGCTGAAGCGGGTCAAATTGAAGATATGAGTAAAGTATATGAGAAATATGCTTCGACATTAGCGAAAGAGTTATATGGTTCCACGAACAATAAAGCGCTTGAAAAAGCGACGTATAAAGGCAAGTTAATGGGTATTCCGAATATCAGCGTACAAGCGGATGCGGCAAGTATGGTCTGGCTGCGCAAGGATTGGTTGGATAAATTGGGAATGCAACCGCCGAAATCGCTTGATGATGTAACCGCTATCGCCAAAGCTTTCGTTGAGAAAGATCCAGACGGCAACGGAAAAGCAGATACGATGGGGATCGCTGGGTTTGAGAAATCCTTGGCTGTGAATGGTAAAGCGCAACGTGGAGATTTCAAAGGTATTTTCCAAGCTTTCGGTGCATACCCATCCGGTGGGGTTGAAGGTGTTTCCAACTGGATTAAAGATAGCTCAGGCAACGTAGTCTATGCTTCCATTACACCTGAAACGAAACAAGCACTAACTAAGCTGCGCGAAATGTATGCTGCAGGCGCAATTGATAAGGAATTTGCTCTTCGTAAAGAGCCGAATGAGAATATCGTTTCTGGTAAGTCGGGCGTATTCTTCGGGCCATGGTGGTCCGGCGGTTTGGCTGCTGACGCGATGAAACTTAATCCAAAGGCTGATTTCGTACCCTACTTGATCCCTGATGCCAAGGGTGCAGTGAATACCATGATGGTACCTGTCAGTACTCAGTTTATCGTTGTGAAAAAAGGGATGAAAAACCCTGAAGCTGCCATGATCTATGCCAACACATTTATTAATGCACAACGTAAAGTAGATCCAGATGCCTTGAAGCTTGATTTCTCCGTAAGTGCAGAACACTGGCCGATCGGGAATGCGACATTCGATTATGCTGATGCGGTAGAAAGAAAGTCAGATATGTTGAAAAAAGCGCTAGGTGGGCAAACCAAACCAGAAGAGTTGAGTCCTGAAATGAAGGAAATGTTTGACAAGGCCACTCGTGATAAAGCCAATCCGAAAGCAGATTTGAAAGATTGGTCCGGTTATTATGGCTACACCGCTCCTGCGGAGTTGTTGAAACAAAACATGAATAAAGTGTATAGCGAATTTACGGCTAACACGAAGACGATGGAAAGAAAATGGGCGAATCTGCAAAAGCTGGAGAAAGAAACGTTCTTCGGAATTGTCATGGGCGAGAAGCCGCTAGAAGCATTTGATAAGTTCGTAACCGATTGGAAAGCGCAAGGCGGCGACGAAATCACAAAAGAAGTAACAGAGGAACTGAACAAATCCAAAAAGTAATAGGTATTGACTCAAAGCGCACCGCCTAACCGATTGGTGGTGCGCTTTTTGTACACAATCATGTTTGAACTAGAGGTGTATGACTAATGAATATTCGATCATTTTATAAGCACTATCATTTGATGCTCTTACCGGGAATTGTGCTTCTTATTATTTTTCACCTCATTCCGATGTTCGGGGTCGCCATTGCGTTCCAAAACTTTAAGATTGGTTTGGGTATCTGGGATTCGCCCTGGATTGGGTTCGAAAATTTCACGTACATGTTCGAGTTGGAAGACAGCAAAACGATTTTCTTTAATACCGTATTTATCGCTGTGTGTAAAATTATTGCACATCTCATTGTTCCGCTCACATTTGCCATATTGCTGAATGAGATTCGCTTTCATATTTTTAAAAGATGGGTACAGACGGTTGTTTACCTCCCTCACTTTATTTCTTGGGTAATCTTAGCTGGTGTTGTCATGGATATGTTGTCGTTGGATGGCATCATCAATAGCACGTTGAAAATGTTTGGTATCGAACCGATTATGTTCTTAGCGAAAAACAGTTGGTTTCCTACGATTGTCGTTAGTTCAGATATTTGGAAGGAATTTGGATTCGCTGCCATCATTTATTTAGCGGCTTTAGCGGGCATTAATCCCTCGCTGTATGAAGCGGCTGAAATGGATGGGGCTACGCGATTAAAGCAGTTATGGTATGTCACTTTGCCAAGCTTAGTACCAACCGTCGTGTTGTTGGCTACTTTGAGCATAGGAAATATTCTGAATGCAGGGTTTGATCAAATCTTTAATTTGTATAATCCGCTTGTCTACAAATCAGGCGATATTATCGATACGTATGTGTACCGGGTTGGACTTGTGCAAGCACAATATGGCTTAGCGACAGCTGTCGGCCTATTGAAATCGATGATTGGGTTCATACTCATTATCCTCTCTTACAAAATTGCTTATAAATACGCTAATTACAGAATTTTCTAATGAAGCAGGTGAATACTTATGGTACGTAGTAAAACAATATCCGCTCAGGTAGCCGAAGCCATACTCGTCTTAGTTATGCTTATCATCTCATTCATGTCGCTTGCTCCTGTTGTACACGTATTCTCTGTCTCATTTAGCGATAATGCAGCAGCGGCAGGCGGCCTCGTCAAGTTCTGGCCTGTGGGATTTACTTTGGAGTCTTATCGTAAAATTCTGGAAGAGCCTCACTTTTTCAATGCTTTTCTAGTATCTGTCAAACGGGTATTGCTTGGCGGTGGAATTAACTTCATTTTGACTGTCATGATGGCCTATCCTTTGTCTAGAAGCAATAAAGAGTTTCCGCATCGGACTTTGTATATGTGGTTTATGTTATTCACGATGTTATTCAGCGGTGGGATTATTCCTTTATATTTAACGATTAAATCTTTAGGGATGTTTAATACAATCTGGGCGCTTGTTCTGCCAGGTGCAGTCCCAGTGTTCAACGTCATTTTGTTAATGAACTTCTTCCGTAACTTGCCGAAAGAACTCAGTGAAGCTGGTTATATGGATGGGGCAGGACCTTGGTACATGATGATTCGCGTCTATCTGCCACTGTCATTGCCCGCTATGGCAACGGTTACGTTATTCAGTATTGTGGGTCACTGGAATGCGTTCTTTGACGGGATGATTTTTATGCGCAGCGCAGAATTTTATCCGTTGCAGACGTATATTCAGCAGCTCGTTGTTAGTCAGAACGCCATGCTCGAACTGGATTCCTCCAAATTGGAATTATTAATGAAGGTATCGGATAAAACACTCAATGCGGCCAAGATCGTAGTATCGATGGTACCGATTCTAATTCTCTACCCGTTCCTGCAAAAATACTTTATTCACGGCATCATGCTAGGATCAGTCAAAGAATAGTTAAAAAAAGAGGTGCAATGCGATGTTAGGGAAGGTCATGACTTTCAATTTACGATACAACGAGCCGAAAGATGGGGCCAATGCATGGCCTTATCGTATTAAACGTGTGGCTCAAACCATCCAAGAACATGATCCCATTCTCTTCGGCACACAAGAGGGCTATTATGAGATGCTAACGGAGCTCCATGAAGAGCTGCCAGCCTACAATTGGATTGGTACGGGACGCTTTGGCGAACATGAGGATGAGCATAATGCTATTTTTTATAAAAAAGACCAGCTTGAGGTGCTGGAAGAGGGACATTTCTGGCTATCGGATACACCAGACGTTGTAGCAACAAAATGCTGGGACAGCATGTTCCCTAGAATGTGTACCTGGGTTCGATTCCAAGATAAGATCAGCCATAAAGCTTTTGTCGTGTACAATACGCATCTGGATCATCGCAGTCAAGAAGCAAGGGAAAACGGTGCAAAGGTGATTTGGAATTATATATCTAGGCATCAAGCTGCTGGGCCCTTACCAGTTATTCTAATGGGAGACATGAATAGTCATCCAAGCAACGCGACAATTCGTTATTTAAGCGGGAAGTCGCAGAAGACAGGACCCCAAGGCTGGTTAAAGGATGCTTATTCCCTTCTTGAAGGACCTATTGGTCGAACTGCGCACGATTTCAACGGCGGTGCAGATGAAGCCCCGATCGATTATATCTTCGTCTCACCTGAAATAGAATTGCTGGATACGATTGTTGATAGAAGGCAAATTGAAGGGGGCTACCCTTCTGATCATTACCCCATTATTGCAGCTGTGAACATCACCTAAAATGCCGTCAATCAAGGAGATAAGCGATGAAACCTGAGGAAAGAAATCGTTCAGTTATGACGATCACGCGCGAAATTGCTCATGCGGAGCAAAGCGCTTATATCGAAGTGCCATTTGAAATGCCAGAGCATGTAGAGGAACTAGTAGTAACGTATACGATTGAATCTCATAGTGAGCAGAGAGCTGTTATTGACTTGGGCTTGAGGGATTCGAAGCGAGTGAGAGGCTGGAGTGGCGGTGCGCGCAAACAGTTCCAAGTGGGCTTGGAAAAGGCAACGCCTGGCTATACGTCAGGTGATTTAACGCCAGGCGACTGGGCGGTATTGCATAACGCCTATAAAGTTCCGAGTGAAGGCTGTTCGGTTCACGTCACCATCGAATTTCTGTATAAAACACCACGTTGGCTCAAAGGCGATCTGCACACGCACAGCGTGAATAGTGACGGCACGTATACAATTGAGGAGAACGCGGCCATTATGGAGGAACTTGGGTGCGATTTCATTGCCATGACGGATCATAATGCGGTTAGTCAAAACATGACGTATCCACGCAATACAAATGTGCTCATGATTCCCGGCATGGAGTTTACGACGAACTTCGGGCATAGTAATTTTCTTGGCGTCGCCGATCCCATCCTTGATTTTCGAGTGAAAGAGCAGGGAGACGTCGAAGCTAAGATTGCCGAAGCGCGTGCAAATGGTGCCAAAATCGTCATCAATCACCCGCATTGCGAATTTTGCCCATGGGAATGGGATTTCAATGTGGATCACGATTGGGTCGAAGTGTGGAACGGGCCGTTTGCCGATCGAAATGCGAGAGCCGTGCAATGGTGGCATGATCAACTCGTCTCTGGCAGAAGACTTGTAGCTGTTGGTGGAAGTGATACACATCGCCCAGATCCGTACGTGAAACATGCAATGCCGTGTACATGGGTGTATGCTTCTGAAAAAACCGTTGATGGCATTCTGCGTGCGATCGACTTGGGTCATGTGTGTATCACGTATGCGCCGCAGGGACCTTTCGTAGAGTTGAATTGCGGCACCTATATGGTGGGAGATGTTGTACCAGCAGGAGAGTCAATCAACGAAGTTGCTTTCCAAGCAGAGGATCTGCTCATCGGGGATACGGTGAAACTAATCAGTAATCGTGGTTTGGAAAAGGAAATTGAAGTGACGGAAGCTGGCAGACTTGCCTTTCAATTTGAAATCCAGGGGACAACCTTTATAAGAGCGGAAGTTTGGCGACATTTTGAAGAAGTAGACATGACGTTAATGGCTGCGCTTACAAACCCTATTTATTTAGATAAGTGAGTAGCTAGGATGTTTAGGAGGGTATCGACGTGAAGGTTCAATACGGCATTTCCGCCATCAATTGGGTGAATGAAGATATCAAAGAATATGGGCACCACTTTACAGCTGAGCAAGTGCTGACTGAAATGGCGAGCCTCGGTTTCGAAGGCACGGAGTTTTGCCGCAAATTTCCACGCGATGTCGATGCGCTCAAACAACTACTAGCAAGTAAAGATATGGTCCTCACTTCACAGTGGAGATCCGTTCATTTCAGTGATCCGTCTCGACATGAGGCGGAGATGGAAGCGTTTCGGGCACATGCAGACTTTCTGAAAGCCATGGGTTGTCAATATGTCGTCACGTGTGAATCGAGTAATAAGATAGAGGATCCCGCGAATAACAAGGTCAGTATCACGCCTCTAACGGAGGACCAGTGGGGATTTATGGTAGAAGGCTTGCACAAGGCAGGTCAGTACTGTAAAGACAACGGCATGAAGCTTGTGTACCATTTCCATGGTGAGACTGTCGTTGAAACCGGTGAACAAATTGCTCGCTTAATGGAAATGACAGACCCAACGTTAGTTTATCTGCTCTTCGATTCGGGCCACGCGTATTATGGCGGCTGCGATCCGCTTTATATTTTGCAAACTTACTATGATCGGATCGCTTATATTCATTTAAAAGACGTCCGTGAACAGGTATTGGAACAACATCTCCTAGATGGATACCGTTTCCGTGAAGGTGTGCGCAGAGGCGTGTTTACCGTGCCTGGGGATGGTTGTATTGATTTTAAACCCATTTTTGAAGAATTGAAAAAACGTCATTATGCAGGCTGGATCATTGTGGAAGCGGAACAAAATCCGGAAATTGCGAACCCACTGATATACGCAGAAAAAGCACGGCATTATTTGAAGTCGCTAACCGAATAACTCGGCACACCCTGCCCCTGGCGCTTATGCATCAGGGGCACTGTTTCACATATCTCATTGCAGATTAAGGAGTATAACCAAAGGAGGGGGAAAACGATGGCTGATATTTCTAGTGTTTGGCATATTTCTCACCTAGATCTATTAATTCGAATGTTGGCAGCGACTGTGCTTGGGGGATTAATTGGTTTGGAACGGGAGTGGAGTAACCATGCCGCCGGGTTTCGCACGCATATACTGGTTTGTTTGGGTTCTACCACAATCATGCTTCTGTCCATTTATGGGTTCTCGGAATTCGTTAATGAATCGAATGTGCGTGCGGATCCAGCAAGACTCGCTGCGCAAGTCATTAGCGGTATTGGCTTTCTTGGTGCGGGCGCGATTTTACGCAATGGTTCCGTAGTTAGTGGACTCACCACGGCTGCTTCGGTGTGGGTGGTTGCGGCTGTTGGTTTATGTGTCGGAGCCGGATTTTACTTCGTGGCTGTGCTATGCACCTTCTTGGCTTTAGTTAGCTTGCTTTTATTGAACAAATGGGAGAAGCATCTACTAAGAAATCGTCGCGTACATGAGATTACTGTTAAAGTGATAGATCATCCAGGTGTTCTTGGCAAGATTGCTTCCGCGTTAGGGGACCAAGGCATTCAAATCATGAAGATGAAAATGATGCCGGATATTGAAATCACAGGTAATAGCCTTGAGACGCCAACTATGCAACTTTGTTTTACGATGAAGGCACCAGAGAAAGGCAAGCTCCTTGCAGCATTAGATGAAATTCATCGCTCCGAATATGTATTGTCAGCAGATTCTCCATGGTTGGAAAGTTCTCCCATCAAGCAATCGATAAAGACAGTGAGTATGTAGTCATACATGGAATCTCCAATAGCCATGCACAAAACAGAGTTCCGTGAGGTAACGGGCTCTGTTTTTTTCTTTACAGGGAAATTGATGACTACTGATGTACAATCAATCATGTGCATGGTAGAATAATACACAATAATTGGTTAATTTAAACTGGATATAAATTGGTGTGAGGAGAGGTCATCTTGGTTAAAGGACGTAAGTCATTCAGAGAGCGATTAAATGAGATGGTAGGAACACTTCGCAAAGAAATCATACAGGGTACACTGCAAGCTGGTGATTTTTTGCCCAGTGAAATAGATTTGTCTAGGAAGTTCGATTTGAGCAATCTTTCTGTTCGTAAAGGGCTGCAAACCCTAGTGGAGGAAGGGTATATCACGAAAATACCTTCTGTCGGCAATCAGGTCATTGAGCAGTTCAAACAACAAAAATGTCATATTCGATTTGTTTATCCAGCTGACTTAGAAGAATCGGTTCAAATCTCTTCGCTGCTGGATCAATTTGAGGCACTATATCCTCACATTGAAATTGTTCGCATTGCTGAAAGTGGAGGCGACTACACCTCCTATCTGCGTTCAGGATTGCAGGAGGGGCAAGTCGATGTCGCGTTGTTAAGTGATTCCGTTTTCTATAGTTTAACAGCGGAGCAAGATGCAGCCGCGTACTTTGCACCAACCCTGCCACTAGAGGGGCAATATCGCATGCTAGCACAAAGCTTTAGTCAGAATGAACACTTATATGCTTCGCCATTTTCGTTTTCACCGTTGGTGCTTTGCTATAATAAATCGCACTTTCGAGAGATGTCCCTTGCTATGCCAGATTCAAGCTGGACATGGTCTGATCTCGCGGAGCACGCGAAGCTACTGACACAACCGAATACGAAGTATGGCTTCTATTTTTACACAAGGTCGCGCAACCGTTGGCCTTTATTCTTGATGCAAAATGGCGTCGAAGCGCCGCGTGATCATGAAGGATCTATTCCACAGTGTGTGGAGCAAATTAAAGATGGGCTTAACGACTATCGACGTGTCTTAGATGGTCCCATGTTGTTTCCTCATTTCTTAGCGAATGCGCCGTTACCTTTAACACCGGAAGCTTTATTTGCGCAAGGGAAGCTGTCGATGATTATTACGTCCTATTTCCATCTCAATCGATTGTTAAATCTGCAAGACATTGACTTCGATATTGCACCCATTCCACGTGGGAAAGAAGCGAAGACACTTCTAATTACGCTTGGCATTGCCATAGCCAATCGTTCGCAGAATAAGGACGAAGCCGCACTGCTTGCCCAATTCTTCACTTCGTATGACTCCCAAGTCGGTTTAAGGCTGTGTACAACAAGCATTCCGGCCCTCCGCAGCGCAGCAGAATTAGAGGGAGCAGACATGGCTTTCAGCCGCTATACGATGTATCGGGATATTGTGCCTACGTACACATCGCTCAAGGAGATGGGGCTGTCCTCCGAGAAGCTGGATAAAATAATGGAAGCCGCACAGCTCAATTGGTCCATGCTGGAAGATGAAGCAACGTTGAATCAGCGATTAACGGATATTCTTACATAATTATGCACATTGCAGTTTATATCCGATTTATTTTGTTGTTGACACGGTAGATGAAGTCATGTAATTTATATAGTGACAACACAAATATAAATTACATGTAAATCGGAAGGGGGATTACATGAAACGTCCGATGTCGAGCCGAATTTTCGACGGGATAAACGTTTGGCTGCTGGTCGTGATCTCGGTGACGATGTTATTTCCGTTTATCTACATCTTCTCCGTTTCATTCACGACACTGGAACAATATTTGCATAGTGAAGTACTGCTCTTTCCACGTGTATGGGTCTTGGATGCTTATCGCTATATTCTAGGTTCCAGTACCTTTATTCATGCCATGTGGATCACAATTCTCGTTACCATCCTGGGAACATTTGTTAATTTATTGTTTACCTGCACATTTGCTTACGCGTTAACAAGAAACATGTATGGGCAGAAGTTAATGCTGTTCCTCATCCTCATCACATTATTATTCTCTGCAGGCATTATTCCAACGTATCTGGTCGTAAAAGCAACTGGACTTTTGGACTCCATTTGGGCGTTAATTCTGCCAGTTGCCATCGCTCCGTTTAATCTTATTGTCGTACGTCAGTTTTTTCTGAACATTCCGAACGAATTGAATGAGGCGGCCGTCATTGATGGCGCTAATGATCTGACGATTTTCCGCAAAATCGTATTACCACTTTCAAAACCAGCTTTAGCCGCATTTTGCTTATTCTACGCAGTCACCCATTGGAACAACTACTTCACAGGCATCCTCTACATAAACAATCCTTTTTATTGGCCTATTCAGGTTATCCTACGTCAACTTGTTGTACAAAGTGATTCCAAAGCTTTAACGGGTATGGACCTCGCGATGGTTGAAAACCCGCCGCCGCCCGAGACGATTCAAATGGCAGCAATTTTGGTTGCTACACTGCCGATCTTGCTTGTATACCCGTTTCTACAAAAGCATTTTGCAAAAGGTGTTATGCTCGGATCCGTTAAGGGATAGCAGCATGTCGTCTCAGTAAGAAAGGGCATGTATTCACACGTGATAACTAAAAAGGGGACGTGACCAATGAATCGTAAAAAGTTTTTTGTCGTGTTAATGGCTTCAAGTGTATCGCTTGCAGTAGCTGCCTGTTCCTCCAACTCTACGCCAACGACCTCTTCGTCACCGACCGGTGCTACCCCCGCATCCAATATTCCCGCACCTACGGCGGAAACAGCCAAGAAAATCACCATTACAACGATGAAGTCCATTAATGGCGATGTCCCACCACAAAATGGCAAAGCCGTCCAAAAAATTAACGAGAAGTTTAATGTGGATTATCAAGCGGCATTAGTGCCAGGCGGATCCTACACGGAGAAATTAAATGTCACCTTAGCATCAGGCAGTCTTCCGGATGCAACCTTGCTGCCTTCAGCTGAACTAACCGATAAATACAGTAAATTTGCGAAGCAAGGCGCATTTCTAGCCCTAGATGACTACATAAAGAGTTATCAATCCTTGAAACTTGTTCCTGACTATGTCTGGGATCAGTTCCGAGTAAATGGCAAAGTCTACGCGATACCCGGTTATAATCCCAAATTCGGTTTTACCGTTGTCGTGCGTAAAGACTGGTTAGACAGCTTAGGTTTAAAAGCACCGACAAACTATGAGGAGCTTAAGCAAGTTGCGCTTGCTTTTACCAAGAATGATCCGGACAAAAACGGTAAAAACGATACCTACGGGCTTGCCATTGGTAAGGACATCAACTGGCCGATTCCGATGGGAGCGTATTGGGATCCCGATGCTTGGTACCATAAAGACGATAAAAACCGCTTCATTCCGGGCATTGTCTCGAACGCGCGGAAGGACATGATTCAGTGGTTTTCTGACCTTTATAAGGAAGGTGCAATGACGAAGGACTTCATTACACTGGATTGGGCAGCGACGAATAAAGAATTTTATTCAGGCAAGGCGGGTATTTTCATTGGTAGTCCACGCGGAATGTCGGAGCAGTATATGGATGGTCTTTTGAAAATTGAACCGAAAGCACAGTTCCTCCCATTAGATGCTTTTACCGCACCAGATGGCTCGAAAGGCTTCACAGCAAGTCGTGGCTTCTCCAATATGACCGTTATTTCCGCACAAGCGGGCAAAGATCCCGACAAGGTTAAACGTATCCTAAGTATGGTGGACTTCTCCCGTAACTTCTATCCGAATGAGCAAAAGAACGATAAAAATAAGGATTTTGATTTCTTATATGGTGGACTTGGTGAGGGATATGATCTTACCGATGGCATTGGCGTTGCGAAGCCAGCATCTATCACGCAAGGGCTTGTGCCTGCAACGTATCTACTTGATGGTGTAATGGTTCCGTCCAAAGATACCGATGTAGACTATCCAGCCATGTATAAACTTCCTCAACTGAAAGAACTGACTGCGGCGATCGCCAAACAGTATACACAATTAAAATTCTACCAAAGCCCGAATTACGCGGTCATTTCCCAAACAGAAATTTCCAAAGGTGCAGAACTAAAGAAATTCCTACTCGATGAGCAATCCAAAATGATTGCTGGTGTTCGTCCCGTTGCAGACTGGAGTAAAGTAGTCGAAGAATGGAAAACCAAAGGCGGCGAAGCCATCATCACGGAAATGAATGCGGGTATTAAAATTAAGGACGCAAAAGAAGCATGGCAATAAGCTAAAGTGCGTGTCGCACTTGCGAACATTAACATGGGGGAGGGCTAGCCGTGTATAAATACCTGGGTCGTCCTTGTAGAAACTTTAATATTTTGGCTAAAACAGTCATGATCGATCCACTGGATGGGAGGGAAAAGCTGGTTCTTTCCAACTTTGTGGCTGGGGGAACCGGCTCTCTAATTCTCATTGATACGGAAAGTCACGCGTATGAAGTTCTTCCATTGCCGGGAGATGAAGGCGCGTGGGGGCTTGTGAATTGGTTTGATCAAAAGCTAGTCGTGGGCACCTGTCCGAATCATGCTTATCTCCACTGTTTGGACTTGGTAACGCGAGAATGGGCACCTCCGCTCTCGGATCCAGATGAGAAGTATTTTTGGGATATGACGCTAGGTTCAGATGGGTATGTGTATGGTGGAAGTTGGCCGGGTTGCAGCTTGCTGCGATATGATCCACGAACGCATGAATTGCTTAATCAAGGCAGGGTATCAGAGAACCTGGATAATCATTACAGCCGTCCAGTCTATGGCGGTTTACCAGGTACAATTTTCGTAGCTGGTGGTTTCAGTGAGTCATTCCTAAAGGCGTACGATATGGAAAAAGAGGAGTTTCACGCCATCGATGCGCCTGGATTTACGGTTCGGGAAGCGAACAGCTCATTCATTTGTTTAGAAAAAGGAACAGAACAGATTTGGTATGACGCAGTCACTTTCCAGCGTATACCGGACCTAGATCCACAGTATCTGAGCGTGAAGGCAATTACACTGCCTAATGGTCAAGACTGCTCCATCATTGCACTGGCGAATGGAAGGTATGCCGGTGTTCGTGGTCAGGACTATTTTATCCTAGAGCAGCTTTCGGACGTTCCTATTTTACAAAGAATACCGTCTGATCCATCTCCGACTCGCATATTCACATTACTGGTAGACGCTAAGAATCAGGTGTGGGGATCCAGCGGATTTGGTCAAACCATCTTCCGGTATGATCCGGTGAGTGATGAAGCCTGGAACTCAGCGACAGTCTGCAATGCTGGCGGTGAGGTGTACGGGATGGTTGCTCTAGGAGAGCAATTGTATTTATCTGCTTATGTTGGTGGCGATCATATTATTTATCGGCCTGAGCAGCCTTGGGATCAATTAAATAATCGTAATCCCAAAATGTTGCAAGCGGCTTCGCCAGATTACATCAGGCCGGAGGGACGCAGTGTGCTAGGTCCAGATGGCGGCATCTGGACAGGATGGTCCGCCAAATACGGGCAATACGGCGGTGCGCTGAGCCGTATGGATCCAGACACGGAGCATGTACACATATGGCGTGAACCACTGAACAATGGACAGCAAGTTTGCGGAGTGGCGGCTGATAATCGTTATGTGTATCTGAAAACGAATGGCGGTGCCAGTGGACTTCCTATTCGTCAAGCAGCTTGTGGATTCGGGGTCTGGCAGCCAGGTGTTGGACTCGTACATCAAGTTGCGTTCCCAGAAGAGGAGCAGATGGGTCATGCCATTGCAGTTGGCGACTCCTATGTGTTTATTCAAGCGGGGTCATCCCTACATCTTTTTGATCCTAACACGATGCAAGTTGCGAAACGTATAGCAACTGCTGAGCCTTGCAGCTGGCTATTGCAAGCGGGTGAGGGCACGATGCTGGCCTTTGTCGGGCATGAAGCCATATGGTTCGATGAACGGACGACGCAGGTGGTGAGAAAAGAGGGGCTCCCAGGTCCAGTAAGAGCGGCTGCCCGTGCATCGAACGGCGATATTTATTTTGCTGTCGGAGATGTCTTGTACAGATTCAAAAGCACGAACGCGATAGGGAGGGATATCTCAGTTGACTCCATCATTGCGCAGGAGACTGTATAAAGACCGGTATCTCTTCCTGCTTGCTATGCCCGGCATCTTGTATTTTGTCATTTATAAGTATTTGCCTATGGCAGGCATTGCGATTGCTTTTCAGGAGTATAGTCCTTTCCTAGGTTTCATGAAGAGTCCCTGGGTAGGGTTCGATCAGTTTCGTGCCTTATTTGCTGAAAGTGAACTGTCCAGGGTCATGTGGAACACGTTAGTGCTTTCCTTCATGCAGATTGCGTTCGCCTTTCCTGCGCCTATCTTGCTAGCGCTGATGTTAAATGAGCTTCGGAATGAACTGTTTAAACGATTTGTACAAACGGTTGTTTACCTGCCGCACTTTTTGTCTTGGGTATTTGTTGTGGGGATCTTCATCATTTTCTTGCGTGGCGAAGGGCTAATTAATAATTTCTTAGAAGTGTATTTTCATCAAACGGAGCCAGTCGGTTTTCTTTCGAACCCGCATTTCTTCCGACCACTGATTGTTCTGCAAGTGATTTGGAAAGAGGTAGGCTGGGGCACAATTTTGTTTCTTGCTGCACTAGCTGGCATTAACCCGGATTTGTATGAAGCCTCGACCATGGATGGTGCAAATCGTTGGCGCAAAATATGGCATGTCACCTTACCAGGTATTCGAAGTACGATTATTATTTTATTAATTATACGATTAGGTCATGTCATGGATAGTGGCTTTGAACAGCTGTTCTTGATGCGGAGTGCCTACAATAAAGAGATTGCGGAAGTCTTGGATACGTATGTGTACTACAAAGGAATTGACCAATCGAATTATAGCTTTGCTACGGTTGTAGGTGTGTTTAAAGGTGTAATCGGCTGTATTCTTGTACTCGGTGCAAATCGAATTGCTAAGAAATACGGCGAACAGGGGATTTATTAGGAGGGAAAACATAGATGAACATGGTGAGGCTAGGTATCCTCCAGGATGACTCTGCTGCTCAACGCAGACGAAGCTATGGACTTAACTGCTGGGGCAGCTATATGGCAGAGATCCTTTCCCATGCAGGGATTCCCTATGAATGGGTGCAAGTCACGTCGACGAAGTCGCTTGCTGTATATGATATGCTCATTGAAACCTATTTGGATGAAGAAGTGCAACCCTATGATGAAGTCATCTGGCAATATGTAGCTGGCGGAGGGAGATTAATCTCCTTTGGCGGACTGAATAAATGGGCCAGACGATTAGGTTGTCTGCGATCCCCCTATTTGGGAGCAGGATATGCCAATGTGGGCTTGTCGAACGCGCAAAGGGGTGAGGATGAGCTGCTGCGATTTATCGGTGCGAATCCATGGACGGTCGTAAATGCGGATTCGCTGACAGAAGTAAGTGGCTCGATTATGTCTTATACGCCGGATGGAAAAGAGGCTGGTGATCTGTTTCTGCAATTCACGATCGGTGAAGGAACAATTGAACGATGGGCTGTTGATGTTTCCAAAACAGTCGTCAGCCTTCAGCAAGGCGAGGAGCCTATTCTCGGTGATGGCGTACCAGCTGCAGATGGCACAGGCAATGTGGACGAAGGTATTTTGAAAGCGGACGACGGATGTACGCTTGACTGGGAGTATGATCGACAATCCACTGAAACGGGCGGCAAGTATTTCGCTAAGCCATACGGGGATCTATGGCGAGAAGCCGTGATCTCGCGATTAATTGGTTCAGCGTTGGCGATGGGGAAGACGCTGCCTTTTGTGGATATATGGCCAGATGGAATTGACCAAGTACTCACGATTTCTCATGATAGTGATGGGAATCTCGATACACAAGCAGTCGCTGCCTTAGAATTATTAAAGGAATTAGGCGTGCGCTCAACGTGGTGTATGTTGGAGCCGGGATATTCCGACGAGGTATATCGTCTAATCAAAGAGGAGGGGCATGAGCTCGCTTTTCATTACAATGCGCTGGATTCACAACGAAGCGAACACGCATTAGCGGGGAAGACGTGGAACGAGCCTGAATTCGACAGGCAGTTGCAACTTCTGAAGCGATCCGCTAAGCTGTCGTCCGTTGTTACGAATAAAAATCACTATACGCGCTTCGAAGGTTGGGGCGAGTTGTTCGAATGGTGTGAAAAGCATGGGATCGAACTGGACCAAACGCGTGGTCCGAGCAAGCCTGGTAATGTTGGCTTTGCATTTGGCACCTGTCATCCGTATTTTCCAATCGCGTGGAGTCAGGATCAGAATCGGTTCTACAATGTGCTGGAGCTGGGCTTTCTTACACAAGATATGGACTTGAAAGGTTGGGCTGATAGCTCGATTATAACGCCGTTTCTAGATGAAGTAGCTAGCGTGCGAGGGGTCGCTCACTTCCTCGTTCATCAACTGCACATTGAAGCGCAGCCACTTGTTCGGGATTCATTCCGTCAGGTAATTAGCGAAGCGTTGAAGCGCGGTTTTGTTACGATGACAAGTGCAGAGATTAATGCCTGGGAGCGGAAGAGACGCTTGGCGGTCATTCAGGGATTTGGTGATGATGGTGAGCTTATCATAAAAGGCGCAATACCTGAGGCGGTCATTTGTGTACCGTTTACCCCTGCGAACTCACAAGTACCCAACGATTCCATCGTTAAGAGATATGGGTATGATTGTTACAAAAAAGTCGGCGTCGGTATGGTGAGTGTTTAAAGAGGAGGATTGCAAAACGATGGAAACTTTTCTGTCCAATGTACAAAACATGCTATCCACCGTCATGCAGTCTCAGATCGAATCCATGCAGCGTGCTTCCGAGGTGCTGGCGAATACGCTGGTAGCCGGGCGTCACATCTTTGTTTTTGGTACGGGTCATTCGCATATGATCGCAGAGGAAGCTTTTTATCGCGCGGGTGGACTTAAAGATATCATTCCTATTCTGGAGAGCGGCCTCATGCTGCACGAAGGTGGGGTCAAAAGCACGAAGCTCGAAAGGCTGGAAGGCTATGCGGCTGTTTTATTAGATACCTACCAGGTATCTCAGGGGGATGTACTTATTCTATCCTCCAACTCAGGGATCAATGCCGTTCCTGTTGAAATGGCGCTCGGTGCCAAAGAGCGAGGGGCAACTGTGATTGCTATTACCAATTTGAAGCAATCCATGCAGGGATTACCTAGACACTCTAGTCAATTACGCTGCTATGAGATTGCCAATATTGTCATTGATAACTGCGGTGTCGTTGGCGATGCTTCCGTCTATGTGGAAGAGATGCAGCAGTACATTGGACCAACGTCCACGATTATCGGAGCTTTTATTTTAAATGCGATCATCGTTCAAACGGTTAAGAATTGTTTGGCTCAGGGCCTTGTACCGCCAGTCTATGTGAGTGCGAACGTAGCCAAAGGTGATGCACACAACGCTCAGTTGAGGAATAACCCTCCTTCCGGAGGGAGTGAGGATTGTTGAAAGCCTTTGTAGCAGGTATTGATGGCGGAGGCTCCAAGACAGAAGCGTTGCTCGTAGAAGTAAAGACGGGTGAAACGAAACGCTTTATCAGCGGTGGAATGAATGCGTTGACGGATGACAGCGTGGTTTCTCAAGCTAATTTGCAAGAAATAATGAAGGAAATAAAACATTGGCTGGCAAGCAACCAGGGTTGTCTCGCGTCTATATGTCTAGGCTCAGCTTCTATGGTTAGAGAAGATGAGCAGGATTGGGAGGTGAAGCTGATAGCGGACTTCTTTCCTCAAGCTCAGATTCAAGGGGTTGCGGATGGACGCATCGCTTTAATCGGTGCATTGGATGGGTCGCCAGGCGTCATTGTCGTAGCGGGTACCGGGTCTGTGGCGTATGCATTGGATGAAGCAGGTATACTCAGACGCTGTGGAGGCTTTGGTCCGATTTTCGGCGATGAAGGAAGCGGATATGCTATTGGGCGAGATGCGTTGCAGGCGGTCGCTATGGATTTGGATGGCAGAGGAGAGTCGACCCTGTTAACGGGGGTTCTCCAACAACGGTTATCTTTTGAGAGTGAAGAGAGTTTGATAGAAAAAGTATATGGCGAGATGTCGAGGAAGCAGATTGCTGCTCTTGCCCAAGAAGTCGGGATATGTGCACAGAAGAACGATCCGGTTTCGCTGCGCATTCTTGATCATGCGGCTAAACAATTGGCTGTCCATTATCTACGGCTTCTTGCACAATCTCATTGGTCAGTTCCCCCTCCATTGTCTTATGCGGGTGGCGTTTTTCAAATGGGAGGCAGCATACTGCGGCCGCTTGAACATTACCTTGGCTCATGGGCAGAACGCTTGATACCTCCCAAACATACTCCTGTCTATGGGGCTGTTAGGCTGGCGAAACAGGCGTTAGGAGATGTGCGATGCGAATAGGGTTTGCCAAAATAGAGATCACACCATCGCTCCCAGTTACGCTTGGGGGCTATGAACATCGGAAACGCGAAGCTGACAACCTTCATACACCGCTATATGCACGTTGTATGACTGGGGAGTCGGAAGGAACGCAGTTTGCTTTCATTTCCTTGGATTTGCTTGGTATTGATCATGCGCTTCGTGAGGAAGTTTGTGCGATTGGGGTTGAGCGTTTCGGTATGCACCCACAGCAAATTAGTTTAATTGCTACGCATACACACTCGGCGATTGATGGGATTCCCGATGTACTGCACAAAGGATTATGGACGGAGGATATGACACATATCCCAACGGCTTATAGGCAAGAACTAGTCTCTCTTATCGTGCTAGGCATAGAGCAGTCGTTGGCTAGTAGGCGTGAAGCGACGATGCAATGGTCTGTTGCTACGTGCAACGACTTTGCTTCCAATCGACGGGATGCCTTGGCAGAGGCGGAGTCGGTGGTTTACTGGTTACGCGTGTCAGACCCCTATTCGAATGAAACGCTTGGCGGGCTTCTTCATTTTAGCTGCCATCCAACCGTGATTGGATGGGAAGAATCGGTAATCTCAGGCGATTTTCCAGGCGTGGCAGTTGCCGCTTTGGAAGAGACCTATAAGGGCAGCGTCTTTTTGTATGCCAACGGTGCTGCTGGGGATATCTCTACGAGATTTACGCGACAAGGATCAGATTCGGTCGAAGCAGAGCGAATGGGGAATCATCTGGTCGGGAGTTTGCAAACAAGCCGTCCAATTCCTTCGCTGTCCCGCTATACGTTCTTGCGGGATGAAAGTCCTCGACTGCTAGACCAACGAACAGGGGAATGGCTGGTTGGTTACCAGCAGTGGATTGAACTAGGCGGTATGCGGTTGTGGTTAGTTCCTGGTGAGATCTTTTCGAGCTATGCCCGGGCAGCCACAATGAACAATCAACTCATCATTGGCTACGCCAATGGATATATCGGTTACATACCGGATGAACAGGCTTGGGATTTGGCTGGTTATGAGGTCGAGGTATGCCGAATTTCAAGGGAAGATTGCCGGCTTTTTCTCCAATATGCAAGGGAATAAAGGATTGTCTACTTGAAAGGGGGGATGCCACTGTTCGTTGTCCACATCACCAAGATGAGCCTGTCAGGTATCAGGACTAACATGGTTATGCATTTCAATTACCAAAAGGAGGTAATGAAGGATGAAACGAAAGGTAAGCGCAGCCATTGTTTTGCTCTTTATCGTATCATTAGTTAGCACGGTGTTCTCGGCTTCTGCAGCCGATATGTTGATTACGAACTACAGCTTTGAAAGCGGGACATCCAGCTGGACGCAAGCGTATGGGACTACAGGTATAACGGCAAGTACAGAGCAAGCGTATACAGGTACGCAAAGTGCCAAGATCGTCGATACCAGCACGACGGCTAATCTGGGGCTTGAGAGTGTGAAGTTTGATGCGACAGCGGGAACGACTTACTTGGCTTATGCCAAAGTATTTCTCACAAGCGGAAACGTTGACATGTATCTGCGATTTTGGAATAGCAGCGGTACCGTTATTGGAAACGGCATCGTAAATGTGGCTGCGCCTACGAATCAATGGACGACAACGCAGGTGAAATATACGGCTCCGGCTAATACAACGAAGGTTTCCGTACTGCTCTATTCGGGAATCGGTTCTGTATCAACGGCTTATTGGGATGATGTCTTAATCACAAAAGAATTTACATCGTTGGGTAATCAAGTCGTGCATACGTCAACGCTTGGTTCGACTTTTGGCATTAGCACGAGCCAAGATAAGATTTATACCGTTGGATCAGGTTCAGCAGGAAGTGACGCGATGATGTCAATCATTGATGCGGATACGAATGCGGTGGTTGCTAATTATCCGCTTCCAGGTGCATTGGGAGCTTGGGGGGCGACTACGGCGACCGATGGCAAAATATATTTTGGTGCGTATTCGAATGGACACGTCTATCGCTATACACCGGGTTCTACCTCGGTAACTGACCTCGGCTTATCGTATACAGGCGGTGAGAATATCTATGCGGTAACGGCCGGAACAGGTGGAAAGATATATGGCGGCGGCTTCGGGGATGCAGGCTTTTTCAAATACGAGCCGAGTGTCGGTTTCTCCATGATTAATACGAAGCCCATCTGGCCTTCTGAAGAATATGTGCGCAGTTTGGCTTACGATGCGGCTTCGAATGTCACCTATATCGGGACAGGGACGAACGGCAACTTAGTGCGTTTCGACAACACGACAGGTGCGAAAACGAATATATTGCCCGCTGCTTACGCGAGTGAGACGTTCGTCTACGAATTGAATTTCACTGGCGGCAAGTTGTTTGCTGGACTGCGTCCGAGCGGGACCGTGCTTGCGATGAGTATTGATGCGAGTGGGAACGCAACCCTAGATGCAACGTTGCCTGCTCTGCCTTCTCCAGCTCTTAATGGCAAGGTGTACTATGTTTCTGGTGCTCAACTGTATTCCTATGACCTTGTCGCAAAGACTTCTACGAATCTTGGAGTTACAGCAGATCTAGGAGCTAATAAATACGGCTGGGTACAGTTGGCTGACCAGACGAATTTCCCGGGAGATTCGCTTGTGGTGTATGGGTCAAAGGATGGTCGCATGAGTCTGTTCAAATACAATCTGCAAACCGGAAATACGAGTATCGCGTATGTGAGTGGCATGCCGGAGCTTACGACGATCATTAATCAAATTGGCGGCGGATCCGATGGTAAGATATACGCCGGTGGGTACTTGGATGGCGGTATTGGCAGATATACGCCGATGCGTGGAGACGCGAACGAGGGATATCCCGATGAAAACTATGCAGCTCCTTTTCAAACGTACAGCTTTTTAGCGTTAAATGGGTATACGTATTTCGCCTCGTACGGAAGTGCGAAGCTGTGGAAGTTCAACCCAGCCCTTAGCTGGTCAAGTACGAATCCGACCCTCGTATTTGATCAAAAGAGCGATGGTATGGATCGGCCGGTTGAGATGATAAGTGGCGGCGGTAAAATATTCATGGGCAACGTAGCTGAGTATGGCAGTTTGAAGGGTGGTTTGACGATTTATGATCCGGCTACCAATACGCGCACGTTGAAAAAAGACATTGTCACCGACCAAAGTGTCACCGCACTAGCCTATTATAATGGCAAAGTCTACGGAGGGACGTCCATTAAAGGGGGCAATGGTCTAGCGCCAACGCAAACTCAGGCGAAGCTCTTCGTCTATGATGTGGCGACCGCAACGAAAAGCGGGGAATACACACTCCCTGTTTCCGAGTTGACAGGCATCACGGGGATGCATACAGTGGACGGTAAAATTTGGGGCATGGCCGAAGGATATTTGTTTATCTTTAATCCTACAACAAATACATTTGATTATTTCCAAGAGAAGTTTGCGGATGTGGATTACAATGGCGAGGGTACGTGGGTAGATGCCACCTTGCTTACCGTTTCGAAGGATCCGAACTACGTGTATGGTACCATCCGTGGAACCTACCTGTTCAAGATTAATCGTTCCACGAAGGCTGTCACCGTGATTAGCTCCAGCGGTGCCTATTTCCTAGCCGCAGATGAGTATGAGAATTTGTACTACGTGCTGCCTGGTGGGCACACGGAATTAGTGCGATATGCGTATTAATCGCAGATAAGATTGAGTAAGGAAGGGGGTTGCTTCGGCAACTCCTCTTTGTGCTTTTCATTATGTGCATCTCATGCTTTGACTTTGCATCTCATGACATCGTCATCAAATGCGAAGCCATCTCATGATTTACAGATTGTCACGACAGATAAGCCCTCGGTATACTAAGGTCAATCCACGGAACACAAGCCAATAAAGTGGGGGGCACTTGGGATACATTATAAGGAGGTCAGATCATTGAAACTTATGAAAAGTTTAACTGCCGTTAAAGTTGCTTCGGTCTTTGCAATCTCAGCTAGTCTCGTAACAGGTTGCGGTTCTACGCCATCTTCGGTTGACAACTCGGCAGCACCTGCGGGATCTACGGCGCCTGGAGGTTCATCGGCACCAGCAGCATCAACAGCTCCTATTAAGCTGTCGTATTGGGTTGGCTTACCGACGGATTCAGCACGTGTCATGAAGAATTATAGTGAGAATATGTTCTATAAGGAATTAGAGAAGAAAACAAGTGTGAAAGTTGACTTTCAACATCCTGCGATTGGCAGTGAGAAAGAGCAGTTTAACTTATTGATTGCTTCCGGTAATCTGCCTGATGTGATTGAATACAATTTCACCACGTACCCAGGTGGTCCAGAGAAGGCTATCGCGGATAAGGTCATTATTCCTCTGAACGATCTGATTGATAAGAATGCACCGAATTTGAAGAAGTATTTGGCAGAGCACCCCGATTTGAAAAAAGATATAAGCACGGATTCAGGTGCCATCTATTCCTTCCCGGCGATTGGCGTTGGACATTCGGATGTGAGCAGCGGATTCGTCATGCGGAAGGATTGGTTGAAAGAGCTTAACCTGCAAACGCCAGAAACAATGGATGAATGGACGACGGTGCTTCGAGCTTTCAAAGAAAAGAAAGGTGTTAAAACACCACTTACCGTAACACGTGACGAGTTGAAAGCGGATAGGTTTATCGGTGCTTATGGGATCAGCAACAGCTTCTATCTCGACAATGGCAAGGTCAAATATGGTCCTGTCGAGCAGTCCTATAAGCAATATTTAACTCAGATGAATGCTTGGTATAAAGAAGGCTTATTAGATGTGGATTTCGCTACACAAGATGCAAAAGCGAAAGACAGTAAAATTACAAATGCAGGGTCAGGCGCATTCATCGCTTTTATCGGCAGTGGCATGGGCAAGTATCTGAATGCCATTCCAGCGAACGATAAAACCTTTGACTTAGTCCCACTGCAACATCCTGTTCTGCAAAAGGGGCAAGAGCCGAATGTTTTCGTAGCTGCTTTCGAGTATCGTGGTGATGGCAGTGCGGCGATTACACCTTCGAACAAGAACGCAGCGCAAACAGCCAAATGGTTAGATTATTTATATTCTGACGAAGGCAATATTTTGAAATCGTTCGGTGTAGAAGGTGTCACGTTTAAATCGGAGAACAAATTCCCGAAATATACGGATTTAATTGTAAACAATCCAGAGAAGCTGTCTGTCGGCGAAGCTATGTCGAAATACCTGCGTGTGTCTACACCAGCACCAGGATTTGTCGGTGACGATCGTTACACAGAACAATATTATAAGTTCGATCAACAGAAGCAAGCGGTAGATATTTTCAATAAGTATGTGAAAAATATTAATAAAACTCGTTTCCCACGCGTATCTCATACGAATGATGAAGTTCAAGAACTATCAGCGATTATGGCTGAGGTGGAGACGTACAGAGATGAAATGGTTTTGAAATTTATCATGGGTTCTGAGCCTCTTACGAATTACGATAAATACGTGCAACAGTTGAAAAACATGAAAATTGATAAAGCGCTTATACTTAAGCAAACTGCGCTAACACGTTACAACAGCCGTAAATAGGCACAATATCTCGAATGCGTAGGGGCGCTTCTTATTTAGCTAGAACACAGGATCCCTATCGAATTCGCAAGTGAAAGGAGGAAGAGGCATGTCATGGCTAGTTAACGACTATCGAAAGCACAAATACTTATATGTCATGATTTTTCCAGTCGTCCTTTTTTATCTTATTTTCCATTATGTTCCCATGTATGGAGCGATCATTGCTTTTAAAAATTATCGGATTGCGGATGGGTTCCTGCACAGTCCGTGGGTGGGGTTCGATCATTTCATAAGCTTCTTCCAAAGCTATTACTTCTGGCGACTGCTGAAGAATACGCTGCTGCTCAATGTATACATGCTGCTAATTTCGTTCCCAGCACCTATTATTTTCGCTTTGCTTATTAATGAAATTGTCAGCAAGCGATTCAAGAAGCTCGTTCAAACGATCACCTATCTACCGCATTTTATCTCCCTGATTGTTGTGTGTGGAATGATTACGCAGTTTCTAGCTAGGGATGGCTTTATTACGGACATCTTGGTTTGGTTCGGCATGGAACGGCAGGTCTTACTCGCTCATCCGGAATATTTCCGCAGTATTTATATTATCTCAGATATTTGGCAGGGAGTCGGTTGGGGTTCGATTGTTTACTTAGCTGCCATCACCGGTATTAATCCAGAATTATATGAAGCGTCGAGGATTGATGGAGCTAATCGCTGGAAACAAATCCTGAATGTAACGATCCCAGGCATGATGCCAATCATTATTATTTTGTTTATCCTAAAAGTTGGCCATATGCTGGACGTCGGCTTCGAGAAGATTATTCTTCTCTATAATCCGAATACGTATGTTACCGCAGATATGATCAGTACATTCGTGTACCGTAAAGGCTTGCAGGGCTCTTTCGAATTTAGCTATGCGACCGCAATCGGATTATTCCAAGCTGCCATCAATTTTATCCTGCTCATAACGGCCAACCGAATTAGCAGGAAAGTTAGCGAGAACAGCTTATGGTAAAGCGATGCAGGAGGAAATCAAATGGTACTTAATTCGATTCGCAGAAGTAAGGGAGAAACGATCTTCCAAATACTGAATGTCCTGTTTATGGTACTGATGATCGCCGTCACGTTGTATCCGTTCCTATTTGTCGTGTTCTCTTCGTTGAGTGATTCCAAGAGACTGATCGCGCAAACAGGATTGCTAGTAGCTCCTGTTGGATTTACGGTAGAAGCCTATCAACTGGTATTCAAAAATCCGAATATCATAAGCGGTTATATGAACACGCTGTTCATAGTCATTGTAGGAACAATTATGAATTTGATCATGACTAGTCTAGGCGCGTACGTGTTATCACGTAAGGGCATAGTATGGACGAAGCACATTATGCTGATGATCGTCTTCACCATGTTTTTCTCAGGTGGTATGATTCCGACGTATCTATTGGTTAACAATTGGCTGCATTTAGGCAACAATCTGCTGGCGTTGATTATTCCTGGGCTTATTTCCACTTGGAATCTCATCATTCTTCGTACTTCGTTTAGTACGATACCTGAAAGCTTGATCGAGTCAGCTAGGATGGATGGCGCCCAAGATTTCACGATATTGTTCCGAATTGTCATTCCGCTTTCCATGCCGGTTATGGCCGTTATGCTGTTATTTTATGGCGTTGCACATTGGAATTCCTGGTTTGGAGCGATGCTCTACCTCCGAGATCGCGAGTTATTTCCCCTTCAATTAATTCTGCGTGAGATATTAATTCAGAACAATACGTCGTACATGTCGGGAAATGCAGCTATTGAAGATGTAGAAGCGGTAGGAGAAAGTATCAAGTATGCCACGATCATTATTGCGACTTTGCCTATCCTATTTGTCTATCCCTTTCTGCAGAAATACTTTGTGAAAGGTGTTATGATAGGGTCGGTGAAGGAATAAGAAATCTGGCATCCGAGGTGTTGTGACATGAAGGTAAGGTATAGTTGGAAATGGCGTGGCATACGAAGCAAATGGCTGGGTTCCTATGCGATTGTGCTGATGATTCCAATTATTTTGATGGCTGCAACGCATATGCAAACGCGACGGGTTATTGAAGATGAGATCTTTAAAGCGAACTCAGCTTTGTTGTCACAGCTTCAGCAAGAGATTGACAACTACGTTGATTATACGTATCGCTTGACTGAGGTAATCTCTCTTAATCCGAGGGTCAGCACCTTGGCACGCGCTCAGAAAGATATTGATACCACGGAACGTCTATCCATCGTGCAGCTGCTAGCGGAGTTCAAAGCCTATAACATTTCTAAACGGTACGTCAATAACTTTTATATCTACTTCCCCGAGGGAGATTTTGTTCTCAGCGATAGTTCTTACTATCAAAGCGATTTATTTTATAAGCAAAATATGAGCGCCACCGGAATCTCTATGGAGCAGTGGCGGAATTACTTGGCACAGACCCAAAGAGGCTCTTTCTATAATTTTCTTGAGCTAGGCGGCGTTGTGCAAAATGGCATTATTTATACCCAAGGACTTCCTATTCAACAAGGAGGCTCCTA
Source organism: Paenibacillus qinlingensis (assembly GCF_031455095.1). Taxonomy (GTDB): domain Bacteria; phylum Bacillota; class Bacilli; order Paenibacillales; family NBRC-103111; genus Paenibacillus_E; species Paenibacillus_E qinlingensis_A. Next base: position 437,179 of record NZ_JAVDSB010000001.1, read on the forward strand.
TCCAGCAGCTCTTGTTATTGAATTAAATGAAGAACGTCTCTTGTCATCCATTCGTAATATCCAAACCTATAATCAAGGAAATGTCTACATTTTTGATGCCCAGAATAAGCTGTTGGCTTCGACGGAAGGCGATAAGGCGCGGGAGCGGACGTTTGATTTTTCCAAAAAAGGTGGAGAACGTATCGGAAATACGTCCGCTGTGTGGGATGGCGAACAGGTTGTTCTTTCGTACATCGAATCCCAGCAGAGTAACTGGAAGTATGTCTATGTCCTTCCTGCCAAACTCTATAGTGAAAAGTCGGAGTATGTGTGGAATATGTCACTGCTCATGTTAGCTGTTGCCTTAATTATTGGCTTAATTATTGCCGTGCTGCTCGCTAGAAGAAATTATTCGCCTCTCCAGAAGCTTGTGCGCAGCGTCGCTGAACGCAGTGGTAATCAGACGTTAAGTCACGCCAAGTCCAACGAGTATGACTATCTGGAGGAAGCGATTGATAACACATTTGGCCGCTATCAAGATATGAATCGTACGATTGAGAAGCAGAATAAGACCCTGCGATCCAATCTCCTTGTGCGGCTTCTCAAAGGCAGAATCGAGAACGATTTTCCGATTGCAGATGTCCTCCCAGAATATGGTATCAAACTTCGTTCTGAGGATTTTGCTGTTGTCTTATTTTATCTCGATGATTATAGCGGCTTCTTTCGGCATGATGAGCAGGATGTGGAGAAGAAGCGTGAATTCGTTCACCTTATCATGACGAATATTGTGGAGGAGCTTGCAGGACAGAAGCATCAAGGCTGGATGACAGAAGTAGACGAGATGCTTGCTTGTATCATTAACTTTGAGCCGGGCACATCCGCTGAAACCGCAATTGCTGATCTCAAAAGCTTAGCGGAAGAGTCGCAGAGGTTTATTAGTAATCGCTTTCACATTCTGTTCACCGTATCCATCAGCTCTAATCATAAATCTTCCATGCAGCTTCCCGTAGCTTATCTAGAGGCGCTGGAAGCGATGGAGTACCGGATGTTGCTTGGCGGTCAGACGATCATTTGGCATGATCAAATCAAAGTACAGAAGCCGTCATACGACTATACGATGGAGAAGGAACATCAGTTAATTAACTATGTGAATGCAGGTGATTTTCCTGGTGCGAAGGCGATGTTAGATGACATCATTGACCATAATTTGGCTGAAAAAAATATTTCAGTAGACATGATTCGATGCCTCATGTTTGACATTAGCTCTACGATGATGAAGGCAGCGATGGAATCCAATCTAGATCACCCGGAGATTTATCAAGAAAATTTGGTAGCGATCCGTGAGCTCATGAACGGGAGTACCGTCGCCTCGATGCGAGAGCGCATGACGCAGTTCTTACAAAAAATTTGCGGATATGTGGAAGAACGAAAGAAGAGTAACAAGAAAATCCGTTTGAAAGAAAGTGTGCTTAACTTTGTTTCCGAAAACTATCGCGATCAGGCTCTCAATATTGGCACCATTTCAGCCAATTTTAATGTGCATCCTTCGTATTTGTCCCGTTATTTCAAGGAGCAAGTTGGCGATAATTTAACCGAGTATATCAATAAGTATAGAGTGGATAAATCCAAAACGCTTCTGCTGCAGGATGACATTTTGATTAAAGATATCAGTGATCTTGTAGGCTTTTACAGTATCAGCACATTCATCCGTGTATTTAAGAAGTACGAAGGGGTTACACCAAGCGCGTATCGGGAAGGCAAAAAATATTAATGCTTCGTATTTGATTGTCCAAACAACGAAATGAGGTGATCCAGCGTGGTTCACATGGAGCATCGGTATTATCCGATGATTATTATTGGAGCAACATTTGCAGGGCTGGGAGCAGCGTATACCAACAAAGAGGCACTTGTGATTGAAAGAACAGCGCTTGTCGGACATGAATTCATTAATAGCTATCATCTAGGTGAGGGATGGCAGCAAACACCTGTAACCGCAGAAGGCGAGAAGTTGAAAAAAGAATTACTCGATCGCGGTATCTTGTCAGAAGAGGGAAGTGTGCACATTCCTGCCATTGCCCCCGTGCTCTACAACAAGATTGCTGAGGATGCCATTTCGATCATGCTGCATACCGATGTTACGGAAATTCGCCGTCTAGCTGAGGGATTTGAAGTCACTGTATACAACGCCTCTGGCTTCAGCCGGTTCACAACGGATCGCATTATGGACACCCGATCAGAAAGCGCATTGCCAGGTAGTGTCGTGTCCAAAAGCTTGAATGCGATGCTGAGTTGTCGTGAAGAGGGGCTGGAAGTACCGTTGTTCACCATGGAAAATGTTCGCTTTGCCACTGGTAAGCTTCAGGGTGAATGGATTGTGAAAGTAACTGTTGATGTTGAGGATGACTGGATTGCAGCTAGGCACAAGCTGCATCACATGTGGGCGAATAGGCCGGATGTTTGGGAAAAGTGGACGATTTCTGCTATAGCTGGCTGTTTCGAGCTTCAAATTAATCAAGAGCCGACTGCCATTGAGCCGAACTGGTGGAGTCATCCATCCGGTGCTTTTCGCAATCCTTTAGAGGCATTCGAAGCAGGACTTGCGTTTGGAAGGGGGAACTAGCATGCGGTTATCACAAAATGTGAATGGCGCCATAACAGTTACTGAAACAGAGTTACCCGGATTTGCCCAAAGCTATGATGTCATCGTAGCGGGGCTTGGCACATCAGGTGCAATTGCATTAATTACCGCCGCTCGCAAAGGGTTGAAAGTCCTTGGCATCGATCGTATGAACTGTATGGGCGGCATGGGAACGGCAGGTTCCGTTAACGGCTACTATTTCGGTTCTACCGGGGGATTATATGAGCAGTTGGATGAGAAGGTAGCTGACTATGTGGATACGATCTACACGAAGTCTAGTGCTTACAACGTAGAGGCCAAGAAGTACGTTTTGGAGCAGGAAGCGATACGTTATGGTGCGGAGCTTACTTATAAATCAGCTATAACAGGTGTTTATCTGGAGGGCAAGCAAGTAAGAGGTGTGAGCTTCATAGGGCCAAGAGGCATACAGTCAGTGAACTGCAAGGTGTTGATCGATTGTACAGGAGATGCTGAAGCTGTTCACTTGGCTGGAGGCGGCTTCCAATATGGTCGAGAGCTGGATGGTCGAACGCAGCCTTTTACAAGCGTTAAAGTATTCGCAGCGGGTAATAAAGTAAGCTGGAGAAATTTCGATTCCGGCTGTACGAACCAAACGGATGGAAATGCATTTTCCACGGCTTTGGTTCTTGCGCATGCGCAGCATTTGGAAGAAACGTACTCAAACGACAATCGGTTACTGCATATCGCTCCATTATTAGGTGTTAGGGAAGGCCGTTTAATAGAAGGCGAAGAAACGATTGCACTCGGGGATTTCTTCGCAGATAGGACGACAGAGCAACCCGTGTTTTATGCCAATGCGGATATTGATAAACATGGCCGTGACCATGCTTTCGAAAGTCAGCATCTGCAAGATTGGTTTGTTGCCAGTAATTTAGGGGCTGCCAATATTACGGTTCCGGTTCCTCTCGGAGCTATGATCCCTAAGGGATTCGAGGGGCTGCTCGCGGCAGGTCGCTGCTTATCTGTCGATCATGATTTATCCACGTGTGTGAGAATGAACCGAGATATGCAAAAGTCTGGCGAAGCCGCAGCAACAGCTGCATATATCGCAATCAAGGACAGTCTGGCACTCAAGGATGTGCCGTATGAAGAGCTTATCGAGCATCTGACTGAAACGGGTTGCTTTGATCCACACAACGATAAAGGGTATGAATTTGCATATCCGGGTGGGAGGAAACCGGCACTGCCGATCGTTTGGCTAACCGATCCGGATCAGATCCGTCAAGGCTTAATGAGCGAGCAACCCGGTGTGGCGATCTGGTCTTGCAAAAGACTTGGTGACGCGATGAAGCCTCATTTGCACATTTGGATGGAGGAAGGTAAGGATGACACGGACGGCACAGAATCCCTTCGCAAGCATTGTGCTTTTGCCTTAGCACTATTGGAGGATGAGGCAGCGTTGCCAAATCTACGAGCCATGGTCATGGAGCGGGACTCGCTGGTTCTGCAGGATTGCCGCAAAAACAATCAAATGCGTGGATACATGGCCATCTATTTGCTCGGAAGAATGCGGGATAAGGAAATCGCCTCCGAGCTCATTCGCCTTTTACAGGATCCAGAGGAAATCGAGCGGGCCCTCTACAATGCAGGAGACGGTACGGAAGGTGCGAGGCAGAAGAAATATAACGATACGTATTTCCAGTTCTTCTCACATTCGGTTATCGCGCTGATTCGTATTGGTGAGCAGCATGCTTCCATGCAAGATGAGATTGGTAAGGCTCTGCGAAATGTTGTGGCTAGCGGAGATTACGTGGAAAGAATAACACATCGACCGTATGGAACCTACGAGTACTCAATCGTCGATAATATTCAATTCGTAATTGAAAAAGAATTGAAGCATTGGAGACTAGGGGAAAATGCGGTTAGCGCAGGCTAAAGAATGTAGTGACACGGCCTGAAAATGGGATGGATACTGGTTAGGCGTAGATAGGTAGAAGTTACTGGAGTAGTAGTTAATCGTAGTAAATTGGATTACTAAGTCCGAATGGTGAGTTGGTTGGATGGCGTTTTCCGCTTCTCAGAAAACCACGTAAGATAAGGTGATGGCATCCCATGGCATCATCTTATCTTGCGTGGTTTCTCATTTTTACTGGAAATAAAGTGAGGTTGCATAACGTTATTGTTCAGCTGGTCGTCCATTCGCACGGATTAGCGTTTTTTCCTTTTATTGTATAAATTTCACGCGTTCAACAAACAATTGAATACAATTGGAATTTGCATCGCAAAAAGGAGGATTCATTGTGTTAGATTGGGTTGAAATCGTTTTACGGACATTTTTATCAATTGTGGTGCTTTTCCTTATGACGAAGCTGTTGGGGAAAAGGCAAGTCACACAGCTGTCTTTCTTCGAATACATCACCGGGATTTCCATTGGTAATCTCGCGGCGTATATATCGTTGGACACGGATACGAAATGGTATCTAGGGTTGGTAGCCATAGGGGTATGGGTGGCTTGCACCTTAGGCATTGAATTTCTGCAGATGAAAAGTAAAAAAGCGCGGGATTTCATTGATAGTAAAGGGACAATCCTCATTAGAGATGGTAAAGTCATGGAAGATAATTTAAAGAAAGAACGCTTAACCACGGATGAACTTATGGAGCAACTGCGCAAAAGATCGGTATTTAAAGTGGCCGATGTGGAATTTGCCATTATGGAACCAAGCGGAGTAATTAATGTCCTCTTAACGCGTGAGAATCAACCGCTAACGCCCAAACATTTAGGCATCCAAGTTGCGCCTGAGAAGGAGCCGCAAGCAGTGATCATGGATGGCGTAATTATAGACGAACCTTTGGCTACGCTAGGTTTTAGTCGGGCATGGCTGAATACGGAGTTAGTTAAAATAGGTGTCACTGTCGAAAATGTATTTTTAGGTCAAGTGGATTCTTACGGCCAATTGTTTGTTGATTTGTATGATGACAAGATCAACGTCCCTGTGCCACAGGAGAAAGCAACGTTATTTGCAACCTTAAAACAATGCGAAGGCGATTTGATGTTATATGGACTGACCACGAATAATAAAAAGGCTAAAGAAATGTACGAGCAATGCTCGAAGCAAATGGAGGAAATCATTGCACAACTGAAACCGATTCTTAAACATTGATGTGAAGTTGGACTAGTCATGTAGCCACAACTAGGCTTTAAGCCATCTTGACAGCTCACGAACCAGGTGTGAAAATGGGAATAGGTAAGATTAGGAAAAACAAAATAATGATAAAGTGAGTGATCGCGATGATGGATCGGCTGGAGCTGGATACCGGACAATCGCATACAATCCTCTTTTTCAAAAAGGGACCGAATGGAAGCTAACAACTTCCGTACGGTCCCTTTCTTTTGGTAAAGCGAGAAAGGAAAGGAGTCTGACTTGACCATGGCGATGGTATCCAAACATCAGGAAAGCAACCTAGAAGCGACTCCTGTTGTATTAAACGGAGAGCAATTGATACCGGAGTTAGTCGCGGCGGTTGTTTATGACCATGTGCCCGTCGTATTAGATGCGCAGGCACTTAGACGTGTCATCGCGTGCCGCAAAATGGTGGATGAACTGGTCGCTGCTGGCAAAGTGGTCTACGGGGTCACAACGGGCTTCGGCAAATTCAGCGATGTGACGATTTCCCCTCAAGATGCTGCGCAGCTGCAGGTTAACTTGATCCGCAGCCATGCCTGCGCCGTTGGCAGACCACTGCCGGAACCAACGGTCCGTGCGTTGATGATGCTGCGCGCGAACGCACTGGCCAAAGGCCATTCCGGCATTCGCCCAGAAACGCTGCAGTTGTTGCTCGACTGCATCAATCGTGGCGTACACCCCGTCGTGCCGGAGCAAGGTTCGCTTGGCGCTAGCGGAGATTTGGCGCCATTGTCTCATTTGGCGCTGGTGCTGATGGGCGAGGGTGAGGCGTTTTACCAAGGTGAACGTATATCGGGTGAGAAAGCGCTCACGCGGGCAGGGCTCAAACCGATTAGCTTGCAGGCCAAAGAGGGGCTAGCCCTAATTAACGGTACCCAGATCATGACGTCTATCGGTACGTTGGCACTTATCCAATCCCTTCGACTAGCAAAAATCGCCGATGTGATTGCCTCCCTAACGGTCGAATGCTTGCGGGGCATTCCGGATGCTTTTGCCCATGAGGTGCAGCAGGTTCGACCGTATCCAGAACAAATCGGCGTAGCGAAAAATCTGTGCAGCTTGCTGCGAGGCAGCAAGTTGACGACACGCCAAGGTGAGCTTCGCGTACAGGATGCGTATTCCCTGCGCTGTTTACCGCAAGTACATGGGGCTACTCGCCAAGTGCTTGCTTATGTGCAGGATAAGCTGGCAATTGAAATGAACTCCGCAACGGATAATCCCTTGTTATTCGTGGAGAAGGGTCTAGTCATCTCCGGCGGTAATTTCCATGGGCAGCCGATCGCTTTTGCTATGGATTTTTTGAAAATTGGCATGAGCGAGCTTGCAAATATTTCCGAACGCCGTACCGAACGGCTAGTTAATCCAGCATTATCGGGAGGATTGCCTGCTTTTTTGAGCCACAACCCAGGCGTGGGATCCGGCATGATGATCACGCAATATGTAAGTGCATCGATTGTTTCGGAAAATAAAGTGCTCGCTCACCCGTCCAGCGTGGACTCGATCCCCTCCTCGGCGAATCAAGAGGATCATGTGTCGATGGGAACAACAGCAGCACGTCATGCAGCACAGATCATCAGCAACGTGTCCAAGGTGCTGGCTATCGAGTTGATTTGTGGGGCTGAAGCGGCTGAATTTGTAGGAGCTGAAGGGCTTGCACCTGCTACGCGGGTTCTGTACGACAAGCTACGGGCACTCGTACCTCCCGTTGTGGAAGACAGATCAACCTCCCGTGATATCGAAAACGTGGCAACGGCTTTGCTGGAAGGCCAGTGGCTGCAAGCGGTGGAGGCTGTGGCGGGGACACTTTTTTGACTAATAAGCGTAACTTAGAAGGAGATCACTTATGACGAATTCTAATCCTCACAAACGAGTAATTCGCGCTCCTCACGGAATTGAACTTTCCTGCAAAGGGTGGATTCAGGAAGCAGCTATGCGCATGCTGATGAACAATCTTGATCCGGAAGTGGCAGAACGACCGGAAGATCTCGTCGTCTACGGCGGTATCGGCAAAGCAGCTCGCAACTGGCCATCATACGATGCGATCATCCGCGAATTGCAGCGCCTGGAAAGCAATGAAACTCTGCTGATCCAATCCGGCAAGCCGGTAGGGGTCTTCAAAACCCATGAACGAGCACCGCGTGTGCTGCTTTCGAACTCAGTACTTGTGCCGAAATGGGCGAATTGGGAGCACTTTCGTGAGCTGGAGCAAAAGGGGCTGATGATGTACGGGCAAATGACGGCGGGCAGCTGGATTTACATCGGAACGCAGGGCATTCTGCAAGGGACGTATGAAACCTTTGCTGAAGCTGCTCGCCAGCATACGGGCGGTTCGCTCAAAGGCACGTTGACGTTGACCGCAGGTCTTGGCGGCATGGGCGGTGCTCAGCCGTTAGCTGTCACGATGAATGAGGGTGTTGTCATCGCGGTCGAAGTGGACCGAGCTCGCATTGAGCGTCGAATTCAAACGCGGTACTGTGACGTGTTAGCAGAAACATTGGATGAAGCACTGCTGCTGGCTGCTAGCGCTATGAAAGACAAGAAAGCGCTAGCCATTGGACTACTGGGTAATGCTGCAGACATATACCCGGAATTCGTGCGGCGCGGTATCAAGCCGCATTTTGTAACCGACCAAACGTCGGCTCATGACCCGTTAATTGGCTATATCCCAGTTGGTTTTACGCTGGAGGAAGCAGCTGCATTGCGTGAGAAGGATCCCGAGCACTATGTGAAGCTTTCCACGAGCAGCATGGCGACTCATGTCCAAGCGATGCTCGATCTGCAACAAATGGGCTCCGTCGTCTTTGATTATGGCAACAATATTCGTCAAGTTGCTTACGACCAAGGAGTAAGGAATGCTTTCGATTTTCCAGGTTTTGTTCCCGCCTATATACGTTCACTTTTCTGTGAAGGTAAAGGACCTTTCCGCTGGGTAGCACTCTCCGGTGATCCGGAAGATATTCGCAAAACTGACGAACTTGTGCTGAAGCTGTTCCCAGAGAATGATCATCTGCGTCGCTGGATTACGATGGCGAGTGAGAGAGTGGCCTTCCAAGGTCTCCCAGCACGAATCTGCTGGCTTGGCTATGGTGAGCGTGAACGATTCGGTCTCGCACTGAACGACATGGTGAGAAATGGCGAATTGAAAGCTCCCATCGTCATTGGTCGTGATCATTTGGATTGCGGCTCCGTGGCTTCGCCTAACCGTGAAACGGAAGCGATGAAGGACGGTTCCGATGCCGTTGGCGACTGGGCGATCTTGAATGCATTGATCAACACGTCAGCAGGTGCATCGTGGGTTTCTGTCCATCATGGCGGAGGTGTAGGCATGGGCTACTCGCTGCACGCAGGAATGGTCATCGTAGCGGATGGGACGGATGGGGCTGATGAACGCCTCCGCAGTGTGCTTACCAGCGATCCCGGTATGGGTGTGATCCGCCATGTGGATGCGGGTTATGATGAGGCGATTGAAACTGCGGAAGGGCACGGCATTCGCATCCCTATGCGTGAGCAAGGACAGTGAAGGAGGAGTGAGGAGATGGAACGGATTGATTTGCTCATGATAGGGATCGGCCAATTGGTCACCCCTCCAGGAAATGTACCGCGCTGCGGGCAGCAGATGAAGGAAGTTCAAGTAATCAAGGATGCAGCCGTAGCCATACGTGAAGGAAGAATCGTCACATTCGGCCCTGTCGAACTTGTTCTGGAGCGTCTGACAGACATCGAAGTTGCAGCAATCGTGGATGTTGGCGGGCGTATGGTTACGCCAGGGTTAATCGATCCACACACCCACCTCGTTCACGGCGGTTCCCGTGAACACGAGCTGGCATTAAAGCGGTCCGGTGTTTCGTATTTGGATATTTTGGCACAGGGAGGCGGAATTCTTAGCACTGTGCAGAGTACGCGGGCGGCATCGGAGCAAGAGTTATTTACGAAAGCATATAGAAGCCTCGACGAGATGCTGCTGCAGGGCGTTACGACAATTGAAGCAAAAAGCGGCTACGGTCTCTCCGTGGAGGATGAATTGAAGCAACTCCGAGTGGCCAAACAGTTGAACGATATGCATACGATTGATATCGTTTCTACGTTTATGGGTGCGCATGCGGTACCTCTAGCCTATAAAGGTCGCACCGAGGACTACGTTGATCTCGTCATTCATGAAATGCTTCCCATGGTGGCTGAACATGGTCTAGCTGAATTCTGTGACGTGTTCTGTGAGCATGGTGTTTTTTCCGTTGAGCAGTCACGCCGTATTCTGCTGAAAGGGAGGGAATATGGTTTGATTCCGAAGCTGCACGCAGATGAAATACAACCGCTTGGCGGCGCAGAGCTGGCGGGCGAAATCGGTGCGATTTCGGCTGAACATTTGCTGGCAGCGACGGATAAAGGATTGGCTGCCATGGCCGAGCATGGTGTGATTCCAGTGCTCTTACCTGGCACTTCGTTCAACCTAGGTCTGGACAGACATGCGCGCGCGCGCGACATGATCGATATCCATGAGCTGCCGGTGGCGCTGTCAACGGATTATAACCCAGGTTCCTGTCCAACGGAGTCGATCCAGCTAATCATGATGCTGGCATCCCTGAACTTGAAAATGACGCCAGAGGAGATTCTGACCGCCTGCACAATCAACGCGGCAAACGCGTTGGGGCGCGGCCATGAGATTGGTTCGATTGAGATAGGGAAGCGAGCGGATTTAACGATATATGATGCACCGAATCTTGCTTATCTGCCCTATCATTTCGGAGTTAATCATACGTTTGGTGTCATCAAAAACGGCAAGGTAGGCGTATGGAACCGTAAGCTCATGACGAATAGGGAGGAGGCTGGGCAATGAACGGCGAGATTCCATTTCTCAAACCACCTGATCAAGCTGCGTTCAGAGATCACATGGAAACCAAGGTTGTTCATTGGATTCGCCAGTGGGACGGCCAAGAGCAGCTGCTTGCAGGAATCATCGGCATCCCGTTGTCGAAGTCGTCTATTTCGTATTCCGGCGCTTCGACGACTCCGGCGGCGGTTCGAGCTGCGTTCAAGTCGTTTACTACATATTCGATGGAGTATGGTGTTGACTTGCAATCGCTAGCTGTTCGTGACCTTGGCGATATCCAGATGCATGTGACAGATATCGCGGAATGTCATCGCCGCATCGAGGAGAGCTTGCGCACGCTGTATAATCATATGCCGGGCTTGATCCCAATCATCTTTGGTGGCGATCATTCCACTAGTTGCCCGTCGATCAAAGCCTTCGTCAATCGGTATGCTGGACAAAAGGTGGGAATCCTGCATTTTGATGCCCACCATGATGTCCGCAATTTTGAGGACGGAGGTGTCACCAATGGTACACCGTTCCGTGGGATCCTTGAATCCGGTCTAGTCGAGGGACACCATATCGTACAAATTGGTATTCGTGGCTTTATGAATGCGAAGCCGTACCATGACTACGTGAAAAGTAAAGGCGTACATGTCTATACATCACGTGATATTCGGCGGATGGGGATGGATGCGGTGCTCGACCAAGCCATTCAGCTAGTAGGAAATGAAACAGATGCGCTGTATGTGAGCTTCGATGTTGACGTCATCGATCAGGCCTATGCCCCGGGATGTCCAGCGATCGGTACAGGCGGGATGCATCCGTGGGATGCATTAGATGCGCTGTACCGTCTCGGATCGTTGCCGCAGGTGCAGGGACTAGACTTCGTCTGCATCGATCCGACCGTGGATGTGCGGAATGTGACCTCGCGTCTTGCCGTGCAGTTCATGTTAAGCTTCTTGGCAGGGCTCGCGGAGCGTCCATCAACATTTCATAAGGCATAAGTTTGGTTATATGCGTAAATGAAAAAGCCGCTAGTTCCCACGTAGTTGGAGCAGGCGGCTTCTTCTTTTGGCGGTAATGACCGCGATTGTTCCTATTCCAACATCCCAATAGACAGTTGTCTAAAACTTACGTTGTCATTTCTTGAATCTGAGTGAGCAATATGTGACAATGGGAGAGGCGAATCAGATATACATAAAAAAGATGGAGTTTTGAAGGAGGATACATGTCATGTTAAAAACAATGAAGCTTGGAACTAGTTCGTTAGAAGTTCCAGTTATTGCCGTAGGTTGTATGCGAATTAACTCATTGGACAAGCTCGAAGCAGAACGCTTCGTACAAGGCGCTATGGATATCGGAGCTAATTTCTTCGATCATGCGGATATATACGGTGGCGGAACCTGTGAGGAAATTTTCGCGGATGCCATTCATATGAATGATGATGTACGTGAGAAGATGATTTTGCAATCCAAATGTGGCATTCGCAAAGGGATGTTCGACTTTTCCAAGGAGCATATTCTTGAATCTGTAGATGCGATTTTGAAAAGACTCAAAACGGATTACTTGGATATTCTGCTTTTGCATCGTCCGGATGCGTTAGTAGAGCCAGCTGAGGTTGCTGAAGCTTTTGACCGACTTGAAAGTACGGGGAAAGTGAGACATTTCGGTGTTTCCAATCAAACGCCACTACAAATTCAATTATTGAAAAAATCGGTCAAACAGCCACTTGTCGCAAATCAGTTGCAGTTAAGTATCACGAACGCTACGATGATTTCGAATGGGATCAATGTGAATATGCTCAATGACTCTGCCGTGGACCGTGACGGTGGAATCCTGGACTATTGCCGCCTGAACGATATCACTATTCAGCCGTGGTCGCCTTTCCAGTATGGATTCTTCGAAGGTGTATTCCTCGGAAACGAGAAGTTCCCCGAACTGAATAAGAAGATTGATGAAATCGCAGCAAAATATGAGGTGTCCAATACGACGATCGCGATTGCCTGGATTCTACGCCATCCAGCACATATGCAGCCGGTTACGGGGACAATGAATATCAATCGTTTAATTGAATGTGCAAAAGCTAGCGATGTCCATTTGACGCGTCAAGAATGGTATGAGATTTATCGTGCAGCAGGAAATGTTCTTCCATAAGTATTAGAATTTGTATAGAAAACGTTCACTCCATTGGAGTGGACGTTTTTTTCGACTACGGATTAATAAATATTGAATCGTAAGGGACTAGAACTCTTCATAAGATGAGGAGTTAGTCGAAGAAACCGACTAACTCGAGTGAATCAGTGTCAATTGGAGAGGAGTTAGTCGATAAAACCGACTAACTCGAGTGAATTAGAGTCAATCGGAGTGGAGTTAGTCGATAAAACCGACTAACTCGCGTGAATCAGAGTCAATTGAAGTGGAGTTAGTCGATAAAACCGACTAACTCGCGTGAATCAGAGTCAATTGAAGAGGAGTTAGTCGATGAAACCGACTAACTCGCGTGATAGGGACTCTACCTAATAGGATCCCCACAGGGAACTCATGGTCCTTTTTATTACTCTACATGCAAGGTATGTTGATTAGTAATCGTATCAAGCAAAGTCTGAACATAGGCATCAATACTGAACCACCGCTTATCGATCGTAACAGAGACTTTGTTTTCAACCATGTTAATGGCTTCTCTAGGATGAAGTAGATCATATCTTGGATTATACATTTCGGTGAATGGCGGCAGATCAGCTCGTCCCATGGGAGCGATTGGTATTGCACCAAGCAGCTGCGCCTCATAGAGGGCTAGGGTTAGGCTACCGCCGATCGTGACGGATACGGCAGCGGTTGCTTTTGATAATAGTTGATAATACTCGGCATGTGGCAGTCTTCCGACTTCGATGCCCAATTCTCTCCACATGGCCACTGGATAGTGAGAAAGAGGTGTTACAGGCGAAGCCACAACGACTCTGTAGCCTAATTCCATGAATTCAAATGCCATGCGAACAGACAGATAAGGTTGATAAAATTCGTTCATCCGACCTGGGAAGACTACGAGTTTTTCCCGTTCTTCGGAAGATTGGATGCCATTTAATGTGGCATTCACATAGTCGTGGTCATAGGGAAAACCAGCTGCAATGACATCAACTTGAGAGCCTGGAGCTAGGCATCGTTTCCCCCAAGGTACCATGCTGGGATTCGTATAGAAAATGGCTTTTAAAGATGGATGATGAAAGATCCATAAGGACGCTAAGTCCAAGACATTTGTGAAAGGGTTCCAGACATCATGCTCTTGAATATAAATGTGTTCAGGCACAGGATCCGCTTCTTTGATCAAATCAAAAAGGGTGAAACGTGTAATCAAAACGGGATGCTTGGGGTCATCGGGAAGCTTGGGAGAAAAGGTATACAGCACTCCCGCGGTATCAAGTCCTTTTTTTAAACCACTGAGGTAATTGGGATACCACGCTGTTTGATCATTTTCGTCGACGAGCACATGTAACATAATAAATTGGCCTCCATGTGAACTATGTATTGAATCTATAAGCAAAATATATCATATTATAATTCGAATATCATTTATATCATGGTCTTCTAACTTAAGTAAGCAGGTAAGTTGAGAATCGTGAAAAAAGTCAGGACGGTGAAGCAATCATGGTAGCAATGAACGAACATATTTTCTTAGAGTCCGGCAGGGTTCGTGACGATATTCCCCATGAACGGGAAGTTATTTATGTGGGACGTAATGGTCAGAAGGTAGAACGGATTCAGGTGGAAATAGAGGGGGCCATGATTAGTTTTATTTTTAAGCCCCTAACGAATTATCCGAATAAAGGAAAAGAGTTATGGGTGCAAGAACATATTAGTTATCGAATTCCCGAGGTACGTATTCCCCGAATTATGTACAGCGCACAAGCGATTGAACCAGAAAAAGAGTGGATGGTTTTCGAAGATCTGGGTGAGCTGGAACATAGCTTCCGCGCAGACATGCTGATCAAAACATCAGAGCTCATGCCGTATTGGCATCGGTTGCCTACATCACTTTTACCTCAGGCATTTGAAGGTCATTCACCTAAATTAACAGAAATTCAGCGTTTCATCCAAGTTAAGGGTGAACAAATCAAGCAATTATGGCTTCGACATGGTTTTCAAGATGAACATATGACTTATTTTCTTGCGGTTATTCTTCCTTATGAGCATCTTGAGAGTGAAACAGTCATTTCACATGGTGATTTATATCCATTAAACCTAACGGAAGTGAATAATCAATCTTACATTCTCGACTGGGAGTACATCCATATAAATAGTGTATTCTGGGATCTTTATAACTTGATGGACATAACGAGCCCGCAATATAGCCGTTTGGTTATTCAACAGGAATCTCGGTTAGATATCCTTGAACGATATATGGCTGTTCGCTCGAGGCTGCATTTCCCAACGAAGGAAGGCTTTATTCGTGACTATCATTCCTTTAGTGCATTATACTCGATGTGGTTATTGCTGTTAATTGAAGATGACATCGCGCAAGGAAAGTTTGAAGAAACAGCTCTAAAACGGCAATACAACGAAACTCTTGAAATATTCAGAATCGTCCTGCTCTTCTTGATAGACACAAGGGGACAAAATTTTTAAAAAAACTGCAAAATTCGACAGAATTGTTTTATAATAAAGAGACAAAACGCCTGTTAAGGGAGATCGTAAGCATGTTTTCATCTCTAGAAAAGTTCCCGTTAAAAACAATATTAATTTTTTTAATCGCCATTTTAAGTATGAATTTAACGTATTTTCAACATTCGAAAGTTCTCTTGAATAACCAACAAAAAGAAAAAATAAATTTGGTGACCTCGACGATTTCGACCGAGCTCGATAAGCAGAGCGAAGTAGAGGCAACCTATGATGAAATGCTAGGTCATGAACTTAGAACAGCTTCTATCGCTATTCAGAAGTCATTACATCCCGACTTTAACCATGTCACGAACGAGCAGTTAGTCGAATTAGCGCAGCAGTTGAATATTGGCGGTTTAACACTATTTGAGCGTCGAGGCAATGAGTTTATTGGGGTTAGATCTTCGGATCCCAAAGAAATTGGTGCAAATTCGAAGACGTGGGGCATCGTATATACAGCCCAATTACAGCTAGCAGATCGTAAAACCGTTGATGTAGGTACGGGTTTATCCATGGAGAACTTTTGGAGCGGACCGATCGATACGGCTTCGACGGATGAAACCAACATCCGAAAATGGGGAGAGTATTATGATGGCACCACCAATTATATTATTAATCCGTATTTGAATGTTTCAAGCAGTTTGGAACATTATCGCGAAAAAGTAGGTGTGGATGTCAGCATCCATGAACTGCTGGATAGTAACAAAGGAAATTTACTTGAAATTGGGGTTCTAAATCCTGAGAAAATCTTCGATAAAGGTCCAACCCCTAATAATAGAGAAAAGTGGTATTCGGAGCGGCTTATTCTGAATGGTTCATACACGTATCGAGATCAGGCTGAAGAGAGTAAACTCAAAGAAGCGTTGGAGAAAAAGAGTACAGTCTTTTACAATGTGATGATTAATGGAACGAACGTATTGAAAAGCTTTACACCGATTGAAACCTCGAATCTGAAGTATAAGCGGGATGACTTGAATAAGGTGGTTATGGTTGCAACCGATTACACGCAGATCGAGAAAACGTTGCAGCAACAATTCCGTGAAGTTTTCTTCTTTATGAGTATTGTCACGTTGCTGGTTTGTACGGTTATCATCATTCTTTTCTCGGCTACTCGGAAGAAGAATGAAGGCGCTGTAAAGACGGTTCAAGACGTGTATCTAGATAACATTAATTCCATTGTTCAGTCCATTAAGGAACAACGTCATGATATTATTAATCATATTACAACCATCTCGTGGATGATAAAATTAAAGAAATATGAGAGCCTGCAAGACTATATTGATCCTTTAATCCAAGAAGCCAAAATGATGGATTACAAGATTAAAGCTGTTGAAATTAATATCCCTGCATTAAGTGGAATTATTCAAGCAAAGCTAGCGCAAGCAGAAGTTCATAACATTGACATGCAGGTTGATTTTAAAAACATGGAAAATTTGCGACTTACGACGATCAAGACGACGGATTTAGTTCGCATCTTAAGTAATTTAATCGATAATGCCTTTGATGCGGCGAATGAGCTTCCGATTACAGAAAGAAAAGTTACACTTGAAGGCGTTGTTCAAGCTAACCAACTGATAATCAAAGTGCACAATTCCTGCAACCCGGTAAGTCCAGATATCCAATCACGCATATTTGAATCTGGCTTTTCGACCAAAACAAGAAAGAATAATAAGGGCTTAGGACTTCACATTATTAAACAGTTAATTGAGCGTTACAAAGGTAGTATTGATTTCACCATGCAGGAGGCTAGTGTTACGTTTTCCATCGTCATTCCATTAAAACACGAAAAATAAAAATTTGAATGTATAAGATTTCCTTACACTCCACATCCTAAGTTTACACCACGAGAAGGAGTGATTTACGAATGGCTAACAACAACAGCAACACATTGCTTGTTCCAGAGGCTAAAGCCGCTTTAAATCAATTGAAGTATGAAGTTGCTCAAGAGTTAGGGATTGCATTGCAACCGAATGGTTATAATGGAAATCTCCTTACACGCGACGCTGGTTCAATCGGTGGTACAATCACGAAGCGATTAGTGCAAATTGCTGAACAACAGTTGCAAGGATTCAGACGCTAGACAATTGCCTATCGGTACATGGTTCGAGAAGACTGCGATCACTCGTATTATTCGGGTGAATGCAGTCTTTTTTCTTTACAAATCCAATCAATTAGGGAATTATGGTACATGAGACTACTTCAAATGGAGAGGGAACAGCGATGATTCTACCTGGCATTGTATCGGTTACATTTCGTAATAAGACAGCTGATGAAATACTTCAACTAAGCAGTTCTTGTGGGTTGAAAGCAATTGAATGGTCTGAGAATGCCCATGTTCAACCTGGGGATATCGTAGGTGCGAGCGAACTCTATAGAAAAACGATCGAGGCTGGCATGGAGGTAGCGGCTTATGGTTCTTATTTTCGGTTGCTGGAGAACGAACAGCCAGTACGAACTTTTCGAGATAGCTTGATAGCTGCGAAGGCGTTGCATGCGCCAGTTATTCGTATTTGGGCAGGAACCCAGTCATCTTCAGCCGCTAGCGATGAATATCGGGCACAGGTCGCTAGGGAAGCGAAGCTTATAGCAGAAACCGCTGCCGAGGAAGGGATTAAGGTTGCGTTGGAGTGCCATCGAGGAACGTTAACGGACACGAATGAATCGTCGCAGCGACTGTTAGTAGAGGCAGACCATGCAAATCTGTACAGCTTGTGGCAGCCAACACCGGAGCTTTCCATGAAAGAACGTTGTGAAGGGCTGCAAGCATTAGCAGTTAATAAGAAGTTATTGAACTTGCACGCTTATTATTGGCAAGGAGACAACCGCCGACCGTTCTCGGAGGGAATTCATGAATGGTCACAGTACTTGGCACAGGTGGATCTCCATGAAAAACGTTACATCTTGATGGAGTTTGTGATGGATAACACAACCGAGCAGTTCCAATCCGATGCCGAAGCTTTCCAGCAATTATTAGTTCATTTATATGAAAGTCTTCCAAACAACAAAGGAGCATCGCGATAAGCGAGCTCCGTTTTTCTTTTTATCACATACATCCTTAACATTTAGGAGTGTAAATACCTAACAATTATAATCTAAAGTAAACGAATAGAAGGTAGTCAACAACCGGTTACATACACTGAATAAGGGAGAGAAGTATGACACAGAGCCTGCAGAATTTACTTTTGGATAGTGTAAGGGTTTCGATTGGGAACGTGATTCCAAAGTCGTTGGATCAAGCAGAAGTAAGCACAAGCAATGAACCGTTAAGCAAAGACGAGATTGGCGTCTCCATCAATTTTACGAACAGTGAGTATTGTATGATTTTAGATGGTCAGCGCGTCGTATTTAGCCGAATGAGTGAAGCGATTTTTGGTATGTATATGGAAGGTGACATGCTGGATAGCTGTGTAAGTGAAATTGCGAATATTATTGCAGGTGGAACTACAACGATTCTAGGGGAACAAGGGGTTTCACTAGATATCACACCGCCGTCATTGCTCCAAGATAATTTTCATGGGAACGATACATCGAACAAGCTCATGCTGCCTATATCTATTGAGACGGTGGGCGATATCCGGGTTGTTTTATTGAAAGAGCAAGAATAAGAGTATGACTAAGAGGGGTGACCGAGAATGGCTAAAATTTTAATCGTAGATGATGCAGCTTTCATGCGAATGATGCTGAAGGATATTTTGACCAAAGGCGGACATGATGTCGTAGGCGAAGCGGAGAATGGTTTGGTCGCCATACAGAAATATCAAGAACTGAAACCAGATATCGTAACGATGGATATTACAATGCCGGAGATGGAAGGCGTAGAAGCCGTCAGGGAAATTAGGAAAAAAGATGCGAATGCTAGAATTGTTATGTGTTCGGCTATGGGGCAGCAGGGGATGGTCGTTCAAGCAATACAGGCTGGCGCCAAGGATTTCATTGTAAAACCATTTCAAGGCGATCGTGTGTTGGATGCGATTCGCAGAGCCATATAAATCAAACCAAATGTAAAACGTTCATTCCTTGCAATTGTTGCAAGCGTGGTGAGCGTTTTTCTTGTTTTTAGCGATATATGGAAGAAATTCTATTCCGAATAGGAAACTCCTGTAAATGATTTATCTCCGAGAAAGGGTTCTTCATTTTTTCTAAATTTAGATTGGAAATGCTCAAACTTTATTAGCAAACGTTCCGTCTTATTCTTATCTAAAGATTAGCGTTACACAGCAGGAGGTTTCATCTAATGGCAAGCAAGTTGGAAAGTAAGCAGAAGTTGAGCAGTGACAAGGTGAATAAGCATTACATGCCGGGGCTAGATGGGTTGCGTGCGCTGTCGGTGCTGGTTGTAATTGTTTATCATTTGAACAGCTCATGGATGCCTGGAGGTTTGTTGGGGGTTGGGGTATTCTTTACGTTATCAGGCTATTTGATTACCGATCAGTTGCTCCTCCAATGGCACACAACGCGGCGGATTGATTTAAAGGATTTTTGGATAAAAAGAATGAGAAGACTCATGCCAGCTATGGTCTTCATGCTCGTGTTTGTAAGCATGTGGATGCTCATTATGGATCGCGCTAGATTCATTCCTTTGGGGGACGATTTCATATCGGTTTTACTCTATTTCAATAACTGGTGGCTAATTTTTCATCAGGTATCGTACTTTGAGAGCTTCGGTCCGCCATCTCCAATTGGTCATCTCTGGTCATTGGCGATCGAAGAGCAGTTTTACTTCCTTTGGCCATTAGTTTTAGCACTTATTTTATGGTTTGCGAACCGGCGAGGTTATCTCTTTTTGCTCACATTATTAGGCGCACTGGCTTCTGCGCTTGTCATGGCGTTCGTCTATCAACCAGGTGTAGACCCCAGCCGCGTTTACTATGGAACGGATACAAGAGCCTTCGCGTTGCTGATTGGTGGAGCGCTGGCGATCATGCTCCCTAGTCGCATGGCAACCAAACGCGCGGGAAAAGGCAAATCGGGCTTGTTGCTCGATTGGATCGGCGGTGCAGCCTTCCTCGGTATCCTTTACATGATGTGGACAACGAATGCCTATAATGCTTCTCTGTATTACGGTGGATTAGTATTATTCGCCGTATTGTCAGCCATCGTCATCGCGGCCATCGTTCATCCGACAACCTTGCTAAGCAAGATCATGGGGTGTAAGCCATTACGCTGGATTGGAAAGCGGTCATACAGTCTGTATATTTGGCATTTTCCAGTCATTATTCTTCCTTCTTCGGCCATAGATACAGGAGAGACGCATCTGACCAAAATGGGGATGCAAGTTGTGCTAAGTTTTCTGTTGGCATCCTTCTCGTATACGTACATTGAGGAACCTTTCCGTCGGGGCACTTTTCAACCTAACATTTGGAAAATGGCATTCTGGTCCCCTTCACGATTACGGTATATGTTAGTGATCACCATTCTACCAATCCAATTATTCGTCATTTCTTGTTCGAATAACTCGTTTGCGCAGAAGTCTGAAGCTAGCGCAGGTGGGATTATTAGTGTGATGGAGGGTATAGGAACAACGGTAGGAATGGGAACGGTAGGGACAACAGTTGTTGGGTCAGGAACAGGAACTACGGCAATTGGAACTACGACTATAGGAACAGCAGAGAAAGGGAAAACAGAGATAACGGCAACGGGAGTAGGAGGAGTAAGTGCAGGAGTGGGGACAACTGGGATGGCAACAGGAGCTGGTGCTGGCACTGGAAAAACGGGGCCAACAGCGACAGGGGGGACGGCAGGAACCACAGGCACAGCAGGAACAGCAGGAACAGCAGGAACAGCAGGAACAGCAGGAACAGCAGGAACAGCAGGAACAGCAGGAACAGCAGGAACAGCAGGAACAGCAGGGACAACAGGGACAACAGAAACATCATCAAAACCACTACCGTCTGGGCCGCAATCGACTGAAACACCAAATGATCATTCGACCGAACCTACGCAATTAGAATTTAAGGGTATTACCGCTATTGGTGATTCTGTTATTCTAGATGTAGCGCCATTCCTGGAAAAATTACTCCCAGGCATCATCGTGGATGGCAAAGTGGGCAGACAGATGACCCAAGCACAATCGACAATCAATGAGCTTAAGTCCAAAGGAATGCTGGGTAAGCGTGTAATTATTGAGCTTGGTACGAATGGTGCGTTTAATCCAAACCAATTGCGTGACTTGTTAGCTTCGTTAGGGGAAATACAGCAGATTATTCTGGTGAATACGCGCGTACCTCGAGACTGGCAAGATACAGTGAACGCTGCATTGACGACTGTTGCTGCAGAATTTCCAGCAGCTACGATTGTAGACTGGTACACAGCAAGTAAAGGGAAGAATGCCTACTTCGTGAATGACGGCGTCCACTTAACGGAAGCGGGTGCACAAAAGTACGCAGCACTCCTTAATGATGCGATACGTAAAAATACTAAGTAGATAGCACTTACTGTGATAAAAGAACAGCACAAATCAACTCTAAGAGGGGGGTGAGCGGAGCTCACCTCTCTTTGGTGTGCTCGGGAAGCTGAAAAAAGCCGATAGTCCGATATCTCCCAACTAAACGAAGGATCTCGCGCTTAAAATGGTGTGTAGTCAGGTTTTGCCCGCTTATCTACCTATTTTCCTTGGTTAGGTGCTGTTTTAGGGAATTTAGTTGGGCGATTTAGGACTAATTAAGTGTTAAAGACGAGGAAAGTGAGATTAGTTTGGTTAAATCGGACTGTCGATTAACTAATGAGCAACTGCTGGCAGCGACGGCACCCTTGCCAAAAATAAGGAATTATTTGTAAGAAGCATTAGCGAACTATTAGCAAAAAACATGTTTAGCTAAAACCAGAAATAGAAGTTTCACAACAATTTATCGATAAGATATGCATAATTCAGAGTTTGCAAATTTTACTTAGGAATTGCGGGGGAAATGATATCGATGAATCTAATCCAGTACTATCGCGAGCAATTTCTCGAATTAGTATCACAATTCGAGCCTAATTGGGAAGAGGAGCCCTTTTTCAAATTTGGTTACCGCTGGAACGCGATGACATCTAATTTGTATAAGGAGTTCTTTCAGATCAGTCAAATGAAAGGTGAACACATGTACTTGATGTACGCGATCGAACTCCCCGAGATATATAAAAATACGAATATTGTTGAGGTTGTTAAGAATGTGTCCTCGTCTTATGAACTTTCCATGTATATGTTCTCAAATAAGATTCTCCTTTCTTCCTGTGTCTCGATTGAGAATTTGCAGCAGACTACGTTAGGCTTTTTAAATCAAGCACGTGGAGAAATCATTGATCTTGTATTCTCAGCTATCCAATTACCGCCGAATGGATGAATGTGTTAAGAAAATGAAAGAAATTTGTTCATTACTCCCCTATGTTCTCCCTCATTAGTCAACTATACTGAACTCAAAATTGAATGAGCGGCCAAAACACCAAGAGTAATCATCCTAATTAGATGCCAGGCTGTTACAACCAAGGGGGGATGAATAGGTAGCAGGGAGATCATGGTGAATCCAGGCGAGTAAGAAGTTTTATTTTCCACTGAAAGTTAAGCGCTTACAATGAGGAGGAGGCTAGGATCATGAGATTATACTTGAACAAAAGTAAACGTTTAGGTGCACTCGTAGTCACCATTATGATGTTGTTTTCATTGATGATACTACTTGCACCAGCAAATGCATGGGCTGCGAATACAACTTATTATGTAGATGCCGTTAACGGCAGTGATTCGAACAATGGCACAAGCACCGCGACGGCTTGGAAATCTTTGACCAAAGTAAACGCTACAACGTTCCAGCCTGGTGATCGCATTTTATTTGAAGCGGGAAATACCTGGGTCGGTCAATTGTATCCAAAAGGCTCGGGTATCTCAGGGAACCCAATTATCATTGATCAGTATGGTACAGGCGCTAAGCCAAAGTTCCAAGGTCAAGGTGCCGTTAAAGCAACGGTATATTTATATAATCAGCAGTATTGGGAAATTCACAATCTAGATATTAGCAACCAAACAACGGGTTCCCTCGGCGATCTAAGAGGCGTTCATATTACTGGAGCAGACATCGGCACGCTTAATTACTTCCGTTTAGATGGTCTCAATGTGCACGATGTGAGTGGTGAAGTGAACTGGATTGGCGGGGATGTGGCGGATAATGCAATGGGCATCACTTTTCAAACGGGTTGGGATCGTTCCAAGAGAACCGGCGGCATTGTGTTTGATATGTCAACGAATGTATTAGCTCCGGCAGCAGCAACAGTGAAGAGCAAATTCAACGATGTGGTTATTTCTAATAGTTCCATTAAGGATACTTCCTTTGGTGGAATCATCTTTAAGCAATATACGGGTGATGGGCGAGATAATAACGGGAATGCCTCTGTTTCGGTCGGATGGGGTGTTCGGAGTTCAGCTTCGGATACGAATTGGTATCCTTTTACAAATGTGACGATCAAGAATAATTTCATTAGCCAAGCGAACACGATTTATGGGTGTAATGGTATTTATATGACGGATGTTAAAGGCGGATTAATCGAGAATAATGTGGTTGCGGCAGCGGGAACTTCAGGAATCGAAACCTATTATGCCGACGATGTTGTTATTCAGAAGAACGAGACCTATGGTGTGGTGAAAAAAGCAGGAGGCGCCGACTTTAACGGTATCGACACAGATAAAGGAACGACGAAACAGGTCGTCCAATACAATTACATTCATGGCAATGGGGATGGCATTCTGCTGTGTCAATTCAGCTTTGGGGACTCCATTATCCGATACAATGTGATTACAGGTAATTCGAGATATCAGATTTATCTCCATTCCGATTCGGCAGCAACCTCACAAATTTATAACAATACGATCTACAATACGAATAGCACTTATTTAATTTATGGCTATGGATCCTATATAAGTGCCAGCTACAATATTAGAAACAACATTTTGAATTCCACCCAAAGTTCAGCAGTTCTAACGACAGGTGGCGGTATTGCTTATAACACGAATAGTTACTATGGGACTGGACTTACCGTTCCTGCTGGAGATGCGAATCCGAAAATTGGTGATCCCAAATTAGTAAGCCCAGGAACGGGCGGAACGGGAACAGAAGCAAGTGGACCCGCAATGAGCACATTAGGTGGCTATAAGCTTCAAACAAGTTCTCCGATCATTAATCAAGGAGTTACGATTACGTCCAATGGTGGGCTTGATTTCTGGGGAGATACGCTATACACAGGCGCAGCCGATATTGGTGCCGATGAAACGCAGGTTACGGGAGGAAGTACGGGTCCTACCTACTTAGTCAATGATACATTCGATGCTGTGACTACTGGCAGTGCCCCAACAGGATGGACAATTGCCAACGGCACCAGTCCAAACGCGATCACTGTGCAAGCTGTACCGAGTGCGACCGATAAGAGCGTACAGCTCAGCAAACCGACAGCATCAGCCAAAACGTCGATGTCCAAAACATTTGGCGCGACTAGCGGATCAATAACGATTGAGGCGAGTGTTAAACGAAGTGAAACGACGTCGTGGTGGTGTTTGCCTTACCTCTATGACAGTTCAGGTGTGGTAACGGAATCTATTGCTATGGACACGGGGAACATCAAAGCGAACGTGAATGGCACTTGGACGACTATTCAAGCATTCACAGCGAACACTTGGTATGATTTCAAAATCGTTCTAGATACAAACACGGATAAGTTTGATTTCTATGTGAACGGCACGTTGAAGCTTTCTCAAGCAACAATGAGAGCAGCAGTAGCGAATGTGTCCAAGATCGAATTTTATGCGGATAACTCGCAGACAGGTACTACGCATGTTAATACGGTAAAAGTTTACACGCCATAACGTCATTTAAACGAAAAATCCCGAATTTCCAGCGATGGCAGTTCGGGATTTTTGTGTGTGAAATAGTGAAAGAACTTCATTCAATGCGCAATGTAACTCCTCTGAGATGCCTTTTATAATAAAACTATCAGATAACAAGCGATTCATGTAGCGCTTTGAACAGGGAGTGGAATGATTAATGGAAAGCAACGCGCTGCAAACAGACCGTTTGCTTGCAAAACCGAAGAAAAAGAAGATCCCGTTTCTAAGCCGATGGGAGTCTCCTGTGGCCGGATACCTCTTTTTATCCCCTTGGCTAATTGGATTTTTCCTATTGACACTTGGGCCAATCCTGATGTCCTTGTATTACTCGTTTACAGATTATTCCTTACTGGACGCACCACATTGGCTTGGCGCACAGAACTACAAGCATATCGTGATGGAGGACGATACGTTCCGCGAGTCAATCAAGGTAACCTTGCTATTTGTTGTATTCTCCGTACCACTGAAGCTTGTTACAGCTCTGTTGGTGGCGATGCTGCTGAATAAGAAAATCAGAGGGATCTCCTTCTATCGGACGATGATCTACTTCCCATCATTGATCGGGACGAGTATCGCTGTGTCGATTCTATGGAAAAATATTTTCAGCAAAGACGGCTTTATTAATCAAGCTTTAGCGCTTGTCGGTATTCAAGGGAAATCATGGATTGCTGACCCCGACACGGCTTTGGGGACACTCGTCCTTCTCATTGCATGGCAATTCGGATCGGCAATGATTATTTTCCTTGCAGGACTTAAACAAATTCCAACGGATTTGTATGAAGCCTCTTCAGTAGATGGCGCTAGCAAGGTACGACAATTTTTCACGATTACGCTGCCCATGTTGTCTCCCATCATTTTGTTTAACTTTGTGCAATCAACGATTAATTCCTTCCAGATGTTTACGCAGGCATTTATCATCACTAATGGGGGGCCTGTGAATTCAACCTACGTTTACGTCATGTACTTGTATGAACGAGCATTCTCGAAGTTTCAAATGGGTTATGCCTCAGCGCTAGCTTGGATTCTACTGGTCATCATTGCAGCAGTAACAGCACTTATTTTCGCAACCTCTAAATACTGGGTTTATTATGAGACGCAAGGAGGGAAGGGGAAATGATGGCAAGACGTCAAGGTTTGACCCATCTTTTATTACTAGTTTCAAGTCTGATCATGATGTACCCTGTCTTCTGGTGGTTAGGAGCTTCCCTCAAAACGAATGATGAGATGCGCTCACCGAATTTATTTCCCGAAACATTTCGCTGGGCTAACTATACCGAAGGCTGGATATCCGTTCCGAACTATGACTTCAGTGTCTTTTATATCAATAACTTTCAATTAATCTCCGGGGTATTATTTACCAGTATCGTATCTTGTTCCCTTGTTGCCTTTGCTTTTGCTCGCCTTGATTTTCCACTTCGTAAGCTCTGGTTCGGCATTCTGCTAGTGACGTTAATGCTTCCGACGCAAGTAACGATCGTGCCTCAGTATGTGTTATTCAGTAAATTTGATTGGATTAATACGTATTTACCCTTCTATGTTCCTCATTTGCTTGCAGGTGGTGTGGGAGGTCCCTTCTTTATCTATTTGCTTGTGCAATTTATTCGTTCCATACCGAAAGAGCTGGATGAGTCTGCGAAAATAGATGGATGTTCTTGGTTCGGTATTTACTGGCGGATCATTATTCCATTGACCAAACCTGCGCTTGTTACTGTTGCCATTTATTGTTTCCTTTGGAACTGGGATGATTTCTTTGGTCAATTATTGTATATCAACTCTGTCGATAAATACACGGTGAACTTAGCTCTGAAGCTGTTCATTGATTCTGCTGGAACGGTGCCGTGGGGGCAGATGTTAGCTATGTCTTTAGTGTCTGTTATGCCTGCCGTAATCATTTTCTTTATCGCTCAGAAGCATTTCGTTGAAGGTATTGCTTCGGGTGCCCTAAAAGGATAAGCTTAGGAATGACTAGGAAAGCTGCTGCATTTGCTGCGGCTTTCTTTGCATAAGAGCTTAGTTTGAATCATACGGAGGGCAGACACATGCTGCAAAATCCATTTAAATCATACGGCATTATTGCGGTTTATTTTTTTAGCTCAGCCGTCATTATAGCCATGTTAATCGGGATTGTTATTGCCGTTAGTTATTCGGGTACATCGAGCGAAATTGCTTCCAATACATCCTTTTATCAGCAACGGTTGCTAAATGAATTAAGCAAAAAAATGAGCACAAGCTTAATTGGTATTGAGCAGACCTCGGGGACCTCGGCCAAGAATGTCGATCTTCTGTACGGCCGATTACGAGATAAGGACGCGTACGAGCGCCTTCAAATCGAGACGGACCTGCAGAGTCAATTGAAGTATCTTGTCTTCGGCACACCGATTCTGCAATCCATCCATGTCTATTCGGATTACCCCTTTACGTCGGATACCCAAGGGCCTGTTACGTTCTTTCCGATGTCGCAATTAGATAAGGAAGCATGGTATCCAAGTATTCTGGAAACAGATAGCGCTTGGCTTGGCGAGCACAAAATCATGTCCAATGGACGTGAAGAATCGGTGATAAGCTTCGCCCGTAAGGTCATTAATAATAGCAATCAATATTACAGTTTAATGGTTTTTAATATAAAAGTATCGAGCATTCGGCATTTGATATCAACTGAAGATGATACGACCAATATGGCTTTACTTGATGCAGCAGGCCGATTAATTACGCATGCTGGCAACAGCAGCAAATTGCAGCAAGCGACACTCACCTTGAAGGGGGAGATGGATAAGCCAAGCGGTTCCTTACGGGTGCAGGATGATTTCTTCGTTTGGGCCAAATCACCAGATTCCCAGTGGACACTCTTCGAGGCAAGCTCTTGGAGTGATATGACGAAAGGCAGTAAAAGCATGGCAAAGCTGTTTCTTCTACTTGGGGCTACCACGATTGTGCTCGTGCTGCTGCTTACTTTATTCTTATCTCGCCGATTCATGAGACCGATGAATCAATTGATTCGAGCCATGGGCCAATATTCCCCTGGGGATGATCAAGGTTTACCTACTGATTATAAAAATGAGTTCGGCAAGTTATTTCATGGGTATCGAAAGTTAACACAACGGATCGAGGACCTGTATGAATCCCTGCGGGAGCAGCATGTTCAGCAAAGGGCAGCAGAGCTGAAATCGTTGCAGATGATGATTAATCCTCATTTTTTATATAATACGCTTGATCAAATTAACTGGACGGCGATCGAAGCGGGGCAGAATAAGATCAGCTCGATGCTCGCGCAAGTAGCGAGTATGTTTCGCTTAGCGCTATCGAATACGAATAGTCTGGTGGCTGTCACAGAGGAAGTCGCCCATATTGACCACTATTTAAAATTTCAACAGGTGCGTTGGGAAGATAAAATGTCGTATCTAATCAAAGTGGATGAAAACTGTAAGAGCTGCCTCATGCCGAAAATTTTTCTGCAGCCGTTCGTAGAGAATGCTTTTATGCATGGTTTTCATGGCGCTTCCGAAGCCGAAATAGGTATAGATATCTATCGAAAAGAGAACGACCTATATGTAACGATTACGGATAATGGCAAAGGGCTTAGTGAGAATTGGCAAAACAAGCCTAGGAAGCGCGGAGGCTATGGACTTCGTAATGTGAAGGAAAGGCTGGATGCCTTATTCGGCAATCAATATAGCTTACAACTGAGCAATCGAGAGCAAGGCGGCGTTCAAGTTGAGATTCGATTCCCGCTATCCGACAGTTAACCATATTCATAACAAAAGGGAGTACATGAGCATGTGGAAAATAGCCATCGTAGATGATGATTTTCAGGTTTTACGAGGTTTACGACATATCATACCTTGGGCCGAGCTAGATGCTGAATTCGCAGGAGATGCGATTGACGGGGAAAGTGGACTGGAATTAATTCGTGAAGTAGAGCCCGATATTGTCATTACGGATTTATATATGCCTGGCATTAGCGGTATTGAAATGATTGAGAAACTGCGGGGGGAAGGCTTTCAAGGCAGATTTATTATTCATAGCGGTTATACCGACTTTGAGTATGCGAGGCAAGCGATTCGTTTGGATGTCGATGATTATTTGAATAAACCCATAACAATCGAACAGATTCGCGAAGTCTTGTTTCGCACGATTAGCCAATTAGAAGATTTTTATCTGGAAAAAATGGAGAAAAAGCGGCTAGTTCGTTTTGTTCAAAACTATGAGAAACAAATGGCCGATGAGCAGCTTGCAGCTCTGGTTAATGGTACTCTTCAGCCTAATGCGGCTGATATGAAGCTGCCTACTGTCGAAGCCTACTGGACAGACTATGATCAGCAGGTCGTCGTGCTTGAACTGGTGAAGACAGACCGGATTATCGATATCTCGGTGGCGGATTGGCATTTATTTCGCTTCGCCATGTCCAATATTACGAAAGAACTGACGCAGCAGGAATGGCCGGAATCAGCGTTTATTTGGCTATTCGGACCGTATTCAGCACTTGTCCTACATATTCCTCGCAACGAAGCAGATGAGATATCGCTTGAGAGAGCTGGACGCTTCATAGAGACATTAACAGCCAGTATGCTGCGCTATTTGGGTTTAACGGTGAAAGCAGCGATAGGCGAACGCATAAGTAAATGGGAAGATTTGAAGGCGTCAGCAGACGTCGCTTTTGAATCGTTGCAAGCTTTTGGGCAAGGGCAAGGTGCAATGGATCTGGTTCGTTACCTTTCCCAGTCCCTGCAGGAAAACAGTGAGGAAGCGTTATGGTCCCATATTCAGCAGTTCATTGATCGGCAAGAAGCGTCGGCCAAAGGCGGTGACCCCAAGCTATTCTATCGTGTCTTAGCTACGGAGATTTGGACGCTGCTACAATATGCAGCACAGCAAGCTGACATGGCGATCTCTCCAGCGGATGAGAATGAGCTGGTTACGTCAACAGATACGATTATTCATCGTGCGGATGTGGAGAGCTTCTTGCAAGCAAAGGTGAAGAGCATTGGACAGAAGCGACAGCCAAGCATTAACCAGAAGCATAAAGGGGCGGTCGATTTCATGCTCGGTTACATTCATGAGCATTATGCGAAAGACATTACGATGGATGAGTTGGCGGGACAGTTATTTATCTCGAAAAATTATTTGAATCAGCTATTTAAAAAGGTGACAGGGGAAACCTTTATGAACTATGTGATTCGTGTCCGACTAGAGAAAGCGAAGGCACTTCTCTTAGAAGGGAATTTATTGATTTATGAAGTCTCGGAGCAAGTAGGATATCATAATGTGCCATATTTCAGTACACTTTTCAAGAAATATTGCGGAATTAACCCTAGTGATTTGCTGAAAAAGTAAATTATTCTCCCCACTTGTTTGAAAAACTGAAAGAAATCAGTTCGATCCTCTCCTATACCGTTCAGTCTTTCAGAGATACGATATGTGTGTGAGATCGACATATGCGAGAGGGGTAATTATACAATGAAGAGGAAATTAATGACTGCTGCACTATCACTTGTTGTCATGGCATCGGTATCAGCTTGCGGATCCAAAACAGAGGAAGCGCCAGCGAAAGCTTCGGCTCAACCATCTGCGGCAGCGGCTGCAACACCAAAAGCAGAACCTGCAACGCCTGTTAAACTTCGTATTGCTTGGTGGGGCGCACAAGAACGTCATGATGCGACACAGAAGGCGCTAACGCAGTATACGGCACTACATCCGAATGTTACTTTTGAAAGCGAATTCTCGGGTTGGGACGGTTACTTCGATAAACTCGGCGTTCAGTTCGCAGCGAAAAATGCCCCTGACATTATCCAAATGGATGCTGCTTACTTGAATGAGTATGTTGGACGTAATTTGGTCGCTGATCTTGCAAGCGTTAATGTTGCCGATATGGATAAAGCGCTTATCGAATCAGGTAAAGTGAATGGCAAGCTCTTCGCTATGCCGTTAGGAACGGCCGCACTGGGTATGGCTTACGATAAAACAGTTATCGAAAAATTAGGTTTAAAGTCACCAGCTTGGGACTGGACTTGGGATGATTATTATAAATTTGGTCAAGATGCTAAAGCCAAACTAGGGAAAGATAAATACGTTTTCGTTGATCAAAGCTCAGATTTAGTTGACTATACAGCTTATCAGCTAAGCCAAGGTAAAGGGCAGTCTTTTACAGATAACAAGCTATCGATCGATAAAGATACATGGATCAAATACTTGAATAAGCAATCCGAAATGCGTAAAGCGGGCATCGTTACACCTGCTGATATTACAGTTACAGACAAAGAGCTTGATCCGAAGATGGATAGTGTGGTCAATGGAACAGCGCTTGCTCGTCACATCTTCTCCAATCAAGTGGGTGCCATTAATGGTCTTAAACCTGATGCTTTCGGGTTTACAACACTTCCAAAATCGGCACAAACAGGTGGTTGGTTGAAACCGGGTATGTTCTGGAGTGTAAACGCAGGCTCCAAGCAACAGGATGAAGCAAAAAAATTCGTTGAGTGGTTCATTAACGACCAAGAAGCAGGGAAAACATTATCTTTAACACGTGGTATTCCAGGAAATGCAAAAATCGTAAGTACACTTGCTCCGAATTTCAGCGCGTCCGACAAAACATCGGTTGATTTTATTAACAAAGTAGGACCGGCAGCACAGAAATTTGTCGCTGAACCGCAAGGCTGGGGTAACTTCAAGAAAGACTACAAAACAATCGTTGAGAAAGTCATGTTCGACAAAGCCACAGCGGATCAAGCTTACGAAGAATTGATGAAAAAAGCCAAAGAGTATGATACAGCAGTAAAAAAATAATAGATGGCCTAGAATCATGGCGTTGTCGCTTCTTAGGACGCGCCATGATTTTTTCCTTGGTCCGCCTGTTCGTTTGTGGTCACCGGTTCGTCATGTTGCCAATGATGACTTGGGGTGCGTTTACGGTATTTTGCATATGAGTGAAACCGTTTTTGGCATTCATCCTTTCTTGGAAAATACACACCGGAATCCACTTTCGGATGATGAGCTCGCCAAGAAATTACAGCACTATTTTCATAATCAAAAATAACGTAATTTGAACCATTCTTTATTCCGACGTATAATAACAGGACTTCGAGATAAAGGATGATGGTATTCATGAATGACAATAATGGAAGAATCTATATCCGCTTTCTGGATGTAAGTGATACAGATGATATGCTGGATCTCATGCTGCGTAACCGTCAATTGTTTGAGGGAGTGAGCCCTAAGCGCAATGAATCTTTCTATACAAAAGAAGTGCAAGAGAAGAGTATTCTAACTAGTAATTCCCAAAGAGAAGAAGATAAACGATATGCATTCGGTATTTTTTTAAAAGAAACGCAGCAACTCATCGGGGATATTGCACTATTTGAAGTCCAACGCGGGCCTCATCAGAAATGTATTCTTGGCTATAGTATGGATCAAGCGCACAATGGAAAAGGGTACATGACAGAAGCGATACAACTTATCTTGAAATATGCATTTGAAGAAGTAGGCTTACAGAGAGTAGAAGCAGGTGTGATGCCGCGAAATGTGGGATCAATACGTGTGTTGGAAAAGGCCGGCTTCCAGCAAGAAGGGCTCAATCGCAAGTTATTGGAGATTAATGGAAAACGTGAAGATCACTTGTTGTTCGCAATGCTGGCGGAAGATTTTTTGAAAGCATAAAGGGAAGATACGAAAGGTAAAGCAGTGGCTCTAGACTTTTTAGTCTGGGGCTATTTTTTTTTACCACAAAAAGGAACCTTTTCCTAGTTGAACGGTCTTATACATAGAGGTGAGCGCGTGGCGGACGATTTGGCGTATATCAAACATTTGGCTGACGGGTATGACCGAGAACTTGTACTACAAGACCTCATGGAAAATTTCGGGGAAGATGTATGGAACTTTGCCTTTTTCTTAACGCAGCGTTCACATGTGGCAGACGATA
The DNA here is from genome assembly GCF_031455095.1 of Paenibacillus qinlingensis. Classification (GTDB taxonomy): domain Bacteria; phylum Bacillota; class Bacilli; order Paenibacillales; family NBRC-103111; genus Paenibacillus_E; species Paenibacillus_E qinlingensis_A. The sequence continues at coordinate 470,164 of NZ_JAVDSB010000001.1, forward strand.
TAGCGCAAGAAGTGTTCCTTGCCGCATTTACAGGGATGTATGCATTTCGCGGGGAATGCACGGTGAAAAGCTGGCTGCTAACGATAACAAGAAATAAATCGCTTCATTATTTACAGGGGGCTTTTTTTCGAAAAGTAACTTTAACGGATCGTTTCATTGCGACTGGCAGCTCTCCAGCTGCGGAGCGAATTGTCTTCGATCGAATGGATAATCGAGAGTTGTGGGACATCGTGATGTCGTTACCTCGCAAATATCGGGAAGTGCTCATTTTGGATTATCATTACGGTCTCAAAATGAATGAAATTGCTGAACTTTTACATGTTTCCGTGGGAACTGTGAAATCAAGATTGCATCGAGCCAAGACGAAGATGAATGCGTTATTAACCTTGAACATGGAGGAGTCGTAAATCATGCATGAGGAAAAGCCTGTTTGGGCAAAGCAAATGTCTGAAGCGCCGTTTGCCAAACGTCATTTTACCAATCGACTTGCACATGGTGTGCTACTTCGTGTAAGTGAAGCGGCAAATCCCCCGAGACGAAGATATAAATGGGGAGCGGCTGTTATGATGCTGCTGATTGTCGTTCTTGTATTTGGTCTAGCAGGTGCGCCAAATTCTGTTCATGTGAATGTTCAAGAACAGAACGCATATGACCAGCAGGGGCGACTGATTTTCTCTGTTGCACCAGAGCCTAATGCGCAAGCAGGAGTAATGAACGGCTATATCTTTCACTTTGAAGAGGCGATGGCGACATTTAAAGGGAAAACGCTTACGATTCAAGCGGTTCATCTCCCAACAGGACACCGTGAAACGGTCTCTTCGGAGAAGATTGAAACAGCTAGCCCAGGGTATCCTGGCTTAGAAAGGTATGCCATTCGTTTTACACTCCCACTTGCCGGCGTATGGCGACTAGATGTGACATTAGATGATCAACCTTATGGCGATGTAGCAGTGAGCATGAGTGATCCGTCTTGGGAGATCAGTCCAATATTTCAATCGGGCAATTATTGGATGCGTGGGCTTGAGAAACAGGTTGGCTTTATTGATGCTGGTTTTATCGCTGGCAGGACGAACAAATATATGTGGCATTTCTGGGGGACAGATGAGGAACTGGATGGTCCTTTCCAGATACTTGCGGTAAGAGAAGGCTCGAATACGCTTATTGAAGTGTTTTCCTCCAATGCATTTTCTTCAGCGAATGCCCTCGGGCAGGCTAATAATGGTGCAGACCGTCATCTGCCAACTTCGATGATGCTGCCGGAAAGAGGCCGATGGCGGTTACTGCCCTACGTGCACGGACGATTACTAAATTCCATTGTGGTGGATGTGAAGTAGGGAGTCCAGCGAGGCTTGTTAACTGGATAAACTACCGTTCGTTTGAAATGAGAAATACGGCTGTTCAGGTCTGGGAAAGTCAAAATCTAAAAAGATGCGAATATGCATCTTTTCCTGCTAGAAAAGTCACGGACTGGTAGAAAAGATGAGAATATGCATCTTTTATCACCACATTTATCCTTTTTAAGGAATATCGGTATAAAAGGATGTATTTTCGCAGCAATTCTTCGATAATCGGACTAATCTCCTTGAAAAAGATGTATTTTTGCAGTTTTGATTCTAAAATAGCCATACCAGCTGCAGATCCCAATCTGCGGCTATTTCTTATTCTCATGACCAGACTGAACAAAATTGCTAGTTTTAGCCTATCCCCATGCAAGATTACTTTGAATCATTTGTGTACGATGAGAATGTAGTAATCATAGTAATTTAAAGATCTTGGGGAGGCTGACACGATGTCACAAGTTACGAACTTTCAATTAACAGAGGAAATGATTAACCAATTTTACCGTGAAGGGTATTTCTACGCACCTGGTTTTATTACAAGCGAAACTGTGGAGGCCATTAACAAAGAAAATGCTGTGTTCGCGAATATGATGGGGAACGGGCAATGGAAAAGTCACGCTATTATTGATATCGCCAAAGAACGCGAGGCTTATCCCCAAACAACAAGCTTTCTGACGAATCAGGATGTTGTTCGCGTATTTGAACGTATTTTGGGGGATGATGTCAAGCTTTGGATGGGGATGTATGCTGTCGTAGATCCTCAAGGGAAGGGGCTGGAGTGGCATCAGGATAACCAATATACCCATATTCTTGGCCATATGCTGAATGGTTTCATTGCACTTGATCATATCTCTCAGGAAAATGCGGGACTTTGGCTCGCGCCAGGCTCCCATCTACAGGGACGGCAACCCAATCTAAATACAGAAGAAGGGCATAAGCGAGCGGCTGAGCCGGCTAATGGAACGCCATGTAATCCGATGGCTCCGGGGGATGCAGTATTTTTCCATCGCGAGACGCTTCATCACAGTAAAATGAACCATACCGATCAACCACGTCGTGCCTATGCCTTCCAAGTTGGAGCCGCGAGCTGCCGTTATGCCAAGACGGGTAAGTTGCTGGAAGATCGCGTACAACTATCAGGTTACCAATTCTAAAAGATTAATGTGATGCGGTGGTTCATCGCTTACGGTAAGCTCTCGGTGTCATTTGATGAAACGTTTTGAACACTTTATTGAAATAACTGGCAGAACCGAAGCCGCAAGTCAAGGCAATCTCCGTAATGGATTTTGTCGTGGCGTGCAGCATATGCCCGGCATACTGAAGTCTCAACCGAACAATAAACTCATTCGGAGTTAGACCTGTCACTTCCCTGAATTTGGTATAAAACCATGTTTTCTTCAAGTGTGATTGGGCAATCACAAGGTCCATATCCAAGTCCTCTGACCAATGCGTCATTACATATTTAATCGCTTGGATAATGCCACTGGAAGAGGAATCCTCTTGGGATTGATCAAGGTTATTCGTAACATAATACCTCTGCATGTGAACCAGCATTTGGATCATCAATGTTTGCTGTTGAAGCTCCCAGCTGGGAAGTGCTTGCTTCTCCTCCTCGAGGGCATCAATGGCCAATCGTTGCACCGTTTGTGCGTAGACGGTATCCGCAGGAATGAGAGGCGAGGTATTCGACATGTAAAAGGGTGTAAGCAAGCTGGAACCTCGCGGCACGAAGCCGACAAAAGAGGGAGAGAAAAGCAACATGATCCAGCGACTAGTCTGTCCCTCTTCTTGAATGAGATTCCAATGCGGTTCAAATGGGCGTAGTAGGAAAATATCTCCTGGTCCTGCATAATAGATGGCATCTCCGATCTTGTATTTCATCCCTTGATCCAGGGCAATGCTGACCTCGAGAGCATCATGCATATGTAAATCATGATCAGTGAATTGGGCATATTTCTCTTGAATCGTGTAACCGGTAGCTAAGGGCAGGCGCTCATACTGCACGTGAGTTTCACTCCTTTTGTATCAAGATTAGTATATCTTTTTTTCGAAATGATGTCTTATCTAAAATGATATAACCAAAGTTCCGTCTGGGTAGATGACCTAGGCGGTTTTTTCTATTCAACATAAAAAAAGACATAGAGGTATAAGTGATGACAATGACAAAGGAAAAATAGGGGAGTAAACTCTAGTGATGATGAGTCCCTGATCCGATAGCTCATGAGTAAGCATCATTAGGAAGGAGAGACACTCGGATGTCAAAGACAGAAGTTATAACGGAGATTAATCTCGCGCTACATGGCCAAGTAACTTGCAGCTCAGAAAGTTCGAATGGGACTGGCCATCAAGCGGTCGATGGTGCCCTTGATACTTGTTGGCAACCATCGAGCTCCGATCGTAGGGAGGATAACCGCGTATGGATCACAGTTGACCTGGGGGATTGCTATGCATTCAATGTTGTCCAGTTGAAACTGGCGTCCGGTTTCATTCATAGATACCAAATTCTTTATTCTACTGATGGAGAAATTTGGAGTGAAACGTATAGCAGGGAAACGTCGAGAGGTGGCATTCATTTAGACGAAAGTGCTCTGTTTCCAAAAGTTAGAGGAAGATATGTCACTTTGGAAGTGGAACTGTTTGATCCGGAGCGGGATTTTCAGCTTATCGAACTTGGTGTCTATGAACGGCTAACGATCCCTTCAGGTCCCTTGTTAGATCGCTTAGTCTGTACGGTTGAAGGTAGCGCTTACGATCAGGACGATACATTAACCGTACAAGTGAACAAACGGGTGAAGTTGAATCTGAGAGGGATGCTAACAGACGGTTCAAATGTCTACTTCGATTTTGAGGATATCTCGATTAGCTGCAGCCATGAGGATGTGGTGACAATAGATGAGAATTGGGTAATAAACAGTCTCAAGTCAGGCATCTCACAGATAAAGATAAGTGTCACTTTAGACGGCGTGATGAAAGAGGCTAGCTTCTTTATAGATGTAAGTGATCCTACAGAGTGGTTAGTAGATATCAATATGGTACATCCCTCATTGGTTATGGACATCGGTCAGCCAGCCTACTTGGAACTTGGTTGTTTATTTCCATATGTGCATGTGAAACCCACCGAGGCGATGAAGATGAATGTTTCGTTAGTAAACATGACTTTGGAACAGCTGGTTGATCGGCATTCTGAAATAAATGTGGCTTCGGGCATGGCGTCGGTTATTACATTTCCAGGTGAAGTGAGGGAGTCAGGTAAGTACCGAATAAGCATTGTAATGGAAATAGAAGGGGACCGCTTCTTTTATGATGCTTTTTATTTTACCGTTAAGGATCCTCACAGGAATAACGATGGGCAAAGTGAAATCGTACATATCGACGAGAAGGGGAAACTGGCTTACGTACCTGATTACAAAGGGAATCAGATCCTCGATTTTTCAAATTGCGGTTATGGTGGGGGAGGCGTTGCCTTACCTGATGTGGAGACAGTTATTGTCCTTGAACCTGTGGAAGGAGATAATACGACACATATCCAGGCAGCGATTGATCAGATAGCTGATTTACCACTATCTGTCTTAGGTTTTCGAGGTGCCGTTCTTTTGAAGAAAGGTGTCTATCCCATCGGCGGTACATTGCAGATTCATGCAAGCGGCATTGTCGTACGTGGTGAGGGGGAAAGCGAAGATGGAACCCTACTATTTGCCACAGGTACAACGCAGCGAAATGTGATTGAAATTAGGGGCGAATCAGTTCCTTGTTTACTGCCCGATACACAGACATCTATTTGTGATCTTTATGTGCCCACGGGAGCAAGAACGATTCATGTTAGCGATGCATCTTGTTATCGGGTGGGAGACACCGTCAAGGTACTCCGCTATGGCAACGAACGATGGATTCATGCCATTGGCATGGACGCCATTCGCTTGCGGCCAATTGGAGGAGGAACTGTTCAATGGCTTCCGTTCCAGCTGGAGTTCGATAGAGTGGTTACTCATATCGATGGCAATTGCGTGACACTGGATGCGCCTATCGCAAATGCAATTGAAAGCTGCTGGGGAGGCGGGTCATTGATTAAATTCGCGGATACGTGCCGTATCGAGCAGATCGGTATCGAGTATTTGAGAGTGGTTGTTTCGTATGATTCAACTATCCAAGACTCACGAATCGACGGCAATGAGGGTAGTGAATCTTACCTTGCGGATGAGCAGCATGCGATTAATTTTATAGATGTGGACAATGTCAAAAACGCATGGATTCGCAATGTCGTTGGCTTCCATCTCCAGCATGCACTGGTGCAGGTTGGTCGCTCTGCGAAATGGATAACCATCCAAGATTGTGCAGCCTATGACTTTGTCAGCGTGATTACAGGAGGTCGCCGGTATGCCTTTCATCTCATGGGTGAGTTAACGCTAGTCCAGCGTGCCTTTACGGAAACCGCCAGACATGCTTTTGTCGTAGATGCGCGTGTTGCAGGGCCGAATGTATTCCTCGACTGTGAATCACAAGAGGATTACAACTCGAGTGAACCCCATCATCGCTGGTCAGTAGGCTGTCTGTATGACAATGTAATGGGGCGTATTCATATTCAGGATCGAGGGTGGTTGGGGAGCGGCCACGGATGGTCTGGGGCGAACTATGTCACGTGGAATACATCCAACGAGCTAGTCTCTCAACAGCCCCCAACGGCTCAAAACTATGCGATTGGACATGTCGGAACGCAAGGTAAGTCACTTCTCCCAAGCCCCTATGATCAACGGCAGCGCAAGGAAGCCTACTGGGAAAGTTTTGGGAGCCATGTCACTCCACGAAGTCTATATACACAACAGTTACTGGACCGTCTCATGATGGAAGCGTGTGTAAATAAATTGCCCGAATGACTGTAAGTGGTCCATGCAACTGTGCATGGGCTTCTTGGCATGAGCTCTCTTCTAAATTTGGATAGCCAGTTTAGGTAATGAGGGTAGATAGTTTCGATTTTGAAGATACAGTTACGATTATGATGATGATTATTTTCGGTGATTTGTATTAAATTGGAGAGGAGTGCACGCACTCAACATCTAGGAAAGGAGTTCAAAGATTCGAGAGATTTCAGTGTCCACTGCGTAAGTAAGATTAAGGGAGGATGTATTTATGAAGAAAGGTAAACATGTAGGAATTATGATGGTATTGATAAGTTTGTTGCTTGCTATGATCCCATTCGCAGGTTATGCTGCTGACGCGAAATTGTCGGTGGCACCATCGGGAGTGACGGCGAGTGCAGATGATGGGAACGTGCCAGCCAATACGGTGGATGGAAGCTTAACGACACGTTGGTCGGCAAGTGGAGATGGGCAATGGATTAAATATGATTTGGGCTCTGTTAAAAAGGTTTCTTACATGAAGATGGCATTCATAAGTGGGGATACGCGGACATCGAATTTCGATATTCAAACTTCTACGGACAATGTTAATTTTACGACGGTTCAGTCGAATGTGACGAGCAGTTTAACGACAAGCTTGCAGACCTTTGATTTTCCAGATGTAGACCCTGCCCGTTATGTTCGCATAGTGGGACACGGTAATTCAGCTAACTTATGGAATAGTTATACCGAGGTCGCGATTTATGGCGACAATTCTGTAAGCGCTTCCGTAGATGCGAAGTTCTCCGTCTCAGGGTCTAATGTGAGTGCAAGCGCGGACGATGGGAATGTACCAGCTAACACGGTGGACGGGAACTTAACGACAAGATGGTCGGCAAGTGGGAATGGACAATGGATCAAGTATGATTTGGGGTCCAATGTTAGGGTTGCTTTTATAAAAATAGCCTTTGTAAGCGGAGATACACGGACTTCCACTTTTGATATTCAAACGTCCACCGATAATTTGAATTTTTCGACGGTTCAGGCCAATGTGACAAGTTCACTAAACACAAGCTTACAAACGTTTGACTTCACTGATGTAGCGTCAGCACGTTATGTGCGCATTGTTGGACACGGCAACTCCAACAACTTATGGAACAGTTACACGGAGGTGGAGATTTATGGTGAAGCTCCTGTGATACCAGGTGTTTCTGTTTCTACATCTGCACAGTTAGCAACCGCCTTAAGCAATGCTTCCGCAGGAACGACCATCGTGCTCGCTAATGGGACGTATGCCCAAACAGGACCATTTGTTTTAAGTAACAAAAATGGCACAGCGAGCAGTCCAATCACAATTAAGGCAGCAAATGCAGGGCAGGCAATCATTTCTGGAGGCGCGTCGCTGCAAATACAGAATTCATCCAACGTCGTAATCGAGGGATTGAAATTCACAAATTTAGGGAATACGGGCCTATTATTAGATGGTTCGAATAACATTCGTGTGACTCGAAATCGATTCGCCCTGCAAGCTACAGGCAGCACCCTCATCTGGCTTCAGGTTAGTGGCGTCAACAGTCATCATAATCGAATCGACCATAATGATTTTGGTCCGAAGAGTGACACAGATCCACTGATTGCTTATCAAGGCGATAACAATGGAAATATTTCTCAGTACGATGTCATTGAATACAATTACTTTCATGATGTGGGGCCATGGGTAGCAAATGGGAAAGAAACGATACGCCTGGGCTTATCTGGCATCTCTTTGTCCAATGGGTATAATACCATTCAGTACAATCTTTTCGAGAACTGCGATGGCGAACCGGAAATCGTGTCTGTGAAAAGCAGTAACAACACCGTTCGTTACAATACCTTTAAGACTTCCAAGGGTGGACTCACTTCCAGACATGGGCATAACAACTCCTTCTATGGAAACTATTTTTTAGGTGATGGTGTAGAATCGGAACAAGCGGGCATTCGGATATATGGCAATGATCATAAGATTTACAACAATTACATGGAAAATCTAACAGCTAACGCGATCATTTTAGATAATGCTGATTATGATGGTGGTACAGGTGGTTATCCGTCCAATCCATCAGCGGATGACTTGAGAGCACAGTGGAAAATCTACCGAGCGCAAGTTGTCAACAATACGATCGTGAACAGTACGACGGGGATCATCGTTGGTTCTGGCAAACCCTTGGCTCCACAGGATAGCAGAGTAGCTAATAATATTGTAAGAAACTCCACGGGTACGCTGTACAATGAAGTGGGAACTACAAACACAGTCTTCGAGGGGAACATCGGTTACGGAAGCACAGTAAGCAATAACAGTTCGCGGACGACGGCCCAAATTTGGAATACCAACCCCTTGTTCACAACGGTAAATGGCTTGCAAAAATTGTCATCCACAAGTCCGGCGATTAATGCTGCAGTCGGAAGCTATACGTATGTGACCGAGGATATGGATGGAGAAGCACGTTCTTCCAATGACATTGGAGCGGATGAGCGGTCTTCAAGCACAACCTTTGGAAAACACCCTATGACAGTAGCAGAAGTTGGACCTAATGCACCATAGATAGTGACGAGTTCGAATGCCGAGATTCGTAATGAGCAAGAGCGCACAGCTTGGCTGTGCGTTCTTGTTGCATATGTAATCGCTATCAATTTATAGTGTGTGATTGCAGGAATATAGGCAAGAAGGGAGAATAGTATCCTTGTGTTTGCGTTACTTCCGAATTTGTATGATCCAAGACACCTTTTATGAAGGGGACTAACTCAGCATAATTCAAGTGTGGGAGGAAGAAGAGAACATGGCAGGAAACAAAGCAGTTGTCTACAGTAAGCCAGGAAGTGTTGAGATTCGTGATACCGATTATCCGGAGTTAGTGCTGAAGGATGGGCCTGGTGTCAATCCCTTGAACGTTGGTAGGAAATGCGAGCATGGGGTGATACTCAAGGTCGTAACAACGAACATTTGCGGAAGTGATCAGCACATGGTGAGAGGTCGGACAACGGCTCCGTCAGGACTCATTTTAGGTCATGAAATTACAGGGGAAGTCATTGAAGTAGGACGCGATGTAGAGTTTATTAAAAAGGGAGATTTAGTATCCGTGCCCTTTAACATAGCCTGTGGTCGTTGTCGCAGCTGTAGAGAGCGTAACACGAATGTATGTTTAAATGTAAATCCAGATCGGCCAGGCTCAGCCTACGGGTATGTAGACATGGGAGGTTGGGTTGGCGGTCAATCGGAATATGTCATGGTGCCATATGCAGACTTCCAATTGCTGAAATTCCCGGACAAAGACAAAGCGATGGAGAAAATACTTGATCTGACGATGCTCTCGGATATTTTTCCGACGGGCTATCATGGCGCCGTTAGTGCTGGCGTTCGTCCAGGTTCAACGGTATATGTAGCCGGCGCTGGCCCAGTTGGTCTCGCAGCGGCACACTCCGCACAACTGCTTGGAGCAGCTGTGGTTATTGTTGGGGATCTGAATGCTGAGCGTTTAGCACAAGCAAAAAGCTTCGGCTGTGAGACCGTTAATCTCCGCGAAAATGCAGATTTAGCAGGACAAATCGATCAGATTCTTGGCTCGCCTGAAGTAGATTCCGCCATCGACTGCGTAGGATTCGAAGCACATGGTCATGGCAAAGCGCATGGCGAAGCGCCTGCCACGGTGCTTAATTCCATCATGGAAGTAACTCGCGCGGGCGGAAGTCTGGGGATACCTGGACTCTATGTCACTGGTGACCCGGGTGCCGTGGATGAAGACTCCAAAATTGGCACATTAAAGATCCGTTTCGGACTGGGCTGGGCGAAATCACACACATTTGTAACGGGGCAAACACCAGTTATGAAATACAATAGAGACCTGATGATGGCGATTCTCAGTGGCAGAGCACAAATCGCGAAAGCGGTTAATGCGACTCTTATCTCCTTGGCAGAGGCGCCGCAAGCGTATCAAGAATTTGATCGTGGTGTTTCTCTCAAATTTGTTATTGATCCACATGGACTTGTAAAATAATACCATTTAATAATGTCGAGGCTGGCCTGAATAGGGACAGCCTTTTTGCGATGCGAACAATTTGATACATTCATTGTCATTTGTATAGCGTCCTGAATACCATGTTATAGATGCCTAAGCCTACGGGATACAAGAAGAAAGGATATGATCGTTAACAAATGAAAAGGACATACAAAGTCAATGAGATCGCACGTTCCATTCGGAAAACGCAAGCGACTGTCGTAGAATGGTCCAAACAATTTGCTGATTTTCTTCCGTCTACCGCTGTTGGAGGAAGCTTAAGATATACAGAAGAAGCAGTCGAAGTCTTTCGAGTAATTGCCAAATTAAAAGATGCCAATAAATCTCTTAAGATGATAAACGAACATTTACTGGAAATGAGCCTAAAAGGGAATCATCCGCAAAGTGGTGAAAAGATTCTTGTTACTCCGACACCTGCCGCTGATCAGGAATTGAACGTACCCCCAGTAGACAACATAGCGAACCCGCTAGTAAGCAATGAAATCTTGGAATTACGTAATCTGGTCCAGTTTTTAACGCAAAAAATAGAAGCCAATAAAACGCCAAAACGCATAAACGAACAGGTAGAAGAAAGTCCAATGGTTAGCATATCTTCACTTTCAAGTGGTAGACAAGTAGCGCCTACTAAGAATTATGTCAATGTTCTGTTCGATGAGCTTTCGAATGAGGTCGCGGAACTTCGCAATATTGTCCTTACATTTATGGAAAAGATGATCGAAGTCACGACGGATGCAAATCAGGATGAACGGTTAACCAACATGGCTGACTCATTACATCTACAATTCAATGGTATTTCCGAAGAAGTTGCTGAGCTGCGTAATATCATTAAAGTTTTTACTTACAAAGTGGCTGAGGTGATTGAGCAAGACGACAGCAATGAAGTTGCCGCTAATGTGGATGTACTCAACACGCAATATAAAAGTGTATCTGATCAGGTTACTGAACTGCAGCATGTGGTCTATACGGTTCAGCCCAAGCTGATTGAGACGCTTGAACACGAGCTCAAAGATGAAATGCTAGCCGTGACAAAGGAGCAACAAGACCAACAAGAACAACAGGTGCAACAGCACGGAAGCATTACGAAGCTAGAGGATGAGCTCCAAGAACTCACGACCATTCAGCTCAAAATGACAGAGGTGCTTGAGCAGAGTTTTAGAGGAGAATTACTCGCAGCAACAACGGAATTACAGAAGCAACTGCATGAAAGTGTCTCGACTTTGGCACAGGAGTTTCAAGAGCTTAATAACGTTCAGCTAAAAGTAACAGAAACGCTGGAGCACAATCTGAGAGAAGAAATGCTTGCAGCGACAACAGAGTTAAATGAGCAACAGAAGCAACTGCAGGAAAGTGTCGCAACGTTGACACAAGAGCTCCAAGAGTTCTATACCGTTCAGCCCAAAGTGATTGAGGCTCTGAAACAAAATATCAAAGGTGAGTTTCAGGTTACGACAAGTGAAATGCAAGCACAATTTCATGAAGGTGTCTCGGCATTAGAGCAAGAACTGCAAGAGTTTTATACCGCTCAACCCAAAATCACAGAGGCTTTGGAGAAAAACATTCGAAATGATATGGAGTCAGTGACAGGCGAGTTGAAACATCAACTTACTGAAAGTATCACGATGATGGAGCAGGAACTCCAAACCGTTCAACCCAAGATCACACAAGTGTTGGAGCAAAATCTCAGAAATGAAATGCATGCAGTGACCTATGAATTGCGAAAGCAGTATAAGGAAAGCATCACAGAGTTAGAGAAAGATATGCGTAACAATTATGCTATTAATTCCCAGAAATTAACTGAGCTTATTGAACAGGCAATTAACAGTCAAGTTGTAAACAATGAAGAAGTATTAAACAATCGATTTGATACGATCACGATACAATTGTCATCCCAACAACGATTGCTTGATAAGTTAGCGAAGTTTCTGGGGATTTAGTCACTAGGAAGAGAAGTGGCCAAAGAAGCACCCCCCAGTAACATCCCAAAAGCCTCCAACCCCACTTAAAGTGGAATTGGAGGCTACTTGCTGTATCGGGCATCACACGATACCAAACTAGCCTAGCGGAATGTAAGAACAAGTGATGATTTTGACGCCATGTTGAGCGGTGATAACAGCTGAATGCCATCTTCGCATCTATTAAAAGCTATGTTAACCCCATCATGCTGCAGGTGTTGAATCGATGGCAATTCCGCCAAAGGGAGCTTCAATTGGCTAAGCTCCAGCTTACCACCGAGCACCTGTATGTGAATCTGCTCGGCAGTTTGCTCATACGTCCCCCAGCCCATATCCAGGGACCACACAGTTCGGAACCGACCCTCGACCAGTTGTGCGGGACGAAAGCCAATCATCTTACAGACCATGTTATATTCAAAGCCGCTAAAAGCTTGAATCAAAGCGAAACTCGCCATAGATCGGGCATAGTTGCTTCCGCACTCGATCTCATTCCAAGGATTTCGTTTCTCGCCGTCATAACGATCCCGGATTGCTGCAACAATTGAGACGCCTTCCTCGATAAAACCTTCTTGAATCATGTGCGATGCGGCCTGGTATTCGAATCCTGTCATGGTTTCCGAGTTGTAAGTCAAAGGAATCGCAGGCTTGCTCACGCCCTTCGGCCATGTACAGATAACAAGACCACCCTCGTCATTGAGTGCATACAATCGCCACGTATTCGCTTCCTGTCGCATGCTGGATTTGAAGTTGTGCTGATACAACGATTTCAAAGCGATTCGTGTCTGTTTCTTATCGAAAATTTCACCTAAACCGCACAGATTGGCATGCCATTGGGCGATGACTTGATCGATGACGCAGCCTTCGGCAATCTGATATTTGATTTCGCAAGTCTCCTTATTCCAATAACTACTAATGGTTTCTTCACCAAAAGAATCAAGAACTGTTGGATCCGTTAAATCAATCTGTTGTACATAGTAAGAACCGTTAAACAAATGCGCATCAACCCAAGCTTTACCGGTTTCAAAAATCTGCAAGTAGGTATCGGCTGACTTCACATCGTCTAAAAATGAGGCCATTTCTGCACCTGCCTTGAGGGCAGCCAAATAAAATCCGCTTAGCCAGGAGTTGGCACCATAAAGCTCCATGTCTAAGGTGTGATGCTGGCGGCCTGTGAGAACACCTTTTTTCTCAGGGTCCCATTTATCTTCGTTCGTGTCAGCCCAGGCATACTCAATCGATTGTTTGACAGCGGGCCAAATCGAGCGCAACCACGCGGTATCCCCCGATATTTTCCATTCGCGATACGCCTTCAGCACACCGCCGAATTGACCGTCCGCGCAGGCGCGGTAGTTATTTCGCTCTCGTCCAAGCGGCAGCATCAATCGAAAGGACATCCGGCCATCCTCCCGTTGATTGTACGTGAAATCCAGATCGCGCATGCTGCGCTCCAAGGAAGGGAACAGAAAAGGCAAGGCATAAGCATAGTTCCACACATGGGTGCACGAGCCTTCACAACAGCCGGTATCTGAAATGGAGCCCTCAAATCCATAGAAGGAACCATCTGTCAGGCGTAGACTGGTCGCTGTTTTGATAACAGAAAGATTAGCCGAAACGGCGTCAAGCACCACAGCTGGCAAAGTAGATGAGAATAACGCTTCCTTAAAAGCTAGCGTGTCTCCATACAGGCGATCCCAATGGTTAAAAGCGTACTGTGCAGTCGACTGAGAATCTTGGAAAAGTGTCGCATAGTAATTGTGCCAACTATTGGGGCCAGACGGGTTAGGGTTCCAATAATTAACGACCTGTGGGAAATGCCAGGAGATCGTGAAGCGGATCTTTTGCTTCTGCCCAGGTAACAACGTAAGATGTCCGGCTAACGATGCCGTGTCTTTTCGGTGCGGTGGGCGCTCATCTTCCTGGTATTGTCTATTTGTGAATGGTCCGGGTTGAGTGAAATCATGCCAGAACATTTCCAGATTATCGCACCATTCTCCGCGGTACCAAAACTCCTGATAACTAACATTGGCGGCATCCGTAGCGATCGTAATATCCCCGTATTGAGGATCTTCACGGTTGAATGGATTGGAACTCAGCTTAATCATATGTAATTCGCGATCATGTTCACCACTCGAATGGTGGTAGGTGTGAATGATTTTCTCAGTTGGCTGTGGATTACTTGCCGATAGGCTTATCGTATAGGTAAGGATACTTTCCGTTGTGTTTTCAATCTCCCATTCGAAGAAGGCAGCAGGTAGGCTTGAATCATCCGCCTGGAGCGGGATAAAGGGATTATAGGCCATTAATCGTATATTGCCAGGGAAAGCCGGTTCTTCGAAAGTCATTTCAGCTAAAGGAAATTCCCCTTGAAACGTTACCTTTTGAAAATGAGGCATGCCAGCCATCGTCTGGCTCTCCGGGCCAAATCCATATCCACTATGCAAAGCTCCACCGCGGATATATTCACCCATATATGGGGCTTGCATATCGCCTTGCAGCACGCGTGCATCGACAACCGCACCATCGCGCTCTGCTTTAATAGCGAAGTGGCTAAAACCGTTAAAACTCTTCTTGTTCGGTCGATTGAAGATTTCCCAATCAACCAGTTGGCCGTTGCCTGCAAGGCCAATGCTTCCACTGCCTATTCCTCCTAAAGGAAAGCTGATTTCCCTTGTTTTAATGCCTTTATAAATGTTTTTCATACCTTCAACCTCACTTCAGTAAATGGTATACTAATACCCATATCGCATCTTTAGTATAAGGGAAGGGCAGGAATATGCCTTTGTAAATTACACGCATTTGTAGGGTGAAAAACGACTGAAATGTTTCTTTGGAAGAGAGGGTTCTGACAGATGATTCTTGATCATTACGCGATAGCTCCCTATATTCGTATTGCTGATTATGCGATACGTCCGCCTTTTTTTCTAGGTGAACGCAATTTGTTGGATTATATTATTTTTTATGTGCAAGAAGGTCAATTCGAGATACAGATTAATGGACGGAAACATGACTTGAAAGAAGGCGATTTATGTCTCTTCCAGCCTGGTGATCTACATACAATCAAAGGACTCAACAATACCATTAACCCGTATGTTCATCTCGATTTTTTCTATAATGTACACCGAGAAGAAAGCTTTGTAACGCGGCCTGGACAATTGGACATGATGCCTTACAGCGCTTACTCGCAACCCCGATTGCACGAATGTAAGGATATTCGTATGCCATTTCGGATAGAGACTTCTCAACCTAATAAAATGCGGGATCTTGTTTTGAAAATGATTGAATGCTGGCAATTACAGACGTATTTGGGAATCATGGAAGCTAATCAGCTAGCTAATGAGTGGATCACGCTCGCATTTAAGCAGTACATGAAGCCGCAATCTCCCCAGCGAACACATCAGCCATTCCTAAACTGGATAACCTCTTACTTTGCATTTCACTTGTCTGAACCCATAACCGTTGCGGATATGGCTCAAAGAGCTGGTTTATCTTCGTCCCGATTTAACGTGCTTTTCAAGCAGCATTTTCAACAGACACCTTATCAATATTTGATGAATTTGCGAATAGAACATGCCTTAGAGTTATTAAAGGAAGACGTTTCGATTCAAAAGGTGAGCGAGTATTGTGGATTTACCGATGTGCATCACTTTTCGAAAGCATGTAAAGCTGTTACTGGGATTACGCCTGGTGCACATCGGAGGAGAGTGAATCTATGAAAAGTTGCACGGACTTACACCTGCTCGTACTTTATGTTATCATCGAATGAAAAAGTCTGTTAGTAGAGTCTGTGAGGGTCGAACATGGAACGAAAATATTGGGTCCCGGCACTAGAAAGAGCACAAGATGTGCTGCAGTTAGTTGCTGCTGGTCCTTCTAAGTTAAAATTAATGGATTTGAGTGCAGCGACGGGAATTAATAAAAGCACGATGTTTTCTCTTTTACATACGATGGAAACCTTGAATTGGGTGATCAAAGAAAAAGGGGATACCTATGCATTGGGTTCCTTCTTTGGAATGATTGGCAACGCATACTTCTCTGGCATGTCGTTGGTGAAGTTATTTGAAGAGAAGGCTAGTCGATCGGTGGAGCGTCTTGGTGAAACCATTCAGTTGGGTCGCTTGGAGAAGGGGGAACTCGTCTATTTGGCGAAGAAGGAGGGAGCGACGCAAGTTCGGCTCATCTCTGAGCCTGGCATGCGTTTGCCAGCGTATGCAACGGCAATGGGCAAAGTATTGCTTGCTGCGAGGGCAGATAAGCAGGTGCTCTCCTACTATGAGGAAGGTAGCTTCCAAAGCTATACGCCGAATACGGTTCAAAGCGGAGAGGAGCTGCTTGTTCAGCTCCGAATCGCCAGAGAGAACGGCTACGCGGTCGATCAAGAAGAAGTTGTACTTGGATTTTGCTGCATCGCTATGCCGATTCTTGATCGTAACGGTGAGTCGATTGCCGCAGTTAGCTGCTCCATGCCTGTCCATCAATGGACGGTAAAACAAGATTTGGCCAAGCAAGAGATGAAATTGCTGGCGCACGCGTTGTCAGCTGTTTTTTAAGATAGCTAAACCAGTTCGGAAATATAGTCCGTATTTACCGCCTTAATTGTGCGCAATGGTGTCGTCGCCGCAAAAGATCATTCCCCAGAGGGTGTCCCAAAAGCCAACATAATGGCGTGGGGCACCCTCTTTTCCATTTCCATGCTAGTCCTGATTTTTGTTCATTGACGAGACTGAAAGCGGATGCTAAACTTAATTTATAATTTATATATCAAACTAAGTTTATTATAATAAACTAAGAGGTGGATCTAAATGAGACTACAGAATAAGGTTATCATGATTACAGGTGCTGGTTCGGGGATTGGGAAGAGCACAGCGCTGCTTTTTGGACAACATGGTGCACATGTGATCGTAAATGATTTGGATGCCATCAAAGGTGCAGAAACAGCTTCCGAAATCGAGGCTAACGGTGGTAAAGCACTCTTCTTGCAAGCAGATGTGACCGATCCGGAATCTGTTAAGGCGATGGTAGACCGAGCAATCGAAGCATGCGGGCGAATTGATGTGCTTTTTAATAATGCGGGAATTAGCGGCGTTGGTGCTCTTCATGAGTTAGAGCCGGACCAATGGGATCGCGTCATTCGTGTGAATATTCGTGGCGTTTTTCTGCCATCCAAATATGTCATTCCGCACATGATGGAGAAGCGCAGCGGGTCGATTATTAACATGTCCTCCTGCATTGCAGAGATTGGCTTGGCTCGCCGAGCATCGTATGCAGCGACCAAAGGAGCGGTACTGGCGTTGACCAAATCGATGCAAGTCGATTATGCACCTTACCAGATTCGTGTGAATGCCCTCCTGCCGGGCACAATTCTAACACCTTTTGTTGAGAATTATTTGAAAACCTCTTATGATGATCCTGAGGCTGCGATTGCCTCTTTGAAAAGTAGACAGCTTAGCGATGAACTCGGTACACCTGAGGATGTTGCGCAAGCCGCGTTATTCCTAGCTTCGGATGAATCCAAATTCATGATGGGCTCGCCTTTGTACATTGATGGTGGCGCTGTGTTTGGTAAGAATGCGTAAATAAGCAGGATTGAAATCAATTAACGGAAGAGAGAGGACGTTCCCTAATGAAACTCGTCACAATTGATCAAGCCGGTAATCTTCATTTAGGTGTGAAGCTGGAGCGTTATGTATTGGATATTAACGAGGCGTTGAAAGCATTCCCGGAAGATGGGCTTCCAACCGATATTATGTCCGTTATTGGTGATGCTGGAACTGTGATCCCTCAGTTGGAGAGATACATAGCCAGAGTCGTGGAGGGAGCATCGGAGGGCAGTGCATACCTCTTGGAAGAATCCGAAGTGACATATGGCCCCTGCGTGACACATCCAGGCAAAATCATCTGCGTAGGCTTAAATTATCGCAAGCATGCCGAAGAAACCAATGCGGCAATCCCGCAATATCCGATTTTATTTAATAAATTCAATAATACGATTACTTCGCATGGCGACGACATTCCGCTTCCGAATCGCGTTACGAGCCAAGTCGATTATGAAGCTGAGCTGGTTATCGTGATTGGGAAAGAGGCTAAGTATGTAGCCAAGGAGCAGGCATTAAGCCACGTACTTGGTTACTGTAATGTGAATGATTTGTCGGCCCGTGATTTGCAAATGCGCACTCAACAATGGTTATTAGGGAAATCTTGCGATAAATTCAGTCCGCTTGGTCCTTACTTGGTCACGGCTGATGAGGTGGGAGATCCGAATCAGTTGACGATCAAATGCACAGTGAATGGGGAAACGAGACAAAATTCACATACCTCCGATATGATTTTCCACTGCGATGAAATCGTCAGCTATATTTCCCAGCATATGACGCTGTCGCCTGGTGATATCATTTTGACAGGAACCCCAGAGGGGGTAGTTCTCGGTAAGCCTGTGGATCAACGCGTATATTTGAAGCATGGGGACGTAGTTACGATTGAGATTGAGAAATTAGGTGCGTTGACCAACCGTATGGTGGATGAGCAATTATAGACTTTTTTATAGGTTAAAAAGAAGCGAGAAGGCAGCCTGCGGGCTGCCTTTTTTTCGTTCATAAATGAATTAGGATTCCCTCATTTGTCTGCTTTCCTGTATGCTGACCTGCTTCGCATAGTGTTTCGGCAGAACGCCTGCTTTTTTCTTAAACATACGTAAAAACCCGGTATAGTCGTTAAAGCCAGAACCTAAGCAAGCCTCTGTCACGTTGGCCCCGTCTTTTAGTAGTTTTTTGGCAAGCGCAATGCGTTTATACACGATGTATTCGTGGATGGTACTACCGGTATGCTTTTTGAATAGACGACTGAGGTGGTATCGGCTGATATAGAACTTCTTTTCCAACAATTCGAGAGATAAATCTTCTGCCAAATGCTGATTCAGATAAGCAAGAATGGGGGTCAAGCGAACGGGTAAGCCCACACCAAGCTCTTTCTCGTTGTTCGTCTCAAAATAACGCTGCACAAGCGAAATGATTTCTAAGAGATAACCTAGCTTAAGCAACGTATCACCAGCACTGGGATGTTTGTTTGTGTAATCATATTTATGAAATAAATCAACCAAGGAAGATGTTTCCTGTTCGGTGAGGGAGATTTTATTATTTTCGCCAAGAGGGCGATTATAGAAGCATTGTAAGGGAAGAAGGGTTTCCGTTTGAAAATAGGCCAGTAATGCAGGGTTAAATTCGATCGTAACACGCTCATACATGGCATCGGTGGTTAAGGCAGGCTTGTGAATTTCGTGTTCATTCGTAATGATCAGATCACCATACTGTAAAGGATACACCGTTTTCTCTACAAAATAATTCACATCTCCTCGGATGAGGAAGAAAATTTCACAGCCCTTATGCAAATGGAAATGAACATTAAAGGGTGGTTTTCTAGTGGCATGCTGGAAATGCACATGTTGATCGAATTGTGCCAAATACGTTGAAATCATCGGCAATCCCTCTTTCACTGAGCAAGATTATCCATATCTGAGGCAATTTCTTCAAGGAAGTAGTAATTAGAATGATATAGGATGAAGGTGAGATATTCAATATAGAGGAGGAAATGGGAATGAGTACTACGAAAATTAAATTTGGGCTTGTTGGGATAGGCAACATTGGCAAGACGCATCTGAAATATTTGGCTGAAATGGAAAATGTGACGTTAGAAGCTGTCTGTGATGTGGATCAAGCGAAGGCGGACCAGTTTGCAAGCACCTATGGGGTGAAAGCCTTTTATAACGCCAGTGAAATGTTAGCGCATTCAGGAATCGATGTCGTCATCATTGCCGTTCCGCATTATGATCATCCTGTGATAGCTATTGAAGCTTTCGAACGAGGCATTCATGTCATGTGTGAGAAGCCCATCGCTGTGCATGTGAACGATGCGAATCGCATGATTGAGGCCTACGAAAAAGCAAAGCTGACGTATCCTAATCTACAGTTCGCGATCATGTTCCAAGAAAGAACGCTGCCGTTCTATGCGAAGCTGAAAGAAATTGTGGGAAGCGGCGAACTAGGTCAATTAACGCGTGCCACATGGATTCATACGAAGTGGTTTCGTTCCCAATCGTACTACAATAGCGGTGGCTGGCGTGCGACTTGGGCTGGTGAAGGCGGCGGCATTCTAACGAACCAGTGCCCGCACACACTTGATATGTATCAGTGGCTGTTTGGCTTGCCAGCAATGATTTCGGGGCATGCCCATATCGGGAAATACCATGATATAGAAGTGGAGGATGAGGTCACGGCTTATTTGGAACATGCCAATGGGATGATTGGACATTTGATCGTAACAACGGCCGAATTGCCTGGAACGAATCGTCTGGAAATCGTGGGAGATCTGGGGAAACTGTTGCTTGAGAATGGCAAGCTGCTCTATTACAAGTACCCCCAATCCATGCTTACCTTTACCAGAGAGACTGAGCAGCAATTCGCATCATGGGAGATTGAACCCATCGAGGTTGCCGTAGGCACCTCAGTTCCGAGCGGGCATGCCATCGTGACAAGGCGGTTGGTGGATCGATTGCTTGGCTTACAAATGGACTTAATTGCTGAAGGTCCGGAAGGTTTGGGTGCGTTGACATTGGCGAATGGCATTATGTTATCTTCCTTTGAGAAGCGTCCGGTATCTGTTCCTTTAGATGGTGATGCGTTCTTGGTTCATTTGAATGAAAAGATTCGCACATCCAGTTTCATTAAAAAAGTGAATCAAGCAACTGAGGTGGCCGTAGATATGTCGGCTTCATTCGGGAGTACGAAATAAGAGGAGGAAACGGCATGTTAAAAGTAAAAGTAACGTGTTTCGCGGACGAAATCTCGCATGATTTGGAAGAGCAGCTGGATGTACTTACTCAGGAGGGGCTTGCTAATCTCGAGCTTCGCAACGTATGGGGGAAAAATGTGTTGGACTTAAACGAAGAGGAGTTACAGTCCATACGAAGCATGCTAGATCAGCGAGGATTTACCGTTTCTTCTATCGCATCGCCAATAGGTAAATACGCTGTGACAGATGATTTTGCACCAGAATTGGCCGCCATGCAGCGTGCCATCCATGCGGCACATGCTGTAGGTACACCCTATATCCGAATCTTTTCGTACTATACGAAGGACCTTGATTTAGATGCATGCAGGGATGAAGTTCTAAGCAGAATGAAGCAGCTAATTAAGCTTGCGGAACAGGCGAATGTCATTCTCCTCTTAGAAAATGATAATAATCTGTATGGCTCAAAGGATGACCGTGTTTTGGACATTTTGCAGCATTGTAACTCCAACTCGCTTCGCTCGGCATTCGATCCCGGAAATTTCGTTATGAATAAAGTGAAACCGGCAGACGAAGCCTATCCGAAATTGCAGTCATACTTGGCCTATGTGCATGTGAAAGATGCGACGAATGAGCCGCATCAATTCGTTCCTGCAGGTGCAGGCGCAGGACAACTTCCTGAGCTGTTGCTTCAATTGCGTGAGGCTCGATTTACGGGCTATCTTTCCGTCGAACCTCATCTGCCTCATTATTTACCTCATGCTAGTAATCCCAAACGCGTAGTAACCGCAATTCGTGCCTTAAAGGACCTGCTCGCTCGAGCAGAGATGGCATGGGAGTAAGCAATATGATAAGCAACATCAGATTCGTATAGCTTTCGATAGGCCGGGCACTAGCTGCTCGGCTCTTTGTATGTCGAAGGGGCCACTTGCATCCGATATCGGCGAGGTGAGAAACCGGTAGCTTTCTTAAAAAAGGAGAAAAACTGCGTGTCATTGGAGAATCCACAGTCATTAGATACGGCTGAAATCGAGAGAGCTGTTTGCTGCAACAGACGTTTGGCTAACTCAAAACGCTTGGACATCACGTATTGCATTGGGGAGAGACCATATTTTTCTTTAAAGAGATGCCGGAATCGGAGGAGTTCAATAACCAACTCGCCAACAAGATGATTCAGCTTAGCGGAATAGAAGGAGCGTTTATGCTGCATCTCAATAAGCATTCTTTGCAGTAAAGCAAGGATAGCTCCATCTGTTTGGTCGCGATATAAGCCTTCCCGGAGGGCATACCGACCTAGCTCTACTTGAAATCCGATAAACAAAACATCGCTGTCTGTCGTATGTTTCTCATGCCGAGTCGTTCGAAAAAGAAAATCCAAATGCCCATTCACGGCAGTTCGTCCTTTCACTTTAAAAATCGTATAGATAGCCGAATCATATAAAAAATAAGCCGATCTATGATAAAAATATAGCACGAATATAGGTAGAATAGCTCTATATACATAAGAATGTACAAAAGATGAATAGCCACATGATGATATAAAAAGTGAGGAGATGTCCCATGGAATTCCCATTGATATCGGATGAGGAACGTATCCAACGATTGAAATCGAGGTCTGGCAAGATACGAATGGTACTGGATACGGATACGTTTAATGAGATTGATGATCAATTTGCAGTTGTTTATGCCTTGCAATCGCCTGAACGCCTGCAGGTAGAGGCTTTCTATGCTGCGCCGTTCTTTAATGATTTATCGTCAGGTCCTAAAGACGGTATGGAAAAGAGTTATCAGGAGCTGCGCAAAATCGTATCTCTGATGGCACGCACAGACATTCCTATATATAAAGGGTCTGAGACTTATTTGCCAGGTGCTGAGACACCGGTAGAGAGTGAAGCAGCGCGTAATCTGGTGGAGCGAGCGATGGCATCCACGCCGGAAGATCCTCTGTATGTTGTAGCCATTGGCGCGATAACCAACGTAGCTTCCGCCATACTTATGGAGCCTCGCATCATCGCGAACATCGTGGTTGTGTGGCTTGGCGGTCATGCGCTTCACTGGTCGCATACACGTGAATTTAACTTGGAGCAAGATATCCATGGGGCACGTGTTATTTTGAATAGCGGTGTCCCACTCGTGTTAATTCCATGTATGGGTGTGGCTTCTCATTTACAAACGACGCTATCGGAGATGAAAGATTTTGTGAAGGATGCAGGGGAGATCGGTGCGTATTTGTATGAGACGTTCCGACAAGTTCATCCTGATCACTATGCCTATTCCCGTGTGATATGGGATATTTCGACGATTGCTTATCTCGTTAATGAAAAGAGTACACCGAGTGTGCTTCTCGCAAGTCCGATTGTATCCGATGAGGCGAGATGGAGCCAAGATCCGTCACGACATCTCATACGGTACGTCCATTATATTAATCGTGATCTTGTTTTCCGAGATTTGTTCCGCAAGCTAAGGGATGACCAAACTGGAAAATAGATTTAAAGACACAATAACGATTTGTCTTTTATTCGAGAACAGGCGTATACTTGATCTTAATGATGAAGTAAGGAGCCGCCATGTATGGATATTCCAAATCGAATTGCCATAGGTATCTTAGGGCCCGACGCACTTGTGAATAAAGTGTTAAGCGTAATTGGGACGTCGTTTCCATCTTTTCAACCGATTTCGCGAGCCTGTTCTGCAGAAACTGCGTCTGAGATTGCCGAGGAGCTGCTCTTAGAGGTGGAAGTGCTGCTTGTAACAGGTCCTACACTCTATCGAAGAGTCAAGGAACATGTCATTACCCACTTGCCTGTACATATGATTCCATTAACGGACACGGGACTATTTAGTGCGTTATATCGTTTACGAAGTAAGCCCGAACTTCATTCAGCGGGTGCTATTTTTAGTATCGATTCTTTTACATCCTCCACCTTAAGCAGGCATGTGAAGGAAATCGGTGAAACATCATCCAGCTTTTTGATTTACGATGGTGTGCCCTATCCGCAAGTGGACACGATGATGCACTTCCATGTAGAAGCGTTCCGCAACGGAGCTGCCCAAGCCGCATTGACCACAGATAGTGAAGTTGCGGATAGGCTGAATGAGCAGGGAATTCCTTGTGAATGGATTACGCCGACCGATCAGAATATTACAGTAGCCTTGGAGCGTGCGCTGCTCTCTACAGAAACTCGGCGCAGTAAAGAAGCGCAAATCCTTGTAGGTATGATCAATGTGGATGATTTCGGCAAAAAGCTGCAACAGCAAAGCACGGAGCACGATATTCAACGTTTCAAGCTGGAAGTTCACCGAAAACTGATTGATTATGTAGAGTCGTTGGATGGCTATTTAACGCATCTCGGTGCGGATGAGTATTTATTTTTTACAACACGGGGAATCTTCGAACGGGAGACGGTGGGCTATAAGTCGGTTCCGCTTGCTCGAGAAGTATGGAAATCGCTGGGTCTTTCGCTAAGTATGGGTATCGGCTTCGGCCGCAGTGCGAATGAAGCAGGTACGCACGCCCGACTTGCCCTGCGCAGATGCAAAGAGGCGGGCGGGAACACTTGCTTTATTGTTCGTGAAGACAAGACGCTTATTGGCCCACTAGAAATGGCGGATCCACTCAGTCGGGATTTGTCGGTAACAGATCCCGAGCTGCTGAAGTGCGCAGAAGATGCCGGAATGACTTCTACGTATTTAAGCCGGCTCATGGCGACAGTCGCAAGGACGAGCAAGCTCGACTATGAAGTGCATGAGTTAGCGAGTATTCTTGGCGTCACGGTTCGAAGTACGCATCGTCTACTGCTGCAATGGATGGACCATGATTTGATTTCGAGCGTTGGTTATGTGAAGGTCCCCAAAGGTAGACCCAAGCAAACGTTCAGACTCCAATTTTTGGAGAAATTGGCTGCCGATCCAAGTCGGGTATAGATAGGAACATACGAACCGCTCTTAGATTGGCCATGCTGCCTCTAAGGGCGGTTCTTTACTTTTATTTAAAGACGATATAAAGATTTGTCTTTTATGTTTGAGAGTCCGTATACTACAGTCAGGAAGCTTAATTCAAGATCATAATGTGAGGAGATTGCGAGAATGAGAACATTAGAAGATTTGGATAAGGTTATGTCGTCACCGTCACCGGATTTAATCCAGTTTATGAGGGAATTGGATGGGGATATTATGCTGCTTGGCGTTGGAGGCAAGATGGGCCCGAGCTTAGCTAGGCTGGCGATGAACGCGATTCGTGCTGCTGGTGTTGATAAAAAAGTGTATGGGGTTTCGCGTTTCTCAGAAAGCGGTTTGCAGGAGGAGCTGCAGTCTTTTGGCGTAGAGACGATTGCCTGTGATCTTTTAAATGACGAAGCGCTGCAAGCATTGCCAGATGTGCCTAATGTCATTTATATGGCAGGAACGAAGTTCGGTACAACGGGAAAAGAACATTTCACTTGGGTGATGAACGCGTATCTGCCTGGCCGAGTAGCTGAGAAATATCGTAACTCCCGGATCGTCGTATTCTCAACGGGCAATGTGTATCCGTTTACTCCTGTGGCCTACGGCGGGGCTCATGAAGCCATTAGTCCTGCCCCAATTGGTGAGTATGGTCAGTCCTGTCTTGGCCGTGAGCGAATGTTTGAACATTACAGTCATAAGAACGGTACGCCGGTTTTGATCTATCGTTTGAACTATGCGATTGATTTACGCTACGGTGTATTGTTAGAAATTGCGAAATCGTTGAAGGAAGGTCGTGCCATCGATCTTGCTATGGGGCACTTTAATTGTATCTGGCAGGGAGATGCGAATGATATTGCAATTCGTTCACTAAAAGCTGCACAAAGTCCAGCTAATTTCTTAAACGTGACGGGACCTGAGACCGTCTCTGTGAGATATGCCGCCGAGCAGTTAGGCCAACGCCTAGGAATTGAGCCTATCTTCAAAGGTCAAGAATCGGAAACAGCGCTGCTTAGTAATGCAGCGAAGAGTATGCAGCTATTTGGCTATCCGCGGATTTCACTTCTACAGATGTTTGATTGGGTAGCGGAGTGGATCGAGCATGGTGGCAGCATGATTAATAAACCTACTCATTTCCAAGAGAGAGAGGGGAAATTCTAACCATGACAGGACGCCGGGAATTAACGAAAGAGCAACGAATTGCGCTGCACGATGGACTGGTCATTCCAGCGCATCCACTTGCCTTAACCGCAGATCGGTTGCTGGATGAGCAAAGTCAACGAGCGTTGACACGTTACTATATGGCAGCGGGTTCTGGTGGGATTGCGGTTGGCGTGCACTCCACACAGTTTGAAATTCGTGATCCACAATACAATTTGTACGAGAAAGTACTTCGTATGGCATCGGAAGAAGTGGATCGCGCAGGACTTACCAGACCTTTTATTAAGGTCGCAGGCATTTGTGGTCCTACAGATCAAGCCAAAGACGAGACAGATACGGCAATCTCCCTTGGCTATGATGCAGCCTTATTATCCATGGGTGGCTTGAGTGGCTGGACCGAGTCTCAAATCTTGGAGCGGACAGCACGCATTGCGGAGAAAATGCCTGTCATCGGATTTTATCTCCAACCTTCCGTTGGCGGCAAGGTGTACAGCTTCGATTTTTGGAAGCAGTTTGCTAACATTCCGGGGATTGTAGCGATCAAAATGGCTCCTTTTAACCGCTATCAAACGATTGATGTCGTACGCGCTGTCTGCTATTCAGAACGCCGCGATGACATAGCTCTGTATACCGGCAATGATGACAACATTATTAATGATCTTCTAACTGTTTATAAATTCCAAGTTGAGGGTAAGAACATAGAGAAAAGAATTGTAGGCGGATTACTGGGACATTGGGCCGTCTGGACGCAAAAAGCAGTGGAACTTTTAGACGAAATAAAGGGAATTCGAATGAATCCTACGCTAGCATCCGAATGGCTGACACGGAACATCGAGGTGACCGAAGCGAATGCAGCGTTCTTCGATCCAGCCAATGGCTTCGCAGGTT
The DNA here is from genome assembly GCF_031455095.1 of Paenibacillus qinlingensis. Taxonomy (GTDB): domain Bacteria; phylum Bacillota; class Bacilli; order Paenibacillales; family NBRC-103111; genus Paenibacillus_E; species Paenibacillus_E qinlingensis_A. The sequence continues at coordinate 497,109 of NZ_JAVDSB010000001.1, forward strand.
GTATTCCTGGTATTCATGAAGTACTTCGTCGTCAGGGATTGTTGAAAGGGACATGGTGCTTGAATCCACATGAAGAATTGTCGCCTGGCCAATCGGAAGAAATTGACCGCATGTACAAAGACTATCCTCATTTGAACGATGATGCCTTTGTGAAGACGAATCTAGCGAATTGGTTATCTTAATTAGGAAATGATAGCCCGCCAAAGAAGTTTCTGCTACATTGAAAGTATGAAATTGACTTATTTTGGAGGGGTTCCTATGCGTATTCGATTAGATCGGTTTCCACAAGGTGTCACCAAAGCTTTAACGCTAAGTTACGATGATGGCAAGTTACATGATCGCAGGCTTGTGCGTATATTGAATGAATACGGGATTAAAGGTACGTTTCATTTAAACAGTGGATTTTTAGGAAAAGAAGGGTATATTGAGGCGTCTGAGGTGGCTTCGTTATTCGCGGGACATGAGGTGTCTGCTCATACCATTGATCATCCTTTTTTAGAGCAATCTCCAATGGACCAAGTCGTACGAGAAATTTCACGTGATCGTGAAGCCTTGGAATCATTAGTCGGCTATCCTGTGCGCGGAATGAGCTATCCATTCGGAACCTACTCCGAGCAAGTCGTTCAAGCACTGCCTACACTAGGCATTGAATATGCAAGGACGGTCGCTAGCCATGGCGGATTTCAAATGCCGCAAGACTTCTTAAGGTGGCATCCAACGTGCCATCATAAAAACATGCTTGAGCGTGCAGATGCATTCGTACAACTCGAACAAAGGCATTCCCGAATGTCGTTATTGTATGTCTGGGGACACAGTTATGAGTTCGAAAATGATAACAACTGGGAAATGCTTGAGGAGTTTGGTGAAAAAGTAAAAGGCAGATCCGACATCTGGTTTGCAACGAATGCTGAAATTGTGGCGTACATGCAAGCCGTTGAACGTCTTCGTTTCTCCGCGAATTGCCAGATGATTCATAATCCTTCGGCGATTCCAGTCTGGATCAGTGTAGAAGGGGAACAGGTAGTGGTTCCAGCGGGACAAATCATCAATATATAGTGTTTTTTTGTGAAAAAGTGTAAAATCGCCTAATTTGCTAATAGTTTCTTAACAATATTCAATTATGATAAAGGTAACAAAACGTGTGAGTTATCCACAATAGGAATTTCAAAATCGGGGGGATCAATATGGGACAACGATATGAGTTGGAAGAAAAGATTGAAGCACTTCGTAATGAGCTGAATCTTGCTAGTCAAACATACGGCCTATTGTCTGATACGGTATTGAAACTTTCTATCGAATTGGATGAACTGTTGAATACCTATTATCAACTTCTTTTTTCTCGAACCATTGCCTAATGAGGCAACGAAGAAACCGAGTTCACACTTGCGGGTGTGAATCTCGGTCTTTTTTATTTCTAAGCCATGATAGTCCCCATAAGACAAGGGGGATAGCTACCATATGGATCGGGAAAATAAACGGAACGGCAATCTTTTGTGGGAAAAAGATGGAGCTGTCGAAATAACTTCGCGGTACCATAGCGATGATCAGAATAACGGGGGCTACCACCCAAAGCATGCGTGGCCATTGAACCACTTTGAACACTTGTGCAGTGCCGTAAGTACATACAAAAAAGTACAAGGAAACCTTCATGAAGACCCCTATGATCCAGATGGGAATGAGGATGGCATCAAGATTTTGAAAAAAGTTATACACAGAGATGTAACGTACGAGATTGAAATAAGGATAAGTCTGTCCCGCAGCCATTTGAGCACCAAATAGTGTAACAAGAACGAACGCGGATGCACTTGTGAGTAAGCCAGTTACAGCAACACCAAACACAGCGGGCTTAACGCCTTGATCAGGATGCTTTAGGAAAGCAAGCAAGAAGACAAGCATGACACAATCACCTAGAAACGTGCTTGTTGGCAGAGAGCCCTTCAGAATGACTTTCCATCCCGAATCCACATAGAGCGGGAGAATTTGCTTCAGATGAATATCTTGTATACTGAGCAGTAAGGTTAAGATAATCATAATTAATAGGAAGGGACCAAGAATTTCACTGCATCTTGCAATACCTTCTACACCAGTTTTTGTGACATAAATAGCAACAAGCATCATAGCAACAATGGGCACGAGAATTGGCGTTTGCGGCAGGATGGTTGCGAGAATGAAGTCAGCGTATTGACGTAGAACCATGGCAAGTACAACGTACCAGAATGCTCCATAGATAAAAAAAAGAAATCGGGCCATCCATGTGCCAACTAATTGGGGGAGATACGTGACAAGGGTTTGACCCGGATATTTGCGATTGATTCGCGTGCATACAAAGGCAATACATATACCAATGAGCGTCGCAATCAACATGGAGAGCCAAGAGTCTTGCTTGGAGGCCATTATAGCAGGTTGAATCGTTAACAGAATGGTCATGCTGACTTGCATGGACGCTAACATCCAAAATAATTGCTTTCCGCTAATCCGCATGCCCATTCTCCTTTACTGATCAATCATCTTACCTAGCGGTCGAAAGATTACATTCACCCAGTCCGTAGGCCCAGAAAGTCTCGGATAAAGGAAGAGCATAATGGCTAAGAACCAACACAAGCAAAGAATAGACCAATAGGTCATCTTCTCTTTAGATGGTATTTTTTTGCGAAACCAATACCATTGTACTCCTGTGATTAGTACGCAAAGCAGCATGATCCATGGAATAGCTTTCGACGTCATTTTCGCGGTTTCTCCTCAATTCCTACTTCTTTGATACTGGTTAAGCCAGGACGTTGAATTGTCGCATGTGGTTGAATGGTAACTTCAATCGTGGGGAAAATATCCTCCCAATGTGATTTTTGTTGTTCCCATTCTTTGGGATACGCACGATGAAAGGCCCCTCCAAAATCGAAAATATCAGCTTGAAGCTCTTTCTGGACTTTGTTTAAAGCAATACGGACACGATCTTCAATATCCTCATTCATGGCGGATTCAATGATTTTAACTGCTTTAGGATCCGAGCTAAGTTTTAAGTTTGTTGAGTTTTGCAGGGCATTATTTTCTGTTCGTATTTGGATATCCAATGTCCAGATTCCATTATGAATCAATGGTTTAATCTTGGTTTTACTGGTTGTTAATCGAAGTGAAACAGAGTTAGGGCTTTTTTCTTCCGGATTCACGGTAACGACTGCTTGTTTGATTTCATTGCGGATCCAGAGTATCCCTCTGGTGGTAAATTCATCGACAACGCCAACCATTTTGCCATCTTTGAAAATAGCCGTACCATTCACTGGAGAAGGGATGCTATCGTAATTGTTTGGTGCAGATGCAGGCAGCATTTCTATCCATGGAGTTGCTGCCGCACCAGTCTCTTTGACAAGCATATGAGCAAGATCAGCAAGCGTAACACTAAGAGAAAGTTTACCTTTCGAGATTTCTCGCATAATCTCCGCTGAATTTCGTTCAAGGAAGGACTGAGTCGTAAGCATTTGCCTCGCCTTTCCTTTGGTTACGTACATGTAGGCACGTTCTCTTGGCTGTGGAGCACGCATTAAGTAATCAATTTCATCTCGAATGCCATCCTTGGCAATATCCTCACTAAAAATAAATACCTCTGCATGCCCCCAGAATAATTTCCGTGGCAGCTTCTCTTGAATATGGGATAGCGCATCAGGAATATTCTCTCCCGTAGCAGAAGTAACGATAGAAGCCTGATTGCCAACATTAGCCCCTTGACCACCCATTCCATTGTTAGAGGAGGTCCTTGGTACGAAGATTTGAACAGATAGCAAAATGGTATTTGGTCCCACCTTATCTATAGCTGCGCCTGTAATTAAAGCGACATCATTGACTTCAATGCGATCCCAGCATCCTGTAAGCATGAGCAGGCTCGGTACTAGCGCAAACAGTAATCCGCGGTGACGTTTAGGGGAACTCATCGCCGAAGCATCCTCCCTTTAATTACAACCGTAACGAGTAGAGAAGCTGGGATGACCAGTTGCATCAACAGGGAAAAGAAAGGGATACTCGTACTAAGTGCATGATTCATTTCCTGGAAATTAGGGGAAATCCATATACTGACCAGTATTATGAGGAATCCCATAGGTATTATTATGGGGCGGTAGTCAGATAGCTTGAATAATTGAGCTGTCCCCAGCAGGACCAAATAATAAACCATGGTAATCTTCACGAAAATGCCAATTAACCATACGGCCATTAACAGGGATTCAAGATGCTCTAAAAAATCAGACAATGATATATATCGTACAGCTACCAGAAATGGATAGTTCATCGCTGGAGTAAGTTCGCCAAAAATTAACAAAATAGGCAAGTTAATAGCTAACATCGTAATCATGACGGACAGCACACCGTAGATGCTCCATTTCATTCCGAGTTCCTTTTTATTTAGATACGGATATAAGAATGACAGAACGAAAAATTGGGAGAACCAAGAGGCAGGAACAATAGATCCTAGTAGTGGTGGCAGAGGACCATTTCCCCAAAAAGGCTGCATGTGTTTAAGTTGAAAGTCAGGAATTAGGGAAGTGACCATTGCGAAAATAATAAAAATCGCTACCGGAATCAGGATCTGTGAAGATCTGGCAAGTACTTCAATGCCTTCATATAGTGCATAAGCACATACTGCAATGATAGGTACCACAACGAAAAGCATGGGCGTATCCACTAAAAAATTACCCGTAATAAACTCACCGTACTCTCTCACGCTTATGCTTGCGGAATATAGGAAGGCTGCGACATACGAAAAGGCAACTAGCGCACCTGCAAATCGTCCTATAATCCGTGGCACATATTGCACGAAAGTATCATTTGGAAATCTCATATGTAAGTGATAAACAATATAGATGGTTAAAAGACCAACAAGTGAGGACAGGATAGGCGCCATCCACATATCTATTCCAGCTACTCTCATCGTAATGGACGGGACAGAAAGTGCTGCTGTAGCTAGTATCGTCGGATGCATGAGGAGCGCCATCTGCATGGGGGAGATTCTACCTTTTTCGATCATGGGCATCATTTCCTTTAAGGTGATCTGGTTTTTGCCCCTCAGGTTGACGAATATTGTTCGAATTGACCGTGAAGAGAGGTCGACGCCTCATCGACCAAATCGGGGCACGAACAAGCACATCTTTCAGTTCACTCCCCTTAATTGGAGCAAGCGGCTGAAGATAGGGCACGCCTAAAGAACGTAATGAGCACAAATGGATGATAATGACAATGAATCCTAGCATCAGACCTAATAACCCGAGCATGCCAGACAAGAACATGATAGGAAATCGCAGCATACGCAGTGCAATGCCAGTTGCATACTGCGGCATCATGAAGGAAGCAACCCCAGTAATGGCAACGACCATAACCATCGGTGCGGATACTAGGCCTGCTGATGTCGCTGCTTGTCCAATGACGAGCGCACCAACGATACTGACAGCAGCGCCAACTTGTTTAGGGAGTCTAACACCTGCCTCACGCAAGGCTTCAAATGAGATTTCCATGAGCAAAGCTTCTACAAGCGCAGGGAAAGGAATATCCTCTCGCGACTTCGCGATACTTAGCAGCAACGAAGTTGGAACCATTTCTTGATGGAACGTTAAAATTGCGATGTAGAGGGATGGCAACAAAAGCGCTGTAAAGAAAAAGACATAGCGCAACCAACGAATCAATGTACCAATGATAAAACGCTGGTAGTAGTCTTCTGGAGATTGCAGCATGGAAAAGAGTGTGGCTGGTGCTATTAAGGCGAAGGGTGTCCCATCGACAAGAATGGAGACTTTACCTTCTAGAAGTGCAGCGCAGACTACATCAGGTCGCTCAGTTACTTGAATTTGAGGAAATGGCGAAAAAGGACTATCCTCAATCAGTCCTTCAATGTAGCCACTCTCCAATATGCCGTCGATGCGTATCTCACTAATTCGCTGATCCACTTCCTCAATGAGCGAATCTCTCGCGATGCCTTCCATGTATACGACAATAACGGTAGTTTTCGTGTGGGTACCAATGGTGTAAGCAATCATTTTCATCGCTGGAGTCTTAATTTTCCTGCGCAGCATGGACGTATTAACTAAGAGTGTTTCAGTAAAGCCTTCGCGCGGTCCTCGAACCACGGATTCAGCAGTGGGCTCATTAATTGCGCGTTTATCCCATTTGGCTACTCCTAGTGCGAAGCAAGTGGGAACACCTTGCACAAAAAGTCCAACACAACCGCAAGATAAATGGGAAATTAAATCGTCCATACGGACAATTTCAGCGATATTCGAGATAGAGACAAGAGCAGATAATTCCTTGACCGTGTAGTTCCATTCAGCTTCAGGCTCGCTAATTAAGGGTGTGAGTACATCTTTATTTAGAAGTTCAAGATCAATTAAGCCCTCGACATAAATAACAAAAGCTTTGGTCGTTTGACCGATGTTGAATGTGTGTATGTGAATATCATGACATTTATAATAAATGAGATGGAGTTCACGCAAATTATCTTCCAACTGGTCTGAGATGTAGATGGGTGAGACCGTAGACATGGCATCCATGAGCAAGACTCCTTGTCCAATAGACACGCCTATCCAAAGTGGATGGGTTCGTCGTTTATTTGGGTAATACGTATCTTTTTGTCCAAATATGTCATGATTTAAACGCAAATACCTAAAATGCATCACATCTTTCGATGAGATTGGTTGTACACTCGCCTCCTTAGACATGGTATAATTTGTGAGGAATTTATCTCATCAGTACGTAAGAAGAAGGCTTGGTCAATCAAAGGAGGATTCATGAGGATGGCAGTATGGGTAGAGCAAGGAGATACCGTTCTATTTCAAGGAGATAGTATTACGGATGCAGGACGTATTCGTGATAATGGCAACGATCTAGGCAGAGGCTATGCACTTATGACAGCTGCACTTTTTTCAGCGAAATATCCGGAGAAACAGGTTAAGTTCTTGAACAGAGGGATTTCTGGCAATCGTGTTCCTGATTTGCAAGAGAGATGGCAGCAAGATTGTTTGGATTTGAAACCAAATCTGGTTTCGATTTATATTGGCATCAACGATACGTGGCGTAGATTTGATCGTAATGAAGGGACCTCAACCGAGAAATTTAAAGAGGGGTACCGTCAGCTGCTAGAACGGACATCAAGTACGGGAGCGAAGCTGCTTCTTATCGAGCCATTTGTACTGCCAGTGCCTGAGGATCGCAAGCTATGGAGAGAAGATTTGGATCCTAAGATCACGGCCATCCGTGAATTAGCCAGAGAATTCGGCGCACGTCTACTATGCTTAGACGGTTTGTTTGCCCAAGCTTCTACGCAAGCTGATAGCGCTTTCTGGGCACCAGATGGCGTTCACCCGTCTCCTGCTGGACACGCATTAATTGCCAACGCTTGGTTGAAGGCAGTGGGAGCTGCAGAGTAGGCAATTACATATCGCATAGTTTTAGAATTGAAAGCTTCCGCAACGTGCGAGAAGCTTTTCTTACTATTTATAGAAGAAAAGTGGTCATTATTTGACGTAGAGTGGTCAAAATAGTAGCTAGTTTGTTGATATATGATGGGGTTATAGTTAAAGAATAGTGTGTAGGCAGGGAGGATAATCTATGAATAGTCGATTATTATTGGAAGCATTGCTAGAAGCTGAGAGTGACCACAGCCGCTTGTTTGGCGAAGCCTTGCAGGTGGTCCAAACACCGATTAAGCAAACGGAGAGTCCTCTGCTCGCATCGGTATATAACGAGATCACACCCTTAATTCAGGCATTTGAAAGGGAGCCAATTGCAGCGTTACCCTTCAAAGAGTGGGATTTTTATCGCTCCCAAGGTACGCGAATGGAGTTCGAAACACGCTATTTTGATCGCCGCCGCCGCTTAGCAGCTTTGGTCGTAGCCGCGTTGAAGGATGGTATTGAGCCTTATGTGTCTGCTTTGGAAGATACGATCTGGGCTATTTGCGATGAATATACGTGGTGTTTGCCAGCACATTTAATGAATCATGATGCGGCTGTTGAGGGCGAAGAATTCAAACATATTGATTTATTTGCTTCGGAAACCGCACATGCACTAAGTGAGACCTGTCATATATTCCGAGATCAGTTAAATGGTATTGTTGTGAGAAGAGTGCACCGTGAGATCATGAACCGAGTCCTTGAGCCGTATATGGCCATTAAGCGAGCTTATTGGTGGGAAACCTGTGATATTAATTGGTCCGCGGTTTGTGCAGGAAACATTGGTATGACGGCTATTTATTTAATACCAGACTCGAAAGCGCTGCTGCCAATCATTGGGCGTGTTCTCGCTTCGATGGATTGCTTTTTGGAAGGCTTTTCTGACGAAGGAGCTTGTCTGGAAGGCTTAGGCTACTGGTACTATGGGTTTGGTTATTATGTGTATTTTAGCGAGTTGCTGAAGCAGCGTACGGGCGGCAAGGTGGATATTCTTCAAACCGATGCCAAAGCACGCAGAGTCGCTCAATTCCCACAGCGCTGTTTCTTGCAAGGCAATCATATTGCCAATTTTTCCGACTGTTCGAAGAAGAATGGCATTCAAATTGGCATATTCAGCCGGTTGTGCGAGCAATTTGCCGAAATTCGTATTCCAACTCTAGCGAATCAACCACATACAATTGATCATTGCGGGCGCTTCGCAAGTGCTGTGCGTAATGTGGTGTGGTTGAATGTACCGTTACTTCGCGAACGGGAGGAAATGCCGCTGCAGTCAGACTTCCTATCTGAAGCACAATGGATGGTCAGCCGAGCAGAGGTAGGAAACAAAGTCGTTAGTTTCGCTGCCAAAGGCGGACATAACGATGAACCGCATAATCACAACGACATTGGCCACTTCTTATGGGTTGTAGATGGGGTTAGATGGTTTGAGGATTTGGGAGCAGGCTTATACACGAAGCAATACTTCGGTGATGAGCGGTATTCGATTCTCTGTAACAGCTCAGCCGGTCACAGTGTTCCGATCATCAACGGCAACTACCAACAGGAGGGCCGTTCGCATGGCGCCCAGGTGCTAGCCGCAGACCTCTCAGAGCGTAGTGACAGGTTCAGCTTGGATTTGGCGAAGGCGTATGCGGAGCCGACCTTAGAGAAGCTCGAGCGCAGCTTCGAGTTTGATAAACAGCAAGGGAAGCTAACCCTTTCGGATGTCTTCGAATTTCGAGAGTCTGGTGCAGCGGTAACGGAACGATTCATTACTCAGCATAAGCCAGTTCTTAGACAGGCTGGGGAGATTGTACTTGCGGATAGCTCGGCAGAGAAAGTGTCTCAGCAGGTGTTACGCTATGATGCCGAACAGCTGCAGGCATCGTTCCAAGCTGTGGAGCATCAGAATCACGAAGGCGGTACCGAGACGGTGTATCTAATCGATCTAGCTGCTGCTGAAGTAGGTGCTCAAGTAAGCATTGTTGTAACGTTGGAATTGGCATAAGCGAAGGATGAAAAGCAAAACCTCCAACTTTTCGGTATCGACTGCGTGTGCAGCGTTAATCCGAGATAAGCTGGAGGTTTTCTGTTTGATTCATTTTCCTAGGCATTAAGCCACAATCCGAATTGTTGGCGATATTGCAGGGGAGTTAAGCCTGTCTTCACTTTGAACATTCGGGAGAAATAGTTCGCATTTTCAATGCCAAGCTCATAAGATATCTGTGAGATGGGCTTCATGCTAGTCGCGAGGAGCTTCTTGGCTTGTTCGATTTTGATGCTATGGACGAAATGGAGCGGCGCTTGACCGGTTTGCTTAATAAACAACTTGCGCAAATGAGAGTCACTTAGCTGAACAAGCTCTGCCAACTCATGGACTTCCGGCATTTGTTGCGGATGGGCGTGTAAGAAATGGATGATCGTGTGAATCCGTTTATCCAAGTGCGAAAAACTCGAGCTGGGCTCAGCCACCCCTCGTGTATGCAGCAATGCATGCAAGATGCGGAGCAAGGACGACTGTTGTAGCAGATGAACATAGGGGGAAGGGTCACGTTCAGAGCGCAGCATTTCGTGAATAAAAGGTTCAACTACACTTGCACTATCCTCATAGAGCAGCGGAATATTCAAAAGCTGGATCCAGCTTCGATTACTCACTAAGGAGATTTCGGCATCGAAGTTGATGCTGGTTAACAATAGCTCATCTGAAATGGCATGAAAGCTGATTAAGCTTTCAGCAGGCAGAATCACGATATGGCCTTCTTTACATCGTAAGGAAGTTTGATTAACTTCCAGTTGGAAGCTTCCCTTATGCACGAACCACATGACGCAATGTCGGAGTGTACGGCCTTGGGCTTGCCAGTGATAATCGAGCTGATATTGTGTAATATGCAGAAATCGGATTTCTAACGCTTCAATCATCATCTGAAAAGAATTCAAAGCGGTTCCCTCCGCACCCAGTCTCGTCTGTTTCTATTATTCTATCATGTTCGCTATGACAAGACGAGGTGGTGCAGTGTGGTTGTATTACGCAGTCGGTATTACACCTTTAATATCTTCATTGCGTTTCAAACGATCTTCACCATTCACGAGGAACGTACGGATACGCGTAGTATCACCGCCCCACTCTTCAATTTTGAACTTGACCTCGGGGGTCGTATAACGGACCGAGAAGGCTACACGAGGTATGTTTGATGTATTATTTTCAGAGCCATGGAAGGTAGCTTCATTAAAAAAGGCAATCTGCCCCGGGGACATCTCTAAGTCGATGGCTAAGGATTCGTCGATGGACTCTGGCGGAAGGCCTTGCTCAAATGCACTTTGATCAGTTCCAGTAGCCACATGTGCAACGAACGATTTGTGCGTTCCTGGGATAACACGGAGGCATCCGTTTTCACGAATTGACCATCCCAAGCTTACCCAAGCTGTCGCATTGATCGCAGGTTCCATTGGCCAATAATTGATATCTTGGTGCCAAGGAATGAATTTATCATTATTAGGCTCTTTGTACCAGAAATGCATAGCCCATAGCACGAGGTCATCTCCGAGAATCTGTTTCATTGCGTTAATGATGCTCGGATGCGTAGCAAGCGTATATGCCCAGTGATGGTGCTGATGCCAAGCGGACAAGTTCATTTTCGTGGGGCCGGGCTCGTATTTATTTTGTCCGATGACCTCGAAGAATTGATTATAGTAGGTATCTGATTCTTCCAGCGTAAGGCCTTGTATAGGACCGCTATAGCCTTCGTTGACGTACTGCGTGTGTGAAAATGGATCGCCTTTTGTTATCATTTGGATAACCTCCCATGTGAGTTAGCTTTTATTGCTTGCTTAATGCAATTGTAAGGCTTAGCGCTCTTTGGAGTAAGGAAGTAAAACGATTATGAATAGCACAAAACGCTTATTTTTCAATGCGGTAGCAACGGAGAGTTAAGTGATGAAACGCTAGGACCATTTAGGGAGGAAAATAGTAGGACTCTGTCGAAATGGTAGTACTAACGGCCCATACCGGGCATACCGCTTAGGTTATTCGGAAAAAGGAGTTCTACGGATGACAATTCCTGCAACGACAACATTGGATTTGAATTTACTGCAAATGATGCTGGATGATATTGAAGATTCTATTTACATTATGAAGGTATCTGGTACGGAGATTATGTATTACTACGTTAATCAGGCCGCAACGAAATTTAGTGGAATTACAATGGATCGAATGGGGACGTCTTTTTTCGAATCCAACTCGAGCCAGATGGCAGCTTATTTATATAAAAAATATGCTCGGGTTGTCGAAGAACGACGGACGATACGGTTCGAGGATGGCGTTAAATTACCCAATGGGATGCACAGCGGAGAGAGCATTTTAACCCCTATTTTGGATGAGAATGGGACGGTTAGCTTTATCTTTTCAGTGACTCGGGATATTACAGAACGTAAGCAGCAGGAAAATATGTTGTATTACTACGCTTATCAAGATGATCTTTCTAATTTGTTTAATCGCAGATATCTACTTGAGCATGTCGTAGAGCCTTCAACGATCTATTTATTGGATTTGGACAATTTTAAAAATATTAATGACACCTTTGGCCATCAGGCTGGAGATTCGGTGCTTGTTGAAGTGGCGTGCCGCCTTATAGAGGAGTTTGGGGACAATCGTTATTCGCTCGTGCGCCTTGGCGGAGATGAATTCGTTGTTGTGGATTCCATGCCCGCGATACGGACCGAAGAGACGGCAGAGCAGTTGTGTGAGCTTTTCCATGCTCCTTTTCGCGTAGATGAACATGCGGTGAAAGTGAATGTGAGCATCGGAATTGCGGAGCGGAAGCACGAAGAAACGATTCAAGATTTGCTCAAGCAAGCAGATATTGCGCTGTACACTGCCAAAGGATCAGGTCGAAAGCGTTATCATTTATTTGAAGCATCCTCCCGTTATAATCATGTTGAGAATTTCATTCATGAATTGGCTCTCTCGCAAGCGATTGATAAAGATGAACTGCACTTGCATTACCAACTTATTTATAATCCGGCGTCGGGGCGAGCTGTTGGTGCAGAAGCATTATTGCGATGGCATAGCAAAAATGGCGGTCCTGTGCAACCCAGTGATTTCATTCCGATTGCAGAGGAAACAGGTCTCATTGTACCTATCGGTTATTGGGTCATTCGTCAGTCCTGTAAGGATTGGCATCAACTGAAGGAAATGTACGGACCTCTCTTCAAAATTTCAGTCAACATCTCACGCATTCAACTGAATGAGGAGTTTTTTGTTGGACAAGTGTTGCAAATTTTGAAGGAGGAGGGTGTGGAGCCCTCTGTGATGGAATTAGAAATTACTGAAAGCACGACGCTTCACTCGTTGCAGGAAGTACAGTTGATTTTGAGTAAGCTGCGCGGGGCAGGCTTTACGATTGCGTTAGACGACTTCGGAACGGGCTATTCGTCGCTAAGCATGCTGACGCTTCTGCCGATAGATAAGCTGAAGATTGACCGTCTATTCATTGCGGATGGGAATGTCCCCCTCATCGCGGCTATACTCGCTATGGCCAAAGCATTGAATTTGCTCGTTGTAGCTGAAGGTATCGAAACGAGTGATCATTTCCATATGCTCTCAGACATGCAGTGCTGGGGCATACAGGGCTATTTTATTAATAAACCTAAGCCAATTACTGAACTACCCAGTAGGTTGGATCTGAGCATACAATAATCTCGTGTAGTTCAAATGCCGTTGTACGCTTCTTGCGTATGACGGTATTTTTGTTGGATTGCGACTTGAAAAGAGAAAGCCAATTTATTTTGCTGCACCCATCGCGTATGTTAAAATAACAACGGTTAATTAATCGATGGAGGTTGCACATGAAAGCATTAATTTTCGAACAATTCGGTGGTCCCGAAGTCCTCATATATAAGGAGATTCCAGATCCTATCGTACAAGGGGATCAGCTTATTGTTCGGACGAAAGCGATAGGTCTGAATTTTGCTGACGTCTACCGTCGCAAAGGTAACTATCATTTGGCAGGGGAGCCGCCCTATATTCTAGGATACGAGGGAGCGGGCGTTGTTGAATGGGTGCCTGCGCATATGACGCATATACATGTCGGGGATCGCATCGCTTTTGCGGATGTTCCCTTTGCGAATGCGGAGTTAGTCGCCGTGCCAGTTGACCGCGCGATACCACTGCCTGCGGATATTACCTATGAACAGGCAGCTGGACTTCTGCTGCAAGGAATGACCGCGCATTACCTCGTGAACGACAGCTATCGTGTTCAAGCTGGCGATGAAGTACTCATCCATGCTGCGGCAGGGGGAGTGGGTCAACTTTTGATTCAATTGTGCAAAAGGCAAGGTGCTAGGGTGATGGGAGTAACGTCATCCGAGGCTAAAAGACAAATCGCTCTTGATGCGGGTGCTGATGAAGTCATCCTATACACCAAGGACTGGGTTCATGAAGTTCAGCAATGGTCCAATGAAAAAGGCGGCGTCCAGGTTGCTTATGACTCCGTTGGCTCAACTTTAATGGATAGCTTCGCAGCGGTTCGCACGAAAGGGACTGTCGTATTCTATGGCATGGCTGGCGGTGATCCTGCGCCTGTCGATCCGAGAATGTTAATGGATACATCCAAAACGTTAACAGGCGGAGACCTCTGGAATCACGTGACCAGCTTAGAGAATCGTATAAAGCGAGCTCATGATCTATTCGATGCACTTCGAGACGGAAGCTTGAAGCTGGATACGTTGACGAGATTTGCTTTGAAGGAAGGCGCAGATGCGCATAGATTACTGGAGAGTAGACAAAGTACGGGCAAAATTATACTAATCCCATGAGACTAAACAGCAAGTCGATGCGAGGGGTTTTGAACATATAGTCCATGCAGCTGCGTATTTTAGGTATTCTCGCTATGCCCAAAGCATGTTAACTTTAAAGGGTAGATACTTTAAGGAGGCTTGAATGTGCAATGAGCGTAAATAAATTGAGAATTGGTGTTATCGGTGCGGGTTCCATTTCAGATTTGCACTTTGCGTCATATACGAAATCAGAGGATGCTGTCATTGTTGCTGTCTGTGACCTTAATCGTGAGCGTGCAGCTGCAAAAGCAGAGAAATATGAAATTGCTCACATTTATACTGAATATAAAGAACTGCTCGCCAATCCGGACATTGATGCCGTCAGTATTTGTACATGGAATAATACACATGCTGAGATCAGTATTGCTGCTCTTCATGCTGGCAAGCATGTTCTGGTAGAGAAGCCGCTTTGCAAAACCGTAGAAGAAGCGCAGCGTATCCAAGATGCGGTTCGTGAAACAGGGAAGATTCTACAAGTTGGATTTGTACGAAGATATGATACGAATGCTCAGTTAGTGAAGCATTTTATAGATAATGGTCAATTGGGAGAGATTTATTATGCGAAAGCGTCTTGCCTTCGTCGCTTAGGAAATCCTGGTGGATGGTTCTCGGATGTTGAACGCTCAGGTGGCGGTCCATTGATTGATATTGGTGTGCATGTCATTGATGTGTGTTGGTACTTAATGGGCAGACCGAAGCCAGTTGCAGTAAGCGGACATACGTATAACAAGCTTGGAAATCGGAAGAATGTGAAGAACTTATCGTTCTATAAAGCAGCTGATTATGATGCGGAACGCAATACGGTTGAGGATTTGGCGAATGTATTGATTCGTTTTGACAATGGGGCTTCCCTCATGGTGGATGTGAGTTTCACGCTTCATGCTAAGAAGGATGAAATCGCTGTCAAGTTGTATGGCGACAAAGGCGGCGTTGAGCTAGAGCCTGAAATCACGTTCGTCACTGAGGTGCTGGATACGATTACGAATGTGACACCACAAATTGATAACAAATCGATTGACATTCACGGCGCGTTCCAAAATGAAATCAATCATTTCGTGTCCTGCTGTCAAACCGGCCAAACGCCGATTAGCCCAGTGGAAGACGGCCTTGAAATGATGAAAATTCTTTGCGGTATTTATGAATCCGCAGCGAAGGGCCAAGAAATCAGATTGTAGCCCGAACGAATCGGAGCATAGGAGTATTGGAGGAACACGTATGAAGCTGGGCGTAAGCACATATAGCTTGTATCAGGCGTTAAAGTCTGGGGAAATGTCGATCATGGACGTTATCGATTGGATTGCGGATCAGGGAGGTGAACATGTCGAGATTGTACCATTGGGGTATGATTTACCGGGTAACTTTGCGCTTGCGGATGCGATTCGTGAGAGGGCTCAGGCCCGAGGTATAGTTATTTCCAATTACGCCATCGGAGCTAATTTCCTAACAGAGACCGAAGAGGAATATGTCCAGGAAATTGAGCGGGTGAAGGGCGAGGTCGATCTTGCTGCCCGATTAGGTGTTACCAAAATGCGCCACGATGTCGCGCGAAGTGAAGATCTATCCATTCGCAATTTCAATGCTAACTTGGCACGTTTAGCTGAAGCATGCCGTCAGATTGCTGACTATGCAAGCCAGTTTGGCATTGTGACGAGTGTTGAGAATCATGGATTCTTCGTGCAGCATAGTGAACGTGTTCAAGCCCTGATTCATGCTGTTGATCGTGCAAATTTCCAGACAACTTTGGATGTTGGTAATTTTGTATGCGTGGACGAGGATTCCGTTGCTGCCGTGACGAATAATCTTCCTTATGCCTCTATTGTCCATGTGAAGGATTTCTACATACGTCCTTCCAATCAGAATCCAGGAGAAGGCTGGTTCAAGTCATCCTATGGTACCTTTTTGCGCGGAGCGATCGTGGGTCAAGGGGATTTGAATATGCGTGAAATCTTGCGTGTGGTCAAAAACTCAGGCTACGACGGTTACATTTCCTTGGAATTTGAAGGGATGGAAGAGTGTAAAAAAGGCACATCCATCGGTTTGCAGAACATCCGCAGATTATGGGATGAAATCAACTAACGTTTAGTTCGCGATAAGGAGTGTAGCAAATATGATTATCAATCCTATTGGAATTATGGTAGATAGCTTGCGTCTTGGATTACGGGATGGTCTAAAGAAGTCAAAGGAACTTGGTGCGGATGGTGTTCAAATCTATGCGGTTTCCGGCGAGATGGACCCGGCGAACTTAAGCGCGGCGGCGCGTAAAGAGTTACGTAACTACATTGCGTCATTGGATCTTCAAATCTCAGCGCTTTGCGGCGATCTAGGTGGACATGGTTTTCAAGATCAGACGGTAAATGCAGCGAAAATTGAAAAATCCAAGCGCATTCTTGATCTCGCTGTTGAACTAGGTTCGTCTGTAGTAACGACGCATATCGGCGTAGTGCCAGAGGATCGGAACGATCCCATTTATCAAACGATGCTGCAAGCTTGTGAAGAGCTTGGTGTTTATGCGAGCAGTTTAGGCGCCTATTTTGCAGTGGAAACAGGTCCTGAAACATCGTCACATCTGAAAAGCTTCCTTGATAACTTATCCACCAAGGGTGTCTCAGTTAACTTTGACCCAGCAAATATGGTCATGGTAACGGGAGATGATCCTGTTCAAGGTGTATACACCTTGAAGGATTACATCGTTCACACGCATGTGAAGGACGGGATTCGACTTCGTCAAGCAGATCCGCGTCAGGTGTATGGCTCACTTGGCTACAAACCAATGACACACGAGAGCATTGCGGAAGCAGCTACATCTGGCGATACGTATCGCGAGTTGGCTCTGGGTGAAGGTCATGTCGATTTCGATCGCTACTTCCAAGCTCTGCAAGAGATTGGGTATAAAGGTTATCTAACGATCGAACGTGAAGTCGGCGAACAGCCAGAGACAGATATTGCAAGTGCCATTGCTTTTATTCAGAAATATAAATAAATGAGGAGCCCTCACCAGTGGTGGGGGCTGCCCTTGATTTTCACACCAGATGTAACCGATTTCAAGTTTTCGTCGAATCTGGAGATTTTAGGTTTTCGTCCAGAAACTGCTGGAAGTGTATAGCGAATTCAACGCTAATCATAAAATCTCATAAGTACATGTATACATATATGCAAAAACCGCTGAGGCGGTTTTTTTTTGCGTTTGGAGCGGTGCTTGAAGGCGAAGGTTCTTCGAAGGACGATTTTTCTGTGGTATGTACAAGATTAAGAGTTAAAAGATTCATCTAGGGTGGAATAGGAGCAACGAGCGGTAGAAGAAATACGAGCAATAAGAGCAATAAGAGCAATACGAGCAACACCAGCATCCTAGTTCGAACGACAAATCTTCATTATAGACGCATCAGCTTCAACAGCGCATTAGCACGATAGACCAACACACTATCTCCACCAAATCAACAATACCGACCAACACCTAACGAACAAGCTAAATGAAAATAACAATAACTGTATAATATGTAGTTAATTTGATTCATATCGTCTAGAAAAATCAAATAGCTGTA
This sequence comes from Paenibacillus qinlingensis, assembly GCF_031455095.1. Taxonomy (GTDB): domain Bacteria; phylum Bacillota; class Bacilli; order Paenibacillales; family NBRC-103111; genus Paenibacillus_E; species Paenibacillus_E qinlingensis_A. The sequence goes on from NZ_JAVDSB010000001.1 coordinate 514,888, forward strand.
AAAAATACAGTTAATTTTTACCATTTTTATTAAAAGTGATCAAAAACCAAAGATTAGCTTTACTTTTTCCATTTATTCTTCAAAAAGTCGCAAAATCAGCTCAAATAGATGGAGGTTTTCCATTTATTTAGAAAATGGGATTAGGCCACACGCCAACACATCGGCACCCGACTCAATCCCGGTTCCCACCCCGTCTGAGCAGCCCACTCACTTCACATAAGGATGCCGAAAACCATCCGGCGTTTGCCCGACGGCTTTACGAAACGTCGAGATGAAATGCGACGCATCCAGAAACCCCGTAGCTTCTGCGATGTGTTTTACTGTTAGATTAGGCTGAGCGATCAACATTTCCTTGGACTTCTGCAGGCGCAGCTGAAGCAGATATTGGTACGGAGAGAGTCCGAAAGCACGACGAAATAATGTATTTACATGCTGCGCAGAGACACCGAGCTGAGTGGCCATCCAGCTCAGACCAACATGTGCGGCAGCGAAGTTTTGTTCGAGCTGGAGCAGAAGCGGCAGAAGCCGCTCGTGACTTTGCGAGAAGGAGGCACTTTTGTTCAAGATGCCGTGCTTCTTAAGCAGCGTCAGGAATTGATAGATTTCTAAGGAACCGTTGGTTCCGGTGAAATCATGACTATCCCGATATTTATGATAGTAATATTCATGAATAGTAGCGAGCGGCGTATCAGGTCCCCAGCTGATTTGCGACGATAAAGGAATTTCCAAGGCATGCACGATAGATGCAGCTAACGCGCCATCGAACGTTAAATACCACGTGGACCATGGCGTGTCAGTCACGTTATAAGTATGAGGGATACCGCCAGCGAGCAGCATCCCTTGCCGTTCGCCAAGTTTAACGGGGCCGCTGTCCAGAATGATTTCCCCACTACCGGAGATGGTTTGCAGCCAATGAAAGCAAGGATATCCCTCATGCCTTTCATAATACTGCTGCTCGCGTTCATATCCGATGGTTTCGAGGATCAGGGGGAGCTTGCGGTCCGTTTCGGTAATTACGAAAAACTTTCTATAATCAATAGCCATGACAAGTCCATCTCTTTCATTTTTTAATATGTGATGCGTAGTATCTTATATTTTAAAAGAAATAGTTGTCTTGTACAATGAGGGAAGCAGGTTGATTTATAATCCAATAACCTAAAGTGAGGCATACATCCATGGCGAATAAATTTGTATACACAGCACCCGAAAATGGTTACCCCGAATGGAACAATAATCCTGACATCTATCAATTGAATCGGTTAGAGGCTCATGCTACCTTAATGCCTTATCACACGGAAGAGGAAGCGCTGGCAGGCGTTCGAGAGGCTTCGCAATTTTATCAAAATTTAAATGGCACATGGAACTTTCATTTCGCTGAAAATGCAGACAAACGTCCGCAGGATTTCTATAAAGTGGACTTTGATAGCAGCAATTGGGCGGAAATTGCCGTACCTTCGCATTGGCAGTTGCAAGGCTTTGACTTTCCGCAATACACGAATATCATTTACCCTTGGGTAGGTCACGAAGATATTAAGCCGCCATTTGCCCCGGTGAAATATAATCCTGTCGGTTCTTATGTGCGCAGCTTTTCGATCCCGGAAGGTTGGGATGGTCAGCCCGTGTACCTAAGCTTTCAAGGGGTAGAGTCAGCTTTCTATGTATGGGTGAATGGTGATATGGTTGGCTTTAGCCAGGATTCGTTTACACCTGCGGATTTTGATATTACGCCATATCTGATCGAGGGCGAGAATAAGCTTGCGGTGGAAGTGTATCGCTGGAGTGATGCAAGCTGGTTAGAAGATCAAGACTTCTGGCGCTTGAGTGGGATTTTCCGCGATGTGTATCTATACACGACACCTACCGTACATATTGCTGATTTTAAAGTAGACACGCATCTAGACAGCGCTTGCGAAGATGCTGAACTACGCATTCAAGCGACCATCACGAATTATGATCTGAAAAGTCAAGGCGTGCACCATGTTGAAGCGATGTTATACGATAGCGAGCAGCAAGCAATGTGGGATGCGCCGCTACGTGTTGATGTTCAAACGAATGATACGGCTAAGCAATCCATTGAACTGTCGACTCACATGGCGCGTCCGGCCAAATGGAGCGCGGAAAATCCATACTTGTATACGTTGGTACTTCGTTTATCAAATGAAGAAGGCGAACTTATCGAGACAGAAAGTTGTAAAGTCGGATTCCGTAAGTTTGAAATCGAAGATGGCTTGATGAAAATCAATGGTCAGGTTATCACGTTCAAAGGTGTGAACCGTCACGAGTTTGATCGTGATCGCGGTCGATCCGTTAGAGAGGAAAGCATGCTAGCAGATATATTACTGATGAAACAATACAATATCAATGCAGTGAGGACCTCACATTACCCGAACAATCCGCGGTGGTATGAGCTTTGTGATCAGTATGGCTTATATGTAATTGATGAAACCAATCTAGAAACGCACGGTTCATGGAGCTATCCACAATATGAATTAGGTGAAACGGTGCCTGGAAGTCGACCTGAGTGGACTGGTGCTGTTCTGGATCGCGCGAACTCCATGCTGCAAAGAGACAAGAATCATCCATCCATCGTTATTTGGTCGCTCGGTAATGAGTCTTTTGGTGGCGATAATTTCTTGAAAATGCATGATTTCTTCCGTGAAGCTGATCCTTCCAGAGTTGTTCACTATGAAGGTGTGTACTGGTGGCGCGAATCCGAAAGAGCATCGGATATGGAAAGTCAAATGTATTCCAAAATTGAGAAAATCGAAGAATACGCCAAAAACCAGCCGAAGAAGCCGTTTATTCTTTGTGAATACAGTCACGCGATGGGGAATTCCTGCGGTAACTTATTTAAGTACTGGGAGTTGTTCGATAAATACCCGGTCCTTCAAGGTGGGTTCATCTGGGATTGGATCGATCAATCCATTCGGACAACGACACCGGATGGCATCAGTTATCATGCCTACGGCGGCGATTTTGGCGACACGCCGAATGATGGCAATTTCTGCGGCAACGGCTTGATCTTCGCAGATCGCTCGGTTTCACCAAAGCTGCACGAAGTGAAGAAGTGCTACCAGAATGTGAAGTTCGAAGCGGTAGATGTGGCGAAAGGCCAAATCCAAGTGACCAACCAATTCTTATTCACGAATTTGAATGAATTTGATTGGACATGGACGATTACACGCAATGGTGTCGCGGCGGCTAGCCGTGTGATTAGCCATTCCTATTCCGTTGCACCTGGTGAGACAACGACGATTGAGCTTGCGTTGGATGCGTTGGAAAGTCATTTCCCGAGGGATGAATTCGTGCTAACGCTGAGCTTATCCTTGAAGGCCGACACATTATGGGCTGCAAAAGGACATGAAATTGCCTGGGAGCAATTTATCCTTCCAGCAGCGAATTTGACTACGAATTCCGGTAATTGGGAAGCGGAGAAGGAATCAGCTGCAGCTCTAACCACAGAGACTGCCGTGCAAGTGGTAACAACTTCGGAGAACAGCATCTTGCTTCAAGGGGACCGTTTTGCCCTGCGTATGGATGCGTTGACTGGCGATATAACTTCCTACGTATACGAAGGAGTCGAACTCTTCCAAACAGGACCCGTGCCGAACTTCTGGCGCGCATATACAGATAATGATCGAGGAAACCAGCATCATATTCGTTGTGCGCCGTGGCAAGGAGCTGGAAGCGGCCGCAAGCTTCTTTCCTTACAAGCCAAATCGCTGGATTCAGGACGCGCTGAAGTTCGCGTACGCTTTGGGTTAGCGACACAGCCTGTGTCCGACGTACAATTTGTTTACACCGTTTCCACCTCTGGTGAAGTGGAGGTTCGTATGCAACTAACACCTGGCGACAAGTTGCCAGAAATCCCTGAAGTTGGCGTCATGTTTGAATTGGACAGTTCCTTCGAGAACTTAGCATGGTATGGCCGCGGACCGCACGAGAACCACTGGGATCGCAATGTTGGCGCGAAGCTTGCGCTGCATAACGGAACTGTCGAAGAACAGTTCGTTCCGTACTTGCGTCCACAGGAATGTGGCAATAAGACGGATGTTCGTTGGGCGACGCTCACGAATGCAGCGGGGCGTGGATTGCGTATCGCAGGTTTACCAACGGTTGAGCTCAATGCTCTGCCATACTCCCCTTTCGAACTGGAAGCACATGATCATCCTTATAAGCTGCCTGTAAGTGATAAAGTTGTGGTACGTGTCAACTACAAGCAAATGGGCGTTGGCGGTGACGACAGCTGGGGCGCAAGAACACATCCCGAGTTTACGTTGTTCGCTAACCGTACGTATGAATATGCGTTTACCTTTAAAGGTATTTAATTAAGCAAAAAAAGCTGTCCCGTAAGTAGATTCTTCTACTCGAGGACAGCTTTTTTTTATTCACGAATGCTCAGTCGTACCTTTGAATTCCTTGGTAGGATCTAGCTGCTCTTTACTCATGGCAAAGGCGAAAATCAACGCTAATGATGCCGGTATGATCGTCCAAGCGAAGGTGAGTACGATAGACGAGGATAGAGCACTTGTGATTTTGTCCAGCACAGGGGCTGGAATGTCGAGCCTCTTGGCGGGATCCAGCAAGGTATGTGAATCGCCTGCTGGCATAGCGACCGGCGATTGCCCGTTAGCGGTGAAAGCTTCTGTCATTTTTCTGGTAAAAGCATGGCTCTGGATAATTCCGAACACCGTAATCCCAAGCGTCATGCCGAGGGAACGGAGGAAATTCAAGGTCGAAGTGGCTGAGCCGCGTTGACGAGCATCAAATACGTAAATCGCCGCATTACTGAGTACCGAGAAGGAAGCGCCAATCCCAAGTCCAATAACAATCATATACAGGGTCACGAGCCACCGAGGTGAATCCCCTGAAAGCGTCGTTAGCAATAGCGTACCGACAACGAGTAGTGCGATGGTTGGTATCATGATGGAACGAAAGCTGAATTTGGTCATTAAGAATCCGCCGCCTGTTGCAGTGACCACAGTACCAAGCATCATTGGAAGCAAGACTAAGCCTGAGTTTGTGGCCGACCCGCCTAAGACACCTTGAATAAATATCGGAATATACACGGACGCCGTTATGAAGGCAGCACCGCTGCAGATCGCTACCGCATTACTTGTTGCATACAAGCGATTCTTAAACATCCCGAACGAAATAATCGGCTCAGCTGCTTTGCGCTCAACACATATAAAGGCGGTCGTCAACACAGCGAATAGGCCGAATAAACCAAGGATGAACGCGGAATCCCAAGCATATTGTTTGCCGCCTAATTCAAGTGCGAACATAAGCGATACGATGGCGGCGACAAGCAGGCTAGCTCCCCACCAATCGATGCGCTGCTTCGAATGCTCGACAGATTCTTTATAGAAGAAGGCAATGAATATAAATGCAACCATACCCAAGGGCAGGTTGATGTAAAAGACCCATTTCCAACTAATATAATCGGTTATGTAGGCGCCTAACAACGGTCCGAATATACTCGACATCCCAAATACCGCGCCGAATAAGCCACCTAACTTACCGCGGGATTCCGGTGGGACCGCATCAAACATAATCGTGAAAGCGATCGGTACAAGGGCACCACCGCCAATCCCTTGAATGGCCCGATACATACTCAACTCGACAATCGATTCAGCCGTACCGCACAGAATGGAGCCCAACATGAAGACGAGGAGCCCGAATACGAAAAATCTCTTACGGCCATACATATCGGATAATTTCCCGAAGATCGGCATGCCTGCCATTTCTGCAACCATATAAGCGGAGGTTACCCATACGAATTTATCCAATCCGCCAAGCTCCCCGACAATGGTCCCCATCGCCGTTGCCACAATGGTATTATCCATGGAAGCCATAAGAATGCCTAGTAGAAGCCCTGAAAGGACAATGCCTAAACCTTTATTCTTTTGTATGGTGGACATAGCGTTACATTTCCTCACTTTCTTGTACATGAATGGGTTTCAAACACCTCTTTTATATGTACGCAAGATGTGCATCATGATATCAGCCTAGGGATGTATTTTGCTCGTTGGAGATCCGTGTTTGACCAGAAGGTGTGACGGTGATAAGTTTAAAAGAAGATACAGGTGAAAGGTGGACTACCACATGACAAAACATTCAGTACAACCAATCATAGGACTCATTGGAACAGGCGTTATGGGTAAAAGTATGGCAGGGCATTTTATTCAAGCAGGTTATGAGGTTCATGTCTATACACGAACGAAGGCAAAGGCGGAAGACCTTGTAGAGAAGGGTGCGGTATGGCAAGAAACACCAGGGGAGTTGGCACAGAAGTGTCAGATCATCATGACGATGGTTGGATTTCCGAGCGATGTTGAGGACATTTATTTTGGGCAAAATGGGATTCTCGCTATGGCACAGCCTGGCAGCTTTTTGATCGATTTGACGACTTCGAGCCCATCGCTGGCTAAAAGAATTTATAACGAAGCGCTGACTCGGCAACTATTCGCTTTGGATGCGCCTGTCTCCGGTGGAGACATTGGAGCGAGAGAAGCGCGATTGTCCATTATGGTCGGAGGCGCGCGAGACGCGTTCGAACAGATGCTGCCCATTTTCCAGAAAATCGGCACGAATATCGTTCATCAAGGTGAAGCAGGTGCTGGGCAACATACGAAGATGTGCAATCAAATTGCCATTGCAAGTAACATGATGGGTGTCGTTGAGGCACTGGTTTATGCAAAGAAAGCAGGGCTTAACCCAACAACTGTGCTGCAAAGCATAGAAACCGGCGCGGCGGGAAGCTGGTCTTTAAGCAATTTGGGGCCGCGGATGATTGCGGATAATTTTGCGCCAGGCTTTTACGTGAAGCATTTTATTAAGGATATGAAGATTGCCTTACAATCAGCTGAGGAAATGAAAGTGGAGCTTCCTGGTCTGACTCTGGCGAAATCACTTTATGAGCAATTAGCTGCCATGGGCGAAGAGGAAAGTGGTACCCAAGCGTTGTATAAATTAATTAATAAGTAACGTTAGATACAACGACCTGGAGGCTGAGCTATGAAAATTATTATCGCACCTGATTCATTTAAAGGAAGCCTTAGCTCTGAAGGGGCGGCCGAGGCGATTAAAGCCGGGATTCTGCGAGCCATGCCCGAGATAGAAACGATCCTCATACCGATCGCGGATGGGGGAGAAGGAACCGTGGATAGTCTTGTTCAGGCTACACATGGCCAGAAGATTACTCTCCAAGTACAAGGGCCGCTGCAAGAAGAGGTAACGGCTATGTACGGAGTTCTCGGAGACGGTGTTACGTGCGTAATTGAAATGGCATCAGCATCCGGCCTTATGCTCGTTCCAGCGGAAGGGCAGAATCCGTTAATGGCGACGACATACGGGACGGGACAACTCATCAAGCATGCACTCGATCAGGGATATCGTTCCTTCATTCTTTCCCTTGGCGGGAGTGCGACCAACGATGGTGGAAGCGGCATGCTTCAAGCGTTGGGCTTACGGCTCCTGGATGAAGAGGGGCGTGAGATTGGGGCAGGAGGGCAAGCCCTCACTCATCTTAGACATATTGATGCCACCAATTGGGACGAGCGTATTGTTGAATCTACATTTACGATTGCTTCCGATGTCACCAATCCGTTCATTGGACCGCAAGGGGCATCCCATGTCTTTGGGCCGCAGAAAGGTGCTACGCCAGAGATGGTTGAAGTGCTAGATAAGGCCCTTACGCATTGGGCTGATCAGATGGAAGCTCATACGGGGATCGCTGTGCATCATCTCCCTGGGGCTGGCGCTGCAGGTGGACTTGGCGGTGCTTTTCAAGCTTTCTTCCCCTCCAGCACGAAGCGAGGTATTGATGTTGTCATTGAGAATACCAAGTTGACTGAGCATCTCAAGCATGCACAACTTGTCTTCACTGGCGAGGGGCGGACAGATGCACAGACCGCCTCTGGCAAAGCTCCGATGGGGATTGCACAGGCTGCCGCGAAGCTCGGCGTGCCAGTTATCGTGTTATCGGGATCCGTTGGGCAGGGGATTGAGAAGCTTCATGAATACGGCATCACAAGCATTTACAGCATCGTGAACGGTCCGATGACACTTCAGGAAGCTATGAGCCGCACTTCTGAGCTGCTCACACAGAAAGCGGAGCAAGTGATGCGTACATTTTTGGCTGGAAGTAAGAAGGAAGAATAGTATCTGTCAACGAATAAACAAGATGAGGATCTTAAGCGAACGAAAGAGGTATACCTTCAAGCTCCTAGTCATAAATAAGGTTATCATGTTGTATAAAGGAGTAAGCTCATGACATTGGCAGACCAATTCTATGTAGCGACAACTGGGAATGATGATCACGATGGGAGTAAAGAAAAGCCGTTTTTAACCATAACGAAAGCACAGATGACAGTTCGGAATTGCATCCAAAACGGGATGAATCACGATGTCATCGTGTTTTTGTGCGGCGGCACCTATTATGTTGAAACAACTTGGCAACTGGATGAGCGAGATTCCGGAAGAAATGGTTACCGTGTCACTTATCGCAATGTGCCCGGTGAAGTCGTTACGATCGTGGGAGGCAAGCCCATTACGAACTGGGAACCCTATAGCTCAGACATGTGGCGAGCGTGGTGGGGAACTGGAAGGGGCTTCCATACGTTATATGCGGATGGTGAACGTATCACGAAAGCACGCCTGCCAGCAACGGGTTACTTCCAAGCAGAAGGAGAGCCAGAGGCTGGTTATATAGAAGGAATCCATTACCGTGAAGGGGATATTCCAATCGGAAGTGATCTCTCTCAAGCACAGGTATTTCTGTGGCCTGGAAAAGGGGAGTGGAATTGGTTTTCAGAGCTGAGGGCTTTGAACGCACACGATGTAGATGCAAGATTTGTGCAATTCCAGCACCCTTCGATTTGGGATATCGGTGTGGGTTCGCGTTATTTTATCCAAGGCTCTCTCGATTTTCTTCAAGCTCCGGGTCAATTTCACTTGGATGAGAAGGAAGGCTGGCTCTATTACAAACCGAAAAAAGGAATACCGTTACAGCAAGAAGTCATTGTCCCAACGGTAACGAGGCTGATTGAATTGAGAAGCAACAATCATGATGAGCCTATTCAGCATCTTCATTTGCATGGACTCCAATTCTCCTGCACGGACTTCTGGTCCGATTATCAAATGATTCAAGCGGACGAGGGCTTGAGCAACGTAGAGCGGGATGAGCATCGTGAAGGCATGATTTACATGCAGAACGCGGCTCATATAGAGATCTCACATTGCCAAATCGTTAATTCAGGCAGCTGCGGCTTATTTTTGGATCAACAGGTGAGGAACATCCAGATTAACAATAATATCATTGAACATATGGGATATATGGGCATATGTGCTTCTGGATTTTCACCGCTTCAAGGGCATTTTACTTCGGCGGCAGCATCGTACACGAATAAAGACCATACGATCACGAATAATGTGATTCGGTATGGTGGAGAGCTGATTGGACACGGTTGCGGGATCCTGCTCTATCAAAGCGGACATAATGAAATCACGCATAACTTAATCTCACATATGCCACGATACGGTATATCGTTGAAAGGTTTACGACATAAGGTCATGCCATCTACGATTTACGACATACCGGTAACTTGGGAGAATCACTGGGATTTCCTGCATACGAGGAATAATCACATCGCTTATAATGATATTTCACATGTGATGATGGACAGTCAGGATGGCGGTTTAATCGAATCATGGGGCGTCGGGACTCAGAATGTCATTCATGGGAACCGCTTACACCATAGTGGGATTCATTTCTCTTTCGGCTTTGGCATTTATTTGGATGATGCTTCAGATTACTTTACCGTGACTCAGAATGTGTTGACGCACCTCTATTCCACAGGGGAGGGTAAGTTGTGGATGCTTATTTTTTCCAAAGGGATAGGTAACCTCATTCAAGGGAATTTGCTCGTCTCGAATCCTGATGCGATTGCTGCGATTGGTACGCAAGAAATGGCAGGCGAAGATAACAAAGATGTCAGGGTGAAGGGGAATCTCATTTACAATTCAGGTTATCTCTATTATTTCGTCAACTGGCGTGAAGATAAATTTGCTGAAGCGGATGGGAATCTCTATTGGCAAGATCAAGCTAAGGGCATTTGCCAGATTGCTGGCAAGCTCCCTCTACCAGCATCAGGTGCGGACATACTTAATCGTCATGTTTATGACTGGCTGTCATGGCGTTCCTTACTAGGAGGTAAGTTTGACGCGAACACAGTGATTGCAGATCCAAGGTTCATCCAGTCAACGGATGGGATGCTGCGGCTCCAACCGGATTCACCAGCCTATGCACTAGGTTGGATAGACATTGATGTTGCCCGGATAGGACCACAATAATATCGCGAGCATGTGAGGGGGCTTGGTCGTCTTGAAAGGCTTCGGATTCTATAAATCCAAGAAATATTTGCAGCGTGTACTGAGCTCTATCCTGTTATCGATGGTTATTGTTCTTTTAGCTTCCTCATTTGCCAATACGTATTTACTTGAGAAATCAGTCAAACGGATTCAAGAAGATTCCAATCTAAAAATCCTCACACAAATGCAATACAATTTCTCCTATATGAATGAAATCATCACGCATTTATCCTACTTCGTTTTTAAGGATAACCTGCTCATTCCATTAATGTTTGATGAAACTTTACCGAAGATGGATTTAATCCGCAGCTACCAACGCATGTCCAGTATCATGGACAGTTCCTCGTTCTTACATTCCATGGTCGTTTATAATCATACGCAAAATGAGATTTACGGCACGACCAGCCCTTTCCTTCTAGACGGCGGCGTGACCAAAAAGAAAATTTTCGACTGGCTGCTAGACCCCTCTCACATGCACGAAACTTCCCGACTCATCCCAGTGAGCCTTGAACACGAGGATGGACAGATCGATGCTTTCGCTTTTGTTGTAACCGACTCCTTAAAACCCTTCTCACGCGGTGAATCAGCCATCGTACTTTATATCAAATCCGATTGGGTATTCGATAGTTTGAAGAAAATGAACGACACGGGCAGCCGATCGCAAGGTGATATTCTGATGGGGGATCAGGAAGGACGCTTGTACTCTTCCCACGCCTTGGGTGATTTTGCACAGTCATCGACGCAAGACGACATACACAACTACATTATGAATCATAAACTTGCAACGAACGAACCGTCTGGCTTTGTTATTGGGGACGTTGACGGTAAGAAAAGCATGATTACCTATATGGCAGATCCCATTCCGAATTGGACGATCCTGTACGTTCAGTCGTATGACCAGTTGATGGCTGAGGTTACTGAGACTCGCGTCAAATCACTGCTGGTCTCGGGTGTATTACTTTTGATCGCCATTGGCATTTCCGTCTGGTTGTCCTATAAATTGTATCACCCAATCGAAGATATGCTGCACCGCATCCGCTTCCAGCATCCGCGTGATGAACATACGAGGCGTAACGAAGGGGATGAGCTTCATGTCATGAGTGAGAATTATCTAGCGTTATCCCATACCTTGCAAGAAATTAGTTCCGAGCACATCGTAAATAAGTATTACATCCGCAAATTTCTGACAGACGGTCAAATGTTCTCCCATCACGACATGATCCATCTGATTGAAAAGCATCGCTTAAACATCGTCTATCCATCCGACACGATTGTGTGTGTACTTCGATTGGACCATTTTCAAGCGTATGCGAGTACTACAGACCTTGCCCTAAAGAAAATGCACAGCTTTGCCATCACCAATATTGCGCAGGAAATGATGTCGAAAACATATCCATGTGAAGCAGTGGAGGTATGGGGGGATCATGTCATCCTTATTGTTTCACGGAATGATACAGCGACGACAAGTGAAATGGATCAGATGATTCCCATTCTGGAAGAGATCCAGCAAACGATTGCGACGTATTACGATTTAAGTCTGTCTTGTGGGCTTAGTGACCCGATTGCTCAGCTGACGCAGCTGTCATCTGGATATACCCAAGCTTTACAGAACAGCTTGTATACGGTTATTTTTGGCTACAAATCGATTATTACGAGTGAAATGGTGAAGGAAAACAACGCGAATAAGCGAGTATCCATCCCAGAAGTGATTGAGCGTAAATTATCGGAGAGCTTGAAGAAGGGCTTAATGACGGAGGCTGGTATCGAACTAGAGAAAGCATTCTCTCTTTTTGCCACCTTTCATTATCATGATATTCATCGCGCTGTAACGAATCTAGCCTGGGTGATCAAATATACAGTCGTTGAGATTATGGAGAATCGGGTAACGAAGATGAGCTTCAACGTCGACTATATTCATCACATCCCGCAGGAAAAAGAGACGCTAGAAGAGATATACGTCGCTCTGCTGGCTTTATGTTCCCAAATCTGCGAGGGTCAGAAACCGTCCAACGTGGAACGCAATGACATGATTCTAGAAACGGTCAAAGAACTAATTCATCAGAAATATGCGGATATTAACCTCAGCCAACAAACCATAGCTTCCACAGTCAAGCTGTCATCAGCTTACTTGGGCAAATTGTTTAAGGATAGCTGTCAGCTGACGTTAACGGAGTATATCAATGATATTCGACTCAAACATGCGCAGCAGTTACTTGAGAATGGGGATCATTCGGTCTTAGATATTATGGAAAAATGCGGATACGCGAATCCCAGTTACTTTTTCCGGCTGTTCAAAGCCAAATTCGGCAGTACCCCGAAGGAATACCGCATGAAGAAATCCATTTCATAACAGGGATCATGGATACGACTAGCCGCCACTTCTTCCACCATTTGGTGCCTGGAAGGGCGGTTTTTCACTTTTTGATGGTAAAAAAGAGAGTAATTCGAACATTGTACATAAGTTTTGTACATGAATTCTGAAATCTTACGCTATGTAAACGCTTTATCTTGTGGCAAGATACGGATATGGAGGAGGAGCACAATGAGGAAATCACATCCCATCAAAAAACGATGGCTCATACAGGAGTTCAAACATCTGCGCAAAAATCGAGAGTTGCTGTTGCTCGCGATGCCTGGCATCTTGTTTAAACTAGTCATTGCCTATTTCCCTATGATTGGTCTCATCCTAGCCTTCAAATTTTTCAGATATGATCAGGGGATTCTGGGGAGTAAGTGGAATGGGCTCAAAAATTTTGAATTCCTATTTAAATCGCAGGATGCCCTACGGATTATTCGAAACACCTTATTGTATAACATGACCTATATCGTACTTGGCACATTGGCGGCGCTAATCTTATCCATTTTGTTATATGAGGTTAGTGGACGCATGGTGAAAGTGTATCAAACGACTTTATTTTTACCGTATTTCATTTCGCTTGTTTTAGTTGGTTACATTACGTACGGCTTCTTAGAGCATAAAAGCGGCTATCTCAATACGTTACTGACGACCTTCGGGTTATCCCCGCACAAATGGTATTTGGAAACGACGCCATGGCTATTTATTTTACCTGTGGTGGCTGTGTGGAAAGGTGTTGGATTCTCAACCTTGATCTACTACGCGGGGATTGTAGGCATTAATACGGAATATTATGAGGCAGCTAAATTAGATGGCGCTTCACGCGTTCAGATGATCTTTCGAATTACATTGCCCCTGATGAAACCATTAATTATCATTGTGTTTATTTTGGGCTTGGGCAATATTTTCCGCGGGGATTTCGGGTTGCATTATTTTGTACCGAATAATGTAGGAGCTAACTTCGCGACAACAGATGTCATCGATACGTATGTGTATCGTGCGCTCTCGAAGCTCGGCGACATCAATTCTGGGGCAGCTGTAGGCTTTCTGCAATCGATTGTAGGCCTAATTACCATCGTGTCAGCCAATGCAGCAGTTCGCCGAATTGACAAAGATAACGCACTATTTTAATGGGGGAGGGGCTTAGGAGTCCTATGGAACTTGCACTAGCAAAACCAGTGAAAACAGCATCGATTTGGTATATCCATGTATTCTTTACGCTCATTTGTCTGTTGATGATCATCCCCTTTGTGCTCGTTATTGCCGTGTCGCTGACTTCGGAGAACAGTTTAATTCAGTACGGTTATCGTTTTATTCCAAATGAGCTCAGCTTAGAAGCGTACCGAATTGTATTGAAATCACCAGAAATTTGGATGAAATCGTACGGCGTTACGATTGTCATTACGGTTGTTGGCACCGTGTTATCGCTATTGTTAACGACACTGACGGCCTATCCGATGTCGCGACGCGATTTTCGGTATCATCGACCTCTTACGTTCTATATCTTCTTCACGTTATTGTTTAATGGCGGCACGATTCCGTTCTATATGCTAATGACACAGTATCTCCATTTGAAAAATTCCATGCTTGCACTCATCATTCCACTGCTGATGAATCCGTTCAATATCATTATTATGAAAAGCTATCTCGATAAAATCTCGATGGAAATCATCGAATCTGCCAAGATTGATGGCTCTAGCGAGATTCGTATTTTCTTTCGCATTATTGTGCCGCTGTCAACACCGGCGCTGGCGACGCTCGGCTTATTTATTTCTTTTGCCTATTGGAATGATTGGTTTAATGCGTTGTTGTTCATTGATGATAACAAATATGTACCGCTTCAGCTGCTTCTCGTTCGTATTTTATCGCAAATTGAGTTTCTAGCGAATTCACCTTTAGCAGAGACTGCGAGCAAATTACAGTTCGCGAACTTCCCCACATTGTCTGTTCGTATGGCTATGGCTTTGGTAGCTGGCGGGCCGATGATGATTATGTTTCCTTTTTTCCAGAAGTACTTTATTAAAGGAATAACGGTAGGTTCATTGAAAAGCTGAGAGGAGGTGAGCGTTGCGTTGGTAAGGTTGGTTTGATGGATCTGATGAACTTAGGGGTACTTATTATGGAGGTGTGAAGGTTGAAAAAAGGAAAAAAAATGTACCTAAGCAGTGTAGCCATTATGCTTCTGAGTATGACGGTGTTAGCTGGATGCAAGACCGATACGGCAAGTGAAACGAAATCGCCGACGGCAACAACACCAGCAACTTCGACAAGCGCAACCCCAGCAACACCTGCACCAAGCACGCTGCCAGAAGTCAAGTTGACATTCTATTATCCAAGTAATCCGCCTGGTAAAGATCAAGCGCTTGTGAATGAGGAAGTCAATAAGTATGTGAAGAGCAAAATCAATGCTACGGTAGACTTAAAGCCTCTTTCCTTTGATGAATATGATCCGAAGTTGAATACGATTATGGCATCCGGCGAAGCCTTTGATGTGGCATGGGGCTCGAAATATTGGCTGCTGGGCTATCAACCGAACATTGATAAAGGAGCACTCCTTGAGCTGACAGACGCAATGATCAGTAAAAATGCCGCTCAGGCGAGGAAGAACATTCCTGATAAATTCTGGCCAGATATGAAAGCAACCGATGGCAAGGTCTATGGCTTCCCTGTGTATCAAATTGCTGCGAAGACCAAGAGTCTTGTTATTCAAAAACAATTCGTTGATAAATATAAATTGGATGTCAATTCAATTAAAACCTATAAAGACCTCGAGCCTTTCTTGAAGACGATCAAGACAAACGAAAAAGATGTGATTCCATTTGGCATGGCTATGAATTCTTGGGGCCTCTATACCGATCCTAATTT
This sequence comes from Paenibacillus qinlingensis, assembly GCF_031455095.1. Taxonomy (GTDB): domain Bacteria; phylum Bacillota; class Bacilli; order Paenibacillales; family NBRC-103111; genus Paenibacillus_E; species Paenibacillus_E qinlingensis_A. The sequence continues at coordinate 530,480 of NZ_JAVDSB010000001.1, forward strand.
GGTGAATGCAGATGGACTTGCGGTTGCTTACAAAAAGGATGATAAAACGTACGCATCAATCACGAAAATTCAACAATTGTTGAATAAGAAGGACTTCTACACAACCATGCACAACTGGTCCAAAGCAGGCTATATTAATGAGGATGCACCACTAGTCAAGAACATCACAGATCTCAAGAAAAAAGGGAAAGTAGCTGTCAGTCTGGAGTTTACAACAAAACCCGGCGGCGAAGTGGATGAAATGGCGAATAACGGCAATAATCCGGTCGTGTATGTGCCGATTTCTGACTCTTACTTTACCGGTGTGGCAAGTGCGATGCAGGTTATTTCCAAAACATCGAAAAATCCAGAACGTGCCCTTATGTTTATCAATCTACTGAATACGGATAAAGTGCTATACAACCTCATTTCGAATGGTGTGGAAGGCAAGCACTACACGAAAAAAGATGATAAATATATTGAACCGATCAAGGATTCTGGGTATGCGCCGAATGTAGATTGGGTGTTCGGTAATCAATTCAATGCCTACTTAAAAGGTGCGCAAACGGCTGATGTATGGGATAAAACGATTAAATTGAACGAAAGCGCCATGGTTCCAGTCTCTTATGGCTTTGATGTGAACAGAGACACCATCAAATCGGAGGTTGCCAACGTGACGGCCGTCGATAACGAGTTCCAAGTTGCACTTGAAACAGGTGCCGTAGATCCTGCGGATCAACTGCAGAAATACATCGACAAACTGAAAGCAGCGGGGCAAGACAAGATTGATGCAGAAACGACGAAGCAATGGCAAGCCTTCTTGAAAGCGAAGGGCTTGTAAGAGTCGCCACACCAGTAGCCGTCACTCGGGGTCATTTGACCTTTTGTGGCGGCTTTTATCATAGCTTGTCTATCATATTAGGCCAAGTTCCCGAATATAGTTGAGTGAGGGAATGACGATATGAGGTGGATGAGTAGACAAAGACAGCTGCCTTTTCAAAGTAAAAGGATGGCTGTTTTTGTTTTCATGCATATACTAATTCTACAACCCAGGAACGAAAGAGGTGATCTTGGTGGGAACACGGCTATTATCGGAGAAGCTTGTGAAAACTCGCTTTCCCCATTTAAGGTACATCCGAATTCACACTTCAGATAAATATAAGGCTACGATTTATGCTTGGACAGAGGATTTGCAACTAACGAAGCAGGATGCACTTAATGTAGAAAAATATGCAAACGCTTACTTGTACCCCTACGTCGCATTTCAAGTAAAAGCCTACTGTGCGGTTCGCGCAGATAAAGTGCCGTTAGTAGAAGAGGTGCCTGTCGAAATTGTTCAAACAGCGCTGCGTACGAACTTGAATCAATTTGGTATTCTTGCTGCGATTAATCGACAGTTTCCCTATGGTCGTTTGCGTTTTAAGCATTATGATGTGATCCATAGTATTATTCATTTTGATTTCGATGCGCTTAAGCAAATGAGTGAGTCAGAGAAGGAAAGTATGATGCGCTATCTGCGCGAAATGATTCCTCTTGGTTGTTTCTGTGAGGTTTGTTTTCTGGAAGATGATTGCTAAAGCACGGTTGTTAAGATCTACGGGAAGGTGGTAAACTTGGTGTGCCGCAACAGCTCGTAAGATCTTAAAGGAGTGCAACTATGCTGAAACGTTCACCGTATTTCTTATTAATTCTCGCAACCTGCCTTTGGGGAGGTAACTTTGTCGCGGGTAAGGCACTCGTTCTGCAAATTCCTCCCATCACTTTAGCAACAGTCCGCTGGGAGATTGCGTTCTTATGTTTACTGCCTTTTTTTGGCCAAGCAGCTTGGCGACTCAAACATGAATTTCTTGCCCATTGGAAAATGGTGCTATTTCTTTCGTTGACAGGCGTAGCAGGATTTAACTCACTGACCTATATTGCTGTTCAATATACAGGCTCTATTAATGCGTCATTAATGAATTCGGCGACCCCTATTTTTGTTATTTTGATCACTTGGGCCGTGATGAGGGAAAGGCTCGCATGGTGGGCGCTGCCGGGAATCGGTGTATCGATTGTCGGGGTTTGCTGGATTATCAGTCAGGGCGATTTGTCTGCGATTCTCCGATTATCGGTCAATCAAGGTGATTGGTTCATGCTAGTCGCCGTTATCTGCTGGGCTTTGTACTCAGTCGGTATGAAAAGGATGGCAGGAAAGTTCCCTGCCAGTCCTTTTTTGCTAGTTCAAGTAATAGTAGCGCTTGTTGTATTGCTGCCAAGCTCTACCATGGAATGGGCGATCCGAGCACCTCAAGTTGCGTGGAGTCCCGGCTTAGTGAGCGGTTTATTCTATGTTGGTATCTTTGCTTCCATCGTTGCTTTCCTAAGTTGGAATAAAGCGATTGAGCTTGCTGGTCCCCAGCGTTGTGCGGGATTTCTCAATTTCATCCCGTTGTTTAGCGCAATCTTTGCTACCACCTTCACCGGGGAGTCATTGCAGCTTTATCACTTCATTGGTGCCTTCTCCATCGTGTTAGGCGTGTACATGACCAATAGGGCAATGAAGAAGCAAGTTCGCCCTTTTCTTTCAAAATAAAAGAAACTGAATGGCTATGAAGCTGCTAATTGGGTGAAAGTTCCGAGTTATAAGCAGTTTCTTTGTATTGGATCACGAAAATTGATTGGATTTACTCTCAACTTTAATTCAAAATAGAATTAAGTGTAGGGGGAGATTGAGCGTTATGTCAAAGAATATACCGAGCAAGCTTATAGCGATATTTTGCGTATGTTTACGCATTAGCCCGCTCACATTCGGTGGCGGCTATGCGATGCTTCCAGCCATTCAACGAGAAGTGGTCTCTCAAAAACAATGGATGACAGACGATGAGATGTCTGAACTTTTGGCTATTTCTGGCGCAGCTCCAGGTGGCGTTGGTGTGAATGTGTCGGCGTTGGTCGGATACCGACTTGCAGGTGTCTCGGGCGCAGTTGCTGCGATTGTTGGAATTACGTTGCCAACCTTCTTCATCGTTCTGCTGCTTAGTTTGCTGTATGCTTGGCTTGCGCATTACCCCAAAATGCAAGCCATCATGGATGGGATTCATGCGGCAATTATTGGCCTCATTGCGGCAGCTGCGTACAGAATGGCGAAATCAGCGATCTTAGACAAGCTCACACTTCTGACAGCCATAGGAACGGTAATTGTCATGTTTTCGGTTCCCATCTCACCGCTTGTCTTGGTCATACTTGGTGTAGTGGTAGGTATGATTGCTATGTATTTGAAATACAAATGGGGCATGAACAAGCCCGTTATGCATACCGCATCACCACCTCCAACGAGTAAGGACAACAAGACTGCCGATTTTTATATGGCAGATGGCATATAGGGATGAGGTGCTTAGCAGATGCTGCTGCATTTATTTCTCACATTTTTCCAAATTGGACTCCTCTCCTTTGGCGGTGGTTATGCCATTCTGCCCGTCATCCAGCTCGAGGTCGAGCGGCATCAATGGATGACCGTAGATGAATTCTATCATGTGATCGCTTTAGCAGGATCCAGTCCAGGACCGATAGCCACGAACACTGCCACATTAACTGGCTATGAGACAGCGGGAGTCCCAGGGGCGATAGTTGCCACCTTAGGGATGGTACTTCCTTCGCTAATTGTCATTATTCTTGTGGCTGCGTTCTTATTCCGCTGGCACTCGCATCCATGGTTTCAATCCTCCTTTTATGGATTAAAGCCTGTGGTGACTGGTTTTATCGTGTATGCGGCGCTGCATTTTGGCATGACCTCTTTCGGATCTGTACACACTGGCGTCTCTTGGCGCCAGGTTGCTACACTTTTCATTGCAGGAGGAGCTTTCCTCGCCATTGTCAAATACAAGCTGCATCCCCTTCTCGTAATCGTTTGTGCGGGCATGTTGGGCATTGTGTTCTTCTTGTAAGTAAGGAGTTAGGGAGTTTAGAAAGACACGCCTTTCGACCGTTGAGGTTGGAATGGCGTTTTTTTTTGTCTCTTAATAAGAAATAGGTGATAAATATTTCTTTTATAGGCAATAAACAACTTTATATTTCAGTTAAGTGTTATATAATATACAATATATAATAAATAGAACATACTATATAACGGTATTACGTGGCATTAGGAGGGAAGCATCATCGAACTTACGGCTCGCCAGTTAGAAATTATTGATCTTGTCGGTAAATATGCGCCTATTGCGGGGGAACGCATCGCGGAGCTGTTGGGCATTAGCCGACCAACCATTCGCTCGGATTTAGCCGTATTAGTCATGCTGCGGCATATCGATGCGAAGCCAAAGGTAGGTTATTTTCTCGGTACTGCAGCACTCGACGTACATGCGCCACTCAAATTGATCGAATCCATGAAGGTGAAGGACGTGATGGGCATTCCCGTCATCCTTCGTGAGACGGTTACAGTTAGTGATGCAGTCGTTACCCTTTTTCTGGAAAATGTAGGGAGTCTGATGATTGTCAATCAAGAGGGAACCCTTGCTGGCGTTGTTTCACGTAAGGATTTACTTAAGGTTACACTTGGACATGCAACGGCAACGTCGATGCCAGTCTCGCTAGTAATGACAAGGCAACCGAACATCATTACAGTGAAGCCGGAAGATAGTGTGGTGGAGGCCGCACGGAAGATGATTCACCATGAAGTCGACAGCTTGCCCGTCGTTCATGCAATTGAAGGTCGGGAAGGCTTGGAAGTGGTTGGCCGAATTACGAAAACAACGATGACCAAATTGCTGCTGGATGTAGCGCGGGGTACGTAAATCAGGGGGAATTTACATGGGAGAGAAGCTGCATACCATTTTCGTATGTTCGGATTCGGTAGGAGAAACAGCGAATACGGTTGTACAAGCTACGATTCGACAGTTCAATGCAAGTCAGGTTAGCGTGAAGAGACATGGTTCAATCCGCACAGAAGATGAAGTGCGAGCGATCGTAGAAGAAGCCTCTAGATTAAAGGGATTTATTGCATACACGCTTGTGCTGCCAGAGCTTAGAGAGATGATGCGGCAGGAAGCCATTCGCTTGAATGTGAATGCGATTGATATTATGGGTCCGATGATGCAAGCCTTTATCGATACGTTCAAGGATTCGCCGAAACGCAAGGTGGGGCTGTTGTATCAGCTGGATGAACAGTATTATCAACGGGTTGAAGCTGTAGAATTTACGGTTAATAGTGATGATGGCAAGGATCCAAGCACAATGAAACAAGCACATATCGTACTTCTGGGACCATCACGAACGTCGAAGACACCACTTAGCATCTATTTGGCGCATAAAGGTTATAAGGTATCGAATTATCCCCTAGTACCCGAGGTAAAACCACCAAGTATTTTATTTGACTTAGATCCCAAAAAATTAGTTGGGCTCACTATGAGTACAGATAAATTAATTGGCATTCGCACGGAACGGCTGAAAGCAGTGGGTCTTCCATTTGGTGCTAAATATGCAACGAAAGATCGCATAGAGGAAGAAATTGCTTTTGCCATGAAATTGTATCGTGAATTGGGTTGTTCCGTCATTGATGTGAGTGAGAAAGCAATTGAGGAAACAGCAGGTTTAATCTTGGCGGAAAGATCATAGCGCATCAAATAACGAATTAAACCAATTTCGGGAGGATGGGTTGCTCATGCATAGAGACTTGTCGTTGGAAATCGTACGGGTAACGGAGGCCGCGGCCATTGCATCGGCAAGCTGGACGGGCAAAGGGAATAAGATCGATGCGGATGGAGCGGCAACGGCTGCGATGCGTGAATATTTCAGTGCCGTTCCTTTTCGCGGGACTGTTGTTATCGGTGAAGGGGAAATGGATGAGGCGCCCATGCTCTATATTGGAGAAGAGGTAGGCAGTGGCGCAGGGCCGGAATTTGATGTTGCCGTCGATCCGTTAGAGGGAACAGACATTGTGGCCAGTGGTCGGAATAATGCACTCTCCGTCGTCGCAATTGCTGAGAAAGGAAATCTACTCCATGCCCCGGATATGTATATGGCGAAGCTGGCGGTAGGGCCGCGTTTGGCTGGTAAGTTGAGTCTTGATGATCCGCTGGAGGTAACCATTCAGAAGGCCGCAAGTTTGCTGCAAAAGCAGATCTCCGAGCTGACCGTCTCCATTCTGGATCGCAATCGGCATGCCGAACACATCCTGACTTTACGTAAGCTTGGTGTCAAAATCTACTTGCTTAGCGACGGAGACGTGGCAGGTGCCATGGCGGTCGCTTTTCCCGAAACAGGCATAGATTTGCATGTCGGCTCAGGTGGAGCGCCCGAAGGGGTGCTTGCGGCTGCAGCATTGCGCTGCATGGGAGGCGAGCTGCAAGGTCGGTTGCTGCCAGAGAATGAGGAAGAGCTTCTGCGCTGCCTAGCCATGGGCATTTCTGATCCATCGAAAGTATTAGGCATGCGTGAGCTAGTGGGCGAGTCCGATATCATCTTCGCAGCAACAGGCGTCACATCGGGTGATTTCTTACATGGTGTGAAATATGGCTGGGGTGGCCGTGCGCAGACCCATTCCGTCGTTATGAGAGCTCAAACGCAGACCGTACGTTTTATCCAATGCGTCCATCAATTGCACAACGAGCAGCGCGGGAGTGCCTAAGTCTTAGTAGCTTCAAAGCCTCTCTTCAAATGATATTCATGTGCCAAGTTCCCCTCCGCATATACTTATGCCAAAGAAGATGCGAAAAGAGGGATAACGATGAGCTTGTCTTCAATTGATTTTCTTTCTGTCGTCCGCAGCTGTATTCCCGAGGAGGCCGAGATTGTCGTATTGCAGCAGGAGGGAAATCCCGCGGCGATACTTTATGCCGATGTAGATGGGGATGGATTTCAAGAAATTACAGCTCTGTATAGATATTTAGATAGTCAATATTTGTTCTCCCTGAAAGAGTACTCGGGTAACTGGTTCCCGATTGCCTCGGCTTCTACAGGCAGGGAGCAGGCTGTAAAGGATTTTGCAGCAGCGCCGATCTCACGCAGAGAAGGCTGGGACGTCATTATTGGCTGGGAACATGCAGGTGAGCAGACTGCGGAATTAGATATTATTCAATGGACGCAGGCTGGATTCCAACGTGTCATTCCTCCTGGCACGACCTATTCACATGTGGAAATTGAAGATATGCCCACACGAAACGGCTCCGATGGACTTTGTGAAATTGCCTTATGGACAAAGGAGAAAGGCCAGGCGTATCGCGTAGAAACGTATCGCTGGGATCCACATCGCTTAGTTCCGACTACGGATGTGCATGCGTACTATTTTCAAAAGGTGGCTCGCTATTATGAGGAGTTAACAAAGGAGCATCCGGAAGAACAATTGTACAGGAGTTGCTTAGAGGATGCCCAGAAGCGGGCAGGTGGAAGCTAAGTTGTTTATCCAGATACCAGGGGAGATGCTCTCCTGGTATTTTTGTTGTGTCGTATTTTCTGAGTAGGCTTGTCCGAAATTCAGACTTAAATTAAGCGTTTTCCTGTGCTAACATTTAAGGCAGTTGTCAAGATATCATATCATTGAATGTAAGAACAAAACCTACTGGAGGTCTTCACATGTCACGTAAGTATCGAATCGGTATTATTGGTTGCGGTGGAATTGCAAATGGTAAGCATTTACCAAGTTTGAGCAAGCTAGCTAATGTTGAATTAGTCGCATTTTGTGACATTGTCCAAGAGCGTGCAGCAACAGCAGCAGCAAAATACGGGATTGAAGGCGCAACAGTTTGCGAAGATTATAAAGAAATACTGCAAGATGCAACGATCGACATTGTACATGTGTTAACACCGAATATTTCTCACGCAGAAATTTCGATTGCAGCACTCGAAGCTGGTAAGCACGTAATGTGTGAGAAGCCGATGGCAAAAACAGCTGAGGATGCGAAACGCATGCTTGAAACTGCGAAACGCACAGGCAAAAAACTAACCATTGGGTATAACAACCGTTTCCGCGCGGATAGCCAGCATTTGAAAAACGTTTGTGCTGATGGCGAGTTAGGACATATTTATTTTGCTAAAGCGCATGCGATTCGTCGTCGTGCTGTACCTACATGGGGTGTTTTCTTAGATGAAGAGAAACAAGGTGGAGGTCCGTTAATCGACATTGGTACGCATGCGTTAGACTTGACGCTTTGGATGATGGACAACTACAAACCGAAGGTTGTGTTAGGAACTTCCTATCATGAGTTGTCTAAAAAAGAAAATGCAGCCAATGCATGGGGCCCTTGGGATCCAAGTAAGTTTACCGTGGAAGATTCTGCTTTCGGGATGATCGTGATGGAGAATGGCGCGACCATTATCTTGGAGTCCAGCTGGGCGTTAAATACGCTTGAAGTGGATGAAGCGAAGTGTTCGTTGAGCGGTACCGAAGGTGGAGCAGACATGAAAGGCGGACTTCGCATCAATGGTGAGAAGCACAGTCGTCTATTCACAACTGAGGTTGATTTAAAAGCAGGCGGCGTTGCTTTCTATGACGGTGCCAGCGAAAGTGCAGCAGATGTAGAAATGCGTTCATGGATTAATGCCATTGAGCAAGATATCGATCCGGTTGTAACACCAGAACAAGCATTTGTGGTATCACAAATTCTTGAAGCTATTTATGAATCTGCACGTACGGGTAAAGCTGTTTACCTAAATCAATAGGAAATGAGACGGAAAGCCATTAGGATGATCGATCCTGATGGTTTTTTGTCATAGCTGTCGGTTAACTTGGATTTGAAAAAAGGCGTAGAGATAGCGTATGCTTAACCTTATAAAGGAATCATTCTGTCATAGAGGGAAAGGAAGCGAAAGCTATGCAACTAGGCTTACATAATAAAGTCGCTTTAATAACTGGAGGAAGCAAAGGGATTGGGCTTGCAACAGCCATTGCCTTATCGCGCGAAGGTGCAAAAGTGGCCATACTTGCGCGTAATGCCGAGCAGCTTCAAGAAGCGGCTGTCCAAATTGCCAACTTAACCGAGGGTGACGTGCTGACGATTCAGGCTGATGTGACATCGGAAGCGGATTGTCAGCGTGCGATTGAAGAGACTGTACAACGTTTCGGAGGTTTACATATCTTAGTGAACAACGCAGGTACTTCTTCGGCAGCGCCATTCCAGCAGGTAAGCTCGGACGTGTGGCGTCAAGATTTGGAGTTGAAGCTATTCGGAGCGATCCACTGCTCGCAATTTGCCATTCCACATATGCGCGAAGCAGGCGGTGGTTCCATCGTGAATATTACGACGTCCGCAGCAAAGACGCCACCAGCTTCTTCCATGCCAACTTCCGTTAGCCGAGCGGCTGGCTTAGCTTTAACCAATGCGATGAGCAAGGATCTGGGTTCCGCACAGATTCGGGTCAACACCGTATGTATTGGCACGATACGAAGTGACCAAATCGAGAAGGTATGGAAGCGAGTTGCTCCAGATTTGACTTGGGAAGAATTCGCTAGCGATCCGCGGCACGATATTCCGCTAGGACGTATTGGCAACGCGGAGGAAGCGGCAAATGTCATCACCTTTTTAGCATCGGATGCTGCTTCGTATGTGACGGGAACCTCCGTGAATATTGATGGTGGAAAAAGCGCAGCCTTATAGCAGATAACAGACAACAAAGCCTATGTCTCTCCCGCAAGGGAAAGCCATAGGCTTTGTTCTTCTTCTATGTTTCTTAGGGCATGGAGTTGGATTTTAAGCTCTACGCTTCTTTCTCAGATACCAGACGATCTCAGAGATAGCGTCCCGGATTGAAGTGATTGGATGAAAAGCAAATGTCATTGTCATAAGCAAGAAACCTCCCTAACCCTGAAAGAATGTCATGCATGAATAGTATTACGTAACAAATATAGGGATGGTTCTATTTTTTTTTAGTGGGCAAAGCCTATTTTTTTGCAAGCTAGCTTGTATCGAATTTGTTCCTCCGAATTGGATATTTTCTCTTGACAGGTTAAACGTTTCAATTTAAGCTAAAAGTGAGTGTTAAACGTTTAACTCGCTCGCGCTTTTGGAGCAATCATTGAGCAACTTATAACAAGTGATACGGAGTGATTCTAACATGTGGAAACAAGCTATTGAAGATGCTTTGCAGAAGACGAAAGTAAATATTGAGCGTTTCGGGGATCAGTTCCCTCATGTCAGTGAGAACGATATTTATCATTTGAATCCAAATACGGATTGGACGGATGGCTTCTGGTCAGGCATTTTGTGGCTGGGCTATCAATACACAGGGGACAAAGTGTTTCAAGAAGCTGCACAGCGCACAGTTGCAAGCTTTAAACAAAGACTTGAAAATAATGTAGGATTAGGTCACCATGATATCGGCTTCCTCTATTCCCTGTCTTCGAAAGCGCAATGGATCCTTGAAAAGGATGAGAACGCGAAACAACTTACTTTGCAAGCTGCTGATGTGTTAATGAAGCGTTGGAGACCGAAGGGTCAGTACATTCAAGCTTGGGGTCCAGAGGGTGACGAGAAGAACGGCGGAAGAATCATTATCGATTGTCTATTGAATTTGCCATTATTGTACTGGGCTTATGAACAAACAGGTGATTCAAAATATAAAGATGTAGCTGTTATCCACGCGGATCTGTCACGCCGTTACTTGGTACGCGGTGACGATTCTTCGTACCACACGTTCTATTTCGATCAAGAAACAGGTGAACCGCTGCATGGAGGAACTCATCAAGGGTATTCCGATGGGTCAACATGGACAAGAGGACAAGCGTGGGGGATTTACGGCTTTGCCCTTTCCTACCACTATACGAAAAACCCATTATACTTAGAGACTGCCAAACGCTTAGCACGTTACTTCTTTGAACGTCTGCCGGAAGATGACGTTGTGTATTGGGATTTCAATGCGCCTGTTAATGACGAAACGAAAAGAGATAGTTCTGCTTCTGCCATTGCATCTGCTGGGGCTCTTGAGATTCTTGAGCATTTGTCAGGGGATGATCCAGATCGTGCATTCTTGGAAAATGGTGTGCAACGCTCGATGGCTGGACTCGTGAAGTCCTACGCTACCATTGGCAAACCGGATGCACAAGGTTTCCTTGAGCGCGGTTCCTACAGTGTTCGCGGCGGAGCAGCACCGGATGATTATGTGATTTGGGGCGACTACTACTATTTAGAAGCACTTCTTCGTCTAGAAAAAGGCTTCAAGGGTTATTGGTATGAGTAATTCGCTATCAACTGTGGCAACAGATCGCGCTTATTGGCTTCAGACGATGCTTCGCATTGCTGATCCTGTCCTTAAGGCGCTAGCAACTAGACAACTTCGTGCCACAATGCCAGTGGAATGTAAAAAAGAAGAGCAACGCGCCTTTACGCATCTCGAAGCGTTCGGTCGTACGCTCGTCGGTATGGCGCCATGGCTAGAGACACCTGCGTCCAATGCCGAGGAAGAAGAGCTTCGCCTGACATATGGCAAGCTGGCAAGAGAGGCTATGGATGCGGCTACGGATCCCCAGTCTCCGGATTTCTTGAACTTTGCGACAGGCATGCAGCCGATCGTGGATACTGCTTTTCTGTCTCATGCGATTCTACGTGCACCGAATACACTCTGGCACAGCTTGGATGCGCGTGTACAAGCCAATCTCGCAGCCGCGATGAAAACCTCGCGGACACGCAAGCCAGGCTTTAATAACTGGCTGCTCTTCGCAGCGATGACAGAAACGGCACTTGGTGTCATGGGCGAGGACTGGGACCATATGCGTGTTGACTTTGCACTAAAGCAGCATGAACAATGGTATCTAGGCGACGGCATGTATGGGGATGGCGTAGACTATCATGCGGATTACTACAATAGCTTTGTTATTCAACCAATGATGGTGGATATCATTGAGCATGTACATGCGTTATATGCGGATTGGGGCAAAATGCGAGAGAACATCCTGAAACGCGCACAACGTTATGCAGCCGTTCAGGAGCGCATGATCTCTCCGGAAGGTACGTTCCCAGCGATTGGCCGGTCATTAGCATACCGCTTCGGCGCATTTCAATCGCTTGCTCAGACGGCGCATCGTCGTGAGCTGCCCGTAGAGGTTGCGCCAGCTCAAGTACGCGGCGCATTGACGGCTGTCATTCGCAGATTGATCGAAGCGCCAGGTACCTTTGATGATGCCGGATGGTTGCGTATCGGTCTGTGCGGGCACCAACCGGAGCTGGGCGAGCCTTACATCTCGACAGGAAGCTTGTACCTATGTTCTGCGGTATTCCTTCCACTTGGATTGCCAGCCCATGATGAGTTCTGGCAAGGTGCTGATGTGCCGTGGACTTCCCAGCAGGTGTGGTCCCACAAGACAGTGGCTATCGATCACGCGTTATACGAATAAATGTATGTATAGCACGTACACGTCCCGTTGGGATGGGTACGTGCTTTTTGTGATCACATCGAAGGCTGCAAGGTTGTTTTTCAAAAATACATGTAAAAACCGTTCGATGACTATGCAAATCGGGAGATAGCCTCATTGTCTGACGTACAAGTGACCCCTACAATTAGAGTTACGAAGAGGGCGTCTCCCCGATCTACGCGACATGACACGCGAAAGCGGTTATGTATACATGGTAATCTCGATGAGGAGGTATGTCGTGGATGAAAAGATTGGTGACAAGCACGTTGATTGGTTTCATGATGTTGTTTGTGTTTTTGCTTGTTGGAAGTGCTGCAATGGCAAGCGGTGAAGGGCAAATTATTAAACCTTCTGCTGCCGGTGCGGCGACGGGAAGTACATTTTTTCCACTGGATTATGCCTTTGACAGTCCAGATATCGTTCTGGATACGACTGGAGCCCCGACAGGAGGTCCGGGGACGAACAATGCGCCAGCTTATAGCACTAGCCGAGTCGGTTATGTGGATCTTGGCCCGAATTGGTCGAATATAAGAATCACGTCGACTTGGACCAAGTACAGAGCTTCAAGCGTCGGTAACATGACCCCGTATACCGAAATTTGGTGGGACAATGATATCGACACGACGAATGACAGTGGTTTAACCGAAACGCACTTTAATTTTAACAGTGTACAGGGTCTAGCCAACACGGGGACGACAACACCTTGGCTGAGAGATAATGACGTTAGCTCTAGCCCGATTACTCCGATGGGACGCTATCTCATGCTCCGCTCTCCCATCAACATGACCAATCGTGCAAGTGAATATGCCATTGTGGGCTATCTCGTCGATGAGGCCATTAGAGTTATCCCCCCAGCAGTGGCCGGGCAAGCGAGTGGCAGTCAGTTTTTTCCTATGAACAATGCCTTTGACGGACAACCAAATCTCGATCCGTTAACCGGAGAGCCTACGGGAGGTGTTTCAGTCGTTGATGCGCCGGCCTATGCCGACAGGGTTGGTTATATTGATTTTGGCGTGGACTGGAACAAGGTAAGAATAACTTCAACGTGGACGAAGTACAGAGCTTCAAGCTCAGGTAATCAGACGCCCTACGCGTCTCTTTGGTGGGATGATGATATTGACACTATTAATGACAGCGGTTTCACGGAAACGCAAATCAACTTCAATAGCGCACTAAACCTTTCCACCGGAACAACAACCCCATGGATAAAAGATAATGATGTTATCAGCAATCCTATTGCACCAAAAGCGAGGTACTTGTTGGCCCGTTCGCCACTTACGATGACTAATAGAGCTAGTGAATACACGATCTTAGGGTGGATCGACGAGAATGGAAACGGCATCCAAGACGCACTTAATCGTCCTGTAAGCGGCATTACATTAACAGGGGCAGGTGGAGCTACCAGCATTTTAACTGGCAGTACACTGCAGATGTCAGCTGCTGTGCAGCCTTTTAATGCGACGAATAAAAATGTAACTTGGTCCGTTACGAACGGAACTGGAAGCGCTACAATAAATTCAACGGGCTTGGTGACAGCTGTATCGGATGGCACTGTAACCGTGAAGGCAACCGCACAGGATGGATCAGGTGTATTCGGAAAGATAGAGTTAGCTATTTCCCAATACAGCCAATTCATTTTACCTGTTCAAGGGGCTTCCTCCATCTATTACATTGACTTACAGAGTGCCTTTCCGACTGTCAACTGGCAGACGCTAGAGCGGCTTTATATACCTGCTGGGAACTATCAATATGTGAAATTAGGCAATCTTCCGCAAAGAACCGCAAGCAATCCCCTAATGATCACGAACTATGGCGGGCAGGTGAAAATTAGCGGTACGTATTCGTATACCCTTTCCATCGAAGGGGGTAAGAACTGGATTTTGACTGGTAAATATGACAGTGCGTTAAAAACAGGGCACGTCAATTTCCAGGGACATCTCAATGGGAACTATGCGACTTCCTCAACAGGCCTATATGGTATAGAAGTCGGCCGCAATACTTCTAATGGCATCAGTGTCAGTAAGAATGCGACGAATTTTGAGCTCTCGCACATCGAGGTCGCCCATGCTGGTTTTGCTGGCTTGCTGATTAAAACAGATGGTGTGGCTACGGCTACGATGGATGGCGTAAAAATCCATGATATGTACATCCATGATTCGGAATCAGAAGGAATGTACATCGGCAATACGAGCAGTGATCTCAGTAAGCAGCATATTTTCACCAATTTGGAAATCTATAATAATCGGGTGCTGAGGTCAGGTACGGAGGGTATTCAGTTATCCAATATGGGAGATGGGATTAAGGTTCATAACAATGTAGTCGTCATGAACTCCTTAGATTGGAAAAATCCTTTTCAGCTTTGGCAAGACGGCGTATTCCAATATAGTCAACGAACCGGAAGCGCAGAGATCTATAACAACGTGTTTATTGGTGGTGCCAGCAGCTTGTTCTCGGTAAGATTATCTGCGGCTCCGGGTGAAACGCCAAATCCTATGGATGAAGTGTTGATGCATGACAATTACTTCTCCCATAGCCGGGATATTCTTGCCTATATTCATGATACAGCTTCCAATTATGCTACAAAATTCAGGTTTGAAAATAATGTCATTCGACAAATCCATTTCCAGTACGATGAACTTCCTGGCGGACATGTGAATTCGAACAAAATGTTCTATGTATCGGACAATACGCACAATCCGATGGTTTTCACGAACAATACCCGAGATGGCGGGCAAGTGTTCATTGACAGCATTGCAGGAAACAATGGGACTGTAGGAAACATTTCCGCATCAGGTAACACGACCGTAGCCAACTTGGCTCCGGTAATATTCAAGGATGTAACGCCATTTTCCTCTACGTTTGATTGGAGCTTGATAGAAAGATGGGATGATTACTCGGATTTATATGCAGTCCCGATTTATTTTAAGGATGGGGATTATGTGTACGACTTCCCGACAGGGAATTTGTACAAAAATATCGAAGTGGGAACCCATACAGGAAAGAATCCCGCTACAAATCCTAGCACATGGAGTCTTCAAACACCGATGAAGGAGGATTTCAGACTGGATGCGACATCGCCGTACCAGGGAATAGGTCTTTTGCCATGATGACAAGGTCATAGACCACATGGAAGTAAGATCAAGCTGTTCTGCGAAGGCGGGACGGCTTGATTCATGAATGACACGGAATATAATCTAAGGAGGGGTATCATGGGTAATTTTTATCAAGTAGCGCAAAAAAACGGGAACTGGTCGTTCATAACGCCGCAAGATCAACCTTTTTATTCCCTTGGTGTGAATGGTGTGCATAATCAGATCGTGGATCAGGCTCATTGGTTGAAAACAAATCTGGTACAAAAATACGGCGGGAATCGAGAATGGTTTCCCGAATGGGCCAAGGAAAAGCTGAGCCAGGTGGAGCAGTTCGGATTCAATACACTGGGGGCTTGGCATGAACCTTATTATTGGGGAAACGGCAAGCCGAAAACAGTTGAAATCCGTATGTCCAGGTTTGCGCCAAAGGTGAACACAGATTGGGGAACGGGATTCCCTGACGTATTCGACCCCAAATTTCATGCCTCCGTGGAACGCGCATGCTTGGATTGCTTTATGAGCGGCCGCGGGGAAGCACTATTGAACGATCCAGGTGTTATTGGTTATTATACCGATAATGAAATTCACTGGTGGGGACATGGCGGCAAATGGGGCAACAATGACCCAGGCAATGGGGCTAATGAAACGAGTCTAGTCGATGACTATTTGGAACAGCCGGCAAGTGGGTATGGCAAATTGGCCTGGATCAAGACACTGAGAGAACGTCACAGTTCGATTGAGAGATTGAATGAGACGTGGGGATCGGAGTATACAGATTTTGAGGACTTGGCGCATATTGCGGTTTACCGGGCGGATCATCCAGAAGCGCTGGAAGCGGATAAATTGGCTTTCCTTCGGGAGATTGCCGAGGTTTATTATACAACGACATCCAATGCGCTCAAGCGATATGATCCAAGCAGGCTTAACCTAGGGGACAGGATGGTGGGTACAAGCACACCAGAGGTTGTTTTTGATGTCATGAAAGACTACGCAGATGTGATTACGCTGAACTTTTACAGTTTCGACCTGCCTGAACGGTGGATGAGTTATATTCATGAGCGCACAGGCTTGCCAATCATGATAACGGAATTCAGCTTCTGTGCAGGCGCGGAAGCAGGATTTTTGATGAATACCAACGGTGCTCGGAATGTCCTAGTACGGTCCCAATCTCGCAGAGGCGAAACGTATCGCAACTTTGTGGAAGGTGCTGCTCGCATGCCTTTTGTTGTGGGAACACATTGGTTCGCCATGTACGACTATGGCAATCCCCAAGGCTTGATTGGGAACTACGGGCTGCTCGATCTTGCTGATGAACCCTATGAGGAGTTCACCCAATTGGTTCGTCAGACGAACGAAGATGTACTTCAAATTAGAAATTCGCTGGAATCGTCATAGATCTATCGTACGCGTGAAATATACGCCGCTTGCTCATTTTGTCTGAGCTGGCGGTGTTTTTATTTGCGATGACTTTGGAACCCATCTAATTTTCGTGTACACTTAAAATGAAACCTTCCTTGTAAGAACATCATTCTGATATCCACAAATACTCTTTGGCAAATGTTGTGGATAACTTTCATTTTAAATCGTAGATTGCGTAGAGAGAAGTGAGTTTGGATGCATCAACATTATCAATTAACCGTCGAAGAGGTACTGGAACGGCCTTCTTTTCAACATGCTTACATCGCGGCTGGCGCAAAAGGCTTAGGCCGATTAGTTCGTTGGGTTCACATTATAGAAGTGATACAGTTTGAACAGCTGCTGCAAGGTGGTGAGATGATTCTTACCACAGGTGCGGCTTTCAAGAACGATACCGATTTATTCATGACCTATTTAAACCAATTAATCCATAGAAATGTAACCTGTCTCTGCATCGAGATGGGACATTATATAAGTTCAGTGCCACAAGCTTGGATGGATGCAGCAGAGGCACACGATTTCCCGCTTATTATCTTCTCAGAGGCGGTTCGATTTATTACGATCACGCAAGATATTCATGCTCATATTATTAATCAACAACATAAGGTGCTTCAGGATTTGGAGAAAATCTCGCGTGAGTTTCACCGGATGACCTTAACTTCGCAAGGTGTCACGCATGTATTAGCTTTACTGCAAAGCAGTACCAAAGGACAGGTCATTTATGCCCCTGTGGATGTCCCGCCAAAGTTTACGCCGCCGCTTGGGAAAAAGGAGTCCGCCCAATGGCTGGCCTTTCTTGCAAGACGCAGCATAGAAAGTGGAAATGATGGTCCCAATGTGGGCCCGTTTCATGAAGAAGTGGAAGGACGCACGGTCATTGTGCAACCTGTAGGCGCTATGGGTAAAACCTGGGCACACATTCTGCTCGTGCTAGATCGAAAGCCACAGGAGTACGAGTATTTAATTTTGGACTCCGCATCCCTGTCCATCGCGCAGGATTTGTTGCGCAAAAGGTATATGGAAGAGCGGAAATTGTACTCCCAAACGCTATGGGTCGACGATTTATTGCACATGCGCATTCATGATGAGGAGCAGATTAAGGGGCTGATTGGCGCTGAGTTTAGGCGGTTGAACGCATTCACCTATCGGGTGATTTTGATCGAATTTGACCAGGAGCATGAGGATGGTGGAGCCACAGAAGATGAGGGCATCGAATCTGCGGGATTGCACTTGTCGCTAGCCGCACGATCGATTTTTGAGGGTCAGCTATTTCACCCCTTAATCACCTTGAAACACAATAGACTCGTCGTTGTCGCGTTCGATAAGGCACCCCAGAAGGCGGCTAAGGAGCGTTTGAAGCATGTGTGTGAGTTGATTAGAGGGATGAAAGAGAATGAGGGAATTCAATTGAAAATCGGGATTGGCCTGCCGAATCAAAAGTTCCTACAAGCGCATCGCAGCTATCAACAGGCGCTTCAAGCCTTATCTTTAACGGTCACACTTCAGCAGAAAAACGTGATGTTTTATGATGAACTGGGTGTATTTGAGTTGTTATTTCATATTGCGGACAAGGAGATTCTCGCATCATTTATTCGCTCCTACCTCGGTCCAATTCTTGAGCATGATAGTCAAAAAGGCAGTGAGCTGCTGCGAACCCTTAAAGTGTATCTCGACCATGATGGTTCAAAGCAAATCGCTGCGCAGCAGCTTTTTATCGTGAGACAATCCCTCTACTACCGCTTGGACAAAATTGAAGAGCTGCTAGGCGCAGATTATATGAATTCGGAGAAAAGATTAGCGCTGCAAGTAGCCATCCGTGCCTATCAACTACTGCATCCAGAGAAGAAATTGTGAAAAAAAAGCTGTTTATTTTTTGACAAAATGTCTAATGGAACGGAGCCGCTTCTCTCTTATACTTGGAGTCAAGTAGAGAGCGATCCTTGTGTTAGGGGGTCCTCAAGAGAGGTTGATGGGGCATGAATATTGGCGTTCCTAGAGAGATTAAAAATAATGAGTTTCGTGTAGGCATGACACCGAGCTCGGTGCTATCATACATCAAAGCAGGTCACGAAGTACGGGTAGAAACATCAGCTGGGCACAGCATTGGATTTGCGGATGAAGATTATATGGCAGCAGGAGCAACGATTGTTGCAACAGCAGCAGAAGTATGGTCCTCTGATATGGTAGTCAAAGTGAAAGAGCCGCTCCCTGAGGAGTACGGGTATTTTCATGAAGGCTTGATTTTGTACACGTATCTACATCTGGCTCCTGAGGCGGAATTAACACATGCGTTGGTCAGCAAAAAAGTAACAGCCATCGCCTACGAAACGATCCAACTCGACAATGGCAGTTTACCGTTGTTAACGCCGATGAGCGAAGTGGCTGGACGCATGGCCGTGCAGATTGGTGCGCATTTTTTGGAGAAAGCGCATGGCGGCAAAGGCATCCTGCTAGGGGGTGTCCCGGGCGTTGAACCGGGGAAAGTAGCCGTTATTGGCGGCGGGATTGTCGGTGCCAATGCAGCCAAAATGGCTATAGGGCTTGGTGCAGACGTGACCATCATTGATTTGAATGCGGATCGCCTGCGTCAATTGGATGATCAATTTCAGGGACGTGTCAAAACGATCATGTCCAACCCGTATAACATTGCAGAGGTTGTGCGTAAAGCGGATTTGGTAGTCGGTGCGGTACTAATCCCTGGTGCTCGTGCTCCGCGTCTAGTGACGGAGGATATGGTGAAAACGATGAGCCCAGGCAGCGTAATTATTGACGTTGCCATTGATCAAGGGGGTTCCATCGAGACGATTGACCGTATTACTACACATGATCAACCAACCTATGTAAAGCATGGTGTTATCCATTATGCCGTTGCGAACATGCCAGGAGCAGTGGCGCGCACTTCTACCTTGGCGTTGACCAATGTCACAACGACGTACGGACTTCAAATCGCCAGCAAAGGCTTCGTGCGTGCAGCGCTCGACAACAAGGCGATTGCTAAGGGGATCAACGTTGCAGAGGGACATGTTACGTATCAAGCTGTAGCAGAAGCACACGGATATACGTATACCGATATCTATTCATTGATTCAGTAAAAAAAGAGATGAAGGGCCTCCACGAGTTTGTGGAGGTTTTTTTGGTTCCCATTAAGCATCTCGATATGGGTAAATCCAACCCGGTAACTTCACATTGACGCTATATGTATTAGACTATAAAATGATAAAAGTGAAACGTTTCAACAAGATTAATGATTTGCTATGAAACAAAAAGCCTTATGAGCTTTTCAATAGGAGATGACAATTTGACGACGATACAGCAACGACAAGTAGAAATCATTGCCAGCATTGCAGCCGCTGCTTATATACAGCCTATTTTGAGCAATGGCTTTCTTTTCGAAGGAGACGTTCGGGATAATTTCTATTATGCCTCCTATTTATTTGCCGCTTCCGTGGATGCAGCAATTCCTTTCGAAGGTAATCGCAAAGAGGCAAAGGACAAAGCAGAGCGCGTGTTCCTGAACTTACTAGGAATTCAAGATCAGGATCCTGCTAGCAGCACCTACGGTCATTGGCCGCTTAATCTGAGACCAACGCCTCAAGAGGCGTCCAAGAATACATTACCTGTCGAGTTAATGGGGAGCTTGATGGTTTACTTTGCCCAGCGCTATCAGGGGCAACTGAGTGAGGCTCTCCGTACCGCTTTTGATAATACGCTTCGCCATATATATCAAAGTAACTTTTACCGGAAAGCGGTTACAAATTACGGCCATCATGAAGCAAAATATACTGCTGCTAAGCTAATTTTGGGACAACGGTACGGGGATGCCGATCTCATCAAGGATGGGCACGAAAGCTTGCGTATTACGCTCGAACGCGTAACATCCAAAGGGATGACGGAGTACGGAGGACTGCCATGGTTCTGGCACTGGGTGCAGGCTTTTACCTGTGCGTGGCAGTTGACGCAAGATGAAGAAATTCGCAGTGATTTAGCTCAGATGTTGGACTACTTATGGAATGAACGTGCGACGTACTACTTAGGTGGCGCATGGGTAGGTCCGCATGCTCGGATTTGGCCGCATGATATGCCGAGAGATACGAATGTGTTGCACGATTACGTACAATTCGGAGATTTCAAGCTGCCAGCGCCGATGCCAAGAACGGAATATGCAGGTTTCCTTGTGTATGAAGCACCAACACATTGCCTTGAAACTGCTCTGCAGCGTAGGTCAACTCCTGTAGAAATTAAACGACAAGTTCCCAAACAAATTGGACAAGCGGAGCATGAGCAGGATCATCTTCACAGCTATGTATATATCACAGAAAATTATGCAATCGGTGGTATGTGGGAGCGAATCCGTGAATTTGATAACGAGCAGCACCGCTGGGACGTTGCTTTCCCGCTCGATCATTTGGAAGGTGTGAATCATGCTTATTTTTTCCATCCGGATTTGGAGAAGCCAGAAGGAGATTTACGCCATCAGAGCGAATACACAGAAGTGCTTTTTCATAGGCATGTAATTATGGCGACTTATGACATACCAGAGAACCAACCGGGCTATATCAAAGGGTGCTTACCGCTTGGTGAGTGGGTGGAGTCACCAACTGGACTATTTGGTCGGTTTGCTAATGTTTACTTGGCCGTATTTATTCAGCAACCGTATAAGCGTGAGATTCTTGAGGATCGCTGCTTTGTAACTAGCCAGGGGAGAAAGAATGCAGTCGTCGTCGAATGTATCGATCTGGCAGAAGCGGAGTCCCACGGCATTCGCGATGTTCACCATTTTGCCGATCTCATGCTAGCTAAGCAACCTCACTTTGGTGAAAATAATATCCTTTCATATACGTCTTTAACGAATGATACGTTGTTAGTAAGCGGCGATCCAACGAAGGAAATTACTTCACTTGTAAATGGTGAAGCAGTAGATTTCACTTCCTACACGGTCGCTTAAATTCATACATAGGATAGAAAAGAGGATGTTCACATGCCAGCAGTTGATTATCCATTAGAAAAGTTGCTCACGTACGAAGGGCGAAATCCAAGACCCGATGACTTTGATGCATACTGGGAACGTGCCATCGCTGAAATGAAAGCTGTAGATCCCCAAATTGAACTTCGCCCAAGTGATTTTCAAGTGCCGTATGCGGACTGCTTTGATCTGTATTTCACAGGTGTGAAAGGTGCTCGTATTTACGCGAAGTACATTCGCCCGAAGAACGTGACTGAACCTCATCCAGCGATTGTTCAGTTTCATGGATATTCAGGTAATTCTGGAGACTGGAATGATAAGTTGTCTTACGCAGCTCTTGGGTATTCGTTCTTCTCCATGGATTGTCGTGGTCAAGGTGGATTCTCTGAAGATGTTGGCGGAACCAAAGGGACAACTTTACGCGGACACATTGTTCGTGGTTTAGATGATCATCCAGATCAGCTCTTATTCCGTGATATTTTCTTGGATACCGCACAGCTTGCAGGGATTGCCATGAACATGCCTGAAGTTGACGCGACACGTGTAGGTGCGATGGGAGGCTCACAAGGCGGGGCATTGACGATTGCCTGTGCGGCGCTGGAACCACGGATCAAGAAATTGGCACCCGTCTACCCATTCCTCAGTGATTACAAACGCGTATGGGAAATGGATTTGGCAAAGGATGCCTACCTAGAATTGAAAGATTTCTTCCGTCGTCATGACCCGCAGCATAAGCGCGAGGAAGAATATTTTACGAAATTGGGATATATCGATATCCAAAACTTAGCGAATCGGATTCAGGGCGATGTGATGATGGCCGTAGGTCTCATGGACACGGTATGCCCGCCGTCTACCCAATTTGCAGCGTATAATAAAATCACGGCGAATAAAAAGCTGGAAATATTCCCAGATTTTGGGCACGAAGGATTGCCAGGTTTTAATGATTTGACTTTCCGATTCATGATGGATCTTTAACAAATAAAAAAACCACTCCCATTCAAATTGATGCGAGTGGTTTTTTGCGCTCAGCTTGCTGCTGGCGATATTGGGTCGGTGTGACGCCGATCATTTTTTTGAACAGCTGATTGAAGAATTTCATGTCTTGATAACCGACAAGTGCGGCTATATCACTAATTTTGTCTGATGACTCGCGTAAATACTGACAGCAAGCTTCCAATCGCGCATGCTGAACATATGTGGTGAAGGTCATACCTGTGAGCTTTTTCAGCTGACGTTGGAGCTGGCGTTCACTCAGAGATAGCTTGGCCGCTGCTTCAACTAAGGTGATCGGATGGCTGCAATTTGTCCGAATATAAGCCAAGATATGCTCGATGCTTTTCATATTGGCTTGAGGAACCTGTGGATGCTGATCCAGCTTCTCACGATGCATATATACGAGCAATTGCTGCACAGATGCTTGCATAACGGTGATAAAACCTGCGCGGCGAGCATTATACTCGAAATGTAATCGCTCAAATAGAGATTGGAATTCACCGTTCTGTTCATGAAAAGAAAGAAATTCTACTTCATCATTCGTTTCCGTTGCTTTTTGAAAAAAAAGCTGCATATCGGGATCTCCCATTGCTGCAGCATGCTGAAGCAATTGGTTCATCCAAGCTTGTGTGAAGATAAAGTTATATACGATGAGCGGTTTTTTTTGATTCGTTGAGGAAGGTCGGAACACATGAGAAATGCCAACTGGCAAAAAGAAGAGGTCTCCTTTGGTTACTTGCATACTGACATTGTCAATATAATGGGAACCGCTTCCTTCGGCGACATAACTAATTTCGATGAAATCATGCGTATGCTGCTGTAGATCAAAAGTTTCATGTACACGATTCACATAAAAGGGCAATTCAGGAAGGAAATAGAGGTGGCCCGGCGACTCCATAATGCTTCGCTTAATCGTCATCTTATTTCACTTTGAAGTGAATAACAGCACTGTACAGCATTTTACCTGCATTCGGGTCGAACACAATGTGATGCTGAATGGCATAAACATCCAGCATGAGCGCTTTGTTATTGTCAATTTGGTCATTAATTTTCTTTTCGAGTGTTTTCATGTCGTAGGCTTGAAAAAATTCAATTTTATTTTCAATACGATCTAAAATAAAGTCCATGATCCTGCGCCTCCTTCGGTTGAATGTAAATTTATGACGACTTCTCTTATTATAACGTCAATTTTTGATATAGGAAGTGCAACTGAATAGGCGTATACTGTGAATTGCATAGGATCGGACGTTTATAATACATGGGCAAAGCCTTACAAGACAGTCAAAAATGATATGGGAAGTGATGTCGTTTGAAACCTACACGGTTATTAGTTGATTTCTTATTAAGGAAATGGCCGTTGTATGTCATTGCCGCACTCTCTATTACGGTAGGGAATATTGTGTACTCGTTCTACCCCAAATTACTGGGGATGTTTACGGATCAGCTACAAAAGGGTGGGCTCAGTAAAAGCTTAATTACGAAGTACAGTCTAGAATTGCTCGTCATCGGGGTTACCTTTGGTGTTTTATGTGCGATTGGGCAATACATGATCATGCGGAATGGGCGTCGCTTCGAATTCGAAACGAGAAATCGCTTGTTTGACCATTTCACCCATTTGGGAGCTACATTTTATTCGAAGAATGGCGTTGGCAAGCTGCTGAGTTATGTAATGAATGATGTCACGGTTATTCGAGAATCGATCTCGATGGGCATCAACCAAGTTGTAAACTCCATTATTTTAATCACTGCCGCTATTTTTTCGATGCTATTTAGTTCCATTCCGTTGTATGTCATCCTAATCAGTATCATACCATTAGTACTTATTCCTATTTTATCTGTTAAATTTCAACCCATTATTAAGGAACGGTCCTTAGCGGTTCAAGAAGCATTAGGATCGATGACGGAGTCGGCAGAAGAGCAATTCGGCGGCATTCGGGTAGCTAAGAAATTTGCTGTGGAACCGATTATGATCGGCCGATTCAGTGAAACCGTTGATCGCATTCGAGACAATCAATTACGATTAGTGCGGCTTTCTTCTTTGTTTGAAGCCATCATTCCGTTTCTGGGTGCGGTATCGCTAATTGTTGCGATTGCTTTCGGGGGCTATTTGACCATTCACGATAGGATTACAATCGGTAATTTCGTTGAATTAACGCTGTACATTCGGATGATGGTCAATCCCTTGCAGCAAATCGGACGTGTGATTAATGCCTTGCAGCGTTCACGAGCATCCTTGGAGCGGGTGAATGAACTGTTAACGATGGAATCGGAAATCAAACAGACGGAGCTTGCCCAGCCTACCCATCTCGAGCAGGAAGAGATTCGTATTGAACATTTGTCCTTCTCTTATCCAGATGATGAGGATGAAGTGCTGCACGATATCTCACTGACGATTGAACCAGGCAAATCGATTGGTATTATTGGTAAAACGGGAAGCGGGAAGTCCACCTTGATGAAAATCATGCTGCGTATCTATGATCCGCCGGAAGGGACCGTGTGGATTGGCGATTGTGATATCCGTGATGTGACGCTTGAAAGCTTGCGCAATCAAATCGCTTACGTGCCGCAGGAGGGATTTCTGTTCAGCACATCGATTCGGGATAATATTGCCTTTTTCAAAAGGGAATCGTCGATCGAACAAGTGGAACATGCCGCCAATAAGGCGCAGATTTTATCCAGTATTGTATCATTCCCAGAGAAATTTGAGACGAAGCTCGGTGAGCGTGGGGTCACTTTATCAGGTGGTCAGCGCCAACGAACGAGCTTAGCAAGAGGGATTATTAAGGATTCACCTTTGATGATTCTAGATGACAGCGTAAGTGCGGTAGATTCCGTGACAGAGAAGCACATTATTGATGCGATCAGACAGGAGCGGTCGAATAAAACGACCATCTGGATTGCACACCGTATCTCGGCACTGAAACATACCGATGAAATCATTGTGCTGCATGAAGGAAGAATTGTGCAACGTGGCACGCATGATCAGCTGCTTATGCAAGAAGGCTTGTATGCAGAGCTATATGCGATACAGGAAGGGGGCAACGAAGATGTTCAAACAGACGAAACCTCCACTAGAGCCTAAGCAAACGCAAGCCTCCTTTCGCGCGTTAGCCAAGTACGCCAAACCGCATAAGTTCACATTTGCTATAGTCATTGTGTGTGCGCTCCTAGGTATCGCGGCAGATTTATTTCAACCTTATTTGGTCAAAATTGCGATTGATGATAATTTGATGATCGGTAAAAATGACTTCAGTGCCCTGATTATGATTTGTGTGATGTACGGGGGGTTATCCATCTCAAGTATGTTCTTCAGCTACATACAAAATAATTTGCTGCAGTTCGCAGGTCAAAGCATTGTAGCTAAAATCCGCAAGGATCTCTTTCAACATATTTTCAAGCAATCCATGTCTTATTATGATAAAACGCCAAGCGGCAGCCTCATCACTCACGTTTCTAGCGATACGGAAACTTTGAACCAGTTCTTTACGCAAGTGCTTCTAAGCTTAGTACGTGATAGTATGACATTAATTTTCATCGTTGTTCTTATGTACCATTTGGATCCGACACTGACGCTGTACAGTATGATTGTGATTCCCATCATCCTGCTTATCGCGGTGGGCTTCCGTGAATACATGCGCAAAACCTATCAACTTTCACGTTCGAGATTGTCTCAAATGGTTGCTTTCACAGCGGAGAATTTATCAGGCATGCACCTGATTCAAGCGTTCCATCAAGAGAAAGAACAGATGAGTCGCTTCATGGATAAGAATACTAGCTATTTCCGAGCGAATCTGAGAGAGGTTCGAACGAATGTGTTATTCAACCGATCTTTTGACATTTTAGGCAATTTATCGATTGCCTTTATTACTTGGATTGGCGGTATTGCCGTCTTCGACAAAGCGGTTGAATTTGGGGTGCTCTACGCCTTTATTACGTATATTAGGCAATTCTTTCAGCCGATCAATAATATTACGCAGCAATGGAATACCTTACAATCCACGCAAGTGTCCATGACTCGGATATGGAACATTTTTGCGGCGCAGCCTGAAGTGAAAGACAAAGAGGCTTCAGAGCTGGTCCCGCTGGACGATGTGAAAGGTGATATCCATTTTGATCATGTACACTTCGGTTATCAGAAAGACACAGCTGTCATAGAAGATCTTCAGTTGCACATCGCGCCAGGCGAGATGATTGGTATTGTTGGTACCACGGGTGCAGGTAAAAGCTCTCTCATTAGCCTGCTTTGCCGCTTCTATGATGTTCAAGGAGGTAGCATCCGGATTGATGGTGTGGATATTCGAGACATTTCACAGAAGGATCTCCATCGAACGATTGGCTTGGTCCAACAAGAGCCTTATTTATATGCTGGGAGCATTTTGGAAAATGTAAGAATGTTCGACCCTACGATTTTGCCAGAAACGGTTATAGAAGCCTGTAAGTTAGTCGGTGCAGACGCACTCATTTCCCGGATGAAGGATGGGTATGAAACACGGATCTCAGAGCGAGGCAGCGGTTTGTCCGCTGGGGAACGGCAATTGATTTCTTTTGCCCGTATCATCGTATTCCAGCCTAAAGTACTTATCTTAGATGAGGCTACAGCTAATCTGGATTCACAAACCGAGCAACTCATTCAAACCGCATTGCATATTGTTGCTGAAGGAAGAACGACGATAGTCATTGCTCACCGGATCTCTACGATTATGCACGCTGACCGTATTATTGTGATGAGTCATGGGGAAATTGTTGAAGAAGGTACACATACGGAGCTGCTTGCTTTTCAAGGCTTTTATGAGCAATTGGTTCAGCATTCACAAGGAACGCAAACGAAGGGGAACGAAACAGAAGGCCGCATTTCATCCATAGGCTAATGATCAGGTACTAGGAATAGATAGTACTTCTCAAATCAGTGATCTCCTGTACAATTAGAAGTATGGAAGAGAGGAGATGAACAGCATGAAAACCAATAAAGTCATGATCCAATTGGGATATATATTGGGGGCTAGTGCTCTTTTAACTGCGATCGGTTACTTCTTTGCTTCGAACTGGGCGATGTTAAACCGATTCGAGAAGTTTATTCCGATATTTGTACTCATAGTGGGGTTCTATGGATTATCCGTGTGGCTTTCACGCCATGTCGGAAGAGAGTTTTTAAGTAAATTAAGTCTATTTGCCAGTTGTATATCCTTCGGTGTTGGGGTTGGGTTGATCGGTCAGACCTACAATTCGCATGCAGACAGCTATAGTTTGTTTCTCGTGTGGTTTGTGCCAGCGCTGCTGTACGCGATCTTAACAAGGTGGCAGCCTTACTATGTGTTGAGCTATATCCTTGGCCACCTTGCTTATGGTTTGTTCTTCTTTCCCAAATGGGGCAGTTATTTCGAAGCCGAGGGAGCTACACTCCTTATCTGGTTAGGGCTAGCGATTATGAACGGGTTCTTGTTCATCTTGTTTGAGAAGGGCCGAATACATGCACCATTTCTCAAATGGGTGACCTTTCAAGCAACAATATGTATATTCATTATCATGTCCGTATCCCACACGTTCGAGAACTATGGCATTTGGATGAACCTGCCGCTCATTGCGGTATTGGCTGCAGCTGTCATGTATGCGCATCGGACACAGAATAAAGTGTATCTGCTGTTCGCTGGTTTGTGGATTTCAGCCGCGATCACCACGAAGTACATTGAACTGATTATTGAGTACCACAATGAACTTTTCTTCATAGTGAGCTTGCTTTTCGTCATTGTGTTTATCGGTGCGAATGTGATGTTTATGAACTATGTGCGCGCCTGGAAGCCTGCTTCTAAGGGAATAGAAACAGGAAGCGAAGTGGAAGTCGATTCGGCTGCCAAAAGCGATGGAGATTTCAGTAAGTGGGTCGTTCGCGTGCTGACGGTTTCCCTCATTATCATCGGCTCGTTGCTAGGTTGCTTTACGTTGATTGGACTCGTAACGGTTGTTCTTGGGTTTGACGATCCTGCCAATATTCTGATTGGATATGGGTTCGTGGCTGTAATTGGTATGCTAGCTGCGAAAAAATTCAATGTGCTGGCCCGTTTTACCATTCTGTTGAGTGGACTTATGCTCGGTGCTGGTGCGGCCATTGTGACAGAGCAATCCTCGATGCTGCTCATTTTTTTAGCTTTAACACTGATTGCATTTGCTTATCTTGAAGGATTGGTTACACGGATTCTGTTCTTCGCGGCATCCATTATTATTGTAGCTTTTGTCTTGTTTGACTGGATCAACAGTGGAGTTACTGTGCTGAGTATATTGTCTGGCTTGCTCTTCTTGCTTTTTGCCAGCGGGCAACTCATACGTCAAGTTGAGTACCGGGAACCCGTCCTCTATAGCAGTTTTCCAGCTTTCTTGTTAGCCCTGTTCGCATTAACTTTCCTGACCGAGTCGGGCTGGTACTACTTCACGAATGTGCTGTTCTTTTTGTTGGTTCTCGCAGCGATTGTGATAAGCAGACAGCTTCAAGTTCAATGGGTATACGCTTGGTCCATGGGCTTCTGGATTGCTTTCCTCGTGTACAAATATTACGATTTGGCTTGGAAGCTGCTCCATAAATCCATTAGCTTCGCGATTATCGGACTTCTAATTCTAGGGATCACGGTGTGGCTTGAAAAGAGACAAAAACCCGAAGAAGACGCGGCATCGCATCCGCTTCCTGTATATGGAGCAAATCGTTGGCTCATTGCTTTACTGATCTTATTGCAAGTGGGGGCTATGTCTTTACAAATTGGCAAAAGCGAATATCTTCTTAGTCATGGCAAGCTGATTAAGTTGCAACTGGAACCACTGGATCCTCGCTCATTGATTCAAGGTGACTATGTACGGCTTCGTTACACCATTTCATTGCCGCCAATGTATCAAAATAACCTGGAAGAACGGACGGGTAAAGGAAAAGTAGCCGTCGTTCTTGCGCCAAGTGGGAACTCGGAAGTGTATGAGTTCCGCAGGGAGTATAAACCAGGCGAATCGCTCTCTCCTGAGGAAATTCGGTTGAATGGTGAAAGAGAGGGATACGAAGGGATCGTATACGGTATCGAGAATTTCTTCATCCCAGAGGGTACGGGTAGAGAGTATGAACAAAAAGCCAAATTTGCGGAAGTAAAAGTCTCGACAAATGGTGATGCGATACTCGTACGTTTAACAGAGAAATAAGTCAGCATTTATAGAAAGAATGAGGTAACGAACATCATGTGGCTGTTATTTTCCGTCCTCGCGGCACTATGCTTTGGGCTGCGAGGCATTTTATATCATTGGTCAAGTCAGCAATCGCTGAATCGGAATGTTTTGCTTTGCGGCACGTTTGCTATGGGGGCCATTGTAAGTTTTGTGTGTGCACTAATCTGGCAAGCACAGTGGGAAACCACCGCACTGATTGGGATTCAAATGGGGTTGTTCTCCTTCGGAGCTAACGCCAGCATGTTCAAAGGCTTCGCAGTGGGCAAAGCTTCGTTAGTTGCGATTTTAACAGGTTTACCATCGGTGGTGGTCGTATTATTTGCATATGTACTATGGGGTGAACGGCTGAACTTGCTTCAGCTGTTTGCTTTTGTCGTTATTGTGATAGGTATTTTATTCGTCAGGTATTCCAATGATATTACGTTGAAAAACCTTCAAGGCGCGGGATGGGGCGTGATTGCTCTCCTTTTATTTGCGGCCAATGACTTGTCCAGTAAATGGACAACACTTGTACACGCGTCGTTATTTCCGACCTTGTTCTTTATGTTTACGACAGGCACGATTTGCTTTGGCATCTGGTGGTGGCGGGATAAGAAGCAAGGTGATGAACAATCTTCAGCAAGAAGCTCGTGGACAGAACAAAAGACGTTCCTATTTGGTATGGCGGTTGGCATTACGAATGTCATGGGAATGATTCTTATTATTCATGGTTTTGCAAATGGCATTACGGGTCTGGTTTCTGCCGTAGTTGCCCTGAATGTGCTGATCGTCTTGTTGTATACGCGATTTATTTTGAAGGACAAATTCTCAAAGCTCGAACAGTCCGGCTTAGCGATAGCGATGGTTGGCATCCTTATGATGAAGCTTGTTGCTTCTTAAATTCGCAATTCATCATGTAAATTACAACATATACTTTCTGATCTGGCGTAAATGCGTTACAATAAGAATATTCGTGCCATTAAGAATGATTCAGGAGGCTATACGACAATGACAGACAAAGATATCGAAACACAAGCAACCGAAGAGATTGAACATGATCCGGAACGTGATCAGGCCCAAGTCATTATTACATGGTTTCAACATATCCAAGAGATTGTGAAAGAACAATTCCCTGAATATGAAGTCGATGGGCAAATTGGGAATAACCCGACTTACGGTCCGATGTTTGCTTTTACCCTCAAAAAAGACGAGAAGTCCACAGCTTGCGGATTTTTCTTGAATGAAATTATGCGTAATTTCCAAACGAACCCTAATGCAGGATTATGGTTGTCCTCATTCTTCGTAGATTTATTGAGAAGTGACGAGAGTCATCTGCTTCCGAATCCACCGCAATCCGAAGATGAAGCCAAAGAATTACTGGACAAGCATATTGTTCCTTATTGCGCGGCTGCCGTACGTGAGGAGTTCCCTGAACAGAAGATTTATGTAGATCTAGAGCTGCATGAGGAGCATGGCCCCGTACTTGAGGCTGGCTTCGTAGCTGTAGAGGATGGCAATAATACATGTGCATTACCCCTGCAATATTTAATGACGTTATATTTACTGAATCGTGACCCTGCAGAACCCCTGATTCAAGCGATGTACCGATTGTATGAGGAAAATAATTTAGGTCAAGTAAATACTTAGTTACTATGCGAGCCACCCATTTTGGGTGGCTCGATTTTTTTGGTAGACCATGTAGGCTGTGAGACATCGCAAATAGCCGTCTCAGCCGCGTATTAATCACCGTTACAAGTATCTCTTCAAATATTCCGATATACCATAAACTCCTCATAAGTCTTTATGATCGGAATCGCTGCGCTGGCACCCAACTTCGCATATTTCATCGCATGGGAAGTGTTGAATAATACCACAGAATCGGTGGAGCGAAGCCACCCTGTGTCACAAAGGACTAGCATCGCTGCCCAGGTTGCTGCGCCCTCGGGGGAAGAGGAAATGCCCTCTGCCCCCAAGCTTTGCGTGGCTTGGGCAATTTGTTCTTTGGAAACCGCGATAGCGGTTCCGCCACTTTGCTTCACAATCGACAGAAGCAACTCCAAATCCGGGGGATTTGGTACGCGCATTCCTGTCGGGTTGGGGATGATTTTGTGCGGCTCCGGAGCCAACGAAGCATCACTGTCATGCGTTGGCGTCACGGCCATCGGTTGACCTAGACCATCGACAATGGGTTGGCAACCTGACTCTTGCACACAGACGAATCTAGGCATATCGCCTTCGATAAAGCCGAGTTTCTTCAATTCTAAGAAGGACTTCCACATACCTATAATGCCCGAACCGCCGCCTGTGGGATAGATAATCACATCAGGGAATGTCCATCCCAGCTGCTCGGCAAGCTCTAGGCCCATTGTTTTCTTACCCTCAACTCGGCCAGGTTCTTTCAAAGTCCCGACATTCACCCAACCTTGCTCCTTGCGGCCCGACTCAATGATTGCAGCGGCATCATGAATAAAGCCATCGACCAGCACTGTCGTTGCCCCGTACAAAGGGCACTCATCGACAATGAGGGAAGGACAGTCCATAGGAATGAACACAAAAGCTTGAATACCAGCTCTTCCTGCATACGCGGCTAAAGCCCCTGCAGCATTCCCGTTGGAGGGAACAGCGGCTTTCGTTGCCCCAGCTTCTTTTAATAAAGACACGGCTACTGAAAATCCGCGCGATTTAAAGCTGCCTGTGGGATTTTGTTCCTCTCGTTTAATCCACAGACGTTTGAGTGATAATTTGCTCTCCCAGGTCGGCATACGTAACAGTGGCGTCCAGCCTTCACCTAAGGAGATGATACTGGCCTTATCCTGTAGGGGAAGCAGCTCCTGATATCGCCACATGGAGGGATAACGGAGCTGTAGAGAAGCTTTCGTAAAAGTCTTGGCAACGTGTTCGAGATCATAGTCAACCAATAACGTGCCGCCGCATGCGCATTTCATGTCTTGATAGCGGAAGGGCAGCCTTGCAGAACATCGTGAGCATTGCAGCTCCCATTGTTTCATTTGTGGGCCTCCTCAGCGTCTCTAGCAGGAACGGTCATGGCTGTTTCCTGCGAACATGAAATGATTTTATTTTGTGAAAGGCAGTTTTTGTAGGCAGCCTTAGAAATAATTCAAGCATCGGGGCAAAGTTTACTTCGATAATCCATACATTCCCTTGTTTATCAAAGGCCATATCAATGCCCATTGTTTTGACCCAACGATAGGATGGACCTAACTGCTCGGCTGATCGCAGGGCAACATTGTGCAGCTCCGCAAGCAGCTCGGATGTCGGCATGTCCTTAAGCTCTGAGCCGCGGAGCGCACTCTCTACCGTAACAACACGGCCCCCGCTTCTACGAATATTGGTGATGATATAGCCTTTACCCGCCACTTTCGCCAACATGCCGGTTACTTGCCAGGGTGATTTGCTATGCCGTTGAACCATCACTCTCAGATCAAAAGGACGTCCATTCTTGGTTGCTAGATGAATACGTTGTTGCACGATGTAGTTTTTATTTGCTTTTTTCTTAATAAAAGCATTCAGATCCTCAGGATCATGATATGTTCGGTGTTTTGCGCCATCCTGGACCTCATAAGCAGAGTTACCTGAGGTTTTGACCTGAAGGACACCACTTCCGCCATAGCTGCCAGTCGGTTTTAAGATGAGTTGCCCATATTTGGGCAGCATACGCCAGAAACTGCTCACACTCAACCAATCCGTTTCTGGCAGCGCAGCTTGAAGTTTTTTGGACTTGCGAAGCAGCTTATATTTCGTCCATTTACTTGTGGAAAGATGACTCTTACTCATACGCTTTCTCTTCTTGCCTTTGTATAACTAGATCATGTTCCTCTACTTGAAGAAGTTGGTTATGCTCATCAACGAAGACAACCTGCGGCTTAAGTGAGCGAATTTCTTCTTCGTTCATTAGCCCCATGCTGAGAATGATTACGAGGTCTCCCGGAGAGAAGAGGTGGGCGGGGGGACCATTCAAACCGATCTTGCCACAACCTTCTGGTGCAGGAATCGCATAGGTTTTCCATCGTGTTGCATTACGGAGACTGGTGACTTGCACCATTTCATACGGATAAATATTCGCTTTGCGCATCAGTAATCCATCAATCGTAATGCTGCCTACATAATCCAAATCGGCTTCCGTCACAGTCGCACGATGTATCTTCCCTTTACACATTAGTCGCTGCATGTGCAGTAGCGCTCCTTTATAATCACATGTTGTTCTTCACAGGGTATGAGAGTGTCAAGGATCACGATGTAGGCATGAGGCTATTTTTAGCAAAAAATAGGCTAATCTTTTGACGGCGTACTCGCATTATTTCCCGGGAAACGCGAGGTAAAATAAAAAAGCAGAGCTCAAGGCTCTGCTTTCCAAAGTTAGATTAATTTTAATCCACTAATTAATACTAAGCTGGCAATAATCGTACGTAGTACGTTAGTAGGTGCTTTCGTTGCAAGCATACTTCCGAGAAGTACGCCAGGGATCGAGCCGATGAGTAGATTAATGACGAGCGTATAATTCACATTTCCCAAGCTAGCATGTAGAATTCCTGCTGTTGAGGCGAGTAGGAAGGCATGCGCGATATCTGTCCCTACGAGCTGTGCAGGCATCATTCGGAAAAAGTAAAGCATAGCAATGGCATATAGGGATCCAGAGCCAATAGACGTAAGACCAACAATAAAGCCAAGAACCGCACCAATGATAATCGTGAGCCAGCGTTTCTCTTCGAGTGATTTTAGCTGCCAACGATTTTCTTTCATACGGTGTCCGAAGAACACCTTAAACAACGTTGCGAAGGCAACTAGAATTAATACATAACCAAGTGCATGCTTGATAATGACTTCTTGATTGTCGAAGAAAGAATCGAACACCTTCAGGAACACGACCGCGAGTATAACCCCAGGAAGACTGCCTAGGGCAAGCATTTTGACCAGTTTAAAATCAATTGTTTTCTGCCGCCAATGTTGGATCGTTCCGAACAACTTCGTGATTGAGTTATAAAGAAGGTCTGTACCTACAGCAATGGAAGGGTGAATGCCAATTAAAATTAAGATGGGAGTCAGCAAGGAAGCGCCGCCAACACCTGTCATTCCGACCAGAAACCCAACAATTACACCCATTAGAATAATACTCAAAGTCATGTTGTCATGTCCTCTTTTCAATTACCCACTAAACACATTGGATTAATTTTATTCCCATGTCTATGATTTGTAAAGATATATTTTCCAAGCTCGTCCTGTCCTTTAAGTAAATATCGTGCTATTCTTCAAATCTGGAATCAGGTACAATGGGTAGACGTGTCAAAGTTAGCTTTGGGAGGAAAAATCATGCGTAATCGAACTACTGTGATGGTCAGTATCGTATTGGCCATGTTAGTCGCGTCTATGGATACGACAATTGCTAATACAACTATGCCGATCATTGTGAATGACATTGGTGGAAACAGCCTGTATGCTTGGGCGTTTACTTCCTACATGGTGCTCTCTACCGTACTTGCTCCTTTGGCAGGACGATTGTCGGATTTATTTGGGCGCAAGCGCATCTATGCGGCGGGTATTCTCTTATTTCTTGGGGGCTCAGTTCTCTGCGGTTTAGCAGACAGCATGGTGCAGCTCATTATTTTCAGAGCGATTCAAGGGATTGGTGCAGGGGTGATGATGCCATTCCCATCCATTATTGCCGGCGATATTTATCCGGTGGAGCAACGAGGCAAGGTGCAAGCTTTTTTCACGGGCATGTGGGGGTTATCCGCAATTTTAGCACCAACATTAGGCACATTTTTTGTAACGTATTTGAACTGGCGCTGGATTTTCTTCGTAAACGTCCCGATTTGTCTGATTGCCTTATTAGCCTTGTTGCCATACAAAGAAGTCTATCAACCGAAGAAAGCCGTCATCGATTATTGGGGCGCACTCCTGTTTGCGGCGGGGATTTCGTCATTATTACTAATAACGGTGGTCGATTCCTATACCTTTGTGTATGGAGGCGTTGGTGTATTGCTGCTAGTTGTCTTTTTCCTGTATGAAAAAGGGCATGCTGCCCCACTTGTTCCACTGACGCTAATGCGAAATAGGCCCGTGGCCTTGATGATAGGCGGTTCTTTTCTCAGCTGTGCGGCGCTTTTCGGAACGTCCAGTTTTATTCCCTTATTTCTGCAGAATCAAGGGCACTCTCTGTTCATCAGCGGGATTGCATTACTGGGTACATCCATCGGGTGGATGGCAGTTGCCGTCCCTAGCGGGAAATGGGTGATACGCTTCGGCTACAAGCCGTTGCTGCTAGCGGGGAACGCATTGCTTGTCGTAACCGCGGTAATGCTTTTCTTAATTGAGTAAGGGACCTCTTTTGGATACATATTCAGCGCACTTACGATGTTAGGACTTTCGTTTGGACTGCTGTTTACGGTATCAACAATCGGTGCTCAACAGTTAGTGGAAGCACATCAAAAGGGGATTTCAACCTCACTACAGCTGTTCGCGCGGAACATCGGTACAGCAGTTAGTGTCACCGTGATGGGGTCGATTGTGACGAAAGCGGATGTGTTCTATACGGGGATTCATGGCATGTTTGTATATGGTTTGATCGCTACGTTAGTGGCATTTGCGGTTCCTCTAGCGATACGTTCGGTGCGAGAAGAGTCATTGTCAGGATAATACCGATTCACAGAAAGCCGTCCGATTAATTCGGGCAGCTTTTTTTTATAAATAGAAGAGCCTTGAATTAATAAAAAGAGCAACTACTCTCATTTCTAGGGTCGTCAACTGAGGTTTGTAAGGTTGTTGGCTTCACACTCTGGGCGCATAATGAAGAAGTAAGGAAGGAGGTCGCGATGGGAAAAATCATGACAAAACCGCAGTCAACAGTCGGAACTAATCAGGGTCATCGGAGGTCATTAGGACGCACGCTGTATTTGCAGAGATATTTATTAATCATGACAGTGCCCTTCATTATCTGGGCCTTGATATTTGCTTATGGCCCGCTCTGGGGTTGGATCATGGCGTTTCAGAAGTATAAGCTCGGGTTAGGGGTGTGGCACAGTCCTTTCGTAGGGTTGGACAATTTCAAGCAGCTTTTTCAGGACAAAGATTTCTATTACGTACTTAGAAATACGATGGTCATGTCTATCATGAACTTGTTAACAGGCTTTGTCGGGGCTATCACCCTAGCTTTGTTATTAAATGAAGTTCGTGTAACCGCATTCAAGCGGACGATTCAAACCATAACGTATATTCCGCACTTTGTTTCGTGGGTTGTCATTGCTAACATCCTGCTGACTTTTTTATCACCAGATAGCGGTATGGTCAATACGTTTCTGATGAAGCTGGGGATCATCGATTCACCGATTTATTTTATGGCGAATGAGGGGCTGTTCTGGTACATCCAAACCGCGGCCAACTTGTGGAAGGAGCTAGGATGGAGCACAATTATCTACTTAGCGGTGCTTGCCAGCTTGAACCCGGAGCATTATGAGGCGGCAGATGTCGATGGGGCAACTCGGTTTCAAAAAATGAGATATGTGTCTCTGCCAGGCATTATGCCTACAGCAATCCTATTGCTTATTATCTCCCTTGGCTGGACGATTCAAGGTGGGTTTGAAGCTCAATATTTGCTTGGTAACCCTGTGGTCATCGGCCGTTCAGAGGTCCTTGATCTTTATGCGCTGCGCTATTCAACAGAAATTGGTGATTTCTCCTATGGTGTTGCCATTAGTATGTTCAAATCGCTCGTCGCCATTACTCTGGTTGTATCGGTAAATTTCTTAGCGCGGAAGACGGAGGGTAGTCGGTTGTTCTAGAAAAAGAAGGTGCAAGTCGTTGATTTGTTAGGAGGTTGTTCATGCTTCGGCACCGTGCGTTCAGTGATGATGTCTTCTCGATATGTAATTATTTATTTCTAGCAGCTCTTGGATTCTGTACGCTTTTCCCATTTATTCATCTGCTGGCGATTTCCTTTAATGAACCATTGGACTTAATAAAGGGAGGCGTGACTTGGTTTCCGCGAAAGTTCTCAACGTTTAATTACGAATACGTGTTCAGTAACAAAAATTTATACATGGCTGTTGTTATCTCCATAACGAGGACCGTAGTTGGTACCGTATTAGGTGTGGTTTGCACTGCGATGATCGCATTCGCTCTTAGTCGCAAGGAGTTCATCTTCCGCAAATCGTTTAACGTATTCTTCGTTATCACCCTGTATGTAAATGGTGGACTGATTCCAACGTATCTGTTAATTAAGAATTTGGGTTTAATGAATCACTTCTGGGTGTACATTCTGCCTATTCTCGTAAGTGTCTATAATGTCATTATTATGCGAAGCTATTTCGAGCAACTGCCGGAGGGGGTTGTGGAATCTACACGAATCGACGGTGCCAATGAATTTCAAACATTATTCCTCGTTATTATTCCGATTAGCTTACCTGTCATTGCAACGATTACTTTATTTATTGGCGTACAGCATTGGAACTCTTGGTTTGATAATTACTTATACACGAGTCGTGATCAGGGATTAAGTCTTTTACAATATGAACTCATGAAGGTATTATTGCAATCGGTTTCACAGTCAGCAACGACAACCGCACAGATGGGGGCTGATAACGTAGCGAAACTGAGTCCGCAATCGATTCGTGCCGCATTAACCATTGTTGTCACTTTACCAATCCTATTCGTGTATCCCTTCCTGCAAAAGTATTTCGTTAAAGGAATAACCATCGCTGCGATGAAAGAATAAGACACGGAGCAATACCAAATGAAATTACAGACGGAAATGACATTCCGCAGATAGAAAACTAATTTTAAAGTGAGAGGGTGTCCTATGATTAAAAAGAAAAGTGCCCGTCATTTCCTATTCCTTTCCGTGAGTTGTATGGCTGCAATCACATTCTCTGGTTGCACGTCTTCCAATACGGATACAGAAACCGCTACGCCAAAGGCAACAACAGCGGAAAGCACAGCAGCGGCAACTGCAGCAGCCTCACAGAAACCGAATGTAACCCCAGTTACCTTCTCCATGAGTACAGCGGACAACAAGATCTCATGGGATAACCCAGTTAGTAAGAAGCTTACGGAGAAAACAGGCGTTTCACTAAAATATGATTTAATCGTAGGCGACGAGAAACAGAAGTGGGACATTTGGTTGGCTGGTGGAGATTATCCAGATATTATTCCTTTGGATCCTGTGCATATCAAGAAATACAAGGATGCTGGCGCTATCATTCCATTAAATGATTTGATCGATAAATACGGCACGAATATTAAAGCAAAGTATGGCGAGTATTTTAATCTTTTAAAGTCTGAGGATGGCAAAATCGATTCGATATCCAGTGTGCTTCTGAACAAAGAAGCTTCACCCGATGCCTCGCCGAACTTTATCATTCAATATGATGTGTTGAAAGAAGCAGGCTATCCGACAATTAAAACATTGGATCAACTATATGACATCATCAGTAATTACGTGAAGAACCATCCTAAAATTGATGGGAAAGAGACGATTGGCTATTCAGCGGCTATGGCCGATTGGATTATGGATGCACAATTTAACAATCCCATCACCTTCGCTGCGGGCTTACCCGATCATGGCAACTTCCGTATCGCTGCCGACGGTAAGGTGACGTATAACCCGCTTTCGGATGATGCCAAAACGTATGATCAATTTCTGAATAAATTGTACACGAATGGTCTCTTGGATAAGGAAACATTCTCACTCAACATGGATGGCATGCGAGCCAAAATGGCGCAAGGGCGTGTACTCGCTGCATTTGCACCGTCATGGGTCGTTGGTGATACAGAGAAATCACTGCGAGCTGCGGGGAAACCAGAACGGGCTTACGCACATATTCCGGTTTATTTTAAAGAAGGAACGGTGGATCACAATAATACCATTACACCAACAGGCGGGGGTACGGGTCAGTGGGTAATTACAAAGAATGCGAAAAACCCTGAGCGAATCATTCAATTCATCGATTATCTGTTCTCGGATGAAGGGCAAATTTTGACGCATTGGGGTATTGAGGGTTCAGATTACGAAGTCGTTAACGGCAAACGTCAAGAAACGAAGGACAAAATTGCCAAAGTAGCAGCGGATCCTGACTATGCATATAAATCGGGACTTAAAAGTGTCAGCAGTGGAACAGCAGGAGACTGGTTCTCGTTGGGTAATGGCACAAAACTAGGAGATGGCGACTACGCGACACCAGTGACAAGAGATTCTGTTGTAGCGAACTATGACGCCATGACCAAGGAAGTATTGGCGAAATACGGTAAGAAAGTATGGGCAGACTTCCTGCCGCCAGTTGAGAAAGTGCCTGGTTATTTATGGCAGCTAACGCCACCAGATAGCACGAAGGTTCCCCAACAAAAAATTAGTGGTGATTGGCGTAAACTAGTGCCTAAAGTTGTGATGTCCAAAGATGCAGCAGAGTTTGAAAGTAATTGGCAGCTCATGAAAGATACGATTGCCAAAGATGGATTAGCCGCATATGAGGCAGATTTCACAAAATTGTGGGCTGATTTTAATGCTGGCTATCAGAAGAAATTAGGGAAGTAAGAAAGGTTGAGTTGGATAATGGCAAACTCCTTATCTTGCTCTAAGATAGGGAGTTTGCTATGAGATGAAGGGGAAGCTGGTGCCATATCGAATTACCATAGAAGGCGGGAAGAACCGTCTAATCAAGAGGCGTCGAGGGGATCAGAACCATGAAAATCCGCACAAAGCTTATCATAACGCATTTACTTATTATGCTGGTTCTCCTGGGTTCCTTGACATATGTACTAGTCAAACGGAGCAGCGATCTTGTCTTTGATAACATTATTGAGAATGCAACACTGTCGCTGTCACAAGTTCGTGTTAACCTAGATCATAAACTAGGTTCGTATGAGGATATTGCCAATACCCTGTATTTAAATACTTCCTTGCAAGATATGTTGATGAGGCATTTTCCAGATTTGCGGGATGCGTATGATGAGTATTTTGCCAATTTTGAGCCTTTAGATTCTGCCGTGAAGATAACCCAAAATGTATCACGTCTCATCATATACACGGACAATCCTTCATTTGTATTCGCAAATTTTCATTTAATTGATAACGATGTGAAGTCGAGTAATTGGTATCAGGCTGTCATCCAAAGCCCATTTGGTGCCTATTGGACAGCTTCTTATATGAATGAATTTCCAGTGGAACGTGTATTCAGCTTACGCAAAAGATTAAATAAGCAGGATCCGAACTCCCCAATTGTCGTGTCGATTGAAGTGAATGTCAGTGTGTTAAATGAACTCATTCACGAAGAGAGCAAAGGGAAACGTTTTATTTTCACAATGCCGGATGGTGTCGTACTTATTGATAGCTCGGATGCCAACCCGATTAAACATCTGGATGAACTTTCGTTTGCTAAGCAAATTCAAACATCTGCTGAGGGCAAGCTTCAATATAAAGATGGCAAAGAGACCTATGAGGTTCTTTACCAAACGCTGAATTCCCGAAATGTGGTTAAAGGGATGAAAGTTATTACACTTATTCCGGTCAC
This sequence comes from Paenibacillus qinlingensis, assembly GCF_031455095.1. Classification (GTDB taxonomy): domain Bacteria; phylum Bacillota; class Bacilli; order Paenibacillales; family NBRC-103111; genus Paenibacillus_E; species Paenibacillus_E qinlingensis_A. The sequence goes on from NZ_JAVDSB010000001.1 coordinate 571,931, forward strand.
AGAACTCATGCCCAAAATCAACCAACTGAAATCCTTATCATTCGGATTGTTTATCATTGCCTGTGTGATTTCGGCAGCGTTGATTTTTGCTTTTTCCTTAGGGCTAACACGCCGATTTACGGAGCTTTCGATCAAAATGAGACGTGTTCACAAGGATAATTTCCAAAGCTTCATTGAAGTGAAAGGAAAAGATGAAGTGGCCCAGCTTGGTCAAATCTTTAATGTGATGGTGAAGCGGTTAGGTCAGCTAGTGAACGAGCGCTATCAATCGGAAATTGATCGCCAGGAACAAGCGCTTCGTACGAAAGAGGTTGAGCTGTATGCCTTGCAGGCACAGATTAAGCCGCATTTTCTATTCAATATTTTAAATACGATTCGTGGGAAGTTACTGATTGCAGGTGATCGGGAGAACGCGCAGCTTGTTGGACTACTGGCGAAGTCATTTCGGATGATGCTCAAGAGTGGCGGACAAACGATTCCATTAACCGAGGAAATTGAGTTTATTGAAATATATTTGCAGCTGCAATCCTATCGCTATGTGGATAAATTTGTGTTTGATATTCAAATTCCTGTTGAAATGATGAGGATGACGATTCCGAAGCTATGCTTGCAGCCACTTGTGGAGAATGCGATTACGCACGGGATTGAACTCAAAAAAGCTAGCTCCCAGATATGGATCAGCGGCGAATTTATTGATGGTCATATACATCTAATAGTTAGAGATGATGGTTTGGGCATATCAGCCCAGCGATTAGACGAAATCCATCGATGGTTGCAAGAAGATAGTACGCTTTCGCGCGATGCGCATATCGGCTTACAGAATGTTCACCGGCGTTTGCGGGATCTGTATGGGGAAGCGTACGGATTGCTCATTGAAAGTGAAGAGGGCCAAGGTACCAAGGTAACTATGATCATTCCAGAGCAGCCACTCCAAAGAGGTGATACCGATGTATGATGTATTAATTGTCGAAGATGAGCCGATCGCTCGCGCATCCTTAACCTATTTACTCGATTGGCAGAAATACGGATATGAGATTAAAGGGGAAGCCGAAGATGGCCAGCAAGCTCTAGAGATGATGAAAACCCATTACTATTCACTCGTCATTACAGATATTCGCATGCCGGTTATGGGTGGATTGCCCTTTATAGAAGAACTGCGAAAGTTCTCGGATGCTGCCGTGGTTATTCTCACAGGATATGGTGACTTTGAGTACGCCAGACAAGGTCTGAAGCTTGGCGTTCAGGATTACTTGCTAAAGCCAGTGGATGAAGATGATCTAGTTGCTGTCTTGAACAAGGTCAAAGATCATTTAGATCTCAAATACAAGACGAGTAAACAATTAAATTTAGGTGTATCGGCGCTGAGAGATCAATTCTTCAAACGCTGGGTGCATGGCCAAGTGAAAAGGCTGGAATTTGAGGAGCAGACGAAGCTGTTGGGTATTCCTGAACATTGGCATTCTAGCTGCTGCTTGTTAGTAGAGATGGATTTCATCCATGCGCTTCATACCTACTTGACTGACCGAGAGATGGAACTAAAACGATTCGCAATTCGCAACATCATTGAAGAAATCTGCGGTGATGCTGGCTTTGTTTTTGAAGAGTCGGAGGAACGATATACGCTGTTGATTCTTCATTCTGAGGAAAGCCTGCAGGGTGAGGCTAGCCCAACTTCCTTGGCGGAAAAGCTTTGCGTGTCTATCCAACAATTTGTCAAAGAAACGGTCAGTATCGGTGTTGGTCAACCCGTAAGGACTTGGGGACGAGTAGCAGAGTCATTTACATCCGCTGAAGCAGCATTAGATGGGAAGTTTCTGAACGGGCATAATACGATTTTAACCAGTCCTGCCAAACCCATAGAAGATTTGGATCAAGCTCATTTGTGTCATTCCATGGAAGTGAATGTGATAGAAGCCATGAAAACCTTACAGTCGAGTCAGGTGCAACAAGCGCTTGTACAATTGAAAGAAGTGTTCAAATCTGGCCTCTTGTCAGAAAAGGCCATTAAAGTAAATGTTTTAGAGATTCTTCTTCAGCTCTCTCATGTCGTGAAGGATGCTGGAGCAAGCCAAACGCTCTTGTTCGATGATAAGCTAGGCGATTATGAGCTTGTCATGCGGAGTAAAACAAGTGATGATCTCTACCAATTCATTGCAGACAAGTGTATGGCTGTCTTAGAACTCTTACATCGCATGAAAGATCAGCAGCCGAATAAAGTATTTGATACCGTAAAAAGACTGGTTCAGGAACAGTTTCATACACAGATTAGTTTGCGGAGCGTAGCACAACAGGTTTATATGAATCCTCATTATTTAGGGAAGCTGTTTAAAGCAAATGCGAATATTTCTTTTAATGAATATATGTTGCAACTACGTATGGAGAGAGCCAAAGAATTGTTACGCCTCACGGACAAAAAAGTATATGAAATTGCCCAAGAGGTTGGCTTTGGAGAGTTGGACTGGTTCTATAAACGGTTCAAAAACTATACGGGCGTCAGCGCGGGGGAATTTAGAGCCTCAGTTTAGCAGATAGGAGGAGCAGAATGTATTTCGGAGTTTGTTATTATCCGGAGCATTGGCCGGAGGAGCGTTGGGAGACCGATGCGAAGATGATGCGAGAAGCGGGAATTAACATTGTCCGAATAGGCGAGTTCGCTTGGTCGCGCATGGAACGCAGGGCGGGTAGCTTCGATTTCACTTGGTTAGATCGGATAATCGGCATTTTGGCTGGGGAAGGTATTCAGGTTATTCTTGGCACGCCGACAGCAACGCCGCCGAAGTGGTTGATGGATCAACACCCTGATCTATATATGCGTGATATGTATGGGGATGTTCGTGGCTATGGGAATCGACGACATTATTGTTATAGCAATGACAATTATTTGCCTTATATCTCAACGATTGTGGGCAAAATGGCCGAGCGGTACGGCAATGATCCACGTGTCGTCGCCTGGCAAATTGACAATGAATTCGGCTGTAACGAGACGACGCGCTGTTATTGTGATAATTGCAAAACCAAATTTCAGCTATGGCTGAAGGACAAATATCAAGAAATTGACCATATGAATGCATGTTGGGGCACTGTGTTTTGGAGTCAAATCTACAATGAGTGGGAAGAGGTCATCGTACCAGCGTACACGGTGTTTCCGCTCCATAACCCAGGCTTAGTGCTGGATTATCGTAGATTTGCTTCGGATGCTGTTTGCCGGTTCCAGAAGTTTCAGACAGATCTCATTCGGCAATATGCGCCGCAAGCGACAATCACGCACAATATGATGGGTGCTTTTAATGAAATTGATGCATTTGATTTATCTGAGGATTTGGATATTGTTTCTTGGGATAATTATCCGAACTTAATGTTTACCAAAGAAGTCGATCCAGCGCTTGCGGCCATGCAGCATGATATAACGCGCGGGCTGAAACGGACGAACTTCTGGGTTATGGAACACCAAAGCGGCCAGCCTGGCGGAAACATCATGTTTCCAACTCCGAAACCGCAGGAATTGCGCAGATGGACGTACCAGTCGATTGCTCATGGCGCAGATGGGATCTTGTATTTCCGTTGGAGAGGCTGCTTATTTGGTGCGGAGCAATATTGGCATGGTATTTTGGCGCATGATGGTAAAGCAGGGAGGAAGTATCGGGAGGTGCAACAGGTCGGATCCGAGTTGACTAGAATTTGGCCATCATTGGAGGGCTCAGTTAATCAAGCTCAGGTGGCAATGATTCGCTCCTATGACCATGAATGGGTGTTCGAAATTCAACCACATATCATGGACTACACATACATGGACCATTTTAAGAGCTATTATCACTATTGGTATGACCATCAGATCGCAACAGATATCCTTGCACCTCAAGCTGATTTTTCTGGATACCGGGTCCTTGTTCTCCCTCATTTCATAATGACGACCGATGAGCTCGTGGCAAAAGTGTATGAATATGTTCATGCAGGAGGCATTATTGTGCTGGATTACCGTGCTGGCGCTAAGGATTGGCATAATCGCATGGAAGCGCTCACACTTCCTGGGAAGTTCTCAGACTTACTAGGAATCAGCGTAGAAGAATATGGCGTTCTAGGGAAAGAAGAGTTTCGTCGAATTCGAAGGCTTGGAAATGAAGAGATCTATCACGGGAGGACTTGGTTCGATGTTATTGAACTGCATGGTGCACAAGCTTTAGCTACCTTCAGTGAAGATTATTTCTCTGGCTGTCCAGCGGTGACGATGAATGAGTATGGCAAAGGAAAGGCGTACTACATTGGTACGGAGCTAGATGCCAAGCTGCGAGATGACATTTTCAGTGCAATTTGTCGAGATGCAGAGCTGGCCATGTCAGGTGATGGCATCGTAACGGACTCACCTCGCGTTGAGATTGTATCCAGATTCAAAGGAGGGCAGGCGTATACGTTTGTTATCAATCATTCAGTAGAGCCTGTTCACGTACAGATCGCTAATCCCAAGTATGATCTGTTATCCGAGAAGGAGCTTCACGGGGTAACGGAACTTGGCGGAAATGGAGTCATGATTTTGTGTGGAGCTGAGTCTTATCGCAGTGCTACAATGGAGGGATAAATGGTATGGAAATCGGAGTGGCCTATTACCCTGAGCATGAGAAATCGGAGCAATGGCCGATTGATTATAAGAAGCTCCAAGAAGCAGGTATTCCTAGTATTCGAGTTGCCGAATTTGCTTGGTCAACACTGGAGCCTGAAGATGGCCTATATAACTGGACATGGCTGGACGAGTCAATAGAACTTGCTGCTAAATATGGCATAGGGGTTGTACTCTGTACACCGACAGCTTGTCCGCCGATTTGGTTAATTGAAAAATATCCAGATGTGCTGCCTGTGCATAAAAGTGGCAAGACTATAGGCTTCGGTGCCAGGCAGCATCGTTCGTACTATTCATCCAACTATTTGATCTATTCAGAGCGAATGGTTAGTAAGATGGCTGAACGTTACGGACAACATCCGAATGTAATCGCATGGCAGTTGGATAATGAATTTGGCGGTGAAACCAAATATGATTACGGCGATTGCGCGAAGCAAGCTTTTCAGCAGTATTTGGCTGATAAATACGGGACGATCTCGCAATTAAACGAGGCTTGGGGTACGGTGTTCTGGTCCCAACACTATCAGACCTGGGCGCAAATCCCATTGCCTGCCCCGATTCAAAGTGATGTGATGATGTGGCCGCATTCCAGCCTTGAGCTGGAATTTGCGAGATTTTCATCGCAAGGACTGGTTCAATATGCACGCATGCAGGAGCGTGTGCTTCGCCCGTATATCGGAGATCGCCCGATTACAACGAATGGGTTCATGTTTTGTTGGGGAGATAATATCAACTGGGTCGACATGTTCGCTACGCTAGATGTTGTCGGCATGGATATATACAGTGATAAACCGCATGAAATTGCTTTCTATTCGGATGCGAGCCGCAGTGTACGTAATAAACCTTTCTGGATGATGGAATACGGCGCAGGTGCTGCTCAGTTGGAGCGGGATATGCGGATCATTGAGGAGCGAGGGTGTGAGCGGTTTTTCCTTTTCAAAATGAAGCCATTTCCCTGGGGGCAAGAACAAGGGAGAGGCGGCAAAGAATTGCTCACCATGACAGGTGAACCTACGTACAATTACAACGTCATTCAGCGCTATACGAAGGCACCTACGACGAAAGTCGAAGCTGAGCTTCAAACCGCGCCCACTATCGGACTGTACTATCACTTTGACAGCTCATGGAGTTATCAGATCTCCGTTTCGGATCGGCTGCCTTATGCCAATTATGTCGTGGAAAACGTCTATCGCCCGCTATTCGAGCTGAATAAGCAAGTGGATGTGGTATATACGCCAAGACAGATAAAGGACTACGAGCTGCTGATTCTGCCGCTTCATATTATATACGAAGCAGAATTAGAAGAGGCGTTGATTAGGTATGTGCACAATGGTGGGAAGTTAGTTGTTACAACCGATGTTTTCCGCAAAAATGCTTCCAATGTATTTTTAACTGAAGTACCTAAGCTCTTTAGAGCGCTTTTCGATTGGCAACCGAATAACTTTGTGACTGATGTAATGGACATCACACAACCGATCGTGCTTGTGCATGAGACGGGGAAAGGGAAATCATGGCTTATTGCTAGAGACAGTTCGCCGGAAGAATGGCGAGAAGTGATTAGCAAGTTGACAGCATGCCCAAGTTAGTAGATTATGGGTAGATATACGAATATAGAAAGAAGTGAGTGTACGTGCTGTTAAATGTGAAATCCCGCCTGCATGAGGGAGATATTCAACAATTACTTGGCTATAGTGTGTTTCCAGATCCTGAAAGTCTGCAAGAAGCCCTGAGCCAATATGAAAATAATGAAAACACATGGTTATTTGCCTATGAGTCGGAAGGTTTACCTGTCGGAATTATCGGCTTTGAGCTGAATGAGAAGCAAGAAATGACACTTCGTCATCTCGCTGTTGAACCTGAGAGCAGAGGAGAAGGGTTTGGACGCGGGATGTTACTTGAAATTATTGATGATATGCAGCCAGTTCGGATAACGGTGGAAACCGATGAAGAGGCTGTGCAATTTTACCGCAACGTTGGATTCGTGATTCGTAGTCTAGGTGAGAAATATCCGGGTGTAGAGCGGTTTCTGTGCACGTACGAGATTGAAGAAGAAGACGAAGACGAGTAATACAAAGGTGAGTTAACGAGAAATCCCGAGGAACTGCTACATGCAGCTGCTCGGGATTTTTTTGGCTATAAGGAAGATAAGTGCTTACATGCGGGATTTCACTGTTCTTGCATATTCAGAAGGACTCATCAGGGTTGCTTTCTTAAAAGCCTTGGAAAAATAATGCACAGAACTGAAGCCCAGTTGCCTGGAAATCTCGGTGAAATTATAGGTTTCCTCGCGAATCATAATTTTGGCTTGATCGATTTTCAATTTAGCAAAATACTCCATGAGGGTATAGTTCGTATGTTTTTTAAAAAGGTCTTTGAGCTGTGTTTTACCTACACAGAATACTTGGCTGATTTCATTTAAGGTAAGATGAGTATCGATATGGTCTTCCATGTAGCTCATAACTTTACTGGTCAAATCATGAGTCGACTTTTCCTTAGCGACTGTTGAGAGAGGCGTTTCCGCTTCCGGAGAAGCTGATTTGCGAAGCAAACGTAACAAAAGAATTTCCAAATAGCTTTGCAGCATTTGCTCACTGCCAACAGGTGCATCTAACCTCCTCACAAGGGGATGACCGAAGGGGAACTCGAAGGCTTGTTGTCCTTCACGAACAATTTGGGCGAGTAAATTACGCTCTTCATCTTCAAGATGCAGCACTTTACGCTCAAAAAACTGCATCGCTTTCGAATGGCAATCGAATGTCATGACAATTAAATTAGGAGCTTTTCCTTTAGTTGCGTAAAAACTATGAAATTCATTGGGCTTATGAAAGATGATAGAGCCTTGTTTAAGTAAATAGCGATCATCATCCGCATGTACCTCGACTTCTCCACGATCGACATAGAGAAATTCCCAGAAATCATGCTTCTCGCCATCGAACACAAAATCCTTCCCATACTCAAAGTAGTGCATGGTAATGACTTTTTGGATCACAATACTCATCTTCAAATGCGTCCGCCGATACTCGGTAGTATTCGTTTCACTTATCGTCATGGGGGTCACTCCTGGCAGGTCGTTGCATAGCTTTTGTATCTATCATAACACAGTCGAAATTACAAAAAAATCGGCTTTCAGGACAAAGAAAAGGAAAGAAACATCTTTTATAATCAGGATAGCGTTAAGTTCGAGGGGGAGCTAACATGAAGATTGGTGTAATTGGGTATGGCCATAGAATAAGTAGTGTAATTAAAGAAGTCATGAAGGCAGATGTGGACTGCCAAATTGCGGCAATTGTAGACATACGGAAAGATGCGGTTAAAGCTCAATTGGATGAGCAAGGTTGGCATCACATTCATTATTATGATACGCCAGAGCAAATGTTTGCAGCAGAGCAGCTTAACGGCGTTATGATTGGCACGCGCTGTAATTTGCATACAACGATGGGATTGAAGGTACTGCAGCATAATCTTCCGCTCTATATCGAAAAGCCGGTGGCGACGAACTACGAGGATCTCCTTCGTTTAAAACAGGGTTACGAAGCATCCACGTCACCTGTTGTCGTATCTTTTCCATTACGAGTGACCTCTCTTGTGGAGCTAGTTAAAGAAATCGTGCAATCAGGTAAGATCGGTACGGTTGAACATGTTCAAGCGATCAATAACGTGCCTTATGGGCGTGTCTATTTCCAAAGCTGGTATCGAAATGAGGAAGAGACCGGGGGGCTTTTTCTGCAAAAAGCAACCCACGATTTCGATTATATCCAAGCCGTTCTTGGGCAGACGCCGGTATCTGTCTGTGCGATGACTTCCAAGCAAATTTTCAAAGGAAACAAATCTGCTGGACTCAAATGTGTGGATTGTGAAGACAATCGCATCTGTTTGGAGAGCACGGTTGGAACAGTGGAAGGGCTGGATCCGACCTGGCAATATTGCTGTTATGCGGAAGACACAGGCAATGAAGATTCAGGTAGTGCACTGTTCCGATATGAAAGCGGTATGCATATGTCATACTCGCAAAACTTTTTTATTCGCAAAGGCGCTGCTGCGCGGGGTGCGAGATTCATGGGGTATAAGGGGACTGTGGACTTCGATTTCTATACCGGTCAAGTCAAAGTTCATATGCACCATACAGCCCGTGTAGAGACGTATGATCTTGCCGCTGGCAGCAACCATTTTGGCGGTGATGCGAAGCTGGCACGTAATTTTACAGAAGTTATGAAAAAGAAAGCGAGCTCCATCTCGACGCTGGATGACGGTTTGATGAGTGCTCTCATGTGCATGAAAGCACAGGAGTCTGCACAAACGGGGACTTTCCAATCTTTGAAATGGGAATAAGGAAATGGTTTATAACGAATATTGGAGGCATGTAATCAATGGACAATAAGGTAACTTTCCAAACCATAAGCTTGAGTTCGTTATCCAAAGTTTTTGCAGATGAAGCTCCGAGCGAAGGGGCGCTTAAACAAGCATCGGTACTGAAAGGAGAAACCTTCGCTTTCCAAGTTGCATACACCTCAGATCACTTACTGAAAAACATTCGTGTTGAAGTTAATTCGACACTAGGGGTTCCTTTTACAACACGCACTGTAGGTCTTGTGCCATCTGAAATGCCTTGTTACGCTGACCATGATTCCCATGTGTTGCGGACAACAGCTGGTTTGTACCCGGATCCTTTGTACCCGCTTGAAGCGAAGACTGTGACGTCCCTCCCGGGCCAATGGAGAGCAATTTGGATGCATGTTGATGTGGATGCTACTACACTGGCTGGAACCTATAAAGTAAATGTAAGTTTTAATTCGCCAGAAGGGGAACTGCTTGGTGAGGAAGTGTTGGAGCTAACTATACTTGAAGCGACTCTGCCGAAGCAAAAGCTGATTCATACAGAGTGGTTTCACGTTGATTGCCTTGCGACACACTACAAGGTCCCTGTATTTAGTGAGGAGCATTGGCATCGCATCGGTCAGTTCATCGAAACGGCTGTTAAGCATGGCATTAACATGATACTGACTCCGATCTTTACGCCTCCCTTGGATACCGCAGTAGGTGGGGAACGACCGACCGTGCAGCTGATTGGTGTGAAAGTTGTGGAGGGGAGGAGTATTGATAGTAAGACCACGTATGCCTTTGATTATGCCAATCTCGAGCGTTGGGTTGCCCTTTGCCAGAGCAGAGGGGTTGAATACTTCGAGTTCTCACACTTGTTCACCCAATGGGGAGCTAAGCATACGCCGAAAATTATGGCAACTCTGAATGGGGTGGAGCAGCGTATTTTCGGTTGGGAAACGGATGCCGCTGGGGAAGCCTATGCGCACTTTTTAGAGCAGTTCATTCCTGATCTAGATCGTGCTATCCAAAAACTTGGCATCGCTTCTTGCAGTTACTTCCATGTGTCAGATGAGCCTACGGAGGCACATTTCGAATCATACAAGAAAGCAAGTGATCTTGTACGGAAGCTTCTGCCTCCCGAATATCCGATAATCGATGCCTTGACGGACATATCCTTTTATGAACGAGGCATTGTCCAAAAGCCGATTCCCTCGAATGATCATATTGAGCCCTTCTTAAAAGCGGGTGTCCCTGATTTATGGACATATTATTGCTGTGTACAATATAAAGAAGTGTCGAATCGTTTCTTTAACATGCCTTCCGCACGTAACCGAATCCTCGGTCTGCAGCTGTATAAGTACGGTATTCAAGGATTTCTGCATTGGGGATACAATTTCTATTACTCCCAATATGCGATTAAACCGTTGAATCCCTTTCAAGTAACGGATGCTTTGCATGCGTTTGCTTCGGGCGATAGCTACCTTGTTTATCCTGGTGAAACGGGACCCATAGAGTCGATTCGGATGGAAGTATTCTTTGAAGCGCTGCAAGATTTGAGGGCGTTGCAATTATTGGAAACGTTGATTGGTAAAGAAAGCACGATTGCACTAATAGAAGAAGGCTTGACTGAGCCAATCACGTTCTCTGTTTATCCCCGCAGCACAGCATGGATGCTCGAGGTGAGGGAGAGAATTAATCAGGCGATTAGTAACAATAGTTGAGAAGTGAATGAAAATGGGAAGACTGTCGGACGGGTGCTTAAGCCTGCCTTGACAGTCTTTTTTATTGCGTGGAAATGTGCTGAGCTCTTTATTTTTTCTTGGTTTAGTCAAGTTCCTCGCGCTGACGCATATACTGTGTTAGATTCTTATCTTTATGCTGGTTCATCATGTCATGTGATGCACTGAAAGCGATTACTCATCGACATTTACGTGACAAATTTCACAATGATGACAGGCTGTGACAAGGCGATTGTCAAAAAATGCAAGCCAGTTCCCCGTAGAAATAGGAGGGTGCAGAGATGCTGCATATTGTCGTTTGTATTAAACAAGTTCCGGATTCTAGAGAAATTCGCATTGATCCCAAAAATAATACGCTCATTCGTCAAGGTGTACCCAGCATTGTGAATTTCTATGATATGCATGGCTTGGAAGAGGCACTGCGTATTAAAGATGAACAAGGTGCGCGCATCACGGTAGTGACCATGGGACCGCCACCAGCAGAGAAAGGGCTTAAGGAATGCATATCGCTAGGTGCTGATGATGCAGTACTGGTAACTGACCGTGGTTTTGCCGGGGCGGACACACTGGCTACCTCCTACGTCGTTGCACGAACCATTCGGAAAATTGCCGAAACATGGGGACCCGTGGATATCGTTTTTTGCGGCAAGCAAACCTTAGATGGCGATACGGGACAAGTCGGTCCAGGCGTAGCCTGTCGATTAGATTTGGAACAGCTAACCTATGTGAACAAAGTCGTAAAAGTAGATGAAGCCAATCGAAAAGTACGCGTACACCGACTATTAGAAGATGGCATCGAAGTGGTTGAGACAAGCATGCCTGTCCTGATTACAGCGTTGAAGGAACTAAATAAAGTGAGACGCGCTTCGCTGCCTGGGATGATTCGAGCGGCTAGATATAAGCCTACCGTTTGGACAACGGCAGATTTTCCAGATCTGGAGCGGGCAAAGATTGGACTTAAGGGCTCGCCAACGATTGTTGCCAAAACGTGGGTACCAGAAATTAAAGCTGTCAAAACCAATATGATCACATTTGATAGCCCAGAGACGGGCGCAGCCCAGCTAGCCGATCAACTATTAACGAAGGACATGCAGGCCTTGTTGGAGTGGACTTGATCGATAGGAACGGAGGATAACACGATGGCAAAAGAAACAGAACAGATAGATCCGACGATGCCGGACTGGTCGGCATATCGTGGGGTGTTGATCGTAGTTGAGCAGCGCGAGGGCATTGCGAAAAAGGTATCCTGGCAGCTGCTAGGCGAAGGCAAGAAGCTGGCAGCCAAGCTGGAAGCGCCGCTCATGGCGCTCGTCATCGGCGAGAATGTTGCCCAACTCGCCGATGAAGCCGTGGCCTACGGCGCGGATCGGGTTTACCTGTGCGAAGCCGCGGAGCTTCGCGATTACAGGACCCGGCCATACAGCCGGGTCTGCTTGAAGCTGATCGAGGATGCGAAGCCCGAGATCGTGCTGTTCGGCGCGACAGCGACGGGCCGTGACCTCGCAGGTGCAATCGCTACGCACCTGCCGACGGGGCTGACGGCCGACACGACGCAGCTCGACGTGGAGCCGCCCCCGTCACGGCTGCTGCTGGCCAGCCGTCCGGCTTTCTCCGAGAAGATGATGGCCACCATCCTCTGCAAGCAGTACCGGCCGCAAATGGCCACAGCGCGAGCCGGTGTGTTTCAGGCGCTGCCGAAGGACGCAGCGCGCCAAGGCGAGATCGTGCGTATCGAGGCCACGATGCGCGAGGAAGAGATTGACGCGCAGGTGCTCGATTTTCTGCGCGAAACAGGCAAACTGAATCTCGAGGACTGCGAGATTATCGTAGCGGGTGGCCGCGGATTAGGCGGCCCCGATGCGTTCAAGCTGCTTGCCGAGCTTGCGGATGCGCTCGGCGGTGTCGTTGGCGCGTCCCGCGCTGCAGTGGATGCTGGCTGGATCAGCCATGAGCATCAGGTGGGGCAGACGGGCGCCACGGTGCGGCCGAAGCTCTACTTTGCCATCGGCATCTCTGGCGCTGTGCAACACACGGTCGGGATGAGCCATGCCGACGTGGTTGTCGCGATCAACAAGGATGAGAAGGCGCCAATTTTCCAATTTGCCCATTATGGCCTTGTTGGCGATCTGTTCAAAATCGTCCCGGCCATAACGGAGGAATTCAAGAAACGTCGCACACTTTTCGGCATTCACCCGTCATCCACCACCCATACGCAGACGGGGGCAAGCGAAGCACGGGAGAGGAGTGAAGCGAAATGAACGAAAAATTCGACGCCATCGTCGTTGGCGGAGGTCCTGCCGGAGCTGCTGCGGCCTTAACCATGGCACGAGCGGGTTTATCGGTTGTATTGCTCGAAAGGGGCGAGTTTCCTGGCGCCAAAAACATTTTCGGAGGCGTCCTCTACCGCAAACAGATTGAGGAGCTAGTACCTGAGTTTTGGACGGAAAAAAACTTCCCCATGGAACGCTACATTGTTGAACAGCGGATCTGGATGATGGGCAAAGAGTCCATGGTGACCTTCGGCCATCGGAATGAAGCTTACAAGGAGCCGTATAACTGCTTTACTGGCTTGCGAGTTAAATTCGATCAATGGTTCGCTGAAAAAGCGGTAGCGGCGGGCGCAATTCCAATTTACGAAACAGTGGCACTGGATGTCATTCGTGAGGGTAATAAAGTCGTTGGTGTGCGAACAGACCGTGACGACGGCGATCTATATGCGGACGTTGTCGTCATTGCTGATGGGGTTAACTCCTTGCTCGGCAAAGCGATGGGTATTCATAAGGAATGGATGCCGGATGAGGTGTCTTTAGCGGTTAAAGAGGTCATAGCACTGCCCCGAGAAAAAATTGAGGACCGTTTTGGGCTTGAGGGTGATGAAGGTGTCACCATTGAATTTATGGGTGAAACCTCGCTCGGCATGGCGGGGATGGGCTTCTTGTATACGAATAAAGAAACGATCTCGTTAGGGGTCGGTGTAATGGTGAATCATTTGCGTGATAAAAAGGTAAAGCCCTACGCCGTACTCGATGCTGTCAAACAGCATCCGATGATTCGTAAGCTGATTCAAGGCGGAGAGACCAAAGAATATTCCGGTCATCTGATTCCTGAAGGTGGTTTTCACTCGATACCAACCTTGTCGGGAGATGGCTGGTGCGTGTGTGGTGATGCTGCGCAGCTGATTAACTTTGTCCACCGGGAGGGGACGAATCTCGCGATGACCTCGGGGCGACTAGCTGGAGAAGCTATTATCGAAGCGAAGGCACGTGGAGATTTTACAGCCCCAACCATGCATCTATACGATAATAAGATCAGAGAGTCCTTTGTTCACAAGGATTTGCAAAAGTACAAAGGCATGCATCAATTCTTGAAAGAACAGGATCCTGAGCTCTTATTTGATAGGCTGCCTCGAGCCGTAAATGAAGCAGCGTATAACATGTTCCTTGTGGACGGAATAACGAAAGCCGAGAAACAAAAAATGGCCATGAAGCTTATCAAAAATGCCGCAGGCGGCACGGTGAACTTGATGAAGCTGGGCTACAAGGGATGGAGGGCGATGAACGGATGAGCCAAAGTGATATCTCAGATAAACTGTTTACCATTCGTTACAAATGTGATGATAAATCCCATCTCGTGATCAAAGATAAACAAACCTGCTTAAATTGTGTCACCAAGGATTGTAATTATTTCTGTCCTTCCGATGTCTATGAATGGGAAAAGAAACTTAAAATTACCACGGTTGCCTTTGAAAATTGCATTGAGTGCGGAACGTGCCGCATAGCGTGTCCTTCGTATAATATAGACTGGGTGTACCCGAAGGGCGGACATGGCATGACGTATAAATACGGCTAAGCTAGATGTGCGAAAATGGACCTTGACTGCGTAGAGTCAAGGTTCTATTTTTTGCGAAAAAACGACATTCCTCCATATGTAGGTGTAGTTTCTCCATAGTTTTGTTTCACATTGGATATGATAATAGACGATAGGAGGGATTTTTAATGACCATTTCATTTGAAGCAGCACAAGGGATATTTCATTTAAACAATTCGTATATGAGCTATGTAATTCAACTGATTAACAATGCCTATCCAGCCCATGTTTATTGGGGACGCCCTATTCGATCGGGCCAACTTGGTAGCGTGATTCAATATAAAGAACGTGCTTCTTTCAGTCCGAATCCCGTAAAAGAGAATAGAAAAATCTCCTTTGATACACTACCACAGGAGTATCCAGCGTATGGGACAAGCGACTTCCGCGAGCCGGCTTATCAAGTGGCGCTGCCTAATGGCTCGACGATTACTGAGCTTATTTATGACAAGCATCGCATCGTGAAAGGAAAGCCAGCGTTAGAGGGATTGCCTTCAACCTATGTCGAAGATGAACATGAAGCGGAAACGTTAGAAATTGAGCTTATTGACAAAGTAGCGGACTTACGCGCAATTCTGTCGTATACGATTTTTGCCAATCATGCGGCAATTACACGTTCCGTCCGTTTCGTAAACGAGGGCACAGCTGATCTCAGGTTGCTGCGTGCTTTAAGTATGAGCGTAGATTATTCTCATGCTGATTGGGATCTACTGCAGCTCTCAGGGAGTTGGGCACGTGAGCGTCACATCGAAAAGAGAGCTCTAGCTCCAGGCAAATTGACCGTCGAAAGCCGACGCGGGTCAAGCAGTCATTCGCATAACCCGTTTGTCGCTTTGCTTGCCAAGGATGCCAATGAAGACTATGGCGATGTTTATGGCTTTAATCTCGTCTATAGCGGTAACTTTGCGGCTTACGCGGAAGTGGACCCGTTTGCTACGGCACGTATATCCATGGGAATCAATCCTTTCGATTTCAGCTGGCTGCTAGAGCCAGGACAACACTTCCAAACACCTGAGGCTGTAATGGTCTATTCTGCTCAAGGGATTGGTGAGATGTCGAGATCCTATCATCGTCTGTATCGTACACGACTTTGCCGCGGTGAGTTCCGTGATCAAGTACGCCCCGTCCTGGTTAACAACTGGGAGGCGACATATTTTGATTTTAACGCGGATAAAATTGAGAGCATCGCTCGTGCAGGTAAAGAACTTGGAATTGAGCTCTTCGTACTTGATGATGGTTGGTTTGGCAAAAGAAATGATGACACGACTTCACTCGGAGACTGGGTTGTTGATAAGGCCAAGCTCCCAGGCGGTCTTGAAGATTTGGTAGAGCGAGTTAATAAGCTTGGGCTAGAATTTGGATTATGGTTTGAGCCTGAAATGGTATCGCCAGAGAGCGATTTATACCGCAAACATCCTGATTGGTGTTTACATGTACCGGATCGTCGACGGACCGAAGGGCGTGGGCAGCTTATCCTTGATTTTTCACGTGAAGAAGTATGTGAAGGCGTGACGTCCATGCTGCGCAACATACTTAGCTCTGCGCCGATTACTTATGTCAAATGGGATATGAATCGCAATATGACTGAAATTGGCTCAGCGGCATTACCGCCAGAACGCCAACGTGAAACAGCTCATCGTTATATGCTAGGTCTATATCGCGTAATGGAAGCTATCACTACCGAATATCCACATATCTTGTTTGAGAGCTGCTCAGGCGGCGGAGGTCGTTTCGATCCTGGTATGTTGCATTACATGCCGCAAACGTGGACGAGCGATAATACCGATGCCGTGTGCCGTTTGAAAATCCAATACGGAACTAGCATCGTGTACCCGGTTAGCTCCATGGGCTCGCATGTATCTGCCGTGCCGAATCATCAAGTTCATCGCATGACGTCCTTGGAAACCCGCGGCCATGTGGCTATGTCTGGTAACTTCGGGTATGAGCTTGATCTAACGAAGTTCACCGATGAAGAGAAAGAACTTGTCAAACGACAAGTTGCCGACTACAAACAAATCCGGCCTCTTGTCCAATTTGGCGATATGTATCGCCTGTTGAGCCCGTTCGAGGGGAATGACACCGCGTGGATGATTGTCTCCAAGGACAAGACACAAGCCATGGTCGTCTTCGTCCGTGTGCTTGCTGAACCGTATGCGCCGCTGAAGACTTTGCGGCTTAAAGGACTCAACCCTGCTTTCGATTATCATATCGAAGGGTCAGAAGGGCTGTTCCCCGGCGATCATTTGTTATACGCCGGTCTGCCTGTCGCTGGTCTACATGGCGACTTTGAAAGCAAAATCTGGCTGCTTGAGGCCAAGCAGCAGTAAACATAGTTACCCATTTCCCATGATAGGGAAATGGGTTTTTATTTTGCTTTATCGCACCTCTTGAAGTTGCTGCTCAAAATATTCAATTTTCACTTTGTTTATCAAATCGATGTCATTGAAAGCGACTTACTTCCCTTTTTCTCGTTTTGGGAGAGTGGTGGAATTTTTAAGTGCATTTTTGGGTCAGGGAGCATCCTTTGGCGAAACTAATTTTCTGTGATATCTACAACACCTTTTAACAGAGTAGTAACATAGTGGATTGAGAATAGAGAGGTTACAGGTTAGTGAAGAAAGAAGCGAGTATTGAGTATTGCGTACTGTGTATTGCGTACTGCGTATTTAGAAGTAAGAAGTAAGAAATAAGTAGTAAGAAGTAAGTAGTAAGTAGTAAGTAGTAAGTAGTAAGTAGTAAGTAGTAAGAAGTAAGTAGTAAGTAGTAAGTAGTAAGTGGTAAGTAGTAAGTAGTAAGTAGTAAGTAGTAAGTAGTAAGTAGTAAGTAGTTACTAAGTTACTAGCTTATAATTATAAGCTAAGAATCAGGTCTGCATTGTGGAGTTGTGAGTTTTTGATGGCTGGTGTTTATACTTGTAGATACCACAGAAAATTAGTCTAAAAGAAATAGGCGGTAGGGTAGCGAAGTCATACTCGGGCGAACTTACATTGGAAGGGTGGGTGTGGGATTAGGTCTTACCGTTTGTGATTGTTCTTGCAGATACCACAGAAAATCTATTCAGGGAAATAGGCGTGGGTAGCAAGAGCGAGGATATTGCGATATGATAGAGAAATTCATACCAATATTTGTTTAAAAGAAAGGAGACGATTCAAACATGCTACAGAGACCGAGTCATGACGAATATGCATCCTTTTATACGGGGTATATTGGATTGGTACCCGATGGTGATTATGTATCCATTTTGAACAGTCAAGAAAAAGCCCTAGTAACGCTATTTTCACAATTAACAGAGGAACAGGCCTTATCTCGGTATGCCCCTGGCAAGTGGAGTTTGAAGGAGGTTCTGGCTCATATCTCGGATACGGAACGCATCATGAGTTACAGGTTATTACGCATTGCCCGCGGGGATACAACGGATTTACCAGGATTTGATCAGGATATTTTCATTGCGAATACAACGTTTGATGAAGTAGATTTAGTCGATTTGATAAAGGATTTCCAAGCAGTACGACAGGCTACGTTAGCCCTTTTGCCTACGATCACTGAATCAGCTTGGACTCGTCGCGGAACAGCGAATACGTTCGCTATTTCTGCCCGTGCTATCGCATATGTCATTGCTGGGCATGCGCAGCATCATCTTCATGTTGTAGAGAAGAATTACTTGTAAAACAAAGCAGAAAAAAGCCTGAAATCCCTGACTTAGGGGTTTCAGGCTTTTTCTATTAGTACAGAGATAGTGCCAGCGAGTCACGTTCATTCAATGAATGAAGGATCGCTTCACATCCGACAATCTCGATAGAGATGATTGAATCCAGACATTTCTTGAGTGTTGCTCTACCTTTGGTTACTTTGGCCTCAAGTGCTGACTTCAGTAAATTGAATTTCTTTTTATTTTTCTCATCGGAGTATACGGGCACAGGTTTGTTATGAATCGTTATAAACATTTTCATGAGTTCCACCATCCTAAGAATTGGATATAGTACTAGCATATCGGATTATTATTAATAGAACCTTAAAATAGTTTTACAATTTTAAGACAAATAAGAAGATTGCTATGTATTTCGTATATAGATAATACGATTTAGCGGCAGAATTTGTTTCATACAATGGCAAGGAATATTGAATATTGTGTGAATTTAATCAAAAAATTTGTACTAGGTATGTTGCATATTCTGTCGATACGCTTTAGGAGAGGTCCCGAAGCGTTGCTTAAAAGCACGATGAAAGTATGGATAGGAGCCAAAGCCGCAGCTTAGCGCGATTTGTTCTAAGGACATGGAACTATCATGCATGCGCTCTACGGCACTAGATAAGCGAACTTCTGTCGCGTACTGGATCATTGTTTTACCAAAATATTCTTTGAACAAATGAACGGCTCGGGAGATACTAAGTCCAACATGGTCTGCAACATCTTCGATTTTGAATACAGCGGTGGCATGTGCCTCAATAAATCGTTTCATGCGAGTGCCTGTAAAAGGACGTCCTTGCACCGTTTCTGTTGCGGCACGTTCGAGATATAGGCATAAGGCTTGAAGTAAGTAGCCGCTTAATTCAGGATTCTCGTCTTCCATTCTGCGCTTTTCTAGGCTTAATTGCCGCCAAAGTGAGATGAGTCGAGGATCGATATCAATGCGCATGCAGGTTGGTTTGTTGTTGCGTTTCCACCAATCATCAATCCATTCCCCTTTACAAAACAAGTAGTAGTCACCGCTGGCAATTTTATCTTCATTCGGCGTTAGTTGGTTACCGATGCGCAGCTCGTAGGGATCGCCAGGTTTAAAAAGCAGCAAGTGACCAGCTTCTATTGAAATCATGCGGCCGTCGACAAGCGCTTCGCTGGTACCTTCTGTTTGTAATCGAAAAAGATAAGATTGAAGTCCGGATTTGGTACTCACGTAAAACGGGTCCATGTGAAAAGAATACCCACAAACTAATAGTTCAGCATTCATGTAGTTTCGCCTTTCGTAGCCAAATAAGAGATGTTTTAATTATATCGTGAATGGTCATAATAGGCTAATCTCGCTATACTTAGGTCAAGGTTATTATTATCGATTTCACTATGAGAAAAGAGGAGAACAAATGGGACGTTTAGGAATTGGTCTTCAATTGTACACATTGAGAGATGATATGGCACGTGATATGGAAGGTACACTACGCCATGTTGCGAAGTTAGGATATGAAGGCGTTGAGTTTGCTGGCTATTATGATATGCCTGCTGATCAGCTTAAGGGTCTTCTTGATGAGCTTGGACTGAAAGCTTTCGGAAGCCATGTTAGCTTGCAAAGATTCCGTGATAATTTCCAAGGTGAGATCGATTATTTGAAAACAATCGGTGCGAAATACGCAATCTGCCCTTATGTTGGTGCGGAAGAGCGTGAGTCCGTGGACCAATGGAAAGCACTCATTGCTGAGTGCCAGGCACTTGCAGTTGAGACGCAAAAACAAGGCTTGCAGTTCCTTTATCACAACCACGATTTCGAATTCCATTACAAAGTGGATAATGAGTTTGTTTTTGACGCGATGTATGCCAATAATGATGCTATTAAAGTTGAAATGGACGTATGTTGGGTTCAATTCGCAGGACAAGATCCACTTGCGTACATTGCCAAATATGCAGGACGTCTGCCTTTAGTGCATTTCAAGGATTTTACGAAGGATGCTGAGGGTAAACTCGTTACTTTGGAGTTAGGTTTAGGCGATGTTCCATTAGATAAAGTTATCGTAGCGGCTGAACAAGCTGGTGTCGAGTGGCTAGTCGTTGAGCAAGATCATTGCCAAAAAGCGCCTTTAACTAGTATTGAAAACAGCTTTAACTGGGTTAAAGAGCATTACTTAAACGTTCATAACTAATTTCATAACTATTTTTATAACTATTTTATATTTATAAGTCGAAGGAGTTTTCATCTCATGAGTAAAATTAAAGTAGCCGTTATTGGCTGTGGTTCTATTGCTAAACATAGACATATTCCGGAATATGCAGCAAATGCTAATGTTGAGTTAGTTGCATTCGTAGATCCGATTATCGAGAGAGCGGAGCACTACGCACAACTGCATGGCGGCAAAGCATATAGCAACTATGTTGAAATGTTACAAGCAGAAAAAGTTGACGCAGTTAGCGTATGCACACCAAATTACCTTCACGCTGAAATGACCATTGCCGCGGCTAACGCAGGTGCACATGTGCTTGTTGAGAAGCCAATGGCTACAACGGCTGCAGAAGCCGAAGCGATGATTGAAGCTGCGAAGAAAAATGGCGTTTTCTTGATGGTTGGTCACAACCAACGTTTAATGCCTCCGCACGTGAAAGCGAAAGAAATTTTGGAATCAGGTAAACTCGGGAAAGTTCTTACTTTCCGTACATCTTTCGGTCATCCAGGTCCTGAAGGGTGGAGCATTGATGGTCGTGAGAGCTGGTTCTTCCGCAAGGAAGAAGCTATTATGGGCGCAATGGGCGATTTAGGCGTGCACAAGTCTGATCTTATCCGTTGGTTGCTTGACGATGAAGTTGCTCAAGTCGCAGCTTTCGTTGGTACGCTTCACAAAGAAGGTACAGACGTAGATGATAACGCTACTTGTTTGCTTCGGATGAAAAGCGGTGCTACGGGTTCCCTAGTAGCAAGCTGGACTTACTACAAAGGTCAAGACAACTCCACAGTTCTATGGTGTGAGAATGGTGTTATCAAAATTGATACAGACCCTAACGATCAAGTGATCGTTGAACTTCGTAATGGTACGGTTGAGCGCTACAAAGTAGGTCAAGTAGCAACGAATGAGAAACAAACATCCAGCGGAGTTGTCGCTGAGTTCGTTACTAGCATTCAAGATAACAAACCACCTCGTATTTCCGGTGAAGAAGGCTACCAAGCATTGAAAGTGATTCTGGGGGCATTTGAATCCGAAGCTACTGGTAAAATCATTAATCTATAATTGTTAGGATAGACAAAGAAGCTCACCCTTTACGGGGTGAGCTTCTTTGCATGCTGCCAGATCTCGTAGTGTATCAACGTCCACCGATGTCAATTGAAACGGAGTTGGACTTGCCTACAATGGTTTCTTTGGAGTCTTTTACCTGAACTTGAATGTCCCAAAGGCCTGTTTTGAGTAGAGTTCCTTCCACCAATGCTGTAGCCGTATGCTCATCTTTCCAAGTCGTAGGTAATGCTTTCCCATTTAAGGTCACATATCCGAGTGGGGGAAGGTTATTTCCTGAAACCGTCAGTGTAATGGATGAACGACCGGAAATATCTTGTGAATCTGCTTCAACTTTTTCTAAGCTTATAGGTCCGAAACCGAGCATGTATTTAGGATCGATAATCGGTTTCAAATAGTTTTTGTAAGCATGACGGTCTCCGAAAAGAATATCATATTGCAAGGTTTCGTAGTCTTTCAAATCATCTTCCTTAATGTTCATTTCAGCAAAATGATCTTTAGGAGGAATAACCGGATACTTTTTAGCTAGTTCCGTTAAGAAGTTCGTGTAATAATTGCCTTGTTGTTTAGATAGCCCGATCAAATAAGGCCCTAAGAAGGAAGGACTAATATTTAAATTATCTTTGCTCTCATGGTCAAAGTTATTCCAGACGACAAGCGGGACACTATACATCTTTTTCAGGAAATCAGGGTCATCTTTGCCGCTGATATATTTCGTATCAATATACGTAGCATAATCATCCCCAAGCGCTGGGAGATGGTCTCCCCAGAAAGCGATAATCGTTGGCTCGCCTTTTTTCTCGTAATATTCCACTAATTCCTTCAACATATTATCTGACCCATTAATGCCTTGTGCAAGTGTTTCGAGCATCCCAATCGAGGATTGGGAAAAGTTGCCCGTTACATCGAAGGTGTTTTTAGGGAACTTGCCAGGGAAGTAATGAAAGTGATTCTCCATCGTATTCGCAAAAACGAAATCAGATCCTGCGCTTTGCTCAGTTGCATGTATAATGTTAGCAGCAACTTCACTATCCGCGATATAAGGTCCGGAATACGTCGGTTTGAAATATTCAATTGGAATATACTTCGAAAAGCCGAAATCTTGATAGATTTTGTTACTATTAAAATACCAATTATAGAAAGGACTTATTGCAGTCGACGTATAGCCTTGACGTGCATAAATACTTGCTAATGAATCGACTTCATTTGAAATATATTGATTGTAGGCAATGGAGCCTTGTGGTAGGAAACGCATCGAGTTCCCCGTTAAAACCTCGAATTCAACATTGGCAGTTCCACCGCCGTACTGTGGTGAAAGCATCGTTCCGCTCGTTCCTGTCCTCTGTAGCTTGTGGAAGAATGGAATCGGATCTTTACTGAACTTAGCGCCGGGAATAATGGTGGGATCCCAGAATGATTCACTTAAAATGACAATAACGTTTGGTTTTATTGGTGGTGTAGTTGAATCACCAGCTTTAATAGGTGGTGTCGGTGACGCATTCACGATGGCTTCAACAGCTTTATCATCGTAACCTTCTCGCTTATCAGAGAACATGGCTTTGGTATTCAACACGGTTGCTAAGGCATACCCATTTGATTGGGTGTTTTGCACTTGATTCCAGACAGCGGCTTCAATGCCGAACCACTTCTGAACGGGGAGCGGTAAATCTGTGTATACTGCCAAAAACATAAGTAAACCTATGCCAGCAAGAATTCCTCGTTCTTTTAACGCGACTTTTTTAATAAACATGGTTGTACGGTAGAGGATGAAGTAACTTCCTACAAGAAATAGGAGAATGACAGATAATACATTAAATGTCAAAATGTTAGATAAGTATTTCACCATATCGGAAGCTTCGCCCGCTACAACTAAGTCCCAAGGCGTCAGAGGCACGCCTAAAATTTTGAGCTTTACCCCGCTAATGAGCGCAAGGATGATAAGAAACCCCGAAATCACCCAGTAAGCTATTTTCGTTCGGCCAAAAATTGCAATGAATATCAAAAGAAGACTTACCACAATCCATTCATTAAAAAGAAGCTCGAGAACATGTTTATAACTCCATGTCATCATCTCCATATAATTGCCGCGGCTCAAAATCTCCATGATCAGTACAGGGATTACTGCAAGTACTAGAAGCGGCAATCTCGGCCGAATAACCAATAGTAAACGTTCAATGTGTTGTTTCATAGATTCTCCTGTACAAATATAAGTTAAAAGTCCTTGAACATCTGATATTATATCATGCATTTCGACATTATTCGATGGTATCTCTATGAAAAATAGATAGATTGCAGGAAAATGGTGGTTATATCAAGAATACTTAAAGCAATAAATAAGGCAGGAGGGGACTCGATTATGGCATCAAAACAACAATTGCAACTAAAGAGAGAAGCCGTTATGCAACTTCAACATCGTAGAATGACAAAAAGTGCGTTTTTTCGCCGTGGTTTGTTCTTATTCATTGGTGCGGTTTTAATGTCTGTTGGATTAGAAATCTTTCTGGTACCTAATCGAATCATTGATGGGGGCATCACAGGGATTTCGATCATTTTATCTTATTTGACGCAAGTGCCGATCGGTGTGTTCTTGCTATTATTAAATATTCCTTTCCTATTTGTCGGTTATAAATTGATTGGTAAAACGTTTGCTTTATCTACACTCTTCGCTATCCTAGTCATGTCAATAGGAACTGCCTTGCTGCATCCTGTAAAGGAGCTTACCAACGATCCGTTGTTAGCCGCGGTGTTCGGTGGCATTATTCTAGGCATTGGTGTGGGAATGGTTATCCGTTTTGGGGGATCCTTAGATGGCACTGAAATCGTCGCGATCCTAGTCTCGAAAAAGATACCATTCTCGGTTGGCGAAATCGTTATGTTTTTTAACTTATTCATTCTTGGTAGTGCAGGGTTTGTCTACACGTGGGATCGTGCCATGTACTCGTTAATTGCTTATTTCATTGCTTACAAAATGATTGATGTTACGATTGAAGGCTTCGACGAGTCGAAGTCTGTATGGATTATTAGCGACAGCTTCAGAGAAATTGGTGAAGCCATTCTGGATCGCTTGGGTCGTGGCGTTACCTACTTAGAAGGAGAAGGAGGCTTCTCCGGCGACAATAAAAAGGTGATCTTCTGTGTGATTACGCGGCTAGAAGAAGCCAAGCTGAAATCCATTGTCGATGGACTGGATCCCAAAGCTTTTCTCGCGATAGGCAATATCCATGATGTAAAAGGCGGTAGATTCAAGAAGCGAGATATCCACTAGAGGGAAGTGGGATTTCTCCTTCTTCTCTTCCTACTCTTTATCTTTATTAGAAGGCCTACGCTCAAAAAAGCCTAGATTTCTTAACTGCTGAGCGGCATCCTTGCTGCTCGGACTCCCCAACTTTTTTAGAATATGCCCCACATGGATTTTCACCGTTCGCAATGAAATAAAAAACCGATTGGCAATCTCCGTTTGGGTATGTCCCTGGTCAATCATATCAAGCACTTGAAGCTCGGTTGGGGTAATGAGATCACGAACTTCTTTGATCTTGAATTGCTGCTCCAGCCGCTTTAGTCTGCGGAACTCCTCACGCATCTGTTCTGCCACTGCTGCATTTATTGTGGATTGGCGTGCATGTGCCGCGCGAATGATACCTGGGAGCTCCTCGAATCGTGATTTGATTTGGTAGTCGATGGCCCCGGCTTGGAAGGATCGGAAGATGAAATCTTTCTCCTCCATCGAGGTCAACATAATAACCTTTGCTCCCCAAGATAAAAAGGCTTGCTCCGCCAGTCCGATGCCTGCAGGTTCATTTTGCAGCATAATATCCATGAGTACGACATCTGCCGAAGGTGCGGATTGTTGAAATAAGGCTTGCGCTTCCTCCGCTGTAGATCTGCTCTCCACGACAGTCAAATCCCCTTGCCGGTTCAAATAGTCAGTAAGCCCGCGCAGCCAATCCAGATCATCTTCAACAATCAGTATACGAATCGCTTCCATGTGAAATCTTCCCCTCTACTAATCCTTTATCTCTGCCCAGGAAACGTTAGGTAGACACTTGTGCCTTTACCAGGTTCGCTGCTCATTTCCAAGCTTCCTCCATGTTTTTTCATAACACTGTAGCAGTAAGCAAGCCCCAGACCAAAGTTGTTTCGTTTGCTGCTTTTGGTCGTGTAGAATGGTTCCACAGCTTGTTTGAGCACAGATTTTTCCATTCCGATCCCCGTATCTTTGATTTCGAGAACTATATTTTTTTTATTCATAAAAGCTTTAATTGATAGTTGTCCGCCAGTGTCCATCGCTTCTATCGCATTCATCAAGATGTTCGTTAAGGTTTCCGCAACTTGTATCTGATCAAGGCGAAGTTCGAGTTTTTCAGGCAGATCTAGCTGAACTTGAATCATTTCCAAGTAGCCTGCGAGAGGCTCCATGACCTCGATCATCAGTTGACGTACGTTTACTTGTGAGACGCGCAGTGGCAGCTCTTGCGTTTGTTCATGCACCCGACTAATCATATCTTGAATGTGTCTAGAAGCGTTCATTACAACGTGTATATCTTGAATGAGTTCGTTTTGCCCAGTGTCAACGGCGTGCTGTTTCATTTTTTCTAAAAAGAGCCGCATTTTCCCTACATCATTTTTGATTGCATGATTAAGAATAGCTGTACCTGACGTGATGGCGCGGAGGGTGGAATCTAGTTTACGACGTTCAATAAGCAGTCGAATTCCAAGAAATCCGTATTTGAAAAAGGTGAATACAAAGAATGGCACAACAAACGCTAGAATCCACACGTGATAAATCCACAAACGATAAAAACCAAAGCTAGGCATGACATAGTTGAGTACGCCGACACATAGTATTGGCGGAAGCAAGGCAAGACAGGTGAACAAATGTGTCCGTTTCATCGCTGGCAAATGCTCTTTTTTGAGGACAATCAACAAAGAACCAATTAGGATATAGGGGAATGCCCAAATCGCTACGACGCGGAAATCGATTGGCATTTCTTCGGTGTAACCAGGTAGTAAAATCAAACAAGCTATTGGTGGTATAAGTAATCCTAGCGGCAGCCAAGTTCGCAGGAGAGGCTTTTGCCAAGTAGAGTGATAGGCTATAGCTAGCATCGCAAAGGAATACGGCAAGCCATAATAGGAAAGCAATGAGCAGGAGCTCATAACACGATAGAAGAACGCGCTAAGTGCCGGATTGGGTGCTGTGAGTTGGAAATATGGCATGACATCTGCGGAAATGACGGCAGCTAATGCACCCGATCCGCCAGTAAATGCAACTGCGCTCATCCATCGCATGGTGCGCGAAGTGGGATCCACGATCAGCAAGCCTGATGCAATGAACCAAAGAGCAAATAAGACAAAAAGCATGTGTTCCTCCATCGTAGCGTCAGTTTGATAGTCCTATTGTGGCATGGCGTAATCGTTTGCACAAGAGTTTCCTTTGAAGCAAATGGGAGGATTTGGATGGGGTTTCACGAATAGAAATGGAATGAGAGGAGTGAAGAGTTATTGAAATGAAGAAGCGAAAGTCGTTCCCTATCCTTCATATTGTGGGCAAAGTTCTATTAACCCTTATTTTCATCATTGTTATAACGGTCATACTATCTATTGCTGCAGCTGTTATAGCTGTCCGATTAAATCCAGATCTCATTATCAGTCTAGAGGCTGTTACCAGCGATTCATTTTTTATAAAAGGTTCATTATGGGCACAAATTGTAGGTTTTGTAAGCGGAGTTTATTTTTCTTTCTATATCTTTGAGAGGAAAAAAGGCTGGTCTTTAGGTCTGCATACCTTGCAATTTGGCCGTCGTTTAAGTGAAGGCTTCGTTTGGGGAGTTGCTCTGATTACCATTAGCAGCATGGGGATATGGTTGTTCGGTGGCATTCGAATCGTGAACATGGATCTGAGCTTGACGAAGGCACATGCGATTGGGGGAAGCTTTTTACTTTTTGTTGGCGTAGCGCTTAATGAGGAGCTTTTTGCACGCGGTTATTTACAAGGTATCGTGAAACATCGCTTTGGTCCAAAGGTTGCCGTTGGCGTATCGACGATTGTATTTGCCTTGCTGCATAGTTTTAATCCGGGGATGTGGGGTACGCCATTTCCATTTATCAATATCTTGTTAGCTGGACTTTTGATGGGCTTATGCCGTGAGTTTACGGGCAGTCTATGGATGCCAATAGGCCTGCATTTAGCTTGGAATTTCATGCAAGGCTGTGTATTTGGATTTGACGTATCGGGCATTCCCATGACGTCGTTCATAACGACAGAAACCGAAGGTGCGCTGGTTGTATCTGGTGGAGCATTTGGGGCAGAGGGAAGTCTAATCACAAGCGTTATTCTTGTACTTGGGATCATAATGATTTATAACTATTATCAAACCCGCATACGGTTTAACAAAACAGTTCAAATTAACAAACATCACAATTTGCCTTAAGGAGGATTTACCAATGAGTCAGTATGAACTTATACATAGTGAGTGGGAAGGGGAGTCGACGCTCAAACTCGTCGACCATCAAGCAGAGGCCGTGGCCGAAATTATTCCGGCCGTCGGCTTTCACCTGTTCCGCTTCGATGTGCGGAACGAGAGCTACATCGCGAAGCCCGACGACTTGTCGGAGCTTCGCGTCAATTCCTCGCGCTACGGCGTGCCCATTCTGTTCCCGCCGGGGCGCGTCAACAACGCGGCCTTCACCTTCGGTGGCCGCGAATACCGGCTCCCGATGAACAGGGAGCCTCATCACGCCCACGGCCAGCTGCGCGAGCGGCCGTGGAAGGTCGTCGCCAGCGGCGCGGACGCGGCTGGCGGGGCTTATGTCTCCGCGGAGTTTGACATCGCGGAGACGCCGGACATGCTGGCGTATTTTCCACACGCCGCATGCTTCCGCTTTACGTACCGTCTGAAGGACGGTACGCTGTCGCTCAGCGGTGAAATTGCCAACCGTGGCGGCGAGACCATGCCGCTGTCGCTTGGCTTTCACCCGTACTTCGCGTTCGCGGAGGGCGAAGCAGACCGCGTGCGGGTAACCATTCCCGCGGCTGCAGAATGGCCGCTTACCGCGGGTGGGTTCGCGGCAGATGTACCCGTGCCGACAGCGCTCACAGCGGCCTTGCAGAAGGGCGAGACGGTGTCGTCGCTACCTGAGTATCCGGGTGGCTCACAGATGTTCAGCATCGCGCCTGGGCCGCAAGTATGTGAGATCGCCTATGCGGCACGAGGGACGAAGCTTATCTTCGAGATGGGAGATAAATTTCCGATTCACGTACTATTCACTGCGCCATGGACGAACGCAGTTTCACTGGAACCATACACAAGCATCATGAACGTGTTCAATGAAACATTCCCAGCGGAACTGTCAGGTGCTCAAGCACTTCAGCCAGGAGCAACTTTCACCTTTAGTTGGGCTATTCATATTCAGAAGATGTAAGTCACCAGGGTTCATAGCCGAATCCCGGAGAGGAATAGCCTTGATAAGCATGCTGATGCAACTGCTTAATAAGCCCTTCCATTTGAGCAGATTTCACTAGAGCGCCTCTTCTACTCGTGTTATAAAGATTTTGGTCCAAGAGACCTTGCAGTAAATGAATATGACTCCCGTTTGCTAATGCAATAGGTGGTCCCGTGAGGCCATAGAATGCATGGTAATGCCCGTACTTAATGCCGGAAATACCTTGGTATTGATGAACGTGCTGGTCGTATGACGTACCGTTCACGTTGAAGGTGTACAGCCGCAAAAGATGGTGGTGCCCCAGTTCTTCCGAAGTCACGGTCGTGAAGAAGTGAACATGAGCGGGTGGAATGAACATCACTGCACAAAAGCCCCCTAAGCGTAGGATATCTTTCATCCTATTCATAGGGGGCTTTTGTCATGACGATGGGAGTGGATATAGATTGGATTGACCAATTTTCATCTTTTTATCATCATATACACGTACTTCAACTTGATGGAGTTTACCTGCTTCTAGAGCAGGATTCGTTGTTAAATCAACATAGAGTGTATCTTTACCATCAAAATTTGATTTCATTTCTGTCCCGTCAATATACACATTACAAGACGAAAAGAAGGGAGAACCCGTCACCAGAATTTTATTCTCAGCCTTAGTGACCTTTGAAATTACAGGATCACCGTACCCAAGCGTATAAGCAGGCTGAACGATCGTGTCCTTGTAGCCTTTAGCTTCGTAGCCATATCGGCCTCCAAAGAGGTTATCATACTGCAACTTTTGGTAACCTTCGAGATCACTCTCTTGAATACCATATGTCGACCACATGTCTTGTGGCGGAATGACAGGGATTTTCTTGGATAACTCATACAAATAATCCGTATAATAGCTGCCCTTTATACCTGCCAAATGCAGCAGCATCGGTCCCAAAAAAGAGGGGCTTGATTTCAGATCCAACTTCTCTTGATCGGATGGCACAAAATTATTCCAGATCACAAACGGCGTGTAATGCGTCTTCGTATATAGATCAGGATCGTTAGGAAGCACATATTTGGCATCACGATATACTTTGTAGTCTTCTTCAAAAAACGGAAAGTGGTCTCCGAAAAATAAAATGATCGTCGGCTCTGATTTTTTTGAGAAATAATCAACAAGGGATTGCAGGGCCTGGTCAGTTGCAGTGATGCCTTGCGCATAAGTTTCTAGAATGCTCTTCGATTCTGCAGATATATCACCCGTAACCTGAATCGTATTCTTGCTGAACTTTCCAGGAGGATAAGGGTGGTGATTTTCCATTGTGTTGGCAAAAACGAAATCAGGCCCGCTGCTTTTTTCAGTTTCCTCAATAATTTTGTTCACAACAGCATGATCCGCATAATTCGGTCCTGAGAAATCATTTGGGAAATACTCACTCGAAATAAATCTCGAAAAACCGAAATGCTTATACACCTTTCTACTATCGAAAAAATAACTAAAGAATGGGTTTATCGCTGTTGCTGTATAGCCTTGCCTTGTTGTAATGCTCGCCAAGGAATCTACTCCGTGATTCATATATTCGATATAAGGAATGATCTTATCCGGTGATTTCCCGAAAAATCGCATTGAATTCCCCGAAAGCACCTCAAATTCAACATTAGCTGTACTCCCGCCGAATTGTGGAGATAACATTTGACCGCCGGTGAATTTTTTCTGAAGCTCATGCAAATGCGGAATCGGATCGCGGCTGAATGTTACGTTTTTCATCGTTGTCGGGTCGAAAAAAGATTCACCCAACAAAACGATTATATTCGGTTTTTTATCACTCGCAGCTAGTTTATCCGGGATCTGATCTATTAAACCAGTGACCGCTTTTTTACTATAGCCATCAGGCTTCTTCACATTAAGAAAGTTAAGCATCTGGACAGATGAGTACAGATAACCATTCTCGTCATACGTAATCGTTTGATCCCAAGGTACCGTGTACATCCCATAAAGTTTTGTAAATGAAATTGGTTTATCCATATACAAACTGGTCGCCATGACAAGCGCGATTACACCGTAAATAGTGCGTTCAATCCAGTTAAACCGAATCTTATGCTTACGCAATACAAGATGAAACAAAATTCCCACAACCATGATAAATAGTAACGTATAACCAATAATCCGGTTATTTAAATAACCATTCAAAAACTTCTCATACTCCATAAGCTGATTATTAAAATAAAGATCCCATGGATAGTAGGGCGAACCAATCGCCTTTAACTTGCTGCCGCTAATCGCTCCGAGAGGTAATAAAACAGCACTCAAGAGCCAGAATGAGAGCCGAGTGCGCCCCGTCACTGCAATAAGTAACAAATACAAAGCCCCAACAACAAAATAAGCAAGCACCATAGCAAAAGGATAAGTAGTGATCCAATGGTGCAGCTCTTTGTAGGAGCCCCTTTCCAAAAATTCAACCATAATCATCAAAATGAAAGGAAGAATTACAATCATTATGCGAGTAGGCACCTGCTTGAGCACCTTAAGTAAAGTAGACATCTGTAAAACTCCTTTGATTAGCTTATAAAAACCCGACTCTCCTAATGGAGATGCCGGGCGATAGGCAATCTTCGATCATGCTTCGTTCTTGCTTTCAGCACTAATTTGTTCCAAAGCTTGAAGAAACGTTGTTGCAGGTTGGGCACCGGTTAATGCATATTTACGGTTAACAACGAAGAAAGGAACACCTGTTACACCAGCTTGGCTGGCAAATTCAAGGTCATCTTCAACCCCTTCCAAGCCTTCCTTAGCGACTAAACGGAGGCGTGTTTGCTGCGGATCCATGCCTAGGCGACCTGCAACTTCTAGCAGGAAGTCCACATCACCGATATCTTTTCCATCTTCAAAATAAGCTTTGAACAGCTCGTCAACAAGCTCCTTTTTGACTTCGTTAGGAGCAATAGCAATAAGCTGGTGCGCCTTTAAAGTGTTTGGCATTTTGGCAACTTTTGAAAAATCAAAATGTAATCCCGATGCTTGTCCAGCCTGCGTTACTTGTTGAAGCATCGCTTGCAGTTTATCTTCATCCGCACGAAACTTAGTACGCATGAGCGTCTCAAAATCCACACCTTCTGCCGGTGTGTAAGGATCAAGTTGATAAGCGCGATAATGAATCTCTACAGGTTCGGCAGTGAAGTTTTGTAGGGCATCCATCAAATTCTTCTTCCCAATGCGGCACCAAGGACACACTAAGTCCTGAAATATCTCAATTCTCATCTCGAATAAACTCCTTCAATCCAAAATAAAAGTAAAATAATGTCCAAATTGCTCAATTCATCTCCATTCAACATTATAACCTAAACCTGCTCAATGTCACTACGACCGGTCCAACGCAACCCAACGCAACCCAACGCAACCCAACCCAACCCAACCCAACGCAACGCAACCCAACCCAACCCAACCCAACCCAACCCTAACTCTATCAGTTTATAAATTTATAGCCTCAGGGAGTTTACATTATATTCCAAATGAGTTGGTGTACATCGTGAAACCCAATTTTCTGTGATATCTACAAGTCGCGATTTTGGAAACATTTACTTCCGATTATCTCAAATTGCTTAAAACAAGACTGCCTTGTTCTTAAGGGGGGAACCCTCCAAGAATAATCATGCACATGAAATTGTTACAATGTTTGTTTTGACATTTGGACAATTTCAGTTCTAGAGAACCGACTTGTATATGTCACAGATTTTAATCTGAAACGTAATGATGTCTCTGAATGAGTCTGGATAAAAATACTAAAAATAGAAAAAACATTTACAATAGAACATATGTTTGTTATAATAAAAACAGAACATAAGTTCTGAGCGGAGGGTGAGAAAATGAAATTTGAATCCATCGTAAATGAAGCATCAGCTTGTCATACGGAAGTAGAATGTGAAGAGCTTCTCATGAAAATACGATGGTCAAATGGATTTCACTGCCCGCGGTGCGATCATCATGAAGCTTTTCAAATACAAACACGCAGATTATTAGAGTGCAAAGAGTGCAGAATGCAAATTTCGACTACAGCCGGCACGATTATGCATAAATCTAAATTACCTTTGTTAACGTGGTTCAGAGCAATTCAGATGCTGTTTGAATTTGGAGCGGAAGTTACAGCGTATGCTCTATCCGCAACTTTACAAATTAACTATAGGAGTGCGAAGCTGCTACTCCAGAAGATTTCTTATGCACTCCAAGTTGAGGAAAATCGATTACTGGCTTTTCGTAAGCTAAAAGCTGCGAGATCTGAAGAGGTGAAGCCTAAGATTTCTGTTCCGAACGTTAAAGTTAATATACGGGATCAGTTTGAGTTCTCAACTTATTTAGCTTCTAGAATATCTGAAATAAATAGGAAGTTATTATTGAAGTCCTTGGTGTCGATTCATTTATATACGACGTTTTTAAAGTGTTTTCAGTTATGAAGGAATAAGGAAGGGCTGCATTTGACGTGTTTCCTATTTTCAGGCAAGATAGTTAGTGAAACTATTTTACTTAAGAATTAGGAGATTACAGATGAAGCGGGTACTTCTTGCACCCATCCATTTTTATCGTAAGTTTATTTCCCCACTGAAGCCTCCTACATGTCGATTTTATCCAACCTGTTCACAATATGCGCTTGAGGCAATTGAAGTACACGGGCCTATGAAAGGTTCTTGGTTATCGGCAAAACGAATTTGCAAATGCCATCCTTTTCATCCAGGTGGTGTGGACCATGTGCCTGTGAAGAAGAAAAATTAATTTAGAGAAATCTGTCCGCTTGACATGCGACTCTTTTTTTCGATATATTGTGCTTAAAGATGCTAAATATTGTTGATTTCGATGAACGGATAAGTACATTCAGATGCCTATGAACAGAGAGCCGGGTGAGGTGAAAGCCGGTATAGGAACATGTGTGGAATATGGTCCCGGAGAATAGACCTTCGAGCTACTCGGTACATGTGTGTTTTGTATATCTCACACCCATGATGCGGAGAGTAAGCTGGTCTCGTGTCCCAGCGTTAATGGGCAAGTCGTAATAGACTTACTGAGCCCCGAGCTTGTGAAAGGCGGGGGAACCTGGGTGGTACCGCGTGAGTTCAACTCTCGTCCCAAGATGGATGAGGGTTTTTTGTGTTTTCTATTAATAGTTATGGAGGAATGGATCATGTCTGAACAATCCAAAACGTTTTACATTACCACGCCGATTTATTACCCGAGTGATAAGCTTCATATTGGTCATGCGTATTCAACGGTTGCTGGTGATGCCATGGCTCGATACAAACGTTTGCAAGGTTATGATGTTAGATATTTAACGGGTACAGACGAGCATGGACAAAAAATTGAACGTAAAGCACAAGAAAAAGGTACAACGCCACAAGCTTTTGTTGATAATATCGTGTCCGGCATCAAAGAGCTGTGGGCGAAACTTGATATTTCCTATGATGATTTTATCCGTACAACGGAGGATCGTCATAAAGATGCAGTTGCTAAGATTTTTCAGCGATTACTTGATCAGGGGGATATATATTTAGGGGAGTATGAAGGTTGGTATTGTATTCCTGATGAATCGTTTTTTCTTGAGAGTAAATTAGTTGATGGGAAATGTCCGGATTGTGGTCGTCCTGTTGAGAAGATGAAGGAACAAACGTATTTCTTCCGGATGAGCAAGTATGCAGATAGACTGGTTCAGTATTATGAAGAAAACCCTGACTTCATTCAACCGGAATCACGGAAGAATGAAATGCTCAATAACTTTATAAAGCCAGGCTTAGAGGATTTGGCTGTTTCACGAACGACGTTTGATTGGGGTATTAAGGTTCCTGGCGATCCGAAACATGTCATTTATGTTTGGATCGATGCGCTTTCTAATTATATTACTGCACTTGGCTATGGGTCAGATGATGAGTCAATTTTTAAAAGATACTGGCCAGCAGATGTTCACTTGATGAGTAAAGAAATTGTTCGTTTCCATACGATTTATTGGCCAATTATGTTGATGGCGTTAGATTTGCCATTACCTAAAAAGGTGTTTGCGCATGGGTGGCTGCTCATGAAGGATGGCAAAATGTCCAAATCCAAAGGTAATGTTGTAGATCCTGTAACGCTTATTGACCGATATGGTTTGGATGCGCTTCGCTATTACTTGATGAGAGAAGTACCATTTGGAGCTGACGGCACGTTTACGCCAGAGAGTTTCGTGGAACGTGTGAATCATGACTTGGCTAATGATTTGGGCAATTTGTTGAATCGTACGATTGTGATGATCGATAAGTATTTTGCTGGTAACATCCCAGCTTATGTCCCTGGCGCTACTGAGTTTGATGAAAGTCTTCTGGAGACGGTTCGTACGACAGTAACGAAGTACGAAGAATCGATGGAGAAAATGGAGTTCTCCATCGCGCTTTCCGCGGTGTGGCAGTTGATCAGCCGCACGAATAAATATATCGACGAAACGCAGCCGTGGTCGATGGTGAAAGATGAAGCCAAGCGCGATACGCTAGGCTCCGTCATGTATGTGCTGGCTGAATCTCAGCGCATCTCATCTGTACTTCTTCGTCCATTCTTGACGAAGACGCCAGAACTAATCTGGGCGCAGCTTGGCCTTGCGACGGAAGATTTACCTCGCCTGACTGCGTGGGAGAGCGTTCAGACCTTCGGGCATCTCCCTACCGGCACCAAGGTGCAAAAGGGAGAGCCGATGTTCCCAAGACTCGACGTAGCGGCAGAAGTCGCCTATATCGTCGAGGCAATGGGCGGCGGTGCTGCTGAAAGCACCGACGAGCCTAAAGCGCCAGCAGCTGCCGTGGCTGCTGCGAGTGCAACTGTGCCCGCGCCGGAGCCCAAAGAAGAAATCGGCATCGACGATTTCGCTAAGGTGGAGCTGCGCGTTGCACAAGTGATTTCGGCGGAGCCTGTGAAAGGCGCCGACAAGCTTCTCAAGCTGCAGCTCGATCTCGGCTACGAGCAGCGTCAAGTCGTATCCGGCATCGCGAAGTTTTACTCGCCGGATGATCTTGCAGGACGCAAAGTTATTTGCGTCACGAACTTGAAGCCCGCCAAGCTGCGCGGCGAGCTGTCGCAAGGGATGATTCTCGCCGCTTCACATGGCGATCAGCTTACGCTTGCAACCGTTCCGGATTCCATGCCGAACGGTGCAATTGTCAAATAATAGCCCCAACGCATAAGAATGACCCTTTCCCTTTATTTTAGGGAAGGGGTCTTTTGTGGTTGAGGGTATTTTTATAAACTAAGGGCAAGCTAAAGGAAACTAACCCACGGAGTGAATGAGATGCTTATACGACGTATAGGAAAAGGGATAACTTTAGCAATATTGATCATCACTTTGACTGCTTGTTCGTTATTCGGTGGAGGCGCGAAGAAAAAGGAAGAAGAGAAGAAAGAGGCTGAAGCTAAAAGTAAAGAAAGTGTGATTGATCAAGAACTGAAAAAACAGTATCAGATGTATAATGAAGTCATCGAATACCAAAAAGCGCAAGATGTGAAACTCATCAAGGAGTCGGAAGAGCGTTATAAAAAGTTGAAAGAACAGGCAGACAAGCCAACAAAAGGTAGCGGAGAGGAAAAGCAGAAAGCCAAGGAAGCTAAAAAAGAACAAGACGGCTCAGATGATTCAGGCTCAACAAACGACGATTCTCAAGGTTCTGATGAATCAGGTGGTTCAGGGGATTCTGGGGGCTCTGAAGAGGAATAACACATGCTAGGTCTTGTAAAAAATCATAGTCAATTTAGAAATGGCCATGCTGTGAACAATGCAGCAGGCTTTTTTGACTTTCCTTTCTAGATATATTGACTTAGATAAACTCACCTCGTATAATCAAAACGTTAATAAAAAAAATTACGATTTAGAGTGGGTGTTAGTATCATGAAAAAACATGCTAAGCATTTTATCTACATAGTTTTATTGGTGATCGTTGCTTGTTGCATCGCGGGATGTAGTAGCTCGAAGCAGGGATTAGTAGAAGGTAAAGTGAACGTGGTAACTAGTTTTTATCCCTTGTATGATTTCACGAAGCAAATTGGCGGCGATTATGTCAATGTTATTAATCTTGTCCCTGCAGGTGTTGAACCACATGATTGGTCTCCAAAGAGCAGAGATATTAAAAATATGTCGGGTGCTCAAATCTTTGTCTACCAAGGTGCTGGCTTTGAAGGTTGGGTGAAAGATTTTCTTGGAAGCCTTTCAAGCCAAGCGACTGTTCGTGTCGTGGAAGCGAGTCAAGGTGCTAATTTGATCACAACAGATGAAAATAAAAAAGAATTTGACCCACATGCTTGGTTAAGCCCGTTAAATGCACAGAAAATGGCTAATAATATTAAAACAGCTTTAATTGAAGCGGACCCTGCGCACAAAGAAGCGTATGAGAAAAACTATCAGACTTATAGCGCTAAACTATCAGAATTAGATGGAAGATTCAAAAAAGAACTTGCTCAAACGGCTAAAAAAGAAATTGCTGTATCTCACCATGCATTTGCATATCTATGTAGAGACTACGGCTTGACTCAAATGTCTATCATGGGTTTATCACCAGAGGCCGAGCCAACGGCACAGGATCTAAAGCAAATCAATACCTTTATAAGAGATCATAATCTCAAGTATATTTTCTTTGAAGAGCTTGTATCGGATAAGTTGGCAAAGACGTTAGCGAAAGATGCAAAGGTCGGTACGTTAGTACTTAATCCGCTTGAGGGTCTTACGAAAGAACAGCAAGAAGCGGGAGAAGATTATATCTCGATTATGGACAAAAATTTGAAAAATCTAGTCCTCGCATTACAATAATTAGTTAGTCAGGAGTAACCCAGATGGAGATTAATAAAAGTATGTTATGCCATCAGAAGATTGTTTCAATCGATCAAGTATCATTTGCCTACGAAAATAAGACCGTGATTAACAATCTTCAGTTTGATGTGTCTGAACGTGATTTTGTTGGCGTGATTGGTTCCAATGGCGCTGGTAAAACGACACTTCTGAAAATGCTGGTTGGCTTGTTGAAACCAACAAGTGGTGAAATCCGTTTGTTTGACCGGCCTTTGAGTCAATTCAAGGACTGGGAGCGGATCGGCTACGTTCCACAAAAGAATGCCTTTAATCCATTATTCCCTGCGACTGTAAGGGAAGTCGTGCTTTCTGGCATGTATACGAAGAAAAACGTCTATCGCCGATTATCTAAAGCTGATCAGCAAAAAGCAGAAGACGCGATGCTGGCAATGCGCATCGAGGATTTAGCTGACCGGCGTATAGGTCAGCTCTCTGGTGGCCAGCAGCAGCGAGCCTTCTTAGCTCGCGCTATTGTGAACAATCCTGAGCTGCTCATCCTAGATGAGCCTACGGTAGGGATTGATGCTGAAACGCAGATCGGTTTCTTTCGAATGATTAAACATATGCATCAACATCATCATATGACCTTCATTATGGTATCTCATGATATGGACATGATTCAGTCATATCTGGGAACAGAGCCCCAACAATTAAGTGGCGGCATCAAGTTTTATGTGAAGCATACCCATGATCCCGAGGATTGCCGTGAGACGAATTTAACGCATTCACTCGGCCAGATTCGAGAGATGATCGGAGTTCAGTAAGGTTATGCTTACGAAGTCAGTTTTCCTTTGGAAAACTTTAAGGAGCGGACAATTTGGACATATTTACAGAGTATTTTTTTCAACGTGCATTAATTGGTGGGATATTGATCGGGCTAACAGCGCCATTAATGGGCGTTTTTCTTGTTCTAAGACGGTTATCTATGATTGGGGACACGCTCGCACATGTTTCAATCGCTGGTGTAGCATTAGGCTTTTTAATCAATGTGTACCCGTTAGGGGTAGGACTTGTCTTTGCTTTACTTGCCTCATTTGCTATTGAGCGACTACGCAAGGCTTATAAAACCTATGCAGAGCTTTCCATAGCCATTATCATGTCTGGCGGCGTCGCGCTGGCTACGCTTCTTTTTACCTTAGGCAAAGGCTTTAATATGAATGTAATGAGTTACTTGTTCGGCAGTATCTACACGCTTGATTCCACGGATTTATGGGTGGTCTTAGTGGTTTGTGTGCTAGTTATCGGTGTCATTGCTTTTCATTTCAAAGAGTTTTTCTTGATGTTTTTTGACGAGGATGCAGCGAGCGTAAGTGGACTTCCTTTGAAGTTTTATAATATGATGATTACGATGCTGACGGCGCTTGTTATTTCTGTTGCAATCAAAATTGTAGGAGCACTATTAGTGTCTTCTTTGTTAACGATTCCGGTTGCATGCAGCTTATTACTTGCTCGTAGTTTCAAACATTCCGTTTTCTTAGCGATTTTGTTCTCTGAAATTGCCGTAATCGTTGGTCTAGTTGTTGCTGGGGTATGGGATCTAGCACCAGGAGGGACGGTTGTACTGAGCCTCATCGCTATTTTAATAGGGATTATCTTAAAAAGAGGATTGAGGATATAAAGCATGGATTCCGTAAATGTATGGATCGCCCTTTGGGCGGGAATAGCTTCTTTCATTTCACCTTGTTGTTTGCCGTTATACCCATCGTTCTTATCCTACATAACAGGTATTTCTGTCAGTGAACTGAAGTCAGGGAGAACTACTGCACAAGTTAGACGTCAAACGATGCTGCACACGTTAAGTTTTATTGTGGGGTTCTCAATCATTTTTTACGCACTAGGGTTGACTGCAGGCTTTGTTGGCAGCTTCTTTATTGACTATCGTGACTTGCTTCGCCAAATCGCTGCCCTTTTAATATTCGTAATGGGACTTTTTTTACTCGGTATTTTTCAACCGCAATGGTTAATGAAAGAACGCAAATTGGCGATTAAATTTCGTCCAGCCGGCTACGTGGGCTCAGTCTTTGTAGGGATGGGCTTTGCTGCCGGCTGGTCTCCTTGCGTTGGTCCAATTCTTTCAGCTATTCTTGCTTTAGCGGCAACAGAGCCAGGAACGTGGGTTCAACTAACCACAGCCTATTCACTCGGATTTGCAATTCCTTTCTTCGTTCTCTCCTTTTTCATCGGTTCAACCAAATGGATTCTACGTTACTCTAACCTGCTGATGAAAATCGGTGGCGGGTTGATGATCGTTATCGCTATTCTTCTCTATAGTGGTAAAATGACACAAATTACACTTTGGTTGAATTCCATAACACCGGATTTCTTGAAATTTTAAGAATCAAGTAAAGTATTCAATTTTCGCTTGAGGGAATTTTTCGAAAATTTGTTCCGTGATAAATTCTCTCAATGCGATAGCTTGTTCATCTTTGTATACATATTTACCTTTCCCGTATTTACCCCATTTGTATTTTCGTTTCTCTTCATCCATTTCTAGCTTCGTCTTCGGGTAACGCTTCTCGATAATATTCTTCGCTGTTTTCGTGAATCGATGCTGAATCATTTCAAAGGTAAGATCTTCCGTAGCTTCTGTTGGAAGGGTATTGTACAGCTTCTCAAGTAACGTAGCGTAGCCATCTTCCCAGCCTTCATGCCAAATGATTGGAGCAATGATAAAACCAAGCGGATATCCGGCCTTGGCTACTTTGCCTGCCGCTTCAATTCTCTCATGAAATCGAGACGTGCCGGGCTCGAAGTTTTTAATAACATAGTCGGCATTCACACTAAAGCGAAAACGGGTATGCTTGTTATGTTTTGCATCTAACAAAGGCTCAACATGATGATACTTCGTGACAAACCGTAGACGACCGTGCTCTTGCTCACCCATAAACTCGATTAATTGTTTTAGCGAGCCTGAAATATGTTCAAGCCCTACAGGGTCTGAGGTGCACGCGGCTTCGAAACGTGTGATTTCTGGCTCCCGTTCTTCAATATAACGCTTAGCTGCCCCGAGGATATCGTCGATGTTGACATAGACACGGATATAAGGCTTGGCACCCATGGTTGTTTGTAAATAGCAATAATGGCAATGTCCCATACAGCCTGTAGCAATAGGAATTGCATACTCGGCAGACGGCTTGGAAGTCTCGAATTTTAAAGTTTTTCGTATACCGACGACTAACGTTCGCTTAGCAATCCGATATTTATCTAGTTCAGTTTCGCCAGGCAAATCGCGGATTTGATTATGGGACGTCGTCATATGAATCTCGAGGCCTTCTTGCTTCGCCCATTCATAAATCTGCTTACCTTTCGGATAATTCAAGGCATCTGGTTCAAAATAAACAAGCTCTGGTACGAAAATGGTCGTACTGGGTTGAGGTCTCGTAAGCAATTCTGTAGCCATAAGGGCCTCCTTCACATTGCTGGATAACAAACTATTATTTTAGTGTGCCAAAGAGATGTGCTAAGGAAACATGGGAGATTTGACCGCATCTGGGTAGATGGATTATGATAGGAAAGCAGTATGGCTTAGAAATATGCACAGCAGGGGGAAATATAGCAATGGCTACGCCAAGTATGGAAGATTATTTGGAGAGAATATACAAGCTTATCGATGAGAAAGGTTACGCTCGTGTTTCCGACATTGCTGAAGGGCTTGAAGTGCACCCCTCCTCCGTAACTAAAATGATTCAAAAATTAGATAAAGATAATTATTTAATCTATGAAAAGTATCGCGGCCTCATCCTTACGCCAAAAGGGAAGAAGATGGGGAAGCGTTTGATGGATCGGCATGAGCTGTTGGAAAATTTTCTTACGACAATTGGTGTCCATGAGGACAATATATATAAGGATGTCGAAGGTATTGAGCACCACTTGAGCTGGGATTCAATTACTTGCATTGAAACCTTATTGGAATACTTCCGAAGAGATCCAAATCGCGCGGATGAACTTATGAATGTTCGAAAAGAATTAGAGGCTGAGAATTAGGCAGGGTCCGTTTACGGGCTCTGTCTTTTTTTTGCGCATAGAAACAAACTGCTCCTGCATACATACCTAAGAAGCCCTATGAATGAGAGTTAGGGGAGGATGCAGCGGATGAAGATTAACGGTGTGTTTGAAGGTGGTGGTGTCAAAGGGATTGCTTTGGCCGGAGGTGTCAGTGCAGCCAACGAGCAAGGATATACCTTTCATGAAGTCGCCGGTACAAGCTCTGGGGCGATTGTAGCCGCCTTCTTGGCGGCAGGATACACGGGCGAAGAGATGAGGGAGTTGATCCTGCGAGCACCTTTTAAATCGTTTATGCAGCGCTCCCCTATATTCAATACGAAGATAATTGGCCCTGCGGCACGTTTGTTGATTAAGAAAGGTCTCTATTCGGGTGAAGCCCTGGAACACTGGGTAAATCAACAGCTAGCGGCGAAAGGTATTCGCACTTTTGGAGATTTGGCACCTAATCAGCTCCGAATTATTGCTTCTGACATTACACAAGGCAAGCTGCTAGTACTGCCTAATGATATTGCCCAATATGGTATCGAGCCTGGGAAACTATCGGTTTCCAAGGCGGTGAGAATGAGCACGAGCATTCCCTATTTCTTCGATCCTGTGCGAATTCGCCGAAATATAAAAAGCTCCGAGAAGGCTAAGCCTTTCTCAGAGCAGTTTAATTATATCGTGGATGGTGGATTGCTAAGCAACTTTCCGTTATGGGTGTTCGACAAGCAAATGTCTACCACGAAGTTAGTGCCCGTCATTGGTTTCCAACTTGTTGGGAAGAGCGATACGCCTACACATACGATCCGGGGACCGATTACGATGTTAGAGGCGCTTTTTAGTACGATGCTGAGCGCGCATGATGAACGTTACATTGAGCAGAAGAATCGCTTCCGCACGGTCAAAATTCCAACGCTAGGTGTAGGCAACACGCAGTTTAACATTTCGAAAGAGTTAAGCATGTCGCTGTATGAATCGGGCTACCTAGCAGCTAATGCTTACTTCAAAGGCTGGTCCGCCAGCACTTATGAAGAAAATTACGCTAAGTTTGTCATGCGTCCGCCACTTAAAAAATCGTAATTTTAGTGATATTTTGGTAAATCATCTTTATCGGCATCTTTCGTGCCATTGATGACGCGGAATTTCGCGTTTTTTGTTTTGCCTTTAGCAGCCCCGCGGGGCATGGATGGTTTCTTCCAGCGGGAAGGTGGGAATTTGTACAATAGAAAAATTGCCCCAAGCACAAGAATAGGAATGAATAATACACGCAGACTAACGATTAAGCCTATGGCAATCAGAATTCCTATAGCAATTTCAATCGGGGAAAACTTTCTTCTCATACCCGTCCCTCCATAATTCGTTTTTCCGCTTCTAGCATGCGGTTAAATGATGCAATGGACACCTCAACTTGACTGTCTTCAGGCTCTTTGGTTGTAAGCAATTGCAGCCAAAGGCCAGGATAGCCTAAATAGCGAAGAACAGGTACTTCACGTAGTGAATTTGTGAATCGTAATACCTCATAAGAAACACCGATAACCAGTGGCAACAAGATTAGACGTTGTACAATGCGCTCGACCATTCCGTCATAGTGTAGGAACGAGTAAATAACAACCCCGATTAAAACGGTGAAAACGATAAAGCTGCTGCCGCATCGATAATGAAGTGTGTTGAATTTTTGAACGTTGCTGACGGTTAATTCCATGCCAGCTTCATAAGCGCTGATGACCTTATGTTCTGCGCCATGATATTGGAACAATCTGCGAATCATAGGTGTAAGTGAGATGAAGTAAATGTACCCCACCAACAAAATAATTTTGATTACACCTTCTATAAGATTATGAAGAATTTGATTGCTAAATACGTTTTGAAACAAAAACTGTTCAATAATAGCCGGAACTAAGGTGAAAATAAATTTTCCAAACAGAAAAGACAGGACACCAACGAAGGCTACGCCTAAAAACATAGATATGTTAGAGAAGATGCCTGATTTCTCTTCCTTCTTCGTCGCTTCAGCATCACCTTCTTGTTCGGCGAATGACTCGGCGGAGAAATTCAGATGCTGCGCACCTTTGGCACTGGACTCAACAATTCCTACAATTCCT
Source organism: Paenibacillus qinlingensis (assembly GCF_031455095.1). Lineage (GTDB taxonomy): Bacteria > Bacillota > Bacilli > Paenibacillales > NBRC-103111 > Paenibacillus_E > Paenibacillus_E qinlingensis_A. The sequence continues at coordinate 615,741 of NZ_JAVDSB010000001.1, forward strand.
CGGATAAAAGGAATTTTCTTAAGTGCTTGAACCCATGGAATCACTTTCTTAGGTACTTCTAGAAAATCAAGAGAACCGTCCTTTTTGCGCACAGCGGTTACATGCACATTTCTTCCTGCGAACATGACGCCCTCGATGACGGCTTGTCCTCCGTATATATTGTTTTGTTCTGCCACAAGATTCACCTTCTCATCTTTCTCGAATTCAGTTACTCACTTTCTTATTGTAACGGATTCAGGTGTTGAATGCTACCGATAGCGACAGAACATACTATGATTGCCAATGATCAGACAAGCCGTATCGGTAGAGAAAGGAAGATCGCAGATGAGCAGTGCGCATGCCGCAAAGAGAAAGCAGACAAATCGCTGGGTATTTGTGTTATATATCGGTTTTTTTGCTGGGCTAATTTGGGGTGCTCTCAAAATTGTCGAAAATTATTTTAAGTTTACAACGATAGGTATTGGTTTTCTTGTTGAACCTTTTTTCAAACATGATTTCTTTAACACGTGGATGGGATTGTTTACGGGGTGGATTGCGTTTGCGCTATTTTCAATAGTTGCGGCCTTCCTATATATGGTGACCATGTGGAAACTGCGCAGTCCTTTCTGGGGAATAGGCTATGGGGCGCTCTGGTGGGCGATTATTTATTTAATCGTAGGTCCAATTACTGGAATGGTGTTTTGGATAACAGAGTTAGACCTAAATACGATAATAAGCGAAGTTTGTTTATTCCTCGTATGGGGGATGTTTATTGGGTATTCCATTGCTATTGAATATACAAGCGTTAGATCTTCAGAGGCTATACCCAAGACATGAAACTTATGGTAAAATATCAAAGGTTAATTAGCTGAAACGGGCTAATTGTCAATGACGATTGTTGCGGGAGGATTTCCAATTGAAAAGGATTCTAGTTTTGAATGGTCCGAATTTGAATATGCTTGGCATACGTGAACCTGGCGTATATGGAACGGTAACACTTTCCTCAATCATCGAGGGTTTGCACGAGCTTGGAACAGAGCTTTCACTTGAATTAGAGAGCTTCCAATCTAACCATGAAGGCGAGATTATTGATAAAATTCATGAAGCGTACGGTACGAAGGACGGTATACTGATTAATCCTGGTGCCTTCACTCACTACAGCTATGCTATCCGTGATGCTTTATCTACAGTTCAATTGCCGACGGTAGAGGTTCATATTTCGAATATTCATAAACGCGAAGAATTCCGTCATCATTCGGTCATCGCACCCGTTGTGATTGGTCAAATTTGTGGATTTGGCGCTGACAGTTATGCGCTTGGCCTAAGAGCTTTACTACCCCATCTGTAAGCATTTGCTTACGAAGATCGTTTTGCTCTAGCAAAACTTTAAGAAGGAATGGTGATTTGGATGCAGGAGAAACGTATTGAACGTCTTCGCGAGGTTATGCAACAGCAGGATTTACCGGCGCTACTCATCACGAACGCATATAACCGTACATATGTATCTGGTTTCACAGGCTCTTCTGGCTATGTACTTATAACGTTAGACCGTGCCATTTTATTAACAGATTTCCGTTATATGACACAAGCGCCGCAGCAAGCCAAACTGTTTGAAGTGGTTGAACATAAGGCAAAGGCGATCGAGACAGTTACTGAGCTCTTGCAGAAGCAAGGTATCACGAAATTAGGCTTCGAACAAAGCGATGTGTCTTACGGTGATTTCTTGAACTATCAACAAGGTCTGCCAGGCATCGAGTTTGTTCCGACGTCCCGTCTTGTTGAATTGATTCGTATGGTGAAGGATGAAGCTGAGCTGCAAGTGATGCAAGAAGCGGCAGATTTGGCCGATCAAACCTTTTCACATATCCTTAACTTTATTAAACCAGGTGTCAAAGAGTTAGACATCGCGCTTGAAATTGAAGTGTTCATTCGTAAAAATGGAGGAACCTCAACTTCTTTCGAGACAATTGTGGCGTCTGGCGAACGTTCTGCATTACCGCATGGTAAAGCAAGTGATCGTATTCTCCAAATAAACGAATTTGTCAAATTGGATTTTGGAGCGTATTATAAAGGTTATTGCTCTGACATCACAAGAACGGTTATGCTAGGAAAGCCGACAGACAAGCATAGAGAGATATATGATATTGTCCTAGAAGCGCAATTGCATTGCTTGGCTAACCTCAAACCGGGCATTACAGGCAGAGAAGGCGATGCTTTCGCTCGCGATGTCATTGTAAAGCGCGGCTATGGCGATTATTTCGGTCACGGGACCGGACACGGGTTAGGGATGGAGGTTCACGAATCACCTCGCGTGTCGAAAACCGAAGAAACGATTTTAGCACCTGGTATGGTTGTTACCGTCGAGCCTGGTATTTATCTCCCTGATTTTGGTGGAGTTCGAATTGAGGATGACGTTGTAATTACTGAGACAGGCATTAAAATACTTACACATTCTACCAAAGATTTTCTTATCATTGACTAGCGGAGGGATTTACAAGTGATATCAGTAAACGATTTTAAAACAGGTCTTACGATTGAAGTTGAGCATGACATTTTTACAGTTCTAGATTTCCAACACGTAAAACCAGGTAAAGGCGCAGCATTCGTGCGCTCCAAGCTGAAAAACCTTCGTAACGGCAACACGGTTGAACGTACTTTCCGTGCTGGTGAGAACGTTGGACGTGCTCACATCGAGAACCGCGAAATGCAATACTTGTACGCTGCTGGCGACGAGTACACGTTCATGGATACGGAGACTTACGATCAAATTTCCCTTGCTCATGAGCAATTGAAATGGGAATTGAATTTCCTGAAAGAAAACATGAACATCAAAATCATGAGCTATCAAGGTGAAATTCTAGGGATTAACCTTCCGAAGAGCGTTGACTTGAAAGTTGTTGAAACAGATGCAAGTGTCAAAGGAAACACTGCACAAGGTGCTTTGAAAAATGCGAAAGTGGAAACAGGTCTTAATGTGATGGTGCCGCTGTTCATTAACGAAGGCGATGTTCTTTCCGTTGATACAGATGACGGTAAATACCTTTCCCGCGCGAGCAACTAATCATTAATCAACAAAGCCTTTCTGACTCGTATGAGTTCGAAAGGCTTTTTTTCTTTTCTTACCACAGTCCGCCAATTATATGCTATAATATTGAATTGTTATGCACTAGTATGTGTTAGGAGTGGGTCAGCTTTGTCTCTTATAGTGATGAAATTTGGCGGTAGCTCTGTCGGTGATGCGGAGCGAATGAAACGAGTTGCAAAAAGAATCGTAGAGCGTAAACAAGCTGGACACAGCTGTGTTGTAGTCGTATCTGCGATGGGAGATACAACGGATGATTTAATCGACTTGTCCAAGCAAATTTACGATGGAGCCCCTCCGGCTCGTGAAATGGATATGTTGTTGACGACGGGCGAGCAAGTTTCCGTAGCGCTTTTATCAATGGCCATACATAATCTTGGTGAACAAGCGGTTTCGTACACCGGGTGGCAAAGTGGCATTTTTACGGAGCCTGTTCATGGTAAAGCAAGGATTACAGATATTCAACCACAGCGCGTTCTGAATGCGATTGAACAAGGAAATGTCGTCATCGTAGCTGGTTTCCAAGGCATGACAGAAGCTGGTGAAATTACGACGCTGGGCCGCGGCGGCTCAGATACAACAGCTGTTGCTCTTGCAGCAGCGATAAAAGCAGATCTTTGCGAAATTTATACGGATGTTGATGGCATTTATTCTACGGATCCTCGTATTGTCAAAGTAGCCAGAAAGCTTGCCGAAATTTCCTATGATGAGATGTTGGAGCTAGCCAACCTAGGGGCTGCAGTCCTTCATCCTCGTGCAGTTGAATATGCAAAAAATTACAACGTGACCCTCGTGGTACGTTCAAGCTTTAATTACAATGAAGGCACCAATGTGAAGGAGGAAGCAGTGATGGAGCAAGGAATCGTCGTTCGTGGCATCGCTTATGACAAAAATGTAGCAAGAATTAGTATTCTGGGTGTTCCTGAGAAGCCAGGCCAACTTGCGAAGGTTTTCCTAGCACTTGCTGAAGTGCAAATTGACGTTGATATCATCGTTCAAAGCGGTGTGATTAACGGATCTGCCGACTTCTCTTTCACAACGAACCTAGCGGATCGTGAGAAAGCTCTGGACGTTCTTGAGCAACTTCGCGCTGAAGTTGGTTACCGTGAAGTGACTTCCGAAGTTGATCTTGTCAAAGTATCCATTGTTGGTGCAGGCATGGTAAGTTCACCAGGTGTTGCTGCAACCATGTTCAAAGTCATTTCCGATCTTGGGATAACGATCTCTTTGGTAAGCACGTCCGAGATCAAAATGTCATGCGTAATTGACAATTCGAGATTAACAGATGTCATTCGTGCGCTTCACACAGCATATGGCCTAGACACTGCAGAGCAAGCTTTCGTTGGTGGTCCAGAAGATCGTAGATAATTCTGACAACTAGTGGAACTTGTCCGCAATAAAATAAGCAAGCTTCAATAAAAATGCCGTTATTCCAGCAGCCATTAGTGGACCTACCGGAATGCCGCGCATAAATAAGATGCCAAATATAGAACCAAGGACAAGACCCACAATTAATTGTGGGTCTACTTTTAGTAGTTCCAAACCTTTTCCGTTCATATAAGTCGCAATCGCGCCGCCAAGCAGGGCAATGATTCCGGGCCAAGTCGTAAAGACGGAGAGAATATCTTTCATTGAAATACGATCACTGGCAAAAGGAATCAACACACCAATTGTCAGGAACAGCAAGCCAAGCTCTAGTCCTTTGCGCTCCATGGTTGGGAAATAACGCTGAAGACCAATTAGTTTAACGGCAAGTAAAAGACAAGCTGCGGTTGTAATAATTGGCGAGCGACCTATCAGACCTATGATAATTAGAATCACCAATAGCAAATCACCGTTCATAAGCAAAACCCCTCGTCGTCTTCAGTGTCGTCAATCTAGTCTATGAAGGGGGCTTGTATTTAGAACGAATGGGCCGTCTATCGTTGATAGAGCACCATCTGATCATGTTCAAGAACGGGCACACAATCCGTTGTATTGACTTTGGCACAAAGTTCGACGTCCGCGAGGAAGCCGGACTTTTTCATTTTTTTACCATTCGTACAGGCAAGCAAGGTTGCTAATAGTCGGTCTTTGGCTTCCAGATAACTGCCGCGCATGGCTAAGCCAAAATCATTCGTCATCATCTGACTCTCACCAAGGATGGCTGCGATTTCATCCAAGATGAGACCGGCACAGATGCCGTCCTCCAATGAGAATACATCTTGCGTACCCGCACAGACGATCACGGTGTCCCGTTTCAAGTCGATGGCTGCTTCAGCAACGGCTTTAGCATTGATTAGGGCCCCAGCGAGCACACGATCGGCTTTCGTCGCTTTTTGAATCCCTCTTGTGCCATTTGTGGTCGTCAAAATGACACGTTTGCCCTGTACGGCTTCCCTAGAGTATTCCAGAGGCGAATTGCCAAAATCAAAACCTGGAATTTTCTTGCAATAGCGTTCCCCGCCGAGTAAATCGCCCTCACGAGCTAATTCCTTTGCTTTTATTACAGTTTCAACAGGGACTACGCCCTTGCAGCCATTCATCAATGCGGTAATGATTGTACTTGTCGCACGTAAGACATCAACGACAATGACGGTCTTATGAAGAAACTCGTCACTTCTTGCTTCGCAGATAGTTGCGATCACCTCGATATGCATGTGTTAATCCTTTCTGGTACCTAAGAACAACGTGTCAGAACGCAGTCCTCTCCTCAAAGCTTCTAACGCGATGACCTCATCAGGTGATATATTGCCCAAATGAATATCAGGTCCAAGGGAGTTAATCAGGTGAACCTGCTGCGATTTGAGCGGCGCCTCCCACAAGAGCTGATCTCCTGAAATAGATGTAAGCACACGATTCAGCTCTTCATCCTTACATTTCCCCTGCCCATCAAAAATGCCAACCCCCATACCCGATTCACGCGCTTCAATCGTTACAAGGGAAGCACCTAATTCTGTATCGATGAGAACAGTCTCTATTAATTCAGATAATTCAATGGACGAGCCCCAACCTTTTTTTCCATACTCCGTAATGACTTCCAATCCTTCGTCTAATCCTCGGATAATCAGCTCATTTCGCGTTCTACGATCCATTTGAATGGTACCGTCAGATATTTCAACGCTATTAAAGCCGAGCGCACGTATCATGCAAAAAAAAGAATCTACCGCGTCCTGGCGCACGGCTACTTCCAGAAAAGTACCCCCCGGATAAATAAGGATGTTATTCTCTTTGGCCAGGTTTATTTTGCTTCGCAGTACAGCTTGTGGATAGAGCGGTGATGTACCGAAACCAAGCTTGATCATATCGACATGTGCATGAGAGGTATGAAGTAAATCCTGAAAGGCAAGCATGCCGAGCCCTTTATCCATCACCATCGTTTTCCCCAACGTTCTTGGTTTCAGTTGCCTTCTTCCTGTAGGGTCGGCTAGAACGGGGTTCCATTTTAATTGAGAGGTCACTTCCATCGGTATTTCTCCTCACTGTCCTTCGAAGGATCAATTATGTGTACAGCATATGCATGAGCGCAAATGGAGGTGCCCAGCATGCCTAAAATGAGACGAGCTCGCATAAGGTAGGGAAAAAGGAGGTGTTTGTTCATGAACAAAATCGTACTTACGATGGCTTCCTTACGTATGATGTCGGGAACTATCGAAATCATTGCAGCCATACTCATGCTCCGGCTGGCTACGATTGAGAAAGCGTTGCTGGTGAATTCGGCTCTAGCACTAGTAGGCCCTCTAGTACTATTAACTACCACAACGATTGGATTAGTAGGCATAGCTGAAAAACTATCATATGGAAAGATGTTATGGATCATTGCTGGTGTCAGTTGTCTGTTTATTGGGATTATTAAAAAGTAATCGGTCATATTTCTTTCTAGTAAGCATAGAAATAAATATAGAAGACTGGACAACTTGGAGGGCTGTCTACCCATGCTAGCGAGTATTTCACACTTGTTGCCACAGAACATCCGATTCATGCTTAGCGAACTCCCGCCGAACGTACAAGCTAGCGTAGAAGAAATCAGGGTGAGAGAGTTGCGTCCCCTTGAAATCAGTTGGGCTGACCGCTATGCCTTCGTAAGCGAGCGTGGGCAAATGATCACGCAAGAAGCATTGGCTTACAAACCGACGAGGCAAGATTGCCTAACCTTACTTGAGATGCTGACGAATCATTCACTCTACACCTTTGAAGAAGAATTGCGAAGAGGATATATCACCGTTTCAGGCGGTCATCGAGTTGGACTGGCTGGGCGAACGATTCTTGACCAAGGCCAAGTGAAGCAAATCCGAGATGTCAGCTCCTTTAACATTCGAATCGCGCGCGAGATTCAAGGTGTTGGTCAGGAGATCTTACCGCAACTGGTTGATCAGAACATGGGAAACATTCATCACACCCTGATCATTTCGCCGCCGCAACAAGGCAAAACCACATTGCTTCGTGATCTGGCTAGACTGATTAGCCGGGGGGAGTGGGGAGTTAGAAATAGCTCGCTCTCAGGTAAAAAAGTAGGAATCGTTGATGAACGCTCCGAGCTCGCTGCTTGTGTCAAAGGAGTGCCGAGATTCGATTTAGGCCCTCGAACAGATGTGTTAGACGGTTGTCCGAAGGCGGAAGGCATGATGATGATGATTCGATCCCTATCACCCGAAGTCCTCATCGTGGATGAGATTGGTCGATCTGAGGATGCTGATGCGATCCATGAAGCCCTGCACACGGGGATTCGTGTTCTAGCAACCGCACATGGCGCCAACTATGAGGATATCCGTAGACGCCCCGTACTTCGCCAATTGATGGAGGAGGGTGTGTTTATGAAATATGTGATCCTCCAGAGAAGAAGAGGTGGTTCAGCTTCCTTTCGGATCCTGGATCAACAAGGTAAGGCAATGGGGGATGGATGACGAAAGCAAAGGACGATGGAGATGCTGAAATTTATAGGTGGAGTTCTAATCTTTAGTGCAGCTTCCATGTATGGCTTTTTGCAGGCTGCCCATTATGTAAGACGTCCCAAGCAAATCCGCGCTCTTATCGGAGCACTTGGCCGAATGGAAACCGAAATTGCATACGCGCTTACGCCTCTCCCAGAAGCGTTTGCTTCCTTAAGCAAGCAAGTAACTGAGCCGCTTTCTACCTTATTCCGATTAATGTCGGAACGGTTATTAGGAAGTGAAGGTGAGTCGACCAAAGACTTGTGGCAAAAGACGGTGAAGGAAGTCTGGGCGAGAACCTCCATGCGACAAGCCGAACAAGAAGTTATTCTTCAACTGGGGCCAGTGCTGGGGCTTTCAGATCGTAGTGACCAAATCAAGCACTTGCGACTTGCGATCAGCCAACTTCAATCCGAAGAATCGGATGCTAGAGACGAGCAGCAACGCTACGAGAAAATGTGGAAAAGCCTTGGTGTCCTAATTGGCGCGTTAGTCGTGATTTTAATGTATTAGTAGGGTCATTTATCCGTGCATGACAAGTTCCTTGAAGGCGGAGTGAGGTGCCAGGAATGAATGTAGATGTGAATGCCATTTTCCAAATCGCCGGCATCGGAATCATCATTGCTATGATCCATTCGGTGTTGAAGCAAATGGGAAAAGAGGATATGGCACACTGGGTCACGGTCATTGGCTTTGTGGTCGTGCTTTTTATGGTCGTCAGTATGTTAGATAACTTGTTTAAAGAAATCAAAACTATTTTCCTATTCCAATGAGGTGGTCTGATGGAAATCATCCAAATCGTAGGACTAGGACTCATCGTTACGATACTGACACTCATTATCAAGGAACAGAAACCGATGTTTGCCTTTTTATTAGCCGCCTTTACAGGCATTGTGATTTTTTTGTTCTTAATTGGCAAAATTTCAGCGGTTATCCAAGTCCTTGAGGATATAGCAGTGAAGTCGAACGTGAACATCGTGTTCCTCAAAACGATACTGAAAATAATAGGCGTCGCCTATATCGCCGAATTTGGCGCACAGATCGTTCGAGATGCAGGTCAAGACTCTATCGCCTCCAAAATTGAGCTATCAGGTAAAGTGCTCATCATGGTCATGGCCATTCCCATCATAACAGTGATCATCGAGACTGTGGTTAAATTGCTCCCTGCTTAGAAGATTCACCTAAGGAGTGACACGAATGCCCCTACTTTATTCGCAGCAGAAGCTGAACAACCGGTGGATCTTATTATTTATTTTAACAATGGGCCTCTGGCTCGGACTTTCGGGTTCGTTAACTGCTGAATCGCCTACGGATCTCATTATCCAAGAGCAAGCCAACCGCTTAAATACGGAACCGGTCGAGCAATATTGGGATAAGCTGATGAAGGAATATGGAGGCTATTTCCCTGAAAACAAGCCGCCAACCTTCATGGAGCTGCTCATGGGGACCAAAGGCATCAGCATGAAGAGTATTTTCAAAGGCCTTCTGAGTTATGTGTTCCATGAAATAATTATCAATGGCAAATTACTTGCTTCCATCGTCGTCTTGACCGTATTCAGTATGATTCTTGAAACACTGCAAAGCTCCTTTGAACGAAATACGGTTAGTAAATTAGGTTACACGATTACCTATATGGTACTCATTATCATTGCCATCAACAGCTTCAGTGTTGCTATCGGATATGCGAAGGCAGCGATCTCATCCATGATTCAGTTCATGTTCGCCATAATGCCTTTGTTACTGACTTTATTAGCTTCCATGGGGAATGTGACTTCAGTAGCGATCCTGCATCCGCTGATCGTGTTCATGATCCACTCGGTCGGAACAGCCATTTATGTCTTTGTTTTCCCACTCTTGTTTTTCTCAGCTGTGCTGCACATTGTCAGTTCACTCAGCGATAAGTTTAAGGTCACACAGTTGGCTAATCTACTCCGTACCGTCAGTTTAAGCATGCTAGGCGTATTCGTAACTGTCTTCCTTGGCGTCATTTCCATTCAAGGCACGGCAGGAGCTGTAAGAGATGGGGTTGCGATACGAACGGCTAAATACATCACCGGGAATTTCGTGCCGGTCGTGGGGCGACTGTTCTCGGATGCTTCAGAAACCGTGATCGGAGCATCTTTATTAGTCAAAAATGCGATAGGACTTGTAGGAGTTGTCATCCTCGTTCTCCTATGCGCCTTCCCAGCTATTAAGATCTTAACCCTGGCCTTCATCTACAACTTATCAGCGGCACTGATGCAGCCTTTAGGCGACAGTCCGATCATAGCTTGTCTACAGACCATTGGTAAAAGCTTAATTTACGTTTTTGCAGCATTAGCGGCAGTAAGTTTAATGTTCTTTCTTGCCCTGACCATCATGATCACGATTAGCAATGTCTCCGTCATGATGAGATGAAAGGAGCCAGGCGATGGATTGGTTAGCAGGATGGCTGAAAACCGTCATTATGGTCATTATGCTCGCGACGTTTGTTGATCTTCTGCTCCCAAGCAATACGATGCAGCGCTACGTGAAGACGGTTTTGAGTCTTTTTATTCTCTTAACGCTGCTTACCCCAGTGCTTCAGCTGTTCCAGAAGGAATGGAACATGGATCAGCTGTTAAGCCAAGCAGAGAAATCGCAGAATGAGAAAACGATGTTGGCTGGAGGCTTTGGAAGTCAGACACAGATGAAGTCGCTAGAAGCTATTACAAAGGATGCATCTAAAATTCAAGATGCCGAGCAAAAGAAAACACAGCAAGTGGTTCAGACCCAATTAGCAGCATTGATCAAAGAAGACGTTCAGAAACAAACGGAATGGCCAATCGAGAATGTACAAGTGCAAGTGCAGGTAGACAATAACGGGAAGCCCAGCATTTTAAGTGTGAAGGTGACCCTTGATGATATAGAAGCGAAAAGACAACAACCGGTAACCGGAAGTAAAAGCATAGCTGCCATGGAACCTGTTAAGCCCGTAGATCCAATTAAAATCGGATCTGCAGCGAGTGGGCAAGATCGTATGGCAAGTACACAGGGCGATACACAGGCAAGCTCAGCAGTAACGCCAAGTGAGCAAGAGAAGGATCGACTCAAGCAAGGGATTTCACGCAATTGGCTAGTTGATCCTGCCAAAATCGAGATCGCAGCAGCACAAAGCAAAGGATGGATGGCGAGGTGAATCGATGGGAACATTGCTGCAATGGATGGAGCACAAATTCGGCGGCGGACCAGGTGGACCTAAACGTAAAAATACGTTGCTGTGGATCATCATGGTTGGGCTTTTAGGAGCCGCGCTAATGATAATCAATGCCTTTATAAATGTAAAAGATCTGGATCCCATTGGCACAGGCAGGGCGTCTCCACCAGTAGAGACTAAAGAAACATTTGCGGGAAGCTCATCAAAGGAAAACGCAAGCTTTCATGATTACGAACAAGCTTATGGAGACCAATTGAAAAGCATCCTACAAAAGATTGTGGGTGTCGGTGAGGTGGAAGTACTCGTTACCATTGAATCTACGGAGGAAATGACCGTTGACAAAAATTATAACGATAATCAATCCATGACGACAGAACGCGACAATGGCGGGGCAACGCGCAATATATCCCAGGTAACGCGAAGCGGTGAAGTCGTTATATATCAAGTGTCAGGTGACCAGAAGCCGCTTGTGCTCAAATACATTAAACCGAAAATTAGAGGTGTCATCGTTGTTGCAAAAGGGGCAGAAAATCTCACGGTGAAGAAGATGATTATGGAAGCCGTTGAGCGAGGAATGGACGTTCAAGCGAGTAAAATTTCGATTTTACCACGCAAAACAGGGGAATAAGAGCAGGAAATCATTCAACTATTCTAAAGCTTATGCTTACGCTGCCAGTTTTCTGGCGAAAAACTTTGAGGAGGAATAAACAATGAATGCAAAAAGACAAACAATTTGGCTCGTTTCTATGCTTAGCTTGATGGTGGTACTCTCCGCGTATTATCTGTTCACTGAAGATGTTAACAAACTAGACCTAGCATCAACGGAGACGGTTTCAAAGTCACAAGAAGTAAAAATTGATATGACGCAATTGGATCCGGTCACAGGTGCCAAAACAGATGTTAAAGCAACAAATGCTACAACGACACAATCCGACACGAAAGCAACAACGCCGCAAACTTCAACAAAAACAGATACGAAGGCAACAACGACACAAGATAGCTCCAAAACTACGACAAAAGACGCGACAAAAACAACGACTACGACATCCAAAACAGACGATCAAGTATTGAAACAAGTTGAGGAGCAAGCCAAAACAACATCAGCTAACGACTATTTCACGAATGAACAAGTCAAACAAAATAACTACTTCAGCAAAGTTTCGACAGACTTAATGAACATCATTTTGGATTCCAAGAAAACGCCTGAAGCCGTAGCAAAAGCAACGAACGATTTGTCAGCTCTAACAGATCTGCAAGAGAAAATCGAAAATCTGCAAGATATGCTCATTCAAGACTTCCCGCAAGCGGTCATTAATCAAGATGGAAGTAAATGGAAAGTAACTGTTCAAGCTGATAAATTGGAGAAAAGTCAAGGTGTTTCCATCGTGGATATGGTTGTGAAAGAACTAGGAGCAACGCCAGAAAACATCAAGATCCAATACGTTCGTCCGTAGGGATTTTAGTGAAGTTTTCGCTTCTCAAATTGCCAATGGAAAGGGTCCGGATAAACTGGACTCTTTCCATTTCGTGCGTTTATGGGTATAATACATACGTTGCGGCTATGAAAACGCATTTTTAAAGGATTCACCAACGTCTAAAGGAGTGACTTGAATGTTTAAATTGAGTGAAATCAAAGAGTTAATTAAACTCGTCGATCAATCCTCTTTACAAGAACTTGAAATTGAAAATGAAGGTGCACGCCTTTCTATTCGTAAGCCGAATAAAGCGGAGCCTCTTTATGTATCCGCCCCAGTTCAACACACATACGCACCGATTGGTCAACCTAACTATGCTAACCCGGCGCCAGCATCTGCTGCTCTTGAAGCACCAGTTCATGCGAACGGACAAGCCAAACAAGAGGATTCATCTTTACATAAGATTGTATCTCCGATGGTAGGGACTTTCTATCAGTCTGCATCTCCAGGATCCGCGCCATTCGTAAGCATTGGCTCTAAAGTAACGGATAAAAGTGTTGTATGTATCGTGGAAGCTATGAAATTAATGAACGAAATAGAAGCTGAAGTGAAAGGCGAGATCGTTGAGATTCTCGTTGAGAACGGACAGCTAGTAGAGTATGGACAACCTTTATTTTTGGTTAGACCGGAGTAGTTGCGTGTGCAAGCTTATGCTGACAGCGTAAGCTTTTCGCACGAAGAGCTCTTAGGAGGGCAAATCATGAAATTTCATAAAATTCTTATAGCGAACCGTGGAGAAATCGCAGTTCGTATTATCCGTGCATGCCGTGAACTTGGCATCTATACGGTAGCTGTATACTCAGAAGCTGATCGAGATGCCCTGCATGTTCGATTGGCGGATGAAGCCTATTGTATTGGGCCTACAGCATCCAAAGACAGCTATTTGAACTTCACTAACTTGATGAGCGTAGCAACGTTGACGGAATGTGATGCTATTCATCCAGGATATGGCTTCCTAGCTGAAAATGCGGACTTCGCAGAAATTTGTGAAAGCTGCAACATCACGTTTATTGGTCCATCGCCAGATGCGATTTCTCGTATGGGGGATAAAGCGGTTGCGAAGCAAACGATGAAAGAAGCGAGAGTTCCGATTATTCCGGGTTCCGATGGCTTAGTTGAGGATATTGAGGATGCTGTTGTCATTGCACGTGATATCGGCTATCCAATTATTATTAAAGCAACAGCTGGCGGCGGGGGTAAAGGTATCCGTATTGCGGAGAACGAGGAAACGCTTGTACAGCAGATTACAGCTGCTCAACAAGAAGCTCAGAACGCATTCGGAAATGCAGGTATCTACTTGGAGAAGTATTTAACCGGCATGAAGCATGTAGAAATCCAGATCTTAGCTGATAAACACGGCAATGTCGTCCACTTAGGCGAGCGTGATTGCTCCGTACAACGTCGTAGACAAAAGCTTGTTGAAGAAGCGCCTTGTCCGATTCTAACGGAAGAAACACGTAAAGCGATGGGGCAAGCAGCGGTACGTGCGGCGAAAGCTGTGAATTATTCTGGTGCGGGAACGCTGGAATTCTTGTTGGGTCCAGATGGTAATTTCTACTTCATGGAAATGAATACCCGGATTCAGGTAGAACACCCAGTAACCGAGATGATTACGGGGATCGATATTATTCAAGAAATGATTCGCGTGGCTGAAGGCAATCCGTTGTCATTCGCACAAGAGGACGTTCGCATTAATGGATGGGCAATCGAATGCCGTGTCAATGCAGAAGATCCGAATCGGAACTTCATGCCATCCGCTGGCCAAGTGAAATTTTATTTGCCGCCTGGTGGATTCGGTGTTCGCGTGGATAGCGCGGTGTACCCAGGGTATACGATTCCGCCGCATTATGATTCCATGATCGCGAAGTTGATCGTTTGGGGAAGCACACGTGAAGAAGCCATTAACCGTATGAAAAGAGCGCTTAATGAGTTCGCAGTTGATGGTGTGAATACGACGATACCGTTTCATTTGAAGTTGCTTGAACATAAGAAATTTATCAAAGGTGACCATGATATTAAGTTCTTAGAAGAGCACGATGTGAACGATCCAGAATCGTAAGACAATCATTTGTCATATTTTTACCGAAATGTTATACTAATAAATTAAGATGGCTTATCCCATTTATTTCAAAGCCAGCATGAGCTGGCCCAAACTTTTTAGCTTATATAACTAAATTTGCTCCACAAATTTTTAGGAGGTGCCACAATGAGCACAATCGCTCCGGATTACGTCAAGACAGACATGGGCAGCATCCAGATTGCCCCCGAGGTTATCGAAATCATTGCCGGTTTGGCAACGGTGGAAGTGCAAGGTGTAGCGGGGATGAGTGGCGGATTAGCTGGCGGCATTGCTGAATTACTTGGGCGCAAGAATTTGTCCAAAGGCGTAAAGGTAGAGGTCGGACAACGTGAAGCTGCCATTGACGTCTCCATCATTATTGAGTATGGAAATCGTATTCCTGAAGTTGCGAGTGATATTCAGAATAATGTGAAAATGGCCATTGAATCAATGACGGGTCTTAATGTTGTTGAGGTTAACGTTCATATTCATGATGTGCATTTTAAGCAGGCGGATAAACCGGTTGACGAAGAACCAGCGGCTACCCATCGTGTAAAATAGGCGGTAATGCTGAGCCATATGGATCAATTGAAACCCCCTACAGGTTGCAGGGGGTTTCCTCTAACTTAGGAAGGGGACAAGCGTAGTGGGTAAAATTGTGGACAGGCTCTTACTACTTTTCTATAGCCTGATTATTTTCGTCGCATCGATCTTTGTATTGTTCACAGCATCTAGCTGGATCCCACTTGATCAAGCAAGTAGTACGCTTAGCCATTTTTATTACGAGAAGAGCTATGCTTATCCGGGCATTATCATTAGTTTGGTTATGCTGCTAATTTCTGTTCGTTTCCTAATCGTAACGCTTCGCCGCGGACGCTCGCAAGCGCCATCGATTGATCAACGCACTGATTTTGGGGATATTCGAATTTCCATCGAGACGGTTGAAAACCTTTCATTGAAAGCGGCTGGTCGTACGAAAGGTGCGAAGGATCTGCGTGCACGCGTGAGAGTGAATCAATCTGGGTTAGAAATTACGATTCGAACCATTGTAGATGGAGAAAGCTCGATACCGGAATTGACTGAAGACATGCAAGGTACAGTGAAAAGTTACATAGAAGATATTACCGGTATTCCTGTAGCTTCCGTAACCGTATTTGTAGCGAACATCGTGCAATCTGCCCCAACGTTTAAAAGCCGGGTCGAATAGAGGTGAATCCACATATGTGGAATGAACTATGGGAGTTCCATAGGGGCAAAGTAATCGGAGTGACAGCAGGAATATTCTTCGGTTTTATTTATTTATTCTTCGGATTTTGGGATATGCTGATCTTTGGATTTATTGTTCTTATCGGTTTTTATGTTGGAAATAAGTTGGATCGCAAGGAAAGTTTCGTCATGCTGGAAGACATTTGGCGCTATCTCACACAAAAATGGAGAATGTTTCGCTAAAATCCCTGGTTCAACCATGGATTTTTTTGTTTGGATTGGCTCTATTTTGACGTATACTAGGATAAAGAGTTTTTTAGGAGAAGGTCGTTTTGCACGAGCGAGACGCTTAGGAGGAACAGAATGAAACGCAGAGTTGCACGTGAAATTGCTATACAAAGCTTATACCAAATCCAAATGAATGAGGCTACTCCTCAGGAGGCTGTTCAAATCGCGATTCATGAAGCTGAGCATGATAATGAATCGGAGTTGGATTTCTCCGGAGATAAGATAGATCCGGTCTATATTGTTGAGCTTGTTGAAGGAACTTACAAGAATAAAGTAAGTATCGATGAGTTGTTGGAGGAGTACCTCAAAGGATGGGCAATGGACAGGTTGTCTCGGATTGATCGGGAAGTGCTGCGCCTTGGTGCTTATGAAATGTTGTATCGTGATGATGTGCCGCCAAAGGTTGTTGTCAATGAAGCGATTGATTTGGCTAAGCATTATGGCACGGATGAATCAGGGAAATTCGTTAACGGTGTGCTCGGGAAGATGCTGAAAGAAATTGATGAACTGAAAGAAAAGGTTTTGCGAACACAGTGAGTTAATCGAAGCAAGTAGTACTTCACTTTTCATATAGGTATGGCTTAAATGGCTAAGGGGGAAATAACATGTCAGCACAAGTTATTAATGGGAAAGAACTCGTGAGCTCTATTCGTGAAGAAATCAGATCTGATGCAGCGCAGCTTACAGCGCAGGGAAACCAACCAGGTCTTGTCGTTGTTATTGTTGGTGAAGACGCAGCCTCACAAGTTTATGTGAGAAACAAAGCGAAAGCTTGCGATGATGTCGGCATCTATTCCGAAGTACACCGCCTGCCTGAACAGACGACACAGGAAGAATTAATTGCACTCATCCATGGTTTTAACAACAATCCTCGCATTAACGGCATTCTTGTTCAATCACCATTACCAAAGCATATCAATGAAGAAGCGGTTGTAGATGAAATTGATCCAACGAAGGATGTGGATTGCTTCCATCCGGTGAATGTGGGCAACCTCATGATCGGTAAAGACGGCATGAAGCCTTGTACGCCACATGGTGTCATTGAAATCCTCAAGCGGACGGGTGTTGAAATCGCTGGTAAGCATGCGGTTGTTGTGGGCAGAAGTAATATCGTAGGGAAACCGATGGCGATGTTGTTGCTTCGTGAGCATGCAACGGTATCTGTCGTACATTCCCGCACGCCTAACATGGAAGAGATTACCAAACAAGCAGATATTCTCGTTGTCGCGGTTGGTAAAGCACATTTGATTAAAGCACATCACGTGAAACCGGGTGCTGTCGTAATTGATGTGGGGATGAACCGCCCTGCTGATGGTAAGTTAACGGGTGATGTTGATTTTGAAGCTGTGAAAGAGATTGCAAGTGCCATTACACCTGTTCCAGGTTGTGTGGGGCCAATGACGATTACGATGCTCCTTCGCAATACCGTTGATGCGGCTAGCCGTGCAGCTCATGCGAATGTGAGCGTATAGTCAGCTTATGGCTAGAAATGAGACGAAGATTTTATCCGTTAAGGACTTAAATCGTTATATTAAGCTATTGCTGGAAGGAGATTCACGTCTCCAGGATGTGTGGGTGCGGGGTGAAATATCTAACTTCACGCATCATTCTAGTGGTCATATGTATTTTACTTTAAAGGATGCGGATGGCCGGCTGAAAAGCATCATGTTTGCTTCGCATAATCAGAAGCTGGGATTTATTCCGAAAGAGGGCACTAAAGTCATTGCTCGGGGGAACATTTCTGTCTATGAGCGAGACGGTGCTTATCAATTTTATGTGACGGCGATGCAACCGGACGGCATCGGCAGCTTGTATTTGGCTTTCGAGCAGCTAAAGAAGAAGCTCGAAGGCGAGGGGCTGTTCGCGCCAGAGCGCAAGAAACCGATTCCACGGTTTCCGCGCGCGATTGGCGTGATCACGTCTCCGACGGGCGCGGCCATTCGTGATGTCATCATCACGCTGCAGCGGCGGTTCCCGTCGATCCCGATCTTACTGTACCCTGTCCTCGTACAGGGTACGCAGGCGGCGCCTTCGATCGTCAAAGCGATCGAAGCGATGAACCGGCTCGGTGAAGCCGACGTGCTCATCGTGGGCCGCGGCGGCGGCTCACTGGAAGAGCTGTGGGCCTTCAACGAGGAGATCGTGGCGCGGGCTATCGCAGCCTCCGCGATTCCGATCATCTCGGCCGTCGGCCACGAGACGGACTTCACGATCGCCGACTTCGTCGCCGATCTGAGAGCGCCGACGCCTACGGCGGCGGCAGAGCTCGCGGTGCCGCACCACCTCGAGCTGAAGCAGCAGCTATCGCAGCAGGCACAGCGCCTGCATTACGGGCTGCTGCAGCAGCTGCGCCGCAAGCAGGAACGGCTGGAGCGCGCGAAGCGCTCGCCGTTCCTGACGAACCCCCGCAGGCAGCTGCTTATGCAGCCTGCGGAGCGTCTCGACCGGCTGGCGGAGCAGCTCGGTTACCGCATACGCCAGCGCCTGACGGAGTCGGCGCAGCGCAGATTGAAGCTGGAGCGTCGCTTATCCAGCTTCAATCCAACCGAGCAGGCCGTGGCGGCAAGACGGCGGTTGGACACGTCCAAACGCCAGATGCTCACGGCCATGCAGACCCTCCTGCGCTCGAAGAAGCAGGAGTGGCAGTCCAGCGTCCGACATCTGGACGCGCTCAGCCCGCTGAAGGTCATGCAGCGGGGCTATAGCCTTGCCTATGACGAACAAGAGAAGCAGCTTGTGAGATCGATATCGCAAGTGAAGATCGGGGATCGGTTATCCATACGTCTTAAGGACGGTAAAATACAATGTCAAGTTTCGGAGATGGAGGCGAACATTGATGTCAACAAGTGAAGCGGAAGTAAGCTTTGAAGTGGCAATCGAGCAACTAGAACGTATTGTAAGTCAGCTGGAAAGCGGCGACGTACCTTTAGAGAAAGCGATTGAATTGTATCAAGAAGGCGTAAGACTCTCCCATTTATGCGGCGTTAAGCTGGAGCAAGTGGAGAAGAAAATTGAGATGCTGGTTGAAGGGGAAGCTGGGGTAACAAGGAAGCCTTTCCAGCCTGTCTTGGAAGATAAGGGGAATTAGTTTGAATAACACGACGTCTAATATTCATACATATATCGCTTCCCATGCCCAATTGGTTGAAGCCGCATTACGTCAATCATTGCCTACTGCGTGGGAGGTGCCAAGCTCACTTCGTGAGTCTATGGATTACTCCTTGATGGCAGGCGGCAAACGACTGCGTCCTATCATGGTTCTAGCTGCTTCTGAGGCACTAGGTGGTTCTCTTGAGGCAGCTATGCCAGTTGCGTTAGCTATTGAGTACGTTCATACCTATTCCTTGGTACACGATGATCTGCCAGCGATGGATAATGATGATTATCGCAGAGGCAAGTTAACGAATCACAAAGTCTATGGCGAGGCTATGGCTATTCTAGCTGGCGACGCATTGCTTACGCACGCCTTCTTCTGCATTGCGCAATCCCACAAACGATTTGGTGTTCCTGCAGAGCGTGTGCTGGCAATCACAGAAGAACTTGCTGTGTTGGCAGGTGCTCGTGGAATGGTTGGCGGGCAAGCTGCGGATATGCTGGGGGAGCAAGGCTTAACGAAATTGGAAGAGCTTACTTATATTCATACGCACAAGACAAGCGATTTGATCGTTTTCTCTTTACGTGCTGGCGGACACATTGCTGGCGCGACAGAAGCGCAATTAGAGGCGCTTAGTGAATTTGGTCATGCCTTAGGACTCGCGTTTCAGATTCAAGATGATATTTTGGATATTATCGGCGATGAAGCGAAGCTAGGTAAGCCTGTGAAGAGCGATGAGAAACAGCAGAAGGTAACGTTCCCTTATTTTATCGGTATGGAAGCTTCTGAGCAAAAGGTAAAAGAATTGACGAACCAAGCCAAAGAAGCCTTAATTCGTTCCAATATTCCGAACCCAGAGCGGTTACTTCAGATCGCAGATTACCTAATGAAACGGGATCATTAAGCATATGTTTAAAGTAGAACGTCCTCATCGAGAGGTAGTTTTACACGAAATGCCCAATTATATGATATAATGGTGAAATCTTAGTATTTTCACATTGAAAGTGAGGAAACAAGCGTGCTGCTCGAACAAATCAATCGGCCTGCAGATTTGAAGCGGTTATCCTTGACGGAGCTTGAAGAATTGGCGGGAGAAATCCGTCAATTTCTTATTGAGAAGCTTTCCGTTACAGGTGGACATCTGGCCCCGAATTTAGGCGTGGTTGAACTCACAATTGCATTACACACCATGTTTCACAGCCCGTATGATAAATTTATTTTTGATGTGGGTCACCAGGCGTACGTGCACAAAATTTTGACTGGACGCAAAGACAAGTTCGATACTTTACGCAAGTACAAAGGGCTCTGCGGATTTATTAAGCGGTCTGAGAGCGAACATGATGTCTGGGAAGCAGGACATAGCAGTACTTCCCTGTCCGCTGCCATGGGTATGGCGATGGCGCGTGATCTGAAAGGCGAACATAATAAGGTAGTTGCCATTATTGGTGATGGTGCGCTTACAGGCGGCATGGCGTTAGAAGCCATGAATCATATCGGTCACGAGAAGAAGAATATTACGGTCATTCTGAATGACAATGAAATGTCTATTGCGCCCAATGTTGGGGCTCTTCATAATTATTTAAGCAAGATTCGTTCGGATCGTCATTATTTGAAAGCTAAAGAAGAAGTCGAATACTTACTGAAGAAAATTCCTGCCATCGGCGGAACGCTGGCCAAAACAGCGGAGAAGCTGAAGGATAGTCTTAAATATTTTGTATTGAATGGTGTTTGGTTTGAAGAACTAGGCTTCACCTACATTGGACCTGTAGACGGACATAATTTGCAAGTACTTATGGAAACGCTCAAGCAAGCTGAGAAGGTTCAAGGTCCTGTCCTTATTCATATCGTTACGACTAAAGGTAAAGGCTATAAGCCAGCAGAAAATGACTCTCATACTTGGCATGGCTTAGGACCCTATAAAATGGAGTCGGGGCAAGTACTTAAGTCTTCGGGACCGCCGATGTATACACAAGTTTTCGGAGATACCTTAATTGAACTTGCAGAGAAAGACTCCCGTCTTATTGCCGTTACACCAGCTATGCCAGGTGGATCTGGACTGTTGAAATTTGCGAAGCAATTCCCGAATCGGATGATCGACGTTGGTATTGCGGAACAGCATGCGGCTACTTTATGTGCAGGACTCGCGAGTGAAGGCTTGAAACCGGTATTCGCCGTATATTCAACGTTCTTACAGCGTGCGTATGATCAAGTGGTTCATGATATTTGTCGACCTAAATTAAATGTTACCTTTGCGATCGACCGTGCAGGCTTTGTTGGCCCAGATGGCGAGACGCACCAAGGGGTTTATGATATTTCATTTTTACGTACAATTCCTAACATGGTCTTGATGATGCCGAAGGATGAGAAAGAATTGCGTGATATGATGCAGACGGCGCTAGAATATAACGACGGGCCGATTGCTTATCGTTATCCGCGTATTAATGGTACTGGTGCTAACATTGATGAGGCACCCAAAGCAATTCCTATCGGCACTTGGGAAACAGTGCGAGAGGGAGATTACGCAGCTATTCTTGCAGTCGGACCTATGGTTCAAGTTGCGGAAGAGGCAGCAGTGTTGCTATCGCAAGAGGGCATCGAGCTTCGCGTCGTGAATGCGCGATTTATCAAGCCGTTAGATGAAGCTTATCTGCTGCAATTAGCGAAAGAATCCATGCCAGTGATTACGATGGAAGAAGGCTCCATTCAAGGTGGCTTCGGAAGTGCTGTCCTGGAGTTTTATGCGGAGAAACGTGTAGTTGGTTTACAAGTGGAATTGATGGGGATTCAAGATTATTTCGTTGAGCATGGCAGCGTGCCAGAGCAACGCAATGAGGTTGGCCTTACGGCTCAAAACCTAATTACGGAAGTGAAGAAACTAGTGCCTCGTAAGGCCTTGCGGGCTAAGGTCTAGTAACCGATTGGAATAGGAGCAACACAACATATATGTCATCGGATAAAGAACGATTAGACTTATTGCTACTAGAGCAAGGCTATTTTGAAAGCAGAGAAAAGGCAAAGGCCGCCATTATGGCAGGCCTTGTTTTTGCGGATGAAGAGCCAGTTGATAAAGCCGGAATGAAAATTAGTCGTAAAGCTGTACTCAAAGTAAAAGGAGCGCTGCATCCTTACGTGAGTCGTGGCGGACTAAAGCTTGAAAAAGCGCTAAAGCAATTCGAGATTGATTTGCAAGGTGCGGTAATGTTAGACATTGGCGCTTCTACAGGAGGATTTACGGATTGTGCGCTCCAAAATGGCGCTGCTTCTGTGTACGCTGTCGATGTTGGCTACAACCAATTGGATTGGTCACTTCGTAATGATGAACGTGTTCATGTAATGGAAAGAACGAATTTCCGTTACACCAAATTGGAAGATTTGAACGGACCTAGACCAACCTTTGCGAGTATCGATGTATCGTTTATTTCATTACGGATTATTTTGCCGCCGTTGAAGGAAATTTTAGGTGATCAAGGACATGTTGTCGCGCTTATTAAGCCACAATTCGAAGCAGGCAGAGAGAAAGTTGGCAAGTCAGGGGTTGTACGAGACACAGATGTCCACATTGACGTTCTGACAACGGTACTTTCATTTGCGGAGGAGCTGGGCTTCCGGTTACAAGGATTGACGTATTCACCAATAACAGGCGGAGAAGGGAACATTGAATTCCTTGCCTACTGGTCGAGTAACGAGAGCGATGCATCACTTGCAGCACCAGAATCAATGAAAGCTCTAATCGCAGAGACTGCGCGAGGGTCTCAGAAATTACATGGCAAATAAACTCATCTTTGTGAACGCCTTTTGCGGCCCTGAGATGGGTTTTTTCACATAACAGAAAGGATTTTCCTGTCGGATTCGCGAATACTATGGCGAGGTGAAGGACATGGAACAAGGCGATGTAAGAGTCATTTTGTTAATCCTGATCGTTGTTGTTTGTGTAGTCATTTGGCGATTTCAGAAATGGTCAGCGGGTTCAAATCGAAGAAGAGGGCGAATTCCGAGGCATGCGAATATCCCTGAGGACGATGTTGTTGATCTGCTTGAAGGTGCTGGTTTCGAGGTGCTTGCGGGTAAGACCAAAATACCAATTACGATGACCGTTGGTGAAAGAGATCAGTTAGAAAGTCGCTTGTTTATCGATTATTTTGTACAAAAGGAAGATCATGTTTATCTTGTGAAAGTGGCCAAAGATCGTAAACCACTTGAGATGACAGGGAGCGCTGTTCGTGACATGCTGCTGCCATACACCCTCATTTATCCTGAGGCACAGGGTATCCTTTACGTTGATATGAGCATAAGCAAAATCAAAAAAATCATTTTTCACATAGAGGTGTAAGGATGAAGGGTCAAAGGCATGTAAAAATTAGAGAAATTATTACAAATCATGAGATTGAAACGCAAGATGAACTGGTTGAAGCGCTGCGCGCGGCAGGATTCCATGTCACGCAAGCGACGGTTTCAAGAGATATTAAAGAACTCCATTTGATCAAAGTTCCGCTAGATGATGGCAGATACAAGTATTCAATGCCGGCAGATCAGCGGTTTAATCCTATGCAACGGCTTCGACGCGCGTTAAGCGACCATTTTGTTAGTATCGATTATACCGACAATTTAGTTGTTATGAAGTGTTTACCAGGGACTGCAAATACGATTTGTGCCTTAATTGATAACTTGGAATGGAACGGTGTGATGGGAACCATTTGTGGTGATGATACAATTCTTGTTATTTGCCGCGGGAAAGAGAACAGTGTAACTTTTGTCAATGAAGTCATGTCCTTATTATCATAATTTCAGGAGGCGTTCATGCTTACAGAGCTTTCAATTCGTAATTTAGCTGTTATTGAACATGTACATATTCGGTTTAAGGCAGGTTTTCACGTGTTGACAGGGGAAACGGGTGCTGGGAAATCGATCATCATAGATGCGTTAACACTCATAGTCGGCGGTAGAGGTTCAGCAGAATTGGTACGGTATGGTGCAGATAAGGCGGAGATCGAAGCCATGTTCGATTTACCTGCTTCGCATCCCGTTTGGCATACGCTTACAGAGCTTGGAATCGAGGCCGATGCTTCTGAGCATCTCATCATTCGTCGAGAGATTACAGCTACAGGCAAAAGCTCAAGTCGCATTAATGGACAGCTTGTCAATATGACAATGCTGCGCAAGACAGGTGAGTGGCTCGTTAATATTCATGGTCAACATGAGCATCAGTCTCTCCTTCATGTGGACGAGCATATTCATTCGCTTGACCTGTTTGGAAGTGCAGAAATTGAATTAGCAAAAGTGACGTATCAAGCAAGCTACGACCAGTACATGAAGTTGCAAAAAGAGCTGAATGATTTACAGGAAACAAGTAAGCAAGCTTTGCAAATGTTAGATTTGTATCGTTTTCAGATAGACGAGATATCCGCTACGAAGCTCAAGATCGGTGAAGATGAATCCTTAGCTGAAGAGAAACGGAAGCTGGCGAATGCAGAGAAGCTGTATCAAAACTCTTCCGAGGCTTATGATTTTCTGTATGCAACGAATCGGGGATTAGATGCGGCGGGGAAAGCTGTCTCGCGCCTGCAAGATATTGTTCAGTTAGATCCGACTAACCTAAGTCCTCTTCTCGAACAGGCGCAATCCGCCTTTTATCAATTAGAAGATGCCGCTTATCAAATCCGAGATTATCGTGACGGTATCGAATTCAATTCCTCCCGACTAGATTTTATTGAACAAAGATTAGATACCATCACGTCTCTTCGGCGAAAATATGGAGAGAATATTAAAGAGATCTTAGCTTATCTCGAGAAGATCAAGAACGAAGTCGATACGATCGAAAATAAAGATGAAATCATTCGTAAATTAGAAGAGAAGCTGGCGATTGCTGAGAAGCAAGTCGGCCTTCATGCTTTGGACTTATCTAACCTTCGCAAGGGAATTGCGAGCGATCTTTCCGCTCAAATTGAACACGAATTACGTGATCTACAAATGGAACGGACACAGTTCCGCGTGCAGATCGCCCATATAATTGATGATCGCGGAATTGAGGTGGACGGCAATAAGGTCCGCTTTTCCAGACAAGGGATTGATCAGGTGGAGTTCCTGATGGCACCTAACCCAGGAGAACCTTTGCGTGGACTTAGTAAAATTGCTTCAGGCGGTGAGCTCTCTCGTATTATGCTCGCCATGAAAGCCATTTTTGCCCGAATTGATCAAATTCCTGTACTCGTTTTCGATGAGGTTGATACAGGGGTGAGTGGGCGCGCGGCACAAGCCATTGCGGAGAAAATGTCGGTTCTTTCGCAGAGCTGCCAAGTATTCTCCATTACGCATCTGCCACAGGTTGCAAGTTTTGCTGATGTTCATTTCTACATTCGCAAAGAAGTGGATCATGAGCGTACGTTCACACGGGTTCAAGATATGCCAGATGCTGGCCGAATTGAGGAGCTGGCGAGGATGCTTGGCGGTGTAGAAGTAACAGAAACAACACTGCATCATGCGGGAGAAATGCTTACCATGGCAAAAAATAAGAAAGCAAGGGTATGAAAGTATAGATAGTCATCATTTACAGTTATAAAAGAGAGGGACTGGGGTTAACTTATAGGTACGCAATTGACGAGTTGTTCGTCAGGGCTCAAGGAATCTTGAAGGAGCGTGTTGATAGTGCAATCCAACAAAAGAAAAAGATTGTTCGGACTCTTGCTCGTCTTCTTCGTTTGCTTGGTCAGTGTGTCCCCGCCTTTTCAGAGCTTTGCCTCCTTCCCACAGGAACTACGCTTATTTAGTGGACAAGGAAAGCAGCTTCAGCTAACGATGCCGGTCAGTGCCCAGGTAACGGTCAAGGATACGGATATTGTGAAGGTAAATGGCAACGCCAAGCACTCATTTCAAGTTAATTTGAACGAACCTATCTCTCTGCAATCCGATCACTCTGGACAAACGGAAATGAAGCTCAAGCTTTTTGGAGCTATTCCAATCAAGACTGTCAAAGTGAATGTCGTACCTGATTTAAAAGTAATTCCAGGGGGACAGACGATCGGTGTTAAAATTAAGTCCGCGGGTATTCTAGTAGTGGGTCACCATCTCGTAACGGTTGCCTCCGAACAGAAAGTTTCACCTGGGGAAGAAGCGAAAATTCAAGTCGGCGATTTAATTACCAAAATTAATGGCAAAGATTCTAAGGATGTAAGCAAGGTCGCAGAGTTAGTGGCGAAATCAGGCGAAAGCAAGAATCCGCTTGTTCTGCAAATTTTACGAAATAATCAAGAACTTGTTGTCAAGCTGCAGCCGGTGTATGACGTAGTAGATAAGTCTTATCGCTTAGGATTGTACATTCGTGATTCCGCGGCAGGTGTTGGAACATTAACCTTCTATGCACCCGATCAAGGCGTCTATGGGGCTCTTGGACATGTAATAACCGATATGGATACCCAGACTCCTATTATTGTAGGCGATGGTGACATTGTCTATTCGAATGTGACTTCGATTTCCAAAAGTCATAATGGAGATCCCGGTGAAAAGCATGCTACGCTTTACAAGGATAGTAAAGTAATTGGGAACATTGAACGAAATACGGCATTCGGCATTTTCGGGAAAATGTATGGTGCACCGGATCATAGCTTAGATAAAGAAGCGATTCCTGTAGCTTTTGCTGAAGAAGTGAAGGAAGGGCCGGCGCAAATCTATACGGTGCTCGAAGGACAGAAGGTCGAGAAGTTTGATATCCAAGTGGTTCATGTATCCAAACAAGACGTACCAGGTACGAAAGGTATGGTTATCAAAATCACGGATCCTCGTCTCTTAGATAAAACAGGTGGTATTGTACAGGGGATGAGCGGAAGCCCAATTATTCAGAATGGCAAATTGATCGGGGCGGTCACACATGTGTTCGTGAATGATCCAACGAGCGGCTATGGATGCTTCATTGAATGGATGCTGCAGGATTCGGGCATTATCCTTCGTCCAACATCTGGAGACATCAACAAAGAACTAAAGGTGAGCTAGTGGCCTTTAGTTCTTTATTTCTTTTTTATCGGATGCGACAGTGAAATAGCGAGTTTAGTGGCTTCGTGTCGAAAGATGTTGGAATCAGAAGATAAATATTATATTATATAAGAAAGTCAAACAAAAGAAAAGAAAAATAATATTCGACAGAAGGATTTTAAAATGAGCTGTCGAATAGCTTACTTAAGAGAGAAAATACCAACTTGTTTAGTAGCTAAAGGAGGAAATTCAGTTGCAAAAAATTCAGGTGTTACTTGCAGACGATAACCGAGAATTCACCCATTTATTATCAGAGTTCATTGGTGAGCAAGAGGATATGGAAATTATGGGCGTTGCGTATAACGGTAACGAGGTCCTTCGGTTTCTGGAGCAACAGCGTGAGCTACCCGATGTTCTTATTTTAGATATTATTATGCCTCATCTAGATGGACTTGGTGTTCTGGAAAAAATGCGAGAAATGAATCTTCCTTCACAGCCCAAAATCATCATGCTAACAGCTTTTGGTCAAGAGAATATTACACAAAAGGCTGTGCAGCTGGGAGCTTCTTATTACATATTGAAACCATTTGATATGGAAACCCTCACGAATCGCATTCGTCAGCTTGCAGGGAATTCAGCTACAACAACAACGTCAACCTCAACGCCGCGTGCGAATGTTGTGCATATGCCAAAAGGTAAGAATTTGGATGCCAATATTACCAGTATCATTCATGAAATTGGTGTACCTGCCCATATTAAAGGCTACCAATATTTGCGTGAAGCCATTACGATGGTTTACAACAATATTGAAATCCTAGGTGCAATTACGAAAACGCTCTATCCAGCCATTGCCGAAAAATATAAAACAACGCCTAGCCGCGTCGAACGCGCCATTCGTCACGCGATTGAAGTCGCTTGGACGCGCGGCAACATCGACAGTATCTCCTTTATTTTTGGATATACGATTAATATCTCGAAATCTAAACCGACCAATAGCGAATTTATCGCAATGGTGGCGGATAAGCTAAGAATCGAGCATAAGGTTTCTTGAGACAGTTAGAATCAATAAAATATGTGTAACATATATGTGAGAAGGGACGCTCAACGCTGAGCGTTCTTTTTCTTTTGTTCATCATCTGCGGGAGGCGCAGTGGGGAAGCAGTGGGAAGCAGAAAGACTACCTAGAAGGTCTAGGTAGTCCCCCTGTATGGTTTTAGATTACCAAACAAATGCGCTAGTGATAATAACCAACAAGATGAAAAGTACCAACACAGCAGCTGCAGACGTTCCATAACCTACGCCAGTTCCACAACTCATTCGAATCAACCTCCAATGGTTATTTGGTTTGTGTTTCGAGATAGCTTATGACTATTTCGGCGGAATGTTTGGGCGAAACGACTGATTGTGCTCCTGTCCCTGTCCGCTGAAATAATTTTGGAGCCCATGAAGCGCATCCTGAAAAATTGGAACCAAGGGATTAGTTGTTACGTTATTACAACGTAGCTTATTCTTTCTTGGATGAGTATGTGTAAGTAGAACAGAGATTACATGGAGGCAACGAGGATGTTACTAACGCTAGGAATTATCGTGGGTTTGGTTGGTGTCTATTACGTATTTATGAATGTGTACCCGATTTTCGGCCGAAAGCCTTCACGGGATGAAATGAAGAAATTTGCGAAATCACCTCAGTATGGGCTAGATAAGTTTGAGAATCCAGTCCCGGCGATGATGAATATGAGCTTTTCAACGACACTTGGAATCTTGCGCGATATGATCAAAGGAAGCCCGAATCGACGCCCTGCAACCTCCTTGGCGATGGATAAGCCTCAATTCATAGGGAATGGGGATACAAGCGTTACTTGGTTCGGTCACTCGGCTAGTTTACTGATGATCGATGGCAAATCCTTGCTGCTCGACCCCATGTTCGGCCGAACACCGTCACCGTTTCCTTGGCTGGGGAAAAATAGATACAGCAATGGGATTCCTTTTGAAATTGCAGAACTCCCTCACATCGATGCTGTCATTTTATCTCATGATCACTATGATCATTTGGATTACGGCTCTATTATGAAATTGAAAGACAAAGTGAATCGCTTTATTGTGCCGCTGGGTGTTAGCGGTCATCTCATCCGTTGGGGTGTACCGGCGGCCAAGATTGAGGAGCATGATTGGTGGGAGGAGTTCACTTACCAAGGATTAGAGCTGGCATGCACGCCTGCTAACCATTTCTCGGGACGCAGTGTGAATGACCGCGGTGCAACCTTGTGGTGTTCGTGGGTGATCAAAGGGAAACAGTCCAACATCTATTTCAGCGGTGACAGTGGGTACACGCCTCATTTTAAACATATTGGGGATAAATATGGCCCTTTTGACCTTACGCTAATGGAATGCGGACAGTATGATGAGCGTTGGGCGGATATCCACTTGATGCCGGAGGAAACCGTTCAAGCGCATCTTGACGTGAAAGGTAAGGTTATGCTGCCCATTCATTGGGGGGCCTTCACGTTAGCTATGCATGATTGGAATGATCCTGTCACTCGAGCAGTAAGAGCTGCTCAGGAGAAAGGGGTCGAAATTGTGACGCCACGAATTGGGCAAACCATCACCTTGCGGGGATCCGATATAGGGAATTACACAAAAACTGATTGGTGGGTGCAGGCTTAGTTCGATCTGAACTGGCTAGTAGGGTTTCCACATGGTATTATGGATGAGGTTACTAGATAGAAGTGAGCAGGAGAGAAGAAGAGTCTATGTCGGAACAAAAAAGTGTGCGGAAATTTCATTTCCTAGCCGTGTTGCTGGGAATAGCTATCGATAATATCGGAACGATGTTGTCGTCAGGATTGATCGGGAGTTTGTATTTTGCAAACCGT
This sequence comes from Paenibacillus qinlingensis, assembly GCF_031455095.1. Taxonomy (GTDB): domain Bacteria; phylum Bacillota; class Bacilli; order Paenibacillales; family NBRC-103111; genus Paenibacillus_E; species Paenibacillus_E qinlingensis_A. Next base: position 645,844 of record NZ_JAVDSB010000001.1, read on the forward strand.
CCTACGTCGGATCAAGATGTAAATGCCATATATGCGAATGTAGGTCTATTACTCTTATTTTTAGTCGTTGGCTTGTTCTGGACGTTCTTAGGTAGTTATTTCACTGCAAAAGTAGCAAAACGCGCCGAACTCTTCAATGCAGCAATCATAGGTGTAATTGGAGCCGGGATTGGATTTGATTCCATATTAACGCAGGATATGATTCCGCTGTGGTATGAGTTGATTGGTTTAATTGCCATCGTTCCCGCGTCACTCCTAGGTGGATACCTGGCTTTGAAGAGAAAGAAAACATCACAGTCTTAATTAATGGCTAGGAACGATAGACATGGTAATCAGTTGAGATGACGAGGATGAATGGTCATTAGGAGGTGACAGTGTGCCGAAGTTCGCAAATGAGAGTGAAGAAGCAACAGCTTTTCTACGGAACCAAACGGGCAGCAGTCAGTTAGTATGCTATACGTATATTGACGCTGATGATAGTTCGGACAGCTTTTTCATCGTTAAAACAACCAACAAGGTCATTCATGTCTCCTTTGCGGAGATTACGTATGACCCTAGGAATTACCAAAGTTTGTTAGAAGGACTCTATCGAGTGATCTACGAATAAATAGCAAGTCATACAATGAAACCCCCTTAGCCATCGGCTCAGGGGGTTTCATTGTGTTGTTACTTAATGAGCGTTAAAGCTTGATCTGCAATAGAGTGCTTGTAACGGTCCAGACAGTTGCATAGGTAATCTTTGCGGCAAATCGGGCAAGGCTCTTTCATCAATCGGTTCAAGTCGGTTACTCGGCCGATACCTGTTTCTGCGTCTCTTTCAAAGAATAGACGGCATTTGTTGCGGTCTTTCAAAGAAACAACAACTTCGAAGAGACCATTCTTTTTATTATCACTCACTATTGTTGCATCAACTACTTGCGGATCGTAAGCCAAATGTATTTCCTCCTAAGAGTTTGCTCAGTATCTAACAGGACTACTTCGCAAATTCATAAATTAGCATGCTTTCACTTTGTTAGCTCGGTTGCATTAGTATATTATATAAATAAAAAAGATTTTATTCAATAGGAGGTCATTTAGACATGATCATGGACTATTGTGAACAGGAAATATCTGAGGGGAAGACGTACTTACACATCGGCCTGCAGTTTGAAGATGAGCCTGATTCGTTATATGTTGCGGAGTTAGAAGTAGATGAGCACAGTGTTGTCAGGAGTTGGCAGTTATTTTTCAACGGGTTCGACTGTAAATATACGTTCCGACCCTCGGAAAGGGAAGAAATGATCCATTTTGCTGCTCAGCAGGGGATCTCAATTCAAGAAGAGATAGAAAAATAAAAGGAATCATCGCCATATGAATGGTTCAAATTCCTAGATTTGTGTTTATTCTGTTGTCTGGCTTGCAGTTCAATGCGAGTAGGTGTTGTCTTGGTTACGGGATTCGTTCCGAACCAGTGTAAGCGATTCATGGTAGGATCTAATTTGCCTTCCCGTAAACTGCGTTGGCGAAGCTTTTGTGCTTGAGATCGAGACATAGTAATTCCTCATTTCTATTTGAATGTAAGTGATACTTCTATTTTAACAGGTGATAGGCAAGAGGCAATGGAAAGTTTAGTTGATAACGGAAAAAGGGGAACCGCATGCGCATTCAAATTCAATTAGCGATAGATGGCGAAACGAAGAAAACGGACGTGCTGGAGATTGCTGAGCACAAACTGGGTGAAATGACAGATGAAGAAATCGAACAAGCGATTGAAGTAAAAATTCGAACGTGGGTAGATCGCATGGTTCAGGTGGAGTGGGAAGTACTCGAAGAGGAGTAAGCATAAAAACGGCTCCGGAAGGATGAACCTTTCGGAGCATGAGGCAAGTCCTATGTATGTTTAGTGAACAATGGTGCTAACTCCAGTCTTCTGTAAAGCATGTTCCCAACTTGGGTAGTAATACAGGGCGTTTTTCATAAGATCAGGATGCAGCTTCTTCACATTTTTTTTAGCTAGTGATTCCCCTGTGCTGTGAAGCTGCACAATTTGGCCTAACACTTCATCTGCGCTCATGTTTAGCTCCATAGATGTTCCTCCTTCTTTTAAGATTATAAACAATGCTTGCCATTCACAGCTCAAAATATACATAGAAGTTTGTGGGATCGGGCAAATTAAGTAGGCCACGAGACTTACGTTAGGAAAGCAAGGTGTCTAACCATGAACTGGTCATCCTTATCTTTATTTGCCGCGAAGCCGGATTTGATCTGCAAAGGGAAAATAGCAAAGATTTCGGGCACTTGTGAGTCTTATCAACAGATGCCGAGTAGTCGAATTGTTTTACTTACTCAAGGGGACATGGATGAAGAGGATGCCCAAGAACTGATAGATCGAAAAGTGAAAGCGATTGTGCAATGTGGACATGTCATGAGCGGTGTGTTTCCGACGCAAGGCCCACTTATGATTCTACATGAGCACATTCCCATCATGGAAGTGGATGAGGTGTATGTTGAACTCTTTCTGCATGAAGCAGAGATCCTTATATATCAAGATACGATTCATGTGAGCGGTCAGGATGTGCCCTGTCGTCAATTTACACGGGAGAATTGGCTAATCGCTCAACGGGCAGCTAACGAGCAAGCTGTGGAGCGCTGGGAGCCCTTTGTGGAACATACCTTAGCTTATGCGATGCGCGAAAGGCAAGCAGTTAAAGCTCCTTTACCCAACTTGCCGCTGCGCACACAGTTCACTGGCAGGTACGTCTTTGTGGTCTCCGCTGGAAAAGGTTATAAAAAGGACTTGCAAGCAGCTTGCGGGTTTATTTCGGATTTTAAGCCGATATTACTGGGGGTAGGCGCAGGGGCGGATGTACTTATCGCGAATGGTTATGTCCCTGATATAGTCATTGGGGATGCGAATCAGATATCGAATCGAGCTTGGCATTGCGGTGCTGAAATCATTGTCCATACGTACCCAGACGAACATTGTAGTGTTGATATAGATGTGGAGCATATCTTGCCTTATACAGGTAACAGTGAAGATGCTGCTTTATTGCTAGCTTATGAAAAGGGTGGGGAATGGCTTGTTACGGTAGGTGTACAGGCGCATATGAGTGATTTTCTGGCTAGTGGCAATGACAATATGGGGAGTGCCCTCCTTGTGCGGATGAAAGTAGGGGCTCGCCTCGTGGATATAAAAACCTTGCAAGCCTTTACCTCACGCCAGCCCGTAAATTGGCGGAGAGAAGTGATTTCAACCCTTGTTCTATCCGGTGCTTTTATTGGTTTAAGCTTGTTTCAATTGCAGTGGATCCTGAAACGTGCAAGTCATGTCGTATGGAAGCTTGTTGGGGCAGATTGAGCGCGATACAAAAAAAGACCGGACACATTGTCCGGTCTATTTATTGCGTTTAGGCTTGAAACGCGGGGCTAGATAGTTCCGTTTGCGATCTCTGAAGAAGGTCCATCCGCCAATAAAAGCAACGCCGATCAGAAATAAGACAAGACCTAAGAAAAATTTCCCCCATAACATGCCGCTATTGGTAGCCGTATCAAATTGGGCGAAAAAGGCATCTTTCATTGCGAGAAAACCATAAGTAGCGGTTATGCCTGGAATAACGAGAAGTAGAATAGCAACAAAACGATAAAAGGGTGCTTTCATATAAACTCCTTACTTGATATGAAACATGTTTTTCTAACATCATACTCTGAAACAGCTAGTGTGTCTAATTCATAAATAAGACTATGACTTCGATCCCAAAAAAGGGTAATATAATAGAGACACACATATACATATAACAAGGAATTGTTTCATAGGAGGCTAACATTCATGAGTGAACATAGATATGATGTTGTGGTATTAGGCGGCGGAATCGGAGGCTATACAGCTGCAATTAGGGCTGCGCAGTTAGGGAAAACGGTAGCCATTGTTGAACGTGACAAAATGGGCGGTACCTGCTTGCATCAAGGCTGCATTCCGAGTAAAGCATTATTACGCAGCGCGGAAGTCTATGCTTCGATGAAGCATAGTGAAGATTATGGGATATCTGCACAATCAGTGTCATTGAATTTTGATGGAGTTCTAGGACGCAAGCAACGGATTGTCGATCAACTACATCAAGGACTTCAGTTCCTGATGAAAAAGAACAAAATTACGATCCATCATGGAAATGGACGTATTATTGGCCCTTCCATTTTCTCTCCGCGCAGCGGGGCTGTTTCTGTCGAGAAGGAAGATGGCGATATTGAGACGCTTCTTTCGAGCAATCTGATCATTGCAACGGGCTCTAGACCACGCAGCTTGCCAGGGTTAGAGATAGACGGCACTTCGATTATCACAAGTGAAGATGCCCTGCGGATGGAGAGTCTGCCGAAGTCTATTATTATAGTTGGCGGTGGCGTAATTGGCGTGGAGTGGGCCTCTATGCTGCATGATTTTGGGGTTGAGGTTACGATTGTAGAAGTCGATAAGCGTCTAGTCAATCTGGAAGATGAGGATGTTTCCAAAGAGTTGGAACGCTTGTTCAAGAAACGTGGCATTAAGCTGGAGACGGGTACGAAGTTGCTGCCAGAGTCGGTCAAGGTGTCGGATGGCATGGTGACGATGCAAGTGGACAAGCAAGGCGAGGTGCACGAGCTATTCGCGGAGCGTGTTCTTGTTTCCGTAGGTCGTGTAGCGAATGTTGAAGCGATGGGGCTTGAAAATACCGATGTCAAAATCGATAAAGGTGTCATTCGCGTCAATCGCTTCATGCAGACTACGGAATCCCATATTTATGCGGTTGGGGATGTTATCGGCGGGTTAATGCTCGCTCATATGGCGGGGCATGAAGGCATTGTGGCGGCGGAGCATATCGCAGGACATCAACCAGACGAGTTGCAGACGCACCTTGTGTCCAAATGCACCTATACGAGACCTGAGATCGCAAGTGTTGGATGGACTCAGCAGCAGGCAATAGATCAAGGCCGCCAAGTGAAAGTTGGCAAATTTAGCTTCAAAGGAATAGGGAAAGCTCTAGTTTATGGAGATTCCGATGGATTCGTGAAGGTGATTGCGGATAAAGATACGAATGATATTCTTGGTGTTCACATGATCGGCCCTCAAGTTACGAACAGTATCACAGAGGCTGCGCTAGCCCAGGTGCTGAATGCAACACCGTGGGAAGTAGGACAAACGATTCATCCGCATCCGACACTTTCAGAGGCCTTAGGGGAAGCGATGCTTGCGGTGGATGGCATTGCAATTAGCGGATAAAAATTGTAATCATAAACGTTTCCGTTTATAATATGCTTATAGAGTCAAGTACTAGGACCAGGTAATAAGCTTTAGTAACCATATAATCTCACTAAGGAGGCAAACTCCATGTCCATTGGTCAGCTATATAAGCACAGAAGTTTAGGATTATCCGATGATGAGGCTTTGCGTATGTATACGGTCATGAGCCTTGCAACGAAATTTGATGAGAGAGCCTTCATGCTCCAGCGTGCTGGTAAAATTCCTTTTCATGTTTCAGGTATGGGACAATATGCCGGACAAGTTGGTATGGCTTTCGCGATGCAGAGTCAGAAGGACTATTTCTTACCTTATTACCGTGATTATGCATTTGTCCTATCGGTTGGTATGACGGTGAAAGATCTAATGCTCGCTATTTTTTGTAAAGCGGAAGATGTGAATAGCGGCGGCAGACAAATGGCCGGTCATTTCGGGGATCGCAAAAATCATATCGTAACGGCATCTTCTCCGGTTACAACACAAGTTCCTCATGCAGCGGGTATTGCTTTGGCAGCGAAAATGAAGAAACAGGATTTTGTCACATTCGTTTCGTTCGGGGAAGGCTCCAGCAATCAAGGGGATTTCCATGAGGGCTGCAATTTCGCAGGTGTACATAAGCTGCCGGTTATTTTCGTTTGTGAAAATAATCAGTATGCCATTTCTGTGCCTCTTCATAAACAGGTAGCAGGTAAAATTGCTGACCGTGCCATCGGATATGGCTTCCCAGGCATTCAAGTGGATGGTACGGATGTATTAGAAATGTACCGTGTTACGAAGGAAGCGAGAGAAAGAGCTGCTCGCGGCGAAGGTCCAACCTTAATCGAGATGATGTGCTATCGCATTATGCCGCATTCCACTTCTGATGATGACATGCTATATCGTACGAAAGAAGAAGTAGAAGAAAACCGCAAGAAGGACGGCATTTTGAAATTCAAGGAATATCTCATCGCTTGTGAGCTTTGGAGTGAAGAACAAGACCAAGCACTTCAAGAGCGTCAAAAGCAAGAAGTGAATGAAGCGACGAAGTATGCTGATCTTGCCCCTTATCCGAAGCCGGAAGATACGCTTCTTCATGTTTATGCGGAAGGAGATGGCAACTAAGATGGCAACGATTACGTATTTGGAAGCAATTCGTTCTGCGATGCAAGAGGAAATGCAGAAGGATGACAATGTTTTCGTCCTCGGGGAGGACGTAGGCAAAGGCGGTGTGCTCAACACGACGAAGGGACTTCGCGATATATTCGGCGAAGAACGTGTGTTGGATACGCCACTGGCAGAATCAGCGATCGTTGGTGTAGCCATCGGCGCGGCGATGTACGGCATGAAGCCAATTGCTGAAATCCAATTTGCCGATTTTATTTTCCCGGCAACGAATCAAATTCTCAGCGAAGCTGCGAAAATTCGCTACCGCTCCAATAATGATTGGAGCTGCCCAATCGTCATTCGTGCCCCTTACGGCGCAACTGGCGCGGGTGCGTTGTACCATTCCCAGTGTCCAGAATCCGTCTTCTTCGGCACGCCAGGACTCAAAATTGTCGCACCGTCGAATCCGTATGATGCGAAGGGATTATTAAAGGCGGCAATTCGTGATGGCGACCCTGTCCTTTATTTTGAACATAAAAAATGTTATCTTGCGTTATCAGCCGATGTACCAGATGAGGACTATATCGTTCCGATTGGGAAAGCAGATGTGAAGCGTCAAGGAACTGATATTACCGTCATTGCCTATGGCATGGTGGTTAATTATGCACTGCAAGCCGCAGAGGAATTGGCGAAGGAAGGTATTTCAGCGCATGTGCTTGATTTGCGTACCTTGCAGCCGCTTGATCGCGAAGCGATACTAGAAGCTGCTAGAAAAACTGGCAAAGTACTTATTACGCATGAGGACAACAAAACAGGTGGGGTAGGTGCAGAAGTATCTGCTATCATCGCGGAAGAGATGCTATTTGAGCTAGATGCGCCCATCGCGAGACTATGTGGTCCCGATGTTCCGGCAGTAGGCAGCAATCCGCCAATGGAGAAGTTTTTCCTGCTGAATGCGGATAAGCTGAAGGAAGCTATGCGTCAATTAGCGTTATTCTAGTTCTTGTTCTTATCCGTTGATCTTTCCCGAAATTAGGAGGTACTTCTATGAACCAAACTGGCCGCCTCACCGAGGTGACTGTTCCGCATTTGGCGGAAAGTCTCGTTTCGGCTACTATCGGCAAATGGCTGAAAAAGCCAGGCGATTATATTGAACAATATGACGTTCTATGTGAGCTATTCACAGAGAAAGTAAATACAGAAATGCCGAGTCCCATCGAAGGCAAGCTGATCAAAATCATTGTCGGTGACGGTGAAACGGCTGCGGTAGGCGAAGCGATTTGTGTGATTGAAGAGCCAGCTGGCTCTTCAACAGGCAGTACAGCTGCACCAGCAGCTGTATCTCCTTCGGCAGTCGTGTCCGAAGACGCGGATCAGAGCATGCGTGGCCGCTTCTCTCCAGCGGTCCACAGACTTGCCCAAGATAACCGCGTGGATTTGTCACGCGTACCGGGTACTGGCCTTGGCGGACGGATTACCCGCAAGGATGTTGAGACCTTCATCGCATCTGGCGGAGCCAATGCGGTGGCACCAGCAGAGATCCAAGCTGCTGCGCCAACAGCTCCTGCAGCACCAGTTGCTGCGGAAGAGCCAGTGAATCAGCCTGTTCGCAGCTCGGGCATTCATTTGTCAGCGAGTCCACAAACACCGCTGATCGAAGCAGAAGGCCATAACCTAGATGCACGGAATGAGCATTTCATTGATGTCACGCCAATGCGTAATGCGATTGCTACGAAGATGCGTCAGAGCGTCACGGAGATTCCACATGCGTGGACGATGATCGAAGTCGATGTGACGAATCTCGTGGTTTTGCGTAACAAGGTGAAAGATGAGTTCATGCGCCGTGAGGGAATCAATTTGACTTACCTAGCGTTCATGCTGAAAGCGGTCGTCAATGCGATTAAAGATTACCCGATTATTAACTCCGTGTGGGCTGTAGATAAAATTATCGTGAAACGCGATATTAATATTTCCTTGTCCGTTGGGACAGAAGATTCCGTGATGACCCCAGTCATTAAGAAAGCGGATCAAAAGAATATCGCAGGATTAGCAAGGGAAATTGATGAGTTGACGAAGAAAACGCGTGCGGGGAAATTAGCGCTAACTGATATGGTTGGCGGTACGTTTACTGTAAATAATACAGGCTCCTTCGGTTCGATTCTCTCGTATCCAATCATTAACTACCCGCAAGCAGCGATTGTGACATTTGAATCGATTGTGAAGAAGCCTGTCGTGATTCAAGATATGATAGCGGTTCGTTCCATGGTAAACCTTTGCTTGTCGCTCGATCACCGGATTCTTGATGGTGTGATCTGTGGAAGGTTCCTGCAGAGAGTGAAAGAAAATTTAGAAAGCTACAACGCGGATACTAAAATTTACTAATGGTTTAAGATGTGAAAAACAGACCAGCTGTAAACAATATACTGGATAACAGCATAACGAAGAGCATAATGTAAATAACGATTTTAAACATTTTCTTATTTTGTAGCACGGGATTCACTCCTTTTTCATCCAAGCTTGTACCGTTTTATTGTAACTCAAAGTGTGTATCGGAGGAAAGTACATGATTCAACAAGATCGTTTAATTAAAGAGTTCATTTCCCTAGTTCAGGTGGATAGTGAAACGCGATATGAGCAAAACATCTGTGTCGTTCTCAAAGAAAAATTCAGTCAGCTAGGCTTGCAGGTTGTCGAGGATGATTCCATGTCCAAAAGTGGTCACGGCGCTGGCAATTTGATTTGCACATTGGAAGCAACGGACAGTAATACCGCGATTCCTACCATTTTCTTTACATCACACATGGATACTGTCGCGCCTGGCAATGGCATCAAGCCGCAAATTGGGGAAGATGGTTATATTCGCTCGGACGGCACTACGATTCTTGGAAGCGATGATAAAGCAGGAATTGCCGCGATGATTGAAGGGATTTTAGTTCTGAAAGAACAAAATATCCCGCATGGTCGTATTCAGTTCGTCATTACCGCTGGGGAAGAGAGCGGCTTGAAAGGCGCTCGTGCGATGGAACGCAGCAGCATGGAAGCTGAATATGGTTTCGCATTGGATTCCAATGGCAACCTTGGCGCGATTGCAACGGCAGCACCTGGACGTGCGGAAATTGAAATCATTTTCCATGGCAAATCCGCTCATGCGGGAGTGAATCCGGAGGATGGGATTTCGGCCATCCAAGTGGCTAGCAAAGCCGTTTCACGTATGTCACTCGGCAGAATTGATAATGAAACGACTGCCAACATTGGCAGCTTTTCAGGCGTAGGACCACTTAACGTGGTATGCGATAAGGTGAAAATGGAAGCCGAAGCGCGCAGTATCGTTCAGCATAAGCTGGAAGCGCAGATTGAAGCGATGAAACAGGCTTGTGAAGCTGCCGCTGCAGAAGCGGGGACGACGTGTGAATTCCATGCGGATATCGTGTATGCGTCCTACATGCATGATGATTCAGCACCTATTGTCCAATTGACATCTCGGGCGATGAGTACGATCGGTCTTACGGCGCAAACGTTCCACTCGGGTGGTGGAAGCGACGCGAATATTTTCAACGGCATGGGCATCCCTACTGTGAATTTGGCCGTTGGTTATTTAGAGATTCATACGGTCAAAGAGCGTATCGCGATAAGTGACCTCGTCAAAACCGCCGAACTTGTTGTTGCTTTAGTGAAGGAAGCAGCCAAGGTTTAATACTTGGTTGGTCCAATAAAAAAACCGATTCGTCCGCCTATTGGCGCGGCTAATCGGTTTTCGTTTTATTGTTGGAGCAGATAAGCATGTTAGTTGGCAGCCAAAGGGAAGGGGAGTATATGAGCAGAATGTCCCTGTACCTTCTTACTAGAACGAGCAGGTAATCTAGCTAGATAATCTACAACGGTTAGTTTCGGATCGCCTTGCTGAAGCATTTGCGCAAGCCCATGTTTGACTTCCCAGGCTTTACCAACAAGTCGAATCTGATTATCACTCACATAGCTCTTCATAGGGAGACCCTCTTTTCAGGAAAATATTTCATATAATGAACGATATGCAAAAAGTGGACAAGTTATGCCAACTTACGAGGATGAGGTGCTCAAATGACAGAACATAAAAAGTTTGAAGAAGTGACCATAAGTAGTGAAATGATTTTCAAAGGTAAAATTATTTCCTTGCAAGTAGATCAGGTTAGATTGCCGAATGGCGGAACCGCTTCCCGTGAAATTGTGAAGCATCCAGGTGCGGTCGCAGTTATTCCACTCTTAGGTGATAAAATGATCGTGGTAGAGCAGTACCGTAAGCCACTAGAGAAGAGTCAGGTAGAGATCCCTGCGGGTAAACTTGATAGTGGAGAGGAGCCTCTGAAAGCGGCGTTACGTGAGCTTGAGGAAGAGACAGGGTTTCGAACAGATAACATTCGCTTGGTTAGTTCGTTCTCTACGTCACCAGGGTTTGCGGACGAAATCATTCACTTATACATAGCAGAGGATCTAGTGAAGGGGACAGCGAATCCGGATGACGATGAATTCTTGGATTGTGAAGCGATAACCTTGGAGCAAGCACAGCAGTATATGCGTGAAGGGCGTATCAGCGATGCCAAGACAATCATGGCGGTTTGGGCGTGGCAACTGTATAAGCTGACTGGTCAAATCTAGATGTTGAAGGATTACTACGTAGATCTTCATATTCACATTGGTCGAACGGAGAAGGGGCAAGCTGTCAAAATTAGTGCAGCCAATAATCTCACTTTTTTCAATATTGCTCATGAAGCTGCTAACCGAAAAGGGATGGAGATGATCTCGATCATTGATACCCATTCACCTTCCGTCCAAGAGGAGATTATGATGTATTTGGATAAGGGGGAGATGATGGAGCTTGAAGGCGGAGGCATTCGCTATCGAGAGACATCGATCATCCTAGGAAGCGAGATTGAAGTTAGAGACCCTGGGATGGGTCCTGCACACGTTTTGGCCTATATGCCTACCCTGCAAGTGATGCAAGAATTTACAACATGGATGAGCCGGTACATGAAAAATGTAGAGCTTAGCTCTCAGCGTATTTATGTGCCTGCTCGTGAGCTTCAGGAAGAGGTGCTAGGCCGAGGTGGTATTCTTATCCCAGCGCACATCTTTACGCCGCACAAGAGCGTGTATGGCAGCGCTGTAAGCTCGATGAATGAGTTGCTTGATGTGAATAGAGTCCTCGCGGTGGAACTCGGTTTAAGCGCAGATTCCGATATGGCTGGATTGATCTCGGAACTCGATGATTTTACCTATCTGACGAACTCTGACGCGCATTCTCTTGCCAAAATAGGTCGTGAGTACAACCAAATGCGGCTTGCTGCTCCGACCTTTGTGGAATTAGTCAAAGCTTTAGCGCGACAGGAAGGTCGAGGGGTAACGGCGAACTACGGATTGAATTCACGATTAGGCAAGTATCATCGAACGTATTGCAGCCTCTGTGAGGCTGTACTGGATGAAGACGCTGCAGCTGTCGAGCGTTGTATGAATTGCGGCAGTCCTAAGATCGTTCGAGGCGTGATGGATCGGATCATGGCGATTGCAGATCGTGAGAAGTCCTATCAACCTGACCATCGACCGCCGTACCATTTTCAAGTTCCCTTAGAGTATCTGCCAGGGTTAGGACCTAAGAAGCTTGAGCAGCTGCTAAGCAGGTTCGGAACGGAAATGCATGTCTTACATCATGCCAAGCCTGAAGAGCTAGTAGACGTCGTTGGGGAAGAACTGACTTCATATATCGTAAACGCGAGGGAAGGAACTCTATCGCTTGAAGTCGGTGGCGGAGGAAAATACGGCAAAGTGAGAAATAATCATTCATAGTTTTGACTTTGTGCTCATAAGCTTGTCTTTGTAGAGGTTGTACAAGGAAGGAGTGGCGAGTGTGAATAGGAACTTAACGATGAAACAATATATGAAGGATAATTTGCCGTTATTTATATTCGTCTCAGTACTCTTTGTTATTGGCGTTGTGTTCGGTGCCGTCATGGTGAATGCACTTTCCTTGGAACAAAGGACCGAGATGACACGTCATTTAGGCAGTTTCTTTCATGAAATCAATGAAGGTATCGAAATCGATAGCCAGCAATCGTTCAGTCAAGCCTTTGGCATGCATATGAAGTGGATTTTATTGATCTGGTTATTTGGTCTATCCATTATTGGTTTACCCTTGATCTTAGTACTGGATTTTCTAAAAGGGGTACTGATCGGCTTTACGGTGGGATACCTAGTGGGGCAGATGTCATGGAAAGGCATGCTCTTTGCGCTAGTGGCTGTCTTACCACAGAATTTAATTGTGATTCCGGCTATTTTATTTTGCAGCGTGGCCGCGATGTCATTCTCTCTCTATATGATCAAACATAGAATTATGAGTCGCAGTGGTAACATTTACCAGCCCTTCATGAGATATACAACGATTACTCTAATGATGGGCGGCTGCCTCTTAGCAGCTGCATTATTAGAAGGATACTTCTCCCAATACATGATGAAATGGGTAACCCCAATGCTGGTAGGGGTTTATGGGGAATGAATTGAATTGTGATTCTGTTTGACTTTGTAAGTAAGCTCCCCCTATAATGAAAAGAGTGGCTAAAACTGGGCTAGGATGCCCACCTTTCTGAGGGGGAGGCATATGGAAACAAGGATCGAGAAAATTAAGCAACAACTGCAATCTCAGGGGTACAAGCTTACGCCTCAACGGGAAGCGACTGTTCGCGTTTTATTGGAAAATGAACAAGATCATCTTAGTGCAGAAGATGTGTTTATGCTTGTGAAGGATAAGGCGCCAGAGATCGGTCTAGCTACTGTCTACCGTACTTTGGAGCTGCTGAGTGAGCTGCATGTCTTGGAGAAAATGAATTTTGGCGACGGTGTGGCTCGTTACGATTTACGTGATGATAATTCACGCCATCATCACCATCACTTGATTTGCGTGCAATGCGGAGCCGTAGATGAAATTATGGACGATTGGCTCGGACCTTTCGAAGAACGGTTAGAGACTGAATTTCATTTTCAAGTCCTAGATCATCGACTTGATTTTCAAGGTATTTGCTACCGCTGTACCGAACGAGGGAAACCGGACTCATTGGAGAAATCCCACTAACAGTCTCCGAAAGGAACTGTTCAAATTATGAAAATGCCTGTATGCGTCACTTGCATACAGGCATTTTTGTGTTTTTCTCATATCATATTAGGAGAAAGGTCATCACGTTCCGTCACATATTTGGCAGGGGAGTAGGGGTACATTATAGACGAATGAACAGAAGGAAGAAGGTGGCGAGTGTGTCAAAACCATGCCTAGTCGTTGGAGTTCCTAAAGAAATTAAGAACAATGAAAATCGTGTCGCCTTAACGCCAGGCGGCGCAGGTATGCTGCAAATGTCCGGTCATCGTGTGTTGGTGGAAGCGGGAGCAGGTATTGGCAGTGGCTTTACTGACGAGGATTATCAACAAGAAGGTGCGACAATTATCACGGGTGCGTCTGAAGTCTGGGCACAAAGCGATATGATCATGAAAGTGAAAGAGCCGCTGCCAGCCGAATATGGCTATTTTAAAGAAGGGCAGATCCTATTTACGTATCTGCATTTAGCTGCAGCTGGTGATCTGGCCACGCAGTTAATAGAGAAGCAAGTGACGGGCATAGCTTACGAGACGATTCAGATGCCTAATGGGTCACTGCCATTGCTGACGCCGATGAGTGAAGTAGCAGGCAGGATGTCCGTGCAGATTGGCGCACAGTATCTGGAGAAGTTTTATGGTGGCCGCGGCATTTTACTAGGGGGTGTCCCTGGTGTGCCACCAGCGGATGTCATTATTCTAGGCGGTGGCATAGTCGGCACGAACGCAGCCAAAATGGCGCTAGGTCTTGGTGCTAATGTCGTAATCATTGAGCGCAGTGCAGAACGCATGCGAGCGCTGGACGATATTTTTGGAGGGCATCTCCGCACGTTGATGTCCAATCCGTATAATATCGCGAGCGCCGTTCAGAAGGCGGATCTGCTGATAGGTGCAGTTCTGATTCCGGGGGCGAGAGCTCCGCGATTAGTGACCGAAGCGATGGTGCAGAGCATGAAACCTGGGGCGGTTATCGTGGATGTTGCCGTCGATCAAGGCGGATCCATCGAAACGATTGATCGGGTGACAACCCATAGTGATCCCACGTATGAGAAATACGGTGTGCTGCATTATGCAGTAGCTAATATGCCAGGGGCTGTACCGAGAACTTCGACGCTCGCATTGACGAATGTTACGTTGCCTTATGCCTTGGAGTTGGCCAATAAAGGCTTCACGAAGGCCTTGGCGGAGAATTACACGCTGCAGCTAGGTGTGAATACCTACAAAGGCAGTGTTACGCATCCGGCGGTAGCTGAGGCGCTTGGTATGCCGTACACGAAATTGATTGACTTGTCATAATTATAGGCCGAGCCTCATATTCTGTTCCTAAGACATGGCATAGACATGGGGGCAGAGCTATGATATTTTCTTATCGAAAATTAATTGTTCGATTACAGTATATTTTGGTTTTTGTCGCGTTGACAGTCGTTTTATATCAAGTGCTGCTCGCCATTTCCGGTTGGATTCAGCCTGTAAACAAGTATAAAGCGCCGACCGGTAAATCCGTCAAAGTATTCGGACAAAGTGAACATGTTTCTTTTGATTCGAATTCGATGAGTGAGCGTTTACGTTTATTCTACTGGTATGGTGAGTAAAACGAAAAATAAAGGGATTTCTTCTAGTCTCGTGGAATGCTATATGTTGAAAGTTATGGCAAGTATAGCAGGTAAACGAGGGAGAGACTGACATGATGACGAGTGAGGTGCAAACCTTCATCCGATTTTTGACGACTGAACGAGGTCTTTCACGGAATACACTCGAATCCTACGAAAGAGATCTCCTTCAATTTGTTACGTATCTTGATGTGCAAGGTATTACAAGCTGGCGAGAGACCGGGAAAATGCAAATAGCAAGCTATTTATCACAATTGAAAACACTCGGACGAGCAACAGCCACCCTCTCGCGTATTCGGGTTTCTTTACGATCCTTTTTTCAATATATGGTGAAAGAACGAATCATTGATTCGGATCCTTCCGTATTCGTCGAGGTGCCTAAGCTGGAAAAAAGGCTTCCCAAAATACTGAGCATTCATGAAGTTGAGAAGCTGCTTGAAGCACCTCAGGCTGAGCAAGTAAATGGTGCACGAGATAAAGCGATGCTAGAATTACTGTACGCAACGGGGATTCGTGTATCAGAACTCGTCTCCTTGAATATCGCGGATGTGAATCTGGAGATGGGCTTCATACGATGTGTGGGTAAAGCGGAGAAGGAAAGAATGATCCCTCTAAGCGGCATTGCCATGCGAATGTTGGATACGTATATAAAGCAATATCGCATGAAACTCCTGAAACGATCGCCAGAAGAAGATGCCCTATTCATAGGACATCTGGGGACGCGGATGACGAGGCAGGGCTTCTGGAAAATTATGAAGCGGTATGCAGTAGAAACCCAAATTACGAATGAAATTACGCCGCACACGCTTAGACATTCTTTTGCTGCTCATTTAATTGAAAATGGTGCTGATTTGCGATCCGTGCAGGAAATGCTAGGACATTCTGATATTTCATCGACACAGCTATATGTTCAGGTGACGAAGCTCAAAATGAAGGATGTTTATAATCGAGCTCACCCTAGAGCTCATTTATAGTTCGCGTGGCAGCATAGCGGCAATTCCATTAGGAATTGCTGCTGTTTTGCATTCACGGGTTGGAAGTGGGATAATGAAGGGTGGATATCATTAACATTAGGGATTGATTTGGAGGGACATCGGTGCGCTTTGAACGAATAAGTTTAATCGTATTGGATAGCGTAGGCATCGGAGAGTTACCGGATGCTGAACAGTTTGGCGACCTTGGAGCACATACTCTTGGTCATATAGCAGAGAAAGTCAGTGGCTTTGCGCTGCCCCATTTGCAGCAAATGGGTTTAGGCAATATCGCGGATATTCAGGGGATTCCCCCTGTTTCGTCACCAGAAGGTTACTATGGCAAAATGGCAGAAGTATCTGTTGGCAAGGATACGATGACAGGGCATTGGGAGTTAATGGGACTTCGTATTTCTACCCCATTTAATGTATTTCCTAACGGTTTCCCTGAAGCTTTGATCTCGCAATTCGAGCAAGAGACAGGTCGCAAGGTCATTGGAAATAAGCCAGCTTCGGGTACCGAGATTTTAGATGAGCTTGGCGAGGAACAAATGAAGACGGGGGCATGGATTGTCTACACGTCTGCCGATAGTGTGTTTCAATTGGCTGCACATGAAGAGATCATCCCATTAGATGAGTTATATCGCGCGTGTGAAGTAGCTAGACGATTAACGATGCAAGATGAATTTGCAGTTGGACGCGTCATAGCTAGACCTTATCTCGGTACCCCAGGGGCATTCAAACGTACACCGAATCGCCATGATTATGCGGTTAAGCCTCCCGCGCCTACCGTTATGAATCAATTGAAGGATGCTGGATGGGATGTCATTGCGATCGGCAAGATTAATGATATCTTTGACGGGGAAGGCGTGACCAAAGCAACTTCCACGAAGAGTAATTTGGATGGTATTCAGCAGACGATCGACGTATTGGGAACATCGTTCAAAGGACTTGCTTTCACAAACCTCGTTGATTTCGATTCCTTATATGGTCACCGACGTGATCCAGAAGGGTATGGACGAGCACTAGAGGAGTTTGATGCCTATGTGCCGCAGCTGAAGGCGGGGCTTGGTCCCAAGGATCTTCTCATATTAACAGCGGACCACGGGAATGACCCTGTGCATGCAGGGACGGATCACACACGCGAGTATGTGCCGATTTTACTGTATAGCCCAAGCTTCCAATCGCCTGTTTCCTTAGGAATACGGGGGACATTCGCTGACTTGGGCGCAACGATCGCCGAGAACTTTGGCCTAGAACCAACTAAGCATGGTGAGAGCTTCCTGCACCTTTTGAAATAAGAAGCAGTTTAAATATGTTGAGGAGGCATGAAGACATGTCAAATACGTCGATGATTCAAGAAATTCAAGAAGCAGCAGCATTTATTAAAAAGGAAACGAATATTACACCGCAAATTGGTCTTATTCTCGGTTCAGGTTTAGGTGTTCTCGCAGATTTGATTGAGCAGCCTATCGTCATTGATTACTCCCGGATTCCGCATTTCCCGGTCTCAACCGTTGAAGGACACGCGGGGGAGCTAGTTGTTGGTTCCATTAAGGGTAAACAAGTGCTTATGATGAAAGGACGTTTTCATGCCTATGAAGGCTACGGAGCTGAGACAGTTTCGTTCCCTGTACGTGTTATGAAAGAGCTTGGCGTGGAAACACTAATCGTTACCAACGCGGCAGGCGGGATTAATGAAACTTACCAAGTAGGCGATCTGATGGTCATTAGCGATCATTTGAATATGACGTTCCGCAATCCGTTGATTGGACCGAATGATTCAGCGCTTGGCGTTCGCTTCCCGGATATGTCCGAAGCTTACAGCAAGCGTCTGCGCAAATTAGCGCACGATGTAGCGGCTTCGCAGGATTTTAAACTGCAAGAAGGGGTCTATGTGGGGCTGCTTGGTCCGAACTATGAAACACCTGCTGAAATTCGCATGTTCCGCACTTTAGGTGGAGACTCCGTTGGGATGTCAACCGTTCCTGAGGTCATAGTCGCTCGTCACGCGGGCATTGAAGTGCTTGGCTTCTCTTGTATTTCCAATATGGCATCGGGTATTCTGGATCAACCGTTATCCCATGCAGAAGTGATGGAAACGACGGAGAAGGTTAAACCGAAGTTCTTAAAGCTAGTCCTAGGCATTATTGAAGCGCTCTAAAGCAGAAAAGGAGATTATCATGACATTGTCTTACATACAACAAATTAACGAGGCTTCAAGCTTCATACAATCGCGATTAGGCAGCGTATCACCATCCATTGGTCTAGTTCTAGGTTCAGGCCTTGGTGATATGGCGAATCAAGTTGAGCAGCCAATTGCAATTGATTATAGTGAGGTTCCACATTTTCCTATATCGACTGTTGAGGGGCATGAAGGTCGGTTTGTCGTTGGTACCCTGGAAGGTAAACAAGTTATCGTGATGCAAGGTCGTTTTCATTATTATGAAGGCTACGATATGAAAAAAGTCGTGTTCCCCGTGTACGTAATGAAAGCGATCGGGGTACAGACCGTTGTAATGACGAACGCTTGCGGTGGGATGAATCGTTCTTTCCATGCGGGTGATTTGATGTTGATCAGTGATCATATTAATATGACAGGTGACAACCCACTGATTGGGCCGAATCATGCAGAGCTAGGTGTTCGTTTTCCGGATATGTCCGAAGCGTACAATCGCGAATACCTCAGTCTTGCTCGTAAGCTAGCAGCTTCTATAGTCGGAGAGGACGGTACTCCGCTTCAATTGCAAGAGGGTGTGTATGCCGGAATTACGGGTCCGACCTATTGTACACCTGCAGAATTAACGATGCTGGCACGTATTGGCGGCGATGCGATTGGTATGTCTACCGTAGGTGAAGTGATTGCAGCGCGCCACGCGGGGCTAAAGGTACTCGGTATTTCCTGTATCACAGATATGGCAATTGGTGAAGAACTTGAACCATTGACACATGAACAAGTTGTGGCTGTCGCCAATCGGACGAAGCCTAAATTCATTGCTTTGGTAAAAGCATTCGTACGCGAAGTTCAATTGGGATAAATTGGATCGGGATAATCGTGTTTTTTTGTGGAATTGAGCGCCTTAAGACCTATCTAACCTATGGGACTCATGATAGAATATAGTTAATTAGAACTATATTCGAGGATCATATCTCGAAGAGATGTGACCTACCCCCATAGAAGGATGTGCTGGAGCATGTCAATTCCTCAACAACTTATGGTAGCCAATTGCCCGCGCTGCGGGAAAGTGTTTCAGCGCAACTTGCGCAATCAATGCATGGATTGCAGCACAAGTATGAACGATCAATTGAAGCATTGTGTCGATTATCTACGTAGAAATTACCGTTCATCCAACGAACAAGTATGTGCTGTGACAGGCGTTTCCAGCATTCAATTACAAATGTGGATGAAGGAAGGCAAGTTGCCGCTTTCGGATTATCCTAATTTAAGTTATCCATGTGCTTCCTGTGCGGAGCCCATTCGTGAACATAAGTTGTGTGTAAGTTGCAGCACCCGTATCACTCGTGATATTAGAAAGCTTACAGACAATGGAACCGTACAACAGCGAATGAAGCAGCCTGAATTGAAACCTCAGGGAATCACAGGTGGATTCAAAATTAGTGATCGTTGGAATCGCGTGTAATTTGCTGTGGAATGGGCAATAGTAAGATGGAGTTCAGTTCACAAATTCGTCACGAAATAGTCAAATTTTTGCCACGTACTAGATATGGGATTATTCTCTGATGTTAGGTAGAATAGATGAAGTGAACACACGATGAGGGGGATATGCATGCAAAAGTGGATTTTCTTTGTACTATTTATACTTGCGGGCGCATTGGGGCTGGGAGTCCTCTTTCAAGATATTTCTGATCGCCAAGAGGCACAGGAAGCCGAGGCTGCCGCTGGTAAAATGCAACAGCTGAAATTGGTTGCTTCAAACTGGCAGTTCGATACGCCAGAGTACACAATCAAAAAAGGTGAGCCTACAAAAGTATCTTTATCTTTAAAAGAAGGCGTACATGCGGTTGAAATTGTTGGGTTAGATATCAAACTTGATAAAGAAAACCCTTCGAAAGAAATTACTTTCGATAAGCCGGGTACATATGAAATCGATTGTGTTCTTCCTTGCGGCGAAGGACATGCCAAAATGAAATCCAAACTAATTGTACAATAATCTTTATAGATGACAGATAAGAGGGGGCTTAATAGCTCCCTTTTTTCCATTTTCCTAAATGTGAGGTAAGATGGATGTTAAAGGAGGTATTCTCATGAGAATGGTTGATTTAATACATAAGAAACGCGTTGGTGAAGCGTTAACAGAACAAGAAATTACGTTTATCATTACGGACTACACGGCAGGACAAATCCCCGATTATCAGATGTCTGCCTTCTTAATGGCGACGTTCTTGAATGGCATGACAGATGAAGAAACATCGTTTCTTACTTTGGCAATGGCGGGTTCCGGTGAAATGATTGATTTATCTGCAATCGCCGGCGTGAAAGTTGATAAACACTCTACAGGTGGTGTAGGTGATAAAGTAAGTCTCATCGTAGGACCCGTTGTCGCTTCGCTAGGCATACCAGTGGCCAAGATGTCTGGAAGAGGCTTGGGACATACGGGAGGGACGTTAGATAAACTAGAATCGATTCCAGGTTTTCAGATCGAGTTATCGAAGGAAGCTTTTATCGAAGCGGTGAATACGAACAAAATTGCGATTGTTGGTCAGAGCGGTAATCTAGCCCCCGCTGATAAGAAAATCTACGCCTTGCGCGATGTGACAGCGACAGTCGATAGTATACCTTTGATTGCCAGTTCCATTATGAGTAAGAAAATTGCCTCTGGTGCAGAAGCGATTGTTTTGGATGTGAAAATCGGATCGGGTGCTTTCATGAAAACGGTGGAAGATGCGCGCGTTCTTGCACGTACGATGGTGGACATCGGAACTCGCTTGAATCGGAAAACCATCGCGATGATTACGGATATGGATCAGCCGCTTGGCCGCGAAATCGGTAATGCGAATGAAATTCGAGAGTCTATCGATGTGCTTCGTGGAACAGGCGACGCGGAGCTAACGGAAGTTGCCATTTCCGTTGCAGCTTACATGACAGTCCTGGGTAAGGTGTTTACTTCCTTCGAGGAAGCACAGGAAGCTGTTCGTGACATCATCACGCAGGGGAAGGCGTTAGACACGTTCAAGCGCTTTATCGCCAGTCAAGGCGGCGACGCACGCGTTGTTGATCAGCCTGAGTTATTGCCAACGGCCGCATATCATATGGAGGTTAAAGCACAGCAAGCTGGCTTCATTAACGAGATTCAAGCTGAGAATATCGGAATTGCGGCTATGCTGTTAGGCGCGGGGCGAGCGAAGAAAGAAGATTTAATCGATTATGGCGTTGGTCTCACACTGAATAAGAAAATTGGAGATGCAGTCCAAGTAGGCGAATCCATTTGTACCATTCATGCGAACCGACTAGATGTGACTGAGGTTGAAGCTATGATTCTTGATGCCTATCAGATTACCTCAACACAGCCAGCACAGAAGCAATTGATTTATGATGTCATTGAATAGTTCATGTTGCGAGAGAGCACTTTCCTTCGGGAAGGTGCTTTTTTGTCTTTATGGCTTATTTTCACCCTCATGGAATAATTTAGAGGGAATTCGTCAACACTGATTAGCAGTCATTCATGCTGCAAAATGCCAAACTTTCACTTCATACATCTCAGGAGGGGTACAATTGCTATGCGAAAAAAAGGGCTAATCAGTTTTATTTGTTTACAACTAGGTGTGATGCTGGTCCTGCCGTCGATATATGCGGCGGAAACCAAGGTACAGCCAGTGGATCTAACACCGAATGCGTTATCTGCTGTTCTGATGGATGCGGATACCGGTACGGTGATCGCGGAGAAAAATAAGGACGCGAAGCTTCCTCCGGCGAGTATTACAAAAATTATGACGATGTTGCTGATTATGGAAGCGATCGACAAGGGCACCATCAAAATGGATGAAAAAGTCAGTGTTAGTGAATATGCTGCTTCCATGGGCGGTTCACAAATTTTCTTAGAACCTGGCGAGCAAATGTCTGTTCAGGAAATGCTGAAGGGAATCGCTATGGCATCTGGGAATGATGCATCGGTAGCCATGGCTGAGAAAATTGCCGGCTCAGAAGAAAATTTTGTGGCCATGATGAATGAACGTGCAGGGCAGCTTGGCATGAAGAATACGCATTTCTCGAACTGTAATGGACTTCCCGTTGCTAATCACTACACAACGGCTAATGATATTGCCGTTATGTCGAGAGAACTGCTGAAGCATGAAGGAATTACGAATTTTACAGGTGCTTACCAAGATTATTTACGCAAAGATTCACCTAAGCCATTTTGGCTTGTGAATACCAATAAACTTGTGCGCTTTTATAGTGGTGCTGATGGTTTGAAAACGGGCTATACCAGCGAAGCGAAATTCTGTCTGTCTGCAACTGCAAAAAGAGACAATTTAAGGGTCGTGGCTGTCGTGTTAGGTGAACCTAATACCAAAACGCGTAACGCCGAAGTGACGAAACTGTTTGATTATGCTTTTGCCCAATATACGAATTACCCTTTATTCAGAACAGGCGATAGCTTGGGTCAGTTTACGATAAATAAAGGGCAAGTATCGACGGTCCCTTTAGTTGCGAAGCAAAACTACAGTATCTTATTGAAAAAAGGGACGGACACGGCGAATATCCGACATGAATTGCAATTAGATCCTAGCTTGCGAGCTCCTGTAAGTGAAGGTCAGCCGATTGGTAAAATTATGGTGTACAACGGCGATACTGTCTTGGCAGAGTACCCGTTAGCGTCTCCTCAAGCTGTAGATAAAGCCTCTTGGTGGAAGTTATTCAAGCGGACAACCTCGAATCTATTTCACACGGATTAGCTAATAGACGATTATTTTGCCTACTTTTAGCGGTTTTCTTCTAGTTTTGTCGGAGGGCAGGAAATACAAGAAGCCTTGTAGAAACTAGTGTTCATGACCTGAAGGGAGTGAACATATTGGGCCTGCAAATCGAGTTTGAGCAAGGTAGAAGAGCGCTGATTGTAAGATTGAAAGGCGAGTTAGATCATCATGCAGCGGATAGTGTGAAGGCGAGGATGGAAGATGCGATTGCCAAGGAGCAGACGCACCACTTAATTCTTAGTTTGAAAGACCTCTCCTTTATGGATAGCTCAGGGCTAGGCGTCATCCTTGGTCGTTACAAGCAAATCACGAGCAAGGGCGGCAAAATGGTCGTCTGTGACGTGTCACCGGCCGTTTATCGTTTGTTCGAGCTTTCGGGTATGTTTAAGATCGTATCGATTCAAGATAACGAGCGTAATGCAATGTCCAGTTTGGAGGTTGCTTTATGAGTGAACGTAACTTTATGACGTTGCAGTTTGCCAGTCGTTCCGAAAATGAAGCCTTCGCGCGAGTAGCAGTGGCTGCATTCGTTTCTCAATTAGATCCAACCTTAGATGAATTGACGGATATCAAAACGGTTGTGTCAGAAGCCGTAACGAATTCGATTATACATGGTTATAACAATATAACGGATGGTGTCATTACTATTTCAGCTGAAATTGATGATGACATCATTCGGTTAACAATTGAAGACAAGGGTGAAGGTATTGCTGATCTTGAGCAAGCGAAGGAGCCCCTGTACACGTCGAAACCAGAACTCGAACGTTCTGGGATGGGGTTTACCATTATGGAAAATTTCATGGACGAAGTGGAAGTTGTGACGGCCGTAGGCATCGGAACGAAAATAAACATGTTGAAGCGAATTGAATCTAAAAAAGCTTTATACAATTAGGGGTAGGATCTATGGATGTTGATCTGAAGCATGCTTCTCATAGTTATTTAGACGATTCGGAAGTCAAACGGTTAATCGCCCTCAGCCAATCCGGAGATGGACTCGCTAGAGAAACACTTGTCAGCTGCAATATCCGCTTGGTGTGGTCCGTGGTTCAGCGCTTTTTGAACCGTGGGTACGAAGCCGAAGACTTGTTCCAGATCGGGTGCATTGGACTTCTTAAGTCTGTGGACAAATTCGATCTATCTTATGATGTCAAATTCTCAACGTATGCCGTCCCGATGATTATTGGGGAGATCCAGCGGTTCTTGCGGGATGATGGCACGTTAAAGGTAAGCCGCTCGCTGAAGGAACTTGCGAACAAAATTCGCAAGACGAAAGATGAGCTTTCCAAACGATTAGGCAGATTGCCGACCATTAAAGAGGTAGCAGAAGAACTTATGATAACGCCGGAGGAGGTCGTATTCGCACAAGAAGCGAATAAACCGCTTTCGTCGATTCATGAGACTGTATTTGAGAATGATGGTGATCCCATTACGCTCATGGACCAAATTTCGGATGAATCCGGGGAAAAATGGTTTGAGAAGTTAGCTTTGAACGAGGCGATTGGGACGCTTTCTGAGCGAGAACGACTCATTGTCTATCTCCGTTATTTCCGTGATCAGACGCAATCTGAGGTCGCTAGCAGGCTTGGCATCTCGCAAGTGCAGGTATCGCGTTTGGAGAAAAAGATTTTGCAATCGATTAAAGATCAGATTGCGCAATAACTTCCCATACAAGGGAATGAATAAACCGTGCTCCTAATAAGGGAGTACGGTTTTTTACCTGTTTAGCCAGTTAGCCGCTAATTCCCCAAGAGCTTCTCGTGGGTGATGAGCGGCTTGTTCCCTGATTGATAATCTACCGAGCTGAATAACGGTCTACGGTATAAAATCTTACGCAGTAGATCCCGCATAAACCAACGAGGGAATAGACGATACGACTTAACCCTGAAGATTCACGGTGTGAATCCCCTCCCAGTAAGGCAGAAACTAAATCCCATTCGAAAAGCCCAACTAGAAGCCAATTCAGCGCACCAATGATGACGAGTGTTAGCGCGAATTTTGCCATGTTATCACCTTCTTTATATGGAATAAGTAATCGTATTCCCTATTTAACATGCCTTGCTAAAACAGACTTTATGCAAGGAGAATTTACCAGATCTCGAATTGATTACGCGAAGGAATGATTTTGCATACTATTTCTATACATGGACGACTGCAGCCAAAATTGTCATTGTTAAGCTCTGAGAGGGGTGAACCATGGTCCAGGCAGTTAACAAATATTTGTATATTCGACTTCGTCGCAAAGCGCGTGTACGCAAAGGTCATATCGTGAGATTGCATCATATTGCACAGCTATTTGTGGAGCCTGAATATGAACAAGCTCTGAACGAATTGGTCATTCATCAACCCCAGCAAGAGGATGGAAATCGAGTGCTTATCGATATGCTTTTGATCATTCGTAAAGTGAAGAAACGGTTTCCAGAGCTGCAGGTTGAACATTTTGGTGAACCACATGTGCTGTTAGAAATATACACCGATAATAAGAAAGCAAACCCGCTTCTCATCGGAATCGTATGGCTGCTTTTATTTATTGGTTCAGGACTGGCAATTATGAATTTCCATGCAGATGTCTCGATGCTAGATGTTCATCAGCGTATTTATGAGTTGATGACGGGGAAAAAGGTGGAACATCCGCTTATTTTGCAAATCCCATATTCGATTGGTATTGGAGTAGGGATGGTTCTCTTCTTTAATCACTTGTTCAAGAAGAAATTTAATGAAGAGCCGAGTCCACTCGAAGTTGAAATGTTTATGTATCAAGAAAACATTAATCATTATGTGATAACAGAAGAGTATTCGAAAATCCATGATGAAGGTGAATCGAAGTGATTAGGTTGATTGGGGAGGCTTTCCTGGCTGCTTTTATCGGGTTAGCTGGAGGAATCACGGTTGGCAGTGGCATGGTTGCCTTCTTAGTTGTGCTGGATATCATTCCTAGATTAGCACAGATCACAAGGTCCTTTAACAAAATCCGCGCTTATGAAGCAGCAGTTGTTCTTGGTTCATTAGGGTTTACTTGGGTGGATTTCAGTGATTTGCATATGCATTTATTTCCCATGGGAGCTGCCCTGTTTGGTTTATTTGCGGGCTGTTTCGTAGGCTTACTTGCCGCAGCATTGACTGAAATCGTCAATGTTCTGCCGATATTGGCCAAACGAGTAGGGATGGATTCCTACCGGATCATGTTACTGATGGCCATGATTCTCGGTAAAGTGGTTGGCTCCTTATTTGAATGGATATTTTATTAACGGGCGGAGGAAGGTGGCACACCAATGAAATTTATTGTTAAAAATGGTTCATCAACTGAAGAAGGAAACGCAGAAGAACCTCAGGAAGTAACGAAGCGGGATCATCATGATGAACCACTCGCCGTTGATGCGGAAGGAAATCTATCTGCCTATAATCCGATTACAAATATGACGCCGGAAGAAAAACAATTGAAGATTGAAGAAGATATTCCGAAGAATCTTCATGACGTGCAACGTGTCTTGGAAGAACGGGTCGGATTGAATCGAAGTTTTGATCTTGTGATGAGAGAAATGATATTTGGCGCTAAGCGGGTTGGCATCTTTTACTGCAACGGATTCGCCAAAGATACGGTATTGACGGACATTATCACTCGTCTGACCTATGCAGATAGTGAAGCAGTGGCTCATCATACCTTGGAAACATTCATTGAAAAACTGATACCCCACATTCAAGTAAAGCATTATACCAAAATGTCGGAGATCGTGGGACAAGTGTTAATGGGTGGGACAGCCTTCTTTATCGAGGGAGTCACGACGGCTATAGCCGTTGATGCGAAAACCTTTCCTATCCGCTCCATCGCTGAACCGGATCTAGAACGCGTCGTGCGAGGTTCGCGCGATGGTTTTGTAGAAACCCTTTTAACAAACGTAACTTTGGTTAGACGCCGTATTCGCGATGAGCGTTTTAAATTAGAAATTATGCAAATCGGTAAGCGAACCAAGACAGATGTCTGTATTGGTTATATAAATGATATTGCGGATGCGAATCTCGTCCAAACGATTAAAGATAAAATGAAACAAGTCGATATTGATGGATTGCCATTAGGTGAGAAACAATTAGAGGAAATGATCGTTAATAAGGGCTGGAATCCCTATCCGATGGTGCGCTATTCAGAGCGGCCCGATGTGGTCTCTGCACATCTATTAGAAGGTCATGTCTGTGTGTTTGTGGATACGTCACCCAGCGTCATGATCTTGCCGACGACCTTTTTCCATCATGTACAGCATGCGGAGGAATATCGAAATACGCCTTTTATCGGTACCTATTTAAGGTGGGTTCGGTTTGCTGGGATTATGATGTCCATCTTCTTGCTCCCACTTTGGTATCTGATGGTGATGGAGCCTTCCTTAAAGCCAGCGGGCCTAGAATTCCTAGGTCCACAGAAGGAAGGGACCTTACCGCTCCTCCTGCAATTCTTAATTGCAGATATAGGGATTGACCTCATGCGAATGGCCGCGGTACATACCCCATCACCGCTTGCAACCGCGATGGGCTTGGTGGCGGCGATCCTAGTCGGAGACATTGCAGTAAAGACAGGGCTTTTTATCAATGAAGTCATCCTCTATTTAGCGCTGGCTTCCATTGGGATGTTCGCAACACCGAGTTATGAATTAGGGTTAGCCAATCGAATTGTAAGGCTAGCGTTATTAATAACGGTGTCTATTTTTGGAGTTCCTGGGTTTGTGATTGGCTCCACCTTATGGCTTATACTTCTGGCTTCGAAAAAGTCCTATGACGCGCCCTATATGTGGCCGTTTATCCCATTTAATGCCAAGAGCTTTTTCTCTATTTTACTGCGTCGTCCGGTACTCGCTAGCAAAACAAGGCTAAGCATAACGAAGCCAATAGATGGTACTCGTCAACCTGAATAATAAGATGCGGGAAGGGCTGGAATGATCCAGCCCTTTTTTGTTTGTTCTAGGCACATGTATTGTCAAATACGCGTGCACTATGGTACTTTTATTAGTATGTATGCGACCTCTTTAGCGGAATTTGGCATAGGGAAGGTTCAAGTAGAGAGGGGAAAATATAGCTATGTATTTACATGGTACCAGTAAAATAAATGACCAAGGCCATCTCGAAATTGGCGGTGTCGATACGACGAAGTTGGTTGCCGAATATGGCACGCCTCTCTATGTATTTGATGAGTCACTTGTGCGTCAGCGCTGTCGTGAGTTCGTTGAAGCTTTCAGTGCTTCCGGGCTGAAGTTTCAAGTAGCCTATGCGAGTAAAGCATTTTGTGTCATGGCTATGTGCCGCATTGTAGAAGAAGAAGGAATGTCGTTGGACGTGGTATCCGACGGCGAGCTATATACAGCGCTTCAAGCTGGGTTTCCTGCTGAACGGATTCATTTCCATGGTAATAACAAAACGATTTCAGAAATGGAAATGGCGATTGATGCCAAAATTGGCTGTTTCGTCGTAGATAACTTTATCGAGCTGCAAATGTTAAATGCGATTGCGGCGGAGAAACGCCAAAAGGTGAAAATTTTATTGCGGATTACGCCAGGGGTTGAGGCGCATACGCATGAATATATTTCAACAGGTCAAACTGATTCCAAATTCGGTTTCGATTTGGGGAACGGCTCCGCATTCCGCGCAGTTCAAGACTCATCACAACTTTCCAATTTAGACCTATTGGGCATTCATTCGCATATTGGTTCACAGATTTTCGAAGTAGAAGGATTCCGTATTGCTGCTGAGAAGATGGCTGAA
This sequence comes from Paenibacillus qinlingensis, assembly GCF_031455095.1. Taxonomy (GTDB): domain Bacteria; phylum Bacillota; class Bacilli; order Paenibacillales; family NBRC-103111; genus Paenibacillus_E; species Paenibacillus_E qinlingensis_A. Next base: position 674,544 of record NZ_JAVDSB010000001.1, read on the forward strand.
TTCGCCATTCATGTGCGTACAGAATTAGACGTCACGTTTAAGGTAATTAACCTTGGCGGTGGCTTTGGTATTCGTTATGTTAGCGAAGATACACCACTTCCAGTGGCTGTATACGTCAAAGCGATTACAGATGCGATCAAAACAAACTTCGGCAGCAACGGTTACCCGCTTCCTGAGATTTGGGTTGAGCCCGGCCGCAGCATCGTGGGTGACGCAGGGACGACGCTTTACACAGTAGGTACAACCAAGGATATTCCTGGTGTGCGCAAGTATGTCGCGGTGGATGGCGGCATGACGGACAATCCGCGTCCTGCGCTGTACGAAGCTGTGTATGAAGCGGGACTTGCTAATCGCGCGTCTGAGCAGCCAGCAGAGATCGTATCCATTGCCGGCAAATGCTGTGAGAGTGGCGATATGTTGATCTGGGATGTGAATCTGCCGAAGGTAGTGGCAGGTGATATTCTAGCGGTGTCGAGTACAGGGGCTTACAATTACTCGATGGCTAGCAACTATAACCGCATTCGCAGACCGGGTGTTGTTTTCGTCAAAGACGGCCAAAGCGACCTTGTCGTGAAACGTGAATCTTTTGATCAAATCGTGGGAAATGACTTGATTCCGTCGAGAATGAAACAGGTAAGTAAGACGGTCTAATCCTATTAGACTACGAGCAGGAGGCCCTTCGTTAGTGAGGGTTCCTTCTGCTGTTTGTGTAATGCTGTCATTCATAGTAGAATAAGATATTATTTCCTAAAGGAGTGAACCACACAATGGCAAAACAAGCAAAAATTCAACTAGCAGGTGGCGGAGAGGTTATCATCGATCTTTTTGAGAAAGATGCACCGAACACTGTCGCTAACTTTGAAAAACTAGCAAACTCTGGTTTCTACAACGGACTTGTCTTTCACCGCGTTATTCCAGGATTCGTAGCACAAGGTGGTTGCCCAACTGGAACAGGTACTGGTGGCCCTGGTTACCAAATCAACTGTGAAATCAACCCGAACAAACATGAGCGTGGCTCCCTAGCTATGGCACATGCGGGTCGTAACACAGGTGGAAGCCAATTCTACATCGCTTATCAACCGCAACCACATTTGGATGGTGGACACACAGTGTTCGGTAAAGTATCCAAAGGTATGGAGCTTGTTGATGCTTTCAAAGGCAAAGACAAAATGGAAAAAGTAGAAGTAGTAGAAGTATAATTATTAGCAAACACAACTGCTCGGACTTCGGTCTGGGCAGTTTTTGTTTTTTCCGTTAGAACACATTCCCATATGGATACGTCAAACTTAAAAAGGGAATACGTATGGAAGGTGATATCTGGATGAAAAAGATTTGGCTTTGGTGTGTAGGAGCAGGTTCAGGGATGGTTATACTAGGTTTATTAACTTGGACACGAGCAGACCAGCCGGTGCTACTTGTTCAAAGTCCGCAAGATGTAACCTTGATCTCTGAGGTAAATAGGCCTGAAACGTCCTCAGGAACGGTGAGAAGATCTCTGATTGAGCAGCTCACCGCAGAGCTTAGCCAAGTCCATGAACCTATCCGTGATATGACGGAATGGCTTCAAATACGAAGATCGTCATACGATTCCCAGAAAGAGCCGTTAGACGTCATTCGGACAGACCTGGATCAAGATGGTTTTATGAATGAATGGGTTACCGTGCTAGCGGAAGATATGCTAGATGAGCAAACAGGCGTTATCCGAGCGCGTAAGTCATATGGGGTTGTAATTCATTTGAAAGATGACCAATACACACTCCAGAGTTTGAATTTTTCATCTGTGAATAATGGCCGAGCAAAAGTTATGACCGTAGAAGACCTGACAAGTGATGGCAAGCCTGAAATCGTTTGGGTGTCATCAAATAACGGGGCACATACCACCTTTTCCGAATACACAGTGTCTTCATGGGGAACCGGAAAACTTGAAACCTACATGGGAACAGCAGTAATAGCTAGTTTAACCCATGCAGTAGTTCAAGACAGGAGGCTTCAGCTATCAGGTGGTCTAATTGATTCTGTTGGAGCGGGACCCTGGCAGCAGGAATTCACGGAGTCGTATGCCATTGTTCAAGATAAGCTGAAGCGGATCGGGCGAGTCTATGCGCAATCACCTACACCGTATCATCGTCTGATAAGTGGCATGTGGGCGGAATCCTACGGATACCATGAGCAAGCGATACATGATTATTCGGAAGCCGCCGAGATGAAAGCTATGTCGTATCAAGATTATGCTTTTATTTTTGAAGGTGAATGGGTACAAGGTGGAATAAATACCGTGAAGGAAGCCGAGTTCGACCGTACAATCAAACGTTTCGCATTGCTACGTAAGGAACTTTTAACGGAAGTGGCCAGAGGTGTTGACCCTCGAAATGCTTGTTTAGCGGCAAAAAAGAAAACTGGCTTTGACATGGCCTGGTTGACGTACCTGAACGCACCTGCAGGTTATGCGAATCCGCATTGGGAAGAAGGAACAATTTGCTCAGATATTGCATTGTTAGAACCGTGAATTCATAGTGAAATCAACCATATGGAGTTCCAAATCCATGAATTCCGACAAGTTTTATCAGATAAAATGAAAAAAGACCTTGCAATTTTCATGCATGAGTGATAAATTTTTGTTTAATAAAGAAAATAAGTAGCTAAGGTTAGTTACTATTTCTTTTATAGTATGCAAAACCTTCGGGGCGTGGTGAAATTCCACACCGGCGGTGATTCGCACACATGAAAATGGTTGCGATCAGTCCGTGACCCGTTGTGAAGCTAGCGGTATCTGACAACAGCTTCGCTACGGTTGACCTGGTGTAACTCCGGGACCGACAGTATAGTCTGGATGAGAGAAGGAAAATGCGAATGCCAATTCGCTAGCATGCTTGTTCATTTTTTCACATTAACAAAAATTCGGCAGGTCTGTCTGTAGAGACGATCTCGTCGGTATTGTTTGATTTGATCAAAAATGCAACAGGCGTATTAGCTGGTGTTTATTCGTGTTATCTAAACAATCTCTGGCCCCCATCCGAAAGCGGAAGGGGCTTTTTTGCATTAGATTCAAAAGGCGGTGAACATCCATGCAGCTATTGAACGACGAAGCCTATATGAGACTCGCGTTACAGATGGCAGAGAGCGCACTCGGTCAAACCGGGATTAATCCTGTTGTAGGCTGTGTGCTTGTTAAAGAGGGCCGGATCGTTGGCATGGGCGCACATCTCCAACGTGGTCATGGGCATGCCGAAGTGCTGGCGTTGCAAATGGCAGGTGCGGATGCGAAAGGAAGCACAGCTTATGTGACCCTTGAGCCGTGCAGTCATTACGGTAAAACACCGCCCTGCAGTGATCGCCTCATCGAGGCTGGCGTATCCCGCGTCGTTGTTGCGGTGACAGATCCGAATCCATTAGTTGCCGGCACAGGCATAGCCAAACTGCGCGCGCATGGTTTGGAAGTCAGCGTAGGCTTGCTTGGTGAAGATTCCGCGAAGTTGAACGAGGTGTTCAACAAATTCATTGTCTCGCGTATGCCATTCGTGACGATGAAGACCGCGAGCACACTGGACGGCCGCATCGCGTCCAAGACCGGCGACAGCAAGTGGATTACATCCGAAGCGTCGCGTGCTTTCGTTCATACCTTACGCCACCGGCATCAGGGTATCCTCGTCGGCGTCCAGACGATCATCGCCGACGACCCGCAGCTGAGCACGCGAGGCGACGTACCGGCTGTGCAGCCGGTACGCATCATCGCGGACTCGCAGCTGCGAGTCCCGCTCGGCGCCCGCGTGCTCACCGAGCAGGATCGTCAGCCGACGATCCTGCTCGCAAGCGCACAGGCGCCCGCGGAGCGGCGTGCCGCGCTGGAAGCGCGCGGCATCACAATCCTCACCTGCGGCGACGGCCCGCAGGTGGATCTGACGCTCGCCATGCAGCAGCTTGGCGAGCGCGAGATCGGCTCCATCCTCCTTGAGGGTGGAGGCCGATTGAATGGCGCCATGCTGGAGCGGCGCCTCATTGATAAGCTGGTGCTGATGTTTGCGCCGAAAATTATCGGCGGGGGCGGGGCAGCACCTGTCAACATCCACTTCGACGGCTACGCGAAGATGGATGACGCGATTACGCTCGACCGACTGCGAGTCGAGCAATTCGGACCGGACATTTGCATGACCGGTTACCCGATGTATAAGAGCTAGAGAATGGAGGAGTGGCATGTTTACCGGCATTGTTGAAGAAATCGGCCACATGCGCCGCATTCATAGTGGTGGGCAAGCGATGGTACTTACCATTGGCGCCAAAAAAATATTAGAAGACGTTCATTTAGGAGACAGTATTTCTGTAAATGGCGTATGTCTTACCGTCATCTCCTATGATAGTGATTCATTCTCCGTTGATGTCATGCCTGAGACATATCGGAAGACGAATCTTCGCAAGTTACAGTCTGGCACGCGTGTGAATTTGGAGAGAGCGATGGCCGCGAATGGTCGATTTGGCGGACACATCGTACAGGGACATGTAGATGCAACAGCAACCATTATTTCTCGAACTCCGGAAGAGAATGCTGTCGTGTACCGATTCGAGCCTGAGAATCCGCATATTTTCCGCTATATGATTCCGGGTGGTTCAATTACGATTGATGGCATTAGCCTTACGATTGTAGATGTCACAGAACATGATGTATCGGTATCGATTATCCCGCACACCCTTGCACAAACCGTTCTACATGACAAAAAAGCTGGAGACACCGTCAACATTGAATGTGATGTACTCGGCAAATATATGGAACGACTGCTTAAATTTGGTCCTGCGGAATCTTCTGTTCGCGGGGAGTCTAAGAAAAGCACACTGACTGCAAGCTTTTTAGCAGATAATGGCTTTATGTAAGGAGAGGTGTATATGACACAACCCATTAAGTTTAACACGATTGAAGAAGCCCTTACGGATTTGAAGTTAGGAAAAGTAGTTATTGTTGTGGATGACGAGGATCGGGAGAACGAAGGCGATTTTATTGCCCTGGCAGATAAAACGACACCAGAAGTGATCAACTTCATGATCAAAGAAGGACGTGGACTTGTCTGTACACCGATTACTGAAGATAGAGCGAGAGAGCTTGATTTACCGCCGATGGTAGCGCGTAACACGGATTATCATGGTACTGCTTTTACGGTTTCGGTTGATCATACAGATACAAGTACCGGGATTTCGGCCCATGAGCGTTCTAGAACGATTCAGGGTTTGATTGATCCAACGACGAAGCCTCAGGATTTCCGTAGGCCAGGTCACATTTTTCCTTTGATCGCCAAAAAAGGCGGTGTTCTCCGTAGAGCAGGTCATACTGAGGCAGCGATTGATCTTGCGATTCTTTGTGATTCGTACCCAGCGGGTGTGATTTGCGAAGTTATCAAAGAAGATGGCACGATGGCTCGCGTTCCTGATCTTATGGAAATTGCCGCGAAGCATGAATTGAGCATCATTACGATCCAGGATTTGATTCAATATCGCAATCAACAGGAAAATTTAGTGAAGCGAGAAGTTGAAGTGGATTTGCCTACCGATTTTGGTACATTCAAAGCAATCGCTTATACGAATCAATTGGATGACAAAGAACATGTAGCTCTTGTAAAAGGGACGATTGACCCATCCAAGCCTACGTTGGTGCGTGTCCATTCCGAATGTTTGACTGGCGATGTGTTCCACTCTCACCGTTGTGATTGCGGTCCACAGCTAGAAGCTGCTTTAAAACAGATTGATGCAGAGGGCAATGGTGTATTATTATATATGCGTCAGGAAGGTCGCGGCATCGGTTTAATCAATAAATTAAAAGCATATGTCCTTCAAGAGCAGGGATTAGACACGGTAGAAGCGAATATTAAGCTTGGATTTGCTCCAGATCTTCGTGATTATGGCATTGGCGCTCAAATCTTAAGGGATCTTGGTATTACGAAGCTTCGCTTATTAACGAATAATCCGCGCAAAATCAAAGGCTTGGAAGGCTATGGCCTCGAAGTGGATGAGCGTGTTCCGATCCAGATGGAAAGCAAGAAGGATAACCTGAATTATTTGCAAACGAAACAACAGAAGTTAGGCCACATGCTGAATTTCAACGATGTCGGCAAGGGCATTTAATTTAGTTACGAGTAGATTTTATAGATCGCATCACAAACCACTAATATGCTTTAACAGAAAAGGAGATTCTTATCATGGCTACAATTTATGAGGGACATTTAATTTCGCAAAACTTAAAATATGGGATTGTTGTAGGTCGTTTCAACGAATTCATTACTTCCAAGTTGCTTGGCGGTGCACAAGACGCGCTTAAACGTCACGGTGTGGACGAGAACGAGATTGATATCGCTTGGGTTCCTGGTGCATTTGAACTTCCTCTTATCGCTCAAAAAATGGCGGAGAGCGGTAAGTATGATGCAGTGATTACCCTTGGTGCTGTTATTCGTGGTTCAACGCCGCATTTTGATTATGTGTGCAGCGAAGTAGCCAAAGGTGTTTCTGCGATTAACTTGAAAACTGGCGTGCCTACGATTTTCGGTGTATTAACAACGGATTCCATTGAGCAAGCTGTAGAACGTGCAGGAACGAAAGCAGGCAACAAAGGTTGGGAAGCTGCCGTAACGGCAATTGAAATGGCGAATTTGACGAAGCAATTCACTTCGTAATGCTGGCTTATTACCATTTGGAAACCTTGCTGCCTAGGCTGTTTGCCTTCCTAATCGCCATGACCCTGCATGATACCGCTCATGCAGGAGTTGCTTGGTGGTTAGGAGATCGAACAGCCCGAGACAGTAAAAGATTATCGCTAAACCCCTTGGCACATTTAGATGTCTTGGGGCTAGCGATGATTATATTCGGACCCTACGGATGGTCAAAGAAAATACCAGTAGAGCCTAACCATTTTCGCAAGCACAAAAGGCTTTCGCATACCCTAGTTTACCTGGCGGGACCTGTGACGAATCTCGTACTTGTTCTGTTTTTTTGGTGGTTATATTTTTATTTACCCTCGCTTTTGGGTTCTTCAGCAGCAGAATCGATGGCCATCGAACAATGGCGTGTTTATTTGCAATATTGTGTAATTGTTAACTTAATGATTGGACTCATACATATGCTGCCGCTTTATCCGCTGGACGGATGGTACATCTGGAGAGGGTTCGTTACTCCTCCAAAACAGCGATGGATGGCAAGGCATGAAATAAAAGCACTTATTCTTGTAATCGTTTTAATGGTTACCCCGATTGGTCAATTAGCGCTTAGTCGCATTTATCCATATGCCGTACAAGTAATTATGCATCTTTATTCACTATGACAAGGGGAAGAACGACATGAAGGTTACGTATAAGTTAGAAGTATTTGAAGGTCCCCTTGATCTATTGTTGCATCTGATTGATAAAAATGAACTCGACATTTACAATATTCCGATCAAAGACATTACAGATCAATACCTTGGGTATGTACAAGCCATGCAGGAGCTGGAGTTAGATATTACGAGTGAGTTTCTAGTTATGGCAGCCACGCTGCTCTCCATCAAAAGCAAAATGCTCTTACCTAAGCCGCCTGTCATTGAATTTGACGAATATTTTGATGATATGGATGATGCGTTAGACCCGCGCGCAGAGCTCGTTGCCAAGCTGATTGAATATCGGAAATATAAATCGATTGCGGATATGCTTCGTGATAAAGAGGTAGAGCGCAGCCTCGTATACACTCGTGAACCAGAGGATTTAACCTCTTATTTGCCGGAGCTTCAAGAGAATCCGGTGGAAGGGTTGGATGTTGCTGATTTACTGATTGCTTTTCAACGCACACTGCGTAAACTTTCAAACCGTAACGTCGTAGCTCGGATTAGGCGCGATGAGATCTCGGTAAAGGATCGAATTCGTGAGGTTGTTGATTTGCTCAAAATAAAAGGTGGTAAGCTATTATTCTCCAAGCTATTCGATTATGAGATGACGCGAGAAGAGATCGTCGTCACTTTTCTAGCCATTCTGGAGTTGATGAAAATGAAGAAAATTACATGCTACCAAAACCAGCTTTTTGAAGATATCGTCATTCAAGCCAAAGAGGAGGGATCTGACCTTGACACTCAACTTCCAACAGATGAAATCGATTATTGAAGGACTACTCTTCGCTTCTGGCGATGAAGGTCTAGATCTCAAGCAACTTGCTGAAGTGATGGAGCTTGATGCTTATGTGATTAAAGATTTACTGAAAGATATGCGAACGGATTTCAAACGAAAAGGGCGCGGCGTCCAAATTGTAGAGGTTGCGGGAGCTTACCAGCTGACAACGCTGGCAGAGCATGCTCCTTATTTTGAACGACTGGCTTATACGCCGTCACGTTCTTCGCTCTCACAGGCTGCCTTAGAGACATTGTCCATCGTTGCATATAAACAGCCTATCACGCGCGTAGAGATCGAAGAGATCCGCGGCGTCAAGTGTGACCGTGCACTCGCTACCTTAACGGGCAAAGATTTAATTACGGAGGTTGGGCGAGCCGACGCGGTGGGCAGGCCTATCTTATATGGGACATCCAAACAATTCTTAGAATATTTTGGTCTTAACTCGATTCAAGAATTGCCAGACTCTGCAAACTTCCAAGGTAATTTTGACTTGGAGGAAGAGACACGCATGTTATTCGATCGGTTAGGTGGAGACCAGAAGCAACTAACACTGGACGATGTGAGTGACGACCACTCCGAATAGAACGTGAACTAAAGCTTATCCAAACATGCATTTCATTTCCTCTAAGAGGTCATACTAACTCCACCTGCGAGAAGATTTCTTCCTGTAGGTGGAGTTTTTTACATGCCGTTTTATTTTGACTGAGGAGGCGTAAGTGTTGCTGTGGGTAGGATTGGCCGTCTTGGTTGTTATTATTGCCAGTATCGTTGTGCTGTGCAGTTTTATGCGCGGTGAGTTTTATTTCTCCCGAGTCAAAGATAACGATACGCTTTCCGTGGAGATGCGGGGGCTGTTTGGACTCGTACGATATCGGTATGTGATCCCTATCATTCAATTCAAAGGTTTGACTCAAGGGATTTTAATTAAGTCAGAAACCGTAACAAAGCATGATGCTAAGTTAAAAGATGAAACGAGAGATCATATTACCAAAGATAAAGTCATTACCTTCTACAAGGAATCCAAAGATGTCCTTGTACATACGTTGAATTTATATGGCTGGATGAAGCAAACATTGGCCAAAGTGGAGTGTACGGAGCTGAAATGGATCACACGGGTAGGACTTGGTGATGCGCCAGAAACGGCGATTACGACAGGGGCGGTATGGGGAATTAAGTCATCGCTGCTGGGGTTCGCCATTGGATATGTGAAGTTGATTGCGAAGCCGCGTGTTGATGTCATTCCTCAGTATAACGAGAAGCAATTTGCGACGGAGTTTCGATTTGCTGGTCGTATCCGTGTATGGTTTGCCGTTACTGCAGGCATACGGTTATTGTACCGAGCAGCTAAGGTCAAAGGGGGTATCCGCAGCTGGATTCAGTTCGCGCTGAAGGCCAGAGCTAGATTTAAACCTGCATCCTGAGTCGTACATAACCCCATGCCAGTAGGGGCACTCTAGAACTGAACCATATTTGTTCTTTTGAGTTCTTGTTGCTTGAGCTTTCGATGCCAGTATGTATGGCGAAAAACGCTAAGGAGGAATATGAAGATGTCCGAACACCCGATTCAAGGCCTCATGAAAGTCGCCATGGAAAATATAAAAGAAATGGTCGACGTAAACACAATTGTCGGTGATCCGGTCGAAACGCCAGATGGAAGTGTCATTATGCCGATATCCAAAGTAGGATTTGGTTTCGCGGCAGGTGGCAGTGAGTTTGTGACTGACTCTGAAATCGAAATCGAAAGCGGGTCAATGAACCGTGGAGATGCACTTAATGCCAAAGTTGCGTTGCCATTCGGTGGCGGTAGCGGTGGCGGGGTATCCATTACACCAATTGCTTTCCTAGTCGTGGGTAAGAATGGTGTGAAGGTCGTTCCGCTAGACAACCAAACGCATATTCTGGAGCGTCTCATCGACTCTGCACCGCAGGTTGTGGACAAGATTCAAAGTATGATCAAAGGGATGTCAGCGAAGCCGTCTGTACCTGCTTCAACGAATGTCACCAACGTCGAGAATCAGAATTTTATCGTGTAGCATCTGGTCATCATGAGCTGTCCTTTGTGGACAGCTTTTTTCTTTATGATTTTGTCCAAGCATCAATCCATCGTACCTTTCACTGCCGTTTTGGCAGACGTTGGTCGCCAATTTACCAATCGGATAAGTTGATCCTGCATATACGCGGGTGAGTATTTAAAATCACTTTCGACCCAATGGAAAATGAGACCGAGCAGCGCATGTATAGCATAAATACTGAGTAGTTCTTGATCAATTGCGGTATCTTGTTCGGAATAGATAAGTTCTTCTTGTGTGATTTTTTTCAAGGCGGTAAACATCTTCTCTTTTAATTTAGGAAGTACATCACTTTTGGTTAAGACGGTATATATACCAGCGTTTTGATAAAAGTGTTCAAATATTTGGACTGAGGTGGCTGTCAATTCATTGATGCGGAACACTTCTACATGTTCATAGGGGGCGCGGAAGGATTGAAGTAATTGTAAGGTCAAATTGTCAATGACTTCATCAAGCAGTTCCTCTTTGCTTTCGTAGTTGGCATAAAAGGTACCTCGATTATAGTTGGCACATTCTACAATTTCAGTAATCGAAATGGTGGAGAACGGTTTTTGAGCCATTAGCGAAAGCAGTGCTTCCCTTAAAGCTAGTTTGCTTCTTACGACGCGGCGATCCGTTTTTTTCGTGTTTTCCGACATTTCGGCTCATTCCTTTTTGACGATAGTGAACACATCCGAGCATTTTGTACAGTAGCTAACAAAAGCTCGTCTTTTACTGATTGTCTCAAACTTGAACCTCTATTATACTCCAATTGTAAGAAGTTCTATAGGCACATTTCAATGAAGAATTCGCACCGAAAATACGGTTCATTTGGAGGAATAATAGATGAAGCTTACAGGAAAAGTGGCTATTGTTACAGGTGCAGCGTCAGGTATGGGGAAAGCCATAGCAGAGTTGTTTGCGACGGAAGGTGCGCAAGTTGTTGTATCCGATCTTCGGGTAGAAGCGGCTCAAACCGTTGTATCGGGCATTGCAGAAAAAGGTGGTTCTGCCATCGCTGTTGCCGCCAATGTTGCAAAAGAAGAAGATGTACAAGCTTTAATAGATGCGGCTGTGAAGGAATACGGCACCGTCGATATTTTAATAAATAATGCTGGAATTATGGATAATTTTGTTCCTGCTGGAGATGTAACGGACGAGCTATGGGAGCGTGTATTTGCAATTAACACGACGGGTGTTATGAGAACAACACGTAAAGTCCTTCCTATTTTTACCGAAAGAAAAAGTGGTATAATTGTGAACATTGCCTCTGCAGGAGGACTGAATGGGTCTAGAGCAGGTGCAGCCTATACGGCATCCAAGCATGCGGTCGTTGGCTTCACGAAAAACGTAGGGTTTCAATATGCCAATCTAGGAATTCGTTGCAATGCGATCGCACCTGGTGGTGTAAGCACGAACATTGGGACAACCATTACTTCGCCAAATCCGTTCGGGATGGAAAGAGCGATGGCTGGGATGGGCTTAAATCCACGTGCTGGTGAGCCAGCGGAAATCGCAAAGGTAGCCTTATTCTTGGCATCCGATGATGCTAGCTTTGTCAATGGGACAGTTGTTACGGCTGATGCGGGTTGGACAGCTTACTAAGCTATACAACATCTAAATATAAAAAGTTTAACCTGTTGATTATTCAACAGGTTTTTTGTTGTTTTAGCGCAGATGTCGCTTCCCTTGGGGCACCATCGAATTCTAGGACATATCCCTCGTCCAACCGCATATACTTGTACAAAGTTTTATCTGTTGATTCGAACTAACATGTGTACAAGTTCGTTCGTGTGGGAGGATAACCAAAACGATGAAAACCAAACACCAGTTCTTCTTCATTTGCTGTGCCTTGATTGGCATATTAATCGCGCCATGGTCTTATGTAGACGCCGCGCCGCCAAGCATTCATACCAATGCCGTGGGTGCTTCGCTCGTTGATGTGGAGTCAGGTCGGGTCCTTTATAGTGAAAAAGGGGACACGCCTATGCGTATAGCCAGCTTGACCAAAATTATGACTGCGATCATTGCCATTGAGCAAGGTGATCTGGGGAGTATGGTCAAAGTCAGCAAGAACGCCTTTGGCAAAGAAGGGTCTTCGATTTATTTGAAACTTGGGGAAGAAATGCGACTTCATGACATGCTTTATGGACTCATGATGCGTTCCGGTAATGATGCGGCTACTGCGATTGCAGAGCATATCGGTGGAAGCGTCGATGGTTTTGTCTATTTGATGAATGAAAAAGCGCAAATGCTGGGGATGGATCATTCCCACTTCACGAATCCATCAGGACTGGATGAAGGTGAGGGGCATCGCTCAAGTCCGAACGATATGGCGAAGTTGACGGCTTATGCGCTTAAGAATAGTGTTTTCTCCGACATCGTGTCTACGAAGTTGAAGAAAGTACCTAACCCGAATGAAACATGGGATTACTCCTGGTTGAACAAGAATAAGATGCTCTCTATGTTCGAAGGAGCCGACGGCGTAAAAACCGGTTATACGAAGCTGGCTAAGCGTTGCCTTGTCTCTTCAGCTACTAGAGACGGGCAGCAACTTGTCGTCGTTACATTGAATGATGGGGATGACTGGGCAGACCACGCAAGATTGCTTCAATACGGCTTTGCACATTTTCCGCTGCAGACGTTAGTGAAGAAAGGGGATGCGATTGAAGGAACCCCATGGGTGGCAAGCCGAACATTTAAATATCCACTTGCAGAAGGTGAATATGCTAGCCTATCCCACAAAGTGACGTCAGTGGATCCCTTGACGACAGAGTATCGACTAGCAGAGCGCGGCTCTTTACAGATCTTATTGAAGAACAAGTTGATTCAAACGATTCCGATCTATGATAAGACGAATCCGTTATTAGCCGTACCGGAGAAGGCGACGTTTTCATTTCAACCCAGCTCTCCGTATAAAGAGACGATACTGACCAAGTATGGGTATATCTGCCGAATGCTTGTACAGGGACTGTTTAATCTTTCTGGCTCTCAATGGGCGGATTAATCGGTGGTAAGTTAGGGCAAAAGTCGGGTTGTAAGGAGGTTAAGCTATGGTGAATTGGATTTGGTTGTTTTTTATCGTCGTTGGTTTCCTCGTCGCGGCGATTAATGGAGATATCGAGTTGGTTACACAAGCGGCTTTTGATGGGGCCAAGAATGGGGTAACGGTCTGTTTCGGATTAATTAGTGTATTGGTATTCTGGATGGGCATGATGCGAATTGCCGAAGATGCGGGTATCTTACAAAAGCTAGCTAGACTGCTTCAACCAGCAGTACGTTTCCTTTTCCCCAGTGTTCCTAAGAATCACCCTGCAATTGGTTATATTATGTCAAATATGAGTGCAAATATCCTAGGTTTAGGGAATGCGGCTACTCCGATGGGGATTAAAGCGATGCAGGAGCTGCAGAAGCTCAATCCCAACAAGGACGAAGCTAGTACGGCAATGGCTACGCTGCTTGCACTAAATACGTCGAGTATCACGCTAATCCCAACAACACTCATTGCGATACGTATGAATTTCAATTCCATGAATCCAGCAGAAATCGTAGGCACTACACTCATAGCGACTATCATCTCAACAACAGCGGCCATTTTCGTAGATCGATGGTATCGTAGATCGCGCTCACCTATCCCTCCGCTGAAAGGATGAACCGGCATGTACGCACTCGTTTCGCTCATTTCGGCATGGGCAATCCCAATCATGATCGTATTCATTCCCCTGTACGCCGCATACCGTAAAGTACCCGTCTATGAGTCATTTGTAGAGGGAGCTAAGGACGGCTTCGACACGGCGATCAAAATCATTCCGCACTTAGTGGGGATGATGGTGGCGATCTCTGTGTTTCGCGCTTCTGGCGCAATGGACATGCTGATCGGCTGGATGCGGCCTTTCTTCGAAAGTATCGGCGTGCCTACGGAAGTGCTGCCTTTAGCTATTTTGCGACCGATCACGGGAGCGGGTTCGTTAGCTTTTACCACCGATTTGATTGAACAATTTGGACCGGATTCAATGATTGGACGTATAGCATCAACGGTGCAAGGGAGCACGGATACGACGTTGTATGTGATAACGGTCTATTTTGGCGCTATTGGCATTCGAAAAGCCGGTTATGCGCTTAAAGTTGGATTAATTTCCGATGCGGTTGGCTTTATTGCATCCCTTGTTATTTGTTATTTGGTATTTTCTTAAATCGTTGTGTGTCTACGAGGCCGCTCAAAGTCAACATTCTGTCACCTTCTGTCAGTTAATGTGGGTTGCCGCTTGAGATTTGCGGTTAAGTCCGTTATCATTAGCTTGAGGTGAAAGCGGATAATGGAAAGACTGCAAAAAGTATTAGCCGAAGCTGGGATTGCATCCCGCCGGAAATGTGAAGAGATCATTACAGCGGGACGCGTGCAAGTGAACGGTGAAGTCGTCACGACGCTGGGTGTGAAAGTGAATACAGAAGAAGATGAAATTAGGGTCGATGGACGTGCGATAGGTCAACAGAAGAAGATCTATGTCATTTTAAATAAGCCCAAAGGTGTAATTACGAGTGCAACGGATCCAGAAGGACGTAAAGTCGTTACTGATTTCTTGCCAGGGATCAGAGAGCGCGTATATCCGGTCGGTCGATTGGATTACGATACGGAAGGCTTACTCATTCTAACCAATGACGGTGAGTTTGCTCATTTATTGACACATCCTAAGCATCATGTACCAAAGACCTATCAAGCGACTGTCAAAGGGGTGCCACACGGCACGTTATTAGATAAGCTCAAAATGGGCATACAGTTAGAAGATGGGATGACGGCACCTGCCGAAGTTGAGTATGCGGATGTGAACATGGAGAAGAATGAGTCCGTCGTTCAGATCACGATTTATGAAGGAAGAAACCGCCAAGTTAGACGGATGTTTGAGGCGATTTCATTCCCAGTTATCAAATTAAAGCGGATTAAATTTGGTCCCATCTTCTTAACAGGTCTGCCAAGAGCGAAGTATCGTCACTTGACGCCCAAAGAGGTTGAAGAGCTTAGGAACGAAGCTCTAAGGACACATAACGTTCAAAAAGGCCAATAAGAATTGGCCTTCTTTTCGTTATAATAAGGGTATAATTCGATATGCCAAAACTAACATTGTCGACAAAGCGAAGGTGATTATCAATGGGTCGTAATAAGAAGTGGGTACAGATTGGGATTTTTGCAATCGTGCTCATTATTGGTGTGTTTACGATTATTACAAATTTGTCTGCTTCAGCAAGCAAAAAGTACCCGCAGCAAGGGGAGAAAGCTACGAACTTTTCCTTGGTAGGGTTAGATGGTAAGACGCATGAGCT
The DNA here is from genome assembly GCF_031455095.1 of Paenibacillus qinlingensis. Classification (GTDB taxonomy): domain Bacteria; phylum Bacillota; class Bacilli; order Paenibacillales; family NBRC-103111; genus Paenibacillus_E; species Paenibacillus_E qinlingensis_A. Next base: position 690,019 of record NZ_JAVDSB010000001.1, read on the forward strand.
TTCCGATTACAAAGGGAAGGTTGTGCTAGTGAATTTCTGGGGTACATTTTGTCCACCATGTAAAGAAGAAATGCCTGATCTTCAGAAGCAATATGATAAGTGGAAGAGTCAAGACGTCGTTTTCTTGGAAGTGAATGTGGATAAGAATAAAGTGACCGTTCAGAGTTTTATGGAACAATACAATTTGAATATGCCGGTGCTGCTCGATGCCAATGAAGTTGTACGTAAGTTGTACGGCGTTATGGACTATCCAACCACCTTTTTCATAGGGGCGGATGGCAAAGTTGCTGTGAAAAGAATTGGCCAAATGGATGAGGCTTATATTGATGAGACCTTGGCTAGCTTGGTTAATAAAAAATCGTAAGTTGTCCAAGAAATGTCGCACGCAGGCTCAATGTTTTTAGGAGGTCATCATGTTCTACAATACCAAATGCGATTGCGGGCATCAGAATCCCACAGGGACTACGCTGTGTGAATCATGTGGCAATCCGTTGATCGATGCCGATGGCAGAGATATTCTGGAAATGCGCTATGATGGCATGGCTCGCCGCTCTCAGAAATCAAATCCCTCTCTGCTCGATAAAGTCTGGAATTTCTTCTCCTCGGTCAAAATAGCCGTATGGATTATATTCATTACAACGGTAGCTTCGGCAGTAGGAACAATTTATCCACAAGAGAATACGTTTCTGGACATGGATCCAACGCAATACTACACGGATAATTATGGAACGCTAGGGAGTATCTACCACGCGCTTGGTTTTTCTCACACTTTCAGTTCCTGGTGGTTCATCACGTTACTATTCATGATCGGAACCTCGCTTGTCATATGCAGTCTGGATCGTGTTCTGCCCTTATATCGGGCGCTATCCAAGCAGCAAATACGCAAGCATATCAATTTCCTTACTCGACAAAATGTTACCTACGTAACTAACTTGCCTGAAGGTACGGATGAGATTGCATGGACGAATAAGTTAGGTACACTTTTACGTAAAAAAAATTATCGCGTACATACAGAGGGTTCAGCGCTTCTTGCTGAAAAATATCGTTTTAGCCGTTGGGGTCCCTATATTAATCATATTGGACTCATTATCTTTCTCATCGGTGTGCTGATGCGAAGCATCCCTGGTTGGCATATGGATCAATATATGGGTATTCTCGAAGGCGAAACGAAGCCAATCCCCCATACTTCGTACTACATCAAAAATGAGAAGTTTACACTTACGTTGTATGATGAGCAAGATCTGCCTGAAAGCATTAAGTCGAAAGGTCAGATCGTTCCTAAAACGTATGAAACGCAAGCAATTTTGTACCATTGTACAGCGAATTGCAAAGATGGGTCAGAGGCGCCAGTACTGGAAGAAGTCCACAAAGCCAACATCATTGTGAACCACCCACTGGATTACAAGGGGCTGCAAGCCTATCAGTTTGATTATAAAGCAACGCCATTACTGATCTCCGTGAAACCAACGTTAAGCAACCCAACAACGGGTGAGACCTATGGCAGCTTTGATTTACCTATGAATAATCCCAAGGATTCCTACCAGGTAGGACCGTATAAGCTTACGTTAAAAGGCTTTTTCCCGGAGTTTGGCATGGAGAAGGGGCAACCAATCTCGAAATCGAACGAACCGAAAGCTCCTGCTTTTATTTTTAGTATTACGGGGCCGGGGCTAGCAGAAAAAGGCGAACCTTATCTATATTTCCCAAGACAAATTGATAAGGAAACGTTCTCGCAAGATACGATTAACGGTGCAATTAGCCAAAAGTTGAAGATAGCAGTGGGTTCTATGGAAGGCGTTCAGTTTGCTAATTACACGACTTATTTGAATATCCGCGTAGATAAAGCTATGCCGTATATCTGGGTTGGCTCTGCGATCTTTATGATCGGGGTCATCATGGGCTTTTATTGGCAGCATCGACGCATTTGGATTCGAATTGATGAGGGTAAGCTTACGCTGGGCGGTCACACGAACAAGAACTGGTTCGGACTTCGCAATGAAGTTGCCGCCGCCTTAAATAAGAATGATTTAGATGTTCAGCCGAAAACATTAGCAAATGGAGGAAACCAGGGGTGAATGTAAACTCTGTCAGCAGCACCTTTCTACTCATCGCTTTTTTTGTATACTTGCTCGCATTCTTCCTGTTCGTCCTATCGATTACCGGTAAAAGATGGAGCAATCGGAAGCCCGAGGATCACACGAGACAGTGGGGCTTCGTCGCTTTTATAACATCGGTCATTGGTTTTGCTTGTCATGTGACGTTCTTTTTCACCAGATGGGCAGAAGGGGGTCATATCCCTACCTCCAATATGTATGAATTTATGACCTTCTTAGGGATGATGATCATGTGTGCCTTCTTGATCGTATATCTCATCTATCGGACACCTGTGCTTGGGGTCTTTGCTTTACCGATTGGCTTTATCATCATTGCTTATGCATCTGTATTCCCAAGTGAAGTACAGCCATTGATTCCTGCACTACAGAGCTATTGGCTCAAAATTCACGTGACGACGGCAGCAACTGGAGAAGCTTTCTTTGGAGTAGGCTTTGCCGGCGGCTTGATGTATCTGCTGCGTGCTGTCGACTATCAAGGTACGACGAAGACGGATAAAAAAGAACAACGTGGTGTTGAGCTAACCCTATTCTTTATCCTTATGCTCGTGGCATTTATTGCGTCAATATTTACATTTAATGGATCGGGTTACAAAGCAGTCTTCTCCAAAGACGTGATTGTAACCAACGCGCAAGGTGTGCAGGAAACGAATCATACAACGGAAACGTATGTATTGCCTCCAATTGTACAACCGTATGATACACAACTCGTGGAGATGAAGTCATTCTTAGGGATGTCAGAGCCATTATTCACAGCGCCATCCTGGATGGAAGGGGCAAGTGCGGGACGTAAATTGAATACCGTGATTTGGTCCATTCTAGGAGGTTTAATCCTCTATTGGCTAGCACGCCTAGTTGCGCGCAAACCTTTAGGAGCGGCGATTGGTCCCGTTGTAAAAGGAATGGATGCAGAAGATTTGGATGAAATCAGTTATCGTGCTATTGCGATTGGTTATCCGATCTTTACACTGGGTGCACTGATCTTTGCGATGATTTGGGCTCAGGAGGCATGGGGCCGCTTTTGGGGATGGGATCCCAAGGAAGTATGGGCATTGATAACTTGGTTATTCTATGCTGTATTCCTACATCTTCGTCTTTCAAAAGGTTGGCAAGGTAAAAAATCCGCTTGGTTAACGGTTATAGGATTTATCGTGGTTATGTTCACCTTAGTAGGTGTGAACTTAGTGATTGCAGGACTGCATTCGTATGCAGGTGTTTAATATCAAGTACGTACATTAAAAGAGGATGTGACGCTCCATGGAATTGAAGCCAAGTATACTCGTTGTAGATGATGAAGAACGTATTCGCCGATTGCTGCGCATGTATTTAGAGAAAGAAGGTTATCTCATTGAAGAGGCGGAGGACGGAGAAACCGCTTTGCGGATGGCGTCGGAAACCGATTTTGATTTAATCTTGCTCGACGTGATGCTGCCTGGCATCGATGGGATTGAAGTATGTGCACGCCTTCGTCAAGTGAAGTCCACACCAGTCATTATGTTGACTGCGAAAGGTGAAGAGACGAATCGTGTGAGTGGATTTGAAGTGGGAGCGGATGACTATGTGGTTAAACCGTTCTCGCCTCGTGAAGTGATCTATCGGGTGAAAGCGATCCTACGCCGCTCATCAGCAACGGCTTATCTATCCAAAGATGCAAGCTCCAGCAATAATATTGTATTCCCGAACCTGATTATCGAGCATGATGCACATCGTGTGACAGCGGGTGGTCAGGAAGTTGCTTTAACGCCGAAAGAGTATGAATTGCTGCATTACTTAGCTGTATCTCCGGATAAAGTTTTCTCTCGTGAAGAGCTGTTGAAGGATGTTTGGAATTACGAGTTTTTTGGAGATTTACGTACGGTAGATACACATGTAAAAAGACTTCGTGAAAAATTAAATAAAGTATCCCCGGATGCTGCCGCAATGATTACGACCGTATGGGGTGTAGGCTACAAGCTAGAGGTGCCTAAATAAGTGTTTATTTTCAGGAGTGTCGTCGGGAAATTGTGGTTAACGATTATTGGCCTAGTTGGGGTTGTTTTGCTCATACTGGGCTTTTTTCTTGTCAATTATATGGAAAATTATTTCTCAAATGCTACGGATCAACGCGATGATATGAGAAAAACGGCAATCAAGTTTTCGGAAGAAGCAACGACACACATGTACAATGAGCAATTCTATCAATTAAGTAATGAGTTGCTCAGCTTTCAAGACTCAAGAATGCTTGTGATTTCTACAGATATGAAGGAAATGGTCATCCCACGAACGAACGGGAGTCAGTTAGCTGAATTCCATGTTTCTGATTTTTATACAGCAGAAGAATTGAAGCCTGTGTTTACCGGACAAACCATTGATAAGCAAGTCAATAAATCGCGTACAGGACGCTTTGATGCTGGATCGGAATACCTCGTTGTAGCAGTGCCGCTATTCAATTTGGAGGGGGGCATTGTAGGGGCAACCTTGTTGTATCAATCCCTTCAATCATTAGAAGCCACGCAATCGTATATGTTAAGATTGTTTGTTTATGTTTCCATTGTTGGTTTTCTCATGACAACTTTCTTCGCCTTCTTCTTGTTCTCGCAAATTACAAGGCCGCTGCAGCAATTGAAGAAAGCAGCCGATTTTATTACACATGGGGAATATGGAAGACGTGTCCCTATTTTATCCAAAGATGAGATTGGTGAGCTAGCCAAAACGTTTAACCACATGGGCGAAAAGGTACAGGAAAGCATTCAAGCCCTTAGTCAGGAAAAGGAACATTTATCAAGCATTCTAGGAAGTATGACCGATGCGGTGATCACCCTGGATGTGAATGGATCTGTTATGCTGAGCAACCCACAAGGGGAGAAGATCGTAGAAGAGTGGAGCACAATTGAGTGGTCTGATGATGAGGGAGAGCCAAGACGTTTCCCAAAACCGGATACCGCACTTGGCGATTGGGGACTCATGAGCTACAGCAATCCGAACACCAAGCCAATTCCTGTGCCGTTGATTCCGCTCTTTGAAGCGGTTGTCGATGAGTCGGCAGAAGCTGCTACGAAGCTTCATGTAAAGAATGGCGTCTGGTCCGTGGCTATGACGCCGCTGTACTCGCAAGACCAGGTGCGCGGCGCTGTGGCTGTCCTCCGGGATGTGACGGAGGAGGAGCGGCTGGATAAGCTGCGCAAGGATTTTGTGGCGAACGTCTCACACGAGCTGCGTACGCCAATCTCCATGCTGCAGGGCTATAGTGAAGCCCTGCTCGATGATATTCCCTCCACGCCGGAGGAGCGCGTGGAGTTGGTGCAGGTCATTCACGACGAATCGCTCCGTATGGGGCGCCTCGTCCGTGACCTGCTTGATCTGGCTCGGATGGAGGCCGGCCATCTCGAGCTTTCCTTCAGGGAGGTCGAGATCGACTCCCTGGTGCGTCGCGTGCACCGCAAATTCGCGGTGCTGGCCAAAGAGCGCGGCATCGCGCTTAGCGTGTCGCTGCCGGAAGAGCCGCTCATCCTGCAGCGTGCGGATGAGGATCGCTTGGAGCAGGTGTTGACGAACCTGCTCGACAACGCGTTCCGCCATACGCCTGCAGAGGCGCGTATTGCCATGAAGGCGGAGGCGTGCCTCTCGAAGGATCGGCCAGCGATCCGTATTGAGATCGCTGACGAAGGACAGGGTATCCCTGCCGAAGACTTGCCGTTCATTTTTGAACGCTTCTACAAGGCAGACAAAGCGCGTACGCGCGGATCCTCAGGGGGGACTGGACTTGGCCTCGCAATCGTCAAGAATATCATTGATTCGCATCATGGTACAGTAACGGTACAAAGCTCATGGGGGCACGGCAGCACGTTTACGATCTGCTTGCCTTGTGAACACAAATAAACAGAAAATTGTGCCAATTTCGACACAAAAAATAGGCGTTTGCTAGGAATACTCAGCAAACGCCTATTTCATGTGTAGAATATTCAGATAAAATCTTGTTGTTCGTGAAACAATTTGTGCTTATTAGAGCGTAAGTGCACGAACATTCACGATTTCATCAAGCTTTGTCAATTCAGCCAACACTTCTGCAGGAGCTGTTTTATCAATCGTCAGAACCATGATTGCGGACCCGCCGATTACTTTACGACCCACTTGCATGGTCGCGATGTTAACTTGGTTGCTTCCTAGCAATGTACCAACGCGCCCGATAATACCTGGTTTATCGTTGTGGGAGATCAGTAGCAAGTTACCTTCAGCAGCGAAGTCAACTGGGTATTGATCAATACGCACGATACGCTCGCCGAAGCCTGCAAGTAGTGTACCTGCAAGAGTTTTCTCTTCTTGCTTCGTTTTAACCGTTACGGTAACAAGGTTAGTGAAGCTGTTGGATGCATTTGATTTTTGCACGACGATGTTCACGCCGCGTGATTTAGCCAGATGCATCGCATTGATAATGTTGATGGATTCCAATTGGTTTTGGAAAATACCTTTTACGATATAACGATTTAACGGACTTGTATCCACATCCATCAAATCACCTGCATAGTTAATGATGATTTCAGAAACAGCACCTTGGGCAATTTGACCAAGAACAGAACCGATTTTCTCACCAAGACTAAAGTATGGTTGCAGCTTGTTAAGCACGTCAGCAGGAACTGGAGGCATGTTAACAGCGTTCTTAAATGGCTCGTTGCGAAGAATGTGAAGAACTTCTTCGGATACGTCGATCGCTACGTTCTCTTGTGCTTCGATTGTCGATGCGCCAAGGTGAGGTGTTACGATCACTTTCGGGTTGTTTAAGAAAGGGTGATCTTTCGCAGGCGGCTCTACTTCGAATACGTCGAATGCTGCTCCTGCCACGATGCCTTGATCAATCGCTTCAACTAGTGCTAGCTCATCAATAATACCGCCGCGCGCACAGTTAATGATACGAATGCCTGGCTTCATAAGCTCGAATTGTGTTCTGGAAATCAAGTGGCGCGTTTCAGGTGTAAGTGGTGTGTGAACCGTAATGAAATCCGCTTGAGCAGCGATTTCGTTAACCGTACCAAGCTTAACGCCCATTTTCTCAGCGCGCTCTTCTGTCAAGAATGGGTCATACCCGATAACGTTCATGCCGAATACTTTCGCGCGTTTCGCAACTTCACTACCGATACGTCCCATTCCGAGAATACCTAGTGTTTTGTTACGAAGCTCAACGCCGATGAATTTACGATCCCACTCGCCGCCAACTGTTTTCTTGTACGCTTGTGGAATCATACGAGCTGTTGCCATCATCATAGCGAATGTAAGCTCGCAAGTTGCGATTGTGTTTCCATCAGGAGCATTGATTACGATAATTCCGCGTTTTGTCGCTGCTTCCAAATCGATATTATCGACACCTACACCAGCGCGGCCGATGACTTTCAACTTTGTGCCGGCAGTCATGATTTTCTCGGTTACTTTCGTTTGGCTACGAACTAAGAGGGCATCGTACTCACCGATGATTGCGATGAGTTCGTCTTCGGATAGACCGGATTGCTTAACCACTTCAACATCAGTTGCATCATAAAGCATTTGAATTCCCATGTCACTAATTGGATCGGATACTAGAACTTTGAACATAATTCGTTTCCTCCTTAGATTTGAACATAAAAAAACTCCCAGCCCTCGGATACAGACAGTTAGCCTGTAGCCAAAGGGACGAGAGATTGCTTTCGTGGTACCACCCTAGTTCGCTGCCCATTCGCATGGGTAGCCTCATTTGGTCTTGCGACCTGGAACTGTAACGTGTTCCTATCCCGATTGCATCTACTCAAGATGTTCAATGCAATAACTCTGGAGTGCTCCGCAATAGTTCGCTACCGATTCTCACCTACCATCGGTTCTCTGAAAGCTACTTTACTTGCTTGGCTCCGTCAACGCTGTACTGTGATATAGAATTTTTACTAGATTACCATGCGTTCGAAATCGTGTCAATACATGTCGAACGATTTTCACTTTTACGTCATAAATGTTCGGATTGACAATCATTCAGAAGCTTTTCGTTTATTTTATAGCATGAATGTTAAGAAAGCAATGAGTTTTTGTTCATATTTGAGCCTATATTTCGTGTATGGTACAGTGAATGTTAAGATCTCATTTTAAAAAATCAGGAGTGTGTACGGAAATGGAAATCAATCGCATTTATCCGCAAATTTTTCTCCAAGAGATAGAAAAGAAATCGCTTGGCAAAAGTGTGATCATTGATGTAAGAGAGCCCCATGAGTGGGAGTATTATCATATGGAAGAAGCGAAGCTCATTCCGATGCAGCAAATACCGCTGCGTATGGGGGAGCTTCCAGATGATGAAGACATATATATTGTATGTGCACATGGGGTGCGCAGTATGCGTGTAGCTGAATATTTGAAAGAGAATGGGTTTGATCGCGTCATCAATGTTGATGGAGGAATGGCAGCCATTGCTATGTTCCGCGGCTTCCAATACGACTAAACTGAAAAAGCTGAGGATGCGGTTTATCAACCACATGCTCAGCTTTTATTAATTTACATCTGAAAAGAAGGGTAATTGAGGTAACATCTCATTGGTATACCATTTGGATTTCCCTTTGACAAAGTCGCCTGTTCGAACGGCATTGGTACTTAGCAATAATTCCATCGTTTGATTTACATCGGTTACATTTAATTTCTTAGCTTGACCTGAGGCGATGAACTCGTCAATTCTTATCGTTAAATCCTGCGGATAAAATGGCGAGAAGGCTTTGTTTTTCAACAATTTAGCGGTGATATAAACATTCTTTACATTCAAATTCATGGATCGCCACTGATCAAGATTAGCCGTATTGTTGGAATCGAAATATTCAATATCTGGATCCAATGTACCATTCCACACAAGAATGGAGTCAAAATAATTTTTTTGAGCGGTTAAAGCTTGTGTCTTGGCTTCAAGAAAATAAGCGTCCTTGTGAATCGCATCAATTAACTGTGAATGGCTTTGGGCGTTCGCTTTCGATTGGTATGTATTTAATGCATCTGTGAAAAGCTTTAAGCTCTTTAAATAACCTTGGTGTGATTGAACCAGCAGTGGTGAAGACGCAGGCATATTTTTGTTCTGTAATGTATTGTATTTGTCCGCAGCAATTTTACTAAGCTCTTTCAGGACAGCGGAAGCGTCCACAGCGGCATTATCCATCTCGATTTGACTCAGCAATTCAAACCATTTATTCTGAAATTCCCTAAAGGGTAAAAAGATGGTATGGTAATATGACACTAGCACTTGTTGGTCATAAGCACCTACTTCGGGGACTGCGGCGGCTTTACCTACGTTCATTATTTTATCATACTTCAAATCCGCTTTTGATTGTCCTAATCGTAACCCATAGAAAAACGCGCCAAGGATACAGACCAGCATAAAGATAAACATGAGGGCAAATAAATAATCAGTGCGAGTAAGACGCTTCTCCATAAATCTAGCTCCTTGTTGTCTTTGATATTTGTTTTAGTATAGGTCAATCAGCATTAAAAAGGAATATTATAAGGAAATGAGGTACTTCCTTTGAAAAAATTCGATTTCAAGAACCTTCGTATTGGGAAAGTTGACATTAGTGAGCTGAATGACAAGACTTTATTACTAAATCTTTACTTTACACAACTGCTTACGCTTATTATCGGAATAATCATCTTATTATTTCAGAGCAATTCTAAGATTCTTTCTGCTTTATCCTTTCAAGGCGGATGGAAAGTTGTGATTTGGGGATGCTTATTTGCTGTAGTGGTGCTTGGTGTCGACTTGCTTATTTCAAGATGGGTACCCAAGGAAGTTGCGGATGACGGCGGCATTAATCAAATGATTTTTGGAAATAGAGCCCTTTGGCATATTGCACTTATCTCATTTATCGTATCTGTCTGTGAAGAAGTCCTATTCCGTGGTGCGATTCAACATGCATGGGGGCCTTACTGGACTAGTATTCTGTTCGCTGCGATTCATGTTCGGTATCTTCAGCATTGGCTTATGACAGGCATGGTTTTCTGTATAAGCTATGGCTTAGGTTGGATTTACCTTCATACGGGAAGCCTATGGACACCGATAATTGCTCACTTTATGATTGATATGGTGATGGGATGCATACTTCGTTTTAGCAAGGAGGAAGATCAAGTTTCATGAGTGTAGGAGATAGAGTAGCTTCGCGATCGAATCCTGGAGTGGATGAGAAGCAGGAGGATGAGACCTATTTACCGCCGCGTAGAGCCGTACATCCTTCAGAACAAGGTAAATGGACGAATCTTTTTTATATGACCCTGCTATGGCTGTTTATCGCGTTGGTGGTGAGTCTAACTGTTTGGGGGATTAAATATTCTTCGTTATGAGACCATAAAATGAGCCATACGTTTGCCCGGTAGTTTCGTGGCAGCCGTATGGCTCTTATTTTCATTTCTACCGCATTTCAAGCTCGATCGCATTCGGATCTACAAACGTATAGCCTTTTTCCTCCAGCTTTGTAAGCAGCGTATCGAGGGCGCTCACGGTCCAAGGGAGTTCATGCATGAGGATGTTGCTGCCATTGTGAAGCTGTTGCAACACATTCTCAATGACTTTGTTCGAATCATTATTTTTATTCGTCATATCCCAATCCAACGAACCGTTAGACCATGTCATATAAAGCATTTTGTTGTTTTTAATTTTCGTTTTCAAATAATCGTTGCCTGAACCAAATGGGGGACGGAAAAACTGCGGGGATTGCCCAATAATGTCTTTCACAGCTTGTTGTACATCATCCACCTGTTTATCAATCTTCTCATTCGCCATATCTTTCAGATTCTCATGATCCCAAGCGTGATTGCCGATGATATTTCCGCTTTCATGAACAAGCTTAACGAGCTCCGGCTTTTGCTTAATGCGATAGCCGTTCATGAAGAAGATTGCTTTCGCTTTGTGTTTGTTCAGAATATCAATCAGAGATTGATTCATCGCTTGATCTTTAGGGCCATCATCAAAGGTTAACAGGACGACTTTCTTATTGCCATTCGGGTCATTCGGTACAATATCATAATTCTTGTTCATGTGATAAGTCTTTTGAACGACTTCAGGTGCAACAGGTGTTGGTGTTGGTGTCGGCGTAGATGCCGCGGTTGGTGTTGGACTGGAAGTTGGGCTTGGACTAGCTGTTGCTTGTGTTGTTGGGGCCAAGCTTGTTGAGGCAGCAGGGCTCGTTTCTGTTTGATTTGAACTGCAGGCAGCTAATAAAAGCATGACCGACAGGAGCAAGGTACTTGCTTTCTTTTTCATCATATGTCTTCTCCTCAGATCCTTACATGGTAGTCATTCCTTATAGTACCACAAGTATATACATATTTCGCAGATGTCAATTCTCCTATGTTTACCTGCTGATTTGACGTATGCTCCCTTCTAAACTCGCACAACCTAGGAAGGCTTCATACTACTTATCATGGAGGGAGATCCAATGAAATTAGGCACATTTATGCTTGGTGGTATTGCAGGCGCGGCTGCTGTCATTTATCTCAATCGCAAAAGTAAATCGATGCTCTTCTCAGCATTTAGCTCATCCAATCAATCGATGGGCAATGTCATGGATAAGGCGAAAGAAACGTTCGCGAGCAAATCTTTTGGAGAATCTGCCTCCCGAAATTTCTCCTCGACGAGTACAAATGGCTTGAATCAAGTGGAGAAAATTGTGAAAGAAGACCCGCATTTGAAGGCAACCGTCAGCGAAATTCTGCAAGATAATAAAATAAGCAACGCTACAATTCAATAATAATAAGCTCGCAGCGCAGTCTGGCATACCCACGGGGCCGGCTGTGCTTTTTCTTTTTATACATAACTATCGCGTGCAATTGGTTTGAATTAGTGTTAACATGATAGGTGAAAACAATAGATGGATGCATGTCCATTTATTAATTAATGGTTCACCTTTTTATTTTTCTAACATATTCTGATTGAAATAAGGTGACCATGCTTTCGATGCAAGCTTTCCTAGTGGAGAGCTCAAAGGAGGATCCTATCATGAAAATAGAACGCTTAAGTCAGGATAAGATACGGATTTTCCTAACATTCGATGACTTAACTGAACGTGGAATTCAAAAAGACGACATGTGGAGAGAAATTCCAAAAGTACACGAGTTGTTTAGTGAAATGATGGATCAAGCCTATTCGGAGCTCGGATTTGACCCGTCCGGCCCGCTTGCTGTTGAGGTATTCGCACTCCCAGCACAAGGAATGGTTGTAATTGTAACCAGAGGTAAGCTTGATTTGTATGCAAGTTCTGATGCATATGACGATCACGAAGCTGAAGAAGTGTACGAAATGGAAGTTACGCTTGAACAAAGCGATTTAATCTCCTATGCTTTCCGTGATTTTGAAGATCTGCTGCGTGTATCCAAAGTAATCAATCCCCTTCTGATGGAAGGCGGTACCCTGTATTCGTACAAAGGGAAATATATTTTACAGCTTGAGCCTGTAGATCTTGAAGAGACGAAGTATCAAGCACTCATTGCTGTCCTATCTGAGTTTGGTGAAGCTTCCTCTATAACGTTAGCCGTCCTCGAAGAATACGGAAAGACGATTATCGCTGATGATGCTGTGAAGGTGCTCTGCCGTCACTTCAAGTAAGCAGGACTCACGTCCTCATGCAGTCCAATGAAACAAGCATCTCCCAAAAACAACCGTTTTTGAGGATGCTTGTTTTGTTTTCCATAATACGCAACTAAGGTGTCATGTGTTACAAGTAGATAAGTCAAACAAGAACGACTATAATAGAGGTATGTATTTCAAAAAGAGAGGGGAGCTGGAACTTTGCATATCGTGCCTATTTTACTGGCAGCCATAGCCCCAGGTCTCTCGTTGCTCGCCTACTTTTATCTGAAGGATCGATATGAAACAGAACCTATACATTTAGTGATTCGCATGTTTCTCTTCGGTGTACTCCTTGTGTATCCGACGATGGTTCTACAGAACGCATTTATTCAAGAATTCGGCAATGGCACGATTATGACGTCCTTTTTTCTATCTGGAGGCATTGAAGAGTTTCTGAAGTGGTTATTGTTGTATCATTTGATTTTCCGCCATGAAGCCTTCGATGAGCCCTATGATGGAATTGTGTACGCGGTAGCTGTAAGTCTCGGCTTCGCAACCCTAGAGAATATCATTTACGCCTTCTTACATGCTTCTTCGTTCTCAGCTCTAATGCTTCGTGCACTGCTGCCTGTTTCGGGTCATGCCTTATTCGGTGTGATGATGGGATATTACATGGGGAAAGCGAAATTCGTTCCTCACAAGCAAAACAGGTACCTCTGGATGTCGCTTCTGCTTCCGATTGCGTGGCATGGTGCTTTCGATTATATTTTGCTCATTTTCAAAACAGGCTGGATGTGGATTATGATTCCGCTGATGACATTTCTGTGGATACGGTCGATTTGGCGCGTTGATCGTGCGAATGCACACTCTCCCTTACGCGTTGTGACCGTTGATGAGAAGATTAAAATGGGATGAATTGGGTATAATGACTGTATAATTGGTGAGCTCCATTACATGGAATGGGGATAGACCGGGAGGGCATACATGTCATTAACGATGCGCGTGAAAGTGAAGATCCGATGTCGATTATGTGGTGAGAAGTTCGTTTTACGAGGTAAAAAGGAAAAAGACAAAATTGAAACGGGATTTCGGCAATGCATATGCAGTAATGAGAACGACTTTGAAATAGAGACCGAAAGTTAGCGAAAGGCCATTCTTCCGAATAGGCCTTTTTTTGTATAGAATTGTGGTTAACGCCTCCCGTCCATGCAGGACTGTGAGGCTTTTATTTTGTGTCAATCTTGTATAAACCTGCCTCCTCGCGTAAAAACTAAGCGCAAGATTGGGTATGAAAGGAGCAGTTCTGTGTATAAAAGATTAAGTATTGTCATGTTTCCATTTCTATTGCTGGCATTGATCGGGGCTTCTGTATGGGGGTATTTAGAGCACCAAGAGAAGAATACGATATTAATTAAAGCAGAAAATCAGTATCAACGGGCGTTTCACGATCTGTCCTTTCACATGGATAAGCTACATACGGAGTTAGGAAATACATTGGCCGTGAATGAAACATCGGAGCCTTCCTATCGAAAAGGATTAGTGAATGTTTGGCGTCTAACGAGTCAAGCACAAAGCGATATCACCCAATTGCCACTTATGCTGCTGCCTTTTAATAAAACAGAAGATTTTCTAGCAAATATGGCGAATTTCTCTTATCGGATGTCGGTACGAGATATGACGAAGCAACCTTTAACAGAAGCGGAAATGAATACGTTGAACACGCTTTACGCACATTCTGCTGATATTACGAAAGAAATTCGCGGCGTTCAAGATAAAGTCATTGCGAATAATTTAAGATGGATGGATGTAGAGACGGCGCTAGTATCTGAGAACCAAATGCATGACAATGCGATTATCGATGGTTTTAAGATTGTGGATAAGCAAGTAGGCGGATATGACGAATTAAATTGGGGGACAGGCAACTTATCAGTGTTCTCCAAAAATGATGTTAAAATGTTGACAGGGAACGAGATGACGGCTGATCAAATTAAAAAGAAAGCCATTGCATTCCTTGGTGTTCAAGATTCAGCAAACATTAAAGTGATTGAAAACGGTGGAAATGCACCAGAATTTCAAAGCTTTAGTGTTGTGGTTCCGAGCGGGGATGCTTCCAAAGCGGATACACAAATGGATTTCACTAAAAAAGGCGGACATCTCATTTACTTCATGAAGTCGCGTGATGTGACATCCTCGAAGTTTAATCTTCGTCAAGCAAGAGATGTAGCCAATGAATTTTTGGATCAACATGAATATAAGGATTTAAGTGCCATTAGTTATGATCAATATCAGAACACCGCGACCATTCTTTTTGCAAAGAAAGAAAACAATGTCACCATTTACCCCGAACAAGTAACGGTCAAAGTTGCCTTGGATACGCTTGAAGTAACAGGGTTACAAGCTACTAATTATATTTATTCGCAAAAAGATCGCAAAATTGGTCAGCCCAAAATTACTGCCGATCAAGCGCGTAAGCAACTGAGTTCTAAAATGAAAGTGACCGGTGAATCTCTCGCAATCATCAAGAATGATCTGGACGAAGAGGTGCTGTGTCATGAATTTATTGGTACGATGAATAACAATATCTATCGGATTTATGTTAATGCGGATGTGGGCATGGAAGAGAAAATTGAGACGATCCGTCAGGATCAGGTAGAAGCTGCAAAAGGAAAATCTTAGTAGAGAAGAAGCAGGCAAATGGCCTGTTTCTTTTTTTTCTATCTAATTGTTGATCGCATGGTATAATTAGGACATAATACTTCGCGGAGGTGCGGAAATTGCTTCCTAAGGTCAACCAGATATTACATATGCAAATGAACAGTATTGATGAAGATGAGACCAAAATCGAGTACAAGTCTCGAATCGCGGATGTGACAGAAAGCGCGATCATTATTGAAATCCCGCTGAATGAGAAAACAGGACGCTTGAAAAAGATGTATCATGGGGATGAAATAAGCGCACACTTCCTTGGACAAGGCGGTGTAAAACACTATTTCACCACGGAGGTCACAGGTTTCACGGAAGACGTCATCCGTTTAATTGAATTGCGACTCCCTGAGTTAAGTGCAATAACGCAAATACAACGCAGGAATTTTTTGCGGGTATTGGCTGAACTTGAGATTGCTGTGAAGCTCAATGACCAAATCCAATTCATTGGCTTAACGGATGACGTTGGCGGTGGCGGTATTTCATTTATTTGTGATGGACATATCCCGATCGGTTTAAATGCAATTATTACATGTTGGGTGCTAGCCCCTTTCAAAAATGGCGCAATCGAACATATCCCATTCACGGGTGAAGTGGTCCGAGTGAAGGCGACTGAGACAGGTAAACAACTTGTGATGATTCGATTCGCAGAAATTGCGGATAGAGAGCGGCAGAAGTTGATTCGCTTTTGCTTCGAAAGACAAATGGATTTTCGTAAACGTTAAGGATTGAGAGGAGTCGACTGCGGGCATACTGCTAAGCATATTGCAAGCTAGCAGGAGAGTGGTCTCATGTCGAAGGAGCAAGAGTCAGAATCGTATGAGCAGTTATTTATTCGCTTCTCGGTGAAAGTAGAGAAGATCATTATTAGAGCTGTCATTTTTGTTGTTATTCTGCTAGTTTGTGTACAAGCTTTGCTGCAAAATGCATATATTCGTAAGCATTTTACACGTGTTGAGCCGCTGGAAGGGCAACCGTATATCGTGCCAGAACATCCAATGAAAGAACGCTCCTAAGCGCTTGAAATCAACGAAGGAATGAACCCAAGTTTTGCATGTGACCATGTTCTGTGGTATAATTTCTAGTAATTAGCAGGCAAGTGCCTGCTTTTTTGTACGTAAGGTACTGTGAAGTATTGTTAGGAGGAACAGCAGCTTGGATAAGTTCAATATTGCCATAGATGGTCCTGCTGGAGCCGGTAAAAGTACCATTGCACGGCTAGTCGCCGGTGCGTTAGGTTTCATT
Organism: Paenibacillus qinlingensis; assembly: GCF_031455095.1. Taxonomy (GTDB): domain Bacteria; phylum Bacillota; class Bacilli; order Paenibacillales; family NBRC-103111; genus Paenibacillus_E; species Paenibacillus_E qinlingensis_A. The sequence continues at coordinate 706,606 of NZ_JAVDSB010000001.1, forward strand.
TACGTGGATACAGGAGCCATGTATCGAGCAGTAACATGGAAAGTACAGCAAGAAGGGCTGCTACCTGAGCAAGAAACAGAAGTGGCTGCGCTCTCCAATCGCATGAAGCTGGAGCTCATACCTGGAGAGGAAGGACAACAAGTATTCGTAGATGGTGTTGATGTGACGAAAGCAATCCGTTCAGCGGAAGTAACGACACATGTTTCACAAATTGCCAGCTATGGTGCTGTACGTCATTTGTTAGTTGCTTTGCAAAAGCAAATGACTGTTTCCAAAGGCGTAGTCATGGATGGCCGTGACATTGGTACGCATGTCATGCCAGATGCAGAAATTAAAGTTTTCTTAACTGCGAGTGTGGAGGAACGTGCTGAGCGCCGATTCAAGGAACTAGAACTCAGTGGTACGAATACACTAACTCTTTCCGAATTGGAGCAAGATATCGCACGTCGCGATCAATTCGACGAGGCTAGGGAAATATCACCGCTGCGTAAGGCGCATGATGCCGTGTTAATGGACAGTACGTCAATGACGATTGAAGAAGTTGTGGACGAAATCCTTGGACTTTGCAAGGACAAAGTCGGAGGTGGCAAATAAAGATGCTATATCGCATCGGAAGAGCCTTATTTCGATTTATTTTTACCGTATTTTTCCGAATGCGAGCGATCGGGATGGAGAATGTACCGGCACAAGGCGCAGTGGTTTTGTGTGGTAATCATACCAGTTACTTGGATCCGCCTTTCTTAGGTTCACCTCTGCGGCGGAAGGTTCATTTCATGGCCAAGGCAGAGCTGTTTGATATCCCAGTACTTGGGACGATCATTTCCAAAGTAGGGGCATTCCCTGTTAAGCGCGGCGGTGTTAGCAGAGAGTCGATTCGACTGGCTGTACAGCTGTTGCGTGACGGCAATATCCTTGGCGTTTTTCCAGAAGGATCAAGAAGCAATGCTGGAGGCATGGGTAAAAAAGGCGCAGCAAGTCTTGCATTGAAGTCCGGTGCAGCTGTTGTTCCAGTAGCTATCGTAGGCAATTATTCACTATTCCGTCGTATGACAATCGTTTATGGGGCGCCGCTGGATTTGACTGCTTATGCAGGAGGGAGCTCAGAAGATCTAGAGCTGGCTACAGAGGCGATCATGAAAGAAATACGCCGACTACATACGGTTACTAGTAAAGCCTAGTCAGAAATGTATGGAATCGAAAGCTTGGAATTATACTAACCTTAAAGTGATTCGAACTTATTATTGTGTTTGAAACAGAGTAGTTGCTTGTCTGCTGCTTTGTGACTTATAAATTATTTTTGTTGGTTGTAAATAGAGGAGGATAATCTCATGTCAGATGAAGTAAAAGTTGAAGATCAATCACAGGAAGCTCAAGAAACGGCCGTTTCACAAGCAGAAGCAGAGCATGCGCTTAACAATGTTGCTGTGCTGAAGAAAGGCGCTACAGTTAAAGGCAAAATCGTTAAAGTAGACGCTGATCAAGCTTTCGTCGATATCGGTTACAAATACGATGGTGTCATCCCAGTTCGTGAGCTTTCATCCGTAAGCTTGAACGACGCTGCACAAGCAGTTGAGTTAGGTCAAGAAGTTGAATTGAAAATCGTTTCCATCAACGATGCAAAAGAAACATTGGTATTGTCCAAACGCGTTGTTGACAACGAGAAAGCTTGGGAAACTCTTCAAGGACAACTAGAAAGCAAAGAAATCATTGAAGCTGCAGTTGCTGAAGTTGTTAAAGGCGGACTAGTTGTGGATATCGGTGTACGTGGTTTCGTACCTGCTTCCATGGTTGAGCGTCAATTCGTTGAAGATTTCTCCTCTTACAAAGGGCGTACATTGCGTCTTCGTGTGAAAGAAATCGATCGCGAGAAAAACAAAGTCATCCTATCTCAAAAAGATATTTTGGATGAAGAGTTCGAAACGAACAAAAAGAAAATCATTGAAGGTCTTCAAGTTGGTCAAGTACTTGATGGTACTGTTCAACGTTTGACACAATTCGGTGCATTTGTTGATATCGGTGGTATTGATGGCCTTGTTCATATTTCCGAACTTGCTTGGCAACACGTAGAACAAGCATCTGATGTTGTTAAAGAAGGCGACAAAGTTAAGGTACAAATCCTTAAACTTGATGCGTCTAATGACAAAATCAGCTTGAGCATCAAAGCAACGCAAGATGGTCCTTGGTCCAATGTTGAGCGTGATTTCAAAGCTGGTGATATCGTAACGGGTACTGTTAAACGTCTTGCAGCATTCGGCGCGTTCGTTGAAGTAGCTCCAGGTGTTGAAGGTCTTGTGCACATTTCCCAAATCGCACACCGTCACATTGGTACACCTCATGAAGTGTTGAAAGAAGGACAAGAAGTTCAAGTGAAAATCTTGGAAATCAACCTTGCTGAGAAACGCGTTAGCTTGAGTATCAAAGATACAGAAGATGCTCCTGAAGCACCTGCTGGTGCAGCTGCTCCATCATCTGCTGGCAAACCAGAAAGAGAAAGACAACCACGTGGTGATCGTGACCGCGGTAACAGTGCAAGTCATCAAAAAGAAATTGCTGGTAACGAAAATGTATCTCTGAGCAATCAAGGTTTGTCCATGACACTTGGTGAGCGTTTTGGTGATAAACTAGCAAAATTCAAAAAATAAATAGATCCAACTTCTAGGAGGTAAAGAAATGCGCATCTCACGCAAAATGGAGCATGTCCATTACGCGCTGGAGCTTGGTCAAACTCGTCAGCAAGGGCTGGCGGATATCAAGCTTGTGCATAACTGTCTTCCTGAGACTTCGACGGATCATATTGCTTTAACCACAACAATCGGCGATCTCATTATGAGTTCGCCGATTTTAATTAATGCAATGACCGGCGGCGCTCACGAAACAGAGAGCATCAATCGCGAACTGGCCATACTCGCCAGGGAGAAAGGTTTGCCAATGGCTGTTGGGTCTCAGATGTCAGCTATTAAAAATAGTGAGGTTGTATCCAGCTATCAAGTCGTACGGCGCGAGAACCCAAACGGCATGATATTCGCTAATTTGGGCAGTGAAGCAACAACAGAACAAGCATTACGTGCTATTGATATGATTGAAGCGAATGCGCTTCAAATTCATTTGAATGTGATGCAGGAGCTGATTATGCCAGAAGGTGATCGCAGCTTCGTAGGTATGCTTGATCGGATTGAGAACATCGTTCGTCATGCTCCTGTTCCTGTCATTTTGAAAGAGGTCGGCTTTGGTATTTCAAGCGATAATGCGAAGCAGCTGCGGAATATTGGCGTGCAGGTTATCGATGTAGGCGGATCGGGCGGAACTAATTTTGCAGCTATAGAAAATGCAAGACGACCATCTGAACTCGCGTGGTTGAACGATTGGGGAACACCGACTAGCATGACTTTATTAGAGGTCCTATCTGTTTATCCTTGGGGATCTGTTATTGCTTCAGGCGGTATAACGAATGCGTTGGAAGCCGCTAAAGCACTTACATTAGGTGCTTCAGCAGTAGGCATGGCAGGCGCATTTCTGAAAGTATTGCGTGAAGATGGCGTAGATGCTCTTCATGCTTATGCGGAGGAGCTTCACCAAGGACTTATTTTAATCATGACAGCATTAGGTGCTAATTCCATTCAAGACTTAACACAATGTCCAGTAGTTATCGTTGGAGATACCGCAGAGTGGTGTCGCGCGAGAGGCATTGACTTAACTTCATATGCAGAGCGAAGAAATCAGAGTAAATAATCTCAATATTGCCATACTAAGGATCAGGCAGTTCTCCCTTATTTTCATCAAGGGGGAGCCTGAAGATCCGCGAGCCCATCGAGGGGGATACTTTTCGAAGGTATAGCAGGGTAAGGTGGTTTGATTATGAATGACGGTTATCTATCGCTTATTCTCCTTTGCATCACGCTGATCTTACTTGCCAGCGGTTGGAAGGAGCTTTACATTCGAAGTATATCGCATAAGGGCATGCTTCTTTTTTTTGCCTCTTGGTTGATTGGGACGAGAGTAACCGTAACGATTCAACATGTACATATTCAACTTGTCTATGTCGTCGTGCTAGTGATATCATTCACCATTCTTTATGTCACGCGAGGTTTTATACATAAGCTTCATCTGCTTTCCATTGGTCTGTTGATCGGCTCACTTCACTTTCTTTTTCAACAGCTTCTTGAGATGGACCCCATTCTCATCATACGTAACTCAGAGTGGCAGACTGCTCTGTTAATCGCCATAGTTGCCGTGGTTGTTCAACGACAAGCTTGGGAACAGATTGCAGCGATTTCGATTGGTTATCTGATCGGGGATATGTACCAAGCGGGTATTCATGAGGTCAATGGTTTTCATCAATTAGGTATGGCTACTTTTCAAGATCAGTGGTGGCTTACAATCTTCACTGCGAGGACCGTAACGATCTTGATTCAAGCTGCGTATGGTGGATGTCGAACGGTATGGAGAGATTGGTTTGGCCGCAGGGGGGACAGATGAGATGAATATCACGAATATAGCATGGCTTCATACACATCGTTATACGATTGGGATCGTCATTGGTGTTATTTTTGGCATTATCTCACGGATTAATATGCTGCGTACGGATTACAGGCAATATCCCACTTATCCACATGGCAAAATCATTCATGTCTCCCTTGGCGTTATCGCTGCAGGACTTGGGGCCGTGGCCATTCCAGCACTTCTGGAGAAGAATTATACAGCGGTCACATTCCTATCTCTCGCTGCTCAGCAATTTCGAGATGTACGAAATATGGAAAGACAGAGCTTAACGAAAATAGATGAATTAGAATTAGTACCCAGAGGTTCTGCTTATATTGAAGGTATCGCCATGGTCTTCGAAGGTCGAAATTATTTAGTCATCATGACAGCATTCTTGGCCTCGTTATTTAGCATCTTATTTGCTTGGTATTGGGGAGCAGTTGCTGGCGTGCTTTCGATAGGACTGGCTAACTTTTTTAAATCAGGCAGTAACTTAGGAGATATCACTGATATAGAACAGGTCGATATTCGAATGGAAGGGCCAGATGTTTACGTCGGCTCCATCTATATGATGAATGTTGGACTTGTTGATAGTCGTGAGAAAATAATGAAATATGGACAAGGTTTTCTCATTAAGCCCAAAAATCGCAATGCACGCGTAACGATTTCTCATTTGGGGCAGCGCCAAGCGATCATGTACGATATGTCGACCTTATTTGGTGTGTATCGTGATGAGGGAGAGCCTTCCTTGCGCCCCATGGCGAAGCTGGACCTAGATTCAGGAACGATCGGGTTACTGCTTCTTTTGCAGGAGAATGATAAAGAGAAAACAGTAACTGCCCTACATCGCGTGCCTGTCCTTGAAAGTGCTGTACGCATGCCTTCTGAAGCTGGTGTGAATAAAAGGAGGGAGGGGTAATCCCTAATGTCACAGATCCTCGCAATTGTAACATTAACGAAAGAACGCATTGCCGGCGGTGCTCCGATCTTTGTTGTTGACGGGGAGGACGAGCTTCAGAGAATGGCATTTTCTTTGGAGAAAATGTTAGATGCAAATGCCCATGATTTGAAAAATGGCACGATGATTTTGGTGAAACATGGCTAAAAACCGCGAGTGAAAGGATCTCGCTGGAGCAAGTCTCAAAACAGATTAGCCAAGGCGCGTCTTTTTTGTTATGATGTAAGTTGCGTATTTTTCCATGGAATTCATGGAATTCGAAGGAGTGATATAAATTGGCTAGACCCGTACTTGCAATTGTAGGCCGACCTAATGTCGGGAAGTCCACCATTTTTAACCGAATCGTAGGCGATCGTATGGCGATCGTAGAAGATAAACCAGGTGTTACACGGGATCGTTTATATGGTGTTGGTGAGTGGCTGAATACGTCGTTCAGTGTGATTGATACAGGCGGTATTGAAATTGACGGTGAAGACGTCATCTTAAAATCTGTTCGTGTGCAAGCTGAGCTTGCGATTGAAGAAGCGGATGTTATCGTGTTCATGGTTGATGCGAAAGCAGGCGTAACTCCGTCAGATGAAGAAGTAGCGCAGCTATTGTTCCGTTCCAAGAAACCAGTCGTTCTGGCCGTGAACAAAGTCGATAATTTAGCGCGTCAAGATGATATTTATGAGTTTTATTCCCTTGGTTTCGGTGACCCTGTCGGGATTTCCGGTTCGCACGGTATTGGGATAGGCGATCTTCTTGAGGTCGTATGTAACTTATTCCCGGATAAAACAGATGATGAGTACGGTGAAGAAGTTGTTAAATTTGCCTTGATCGGTCGTCCAAATGTCGGGAAATCGTCCATGACGAATGCGATTCTTGGTGAAGAGCGAGTTATCGTGAGCGATGTTGCAGGTACAACGCGTGACGCCATTGATACGCCGTTTGAACGTGAGGGACAGAAGTTCGTTATCATTGATACCGCGGGAATGCGTAAGCGTGGCAAGGTGTACGAGAACACAGAAAAATACAGTGTTATGCGTGCTATGAAAGCCATCGAGCGTGCTGATGTGGTATTAGTTGTTATCGATGGTCAAGATGGTATTATTGATCAAGATAAGCATATTGCTGGATACGCGCATGAAGCAGGAAAAGCGATTGTCATTGTCGTAAATAAATGGGACATCGTAGAGAAAGATGATAAGACGATGCAACACTTCACGACAACAATCCGTGATCATTTCTTGTTCTTGAGCTACGCGCCGATTGTATTTGTATCAGCCAAAACGACACAGCGTCTTCATAAGTTGCTGCCAGTTATCGTTCAAGTGGCTGAAAATCATGCATTGCGTGTACAAACTCATCTACTTAATGATGTTGTTTCCGATGCAGTTGCCTATAATCCGCCTCCAACGGATAAAGGGAAGCGTCTGCGGATTAACTATGTGACCCAAGTGGCTGTGAAGCCGCCAGTCTTCGTTCTTTTCGTGAATGAGCCCGAGCTTATGCATTTCTCGTACGAGCGTTATTTGGATAACAAGATACGTGCAGCTTTCGGTTTTGAAGGAACGCCCATTCGCATCTTGAGCCGAAGAAAAACTTCGGACAAAGAATAGGAGATGTTGTACATTGCTTTCGATAATAACAATTGTAGTGGGCTATTTACTGGGATCCATAAGCTTTAGTTATTTATTCGGAAAATGGTTTAAGGGCATTGATATTCGCAAACATGGCAGTGGCAACGCAGGTGCCACGAATACGCTTCGTGTACTGGGGAAAGGCCCTGCAATCCTCGTCCTGCTGCTGGATGCGTTTAAAGGCGTAGCTGCTGTCCTGTTGGGTATATGGGCGGCCCCAGGACCTGATGACATCTGGATTCGCGTTCTGTGTGGTTTAGCAGCGATCGTAGGGCATAATTGGCCAGTATATTTTGGCTTCCGTGGCGGTAAAGGCATTGCAACCACTATTGGGGTCATGGCAACACTTTGTTTCGTTCCTACCTTGATCGCTGGCCTTACAGCAATCCTTATCATTGCTATCACACGCTTTGTATCGCTCGGTTCCCTCATTCTTACAGCACTCTTACCTTTTCTTATTTGGGGGATGGACCGGCCGTTGCCTGTTTTGTGGATTAGCATATTGCTGTGCGCCTTTGCATTTTTACGTCATCGGACGAACATTGTAAAGCTTATTCAAGGCAAAGAAAACAAGCTGGGCCAGAAAAGAGCCTAACGCAATACAACTACACGTAGGAGGGGTAACCGTGACACAAAAAGTATCGGTCCTTGTCGCTGGAAGTTGGGGGACGGCACTCGCCTCGGTATTGGCGGATAATGGGAAAGAAGTACAGCTATGGTCTCGTAATGAAGAACAAGTAGTGGAAATCAATGAAAAGCATACGAACAGTCGTTTTCTTAAGGAGATCTCGCTTTCTCCTTCAATTATAGCAACGAATTCGTTGCAAGATGCTGTGCAGGATGCGGATGCGATCATCATGGTTGTGCCTTCTTCAGGCATGCGTGAGGTGGCTTCTAGAATGCGTCCTTTTCTAAAGAAAGAGACGCTCATCATTCACGCTACTAAGGGCTTTGAAACGGGAACGCTAAAGCGTATGACCGAGGTGCTTGCCGACGAGTTGCCAGAAATGGATCCAAAGCGATTTGTCGTTCTTTCGGGACCTAGTCATGCGGAAGAGGTCATTTGCAAAATGCCGACAACCGTTGTAGTCGCTGCGGAGGATTTACAAGCTGCTGAGGCTGCTCAGGACTTGCTTATTACGCAATACTTCCGAGTCTATACGAATCCGGATGTAACCGGTGTTGAAGTAGGCGGTGCTCTGAAGAATATTATCGGTCTTGGTGCCGGGCTGACGGATGGTTTGGATTTTGGCGATAATGCGAAAGCGGCGCTTGTGACGAGGGGGCTCGCGGAAATTACGCGGCTAGGCACAGCGATGGGGGCGAACCCGCTTACTTTTGCAGGATTAGCTGGCATTGGTGATTTGATCGCTACATGTACAAGTAGACACAGTCGTAATTGGCGGGCTGGCAATAAATTGGCTAAAGGTATTCCTTTAGATGAGGTACTCCAAGAGATGGGCATGGTTGTGGAAGGCGTCAAGACGACGAAAGCAGCCTATGATCTTGCAAGCCGTTATGAGGTCACAATGCCAATTACAAATGAATTACATAATGTGTTATTCGAGGGGAAATCTCCACAGTTGGCAGCGCGCGATCTAATGGGCCGTGTGCGTACTCACGAGATGGAAGAATTACCGATGACACGATAAAGTAACAAAAGGTTAGAGATAGCCTACACCAGATCTTCTCCGCGTTCATACTATACCCTATCAGTAGTTCTACACAGTTTAGGGTATAGGGAGGCGGCACAGTTGGCGAATAAAGATATGTCCAAGGACGTATTAGGAATAGTTAAGAAGAAGACTGGAAAATCCGTAACATCAAAAGATATCGAAAAAATTGCAAGTGGAGTGAAACCTTCAACCTTGCAGAGTGAAGTTCAATTAAGAGCGCTCATTAAACAGGTATCTGGATTAGTGAATGTCAAGGTATCGGAAGAAACGATTAATGATATCATTCAAGCAGTAAAAAGCAGTAAACTGGACACCAATAATATGCAGCAATTAATGAGCATGATGATGGGCAAGAAATAAGAAGCATGAAGGGGACCCCATCCCCTTTATGCTTTTTTCTTATTCTGTGCTATACTTACATGTGTTTCATTTTATGATTTTTACATAAGGAGTATAGAATATGTCATCTTTAGACAAAATGTGGGCCTCATTTGTAGCCATGGGATTAATGGTTGCTGCTTCCTTTCTAATTTCATATGCTAGGACAAGAACAAATGGATGGTGGCGTGGTGTTTTATCGCTTATTGCCTTTTTAATGTTTATCCCTATATTGCTATTTATGCTGTCTTCTTTGTTTTAAACAACTAGAGGGGAGATCATCATGTTAGAGTTGAAAACACGCAAAACGCAAATTAAACTAACGCCGGAAACAGGCTTAACCATTCTGGATCATGCCTTGAAGGCAGATGTGGACTGGGGGTTCTCCTGCACACGAGGAACTTGCGCAAGATGCCGCTGCTATGTAGCAGAGGGCCGTGAATTGCTTTCTGAAGCATCAGAGGCGGAAGAAGATCGTCTAGAGCCAGAAGAGCTGGAACAAGGCTACAGACTGGCCTGTCAATGCATAGTGAAGCAAGAAGGTACGATTTCAGTGACACATAAACCTTATTTTTAAAAATTACTGCCTGAAAGGTGTGGGCATGATGAAACTGCTGGAGCCACTACTCCCGTCGATTTCGACTATTCATACTCGGTTACAGCAAGCTCACAATGTGCAATGGTTGATTGGTGGTAGCTGTGGTTTACTCCTGCACAACGTCGATATCGGGAGAACACCTAGAGATTTGGATATCTATATCGATCTGAAGGATGTTCATACGGTGCATATGTTGCTTGAACCTTACGCGACGGATCGTCCGGAATTGAGTGAAACCTCCATATATGCGTCTATCCTTAGTCACTATAACATCGAGGGGCATCTCGTTGAAGTTGTTGGTGATTTTAAAGTAAAAGCCTTAGATTCGATGTATCAGGTTGAAGTCAGCTACTTAAGGGAAAACTTCTATTCCCCTGCCTATGTCGAAGGACAAGAGGTTCCACGTATGCCGCTCGCGCATGAGTTTCTCTTCAATGTACTGCGCAATAGGCCAGATCGCTATGAACCAATTCTTAGGACCATGAAAGCATATCCTGAGCAACATATGAAAGCTTTGCGTGAATTAATAAACCGGAATCAATGGGGTCATGAATTTCAGGAAAAGATGAACGAAATGCTAGATTGGAACCGATAGTCAGATAGACGGTCCGCTAAGAAGGTGACGATGATGAGTATCTATGAGGTTCATTTTTGGCCAGATAATAAAAAAATTAAAGTGAGACCTGGGACATCTTTATTGGATGCTGGCAATCGGGCGAAGGTCCATATCCGTACGCGATGCGGAGCAAAGGCTGCCTGTTTAATGTGCAAAGTGAAGGTGAACGATCAAAGTGGTCTTGCTCCAATGAATACGAACGAACGCTTGAAGCTAGGTTCCTTGGTCCATGAGGGAGTGCGACTTGCCTGTCAGGCGCGTGTAACAGGTGCAGTTGAGGTTCACATTCCAGAGGATCCGTTAAAGGCAGCAATTCGTGCGCAACTTGCGAGACAAGCCGAGGACAATGACTTATTTTAGATGGGATAGGATGGTTGAGTTGTGACAATAAATCGAAGATGGACCCAAGGTAGAAGCTTGCTTCTGGCGCTTATCTTGGTTATTTTGCTTACAGGCTGTGCATACCCGCAAGAGCTCCGAAAAGAAAATCAGATTAATCCCGCTGAATTTATTACTGTTGTTCAACAGGCTGTCGATACCTTTCACACGAAGTCAGGCGTGCTTCCCATTAAAAATAGCGAGATGTCAACGCCACTCTATGAGAAATATGTGATTGATTTTCCGAAGCTGAAAAAAATGAATCTACTGAGTACAGTGCCTGCAAATGCTTTTGAAAGCGGGGGTGTATTCATCTATGTACTCGTGGACGCCGAAACGAAGCCCGTTGTAAAGCTGATGGACCTATCCGCCTATCAAAGTGTGGAAGATGTTCAGAAGAAAGTGAATGACTACATTGTGAAGCATGGCGGCAATATGCCGCAAACGGTATCGCAGAATGACGCATTTGCTTATGTTGATTTCAAGTTGCTAGGGATGAAGCAACCCGAGATTAAGTCGGTCTATAATCGGAAAAATGCGATAACGTATATATTAAATAAGCAAACGGGTGAAGTTTCCATTGATTATGCGATGGATATTAACACATTTATTCAGAATAATGCATTAACCAATTCGTTGAAGCCAGATCAGGATTTAAGGCAGATTCTCGTAGAAAAATCTTATTTTGTGCCGATTCGAAGCGTTGCCTATGCCTGGCAGGATAATCAACCTATGCCGCAAAAGTAGTTATACAGCTAACCTCCTCCAAAACTGGTGGAGGTTTTTTTGTCTTTATAGAATAAGCGCAACCGACAGATCATATATTCTTTCGAAAGCCGTATGTGCTTCATAAAATATGAGCGAAAAAAAGTTGAAACGCATCTATCATATTTCTATCGAAAGTACATATATTTTTACTAGTCCAAATGAATGTACGAGTAGTCAATTGTTACCGTCATTAGCGTCAGTTGACGACCAAACTGTAGGAGGGATTCTCTTGGAGAAAGTGGATATCTTTAAGGACATTGCAGAACGAACGGGAGGGGACATTTACCTGGGGGTTGTCGGAGCAGTCCGGACAGGGAAATCAACCTTTATTAAGCGTTTTGTGGAATCTGTAGTGCTGCCGAACATTCAAAGCGAAGCGGATAGGATCCGGGCTACCGATGAACTCCCGCAGAGCGCTGCTGGCCGCACGATTATGACAACGGAGCCGAAATTCGTACCGAATACGGCGGTTCAAATTTCTGTGGCCGAGGGGCTGAACGTCAATGTTCGCCTTGTTGATTGTGTTGGATATGCAGTCGATGGCGCCAAAGGCTATGAAGACGAGAACGGACCTCGGATGATCAATACGCCATGGTTCGATGAGCCGATTCCTTTCCAAGAAGCGGCAGAAATCGGAACTCGGAAAGTCATTCAAGAGCACTCCACATTAGGAGTTGTAGTTACAACGGATGGCACGATTTCGGATATTCCGCGGTCTTCCTATGTTCTAGCAGAAGAAAGAGTTATTAATGAACTCAAAGAAGTCGGGAAACCGTTCATTGTGATCATTAACTCTCAGAAGCCGAACAGTGAGCCAGCGCTTGAGCTGCGCAGCGAGCTGCAAAGCCGCTATGATGTTCCTGTTGTGACAATGAGTGTAGCCAGCGCTGGAGAAGAAGAAATGGTCTCTGTGCTGCGTGAGGTGTTGTATGAGTTCCCAGTTCATGAAGTGAATGTGAACTTGCCTAGCTGGGTGATGGTGCTGGATGAGAATCATTGGCTGCGCACACAGTTCGAAGCATCCGTTCGCGATACGGTACAGGATATCAGACGCTTACGTGATGTTGACAGAGTTGTCAGTCAATTTGCTGAATATGAGTTTATCGACAAGGCGGCATTGGCTGGCCTGAATATGGGTCAGGGTGTAGCTGAGATTGATCTCTTTGCACCGGATGAACTCTATGATCGGATTCTCGTTGAGGTCGTGGGTGTCGAAATTCGCGGGAAGGATCATCTCCTTCAGCTCATGCAGGATTTCACACATGCGAAGAGGGAATATGATCAGTTCGCTGAAGCCCTTGAGATGGTCAAAACAACCGGCTACGGGATAGCGCCTCCTACGTTAGCGGAGATGGCGCTGGATGAGCCTGAATTGATCCGCCAAGGCTCCAGATTCGGTGTTCGCTTGAGAGCTACGGCGCCTTCCATCCATATGATTCGTGTGGATGTTGAATCCGAATTCTCACCGATTATCGGAACTGAGAAACAAAGCGAAGAGCTTGTGCGCTATCTGATGCAGGACTTCGAGGATAATCCGCTGAAGATTTGGGAGTCTGATATCTTTGGAAGATCGCTGCACTCGATTGTGCGAGAAGGCATTCAAGGTAAGCTTGCCCAAATGCCAGATAACGCGAGATACAAACTTCAAGAAACACTTGGCCGTATCATTAACGAAGGCTCTGGTGGCTTGATTGCCATTATTTTGTAGGTAAATATGGACGAAAAAACACTCGAAAGAGTGTTTTTTGTCGTTTCTTAGCGGAAAGACCCACATAAATTGGAAATAGATACTTGAAATTGCTCCCTGAGTGTATTACTATGAATTTATTCGTCTGCTTTCAAAGTTCATTTTGCTTAGAAAATCAACGATTTTTCAGCGGTTTATGTATAATTTCTGAGAAAACGGTGAAAACAGGAAGTAACGGAAGTGAGAAATTTTGGGGGGAGGTGAATGGCATGAATAAATCTGAATTGATCAACAAAGTTGCGGAAACATCTGAGCTTTCCAAGAAAGACGCAACGAAAGCAGTAGATGCTGTTTTTGATGCAATTTCTGAAGCATTGCAAGGTGGAGATAAAGTGCAATTGGTTGGATTTGGTAACTTCGAAGTTCGTGAACGTTCTGCTCGTAAAGGACGCAATCCACAGACTGGTGGAGAAATTGATATCCCAGCAAGCAAAATCCCAGCTTTCAAACCTGGTAAAGCACTTAAAGATGGCATTCAATAATTTGTATTTATACATAGGATTGAACGTTACATAATTATAAAGCCGTGGCCCCGGAATGGTGGTACGGCTTTATTTGTTTCCCTTAATATGGCTTTACAATTTGAAATTCTCCTACTATAATTACAAAAGTGAAAGCGTTATTCTTGGCTGTAAACGGGGAATGACGGGGTATGGGCAGCTCGGTAGCGCGCACCCTTGGGGTGGGTGAGGTCGCACGTTCAAATCGTGTTACTCCGATTATCACAAAGACATCGGCGTTCGATGTCTTTTTCTATTGTCAAGAATACAGCGGCAGTTCAATTTCAGTGGGCATAGATGTCTAGAATTTCTTTTCTTGGAAGACGTAGGGGGTACCGGTTTTGACTAAATTGAAGTTGAATGAGCTAGTGAAGTCACAGGATTGGACGATGTTTGGTATTATTGCTTCGATTTACTTGATCTGGCGAATTGGGACTGTTGGCAACTGGAGTACAGAATGCTGGATATTGTTATGTATCTGCCTGTTAGGTGTTCGGAAGGATCAGATTGATGTGGATTGGAAACGCTTTTTTATGATCGGAATCCCGCTATTGGGTATTTTTTATTATTTTTATGGGACAGGGAACGGATTCTGGTGGAAGATCGCCAACTGGATGTTTGAAAATAATCGCCACCCCTGGCGCTGGGATGGTTATATGAATGCCATTCCGCTGAACTCTGGTGGATGGGCCAGATGGATTTCTAATCCTTTTCTAGATCGAGCGATGGTATGGGTGTATAACTACGGCTTTGTGCTTTCCCTTTGGATTTGTATTGTGAGAAGCTTTTGGACACGCAGTGTGAAAAAAATGCTGTCCTATGCGCTATCGGGACATATGCTGCAATTTCCGCTCATTTTGCCATTCTATAATCTCATCCTGCTACATGAAGTGTGGTATGTAAATAAACAACCAGATTTGCTGCATCGCGTATTCGCGGATGAGAATTCGCTGCTAGTAGCCGTCATGAATTGTTTTCCTAGTATGCATACCTCTATTTCATTTGCCATGCTGCTTCTGGCACTTCGTGAGAAGGACCGTATATTTAAATACATGATGGTTACCTATTGCTCAGCGATTATTTTCTCAACGTTATATTTACAAATTCATTGGGTCATTGATGTTTGCGCAGGCATGTTATTCGCATATGGCACAGTGAAATTAACGGATCTCATCATTAGACTAGGAACCACACATGTGGTGCCAGCTAAATTCAAACATTTTTACCGAAAACGCACAAATTCAACATCTGCTGAAATATCCCTTTAGGACATGTTGACTTCCGGTTACTATTTTTGGCATCATTAGATATAGGGATCAAGGATAGGGAGAACGGAGGATAACGATGGAACAATCGAATAAATCGAATCAGCCCAATCAGTCGAACACGAACTCGAATGGTAATGAATACTTCGTGATTAAAGCCAAAGACAATGGTGTTCATGTGATTGGACTAACACGTGGACAAGACACACGTTTTCATCATACAGAGAAGCTGGATAAAGGCGAAGTCATGATTGCACAATTTACGGAGCATACCTCCGCGGTAAAAGTGAGAGGTAAAGCATTGATTATGACGAAGTTTGGAACGATCGATACAGAAGAGTAAGAGAGAATTAACAAATAAGTGTTGTTATTTGGACAAAAGCAGGCATAGCCTGCTTTTTTTATTTGTACAATGGTGTATAGGACTTGTCATTGGGAATAACCTGTGGGTTATTCGGCTCCTGCATATGCTTAGGAGGTGTTGAATGTGAAATGGTCGATGCGCATTGTGATGACGCTTGGTATTTCTGTTGTTGTTGCGATAAGTTTATCCATGCTGCCGAAGATGGATCTTTCTTCAGGCTTGAGTTCTGCTTACACGTGGTCCAATAATCGAGGCGGTCAGTTGACTGAGAATAATCTAGCGGATCTACTCGTTCAAATTCCGCTGCAGCTGCGGATTCGGAAGGTGGAGCTGAGTGCAACAAGATTGTCACTGGATTTGAGCTTGCCCAAAAATGCGGATACGATTGCCGTTTACCGGGACTTATATACCATTGCCCAGACGATGCTTATCAATACGAAGAATGTAGATCAAGTATGGGTACGCATCATTGATTATTCAGGAGCTGCAGATACAACTTCAACACAGCTCGTCCTTGCCATGGTAGCGCAGCGAGAATATGGAAAGGATATGGAGAAGAAACCTTCTGAATTAAGTTTAATTCAATTGGAGCAGGAGTTGCAGAACCGCTTTCGAATCACATATACCTCTAAATGGCAGCAAAAATATCCGCTATAATTTATTGTGCTTCTATTAACTTGTTATGCTATAATAATTTGGATTGAGACATCGAGGTTTATAAAATGAGATTTGGCATACGGTTACGGAGGCTTTTGCATGAATTCTTATCGGATCCCTGAGATCGCTAAGCAGTACACGGAGTATGATATGATCCAAATTCACACAGACTTGCCCGATTTTCCTGAGTTGCGCACACGTCTGTTGTTTGCATTCTTGAATGAAGATAACAAATTAAGTTCATTAAGTGAATTATTTACCTTAGCTACTGCACTTGTCCAGCTTGGCCTCGATACCCATGATCTTGTGACAGCATCCAATGAAGTCAAGGAGAAGAAGGCATCCAGATCAAGGCAGTTGAAGGTGCTGGCTGGGGACTACTTTAGTGCCAGATTTTATCATCTCCTAGCCAAAACGGGACAGATCGATATGATTAAGCAACTCTCGAATGCGATCTGTGAAGTCAATCGGCTGAAGATGAGCAGCTATATGAAAATGAAACAGCTGAAACTGACGGCAGAAGATTACATTCACCATATGGTGGAAATCAAATCTCAGCTGTTTTTGTCTTTTTCAGAAGTCATGTCCGAAACACACAAGCCAGCATGGCCTGATATTTTGAGAAGCTTTGTGAGATGTGAACTATTATTTAATGAAATTTTCTGTATGGAGTCAACTTCGAAGTTCAGAGGTAGCTGGGGATACTGGCATATTAACCAGAATGGCACCAAAGAAGAGCGAAAGCAGCTGCAAGTTGAAGAAGTTGATACAACAAAGGTTCGCACTCTTTTGCATAAATACAGTATCTCTTCGCAATTGTATCAATTGCTTAACACTCAGACCAAGCAATTGCAGGATTATATTAAGAAGCTTGATTCGGACAGGCTACAAAGTGAACTCTTTCACATGGGAGAGCCTTTTTTACGATGGACTGGGGAGAAGCCCAAAGTATTAGAAGAAATTTAAGGGGATTAAGGGGACCTGGGTAATGAGTGTAAGTAAAACAAATACCGACAACAAAAAAGCTAAGAGCAAAGAAGAGTTTGTCCATGGTGTCTTTGAAAGTATCGCGCCTAAATATGATTTGATGAATAATATTATTAGTTTTAACCGGCATAAAGCATGGCGCAAATTTGCGATGAAGAAGATGAATGTACAGCCAGGGGATACAGCAATCGATCTATGCTGTGGTACATGTGACTGGACAATAAGTCTTGCGCAAGCCAGTGGTACTGGGAAAATGGTTGGCTTAGATTTCAGCCAGAACATGCTGGATTTTGGAGCGGAGAAAGTAAAAGAATTGCGCTTAGATCAACAGATCGAGCTTATACAAGGAAATGCGATGAGTCTTCCGTTTGACGACAATACTTTTGACTTTGCCACAATCGGGTTTGCCCTGCGTAATGTTCCCGATCTAGAACAAGTCATTAGAGAAATGCAACGTGTCGTTAAGCCCGGAGGGCTAGTTGTGTCTTTAGAGCTATCTAAACCAACCTGGCAGCCATTCAAGTCCTTATACTATATCTATTTCCGGCATATCATGCCTTTCCTTGGTAAATTGATTGTCAAAAAATATGAGCAATACAAATGGTTACCGGAGTCCCTAATTACATTTCCAGATCATAAACAGCTTGCAGCGATCTTCGCAAAGAATGGTTTAGATCAGGTACAAGCCCACCCGCTCTTTGGCGGTGTTGCAGCCTTACATGTAGGGACTAAAGGTAAAACGAAATCAGGAGTGTAACAGCATATGTTTACTAAATTGAAGATTTTTCTTGAAATGATTAAATTTGAACACAGCGTGTTTGCCTTACCCTTTGCCTTCATGGGAGCTATTCTTGGTTCCGTAGTACTAAATGGGCATCTGCCGAGTTGGGCGCAAATAGGCTGGATTACGTTAGCTATGGTAGGGGCAAGAACTGCCGCGATGGCGTTGAATCGTGTTATTGACCAAGCGATTGACAAACGCAATCCTCGGACGGTGAATCGTGCTATCCCTGCCGGGCTTATTTCAGTCCCACAAGTCATTATCTATATCATTATCTCGTTTGCAGTACTTTTCTGGGCAACCTATCATCTAAGCACATTGTCAATGAAGCTGCTTCCGATAGCTGTATTCTTTCTTGTCATTTATTCGTATACCAAAAGATTCACATGGACCTGCCATTTCGTTCTTGGCTTGACGCTAGGTCTTGCTCCATTAGGCGGCTGGATTGCGGTTACAGGTCAATTTACGTGGTCTTCGATCATCTTTTTCCTGACGGTTGCTTGTTGGAGCGCTGGGTTTGACCTAATTTACGCTTGTCAGGATACAGATTTTGATCGCAAAGAAGGATTACACTCCCTGCCTAGTCGATTTGGCATTAAGGCAGCCTTGCAAACAGCTCGTGTGCTTCATGTTTTAACCGCAATCGGATTAGTCTCCTTATTCTTTATCACGCATTTGAGTTGGTTGTATTTAGTCGGGCTAGTTATTGCTTATATCTTGCTGTTTAAAGAACATAGACTCGTTACACCACAGGATTTATCCAAATTAAACACAGCTTTCTTCACGATGAACGGTGTCTTGAGTTTAGTCATGTTCACATTCACATTACTTGATGTCTTAGTGAGCCAACATTCATGAGTAGTGGAAACTGGGTTGTTGGTATTACGGGGGCGAGTGGTGCAATTTATGGCGTACGTTTGTGTGAAGTATTGTTGGATCTTGGTTTAGATGTGCATCTTATTATTACGGATGCTGGGTGGCGTGTCCTGCAGGACGAATTGGACTGGAGTGTCACAAAACGTCAGGATGTCCTCGACAAGCAATTCGGGGGACGAGCAGGTTCGTTTGAATATCATCCCGTAGCGAATATTGGTGCGACAGTTGCCAGCGGTTCATTTCGAACCAAGGGGATGGTTGTCATGCCATGTTCAATGGGGACTTTATCTGGCATTGCGCATGGATCATCCGATAACTTACTAGAACGTACAGCGGATGTTATGTTGAAAGAAGGAAGAAAATTAATTCTGGTGCCAAGGGAAACACCTTTGCATGCTATACATTTAGAAAATATGCTTACCCTAACAAGAATGGGTGTGCGAATGATTCCGGCTATGCCAGCCTTCTATAATCGTCCGCGCTCAATCGATGAGATGGTTGATTTTCTGGTAGGCAAAGTAATGGATAGTATGGAGATTGAACATTCCTTGTACCGGAGATGGGGAGATACTGATGAGCAACCTAGACCCTAAAATCCGAATTGGTCGAATTAACTATACAAATGTATGGCCGATCTATTATTATTTTCCAGAACTAATGAACAGTTCGGAAGTCGACATTATTGAGCAAGTCCCTACATCACTCAATCAAGCAATGGCGGAAGGCCGTATTGATATGGGGCCAATTTCATCTTTTTCATATGGACAATATTTCGAGGACTATATGCTTTTCCCTGACCTTTCTGTTAGTTCATATGGTGAAGTGAATTCAATTCTGTTATTTCATGACAAACCGCTGCGAGAAATCGTAAACGGGAAGATCATCCTTCCAACGACATCCGCAACCTCAATGAATTTACTTAAAATTATTATTGAAAAATTTTATAATGGCAAACCGACTTACGAGTATGCGAAGCCAAACTTGGATCAAATGATGGAGGGAGCAGATGCTGCACTCCTCATTGGAGACGATGCGATTAAGGAAAGTTGGCGCAATCAGAGGTATATGATTACGGATCTCGGTCAAGAATGGGCCAAATGGACAGGGAAATGGATGTCATTTGCCGTCTGGGCCATTCGAAAGGAAACGATTCGTAAATATCCTGAGCTTGTAAATTCCATTTATGAAGCATTCAAAGCAAGTAAAGAAAAAGCGCATCGGGATCCGTCATTCATGATAGCAGAGGCGCAAGCTACCGTTGGCGGCAACGCGGAGTATTGGCATCATTATTTTCATACATTGTGTTATGATTTCGCGGCTGAACAGTGGGAAGGACTTACTTCGTATTATCAGTACTGTTACGAGCTAGGATTCTTGCCCAAACCAGTTCAATTAGACATATGGGAAGATAATAAAGTGGCACGGGTGACAGAATGAAAAACTTGTTGGATATTTATTCTAGAAAAAGAAGAGATATTTCAGCGATCGAGAAAGAACTCGAAGAGAGTGTTAACAACGATCATTCTTTACTAAGAGAAACCTCGATCCATCTACTTAAAGCAGGAGGGAAACGGATTAGACCCGTTTTCGTTCTGCTATCGGGTGAATTTGGTAATTATCAACTTCAAACGATGAAAAATGTAGCCGTGCCATTAGAGCTAATTCATATGGCCTCCCTTGTCCATGATGATGTCATCGATGATGCGAACACGCGGCGCGGCCAATTGACGGTACGCTCCAAATGGGATAATCGCATTGCTATGTTTACGGGTGATTATATTTTTGCAAGAGCGCTTGGTGTGATTACACAGATCCCGAACCCCAAAGTTCATCAGATTATGTCCAAAGCGATTGTGGAAATGTCCATTGGCGAGATGGAACAGATTCGATTTTTCTTTCATTCGGAACAAACCATTCGTGATTATTTATTGCGGATTCGCCGTAAAACTGCTTTATTAATTGCGATTTCATGTCAATTAGGAGCGATGGCATCAGGGGCTTCTGATCAGGTGAGCACTAAATTGTATAATTTTGGCTATAATGTAGGTATGGCCTTCCAAATTAGAGATGATATTCTGGATTTAATCGGAACTGAGAAGCAAATCGGGAAACCACCTGGGAGCGATGTCAAGCAGGGGAATATCACATTACCGGTTTTGCTGACCCTCCAAGATCCTGTTTTGAAGCCAATGATATTGACAGAACTGGATCGAATCCATAAACTGGATGGACAAACAGATGTGAGTCGATTCCTAGAAATGATCCGCGGCAGCGCTGGCATTAAGGAAGCCGATCGACTTTCTCAGCTTTATATTGATAAAGCGATTTCGTCGTTAGACAGCCTGCCAAATATCCAAGCGAAGAAGGATCTCATCGAAGTCGCGTATTTCATTGGGAATCGATCGTACTAACGTTAACGTGAAGTGGAAGCTAACGAAGTCAGTTTTCTGGCGAAAACTTTAAGGAGGTAGTCTTTCAATGGAAAAAACATTTCTCATGGTTAAACCAGATGGCGTGCAGCGGGGACTTGTCGGCGAGATTGTTAAGCGCTTTGAACAAAAGGGTTTCCAATTGATTGGCAGCAAGCTGACGGTCATTACCCGTGAGCAAGCGGAGATACACTACGCAGAGCATAAAGGAAAAGATTTTTTCGAAAGACTTGTGAATTTTATTACATCAGGCCCTGTCTTTGCTATGGTATGGCATGGTGATCAAGTTATCACTTTGTCCCGAACGATGATTGGCAAAACCAATTCGCTGGAAGCCGCACCTGGAACCATTCGCGGAGATTACGCTGTACATACGAATCTCAATCTGATTCATGGGTCTGATTCACCTGAAAGCGCTGAACGTGAAATTAATAATTTCTTTCAGCCTAGTGAAATTCACATGTATACGAAAAACATACAAGAATGGATCTAACAACTACTTAATCAAAGAATCTGGTATCTGATGGGGATACAGGTTCTTTTTTGTTGTTTTATGAAGGATTTTGGTAAATCCACACAGAATGTATCAGGGTAGATACTGATCAAGGTGGGTGGACAGCATGGAAGATCAAGATTTTTTACTATTTATTAAAAAGATAAAGGAACACACGTCCATTGATCTTGCGCTCTATAAAGAAGCGCAAATGAAGCGACGATTAACTACCTTGCGGATGAAGCGGGGTTACAATACGTTTATTTCTTTTTTCGAAGCTATGATGAAAGAAAAAGAACTCTTTTATGAGTTTCTGGATCGGATGACGATCAATGTTTCTGAGTTTTGGCGGAATCCGAATCGTTGGGAGCTCGTGGAGCAAAAATTCATTCCAGAAATGCTTAAACGAAATCGCCGGTTAAAAATTTGGAGTGCCGCCTGTTCGACGGGGGAAGAGCCATATACGTTAGCAATGATCTTAGCTGAGCAAGCAGCGTTGGGTGAGACGACCTTACACGCGACGGATATTGACGATGGTGCCTTGGAAAAAGCGCGTAAAGGCATGTATCTGGACCGCTCTGTGCGCGATGTTCCGCCTGCTTATGTGAAGAAATATTTTAAACAAGATGGTCTCATGTTTCATGTTTCAGATGAACTTAAAAAAGCGGTGAAATTCCAAAAGCAAAACTTGCTCGTAGACACGTTTGATAGCGGTTACGATCTTATCGTTTGCCGGAATGTTATTATCTATTTTACCGAAGAAGCGAAGCATGTCCTTTATCAGAAGTTTGCCAAAGCCCTTAAACCTGGCGGTCTGCTTTTCGTCGGTTCCACAGAGCAAATCTTCTCTCCTGGACAATATGATTTAGAGGCAGCCGAAACGTTCTTTTATCGCAAAAAGGGTGTATAAGATCTTCCTATTCTTCCAATACTAAGATGTAGCAATGCAAAGTGAGAGAAATATCGCGCTTTGAACAATGCATACACGCTTAGGGGGCTATCATGGACAAACGCAAGGTGATTACCGCTTATCGCAGAGGAATGATTTCCATTCAAGAATGTGCTCAAATTTTAGGAGTCGATTCCTCACAAATTACGGGTCTAATGAATGATCCTCAGCTTTGTGAGCCTCAGAGGGTTGTCCAGAAGCAGCCTATGCACGGGTAATACTAGCTCCTGTCTAGTTGATGACACGCTTACGCGGAAGGGAATGTCCCCGACCTGTGAAGCGTGTTTTTGCATTTGTGTTGTTGCCAAACCCGCATACCTATACTATAATGACAACAGATAATCGCGCGTCAAAGCGCTAAAGTGCTTGGTGCTGCAACATTCTCATCGTAGGCACACGAAGTAAGTATGCTCGGTTTTTCCATACTATTATGTTTATATACGGAGTTCGATGTTCTTCGTAAAATTCTTAGGGGGTAACGGATTGTGAGATATTTAACAGCAGGTGAAACGCATGGACCGCAGCTCACTGCGATTATTGAAGGGTTCCCGAGTAATGTAACCCTTAACTTTGAAGACTTGAATCATCAATTACATAGACGTCAAAAAGGCTATGGTCGTGGTCGTCGGATGCAAATCGAGAAAGATACAGCTACCATTGCAGGTGGTGTGCGCCACGGTAAAACGACAGGAGCACCAATCGCTTTAGTCGTTGTAAACAATGACTGGAAACATTGGACTTCGGTTATGGGTATCGAACCCGTTGAAGAAGATAATGAAGGTAAGCGTCGCGTAAATCGTCCTCGTCCTGGACATGCGGATTTAAACGGCGGACTTAAATATAATCAAAAAGATTTACGTAATATTTTGGAAAGATCCAGTGCGCGTGAAACAACAATGCGCGTTGCAACGGGGGCAGTAGCGCGTCAATTGCTAGCTGAGTTCGGGATCAAAGTAGCTGGACAAGTGATTCGAATCGGGGATGTAGAAGTAGAGCGTCAAGAGCTTCCAGTTGATGAACTTATTCGTATTACGGAAGAATCTCCAGTTCGTGTAGTGGATAAAGAAGCAGAAGCGAAAATGATCGCTGCGATTGATGCTGCCAAAGAAGATGGCGATACACTGGGTGGTATTGTAGAAGTTATTATTGAAGGTGTGCCAGTTGGACTAGGCAGCCACGTTCAATGGGATCGCAAATTGGATGGCAAAATTGCACAAGCGGTGTTGTCCATTCAAGCATTCAAAGGTGTCGAATTCGGTATTGGTTTTGAAGCAGCGGAGCGTAGAGGCTCCAATGTACATGATGAAATCTTGTACACGCAAGAAGAAGGCTTCAGACGCAGAACGAATCGTGCAGGTGGTTTTGAAGGTGGTATGACGACTGGCGAGCAAATCATCGTGCGCGGTGTTATGAAGCCGATCTCGACGTTGTACAAGCCGTTGCAAAGCGTGGATATTGATACCAAAGAAGTATTCACAGCGCAAGTAGAGCGTTCCGACACTTGTGCCGTGCCAGCAGCAGGCGTGATTATGGAAAACGTAATCGCTTGGGAAGTGGCGAATGCTTTCTTAGATAAATTCGGCGGGGATTCCATCGAAGAAATTCGTACGAACTTAACGAATTTCCTCAAGCAAGTGGAGAACTACTAAGATGAGAGAACTTACCGTAGAGCTTGGAGAACGGTCTTATCCCATATATATTGGCCAAGGCATTCTAACCAATATCTCGGCACTGTTCGATCGCGCGAAGCTTAGCCGCAAGTCGCCGCTGCTCATCGTCACCGACGAATCGGTGGCGGCACTACACTTGGAGCGCGTCCTGACGCTGCTCCGAGAAGGCGGCTTCGCCGCGACGGCCTGCGTCGTGCCCGCAGGCGAAACATCCAAATCCCTCGCGCAGCTCGAGGGAATCGTCACTGCCGCCCTCCAGGCCGGCCTTGATCGCAATTCTGCGATCATTGCCCTCGGTGGAGGCGTGGTCGGCGATCTCGCCGGCTTCGCCGCGGCGAGCTTCATGCGCGGGATCCGCTTCGTGCAGATCCCGACGACGATCCTTGCCCACGACAGCTCTGTCGGCGGCAAGGTGGCGGTCAATCACCCGATGGCGAAGAACATCATCGGGGCGTTTCACCAGCCCGAGCTAGTCCTCTTCGACATCGACTTGCTGTTGACTTTGCCTGAGCGCGAAGTGAAGGCAGGCCTGTCGGAAGTGATCAAGCATGGCTTGATCTGGGATGCCGCTTTCACGCAGTGGTGCGATGAAAACGCAGACAAGTTGTTAGCGTTAGATCCAGAAGCGTTAAGTTATGCGCTTTATATAGGTTGTCAGGTGAAAGCGATCGTGGTATCACAGGATGAGCGCGAGAACGATCTTCGAGCGATTCTGAATCTAGGCCACACAATTGGTCATGCGTTAGAAGCTGTAGCGGGATATGGTGAGTTGCTGCACGGGGAGGCCATCGCTATTGGGATGGTTGGCGCTGCGAAGCTTGCTCAGCAGTTTGGCTACAGCGAAGATATTCATACGGTGACCAAAGGTTTATTTGAGAAATATGGGCTGCCAGTAGCCATTCCTTCGCATTTGGATACAGATCGCATTATGAGTGCCATGATGCATGATAAGAAATTCAAAGAAGGTACGATGGTGTACATCATTCCTACCGAAATTGGTAAAGTCGAGATCCGCAAGGACGTAACGGCACAGCAAGTCAGAGAAATTGTTGACCTTCTAAAAGGGGAGAAATAACCGATGTACTTAAGGGGAATTCGCGGCGCGACAACAGTTCAACACAATGATGCAGATGAAATACTTTCAGCTACGAGTGAGCTTCTTCAAGCGATTGTAGAAGCCAATGATTTCCTTCCAGAAGATATTGGATCGGTTTTCATTACAGTTACGGAAGATATTACGGCAACGTTTCCAGCAAGAGCTATTCGTACGTTGGTAGGCTGGGAACTTGTACCGCTAATGTGTTCATTAGAGGTGCCAGTTGAGAATGCATTACCCAAATGTATTCGCTTGATGGTGCAGGTGAACACGACCAAAACCCAAGCGGAGATCAATCATGTGTATTTGAAAGAAGCGAAAGCGCTTCGACCTGATATTGTTAAATTGACAAATGAAGCTACACGGTAGTATAGTGAATTTAGATGAGTTTAGGTTAGTAGAGCAGAGTTTAGTCGAGTAGAGCAGAGCCGAGTTGAGATGAGAAAAAGTAAAGTAGGAGCCGTATGACCATAGGTTCGTTCCCATAGGGGATCGTCTATTTACTCATACCCAGCCCTCATTATTTTTTTTCACATTCATCCTGATCGTCTACTGAAACTAAAGTCAACCTCTACCCCTGGTAGAGGTTTTTTTGTATTCGAATAGAGTTTTGAGCACCGCAAAGACGAGTAGCTCACAAGCTGAGAGGGGATGTTTCCATGTATACACCTGAGTTGCAAGAAGTCATTCGTTTGTCCAAAGATTATAACCTTATCCCAGTGGTGCGTCATTTACTAGCCGATACCGAGACGCCAATACGTGTATTTCAACATTTGTACCAAGAGCCCCGTGCTTTCCTTTTAGAAAGCGTAGAAGGTGGAGTGAAATGGGCTCGTTATTCCTTCTTAGGCAGCGATCCTTTCTTAATGATTACGGCGAAGCATGGAAAAACAACGGTCGAGACGGGGTCCGAGAAAAAAGTTACGGACGAGAAACCGATCGAAGTGTTGAAGGCTTATCTTCGTTCCTACTCCAGCCCTCAGCTTGCAGACCTTCCTCGCTTTACAGGCGGTGCGGTTGGATTCTTCGGATATGATCTATTGCAATACTATGAGAAACTGCCAGCTCATCTCATTGATGACTTACAAATGAATGATATTCAATTCATGTTCTGTGATCAGGTTATCGTGTTTGATCATTTCAAACAGCAGATCAAAGTGATTGCAAACATACATGTGCCCCAATTCGCAACGGATGCGGATATCGCGAAAGCCTATCAAGCAACCTGTGAGAAAATCGATGCGACGATTGAAAAGATTAAACGTCCACTTAAATCAGATACGATGACGCATAATCCGATTGTGTCTGAACCAGAACTGGGTGAAATTCGCTCTAATATTACAAAGGAAAAGTACATTGCCAACGTGCACAAAGCGAAAGAATACATTCGTGCCGGGGATATATTCCAGGTCGTGCTCTCGCAGCGTTTTGAAATGGAAACGACCGTTTCTCCTTTGCAGGTGTATCGTGTACTCCGAACAATGAATCCTTCGCCTTATATGTACGTGTTAAAAATGGATGATGAGGTTATTGTCGGTACATCCCCTGAGCTGCTGGTACGTGTTGAGGAAGAAAAAGTAGAAACGCGGCCAATTGCTGGAACAAGACCTAGAGGCAAAACACCTGAGGAAGACCATGCATTAGAGCTTGAATTGCTTGCGGATGAGAAAGAACGTGCGGAGCATTTGATGCTGGTTGATCTAGGACGCAATGATATCGGGCGTGTGTCGGAATTCGGTACTGTCAAATGTGATACGTTCATGGACGTTGAACGTTACTCGCACGTGATGCATATCGTTTCGAATGTGTCTGGTAAGATAGCAAAAGATAAAGATTTCTTTGATGCTTTCCTTTCCTGTATGCCTGCAGGCACGGTGTCTGGAGCGCCGAAGCTTCGCGCAATGGGGATTATTGCTGAATTGGAGCCTGAATCTCGCGGTTCTTACGCTGGTGCGATTGGTTATCTAGGGTTCTCCGGTAATTTGGATACGTGTATTACGATTCGGACGATTGTTTTCAAGAATGGCAAAGCCTATGTGCAAGCTGGGGCAGGAATCGTTTGGGATTCAGTACCTGAGAGTGAATATCAAGAAACCGTGAACAAAGCGACGGCTTTGCTGAAATCAATTCGTATGGCAGAAGCCATGTTCAGTCCTGAGCCAAGACCTGTTAGCGATATTAACAAAGATTATTTTGTTAACTCATAGAAGGAAGGGGCATGGATGAATATGAGCGGAATCATTTCGATACAGCAAGCACTTGGTAAAGTCATTAGTGGCAGTCATTTGTCACGGGAGGAATCACGTAGTGTCATGGCTGAGATTATGGATGGAGGCGCTTCACCTGCACAAATCGGCAGCTTGTTGACGGCGCTTCGTATCAAAGGGGAAACCTTTGAAGAGATCACAGGATTTGCGGAGACGATGCGAAGCAAAGCCGTGCAGGTGAAGGTTCACCAAAGCGACCTCCTCGATACCTGTGGAACAGGTGGGGATGGTGCGGATACCTTCAATATATCAACAACAGCTGCAATCGTTGCAGCAGCAGGTGGAATTCGAGTAGCGAAGCATGGAAATAGAGCGATGTCTAGTAAAAGCGGGAGCGCTGATGTTCTTGAAGCGCTGGGAGTCAAGATTACGCTCAGTGGTGAACAAGCGGCAAAGTGCCTAGACCGTACGGGGATTTGCTTTATGTTTGCGCAAGCTTACCATCAATCGATGAAGCATGTTGCAGCACCTCGCAGAGAGCTTGGTTTTCGAACAGTGTTCAATTTACTTGGACCACTAACGAACCCAGCAGGCGCAGATCGTCAAGTACTTGGCGTCTTCGACAGAACCAAGACGGAAATGCTGGCACAATCGTTGCAAGCTCTTGGACTGAAGCGCGCTCTCGTTGTTGCAAGCGAGGATGGGTTGGATGAGTTCAGCATCTCCGCACCTACGAAGGTAACTGAGCTCAAGTCAGATACCATCACAACGTATACGATAACCCCAGACGATTTGGGCCTTCGTTCGCATAGTATCAAAGATGTCGCTGGCGGGGATGCTTCATTGAACGCAGAAATTATTCGTCATATATTTGCAGGTGAAAGAGGGCCTTACCGAGACATCGTTCTTGCTAATACTGCCGCATGCTTCTATGTAACTGGACTTGTAGGCACCTTGCAGCAAGGCGTTAAATTGGCAGCTGATGTGATTGATTCGGGGCGCGCAGAACAGAAATTGAATGATTTAATCCAATATACAGGAGAACTATGCCATGTTTCTTGATAAAATTGTAGCTACCAAGCTTGTAGAAGTGGAAGCGATGAGTGGATTTTCAATCGCAGAGGCAGAGAAGCGGATTGCTCAGCTTCCTCCTTGCCTAGGCTTTGAGAAGGCGTTAACGACTAGGAAGAATCGATCCATGGGGTTAATCGCCGAAGTGAAGAAGGCTTCTCCGTCCAAAGGATTAATTCGCGAGGATTTCGAACCTGTTGCGTTGGCCCAGTCTTATGAACGTGCTGGTGCGGATTGCATTTCGGTTTTGACGGATGTGTCTTACTTCCAAGGGAGTAATGACTATCTGCAAGCTGTGCGCAAAGCCGTGAATGTACCGTTACTGCGCAAAGATTTCACCATTGATCCGAAACAAATCTATGAGGCTAGATTACTTGGCGCTGATGCGATCCTTCTCATAGCTGCGATTCTGACAACAGAGCAAATGAAGCAATATTTGACCTTAGCCAAAGACCTTGGACTGGATGCGCTAGTTGAGGTGCACGATCGTGAAGAACTGGAGCGCGCATTAGAACTGGATACCCAACTCATAGGTGTAAATAACCGAAATTTAAAAACCTTCGTAACTGACTTAGGAACAACTGAAGAGTTGATCAGCTATATGCCAAAAGGTAAAACTGTCGTAAGCGAAAGCGGCATCTCCACGGTTGGAGATATGGGTTATGTGGAACGTGTAGGCGCTCAAGCTGTACTGATCGGCGAGCATTTCATGCGTCAACCGGTTGTGGAGCAAGCGGTCCATCAGTTAATGGGTGAACTGCTCAAAAAGGCTTAGAAACAGGGAAGAAAGAGGCGAATTTGATGGCGGTTGGCACGATTCCGACGGTAAAAATTTGTGGACTTCAAAGCGTTGAAGTGTTAAAATCAATCGTACATTTGCCGATAGCACATATCGGCATTGTTTTTGCACCGAGCAAGCGACAGGTTACGCCAGAGAAAGCTGCCGAGTTGATTGCTTACTTGAAAACGGAAGAAGCGAATGGGCAAATTGTGCCTCGTACTGCAGGCGTTTTTGTAAATCCGACGAAAGAGCAATTGATCGAGATTTTGGCCGTAGCCCCACTTGACATTGTTCAACTTCATAGTCAAGAAACACCCTCTTTTTGCGGGTGGGTTCGTGAACATTTCGGAGTTAGTGTATTCAAATCCATTTCTATTTCGAAAGCAGAAGATCGAATTCCCTCCTCTGCAGAGGTTGCAGCTCAACTAGATCCGTATATCGGGAATGTCGATGCTATTTTGTTAGATACCTTTGACCCCGTATATGGCGGTGGTTCCGGTAAGACTTTTGCCTGGGATTGTATTCCCGTGTATCAAGCATGGGCAAGGGCTGCGGGTGTACAACTGTTGGTGGCAGGCGGACTTCGACATGATAATGTAGATCAATTAGTGCTTGCCTATGCTCCTGACGGCGTTGATGTATCGAGCAGCGTGGAGACAGATGGCGTAAAAGATATTGCGAAAATAACCGCGTTTGTGGAAAGGGTGACCCGTAAGTGACACAAGTACCTGATCAGCATGGTAGATTTGGCAAGTTCGGTGGCCGTTATGTGCCCGAGACATTAATGAATGCGTTACATGAGCTTGAAGAAGCTTATGCGCGATATAAAGATGATCCTGAATTTATTGCGGAAGTTCGTTATTTGCAAAAGCAATACTCTGGGCGACCTACGCCGCTATATTATGCAGAACGTCTGACTGAGCTTCTTGGTGGAGCGAAAATATATTTAAAACGTGAAGATTTAAATCATACAGGTGCGCACAAAATTAATAACACCATTGGACAAGCGGTTCTCGCAAAGCGAATGGGTAAGAAGAAAATCATCGCAGAAACGGGAGCAGGTCAGCACGGTGTTGCTTCTGCTACCGTTGCGGCACTCATGGGTTTCGAATGTAAAGTGTTCATGGGAGAAGAAGATACGAAGCGTCAGCAATTGAATGTATTCCGTATGAAACTGTTAGGTTCGGAAGTTATTCCTGTGACTTCGGGAACGCGTACGTTAAAAGATGCTTGTAACGAAACGCTTCGTTACTGGGTTAGTAACGTGCAAGATACGTATTATATTCTTGGCTCGGTTACCGGACCACACCCTTATCCGATGATGGTTCGTGATTTCCAACGCGTAATTGGAGACGAGTCCCGTGAGCAAATTCTAGAAACAGAAGGCCGATTACCAGATGCGGTAGTTGCCTGTGTAGGCGGAGGCAGTAATGCGATGGGGATTTTTTACCCATTCGTACAAGATGCTTCCGTGAAGTTAATTGGTGTTGAAGCAGCTGGACGTGGCGTGAACACGGAGGAGCATGCAGCGACCATGACCAAGGGTACGCCGGGCGTGTTCCAAGGTTCGCTCAGCTACTTGTTGCAAGATGAGTACGGTCAAGTACTGCCGGCGCATTCGATTTCAGCAGGTTTGGACTATCCAGGGATTGGTCCCGAACATGCTTATTTGAAAGACTCCGAGCGTGCTTCGTATTATCCAATTACGGATCAGGAAGCACTGGATGCACTGCAACTGCTGAGCCGTACAGAAGGTATTATTCCTGCACTAGAGAGTGCACATGCAATTGCTCATACATTGAAATTAGCACCTACGATGTCCAAGGATCAAATTATTATCGTAAGCTTGTCTGGACGCGGTGATAAAGACGTGGAATCCATTCTAAGTTATCTTGGCGAGGGGGTATAGGCGATGAACCGTATTGACAGTCGTTTTGCAGAACTCAAAGCGCGCGGTGAAACCGCAATGATGCCCTTTCTAACGATTGGGGACCCATCGATAGAGGCTTCTCTGGAACTTATTCTCGAAATGGAACGCGCAGGGGCCGATTTAATCGAGCTCGGAGTGCCATACTCCGATCCGCTCGCGGATGGGCCAGTGATTCAGCGTTCATCGGAACGCGCTCTCAAACGTAAGATTTCCATATTTGATGTCATCGATGTGGCCAAACAAGCAAGAGCCCGCGGTTCGGAGTTGCCATTTATCCTCTTTACGTACTATAATCCAGTTCTTCAGATCGGTTTGGATCGTATTTTCAAAGTGATGCAAGAGAATGAAATCAGTGGTATCATCATACCTGATCTCCCTTTAGAAGAAGATAGTGAGACTAGAAGTATTGCGGAGAAATACGGCGTTCATTTGATCCCATTAGTGGCACCAACATCAAATGCACGTGTGCAACGTATCGCAGCGAGTGCGCGCGGTTTCGTTTATTGTGTATCTTCTCTAGGTGTAACCGGTGAGCGCGCTGAGTTCTTTGGAGGAATTGAAGACTTTCTATCAACTGTTCGGGAAGCTGCTTCGGTGCCCATTGTTGTGGGCTTCGGTATCTCGTCGCGTGAGCAAGTCGAACGTTTCGAGAAGCTTTGTGATGGCGTTGTCGTGGGGAGCGCTATTGTCCGTACAATTGAGAATGCTTTGCCGCATTTCGAAGTTGACGCTGCACATCCGGAAGGTCTCAAGCAAATCGGCAGCTTTGTAGGTCAGTTAAAAGGTTCGAACAACTAATTGATGAGGTGACTACACGACATGAAACCGAAACAAACCATTATACATTTGCCAGTCTATCAACCAGGTAAGCCGATAGAAGAAGTCAAGCGTGAGCTTGGATTAACCGAAGTCATCAAGCTTGCTTCTAATGAGAACCCATTCGGGTCTTCTCCACACGTCAAGGCTGCGATTGAAGCGGAAATCGCCAATATTAGCCTTTATCCAGATGGAGGTGCTGTACAGCTAACGGAGGCGGTAGCAGCATCACTAGGCGTTGAGACAAATCAACTTATTTTTGGCGCAGGTTCCGATGAAGTCATCCTAATGTTAGCACGTGCATTTCTAGTGCCTGGTGATGAGTCGGTAATGGCTTCTCATACATTCCCTCAATACAAACACAATTGTGAAATCGAAGGTGCGATTTCTATTGAAGTTCCGTTGAAAGAGGGCACGCACGATTTGGATGCGATGGCTGCTGCTATTACAGATCGTACGAAAATCGTTTGGATTTGTAATCCAAATAACCCAACAGGAACAATGAACACGGATGCTGAAATTAAAGCTTTCTTAGCCAAAGTTCCTTCACACACGATTGTTGTCCTTGATGAGGCGTATTGCGAGTACAATACAACAGGTGAGTTCCCAGATAGTATTGAGCTAATTGGTCAATATAAAAATGTGATTTCACTTAGAACCTTCTCGAAAATTTATGGTCTTGCTTCACTTCGTATTGGGTACGGAATTGGACATCCTGATGTTATTCGATCAATTAACCAAGTTCGTGAGCCTTTCAACACGACACGTTTCGCACAAGCTGCTGCACTCGCTGCGATCCAAGATCAAGATTTTATTGCAAGTTGTCGTGATGCGAATACAGCTGGTTTGCACTACCTAGAAGAGCAATTCAAAGTGCTTGGTCTGCAATCGTTCCCTGCACACGGTAACTTTATTATGGTGGATGTTTCACGACCAGCAGGAGACGTGTTCAATGGCTTAATGCGCCGCGGAATTATTGTTCGTGGTGGACATATGTTAGGTTTCCCAACTTCGCTGCGAGTCACAATTGGCTCTAGCGAGCAAAATGCAAAATTTATTGCGGCTCTAACGGAAGTACTCTCAGAGGTTCCCGTTCAAGTCTAATTCAGAGGATAAAGGTAGATTCCTGTCATGACGAAAATTGCAATATTCGGAGTAGGGCTGATCGGTGGATCACTAGCCTTGTGTTTCAAAGGAAAACCAGACTTTACCGTTGTAGGACATTCGCCCAATCCGAATTCGGTAGAAAAGCTGCTGAAACGAAATGTAGTGGATTATGCCACAACAGATATGGCTGAAGCGGTTGACGGGGCTGATTACATATTTCTCTGTGTCCCTGTAGGTAATCTGGAGGAATATGTACAGAAGCTGATGAAGCTGCCCTTGAAACAAGGCTGCATCATTACGGATGTAGGGAGCACGAAGGCTTCCATCACAGAAAGCGCGGCAGCCCATTTGAAGGAAGGCTATTTCTTTATTGGTGGTCATCCGATGGCAGGCTCTGAGCGGCATGGGGTGGAAGCTGCGTCATCGCACTTGTACGAGAATGCGTTCTACGTGTTGACTCCAGCACGAGGGACGCCACAAAGTGAAGTGGATCGTCTATCTAGTCTGCTAAGTTTAACCAAAGCTCAAATCGTGCAGGTTGACGCACGAGAACACGATGATATCGTGGGTGCGATTAGTCATTTGCCACATATCATCGCGGTAGCACTCGTCAATCAAGTGAGAGGATATAATGAGAGCAATCCCTTATATCAAAACTTGGCGGCTGGTGGTTTTCGTGATATTACACGGATTGCATCTAGTGAGCCGACGATTTGGCGTGATATTCTAGTCAATAATCGTGCTGTTCTGCTTCGTTTGCTCAAGGATTGGAAAGAGGAGATCGCTCGTTTTGTTCAGCTTATTGAGCAGAGCGATGGTGAGGGGATTGCTGAGCAGTTTCGCATTGCAGGCGAATTCCGCAATACATTACCGGAACGTCGCAAGGGCGTACTGACCTCTTTATTTGATATTTATGTAGACGTACCTGACCATCCAGGAATTATTGGAGCCATTACTTCGTTGCTTGGGAATGCTCGAATCAATTTGAGCAACATTCAAATCATCGAAAGCCGGGAAGATGTACCTGGCATTCTACGACTATCTTTCCGTAACCAAGAGGATGCGGATCGCGCTTCAGAATTGTTGGGCAAAGAATATGCTGTACATGTGTAATATGTATCACAATACTTCCTACTTGGACTTCCTTTGCATTGGTTTCTGCCAATGTGAAGGGGGTCTTTTATTATTTTAATAAACAGATTCTCAGGTCAAAAGGCTCATGCTATAATGGGACTTATTATTCATATACATACTTTTTATTGTAATGGGGCTGTTGAAATGAAATATCGAATGCTGGTAGTCAGTTTGTTGGCAGTAATAATTGTTATCCTTAACTTTTCACCCGTTTTAGTAAGTGCCAAAGATGTGTATTATTCCAATGAGGTAGCCGTACTCGTCTATCATCACATCGACGAGAATGAACAGAGCTCTGTCACCATTACACCAAAGCTCTTCCAGCGGCAGCTCGTATCGTTACAGAGGAAAGGTTTTCAGTTCATTACCTTAGACGAATTTAAGGATTTTAAGAGCAAGGGAAAGGCTGTCCCAGATAATGCATTGCTCGTCACGTTTGATGATGGCTATGAAAGCTTTTATACGTATGCTTATCCCATTCTGCAAAAGCTGCATATACCTGCCGTGAATTTCGTTATCACCAAAGATCTAGAAGATCCCAAAAGGCCCAAGTTGGCATCCCTGTCCAAAGATGAGATCAGGCTAATGCGCAGCGAGAATTCTTACATTGATTTTCAAGGGCATTCAGATGAACTGCATGCAATGAGAGATGGGAAGCCCATGCTTTCTAATAAGATTCTGAACAAGGGGACCCTTGAAACGGATGATGAGTTTAAGATCAGAGTTGTACAAGATACGCGCAATTGTATGGCAAAACTTAAGGCATTACAGGCTTCAAAGGAAGTTGATGCCTACGCCTATCCATATGGCAGCTATGATGGTACGACAATCTCCTACTTGCAAGAAGCGGGAGTACGCTATGCTTTTACAACGAAATCAGGGATTGCTTCAGATTGGACAGATCCGATGCAGATTCCACGAATTAATGGAGGAAGTCCTTTTGTTCGTCCGCATTCCATTAGTAATTTAATTAAGCAGGCGAAGAGAGAGCAATCCCAATTTGCAAGCAAGAATTAATCCGTAGTAAACGTTTTCAAAAAAGTGTTGACAGAATGAAACCGTATACATATAATAAAAGTACAGTATGGTTTCTCTCCACTCCTATCCGATAATCGCACCATAAGTGCAACCGCCGATTCGGCGGTTTTTTTTTGTCTATTTTTCTAAGATTGTACATATGAAATGATAGAGGAGTAATTAAAGAGTCACACAATAAATGAAATATGAACTTTATCCAACAATTTGTCGAATCTAGCAGGAATCTCGTGCTGAATCGAGAATAGATAATAGGCTAATTATTTGCCAATTTAGGTATTCACATATTTTTTACAATCCAACGCAACTTTTCACTCCAACTGAAGTAAAACATGTATGAACAGTTGGAGTGGTACCCGGAATCGTGAGGAGGGTCGCCACGTAATGACCGATTCCCAATTGATCAGAGAAATCAAGGATGGAAATGTACAGCTGTATAACGAGCTTATGCGTCGTTACGAGCGTAAAATCCTTGCCTTTATTTATCACATGCTCAAGAGTACACAGATGGAAGCAATCGCCGAAGATTTGTGTAATGAAACTTTTTATAAAGCATATCGCAGTTTGCATTCTTTCCGTGAGATTGAGGCATCTTTTTCTACGTGGTTATACACGATTGCCCGTAATACCGTATTGAGTGAGCTGCGCAAAAATAAAAGTGTCCAAGTGTCGCTGGAGCAAAGCGGGCTAACTCCCCATGCTTCTTTTGACGCGATGCCAGAGCAGGCGATGTTGCGCAATGAGAAGGTGTCCATGGTTCGCGACGCGATCAATAGCTTGCCTGAAAAGCAAAGATCAGCATTGATTTTACGTGAATACGATCAGATGGATTATCAAGAAATTGCCAACATTTTGGGTCAAACTGTCAGCTCGGTGAAATCTCTCTTGTTTAGAGCGAGAGCATCCGTCAAATTGCATTTGGATCCTTATTTCAGTGAACCGATATTCGAAGAATCGAAGGGATGACAAGCGATGAAGTGTAGTGAGATCCAGGACTTATTTGGCGTCTATTGGGATTTACCGAATGATGACCTGCGTCGTAAGGCAGTTGATGTACATTTAGAAACATGTGACTCTTGTAAAGAGGAATTTCAGATATGGGAAGAAAGCATGATCCTTATCCGAACTGCAGCAACGGAAGAAGAGTTTACGGACTTTGAGCCTATCGTTTCCACGAAAGTGATGAGCCGTATTTATGAAGATGAATCATGGCGGATACCAGTTTCGGAACGGATATATTCGATTTCCTACAAATTAAGAAGAAATTTAACTGCCGTCATCGCTTTTTGTCTTGCGCTTTTTGTGTTTAGCTTTTTATTTGCAATTGTTTATGATGGCACACCTCAGTCAACCATGGCTTCTGCGGACAATTCGCTTTATGATTTAGAAGCGCCGCAAGCACTTAAATCAAGTGGGGCAGAATCGTTAAATGGACATAAGCTGGGGGATGCAGTAGCCAGTCTAAATCCAAGCTTCATGGAGCCATTACGCTTTCATGTGGGACCCATTCACTCGTATCCGCATTATTTACTAGTCGTTTCACTGCTTGGGTTAGTCTCCACCATTATTATTATGAATTGGTTATCACGAACGAAAACCTAGTGCTCCTTATGGAGCATTTTGCATTTCAAGAGCTGGAGGTAAAGAATGACGACAATCGGCTTCATACGACATGGCAGCACGGAATGGAATCGCATAGGCAAGCTGCAGGGACAGTTGGATACAGATTTAACAGAAGAAGGCAGAGAGCAAGCTAGATTGCTTGGATTACGTTTAGCCAATGAAAGCTGGGATGGGATCATAAGCAGTGATCTTAAACGAGCAAATGAAACTGCACAAATTATTTCTTCCTTATCAGGTATTCCATTTATACGAACGGATATGCGGTTGAGAGAGCGCAAATATGGGCTAGTAGAAGGCACTACCGTTTCTGAACGTGAAGAGCGCTGGGGAGCCGAATGGAAGCTTCAGGATCTAGGTCAAGAAACGGATAGCGAACTATGGGCACGATGGATGGGGCTGGAGACGGAGATTTTGCGCGATTTCCCGAATAAGAAGATGCTGCTCGTATCACATGGTGGCTTCATTGTTCAAGTGCTTCGCGTTCTAAAGCTGAATCAAGAAGAATTTTTACAAAATACGTCATTAACCCTTTTGTTGCGTCAGTCTGATCAATGGGAACTCCAATTGTATAATTGTTTAACTCATTTGCAAACAACCTCGGAATCGAGGGTATAAACGTAAACATGACTCGATCCGAGTCGTGTTTTTTTGTTTTGCACGGAATATTTTCAGAAAATAATCCCATAATGGTTACTAGAAACATCGGAGTAGAATTGCTCCGTTAGATGGGAGATGTAGGATGGAAATGAACCTAGCGGATATGCTTAGCTATGCCGATATCCATGATTTAGGCCGAATTGCACATACCTACGAGTGTGAGTGTAATGGCCATTCTAAGAATGAGTTGATTCAATCCATACTAAGTACGGCCATGCGCAAAGATATATTCGAAAAACACATTCAGAGTCTTAGTTCGGAAAATATTCGATTCCTCAACTCCTTACTCTCCGATCCTCGCAATGCGTTTAGTATGGAGGAGCTTATTGCTAGAGCCCAGCAGTCTCGATTTCAAAAGGAAGAATCGTCAGAGAGTTGGAATCCACGAGATATGATCCTGAACTTCAAGAAGCTAGGATGGCTGTTTAACGGTTACTCACAGCAAACGAAATATCTATTTCACGTCCCATCCGATTTAAAGCGAAGATTTAGTGATGTGTTGGCCAATCAATTCAAGCAAGCTTTGGTCAAAACAGAAGAACCAGAGATTTATCGCGATGAGCAAGTACTTCTAGCCCACGACGTATTTCACTTCTTAACAGCCGTTGCGCAGCAAGAGATGCCTTTAACAGCAGAAGGTTTTCTTTACAAAAGGCAGCTAGGGCAGATCATCACGTTATTATCTGTTCAAGAGAACATGGTTCCAAAAGGGACTTGGCGGTTTGGTTATGGACGAATGTTTAAAGAATACCCAAATCGATTTTCACTTATTTACGATTATTGCTACTACCACGAATTCATAAG
This sequence comes from Paenibacillus qinlingensis, assembly GCF_031455095.1. Lineage (GTDB taxonomy): Bacteria > Bacillota > Bacilli > Paenibacillales > NBRC-103111 > Paenibacillus_E > Paenibacillus_E qinlingensis_A. The sequence continues at coordinate 745,058 of NZ_JAVDSB010000001.1, forward strand.
TGAACATGACTTGGTCCTTCGCCTTACAGAAGTAGGCAAAGCTCGTTTAATGGAAGGAAAAAAAGAGTCAATAGCGGATATTTATTCGTTTTGGTTGAGACTTTACAAAACACCAATTCCGAATATCCAGAGCATCGCAGGTTGGATGGATCGACTGTGTGACCAGTGGGTGACGATGGCTTCCATCGTAGAGTTGCTAAGTCAATTGGTAAAACCATTTTACTATGATAGTTCAGCATCCATAGTTGAGCAAAGGATCATTCAAATGATGATGCATATGGGGCTGATCCGAATTGGGGAAGACCACAGTCACGGTGCGGTCATTCAAGTAACCAAGCTAGGATCTAAAGTAATACGAGGAATTAATATTGCCGAAGATGACAAAGTGGTGCTTATTTAAACTAGGTATTAACACATTCATGTTCAAACGGGCTTTTGAATGAAGCGTAGTATTAGCGAGTGAATATGATGTGATAGGAGCATAACAACGGGTTGGCGTACACCAAAATGCAGACACATATTTTTGCGAAAAAGAAGCTCCTGACAAACCGCGGACAACATTTGGAGGTAGGTCTCATGGGAAAAATGAATGTATCTAACGATGCGCTGCTGGCACTTTTCGCGGAAATGATTTGGGATAATGCCTTACGCAAATATAGAGAAGAAAATCTTTATAAGGAGATTGATAGCGCCTTGGCTAAAGGAGATCAGACATCTTTTCTGGCGCTAACATCTGAATTAAGGATTTTACAATCACTAGGGTAATCATTAGCGCGAAAGAATGAGTAAGTAAACACGAAGACATGAGGATTCCAATCCCATGTCTTTTTGTCTGTCGTATGATTGACAGTCAGGAGATGACGGATTAAAGTACAAGTTGAGCTTATGCTACATAGCGAATGTTGTTTTGGTAAATGATAGGGAGGCGCATCACTTTGAAGTTTAATGAGATTGCTTCACAAGATTGGACGGAATTGAAACCTTACTTGGACACATGTCTTCTGCCTGTAACCGGATTGACAGGAATGGAAGATCCGATGCATGTAACCAAAGCGTTGGAGCAGCTCCGAGATGTGATGGAAACCATAGAGATTCCTTACAAAGGCAGAGTAGTCACTTATCCAGCTCTTCATTACATAGCAGATATGGGAACTAATAACCAAGTGAATGACATCGTGCGACATTTGAAGAAATCCGGCTTTCGTTACATCATCATCGTAACCTTGTATGAGGAAGCATTGAATTGGAAATCGGATGATATCGATTTGTTGATTGTTGTCGATCAAGAGCAATGGGTCCAGCAAGCAGAGGTAATTAAATCAGGTATTTCCAAACATGTGCAGCAACTATGGTACTCTGCCTAAGTAACTTTGATGATGTCGTGTATTAATGGAAAAAAAATGTGCAAGATAAGGGTAGTAATGGATGAATGTGGCTTGCAAAAAGTTGTGACAATTTCGTTAAAATTTGTCCAAAAGCGAAGATTTCAATCCAATAAAAGGAGTTATGAATTCTTGACGACCTAGTAGACGTAGGCTATTATTAGAAATGTCCTAGTTATGTAGTGTAATGTCGAACGACACGTGATAGAGGTAGCTGATGTCCGAGAGGGTTCGGGCTTCGGCCAATGTAGGAGGGTAGACCTGAGAATGAGTGATCATAACAATCACAATGAAGAACAGCATGGGAAGAAACCCGGGACCAAACGCGAAATGTCTCGTCGACAATTTCTTTCTTATACCCTTGGTGGCGCTGGTGGATTCATGGGAGCCGGGATTATCATACCGATGATTCGGTTTGCCGTTGATCCTGTCCTTCAGCCTAAAGCAGCATCGGACTGGGTTAAAGTTGTCGAAGAAAGTAAAATTACGAATGTTCCACAAGCGTTTACGTTCCAAATCCATCAGGTAGATGGTTGGTATGAAAGTGAAGCTGAACTCGTAGCATGGATTTCCAAAGATAGTAAGGGTGCTCTCTTTGCGTTAAATCCAACTTGTAAGCACTTAGGTTGTACGGTCAACTGGAACGATAACCCAGCTTACAAAGATCAGTATTTCTGTCCTTGTCATGGTGCGCATTATACGCAAGACGGCAAGAACCTTGCTGTTGCGCCAAGTCCATTAGATGAGTACACAACAAAAGTAGAGAATGGTTTCGTGTATGTTGGACAACTGCATGCTAACACTAGAGTATAAGGGGGCGTCACGATCAGATGTTTAAAAACGTATACAACTGGATTGACGAACGTCTTGATATTACGCCTATGTGGAGAGATGTAGCGGATCACGAGGTGCCAGAACACGTTAACCCTGCTCATCACTTTTCCGCATTCGTTTATTGCTTTGGCGGATTGACGTTTTTCATCACAGTCATTCAAATTTTGTCAGGTATGTTCTTAACTATGTATTACACACCTGATATTATCAATGCTTATGCAAGTGTTGATTACCTACAACATAAAGTAGCTTTCGGTGTTATCGTCAGAGGTATGCACCACTGGGGAGCTAGTTTGGTTATCGTAATGATGTTCTTACATACCCTGCGCGTGTTCTTCACAGGATCTTACAAAGCTCCACGTGAAATGAACTGGGTAGTAGGCATGCTCATTTTCTTCGTTATGTTAGGTCTTGGTTTTACGGGATACCTGCTTCCATGGGATAACAAAGCTTACTTTGCAACACAAGTAGGTATGAAAATTGCAGCAGCGGTACCATTTGCTGGACCGTACATCGAAACATTGCTGCAAGGCGGAAGCATTGTTGGTGCACAAACACTAACACGGTTCTTTGCTATTCATGTGTTCTTCCTGCCTGGCGTTCTGCTCGCTTTGCTTGCCGGACACTTCTTCATGATTCGCAAACAAGGTATTTCCGGACCGCTATAATTTAGGGAGGGGCGAATAGCGTGGCGCATGGTCATAAGTCTGATGAAAAAATCGTTTACGTAGGGGATTCCCGCGTAATTAAGAAAACGCAAGAACAACGACTCATTCCGAGAGATTACTCTGCTTACCCAGGTAAATCAGAAGCCTTCATTCCCAACTTCTTGTTGAAAGAGTGGATGGTTGGTGTCGTTGTCTTGGTCGGTATGCTAGTTCTAGTTATGTCCGACCCAGCTCCGTTAGGTTATCCAGCGGATCCTAAGAACACAGCATTTATTCCGATGCCTGACTGGTATTTCTTGTTCATGTATCAATTGCTGAAGTATCCGTACACATCGGGTGATTATGTTGTTCTTGGAGCGGTTGTAGTACCAGGTTTACTATTTGGTGGTTTGTTGCTAGCTCCATTCTTGGATACTGGCAAAGAACGCCGCTTCTATAGAAGACCAATTGCTTCAAGCCTTATGATTTTATCTTTGATCGCTTGTACATACCTAACGTACACGTCTTGGTCACATTATCAATTAGAGCTTAAAGAGAAAAACATCATTCCAGAGCACATCAAGCGTGAAGAAGAAATGCACGCGAACAAAGGTGGAGCAGCTGCTGGTAATGGCGCTAAGAATGATACAAAGAAAGCATCGATTGTTGCTGCTGATGATCCAGCTGCTGCGATTTATGCGAAAGCAACTTGTTTAGCATGTCACGGTGCACAGCTTAAAGGAATGCCAGCTTCGGGTGTACCAGCTTTGCTAGGTGTAGGCGATACGCATACGAAAGAAGATATCATGGGCATTATCAAAAATGGTAAAGGCAACATGCCTGCCATGTATAAGCCTAACATTGATAAAGGTTTGACGGATGCGGATATCGATAAACTTGCTGATTGGTTATCCAAACAAAAAACGCAATAACAATGAAACCTGATCGCGAAAGTGATCAGGTTTTTTTTGAAAAAATAAACCAGTCTACGTTTCAATATTGATATTTTTAAGGAGGAGCCTACATGTCTGTTTCCTACTTTTGGAGCAGGGACTTCTTACTTAGTAAGAAAATGCTATGGGTACTTTTCATCAGTAATTTGTTAGGGACGATTTATGGCTATGAATGGTACTGGATACAAATGGTAGATACGATTGCTGAAAGTCCAGTCTGGTATGTGATATTTGTACCGGATAGCCCTACAGCAAGCTTGTTTTTCACACTATCCGTTGGTTACTTGATCTGGGATCACGCTCGACCTAGAGCGACAACGAAGCTTTCTAAGGCCATACGCGGATTTATTGAAGCTTTCGGTCTCATCACTTCATTTAAGTATGGGATTTGGGCAGTTACGATGATCTGGGCAGGAGCCGCGCAAGGAGCAACCGTGGGCTGGGATGGTTGGATGTTAACGGCTTCGCATTTGGCAATGGCTGTGGAAGCGCTGTTATTTGTGCGCTGGTTTTCGTTTCGCATGCCGGCTATTGTCCTCGTGGGAATTTGGACCTTTTGGAATGATTTCATGGATTATGAGCGAGGGGTCTTCCCGAGGTTACAGCGTGAGCTTCATCCATATTTAGGTACAATTCAATTCTTCACGATATGCTTAAGTATTATAGGAATCTGGATTGCGATCACGTGTCTTATGGTAAGAGAGAAAAAAATGTTGAAAGCGAACACCTGATGGTCTAAAGTGGGACGAACCTCCATATGATGATGGTGAAGGAGGGGATGTCCCATGTTTTTGGGTAGAGCGGTGAGAGGGATAGCGGTGACTTTCTTACTCGGTCTTGTGCTGTGTGTACTTGTAGCTTGCGGAGCAAGCAGCCGATCAGTCGGACAAGTTAGTAAACCCATAGACCCCGCACAAGTAGAGCGGATTACATTTCTGAATCAAATTGCTGAGGAAATGTATACGTTGACGATGTCTGGACAAATTCCAGAGGCAAGAAATAAGTTAATTCAATTATCTGATCAAATTCCGAAAATCTCATTTGAAGGCATTACGTCCATTGAGGGCTTGAACGCTTTGACGGAAACAGTTACTGAGGCAAAGCGCGTATATAATGCGGTTAACTATTCGCCAACAGATGGACAAGTGGCAGTAGCCAAAATTCGACTTGCGACAGACGCACTCTCTCATAAGAATCAACCAATGTGGCTGCAATATGATAAAGTGCTGCGCAATGATAGTCAGCTGCTAAGTCAGCAAGTAAAAGCCAATAAGCAGCAGGAAGCGATCGCAGAATTTAGTAAACTCTCACAGCATATCGCTATTATTCATCCCTCACTAACGATTAGTCGAGACGCTGGATCGGTAGAGAAGTTAGATTCGATACTTGTTTTCCTTCGAACTCAAGTAAACACGAAACCAATGCCGATAAAACAGATAGAAGGCGGCATTGATCATCTGAATCAAGTGTTGGATGAACTATTTATGAAACATAAAGATGCTCTGGCCTATGTACCCCTCACGGATCCCAAACAGCCTATTATCTGGTCACTCAGTATGGGTGTCATCATAATAGGAGTCCTATCCTATGTAGGTTGGCAAATGTACCAGTCCGGCCGTCACATTGTACCTGTTAAGCAAACAAAGGAAAGTGAAAATAGATAATAAAAGTGGGTTAAGATGGCTCGGAGAGAGCTGCTTAACCCACTTTTTTGTTATTCATTTGTAGTTGTTATTGTATGGTTTTGAATCCTTCACCAATGACTTCATGTACATCCCCAACAATGATAAAGGCCCGTGGATCTACGGCATGAATGATCTCTCGCAGTTGTCTGGTTTCATGTCGATATACCACGCAATAAACCACTTCCTTGGTGTTGCCGGAATAGGCACCTCGCGCTGGGAAGAGCGTTACCCCACGATCTAAAACTTTAGTAATGGACTCTGCTAAGACACTCGGTTGTTCCGTGATGATCGTAAATGCTTTGGCAGCATAAGCCCCTTCGGATATGTAATCAATGAGGCGAGAAGTAACGAAGACGGCAACAAGGGAGTAGAGCACTTTTTCTTTTGGCAGATATAAGAAGGAAGAGCCAATCACCACAACATCAATAATGAGGATGACTTGCCCGACACTCCAACCTCTTTTTTTATGTCCGATACGAGCCAAAATGTCAGAACCGCCCGTTGTTCCTCCGAACCGGAAGACGAGCCCGAGCCCTGTCCCTAGCGTTATGCCTGCGTAGAGGGTTGCTAGGAAATAATCTTGTGTGGTGTGAAAAGGGACTAACCAGCCCATATGGATCAGCCACTCCATCACCCAAAGAAAGAACGAAAGACAAATAACACCGAAGATCGTATACAGCATGGGACCTTTGCCGAAATTACGCCATCCTAAGTAAAATAAAGGGATATTAAACAGGAGCGTAGAGATGGAAGGCGGAACATTTAACACATATTTGAGCAACAGCGATATCCCTGTTAATCCGCCTTCCATGAGTTCATTGGATATGACGAAATAATGCAAACCAAACGCATAAATAGCGGTTCCAATCAGAATGCCTACCACATTTAGAAATTGATCAGCGAACCTTTCCTTGAAAATCATGTGAATTCCTCCATGCTTAAATTACATTTGGGTGTAACAAAAAATTTGTCAACTTTTCTCGTTTAGTTTAACATAAGGAGGATAACCTTTGTGAAGATGATGGAAAGAAGGATGCCAATGTCAGAACGTTCACTAAAAGACCTGCAACAAGAGGTTGATACTTATATTTCCCAGTTCAAAGAAGGATATTTCAGTCCACTCGCCATGCTGGCAAGAATGTCAGAAGAAGTGGGTGAATTAGCACGTGAGGTGAATCATTCTTACGGTGAAAAACCAAAAAAGAGCACAGAAGCGGACAATTCAATCGAATTGGAGCTTGGTGATATTTTGTTCATCACGATCTGCTTTGCGAACTCACTAGGCATTGATCTGACTGAAGCGCATGACAAAATCATGCACAAGTTCAATACCCGCGATGCAGGGCGTTGGACTAAAATAAACACCGAAACGAAATGATCTTCATAAACTAAACCATCCCCACTAGTCGGGAAAACCGCTTATGGCAAAGGAGGATGGGCAGATGAATGGAGAAAATCAAATACAGAAAGCATACGAATCCATACTTGGGCATGATTTTGAAAAGGCCATTGAATGGTTTGAAAAAGCAATAGCTGAAGAACCAAACAATGCTGCCTATCACCACAAATTATCCATTACTTTCGCTAGAAGCAATAAACTGAGCAAAGCGGTGGAACATGCTTCAAGGGCGATTGAACTAGAACCGACGAATGAGGCGTTTCGCTTCCATTTGCAAGTGTTAAATGCACGTGAGCTGGTTGAACAAGCCAGAAGACAGCTTACGAATCAGTCGGCGCATGCAGAACGTGCTATTTTTTTACTGAAAGAAGCGATTGTACTTGATCCGCTAGCCATTGAGGCGTATCTTATTCTAGGAGAAGCCTTCGCTATGCGTAAAGATTATGCAAGAGCTTATCAAACCGTTATGGAGGCTGTACGATTGGAGCCGCATCACGAGCTTGCGAAACAACATGCCGCGATCTATCAGATTAAAATGAAGTCTGAACAGGGCCCGAGGCAAAGATAAAGGAGATCATCATATTATGGAGCGTCCAATACGCGTAGCAGTCATCGGAGCAAGTGGAAGAATGGGGCGGGAGGTAGTCAAAACCGTACTGCGTGAATCCGATATGGAGTTAGTAGCAGGGGTAAGTCGTACCTCTGGCCCGATTGATCTTGGGAAAATGGTTGGCATGGAAGAATGCGGAATTCTGATGGGTAACGATATTGAAAAAGTACTTATTGAATCCAAACCTGATGTATTAGTTGATTTTACAGGACCGCAAACAGCGGTTTCACATACAAATCTTGCGATTCGCCTAGGGATTCGCCCCGTGATGGGAACGACAGGCTTCACCCCTCAGGCTATTGCTGACTTGGACATGCTGTGCAGAGATAACAATATTGGGGGATTAATTGCACCGAACTTCTCCATTGGGGCAATCCTAATGATGAGATTTGCTGCACAAGCTTCTAAATATTTTCCACATCTTGAAATCATTGAATATCACGGTGATCAAAAACTAGATGCTCCATCCGGTACAGCTGTTAAGACCGCTGAAATGATTTCAGAAGTGCGAGAAGAAATTAAGCAAGGGAATCCGAAGGAAGAAGAAACAATTGAAGGTTCACGCGGCGGGTATTACAATGGATTCAGAATACATAGTGTACGTTTACCAGGTGTATTTGCCCAACAAGAAGTTATTATGGCAGAGCAAGGCCAAGCGCTCAAAATTCGACATGACTCTTACGATCGTGCTGCCTACATGCCAGGTGTAGCTATCGCGGTCCGTAAAGTGATGACATATACCGGAATGATTTATGGATTTGAGCATTTTATAGATTAGAGACCCCTAGGAGAGTGGAAGTCAGATGTTAAACATCGCGCTTATTGCCCATGATCGGAAAAAAGATGAGATGGTGAATTTCGTTACTGCTTATGAGCATGTTTTCGAGGGGCACAAACTATATGCAACAGGCACGACGGGTACACGCATTATGGCGAATACGAAATTAAGTATTCATCGTTTTATGTCAGGACCATTAGGCGGTGACCAGCAGATTGGTGCGATGGTTGCAGAAAATGAGATGGATTTCATCATCTTCTTACGCGATCCACTAATGGCACAACCGCACGAGCCTGATATTATCGCTTTGCTTCGCTTATGTGACGTGCAGGGGATTCCTTGCGCAACCAATATTGCGACAGCAGAACTGCTAGTGAGAGCGTTAGACCGCGGAGATTTCGCGTGGAGAGAACTCGTACATAAATATAAGCCAGGTATTGAGTAATATGAGTGAACATGTAGATATTCTCATATTTGGTGCCCACGCAGATGATGCTGAGATTGGGATGGGTGCAACCATTGCGAAACATACGGAGCGTGGACTTCGAGTTGGACTTTGTGAACTGACCTATGCCGAAATGTCTTCGAATGGTACGGTTGAAACGAGATTAGAAGAAGCCGCAGAAGCTGCCAAAATACTAGGCGTTGCAGTCCGTACGAATCTTGGATTACCAGATCGCGGTTTGTTCATCAATGCACAGAACATTGAACGCATTACACAAGAAATCAGAAAGTTTCGTCCACGTATCGTGTTCGCGCCGTATTGGCAAGATCGTCATCCCGATCATATCGCGTGTTCCATGCTTGTTCAAGAAGCTGTCTTTAATGCGAAGCTGCGCAAATATTTACCTGAAACGGAAGCAGTGAATGTGGAACAATTATTTTTCTATTTTATTAATGATGTTTACGAAGCGAATGCCATTGTAGATGTCACAGATACGTATGATAAAAAAATGGCCGCACTCCGTGCGTACCAGTCACAGTTTGTAACGGGTGCGAATTCGGTTGTGACGCCACTCACTCAAGGATATGTCGAACGCGTTGAAGCACGTGATCGAATAATGGGTCAGAGACGTCAATTGACGTACGCGGAAGGGTTTGTTTCCAAACTGCCTTTGGTGATAGCACATTTTGATTGATCGGAAAGAGGTGTGACAGATGAAAGACAAATTAAAAATTGGTATTACCTGTTATCCGACTTTAGGCGGTTCAGGAGTTGTTGCGACTGAATTAGGAAAGTTATTGGCTGAAAAAGGACACGAAGTTCACTTTATAACACATAGCATGCCTTTTCGTTTAGGCAAATTTCATAAAAATATTTTTTATCATGAAGTGGAAGTGAGTCAATATTACGTCTTCCGCTATCCGCCTTACGATCTTTCACTTGCCAGTAAATTAGCTCAGGTTGCCAAAATGGAGGAGCTTGATCTACTGCATGTGCATTATGCTATTCCGCACGCTGTATGTGCTTTGCTAGCAAAGCAAATGGTAGGTTCGAATCTCAAGGTTGTTACAACACTCCACGGTACAGATATAACGGTATTGGGGCAAGATCATTCGATCTCGGATCTCATACGTTATGCCATTAATGAAAGTGACGCTGTAACGGCTGTTTCCAAAGACTTGATTAAAGAAACACGCGAATTGCTTGCTATTGACCGTGATATTGATCTAACTTATAACTTTGTAGATAAACGGGTGTATTACCCGCGTGATATATCGAAGCTGAGAGGCGAATTCGCGCGACCGGATGAGAAAATTCTTATCCATATCTCCAATTTCAGACCTGTGAAACGCGTACAGGACGTTGTAGATATTTTCGCCAAGGTAAGTAAGGAAGTTCCGTCTCGACTTTTATTTGTTGGGGAAGGGCCGGATCTTTCGAAAATGATTTCGAAGGTAAAGGAACTTGGGCTCTCTGATAAGGTTACCTTCTGTGGGAAACAGGATGATGTGGCTCAAGTCATTTCACTTGCAGATGTGATGCTGCTTCCTTCTGAGAAAGAGAGCTTCGGTCTAGTGGCGCTAGAAGCAATGGCTTGTGGTGTACCTACTATTGGATCCAATGCGGGTGGTATTCCGGAGTTGATTACACATGGTGAAACTGGATTCTTGGCGGATGTTGGAGATACGTCTCAAATGGCTGCATATGCGATTAATTTGCTGAAAAACCAAGTGATGTACGAGCAAATGGCACAAAATTGTTTGAATCGTGCGCGTTATACGTTTTGCAATGATATTACGACGGTTCAATATGAAGAGATATATTATCGCGTGTTAGGGAGAGAGCTCCCTGAATCACACCGTATTTCAGCATCTTCCTGCCAGTAAGGATATGCGAATCGGATAGGAGAATGAAGTTGGGAGTAAGTAAGGGAATGCATGATCCAGGTGCTGCGGAGGTCTTGTCGACACTAGTGGAAGCAGGCTTCGAGGCTTATTTGGTCGGTGGTTGTGTGCGAGATGCTGTTCTTGGACGACCGATTAAAGATATTGACATCGCGACTTCAGCGTTGCCGGAGCAGGTTATTCAGCTTTTTCAGCGTACAGTACCGACGGGTCTTCAACATGGGACTGTCACCGTACTCATTGCGCAGGAAACTTATGAGGTAACCACCTTTCGCAAAGAAGCTGCGTATGAGGGCTTTCGTCGCCCAGCCTCTGTGGCATTTATTTCAGATTTAACCGAGGATTTACAACGAAGGGATTTCACAATGAACGCGATGGCCATGGATTGGGCTGGCGTTCTGCAAGATCCTTTTGGCGGCCAGGCGGATCTGGCCGCGGGTATCCTCCGATGCGTAGGCACACCGGAGGAACGGTTTGGCGAAGATGCGTTACGCATGCTTCGCTGTATTCGCTTCACCTCGAGCTACGGTTTAGAGATCGAGGAGGGTACTTGGCAAGCGCTGCTGGCGAAAGCACCATTACTGCGCCATATTGCGATGGAACGCGTCCGCAGCGAGCTGCAGCGTATGGTTGAAGGCCCAGCCCCTGCGAGGGCTGTGAGGCTAATGCTGGCGAGCGGCCTGCTGGCCTACCTCAAAAAGCAGCTGCCGCTGCCTTTTGAGGCTTGGCTCGCCTGGGACGACGCGCTGGACGTTGTCAGCGCGTTGGAGTCGCAGCATGACCGCTGGGCCATGCTGCTGATGCTCCTGGAGGTGCCAGCGGACGTTGTCCGCGAGGCGCTCCAGGAGCTGACCTTCTCCCGCGCCGACGCTGCTGCGGTCGCGGGCGTGCTTGCACTGCGCGACGCTGTCGCCGCGCAGATCGAGGGCGAGGACCCGGCTCCGCTGGAGCGGGTCTGGAAGCTTGGCGCGGTGCGCCGCGGCGAAGCCGCAGCCCGCGCGTTCTTGCGGCTGCTGCGCGAGCTGCCGCAGGTGGATGGGAAGCGCGGCGGCTTGGCGCGCTTCTTAACGGCAATCGCGCCGGAGCTGCTGCGGCGCGGGGAGGCTTGGCTGAAGGAGGTCCCCTGCTTCAGCCTGAAGGAACTCGCCATATCCGGCCAGGATGTGGCGGCAGCACTTGAGAAGCAGCCAGGCCCATGGATGGGCGTGCTGCTGCAGGATCTGCTCGAGCGAGCGGCTCTCGGGGAAATCCCGAATGAGCGCGAAGCTCTGATTTACGCCGCGCAGGCTGCGAAGTAGCAGCGCTGTGCGGTTTTTCTTTTTGAATAAATTGAATTAGAAAACAAGCGCACCCCTGTGCTACTATAGATCAAACTATAAGATTGCGAGTGAAATCGTATGAATGAACGCATTTTAGAGCTTTTTGAGGAAGCTCCTGAGACGTATGTGTCCGGAGCGGAGATCAGTCGACGGCTCGGTGTGAGCCGAACGGCCATTTGGAAGCATATTGAGGAACTGCGTGAGGAGGGCTATGCATTCGAAGCGGCTCCACGCAAAGGGTATCGTCTGCTGAGCAAACCGGCAAAATGGCGGGTTAGCGAGTTATTGAACGGAATGAGAACGAAGGTACTTGGTCAGAAAGTACATATCTATGATGAAGTCGACTCGACTCAAACGATTGCGCATCAGCTCGTCGCCTCAGGGGCGCCTGAGGGCACGATTGTGCTTGCAGAAAGGCAGACGGCAGGAAGAGGCCGAATGGGGCGCAGCTGGCATTCTCCTTCGGGTAAGGGGATCTGGATGAGTCTTATTTTGACCCCGCGTATTCCTGTATACTTCATGCCCCAGTTAACTTTGCTAAGTGCGGTTGCCCTTTGTCGAGCGATTCAAAAAGTATGCCAAGTGGAGATCGGAATCAAATGGCCGAATGATCTTCTGATTCATGGGAAGAAGGTCAGTGGCATTTTGCTGGAAAGCAGCGGTGAGGATGAACGTTTGAAATATGTCATCGCAGGTATTGGTATCAGTGTGAATTTGTCTGTAGAGGATTATCCGGAGGAACTTCGTTCGATTGCAACTTCTTTAGCGATTGAATCCGGCAGCGAAGTTTCACGCGAGGGTTTAGTACAAGCCTTCCTTTTGGAATTTGAAGAGATGTATGCTCTTTATTTGGAGAAGGGCTTTGCTCCCATTCGTCTGCTTTGGGAAGCTTTAAGTGTCACATTGAAGAGACCAATCCGGACATCAACGCCATCAGGTTTTATTGAAGGTATTGCAGATTCTCTGGATGATACGGGGGCTTTAACAGTTATATCTGCCTCAGGTGAGCGGATTAAAATTTATTCTGGTGACATTGAACTTAAGTAGTGGGAGATAAAGGGTATCCTCCAGGAGCAAGCTTTGGTATAATAGAAACAGAAGGCGGTATCCTTATAGGAACTGCACTTGTAAGTTGGGTGTCAATCTCGACAACGAAATAACGTTTGAAACAAGATGTTGGATTCTGCTCTGAGCCTTATTGGACCGAGACAGAGGGATCATTGATTCTTTCTGCATGCGTTCCTTTTAGCTCTTAGCTAAAAGGTTTTTTATTTTATATGAGGAAGCTGGGATGACTGTGGAACAACGTAAGGCGCTAACGACAGCAAAGATGAGAAAAATGAAGCAGGACGGCGTACCGATTACGATGGTGACGGCTTATGATTATCCCTCCGCACGTTTATCAGAGGAAGCTGGTATTGATGTCATTTTAGTAGGAGATTCGCTTGGGAATGTCGTGCTAGGCTATGATTCTACGTTGCCTGTTACTTTGGATGATATGGTCTATCATACGCGTGCAGCTGTGCGCGGCGCTGCGAATACGTTTGTCGTCGCGGATATGCCATTCTTAACGTACCATGGCAGCTTGGACGCTACATTGCAAGGTGTCGGGCGTTTAATGCGCGAAGGCGGCGCGAAGGCCGTTAAATTGGAAGGCGGCGCAGAAATTGCCGCGACTGTCAAAGCGATTACAGAAGCAGGTGTGCCTGTGGTTGGCCATTTGGGATTAACGCCGCAGTCCGTTCACCAATTGGGTGGCTTCCGCGTTCAAGGTCGCAGCTCAGACCAAGCAAAGAAGCTTCTGAGCGATGCTAAGGCGATCGAGGAGGCTGGCGCATTTGCAGTTGTTCTGGAACTCGTAACTGATGAATTGGCAGCATGGATCACGAAGCAGCTATCGATCCCTACAATTGGAATTGGATCTGGTGTCCATTGCGACGGGCAAGTGCTGGTGTACCACGATTTGCTTCAGTATGGTTCTGACAGTGCTCCCAGAAAGTTTGTAAAAGCTTATGCAAATGTGGGGGAAACTATCCGTACGGGTATTGGCGAATATGTGAAAGAAGTGAAGGCGCGGACGTTCCCTGCGCAAGAAAATACATTTCATATGGACAATGATGTTGTGCAATATTTATACGGCGATAAGGAGTGATTGGCGATGGAAGCGATCCATACCATGGAAGTTGTTCAAACAATTGCCGATTTGCGAGCTCGAATAAAGGCATATCGAAGGAAGAACGATCAATCAGTCGGGTTCGTGCCGACGATGGGTTTTCTACATGAGGGACACGCTAGCTTGCTGAACAAGGCACGTTCACAAAGTGGATTGGTGGTATTAAGCATTTTTGTGAATCCGCTGCAGTTTGGTCCTGGCGAAGACTTTGAACGTTATCCGCGCAATGCCGAGAAAGACTTGGCCGTAGCTGAGGCAGCTGGCGTGGACATTGTATTCATGCCATCCGTAGAGGAGATGTACCCTACACCGATACGAACGAATGTCAGTGTAGCGGAAGTTACTACTAGGCTATGTGGTGCATCACGGCCAGGCCATTTTGATGGTGTGGCTACGGTTGTAAGTAAGCTGTTTCATATGGTTCAGCCTGATCAAGCTTTCTTTGGGCTAAAAGATGCCCAACAAGTTGCGGTCATTGAGCAGATGGTTCGGGATTTGAATATTCCGGTAGAAATCGTGCCATGCCCAACCCTTCGTGAAAAGGATGGCTTGGCGATGAGTTCACGTAATGTGTATCTATCTCAGGAGGAGCGTCAACAAGCACTGGTATTGTCGCAGTCTCTGCAGAAAGCAAAGGCGTTCATCGAAAGCCAGCCACTTGATTCTTATACCTCACAAGAAGTGGAAGCTCTTGTCCGAGCACATATACAAACGGCGCCATTAGCCGTTATTGACTACGCTGAAGTGCTGTCCTACCCAACTTTAGAGCCTTTTGAACATAGCCATTCTATTTCTACTCTTATTATTGCGCTGGCTGTAAAGTTCGGGAAAACACGTTTAATTGATAATCTTATTCTACAAGTCAGGAAGTGACGTCTATGTTTCGCACAATGATGAAAGCTAAGATCCACCGCGCCACGGTTACAGAGGCGAATTTAAATTATATTGGCAGTATCACGATTGATGAGGATTTAATTGATTTAGTGGATATGCTTCCCAATGAGAAAGTGCAAATTGTGAACAACAACAATGGTGCACGTCTTGAAACTTACATTATACCGGGGCCGCGCGGCACAGGTGTCATTTGTTTAAATGGCGCAGCAGCAAGACTGGTTCAAACAGGAGATACGGTAATTATCGTTTCTTATGCCATGATGAGTGATGAAGAAGCTAAGAAGCACCACCCAACGATTGCTATTATGGGAGCGAACAACACGGTTGCTCAATTGCTGAAGGAAGAAGAGCATTCCACTGTTCTTTAAGATAGGGGTAGAACCACTTGCATGCATGAAATCGGCCTCGTTTACAAAGAATGAGGGTAAGCTTTCGAAGCAAAGGTGGGGATGCCAAATGTTTAAGCATTTATTTTCCACAATGAATGAGGTTTTGGAAGAAATCCAGAAGGAATATCCGAACAGCGATGTGGAGAAAAAAGCAGAGCTTGACGAACAACTGCAAGTGTTGAAGACGATGAGTGATGAATTCATTGAGGCGTGGCTGCTTTTTGAGGAGAAGCTGGGAAAGTTCTATGGGGCGGAGCCAGTCATCAGTACCAAAACCTTACATGACGAGCTGATGGAGCTCGATGTGTCGGGCAAGCAAACGGAGGAATTCATGCGTGGGCAAGGGTACTACAAGTTGTTCATGTATGACCAGGCGATCAAAGAATTCGAGGTGTTGATTAGGCGGCAACCGGATTTCTTATTAGCACGCGTATATTTGGCGATGGGACATTTGCGGAAAGGGGAGTTTGGAGATGCGTATCAGCACTTCAAATTCCTGCTTCCATTGACGGAAAATTCGAAGATGAAAGCTATTTCTTACAACGCCATGGGTTGTATCCAAGTGCAGAATCAGAACTTAGAGAAGGCTTTTGAGTATTTTCAAAAAGCTTATCATACCGACCCCTCTTCTATGGAGCCACTAATCAATCTAGATGAGTCCTAACGTCCTAACCCGAAACGGTAAAACAAGGTATTCCCTTTTCCTAATCAGATTTGGTATGCTAGGAGAAGTGTAGGACGAAGGGATTGAAGACAGACGTTATGAAATTTGCAGTTTTGGATTTTGAAACGACAGGAAGTCAGCCTGGGGATGAAATTATACAGGTTGGACTCGTCATCATAGATCAATTTGACATTACAGACAGGTATACTTCTCTGGTAAATCCAGGGATTAGTATACCTTCTTCGATTACAACTTTAACAGGGATTACTAATGAGATGGTTGCCGACGCACCTTCACTCGATGGGGTCATGTCAGACATGTTCCCGTTGCTGTTTGATTGCGTATTAGTCGCGCATCAAGCAGCCTTTGATTTGTCTTTCCTACAACGAGGATTAACGAGAACAGGATATCCTCCTTTCTCAGGACGTGTGCTCGATACGATGGATATGCTGCGCATTTTATTCCCATCGATTTCGAGTCTGCAACTCAGCATGGTTGCTGCCTTGTTTGGCATTGATCATGAGAGACCGCACCAAGCGGATAGTGATGCAGAAGTGACGGCTTTGATTTGGATTCAATGTTTGGATCGTTTATTAGGATTACCGCTGTTAACTGTACAAAGGTTGAACCAAATTTTCGAAAACGGTAACAACGATTTAGGCTGGTTTTTGGACGAAATTTTTTTATATAAAGAGTCAGTAATTAGTGTTGATATGGACACGAATCGCTACTTCCGTCAATTTACTTTGAATGTGACGGATTGGGGCGAAGATGAGGAACTGCGAACAGATTACGAAGTGACAGAAGCGCTAGGCGCCTCTTTTCAAGCGTTTCAGCAGGGGTTAAAATCCGCTTTGCAGCAACGATTCGAGGTCTACGAAGATCGTGAATCTCAGGACCAAATGATTCTTGAAGTAGAAAAGTCTTTGGAAGCGGATCAGCATTTGATGATCGAAGCGGGAACAGGGACAGGTAAATCTTTAGGATACTTGATCCCATCGATCTATTACGGCTTGAAATATGAGAAGAAAGTAGTCGTATCCACGCATACGATTAATTTGCAGGAGCAGCTGCGGGAGCGGGATATTCCTTTGCTAAAAGAAATTTTTCCTGTGCCCTTTAAAGCGGCTGTGCTCAAGGGCAGAAGTCATTATCTGTGCCTGCGCAAATTTGAGACAAAGTTGACCACGCGGGATTATGAAAATGGCAGGGAAGACCCAATTACGGCTGCGCAAATGGTGGTTTGGTTAAGTGAAACGGAGCATGGGGACGAAGAGGAGCTGCATTTTGGGAACAAAGGCGCTCAATTCTGGTATTCGGTTGCGAGTGATACGGACTCCTGTTTGAATCGCATGTGTCCTTGGTACAAGAAGTGCTTCTACCACCGCGCGCGTAATGATGCCAACACGGCCGATGTGATCATCACGAACCATTCCCTCCTTTTTACAGATATGAAGGCTGAGAACCGCCTTCTACCGTCTTACAAGCACCTTGTCATTGATGAGGCGCATCATTTTGAAGAAGTGGCAAGTAAGCACTTAGGTATCGAACTGCATGCTTCAGCGTTTTATCATTCCTTACTGTGGTTGTACAAGGATAATCGAAGTGGCCAGCTTCCTATGCTTCGCTTCCGATTACAGAAATCGGACGAGGCTGGGGAGCGCGCAGCAGCATGGAGCAACACGATTGATGGATTGTTTCCCAAAATCATTTCAATTAAAGAGGACTGGGAGCGATTAAGCGAAGCGCTTTACGAATTGGTCTCCTCCAGAAGCGACCCTTCACAATCAGAGAATTCGCAGTATGTACTGCGTTTGAAATCAGAAACATTGCCTGCGAATTGGCGTGAACTGCTGATTATGGAGGATAATATTTATCTGAATGCCAATGATCTGTTGCGAACATTAGATAAATTGTTGAACGAATTGAAAGAAGCGCAGGATGGTCTAGGGGTTCAAGGGCTGGTTACCGATCTGAATGGTACTGTGAAAGAATTGTATGCGCATCGTGATGCCCTGCACTTCTTCATGAAGATGGCAGATGAAGGCTATGTGTACTGGATTGAAGCGGGTACCTACGCCAAAGCCAAATCGGTTCAGCTTAACTCTGTTCCCACTGATGTAAGCAGCTTGCTGCAACAGCATTTCTTTGAAACGAAGGATAGTATCATCTTGACTTCTGCGACACTTTCGGTCAATAAATCGTTCCAATACTCGGCAGAGCAATTAGGACTCGCGATTCCAGAAGATGAAGAATCGGGCAAGTTGAAAACTGTGCAATTGCCGTCTCCATTTAATTATCGGGAACAAGCGCTTGTTGTGATTCCGCGTGATTTTCCCACGATCAAGGGAGCAGGAGATCCCGTATTCATTGATGCCCTGATCGCTTCACTCAGTGATGTTGCGCAAGTGACGAAGGGGCGTATGCTCGTGCTGTGTACGTCGAATCGGATGTTGAAGCTCGTGCATGCAGGCATGAAAGAAAAGCTGAGCCCGCATGGCATTACCGTGCTTGGACAGGGTGTGGACAGCGGCAATCGGAGTAAGCTGACACGCATGTTCCAAGACAACAAAATGTGCGTGCTGCTAGGCACAAGCTCCTTCTGGGAGGGAGTGGATATCCCTGGCGATGCGCTTAGTTGTCTAGCGATCATCCGTCTACCGTTTCAGCCGCCGAATCATCCACTCGTGGAAGCGAAGTGTGAAAATATAAAGAAGCGGAATGAAAATCCTTTCATGAAATTTTCTGTACCACAGGCCGTCATTCGGTTTAAGCAGGGCTTTGGTCGTCTTGTTCGGAGAGCGTCTGACAAAGGGATCGTTATCATCTATGATACACGTGTTATTGAAACGTATTATGGCAAGCATTTCCTCTACTCGTTGCCTGGTCCGAAGATCGAGCACATGACATGTGAACAAATGTTACCGAGGATCGAGCAGTGGATGGGAGGAGCCTAACACGTGAAAACACAAAAAATATCAGAAGCCGTTGTCCGTCGTTTACCGATCTATTTGCGTTATCTCAATGAATTGCATATGAACAATGTATCCACTGTGTCTTCTCAGGATTTAGGTCAGAAGCTGGATCTAAATCCGGCTCAAATCCGTAAGGATCTTGCTTATTTCGGTGAGTTTGGTAAAAAAGGAATCGGTTATGATATCAATTATCTCATTGAGAAGATTAGGCAGATCCTGAAATTGGATCGACATATCCAAGTTGCACTCGTAGGAGCGGGCAACTTGGGGAGAGCCCTTTGCAATTATAATACCTACTTACGGAATGATATGAAAATTGTCGCTGTATTCGATGCCATGCCTTCTAAAACAGGTGAAGTTATTAATAACTTGGTCGTACGGCCTATGGATCAAATGAAATCGGTCTTGTCTGACCTTGGTGTGAGAATTGGTATTATTACCGTGCCAGCAAATGAGGCGCAAAATGTGGCCAATGAATTCGTTGCCTGTGGGATTGAAGCGATTCTGAATTTTGCACCTTGCATTATAAAAGTGCCGCCAGATGTTCGCGTACATTATGCAGACTTCACGACGGAACTTCAGAGCCTGGCGTACTACTTAGATTAAATGAAAAAAGGCACGGCCCGCGCAACTTCAGCGGGTCGTGCCTTTTGTTTGATTACATGATTAAACGGAAAATCGCAAAGTACAAAGAGTAGGCTAGCACCATGGAGATTGGAATCGTGATAATCCATGTGATAAGCATGCGACCTACAGTGCCCCATTGAACTTCATGGAACCGCATGACACTCCCTGTTCCGATGATCGCGGAGGAAATAACATGTGTCGTTGACAACGGTTTTCCGATGAACGTGGAGATTTGAATAACAATGGAAGACGTTAAGTCGGCCGCGAAACCGTTAATGGGTTCAATTTTGACAATTTTACCAGACACGGTTTTGATGATACGCCATCCACCAATCGATGTACCAAGACCCATCGCGAGAGCTGCAGCAATTTTTACCCAGAGCGGTACGTTCAAATCATCTTGAACGCCAGCCGCAACGAGACCAAATACGATAATCCCCATCGCCTTTTGTGCATCATTTCCACCATGTGAGTAGGAAAGCAAGCCGGCCGACAGGATTTGTAACGTACGAAATCCACGATTTAGCTTAGATCGGGACGTGTTGCCTGTCCAAATTACGATATATTTGATCAACACCATGATGAGATAGCCCAATATGAAGGCAATAATCGGTGACAGAATCAGAATAATAATAATTTGAGTGAACCCACTCCAATTCACGCCATTAAAGCCAGCGCCCGCTATAACTGCTCCAGCTAAGGAACCAAGCAGTGTATGGGAGGAAGAAGACGGAATTGACAGATACCAGGTGAGCAGGTTCCAAATGATGGCGGCAAGTAAAGCGGCAATTACAACTTCAACACCATTTTCGATTTTGGCTGGATTCGCAATACTACCCCCAACTGTTTTGGCTACTTCGGAAGATACCATGGCGCCTACAAAATTAAGTGAAGCTGCCATGAAAATAGCTACCCGCGGGCTTAGTGCTCGCGTAGATATCGAAGTTGCGATCGCATTAGCTGTATCGTGAAAACCGTTGATGAAATCGAATAGCAGTGCTAATGCAACGATAATGATCAAATAAGTTAACATGAATTCCTCCTAGCGTTTTCCAATTGGAAAACTTTCCTCGTACACTAAGACATTTCGTCTTAAGAATAACGAAGTACTACACTATCTAGAATGTTAGCGACATCCTCACAAGCATCAGTTGTTTCTTCAAGGCGCTCATAAATTTCTTTGAGTTTAAAATCTTCGTACACATCTTTGCGTGTGATGAAAATTTGGCGAATGCCTTCGCGCATCAAACGATCTCCATCATTTTCGAGCTTATTTATAGCCACGGTATGTTCCGGAATTTGCATATATTTTTTCTTAGCCAGTAGCTTGAAGGCATCTAACATATGCTGACAAGAGTCAACGATTACGCCTGAGAAATCTTTCATATAAGAATCCGTATGAGAAACATTTAAATAGTCGAAACGAGCAATTGTTGCTTCAATGCCGTCTGTAACATCGTCTACTTTAGAAGCAAGAACCATAATATCTTCCCGATCAATTGGGGTGATAAATACTTTGTTCAGACCTCTGAAGATGTCGTGGGTAATCGAGTCACCTGCATGTTCCAGATCATGAATCGCTTTGACATATTCAATTGGGGGTTTTTCACCCATCATCGCTGTGCGAAACAGTTGAGCTGTTTCTAGAGCGTTCTCTGCAGCACGAATGAGAAGTTGCAAGAAATCGACTTCATTCTTTCTGGTGAATAATGTTGTCATAGAATCCTCCTAAATTTTACTATATGTACAAGTTTTTAAACGAATTTGTTAATCGAAAAAGACCAAATTGTAGAAAAAACTCACAAGGTTTAAAGTATCATACTCAATAGTGCTAAAGCAACGAAAATTCCGTGACAATTTACAATTTCTCAACATCTTTGAAATCGTGCTCAGCTTCCTTGATTTTACAAGCCTGAAGATGTAAAGTTTATGGAGCAGTAGCTGTTTATAGAATGAGCATAGAGAGGGTTTTTTACTATGAAAAAAACATTAATTTCAAATGGTATTTTTATTACTAATAAGGAAGACAAAACATCCATCAAGGGCTGCATGGTCATCGAAGGCAGTCAAATTACATACTTGGGAGCAGAAATCCCAGAACCATTAGAAAATTATGACGAAGTGATAGATGGGACAAATAAATTGTATATGCCTGGACTTGTCAATACACATGGACATGCTGCTATGTCACTGCTCCGCGGGTATGGGGATGACTTAGCCCTACAAGTATGGTTAGAGGAAAAAATGTGGCCAATGGAAGGGAAATTCACTTCGCAGGACGTGAAATGGGGAACACGATTGTCGATCCTGGAAATGATCAAGGGCGGCACGACAACATTTGTCGACATGTATGACCATATGAATGAAGTAGCGCTTGCTGTAGAAGATTCCGGTATGCGCGGCGTATTAACTCGCGGTGTTATCGGTCTTTGCCCACCTGATGTTCAAACAGCTAAGCTCAAAGAAGCAACGGAGTTTGCGACAAATTGGCACGGCAAAGCAAATGGCAGAATTACAACGATGATGTCACCACATGCACCATATACATGTCCTCCTGATTATATCGAGCGCATTGTACAAGTTGCCCATGATCTTAATTTGCCTATCCATACACACATGTCAGAGACAAGACGTGAAGTTGATGGCAATGTAGAGCAGTATGGGGCACGTCCAGTTGCTCATTTGGAAAAGCTAGGTGTGTTTACACGGCCAACTTTGGTAGCGCATGGCGTTCATTTAAATGATGAAGAAATCGCGATTCTTAGTAAATATGATGTACGTGTGTCCCACAATCCAGGAAGCAATTTGAAACTTGCGAGTGGCGTAGCCCGTGTTCCTGACTTGCTGCGTGCTGGAGTCAAGGTTTCGTTAGGTACGGATGGTGCAGCTTCCAACAACAATTTGGATATGTTTGAAGAAATGCGTTTAGCTGCGCTTATTCACAAAGGTGTATCCGGAGACCCTTTGGCAGTACCTGCGAAAGAAGCTTTACTGTTGGGAACGCGTATGGGAGCAGAATCCATCTGGTTAGATAATGTTGGACTGCTTGAACCGGGCATGAAAGCAGATTTCATCGCATTAGATATTGATCAACCTCATTTCTTACCGAAGACAGACTTCGTTTCTCACATTGTGTACTCGGCTTGTGCGAAAGACGTTGTAGATGTGTGTGTAGATGGGAATTGGATCGTACGTAAAGGTGAGTGCTTAACGCTTGATGAAGAGAAAATTAAACGTGAATTTGAACTTAGCTTCGATAAACTCATTGGTTAAATGAATGCGGAGTAAGGGCATGTGGGGAGGTGCGCGGCGTTCATGAATGCGAAGCGGACGATTACACTTGGCATTTTTATCGTACTAACGCTAGGTGTTGTGCTTGGCCGATTCTACCTCAATATACAGAATGAACACTGGGATGAGAAACGTGTTGCTGTAGAGAAAGCTTACGAGGGAAGTATGATGACAAAAGCCTCCAAAGTTGATTTTTTCTATGGTGATGCCGCCTATCAAATTGTATACGGTGAAAATAAGCTAGGACAGCGATTAATTGCTTGGGTGTCAGATCAAGAAGTTCATACGGAGATAACGGACGAAGCTTTCACAGAGGAGCAAGCCCGCGCAGCTGTCATGACGAAAGCACCGAGTAGTGAAATTGAACGTGTTATGCCAGGAAGATTAGGAAATGATTATGTATGGGAAGTGTTTTATAAGACGAAGGATGATAGAGGTACACGTTATTTCTATGATTATTATGCCTTCAAAGATGGAACGTTTTTGGATACCTATCGACTCAGCCTTCAATAAGAAGGTTGAGTTTTTTTGTAGTTTCCACTGTTTGCATAAGGTATTTCGTATATATAAAGTGATATACTCATCGTATAGCTTTTTGGGGACAAAATAATTCATTACAGAAAGGTGGACGCCAATCCATGAAGATGAAGCTGCGCGTTTTACCTGTGATTTGTAGCGTGATTATTTCAGCAGGTGTACTTTTCGGTGGCTGGTTCGCTTATACAAGCTTTGCAGTGGAGAATCCTCTAGCCAACATTATTAATCATGCGCCAGGAGTGACGGATTCCACGATGAAGCTGACTTCTAATCAAGTGGATATTGAGTTGACACTCAAGCCTGATGCAAATTTACGCCAAGTTGTAGAATTAATTAAAAAAGATGGCGCCTCGAGCATTGCGAAGCGTTCTGTGAATATAACGATTAACAATCAGTCTTCGGAGAAGCTGGATCAATGGTGGTCCAAAGCTTTATTTGAAGTAGCGCAAGCGATGGAAACCAAACATTATGCGGATATTCCAGCAACTTTACAGAAATATGCTGATGGTGTGCCTACGATGAAAGTAGATAGTGAGATGGACGAACACAACGTATATATCCGTTTAACAGATGGTGATGCGACAAAATTTATCATGCTGCCAAGAGTCTCCCAGATCGGAGTGTGGCCGAATGAGTAAAATATATAAAGAGATAAGTATTGGTTTTATACCCGTTCTACTTGTATTTTTAGCTTTTCAAGGTGTGAATGTGCTACCCATTATTTTCGTTAGTGCGCTTGGTGTTTCTTTATTCTATATGATGAAAACTCGCGGTGGTATCGGTGCTGCTGCAGGCGGCGGAGATCGTAAAAGTAAGAATAGGACTCCGTCTTTTTTGACATTTGATGAGATTGGTGGACAAGATCGAGCGAAAAAAGAATTGATGGAAGCTCTCGATTTTTTAATTAAGCATGAGGAAATTAAGAAGTTAGGCATTCGTCCGCTGAAAGGTCTACTTCTGACTGGGCCTCCAGGTACAGGGAAAACTTTAATGGCGAAGGCTGCAGCGCATTATACGAATTCCGTCTATATGGCTGCTTCAGGCAGTGAATTTGTGGAGATGTATGTGGGTGTTGGTGCAAGCCGGGTGAGAGATTTATTTAATGATGCCAGAGCGCGAGCGCTAAAAGAGGGCAAGGATAATGCCATAATTTTTATTGATGAAATTGATGTAATTGGCGGTAAGCGTGATGGGGGTCAACAGCGTGAGTATGACCAAACCTTGAATCAATTGTTGACCGAGATGGATGGCATTCACACAAATGATGCGCCGCGCATCTTAATTATTGCTGCTACCAACAGAAAGGAAATGCTCGATAGCGCTTTGCTGCGTCCAGGGCGTTTCGACCGTCATATTGAGGTAGATCTCCCAGATAAAAAGGGCCGCTTAGCAATTCTTCATATCCATGCCAAAAATAAGCCCTTGGCAGAAGGTGTTACGTTGGATACAACGGCGGAACAAACGTTTGGTTTCTCAGGTGCACAGCTAGAAGGCGTGTTGAATGAAGCGGCTATTTATGCCATGCGAGAAGACAAGCCAGCGATTGAGCAGACACATTTGGCTTCAGCGATCGATAAAGTGATGATGGGTGAACGGACAGATAAAGAAACGGCGAATGAAGAGAAAGAACGTGTGGCGTATCATGAATTAGGCCATGCTATTATTGCAGAGCTAGTTAGACCAGGTTCAGTTTCACAGGTTACTGTAAGCCCACGGGGAAAAGCATTAGGCTACGTTCGTCATAATCCTCCGCAGGATCATTATTTGTATACGAAGGATTATATCGAAGATCAAATTATGATTGCCCTTGGTGGAGCTGCCGCTGAAGAAATGATTTACGGTGGTCGCAGCACGGGTTCACGAAATGATTTTGAACAATCGCTTTCCATGGTTCGTAATATGATGGACGCTGGACTAACCAGCTTAGGCATCATTGATCGTGATATGGTGACGAAGGAACAACTTATGAAAGAAAATGCGGCCATTCTGGATGCATTAATGCGAAGAACGAAGAACATGTTAGAGGAGCAACGCGGTATTTTCGAGCATGCTTTTGCTATTTTGATGAGTGAAGAAGTACTTTCCGGGGAAACTTTTCGCGCCTTATTTGACGCCTCGGTATCTCAAAGTGCATAATATGACCGTTGGCCAATTAGGCCAGCGGTTCTTGTCTTTGCCTAGGGCCGTACTTATACATATACTAAGTGTGTGAACCATAAGCGATAAGCAAGTTGCAAGGAAGAAGGAGAAACGAGCTATGATGTTTAAAACAATTGGTGTAATTGGCGGAGGAACGATGGGACAAGGCATTGCTGAAATGCTGGCAGCCCGTGGCCTTGACGTTATGCTTGCGGAGAAATCAACTGAAAAACTAGACCGAGCAATCGAGTTGATTACGGTTAGTTTAGATAAGCAAATTGAGCGGTGGGCATTGACCGAAGCAGAGAAAAAATCGATTTTATCCAAAATAAAAAGAGCCGAATCGATTCAGGATATGGCAAGTTGTGAGCTTGTTATTGAAACGATTTCCGAAGATTTGAATGCTAAGAAACATATCTTTTTTCAGCTGAATCAAATATGTTCGCCGCACATTATTTTGGCAACGAATACTTCCACTTTAAGTGTAACGGAAATCGCTGCCATAACGACGCATCCAGAGCGGGTTATTGGTCTGCACTTCTTGCATCCGGTAGCCAAAGTAAATCTGGTTGAAATCGTTCGGGCTATGAAAACATCAGACGAAACATATGAACACACTCGCCGTTTTGTTGACGATTTACTGTCGAAAAAGAGTATAAAGGTCAATGAATCGCCGGGGTATATTACGACCCGCTTGATCTGCACGCTCATCAACGAGGCGCTGCACACCTTATCCGAAGGTGTCGCTTCGGCGGAAGATATTGATCAGGCTATGCGCATAGGCTATGAGTTTAAGCACGGCCCCTTAGAAATGTGTGACCGATTCGGACTCGACGCTGTTCTGGCTGCGCTAGAAGGGATGTTCCGAGAATACGGCGATATCAAATATCGACCATCCTATTTGTTGAAGCAAATGGTGCGTGCTGGGCATCTGGGGACCAAGACAGGGGAAGGTTTCTTCCGTTACGACAAGGATGGTGACCGACTATGAACATTCTGGTGATTAATGCTGGCAGTTCATCCGTGAAATATCAACTTTATGATATGGAAAATGCGAAGGTGCTCGCAAAAGGCAGAGTTGAGCGCATTGGTATGGATACCGCGATCCTGATGCACGAGCCAGCGAATAAGGCAGAATTTCACAAAGTAGATGAAATTCTAGAGCACACCACCGCCATCCGCCGCGTGCTGGATGTGCTGGTTCACCCCGAGCATGGCGTGTTGACCTCCATCTCGCAGATCGATGCCGTTGGCCACCGTGTCGTCCACGGCGGCGAATCGTTCAAGAACTCTGTCCTCGTCACGGACGAGGTGAAGAAAGAGATTCGGCGTCTTTTCGATTTGGCGCCGCTGCATAACCCGGCGCATATGCTGGGCATCACGGCGGTGGAAGTGAACATGCCTGGCGTGCCGCAGGCCGTCGTCTTCGACACCGCCTTCCATCAGTCCATGCCGGCGAAAGCCTATCTGTATCCGGTGCCGATGGCACTCTACCGGAAGCACAAGGTGCGCCGTTACGGTTTCCATGGCACGTCGCACAAGTACGTCAGCGAGCGTGCCGCAGCCTTTCTAGGACGCCCGCTGGAGCAGTTGAAGCTCATTACCTGTCACATAGGTAATGGCGCTTCCTGCGCCGCTGTATGGGGCGGCCAGTCGGTTGACACGAGCATGGGGATGACCCCGCTCGAGGGTCTGATGATGGGCACGCGCAGCGGCGATCTGGATCCGGCCATCGTGCCCTTCGTGATGGGCAAGGAGGATTTGACGATCGGCGAGGTCAGCTCCATGCTCAATAAGCATAGCGGACTGCAGGCGATCTCGGGGATCTCCAGCGATATGCGGGAGATCGTGGAAGCGATGGAAGCGGGCGATAAGAACGCTACCATGGCTTTTGAGATGTATGCGTATCGACTGCGCAAATACATCGGGGCTTATGCCGCAGCGATGAATGGCGTCGATGCGATTGTCTTCACTGCCGGCGTAGGCGAGAATTCTGCGCCGCTGCGCAAAGCGGTCTGCGAGGGACTGAGCTTCCTTGGCGTTAATTTTGACGAGGAAGCGAATGGGCAAGGAAGAGGCATTGAGAAGCGAATTACGAAGCTTGATTCACGTGTTGAGGTCCTAGTAATCCCAACCAATGAGGAATGGGTAATCGCTCAGGATACATATCGTCTGGTGAAATCGCAGACCCCGTGATTCTTTCGTGGGAATCGTCAAATAGTGTACAATAGAGTAGATCTTCAGTGATCTTCAGTTCTAAGGAGGCAGGATATTTAAATGAAAAGTACAATAGGTGAAGTTAAACATCACGTCGGCGAGTCAGTCACCATCGGCTGTTGGCTAAACAAGAAGCGTTCCAGCGGTAAAATTCAATTTTTGCAGCTTCGCGACGGTTCGGGATATATACAAGGTGTTGTTGTGAAAAGTGAAGTGAGTGAAGAGGCATGGGAAGCGGCTTCTAAGTTAACCCAAGAGAGCTCCTTATACATAACGGGCAAAGTGAAAGAAGACACCCGCAGTAAAGGTGGTTTCGAGCTAGATGTAACTGGTGTTGAGATCATTCAAGTAACCGAGGAGTATCCGATTACACCGAAGGAGCATGGCGTAGATTTCCTAATGGACAATCGTCATCTGTGGATTCGGAGCCCGCGTCAACGTGCCGTACTTGTGATCCGTGCCGAAATTATCAAAGCGGTTCAAGGGTTCTTCAATGACCGCGGCTTTCATTTGGTGGATCCGCCGATTTTGACGCCATCCTCTTGCGAAGGCACGACCAACTTGTTCCACACGAAATATTTTGATGAAGATGCTTTCCTTACACAAAGCGGACAGCTCTACATGGAAGCAGCTGCGATGGCGTTAGGACGCGTATACTCTTTTGGTCCAACATTCCGAGCAGAGAAATCGAAGACGCGTCGACATCTGATTGAGTTTTGGATGATTGAGCCCGAAATGGCGTTCGTGGATCACACCGAAAACCTTGAAGTGCAAGAGCAATTCGTTTCCCATATCGTGCAGACTGTGCTACAAAACTGTCAGGCAGAGCTTGAGACATTGGAGCGGGATACATCGAAGCTAGAGAAGATCAAAGGCAGTTTCCCACGTATTACGTACGATGAGGCTGTTGACTATTTGCAAAAGAATGGGCATGAATTCGCATGGGGCGAAGATTTTGGAGCTCCGCATGAGACCGCGATTGCCGCGCAATATGAAACGCCGGTATTTATCACACATTGGCCTACGGAAATTAAGGCTTTCTACATGAAGCCAGATCCTAGTCGTCCAGAAGTCGTGCTATGTGCCGATATGATCGCACCAGAGGGCTATGGAGAAATCATCGGGGGCAGTCAACGGATTGATGACCCTGAATTGATGGAGCAGCGCTTCAAGGAGCATGAGCTATCGCAAGAAGCGTACCAATGGTACTTGGATTTGCGCAAATATGGAACTGTGCCGCATTCCGGCTTCGGCTTGGGATTAGAGCGCACAGTTGCTTGGATTTGTGGCTTGGATCATGTGCGTGAAACGATTCCGTTCCCACGTTTGTTATACCGTCTATACCCTTAAGTAGTGGCAATGTCCATGGGGAGAAAGGGGAAAGACGTATGAGTACTCAAACGAATACACAGATGAAGGTCGAAGCGATCCTAATGAATAGCTTTATGGAGGGGAGCGTCGCGGTACCGAGTCTATTGCTCAAGCATTATCGCGCTTTGCTTTTGAGTGAAGTGGATGTCATGACACTCATTCATTTCATTTCTTTTGTTGAAAAGGATAGGAACAACTTCCCGACTTTAGATGAAATTCAGGAGCGGATGTCAGCTTCACCTGATGTCGTTATTGCGAGTGTGCAGAAGCTGATTCGAGAGCAATTTATTGCCATCGATGAGGAAACGCATGAGACGACAGGTTTTCGAAGCGAGCAGTACAATCTAACACCATTGTATAAAAAACTAGCCAAACATGTGGCTGAACTGCAGCTCCAAGAGTTAGCGACACAGGCGCCTGCTCTTTCGGATGATCGTGTGAAGAACATTTATACGACGATCGAGAATGAATTCGCAAGACCGTTAACGCCAATGGAGCTGGAAACGATCTCCAATTGGTTAGATAAAGATCATTACAAAGAAGAGCTAATTATGACGGCTTTGAAAGAAGCGGTATTTGCGGGGAAAGTTCATTTCCGCTATATTGATCGGATTTTACTGGATTGGAGTCGCAATCGCGTTTCGACGGTGGATCAAGCCAAGGAATATTCGCAGCGCTTCAGGCAAACTAGATAAAAGGTGAGGGGGGTGCCACTTAGGTGGTGCTCCCTTTGTCATTTCATTGTCTCTCTTATGCATCAGCACATGTTGTGGGAGCGCGTGGTATTTGGGGAATTGATGCAATAGTGCAGGCTTTTGAGCTGAAAATCGGAGTTTTGTAGAAATTGATGCAAATATGCAGGAAAAATTTGAGATTTTACTAAGTGATAGCTCTTTAGCTCGAAATACATGTATTTTCGCATCAATTTCTTATATTAGCATGATAAGAGCGGGAAAAGATGCATATTTGCAGGAATTGTGGATTACAAAAAACACCCAGCCACCAGTACTTATCGTACTTGGCAGCCAGGTGTTTATTCGTGTTCACACTTGTTTATCGTTCAACTACTTGTTCATTACATGCAAACGATACACATATTCGAATAAGAACTCGAACGCCTCTAGGTGACGTTTCGCTTCAAAAGCATTCGCGCCCCAAGCGTAAATACCGTGCTTACGCAGCACGATACCGGGAATGCGAGGTACGATCGCACCTTCGACAAGTTCAGCAATGCGTGGAATGTCCGCGTAGTTGGGCAGGATTGGTATCTCAATTTGCGCTTCTTCTTCCCAAATATTGAACGCTTTGATAAGCTCAACACCATCCACTGGGATGCTGCCACGCTCACCATAAAGCTCGGAAGCTAAGTTGTTGAAAATCGTGTGCACATGGAAAATCGCGCCAGCGCCCGTTAAGCGATAAATTTCGCTATGGATCAACGTTTCTGCAGATGGCTTCAAGCTTGTTGCTTCGGACGGCAAGCCCTTTTCATTAACGAGGAGGAAATCCTCCGGGGTTTGAACGGATTTATCTCTACCGCTGGATGTAATCGCGAAAGTGAAAGCGTCAGGCTCGAAACCGCCAACACGCACAGATAAGTTGCCGCTCGTACCTGGAAACCATCCACGCGCCGCGAGATCTGCTTTAATGTCACGTAATTCAGCGAAGGCACGCTGTTTTTCTTCTAGTAAAATACTCATTTGACCGGTTCAGCCTCCAATTGCTTAATGATATCGAAGAACGTTTCGAAGGGGTGGTAAGCATAACCGAGTTGCTCACAACGTTCAATGAGATAGGATCTGGCAAAAATCGTATCCACAAGCTTAGCACCCTCAAAATCAGTGATGCTGTCTCCGATAATAATACGCTCGTATTTCTCAGCATCGTAGGAGCGAATGATGCTTGTTTTGCACATCCCACAATCGGTTTGGCAGTGAGCATCGCACGGATTCGGCCATAGAATCTCGATCGTTTCTCCTTCGAAAGAGCTAGCATTGCTATAAATATGATTATCCGGAATCGCAAATGGACGAAGCAGCGGGTAAATAAAGAAATCGATGCCTCCGCTCGTGACCAGAAGCGTGATCCCTTGCTCCTTACAGTACGTGACGAATTCTTCAAAACCATCGCGGATGATAGCATTGTTAATCGCAAAGTCCACAATCTCCGCTTTACGCGAGGTAGGAAGCAGATGGAACATCGCCCCAACGCCTTCGCGAATGGAGATTTGCTGCGTCACGATTTGTTCGACAATTCCTTCCCAGCCTTCAGGATTGAAATGCTTCATAATCGCGACGATGTTATCGCTAACGGTTATCGTACCGTCAAAGTCACAAAAGATAATGCGTTCCTTGCTCATTCTCTAATCCCCCATGTGTCGATAGCTGATTGTAGCTCTGGATGTGTTTGGGCGTAGTCGCGTAAAGATGTGCCTTGCAGTGTTGCGTCGATAGCTTGACGGAAAGCTCGTCCACCTGCGATCGTTCCCATCGGATGACCGTGGATCCCGCCACCTGCATTCACAATGACATCCCCTCCAAAATCCCGCAGGATAAGCGGAACTAAGCCAGGATGAATACCTGCGGACGGTACCGGGAAGCTAGTCGCTAATTTCAATTCTACTTCATTCGACACTTGATACGTGTAATCTTTATGTAAATCCTTCGTTAAGAGTACATGTTTAATCGCCAAATTTTCTTCCCGCGGCATGACAACAGAGCCGTAAGGCGAAGGGAAGAGCACCAAATCAGCACCAGCCAAGCGCATCAATTTACCTAGAAGCACAGAAGCTGAGATGCCGTAATGTGGTGACGGATAGGTCGCGCCTGCCATCGCAGGATGGGCCATAATTGGAATGTTAATGTCCGGATCCGCACTTAACTCATGCAGCACATCAAAGCCGTAAGCTAATACATTGAAAAGCAAAGCATTGGCGCCAGCGGCAATAGCTTTCTTGGCTTGGGCAGCAAGTTTGGAAGTAGGTCCTGTCAAATTAACGGCATATAGAAGCTTCTGACCGGTTTCTCGTGTAGCTTGCTCAGCTGCTTCTAGACAGATGGCGATACGTTTTTCCATCGGTGTTAACGGATTTTCAAATAGGATCTCGTCGTCCTTAATCAGATCAACGCCCCCGGCGGCTTGCAAGTAAAACTGTTCGCGAAGAGCCGGTAATTCGTACCCTACAACGGATTTGAAAATACTCATAAGCAGCGGACGGTCATGCACGCCAAGCAGATATCGAACACCTTGCATCCCAAATTTCGGACCTGGGAATCCCGCGAGGAAATCGGATGAGAATGCAAGATCGATCAGCTTGATTTTGCCATCCATAGACAGCTTTCCGAATACAGTCACTAATAGCGCGGGAATATCTCGGCTAAAGTTCACATCAGGGTAAGCGATCGTGATATCCGCATATCGTCCCGAAAGGGGCTCGCCAGCCCCTGGCTCGTAAACTTCAACGGAGACGACCTTGCCTAAATGCTTCTCCATGGAAGCCTTCTGTGCCTCAGGCAATTCCGTCCAGCTGCCAACGGTAAGGCCAATGGCGATACCTGTAGCTTTTTTATGAAAATCGGCTTTCTCATCGAAACTCCGATAGGTTGCTAAACAATAGGAACTCATGACGAATTTTCACCTGCTTTAAATTAGAATTCAAACGAACTTGTTACATGTAAATGTCGCTTAGAGCGATTTGCCTACAGGACTGGTAGTAGCAATCTGCTCGCCCATTTCCTTCGCACGTGCAGCGGAAGCAAACACAGCTTGCGTTACAGCTTCGTTAAATTGGAAACGGTCCAAGGCTTCAATTGATTTTTGCGTAGCGCCATTAGGAGACGTCACTTTGCGGCGTAACTCCGCAGGATCTTCTTTCGTATGCTGCACCATATGGGCAGCGCCAAGAAACGTTTGAAGTGTCAATTGCCGCGCATCTTCTTCGGATAGACCGCCATCAATTCCAGCTTTAATCATGGCTTCCATGAAGTAATAGACATAGGCAGGGCCGCTTCCGGAAACGCCTGTCAGAATTTCTAACTTATCTTCGTCCACAATCGTGACGGTTCCAACAGCTTCAAACATTTGGATAGCGAACTGCTTGAATGTATCATTAACCTTAGCGGAGAAGCTCATTCCTGTTGCGCCTAATCCGATGGTTGAAGAGGTGTTAGGCATTGTACGAACGATTGGCATGTTGGTTTGTAAAAGCTTCTCGATCTTCTCGATGGATAGTCCAGCAATGACCGAAATCAACAGCTGTCCCTCATTCAAAAGGGGAGCAAGCTCAGCAAAAGCGGTCTCGACATCCTTTGGCTTCATGCAAAGGACAACGACGTCTGCCTCACGAATGAAGACATTTTTTGTTTCTGGATCTGAAGTAGCCTCTAGCCCGTACTCCGAGCGAAGATAAGCTAATCTGTCTTGGTTGGAACGATTCATCATATAAACATGTTTCGGATTGGCTACTTCCGTCTGAATAAGGCCGCGGGCAATGGCTTCTGCCATAGAACCTGCGCCTACAAAGGCAATTTTCGCTTGAGATAACATCGTGGACATCGGGCATTCCTCCTTAGGATATACGGTTTATTCACGTATTTGTCCGCTTCCGTAGATGCGGTATTTGGTTGAAGTTAGCGCAGGCAGTCCCATGGGACCACGTGCATGAAGCTTCTGTGTGGAGATGCCGATCTCGGCTCCGAATCCAAACTCAAAGCCATCTGTAAAGCGCGTCGAAGCATTATGATAGACAGCAGCAGCATCTACTTCTTGCAGGAATTTCTCTGCATTGGCAGCATCTTCCGTTACGATACACTCCGAGTGCATCGTGCCATACGTACGAATGTGGGACAGCGCCTCGTCCAGATCCCTTACAATTTTGATCGACAAAATATAATCGCCGTATTCTGTTCCCCAATCAGCTTGTTCAGCAACCAGCATGCTTGGCACTAGGTTTCTTGCTTGCTCGTCACCACGCAGCTCCACATTGACGCCTTGAAACGCTTCGGCAATCGCTGCTAAGTGTTGCTCAGCAATCGCTTCATGGACAAGCAAAGTTTCCATACTATTGCAAACAGAAGGACGCTGCGCTTTGGCATTAATGCCGATCCGTACAGCCATATCGAGCTGAGCACTTTGATCTATAAAAGTATGACATACCCCTGCACCTGTTTCAATGACTGGGACGGATGCGTTATTGACAACATTTTGAATAAGTGAGTGCCCGCCACGCGGAATCAGCACATCAATGAGTCCATTGAGTTTCAGCATTTCATCCACAGAGCTGCGATCGGCGCTTAGAATTAATTGCAAAGCGTCAGCAGGCAGGGCAGAACGTTCCAATGCTGCATGCAGCACCTCTACAATTTTCTCATTCGAAAAGAGGGCAGAAGATCCACCACGCAGCACGACCGCGTTGCCCGTTTTGAGACATAACCCTGCGGCATCCACTGTAACATTCGGTCTAGCTTCATAAATAATGCCGATGACGCCTAGGGGCACTCGGATTTTGCGAATCCGCAGGCCATTCGGGCGGTCAAAAGACTCCAGCGTATCGCCAATCGGATCCGGCAACTCGGCGATTTGTCGAAGACCTTCCGCCATCGCTGCGATGCGCGTTTCGTTCAACGCTAGACGGTCAAGGAGGGAAGCGCTCGTTCCCAACTCTTTGCCACGCAGCAAGTCCTTCGCATTGGCTTCAATAATTGCTTGCTGTTCTGTTACTAAGGCATCGGCCATAAGAAGCAGAGCTTCATTCTTCTGTTCGGTCGTTAAATTGCCCATCGCTTGGGCAGCATGTTTGGCAAGCTTGGATTTCGAAATAACTTCACTCATGGGAGAACCTCCTAGTTCAATAAGGATTGGCAGTGCGGTAACAATTGTTCGACAGTAAGCTCATAAGATGCACCACTACGGCGCTCTTTACATTCAACAACGTGTTCGCCGGCTTTTTTACCGACCGTTATGCGTAGTGGGAAGCCGAGTAAATCGGCATCATTGAATTTTACGCCTGGGCGTTCTTCACGATCATCCCAAAGGACAGAGAAACCTGCGCGAGTTAGGGTCTGGTAGAGCTCTTCAGATAATTTCAATTGAGCTTCATCTTTCAACTGAACGGTTAAAAGATGGATGGCGTAAGGTGCGATTGCGTTTGGCCATATAATGCCTCGCTCATCTTGATGCTGCTCAATGACTGCAGCCAATACGCGTGATACGCCAATTCCGTAGCAGCCCATAATCATGGGCTCGGACAGTCCATTCTCATCCGTGAAGGAAGCGCCGAGAGATTCACTATATTTCGTGCCAAGCTTAAATACGTGACCAACTTCAATCCCTTTAGCAAAAGAAAGTTCATGTCCGCAATGGATACAGTTTTCGCCTTGACCGACGTTGCGAACGTCAACATAGTTTAACTCACCTAGATCGCGTTCGACATCCACGTGTTGAAGATGATAATCAACTTCATTGGCACCGACAACCGCATTCTGTAAACCTTGAATTGAGGTGTCTGCAAGTAATCTGACGGTGGATAAACCAATCGGACCGATAAAACCTGCAATTGAACCAAGCCCTGCAATTTCGGCCTCGGAGAGCATAACGATGTCTTCAACGCCAAGAACCTGTTTCAGCTTAATTTCATTGATATCGAGGTCACCTCTGACAAGCACAATGACAGGTGTACTGTTTGCTTGGATGGCGACCGATTTAATGATGTGCTGTGGTTCAATGTGGAGGAATTGGCTTAATTGCTTGATCGAAGTTACACCTGGTGTATGCACTTTAACGGGTTGTGTAGTTGCCAAGTCCGTATGGGAATTCCTTGTATTAGTAATGCTTCCAGTGGCTTTCTCCAAATTCGCTGCGTACTGACAGGATGGACAATGGACAATCGTATCCTCACCGACATCCGCCAATGCCATGAATTCATGTGTATCCGTACCGCCAATTGCGCCAGAATCAGCTTCTACCGCTCGAAACTGTAGACCGCAGCGTGTAAAAATGTTGACGTAGGCGTCAAACATCGCTTGATAACTCGCATCGAGACCACTTGTTGAGCGGTCGAAGGAGTAGGCATCCTTCATTAGGAACTCACGACCACGCAGCAGGCCGAAACGAGGTCTGCGCTCATCCCGATATTTCGTTTGAATTTGATAAAGCGTCACGGGTAATTTCTTGTACGAATGGATCTCATCTTTAACGAGTGTCGTGATGACTTCCTCATGGGTTGCGCCTAGCGCGAACTCGCGACCATTCCGGTCTTCCAACCGCATTAATTCAGGACCGTAAACGTCCCAACGACCGGATGCTTTCCATAATTCGGCAGGATGGAGAGCAGGCATGAGCATCTCTTGTGCGCCTGCACGATCCATTTCTTCACGTACAATCGTTTGAATATGTTGAAGGGCTTTAAGGCCCAAGGGTAAGTAGGAATAAATGCCACTGGATAACTGGCGAATGAGTCCTGCTCGAAGCATAAGTTGGTGACTGGCTGCCTCGGCATCTCCCGGTACATCTCGTAAAGTTGGATTAAGTAATCGTTGTTGTCTCATGTGTAGGGAGAACCTCGCTCTCTATAATCGAATTAAGTAATTACAAGCTTAGGTCAAAGGTACCCATTCATCGCGATGAATGACTTCGATGCGAGATACTTCGACGCGCTTCTGAACCTCGTCAGTCGAAAGGCCTGCCGCGGCTTGCACTTGCCAAGCCGCATAATTGACGACGCCGCGGCCGAGCAGCGCGCCTTCACTGCAGATCACCTCGACGACGTCGCCGGGGTGAAAGTCGCCAACCGCTGACGTGATGCCAGCGGGGAGCAAGCTCTTCCCACCGTTGATCAGGGCTGACTTCGCCCCCTGATCAACGATGATTTGCCCTTGGGGCAGCGAGTGGAAGCCGACCCACTGTTTCTTGACCGGCAGATTGTTCAGCGCCGTGTCAAAGTACGTTCCCTTGCCCGTGCCTTGCACGGCAAGGTTCAGATCATCGGGCTCCAGCACGCGCCCGATGAAGACAGGCACGCCCCCGCGCATCGCGATGCGGGCGGCTTCGACCTTGGAGCGCATGCCGCCGGTGCCGACCGCGCTCCCAGAGCCTCCAGCGAAGCTGAACAGCTCATCGCTGATGGCGTCTACGCGCTCGATGCGCTGCGCGTTCGCGTTCTTGCGAGGATCGTCCGTGTACAGGCCGTCCATATCGGTAATGATGATCAATTTGTTCGCCTTGACCAAATTGCCTACCAATGCCGACAACGTATCATTGTCGCCAAATTTCAGTTCATCCACCGAGACGGTGTCATTCTCGTTAATAATCGGGACGACGCCGCGCTGCAGGAGCTCGTCGATCGTCATCATCGCGTTCTGGACGCGCTTGCGGTTGGAGAAGTCGTACCGAGTCAGCAAGATTTGCGCCACGCTCACGCCGTGGGATGCAAATGCTTCATGGTACGCCTGCATTAACAGTGCTTGGCCGACAGCTGCGGCAGCCTGCTTCTCGTGCAATACCTTGGGGCGTGTGCGATAGCCAAGGGACGTGAAGCCTGCGGCAACGGCGCCTGAGGTCACGAGCAGCACTTGGCTGCCGCTGCTTTGCAAGTGCGCGAGCTCAGACGCAAAGAAACGTATTTTATCCGGATTCAGGCCGCCCGTATCTGACGTTAATGAGGAGCTGCCAATTTTGACGACGATTCGCTGAGTCATATTCATCCCATCCTTCGTTTTCGTAGCTATGTAAATACAAAAAAGACTCCCGTCCTTAAAACATAAGGACGAAAGTCTGTTGCTTCCGCGGTACCACCTTAGATTAGCGCATACTGATGTCCAGCTGCACTCAACTCTATTCCCTGTATAACAGTAGGGCACTGTTCAACTCATCGTTGACGGTTCAGGGGCAGGTTCAGATTCGGTTCACGGCAAGCTCTCTCAGTCGGTGGAGCTTACTCTCTGGTTACGTGCTGTACGATTCTTACTATTCCCATCATCACGTTGCTGTTTGTAATTATAATTCTAACTAGAATAGCATGGTACGCAAGTCTTTGTAAAGAAGCAAAAGCCTAGATTACTGCTCATATCTTACATTGGGCATGCCCAAATGGATTACGCAAAAAGATTCAATTTCCCAATTCGCTGTACGGCTTCTTCTAAGCGTTCTTCAGAGGATAGAAGCCCGAGTCGGACATAGCCTTCACCGTGTGTACCGAAGCCCACACCTGGTGCCACGACAACCTTCGCTTCCTCTAAGAGGAGATCAGCTAGACTCTGGGAGGAATGACCTTTCGGCACTGGCAACCACGAGAAGAAGGAGCCTTGGGAAGGACGGGCATTCCAGCCAATGCTGGCAAGCGCAGTGTAGAGGGCATTTCGACGGCTCTCGTACACATCACGTAACTCAGTTACACAGTCTTGTGAAGCTGTTAATGCGGTAGCTGCCGCGACTTGAATACCTCCGAATAACGAGCAATAGTAGTGATCTTGCATCAAGTTAATCAGGCGGATAACTTCTTTGTTACCGAGGGCAAAACCGACACGCCAACCAGCCATATTGTAGGTTTTGGATAACGTGTAGAACTCAATGCCTACTTCTTTGGCACCAGGGGTTTGTAAGAATGAAATCGGCTTTTGACCATCAAATCCAATGGCTCCATAGGCGAAATCACTTGCTACTACGACACCATTTTTCTCTGCAAAGGCAACCGTTTCTTCATAAAAGGAAGCGGGAGCGGTAGCACCCGTCGGGTTGTTTGGATAATTAATGAACATGAGCTTGGCGCGATCCAAGTCAGATTGTTTCAACTGCGTGTAATCAGGTAGAAAATTATTTTCTTCCCGCAGCGGCATGAAGGCCATTTCAGCACCAGCCAGAGCGACCCCAGACCAATAATCAGGGTAGCCTGGATCAGGGACTAAGCAGACATCGCCGGGATTTAATAAGCACTGCGCGATTTCAATGAGTCCAGTTTTACCGCCAAATAGGATGGCAACTTCCGTATCTGGATCCAGATCAACGTTATGATCTTCCTTATAGCGCTGCGCGATCGCTTGCTTCAAGAAAGGGAAGCCACTGAATGGTGGATATTTGTGATACAAAGGATTAGCCGATGCTTCTTGTATGGATGTCACAATATGCGGAGGCGTAGGGCGATCAGGATTCCCTTGGCCCAGATTAATGACGTCATGCCCGGCGGCAATTTGTGCATTCGCTTTACCTACGAGCGTTGCAAAGAATTGGGTAGGGAGCCCCTTCATTCTTTCAGCAGGTTGTATGGCAAAGCGAGAAGTTGTTGAAGATACGTTGGTCACGGTTTAATTCACACTCCGGAGGTCGGGATTTTAGATTATACCCTAAATGTAACATGATTAAACTTTTTTTCATAGTCGATGAAGATAATCGATTGTACTTCATTTTGCCGTTATCATATGATGGAGGCAACGAGATACGAAGGAGAGGAATGCAGATGACAGATCAAGCCCAAATCGCTGATGTTTTTCTACAGGAATCG
The DNA here is from genome assembly GCF_031455095.1 of Paenibacillus qinlingensis. Taxonomy (GTDB): domain Bacteria; phylum Bacillota; class Bacilli; order Paenibacillales; family NBRC-103111; genus Paenibacillus_E; species Paenibacillus_E qinlingensis_A. The sequence continues at coordinate 784,783 of NZ_JAVDSB010000001.1, forward strand.
ATACGTGCTTTTCAAAGTATGAAAAAGTTGGGAGATCGTGCTTTTGCCCAAACGGATGAGTCATTTTTTTATGAGACATTAGATGAAGAATCGAACTCGTTAGAGGTTCTTATCAAGCACATGCATGGGAATATGTTGTCCCGTTGGACGGATTTCTTAACCACAGATGGGGAAAAAGAGTCGCGTGATCGCGATGGCGAGTTTGAAGGGGAACGATTATCTCGGAATGCTTTACTTGCCTTGTGGGAAGAAGGTTGGCAAGTGCTTTTTACAACACTAGGTTCGTTAACCTCTGAGGATGTTCTTTCTCTGGTGCGGATTCGAGGGGAACATCATACTGTCTTGCAAGCGATTCAGCGCCAAGTTTCGCATTACGGCTATCATGTGGGGCAAATTGTGTTGTTGTGTAAGCATGGGGCGAGTCAGGATTGGCAAACGCTTAGTATCGCTAGAGGAGAGTCAAAACAGTTTAAACCTGGGACGTAGTTTAGTTGGATTTTGCCAACTTAATTCGGATGTAGTGAATCAGAAAGTGGAATTAGTTGGATTTTGCCTGCTTAAATGGCTTATAAAGGGTTGTGAGTCAGAAAAATGGCTGTATAGTTGGGCAAAACCAAACTAATCCAGCGTCGGGCATGATTTTATCTAGTTTAGTTCGGCGTTTTCTGACTAATCAGTTTAGCAAGCTTGATTTGAAAAGTTACGGGCGAATAGGCAGTGTGAGGTAGTGCGTTGTAAGTGAATATTGAGTTGCACGTATTTTTCGACTAGTATGTAGTCATATATGTTTTTTACTGGAAGGGGTCTAACCAAATGTCGCAGTCACAACTGCTTAACCTTGCATTAATTCAAATGGATATTGCGATCGGGGAACCCGATGTGAATTTTGCACAGCTCGAAAAGAAGCTTCACGAAGCCGTCCAAGCGGAACAAAAGCCGGATGTCCTGATTTTCCCCGAAATGTGGAACACAGGGTATGCACTAACGGAAATCCAACAACTAGCTGATGTGAATGGGGAGAGAACGAAAGCTTTTTTAAGCAACTTCGCTCGTACACATCGTGTGAATATTATTGGCGGATCGATTGCGGATAAAAAAGAAGAACGCGTACTTAATACGATTTATGCATGGGATCGAGAAGGCAACGAGATCGTAGAATACTCAAAAATTCATCTTTTTCGACTCATGGATGAAGAGAAATTCTTGCACAGCGGGGAGCAACTTGGCTTATTTGAACTAGAAGGTGTGCCTGCTGGCGCGATGATTTGCTATGATATTCGATTCCCTGAGCTTTCGCGCAAATTAGCGCTAGAGGGAACAAGAATCTTATTCGTTCCGGCGGAATGGCCGCATCCACGTCTGCATCATTGGCGTACACTCCTCATGGCACGTGCCATCGAGAATCAAATGTATGTAGTAGCATGCAATCGCGTAGGGACAAGCGGTACAACGAATTTCTTCGGTCATTCGATGGTCATCGACCCTTGGGGCGAAGTGCTGGTTGAAGGCGATGAAAGTGAAGCGATCTTGCGGGCTACAATTGATTTGGAAGAAGTAGTGCGCGTACGGGGTAAAATACCCGTTTTTGAAGATCGCAGGCCTCATTTGTATTAGGGAAGTTGATTTTTGCAGCGATATTCTGTAAACTAAAACCAATTGAATGATCAATTGTGGCTGTGAAGGATGAATAGTACTTGAAGAACTTCATCATCAGCGAGTTGGGGAATGGTGTAAGCCCAGCATGAAGCTCAAGGAAACGGCTATCCGGAGCCAATACGATAAAGGGGATACATGCTCTTCGAGGTGTATCAACTAGGGTGGAACCGCGGGTGCTGAAGCTCTCGTCCCTAGGCATTATTTGATGCCTTTGGATGTTGAGCTTTTTTGATGTTTGCTCAGATCCAGAAGGTCATCGTCGGGTGATGGCCCACTAACTAGAAAGCTTAAGGAGCGATTGAACAATGAGTGTAACAATGGAGCAAGTTGTCGCGTTAGCGAAGCACAGAGGATTTGTTTTTCCTGGTTCTGAAATTTATGGCGGTTTGGCGAATACGTGGGATTATGGCCCACTTGGTGTTGAATTGAAAAACAACATTAAGCGCGCATGGTGGAAAAAATTCATTCAAGAGTCCCCGTATAACGTAGGATTAGACGCGGCAATCTTGATGAATCCGCAAGCTTGGGTAGCATCCGGTCACGTAGGGAATTTCAACGATCCAATGATCGATTGCAAAAGCTGTAAAGCCCGTCACCGCGCGGATAAATTGATCGAGAACAAGCTGGCTGAGAAAGATATCGAAATCATCGTAGACGGTATGACGTTCGATGACATGATGAAGCTGATCGTGGAACACAACATTGTGTGTCCAGATTGCGGAAGTAAAGATTTCACAGATATTCGTCAGTTCAACTTGATGTTCAAAACGTTCCAAGGCGTAACAGAAGCGAGCTCCAACGTTGTTTATCTTCGTCCAGAAACGGCACAAGGGATCTTCGTTAACTTCAAGAACGCACAACGTACAATGCGTAAAAAGCTGCCATTTGGTATTGGTCAAATCGGAAAAAGCTTCCGTAATGAAATTACGCCAGGTAACTTTACATTCCGTACGCGCGAATTCGAACAAATGGAGCTTGAATTCTTCTGCAAACCAGGTGAAGATTTGAAATGGTTCGAATACTGGAGAAGCTTCTGCCATAACTGGTTGCTATCCCTAGGTGCGAAAGCAGATAATCTTCGTCTACGTGATCATAACGACGATGAGTTGTCCCACTATAGTAATGCAACAACAGATATCGAGTACAAATTCCCGTTCGGTTGGGGTGAGCTTTGGGGTATCGCGGATCGTACGGACTACGACTTGAAGCAACATATGGCGCATTCCGGCGAAGATTTCAACTACATCGAGCCAGAAACGAATGAGCGTTATGTTCCTTATTGTATCGAGCCGTCCCTTGGGGCAGATCGTGTTACTTTGGCGCTTCTAATCGATGCGTTTGAAGAGCAAAAGCTGGAAGGTGACGACACTCGTACGGTTCTTCACTTCCACCCTGCGTTGGCACCGATGAAAGCAGCGATTTTCCCACTTTCCAAGAAATTGAATGAGGGTGCACAAGCGGTATTCGCAGACCTTGCGAAGCATTTCATGGTGGATTACGATGATACGGGATCCATTGGTAAACGTTACCGTCGTCATGACGAGATCGGTACGCCATTCTGTATCACATACGATTTCGAATCCGAAACAGATGGTCAAGTAACGGTTCGTGATCGTGATACGATGGAACAAACACGGATGCCGATTTCGGAGCTAAAAGCCTTTATCGAGAACGCTCTACAATTCTAATAGGCATATCATATGTAGGAAAAAACCCCTTGTAAGCACGTCTAATGACGTAAGCTACAAGGGGTTTTTCTCCTAGATGACATAATCTAAGACTTCGCTATAGGGTAAGTAACGTCGAACTTCACGTAACGGCGGCGTATAGACATGCAGGGAAATAGCCGGCTCATGAAATGGATTGTTCAACTGGTGAATCTGCTCTGCAGGTGCAACAAAATACTCGCCAGCTTGGATGAAATCGTCTTGATGAGCAATCGGATACCCTTCCGAGTCTAAGGCGAAGGTTGAATTGACTAAGGAACCTGAGGCCAGATAAGCTGCGCCGATGGACGAGCCATGATTATGGATAGCGGTTGAGCAGGAAGCGGGGATATGAATGACGATGACTTCGAGATCGGGTGAGCTAAATACGACATTTCGGCCATATGGTAGTTGAGTAGGTTCCGTTTTGAGGTCTGGAACGAAGGATAGATTTCGCTCTATCGATTGAAGCGCCTCTATTAATTGTTCCAGGGTTGGTGCATGCAACTTACAGAATGTCTGTTCAATTGCTCTGATGAGCGTCATTGGCATCTCGCCTCCTAGGCATTCTTATCTCTTTATCAAAAATAATTTGGGGAAGGATAAGTTTTGTTTATATAATATGCCTCGGAGTTTCAAAAGGTTAGGGATAAATGTAAGATTTTAACGTGGAAATCAGTCTGCAGACGGGGAAATGTTCCTACTCTAGCGGTATGACATACGGATATCGAATCTGAGACAATAGTAGATATGACAATCTACGGAAATTGAGAGGATGAACGAGTATGCTGCAGGTTGGAGTGAATGAGCAAGATCAGAAAGAAATTTTGGCCGTATTTACTGCGTTAAGCAAGGCATGGAATGACCATGATGGTCAGGCATTTGGTGCTTGTTTTACAGAAGATGCTGATTATGTGACGTTTAATGGGCAGCATTTGAAGGGGCGTCAAGCCATAAGCGATGTTCATCAAGTATTGTTTGATGGTATTTTGCGTGGTTCCAGTATGGTTGAAGGGGGATCTCTGAATATACGATTCGTGACATCCGATATGGCAATTGCGCATGCCGTAGGGGCCATTAAGCTGCGTTGGCAGAAGAAGGCGCCTAAGAATCGAGATTCCATAAATACGAACGTGGTGATTAAGGAAAAAGGGCAATGGAAAATTGCTGCCTTTCATAATTGCCGCATCCAACGGCCGAATTTTATTCAAAAGTGGTTCATGAACAAAGCGAAATCAAAAAATGCCAAAAATGCGTGAGGACTTGTCCTCCATCTCCATTGACCACGTATTCTAACCTCATCTGCGGTGTTCCTGGTAGTTACGAATTGGAACATTCCACACATATTTCGTATATATCCTACGAATGGCACGTGCCTGAAATCCTTACTCTTAGCGGGAAATCTGCGAACCATGTCGTTTAGTAGTGCAAGTATACTATCTTATTGGAATTACTACCTTTGCACTATTTCAAGCATTCGTTTTGAGCCTTATAGTTAGTGACACATGCGCGAAAAATACAAAATTTTGTAAAGGTCGTGAAAATAGAAACCGCGATAAACGACAATTATTTCAATTCTACTCACAGCATGGATGCTATTTCATTACAAGGGTACATAGGGAAGAAGGAGTGGAATTGATGAAAGGATTAGCTGAAGAGACGCAAATGCATGAATTTACAGAGAGAATAGGCATATCACAAGCGGAGATTGCCAAGCTGCATGAGAAATCATTTCTTAATGGCGTTCAGAGAGATTCGACACGCGTGAGGTTTCGCGTGCAAGGCAAGATGATGGAACGGCTGCTAGCTAAAAACCAAGTACTCATGGATGTCATACTTCGGCAAGCACATTTGAAGACGAATACCTTCTACTTTCCTAATTTATTAATGGTAACGGATAATCACGGGGTCATATTAACAATTAATGGGGATGAAAGATCCATTCTACAAGCCGCGAATCTGAATAATATTGGCATTGGTTCTTCGTTATCACTATCTAGTGCGGGGACGAATGCGGTGTCGGCTGCAATTGACCTTCAGCGTCCAGTCTGGATAAGTGGTGAAGATCATTATCTGGATACGATGCATAATTGGGTGACGATGTGTGTTCCGATACAACCGGCTGATCATCAAATTATAGGGTATTTAGTTTTGACGGCTTTTGAACACATTTCCGCACCTTTCATGTATCCATGCATCAAATCAATTGCGCTTCTGCTTGAATATGAGTTAAGAAAGACAGAGCTGCAAAGTAAAACTTGGTTCGTTGAGGAAATGCTGGAAGAACGATTGAAAGCCTTCAAGTTAACGCTTCGGGAGAAGGAAGTCGCAACGTATTGGCTGTTAGATTATGATTACAAGCAAATTGGAAAAGTGCTGGGAATAAGTGAGAATACCGTTCGTGTCTATGTTACTAAAATAAATCGTAAGCTCAAAGTCAATTCCAAAGCTTCTTTGATTCTAAGTGTTCTTGGTGCTATATAATGCTGCATGAAAGATAGAAAGATATTAATATTGCAGTTCTACTAAATATTGACGTGCTATACAGAGAAATGGTTCAAATTTGTTGAAAAAAGCTTCTATCTCACACGCTGTACGTGGGATGGAGCTTTTTTTGTTATCCAAAGACGAATAGTAACGTCTTATTTACTTGAATAGCGAGAGCCGCTATACAGATGGAAGACCCATTTTTCACTGAAATTGCAGAAAAAACACGATTGACCAGATACAAAGGCAAGTGAGATATAGAAAGATTGAAATTTGCAAGGGGAGAAGACGTTTCGAAAGAACTATATGAAACCGTTTCCGAAGTACGAGTTCGGATGAGATATCCCGACTCCATTCTTCTTTTGAAGCTTTCAACTAGCTTTAAATCCCTATAAAAAGGCCCATTCCTATTAGGCATACCTTAAGAATTATAGTGCATGCATTAGGTCATTTGAATTAATAAATATGTATGATTTGCTCTACAGAAATTACCGTCTATATTTGAGGCATCCCACCGAAACGGGAGGGAAAATGTCGAGCTTTGAGGGACGGTAGGCTATGAGACAAAGAAGAAAGGCCTTGATCCTGCAGCCTATTAAATGGATTCTTCTTCTAGGCGTCGTCGGTTCTGGAAGCGTATATGGGTTATCGGCGGCAGGATTCATCGAGTGGAACTCAGAGCACAAGCTGGAGAGCTTGATGTTTTGGAAAACCACCGACAATGCTTCAACAAAAGGAATTGCGCTTGCAGCAGGTACGGATAAAGACAATGCGAAAGCATCGGTCAAACCGACACCAACTGTAAGTGGAGCACCAACAGCTACCACATCGGCAGCACCAACAGTAACGCCTGCAAGCACGCCAGCACAAACAACGGCACCAACAGCACCAGCAACAACGGCGGGCTTACAAGTGATCTCACAAGCACAAAGTATTGTCGGAGTTAATGCCAATGTCAAAGCATGGCTGGAGCAGGCAGGATTGATCAAACTTGATCCTGGGAAGTTGTTCTCCTTTCAAGCTTGGATGGTTGAAGCTAGCAAAGGCAAAGTGCCAGAGAAGAAAGCAGATGAGTTATCTCAGGTAGCGTCGTTACTGTATGAAGCAGCATTACGAGCTGGCTTGCAAGTTGGTGAGCGTTATGCTCATCAAGATAATCCGAGCTATGCAGCTGCAGGATTCGATGTTGAAATTCAAGCTGAGCAGAAGGATCTAACCTTGTATAACTCGCTGGATGTGCCCTTAACGGTAGGCGTGATGTATAACGGTGAAATTCCAATCCTGACGTTGAATGGAGAACCGAAAGCAGAGTGGAAAGCTCCTAAAATTACGGTTACGAAAGAAGTATTCGCACCGGAGAGCATGTTTGTGACCGATTTTACGCTGGCGGGTCAAGGTGAAGCTAAACGAAGTGAAGGCCAATCAGGACTTCTAGTCAAAGTGTTCGTTGATGAGAAGAATGATGGCAAGAACGAGCTGATATATAAAGATTTCTACGCACCACGTCCTATTGTTATCGCAAAGGCGCCAACTGCGGAAGAGCTTAAATCACCATAGATCACAAGGTTGCACAGATCCGTTACGTACTCTATCAACAGAAGGGAGGACCCCCCAATGCGCATAGGTGAACTTTTTGTCATGAACGGACTCATCACGGAGGATCAGCTTGAACAAGGGCTGAAGCAGCAAGTGCACACACGGAAGAAAATCGGTGAGATTCTCATCGATAAAGGGTTGATTACAGAAAGACAGTTAGTCGAAGTCCTGGAATTTCAATTAGGTTTTCCAGTCGTCAATATGTTTGAGACGCAGCTGGATATGCCAACAGTTCAATTAATTCCAGAAGCGCTAGCGCGTAAGCACTGTGTCATTCCTATCGAACGTAAAAATGGCAAAATCAAGGTCGCGATGGTAGATCCGCTGAACTACGGCGCGATTGAAGAAATTCGCATGGCGACGAATATGAGTGTGCAGCCCGTCATTGCGATTCGCTCTGAGGTTGAGCAGGCGATTACGAAAAACTATGGCATGAAAGAATCCGTCGATGAGCTCATGGTCGACTTGGATAAGATTGAAATCAAGGACGAGGAATCGGAAGCAAATGACCAAGGTTCACCGATTGTAAAGCTAGTGAACCAAATCATTCAATCCGCTGTGCAGCAGCGGGCGTCCGATATTCACGTTGATCCACAAGAGAAGCAACTGATCGTGAAATACCGGATTGATGGTGTGCTGCGAACAGAGAAAGCGCTGCCGAAGCATATGCAAGGTGTGTTGACTGCTCGTTTGAAGATTATTGCGAAGCTGAACATTGCGGAACGCAGGTTACCGCAGGATGGTCGCATCCAGATGCAGGTCGATAATCGCCGAATTGATATTCGGGTATCCACATTACCGACAGTTCATGGTGAAAGTATCGTTCTCCGGATTTTAGATCAATCCGCTGGTGTGAAAAAAATTGCCGAATTAGGACTCAGTGAAGCTAATCTGGTGAAATTCGACAAAATGATTCAAAAACCAAATGGGATCATGCTGATCTCAGGACCTACAGGAAGTGGGAAAACGTCAACGCTCTATTCCGCACTCGGACAATTAAACGGTGATGATGTCAAAATCATCACGGTTGAGGATCCTGTCGAGTATCGGATGAATGGTGTCACGCAAGTGCAGGTTAATTCGCAGATTGGATTAACCTTTGCCTCTGGTTTACGCTCCATCCTTCGACAAGATCCGAACATCGTCATGGTCGGGGAGGTCCGGGACGCGGAAACGGCAGAGATTGCGGTGCGTGCTTCTCTTACGGGGCATTTAGTTTTAAGCACCATCCATACGAATAGTGCAGTCAGCACAATAAGCCGGCTAGTCGATATGGGTATCGATTCCTATTTAATCGCATCATCGCTCTCCTGTATCGTCGCTCAGCGTTTAGTAAGGCGCGTATGCCGAGAATGCGCAGCTCAAGTTCCTGCAAGAGAAGATGAAATCAAGATGCTGGAAACGGCTGGACTACTGGGTGGCAGTGAGCAATCATTGGCGGGTACAGGAACAGGTGTCGTAGTTCCGCTGAGTTCGCCAAAAGTAGCCGATAAGCAAGTCATGGTGACCAGAGGTAAAGGCTGTGGCACATGCAACAAAACAGGTTATAGAGGGCGTATTGCTGTTCACGAGTTGCTAGTCGTGGATGAACCGCTGCGCAGCCTAATTGTGCAGAACCGACCAGTAAGTGAGCTAGAGCAGCATTTGGTTAAGCACGGCTTTAAGAACATGCTATATGATGGTTTGCTCAAGATTCGTCAAGGACACACAACGATTGAAGAAGTGTTGAAAGCCGTGGCGGACGAATAACGACAGCAAAGAAGCAAGTGTGGATTGGGGGTGAATGTTAACTTGGCGAACTTTACGTATGAAGCCGTCAACGAAAGCGGTAAGAAGCTGAAGGGGCTGGTCAAGGCCCAGAACAAGCAGTTGGCCATAACGGAGCTGCGAGGACGCGGAATTACCATACGAAGTATCCAAGAGCAGCGGAAAACAGCGATGGATCTGGAGATTCACATTGGACGAGCAGTTAAGTTGGAGGACTTCGTTATCTTCTGTCGACAATTTGCTACCTTGATCCGAGCTGGTATTCAAATCGACCAAGCGGTTTCTATTCTCGAAGATCAATCGACATCCAAGTATTTGAAAACAGCTTTAGGTGATATCTCGGAGCAAATCCGCAACGGTCATCCCTTATCCAAAGGAATGGGAGAACACCCGAAAGTATTTCCCGACATGTTCGTTAATATGATGGCCTCTGGTGAAACGGGAGGTAACTTAGACGAAGTACTTGAACGAATGGCTGAACATTACGAGAAAGAACACAAAACAGTTCAAAAGGTGAAGTCAGCTATGACTTATCCAATCGTTGTACTGGTAATTGCCGTCGTCGTTGTCATTTTTCTCTTAATAAAAATTGTGCCAACGTTCGCATCCATGTTCATGGATCAAGGCTCGGAATTACCATTGATTACGAGATTTGTCATGAGTTCAAGCGACGCAATCGTTCATTATTGGTGGATGTTCTTGGCTGGACTTGTTGGATTGATTGTTCTCTATCGGAGCTTCACATCCAGTGAGGAGGGGAAATTCTGGGTTGATACGATCAAATTTAAGATACCCGTTTTCGGAATTATTCTCAAAAAAGCAGCAGTTGCAAGAATGACACGCACGATGTCATCGCTATTTGTTAGTGCGGTGCCAGTCCTACAGGCGCTTGATGTGACTGCGAAAGTCGTTGGTAATCGCGTTATTGCCAAGGTGCTGGTTGAAGCCAAAGATAGTTTGCAGCAAGGCAAGATGCTATCGGAGCCGATTCAGAAAAGCGGTATTTTTCCGAAAATGGTCGTTCAAATGCTGATGATCGGTGAGGAAACAGGGCAAGTCGATAACATGCTTGCAAAAATTGCCGATTTCTTTGAAGCCGATGTTGATCAAAGTGTCGATCGATTAAAGGCGGTCATTGAACCTCTGATGTTATTGTTTATTTCCAGTATTGTCGGAGTCATTGTCGCTGCAATTATGAGTCCGATGTTCAAAATGTACGATAATTTCTTAGGCTAATGTCATTCAGGCTTGAAGGGAGGTGATAGATAGACATGTCGGCGGTTTTACTAGCAATCCAACATAAAGCAACACCAGTATGGCAAGAAAATGTACATAACCAAAATAAACCAAGAGGTGGGAATGAAATGAACGCAATGGCCATGGAAAACAAACAAATCGAAGGTTTTAAAGCTCCTAAAATGTCTTTCAGAGAAGCAATGAAGAATGAAAAAGGGTTGACACTCATCGAGTTGCTAGCCGTTATCGTCATTATTGCGATTATTGCAGCAATTGCAATTCCATCCATTAGCTCCATTCTGGAGAGAACGAAAGCGAATGCACATAAATCAAATGCTCATATGATGGTAGACGCAGCAAGACTTTACGTAACTGGGGAAGGCATCACAGTGCCTACGAATGGAAACGTTACGGTAAATATGGCGGACCTACAGGCAAAAGGATATTTACAAATCATCCCTCAAGATCCATCAAACAAAGGAACTACGTACACGGCTGGAACAAAAACAACTGCTCCTGCAACTCCAGCAACAGATGGGTCGAAAGTAGTTATTACTAATACTGCCGGAATATTCACTTATGTTGTTCACCTAGTAAATGGCACACATAATTATCTAACTGTTGATGGTACTGACGTAGGTACACCAGGTGTAGAAGAGGCTAACCTAGATACAATTGCTGTCGTATTACCATAATTCCAATTCAAGCGCGCCGCCTAGCGGCGCGCCCCTTATCCCTTATGCATACCCGAGAGGAGTCACCGCAATGTTCGCAAAGAAAATTAGCAAATACACATACGGCATGCAAATTTCGGATACAGAAGCGAAGTTAGTTGAAATTATGAATGTGAATGGGCAAGTTACCCTGACACAGCGTCATTCCATCGCGCTGGATAGAGGCAGTATTAAACACGGAAAATTCGTGGACGAAGACGCGGTCATTGGTCGCATTTCAACCTTAGTGAAACAAATAGGGTTACAAGGTGCACATATCAATGTCACAGTACCGCTTTCTAATGTGGTGCTGCGAAAATCGGTCTTTTCGGCCTTAAAAGATAAAGCATTACGCAACATGATTGACGTTGAATTACACGGCGGGCAGCAGCTGCCATTTAAGAACCCTGTTTTTGACTTTGTTCGATTAGGCGCACCAAAGGATGAGGCAGCGGCTTCGGTGGAAGGCGCTTTGAAATCGTCTAAAGCCTCTGCGCAAGAAGAAGTCCTTATTTTTGCAACGCCTAGCGAAGTAGTTGAAAGCTATGCGCACGTTATCAAGCAATCAGGACTCGTTCCTGTGGCTGTTGACCTCGCACCGCTGGCGCTACACCGCATGTTGGTACGCCATACTCGGTTAACCGGCTCCGCGATGAAGGATCGATTCATGCTATTGCATGTCGAGCCCGATCATGCGGATGTCAGCATATTCGTGAATGGCATTCCGGTATTTTTCAGATCGATTCAAATCAATACGAGCTTTTTCTTGGACACGGGGACAGATCAACTTGCAGCCTATGCGCGCAACTTATCCATGGAGCTTGGTCGTGTATTGAATTATTTCCAATATACGGTGTCTACGGATCAAAAACATGTGGAACTCGTGTATCTCGTAGGTGAGCATGACTGGATAACGGCACTGCCAGAGCATCTGGAAAGCGCTTTTACGGGGGAGATTACTTCGTTTCCATTGCAGGCTATTTTGAAAGATGAAGATACAACATGTCAAGCTTACGCGGTTCCAGTTGGACTAGCGATGAAAGGAGCTTAAGGACGATGAGCGCAAGTGTACAGAAACTTCAGTCCATCGAAATTAACTTGCTGCAAATGCGGCAGGAAGAGCAAACAGGATCAAGTCCGCTACTCCGCTATGTATTTATGGCAGCAATCGTCGTGGTGGTTGGCGGCATGGGATGGATGTATACGACCGCAAAATCAGAGCTGAAAAAGACGAATGCCGCGATCGAGCAAGTGAACCTTCAAATTAAGGAAGGTCAATCGAAACTTGCTAATTCCCCAACAGTCGGGGCAGTTGCTGATTTCATCGCCATTCCAAAACAAATTATCGCCAGTAAGCCCCTTGCCACGGATGTATTGGATAAACTTTCAGCCCTCATGCCGCTCGCATCCAATATCACCGCATTGAGCTTTGGGGATGGCAATAAGCTCAAAGTGACAGGGAATTTTGCTTCGAGTGAAGATGTCATTACATTCATGCAAGCGACGAAAGCTTCGACGTCATTTACCTTAATTAGCACAAGTGGAATGAATAAGTTAGCTGCAGCCCAAGAGGATAAGAGTGCAACCACCGTCATAGATCCACCTTTGCCAGTCATTCAAGCCACATTTGAACTGCAGTACAAGTCCGATGCCACCAAGAAAGGTTGATCTTGCGAATGAGCATGCTTAACAGCACAAGAAATCAAGTCATCGTAGCTGTCATCCTTGCGTTGGCGCTCGTGATGGTCTACATGAATTTCGTCTCTCCGCTGCAAAGTGAAAAGGAGTCCAAAGCGAAATTGTTAGTCCAAAAGAAGCAAGAGCTGGATTCATTGAATAAACGGGCTGCTGGAGGAAGCGCAGTCGGCGCAGCCGAGCAAATCAGCCTTTCCAAAGCGCGCAGTCGTGTGCCAGAAGTGCCCGATGTGGAAGGTCTCATTCGCGAAGTGAGAATGCTGGAAGTCATTACGAAAATGTCGTTAGCTTCTTATAACTTTGAGATTGGCAAAGCCGCAGATCCTGTTGCTGCACCAGCTTCTAGTGCACAGCCTGCTAATGGAAGCGCAACGCCTGCTGCGACAGCGGCTGTCATGCCATCACTGGCGATCCCAGTTAAGCTCAATACAACAGTTAAAGGGGATTATCAGCAAATCCGCCGCTTTCTTAGTGAATTGCAAACGGCGAATCGGTTGATGCAAGTAGATAAGCTGACATTTGCTGTTAAAGGTGCAGCGCCAGTGAAATTAAACGCATCCAAACGGGAGATTACGGTCAACATTTCGCTTGTTTCGTATTATGCGCCTGGCTTACAGAAGTTCTTTAAGGCACCGCTGCCGGTTCCATATAACAAGCCAGCTGGCAAGACGAATCCACTTTATTAACGAAATTCATATCCATTCAGGAGGAAATACGATGAGTATGATAGCACCATCCACGTCTGACATGTTATCACTGAAAGATTTGCTGCGTGTTTCTTACGAGTCGAAGGCTTCTGATTTGCATATTAATGCAACCACAGAACCGCTTATGCGGCTTCATGGGAAATTAATGAAGGTGGTTGATTCGGTGCTTTCGCCAGAGGATACCCATCGAATGGCGAAAGAAATATTAACCAAAGAGCAATACGAAACGTTATCCAAAAAAGGGGAGGTCGACTTTTCGTTCGAGCTTCCTGGACTGTCCCGTTATCGAGGAAATGTGTTTAAGCAAAAACGACATATCAACATGGTATTTCGTGTGTTATCGACGACAGTACCATCCCTTTTTAGCTTAAATCTGCCAGATTTGGTTCAGGAGTTTGCATATAAGCATCAAGGTCTAGTCCTAGTAACAGGTCCTACTGGAAGCGGGAAGTCCACAACACTTGCCTCCATTATCGATTTTATTAATGAAACGCAAAAGAAACATATTATCACCTTGGAAGATCCAATTGAGTACATACATCCAAGTAAAAACTGTCTTGTCGCGCAGCGTGAAATTGGTATTGATACATTGACGTTCTCCAACGGTTTGCGAGCTGCACTGCGTCAAGATCCAGATGTTATTCTAGTCGGTGAGATGCGGGACTTAGAAACGATTAAGACTGCTATCACGGCTGCAGAAACAGGTCACTTAGTTCTGGCAACACTGCATACCCCGGATGCGCCTCAAACCGTCGATCGGATTATCGATGTATTCCCTACCGAACAGCAGAGACAAATTCGCGTACAGCTTGCTTCCGTATTGATTAGTGTCTTATCCCAGCGTTTAGTTCCGCGTATGGATGGCAGAGGGAGAGCCATGGCGCTTGAAATACTCATTAATACACCCGCTGTTGCGAACTTGATTCGCCAAGAAAAGATTTATCAAATCAAATCTGTCATTCAAACGAACCGCCAAATCGGGATGCAGACGATGGTATCCAGTCTGAAACAGTTGGTTGAAGAGGGTATTATTCACCGAGATGCGATCAAAGAATATGAGATGACCTTAGGAGAGGATTAAATGAAACGAAATAAACATGCACTTGTCACTGCACTACTTGTTATGTCCATCATGTCACCATCTGCTGTCCTTGCAAGCGAAGCAGCCGTTAACACGACAGTTGTAAGCCAAGCGAGCAACCCATTTGCAGTCGTACAGGGGCTCGATTATGAAGCTCGGAGTCTGAAATACGAAACAATGAAGCTGTCACCGGCGGGTTGGGAAGTCGGCATGGTTGTCTCTAAGGAACCTTATGCTGTAGTTACGAAAGCAGATGCAACAGGCGCACATGTGAAAATTTGGACAGGAGCGATTGCGCGAGCTGGTAACGACTTAATCGTGTTCTGGGATGAAATTGGCGTTAAGCCGACAGGTGCACTTGATTTTCATGCAACAGATGTAGACGAGATCGTCCGTTCGTACTTCGAAAGCGCCTCCCAAGAATCTTACCGAGTGAAAGCTTATCTGGGCAAAGTGCCTTGGGCTAACATCCCAACGGACGCGGAAGCGGCTAGCAATGGAAGTGCGAAAGTAACGTCAGACGGGTTGATAAACGTGTATGGTATTGCTTTTCAAAATCCAGATCGCGCTGTTGCGCCGACGCTAGGTTCAGTGAAAAAAGCTGTCGATATGCCAGAAACAATACCTACGCTGCGCACTTGGAAACAAACATCCCTAAATACAGTGCCTTCTGATGCAGAGACGCATTGGGCGAAAGAAGAAATTCTCGATTTGATGCAGAAGTCGATCATTGATGGATACGAAGATCATACGATTCGTCCGAACCGAACGCTTTCGAAGGCAGAATTTATTACGCTTGTCGTCAAAGCATTAGGGATTGAACCTGTCAAGTCACCGGTCTTGGGCTACGAGGACATGGGCAAGCATTGGTCTACCAGTATGGTAGCTTCCGCGCAAACGATGGGATTACTTGACCTGAGACCTGTGGATCTAAATTTCTCCCCAGACTTGCCGATTACACGGATAGAAATGGTTGGAGTGGTCGATCGCATTTTACAAAAATATGATGTGAAGGTCGGTACGGGAACTGGCGATTTTAATGACATCACAAGCTTAACAGATAAGAATAAGGCATCCCTGCAAAATGTGATAAAGGCAGGCATTGTCGGCGGATATGAAGACGGTTCATTCAGACCACAAGGGTCACTTACTCGGGCAGAAGCATTCAAGGTCATCTCGAGAATCATTCATTTGGTGTAGGAAGGAGTTCAATCCATGCATTGGTATCTTCAAATGAAAAAGAAAAGCGCGATCATGCTGGCTGGGATGCTGCTTACGAGTATGTTTCCTGCGTTTGTAGGATCGAGCCCCGCATATGGGACAGAAGTAGACAATGGTTGCTTAGCCATTAGTGGTGTAGGTAATGTGCCTGTCACCAGCGTTGAGCGGAACCAATTAGTTACGATCAATTACACGTTGGATCCGAGCGGGACACATACGGTTACGCAAACGCGTGATCCTGTAGATATTGCTTTCGTTGCCGACGTATCTGGCAGTATGGCCTACCATATGGATAAAGATGATAGCAGAACACCAATTCGTCTTCAGATTTTAAAGGATGCCTCAGCTACATTGACGGATAAATTTACAAGCGTGAAGATGGGGGACCGCTTAGGGCTTATAAAGTTTAGTTCTGATGCGACAAAAGTACTTGATTTGGATACGAAGTATTCGAATGTTCAATCGGAGATCGAAAAGTTTAAAGCTAATGGCAGTACGAATATTGACGATGGTCTAGCAAAAGCCAAAACAATGCTTACCGCTAGTGGTACTAAGCCCTTAAAACAAATTATTTTGCTAACAGACGGTAAAGCAACAGTATGGACCAATGAAAACGATGGCAATAAGTTAATAACGAATGATACAGGCGCCAAAAACGCTGCAAAAGCAGACGCAGATGTCTTAGCTAGTCTAGGTATTAAAGTGTATACGATCGCTTTGGCTACGCCTGGTTCTGATGAGATTGATTTGGACTTGCTGAGTTATATTGCTACCAAAACCGGGGGAACCGCTTATGAAGCAAGTTCTACCAGCCAGCTTTCAGCCGTTTTTGATAACATTACCAAAACGATAGAAGCGCCAACGCAACTTAAAACGGTGACACTGCGTCAACCGATTCCAGCTGGTTTCATCTTGGCGCCAGGCGAGAATGCATCAAATGTAAGATATGATGCGGCCACTCACGAAGTTGTGGTCAACGTTGGAGATATTAATTTTCCATATAGCCCGGAGCAAGACAAGATTGATCTAGCTATTAAGTTAATTCCTGACACTGCTGCAGGTGATTATCCACTGCAAGATGCCAAAGTAACTTACAAAGATGCATGTAATGCGAACCGACAGTTTAACATTAATTTCAATACACAGCTGTCTGTTAGTGTTCGTGTCCTTGATAAATACGACAATGTGTATATCGGGAATAGTGTAGGTGAATTGCAGCGATTGCGCGCAAGTGATAAGCAGAAGCAATGGACGAATAAGAATAAAAATTCAGCGATCACGGATATACACTTTGTGGATACGGATCATTCTGTTGTAAGGATTAGTTATAAAGATGGTACAACAGAGCAAATTGATTTGAAGCCGAAAGCGCCATCGTCTTATGAACTCGTTGATGGGAATGGCAAGCTGATTAATGAGAATGGCTGGCATTTTGGACCAGGAAAGCTTCGTTCTGTTTCTGGTTCCATTTCACAACTTCCTAACACGACTGTCTATGCGAATGATGATTTCCAAGGTAACTATATTGCGGGTTATGAGATATCCGTGAATAATGGCAATTGGCAAAAGCAAACAACAGACGGTGTGGTCGTTCCAGATGGGAATGGTATGAATTTTAAAACGCGAGCATTTACACATGCAATCAGCGGTAGTGCTTTGACTCCTATTGCTGGGGCAGTTGCGACTGGCAATGTCTCCTTAGATAGTTCAGGGCCATTGATTAGCTGGAGTAACGACATCGATCTTACAAAACCGACGAATGATGCCATCATTTATATTACGGCAACGGATGATTTAAGTCCTGTAACGAGTGTTAGAGTTTGGTTCGATAATAAATCACTTTCCATCTCATCCAGCTCTCCGAAAATGATGAAGAATGGCAATACGTATGCTTTCCGTTTAAGCGATGTGGCAGGATTGGAAACGATTGAGAAGCGCCAAGGCTGGCATCAAATTCATTTTGAAGCTACTTCAATAGGGGGGACTACATCTACTGCGCAAACGCCGGAATATTTCGTAATCAATCCAGGCCCGACGGCAACGCTAAAAGGTGTGAATTATAACGCAGGCGAAGTTTCCGATAAACCGGTTAGTATAACGGTCGTGGATGAGAAGTATCCAGTAGCGGATCGCACGTTTGGCAACGTTAAAAAGGAAGGATACACGCTGAAAGCCATGTATTATGCGATTATGCCGTCTTCAGCATCACCAGAGAAAAGCGATTGGAAACCATTAACATCGAAGCGTTTAACGGTAACTACGAAAACGAATACGACAATAGGGACTTCCTACGTGTTCTTAAAGTTGGTTGATAGTTCCAATGTTGAAATCGTTCAACAACCGTTTAGTGTTCAATTCGATACAGAACAAAACAACAACTAGACCGGCGAAATCGGTGAGGTAGTGAGGAGGACTTACGGTGCGCCGCAATGAACGTCTGAAGCAAGTGGAATCTAACGAAGACGGCATGTCACTCGTGGAAATCTTGATTGCTGTGACGATTATGTCGATTATCAGCGTTACGCTGATGGGCTATTTTACTTCAGCTGTAGATAAATCGGCACAAGAAAGCCGCAAAATCATTGGCGCTAACTTAGCTCGTTTGAAAGCAGCTGAGCTGCGCGATGTTTTTAAAACGGGCTATGGAGATGCCATTGTTCCACTGTTGACGAGCAGTCCCAAATTTTCAGGTGACCTATCGAGTAATGGTTCAGAGTTGATGAAAGGCAGATTAAAAGCGACTGAGATTAATGGCACGCTCTACCGCTATTTGGTTGAACTGGATAAGAGCTATTCTCGCTGGGAGGCTGCAGATCCGTTTCGTAATGACTCGGACGACTATTTGGCTCAAATGTTCGTTACTGTATATTGGTCAGGCGAAGAGTCAATTGCAGTCCCATCAGCCAAATCATCAACGACACTCGATACGTATCTTATCAAAAGGTGGTAGCGCCACATGCAGCGCAATGAGAAAGGGATGACCTTGATTGAGATTCTGGCTGCTTTGCTGATCTTCGGCATGGTAGCCTCCATCCTGTACTCTTTTATGCTAATGGGCGTGTCGATGTATAAACGAGTCACGATGGAAACCCAGATGCGTAATCAAGGAGACGGGTTGTACAGTCAGATTATATCGGAGCTGAAGGAAGCGATCTACGTTCAGGATGAGGGAACGGATAAGAAGATCATTCGGTATGCGAAGAAGAACAATGATCCCAAAATGTATATTGATCTTTTTGAAATGGAAGTTATACCGGATCCAAAAGGCGGAGGGAAAATTGAAATTAGGGACGCTGGCACGAATGCGGTTAAACGTGTTTTCCAACTGGGAAACAAATTTACGATTCGTGAGGGCAGCTTAAGTGAAGCGAGTCAGAATCATGACCGTGTTCAAGTGACGCTCGAATATGCCAGAGTGAATAGCAATCAGTATAAGGACGCAGATAATCCGAAACTGGTCATTGATTCGCAAATCCCACTATTTCGCAATGATTAAATGGAACGGATTGGAGGAGGCATACATTGAACGCTGTGAATGAAGACAACAACGACCTCCAACCGAGGATGCATCCTGAGCAAGGCTCTGCGCTAGTTATCGCTTTGCTGGCCGTTGTGTTAATGACCATGATGGGGCTCATTCTCATGAGCGTGCTGCGAGGTGGAGCTATCCAAGCAGCGACGACAGAATCAAGTGTTCAAGCAGAGGCCATTGCACAGAAAGGCTTGGACGACACATTGGCACAAATCCGGCGAGCGGTTGCGCAAGGAGAATTCAATGGCGGGATGAACTATCGGAGTCGTGTTAGCCATGTAGAAAAGCAACTCGTCGAAATGATGCTGCCATTTATTGATAAGCATGTAGGTGATCCCAATAATCCAAACGATAAGAATGGAGAAGTGGTTAAAGCCAAGAAAGGAAGCTATCAAGTTGATGTTGTGCTTGATGAGCCGACGAATCCAGAGTTATCGCCGAAAAAGCCTTTAGCGATTCCTGATGCACCCTATGTGCGCAAGTTCACCATTACCTCGCGAGGCATCATGGAGGGGAAGCCAGTTACAGTCGTAACCAAAGTGATGACGGTGTATGTGAGTACGATTAACCCGGTATTTCGGTATCCCGTATCATCCGGCGGTGATCTTTTGCTGAATGGAACTCCTTCCATAACCGGTGATATTTATGTGGCCAATCATCTGAAAATCCGAGATGAAGCTTTATTTACGGGGACTGCGAGTGGAACCAATCTGAGTAAATATGGCATACAAACGGGACTTCCCGCGATCCGCGGATTCATTCGGGTGGGTGGTGATTCGGATACGATTGCGCCAAGGAAATTCAATTTTACACAATCGGATGGTGTGACTGAAACCCTGCCAATAACGGATGCGAGTGACATTGTAAAGCCAGACTATTTTGCTCCTCAGAATTTTCCTTTAGAAGATCCTACCCTTGACGCTGATGTTGATGTCGATGTGCAGGGGTATGTTTCGAATAAAACACAAACCGAATTACAAGCCAAATTAACTGCTTTGTCTGTAGGTGGTAATTCGGAGCCTGATCCAGAGTTGATTGAGCTTCCGCCGTTATTCGGTGATCTGACAAAGAGTATGCTTTACAACGATTTGTGGGTGACTGTTGATGGTGAGGTGAACGTAAAGGACGCTGTCTCCGCTGCAAACGAGGCGGATATGTTCGTGAATAATGGCGTTCTCACGATGGCGAATGATGCCTCGAAGCTCATTCTTAGCAATGGTTCTGTGTATGTGAAGTCGCCTGATCCGAATTTAGTCGCTGCTGACTTGCGAGGAGAACTTTCGCTAGCAGCTGGTAAATTCGTCGCCGTTGATGGCAATGTGACGCTGAATAACGGCTTCCGTTTTCCGAAGGGCACGATGTACATCAAGGGTGATTTGAAGATCATTGGCAATGTATGGCTGCAAGGTACTGTATATGTGGAGGGTAATGTTGAACTGAAACAAATGACGTCGATTAACAAAGAAGTGGAAGGATCAACAGGTTCATCGCAAACACCACTAATCGTAGTTGCCTCTGGTGAAATCGTACTTGGGAACAGTTCGAATGCAGGTGATGAAAATGTTCGCGCCTTCTTCTATACCAAACAAGGAATTCGTTTGTATGGAGTCATCTCGAAGTTGTGGCTAACCGGTGGCATACACGGTGGTACTGGGGGAGTTGAACTTAATGCTGTGAAAGGTGACTTACTCACTGGCGGAGGGAGTACGATTAAGAGATACCAAGGGAGTACAGATTGGAATAGAGACGTGCCAGAAATTCAATTGGGCAATTCGAAACCATCCCGGCTCCAGATTTTCTACGATGATAATCTCTATGACGCACCTCCAGATGGCATCCCAACGACTGACAATTTTAACGTGTTTGTGAAGAACGTCAAATACATCAAGTAAGGACAGATTAACCATTCTGGAAGGAGGTACCTTCAATGTCATTCCAAATCCTAGTCGTTGACGATACGAAATTCATGCGGAAAATGTTGACTGATATTTTGAAGCAATACGGTCATGAGGTGGTTGGCGAAGCAGAGAATGGTAGACAGGCCGTGCAGAAGTACGAGGAGCTGCAGCCGGATATCGTTCTCATGGATATTACGATGCCTGAGATGGACGGAATTGAAGCGATGAAAGAAATTCGCAAGCTCAATCCGACAGCTGTCGTTCTCATTTGTTCGGCCATGAGTCAGCAGGATCTCATCTCTGATGCGCTAAAAGCAGGAGCGAACGGCTATGTGATGAAACCGTTTAAACCAAATCGTGTGAACGAAATTGTTCGTAAATATGGTGTGCCGCGTGTAATAGGTCATTTACTGCCACAAGAGATGCAACGCATGGAAACCGTTCCCGCAGAAATGGATGCCGAAGAGACGATATTTGAGAAAGAAGAATTGGAATTGCAGGCTACGATTGCCGAAGGTGCCAACGCCCAAGTTGAAGGTCTGAAAGCAGTTGACCAAGCTTATTCAGAGCCTGAGGTATTACTTTATACGAAGCAAGATGAGCAACAAGTACACGTACCAGAAGTTATCGAACTTCGACAATCTATGCCGGAACCTGAAATGAAGAGTCCAGTCGTGGAGGAACGGAAAGTTGCTACCAAGCCAAATCAGGTCGTTAATGCGCTAGAAGTATTGCTGGCCTTTGCTGAAGTGGAGGAGTCTAAAATAGTGTTGGAATCCACGGATTCCATGCAAACGGAAGATGTAACGGAACTTTTACTTTCCAACGAATCTGAAGATCGCCTCTCGGAAATGGAAAAACTTGCTGCTGCGATGCAAGGAGACTTGGACCAAGAATGGCAATTGGAACAAGAACTATTGCAAGAATTGCAACATGACCAAATTGAAGAGCCGATTGCCGATCAGTCCGAAGAAGTTAATGAGGCAGAGTCGCTTGTCGTAGTGGAGCAAGCTACGGAAGAAATCGTAGTAGATCTGGAAGCGAGTTCAATTGAACTTAGCTTAGAAGATCTCAATGAACTCACAATGGAGATGGAATCGCTTGCGAATATTGTGCCGGTCCATGAAATGGATGATCTAGTCAATGAAGTTACTCAAGTGAAAGATGAGGCTCCTGTCATCACCACATACAAGTCTCCAGAACCGACGGATACGAATAGAGTTGGCTTTAAAGCTGTGAACGGCGGAAAGATCATTAATTTATTCAGGGGGAATGGACCAATGAAGAACTTCACAAGCAGTGTTATGTGTAATTGGAGCGAGGATTTGAACGGCGAAATGTCGCAATACTTGGTCGTATGTACAGAAGCAGAGAATAAAATCGAGATCGATATGACAACTTCAAGTGGGCAAAAGCAATCCATTACGGTTACCATTGAGAGCTTTAATCAATTGGCAGCCTGGCTGCAGGTTCAATTGGGAACAGCACCCGTGAACAATCGTGAATATGCGAAGAAAGCAGATTTTTAAGTAGGGAATAGCTAGGTTAGACATCTAGAGGGGGTTAGGGCGATGGGGTGGGAAGCATGGAGTTACACAATTCTATTGTTCATAGTGGGTGCATTATTTGGTTCTTTCTTTAATGTCGTGGGGCTGCGAGTACCGAAAGGTATCTCTGTTATTGCTCCGCGATCCAGTTGTGGAAGTTGTGGACGCCAGCTTAACGCGATAGACTTAATCCCAATTTTGGGATGGTTCATCCGCAGAGGGAAATGTCATACCTGTGGGTCATCCATATCCCCTGTGTATATCGTAGGTGAGTTGGCAGGTGGTGTCTTATTTGCTTCGCTTCCAGCATTGGTCAGCATGGAAGAACTATGGATTGCTTACCCGCTTGTCTCTGTGCTTCTCATTCTTACGGTGAGTGATTTGGCCTACATGCTGCTGCCTAACAAAATCATTTATCCAGCTATGCTATTATTTACGGGATTACGCTTATTCGTACACCCCTTGCCGATTTGGCATTATGCTCTGGGATTTGTAATTGGGGGAGGCGCTTTGATCATCGTATCCCTTGTTGCGACTTGGATGGGGAAGCCAGCTATGGGTTTTGGGGATATTCGATTGATGGCTTTAGTTGGACTTGTAATGGGAATCAAGCTTGTGCTGTTATGCATTTTTCTGTCGGCGCTGCTTGGCAGCGTTATCGGTGTGGTTCTCATCGCCTCAGGCAAATTGGATCGGCGTTCACCCATTCCCTATGGTCCTTTCATCGCTGTCGCTGGTTTCATCTGCTTTTGCTTCGGAGACCCATTGATGACGTGGTACATGGACCTCATCCTGTGGCAGTAAACCTACATTTCGTAAAAGAGAGGTCGAATTCCTATGAACTGGTTTCTAATGCAATCGTTTCGTGCTAAGCTTCAGCTCGGTTACTATACTGTTGTTGTTTTTTACACAATTATTATTCTAATTCTAATGTTAACAGCAGATGTATCTGTCATTTTTGCCCTTTCTTCATCCTTGATTCTCATGGTCTTCAGCTTTCCTTATGTGCGTTTCTTGGAAAAAGCGTTAACCGAGCCTATCGATAATGTAACGCGTGTCGCCATGAATATTGCAAAAGGAGACTTTACGCAAACGGTGGATGCTTCTTCTAAGGATGCTTTAGGAGACATGGGAAGATCGTTCAATGCAATGATTGTGAAATTGAAGGAGCTTCTGAATGAAACTGCCTCCATTTCTAAGCATGTCGCTGACTCAAGCCGTGATATTTACCACAAAAATGAAGGTATTAACACGATGATTGTGGAAGCCACAGGTTCTGTGACTTCACTTGCTGAAGGAGCAAATGAAATATCGACCGGGGTGTTTAAAAGCTTTTCCGTCGTGAAGGAAATCGAGACCAAAATTACGGATTATGTGGATTCCACGCATGAAATGAATAATCGTTGTGGACAAACGTTAGAGCTTGTGAAAAAAGGGATGCGAGCCGTGGAAAGCCAATCGGAAAGTGTCTCTCACATTGTTCTTGCGACAAGCAATGTATCGGGTACGATTGATGATCTGGTGAAGGAAGCCGCTGGTATTTCATCTATCACACGTACGATTTCAGAGATTGCTGAACAGACCAATTTGTTGTCATTGAATGCCTCAATTGAAGCAGCGCGTGCTGGTGAACATGGAAGAGGGTTCTCTGTGGTAGCGCAAGAAGTGCGCAAATTAGCTGAAGAGTCGTCAAAGTCCGCCAAAAGCGTATTTCATATGGTACACAACATTGAGAATAGCATCCGAATGGCTCAGAAGAATATTCAAATTAATGAGGAAATCGCCCGCAGGCAGACAGAATCTATTGAAGCAACGGAAAAAATATTTGCTGAAATGGTTGAAAGTATACAATTTATTACGAAGCGTATGGGTGAGTTTACGGGTGAAAGCCAGAAGATGCTAAATGCAGCCCAATTCATCACGGGCACTATGGAAAATATTTCAGCCATTACACAGCAATCGGCGGCTGGAACTGAGCAAGTATCTACGTCTATGGTTCAACAAACGCGATCCGTTAAGGCTGTCGTTATTCAGTCGGAACAAATGCTTCGAATGGTAACACAATTACAGCGCACGATTCAGATATTCAAGCTTTGAGAGAACGAAGTTGAGATCCAGAAAGCATGCAAGAGGAGAATACCCAAATACACGATGGTTGAGAAGCGAAACAAGTTTTGGATGAGCAGTCGTTTACCTGCTTTAGCCGCTAAAAAGAAAAGGGAGAGGGGGAGAATAATTTTAATGCCATAGAAGGCCACATAGCTATGCTCATATAGGAAGGCCATAATCGGATTAGCTTCACCAATTAAGTTCATTCGAAGTCCTATATCCGTAAGACCAGCATCCAATAGACTAGCAATACATAAGAAGATAATTAAAGTTCGACTCAAAGGAACCACTCCTTTTGGTTTAAGAGGTTATGCTAACGAATCGTTTGCATAACCTCTTTCATTGTGGAAATAAACGCTTCCGCGGCTTTTGAGATATAGCGACCTTTGCGATAAGCAATTACGAGCTTGCGGGTAGGTCTACCTTCTAATGAAACGTTAACTGGAGAAAGCTCATGTAAACTTCTTTTTGATATCAAGTAAGGGACGAACGCGATCCCCATGCCAGCCGCAACAAGCGATTGCACAGTTTCCATATTGCTCGATTCAAAAACAATATTCGGTGTAAAGCCAGCTTCCTGACATAGATCAAGCGTCAGCTTGCGAAAACCTTGCCCTTTTTTTAATGCGATGAAGGCTTCCTTCTCAAGATGAGAAATACGTATCGGCTCTTTACTTGCTGCTAATGGATGCAGCGGCGGAACAGCTAGAATAATTTCTTCTTCTAACAAGGTCTCATACACAAGAGATTCTTCACGTAAAGGCAAGGAAAGAAGAGAAATATCGGTTTGACCATTCACTGTCAACGTCTCGAGGTTGGATGAAGTTTCTTCAACAAGCGAGATTTCAATATCCGGATATGCGGCTTGAAACACAGGAACTACGAAGGGTAAAATGGTTGATCCTGTGATTGGCATACTGCCAATGACAAGACGACCTTTCTTCATTTGTGAAATATCTTCCATTTCCTTTTTGAGTCCTTCGATCATGTCGAGAATTTTTTGTGACTTCTCGACGAAGAGGGAGCCTGCATGGGTTAACTCAACAGAATTCGTACTGCGTTGGAACAAAAGCACGCCAAGTTCCTTCTCCAGCTTGGATAATTGCTGGCTTAAAGAGGGCTGAGCGATATGAAGCTTCTCAGCTGCGCGTGAGAAATTGCGTTCGATCGCGATCTGAATAGCATATTGTAATTGACGTAATTCCATCCGAAGAAGTGTCTCCTTTTTCATGGCCTGAAGGTAATCATATCAAGCTTTTTGGGCCGAAACAAGCTGAATATAGGAATAAATAACCATAAAGGACAGCAAGAACTGGTTTCTTCCAGTTTCGCTGCCCTTTATGGTTATTTTTCGCGAATCGATGGTTATCTGCGAACGGTACTTCGATACATTAAGTACAACAAATATGGAGCACCAATGATTGCGACTACGATCCCCGAAGGAATCTCTTTGGGAATGAGAATGGTTTTGCCTATAATATCAGCTAATGTAAGTAGAATAGCTCCTAAGATGGCTGAAAGTACAACCGACTTCTGATGATGCTGCCCCATGAAGAGCCGAACAGCGTGTGGCGCGAGTAAGCCAACGAAGCTTACGGTTCCAACCGCGGCTACGGCAATCGCAGCAACGAACACACCGATTGCAGCAGACACCAACCTTGTCTTCTGCAGCCTCAGACCTAGTCCTATAGACACGTGGTCACCGAATGCTAATAAATCTACACGTCGACCAAGTAACCAAGCGCTTGGCAGTAGAATGATCGTTGTAATCAGCAGTTGGATGACTTCTTTCCAACCTCTAGAATAGGTACTGCCCGCTAACCATGTAAGTGCGGGAGCGGCACCAAGCTTAGATTGGATCACGAGAAATTGAATAACAGCCGAACCTATTGCAGAAATCGCAATACCGACTAGAATCAGCACGACGGGATTTAGTCCCTTTTTCCATGCGAGGGCATAGACGCTTCCCGCGGAAAGGAGTGCACCGATTATAGCACCAATTGGCACCCAAGTAGCGGACCCTGTTGGCCAAATCGTCAACACAAGCAGAGCGCCCATACCGGCACCAGATGTAACACCAACGACGGAGGGGTCTGCAAGTGGATTGCGAACAGCCCCTTGCATCATGGAGCCAGCAACAGCCAAGGAGGCGCCAGCGAGCGCAGCAACCAGAATGCGCGGCAGACGCAAGTTGAGAATGACATTGCGCGCCATTTCTTCACCTTGCCCAGTCATTACAGCGATAACGTTAGATAGGGGGATATGTAAAGCTCCAGCTGTTAGGCCGAAGAGAACCAAGACGACAAGGGCAATTGCAGATACCACAACTAGGATCGGATATGGAATTTTGGTTCCTACATAACCGACGCTCATCGAGCTGCTCTCAGCGGAAGCTTTCATGCGAGATCCTCGAATTGTCAGCCAAATTAACCAAGGTGCACCTATTAGAGCGGTTACGGAACCTGCAGGAAGTTCGCCTAGTGTACTGCGGAACATTTTGGCAATTGTATCCGCGCCAAGTAAAACGGCTGCACCCCAGATCGCACTCCCTGGAATCAACAGTCGATGTCGTTGTAAGCCAATTAATCGAACAAGATGAGGCGCGATAAGCCCTATAAAGCCGATGGGGCCAACAACACTCACGGTTACACCTGCGAGTAGAATTGCTGTGGCTAGCGCAACCAATCGAACTAGGTTAATATTTTCACCTAATGAAATAGCGGTTTCTTCGCTTAACGCAAGCATATCTAGCTTTTGATGGAACAGAAAGGCAACGACGAGACCAATGCAAATCCAAGGGAGTGCATATTGGACACCTTGCCAATCGTTTTGACCTAATGCACCTGAACCCCACATGAATAAGCCATTCGTGGCATCCTCAAACATGATCTGGAGTCCGCTAGTGAAAGCTGAGAGTACGAGTGTTACGATCATGCCCGCAAGTGCCATGCGCAGAGGCGAGCTTTTGCGGCCGCCTGACATGTAATAGGCCATAACGGCTGCACCACAAGCCCCAACTAAGGCCAAAATTAAAGCGTGATCCGACTTCAGGGCTGGGAAAAAAACGGCAGCTAAAACAATAATGAAATAAGCGCCCGCATTCAAACCTAATGTTGAAGCCGAAGCGAGAGGATTACGTGTGACGGTTTGCAGTAAAGCACCTGCAACTGCGAGTGCTGCTCCTGCGAGCATCCCCATCACAGCGCGCGGCATGCGAAGCCCCCGCACCATTAAATGGTCGGGGGTATCTTGTGGAGCGATCAAAGCTTGTATAACCGTATGAACGGTAATGTTCGCTTCTCCTTGTGTTAAGTTGAGAAAAAGCAAGAGGCAGAGGGCGATTCCCCCACCTCCAAATACAAGAAGTGATTTCCACGCGATATTAGCGAAAGGGTTAGTTTTCGATTTCATCGCAGATTGGATCATTTTGTAAGGGATGCAGCAGCTAGCTCAGCAAATACTTTGGCAGATAATGGTCCACCGAAAGTCCAAGTGTTACCTGGAAGCTTAAATGTTTTGTTGTCTTTCACAAATGAAAGGCCTTTCCATACGGCATTGTCTTTCAATTGTTTCTCAAATACGTTATCTGCATCTTGAACGATGTAGAAGAAGTTTGCATTTTGAACAGCAGGTAAAGCTTCTACGGAAGCAGTAGAGAAGCCATAAAGCTCAAATTTCGTGGATTTAAAAGTATTTTTTAAACCGATACGCTGCAAAATTTGAACAACCATGGAGTTGTCAGTGAACATGCGTAGAACCGCATTGTTTTGGTTGCTGAACGCTTGTGTTAAAGCGAACTCAGCGCCATCTTTTTTCGCAGCAACTAATTTTGCTTTCGTATCTGCATATGCTTTGTCAAGGTCAGCAAGTACCTTGTCTCCTTCAGCTTTCTTACCTACGATATCTGAAATGGTTTTGAATGTAGTGATCATATCGGAATATTGATCGCCTTTTCCTTCAGCTGGGTAGGATTCAAATGCGATAGTTGGAGCGATCTTGGAAAGAGCTTCGTAGTTTTTGCTCGAACGCAATGTGCTTGTAATGATAAGATCTGGCTTCAGACCCGTGATTGTTTCTAGGTTAGGCTCTTGACGAGTCCCTACGTCAACAACGGAAGCATCTAAGGCAGGCTTCACATTTACCGCTCCTAAGTAGCCTTTATTATCAGCTTGACCTACAGGTTGAAGGCCAAGTGCCAACACATCTTCTGTGTATGCCCATTCTAATGTTACGATGCGTTTTGGTGTACCTTTAATTGTTGTTGTTCCGAGTGCGTGTGTAATTGTCTTATCTGCAGCAGGTGTTGCTGTTGGCGCCACACTTGCAGCGGCAGCTGCACTTGGTGCAGGCGATGTTGTTGTCGTAGAATTTCCGCATGCAGCAGTTACGATTAACGATAGAAGTGCGACTGAAAAAGTAAGTGGTTTAAATATGGATTTCACAAAAATTTCCCCCTAGATATTCTTTTTTCTTTCTAGAATCGATGGCCAACTCGAGTCCACTAGGAGAATGATAATCATTATCATTCGTATTGTCAACCTTATTTTGCTATATAGGAACAATCTATCAAGCTTATAGTTATTATATCTTGGAACTATGAGATAATCCGTGCTACATTACTATATGAGGGTAAGACATTAGCAAACTAATGCGGATAATGACAAGAGGTGACTGGATATGAGTAAAAAGACAATGTTCGAGAAAATTTGGGATAATCACGTTATTAACCAGGAAGATGGCAAGCCTAGTGTTATTTATATTGATTTGCATCTAGTACATGAAGTAACTTCACCGCAAGCTTTTGAAGGACTTCGTATGTCAGGTCGTCAAGTTCGTCGTCCAGACTTAACGTTCGCAACGATGGATCACAACGTACCAACGAAAGATCGTTTCAATATCACAGATCCAATTTCGAAACAACAAATCGATACACTATCACAAAACTGCCGCGATTTCGGCGTTACACTTTTTGACTTAGACAGTCTTGATCAAGGTGTTGTCCACGTTATGGGTCCTGAGCTTGGTCTTACACACCCAGGTAAAACCATCGTATGTGGAGACAGCCATACATCTACACACGGTGCTTTCGGCGCACTTGCTTTCGGTATCGGAACAAGTGAAGTTGAGCACGTAATGGCGACACAAACATTGCAACAATCCAGAGCGAAATCTCTTGAAGTTCGCATCACGGGCAGTTTGAAGCCAGGCGTTACAGCAAAGGATTTAATCCTTGGTGTTATCGCGAAGTACGGAACGGATTTTGCAACAGGTTATGTTATTGAGTACACAGGCGAAGCAATCCGCGGTCTTTCCATGGAAGAGCGTATGACCGTTTGTAACATGTCAATTGAAGGTGGAGCTCGTGCAGGACTAATTGCTCCTGACGCTACAACATTTAACTACTTGCGTGGTCGTGAATACGTACCTCAAGGTGCTGATTTCGACGCAGCGGTAGCAGAATGGTCCAACCTTGTTACAGATGAAGGCGCTGTGTATGATTGGGTATTGGAATTCGACGCAGATACTTTGATCCCGCAAGTAACCTGGGGTACGAGCCCTGGTATGGGAACAAGCGTAACTTCTCTCGTTCCAGATCCGCAAAGCTTTGAAACCGAAAATGAACGTAAAGCTGCTGAAAAAGCACTTGAATATATGGATTTAACACCAGGCACGCCGATGACTGAGCTGAAAGTAGACTATGTCTTCATCGGATCTTGTACAAATGGACGTATCGAGGATCTTCGTGCAGCAGCTAAGATTGCACAAGGTTATACGGTAGATCCTAGCGTTACAGCAATCGTAGTTCCAGGTTCGGGTCGTGTTAAAATTCAAGCTGAAAAAGAAGGTTTGGACAAAATTTTCTCCGACGCTGGATTCGAATGGCGCGATGCAGGTTGCAGTATGTGTTTGGCGATGAACCCAGACGTGCTTCAACCAGGACAACGTTGTGCTTCCACGTCCAACCGTAACTTTGAAGGACGTCAAGGACGCGGCGGACGTACTCACCTTGTTTCCCCAGCTATGGCAGTTGCTGCAGCAATCAAAGGTCATTTCTATGACGTTCGTGATTGGGAAATTAAAGAATACCAACAAGCTTAATTTCGGCTAAATCAAGCAATGCTTAAGATGCTAGTTTTGCAATAGCAAAACTTTAAGGAGAATGAGAACATGGAAGCTTTCAAACAACATACAGGTCTAGTAGGCCCTGTTGATCGTGTAAACGTAGATACAGATGCAATTATCCCTAAGCAATTTCTTAAACGTATTGAGCGTTCTGGGTTCGGACAATTCCTATTCTTCGAGTGGAGATGGGACGAAGCAGGCAACGTCATCGAGAACTTCCCGTTAAACCAAGATCGTTATCAAGGAGCTTCCGTTTTGATTTCCAGAGCGAATTTTGGTTGCGGATCTTCCCGTGAGCACGCGCCTTGGGCAATCCAAGATTTCGGATTCCGCGTAATCATCGCGCCTTCCTACGCAGACATTTTCTACAACAACTGTTTCAAAAACAGCATTCTGCCAATCAAATTGTCAGAAGAGCAAGTTGAGGATCTGTTCCAACGTACGGCTAAGCACGAAGGATACAAGCTGAATGTTGATCTTGAGAACAAGAAACTGACAGATGAGTACGGACTCCAAATCAACTTCGATTTGGATGAGCACCGTCGTCAATTCTTGCTTCAAGGCTTGGATGACATCGGTTTGACGCTGCAACACGAAGCGAAAATTACTGCGTATGAGCAAGTACACCAAAAGCGTTTAGCTTATAAATAAGATTAGAGTAAAAGGCGTATCCCCTTGAGGGGATACGCCTTTTTTTTGCTATAATTTGCATATTTTCTTGAGCAATCTTGCAACTTTTGGCAGTTACTAACGTCTAATAGATTACTAGATTGTCGAAGGGAAGGAGGTAGCGCTGTCAGGTAAAGGTTAATTTTGCTATAATAACAAGGAAGTTGATAGAATGATAGAGTTGGCTAAATAACTTCGTAGTGACATCCCCCCCCATTCCGACATTACATAGAGGTGAATAATGAAATTTCCTGCAATATGTTTGTTTTTGCTCACTTGTCTGTTGCTGCTGCCAACTACTGCCCTCGGTGCTGAATCCCCTAAGCCAATAAAGCTATTTATGAATGAAAAGCTGTTGGATGTCCAGGGGGCTCAACCCCGCATTGTGAATGATAATACAATTGTTCCTGTAAGAATTATTGTCGAGCAAATTGGTGCGCAAGTGAGCTGGGACGAAGCGACCAGTAAAGTAACCATTGTGAAAGACAAAGTTAATATCCAACTCGTGATTAACAATCTGACCGCACTTATTAATGGGAAGAAAGAGACATTAGAAGTAGGTCCGAAGATTGAAAATGGTTCTACCATGCTACCGCTGCGATTTATAGGTGAGGTGTTTGGAATCGAGTTCAAATGGGATGGCCCTACATCGTCTGTCCATATGTTCAAAAAGGATGATTCCGATTCAAAACCCGTAACCGGACCTATAGATGTGAAAGACCCGAATGGCAATAACGGAAATCCTGAAACAAAGCCGCCTGGAACGAAGCCAACAACTGGAGCTGGGACTGGAACTGGCAACGGCAATGGAAACGGCAACGGAACGCCGATACCAGATCCATCGGTTCACGTAATCACGTCTATTTCACTAACAGAAACAGAATTAACGGTTACTGCGAAGGATGGAACCCTAACTCCGAATGTGTTAAATCTATCGAATCCTTCACGCATGGTGTTTGATTTCCCGAACACGACATTAGATGAGTCACTTCAGAAGCTGCTCGTTAAAAATGCAGGAGAACTGCCATCCAAGCAGCCACTTGTATCCAAAGTGCGATTCTCTAACTTTAATGATAATCCGGCTACTGTAAGGATTATTCTGGATTTGAACGGTCCAGCTGGTTACCAAAAGATAGCTACCAAACTGCCGAATCAGTGGAAGGCAACGATTGGTGAGAAGAAGCTAACTGTGATTATTGATGCTGGGCATGGGGATAACGATCCAGGTGCGCTTTCCATTACAGGTAGGCATGAGAAGGATTTTACACTTGCAACAGCGAATAAAGTAAATGCACTGTTAATAAAAGATAAGCGAATTAACGTTCTGATGACCCGTTCAGATGATACCTTTATTCCATTAGATGATCGTGTTTCTGTTGCCAACAATATTTCAGCGGACCTATTTTTATCGATTCATGGAAATAGCGCCAAAGCAACCGTGTCAGGAACCGAAACCTACTATAACAGGCCCGAAAGCTTAGATTTCGCCAATGTTATTCATAAGTATGCTGTTCCGGCTACTGGATTTGCAGATCGCAAAGTTCGCCAAGCAGATTTCCGTGTGATCACGAAAACCAACATGCCAGCAGTATTGCTTGAAGTTGGTTACTTGTCCAATAAAAATGATGAATCCGCGATGTACAAAGAGGCATTCCAGGACAAATTAGCTGCTTCGCTGGTTGCTGCTATTAAGGAGTACTTGAACCTTAAGTAAGCAGTAAGAATTCGAAGCAGCAAAAACTAGGCTAGCATGTCTAGGCATAAAGCTAAGGAGTGAATAAGATGAACAAAACAAGTCGCCTAGTTCAAGGAGCGCTCCTTGTAAGTGCCATCACGTTGTCTATCACGGCCTGTGGCCAGAAAACACAATTAACAGGAGCTGCTACGTCGGAACCGCAAGCTACGGCTACACCGATTGCAACTATTTCTACGCCAACAGCCACGCCTAAGCCGACACCTGCGCCTCTTAAGCAGTTGCAAGTTAAGGCTTATTACAGTGATCAAGATGAAATGAAGCTCGTTGAGAAAGTAGTAACAATCAGCGTGGAGAAGGATGCTGACACTTATGAGGCTGCATTGAAAGCACTTCAGAAGAATGATGACCCCAAAGCACCTTCCTTATTTGATGATATGAAATTCACAAGTGTCAAGTTCGATGCTGCCAAAGGTGAATTGAAGTTGGATATGGCATTCGGACCCAAGACGCAAATGGGTGCGCCTGGTGAGGAATTATTTGTACAAGCATTAAAGAAAACAGTGTTCCAATTTCCTGAAGTGAAGACCTTGTATGTACTTAAAGACGGTAAGCAAGTTGATAGTCTAATGGGACATCTAGAGCTTCCTTACCCGATCAAACGACCTAACTAAATAGGAATTGTAGAGGAGTTACATCGAACATGAAAAATAAGAAATTGGCGAGTGCTATCGTAAGCTCCATGATCATCACAAGTCTAGCAGGCACGCCAGTCCTTGCAGCACCCGTGAATACAACAACTTCAACAACATCGAACTCGAATGTACGACTATCTTTTAATGATGTGAGCAGTGATTACTGGGGGATTCGACACATTTCCAAGCTAGCTTTGGAAGGCGTTATCGAGGGAGTCGCAGAGGGTATTTACTCGCCAGAAACTTCGGTTTCACAACAAGATGTATTAATTATGGCTACACGTATGATGGGCTTACAGGCTGATGCCGACAATCTGGCGACGGATACGGTATTCCCGGATTACATGTTAGTTGATAAATATGCTCGTAACTACGTAGCGCTAGCCTTACAAAAAGGTTTGATTTCAACAGAGCAAGAAAAAGTAAGAACGCAAGGTACCAAGCCGGTCGGTAATTGGGGACAACAAAAAGCAACGAGGGAATGGGTGGCTGAAGTCGTCATTCGTGCTATTGGGAAAGCTTCCTTAGCAGAAAGCTTATCTACGAAAGCAACTTCGTTTACAGATAACCAACAGATCAGCAACAGTGCGCTAGGATTCGTCAATGCAGCTGTGTCTTTAAAAGTTGTAGATGGGTTCGAAGATGGCTCATTCCAACCGAAAGGCGCGGTAACACGTGCTCAAATGGCGGCATTCCTAAGTCGTTCACAAAAGAATTTGACGACATTACCAGAACGCGCTAAAAAAGGCTATATGACGAGCCTAACAAGCGGCAGTATTGGTCTAATGGATAAAGACGGAAACACGAGTACATACAAGATTTCACCTAATACCGTATTTTTCGGAAATAAAAATGATGTGGCTATTTCATCCAAAGAATTGCAAGAAACGTATGAAGTATCCATAGTTCAAGTGAACGGTACAGCTTATTATGTAGAAATCCTAAGTGATGAGCTGCATATGGACATCCACGAAGGACAATTACTAAAGCTTAATCTGACAACGATGAAAGCGACGCTGGACGATTATGAAAGTTACGACTTAGCGTCCGATGTTGCCGTAACGGATATGAATGGTCGCGGACTTAGTTTAGGTGAAATTGTAGCCGGAAGCACGATCCAAATTCGTAAAAGTCAACTTGTAGACAGCGACAAATATACTTCTATCGTTGTTAAACAAATTCCAGTGAGTAAAACGGCGGTTGGTGATATCCAAACGTTGAATAAAGATGCGATGCAGCTTACGTTGATTGAGTCTGCCTCTGGAGAGACAGAGACCTACGGATTTTCGAGTAATTTGATTGCTACGATGGCAGATAATACGCTCATCAATTTGGATGCCATCCACGTTGGAGACACAGTTGAATACACCGTCAAGAATAGTGAAATTGTGAAGCTTATTGTTAAAAAGCAAGCGGATGTTGGAACCAGTGTGGAAGGAACGTTTAAACAATTTACAGACGACCAATCTACGATTTTGATTAATAAAACGTCTGGTAAAACAGTGGATGCCTATGAGTTAAGTAGTAACACGCGTGTTGTTATTAATGGCTTAGCTAATGCGAGTGTTTATGATTTGGCTGCAGGGGATCAATTGAAGTTAGATGTGTTGAATAATAAGGTTACAACGATTACAGTTATTAATCGGTCAATTGAGAATTTATATTTTGCTAAAATTATTGATTACAATGCCTCATCCAAAATTTTAACTGTCACTGATAATGCAGGAAAACCACATGCCTTTCTTTTGAATGATAGTGTTGCGATTTGGTACAATGGAACTAAACTTCCATTCACTAATTTCAATAGCCTTTTCTCAGCTGGCAAATATGTAGATCTTCTTGTTTCCAATGATTCGGTTAAACAAATTCAAATGTCCTTGCAGCTTGATGGTGCACTGACACAATTGAATTTACAAACGAATGATATAACAGTGAAAACAGATAGTGGACAAAGTATAACGTTTAAACTAAATTTTACACCAACTGTTGAACTTGCAAACAAGCCAAACAGTACGCTTTCTGATTTGAAAGTCGGAGATAAAATTAGTCTGCTTCTAAGTTTTGATCAATCGACAGTAACGAAAATCGTCACTAGTGACACCAAGGTTTTCAAAACCCTTTTAACGAATACGAACCTAAAACAAGCTACGTTCTTGAATGACTCCAATACGACTGTTACAATTCCTTTAGATGGGGTCCCGCTTGTGAAAGCAGATGGCACGAATGCTGCATTTGCTGACCTTGCGATCGATGATTATGTGAAATTCTCTTTCAAAGGCCTTGCGATCACGAAAGCCGAGTTAGTAACACCAGTTCGAGGTAAAGTAACAGCGGTGAACGCTGCAAGTTCGAGTTTAACCATTCAAGATTTTACAGGTAAAAGTCAAGTAGTTAACGCTGGCAGTAGTTACAGTGTAAAACTCAATGGCGGCATGGATTGGAGCTTCTCCTCGATTAAAGTAGGGGATCGTGTTCAATTGATGAAGGACGTCAATGACAAACTCATGATTCAAGTTGCTATCGCTTCTAAACGTGAATTTGATCAGTATAGCCCTACATTGAACCAAGTGAATGTCAAAGCTTCTGGTGGCGAGCAAACTGCCTACAACCTGTTCCCGAGAGCTTACCTGCACACTAGTTCCTCCATTGTGTTGCCATCTTCCTTCGTTGCTGGAGATCAGCTGACGCTTTATATCCTTGACAATAAAATTGTTGAGATAGAAAAGTAGATCGTTGAACAATTGTTTAAGGAAAACCGTCTGTATAGGAGAAGCCATTCTTCTCAAACAGGCGGTTTTTTTCTTATTTTCAAAAAAAATGTTTATTTTTTAGAAAATGTTCGCATTTTGACGCTTTCAAGGATTGATTATGCCCTGACAATTCGCTAAACTGAAGAATATTACGACCCTAAGGAAGATCAGCTATGACACAGAAGACAGTAAGACATATTCTGGACACCATCGGTGAACTATATCCGGATGCGCATTGTGAGTTGAATCACAGTAATCCATTTGAATTAACGATTGCCGTGTTGCTATCAGCGCAGTGTACGGATGAAACCGTGAATAAGGTTACCAAAGACTTGTTTGAGAAGTACAAACGACCTGAAGATTACTTGGCTGTTCCTTTAGAGGAATTGGAGCAAGATATTCGGCGAATTGGTTTATTTCGCAACAAGGCTAGTCATATTCATAAGCTGTGTCAGTTGCTACTGGACAAGTTCGGTGGTGAAATTCCTGAGAAGCACGAGCAATTGGTTGAATTGCCTGGCGTTGGGCGTAAGACGGCAAATGTCGTCGTATCGAACGCATTCGGAGTTCCGGCAATTGCGGTTGACACGCATGTCGAACGAGTCTCTAAGCGATTAGGACTTGTTGGCTGGGATGATTCCGTACTTGAAGTTGAAAAGAAGCTAATGAAGAAAGTACCACGCGACGAATGGACGCAAACACATCATCGATTGATATTTTTTGGTCGATATCACTGCAAGGCACAGAACCCCAATTGCCCGATTTGTCCCTTATTGGACAATTGCCGCGAGGGGAAGAAGCGTATGAAACCACCGTCAACAAGGAAAACTATTACAAACAAATGAAATGCTGACAAAGGATGGGATTGAAATGAAATGCATCGCCGTATATACCAATAGCTTCGAATTGTTCTCCGATATTTATGAGCAAGTGATCAACACGCCGCTAGCCGATAATGAGGAAAAAGTCATTGAAGGTGTAACTGTCAGTGAATCCGGTGAGGTTCCTCAGAATTACATAGACAAAATGAAAACAAAATCCGAGGTTGTTGTGATGAAAGTGAAGGATTCGGATATTACGATTCTTCAGCATCGTGACGTTTTTGAAATTTTCCTACCGGAAAAAGAAAAAATCGCCCTCACGTAAGTCCAGAATCTCCCTTTGGGAGATTTTTTTTCTGTATAGCTGCGAGGGATAGGTAAGAATCAATCATAGAGGAGCGGAATGAACGAATGTCGCAATTGGTAGCTAGAAGCATCACGGTCATGCCGGATGCGCTTAAGAAGATGCAACAGGTGCTTGGGCATGCAGGAGATGAAGATAACGCGGCAAAAATGGGGCAATTGCTGGACAAATTGGATAGTGGACGGATGAATATTGCGTTCTGCGGACATTTCTCTGCAGGGAAATCCACGCTCATTAACCAACTTTGTGCCCATGCTTTGTTACCGTCGAGCCCGATTCCTACGAGTGCGAATATCGTGAGTATTCGAAATGGGCAGCCTGGTGCGCATGTGACGCATCGCAGTCTTGAAGGAAAGGTCAATCCCTTAGGAGAGACGACAACCATTCCGCTCAGCGAGCTTGAGGCTTACTGTGTAAATGGTACCGATATTGAAACGGTAGAGATCACGTATCCAATTCCTTTTCTAGGTGAAGACACTGCGCTGTTGGACACACCAGGGATTGACTCTACGGATGATGCACATCATCAATCGACGGAATCTGCCCTACACTTAGCTGATGTGGTGTTCTATGTCATGGACTATAACCATGTGCAATCAGAGGTGAATTTAGCTTTTACGAAAAAAATGAAGGAGTGGGGAAAACCGCTCTATCTGGTTGTAAATATGATTGATAAGCACAAGGAGTGGGAGCTTCCCTTTGCACAATATCAAACGGGTACAAAGCAAGCTTTCTTGAACTGGGGCATTGAACCTGATGATTTGTTGTTCGTTACGATGAAGGAACCTGCGCATCCACATAATGAGTACGCTAAGCTGCAATGGTTGCTAAGCCGTCTTATTGAGCGTGGTGATTCTTTGCGCAGCTATAGTATTGATGCTTCTGCGCGGTATTTGGCAGCCGAGCATAGTAAATGGTTGGCGGAGCAACACGAACCTCAGAAGGCGGAATTGCTGGAATCGATCAAGGAAGATGGCGATGCGGAAGATGTTCAACAATTGGCTGCAGCTAAGCAGGAACAACTTAACACATTAAAAAGTTTGCCGGAAACGTTAATACTTGAACTCCGGAAAGATGTTGGTGCCATTATAGAGAATGCCAATATAACACCTGCGTTAACGCGAGATTATGCCAACGCTTATTTGGAGAGCCGTAAGCCTGGGTTTAAGGTTGGATTCTTCGGTGGCGCAGCAAAGACCGCAGCAGAGCAAGAGAAACGACTGACGGCGTTTCAGGGAGAATTGGCTGAGCAAGTGGAAGCCCAACTTGACTGGCACTTGCGAGATGCCTTGAAGAAGGCAGCAAGTGATCAAGGTCAACATGATGCTGCGTTAATTGCGCAGATTGAAGCGTTGAAGGTTGAAGTATCTGGTGCTTTGATTGCGTCCCAAGTGAATACAGGTGCAACGTTCAATGGCGAGTATACATTGAACTACATGAAGCAGCTCGCTGGCGAGTTAAAGCTGCAGTACCGCAAACTGGCGTTTGCGGTGATTGACATCATCGCGGCTGCGGTCCGCGATGGCAGCAAACCAGCCGCCGCTGCGCTAGCGGCTGAGCTTGAAGCCCTGAGCGGCCGGCTGAGCGCCTGCCGCGAGCTCGCCCGCCTCGAGGAAGCCGAGGCGGCGGCAGAGACCCAGCTGCTGCGCATGGCCAGCTGGGAAAGACCTTCTGCGCCGGCGCTGCCGGATGCGCAGCTCTACACGGCCATGGAGGAGCCGGCAGCAGCCCCGCTGAGCGGGGCTAACCTGCACGTGACCTCCATGGGCACGATCCTGCAAGCTGCCGCGATAGCTTCGGCAGCTGCCGGCACGGACTCGGCTGGCCCCGCAGTGGCAGCCGAGCCGGCGTCATCCGTGTTCACCTCGGGTGAACACGGTAAGCGCATGGAGCGCAAGGCCGCCGACTTGCAGGCGGCCTCCGCTCTCATCGACGGGCTGCCGTCGATGCGGTCGCTCGCGCGCTCCATGCGCGAAAAAGCGGATCGTCTGCGCCAGCGGACGTTCACGATTGCGCTGTTCGGTGCGTTCAGCGCGGGTAAATCTTCGTTCGCCAATGCTTTGATTGGTGAACGGGTGTTGCCAGTATCGCCGAACCCGACAACGGCGGCGATCAACAAGATCATGCCGCCGACGGAAGGCTGGCCGCATGGTACAGCCAAGGTCAAGATGAAGAAGGCAGATGCCATCTTGGAGGATGTGCTTTACTCGCTTCAAATACTAGGGGTTGAAGCGACCGATATGTCGTCCGCGTTGAAACGGATAGGCCAGCTTTCACCTGCCGATGTAACAGCCAAAGGAAAACCGCATTTCTCTTTCCTGAAAGCTGTTGAAAAAGGGTGGGAAGCAGCCTCAGGTCAATTGGGTACTGAACTTCGGATCACCAAAGATGAATTCTCAGGCTACGTAGCGGAAGAACACAAGTCCTGTTTTGTAGAATTTATTGAATTATATTATTCCAATCCGCTGACGGATCAAGGTATCATTTTCGTAGATACGCCGGGGGCAGATTCTATTAATGCCCGACATACAGGTGTCGCTTTTAACTATATTAAAAATGCAGATGCCATCCTATTCGTCACTTATTATAACCATGCTTTCTCCCAGGCAGACCGCGAGTTTCTGCTTCAGCTAGGTCGTGTTAAAGATAGTTTTGAAATGGATAAAATGTTTTTCATCGTCAACGCGTCTGATTTGGCGGCAAGCTCAGAGGAGCTGGCGGGGGTCGTGAAGCATGTAGAAACGAATTTAGTGCAGCACGGTATTCGTCATCCACGGATTTATCCGATATCCAGTTATTTGGCAGCAGAAGGTAAAATCAATGGCAACGAAAGCTTAGTCGTACAATCGGGCATTCAACCGTTTGAGCAGCAGTTTGTTCAGTTCACCTTGAATGAGCTTAGTGATGTGGCTATTCATTCGGCTAATCTAGAGCTTCATCGAGCTATTAGCACCATGCAGAAGTGGCTGGAACGAGCACAATCAGGTGAGGAAGAGCGCAGGCTGCAATTAATTATGTTGGATGAGTCGGAGCAGCAGGGCTTAGATCTATTAGACGACACACGCTATGATGCCGAGCTGAAAGAGCTGAAGAAGGAAATCCAAGAGTTGATGTACTACGTCAAGCAACGTACGATGTATCGCTTTGGAGAGCTCTATAATTTTGCATTCAATCCATCAACTTTCCGTGATGAGGCCAAAGACCCTAAAGCCGCACTGCAATTCGCATGGAATGAACTGTTGCGCATGATTGGCCACGATTTATCCCAAGAAGTTCTAGCCACTACGCTTCGTGTGGAGAATCGCATGAATCTCATCAGTACGAAGCGAATGAATCGTTGGGGTGAGGAGCTGGGCTTACTGCTAGAAGGCTTTGAGAAGGCTGCCTACGAGTCCAGCACGTTTGTGACGCCTGAGGTGACTACGAAGCTTGAAGCATCGGAAGTGAGTTTGAAGCTGCTGCAGAGTTATTTCAAGAATGCGAAGCAATTTTTTGAGGGTGACGGTAAAAGCAAGCTGAAAGCGGAACTAGAGAATCGGATCAATGCGCCGGTTGTTTCGTTTATTGAAGGGCAAACCAATGAGCTCGAGCAAGCTTACGGCATTCAATTAGAAAAGTGGTTAATTTCACAGAAATTAATCATGGAGCAACAGGTTAAAGAACACGCGGAAGGGCTTCGCGATGCACTTCAAATGAAGATTGATTTAGATGAACTCATATCGAAACAGCATCAGTTGAAGGCGTTTGTTTAGTTATTAAACAATAGGGTGACTAGGTTCTTCGGAACTTAGTTGCCCCTTTTTTTGGATTGTTCATGTAAAGGCTTTCATTGGCGGTTATCCCGATGATTTAAAAGAATAGGGGGGATTTCTACACGTTTTTGTGAATTTATGCCTATTTAAGCGATTAAATCCGATTATCCTCGAATTGCTCACATATAGTGATGGTGTTAAGATTCATAAAGTGTTCACACATTATAAGCGTTTCAAATCTATCCTTTTAAGGAGGGCCCAAAGTGGATGTATTCAGGCAACTGAAGCCATATTTTTGGCCAGAGAAAAAACTGTTTTTTGGAGCTATTGCATGTCTTGCAATCGCTACCGCGCTCGGCTTGGTGTACCCCAATTTACTTCGGTATTTGATTGACGAAGTTATCACCAAGAAGCAATTTGACCTAGTTCCACGATTGGCACTATTTGTTGTTGTTGTCGTTTCTATGAAAGGGATGTTCCAGTTTCTACATGGTTTGTGCGGGGGTCGCTTAGGAAACCGTGTTGCATACCACTTACGGAATGCGCTGTACAACAAGCTGCAGTATTTATCATTTCAGTACTATGATCAAGCGAGGACAGGAGATCTGATGTCAAGATTGACAGCCGATCTAGAAGCGATTCGCCAGTTTATTGGCTTTGGTTTCGCACAGATTCTGAACGTTTTGTTAATGCTTGTTTTTGGTATGGCGATGATGTTCTCTATCAGTTGGAAGTTAGCTTTACTTACAATGATTACGATGCCATTTCTAGCATTTACTGCTGTTCGCTTCGAAGGTAAAATTCACCCGGCTTTCCGGATGGTGCGTCAGTCTCTGAGCACGATGACGACTGCTGTTCAAGAAAATATTACAGGTGTTCGGACCGTCAAATCTTTTGCTCGCGAACCGCATGAAATAACCAAGTTCGCAGAACGCAATGAAGATTACAAGTCCATGAATATTGGATCGTCAGGGATTTGGGCGAAGTACTTCCCGATCATGGAGATTCTAGCAAACTTGAGTGTCGTTATACTA
Source organism: Paenibacillus qinlingensis (assembly GCF_031455095.1). Classification (GTDB taxonomy): domain Bacteria; phylum Bacillota; class Bacilli; order Paenibacillales; family NBRC-103111; genus Paenibacillus_E; species Paenibacillus_E qinlingensis_A. Next base: position 827,635 of record NZ_JAVDSB010000001.1, read on the forward strand.
CTTGGCGCTGGCGGTTACATGGTTATTGATGGGTCGATTTCACTTGGGGATTTGGTAGCATGTTTTAGTCTTATTTGGTACATAATCGGGCCGATGTGGGGACTTGGTTTTCACATCAATAACTTTACGCAAACGAAGGCTTCGGGTGAGAAAATCCTTGAGGTTCTGCATCACTATATGCATGTCAAAGATAGCGATACCGCTGCAGCCTTGACCAAGGTAGATGGTCATGTACGTTTTGATCACGTAACGTTCGCCTATCCGGAGAAACAACCAGCGTTGTATGATTTTTCATTAGATGCGCCTCCAGGTTCCGTTATTGGTCTTCTGGGAAGCACTGGTTCCGGTAAAACAACGGTAATATCGCTCCTCATGAGAGCTTATAACGTCAAAGAAGGCAAGGTTATGCTGGATGGAAAGGATATTCGTTCCTTACAGATTGAAAGCTACCGCAGCCAAATTTCAACAGTTTTTCAAGAAACGTTCCTATTTTCTTCTACAATTCGCAATAATATCGCTTACGGTCGTAAAGATGTGACTATGGATGATATTATTCGGGCTGCGAAGCTCGCGAAAGCACATGATTTCATTTCGGAACTTCCTGAAGGCTACGATACCTTAGTAGGTGAACGTGGACTTGGACTTTCCGGGGGACAAAAACAGCGTATTGCGATTGCTAGAGCTTTGATCAAAGATCCGAAAATTCTCGTGCTAGACGACGCCACAAGTGCTGTCGACATGGAAACAGAGCATGAGATTCAAGCTGGTTTTGGTGAAGTTATGGCAGGTCGAACAACGTTCATCATTGCCCACCGGATTTCTTCATTGAAACACGCGGATGAAATCATTGTCCTAGATAAAGGTCGCGTCATTCAACGAGGTAAGCATCAAGAATTACTGCAGCAAGATGGTTTGTACCGTCAAACGTATGATATTCAATATGCGGATGGTCCGCAAAACCAAACTGCTCAGAACCAAGCAGCGGTTACACGAGAAGAAGGGACTTCTGCAGACTCAGAAGTTTCCGAAGGCAATCCAATAACCCATTCCTCCAAGCCAGAAAGAAGGTTGGCAAATTGAGTACTCCATCGAAACAAGCTGAGGCGGCTGCGCCGAATCCAGATTCACAAACAGGCAATCGCTTCGTCTATCAAGATGATGAACTGATCGAAAAGCCTTTTGACTGGGGCCAATTAAAACGCTTGTTCGGCTATATGAAGCCTTATCGTAAACAAATGCTGCCTATTATTATTACTATGATGCTATTAGGTGCGATTACGAAATTGACAGTACCACTGCTGATCAGTAAAGCAATTGATAATGCAATTATCCCAAAAGATAAGAGTCTGCTCTTTCTCATTGTTGGCATCATGTTAAGCGTTTATCTCATTCAATGGTTAGCCAATACGTTCCGCATTAAGTATACGAACATGATCGGGCAACGTGTTATCTACGATCTTCGCCATGACCTTTTCAGTCATATTCAGAAGCTCTCATTCCGATTCTTCGATACACGACCAGCGGGATCTGTCCTTGTTCGTGTTACGAACTATGTGAACTCCTTGCAGGATCTATTTACGAACGGTGTCGTCAACTTATTGATCGACGTTGTACAACTTGTAGGTATCATCATTATTTTACTCTCATTTAATTTTAAATTAGGTGCATCGATCATTGTAACGGTTCCAATTATGTTTATCATCTCGACGAAGCTGCGGACCAAAATCCGCCGCTCTTGGCAAGACGTTACAATGAAGCAATCCCGATTGAATGCCCATTTGAATGAGTGTATTCAAGGGATTAAAGTTACACAGGCCTACACGCAGGAGAAAGAGAACATTCAGTTCTTCTCCAAAATGAATATGATCAATCGATTGTCTTGGAACCGTGCATCCATGCTGAATCAATCCTTTGGACCTCTGATTGAAATAACAGGTGCGATTGGTTATTTTATCTTGTTTTGGTTAGGCGCTCATTTGATTCAAACGGGAGAAATCAGCGTTGGTTTACTCGTTGCGTTTGCGACTTACATCGGTTATTTTTGGGAGCCGATTACACGTTTGGGGCAAATGTATTCGCAGTTGTTGATTGCGATGGCTTCGGCGGAGCGGATCTTTGAATTCATGGATGAGAAACCAACGGTTGCAGAAATCGAGGGTGCCAAAGATTTACCTACTGTTCAAGGAAATGTGAATTTCAAAGATCTTGTATTCGAATATGAGCCAGGGCGTCCAGCATTGAACCGAATTAACTTGGATGTAATTGCCGGACAATCTATCGCTTTGGTAGGACATACCGGATCAGGCAAAAGTACGATTATGAACTTACTTTGTCGCTTCTATGACCCTAACGAAGGGGTAATTGAAGTCGATGGGTACAACATTCGTAACGTCACAATACAAAGTCTTCGCTCTCAAATCGGTGTCGTACTGCAAGATACGTTTATTTTCTCGGGGTCGATCCGTGATAACATTCGATTCGGTCGCTTAGATGCAACGGACGATGAAATCGAGAAGGTAGCGAAGGCTGTCCATGCGCATGACTTTATTGTAGGGCTGCCCAATGGGTACGATACGGAAGTGCAAGAACGCGGGAACATCTTATCGATGGGGCAGCGTCAGTTGATTTCCTTTGCACGTGCATTACTTGCTAATCCACGAGTACTTATTCTGGATGAAGCGACAGCTAGTATTGATACGGATACAGAGCTCAAAATCCAAGAGGCACTTAAGACGCTTCTAGCGGGTCGTACGTCCTTTATCGTAGCGCATCGTCTTTCTACGATTCGTAATGCGGACAAAATCGTCGTATTGGATCACGGGCGCATGATGGAAATTGGTAATCATGACGAGCTTATGAAGGAACAGAAGATCTATTATGGTTTGATCCAAGCGCAATATAAATTTTTGCAGGATGCTGTGTAGGCATGAAGAAAAGGAGCTGCTTAGCCACTTGAATGTGGTTAGGCAGCTTTTTGTTTGTTTTAACGAGAAAACATTGAAACAATTGAGAATGAGTGTCATTTGAGGAGCAGCACTGAAAAGCACTACTTGACTAACGAGTACTTGACTAACCATACTACTTAACAACTAAACACTAGTCATCTCGTAACACGACATTCTATCACACACTCGAGATTCATAGCCATTCATCTAGGGACTCCTTCTACACTTGGAAAAGTGGAAATAAAACTGCAACTCGAAAAAATCGAGTTACAGAGTAAAAAAAGCACACCGAAGCCGCTGCAACTCGAAAAAATCGAGTTACAGAGTAAGAAAAGCAGATCGAAGCCGCTGCAACTCGAAAAAATCGAGTTGCAGAGTAAAAAAAGCGCAACGAAGCCGCTGCAACTCGAAAAAATCGAGTTACAGAGTAAAAAAAGCAGATCGAAGCCACCGTAACTCGAAAAATTCGAGTTACGGTGTAGAAAAAGCACACCGAAGCCGCCGCAACTCAAAAATATCAACTTACAGCATGGGACTAGAGCAGTGAGTATACTGCAATCCCCTCCCGTAAACTCAGCCATCTTTACAATGTTTGCAAAATTTGACGAGAAGCTATACTCTTAAATTGGAAATATGCCAAATATTCGCAGGAGGGGACAGCAATGAAATCATCTCGTTTCATTTGGGGTGCCATTGGTTTAACCGCGTCAATTTCTACGATCGTTTTCGCTGTCGGCTTTGCATACGCGGCGAATCAAATATGGTTTCCTAAAGCCTCTGGAGATTTGCAATTAGCTACTCCAGCGCCAACGAAACCATCGATAATCGAAAGTAACAATAAGTTACAAATTGTCGCATTAGGGGACTCACTTACAGCTGGAACAGGCGACAATACGGGGAAAGGCTATGTAGGACGAGTCCGCGAGAAGCTGGAAAAAGCAAGCGGCAAACCTGTCTTCGTACTTAATAACCTCGCTATTCCCGGCTACAAAAGCGATCAACTTCTGACTGATTTAGAACAGAAAAAAACACAAGATGCACTTGCGCAAGCTGATATTATTTTGCTTACCATTGGGGGAAATGATATTTTTGCAGGAGGAGAAGGGCTTTTCAAAGGAGCTAACCAAACGGAATTTAATCCTGAGGCTGCTGAGAAGCGTGTAGACCCTGCACTCACTAAGATGGAAAAGATCATCTCGACCATCAATAAAGCAAATCCGAAAGCAACGCTATTATATATCGGTTTATATCACCCTTTTTTGGATCTTGATCCGACAAGAGAGGGCTCTTTAACCGTACAGCGATGGAATGACGGCGTATTTAAGTTAACTAATCAATATCCTCAGATGCTGATTGTTCCTACCTACGACCTATTTGAGCAAAATTTGATCAAATATTTATCCTCTGCGGATCATTTCCATCCAAATGGGGATGGCTATGAACGAATTGCAGATCGAATTGTCCAAATTTTAAAATAGGGAGGGCATAGAAATGGCTATTGCAACGCCTCAGATCGTTTTATCTGTCAATAATCTTAAAAAAAGAATTAAAAATAAAGAAATTATTAAAGGAATTTCTTTTGATGTCTACGCAGGCGAGATTTTTGGTTTTCTTGGGCCTAATGGTTCAGGTAAAACAACGACAATTCGCATGCTCGTGGATCTAATTCGTCCTACGGAAGGCACGATACACATTTGTGGATTCGATGTTCATAAGGAACATGACCAAGCCATGAGAAAAGTAGGGTGTATTGTTGAAAATCCTGAACTCTATTCCTACCTGACGGGGTGGGAAAATCTTGAGCATTTTGCCCGCATGCTGCCAGATGTGGACGACAATCGAATTAAAGAAGTTGTCGACATTGTTTCGATGGATGCGCGCATTCATGATAAAGTAAGGACCTATTCCCTAGGTATGCGCCAACGTTTAGGAATCGCTCAGGCACTTCTAGGGCGACCAAGTCTATTGATTTTGGACGAGCCTACGAACGGACTTGATCCTCAGGGAATTAAAGAAATGAGGGAGTTTATACAACGTTTAGCTGCGGGTGGACTTAGCTTGTTCGTCTCCAGTCACTTACTTAGCGAGCTTCAGCAAATGTGTGATCGTGTAGCCATTATTAGTCATGGTGAAGTGATTCAAGTTGGTGCTGTGGATGAGCTGATTGCTCAAGGTGGCAGGGTGGTTTGGACAGTTTCTCCGGGAGATCAAGCCGAGCGTGTGCTTCAATCTTCGGAAATGGTGTTATCTGTCCACACCTTAGATTCAGACAGCCCTATGGGGATACCAGCTGCTGCTAAGCAGATTGCTACGCAAATGGATCAAGTAAACATTCCTAAGTTAAGTCAACGACTTATCGAGGAAGGAATCAGCCTATATGCGGTAGAAATCAAAAATCCAACATTAGAGGATTTATTCTTACGTTTAACTGAAGGAGAACGAATTGAGTAAAAGAGGGTGAAAGAATTGACAGGACTATATGCTTTAGTTAAAAATGAAATGATTAAAATGATTAAGAAAAAGCGATTTTATGTCATTCTACTTATTCTTCTTGCTTTAATTCCCATGTTCACTTATGCTCAAATGCGAGTTGCTCAACATACACAGAAGCAATTTGGAACATCGGATTGGAAGGCTGATCAACGTCAGAAAGTGATAGATTGGGAAAAACGGCTTAGTTCTGCACGAACACCAGATGAGTGGAAGCAGCAGCTTCGCGTTCAAATTCAAATTGCGAATTATTATTTAGAACAAGACGTGAATCCTAGCTCCCCGAATGCGGTTACATTTACGCGTGAATTTGTCAAAAATGCCGTTGGTTTATTTATTCCGTTGATTATTATGGTCATTTCAGCAGATATCGTATCATCTGAGCATTCTACGGGGACTATTAAATTATTGTTGACAAGACCGGTCAGGCGTTGGAAAATCCTATTGAGTAAATTAATTACCGTTGTCTTCTTTACATCACTGACTGTTTTGTCGACTGGATTGATCTGTTACTTGATTTCAGGCATTGTTTTTGGCTATAACGGATGGACGATGCCGATCTTCACGGGTATTCAGCTAACAGGTGCAGATGTCGATTTTAGTCGTGTAAGAGCGGTAGATCAATGGTTCTTCCTCTTGATGGAATTCGGCTTAGTATGGTTTACAGCAATTGTCGTAGCGATTATGTCGCTTATGCTTTCTGTACTAATTCGATCAACCGCAGCAGGTATGGGGGTCATGCTTGCCGTATTAATATCAGGAACAATTCTTTCGAACATGGTGTCCTCTTGGGAAACGGCTAAATATTTGTTTATGGTCAACTTGGATCTGACAAAGTATTTGACAGGAGGAATCCCACCTATTCAAGGTATGGATCTAGGTTTCTCTCTTAGTGTATTAAGTGTTTGGACCGTACTGGCGTTAATCGTTTCATTTACGGTATTTTCACGCAAAGATATTTTAAATTAGAGTAAAAAGAGATAAAGGAGGGCTCCAATGGCTGAGCAGCTAGAATTTGCGAAAGGGAAAGCCCCGACACCCGTCACGGATTACGAAGCAGATGATATTCAAGTCCTGGAAGGGCTTGTTGCTGTTCGTAAAAGACCAGGGATGTATATTGGGAGTACCAGTTCCTCAGGTCTTCATCATTTGATCTGGGAAATCGTAGATAATGCAGTCGATGAGCATCTGGCAAAGCATTGTTCCAAAATTAATGTCACGATACATAAAGATCAATCTATTACGGTACAAGATAATGGCCGCGGTATTCCTACAGGCATGCATAAAACAGGTGTTCCTACGCCTCAAGTTGTTTATACAATTCTGCATGCAGGCGGTAAGTTTGGTGGCTCAGGTTACAAAAAGTCTGGGGGCTTACATGGTGTAGGCGCTTCCGTTACGAATGCACTTTCCGAGTGGTTGGAAGTTGAAATCAACCGTGAAGGTAAAGTACATCGGATGCGCTTTGAATATTGGGTCGATGATAAAGGGATCGAACATGTTGGTGAGCCGGTTACAGGACTAGAAGTTATCGGCAATACCAACCGTACAGGAACCAAAGTAACGTTCAAACCAGATAAACGTGTGTTCCAAGGCGGCACGACGATTAATTATGATACGCTTGCTGAACGTTTACAGGAGATTGCGTTCCTTAACTCCGGGCTGCAAGTAAACCTGAAGGATGATCGCACCGATAAAGTGGATCAGTTCCAGTATGAAGGCGGCGCAAGTCAATTCGTAGCTTTCTTGAACGAAGAGAAGACCGTGCTTCACCCTGTGATTCATTTTGCCTCAGAGAAGGACGAGATTGAAGTTGAAGTTGCACTTCAATACAACGATGGCTACACAGAGACCATTGCTTCCTTCGTGAACTCTATTCCTACCCGCGGTGGTGGAACCCATGAAACGGGTTTTAAGACTGCCTATACGAGGGTGATGAATGAATATGCCCGTAAAGGGGGCATTCTCAAGGAAAAGGATAAAAACCTCGATGGTACGGATCTCAGAGAAGGTATGATGTCTGTTATCAATATCAAAATGGGTGATGTTGAGTTCGTAGGGCAAACCAAAGACCAACTTGGAAGTGCAATTGCACGTAGTGCAGTGGACGCCGTAGTTTCCGATAAAATGACGGTTTTCCTGGAAGAGAATCCACAAATCGCACAAATGATGCTGAAGAAAGCTGTACAGGCCTCACGAGCGAGAGAAGCAGCGCGTAAAGCACGTGAAGAGATTCGCAGCGGCAAGAAAGGAAAGAGCGAAAGCTCGAACCTGAATGGGAAGCTTACACCTGCACAGTCGAAGGATTTGCAACGAAATGAGCTGTTCATCGTGGAAGGTGATTCCGCAGGTGGGTCAGCGAAGCAAGGGCGAGATTCGAAGCATCAAGCGATTTTACCGCTTAAAGGGAAGCCAATGAACCCTGAGAAGGCGAAGTTGCTGGATATTTTGAAAAATGAAGAGTATAAAGCTATTATTGCTGCGATTGGCGCTGGCGTAGGGTCGGAGTTCGAAGCGGAAGAGACGAATTACGGTAAAATCATTCTGATGACCGATGCCGATACCGATGGCGCACACATTCAAGTACTGCTGCTAACCTTCTTCTACCGGTACATGAAGCCGTTGATTGATGCAGGTAAAGTGTATATTGCGCAGCCACCTCTGTATAAAGTGACGAGAAAAGGTAAAAATGGTGGTCATAAATACGCTTGGACAGATGATCAGCTGCAAAAGGTGGTCAAAGAGCTCGGTAAAAATACAGAGCTTCAGCGTTATAAAGGACTAGGCGAGATGAATCCAGATCAGCTGTGGGAAACGACAATGAATCCGGAAAGCCGGACGCTGCTTCAAGTACAGATTGAAGATGCGGCCAAAGCAGAACGACGTGTGACAACATTGATGGGTGATAAAGTAGATCCACGTAAGAGATGGATTATCGAAAACGTTGATTTTACTGAATATGTTGAGTAGACCAAAAAGAGTGGTGACGAGAAAGTGAGCATTTTAGAAGAGTTTTTACCAGCCTTTCTAGAGGAGATCGTTGGCGATCGATTCGGTCGATATTCCAAATATATTATTCAGGATCGAGCAATTCCTGACGTTAGAGACGGCTTGAAGCCTGTTCAACGCCGGGTCTTGTACGCCATGTACGACTCAGGTAACACGCCGGATAAACCTTATCGGAAATCAGCGAAAACCGTTGGGGATGTCATGGGTAATTATCATCCGCATGGGGATTCGTCGATTTATGATGGTATGGTTCGTATGGCGCAGCCATGGAAAATGGGGCATACCCTCGTGGATGGTCACGGGAACTGGGGTTCCTTAGACGATGATCCACCAGCAGCTATGCGTTATACAGAAGCACGTTTATCAGAAATCGCGATGGAGCTTCTTCGCGATATTGAGAAGCGTACGGTGATGTTCAAGGATAACTTTGATAATTCAACCAAAGAACCGGTTGTATTGCCTGCACGTTATCCCAATTTGCTTGTAAATGGTGTAAGTGGGATCTCAGCAGGTTTTGCGACGGAAATTCCGCCTCACAATTTGCGTGAAATCATCGACGCTTGTACGGCTATGATCGATAAACCTGACATTACGCTTGACGAGTTAATGTCTATTGTCAAAGGCCCGGATTTCCCTACTTCGGGGATTATTATGGGTGAAGAAGGCATTCGTGAAGCCTATCGGACGGGTAAGGGACGTATTTATATCCGCTCCAAAACCGCGATCGAAGAAATGCGCGGCGGCAGACAGCAAATTGTCATTACTGAAATTCCTTATCAAGTGGTGAAATCTCGGTTGGTCACGGCGATGGAGAATATCCGCCTGGAGAAGAAAATCGAAGGCATCGCTGAAGTTCGAGATGAAAGCGGCCGTAATGGGCTTCGTATCGTGATCGAGCTCAAGAAGGAAGCGGATGCACAAGGAATTTTGGCTTATCTGTTGAAGAAAACGGATCTGCAAGTGACGTATAACTTCAACATGGTTGCCATTGTCAATAAAGCGCCGCGTCAACTAGGTATCCGTGAGATTCTGGAGGCTTATATTGAGCATCAGAAGGAAGTAGTTACGTTCCGTTCGCAATACGAATTGGAAAAGGCAGAAGATCGGGCACATGTCCTCGAAGGGCTTGTCAAAGCATTAAACATTTTGGATGAGGTCATTGCCACGATTAAAGCATCGAAAAATAGGCAGGATGCCCAAAATAATCTCGTAGAGAAGTTTCATTTTTCAGAACGACAAGCTGATGCCATCCTCGTCCTGCAATTATACCGTTTAACGAATTTGGAAATAACGACGCTGGAGAAGGAATTGAAGGATGTTGAGAAAACGATTGCGTACTTGCGCGGGATTCTCGGCAGCTTGAAGAAGCTTCTCGGTGTTATTAAAGACGAGATGGGGGAGATCCGCAAAAAATATGGGATCGATCGCCGCTCGGAGATTCAAGGGGAAGTCGAAGAACTGAAAGTAAATCTTGAAGTTCTTGTAACGGCTGAAGATGTGCTTGTCACCTTGTCCAATGAGGGCTACTTGAAGCGTACAAGCAAGCTATCCTTCACACGTTCAGGTGGGGAGCTTGAGAATACAGGCATGAAGGAAGGCGACTACCTTCGTTTCTTGCTAGATGTGAATACGATCGAGAGCTTGCTGATCTTCACGAAGAAGGGGCAATACTACTTATTGCCTGTCCATCAAGTTCCGGAGTACAAGTGGAAAGAAAACGGAACTGCGATTGTCAATGTCATCCCCATTGCGAAGGAAGATCGCATCGTGAATGTGATTCCTGTCAAAGGCTTTGACGATCCGACGAAGTCACTCGTATTCGTCACACGCAAAGGACAAGTGAAGCGCACAGAGCTCAAAGAGTACATGACGAATCGCTCAAACGCGATTGTCGCGTGTAAGCTTGGGGAACAAGATGAAGTGCTGCAAGTCCATTTAAGTGACAATACGAAGGAAATTCTTCTCGTCACGAAGCAGGGCATGAGCATCCGTTTCCGTGAGGAAGAAGTGAACCCGATGGGCCGTGCGGCCGCGGGTGTGCGCGGCATCCAGCTGAAGGAAGACGATGAAGTCGTGTCTGCTGAGTGGATTTACGGGGATGAAGGGGAAGTACTGGTCATCTCGGACCTCGGGTATGCGAAGCGATCTCTCGTTGTCGATTATCCAATTCAAGGACGCGGCGGAAAGGGGATCATTACCTTCGAATTCAAAGAAGGCAAACGTGTAAGACCTAATGGTTCTGCCTTAATCCGAACGTTTATTGTGAAAATGGATTACTTGATTACAGCTGTGATGAGCAATGGTGAAAAGCTGCGCTTCTCAACGGAAACAGCTCCGCTAGAAGATCGTAAAGCGCAAGGCAAATCATTTATTCCAGTCACGAAAACAGAATCCATTATAGAGATTTTGCGTTTTCCTCAATCGTAACTAATTGTTGGGGGATCCAATCTTTCAATCAGTGTAAAAGCTAACTCTAATAGGACCCACAGGGGCATCGGTTCGTCTAATCGATTCAGCCACTGTGGGTCTTTCAGCATGCCCGCTTCCAGTGCTTTCTTGCCTAGCTCTACTTTCCAATCTTCCAACTCAATCACTCCTTGAAAGTTAGTAAACAGCCTTGCACGGCAAGTTTCTCCGAAAAAAAAGAAATCGCTGTTGTCTACAAGGGTGCAGGGTACCTTCGAACAGTATATGTGACTACTGGGCAACTTGTTAAAAGAAGTCGATTGGCTTGTCCGATTATCCAAGAGTAGACAAGCTTTGCGGAGGCTCGACATCAGGTATCAGCAAACCTCAGCATGTCCACTTCAATTGCAATTTTTGTAAGAAAATATTAATGGCATTAATCTTTAAACTAGCGAAAAGGCGTGCTATACTTGCAATAAATAGGTGAAAATGGAAGCGAGTTGATGAGGATGTATTCCGATGAATTCGGAAAGCTATGGCTAAAATTATCGAAGGAATTGAAAAATCAGATGGAGGTAGGCTTAGCCCCTACGATTACGGAAGGACAGCTGAATGTGTTAGAACTGCTCCTAGTCCATGAACGTATGAAGCCTTCGGATTTGATTGAATATTTATCCACGACACCTGCGGCCGTCACAACCTTACTCGATCGGATGGAAAAAGCGGAGTTAATTACACGTATAAGAGATGAGAAAGACCGTCGTATCGTCTGGATTCACGTAACAGGCAAAGGAAAAGCGGAATGCGAGAGAGGTCGTGGAATCCGTGAAGAACTGTTGGATTCGTACCTGAATCGCGTTTCCGCTCATAATCAGAAATTGCTTATTTATTTGTTGGGCAAAGTTGCCAACTAAATGGCATTCATCCCCTCATAACTCGGGGATGGTGAACTCGTTCCAAGGCCGCTGCACGGGAGGCAGCGACCGGAAATGCATGCTCTCTTTGAGCACAGGATGCTCAAAGGTAAGTGCTGTGGCCCACAGCGCGAGCTGTTGGCCCGGTTTGTTCACAGCGCTGCCATAGCGCTGGTCCCCGTACAACGTGCAGCCAATGGCAGCCAGCTGCACGCGGATCTGATGCGGCCGCCCGGTGTGCAGCTTGATCTGGATCAAGCTGAGCCCGTCTTGGCTGCCGAGCAGCTTATAATCCAGCACCGCCTCCTTGGCGTCCTGCTGGCCTGCCTTGACCACGCTGACGGTATTCGTCCGCGTATCCTTCCACAGCCAGTGGCGCAGCGTAGCGGCCGGCTGGGAGGGTTTACCGTGCACGACAGCGACGTACGTCTTGTCGAGCTGCCTCGTTCTTACCGCGTCCGAAAGTCGGGACGCGGCTTTTGACGTTTTGGCGAAGACCATCACGCCGCCAACGGGACGATCCAAGCGATGTACAAGCCCGAGATACACATTGCCGGGCTTGTTGTACCGCTCCTTGATGTCCGCCTTCAAGGCGTTCAACAAGTCGAGATCACGAGACTCGTCTTCCTGCGTAGGCATGTTGACGGGCTTCTCAACCACAAGAATGTGGTTGTCTTCAAAAATAATCGGGATCTGCGATGCACCGTTATCCTCTTTGAAAGCCACTGCCTACGCCTCCCAGCGTCCCAGAATACCGCAAGGGAGCATCAGGCCGGAATGCGTAATTGGAAGCCCGATTTCTCCGCTAGAGATCGTTCCGCCATGCTTTTCTTTCATCGCCATGGTCAAAATGTTCTGAAGCACAGTAGCCGAGATACCTGTTGTATAGGAGTTAATCAACAAGAACAACGGGTTGTCCGTCAAAATGGATTGGCAAGTCTGAATGAACGGGAAGAGGTCATCTTCCAATTTCCAGGTTTCACCGTTAGGTCCACGTCCATAAGAAGGTGGATCCATAATGATCGCATCATACTTGCTGCCGCGGCGCTGTTCTCTTTGAACGAATTTGAACACATCATCCGTAATGAATCGAACAGGTCTGGAACCCATACCGCTTAGGTGCAAATTCTCTTTTGCCCATTGAACAACGCCTTTCGAAGCATCGACATGGCATACTTCAGCGCCTGCATGCGCGCAAGCAAGTGTTGCGCCGCCCGTGTAAGCGAAAAGGTTGAGCACTTTAATGGGGCGTCCAGCGCCTTTAATCTTGTCCATCATCCATTTCCAATTGACCGCTTGCTCAGGGAACAGACCCGTATGCTTAAAGCTAGTAGGCTTTATATAAAAGGTCAGCTTCTGATCGTAAGTGATCGTCCAGCGTTCAGGTAGCTCTGCGTGCTGCTGCCATTGGCCGCCGCCACTGGAGCTGCGGTGATAGTGAGCATCAGCTTGACGCCAAGCGGGTGTTTCTTTTTGTAGAGGCCAAATAATTTGCGGGTCGGGTCTGCGAAGTACAATCGTTCCCCAGCGTTCTAGCTTTTCGCCGCCGCCAGTATCGAGTAGTTCATAATCAACCCAATCTTTTGCATAAAACATGCTGTAATCCATCCTTCAACTGTTTACTAGACTAAACATCCATTGTACACCATTTATTGACCTAAATCGATCTTTTCAATCAATCCAGGCAGTTCTTTTTCTGCGAATTGTTGGTATTGTGCTTGCTCAAGGCCACCTCTGAGCGAATCTTTGACAGCATCAAACGATTTAACAGATCTAGATTCCACCTTGATGATGTGATAGCCGAATTCGGTTTCAACAGGGTCGCCGATTACCCCAACCGTTTGATTAATAGCAGCGACTTTGAAGCCTTCAACCCATTGACTTACAGCAGCATCAGCATAAAGTCCGCCCGCATCCTTTGAACCTGGATCTTCGGAATATTGTTTGGCAAGTGCAGTAAAGTCCCCGCCATTTTTAAGCTTGGATGCTACATCTTTGGCAATTGTGAGTGCTTCTTCCTTCGTGCGAAGTGCTTTTCCTTCTTCATCCGATAGTCCAATTAAAATATGACGAACAGACGCAATGGTATAAGCATCTTTATCTGCTTTAAGTGCCGCATCATATTGTGCTTTCAACTGCGTATCAGTAATGCTTGATTTCACGTAGTTCGATGCCGTCAAACTGCCCACCAAGAAATACTGAATAGCACTCTCTGACGTATTCACATTCTTCAAGTCGGCAACAAACTTAGCTTCGCCCATTTGTTGCTTCCATGCTGCAACTTGTAAAGCCGCACTTTCCTTAGCTGCTGCGATATCAGCCTCTGAAGCACGACTATAGAGAACGCGGTTCGTTACTAATTCCTTCAGAATACCTGTCTGATACTCCACGTTATCTTTGGAGGCAGCATGGTTGCTGTTGAATAAAGCTTTGAGATTAAAGAAGGCATCGAAATCAGCTCTTGTCACAGTCCCGCCTTTATAAGTGGCAACCATTTGATTCGGATTATTGCCAATCCAAATCGTGCTTGTCTCATCATCCCACGCTACCTTTTTGCCTAGCGAGTCGCTCATGAAACGTAAAGGAACATAAGTTGTCCCTTCGTAAATAAAGCCTTTGCTATCCGTTGGCGTTTTTTCGACACCATCAAACATATACGTCAGATTACGGAAGGCTACTTCAATCTGAGTTCCTGCAGCAAAAGCTACCGTTCCACTTAAAACTGATCCAATCGTTAAACCCACGATAAGTCCTTTTACTTTATCCTTCATTATGTGTGATCCACCTTTCATTTCTTGTCCTACCAATAATTCACCGAAGGTTGAGAGATTTCCTTTATTTTATTCCGTTTGAATTGAAGGAATTCATTACCTGTTTGTTGTATTTGTAGAGGTAGAGACGATTTGCAACACGCATCTTAGAAGTAGGACATGTCGAAATAGGGGGGGATAATGTGGGAGCAAATGTTGGTATTCCAAGCTCCGAGGATTTGTTTCTGCTTCATGAAGGATCCCTTTTCCACAGTTATCGTATCTTAGGGGCACATGTTAGCAAAGAAAAAGGGCATGAGGGTGTTCGATTCGCCGTATGGGCACCACATGCAAAAACTGTCTTTGTACTTGGAGATTTCAATGAGTGGCAAACCGGCGAGCATCACATGGAAAAGATTAGTTCGTTAGGCCTCTGGATGCTTTTTATTCCAGAAGCGAGTGAAGGTGACTATTACAAGTTCGAAATTCATAGTCAGACGGGACAGATTTTAATAAAAGCAGATCCCTATGCCTTCTATTCCGAGTTAAGGCCCGGTACTGCTTCTCGGGTTGTTGATTTGGGTGGTTATGACTGGCAGGATCAAGCCTGGCAGCTCCAGAAGAAAGATGTACCTGCGTATAACAAGCCGCTTTCCATTTACGAGGTGCATCTTGGCACCTGGCGAAAGAAAGACCGCAAGAGCGAAGAGCTGTATACGTATGAGCAATTAACGACTGAGTTAGTAGATTATGCGGTAGAAATGGGCTATACGCACATTGAGGTAATGCCTCTGGCCGAGCATCCCTTTGATCGCTCTTGGGGGTACCAAGCAACGGGGTACTACTCCGTTACAAGTCGTCATGGGTCGCCAAAGGAATTCATGCGATTCGTGGATACGTGTCATCAGAAGGGTATCGGCGTCATTATGGACTGGGTACCTGGTCATTTCTGCAAAGACAGTCATGGACTACGTCAGTTTGATGGCAAGCCTTTGTATGAATATGAAGATCCTCGCAAAGCGGAAAAGCTCGAGTGGGGAACACTCACTTTCGATTTTGGCAGACCGGAGGTTCAGAGTTTTTTAATCTCAAATGCCGTATTTTGGATGGACATGTATCATATGGATGGGATACGCGTTGATGCGGTTGCTTCCATGTTACATTTAAATTTCGGCAGATGGGATGAAACTCCGATTCGCAACCAACAGGGTGGCGAGGAGAATCTAGAGGCAGTCGCGTTCATTCGCAAATTGAATCAAGTTGTGTTCTCCTATTTCCCCAATGCCCTGATGATGGCAGAAGATTCAACGGATTGGCCGCTCGTAACTGCACCCGTCCACGAAGGTGGATTAGGGTTTAACTACAAGTGGAATATGGGCTGGATGAACGATATGCTGAAATATATGAAGCTGGATCCCATCCATCGCAGGTACAATCACAAGTTAATTACGTTTTCGTTCATGTACGCTTGGAGTGAGAATTATGTACTTCCTCTTTCACATGATGAGGTTGTGCATGGAAAGCGTTCACTCCTGCATAAAATGCCTGGTGACTATTGGCAGAAATTCGCTAATTTGAGGGTGTTATATGGGTACATGTCGGGGCATCCAGGTAAAAAGCTGCTCTTTATGGGAAGTGAATTCGGTCAATTCGATGAATGGAAAGATCTTGAAGAGCTGGATTGGTTTTTGTTAGATGGTTATGAGAAACACGAGCAGATGCATCATTACGTGAAGTCGCTCAATCAGTTTTATTTGAATGAACCAGCCTTATGGCAGCTGGATCATGATCCAGCAGGGTTTGCGTGGATTAACCCCCATGACGAGACCCAAAGTGTTGTCACTTATATGCGAAAAGGGACTGCGCCGGAGGATGAACTTATTCTTGTGTGTAATTTCACCCCCGTTGTTCATCCGGATTATCGAATCGGCGTTCCGAAATTAGGTGTATACGAAGTTGTTTTCAATAGCGATGCGTCTGAGTTTGGCGGTTCTGGTCAAGGCAATACACTGCCGATCACAAGCAAAGCTAGCCCCATGCATGGTCATCCGTATAGTTTATCTCTATGTATTCCGCCGCTTGCGGCTGTTTATATCAAGTGTGTGAGTGAATTCCAATCAGAGCATGATGAAGTTGAAGGGGGAAATCAAATATGCGCAGTAAAGAATGTGTTGCCATGCTCCTCGCTGGAGGAGAAGGGCGAAGATTAGGCGTACTGACGAACAATTTAGCTAAGCCAGCTGTACACTTTGGCGGCAAATATCGCATCATTGATTTTACTCTCAGCAATTGTACGAATTCAGGGATTGATACGGTTGGGGTACTTACCCAATATCAGCCTCTCGTATTGAATACTTACATTGGTATTGGAAGCTCTTGGGATCTTGACCGCAAGTATGGCGGTGTTACGGTGCTGCCACCGTTCATGGAGCAAAAAGGCGGCGACTGGTACAAAGGTACTGCTAACGCGATCTATCGCAACATTGGCTTTATCGAGCAATATGATCCGGAATATGTGCTGGTCATTTCAGGTGACCATATTTATAAAATGGATTACGACCTCATGCTTTCCTATCACAAAGAAAAAAATGCGGACGCGACTATCGCCGTTATCGAAGTGAAATGGGAAGAAACAAGCCGCTTTGGCATCATGAGCGTAAATGAGAAGCAGGAGATTACGGAATTCGCTGAGAAGCCGAAGGAAGCAAACTCTAACTTAGCGTCCATGGGAATTTACATTTTTAACTGGAAAGCGTTAAAATCCTATTTGCTGGAAGATGAGGCGAATCCGGAGTCAAGCAAAGATTTTGGGAAAGATATCATTCCGATGATGCTGAAGGATGAAGCGAGAATGTTTGCTTATCCATTCCAAGGCTATTGGAAAGACGTCGGTACCATTGATAGTCTATGGGAAGCGAATATGGACCTTTTGGACGACAATAATGAACTAAACCTCAATGATAAAGACTGGCGCGTGTATTCTCAGAATCCGTATCAACCTGCTCAATATGTAGCACCTACAGCCAATATTAAACGTTCTTTGGTCAATGAGGGCTGCGCGATTTTTGGAGATGTTGATCATTCTGTCCTTTTCTTCGGTGTTCAGGTTGGTGAAGGCAGCCAGATTAAAGATTCCGTCATTATGCCAAATGCCAAAATTGGTAACAACGTAACGATTATCAAAGCAATTATTGGTGAAAATACGGTGGTTGAAGATGGTGCGGTTGTTGATGGTGCAGGAGAAATTGTACTTATTGGCGGTAACGAGCGGGTAACAGGCTACGCTAATCAGAAGGGATGATGTCAGATGAAACACGTGATGGGAGTCATTAATTTAGTCAATGAACCGGATGATTTGGAGGAACTGACTTATTTCCGCTGCCCGGCATCCGTGCCATTCGGTGGACGTTATCGGTTAATCGATTTTGCACTTTCGAATATGGTGAATTCAGGGATTGACAACGTAGCCGTATTCACACAACACAAATATCGTTCGCTCATGGATCATCTTGGGTCTGGTAAAGAATGGGATTTAGATCGTAAACGTGGGGGACTATTCGTCCTTCCATCCGTTCTTGATGAACCGACAGGGATTTCTCGCGGAGATTTGTATCAATTCTATAGTCATCGTGACTATTTCTACCGTGGTAAAGAAGAGTTCGTTATTATTTCCCGCAGTCACATGGTATGCAATCTGGATTTGAACGATGCTGTTCGTTACCATGAAGATATGCAAGCGGATATCACGGTGATTTACAAGCAAACAGACGAAGAGGTTCATGGGAAATTCCGCCGGATGGCAGTTAAAGAGACCGGTCAAGTTACGTTGATGGAAGATCACACAGGCCGCTTGCGGACGAACAACATCTCCATGGAAATGTATATCATGAGCAAGGCATTGCTCTTGGATATGGTGGAATCCTGCCTAGCGCAAGGATATGATCATTTGGTTCGTGACGGCATTATGAAAAATATTGATAAGTTAAGCGTATACGGCTACAAATTTGAAGGGCATCTGGGCATTGTGAATTCCATTCAAGGCTATTACAAGCACAGTATGCAGCTGTTGAACCCAGCGATTTGGCGTGAACTCTTCTTCCAGAAGAATCTGATTTATACCAAAGTAAAGGATGAACCGCCTGCTAAATATTGGGACTCGGCTTCTGCCAAGAACGCGCTTATCGCGAATGGCTGTCAAATCGAAGGGAAAGTCGAGAACAGTATTTTGTTCCGTGGCGTGAAGATCCGCAAAGGTGCTTATGTGAAAAATAGTATCATCCTGCAAAACTGCGAGATTGAGGAAAACGTCATTATCGAGAACTCGATACTGGATAAGGATGTATTCATCAGCCGTGGCCGTGTGTTAACGGGGGACAACAAAGCCCCATTTATTGCAGCAAAAACGAAAGTCATCTAAGAGCAGGAGCGATCCCTGCACCACCAAAGTTGGAGGAGTGGCAAGATGAGAATACTGTTCGCGGCTTCGGAGGCCGTGCCTTTTATAAAAACAGGTGGATTAGCAGATGTGATTGGCTCCTTACCCAAGGAGCTGACCCAACAAGGGCTTGATGTGCGGGTCATTTTGCCCAAATACGGGGATATCCCTGCTAAGTTTAGAGACAAAATGTCACAAGTGGCAGCATTCGATGTTCAATTAGGCTGGCGCAAACAATATATCGGCATTGATGTGCTTGAACATGAAGGAGTCACCTTTTACTTCGTGGATAATGAATTTTATTACAAGCGTTCAGGCATCTATGGTTTTGGCGATGAAGCGGAGCGTTTTGGCTTCTTCTGTCGCGGGGTCATCGAGGCGCTTCCCTACCTGGACTTCCAGCCGGACGTGATTCATTGTCATGATTGGCAAGCGGGAATGATTCCTGTTTTGTTAAAGGCCCATTATCAGCATTTGCCTTTCTTTAGCGAAATCAAAACGATGACGACTGTGCATAACCTGAAGTATCAAGGTGTGTTTGGTCAAGAAGTGTTCAAAGATTTGTTCGGCTTGTCCGACGATCATTTCTCTGGAACCGCCCTTGAGCTTCATGGTGGGGCTAGTTTCCTAAAAGGCGGACTCTTGTATTCAGATCAAATTACAACCGTTAGCCAGACCTATGCAGAGGAAATTCAAACGCCGTATTACGGCGAGTTTTTGGACAGCCTGCTGCGCCATCGTAGAAATCAATTGACGGGCATCGTGAATGGGATTGATTACGATATTTTCGACCCCATGACGGATAAGAATCTCGTCGTGAATTACCGTGATTCCTTGCCGAAGAAAACGCAGAATAAAATAGCGCTTCAGGAGCGCCTAGGGCTTCCTGTGGATGGCGATATCCCGATGATCGTACTCGTGACTCGTTTGGTGCAGCAGAAAGGCTTAGATCTCATTCAACACGTCCTGCGCGAGATTCTAACGCTCAATATTCAGCTTGTTGTTCTGGGGACTGGCGAGCCTGTCTACGAGCAAATGTTTCGGGATGCGGCCGCTGCTTATCCGACCAAGGTGTCTGCCCATATTTACTTCGACGAAGCGTTAGCCCATCAGTTTTATGCAGCTTCGGACCTCTTCTTGATGCCATCCCAATTCGAGCCATGCGGCATCGGTCAATTGATTGCCCTTCGCTATCGTTCTGTGCCGATCGTACGGGAAACAGGTGGTCTGAAGGATACGGTGCAGCCGTATAATGAGTTCACAGGAGAAGGGACAGGCTTCTCGTTCACGCACTACAACGCTCATGATATGCTGCATATCATCCGACGAGCGGTATTCTTTTATAAGAATGATCGGGACAGTTGGATGAAGATTCAGCAAAATATGAAAAAATGTGACTATAGCTGGCGCAGATCCGCGCAGCAGTATATCGCACTTTACAAAGAAATGATCTCTTAACGATTGTGAATAGGACCTCCTCATTCGGAAGATTGAGGGGGTCTTTTTCGTTATTTAGAAAATTCAGGTATAATAGGGGCAGACAAGTAAAGAGGGTTGGAGTGGTAAATGATGGGCATGGATTGGTTTTCTCATATGTTAACCGTGTTGTTCGTCGTCAATATTTTATTGGCGCTCACGGTGGTGTTCTTAGAACGACGTAATGTTGCGGCTACATGGTCTTGGTTAATGGTGCTATTATTCATTCCTATTCTAGGCTTTCTATTGTACGTGATGCTGGGGCAAAACCTGAGCCGACGTAAACTGTATAAATGGAATAAGCGCATGCAGGAACGAATGCAGACGGTGATTGGCGAGCAACGGCAGCAACTCATGGAGGGGACTTTTCCCTATATTGATCCCATGGTAAAGGATTATCGGTATTTAATTTATTTGAATGTAGCTACGAATGATTCATTCTTATCACAGAATAATGAAGTACATATCTTCACGGATGGTGTGGAGAAATTTAATGATTTGATCAGCCGTCTGGAGGAAGCCGTAAACCATATCCATATGCAATACTATATTGTGAAAAATGATTCCTTAGGTCAGCGAATTATGGAAGTGCTAACTCGCAAAGCCGCGCAAGGTGTTACGGTTCGCTTTCTTTATGATGATATCGGTTCGCGTACGTTGAAGGACTCCTTTTTTAAAGATTTTTTGCAGGCAGGCGGGCACAAAGCTGCATTTTTTCCATCGCGTATTCCTTTTCTGAACTATCGTGTGAATTATCGGAATCATCGTAAGCTAGTGGTCATTGATGGACAAATTGGCTATATTGGCGGATTTAATATCGGAAATGAATACCTTGGATTAAACCCTAAGTTTGGCTATTGGCGCGATACGCATCTTCGCCTGAGAGGCACTGTCGTGCGTGCGTTACAATCCCGATTCATCCTTGACTGGAATTTGGCTTCGTCAGAGACGCTTGAAGTGGGTGCCGGTCATTTTCCGGAGATTGTGAATAGTGCTGAGCAAGGGAAGGTCCCTATGCAAATTGTTGCAAGTGGTCCGAACGAGACTTGGCCGCACTTCGTGTATACATTCCTCAAGCTGATACATATGGCCAAAAGTCGCATTTTGCTGCAAACGCCTTATTTTATTCCCGAAGAAAGTATGTTGAATGCGTTGCGAATTGCTGCGCTTTCGGGGATTGATGTGCGGATTATGATACCGGAGAAGGCTGATCATCTCTTCGTACACTGGGCTTCTTTGTATTATGTAGGTGAATTGCTGCGCGCTGGCGTGAAATGTTATCTATATGATTATGGATTTCTACATGCCAAAACGATTATTGTAGATGGCAAAGTAGCATCGGTAGGAACAGCGAATTTCGATATTCGCAGCTTGCGGCTAAATTTTGAGACGAATGCGCTGATGTTTCATGAGGAGACCGCTAGAAAGCTGGAAGAAACTTTCTGGATGGATATGGAGGGGTGTATGGAGTTGACCTTGGAGGAGTATGAGAAGCGATCGCTTCGCATCCGATTCCTGGAGTCGATTTCGAAGTTGATTTCCCCGATCTTGTAAAAGGGAAAGGCCCGTGCTTACAGCACGGGCCTTATGATGCGTATGTTTAGAAAGATTCACCGCTATCAAGATTAAACTGCCAAAGAATGCCGAATTTGTCTTCTATTTGACCGTATAGTTTACTCCAGTCCGTCGCTTGCAGCTCCATAACTACTTTGCCGCCAACTTTCAACTTATGAAATACATTTGTAAGTTCTTCTTCGTTAGGGCTGACATAAGAAAGACTAATGTTGTTCCCTACAACGTATGGCATACCTGGGAACGTGTCGGAAAACATCAGAGGGCTTCCGTTAATATCCAAACGAGTGTGCATGACACCGTTTTTAGCCTCTTCAGGCAGCGGATAGTCAGGGTTTTGCGGCATATCGCCAAATGTAATCATTTTTGGAGATGGCAGATTAAATGCGTCTGCATAGAAATTTACAACTTCTCGGGTGTTTCCTGGGAAATTTAAATAAGCATTAATTGACATGACCATTCTCCTCTAATTTGTGAATTGGGACAACCTCCTATATTCTACCACTGGTTACTTAGAAAATCCACCAGCCCTATAAGCGGAGTAATAGGGACTGGAGTTGACTTCTGCCTTCGGTGGACAAGGATTGGAGCACCTCATCCGAAGCTTGGCTCATCGCGGCACGTGCTTTTGCAATCAAGGGAGGCGCTGCTTCCGTCAACTGGAGGAAGGTGGCTCGGCGGTCGTCAGGATCAGTCGTACGCACGAGGAGGGCCTCTTGTTCAAGCGCATCCACGAATTGGGTAACGGTGCGTGCTTTGATGCCTAATTTGGAAGCAAGATCGGACATGCGGATGCTTCCTTCTTCTTCAATGGCGATGAGTACCCGTACGCGAGGCCCTGTCAAATAAGCAGGTATCCCTAGCGCAGCTAAGTGCTCTTCGAATTGTGTATGCAAACGATGGGTCGTACGGATTAATAGCTGCAAAATGTCACCTGCAGTTGGTGTGGATGGACCCTCTGGGAAATGGTTAGGCTTCATAATCCTCCTTGACAGTTGCGATATTACTGAGTATACTCAGTATCAATCGAATTACTGAGTATACACAATAATTATACCATAGATGGTGTGAAAAGAGGAGGGAACGATAATGACAGACAACAAAGAAGTCATTGGAAAAGCCAAACAAATGCGAGCTGTTCGATATCATTCATTCGGTGAAACGGATGTTCTACAAGTTGAGCAGGCCCCCGTACCGCAGCCTGGAGCAGGAGAAGTGCTTGTGCGTATTCATGCAGCAGGTGTTCTTCCTGTTGACTGGAAAATACGCAGGGGAATGTTCCCGATGCCGGTTCAATTTCCCCATATTCCGGGAACAGCGTTTGCGGGTGTTATTACAGCTGTAGGAGAAGGTGTGTCCGGATGGCAGATTGGACAATCGGTCTTTGGGCGCAGTACGAAGGGAACCTACGCGGAGTATACGACAGCGTCGGAGGAAGAGCTTGCGCTGAAGCCAGCTTCGATCTCTTACGAAGAAGCATCATCGTTATCAGGAGGAGCCACCACGGCGTGGCGTGCCCTTGTCACGGAAGGGCAAGTGAAACCGAACGAGCGTGTTCTGATCCACGGCGCCGCGGGAGGCGTCGGCATGTTCGCGGTTCAATTCGCGAAATGGCGAGGCGCAGAAGTGTTTGCAACTGCTGGTCAAGCGAACAAGGCATTTGTGGCCTCGTTAGGAGCAGACCACGTCATAGATTACACGTCTGAATGTTTTGAAGATATCGTGAAGGACGCAGATTTCGTGCTTGATACCCTCGGTGGAGAAACGTTAGCGCGGACCTGGGCTGTCCTGAAGCGAGGTGGACGCTTGGCATCCATCGCAGGTCAACCACCTGTGGATATGGCCAAACAACATGGCATCGCTTTGATCCGTGCTGGTATCGCAACGAAAACGGATTTATCAGCTATTGCTGAGCTTATCGATGAGGGGAAGCTTACTTGTCATATTGAGCAAAGCTTTACTATGGAAGAAGTACGTCAGGCTCATGAGAAGAGCCAGACGGGGCCATGGTCGCGGAAGGATTGTGCTTCGGATCATCGAATAAATCTTTCGCGCAAGAAGAAACCTGGGTAGAACTTTGACAAGTTCTATGCAGGTTTTTCTCGTGTTGCATGCCCGAATATATACAATCGTGCGGTCGATGAATAAAAAGTCAGCATTTTTACGTATTCACAAAGAAGGAATTGTCCTATATACTCCTAAATATCGATAATGATTATCAGTATCATCTAGGGGGATATCCAATGATTCAAGCAAGTAAAAGAAAGTTCATTAACTTCACAGCGGTTTTACTCGTGTCTTCGATATTTTTAGCCGGCTGTGGTGCCGGAACCGATACGAACAATGTAGCTACGCCTGCAAGTACGACGCCAGCAACGGCAACAGCAACGGCAACGGCAAAACCGCAAGATCGTGTCCTGAAGGATGCGATGGGACATGAGGTGAAAATTCCAGGCGAGGTTAAGCGCGTAATCGCCCCTTTCCTAGAAGATGGATTAACGGCACTCGGCATTAAGCCTGTCGCGCAATGGTCTGCAGCCGGTGAACCTCAGCTCTATTTGCAAAACGTATTGAGTGGGGTGCCTGTCTTAGACATGACAGGTGGACTCAAGCCAGAGCAAACCTTAAGCCATAATCCAGATCTGATCATTCTAGCTGCACCAACGTATATGAAAAACGGTACCTATGAAGATTTCTCCAAAATTGCACCTACCTTCGTGTTATCCAATGATGAGAACGACTGGCGCGGGAATGTTGCCAAATTAGGTGAAGTGCTTGGGAAAACAAAGGAAGCAGAGCAAGCAATTAAGAAATATGATGAGAAAGTCACAGCTTCCAAAGATAAACTTCGGACAGCGATAGGGGACAAATCTGCCGTATTATTCCAATCCGCTAATGAAAAAGGATTTAAACTGTTCGGTGCGAATTTCTATAGTGGTAAACTATTGTACCAGGGGTTTGGTTTCAAACAGCCTAAAATGTTAAAAGGCGATTATGATACGTATTCCTTGGAAACGCTGGCTCAACTCGATGATGTGGATTACATTTTCGTGCTTTCAGGCAAAGGTCATGCGAAGGCTCCTGTGGATAATCCGCTTTGGCAGCAATTGCCCGCGGTTAAACAAGGTCACGTGTATGAAGTGGATTCCGGACACTGGTTCAATCAGAACGTGATCGCGAACCAATTAATTATTGATGATGTACTTCGACTTGTAGTCAAATAGGTTGTGAGCGAGGATTCTCAAATGGACGTCGTAGACGATAACGCAAGTAGTACGATGTGGTATAAGCTCAAATTGATTGAACACATATTGGGGAAGGATTTGCAATTCCCTGTGGACGCGAGATTTTATTAAAGCGGACGCCATGATGTTAATCGTATCTGATTCAACGGATGGTCGTTTGATCATAAATGGTCAATATTACCCACTGCGACCCGGTACTGTTTTCATAGGCAGGCCAGGGCAACTTATTGAAGTAGGTCTACCTAAAGGGGTGGAGGATGGGATCTATATTCTGCGGTTTCATGCAGCAGCCATACTCCAAACCGAATCTGACGAAGCGAATATCCAGCATGTGAACTCGTTTCCAGGTGAAGGGGAAGCTATGCACCTCGCCGTTTCTACGGTCATTCCATTAGTTAAAATGATCACAACACATTGAGAGAATGGTACCATAGCGGATCGTTTTCGGGCTGAGGCAGGATTCTATGAATTGCTCAGTTTGGTCTTGCAAAATGAAGAGCACAAAACGGCGATCGCCTTGGAGTATGCCAAGTTCATGCTCGAACGAGATTTTACCGAAGAAATAACGATTGATGCCTTGGCAGCAAGAGCCGGTTTAAGTCGGTTCCATTTTATGCGATTATTCAAGGAGAAATTCGGTAAGGGTGTTATCGAATACGTAACGGAGTTACGCTTAAGTAAATCCAAGGAGTTAATGCGAGAACTCCCTCAAGCGTCTATTAAGGAGATTGCTTTCCAAGTAGGTTATAAAAATGAAATATATTTCAGCAATAATTTTAAGAAACATATGGGAATGGCACCAGCCCTTTATTTGAAAAATACGAAAATGAAAGTCGCAGCCTACAGTTGGGTGAATATCGGTCAATTGCTAGCTCTACAAATCATCCCTTATGCCGCGCCTATGGATCACTATTGGACTGATTTTTATCGGAATAAATATGCCTATGATGTTAGCGTGCCTTTAAGTCATCACTATGGGTTTAATCTTGCTGCCTTACAACAAGCCAAACCGGATTACATCATAGGCATTGATACTTGGGTCCCTAAAGAGGGGCAAGATAAACTTGCTGAAATCTCTCCTGCTTTATTCTTACCCTGGGATAGGAATTGGCGCGAGCATCTGATGTTGATCGGTGAATTCTTAGGCAAAGAACGTGAAGCGGAGAAATGGTTACAAAACTATGACCTTAAAGCAGCTGATGTGCGCGACACCGTTCAGATGACCTTGAAGAAAGAGACGGTGCTAGTCGTACTGTTTCATCACCAAGATATTCAAGTATGGGGACGTCTTGCCGGGACAGTGCTCTATGATGATTTGCAATGACCCCAGCGACTCTAGTCGATGATATTCAGTGGACGAAATCGGTGCAATTGTCGGAGTTGGCCGAATGTGATGCTGATCATATCATCGTGAATATTGGTAAGGATGCTATATCTCAAGCAACTTGGGCAAATCAATCTAGCCAAGCAAGCTGGCACGGGTTAAAGGCTGTGAAGAAAGGGCAGGTTCATTGGACCTCTGGTTATGCAGGCTGGGAGTCGCCTTGGAATGAACATACCGCTTTCAATCATGATCGGTTTCTCGGGCAATTTGCACAAATCATACATCCAGCGACGTAATTGTTGTTGGATTTTATTTTTGAATGTATTCGAATTCTTGAAATCATGATAGAATTACTGGAAATTGGAAGAGTATGTGGGTGAATGTATGAAAAAATTGATATTGATTGCGATCATTGCTAGTAGTTTTGTTACGCTGTCATTTTCTTTCTACTATATGCTCAAGATTTATCAAAGCGATTTGAGTATGTCGAGTAGTGCAGGGGAACCCATGGTGCCTAAGCATGAAGAACGTATCGTGATCATCTCACAAGAGCAGGGTAGCTTTATGATGAATGCGATTCAAAAAGGGGCGCATGAGGCTGCGGAAGAACACCATATCAAAATTGATTTTTGGGGTGTCTACCGTTCAAACTTAGAAGGCTTAATTAAACAAATTGATATTGCAATCGCTTCCAAAGCAAGTGGGATTGTCGTGGAAGGCGTCGATCATCCTGATTTCAATCTTATGGTGAAGAAAGCAACGGAGAAAGGGATTCCAATTATTACAATTAATTCTGACGCCCCAAGTAGTTTGCGCAAGTCGTACATAGGTTCTGATCATTATCAAGAAGGAATCATTATGGGCGAATATATCGCGACCCAATTACAGGGTAAAGGGGTAGTCGGTGTGATTAAGAACCTGTCATCTCCATCAACGGATGATCTCCGATTAAAAGGTCTGCGCGAGGTGTTTAGTAAGTACGACGGATTGAAGATTGTTACGGCGGCGAATGATCCTGAGATGTCACAACCGAAGATGCAAACGAATGATATTTTAAACCACTATCCAAATGTTACCGCTTTCATTGGACTGACCACAGAATCTGGTGAGAGTATCGTGCAGGCAGCGCGTTCACGCTCGCGAACGAAGGAATATCCGATTTTTCTTTTCGATGATTCCCCGCAAACCATCATGCTGATTAAGAATGGTCAGGTGAAAGCAGGGCTCTCGCAGCATTATGAAGACATGGGGATTTTGAGTGTTAACTTGATGAAACGATGGTTAGATGCGACACAATTGCCGCTAGAGAACAGCTATTTCACACCCATCAGTGTGGTGACTTCATCTGGAGAAAAGGAGAAAGCCCTTGAAAACCATTCGAAGTAAAATGATGATGTTATCGATCCTCATCTGGGTCATTATGGCGATCATTTGGCTTTCCATGAGCATTTATAATCAGCGAACAGTGGAGAAGTACAACGAGATTCTTCAGCGTTATATGCAGATGAACCAAGCCTCGCAATTAAGCCAGCAATCTTTAACCACCTTGAATAAATACCGTATGTCTCCTACGCTGGAAAGCTTAAATCAATATGCAACGGATAATAGCTCCTTGCTGCGAACGAAGTCCGAGATGGATTGGCTGCGCAATGCGAGTAACACGATGCTGCTCGACAATTTGCAGAACATGCTGGAAAGTCAATCGGAAGCGATGGATCTGGCTGTACGTTTCCAGAAGGATAATGATGAAGAAAATGCGGCAAAGCAATTTGACGAGGCATCTAACATTTCGAAATATATTTCAGAAACGACGCTGACCTTAATTAGCGGTGAGCAAAACACCTATGATGCCTTCTACAGAAAAATTATTAAGCGAAGTGAAAATATTAAGAAAATGGGCCTCTGGACACTGGCGCTCGTCTCCTTGCTGTTGCTGCTCTTTTCGTATCGATTCGTCGATAGTGTGACCCAGCCTTTGCTGAAATTAACGCTGTCCGCGCGTGAATTGTCGCGAGGAAATTTCAAGAATCCGATTGATCTGGGCAATAACGATGAAATGGCCTTCCTGGCCAAAACCTTGGATAGTATGCGATTGAAAATAGGACATTTTATCGACGATATTCAGAGTAAGGCGCAATTGGAATATGATCTTCATCGACATAAGCTCATGTTGAAGGAAAGTGAGTTGAAAAGCTTACAAAGTCAAATCAACCCTCATTTTCTTTTTAACACCCTAAATATGCTGTCTAAGGAAGCCTATTTGGCAGGTGCGGGTAAAACAAGCGAATTAATTAGCTCTGTCGCTGGTATGCTTAGATATAATCTCCGTAAGTTGGATAGCCGAGTGTCCTTAAAGGATGAGCTGGAAGTACTTGAAGAGTATTTAACGATTCAAAAGGCCCGCTTCGGCGATCGCTTGCATGTCGTGCGTGAAATTGATGAAGAAGCACTGAACATCGAGCTGCCTATTCTTATTTTGCAACCGCTTGCAGAGAATGCTTTTATTTATGCAATTGAACCCGCTGAAGAGGGCGGCACGTTAACGATTCGTGTCAAGCAGGATGAGAAACATATCCTCGTTCAGGTACAGGATACAGGACAAGGTATGGATGAAGAACAGTTATCTAAATTATTATCGCATACGGAGAATTCCGTCTATAAAGGACATTCAACGGGTATTGGTATATGGAATGTGATTCATCGCTTACAGCTGTTCTATGGGGTTGAAGAGATCATAGAGATAAAATCCCATCTTGGAGCGGGTACTTGTATAACATTGAAATTGCCGAGGGGGCAAGCGGTATGATTCGTTTATTAATCGTGGATGATGAACACATTGAGCGGACAGCCCTGCAAAGAATTATAGAAGAGGGTTCGCCAGACGTGAAGGTTGTGGGCCAAGCATCGAATGGCAGGGAAGCGATTGAAGCGGCAGAACGTTTGCAGCCAGACTTGATTACGATGGATATCAAAATGCCTGGCATTAATGGACTTCAAGCGATTGAGAAGATTAGGGAGACGAATAAAACAGTCAAGTTTATCGTCGTCACCGCATTCGATACGTTTGAATTTGCGCAGCAAGCGATTAAATTAGGCGTGTATGATTATATGCTGAAACCAAGTCGAATTTCGGTTGTGTTGGAGACGATTGGCCGTGTGGCCAGTGAAATTAAGAACATCCAGCTCGAGTTGGCGAGTAGACGTTCGGAGCAAGAACTTTTGCTGAAAATGATACCTCTCGTCGAGGCAGATCTCGTGGAGCAGTTATTATTTGATTGTGTGCAATCCGCTTCACTGTCTGAATTGATCGATCTGGTCGGAATGCCAACTGGGCGAGAGGGCTTCGTGATGACGATGCAGTTTACACAAGTCTCCGAGGAATCGTCAACGCGAATCCGTGATTTAGATATGGCTTATATGCAATTAAATGAACGGCTTCCCGAAATTTCAAATCCAATGTGGCTTGGGAAAATGTCAGGTAATCAAGTGCCAGCTATTGTTTTTATGGACGGTGAATTCTCCTATCGTGCACAAGCGATTAGCATCGCAAAGAAATGGCTTCAAGTAATGGACGACAGATGTGGATTTCGTCTTTTTATTGGAATAGGCGGTTTAAGCAAGGACATATGGGACATGCGCAAATCCTATCAGGAAGCTTTGCTGGCTTCCATGGACAGGACGCTGCCGGCTCGTTATTGTTTGTATGAGAATTTGACGCAGGACCAGATTCAAACGATGGGGATTCTTACTTTTGAGATGGAGAAAACCGTGCTCGAAGAGATGAGACGCGGCAATCTAGAAGGGTCAGGGGATCAGATTGTAAGAATGATTGATGTGTTTGAAGGCATTGGGCAAGGGGTTGGCATGTCACAGCAGCGCATATTTGAAGTGCTGATTGTTGTGTCTCGTATGCTGCAGGAAATGGGGATGGAAGTCAATACCCCTTATTTTCCCTATGCAACAACTAGTTATATGCAATTAAGAGCGGAATCTCGGCTGTTAATTCATAATTTAATCTCGCTGGGAGAAGTTGTCGAGACAGATCTACTGCAGACGATGAAGCAATATATCCAGAAGCACGCTCATGAAGACTTGTCTTTGGAACGGATTGCCGCCACGGTTGATCGGAACCCTTTTTATGTCAGCAAGCTGTTCAAAGAGCATTTCGGAATGAATTATATCGATTTTCTTACGGACTACCGGATTGAAATGGCGAAACAATTGATGCAAGAAACGGATAAAAGCCTAAAAGAAATTACCTTTGAAGTGGGTTATAATGATCCGAATTATTTCAGTCGGGTGTTTAAAAAGTTAGTTGGATATGCACCGACGGACTACCGGAAAATGTTGATTCGGCCAACGAACAAAAAGCACAGCTAAGGTGATACTCACTTGCGGAGCTGTTGAATGCGGAAATCTTTGAGGAGAGGAGGAGGTTGCACTGCAATATGTCATAAAAAAGAGCGGAATGGTTGGCTTTATCGGCATCTTGGCTGTAGGGCTAACCGCTTGCTCGTTCATCGGAGCGAGTCGTACACCCATGGATCAAGCTAGCCCGCAGATCGATAGTAAACCAAGTCCAACGCGAATCGTCCGTGCGGATAAGCGTGTGGTCGTTGGATTATCCATCGACACATTGCTGGAAGAACGTTGGCAAAAGGATCGTGATTTGTTCAAAGCTGCGGTAGAAAGGCTTGGTGCTCATATCGAAGTTCAAGCCGCGAATGGCGACGATGCCTTGCAGCTAGCTCAGGCAGAAAACCTGATATCACGCGGCGTTGATGTTCTTGTCGTTGTGCCGCACAACGCGGAGGTATCCGCAGCGATTGTAGAGAAGGCACATAAGTCAGGCATTAAGGTCATCTCCTATGACCGATTAATTGTCAATTCGGATGTCGATTTATATATCTCCTTCGATAATGAGAAGGCTGGGGAGTTACAGGCCAAAGCAATTGTCAAAAAGGCGCCCAAGGGGAACTATGTGCTCATTGAAGGCGCGGATACGGACAATAATGCCCATATGTTCAAAAAAGGGCAAATGAACATTTTGAAACCCCTTGTCGAGAAGGGGGATATTAACATCGTATTTGATCAAGCGACCAAAGAGTGGAAACCAGCGAATGCGAAAGCGAATATGGAGCGGGCTTTGCTGGCGAATCAGAACAAAGTGGATGCGGTTGTTGCCGCCAATGACGCCACAGCAGGTGGTGTTATTCAGGCCTTAGCTGCCCAGAACATGGCAGGTCATATTCCTGTCTCTGGGCAAGATGCGGAGCTGGCAGCTGCGCAGCGAATCGTCGAGGGTACACAAACGATGACGGTGTATAAGCCGATTAAGAAGCTTGCAGAAACGGCAGCTGAGCTTGCTGTGAAGATGGCGAAGGGTGAAAATGTCCATGCGGATAAGAAAGTAAACAATAAGAAAATGGATGTTCCCTCCATTTTGCTTGAACCGATTGCCGTTGATCAATCGAATATGGATGCTACGATCATTGCAGATGGCTTCCACGTGAGAGAAGACGTATATAAAAATGTGATACAAAGACAAATGACAAATTAGTATAGCAATGTTAAAAAAAGTGCTAATATAAAGCGGTTACATTGGAAAATCCCGGTGATATACTCAGTTTGTAGTTGGCGCACAGCCAAAACAAATGAGAGGGGTATTACAAATGAAACGAAGTGTGAAAGCGATTTCTTTAATGGTAGTGGTCATGTTTCTAGCCGTGATGGTTGCAGCATGTGGGAACTCCGGCAGTTCCAAAGTTAGCGTTGGGATTGTATTACCTACCAAAGACGAGCCAAGATGGGTTCAAGATGAGCAACGCTTCAAAGACGCATTGAAAGGATCGAAATATACAACGGAAATCTTGTTCAGCCAAGGTTCTTCGGCGAAAGAAAAAGAAAATGTGGATGCTTTGATTGCCAAAGGTATTAAAGTATTGATCATTTGTCCGCAAGATGGTGATGCAGCAGCAGCTGCAGTAGAATCCGCTAAGAAAGCCGGTATCCAAGTTATTTCCTACGACCGTTTGATTACAAAAACAGATGCGGTTAACTACTATGTGACTTTCGATAGTATCGCTGTAGGTAAGGCACAAGCACAGTACTTAGTTGATAAAGCTAAAAAAGGTCAACCGTTGTACCTGTATGCAGGTGCAGCATCTGACAATAATGCGTTCTTATTCTTCGAAGGTGCATGGCAAGTGCTTCAACCGAAAATTGCCGATGGCACATTCAAAATTGCCAACTCCAGTGAAGCTGTTGCTCTAAAAGGTAACGCCAAATTGACTCGTGAGCAAATGAGTAAAATTATCGGTCAAGTAACAACGAACTGGGATGCGAACGAAGCGAAAAACAAAGCTCAAACGCATTTGACAGCGGCTGCAGCAGATATGAAAGGCGATGTTGCGATTCTAGCTCCAAATGATGGTACAGCTCGTTCCATCGCGGATGTATTTTTCTCCGATAAGGCTGTTACGAAGTTCCTTGTAACAGGCCAAGATGCAGAGAAAGCTTCCATTCAATATGTTATTGATGGTAAACAATCCATGACGGTATTCAAAGATGTTCGAACACTCGTTAAAGATGCAATGGGAATGGCTGTTGCGATCCTAGATGGCAAAACGCCTGAAACAACAGGATCCTATAACAATGGAAAAATTGATGTTAAAGCGAAACAAACGAATGTCATCGTTGTTGATAAAGCGAACGTTAAATCCGCACTTGTAGATTCAGCCTACTACCAAGCATCCGATTTCAAAGGCTTGTAAGTGTAAGATCACATAGCTTGGATGGAATAGTGATAGATACGTCTATCACTATTCCTCTATTCCAAGAGTCGTTCGGCTAAGGAGCGCTTGATAATGAGCAAATATATATTAGAGATGAATAACATTTCCAAGGAATTCACGGGTGTGAAGGCACTAGCGAACGTTAATTTTAAAGTTAATTCCGGTGAAATTCATTGTTTAGTCGGTGAAAATGGTGCAGGCAAATCTACCTTGATGAAGGTACTCAGCGGCGTGTATCCGCATGGCACTTACACGGGAGATATTGTTTTTGAAGGCAAGGTTCAGCAATTTGCGAAAATCAGCGACAGCGTGAAGACCGGTATCGCCATTATTTATCAAGAGTTAGCGTTATTCCCCGACCTCACCGTGTATGAGAACATTTATGCTGGTAATGAAGTAAAAAAAGGCCTCATGGTTGATTGGAATCAAACGATTCGTCAAGCCAAAGAAATGCTTCAGAAAGTGAAGCTAGATGTAAACCCGGAAGTTCTCGTGAAGGATTTGGGTGTTGGGAAGCAGCAACTTGTGGAAATCGCCAAAGCCTTGAGCAAGGATGTGAAGCTGCTTATTCTAGATGAACCAACAGCTGCGCTCAATGAGAAAGAAAGCGAGAATTTGCTTGATCTGCTGCGAGAACTAAAAAAGCAAGGCATTACGAGCATTATGATTTCGCATAAGCTTAAAGAAGTGACGGCGATTGCCGATCAACTCACCGTGTTACGAGATGGTAGAACGATCTGTACCTTGGATGCATCCAAAGGTGAGATTTCGGAAAGCGTCATCATCAAAAACATGGTAGGCCGTGAAATCGATGACATTTATCCAAAAAGAATGACGAAGTCCTTCGGTACGAACATTCTCGAGATCCAAAATTGGACGGCGTATGATCCACAGTTGGGCCGTGACGTTGTGAAAGATGTTAATTTGCATATTAAAAAGGGTGAAATAGTCGGCATTGCAGGTTTGATGGGCTCAGGTCGAACGGAGCTGGCACAAAGTATATTCGGCAATCCCAAAGGGTATAAGCTCCGCGGAGATCTTCTTATGGAAGGTGTTCCACATAACTTTCACCATCCGAAAGATGCCATCAAGTCAGGCATTGCTTATGTGACGGAGGATCGCAAAGGGGACGGCTTATTCCTCATTCAAGATATAAAGCAAAACATTTCCGTCGCCAACTTGAATGATATCTCAGAAAATGGTGTCATCAACAATAATGAAGAAGTGAAAATTTCTAATCATTATAAGCAATCTATGAACATAAAGGCGCCTTCCGTTGAGCAAATTGTTGGTAATCTGAGCGGGGGAAATCAACAGAAAGTATCACTCGGCAAATGGTTGTTTGTGAATCCGAGCCTGCTCATCTTAGATGAACCTACTCGCGGCATTGATGTTGGGGCCAAATATGAAATTTATACGATCATGAACAAGCTGATCAGCGATGGAATGAGCATCATTATGATCTCATCGGAGCTCAGCGAAGTCTTGGGCATGAGTGACCGTGTATACGTGATGGCTGAAGGTAAAATAAAAGGCGAGCTATCCATCGAGGATGCGGATCAAGAAATGATTATGAAGCTTGCGACGCAATAGGAGGAAGACCAGTGCAATTTTATAGTGAAGCCAAATCGCTAATCAAAGTGAATATTCGAGAATATGGGATGTACATTGCCCTATTCATCATCATGCTGACGTTCTCCATCATGACGGATGGATTGTTCATGTCCTCACGCAATATAAGTAATCTAATTGACGCTACAGGCTACATTGCCGTTCTAGCCGTGGGAATGACGTTAGTCATTGTCATCCGACATATTGATTTATCTGTTGGATTTGCAGCTGGCTTCCTGGGGGCAATTGCTGCCGTGCTTCTGTCACAAGCAGGAGTTCCTTTCTATATCACGATTCCAATTATTCTTGTACTTGGTATTGTCGTAGGATTATTTAATGGGTTGTTAGTCGCACAGTTCGGTATACCTTCCTTTGTGGCTTCCCTCGCAGGTATGCTGATATTTAGAGGCGCTCTCCTGCGCGTAACAGAGAAAACGGGTACGATTATCATTAAAGATGAGAACTTCAACGCAATTGGGAATGGCTTTATTCCTGCCATAGCGAAGGTTGGCGGGTTGAATCTCCTCTCCTTGATACTAGGCGCCTTGATGATCATTCTGTATATGTACAGTGAAATTTCCAAACGAAATAACAAGCTGAAATACAATTTTGAAGTCGTTTCTTCCAACATTTTTACCGTGAAGGTCATTTTCGTTTCGGCAATCGTTGCCTATATTACATGGATTCTAGCTGGGTACAACGGCTTTTCTTGGACGGTCATCGTAGTCTTGATTGTGGTTGCGGTGTATCATTTCTTAACAACTTCGACCGTGTTAGGCAGACATATTTATGCCGTTGGCAGCAATCCCGAGGCAGCGAATTTAAGCGGGATTAGTGTGAAGAAAATTACGTATATCGTGTTTGGATCTATGGGGTTGCTATCCGCTCTTTCGGGCATTCTCTTTACGGCAAGATTGCAATCCGCGACGACAACCGCCGGAACCTTATTCGAACTTGATGCGATAGCAGCTGCCTACGTGGGCGGTGTATCGGCAGCGGGCGGGGTTGGAAAAGTGACAGGCTCCATCATTGGAGCGATTGTTATGGCTTCTTTATCCAGTGGGATGAATCTCATGGGTATTGGTATTTCCTATCAATACATGATACGTGGTGCGGTATTGGCAATCGCAGTTATCTTCGATGTCGTTACGAGAAAGAAGAGGGCGTAAGGATGGTGGCCGTAGAGGAGGGACTGGGGAATGGCCATTTATACGCCGCAAGGGCTCAAAATAAATCTTGACGATTCCACAAGCTTTGGTCTTATGGCGAGATTGTATCCAGAAGTAAAACCAGATAGCATTCTAAAAACCACAGAATCGATTAGTGTCATGACTTCTTCCTTAGGTTTTTTTACTGGGATTTTGTGTTTCGTGCTGCGATTAAGCCCTTCGAATATTGGCATATGTACGCTGTTTTCTATGATAATAGGGATTCTATTAACAAATAAAGGAATCGTTTGGTTTCCATTTATTCAGCTTGGCGCGTTGTTCTCCCATATCTATGGTATTTTTCTTCCTACGATAATTGCAACTGCTATTGGATTGATCCTGACTGGTTGGGCAGGTGTTCTTTCCTATCTGCTAACACGATTTGTTGCATCAGGCATTGCACTCATTGTTGGGATGGGCTTCGCGCAACATGCTGCCTTCAAGCATGGGCATGCAATTAGCACTGCGGAACGAAATTTTTTCAATGCTTATCGGTATCATGCATTTCAACTTGGTAAGTCCATGAGCTTGGAGTTGTCTTACCAAGAGTTGCAGGAAACCTTTTGGCGAGAGACGCATACGGATTATATTCAAAATGATCAAAAAAAGCAGCTGCGTTTACGCTCCTAGCTTAGTATGAAGCGTGGTTCCAGCGCAGGGTCTTCGCTATTTTTGAAAGTTAGAACGATAGAATAAAAGCGACTCCGAGATACCATCCTATGTGTAGCTGTTTAATATTTGTGTAAGCAGTTTATAGTTTACACATAGGAGGGGATTTACTTGAAATTAACTTCGGAGCAGATGATCACGCTGCATGGCTTTAATAATTTAACCAAATCGCTAAGTTTTAATATGTATGATATCTGTTTCACCAAGACTAGAGAAGAGCGCGAAGCCTACATAGCGTATATTGATAAACAATATAATGCGGATCGTTTGACAGCTTTATTGAACACGGTTGCTGACATTATTGGGGCTCACGTCTTGAATATAGCGAAGCAGGATTATATCCCTCAGGGAGCTAGCGTGACCATGCTTGTGTCGGAAGGTCCCATTGAGCAGGAACCAAGTGAATCGTTCGAAGAATCACCGGGACCGCTTCCTGAGGCTGTTGTGATGCATCTGAATACGAGTCACATTACGGTACATACGTATCCTGAATATCACCCTGACGAAGGCATCAGCACCTTCCGAGCAGATATTGATGTCTCAACATGTGGAGAGATATCGCCGCTTAAAGCGTTGAATTTTCTAATTCGCTCTTTCGATAACGATATTCTGACGATGGATTACAGAGTCAGAGGGTTCACACGCGATATAAGTGGACATAAGCTGTTTATTGATCATGAGATTAGCTCCATTCAAAATTACATCCCTGAGGAAATTCAAGATTTATATCAGATGATCGATGTCAATGTCTATCAAGAAAATATATTTCATACCAAGTGCAAGCTTCGCGAGTTTGATCTGAACAATTATTTGTTTGGATACACGAAGGATACGCTTAGCAAAGAGGAGCAGCTAGAAATCGAGAAAAGCGTCAAATGGGAGATGGATGAGATCTTCTATGGGAAAAATATGATTTTTAATTGAATTTACACCAAAAAACCTGTCGCGTGTAGGACAGGTTTTTTGGTATTGTGCGATCTACGTAAGAAGATAAGGGGCAATCGCTGTTCGGAACACGTGCAAGGGGATCTTTTTCTTAACGCGTTGATCATTGGTCAACACGATAACAGCTTCGAGACTAGGTACGATATAGATGGCTTGTCCTCCGAAGCCATAGGCATTGAAGTAGTCGAAGGAGGGCGTGTTCAACCCAGTACCAGTCTGATCGGGATAGGTATCTGTCCACCAGTGCCAGCCATAGCTGCCGCGACGGGGGGATTCTGCATGAATGGCAGGTTGCGTAGAGCGATGGATAAGTGCTTGGGAAATAATCTGCTGGTTCCCCCATCTACCTTGCTGCGCGTAGAGTTGGCCGAATTTAAGCATATCCAAGGGACGCATAGACATCCCGAATCCACCTGTATGTATGCCTTGAGGATCTTGTTCCCATGTATAGGACTCAATGCCAAGCGGTCCAAATAAATGGTTCTCGGCATAGCGAGCAACGGACATACCCGTTACTTCCCTGAGGATAGCTGCCAATAATTGCGAACCGCCAGAGTTATAGGTCATTCGCGTGCCTGGCACATCGGCTAAGGGTTGATCTAAGACGAAATTCACCCAATGTGGTGTTCGTGTCATAGAAGGAAAGGAGTTTTGCCCTCCAAATTCGGTCCAATTGATTCCGGAAGTCATTGTTAATAGATGAAGTAATGTAATATCAGCTTTTTGCGATTGTGGGTCGTTGGCCAGTTGTGGGAAAAAGAAGGACACTGGTGTAGATGGATCTGGCAATAATCCTTGATCCAAAGCGATACAACAAAGTGCAGAAAGAATGCTTTTGGTGCATGAATTGATTTTGTCTAAGGCATCTGCAAGTTGCGGTTCTCGATATTGTTCAAAAAGCAGTTGGCCTTGTTGACTGATCAAACAACTCACGAGATTGACTGGTTCTAAAGTCTCAGTTATTTTTTGAAAGTTCATGACATCCTTCTTTATGTATTCGACATTGTTCTAAAATTAGGAGGATTTACCTTAGGATCGTTTAGGTTCCTATGATAAAATTTAACTTACATAACTACTTTTGTTTAAGAAACGGAGCTGCTGGAATTCATGCGAATGAACAGGAATTTCATAATTCTTAGCCTCGTTTTGATGGGTATAGCCGCCATTTATACTATGTATCACGTTACGATGGGGAATAGTCTGCAGAGACAGCCCAATAGCCAATACGGTAAGACGATGCCAATTTCAAAAAATCGCGAATTGTTGATTAGCTTTATCCAAAATAAGCTTACTAGTAAGTATGGCACTTATACAAATCTGCTGGATACGGATCAAAATGGAGCCGCGGCATCTGGACACGAGGTCTTGAGTGAATCCGCAGGACTTTGGATGCGCTATTACGCGCTCACAGGACAGCAAGATAAGTTTGATGCACAGTGGCAGCAAGCCAGGCGTATTTTTGATACATCGATTGGCTTTAGTTACCGTTTCAGTCCGAAACAAAATAGACTGTCCCCGATGAATGCAAGTGTTGATGATTTGCGCATCATTCGTGCTTTAGATGAAGCTTCAATCGCTTTTGGTACGAAGAGCTATAACAAGGAAGCCAAAGCTTTCGGAAACCGTTTGTATGAACATAATGTTGTGAATGGTCAATTGCGAGATTTCTATGATCCCACCTACAAAGTGACCAATTCGTTCCTTACTTTATGCTACATAGATGCGGCATCTTTGGAACTTGCTTCGGTATCTAGGAAGAAAAAAACGACACTTGAATCGAACATGCTGCAGATTGCCCAGAAGGGCTACTTGTCAGATGCGTTCCCATTTTACCAAACACGCTTTGATTTCACTACGAATCAATATCAATCTGAGCGTATCAGTACCGTGGAATCATTGCTAACGATTTTGAATTTGGCTGAAGTTCAGCAACAAAAAGCGGGAAGTATTCGTTATATCAAAGAACGAGTCAAAGCAGGGACTTTATACGGGCAATACGATCTGGACGGAAAACCTTTAAACAACATTCGGTCAACAGCGATTTATGCAATATCCGCTATGATTGGCTCGGTCATCAAGGATCAAGAGTTGTATACAGATAGCATTCTCCAAATGAATGAGTTTCAAATACAGGATCCTCAGAGTCCGCTATATGGCGGATTCGGGGATACCCGCAATGGACAAGCCTATTCCTTCGATAATTTGATGGCGTTGTTAGCATACGTGTATTGACAGAAAGGAGTACGATCACATGTGGAACAATCGCGTGGTGAAAACCGTGCTCCGTATTGTGTCTCCAGCCAGTTTTGCCGCTATAAGCGTGCTCCTAATTACGGTGATTGCACTGTTTACGCCTCCCTATATTGGGATGGCTGATAATGGGGACTATGCACGTATTTTGAATGGTCTATACGTGAACGATCCTACCTATACGAGCCAATACTTTGGTTATTTTATCAAAACTTTTGGTATTTTTCAGTACTATAACGAGAATAGTGCTTCCATATTTTCCACACAAACGTTTTTCATGAAAGCCGCTATTCTCATCAATCAACTTTTGTATCGTGAAGATATGTTTGATATTCGCTTTCAAGCGGGTATGTATGTGATGTTATATATAGGCGCGATCTATTTGCTCGTCGAAGCACTGACTTGGAAAATGTCAAAGAAGCTAGGCTATTTGATGGCTGCCCTCGTTATTTTTATGTTAGGTGATACAGGGTATACAGCTTATTTTAGCTCATTTTATGGAGAGAGCGTAGTGCTGATCATGACGGTGTACATGGTCGCTTTCGGCGTACTTCTCTATCGAAAACGATATAATGACTATCTGATGATCATCTTATTTGTCCTTAGTGCCATGATTTTGACAGCAAGTAAACAGCAAAATGCTCCTGTTGGTATGATTGCTGCTCCTATTGGCATTTTCTTCATTTATTTAAGGAAGAATGCCTTGTACCGCGTCGTGACATCCGTATTGCTTATCGCATTACTGGGTGTTGGCGTTGGCACCTACGTGCTCATACCGAAGGAGTTTGTCAATATTAACAAATATCATGCCATGACCCGAGGCGTACTCATGGGCGCAGAGAACCCAGAGAATACCCTCAAAGGGTTTGACATCGATAAACAATATGCCATTTTGAATGAAACCGAATATTTCGATGCGTATACAACGGTAAATGTGGAGTCTGAGATCCTTCAGAAACAGTTCTATAGTAAATATGGTTTCGTATCTATTTTAACTTATTACATGATGCATCCGAACCAAGCTGGTCAAATGTTGAATTTGGCTGCGCGCGACGGTTTCAGCATCCGACCCAAAGCAATGGGGAACTATGAGCGATCTGTGGGTAAACCATTTGGCGCACAGACCGTGTTTTTCTCGGGATATAGTCTACTCAAGAGTGCGGTTGCTCCTAAAACATTCGGTTTTGTTTTCCTATGGATTTTAACTATCCTAGGACTGTATTTACCTTCCTTTATATCAGCTATTAGGTCACGTTTATGGAGGAATGCGATTAGGTTGCCACTGATTTTGATGCTAATAGGGATTGGTCTTTCCGGGATTTTTGTGTCGATCATAGGCGCCGGGGACGCGGATCTTGCTAAACATGAATTTTTATTCACGTTAATTTTCGATTTAGTATCGTTGATTACAGTTGTAGATCTCTTCGCAAAGCGCCTATGGAGCCAAGAAACGTGAGCCGCCATTGGATTGAGAAGGGAGGAGACCAAAAGGCATGTTGAAGAGAAACAAAATAAGTACTTCGTTATTGGTATTCGTTCAGTTACTATTTTTTTTCTGCTTACCTAAAGTTACCTCTGCGAATTCAGTGGTGACAGCTCCTGTTTTGATTGTTTATGATAGCTTGGCTATCGGAACACCGTATGAAGGTAATATAGAAGCGCTGCAGCGTATACTAGCATCATTTAGTTCCCAGGTAACGATAACTTCAACGGATAAATATGAGGCAGGAACGCTTCA
This sequence comes from Paenibacillus qinlingensis, assembly GCF_031455095.1. Lineage (GTDB taxonomy): Bacteria > Bacillota > Bacilli > Paenibacillales > NBRC-103111 > Paenibacillus_E > Paenibacillus_E qinlingensis_A. The sequence goes on from NZ_JAVDSB010000001.1 coordinate 869,416, forward strand.
GAAATTCAGTAAAGTGATTACTATCCATAACTTGGAAGACATTCCGCATTCATCTGAAGCTTTTGACCGTGATATGAAAAGTTACTTTGGAGATTATATGCATATAGGGTATCAACTCCCACAGCTTGTTGCTCAAGAAATGGGGCTAGAGGTACAACAGCACGCCAACGATACTCTGAAAATTACCATGGGTCAACTTACAGAAGATTCAATAATGGCAAAGAACATCTCGTATATCACGAAGTTTAAGGGAACCCCTTATGGGTCTAGCACTTCTGACAACGGGAATGTCAGCTATCCTTTTGGCGTGATTCAGGGTAGAAATGCCTATATTCCGTACATGGTGAAAGGGAATGTCAGCGAACTGGCAACTTCCTTCGTCATGAAGGATTGGTTACATGTGAATACCACAGGGCAGAACTATGTTTTATTAAATGAGATATATCCATTCTCAGATTTGGATGTACTTAATGAGGTTGCCGATCGGTTATATAATGCTGGAATTCCCTTCATTGCGAGCGTCCAACCCGTGTTTAGTAACTTCCAATTCCCCGCGATGCAGCGGTATTTGGAGACATTAAAGCATCTGCAATCGCGAAATGGAAGTATAGTGGTGAATGCACCCGTTGTTGCATCAACAATAAGTCCAGACATCGCTGGCTTAAAATCACAGATGAGTGCTTTTCTTGACGTATTAGCCCAAAAAGAAATTGTTCCTCTTGGCATTAGTTCAGAACTATATTGGACCTATGATCAGCATTATACGGATTATGGATTGTCGATCTTCGATTCAGGCATTGTTTATGATAATCGTAATATTAGGTATCACACACAACGAAATACTTCAAGTGTCTTTCAATCAGCGATGTATACCATTCAGGGGAAGGACATAAACAAGTATGTGAACGCATCTAAAATACGAGATTCCTTACCAATGAACACAGCGTTCGTATATCCGTTTCCAATTGATCGTAAAGAAATGGAAGCCACACTAGACATGTTATTAACAAGCTGGACGACATTTTCGGACTTTAAGAATGCGGAGCATACAGTGAGGACGGCAACGAATGAATTGGCTTCGCATAACGGCCACTTGCAAATCAATGGACAAGTTATCGCATTGAACAATAAGATGGCTGAGGTTGACGCTGATCACACCTACGTGCAAGAAGTGAAGAAAAGCTTCAAAACTTTATTTTCAGTCCAAAATAACATTTTTATTGCCCTTATCCTCATGACGCTTCTTATTTTCATGGTATTTCTCATTATTGGTTACCGTCTGTATAGACGCAAATTCATGCATCAGGAGAAGTCATTATGACAATCGCAGATATTCTCATGCTAATCGCCGTCTTCTGTATTTGGTCGCTCCTCTTGGTCAATGTGGGTTTGATTGTCGCGGGGTACATGTACTATATACAAATTGAGAATAAACCAGTTGCTCCCGTGGAAGGGGAGTATCCCTTCGTAAGTATCATGGTGCCTGCACACAATGAAGCGAAGGTTATTACCAAAACCGTAGAATCCCTGCTGGCGCTCTCTTATCCACAGGATCGTTATGAGATTATTGTCATCAATGATAATTCCTCCGATAATAGCAGTGTGTTATTAGGTAAGCTGCAAGAGAATTATCCTGGGCGCAATCTGATCATCTTGAATACGGATAATGTGGTAGGGGGAAAAGGGAAGTCCAATGCTTTGAATTTGGGACTAAAGGTCAGCAAAGGCGAACTTATTGCCATTTATGATGCAGATAACACGCCTGAGAAAACAGCGTTGCTATATTTAGTATCTGAAATTACGCAGGATGCAACGTTAGGAGCTGTTATCGGGAAATTTCGAACGCGTAATCGAGATGCTAGCCTTTTAACTCGTTTTATCAATATCGAGACGTTATCTTTTCAATGGATGGCGCAGGCAGGACGATGGAAGTTATTCAAGTTATGTACGATTCCTGGTACGAACTTCATTATTCGGAGATCGATTATCGAGGAGATGGGTGGCTGGGATGTAAAGGCAATTGCGGAAGATACTGAAATTAGTTTTCGTATCTATTTGATGGGATATAAGATTAAATTTCAGCCCAAGTCGGTAACATGGGAGCAAGAACCTCAAACCGTCAAGGTTTGGTTTAAACAGCGAACAAGGTGGGCCAAGGGAAACATTTATGTCATCGTCAAAAACATACCTTTGTTATTCAAGCGATCAGCGAAGAACATTCATTTTGACATTTTATACTACCTCTCCATTTATGTCTTACTATTAACCTCACTTGTGATGTCTGATTTACTTCTAATACTTCATGCATTGGGTTATGTGAGAACAACGATAGCAAGTTTTAGCTCCTTCTTATGGGGGCTGGCCATCATCTTATTCATTGTAGGAACATTTATTACGCTTGTGACTGAAAAAGGGGAAATGAAACTTTCTAACGTTTGGATTATTATGCTCATGTATGTGTCCTATTGTCAGATGTGGATGGTTGTAGCTGCATATGGCATGTACGCTTATTTGAAAGATTTGGTTTTCAAGCGAGAAGCCAAATGGTATAAAACCGAGAGGTATTAGATAGGGGGGATCATTGATGAGAAAACGATGGCTGTTGATTGCAACCGTTGGTCTGTTTGCCTTGCTGCATGTATGTCAATCTTCAGCTTGGGCTGAAGAAATTGCCCCTGCTGGGACGAGACAATACCAAACCAATTTTGCAGACACATCGTTAATTGGCGGTATAACCTATACGCAGCAGGTTTTTCAAGTTGAAAACTATTGGAACGTAGAGAGTGTAGAGATTCATCTTGACTATGAAGTTTCACGCCTTATGCAGAATGACCGTTCCAGTGTGACGTTATCGTTGAATGGGAAGCCATTTCATTCTTTTCGTCCAGTCATGCAAGAAGCGAAACAGCAGTTGACGGTCTTAGTACCCGTAGCGTATATCGTGAAAGGCGGGAACACGCTAACGGTTCAAGGACATTTCGAAACAACTGCACCTCTTACAGTGAATGCTTGTTTGCCGACGGATACGAGAGATAATTGGTTACAGATTGCCAAAACCTCGCGGATCTCTGTGAATTACACGAATACTCCGATTCAAACGAGCATCCGTGATTTTAATGAACATTTTATCGGTTTGGATACGATTAAAGAAGGTCAGAATGCCATTGCAGTTACAGAAGGGGAAAGCAACTTGTCTGTCCTTGAGGCGGCAACCTACGCGCTTTCTGGATTCGCAAAAGTAAATCCTGTGTCGGATAATGGGATTCCGATTGTTTCCTATAATACGAATAATTTGAAGTTGAAGCAGGCAATCATTCTTATCTCGTTCTATAATGATCTACCTGAGGAAGTGAAGTCGGCTTTTCAATCGGAGAATCTTGATAATAAGGCTTTAATTAAATTGGTTACCGTTGCGGGACGTCCAACCTTAGTAGTGACTTCAACGGACACTGCGATGCTAGTTAAAGCGGGGCGTCTAGTAGGAAACCAGGCCTTGCTAAGTCAACTGGATACAGATCGAAAAGAAGTAGATGGAGCGACTGAGGTAGAGACACCAGCAGTGAGCATTAGCCGTAACATCACCTTAACGGAAACCGGTGATAAGCTTCAAGGAGATCATCATCGTGAGAAGGAGTACTACATATCACTCCCTGGTAACCGTTCGATTGCAGAGGCGAGTAAATTAAGCATTAAGTATCGATATGCGAAAAACCTAGATTTCGACCGCTCCATGGTGACTATTCTAATCAATGATACACCTATTGGCAGTAAGAGGTTGTCCACCGAACTTGCAGACAATGATCATATGGATATTACGATTCCTAAAACGCTGAATAGTAGTGGGAATTTTTCAGTAAAAGTTGCTTTTGATTTGGAACTTAAGAATGCAGGATGTATAGAGAATCCGGATCAAATGCCGTGGGCGTTTGTTGACAAAGAATCCATGCTGCAGCTGAATACCAAAGATAGAGCGGATATGCTGTTCAACAATTACCCTTACCCATTTTTGCGCGATGGCAGCTATAATCAAGTGGCCGTCGTATTGCCCAAAGAGCATGATACATATCTATATCAAACGCTTTCGAATATCTTCAACTTGTTAGGTCGTTATGCACAGACGAATACCGGGGAAGTCCTATTTTATCAAGATAATGTCGCGGTATCACAACTTAAAGGCCGCGAGATCATCGCTATCGGCAGTTATCAGAATAACCAAGTCATTCGAACGAATAATGAAAAGTTATATTTTCGATATAACCAAAGTGGGACGGGCTTTATGTCCAACGAAAAAATGAGCATCGAGGCTAACTATGGCAAGCAAATTGGTTCTTTACAATTGATCGATTCGCCTTACGCTAGCGGCTTCGGGCTGCTTGCTATCACAGGAAGTCGCACAGAGTACGCCTATCTGGCATCTAAGCTGATCGGTTCAGAAGGAACCCTATGGAAAGTATTCGGTGATGGCGCTGTAACCGATATAGATGGGCATATCGAAGCTTTTCGTTTTAAGAAAGTTACAACGGCAGAACCACCTTCAGTACTTAACGATGTCATGGAGCGTAAAGATGTGTTAGGTTTCATGATTGCAGTCGTCCTTGTTGCTTTAATAGTGCTCCTTTCACTCATTCTATTGATCCGCAAGTATCGGAAGAAGCGGAGGGATCGATCATGAGGCGAATACAGGGCAATATGGTTTCGGATGGCGCATTCATTTTGCTGATCATTGTCTGTTTTATTTGTATTGTATTTACGGCGGGGAACCCCAACCTCTATATTCAAAATATTATATTTCTGAATATCGCCTTATTAATTGCGATTGTTACCTACTTTACAAACGTAACAACGGGATTGATATTGAATATAATTTTCATCTTCGGTTACGGCACATACACGCTCTATCAAACGATTGTTGTAGGCGGGCTGATCAGTACACAAAATTACTTCTGGCTCATTATGACACCCTTATTCACCATTTCAACATGGTTGCTTACCTACGGGAACCGTCAGCTTCAGTTGGAGAATGAACAGTTACAGAAGGCCAACAAGTACCTGGCAACCGTAGATGCCAAAACGAGCTTAAAGAATACATTCTCGTTTCAATCCGATGCGACCATCTTCATGGCGTTGTCTGTGCGTTATCACATTCCGTTAACCCTGTTAGTCTTCAGTGTGAAATACTGGGATGAGATTCGGCGTATTATTGGGGAAGAGCAGCTGATGGAAGCGGTCCTTGACCTTTCTCAAATGAGTCAAACTAGTATCCGAACGAATGATTCCCTCTATTTGCTGAATCAGGAGAATCCGATGTGGGGGATGCTATTGTTTACGGATCGACCTGGCGCATCCATTGTGATTGATCGGCTCAGGAATAACGTCGAAGAACGAAACCGGAACGAATATAGGGACAAATTTCGAGTAGAGCTTATTCTGAAGATGGGGGCTGTCGAGTATGATGCGCAGCAAGTATCCAACCCATTGGAATTTATTACACTCGCTAAAAAGCAGGTGGAATTTGATGTGTAGATGGGGGAGAAACTCCCCATGAATGTAAAAGGTACAAATCTCTTATGGAGATTTGTACCTTTTTTATGTAATCCATTTGTACAGCATGAATTGAAATGATTAACAAAACAGAGAGAAGCAAATACTACCTAAGATATGTCTGATACCATAGGATGCGGAACGGGGGATACATGTTTGTCGATTGTGAACAGCCTGAAAGAACATTTTCATCATGACAGGGAATACACTTCGCGCCATTTATGGTTAGGCAGTATTCCTATAACGTTGCTGGGATTAAGGACGCTTATTAATTTCCCACAATCTCTTACCATGATACGCGAACAATTACTAAGTGTAGATGGTTTAGATCACCTAGTCGAAGAGAGGCTGAAAGGGCTTGGTCACAATGTGTCTGAGTGCACACTAGACGATCTCATCTCAGAGCTATTAGATGGCATGCTCCTTGTTATTCATGAGCCATCTGGTACTTATATTAGTGTTATCCCGGTTGCACAACCGATCAATCGTTCAGTGGCAGTGCCATTAACTGAAAATGTGGTTAGGGGATCAAGCAGTGCATTTAACGAAGATATTGGGATCAATATTGGACTGCTTCGGAAACATATCAATTCAAGCGAGTTGCAGATTGCCACATATAGATTTGGAGAAGAATCGAAAAATTGCGTGATTTTGTCCTATATGGATACAAAGATTGATCCTACACTTCTAAAGTCGATTACTGATGCGATCGAGTCAAATTTAGATAAGGATATTACTAATGTGCAAGAACTATCCAGAATGTTTGGATTTTCAAACTTTACGCTAGTTACTCGATACAATACAACGGAATTGCCACAGAGTGCAGCTCGAGCTTTAAAAAATGGTAAAGCGGTGCTTTTCATTGAAAGATTGCCGTTTGCCTTGGTATTACCGAGTCTTGTGTCAGATATGTTCGTTATTGCGGATGATTCCAATCATCCGCCAGTGTTTGCAGTGACACTGGGCCTCATCCGGATTATAGGTGCGCTAATAACACTCATTATCCCTGGTTTGTACGTTGCCCTAGTCTCTGTGAATCCAGATGTACTGCGATTCGAGCTTGCGCACTCCATCGCACGAAGTCGGATAGACGTTCCTTATCCAGCCATCGTGGAGACTTTGTTGCTATTATTTATTCTGGAGTTAACCTTGGAAGCCATTATCCGACTTCCCCCAAGTATAGGACCTACGGTTACCATGGTTGGGGCGATTGTATTAGGACAGGCAGTCGTAGCCGCGAAATTAGTAAGTAGTTTACTCATCATCGTATTGGCAGCGACGTCGATTTCAAGCGCAACCATTGTTGGCTATCAAAATGGGCTGACGATACGATTGTTTAAATATATATTATTACTTCTATCAGCCATATTTGGCGTCCTAGGTCTTTTGTTTGGGATCGTCATTATCTGCTCCTATTTGGCTGGTGTCAAATCACTTGGAGTGCCGTACCTGCAATTGAAAAATCCAGAAGGTGAATGACATGATGAAAAATGTACAAGTGGCAGTAATCTATATCTTAACCCATTTAGGGCTGATATTCTTTGCGTATCCGACGGATATTATAGCGAGTACGAAGGAAGCACATTGGATACCTGTAACCTTAGGTTTCATCATCCATGTCATCGTCATCTATACTTATCTGAAGGGGCTTAGTTATTTTAAGAATCAGAATATCCTACAAATCCTGAGCAACAAGAACAAAGTCATCGTCTGGTTAACGTTATTTCCGGGTCTCCTGTACCTCTTTTTGGTCATTGTGATTACAATTAGGGCTTATGCTGAAATTATTTCGATTGTTTTTCTAGCCGACACCCCGATCTGGATTCTGATGTGTGTGTTGCTAGGGATTCCTGTATTTATGGTCATCCATGGTGGAGTGAGAGCGCTATTAAGAGTAGGCCTATTATTAGCAGTCTTATTTCTGCCTCCTATGCTTTTTGTCATGATATCAACTTTTCAAAATATCGATCTGCACTATTTATTTCCATTAATTCCCAGTAGTCGTACAGATCTATTCGCATTTCTAACTCACTTTTCCTTTTATAAAAGCTTGTTTGCGTTCGCGGGTGGCTTTCTATTCCTCGGTTTTATTCCATCCTATATCACATTTAAGCCCAAAACCATCTATATAAGCAGCATCATCCTTTTACTCTTTTTCCTGCTATCTGTCTACATTCCTATTCTGACATTAGGGGAAGAAACCGCCAAGCAGCTTGCATTTCCCTTCATTTTCACGATTGATACAATAGAAATTAACTGGCTGATGTTTGATCGGATTACGATTTTTTTTCTATTAAGTCAAATCGCCTTTGTTATTCTGTTTGTTGCAATGACCCTGTGGCAAATTGCTTGCTTAATGCGGTGTCGAGTCAAAAAAATGAAATATCCGTATTTACTAACCGCCATAGCCATTGTTGTGCTCTTGGTTTGTTTATTCATTCCTGACTGGGAGAGTGTAGAATTATTGCTGCAGTGGAACTCAATTCTTCGATTCTATGTTGCTCTAGTTGTTCCTATTGTCATTTTCTTCTTCGGGTATCGATATCATCAAACAAGCCAGAGAAAGTTGACGTGAAGACTATGCTGAAATGGATCTTGGCAACTCTTATGCTATTTATACTAACAGGCTGTTGGGATAATAAAGATATTAATCATCGCTCTTTACCGATCGCTATGGGGGTTTCGTATAATCAAGGCAACTATACGGTCTTTCTGGATATTCCCAAAGTAAGTGCTACAGATACGATTCAAATCGTCTCGGACAGTGGCGACTCCATCAATGAAATCATTGATCGCATTAGCATGAATATGGAGAGCGAAATTGATTTGCTCCATCTGAAAATCATTATCGTTGATAAAGAGTTTGCCAGACACGGTTTAAATGATGGTGTGGCTAGCCTTATTCGCTCTAGGCATGTTTCTCCGAAGACACTGTTCGTTATTTGTGATGAATCGCCAGAACAATTTTTTCGGAAAATGGATCGAAATTCGAATGATGGGACCATGATTTATGATTTTTTCCAAAAAAATTGTGGGTTGAGTCCTGAAATTGCCTATACACAAACGTGGAAAATTTTTAGGAGCATTCACTCCTTTACCAACGATGTGGTCATACCAGTCATTAAATCAGGCAAAACAACTGTTATTGAAAGCTCGGGGTCAGCCATTATGAAAAATGGCAAAATGGTAGGAAGACTCAACAATGAAGAAACCTTACTAATGAATGTTTTTAACGGAAATAAAACGCAGGGGAAAATTGAAGTAACGGGGAAGGCTACAGTTCAAATCGTAGGTAACACCCTCGTACATCGAAGCTCCATCGTGAATAACCAACCGCTTTTAAAGAGTAACCTACACTTAAAAGTAGTCTTGTTGGACACGAAAGGTAAACCAACATTAGAATCCATCAAATCCGATTTGAACACGGAGGTTTTGGCACGATTCGAACAACTATTTGAAAAAATAAAGCAAGGCGGGGCAGACGTCCTAGGAGCAGGACAACATTTCAGGAATGATTTGACGCGGTCACAACTGGAAGTTTGGCGAACAACGTATTTTACAAATTTGAATATTGATTTAAAGGTCTCGACTACGATTCGAAATACGGGGAATTTGAAAGCTTCGTAAACTAACATAAGTGCGATCTAATAAGCTGTCTCAGCAAGGTTGAAGAACCTTTGGGGATGGCTTTTTTGCCTTGCAAAATAAGTTGATAAACAGCCAGAATTCTATGAGTTTCGTCCATGCACGGGTATTTTAGGGAACATATGATATAGAAAATAGAAACGGTTTCCGCTATGCAATAGGACAGGATATTCCTATTTTGGAGGTGTGATGCTTTTGAGCAAACTTGCCCAGTTAATGAATCATATTGGCACTGTAGGTATGACAAATATCGAAAAAGTGCAAGTCGAATATGCAAACGAAACCGAGTTGAAAATAAAATTCAATATTGGTGATGGCGCTATTCAAAGAATATCCGAATTTGATAAGTTTGTAGCAACCGTTGATTGGATCCAGGTCAAGGAAATTGATGTTGAAGAGTACCAGGGAAGAGAAGTGAAACTTAAATTTTATGTAGCTGCGATAGGGCAGATGGGAGTAACAGGAGCTCCCGGAGAGACAGTAGAGACGGGAACTACGGGGAGTACAGGAACGGATGGAACTACAGGTGCAACAGATGAAACTAGTGATCTAGGTGAGGAGATAGCTACGGATGCAACGGGGGAAATGGGTGAAACAGCTGAAACAGGTGAAAAGGGTACTACAGAAGCTACAGTTGCTAGTCTTGCAACAGGTAAGTTGAAAAGAAGAATCCGTCGATGGATCACAGCGATACGTATCTTCTTTGTAAAGAACACAAGAACGTAGCATTAATTTACCTCACGATTATGTATAATGGTTCTAAACGACTATGATGATGAGGTGATTGAAATGATTCAAGTTAGGGTGTTTTCTAGTTCGAATAAAATGCTTGTACAAGATGATGCCAATAAGTTCTTGGCTGGACTACCAGAATCATCCGTTGTCGATGTTAAGTTTTCCTCTTCTGATGGGTCTTTCGATATTTTAGTTACTTATAAATCGTAGATTTGGTATAAGACAAAACGACACATAAACAGCCTTAGGACGACCATCGTCCTAAGGCTGTTTATGTGTCGTTTTTCCTTTAAGAATTGTCAGTAATAGGCTAGTTGACTTCATCACTAAATAGCGTTATATTGTAGATGTTGTTAATCGGCGATAACTATTGTCGACATTAAAAAATGAAAAATAAAGGAGTAATGAGATATGGAAATCAGATTGGATTATACGAAAGTACGTCCTGAATCTTTGCAAACACTATTAAAATTGGAAGGCTATGTGAAGAAAAGCGGTCTTGACCCTAAATTAGTGGAGTTAATTAAACTCCGCGCCTCTCAAATCAACGGCTGCGCTTATTGTCTGGATATGCACTCCAAAGATGCGCGAGCGATGGGGGAAACGGAACAGCGAATTTATTTGCTCAACGCTTGGCGAGAAGCGCCATTTTACACTGAATCTGAGCGGGCTGCACTTGCCTTAACAGAAGCTGTGACCCAAATCTCTAACGGTGGTGTATCAGAGGAATTGTTTGAGAAAGTCCGTAGACATTTTGACGAAGAACAATTTGTTGACTTGATTATGGCGATTAATGCGATTAACGCTTGGAATCGTATAGCGATTTCAACAGGTATGATCCCTGGCGAATATCAGCCACCAGCAGCGAAATAAAGAATATTTATTGTGCAAGTTATCTTCTCCTCAAAAATCTCCTGTAATTCACTGATAATAATTATCATTATTGGTTACAATAGATGTAGAAACATAGAAAGAGGCCAAAACGGCCTCTTTTCACTCAAATTCTAAACTTTGGATTCAAACGTACGACAATCCGTTTCTTCTGAATTGCGCGCTTGATTGCTGCCGTGGTGACTCACGATTGCAATTGATTTCGCATTACATTTGTTCTCATTGGCCCAGTATTTGCAGGAATTCACTTCACACATTACATCTTTTGCCATGTCCTTTTCACCTCCCCTACCTCATAGGGTGGGCGAAAGGGACCTCTTTTTATACATCGCATGCAAAATACTTATTTAATGATCATCATTGAAGATTTCACATCCCTATTCACAATCGCACAGATCATCTTCATATACTTGAAGTAAGCGATAAAAGATTTCAAGGGGATGAAGAAATGGCTGGAAAGGATGAGCTTCAAACCTGTGTCAGATGCAAATACGTTGCAGGGAAAGAAGACAGGTACTGCATACGTTGCGGGGCGCCGCTCAAGAATAAATGTACGAAAGAAAAATCCCTGATGCATAAGGGTTGTTATAAAGTTAACAAAGCGGATGCGAAGTACTGTGCGGATTGTGGGACAGAGACGACGTTCAGTCAATTGGGGTTTATCTAATAAAATAACCTGAGATAAGGACCTTGTCCTTCCCTCAGGTTATTGTCTTTCTTCTGCAAGGATGCCAGTTTACTTCTTCTGCAGCACAGCCTGCCATAAATCAGCTGAATCATAGCCTAGGCGCCAAGCAGCAACACCGGCGATGTCGTACTTTTTGGCAATGTCCATACGCGCTGTAACGGTCGCTTGATTCTCTAGCCAGAGAACGTACGTGTAGCCATTCTCTTTGTATTCGACACGGTATTGTCCAAATTCACTGTCCCATGTTTGGGTGGTTGATTTCGAAGCCATTAAAGCAGGGATGTCTTTCATCAGTACGGTGCGGTTACCGACCAATGCTCCTTTGGCATCTAACTGCCATTCACGTACATAATACGGAATGCCAAGTATGATTTTATCACGTGGAATCCCATAGGATAGGAACTCTTGAACGCCTCCATCTGCCCAAGGAATACCCGCAACGGAGCCTGGCGATGTACTTCCCTTCCAATATTGATCGTAAGCCATGATAACGACGTAATCAACAATGGAACCGAGCTTCTCATGGTCAAATGCGGATAGATGATTCCATTTCACACTGCCGCGCGGCAGATCAATCGAGATGACTAAATCTTTGGCATGTGCGGCTGAGGTTAATTTGGTCATAAACGCTGTGAACGCATTGCGATCTGAACCCGCTAAGCTTTCGAAATCCACATTGATGCCTGGAACACCCAACTGGACAGATCGGTTGACCAAAGCTGTAATGAACTTGTCCTGTGCTGCGGTGTTTGCCAAAAATTGTGTGGTTAACGTAGAGCTAAATTGGTTACTAACTAATGGATAGACCGTATAGCCATTTTTCTGCAGCCATTTGACGGTATCCACATTCGACGTATCCTTCAAATTGCCCGCGTTGTCTGCTAATTCGAAATAAGAAGGGGAATCGACATCTAGTCCAAGTGTGTTAGAAACATGAGCTTTAATCGTCTCTGCACCTGAACTGCCATTCCAGCCCCAGACTTGAAGTTTTTTGAAATTATCCCATAATATCCGATGCTCCAAGGTTTGAATCGAAGAATTACTGTACTGTTTACCATAGGATAAAGCTTCTGGTAAGGTTTTAAACTCACCAATCAGATTCGTACTTTGATACACTTGATATGACGCATAGTTGTTCCAAATTTTACGACCTTCTCGGTAAATAGCGCTATGTCCCCATAGCTTTGCATAGTTGATCGCGTCATCAACGGAAGTGAATTCCTCAAGAAAAGCATCATTTTGAAATACTTTATAAGTTTTAAGATTGCTGTAAACCGTTTGTTTGGTATTGATATTGACGACAGTGGAATTCCCCCAATTAAGAGCTTCGTTAATCGCATCTTCCAAAGAGGCAAATCCCCAATTAGGTGCTGAAAAAGATCCTTGATACACCTTGTATACCACACTGCCCGCGCTGTTTGCCGCTTGCGGGATGTTATCCCACACCCACTTATTCGAATTCATATCGATAATATGAGCGCCGCCCCACTTTTTAGCCTCCGAGATGGCATCAGGTAGACTAGTAAACTTCCATGAATCTTGTGTAATCTCATTTTGATAGACTTGGAAACGGGCGTAATTGTTCCACACCCAACCCGTGGATTGTAGATCCCGCACACTCGCGTTCGTCCATTTTTTAGCTTCAGCGATAGCTTCATTCAGAGTGGCGAATTGCCATTCCGGCAGGGTGAGATCTTGCTGATACACTTGATAGCGAGGGAAATTGCTCCAAATCCAAATACGAGTGCCAATTTCTTCAACATGACTGTTCGAAAACCATTTCGCATACGCTTCGGCCTGTGCATACGTTGCAAATTCCATGAGTACTTGATTGTACTGAAAGACGCGGTATTTCGTCGTTTTGTCTATACTAGATGGACCATTGCTTGCTGCGAAAACTGTTGAAGGCACCGTCATGGAGAGTAGTAATGTGCCGCTAAGTAACCATTTTCCTATTTTCATTCATTCCGCCTCTTTCTAGTAAGCTACTCTATTGGACGCATGAAAAGGTAGATTGGTTGCGCTTTCGACCCCATGGAAGTTCATGGATAAAGTATGAAGTTGGACGATGACCCGACTTTTTAGTAACATATGGAGAGAATGGTTTAACCGTGATGAACTTAAAGGTGAGGGGATTTCAAATGACGCAATATCCAGAGGCATACACCGATTATTTATGTTATTTTCACGGAGAGCGGGATTATTTCGAATGTCATGAAGTTATGGAAGAATATTGGAAGGAACATCCCAATGACCCAGCGAGGTTAACGTACGTAGGACTTATTCAAATTGCTGTAGGCATGTATCACAGTCGTAGAGGGAATTACGCAGGCGCTGTGAAAATGCTGCAAAGTGCTGCGAAAAACTTGCAAGCTGAAGATGTGCGTACCTTGGGGTTAGATGATGTGGAACTGCAAGCAAGAATTGCGCAAGCATGGCAAGCGATCGGAACTGACAATTACCAATTTGTCGATATGAATTTGCCTATTGCAGATCCTGAATTGCAGGATTTGTGTATGGAATTATGTCAGCTTAAGGGCTGGACTTGGCAAGCGCCGAGCCGGCTATTGGACGAGATGATCATTCATAAACATACGCGAAGAGATCGGACTGAAGTGATTGAAGAGAGGGCAAGACAACATCATATTCGAAAGGAATTAGGTGGCAAGGAATGAGTTCAGAGGGTAAAATTCTAGTCGTTGAAGATGAACCTAATATTTCCGAGGTTGTCAGGCTGTATTTGGAGCATTCGAATTATGAAGCGATTCAACTGTTTCGCGGCGGCAATGTGCTTAAAACGATCACAAATGAACGGCCATGCTTGGTGCTGCTCGATATCATGCTCCCGGATGTATCTGGCTATGAATTGTGTGAGCAAATTCGCAGGATGGATGCTCCTTACCATCACACCCCGATCATTTTCTTAACGGCAAAAGGTGAATCTTTGGATAAGTTGAGAGGCTTCAATCTGGGAGTCGACGATTATTTAGTGAAGCCATTTGATCCGAATGAGCTAATTGCGCGTATTAAAGCTGTGCTCCGCAGAACCTTGCAAGTGCCCGCTGATATGACGGGGCCACAAAGCTCACCGCGCAAATGGTTGGAAATGGGCAATATTATGATCGACTTAGAGCAGTATCGTGTAACGGTTGATGGCAACCGAATCGAATTAACGCCGAAAGAGATTGAGCTTCTATTCTTCTTAATGAGCAATCCAGGACGTGTATTTACACGCGAGGATTTGCTCGGGTATGTGTGGAACTTTGATTTTACAGGAGGAACACGTACCGTGGATGCACATGTGAAAAACCTTCGGAAGAAGTTAGGACAGCATGAGACGTGGAATATCCAAACACTGTGGGGAATCGGGTACTCATTTGAGGTTGTTCAGCATGCTTAAACGTTGGGTCATGGGGAAGTACAATAGCTTGTATATTAAAATTTTCCTCTCCTTTCTTGCGACCTGTGTACTTTTTTTTATCGGTCTATTCGTCTTTTGGAATTATTATTTTACAGATCTCTTCTATAAGGATAAAATCGAGCTTCTAGAAAAAAGAAATACAGAAATTGCCCGCTTATTGAATTCGGTTCAGGATGGCACTATTTCTATCCGTGAATTGAAATATACCGTTCGGATTCTCGCCAGAAGTATTAATGGACAAGTCTGGCTCGTGGATGAGAAAGGCAATATCAGCAACGGTTCATCCGATAGTGAAGGAAGAGCCATTCCCAAACAGATGGACACGTTGTTTATTGATGGTTTGCATGGTCGTACAGGGCATAGCATGATTAGTCTGGAAACGCCGGAAGGGAAACGAAACTTATTTGCCTTCTACGCTCCGTATCAATTAAATGATCAGCCGATGGTCATTATTCTTCATTTCCCTGCAGGTGACGTGCGTGAAGTCATTTCCGCGGTTCGTCTGAATATTTTATTACCGCTCTTGTTTTCGCTTATTGCCGTTGGCTTTATCTTGTTCATTGTTTCCCGTAAGCTCGCTGGGCCGCTGCAACAGATGAATCGTGCTGCATTAGAGTTGGCACATGGCGATTTCAAGACCCGTGTTCCAGTCAATTCGCAGGATGAAGTGGGACAGTTGGCGAAAAGCTTTAATTTCATGGTGGAGAAACTGGAGGAGTGGGAGGAGACGCGGCAAGAATTTCTCGCCAATGTCTCGCATGAGCTCAGATCACCGTTAACAACATTACGTGGTTTCATCATTGCAATGAATGATCATATTATTCCTCAGGAAAAATACCCGCACTATTTAACTATTTGTGAACAAGAAGTGCAGCGTTTGCAACGGCTAGTAGCGGATCTTCTTGATCTTGCCCAGATTCAAAATGGGGTGGATGTCTTTCGGCTGCGACCCGTCGATATGATTGAATTATTGGAAGATTCAATGGAACTCTTGAAGCCTGCGATGAAAGAGAAACACATTTCTTTACATCTCATCTTACCCGAAACACATGTTGAAGGATGTTACATACTGTTAGACCCGGATCGTTTTGCCCAAATCATCCATAATCTCATCTATAATTCGTTTAAATTTACCCCAGAAGGGGGTACAGTGACACTCGCATTAGAAGAGAATGAGAAAGAAGTCCATTTGTACATTCGTGACACAGGGGCTGGGATGACAGCTTCCGAATTATCTCGCATTTGGGATCGATTCTATAAGGCAGATGAAGCTAGAACATCCAAAGCAGACGGAATTTCGGGGACGGGGTTAGGTCTTACAATCGTCAAGCATTTAGTCACCGGAATGAATGGTACAATTAACGCTCGTTCCCGTGTTGGGGAAGGGACAGAGTTTCATATCGTATTTGCTAGAAAAAGCTAAAAGTTCACAAAATGTTCACAATTTTATCATACTTCATACACATATTTCGCCTATCCTGTTGCTGATGGATAGGTTTTTTTGTGGAGGTGTATGTTGGTTGAGCAGCAGTACACGCAATAGTTTGCTGTGTGTAATCCTCACGACCTTCTTGGTAGTCGGTTGTACTAATCAGAGTATCGGACAAGTTGGATCCTCTGCAGCTGTGGCTCCGTCTATGCCTGCTTCAGCCCAAGTCTCGCAAGAGATCCCTGCGGCAGAAGATGTACAAAATGTAACAGAGCAGCAGCTGGTTATGCTATTTCAAGGGTTAATCGTGATGGATCGACAACCGTTATTAGCATTAACAGCAGAGCAATCTCGATCCATTTTGCCCATTGTTCGCAAGAGTGAAGAAGAAGGAAGTATTGACGAATCCGAGCGTAAAGCAGTCATCCAAGTGTTAACGAAAGAGCAGAAAGCTTACCTGGATGAACAATCGAAGCAATTGAAGCAGCGTATCGCAGAACGAGTGAAAGCTCATAGGGAAGCGTTGACAGCGGCGGAGAGGGAACGGTATGTAACCGCTTTCGAAAAGAGGAGGAAGTCCGAACAGCAGATTGAAGCTGGTGTCTCAGAGCGTGTCAACAGCGATGCGCCATCTCCTGATTCTCGTGGATTAGGGATCAGCGTCGAGCAGCAATTAATCGAATTACTGGTTTCGAAGTCGTAAGATTGCGTACAAGCGTACAATTGCTAAGGGGGAAGTATCAGAATGAAATTTTTTCGCAGTAAATGGTTCATCGTGATTGTGGCAATCCTCGTTTGTGCTGGTGGTTCCTATGCCTATCTATCGAAAGGAAAGAAATCGAAAGCAGCAGAGACCAAAGAAGTTACAGTCGATGTTAAAAAAGGGAACATTCGCTCCTCTGTTTCGGGAACTGCCCAATTTGAGCCTAAAGATACCCAAACGATTACGTCTACAGAAAATGCCGTCATCAAATCGATAAGCCTGACACGTAATCAGCCGGTTAAAGCGGGAGATGTTCTGATCGAATTGACAAGCTCCAACTTGGAAAATGATCTACGAGATAACCAAACGACTTATGAGCAATTGGCGAAAGATTTGGCCACGAAGCAACAACAAAGAGGAATTACCGGTGTTACCGCACCTATTAGCGGGAAATTAACGTATGCCAATATTGATGTTGGCGCAACGATTAATAAATCGACGAAAATCGCTACGATTGGCGATGCGAGTACGCTAACCGTTACCTTGCCATTTTTTGTGGAGGATGCGGCACAATTACATAAAGGTGATACCATTGACATTACGGTTGATGGCTTCATGATCACCAAAACAGGAACAATAGCAGCCATTTCCAAAGATCCGAAATCGGATGGTAAGGGCGGTAAGCTTGTCGATATCGATATTCAAATTAAGAATGACAATTCCATGGATGCAGGTTTGAATGCAATGGGATCTGCGACGATTGGCGGACGTGCGGTTGATTCGCAAGGGAAAGCAGCACTACAGTACGTGCAGGTTGCTACCGTTCTTGCAGGTACGACGGGCAGTATCTCCACATTGCCTTTCAAAACAGGTGTAATTGTGCACCAAGGTGATCTGCTTGCCTCGTTCTTGAATGATACCTTAGACGATGACATCACGACAGCGCAAGCTGCCCTAGAGCGTCAGAAGTTGAAAGTAGATGCGGCACAAGATCGCGTAACCGCATTGAAAATTCTTGCTCCTTTTGATGGTGTGTTCTCAACAGATTTCGTGAATAAAAAAGTGGATATTCTGAGCAACTTCCGCCCGGGAACAAGGGTTCAAAGCGGCACGCAGTTTGGTACTGTGGCTAGCTTTGCCAAAATGCAGCTCCCGGTTCAAGTGGATGAGCTGGACTTGCCGAACATTAAAG
The DNA here is from genome assembly GCF_031455095.1 of Paenibacillus qinlingensis. GTDB lineage: Bacteria > Bacillota > Bacilli > Paenibacillales > NBRC-103111 > Paenibacillus_E > Paenibacillus_E qinlingensis_A. The sequence goes on from NZ_JAVDSB010000001.1 coordinate 887,661, forward strand.
TAGGAATGAAGGCTGAGATTAAGGTTGATTCTTTCCCAGGACGCCCATTCCCAGCTGAAGTGACTCAAGTCTCTACGGTAGGTACGACAACGAACGGTGTAACTTTTTATGACGTTATTCTTGCTACTGAAAACAAAGATAATTTGTTGAAATACGGAATGACAGCAACGGGTGAAATTTTGATTCAAGATAAGAAAGATGTTCTGTACATCCCACCAGAAGCACTTCAACTACAGCGTGGTAAACGCGTTGTAACTGTGAAAAAAGCGGATGGCACATTAGAAACAGAACATGAAGTGAAAATTGGTATTCGTTCCACAACCCAAATCGAGATCACCGAAGGACTTAAAGAAGGCGATAAAGTTCTCGTCCCTCAAGCTGCAAAAAGACAGCAAAATTTAAGTCAAGACGAGATTAATCGTTTGAGACAACAATTCCAACAAGGCGCAGGTGGTCCCGGTGGAGCAGGCGGTGGTGGTAACTTCCAGCAATTCCAACAAGGTGGCGCAGGCGGAGCTGGCGGTGGAGGCAATGCCGGAGGCGGAGCTGCACAGCGTACCCAAGGTGGCGGTAATGCTGGTGGCGGAAACAGATAATGCTGCCCTGAAAGGAGCTATTGCGGGATGAATATCATTGAACTAAAAGATATTACGAAAACCTATAGGCGCGGCGAGGAAGATCTTCCCATTCTCCGCAATATATCGTTATCTGTAGCCGAGGGTGATTTTGTCGCCATTATCGGACCAAGTGGTTCCGGCAAATCAACCTTGATGAATACAATCGGTTTGTTGGATATACCAAGCTCAGGCAGCTATACGTTGGATGGTGTTGTGACGGAACGCATGAGTGATAATGAATTAGCTGAGTTACGCAATCAGAAGATTGGCTTTATCTTTCAGCAGTTTAATTTGCTTCCGCGATTGACGGCGATGGAGAACGTTGAGCTTCCGATGATTTACGCGGGCATTTCTAAGAAAGAGCGTAAGGAGCGTGCCAATGCCATGCTGAAAATGCTTGGGATGGGCGAACGCGGTCATCATCGACCAAGCGAGCTGTCCGGTGGTCAGCAGCAGCGTGTAGCCATTGCGCGTGCGTTGGCTATCTCACCATCCTTGATTTTGGCGGATGAGCCGACAGGAGCTTTGGACTCACGTACAGGTGAGGAAGTGCTCGAGCTAATCCTACAACTTAATGCACAAGGCAATACGATCGTTCTCATTACGCACGATCATCATATCGCGGATAATGCCAAACGTGTCGTTGCCCTTCGCGACGGCGTCATTGTGGATGACTATCGAAATGACACGAACAAAGCTTTGTTGCAGCAAGAGGTGAGCGTATGAAGGTAAGTGAACTCATCCGGATGTCGCTTCGGACGATTATTTCAAGTCCAATGCGAACATTTCTCACCATGCTAGGCGTTATTATTGGCGTAAGCTCGGTCGTAACGCTCGTTTCCATCGGTCAAGGAACTTCGGAGGCGATTGCGAAGCAATACGAGAACATGGGAACGAATTTACTTGTGGTTACGGCGACTGGGACCGGACGTGCGACACAGTTAAGCTATGATGATTTAATGAATTTTGAGAATTTCGCGGAATTCAAATCCATTGCACCGACGATGTCGAAGAACGGATCAAACATCAAATATGATCGTACACAAGAGAAATATAATGTGCTAGGAACGAATGATCGTTATTTCGACATTATCAAAGCAAAAATCGATAAAGGTCGGAATTTGTCGCCAACTGACCTTGAGTTTCGTTCCAATGTTGCGATTTTGGGCAGTGAAGTGACGAAAAAGTTTTTCGGAACATTAGATCCAGTTGGCGAAAACATCAATATTGATGGTGTTGTGTTCAACGTCATTGGGACGCTCAAAGAAAAGGGCTCAAACATTGGGGGAGCTTCTGTCGATAGCTCTGTCATTGTGCCGCTGGAATCGGCAAGACGTCAATTTAAGCTGGGACAAATCCGGACAACGTACATCGAAGCACCTACAAAAGAGGATATTTATACCGCTCAGGAGACGATGAAGCAGTTCCTGACGTATAAGTTCAAAAGTGATACAGGCTTTGTTTTAACGAATCAGGACGAGCTATTGAAAGCACGGACAGAAGCAACCAATACGCTTACGAATCAATTAGTAGCGGTTGCGTTGATTTCCTTGCTTGTCGGTGGAATCGGGATTATGAATATTATGTTGGTTACGGTAAGTGAACGTACACGTGAGATCGGGATTCGCAAATCGATTGGCGCGAAGCGTCGAAATATTTTGTTGCAATTCTTGGTGGAAGCGGTCGTTATCAGTGGAATGGGCGGCTTGATCGGACTTCTGCTAGGGATTGGTTTCTCTTATGCACTGCCGTATTTCAGCCCGAAGCAGTCAACCAGTCTTTCATTTAATGTAGGCCTTTATTCCTTCTTATTCTCTGTCTTAGTCGGTGTAATTTTCGGTCTATATCCGGCTAATAAAGCATCCAAGCTGCGTCCGATTGACGCATTGCGTTCTGACTAAATGTAACTACAAGGAGGACTTCCTGTGATTCAACAACGTAAAATGAAAAGACTGCTCAGTCGTTCAGCTTTATTGCTAACTGCTGCTAGCTTTCTAACACTTCCTCTGGCAACCTCAGCTTTCGCTGGTAAGGAAGGTGTATTTCTAAGTGATTCCGTCTATTTCACATTAGACAAAGTGTCGTTATCAGTTGGAGCGGAGGATGGCTCGTTACGTTTCTCACTAGGCTTGAATAATCATAGTGACGCCATCGTCGATTTTAATAATTATGGTGTTAAAGTCATAGATGCGAATGGCATTACGTATACAGCGAAGCTTAATGAGAAGGTAGTAGCACGTGTGAAGGCAGGAGAGACGGGGACGTTTAAATTTACGTCAGAAATTCCGAACAATCTAACCCCTTCCGATTTGAAAGTGGATATTTTCAGATGGAATAATAACACGACTTCAGAGATTGGTGCGCTTTCTGTCGAATCTGCGATGGTTGATGGGGGTCAAACCCTGGAACAGCAAGCAGTTATTAATTTAAAAGAGATTGATACAACGCTGGCTGAAGAAGTTATAGTAACTGCTAAACTAGGTAAAAGTTATAAGGTTTACAAAGACGGTGTGTGGATGGTTTACACGGATCTGACACTTGCGAATGAAAGTAGTTCAAGCGTTAAGCTGCCAGAAGCACTGGAACTCAATTTCACAGACGGTAAAGGATTGACCTACGGAGCACAGTTTATTGGCAATGTAGGATCATTGCTTCCTGAAGAGCCTGTGACTGTGAAATTGCAGGCAGCTGTACCGGCTTCGATAGATACGAACAAATTGTCTTTGGTTTTTTCACCTAAAGGCAAAGTGAAAACGACGGTGCTAGGCACATTGAACGCTGCAAAGACGTTCGCCGTAGGCAAAATTGGTGACAAAGTAGCTTATCCATATACAGAATCGAATGATGATTTGAAAGGTCTCGTCATCTCGACCTCTTGGGCAACAGCCGTTCAACAATCCGATGGGTTGCATGTACAGGCGAATGTGACGTTGACCAACGAAGGTGAAGGAATTATTACGATTCCAAACCTAACAGCTGAGTTCCAGGCGAATCGTGGCAACGTTGGCGTGACATCCAGTGATAACGCGGTACGTACTTCGTATTTATCACCAAATGAGTCCACTACGTTCCGTTTCCAAGGCGTGGTGCCTGCGGCGCTAAGCGCAGAAGTGTTACAACTTGTTCTGCTGGAGAAACAAGCTGCTGCTGCGACAACAACACAAACAGGTATAGGCAGCAATGGCAATACGGGGAATACGGAGAACAATACAAATAACAATACGAATAACAATACGAATAACAATGGGAAACAAGTAGCCTCTCTGCCAGTAGCTGTAACCACACTTGCGGGTGCAGGTGCTGCGAGTGAAGGTACGACCTATGCAGCAGCTCAAGATTATAAGATCGGTGAATCTTTTAAATTTACATCCTCGAATGCGATTGATTCCAACGTGGATATGTCTCTGGTTGAGCTGGGTTTGAGTGTGAATTCAGATTTCGGTTACAAGACGGTCGTTGGAAAATACAAATTAACGAATAAAGGCACATCCACCTTAACGTTGCCGGATATTCAAACGGATTTAACGAACGAAGATGGCTACACCTATACAGGTGTTCGTCAAACTAATGTGGCGAAGAGCATCGCTCCGAATACAAGCTATGTGATGAGCTACTCGTACATGGTACCTGATAGTGAGGATGCGGATAAGCTTGCGCTAAATCTGTATGATACAAGCCGATTGGCACTTGGCTCATACAAGGCAGAAGTGCAGCCTGTACCATCGACGGGTCCTATCTCCGTATATCCATTTACGATCGATTTTGACGATTACTCGATAAGTACGACCTATAGCAAAGACGGCGGGTATGGTTACCGTATGCGGTTAGATCTGGATGTGCAGCGTCAAGCACAAGTGATCACAGATGCGAATTTCTCCTCGCTCTTGTTTGAAGTGGTGGACATGGAAGGACGTCTATTGAGCTCCAAAACAATGACCTTCACAGGTCAGCAAAAAATAATGTCCGGTATTCAGTTCCTAGAATTTCCAAATTTAAGATCGGAACAAGATACATCAGGCTCATTTATCAATATTTATGAAGTTGTTTCCACGCCGAATGGGGAAGCCAAACGTTTGATCAGATCAATTAAGCCATAATCGAATGGGTAAAATGAAAAAAAGAGTAGGTCCAGATAAACTGGATCTACTCTTTTTAGTTACTATAACAATTCTGGAGCGAGTGGATAAGCCGAATCTACGAGATCTAAACGACCTGTTTCCGGATCGATGATCATGCCGTGAACGGGTAAATTTTTAGGTAATAAAGGATGATTTCGGATGATATTCACACTTTTCTCGATGCCTTCTCGCACATCATTGAATCCTGTTAGCCATTTGTTCAGATCAATCCCTGCATGACCTAATGTTTCAATGACATCATCGGAGATTCCTCTGGATTTCGCATTGGCAATAACGTTTGCCGAGTTAAGTCCTGTCATCCCGCAATCGTAATGTCCAATGACGAAAACTTCATCAGCCTGCAACTGATAGACAGCAACAATAATACTGCGCATGAGACTGCCGAAAGGGTGAGAGACGATGGCGCCGGCATTTTTAATAATTTTAGCATCACCATTATGTAGATTCATGGCTTTAGGAAGTAATTCGACTAAGCGTGTATCCATACATGTAACAACGACCATTTTCTTGTCTGGAAATTTCGTGGTCAGAAACTCTTGATACTGTTGCGTTTCTACAAAATCCTTGTTGTAGCTCAAAATTTCATTAATCAAAGACATGGTGTTCCCTCCAGGTAAGTTGTTGGCTGCGTTTCTATGTTGTGCAGCGTTATCGTTTGTCGACTAGGCTCATACCCGCATTGTAAATCTGATTATTACTCTTTAGTATATAGGATTTATTGGCTTCGTGAAAGTCGATTTTCATATTCGCCTCGAAAAAGATCTCGTCCTTCGCTTTATAAACCAGTGGAAAAAAGTCGGTTACAGCCTTAGCATCCTCAGCTTTTGCCTCAGTAACCAGCCACAAAGTAGGTACACCATTCACCGAACAACCGCAGCCTTCCGTATCAAAAACGAGTTTCAGTAAGGTGTTGTTTTGATCCAAATATGGTGACAATCGTTGTTTCGCTGTATCCGTAAACGTGATGTTCATTCCGGTCATCTCCCTCGTTAAGTTGCACCCAAACAGCCAGTCATTCCAAGGCATTATTATATTGTACCACATCTAGATGGAAATTTGATTCTATCCCTCGTAGGAAGTATGATAAATATTGAAAATGCTTGCGATGTTAGTTTTCTATCGAAAACTTGAAGGAGATGAGCACATGAGTGTTGGTGTTGTAAATGCGAAATTGGCATCGTTCAAATCTTATGTTCGTAAAATGAAGCAGTACGAAGAGGCAATCTCTTTGATTTATTGGGACATGCGGACAGGTGCTCCGAAAAAAGGGATTGAAACGCGTTCCGAAGTTGTCGGTGAGCTCTCCACCGAGGTGTTTCGGATGTCTACGTCGGATGAAATGGGTAGTTATCTCGACTTCTTCGTGCAGCCAGCTGAGCTGGACCAATTAGATCCCATTTCCCGCAAAATGGTGCAAGAATGCAAAAAAGAATATGACCGCAGTAAAAAAATACCAGCTGAAAAATATCAGGCATATGTTGTATTGACGTCTCAGGCAGAGTCTGCTTGGGAAGGCGCGAAGCATAATTCTGATTGGGCGTCCTTCCAACCATTTTTGGAGAAAATTGTAGCGACTACACAAGAATTTATCGAGCTGTGGGGCTATGAAGGGCATAAATATAACACATTGTTGGATATGTATGAGCCAGGAATGACAGTTGAGAAGTTAGATGAGGTATTTGGCACCCTACGGGAAAAAGCAGTTCCACTGCTAGGGCGGATCGCCGCTTCAGCCAACCAACCTAATCGCACTTTCTTAGATCAACAATTTGATATCGGTAAGCAAAAGCAATTCTCGTTGTCTATTTTAAAACAAATGCAATATGATTTCGAAGCGGGTCGCTTGGATGAAACTGTTCATCCTTTCGCTACAGCATTGAACCCAGGGGATGTGCGCATTACGACACGCTATTTGCCCAATGATATCACTTCGGCCCTGTTTGGGACGATTCATGAAGGCGGACATGCGCTGTATGAGCAAAATATTTCAACCAACCTTGTTGGAACGAATCTGTGTACAGGTACTTCCATGGGGATTCACGAATCGCAGTCCCGCTTCTGGGAAAATGTCATCGGCCGCAGCAAACAGTTCTGGGATCGCTACTATGGTGAGCTTCAGACGACGTTCAGCGGGCAAATTGATGATGTTAGTGTCGAAGACTTCTACCGTGCCATTAACCATATTGAGCCATCTTTAATCCGAATTGAAGCGGATGAGCTCACGTATAACTTACATATCATGATTCGTTATGAGCTTGAAAAAGGGTTATTTAACGGTACGATTACCGTAGCAGATCTTCCCGCAGCGTGGAATGCGAAATACGAGGAGTATTTAGGGGTAACCCCACCGAATGACGGAGAAGGTGTCCTGCAGGATGTGCATTGGTCTGGCGGCGCTTTTGGCTATTTCCCATCGTATGCGCTTGGGAACATGTACGCGGCGCAATTCACGAACACGCTACGGAAAGAGCTGCCGAACTTCGATAGCCTAATTGCTGAAGGCAACCTGGCACCTATCAAAGCGTGGTTGACCGAGAAAGTATACCAGCACGGTAAACTGCTCACGCCGAATGAAATCATTCAACAAGTGACAGGTGAACCGTTAAATCCGGAACATCTGATTGCGTATTTGGAAGAGAAGTACGCCGAAGTATACGGAATTTAAAGAATTTCAGTAAGTAAGCACATAGTAGCTATAGGAAGTATTAGAAACAGCTTTCGGTTGACGGTTATTCCGTCACGGGAAGCTGTTTTTTCGTGTTGCTGCTTGTTTGTCATCTCCCAACCCACTGCATGTCTTCGTACGCACGCACAAAAGCACGATAGCATCGTCATCATCTTCGTCAAATTCCCCAAATTTTATGGACGCCACAAGGTTTTTTGTAAGAACCATTAACCGACGTCTGGGCTCTTGCATACGATACAGTACAATTCAAATCGGAGGGACGTCTTATGAACAATCGGAAAAGATGGGGATTCACACTATCCGTCGTTCTGCTCCTAAGCATAATTGCTTCTGCGTGTGGAACCAAAACGGAAGAAACGACGAAGGTGCGCATTGGTGAGGTGACGCGTTCCTTGTTCTATGCACCGCAATATGTCGCGTTATCACAGGGCTTTTTCAAAGATGAAGGGCTTGATGTTGAGCTCACAACGACACCAGGCGGAGATAAAACAATGACCGCGCTGCTCTCCAATGCAATCGATGTGGCACTAGTAGGCTCAGAAACTTCGATCTACGTATCACAGCAAGGCTCGGATGATCCAGTTATCAATTTTGCCCAACTTACGCAAACAGACGGAACTTTTCTCGTAGCACGCAACAAAGTGGATAAGTTGGATTGGAACGCCCTCAAAGGGAAAGTTTTCCTAGGTCAACGTAAGGGCGGAATGCCGCAAATGGCAGGCGAATTCACCTTGAAAAAACATAACATTGATCCTCAGAAGGATTTGCAGCTAATCCAAAATATTGATTTTGCTAACATTGTTTCTGCATATGCTTCAGGCACAGGAGAGTATGTTCAGCTTTTCGAACCGCAAGCGTCCATTATTGAAAAAGAAGGCAAAGGGTATGTGCTGGCATCCTTCGGGGTAGAAAGCGGACATTTGCCGTATACCGTCTTCATGGCGAAGCAAAGCTTTTTGAAATCGAATGCGAGCACGATTCAGAAGTTTACGAATGCCATTCAACGGGCGCAGCTGTGGGTTGCTGCGAAAAGTGTGGATGAAATCACCGAAGCAGTATTGCCATATTTTAAAGATATTGATGTCGCAATTGTCAAAAATGTAGTGAAACGATATAAAGATCAAGGTTCCTTTGCTCCAGATGGCATTGTGGATGAAGCCGAATGGAACAATTTACTCGATGTTATGGCATCAGCGGGCGAACTGAAAGAGAAAGTAGCTTGGAGTAAATTAGTGAATAATTCCTTTGCGGAAAAAGCGAAAACGAATGTGAAGAAGTACTAAAAGAAAATACCCGCAAGATGGAGAAAAGAGGAGGTTAGGCGCCATGGAAACAGCTGTGCAAGTGGGGGATGTCACGCAGGTATATGTCACAGAAGAGCGAGCCACGCTGGCCCTCCAGGGAATTTCGTTCGACATTGCCAAAGGCGAGTTTGTCAGTTTGATTGGTCCTAGCGGTTGTGGCAAAACAACGCTCTTATCCATCATTGCGGGACTCCTCTCGCCGACTTCTGGCAAGGTTACCGTAGCTGGTCATCAGGTGCATGGGCCATCGGCAAAAGTAGGTTACATGCTGCAGCAGGACTACTTATTTCCTTGGCGAACAATTGAAGCTAATGCTTGTATGGGGTTGGAAATCGCAGGCTCACTCACGAAAGAGAAGAGGCAGGGGGCGCTTCACTTATTGGAAGAGATGGGACTGCTTGCATTCAAAGATTATTATCCCGCGCAGCTATCAGGTGGTATGCGGCAACGGGTAGCGCTTGTTCGGACTTTGGCAACAGAACCAGAATTGCTGCTATTGGATGAGCCATTTTCCGCACTGGACTATCAGACGAAGCTGCAGTTAGAAGATTTGGTTGTAGAGACGCTGCGCGCAAAGAAGAAAACCGCGATACTGGTCACACATGATATTTCAGAAGCGATTGCGATGAGTGACCGTATTCTTGTGTTGGCGCCGAATCCAGGGCGTATTCGCCGATCCTTCGAAATGCCAGACGTAGTTCGGGCAGCCGTACCTTTTGAAGCGAGAGAATTGCCTGAATTTCATGTACTATTTCGACAAATCTGGCAGGAATTTGGGGGTGTGCAGCATGGATAATCGAGATGAGGGGCACATCCTCAAAGACCAATCGAATGAGAAATTAAAGCAGGATGTACATCAGCGTTTTCTAAAGGCCAGAAAGCGAGAGACGAAGTGGGTTCGACTTATCCAAGCAGCGATCCTACTTCTGTTTTTATCCATATGGGAAATGGCATCGCGATTGAAATGGATTGATGTGCTGCTTTTTAGCTATCCTTCTAAAGTATTTCAACTGCTCTGGGAGAAGTTGCTTGACGGAACGCTTCTTCCTCATGTCGCTGTAACCGTAGAAGAAACGATTATTGGGTTTTTCTTGGGTACCCTTTTAGGAACAGCCTTAGCCGTCGTGATTTGGTGGTCTCCTTTTCTATCGCGGATATTGGATCCCTATATTGTCGTGTTAAATAGTATGCCGAAAGTAGCGCTAGGACCCTTATTTATTGTGGGCTTCGGGCCTGGACTACTTTCCATTATCGCGACAACACTTTCGATTACGGTTATTATTACGACACTTGTTGTATACGGAAGCTTCAAGGAAGTGGATCATAATTACATTAAGGTTGTAAAATTATTCGGTGGCAATCAGCGTAAAGTTTTTCTCAAAGCCATTTTCCCCGCTTCGTTCCCCACTATTGTTTCTACGCTGAAAGTCAATGTTGGCTTGGCCTGGATCGGCGTCATCGTCGGAGAATTTCTAGTGTCCCAGAAGGGGCTGGGATACTTAATCATATATGGCTTTCAAGTCTTTAATTTCACTTTAGTGATATCCACCTTATTCGTAATTGCTTTAGTCGCTACGGTGATGTACCAGCTTGTTGCCAACCTAGAGAAGAAACTAACGAAACATCGGTAATAGAGAGAGGCTTGCCACAACACCATGTAAAATGAAATAATGAGCCCATAGAATAACCTGTAAAGAGGTGAAAACGCTATGGGCTTTCGTGTGCTCAAAACAGCTCTTGCAGTCATAATCGCGATGTACTTGGCGTATATATTAGGGGTTCATACGCCAGGGGCAGCGGGACTTCTTGCCATTCTGGGTATTGAAGTGACGAAGAAGAAAGGCATTCAGAGTGCTCTACACCGTATCGCGGCATCCATTTTGGCTTTATTCATTGGTTCCATTTTGTTTAACGTGTTTGGCTTTCATATCTGGGTGGTTAGTTTGTTTATTCTTATCGTGTTTCCCGTTCTCGTTCGGCTTCGGATTACCGAAGGGGCTGTAACAGGAGCGGTCGTGATGCTGCATCTCTTTGCTTATGAATCGGCGGATTGGCAATCCGTGCTCAACGAGCTGATTTTGTTAGTCATTGGACTGGGATCAGCGACCCTAATCAATATTGCCTACATGCCGAAGGCAGACACCTCACTGAACGCGCATAAACGAAAAATTGAGGAATTATTTTCTGTCATATTTATCAATATTGCCAAGCATCTCCGGGATGATAAAGTCATTTGGGATGGAAAAGAGCTGCTGGAAGTTAGTGAGGAAATCGAAAATGGCGCCTTAATGGCCAAACGTTCGATGGACAATACGTTGTTATTCGGCTGGGATCCTTATTGGCGAGTGTATTTCTACATGCGTGGGGAGCAGCTGGAATCGATACATCGCATGATTGATCTAGTGGCCGGCGTGTATCAGACTTTACCTCAAGGAGAGTTAGTCGCTGCGATCTTCGAAGATATTAGCCAAACTGTCAAGGAAGACTATTATACAGGGGCTGCGGAGAAAGAATTACAAGAGCTGGTGGCTCGATATAAATTGATGCCTTTGCCTGAGAGTCGTGAAGAATTCGAAGTGAGATCAGCGATTTTACAGCTTAATAGGGAGTTAATGCACTACTTAGCTATTGCCAAAAAGCAAAAAAAACACCGTCCAGAAGCGGGTTGACTCTGACAGATATAAGTATTTTTGAATCTCAAAAATAATATAAAATAATTGTCACTCTAGACTACTGTCCTGCATACACTTGTAATGAATGATTGTATGGAGGAGGTTGAAAGGATGTCATTAGATAAAGATTTGCAATGCAGAGAGATCATTACAAAAGCTGTCTGCGGTAAAGGTCGCAAATTTTCTCATGTAAGTCATACCGTGACTCCGCCTTATTCTCCAACCAGTATTTTGGGCGCTTGGATTATTAATAACCAATTCGAGGCTGTCCATTCATCTGGAGAGGGCGTAGAGGTAGTTGGTACTTACGATATCAACATCTGGTATTCTTACGATCGTAACACCAAAACAGACGTAGCAAAAGAAACCGTATCGTATGTAGAAATTGTTGGACTAAGCTACTTAGACAAAAAACATAAGTCGGCGACAGCCGAAGTATCAGCTGTCGCGACGCAGGAGCCGAATTGCGTTGAAGCCAGCATCTCGTCTAGCGGCACCGGCGTAACCATTCGGGTGGAACGTGAGTTCCAAGTAGAACTCATTGCCGAAACAAAAGTCTGTGTAGTCGTTTGCACCAACGGCTGCAATGACTTCGACGACAAGCACGTGGATTTCGATGACAGTGGCGATGGGGATTTTGAGGATCTGGACGCCGATCTGCTCGAGGATGAACTGGATTAAGGGAGCTTTCGGAAATTCGATACTTGATTTCGGAAAGTCTCCTAAGGAACTTTATACGCCAGTATATGCGGGCTAAAAGGGTTCGGCAGAGGGCATTTGCCCTCTTTTTTGTTGTATTCGCACTTTTGGGCAGGATGCACTTAAAACTAAGCAGCAAAGTTAAGAATGAGGGGGTGTTTGCGTGGAAACCTTCTTCCTGCATGCTCAGGAGAAAGACGCACTTGAGCTTGCTGAACGAATCAGAATACCTAGTGGATCTAGGCTTCCTGAGAATTGGCAAGGACAGATCGTACTGCATTGGGGAGCCGCACATGATGAATATCCCTATCTGGCTGCTCTGCAGCCCATTAAAGCGATCATACGCGCTCAGAATCGAAGGAAGCGGGAGGAGATACTTCAGCTTCATGGGATGAAAACTATGGCATCTCATGCTGCTTCAGCTCAGGGGAAAAAGGAACAGAAGCCATTTATCCTTAAATATAAAGTGGCTGTGTTTCACTTGCAAACGCTTCTCATTTATGAAAAAAAAGAGACCGTTCTGCTTGCTGAGAAATCCTTGCAACATCAGAGACAATATCGTGTGAACGCAGCTTACATAGAAGTTGGAACAGCTCAAATCAATTTCCACGCACGCAGAGCGAGCCGGGAATCCGTTAAAGCCATCTACGCACTTGGCTTAGACTACGGCCTTGTCACCATCGGTATCACGCCCAGCGGGCATACACTCGTGCTGGATGTAGATCCCGTTCCCAAGTTGAACGGGAGATTAGTACAGCTCTTTGCGCAAGCGATTGATCAGTATGATCAATCGCTCACTAAAGAGCTGGAACGGAAAGAGCGAGTGATGCTCGGCTGCGACCCCGAATTCCTGCTCGTGAATCCGCAGGGGAAGGTCGTATTCGCCGACCGCTTCTTAACCCGGGAAGGCGCTGTGGGCAGCGACGCCATCGTATTGAGCGGCCATCGCGTGATTCTGCCGCTAGCAGAGCTGCGCCCGCAGCCCAGCGTTGATCCGCTGCAGCTTGTAAAGAATGTGCGAGTGACCATGGGGATTGCTGCACGGAAGATTACCGACCATAGCCTAGCGTGGTGCTCTGGCGGCATGCCTGTGCGAGGCTACCCGCTAGGCGGACACATCCATTTTAGCCGCTGCTGGATGAATGTGCACCTGCTGCGGGTCCTGGACAATTATCTCGCGCTGCCGCTGATCTTAATTGAAGACGAATCAACGCGCGGTCGGCGTCCAAAGTATGGCTATCTAGGTGACTTCCGCAAAAAGTCACATGGCGGGTTCGAATACCGAACACTGCCAAGCTGGCTTCAGTCTCCAACCATTACACGAGGAGTGTTCGCACTTGCCGCCTTGCTTGTGAATAATTACTGGCGCTTGCCGCGGAAGCCGCTGCAAGAACTCGATATCCAAGCGGCTTATTACAAGGGTGATAAGAACAGGCTTCAGGGTGAGGTTGCCAAGCTTTGGAAGGATTTGGAGCAGCTCAAGGGGTATGAGCTCTATGCAGGGGCATTGGAAGGGCTTCGATTACAGATAACCTCCATGCTGCCGTGGCGCGAGATGGCCGACATTCGGGTCGCTTGGAAAATTGCACCCGGTGTGCGTAAAGAAGCTTTTGACGAAGAAATCATGTTATAATAGATTATCTATTGCATCCTAGAGTTAGAGATGAATAGCTGTTGGTTTTTCTAAAAATGTGTGGCATGTGAAGGCAGTACACATATTCCATTGTTCTGCTTGCCCGGGGGCGATTTTCCTGCGGTAAGCAGAATGATTTCTATGAGTTTGTGTATCATTGAAAATAAGATTACTAGTTTCATAGAGTTCACTATTTACTTTGCAATAGGTTGGAGGAACACGAGTTGGCTACATATACGCCGATGATTCAGCAATACTTAGCCGTGAAGGCACAGGTGCCAGATGCTTTTTTATTTTTTCGTCTTGGCGATTTTTATGAGATGTTTTTTGAGGATGCGATTAATGCATCGCGTGAACTAGAAATTACGTTAACAGGCCGTGAAGGTGGCGGTGAAGAGAAAATTCCGATGTGCGGCGTTCCTCATCATGCGGCTGACAACTATATGTCCCGTTTAATTGAAAAAGGTTTCAAAGTCGCCATCTGTGAACAGGTCGAAGATCCTGCAGAAGCCAAAGGTGTTGTACGACGCGAAATTGTTCGGATTGTCACTCCAGGTACCGTGATGGACAGTAAGTTGTTAGGCGAATCCGTCAATAATTACATCGTTTCTTTGGTAAATCAAGCCCATGGTTACGCGTTTACAGCTTGCGATATTTCAACAGGTGAGCTGTATACGACGCATCTGCCACCTTCTTGGGAACTCGTCGCAGACGAGTTGAATGTGTATAATCCGTCAGAAATTATAACGAATCAAGCTTTGTTGACTACGATTCGTGAATCGGGTGCAGCTTGGGGCCGTAACATGGTGCTGACAGAGTGGACGAACGCGGATGAAGCTTTGCTTGATGAGCATTTCGCTGAAGATGCTGCGCTAGCGGACTTATCCAGTATCAGTCGACAAGGTGTCGCTTTATTACTTGCCTATTTGAAAGAAACACAAAAGAGAGCAATTACACACGTAAAGCACATTCGTATCTATGAGCCGGATCAATTCATGACGATGGATCCATTCACGCGCCGCAACTTAGAACTCGTTGAAACGGTTCGTGAACGCGCCAAAAAAGGTTCATTACTATGGCTTTTGGACAAAACCGTAACCGCCATGGGTGCACGTATGCTGCGCCGCTGGATCGAGAAGCCGCTGATGAACGTGGCTCGTATTGAAGAAAGATTAGAAGCGGTCAATCTCCTCTATAATCAATTGATTGTACGTGAAGACGTGAAGCAAGCTCTGAAGGAAGTCTATGACTTAGAGCGCCTAGTTGCCCGCATCTCCTATGGCAATGCCAATGCCCGTGACATGATTGCACTGAAACACTCCTTACAGCAAGTTCCGATGCTCCAGCAGTTATGTGCCACATCTGGGTCTGAAACACTGCGGAAGCTCGTTGAAAATATGGATGTTTGTGATGACGTCATGTCGTGGATTGCCAATGCCATTGAAGACGAGCCACCGGTTTCGATACGTGACGGGGGAATGATCCGCGAAGGTTATCAGCCTTACTTGGATACGCTTCGTGAGGCTAGCAAGAACGGGAAGCAATGGATCGCTGAGCTGGAGCGTCAAGAACGTGAAGCAACGGGCATTAAGTCGCTCAAAATCGGCTACAACAAAGTATTTGGATACTTTATTGAGGTCACGAAGGCCAACATGTCCGCTTTGCAGGAAGGCCGCTATGAGCGTAAACAGACGCTAGCGAATGCTGAGCGTTATGTGACGCCGGAGCTCAAAGAAAAAGAAGCGCTCATTCTGGAAGCGCAAGATAAAATGATTGATCTGGAGTATGAACTATTCACGGAGCTGCGCGACCGGATTTCGGAGCATATCTCCAGATTGCAAAAGCTGGCGGAGGTCATTGCCACCGCCGATGTCTACCAATCGCTGGCAACAGTCAGCGCGGCGCAGCACTTCCGCAAGCCGGAGATCGGCGAAGGCTTCGATCTTGAAATCATGGACGGCCGCCACCCGGTGGTGGAGGCTGTCATCCAGGACGGCTCGTTCATTGCGAACGGGACGAGCCTGTTGCAAGAGCAGGGCCGCATCCTGCTGATTACCGGGCCGAATATGGCCGGTAAGAGTACGTATATGCGGCAGGTTGCTGTGATCTGCCTCATGGCGCAGATCGGCTGCTTCGTGCCTGCGAGCTCCGCGCGAATTCCGGTCACAGACCGGATCTTCACGCGGATCGGTGCTGCCGATGACCTCATCGGCGGGCAGAGTACGTTCATGGTCGAGATGATGGACATCCAGGTCATGACCGAGAAGGCGACAAGTCGAAGCCTCGTCATCATTGATGAGCTGGGCCGCGGCACCTCGACCGGTGAAGGCATGGCAATCGCGCAGGCCGTCATCGAATTTCTTCACGATCAGATCGGCTGCAAGACGCTCGTGTCGACGCATTTCCATGAGCTCGCGCATCTGGAAGAGAGCCTTGGGCATCTGCGCAATCACTGCATGGCTGTGAAGGAAAGCGGCAGGCAGGTAACCTTCCTGCGCAAGCTTATCCCTGGGGCAGCCAGTACAAGTTACGGCATCTACTGTGCCGAAATTGCCGGGCTGCCGGATGCGATCATTCAGCGCTCGTACGCGCTGCTGAATGGCTTTGAAGAACGTGCCGCAGCAGCGCCGCACGTACAAGTAGCCACGAGGGAACCCGTGGCTGCAATGACGACTGCCTCAGCTGAGCCTGTGGCAGCCCCGATCCGGCAGCTGT
Source organism: Paenibacillus qinlingensis (assembly GCF_031455095.1). Lineage (GTDB taxonomy): Bacteria > Bacillota > Bacilli > Paenibacillales > NBRC-103111 > Paenibacillus_E > Paenibacillus_E qinlingensis_A. Next base: position 904,126 of record NZ_JAVDSB010000001.1, read on the forward strand.
CCCTCTTCGAGGAGGACAGCCCGGTTGAAGTTGCCGTCAAGAAGAAGCATGACGGCAAATCTCAACTGGTGCTTGACCAGTTGAAGGGGATTGATCTTATCAATATGACGCCGCTGCAGGCGCTCAATTTGGTGTATGAGTGGAAACAAAAGCTACAGTAAATTAATGAACGGAGATAGCCATATGAAAGTATCACCACTTCGAAAAAAAGCTTTGAAAGCAACGTTAGCCCTAGCATCGACGCTAGCCGTCGTTATGCCTGTGAGTGCCATGGCACAAGAGGATTTGAATACGGTTCTCGTTCGCAAAACACTGGTGGAAAACCATGTGAGCGGCGTCTCCTTAGAGGCGCTTGAGAATAAAAGCATTGAGCAAATGATCGAGAGTTTGAAGGATCCTTATACAGTGCTATTCACACCGCAGGATTATGGTCAATTTTCAAATACCCTTGAGAACAGTTTTGAAGGCATAGGCTGTGTGATTGGGCTCGATGATAAAGGCGTATATGTGTCGAAGCCAATCCCAGGGTCGCCGGCAGCGATTGCTGGCTTACAGAAGGATGATTATATACGTGCTGTAGATGGCGTTCCTGCCTCTACGACGTCAATTGACGAAGTTCGGAACAAAATTATCGGTGTTGCTGGGACGAAAGTGAAGGTTACCGTTTTGCGCGGAGATAAAGTATTAACGTTCGAGATTACACGCCAAGCTGTGAACTCCCCTGAAGTCTACAGCAGCTCCTTTACCAATGGTGTTGGGTATATTCAAATTACAGACTTTTCCGATGAAGCTGACGAGGAATTTGACAAAGAACTAAGTGCCCTTCAGGAAAAAGGATTGAAGTCGTTAATCTTAGATGTGCGTGACAATCCCGGTGGTTATCTGGAAACAGCGAGGAATATTGCAAAGCATTTTGTAAAAGATGGCGTCCTCATTCATACGAAAGATCGGGATGGTGTCGATGATCCTGTTAACATTACCGACGGTAATCCGCTAGGGATTCCTGTTTATATTTTAGCTAATGAAAATAGTGCTAGTGCTTCTGAAGTGCTCTCAGGCGCTCTTCAGGATTATGGGGTTGCGAAAGTAATCGGAATGCAAACCTATGGGAAAGGAAGCGTGCAGCAACTATTTGAGTTTCCGGATCATAGTGTTTTGAAGGTCACGGTAGAAGAATACCTTACACCCAAAATGCGGAAAGTGAACAAAGAAGGCATTACACCAGACCTACAAGTTGATGGTGTATCTGCACAATTTATCACAGCTCTTCATGAATCTGGCATATCGGATATTCAAGTTATGATCAAGAAACATGGTGCTACTTATAATGGGGTTGATGTCGGCTTTGGCTTTGGCAGCTTCCAAGAGAATGGCAAGTTTTATGCTTCTGCAAGAGGACTTGCTGCTTTAATCGGAGCCAAGATTTCATGGAATAATGCGGATCGAACCGTTGATATCACAGATAACAAGGGAACGCATGCATTTCCAATTGAAGCGGATAAATTGATGATTGTAAACGATGCAAGCTATATCAATGTTGATCTTTTCGATGATTATTTCCCACAGCTGAAGGTCAACGTTCAAGGGGACTCGGTTTCAATTCAAGGTACAAAGGGGAACTAAATCAATGGGCAAAATTCAGCTCTTAAGCGAGCATATTGCGAACCAAATTGCAGCAGGTGAAGTGGTGGAACGACCTTCATCGGTCGTGAAAGAGCTGGTTGAAAACTCGGTTGATGCGGGAAGTACCCGTATTGATGTCACGATTGAAGAAGGTGGATTGAGCCTTATTCGGGTGTCGGATAATGGCTCAGGCATGGCACTTGAGGACTGTGAACTAGCATTTCAGCGGCATGCGACGAGTAAAATCGCGACGAGCAAGGATCTATTCTCCATCCGCACGTTGGGCTTTCGAGGCGAGGCTTTGCCGAGTATTGCTTCTGTCTCCAGACTGGAGTGTGTGACAAGCGCTAATGAAGATGGACTAGGCAGGAAAATCGTCATCGAAGGTGGAACGATACGCGCTGTGGAAGAGACGGCAGCGTCGCGCGGCACGGAAGTGACGGTACGTGATCTATTTTATAACACGCCAGCAAGATTAAAATATATGAAGACGATCCAGACAGAGCTGGGGCATATCTCTGATTATTTATATCGTCTTTCATTGGCTCATCCGGGGATTGCTTTCATGTTAAAGCATAACGGAAATGTGCTGCTCCAAACGTTAGGCAACGGGGATTTGCTGCAAGTCATTGCCGGCATCTATGGCACGGCGATTGCCAAACAAATGCTTCCTCTCCAAGTGGAAAGCTTGGATTATTCCATCACGGGCTTCGTGGCGAAGCCCGAAATGACGCGCGCGAATCGCGGCGGCATCTCGACCATTGTCAATGGTCGGTATGTGCGCAACTTCGCGCTGAATCAAGCACTGCTGCAGGGGTATCATACCCTGCTGCCGATCAATCGCTATCCCGTTGCTGCGCTGCATATCGGGATGGATCCTGCGCTTGTGGATGTCAACGTGCATCCATCCAAGCTCGAAGTCCGCTTCAGTAAGGAAGCGGAGCTAACGGCATTGATCGAAGCCGAGGTGAAGCGGCTATTTGGGCGACAAGTCTTGATTCCTACGGGAGTCAAGGCGGCAACCGCTCCGAAGGGAGCTTACGTCCAGGAGCAATTGGAGCTCACGCGTACGGTGGAGCCTCCGAAGGAAACACGCAGCACATCCATGGATTTGGATGCGGAGTTTTTTAAAGACCATAAGGATCCAGAAGATACGAATAGGCTGAATTTGAAGGAACCAAGCGTTACGCAAAGCACGGAGAAACCTTGGATGCCACCGCTGCCACAGATAAAGGAAACGGCACCAGCATATCAGCAGCAGGTATCATCTCCAGTGACGCCTGCGCCATCTCCAGCGAAGCAAGTGACAACCACAGAGGCACCAGTGGCCTCACGGCCGTCATTCACGAATCAAGGATACACGTCCTCCAGTAATGCACCTTATCGCAATACCTCTATTCAGCAGCAACGACGCACGAATGAGGCGTTTATGGATTTGATGCCTTCCAATGAGGATAGCGACGCGCCTAAACTGCCGACGTTTCCGAGATTGGACCCGATAGGACAAATGCATGGCACTTATTTGATCGCTCAGAATGAAACGGGCTTGTACCTCATTGATCAACATGCGGCACATGAGCGCATCAATTATGAATATTTTTATGAGCGTTTTGGCAATCCTGCTGAGGCGAGCCAAGAATTACTCGTTCCAATTACATTGGAATTTACACCATCTGAGGCAGGTGTCATTGCAGATAGGCTTGCCCTGTTTGAGCAAGTAGGCGTGTTTATGGAAGCTTTTGGCGGCAATACGTTCCTTGTGCGTGCACATCCGCATTGGTTCCCATCTGGCGAGGAGAAGTCCATTGTCGAAGAGATGTGCGAACTAATCATTTCGGACCGCAAGGCGTTGGATATTGCTAAGCTGCGTGAAAAGGCGGCGATCATGTGCTCCTGCAAAGCTTCTATTAAGGCTAATCAAAGTCTTAGCGTTGTCGAGATGGAGATGCTCATTGATCGACTTGCTGGCTGTAGAAACCCCTACACGTGCCCACATGGACGACCAATCGTAGTAAGTTTTACAACGTATGAGTTAGAAAAAATGTTTAAGCGAGTGATGTAACCCTGTGCTAGTGACAACTTCGTATAACCCGTCTGCCGAATTGACAGCGGAAGCCGCACGATTATCAGCTTTATATGGTGGCCGAATTGTGCCCCGGAAGAAGTATTCTTTGGAACTTCTTAGGAGAAATTATAAGGATAGTTCCGTTCTGCTTGTGACAAGAGAAGAGATCAGGTACTATGAAGAAGATCACCCTGCAACTTTTTTCCATCCTAGCATGTCCCTCGTACGTGTCAAACGGATGCAGCGAGGCGAGCCTGATTTACTTATTGAGGCATCAGGAGCAGGTCCAGGAGACCGTATCGTAGATTGTACAGCGGGATTAGCGTCGGATGCGATCGTCTTCTCTTATGTTGTTGGTGAGGAAGGGCGAGTTACAGCTCTGGAAAGTGAAGCGATACCGGCCATGCTCATCCAAGAAGGATTGGCTCAGTATCAGTCAGAAATACCGGAGTTGAATGCAGCGATGAGACGCATTGAGGTTAGGCGGACAGATCACCTTTCTTATTTGCAAAAGTTAGAGACGCAGAGTGTGGATGTTGTTTATTTTGATCCTATGTTTCGCAGTCCGATTGAGGAATCGCACGCGATATCCCCACTTCGGCATCGTGCGAACGATGAAGCTGTTCGTTTGGCTTCGATCACAGAAGCAAGACGCGTCGCGCGCAAAAGTATTGTGCTTAAGGAAAACAGAGAAAGTTCGGAGTTTGCCCGGCTCGGGTTCGAGCATGTGTTACGATCAACAACGAAAACAACGTATGGAGTGATTCGATTGTGTTAGCCCCATCTCCCAAGCCGAAATTACTCGTGCTACTTGGTCCCACCGCAGTTGGCAAAACCAAGCTCAGCTTGGAGATTGCGCAGCGCTTCAATTGTGAAATTATTTCTGGCGATTCGATGCAGGTTTATCGCGGCATGGATATCGGTACCGCCAAAGCGAGTGAAGCGGAGCAGCAGATCGTTCCGCATCATTTGATTGACATTCATGATCCGTCGTACTCCTTTTCTGCAGCCGAATTCCAAGAGCGGGTCAAAGGATTAATCCATGACATCCACTCGCGTGGCAAGCTGCCTTTTATCGTAGGTGGCACAGGATTATATATCGAATCGGTTTGTTACGATTATCGATTTACCGATGTCAGCATGGATGAGGAATTTCGGCAAGCGCAGGAAGCCTTTGCGAATACGCATGGGGAAGAGGCCCTGCATGCGAAGCTGCGGGAGATCGATCCTGAGAGTGCAGAACGTCTGCATGCGAACGATCGAAGACGCGTCATTCGAGCGCTTGAGATTTTTCATATCTCTGGTGAAACGATGACCGCTCATTTGGCCTCCCAGAAAAAAGAATCCCCTTACGAACTATGTATCATTGGGCTAACGATGGATCGAGCTCTTCTTTATCAGCGCATTGAAGAACGCATCGATGTGATGATTGGGGAGGGATTGGTCGAAGAAGTTCAAGCGCTTCTATCTGCTGGCACCCCAAAGTCAGCGATTTCGATGCAAGCACTTGGCTACAAAGAGATCGTTAGCTATCTGGAGCATGAGCTAAGTTTCGAGGATGCCGTGACTCTGCTTAAGCGGGATACACGTCGATTTGCGAAGCGTCAATTGTCTTGGTTTCGGCATATGAAAGACATTGATTGGGTTGATGTGACGGACATAGCAAATTTTTCTGCCCATTTCGAAATGATTAGTGATATACTAGCAGGAAAGTTTGTACATAAAATAGAATATAATTAACAAATATCACCATTAGAAAATAGCGCCGTGAAGGCGAAAGTTTCTTTCCATTAAGGGGGACCTACTGATGAATCGATCCATTAATATTCAGGACAATTTTCTAAATCAGCTGCGTAAAGAAAGCATTCCTGTTACTGTTTATTTAACGAATGGCTTTCAAATTAGAGGACTTATTCGTGCATTTGATAACTTCACCATCATTATTGACAGCGAAGGACGTCAACAAATGGTGTACAAGCATGCCATCTCTACCTTCACACCACAGCGTGCTGTTTCGTTAATGGCAGCTGCAGAAGCATCGGAATAATTGGGTTTTCGCTTCAATTTGCAACTTTTTAATGGACTGAAACGTCTAACCGAATAGAAACTTTTGGGAGCAACCTTGTATAAAGGTTGTTCTTTTGTTGGTTTCATCTTCTAAATTAGAGAGAAACGAAACGTAAGGGAGTTGGTGAATATGGATAAACCTACGAGACGTCCATCCACGCCGCAAACCAAGCCAAGGGAGTCCAAACAGAGCAATAATAAGGGATCCAAGAAAAAGCGATTTAGTGCACGTAAGCTCATTATGGGTACCATCATTGCAGCAATCGTTGCTGTCATCTGTGCGACAGGCATCTATATTGTTGTCATTATGAGCGGCTTCAAAATTTTGGATGCAAATATTGATAAAATTATTTCCACGACAGAGTCGACACTTATTTATGCACAAGAGGAAGGCAAAGATAAGGATGGGAAAGACAAACCTGCAACAGAGATTTCAAAAATTTATCGCGGTGAAAATCGGGAAAGCGTCAATATCAAAGACGTTCCAGAAAGACTGCAGCAAGCTTTTATCGCCACAGAGGATCGTCGCTTCAATGAACATTCCGGTGTAGATCTACGGGCGATCGGCCGCGCGTTGGCAACGGATATTATTCACATGAGCTATGTGGAAGGTGGAAGTACCATCACACAGCAGCTTGCCAAAAACGTATTCTTAAGCTCAGACAAAACCGCATTCCGGAAAGGTACGGAAATGTCGATCGCCTTTGCGCTCGATGAACGGTTTACGAAGGATGAGATTCTAGAGAAATATTTGAATCGTATTTTCTTTGGGAGTAACGCCTATGGTATTAAAGCAGCAGCCAAGGTGTACTTTGGCAAATCGAATTTGAATGACTTGGATGTATGGGAAATGGCGACACTTGCCGCGCTACCCAAAGCACCTTCCAGATATTCACCATTAACACATCCTGATTTATCCAAAGAACGTCGAGCCGTTGTTCTAAGACTAATGACGGATCAAGGTTATATTACAGAGGCTGAGCGTGCGAAAGCCGCAGCTGTTGATTATGTACCTCCTACGACTGGAAACACGGGGACCAAAGAGTATGCTTCTTTCGTTGACTATGTTGTTAATGAAGCAGAAGACATGTACGGTATTGAAGAAGATGAATTGTTGACAAAAGGTTATCGCATTTACACAACGATGAATATTAAAGCACAGCAAAACATTGAGAAAACTTATGCGAATCCGAGTTTCTTCCAAAAGGACGCAGCTGATGGTCAAAAAATTCAGAGTTCGATGGTCATTTTGGATAATAAAACCGGTGGTATCATGGGTTTAATTGGTGGACGCGATTATAAAACCAAAGGGTTCAGTCGTGTGTACTCGAAAAGACAGCCAGGATCTTCATTTAAACCAATTGCGGTGTACGCTCCTGCTTTAGAAAGTGGGAAATATACGCCATATTCGTTACTTGATGATACGCAGACTTCTTTCGGCTCGTATACACCACAAAACTATGACCGCCAAACACATGGGCAAGTGACGATGTTCGAAGCCGTCAAGAAATCCTACAATCTAGCACCTGTCTGGTTATTAAATAAAATAGGTGTTAGGACGGGGACTGATTTTGCTAATAAGTTAGGTACGACCTTAAACGCTCAGAAGGATCAGAATTTAGCGGTTGCGCTAGGCGGTCTTACGGATGGCGTATCGCCATTGCAAATGGCAACAGCTTACACGGCCTTTGCCAATCAAGGGGTTCAAAACAAAACGCACGCGATTCTACGTATAACCGATTCACAAGGTAAAGAAGTTGCGGCATACAAGCCGGAGAAAAAGCAAGTCATGCAGCCAAAAACTGCCTACTACATGACCTTGTTGTTGCAAGGTGTAGTAGAAACGGGTGGTACGGGTGTTAAAGCGAAGTTGAATCGGCCAGTCGCCGGGAAGACGGGATCTACAGGACTTGATATTAAAGGCATTGAACAGTACGATCGAGATGTCTGGTTCGTGGGCTATACGCCTGAATGGACTGCGGCCGTGTGGGAAGGCTTTGATAAAGTTGATTCCAAGCATTATGTGTCGGTAGGAAGCGGCAGCACAGCTGCTATTTTCAAGGAAGTCATGACGCTGTCGTTAGCGGGCAAAACAGTTACAAACTTTGTTAAGCCTGCAAATGTCGATGATTTGAAAGAACCGCCGACGGGGATTGCGGATGTATCAGCTGTTTACGTGCCAGAAACGAAGCAAGTGAAAATAGCATGGACTTCGCTAGGCGATAAAGTTAGCTACCAATTGTTCCGTAAAAGTTCAACTGAGGCAGAAGCGCAAATGATTATTCAAACACCTAAATCGCAAATTGAAGATACCACGATAAACAGTGGGGAAACCTATCAATACTACGTCGTTCCGATGGAAACGAGTTCGAATACGCCAGGTGCGAAGTCGAATGTAGTTACCGTCGAAATTCCAAAGGATGATTCGTTGCCGAATGGAGGGCTTCCATCTCCAACACCATCGATATCACCTTCACCTTCGCCAGGGAATGGGACCAGTCCATCTCCGTCACCTTCTGGGAAGCCAGGTCCTTCACAGTCGCCGGTGCCGACGATTAAGCCGGGTAATGGGAATGAAACAGGGCCTAGCCCGACGCCAAGTCCATCCATGAGTCCGAAGCCGACACCAACACCAACGCCGACACCTTCTCCCGGTAAGCCAACGGATGACAAGCCGAAGAGTGGGACTTAGTTGGCTAAGTGAGCCTGATAAGGCCCCAAAAGGGCCTTATATCTCTAGCGAGCCAAGGCGGACAAGCAAATAACGCCCCAAAGGGGCGTTAAAAGGCAGCTTGCTCGCCGCAAAGCGGTTGCTCGAGCATGACTCGCCACAATGCAGTCGCTCAACTGGCACTTACGTCCTGCAATGCCAATCTAATTAACTGGAGGATCCATCAATGAAATTTGCCACCAAGTCAATGAATTACAAAATGCTAATCACTGCTTCCTTGCTTACGCTAACGCTACTCGCTTCAGCATGCGGGAACAAGCCAACAGAAACGACTGGCGGGACTTCATCGCCAAGTACGAGCACTTCCTCTCCAACATCAGCAGCATCGCCGGCGACATCGCCTGCTGGAGCGAAGCAGTGGAGCAAAGCGCCTGATATGATCATTGATTCAAACAAAACTTATCAAGCTGAAGTGACTACTTCCAAAGGGACGTTCACCATTGACCTTTACGCCAAAGAAGCGCCAAAGACAGTGAACAACTTCGTCTTTCTGTCCAAAGAGGGCTTTTACAATAATGTGACGTTTCACCGTATTATCAAAACGTTTATGATCCAAACGGGAGATCCTCAAGGGACAGGAAGAGGTGGCCCAGGTTATAAATTTGCTGATGAGCTGAAAACAACGCACACCTACGAACCAGGTACGGTAGCGATGGCAAACTCGGGTCCTAATACGAATGGCAGCCAATTTTTCATCTGTTCGGGTGCGGATTGCGCTTCATTGAACAAGATGCCGAATTACTCGATTTTCGGAAAAGTAACGGCTGACGGTATGGCGACGATCGCTAAAATCGCGGAAACACCTGTGGAAAGAGATCCAAATGGTGGAGATTCTTCTCCAAGTAAGCCAAAAGAAAAGGTCACGATTAACACCATTACCATCAAAGAAAAATAAACTAACATAAACAACGCTTTCATGCTGGATAGGAGTGGATCTCATGAAACAACCGTGCTTATTGTTCCATGGATTTACAGGTGGACCTTATGAGGTTGAGCCGTTAGCTCGGCATTTACGAGAACGTGGTCAGCTATGTGAGGTACCGATCCTACCCTGGAATGGAGAGAGCCGTCATCAGCTTCATGCGTCGCGTTGGGAAGATTGGGTGCAGGCAGCCGAAAGGCATGCGGACAGAATGACAGAAACCTATGGGTCCTTTGATATGGTGGGGTTCTCAATGGGAGGTCTTCTAGCTGCTTATTTATCCGTTCGGTACCCTGTGCGCAAACTTATATTGTTAAATACAGCTGTCATCTATGTTAGCCCAGGCAGACTGCTGAACGTCCTCCGTGATGAATGGAAATATCAGCGGAAAATTACTTTAATAAAGGGGAAATCAACCCCGCTCGTTGCTACATGGCAATTTACAAGACTTGTTCGACATTTGAAGCCAGAGCTGAGTCAAGTGAATAAACCTACACTCATCGCGCAGGCGGAAAGAGACCAAGTGATCCATCCGCAAAGTGCGCGATACATTTATAGCAAGCTGAGAGGGCAGCGAGAGCTGCATTGGCACGCCAAATCGGATCACTTGATCTGTTTGAGCGAGGATGCACCAGCCTTATTTCGGCAAGTAAGTGCATTTTTGGATAAGGAGTAGGTTGGATGCCGGTAAAGCCTAGCATGAACAAGAAACAAAGCGCTATCAATCCCGCGCCAACGAAGAGGAAAGCCACTACGAGTAAAAGCAAACGGCCATCGAAGTTGTATCGTTTATTTGTAAGGACATTTCAAATTACATTGATCTCCTTTACACTACTGGTTGCATGGCTTGTTTTTATCCAGTGGAAGGTGCAGGTAGGGCCGCAACAGACTTTACCGAAGCAGGTCGATATCGGAATTGTATTAGGTGCTTCTTTACGCAATGATATACCGAGCCCAGGTTTGCAAGAACGGCTAGACTTAGCCGTGGATTTGTACAACCAAGGGCGTTTCAAACAACTTATCGTTACCGGTGGATTGGATCACAATGGCTCCAAGCTAACAGAAGCTGAGGGGATGCGGGACTATTTGGTGAAAAAAGGGGTGCCTAAAACAGGCATTTTAATCGAGCCTAATGCAACGAGCACCTATGAGAATTTACTGTTCAGCAAACAAATGATGGATGAAAAATCACTTGTGAGTTCCATTATCGTTACCCATAAGTTTCATGGCTCACGGTCACTAGATATTGCCAAAACACTGGGCTACATAGATCCGTTTGTCTCCACAACAAAATCAGAAGTACTTTTTATGCCTTATCATGATACGAGAGAAACCTTGGCTTACACGAACTGGTACTTAACCAAATTGCAACTGAAGCTTGGGCTAAAATGAAGAAAGCATGACAGGATAGCGAAGAACCGCTGTCTGTCATGCTTTTTCTCATCTAGCCGTTCACGATGGTGCCACCGTTGATATGAAGAATTTGCCCTGCCATATACGAGGAGTCCTCGCTGGCTAAGAATACATAGCTCGGGGCCAATTCACTAGGCTGACCTGCTCGTTTCATTGGTGTCGTAGAGCCAAAGACCTCGACTTCCTGAGCTGTGAACGTAGAAGGGATCAGAGGCGTCCAGATCGGCCCAGGAGCGACCCCATTCACTCGAATACCTTTGGCATTCAATTGGAGGGAGAGTGAACGTGTGAAGGTGACGATGGCGCCTTTGGTTGATGAATAATCGATTAATTGCTCGTGACCGTGGTAAGCGGTAATGGAGGCGGTGTTAATAATGGCACTGCCAGACTTCAAATGAGGAAGCGCGGCTTGCGTCATATAGAAGTAGGAGAAAATATTCGTGCGAAACGTTCGCTCTAGTTGAGCAGATGTAATATCTGTAATGCTTTGCTTAGGATGTTGTTCAGCGGCATTATTTACCAAGATGTCGAGCTTCCCGAACTCCTTGATAACTTGCGAGATGACTTGTTTGCAAAAGCTCTCTTCACCAATGTCACCTGCGATGTGCAGACACTTCCGGCCTGTTTGCTCGACATGTCGATGTGTTTCTTCCGCGTCCTGATGTTCATTCAGGTAAACGATGACAACATCTGCGCCTTCTTTCGCATAAGCAACAGCAATGGCGCGACCGATCCCGCTATCACCTCCCGTGATGATGGCCACCTTATCCTTGAGTTTACCTGCGGGTTGATAACTGGCCTTCTCAAATTCGGGAAGCGGCGTCATGTCAGATTCGATGCCTGGCTGGTGGTTCTGGTGCTGCGGTGGGAATACGGGTTTCTCCTTCGTGGCAGTCATGACATAGTCTCCTTTCATCCAAAGAAATTCTTTGTTAGGATGATACAAGAGCAGTCAAATCATACTTCACACGGTAATGATAGCCATATTTCGTTTGATATCCCAAGTTCCCATATAAGGAAACGGCGGGTGTATTGTTAGAAATAACTTGTAAATATTGCTGTGCAGCGCCTTGGGTCATGCTCCAAGTTGTCATGGCATGAAGAATGGCGTATCCGTAGCCTTTGCCGCGATGTTCTTCGTGCACAATGACATTGACGAAACCAGCCCAAGTTCCCTCTACGATGGCTGTGCCAAGTGCAACGATTTGTCCTCCTTCTTTTAGTGAGATGAAAGCTTTAGGAGATGGCATCCGATCACATAACCCTTGATAGAAACTCCTACGTTCTTCTGGGTACTTTTCAAGGTGTAGAAAGGCATCCAACCACTCTGGAGTTAGCGTTTCTGAAATATGTACATCTACGGACAAGGAAGTAAGATACTTCTTTTGCATGTACGTTAGGGCTTTAGCTGCTACGAATGAACTGTCAGCCGTCATCATGAGGCAAGGCGTATCGAGTTCATAACCTTGATCTTGCAACAGGAGATCCAATTGCTCAGGTGACGCATGACTGATATGGAAAATAGCAGGCAGGCCATGACTATGGTAAAATTGTTCAACACGTGAAAGCCAATTATCCTCACGCGGGTAAGGACCAACTGCAAAAACGCTGTTTGCCCGTTTGGTTATACCTTGTGAAGCTCTGACGAGCCAGTGATCAACCATGGAACTGGTTTCAGCTGGCCAAGTATTGACTGCTATGCGATCTAGGAATTCGAAAAAATCTTTTTCTGTTTGCATGAATAGAACCTCCATCTCCCTAAACTATTACATAAATATACATTTTGATGTATAAAAATTCAATAATTCATTTTCGGAGGTAAATAACGATGGAACTTTTATTGCGATCAGCGACATTGGAAGACTTCGATGCTGTGAATGCCATCATTCGAGAAGGTCAGGAAGAACATGCGGAGGCATTGCCAGATCGGTTTACCAGACTAGATCATGTAGTGGCTATGGGGTGGTATAGAAGCTTCTCGGCGAAGACGGACAAGGAGATCATTGTAGCGGTACTTGATTCTGAAGTCATAGGAGTGGCCATGCTAGAGATGAAACAGAGTCCAAACTATGATGCGTTAGTTCCACGCCAGTATGCGTATGTAAATGAACTTGCGGTAGCTTCCACACATCAGCGGCAAGGCGTTGGCAAGAAGCTCTATGAGGCTGCTACCCAATGGGCGCGAGCGCGCGAAGCTGCATCTCTAGAGTTGAATGTGTGGGAATTTAATGAGCGAGCCATGCAATTTTATGCATCCGTTGGTATGCAGACATTAAATCGCACCCTTACGTCAAATTTAAAGGATTAGAATAAAGGAGAATAGATATGCTTTTTATTGATAATGAAGGAATTACGGATCCGAGAATCAATTTGGCCATTGAAGAATTTGCTCTGCGACAGCTCCCAGCTGGCGAAAGTTATTTGCTTTTTTATATTAACGAACCCTCCATCATAATCGGTAAAAATCAAAATACAATTGAAGAAATTAATGCTGAATATGTCAAAGAAAATAACCTGCACGTTGTTCGTCGATTATCTGGGGGAGGCGCGGTTTACCACGATCTGGGCAACTTGAATTTTAGTTTTATCACCCAAGATGATGGGAATTCCTTTCACAATTTTCAAAAGTTTACGGCTCCCGTGGTTGAAGCACTGCATGGACTTGGTATCGAAGCGGAGTTAACAGGTCGCAATGATATTCAAGTAGGGGAACGCAAAATTTCGGGTAATGCGCAATTTTCAACGAAGGGGAGAATGTTTAGTCATGGCACGCTTCTGTTTGATTCGGAAGTAGAGAATGTCGTGTCAGCCCTTCGTGTTGATCCGGATAAAATTCAATCAAAAGGAATTAAATCTATCCGCAGCCGGGTTGCGAATATCGTTGAATTTCTGAAAGAACCCCTGACGATGGAGGCGTTCAGAGTGAAGCTTCTTACCTCTATTTTCGGAGTGAATGAAGCATCTGTGCCAACATACAAGCTTACTGAAGAAGACTGGAATCAGATTCATCAAATATCCGAAGAGCGGTATCAGAATTGGGATTGGAACTACGGCAAGTCACCCAAAAGTACGGTTCAACATGCGAAAAGAATTGAAGGCATTGGTCGAATTGATATTCGGCTAGCTATTGAAGAAGGACATATTAGGCAAGTGAAAATATTTGGCGATTTCTTTGGTGCACATGATGTCGCAGAGCTGGAAGAGAAGCTAACTGGTACACGGTATGAGGAGAATGTAGTGCGTGAACGCTTGTCTGATGTGGAGTTGAAAAGGTACTTCGGCGCTTTGGATAAGGAGATATTCATAGCTTTGCTTATGTTAGCCTAAGTCTCAAAGGAGCAAGTCACAACTAACCTTGTATTACTATGCTGGCTACGGTCTAAAATGGCGTTTCCAAGCGTAGGATGGTGGATACGAACTAATAAACCATCATGTAAACGAGGTGATCCTCATGAGTGGTAGAAGCTTGCCATCCAGACAAATCAACATCGTTTTACGGCAGCCGGAACCAGGCAGTCAGCGGCGTACTGTTGAGGGATCGGGTGGGCAGTCAGGAGCTGTCCCCCTTGCCGACGCCGAGCCAATGATTTCTGGCAAAAGGACGCCAATGGAGGGGCCGCTATCCGATATTTTCAAAGAGCTGAATCAGCTAATAGGCTTAGAAAATGTCAAAGAGCTGGTACATGAAATTTATGCGCTCCTCCAGATTTCACAATTTCGTGTTGAAGCTGGACTTTTGAGCAATGCTCATGTGTACCATATGATTTTCAAGGGTGCTCCTGGAACTGGGAAAACGACAGTAGCACGGCTTCTAGGCCGCATGTTTCATGCTATGGGCGTACTGAGTAAGGGACATTTCATTGAAGTGGAACGGGCAGACCTTGTAGGTGAATACATCGGGCATACCGCATTGAAAACACGCGAACTGATGAAAAAAGCGATGGGCGGCGTCCTATTTATTGATGAGGCATACAGCTTGGCACGTGGCGGCGAGAAGGATTTTGGCAAGGAATCCATTGATGCGCTAGTTAAAGGCATGGAAGACAAGAAAAATGAATTTATCCTGATTCTGGCTGGCTATAGTGATGAAATGGAGCAATTCTTAGCGACAAATCCTGGACTTCCTTCGCGCTTTCCCATTCAAATTGAATTCGAGGATTATGCCATTGATCAACTGATCCAAATCACGGAGTTGATGGCGAAGGATCGGGAGTATGTGCTCTTACCGCAAACCCTTGCGAAATTAAAGCAACATCTCGCTGAAGAGAAAGCGATGACCTGGCGGGCGTTCAGCAATGCGAGGTATGTTAGAAACATACTGGAAAAAGCGATGCGGCATCAAGCCGTTCGATTACTTAGTCAGTATGTGAACACACCATCCAAAATCGAACTGATGTCGATTCGTCCGGAAGATGTGAAATTTAAATAGGGATTTAAAAGCCAATTAACTTATTTTAGTTAATTGGTTTTTTTCGTATGTAAAAAGATTGACAGTTAAGCGGATCGGAGTAAAATAAACAGAGTAAATAATCCATTGATAATGATTATCAATATTACTTATAAATGAAATGAGACGACATTATGTTTGTCACTCCAAAGGAGTTGTCATGTTTGCGAAAAATCATCTTATCAAGCTGGATAGCACTGCTATTGTTCTTATCTGTTCCACTGGGCGTTGGCGCAAAGGCGCAGGATGACTTGGTCAAGGAAGATGTGGGGATTGTAAGTGCGATTCAGGCTGCAGAAAACGGTCAGATCGAGCAGGCAACGAAGTTGTTTGAAGCTTTTCAAATCAATTGGCTGAGTTATGAAGATGGCATCAAGGCGCAATCATTGGCTGCCTATCAGAAGATTGAAGGCGCGATGGGAGAAGCGTCCTTGCAAACAATGAAGCAGCCTGTTGATGCGCAGAAGCTCGCTGCAAAATTGAAGGAATTACATACGTTGAATCTCTATTTCATAGAAGGGAATCTCGCCGCATTTGGTTCTTCTGCAAAGAGTGACAGCCAGATCACCGTAGCCTCTCTTGTGACGTTGTTGGAGAGGGCATCAGATCAAGTGAAGCAAAAGGATATAAAGGGAGCAGCAGATAGTATTCAAACGCTTCGTAATTCCTGGTTGCTTATTGAAGGAATCGTATTGACACAATCTCAGGCTGTCTATACCTCAATGGAGCGAGACATGGTAACGGCATATGCACAGCTTTCCGCTGCGCCGCCACAAATGGAGGATGCGGTTGCAACGATTTCTCGGATGCATGCCGCTTTACAACCATTAGCCGCGAAAACAAGCTATACAATGCTTGATGCCACGACGATCATTCTTCGGGAAGGGCTTGAAGCCTTATTAGTAGTCATAGCATTACTAGGGTTTCTCAAAAAGGCTGGCCATGAAGATAAGAAGAGATGGATCTGGTTTGGTGTGTATGGAGGACTTATTGTCTCTCTAGCGCTTGGCATTGTGGTTCAGCAGTTGTTTTCGGCGAGCGCCTTTGGTAACAATAACTTTCTAATTGCTGGTTGCACAGGGGTATTTGCCTCGCTCATGCTCCTGTATATGAGCTATTGGCTTCATAGTAAATCAAGCATTTCCAATTGGCAGTCCTACATTCGTAATCAAAGTGTTAAGGCATTGGCAACTGGAAGTTTGGCTTCCCTCAGCTTACTTGCGTTTCTAGCTGTGTTCCGTGAAGGGACAGAAACGGTCCTGTTTATGATCGGTATGGCATCTTCGATTTCTTTAGCTTCCTTGCTTGGCGGGATTGGAATTGGTGTTAGCATCCTGCTTATTGTAGCTTTCTTGATTCTGAAGATCGGTCTGCGTATTCCAATGCGCCCTTTTTTCCTAATCTCAAGTGTTTTTGTCTTTTATTTATGTTTCAAGTTTGCAGGGATGGGCGTTCACGGACTGCAATTAGCTGGTTATTTGCCAGCGACAACAGCCGATTGGCTGCCAAGCTGGGATGCCGCAGCTTTATATCCTACTTTAGAGAGCGCAATTCCTCAATTCATCTTATTGCTTCTGGCGCTGTTAGCGGTGATTTGGGATCGTCGTAAAACACGACAGACGAGAAATATATCTTTAACTAATAAATCCTAATTT
Organism: Paenibacillus qinlingensis; assembly: GCF_031455095.1. GTDB lineage: Bacteria > Bacillota > Bacilli > Paenibacillales > NBRC-103111 > Paenibacillus_E > Paenibacillus_E qinlingensis_A. The sequence continues at coordinate 921,049 of NZ_JAVDSB010000001.1, forward strand.
AAAGAAAAGTGGAGGGAATATCCCATGAAAAAAAGTCAACAACTCATTATTTTAGCAGCAGCAACAACACTTGTACTCGCAGGTTGTGGAAAATCAGAGCCAACAGAGGTTGCGAAAGTACCTTTTAAAGAAGGTTCCTCAACGTTAGTGACGAGTGTCGATAGTTTGAAGGGCCAATTAGATGCCGCGAAAGTCAAGGATGCTAAGAAACTTGCTGATCAACTGCAAGATCAATGGGCCAGCTTTGAAGATGAAGTGAAACCGAAATTCCCGGAATTATATTTTAAAGTGGAAAAGTACTTAACTCCGCTAGAAGCGGGATTAAAGGAAGATAAGCTGGATTTTCCTACCTTAACAGCTTTAAATACAAATTTAAAATCAGCTCTGACGGAGCTGACAACCTCTTTTACAGATAATAAAGGTGCGGTTAATAAAGACGTGATTGAAGCTTCTGCTGCGCTTAAGGATGCGGCCAAAGCTTATAACAAGTATGTGCAAGACCAAGGTAACCAACTGGTGACAGTACTTGATCAATTGAATACAGCTATTAAAAGTGGTGATTTGAAAAAAGCGACTGAAGCTTATGGACTAGCTCGGATGCCATATGAGAGAATTGAGCCCATTATTGAAACGTTCAGTGAGCTGGATGGCGTTATGGACGCACGTGTGGACGATTTTAAAAACGAAAAAGATCCTGCTTTTACAGGGTATCACCGAATTGAATATCTACTGTTTGTGAAGAAGAATGTGAAGGATGCCGAGCCATTTGCTGCGCGTTTGCTTGAAGATGGTAAGAAGATGCAACAAGCGATTGCAGGTACAACGATTGCTCCTACGGATTTTATCGCAGGTGTTGGCGAATTGATGGAAGAAGCACAATCCAGCAAAATTACAGGTGAAGAAGAACGTTGGAGCGGTGCTACAGTGCCGGTGATTCGCGCCAATGTAGAAGGTGCACAAGCGATCTACGATCTAGTTAAAGTGGAATTGAAGAAGAAAGATGCAGCGTTGGATGAGAAAATTAGTAAGAGTTTGGCGACGGTTATCGAGACGATAAACACTCTTTCACCTGTTGGTCCAACTTGGAATGACTTCAGTAAATTAGAGCAAGCCAAACAAGTCGATCTGAAGAATAAATTAGAAGCATTGGCTGAACCGCTTGTAAAGATGCCAGGAACCTTAAGCAAATAAATAAAAGTGGGTGAGCGGTATGTCTGGCAAAATGAATCGACGAGCTTTCTTGGGGATGACGGCTGCAGGCGCTGCGGGCGTAGTTTTGGGAGATTTGTTGGGGAAAGCGCAAGCTGCGATTCCGACGAATAAAGTTGCCGCCAACACTACCTCTGAGATCCTGGATTTTTATGGAAATCATCAAACAGGTGTTGTTACACCCCAGCAGAACTTTGCAAATGTAGCAGCTTTCGATGTAACGACAAGTGATGTGAAGGAACTTCAAGCGCTTCTGAAGCAATGGACGGAGATGGCGGCCACGCTTATGGCTGGCAAACCGCTCGCAGTTGAGCCGCAGGATGCGGCGTTTCCGCCAACGGATACGGGGGAGCAGTTGGGGCTTGATACAGGGAAATTAACCCTTACATTTGCCATAGGCGCTTCTCTTTTTGAAAAGGAAGGCATGGATCGTTTCGGTCTTCGTTCGCGTAAACCTGCTGGTTTAACGGAAATGCCGATCTTCCATAAAGACTCACTGGAGGAGCAATTGACCCACGGAGACATTGTTGTGCAAGCATGTTCCGATGATCCGATCATCTGCTTCCATGCGATTCGCAATCTATCTAAAGCGGCTAGAGGCGTTGCTCATTTGCGTTGGCAGCAAACGGGGCAGCTCGGTGTGAAAGCACAGGGGACGAAGCGGAATTTGTTTGGTTTTAAGGATGGTACAGCAAACCCAGCCCTGCAGGATGAATTATTTATGACAAATAATGTCTGGGCTGATGCAGGAGATGGTACACCTTGGTTAGCTGGCGGTACGTATATGGTCGTTCGCCGCATTCATATGCGGATTGAAACGTGGGATCAACAGTCCTACGCTGATCAAGAAGAAATCATTGGCCGTCAGAAGGTATCAGGTGCCCCGATTGATGGCAAAGCGGAGTTCGATACACCGCAGTTTGAAGCAGATGCCGACGGCAAGGTGACATCTCTAGATTCACATATACGTCTTTCTAATCCACGTACGGGAGAGAATTCGGAACGTGAGCGTATCTTGCGACGGGGTTATAATTTCATGGAAAATCTAGACAGTGTAGGTCGCATTAATGCAGGTTTGTTGTTTGTCTGTTTCAATCGAAATATCCAAACCCAGTTTGAATCGATCCAAAAACGATTAACGAATCCGAAAATGCCGGATCAAATGCTTGCCTATACGGATACGACAGGTGGAGGCTATTTTGCTGTTTTGCCTGGTGTTCCTTCGAAAGGCTCCTATTTAGGGCAATCATTATTTGAGTAAAATACGTGGGTGTTAACAGGGCTGTTGCGTGGGTAGATTATTCTACTTGTGTGACAGCTCATCTTTTTAAAAGGAAGTCCGTTATAATCGAATTTTCCTGAGAGGCAAATTGACTTTCCTAATCATTTCCTACACAATAATGAAGGAATAGGCCAGTAGGGCCTTATTTCAGTCATTTTAAGTCATTTGCAGGAAGTTAAAGGAGACGACTATGAAAACAACTTCACATATGGTAGAGAAAGACATCGATGACAGAGCTGTGCTCGTCAGTTTGATTACACAGAAACAGAAGAAAAATGAGCTTTTGGCCGAATATTCGTTGCAAGAGCTAGTGAAGCTGGCAGAAACTGCTGGTGTTCAGGTGCTGGAGACAATGACACAGAACAAAGAAGCCAAGGATACCAAGTGGTTTATTGGAAAAGGAAAGGTCGAAGAATTAAAGCTAATGTTGGAAGAGCTTGGCGGAAATACAGCGATCTTCGACCAGGAACTGTCAGGTGCACAGGTTCGTAATTTGGAAGCAGCACTTGATGTGAAAATTATTGATCGTACGCAGTTGATTTTGGATATCTTTGCCCAACGTGCCAAAACTCGTGAAGGGATTATTCAGGTTGAACTAGCGCAGCTAAGCTATCTGTTGCCGAGACTTTCAGGGCAAGGTAAAAACCTGTCTCGTCTAGGCGGCGGTATCGGAACGAGAGGTCCCGGTGAATCGAAGCTGGAAACCGATCGCCGGCACATCCGTGGGCGCATTGACGAGCTTAAGGCACAGCTGGAGGAAGTTGTTCGTCACCGTACACTGCACCGAGAACGTCGTAAGAAGAGCGGTGTATTCCAAGTCGCTTTAGTGGGGTATACCAATGCAGGGAAATCTACGTTGTTGAAACAACTAACCCAGGCGGATGTCTATATTGAGAATCAACTTTTCGCTACCCTAGATCCAACATCACGCACAATGGTATTACCAAGCGGGAAGGAAATCGTTCTTACAGATACAGTAGGTTTTATTCAAAATCTTCCCCATGATCTTGTCGCTTCGTTCCGCGCCACGTTGGAAGAGGCGAATGAGGCTGATTTGATTCTTCATGTGGTAGATAGCTCAACGGATATGCGGGGCGAGCAGATGCGTGTCGTGCAGGAAGTGTTGGAAGAGCTTGGCGCTCATCAGAAAGAACAAATCACGATTTTTAATAAAATTGATCTTTGTCCTGCGGAAGATCGTGAAATGCTTACAACGGAAGGCGAATTCATGAAAATGAGTGCCTACACGCCTGACGATCTAGAGCGTCTTCGTATTACTATTGAAGGTAAGCTGATGGGCGATAGCAAAGAATTCCGCATTCCAGCTAATAAAGGGGATATCATTGCCCTCATGTATCGCATTGGCGAGGTACTTGAGACCGATGTGGATGGGGAAGACATGATCTTCAAGGTTCGAGTAAACAAGGAGGATTATGTCAAACAGGCCTATCTGCTGGTAGATTACGATCAATCGGTAGAGAAAAAGTCAGAGCAGGATGAGAACGAGGGAGAGAGCAACTAAGATGCATTTCGGGGAAAAAGTACTTGCAAGAATGGAAAAGGCGGAGCAACGCGTAGAGAGCGCTTTTCGTCAAATCGAGAAAACCATTGATCGTAATCAATGGAAGGTCATTGAAGCCTTCCAAAAACATAAAGTAAGTGATTATCATTTTGCTTCATCGACGGGGTACGGGTATAATGACCGCGGCAGAGAGGTGCTGGATTTAGTGTACGCGGATGCAATGGGAGCGGAAGCAGCACTTGTGCGGCCTCACTTTGTATCAGGCACGCATACGATTGGTACGGCTCTGTTTGGCGTGCTTCGACCTGGCGAACATCTACTTTACATCACGGGTAAGCCCTATGATACGTTGCATAAAGTCATTGGTAAGCCTGGCGATGGCACAGGCTCCCTCCAAGACTTCGGCATCGGCTATGACGAAGTCGAGCTCTTGGAAGATGGCTCTCCGGAATGGTCCGCCATCACCGCAGCCATTCAGCCGAACACGAAGGTGATCGGCATCCAGCGTTCACGCGGCTACTCGTGGCGGCCGTCGTTCACGATCGAACAAATCGGCGAAATGGTCCGATTTGTCAAAGAGATCAACCCAGAGCTGATTGTCTTCGTGGATAATTGCTATGGCGAATTCACAGAGCCGCAGGAACCGACGCAGGTTGGCGTCGATCTCATGGCCGGCTCGCTGATCAAGAACCCCGGCGGCGGCATCGCCCCTTCCGGCGGCTACATCGCCGGGCGAGCTGACCTCGTCGAGCTCGCCGCGTACAGACTGACCGCCCCCGGTATTGGGGGCGAGGTCGGAGCCATGCTCGGCGCGACACGAGCCATGTTTCAAGGGCTATTTCTTGCCCCGCATTTGGTGGGGCAAGCCGTCAAAGGCTCGGTCTTCGCAGCTGCGATTTTCGAAGACCTCGGCTTTGTGAGCTCTCCGCGTTGGGACGCGCCGCGGACGGATTTGATTCAAGCGATCCGCTTCACGTCGGCGGAGCACTTGATCACTTTCGTCCAAGGCATCCAGAAGGCGTCTGCTGTCGATTCGCATGTCGTGCCAGAGCCTTGGGACATGCCTGGCTACGAGCATCCGGTCATCATGGCTGCAGGCACATTCATTCAAGGTGGCAGCTTGGAGCTGTCCGCAGATGCGCCAATTCGAGAGCCATACATCGCATATATGCAGGGCGGCTTGACCTACTCACATTGCAAGTTAGGTGTACTAACGGCTATCCAACATATGGAAGACAAGGGATTACTGTGAAAATTTAATCTGTGAACAAACCTGACACTCCTTGACACGTTTTTGTTAGAAAGGTACAATGAGAGAGAGGTACTTACTGACCAGGAGTGATTAGCATGAGTGATGAAATACGTAGAAATATGGCGTTATTCCCTATCGGAATCGTCATGAAGCTGACTGATTTGACAGCAAGACAAATTCGGTACTATGAGCAACACGAACTGATCATCCCGGCACGTACGGCTGGTAATCAACGGCTCTATTCGTTTAATGACGTGGAACGTCTTCTTGAGATTAAAGATTTGATTGAAAAAGGTGTCAACATTGCAGGTATTAAGCAGGTTCTAATCCCTGTGGATAAGGATTCTGAGGATGCCACCATCCTTAACGAGCACACGGAAGTGAAACGGAAAGAATTAACCGACTCTCAATTGCACAAAATGCTGAAGCAGCAATTGATTGGCGGGGGTAAACGTCCGGATCAAGTGTCTTTGATTCAGGGGCAATTGTCCAGATTTTACAAATAAAATCAGTTGTCCAATCGCTTAACATTTGAGAGGAGAATGCACACGTGAGTTATAACATTAACTATTCCAAAGAAGATATTCTTCGTATTGCCAAAGCAGAAAACGTTCGTTTCATCCGTTTGCAATTCACAGACTTGATGGGAAGTATTAAGAACGTAGAAATTCCTCTAAGCCAACTTGAGAAAGCGCTTGATAATAAAATGATGTTCGATGGATCTTCTATCGAAGGTTACGTTCGTATTGAAGAGTCGGATATGTATTTGTATCCGGATTTGGATACATGGGTTATTTTCCCATGGGTTACAGAAAGCAAAGTTGCACGTTTAATCTGTGACATTTATATGCCGGATGGCACGCCATTCCCTGGGGATCCGCGCGCTATTTTGAAAAACGCATTAAAGCAAGCAGAAGAAATGGGTTACACGGCGATGAATGTTGGACCAGAACCAGAATTCTTCCTTTTCAAAACAGATGAAAAAGGTAACCCAACTGCGGAGTTGAATGACCAAGGTGGTTACTTTGATTTGGCACCGATGGATCTAGGTGAGAACTGCCGCCGTGATATCGTGCTAACTTTGGAAGAAATGGGCTTTGAGATTGAAGCTTCTCATCACGAAGTAGCGCCAGGCCAACACGAAATCGATTTTAAATATGCAGATGCGATCAAAGCAGCTGACCAAATTCAGACTTTTAAGCTTGTTGTCAAAACAGTAGCTAGACAGCATGGCTTGCACGCAACGTTTATGCCGAAGCCATTGTTCGGAATGAACGGATCAGGGATGCACTGTCACCAATCCTTGTTCAAGGGTGAGACGAATGCGTTCTATGATGAAAGCGATAAATTAGGTTTGAGCACAGTAGCAAGACAATATATGGCGGGCGTACTTCGTCATGCGCGTTCTTTTGCAGCGATTACGAACCCAACGGTTAACTCCTATAAACGTCTAGTTCCTGGTTATGAAGCGCCTTGTTATGTAGCATGGTCAGCTAGTAACCGCAGCCCGATGATTCGCATTCCAGCTTCCCGTGGTCTAAGCACGCGTGTTGAAGTTCGTAACCCGGATCCAGCGGCAAATCCATACTTGGCATTGGCAGTTATGCTAGCTGCTGGTTTGGACGGAATCAAGAACAAAATGCAACTTCCTCCGCCAACCGATCGTAACATTTATGTGATGACGGAAGAAGAGCGTGAAGCTGAAGGTATTCCTAGCTTACCGCTTAACTTGAAACAAGCTTTAGATGAATTGCTACGTGATGATGTTGTTTGCGATACACTAGGCGAACACGCGTTGGCACATTTCTATGAGTTGAAGGAAATTGAGTGGGACATGTACCGCACACAAGTTCACCAATGGGAAAGAGATCAATATCTATCCCTGTACTAGGCAGCGAAGCCCTTGGCGCTCTAAGCGTCGGGGGTTTTTCTTTGGGGAGGAACAGGCTAAGATTGCCAACCCCTTATGGGGTGCGGTATCATAGAGATAGATCTTATTTGACAACTACATAGGATAAGCCTGTCAATCTCGTCTCGGTATCGATGGGAAGAGTTGATGGGCTTTTTAATGCGAAGGAGCGTAATTGAACAATGGACAATTTTAATAGAAATCTAGAAAAGTATGCAGAGTTAGTGATTCGCATTGGGGTTAATTTGAATAAAGGTCAGGACCTCTTGGTAGAGGCGCCGATTGAGACGCTTGATTTAACAAGGCTTATTGTCCAGAAAGCTTATGAAGCAGGTGCAAAATATGTGCATGTGCATTGGCAAGACGATGTCGTAACACGTAGCAAATTTGATCATGCGCCGGATGAATCCATGGACTATTACCCGGAGTGGTACACGACGATGTTGGAGCGCTTTGTAGAAAATGGCGGCGCATTGTTGAATATCAAGGTTCCGAATCCGAACTTGTATGACGGGATTGATGCTAGTTTAATTTCGCGTGCATCGAAAGCTGCATCGACGGCGAGAGCCAAGTACCAACAGTACGTACGTACAGGCCAGTTCAGCTGGTGTCTGATCAAAGCGCCTACAGAAGCCTGGGCGAACATGGTGTATGCGGATTTGCCTAAAGAGGAGCGTATTCCTGCGATGTGGGATGCTGTTTTTAAATTCAATCGAGTATATGAAGATGATCCTATTGCGGCATGGCAGACACATTTGGATACGCTAAAGTCCACGCATAGCTTGTTGAATGAAAGAAGCTATAAAGCGCTGCGTTATCGGGCTACAGGGACTGATCTACGAGTTGAGCTGCCTGAGGGACATATTTGGCTAGGCGGGGATAATGAGAACGCTCGGGGCATCCGTTATGTGGCAAATATGCCGACGGAAGAAGTGTTTACCATTCCTAACCGAACAGGGGTAAGTGGGACTGTAGCGAGTACGATGCCGTTAAATATCAATGGGGCATTAGTAGATCGGTTTTCATTTACGTTCGAAGCAGGTAAGGTTGTAGATTTCCAAGCTGAAGTGGGTTATGACCATTTGGCTCGTTTATTGGATATGGATGAAGGTGCGCGTTATCTAGGAGAGGTTGCGCTTGTACCGTTTGATTCTCCGATTTCCAATGTTAATCGTATTTTCTATAACACGGGTATAGATGAGAATGCGTCATGCCATTTGGCCTTAGGCAGTTGTTATCCGATCAATTTAAAGGAAGGGACTACGCTGTCCAATGCGGAGTTGAAAGCTCGAGGAGGGAATAGCTCCTTGATCCATGTGGATTTCATGATAGGTTCTGCGGAACTTGAGATCGATGGGGAGCTAGCAGATGGGACGATCGAACCGATTTTCCGTGCGGGGAACTGGGTGTTAACTTTTTAAAAAGATGAAAAAAAGCAGGCTCTCAAAGTGAGATATCACTTTGAGGGCCTGCTTTTTTGCGGTATTGGTGTCTTACATATCCCGGAACAAACCGATAACGCGCCCAAGGATCGTTACATTCTTCAAGAGAATAGGCTGTAGCGCGGAGTTCTCAGGTTGAAGGCGAATGTGATCCTTCTCCTTGTAGAAACGCTTAACGGTAGCTTCATCATCTTCGGTCATAGCGACAACGATATCGCCGTTGTTCGCTGTTTGTTGTTGTTTAACAATGACATAGTCGCCATTATGAATGCCAGCTTCGATCATACTGTCACCCATAATGCTGAGCATGAACACGTTGTTGTCACCAACCATGCTGGTAGGAAGCGGGAAATAATCTTCGATATTCTCAGTGGCTGTGATCGGAACACCAGCCGTTACTTTACCAACGAGGGGAACACGAGCGACGTTGACATTGAACTGGGTTTCGGCACCATCAAGCCCTAGAATTTCGATTGCACGCGGTTTAGTAGGATCTCGACGAATCATGCCTTTTTTCTCAAGACGCTCCAAATGTCCATGTACAGTTGAACTGGAAGCTAGTCCAACAGCTTCGCCTATTTCTCTAACGGAAGGCGGGTAGCCCTTATCTTTCACTTCGTTCTTAATGAATTCCATGATTGCTTGTTGACGCTGCGAAATTTTACTCATAAGATATCACTCCAATACTGGGAATCATTACCCAAAGTATAACATAGAACCCGAGTTCGTACAAACATAAGTTCGAGAAATGGTTGACTCAAACATGTGTTCGTGTTATTCTGATATCAGAACAAATGTTTGGGGGATGATTTTATGTATATGGCTTATTCACAATCGAACGGAAGAACAACACTTCAAGGTACTGCTCAAGCATCCAAAGGGATGACGACTAAACGGGGTCATGCGAAACTACTACTTCGTTTCTTGCTGATAGCAGTCATTCTTGGAACTGTGTTTTCGTTTGGTGCGATTGTACAAGCCTATGCAGGTGATAGTGCGGTTACAGCGTCTACACCAATTGCTTCCATTCAACCATCAGCACAACCGATTCAACACGAGAAGATTGTCATTCAAAGTGGTGATACACTGTGGGATATCGCAGACTCTCACAAAAACAAGGGTGAGAACACACGTTCTTACGTCGAACGATTGAAATCATTTAATCATTTATCGAGCAGTTCGCTACAAGCGGGTCAGGTTCTATTACTTCCTTAATACGTACATTTTTAGCTATCTATATAGATGAAAGTTAAGCCATGGACCTTTAGGTCTATGGCTCTTTATGATGTATCCTTGACAATCACAAACGGTGATGGCAAAGTAATACTCATATTGAAATTTTGACTGGGAGGATTACAATGAGTGACAGCATGGATAAAACGATTGAGCGCATCAATGAATTAGCTCGTAAAGCGAAGACAGTTGGCCTTACAGATGCAGAAATGGATGAGCGCAACGAGCTGAGAAGGAAGTATATTGATGCATTCAGAGGGAACCTGAAAGTCCAATTGGATTCGATTAAGTTCACTGACGAAGAGAATTAAGCTTACACATAGATACTACATTCAAAGGGGAAATGAATGATGACGTTGAAAGCTGTGCTTTTTGATTTGGATGATACGCTATTATGGGATGATCGTAGTGTGGAGGAAGCCTTTACTGCAACTTGTGAAGAAGCAGCGAAGCATGTCGATGTAAAACCTGAGGAATTAGAAGCGTCTGTTCGTAAAGAAGCAAGAAGTTTGTATGAATCTTTTGAGACGTTCCCATTTACGAAAATGATTGGGATTAATCCATTTGAAGGACTATGGGCTAACTTCACGCAAGGCGAAGATGAGAACTTCCGTAAGTTAGAGAAGCTAGCGCCAGGCTACCGCACGGAATCGTGGACAAGAGGATTAGCAGCGCTTGGGATCGAGAATCGTGAGCTGGGCTACAAGCTAGGTGAGTTTTTTGCAGCTGAGCGTCGCAGTCGTCCTTATGTATATGAAGAAACGTTCCGCGTGTTAGACGCGTTGAAGGGTAACTACAAGCTACTTCTTCTGACGAATGGTTCACCAGATCTTCAAAAAGAGAAATTAGCAGGTGTTCCTGCGATTGCTTCTTACTTTGATCACATCGTAATTTCAGGTGAATTCGGTCAAGGGAAGCCAGCTGCGGCTATTTTCAACTATGCATTAGGGCTGCTTGAGATCAATGCTGAGGAAGGCATTATGATTGGGGACAAGCTAACGACAGATATTTTGGGTTCGGGAAGCATCGGTATGCGCAATATTTGGATTAATCACCACGGACTACAAAGTGGCGATGAAATCGTACCTGCTTACGAAGTAAGCCGTCTTCAAGAAGTATTACCGATTATTGCGAACGGTTAGGTCATAAGGTCTATTAATAGAAAAGCCCAGCAGCTAAGCAAGACGTAATGTCCTGTGCTGTTGGGCTATTTTTTACGAAGTATAGATTAAGCTTTACTGAATTGTGGATCATCGACATTGTAAGCAACCCAACCATCTTTTTCGATGAAAAGGCGAACAGCAACGATCTCACGGTTATCCATCAAAGTGAAGAAGTGGTTCGTGTTCTCTGGTACGGAGATGACATCTCCTGGCTCAAGTTCAACATCGAAATAGCCGTGTTCTTCGGATTTGATAATGAAAATTCCTTTACCTGAAACGATGGCACGAATCTCATCTTCGGTGTGCGTATGCACTTGCTCGAACTTCTTCAGAAGCTCTTCGATATTCGGAGTTACATCAGAAAGGGAAATAACGTCCCAAATTTCATACCCGCGTCTAGCGGCTAGATCTTTAATTTCTGGTTCATACGTGGAAATGATTTCTGCTTTTTCTTCATCACTTAGGATAAATTTCTCGCGTAGTGGGGCAGGAAGCTTGTTTGCATCCCAGTGTTCATAGACAACTTGTTGACTATCCAAGAAGGCTTTAACTTCATTTTCGCCTTCGATGCGTTCATTTGTATTACGAATTCTAATTTGTGCCACGCTACATCCCTCTTTCTTCAATAAATATATACATATTATAGTGGAAATCATGGTAACTGTCGATGGAAGGAAATAAATATTTCCGATAAAACCCATAGGAATTTATGATAATTCAAAATCTTTTCATAAAGGCCTTATTCTGTTACACTAAATCTTAACATAATTTGTCGTTTTTTTTATTACGGTTTAGGAAAAGTTGAAAGGGAGTCTATTCATGAAGAAACCACCGATTCAAGAACAACTAAAGAAAAAGATTATGATCCTAGATGGTGCCATGGGTACGATGATCCAGCAGGAGAATTTGACGGCTGATGATTTCGGAAGTGATGACTTAGATGGGTGTAATGAAATCCTATGTGTGACACGCCCAGATGTCATTCAAAAAATTCACGAAGCTTATTTCGCCGCTGGCGCTGATATGATAGAAACGAATACCTTCGGTACGACAAGTGTCGTTTTGGCGGAATATGACTTGCAAGATCGTCATCGGGAGTTAAATATCGCTGCTGCCAAATTGGCAATTGCGGCTGCTGAGAAATATTCCACACCAGAATGGCCGAGATACGTTGTGGGGGCAATGGGTCCGACAACCAAGACCCTATCCGTAACGGGTGGTGTGACTTTCGAGCAACTGGAAGAAAGCTACTACGAACAGGCGCTTGCGCTTGTTGAAGCTGGCGTTGATGCGATGTTGTTGGAGACTTCCCAAGATACACTCAACGTGAAAGCAGGAAGTATTGGGATTCGCAGAGCTTTTGAAACTTTAGGTGTAGAGCTGCCCATTATGATTTCCGGAACAATTGAGCCCATGGGTACAACGCTTGCTGGACAAAATATTGAATCGTTCTATATTTCACTCGAACATTTGAAGCCGATTTCGATGGGTTTGAACTGTGCAACAGGACCAGAATTCATGAGAGATCACATCCGTACATTAGCCGGTATTGCAGATACAGCGATCAGCTGCTATCCGAACGCAGGCTTGCCGGATGAGAATGGTCACTATCACGAATCACCAGAATCTTTGGCGAAGAAGATGGCTGGATTTGCAGAGCAAGGCTGGATCAATATTGCCGGCGGCTGCTGCGGAACGACGCCTGAGCACATTCGTGCGATGGCTGAGACGTTAGCGAATTACAAGCCAAGATCGGAATATGGCTCCCATCCACCTGCGATTTCAGGTATCGAGACCGTCTATATTGAGCCAGAGAACCGACCTATCATGGTTGGCGAGCGGACGAATATTTCCGGATCCAGAAAGTTTAAGCGTCTGATTAAAGAGGGCAAATTTGAAGAGGGCTCTGAAATTGCTCGGAACCAAGTGAAAAACGGCGCACATGTTATCGACATTAATCTACAAGATACCGATATTGACGAAGCCTACGCAGTAGAGGAATTCATGCAAGAGGTTGTCAAAAAAGTTAAAGTGCCATTAATGATTGACTCGACGTATGATCACATCATTGAGCTTGGACTCAAATATTCACAAGGTAAAGCGATTATCAACTCGATTAACTTAGAAGATGGAGAAACGAAATTCGCAGGGATTTTACCATTGATTCACCGTTACGGAGCATCTGTCGTATGTATTCTGATTGACGAGCGCGGCCAAGCGGTATCGCGTCAAGCGAAAATCGAAGTGGCAACTCGTTCCTATGAGCTTCTTACTGGCAAGTATGGGATGAATCCGGAAGATATTATTTTTGATCCGAACATGTTCCCTGTTGGTTCAGGAGATCCGCAATACATTGGTTCTGCCGTGGAAACCATTGAAGGGATTAAGCTGATTAAAGAGAAATATCCGCTTGCAAAAACGATTTTAGGACTAAGTAATATCTCATTTGGTTTACCGGATGCAGGTCGTGAAGTTCTGAACTCGGTTTATCTGTACCACTGTACGAAAGCTGGACTTGATTATGCGATCGTAAATACGGAGAAACTAGAGCGGTATGCATCGATTCCGGAAACAGAGCGTCAACTAGCAGAAGAACTCATTTATAATACAACGGATGAGACTTTGGCGAATTTTGTCGCTCACTTCCGTGAGAAAAAAGTCGAAAAGAAAGAGAAGATTTCCAATCTATCTCTGGAAGAGAGACTGGGTTCTTATGTTGTTGAAGGTACAAAAGAAGGTTTAATACCGGACTTAGAAATCGCACTTCAAACCTATTCCCCACTAGAGGTCATTAATGGGCCGCTCATGAAAGGAATGGAGGAAGTTGGGCGTCTCTTTAATGGGAACGAACTTATCGTAGCTGAGGTGCTGCAAAGCGCTGAGGTAATGAAAGCGTCCGTTAATTACCTAGAAGCATTTATGGAGAAATCCGAGACTGCCGTGAAGGGTAAAATTATTTTGGCAACTGTCAAAGGGGACGTTCATGATATCGGGAAAAATCTCGTTGAGATTATCCTGTCCAATAACGGATACAAGATTATTAACTTAGGGATTAAAGTACCGCCGGAACAAATCATTGAAGCTTATCGGAAAGAACAAGCAGATGCGATCGGGCTATCTGGCTTGCTAGTTAAATCCGCACAACAAATGGTAATTACTGCGCAGGATTTGCGGACTGCAGGTGTGGATGTACCGATTCTCGTTGGTGGAGCTGCGCTGACTCGGAAATTCACCAAGACACGTATTCAACCGGAATATGAGGGTGTAGTTCTATATGCGAAGGATGCGATGGATGGTCTGGATATTGCGAACAAGTTGAGTGATCCTGAGCAGCGCAAACGGTTGATTCAAGAACTTCGTGATAGCTTGGAATCCGATGTGATGGATACGGGGAAAAAAGAAGAGAAGCTGCCACAGCTTACACGCGTGAGTTCGTCAGCTGTTTCCAAAGATCTGCCTGTTCAAGTACCGCAGGATACGGATCGTCATATCTTGCGTGACTATCCTATCAGCCATTTGATGCCTTATGTGAATATGCAAATGCTGTTAGGTCATCACCTTGGTTTGAAGGGGAAAGTCGAGCAGTTGTTGAGTGATAAAGATACGAAAGCGATGCAGTTGAAAGACACAGTTGACTCGATTCTCCATGCTGCCCAGCATAATGGTATTATTAAGGCTCATGGTATGTATCGCTTCTTCCCAGCACAGTCCAATGGGAATGATGTCATCATTTATGATCCGTCAGATACAAGCAAGGTACTCGAGACATTTACATTCCCTCGACAAGACAAGGAGCCGTACTTATGTTTGGCCGATTATTTGAAATCCGTTGAAAGCGGCGAAATGGATTACGTAGGTTTCTTACTCGTGACAGCTGGCCATGATATTAATGAGTTGGCTAAGGAATGGCGCGATAAAGGGGATTATTTGAAATCTCATGCTTTGCAAGCGACAGCTTTAGAAGTAGCAGAAGGTTTTGCTGAGCGCGTTCATCACATTATGCGTGATGTCGTTGGGATTGCAGATCGCGTGGATATGACCATGCAAGAAAGATTCGGGGCCAAATATATCGGTCAACGCTTCTCATTCGGTTACCCAGCATGCCCTAATCTCGATGATCAGGCGAAGCTGTTTAATTTGTTGAAGCCTGAGGATATCGGCGTTGAGCTGACGGAGTCGTTCATGATGGAGCCGGAAGCATCTGTCTCTGCGATTGTTTTTGCACATAAAGAAGCACGTTACTTTAACGTAGGATAAGTAGGGGGAGAGCGAGGCAGCCAGTGTGAACTGTTCAGGTTCCGCGGTATCCTCGCTTTCGGTTTTACCACCGATGTGATATTGAAACAGAATGGGGTTTGGCTTGTGGATTTGTATTTTCTTGGAACGGGGGCAGGGATGCCCTCCAAGCAGCGGAATGTAACCTCAATCGCCTTGAATTTATTGGACGAGAGGGGAACATACTGGCTAGTTGATTGCGGGGAAGGTACGCAGCAGCAGATATTGAACTCTCCTGTGAAACTTGGGCGTACAGAGAAATTGTTCATCACGCATTTGCATGGCGATCACTTGTACGGACTTCCCGGATTGTTGACGAGTCGCTCCTATCTAGGAGGCGATACGCCCTTGACGCTCTATGGTCCACGCGGGCTCAAGAAATTTGTGGAGACAGCGCTAGAGGTCAGTGGTGCCCATCTAACGTATACACTTCATCTTGTTGAACTTGATGAGGAAGGCGTTATTTTCGAAGATGAAAGCTTTCTTGTGGAAACTGCGCGCTTAGAGCATCGCATTGAATGTTTCGGTTTTCGAATTGTAGAGAAAGATCAACCTGGCAAGTTGCTGAGCGAGAAGTTGCAAGAGCTTGGTGTACCCGCAGGTCCGCTCTATGGTCAATTAAAGCAAGGTCTTTCCGTGAAGCTGGAAGATGGTCGAATGTTCCATGGGCAAGATTTCTTAGGTGCACCAGTTCCTGGTCGCATCGTTGTTATTCTAGGGGATACTCGCTACTGTGAAGGTGCCAAGCGGTTAGCGCGCGGTGCTGATGTGCTGGTGCATGAAGCGACGTTCGCGATGGATAAGCAAGAACTCGCGTATGCCTTTGATCATGCGACTTCAACCGACGCGGCAAGGACAGCTCAGGAGGCTGGAGCCCATGCGTTGATCATGACGCATCTTAGCTCTCGCTATCAGGGAGAAAGCATCAATGTGCTGCTCCATGAAGCGCAGCAAATTCACGCCAACAGTTACTTGGCGAAAGATTTTTGGAGCTTTGACGTGCCACGTAAAGGTTAAAAAAAATAAGCTTCTTCCGATGGTAACATGCGGAGGAAGCTTATTTTTGTGTTCTTTCGTCAATTTTGTGCGGTTGCCTCATACACTAAACAAAACCGATGGAAATTGAGGTGAAGGTATGGCAATTACACTTGGTGAAGTGCTGCTTTCTATCTTTATATCCTCGATCTTTTTCATCATGATAAAGGAAATTAGGAAGTCTTACAAAGATTCAGAATAATTCAATAATTAGCCTAGAGGCCCTATACGGAATGCTAGGGCTTCTGATAAAATGAGTGTAAACGCTTTATAAATGGGGGTGGACATGACGTATCCGGTTTACAGATGGACTGTATACCCTATCACGGTTTTCTTTTTTCTATGCGCTTTAGTTGGATTAGTATGTCTATCCAAAGATGCATATGCCTCTGAGATTCCGGTTTCTCAAGGTAAATCTACTGTTGCATCAACGGTTACAGGAGTTACATACAGTGCAAGTCAAGCAGTTGATGGATTTATTCATACGAAATGGGTGGCGAGTAACGCGCAACTCCCGCAATGGTTAACCGTAGATCTTGCGCAAAATGTGCATGTTTCGCGGGTTGAAACTGTATTTGAACATGTCAATAGTTCTTATGCTTATAAGATTGAAACCTCGATCGATGGCATCAATTGGCATGTTTTTGCTGATCGATCCTCAAATTCATCTATTAACTTTCCCTTTTACTCGGACAACGGGGATATGACGGCGAGATTCGTCCGATTACAAGTGCTAGGCGTTGGTTCGCCTGGCGATCAAGCTAGTGTGTATGATTTTCGTGTGTATTCATCGAATGATTCACTAGCGCTTCTTTCACACAATAAGACTACGGCAGCGTTTAGTAGTTTTTCAGGTTCATGGGGCTCTGAGAAGGCTGTGGATGGTCAGTTATTATCGAGCTGGGCACCAAGCAGCCCTACCTTGCCACAATGGCTTGTCGTGGATCTCGGGCAGCTGAATCAAGTACAGCGTTTTGAGACGACGTATACAAATTCGCAAGATGTGTATGGGTACAAGATTGATTTTTCAATAGATGGTCTGAGTTGGTATACCTTTACGGATCGGACTGGAAATACACAGGCGGCTGAGCCGCGATATGTGGATGAAGGGAATGTTACGGCACGTTATTTTCGGTTAACCACAACACGAGCAGCGTCAGGGGGGTATGCCAGTGTCGCCGAGTTTCAAATCTACGGGCCAGATGGCGGTTCAACCAACCTTCCTCCTACACAGACACCAACAAGAGTTTATTTGGATGAAGAGGGGTATCAACTGCAGCCTAGTGAGACGATAGCTAGTTATTTGACCGCGGTCTATGCAAATGGACAAACGACGAATATTCAATCCGGTGCCACCTACAGAATAGCTAATACGGCTGTCGCAACGGTCAATGCAAGCGGGGTAATAACGGGAATAGCTGCGGGTTCTACAACTTTGACGGTTACCTACAACGGCAGAACAACTTCAGCGACCATTACGGTAGCTTCCCTAGTGCCAAACTTGAATCGCATAGCCTTAGACTCCTATACGTATTCACTTCAAATAGGTGCAACACGATCTCTTTATGTGACGGGATATAAATATGATAGCTCCACGCAAACATTGACAAGTGGACTCACATTTGCGAGCTCTAATCCATCAGTAGCAAGTGTGAATGCCAGTGGGGTAGTGACAGGGATTTCACCGGGTTCATCGACAATTACCGCTCATTATGGGAATTTTACAGCATCTGCGAGCCTACAAGTTACAGCTGCGGTGAGCCGGATTGAAGCTGATGAAAGCTCCTTATTTTTAGACGTAAACGACACCCAGTATATAACTATTCATGCGTATGATTCGCAATATAATGCTACGGAAGTAACGGGGAATACGAGCTTCACGAGTTCAAATTCATCCGTCGTCACAGTTAGCTCCGGCGGCTATCTGACAGCTATAAGCGCAGGGAGTGCTATTATTACGGCAACATATAGCGGCATCTCTACAACGGTGTATGTTACTGTAGCACTGAAAGATCTAGTAGCTCCAACTTGGAACTACGGCTCTACAATTACCGTTACACCGAGTTCGGTATCTGCGGTTACTCTGACCTGGACTGCAGCTACGGACAATGTTGGCGTAACTTCATATCGGGTGTATAAGGACTCAGAGTTGGTAACGACTGTGAGCGGAAGTGAACTAACGACCGAAATGTCGGGGTTAACGCAAGGCACACCGATGAACTTTAAAGTAGAAGCGGGAGATTTGGCGAATAACTGGTCATCATCTGGGCCTAGTGCAGCGTACACATTAGCTGGAGGTCCAAGGGTGATCGCTTCTTCGACGGTACTTCTTACGAGTGAGCGAGTGCGTGAATCGGCACCTGACGGCAGTATGCTATCCAGAATTCGAATTGATGAAGCTGAACTGAATGATGCGATCAATGCAATAAATAATGGATCAGCCACAACCCTTTCGATGCAAATTCAAGATGATCATGATACAACTATAGTAGAATTCTCATCTAGTAGGTTGAGTAGATTACAGGAGACAGGGGCGAATGCAAGCCTCCAACTGGATATGAGCGCTATTCAGTTTACAATTCCTCTGATGCTTTTCAAAAATCATGTTGGAGATGCCAATCGAACAAATGGGTTATTCGCCGTTCTCATCCGACATGAAGCAGGTCACCTAGCGGAAATGCTGAAGGAGCAAGCAGCCTCAGAGCAAGCGATTTTGCAAGTGACCAATCCGATTGAATTCGAAATTCAAGCAGGCGGTGTTTCAATACCGCATTATGAGAACATTCATGTCGAGAGATCCATCAAGCTTCCAGGAGCTTCGTATACCCCTAATGTGACGGCAGTTCGACTTGATGCGGAAACAGGCAAGATGGCTTTCGTCCCGTCCCTCCTAACAGGTGGGGATAACACATGGAATATGGTTATTAAAGACCAGTATGGCGGGTTGTACACCATCATCCAAAAAAATAAGCAATTTGAGGATATGGGCGCACATTGGGCCAAAGAAGACGTTGAAAAATTAGCCTCTAAAAATATCATTACTGGGGTTGATGAACGAAACTTCGCCCCTGAGAAGGAAATTTCCCGGGCTGAATTTGCCACATTGCTCATTCGTGCCCTAGGTATGCGTGGCAACAATTCGGCGGCAGGTCCCTCGCAATTCAAAGATATCCACGAGACAGATTGGTATGCACAAATGGTAAATACAGCGGCAAGCGCAGGCCTAATCGAGGGATACGATGATGGGACTTTTCGACCTCTTCAGCAAGTAACACGTGAGCAGATGGCGGCTATGATTAATCGTACGGTTCAAATCACAGGTGATCAACAAGAAAGCTATGCGCAAGATACGATTCTAAATCCATTCACAGACCAACATGCCATTGATAACTGGGCAAGGAATGCCATGGCATTTACCTTGCAACGAGGCTTGATCCAAGGTGTTACGGAAACGCAGTTAAATCCGAATGCCTATGCAACACGAGCGCAAGCGGCCGTCATGTTGAAGCGTTTACTCATTTATTTGCAATTCATGAATTAACGGGTCTAGGACGCAATTCGCTATTAAGCGATTGCGTTCTTTTTTTGTGCTCAAACTTACAAATTCTTCATAACACGCAAATAAATCGGAAATATTGCTCTGGTAATCTAGAGTTATAAAACTCTAGTGAAGGGCGTGAGGACGAATGAGTGGAGTACCTCTACAATTGGCGCCGCAACCTGCGAAACTGATGATGAAGCTGGCTAGTAATTCACAAGAAATCGAACAAGCGATGCGATTGCGTTATCAGATTTTCGTGGAGGAAGAGAAGAATTTGCGTCTGCGCAATGAGAGTGGGTTGGAAATGGATGCCTACGACGAATATTGTGATCACCTCATTGTCAAAGAGCTAGAGTCAGATCAAGTGATAGGTACGTATCGTCTACTTCCAGGGGATCGAGCATTGGATGCGATCGGCTTTTATTCAGAGACCGAATTTGATTTGGATAGTTACAGCAGTTTGAAAAAGCAGTCCTTAGAGTTAGGTCGCAGCTGTATCGCACCTGAGCATCGCGGCGGAAGAGCGATTGGTATGCTTTGGGAAGGGATTGCAGGATATATACACAATAGTCCATATACACATTTAATCGGTTGTGCAAGTGTACACATCCCAACGATAGAGGAATTGAATGAAATTTACACGCTTCTTCATAAGAAGGGGGTTTTGACGGACCGCTACGGGGTCAAGCCACTCGAGACGCATCGGATCTCTGGTTTAGCTCAAATTGAACTTGCTGGTAACGACAAGGAAATGTTTCGCAAACTCCCTCCATTAATGAAAGGTTATCAGTGGCTGGGAGCAGAAATCGGTGGGGATCCTGCCTACGATGCGTTATTTGGTACGGTTGATTTTTTCATTGTTTTCCAAAAAGATAAAATTACGAGTCGGTACAAACGACACTTTTTGCCTGCAGATTGAGATGAGGGGGACTTGCCTTGTACGAATGGATTGCCAAACTAACTTTGAATGATGGTAAACAAAGCCGTTTGGCGCGCGTGTTGCCCATTTTTCCATTGTGGTTAATGTCATGCCTATGTGCTGTGTTGGCCGCATTATTGTGTGTGGTATCGCGCAACGGGTTTCTAAAACGTGTGGAACATAATCTGGCTGATCTCTTATCCCCGATTTCCAAACGTAAGCTAAGGTCGCTAAGAAGACGATATGTGCGGAATGTTGTGTACTCGCTTTGTGAGATTTTGCTTTTGTCTGATCGCATGCAGGAGAAGAATTTCAAACTTCAAGGTGAAGCGTATTTGCATGAAGCGCAGCAATTGGCCAATGGAAAAGGTTTTATTATCTATGCGCCGCATGTAGGTAATTTCTTCAGTTATTATTGGTATTTCTCAAAAAGGTATGATTGTCTTACAGTGGCTTCGGCTGGCAGTCCGGAATTGTTGCCTTTGTACATGAAATTCGCTGAATTAGGATGTAAAGGCTTGGATTACGATCGTGTTCCGCCACTTGAATTGTATCGGACCTTAAAAAATCATGTATTGTCTGGTGGTGTCGTCTTCCTTCTGGGTGATTTCTGGAGATCCTCATTTCCCTTATCCAAATTATTCGGTCGAGTTACCCGGACACCTGAAGGAGCTGCGATGCTAGCGCTTGAGCAGCAAGTACCGATTATTCCTTTTTACGGATATCGCAAGCGAAATTTTAAGCATCAACTTATCGTTGGCCCCCCATTAAACCTACATTCCCAATCAGCACGAGCTTCGCGATCTGCTAGAGCAGATACGAATCTTATTCTTAATAACTTTATCGAACGGGTTATTCGTGAGCAGCCGGCTTCTTGGTTTTATTGGTTTAACGCCCATGAGAGATGGGAGAACGCGCATCAGCAAGTAAGAGCATAAGGATGGAGGGGTTCAATATGGATTCAGCTAGCCACTTATTGTTTGGGGTCAGTCTTTCAGGATTGGCCTGTTTGGCACCAGGCGTTGTTCAAGAGCCAACGGTAGTTCAGGCAATATTAGCGGGGACATTGATAGGGTCTTATGCGCCGGATTTGGATACGGTAGCCCGCTTGCGAGGATATGGAAGCTATGTTCGCATCCACCGAGGTGTGACACATTCATTGCCAGCGTTATTCCTATGGCCGCTATTGATTAGTTTACCGCTCGCCGCGGTGTTTGGTGTGTGGGAGCATTATTTTAGCTTATTCCTGTGGACGTTTTTAGCTGTCGTCTGTCATGTTGGTCTAGATGCGTTGAATGTCTATGGTGTGCAATGCTTGCGGCCTTTTACGAAAAAATGGATTCATCTGGATACACTCTGTCTCTACGATCCTTTCCTATTTGTACTTCACGGGGCAGGCGCGATATTATGGTTTGTCGTTTGGCGAGGCGAAGCGGGCAGTCACATTGGTGAAATGTATGCACTAATTTTTGCGGCTACACTATTGTATATTGGCACACAAGCCTCTCAGCGGAATGCCTTGATGAAGCTTGTTGAGAAGGAGATAAAGCTAACTACAGGTGTTTGTCGTCTTGTGCCTAGTTTAAGCTGGTTTTACTGGCAGTTTATTTATGAAAGTGAGACTAGTTTTTATCTGGGAGAAATTCGTTCTGGGAAGGTAGTTGTCCTTGAGCAGTACAGCCGCAAGAATTACAATTCGGAGGGCTCACATCCCATTGTGAAAGCAACGATGGGTACTGAAGGGGTACGATCTTTTCTGCACTATGCTCAGAATATTTATGTATGTTGGAACGTGAAGAATGACGGTTACGAAGTGCAATGGCGAGATATGCGGTTCTGGTACAAACGAAAATTTTCTTTCGGTGTGGACGTGCAGCTGGATGGCAATATGAACGTAGTGAGTGATCGAATCGGGATGGACAAAAAGGCATGGGATCCCCCTTACGTGTAAAATAGGTTGTGAAGAGTCTCACTCCATCGTGGAGTGAGGCTCTTTATTATTGGTTGAGCATACGAAGTGTGACCAAATTGTCATTTTATAAGGAGGAGGCATGGCAGTTTTTGTTGAAAATATGGTACAATAGTCCTAGGTATATAGTTGCGGGTATTTGATGAAATAATAAATGGGAGTCCGATAGAGATGAGTAAACGAAAAGAGCGAGATGAGGGTTTCACACTTATTGAAGTGTTAGCTGCAACGGTCATTCTATCGGTGGCTTCATTAGCCATGATGACTTTTTTCATCAACGCCATGTCGTATAACAAAGGAAATCAGAATAAAATGGTGATGGTTAATTTGGCGCGTAATGCTTTATTTTATATGGAGAAGCAGCGCTTTAATGATGTGAAGAACTATTTTGCAAATGTGGACGAAGTGGAAGACGGGAATCCGGTTATTACGTTTGCGGGTTGCTCATACGACGGTACGTTACATTGCTCGCAAAGTAGTAAGAGAGACTATCTAATTAACTTCTCTGGCATACAGAACATTTTGTCACCGAATATTAATGGACGTGACTATGAAATTACCATTACTTATCAGAAGGATGTTGATCAGGAAAATTTACAAAAAAGTGCAGTAAATGGGAACGTGAATCAATATTTGATCCCGATTCGCGTGAATGTTAAATCAGCGTCAAATCCCAATATGAGAAATCAAACTTTCGTAGAGGGGTATGTCATCAATGAGCAAATTCGCTAGCTTTATCAAAAATGAGCAGGGCCTGACCTTGGTTGAGCTTATTGCTACTTTAACGATACTGTCTCTGGTCATGGGATCTATTTATGGTGTGATCACTTTTGGGTTTACAGCGTACAACAAGGTGACAGTTGAGAATTCCTTGCGTGACGAGGCCGACATCCTGATGTCGACGATCATGTCAGAGTTATACACATATGGTCCTACTTCAGTTCGAAGTCTTGTGAATGAAAATGGCTTAACGTTAGAACGTAAGGGGGCATTCGTTACTGGAACCGTGCCTAATAAACAAATTAATATAAAAAATGGGACACTCTTTATCAAAAATGATACGGATGCAGAGGGTATTGGGGCTATTTCAGATCTGAAGTCACGCTTGTTAACGGGTTCCAAAATTGAATTGGATTGTGGTACCGCTACCTCGTGTACGGATGGACTAATCAAAATTGTTCTTGTACTTCAACAGAGTGACCAGAAGCAACAACTACATCAAATTACGACGGAGAGTCGATTTGGATTCTAGGAGGTGAACTCGTGAACCGATGGGAAGATGAACAAGGAGCAGCGCTGTTAATCGTTCTTTTTATGATTATTGTATTCACAATGCTGGGCATGGCTGTTCTTAGTGCAAGTTTAGGAGGGGCTGTAAGAACGGAAACAAAGCAAAGAGATGTGCAAAGTCTACATCTAGCTGAAAAAGCATTAAATGAAGCGGTGGCGATTCTTAAAGCTAATTTAGATGGTGAGGATGTTAGCGTAAATTCAATAACTTCTCAAATTGAGGAAATCCTGCCAACGATTAAAGGTAATATTGTTAGTAGAGGGACTGAATTTGAAGAGGATCCTGTGATTAATGCGAGTGTCAGTAACTCTAACCCACCTATCGTTACCGTAGAAGCTACAGCTATCGTTGATGGCGTGAGGAGGAAGCTTGAACAGCAAATTACGATTAATACCTATCCAGATATGCTGAATTATGCGGCAGGATCGGAAGGGAATCTCATCATTAATGGTTCACCGTATTTTCTGAATGGTGATTTATATGCAGGCGATAAATTGAAAATAAAAAATGAAGCTAACTACCTTTACAATGACCCCAATGAAAAAAGTGAACCTGCAAGGTTTCCTTTTTTAGATGGGAGAGCCTTTGTACAATCCTTTGACAAATTTACGTACTGTGATGGCAAAAATGGCGCGATTAATTGCACGAATAATAATTATGTACCTATTAGCAGCACATCGGACTCGGGTGTAACGACAATTCCTGTTGTACTGAGCACGGAGAAAGACAATGTCCAATTTAAGTCGCAGGAAAGCTTTGTTCAGTTAAATATGGATGAATCATTTATTGATAAGGTAACGGAAGCC
Organism: Paenibacillus qinlingensis; assembly: GCF_031455095.1. Classification (GTDB taxonomy): domain Bacteria; phylum Bacillota; class Bacilli; order Paenibacillales; family NBRC-103111; genus Paenibacillus_E; species Paenibacillus_E qinlingensis_A. Next base: position 945,897 of record NZ_JAVDSB010000001.1, read on the forward strand.
TTACATGGAGATGGTGCTATCCGAACGCTTGTTAAAAACAAGTATTATGCGAGTATCCCTACTTTAATATCGTACATTGACGATAGTTTACCTGAATCACAGAAGCTGCCGAGTTTGCCGCTTAATGCGAGCGAGGAGGATGCCAATGAATATGCTAGTAAACTCCAAACCTTTATCAATACGATAAATGACTCCGAGCTTGGCGGCATCACTGTGCTCTACAAAGGTAATTTTAATATGGGCGTAGGCGGGAGCTTCTCGCAACTATTATACACCAATAATGCCAAAGGGAGCCGAACAGGTCGTTTATCCAATTCTTCTCCTTGCCTAGAAACTTATTGTAATAGCAATTGGTTTATTATTGATGGTGACTTAAATATTGAGCCTTCAACCAACTTATCGCCAATTCAAATAAGAGGAAATATCCTGGTTACTGGGAATGTGAACATGAATGGGAACACGGATATTGACGCTACTATTTTTTCACTTAGTAACTATCAAGCTACTACCTCGAATAGTAAAGCAAGCGTCGTAGCATCGAAATCATCGACTGGTGTTGAGATTAGTGATTCGAGTATCAGAGGTCTTGATGATAAAGAGCTACTGCTAATGTCCAAAGGGAAAATATTAATTACACGCGTGAATTCATTTAAAGATCTCCCTGCAACGGGGTATGATTTAACGAATAAGCAACTCGATAGGTTGGACGCCTTTTTTTATACAGAGGATGGTGCCGAGTTGTATGGGGTGGGTTCTGTTTTTTGGATTAAAGGGGGATTCTTTGCGCGGGGAGATTTAACGATCAATGCTCTAAGAGGGAACACGCATGAATTGGTTGGCTCGGATGGACTATCATACATTGATTTTGCCACAGGTCAATCCAATTTAAATGAAAAGCTTTCACGCTTTGTTATTGAATATAATAAGGATATTTTCACGAACCAAAATGTGGGTCTTCCGCGAGTAAGAGGAATAAACCTAAAAACGAGCAAGAAGGTTCAAACACACTAGATCTAATCAATGATGATAAAAAAGGCTATACCGAGAATTTCTCGGTATAGCCTTTTCTGTCTGGCGAAATCGGAATTAATACCGATTATCAAACTGCTTTTGAACAATAACACGAACCGTACCGAATACCTGGTTGTCATCGATATATCTAAGGGTAACAGTCGTTGTACCTGCTTTAGTCCCCGTAACAACACCGTTGCTCAACGAAACGATTGTGGGGTCATCGATGATCCATTCTAATCGACCTTTGAGCTCATCGCGCCATTTCGTTGGCGTAACGACGGTCTGAGACCAGATGTCGAAAGTGTTTTTATCCGTATTAAGGACTAAACGTATCGGCCCGTCAGGTAATTTGATGCTGGTTAATTCTTGTTCGATTGTCACGTTTCTAATATCTTCTTTACCGCCAACGAGGACTCTTACTTTGATGGTTCCTTTCGTTTCACCCGTAAGAGTAACGTTCTGGGCGCTGTCTGTATTTAATGTGGCGGAGCCAATGGAACCAGCTTCTTTGATGACGAACCATTTAAAGCCGGTGTGAACAGCATCTGGACGCTGAATCAGGGCAGTAAGATTGACAGATGAGCCTTTGTCCACGGAAATTGTGCTGTTTGAGTTATCAGTCTCGTCGGGTTCACCATTGACTTGGCGTTTAATGGATACGGATTTAACGGGGTTCTCCACAGTGACTCGAAAGTTCGCCGAGTACTCCTTACCCTCATTGGTTTCGATCGTCACTGTCCCTGTTACGGTACCTACTTTAGCGCCGGTTATGGATCTTGTAAGAATGTCGTTTCCTGTAAACACAACAATAGACTGATTAACATCATCTAATTTCCAACTGCTCTTTATGGGAACCTGATGAATGAAATTTGTGGATACCTTTAACGTTACAGGCGTATCCGCTACGTTGATTTGTACAGGGGTATTAATCGTAATTGCTGGATTAATCACTGTGATCGTGAGTTGGTCGGATAGATTACTTCCATCGCGAGAGCTTACGGTAATCGTTGCTTCTCCAGCTGCCTTAGCTTTGATGGTTGCGAGCCCTTCATTTGAGCTTGCATTCGTGCTTGTTTGCAAAATTTCAATCACATTTGAATTCGATGAATGCCACTCCAAGGATGGATTTGTTGCATATCCAGGCTGATAGTAAGCATGTAAGGTGGATAAGTCACCAACCTCATAACTCGTCCCGCCATTAAGGTCTAAGGATGTGAGTGGAGCTAAGACGGTTACGCCATACGTTTGATTATAAGTCTTTCCTTTATCTGTTGTTATCGTGAGATGGACAACGACTTGTCCAGGTGATTTCCCCCAAAGCACACCATTAGTCAGGGTATTCGTACTCTCACTGAATTTGGCAATGGAGTCATTCGATGAACTCCAGTAAATTGTATTGATGCGTTCATTTGCGGTGACAAATACCGATTTTAATTCAATGGGTTGATCGACATTCACAACAGAAGGACCAGTAATATTTAAGCCTGGTATAATGACGGTTACTTGGGCTGTGGCACTCAATCCACTTCCATCCTTCGAAGTCGCTGTGACATTGGCAACACCGGCTTGTTTACCTAACACGACGCCAGTATCATCGACACTTACGATAGATGGTGCATCTGATGACCATGTGAAATCCGTATCTCTAACAAATGTGGCGTCATCAGGTTGATATTTTGGAATTAACTTTGATTTGTCGTCCTTTGCGATCGTTACGCTATCTAATGCTAGACTAGTTAATTTCGTGAAAGCCGTCAGTAATCGGTCTGTAAAAAGAATAGATTGAGCAGTTGCCGTGCTGTAATCCTTGAAGCTCAAAGTGGCATTGGTTAAAGAATAATCACCATTGTATAAAGGTTTTACATGAATGGAGAAGAAACTATTGTTCCCAATAAATCTGTTGCCGACTTGATGATAAGGGATGTCTGATAAGTCTCCTTCAATCGTATATCCTGCTGCTACAGTGCCTGTTTTGGAGAATCCAGCGGGAATGTCTATAATTTCTAAATTTGCTGGTAGCTTTTCTTTGAAATGGATGTTCTTAATCGTGAGATCGTCTACATTAATGGCATCATTGTAATCCATTGCAATCGGTGTAATCGCATACTGTATCGTTACTGGCGTGTTTTTCTCAACACGGGCACTAGACAGGGTACGAGTCGGATTCAATCCTGTTGAGGTAATAACCTTGACTAACACACTTTTCGTTTCTTTTGCACCACTTGGATCCACGGTAGAAACCGTAATTGTTAGGTCTCCCCCTCGAGTAGCTAATGGATTTGTAAAAGTCCTTGTGACTGTTTCTCCTTTAGGTTTTTCTAAATTGGAGAGAACAGTGTAGACTTGCGTTGTGCCATTCGCATTTTGGTAAGTAAACGTTACGGTAGATGTGACCGTCTTATCATCTAAGTCCAAATCATCTGGCTTGAAGCTGACGGAAATATCGCTATTCGCTGAGATGTAGTTTTTAGACGTCGCATTAAAAGCGGCTGGTGATAAGATGTCCAAAGTTGGCTTATGGTTAGAGCCGATAAATGCACGGTACATAGTGTTGACGAACAGCTTCTGTTCCCAATCGGGGAAGGTGCTATTTGTCGTTGTATTTACAAAGTTATGTCCTGTTCCTGAGTAGGTTACGTTACCTTTGGAATAGGTGTAGTAATGATTCCAGCTGTCTTCGATATCGCGGGCGTCGCCTTTAATGTTGTACCAAGGAATGACTGTTGGATCGTCCAAGTTAAGTCGGAAATATTGATCATGTGTGGTGGCGACCGCGGTCGGCAAATCGCTAATAAAGAAAGGGAACTGTGTAAGAAGACCCTCATTTACTTTGACCGTGGTCGTAGACGTATGAGGTGCATTGAGCCCCATGTTCGTCATCGGCCCAATTTGACCTGTTGCTGCTTGGAAATAGTTAATCCATGTCTGATTCCCCTGATAAACCGTATCATGCGTGAACATGACCCCTTGCTTTGTAGCAATGAAGGAATTAACTGCCTCAGCAGCTTTGGTAGAGATATCGCCCGTTTGATTATAGGAATCATTGAAACCAAATATGACCATATCGTATTTACTATTTAGTGTACTGTGAATCGTTGAGTTGAATGTGCTGAAATCAGTTACGGTTAGATTAATATCATAATCACTTGCGTGTAAGTAAGTTTGGTTCATGTTGGTATTTTTGAGTAAACTACTTGTTAACGCTGAAGATTGTGAGTTCGGTAATACTTGTAACACATTAATTGTTGGTTTTTGGTCCTTGTAACGGAATACGCCAGAGGCCGTATCTTTTAACTTTCCTGTGCTAGTCTGGTCTACAAGTTCTAGTCGCCAGTAGTACAAGCCTGAATAACCTTTAGGAAGTGTAAAACTAATCGTGTTGTTTGTTAAAGCAGTGACAGGAACAGTTTGAACAATGTTCGTTGCACTGAATCTTAATACACTGTCCGTGCCCAAATACAGATTCGCGACGAGATTGCGTTGCGCAAGATTACGTACATTGGATACATCAAACGTGTATGTTAAAGTGTCGCCTGCTTTATATGTTGCTTCTCTATTCGTGCTTACCGTATAGTCCGTAGGCTTGGTTATTACATTGAGCTGAGGTCTAACATTTGCGTTCACGAGCAGGTTCGTTTTGGTCATAAAGGCACTGATTGACGCTAAATCGGATCTGTTAACGAAAATAACGTTGCTTTTTGGTGTTGTTGTATTATACGGATTAAATAAGGTATACAACTTTCCACGATTGCTTGTCCAATTGCCATTCGCATCCAAATAGCCTTGATAAAGGGCTCCTCGATTTTGTTTGGAATCACTTGAGGAATCACTGAAAACGATAACGGGGAGCCCCTTATTGATGTATTTCTCGGTGACTTCAGTCGCCTTTAGTGTGGTAATGTCATTTTCTTCGTAGCGCGTATTATGATTATTGCCTTTTTCGGAAGTGGGATTGAACAAACTCTTCCCAAAATAAATGGCATCATATTTCCCATCCAGCTCATCACGAAGGGCAACAAATTTTTTAATACTCATCGTTTCAAGCTGAAAGCTGGCGTTCGTGCCCAGGACCGAAGAGAGATCGGAAATAACTGTATTTGCGTCTCCGCTAGCAGGTTTATCCAAATCTTTGATTTCAAGAACCTTTAACGGCTTCGTGAGATCAAAATAAGTTACTTTGAACTTGGCACTATCATTCACAGTTTCTAGGTCAGGTATTAAATAGGAACTATTTGCTTCGTATCTGACGAATTTATTTGTTGTAGTTGATTTAAATGAGGTGAAAGAATTATCGTAATTCGTCATCGTAAATAGTTCTGCATCAGATGGAGACGACGCATTGGCTGAAAGAACTTTCGTACTGTTGTTGTCAAGGGTAATAACTCTAACATACATAGCATTCGTTCTTGATTTCAGTTTAACTTTTCCATCTCCTTGTTCGATGACATCGAATAATTCACTAAACCAAGGATTAGTTTGACTGCCCTTAAGTTTAGAGGTATCACTCGTATCCACCGAAACAAACTTGTTATTAGAAGCTTGAAAAGCAACCGTAACCGAATCTCCCGTAGCCGCAACTGCTTCATGTGTGAACGGCCCTTGATACAAACTGAACATCGAAGCGAGTAAAGCAGCAATTAGTATGAGACTTATTCTCTTATGTATGGTCCTCAATCGATCATCTCCTCTTTAATTTAATGAGAGTAGAACTATATGAGACTATTTTACTACTTTTGACAATGAAAAATATACAGTTTGTGCACGTAATATCGAATTATTTTGTAAATTTATTTGTTTTATGAGTTTAATTACCTATTTATTTGTCGATTTTCGGGAAAAATTTCAGGAAAACACTGAAAAACATATTCACTATGTGACTTCGATGTTGTATAATGAGTCTTGCAATCGAATTATAGGTACATAGACCTATTTTGTTTGGGTAAATGACAACTCTATTTACCTCGTTAACCAGGGATGGAGCTGAATGGGTATGGCACTACTTAGAAAAAGATTAGGTGATTTGCTAGTCGATAGTGGAATTATTTCGGAGGCTCAACTCCAAGAAGCACTTCAAGAACAGCGGAAAACGAAACAAAAACTAGGTGACTTGCTGATCACGCAAGGCTATATCACCGAGCAACAATTAATTGAAGTTCTTGAATTTCAACTTGGTATCCCACATGTGAGCTTGTTCAAATATCAGATTGACCCTGAGATTACAAAAATCATTCCAGAAAGCATGGCTAGGCGTTACCAAGCAATTCCACTAACTAAAGATGGTGGAAAGCTTATGGTCGCGATGGCTGACCCGCTTGATTATTTTGCAATTGAAGAAATGCGGATGAGTACAGGCTATCGCATTGAACCGGCAATCACGAGCAGAGATGAGTTGCAGCGAGCAATTGCGCGACATTATGGTCTCCAAGATTCGATGAGTCAAATGTTGACGGATATGCCCTCAACGGAAGATATCAAAGAAACGGAAATCACCGATGAGGATTCTCCTATCGTTAGGCTCGTGAATCAGATGATTCAGCAAGCCGTGCAACTGAAAGTATCTGATATTCATGTGGATCCAGGTGAGACAAGCCTTATGATCCGATATCGGGTGGATGGACACCTACGAACGGAACGGGTTATTCCTAAGCAAATGCAAGGCTTTATTACCGCAAGGTTGAAGATTATGGCCAAGCTGAACATCGCCGAACGAAGATTACCTCAGGATGGTCGCATTAAAATGCAAGTGGATTTTAAACATGTAGATATTCGTGTTTCCTCATTACCAACCATTCACGGTGAGAAAATTGTACTGCGATTACTAGATCTGTCCACAGGTGTTAAACCGATTGACCAGCTTGGCTTTGGTGAGCGTAACATGGGTGTTTTCAGAGAGATGATTGAGCAACCCTACGGTATCTTGCTAATTACGGGCCCAACCGGAAGTGGAAAGACGACAACGCTGTATTCTGCGCTTAGCCACTTGAATCGAGAAAATGCCAACATTATTACGATTGAAGATCCGGTCGAATATCAATTGCAAGGCATTAACCAGGTGCATGTGAATCCGACCATTGGTTTAAGCTTCGCAGCAGGGCTGCGTTCGATCCTTCGGCAAGATCCGAATATTGTGATGGTTGGAGAGATACGTGATTCAGACACAGCAGAAATCGCCATTCGAGCTTCATTGACAGGTCATTTGGTACTATCCACCCTACATACGAATGATTCCGTAAGTACGATTACACGTTTCAGAGATATGGGAATTGAACCGTATTTAATTGCTTCCTCCTTGATTGGAGTTGTCGCGCAGCGTTTAGTTCGAAGAATTTGCTCAGAGTGCAAAGTAGCTTATGTACCAACGGAACAAGAAGCTATTTTTATGAAAAATAAAGGGATCTATGCAGAAAAATTGCACAAAGGTACTGGTTGCGGCAACTGTAACCGAACAGGCTATCGAGGCAGATTCGCCATTCATGAAATTCTCGTGATCAACGAAGAACTCCGTCAATTAATTAGTAATAAAGCAACAGTTCAGGAAATGAGAGCAATAGCTCAAGAACATGGCTTGATTCAATTGATGGATGATGGCATAGAGAAAGTGAAAATCGGAATCACAACTTTGCAAGAAGTTATTCGTGAGACTGTCGCTTATTAAAGAGAAGGGAGGTGGTCTTCATGTCTAATTCGTTAATACCTATGTTGGATTTACTGAAGCAGGCTCATGAGTCAAAATCATCGGACTTGCATTTATCCGTTGGGTCTCCCCCTGTATTACGTGTGCATGGCACATTACAACTGCTCGGACAAACGGCTTTAACAGCAGATGAGACGCGGTCGATGGCAGAGTCGTTATTGAGTGCTGCACAAATTGAACGATTTCAAGAAGCGGGTGAGATTGACTTTTCTTACGAATTAGAAGGTTGTTCGAGATTTCGGATCAATGCCTATCGCCAAAGAGGACGAGTAAGTGTCGCGATTCGTACGATTCCCACTGCGATACCATCTCTTGAACAGCTGCAGCTGCCTTCCATTATTTCTACATTGGCTTTAAAACCACAAGGCTTGGTGCTCGTAACAGGACCCACAGGAAGCGGGAAATCTTCAACGTTAGCGGCCATGATTAATTACATCAATCGTAAAGAGAAAAAGCACATTGTTACGCTCGAAGATCCTATCGAGTTTCTTCATACGCACGCCTCATCAATCATTGATCAAAGGGAAGTCGGGAGTGATACCCAATCATTTTCGAATGGCTTGCGAGCTGCACTGCGTCAAGATCCAGATGTCATTTTGGTAGGGGAGATGCGAGATCTCGAAACCATTGCCCCAGCGGTTACAGCAGCTGAGACAGGGCATTTGGTTTTTGCAACCTTACATACCTCGGATGCCCCACAAACCATTGACCGTATTATTGATGCGTTCCCAGCTCATCAGCAAGGACAAATCCGCGTTCAGTTAGCTGCTGTTCTCGTTGCCGTCATTTCGCAACGACTGTTTCCAAAGCCAGGTGGTCAGGGGCGTTCTTGTGCTACGGAAATTATGATTAATACGCCTGCTGTAGGTAACTTGATTCGTTCGGAGAAAATTCATCAGATTAAGAGTGTCATGCAAACGGGTAAAAATCAAGGTATGCATACGTTAGAGATGGCAATTAAAGAACAAATGCAGCAAGGGCTTATAGATCCGATCGCAGCAAGAGCGTATCTTGCTGAAGGTGGTGTCTTGTAATGTCCGAGTATGTGTACGAAGTAAGAGGTCATAGCGGTAAGCAGCATAAAGGTAAAATTACGGCTTCTGATAAGCCCGCAGCCGTGGATGAGCTTCGTAAAAAAGGCTACATAGTTCTCTCCGTAAAAGAAGAGCAATTTAAAGCATTAAAGACGGAGATTTATATCGGAAATCCCGTCAAAACGATTCATTTTATCGTCTATTGCCGCCAATTTGCCACGTTGATCCGAGCGGGAGTGAATATCGTTGAGGCTACGAGTATTTTGGCGGCTCAAACCGAAAGTAAAGCACTAAAAAAGGCTTTAATTGATGTGGCTTCAAGTATATCGAAGGGAGTTGCATTCTCCCAATCGATTTCGGAGCACAAAAGGATTTTCCCTTCCATGTTTATCAACATGGTGCGAGCAGGTGAGGAGACAGGGGATTTGGATGGGACGCTAGATCGTTTAGCCAAATTCTTCGAGAAAGAGCACGTAACACGAGAGAAAATTAAATCAGCGATGACGTATCCAGCTACAGTCGGCGGTTTATCCATTGTTGCCGTTATCTATCTCTTGAAGTCAGTCGTGCCACAGTTTGTGAGTACGTTCGAGTCCTTGCAAGCTGAGTTGCCACTGATTACACGAATTGTGTTGTCATTGAGTAACAGCATTCAGAACCAGTGGCTGATGTGGTTATTCGCAGTTATCGCTCTTATTGTTGTTTACCAGATTGCAAAGCGGAATGTTAAAGGGGCTTATGCGATAGATTACTTGAAGCTGAAGGTTCCGGTTTTTGGAAAGTTGAAGCAGAAAGGGTCTGTAGCGGTAATGACCCGAACATTAGCTTCGCTGTATGCGAGTGCTGTCCCTGTGCTACAGTCGTTAGCTATCGTTGAAGAGGTGGTAGACAACAAGGTGATTGGTGGTTTTATTCGCAAATCAGCCGAGTCGTTGCGCCAAGGGAATCCACTATCTGAACCACTCAAGCAAGCATGGGTGTTTCCACCTCTGGTCACTCAGATGATTGCAATTGGAGAAGAGACAGGCTCTTTGGATCAAATGTTGGAGAAGATTGCTGATTTCTATGAAATGGACGTCGAGAATACGGTAGATCGTTTGAAATCATTATTAGAGCCGTTGTTGTTAGTTGTTTTGGCAGGCTTGGTAGGCGGGATCGTAGCAGCGATTATGCTGCCGATGTTCAGTATGTATTCGAATTTAAGCTAGATAAAATATGGAGGTAATGACGATGTTAATTAAAATGATGAATCGTTTGAAAAAAGAAGAGAAGGGCTTTACTTTGATTGAGTTATTGGCAGTTATCGTTATTTTGGCGGTTATTGCGGCGATTGCGGTGCCTTATATTTTGGGGGTAATTGAGAAATCGAAGAAGAATGCAGATGTGGCTACATTCCATCAGGTGTACGAAGCTGCTAGATTGTATGTAACAACTGAAAATATTGATGTATCATCAGCCACTGGAACGACAATTACTGTTAGAGGTACACTTATGGCAAAAAACTATCTTGAAAAAGCTATTACTCTACCTAGTAATAAACAAATCATTCAAGTCGGAAAAGTAATTTATAAAAGTGGGAATGTCGACAGTATTACATTAGGTACTGGAACAGTTACTGGTACAGCTACCGCTTCATGGACACTTGCTGGAGCAAGTGTAATTGCAAGTACAGGCGAAACAGTACCAGATGCAACAGGGTCAATTTATACAACTGAATGAAATAATATTTCTTAAAACATAAAAAAGGAATCGGTCCATTCCGATTCCTTTTTTAAAATCTAACGAAAGCGACCCTAACACATGACGATATTAATCGCGATTTATGTTTTCATCCTAGGTCTTGTTCTAGGTTCGTTCTATAACGTAGTTGCTTTACGCGTGCCTGCGAAGCAGTCCATCGTAAAGCCGCCTTCCGCGTGCCCATCCTGTGGGATGCAATTGAAAACGAAGGATCTGATCCCGGTGATCAGCTATCTTTTAAGCCGTGGAAAATGTCAGTACTGCCAGGCGAAGGTTTCCATTTTATATCCAATTGGAGAGCTTGCTACGGGGTTATTGTTCCTCTGGGTGTATGTGCATGTGGGAATGACAGCGGAAGCGCTAGTAGCATTAGTACTGGTAAGTTTATTAGTTATTATTACGATTTCGGATATAACGGTTATGCGAATACCGAATCAGGTTTTACTTTTTTTCTTTCCTATATGTGTGGTTGTAAGAATTGCTGTTCCAGATGGACAGGCTTGGTGGAGTTATGTGCTTGGAGCTGTAATTGGTTGTGGGATTATCGTCTTGATTTCCCTATTAACGCGCGGTGGAATGGGAATGGGAGATGCCAAGCTCCTGTTGGTTTGCGGCTTTGTCGTAGGGCTGACTCATATCCTAGTGGCTTTCGTTTTGGCATGTCTAATTGGTAGTCTGATCGGTGGATTGCTGCTGCTGTTAAAACTCATCAAGAGAAAACAACCGGTACCATTTGGCCCCTATTTGGCAGTGGGCATTCTTATTTCATATGGATATGGATCGGATCTCATACAAGCGTACCTCAATTTAATCGGATAGCAGGATGTGATGGGCATGTTCGGTCTAGGTAATAAACGAATCGGAATAACAATTGATCAAACAGGTGTCCGATATGTAACGATCAAGAAGAAAAAGTCGTGGGAGATCGGGTCTAGCGGCTATTTGCCAATCCCACCTGGCATCATTGTTGAAGATCATATTATGAATTCAGAGTCACTCAGTCTGCAAGTTAAACAATGGGTTAAAACAGAGAAACTTCGGGGTGCTTCTGCAACCGTTGCGATCCCAACTTCGCAAATTATTATTCGTAAAATGCGCATACCGAGTATAAAGGCTGCTGAACTTAGTCAACTCGTAGAGCTAGAGGTAGAAACGGCACTTCGTTTACCTTTTGAGGATCCTGTTTATGACTTCATTAAAGTTGGACATGACGATGAGAGTACACAAATCCTGGTATTTGCTGCGCCTAAGAAATTAATTCAGAGCTATGTCAACATTTTTGAAGATGCGGGCATTCATGTTAGAGCCGTAGAAATATCAGCAACAGCACTTGCCAGAGCGATTACTGCGCAGCAGAATGATTTTGTCCAAGAATCAATGCTCATTTCACTGGATAAAAATGCACTTGAAGTGTATATGCTGCAAAATGGTAATCCCATTTTTATGCGAACGATCACATTTGTAGATCATGAAACGAATGATGTAGAAGCATTGACTTCCGATCAGGTTGCCGAAATTATTGCCGAGATTTCAAGGATGTTAAGCTTTTATCAATACAGCATTCAAGAAGGCGCAAGCCGAATCTCACATATTATCGTAACGGGGGCAAATGAAACTAGAATTCAACTGCATCGAGAATTGCAACTGGGACTTTCAGAACTTCATGTAGAGACGCTGGATTTTGATATTTTCACCAAAAGTAGATCCAAAGATTTCAATGCCAACGCGTTTCGCGTAACTGCTGGTGTTGCGATGTTCTCGAAGCGAAATGCATGCATTAATCTGCAGCCGCATCGAAAAGCAGAGACCAAGATTAAGATGTTTATCTTATGGATATTTGTCATCGCATGGGTAGCTTGCATGGGTATTAGTGGTTATACGTATTGGGGTAATAGCAAAGAGATCACACAAAACACATCCAAACTTCAACAATTAAATCAGAATAAAGCGATTCTAGAGGCCAAATTATTGGTGAAACCTGAACTTTCTTCTGACCCAGCTAATTTCATTACAACAATGAAGGCTTCTCGCAAAGATGTCGTCGTCATAGCCAATGATTTGATGAAACCATTACCCGTAGATGGGCGCATCACTACGATGGCCTACTCGGCAGATTCACAGATCTCCTTAACCGTACTTTTTGCTAAAATGGAAGATTCAGCGCGCTATTTGTATGATCTTCGCAAACTTACTTTTGGTGAGAATGCTTTGCTACAATCCATCACAGAATCGACGAATGGGAAAACAACGCTGAATGGCCCTGCGGATAATAGCTCCTCACATGATGCTGTCACTGACATGAGTACCAGTTCACTGCCAACGAAGCAATATGTGGTAAATTACACTATTTCCCTGAAGAAGGAAGCGGCCAAGGATGCCGCGAATAAGGCTGCAACGACGGAAGTGAAGGGGGCTGCGACAACGAATGTCCAACAAAAATAATCAGCAAACCCTGCTTTTATTCGTCGCTGTGTTGCTTTTCTTAGGGCTATTCGCGTTCTATTACTTTGTGCAAATTCCTTCCTCAACCAAAGTGAAGAATCAAGCGAATGAGGTTAGCGCCCTTGATAAGCAAATTCAACTCCTCACGCAAAAAGTGAGTGAAAAGCAAAAATCAAACCCAGGTCCATCGATGAAAGATGTACAGGCTGCACTTCCTCTGTGGGATAATACAGAACAGTTAACGCTCGATTTAAATAAGATCCGAACAGAGCAAAATGTTACTTTTAGCAGTATTGCTTACAGTATGAATGATAAAACGGCGCAGCCAGCAGATGCGACGAAAAAGAATGCCTTTCCGAATGTTCGTGAGATCAAAGTAACAACAACGTTAAATGGCACATTCAAAGAAGTTTCGGCTGCGCTAACACAATTGCAATCTCTGCCGCGTTTGATCAATGTAGATGCTGTAAACTATGGTAATCTACCGAAAGAGGCAAATAAGAAAATCACAGTAAATCTAAGTTTTACAGCATATTTTGATCCTTCTTATAAATCGAAAGTGGACAAGATCGAATCACCGTATTAAATGAAAAAACAGGACGCCACTTTACATAAAGTGATGTCCTGTTTTTTGGTAAACGGCTACCATTTATTCAAATTGTCCTGCGTAAATAAACTCACTCACTTCACGTCTTCCTGATGGAATTTCGCGTTCTTGCAAGTTCTCTGGGAGAGCTTCCACAGGGCCGCGATGTCCAATAGCAATAACGGCATGAAGTTGATAATCAGCTGGGATTTGAAGGGTTTCACGTGCTTTGTCGGCGTCGAATCCACCCATGGCATGCGTGACGAGTCCTTGATTGTTTGCCTCAAGCGCTAAGTAACCCCAAGCTGTGCCAGCATCGAACGCATGACTAGGGTTATCTGTCCCTTTTGGTGTTTTGGTATGTGAGAAAATGAGCGTAAGAACGGGGGCTTTTTCGCACCAAACAAGATTAAATGGAGAAATAAATGTGTGGAATTTAGCTAGCTGCTCTGGTGTGCGAGCGACAATGAAGCGCCATGGCTGATTATTACTTCCTGATGGTGCCCATCTAGCTGCTTCAAATAAGCTAAGTAAAGCGTCTTCCGTTACTTCTTGATCCGAGAAGGAGCGCGGCGACCATCTTTCAAGGAATTGTGGGTTGATCTCGTGTTCCGGCTGGCGGTGTGTTTCGATTTCTGCAGGTAATGATGCGGACATTAGTAATTCCTCCTTATTTTCGAATTCATCCTAATTTTACCTTATTCTACGCCGGTTTACGAATTTCTTAATTTTTAGTTGGTTTGTATGGGGTTGGAGCAATTTGGCAAAGCTAATTGTTATGAAATGATGGACGAAGAAGAGGTGCGAGAAGCCGTGAATTTCACAAGTCATGATGTCATTATCATTGAAAGAGCTTTAAGAACTGCCATGAAGCATGATAGAGAAGAGCACCGAACTAGAGACTATCAAGAAGTATTGGTTAAAATGCAAGAAAGTGCAAATCAAGCATTATCAGTTACAGCTCAGATGACAAGCGATGATCTTGACGGTTTTCGATACGATTATGATGATTCAGCTGATTTAATGTAGACATACGAACGTATATTCTGTAAAATGGAAGAAACGAAATGGGTAAGGAGATTCGGTTTATGAATCCTTTCACAGGTAAGGTTTCTTCAATGATAGAGATGATTGCAGGGCTGCGCCAAACGCCCGAAATCATGGCACAAGTGACATATTGGCACACAATACCCCCACGTGATCCGAAGCTGGCTAATTTTCCAGAAGGATTGCATGAGGGTATTTGTTCTGCACTTCAACATAAAAACATTGGGCAATTATATACGCATCAAGCGGAGTCTTTTCGTCAGGTGACCGCGGGGAATCATGTTGTAACGGTTACGCCGACAGCCTCTGGCAAGACGCTTTGTTACAACTTGCCAGTCTTACAGAAGATTTTGGAGAACGATGCCTCGCGAGCGCTCTATTTATTTCCGACGAAAGCATTAGCACAAGACCAAGTTGCTGAACTTCAGGAAATGATTGAATTTATGGACGTTGATATCAAAACGCATACGTATGATGGCGATACGCCGCCGACGGTTCGGCAAGCCATTCGAAATGCCGGGCACATTGTCGTCACGAATCCAGACATGCTGCATTCTGCCATTCTCCCGCATCATACCAAATGGGTGAAGTTATTTGAGAATTTGAATTATATTGTCATCGATGAGGTCCATTCCTATCGGGGTGTTTTTGGGAGTCACGTGGCCAATGTGATCCGCAGGTTGAAACGGATTTGCCGTTTCTACGGGTCAAATCCACAGTTTATTTGTGCATCCGCAACGATTGATAACCCGAAGGAGCATGCGGAGCGACTAATCGGTGAATCCGTTGCGTTGATTGATAATAACGGTGCGCCAGCTGGCGAGAAGCACTTTGTTTTTTATAATCCTCCAGTCGTTAATCAACAACTTGGGATTCGTAAAAGCTCCGTCTTGGAGACACGCAAGCTAGCGGGAACGCTGCTGCGGAGCGGGATACAGACGATTGTTTTTGCGCGAAGCCGCGTGCGCGTTGAGATTTTGCTGACCTATCTGCAAGAGCTCGTGAGTCACGAGCTGGGCAGCAAATCGATTCGCGGCTATCGCGGCGGGTATCTCCCGAAGCTGCGCCGGGAGATCGAAAGAGGCTTACGCAGCGGCGAGATCCGCGGCGTCGTGAGCACGAACGCGCTGGAGCTGGGCATCGACATTGGCCAGCTTCAAGCGTGTGTGCTTAATGGCTATCCTGGCACGATAGCCAGCACTTGGCAGCAGTCCGGGCGTGCCGGACGACGGCAGGAAACCTCGCTGACGATCCTCGTCGCGAGCAGCAACCCCCTGGATCAGTATTTGATCCAGAACCCGCGGTATTTCTTCGAGCGCCCTCCGGAGCAGGCGCGGATTCATCCCGACAACTTGATCATACTTGTGGATCATGTGAAGTGTGCAGCGTATGAGCTGCCTTTTGAAGCGAATGAGAAGTTCGGCGAGGAGTCGCTCACCGATGTACTTGAATATTTAACCGAGGAACAGGTGCTTCATCAGGTCAATGACCGTTGGTATTGGATGGAGCAGTCTTTCCCCGCGCATAACATCTCGCTGCGCTCTGCGGCGCAAGAGAATTTCATTATTATCGATATGACCAATGGACATCGGGTTATTGGGGAATGTGATCGTTTTAGCGCGCCAACGTTGATTCACGAAGAAGCCATTTACATTCATGAGGGCATACAATTCCAAGTGGAAAAGTTGGATTACGAAGAAAAGAAAGCCTTCGTACGACAAGTCAGTGTGGATTACTTCACGGATGCGAGTATGGCGGTTCAGTTGAAGGTGCTGCATGTGAATAGAGAAGGACGTGTAGGCGGACTTCTTCGCCAATTAGGTGAGGTCACGGTGAATGCGCAGCCAACGATTTTTAAGAAAATCCGTTTGCGAACGCATGAAAATATCGGCTCGGGGCCGATCAGACTACCAGAAGAGGAGCTGCATACAAGTTCCTATTGGTTTACCTTTGACGAGGCGATGGCGGCGGGACGATCGGCCAATGACATGCAGCATGCGCTGCTTGGCATTGCCAACGTGCTGTCGCATCTGGCGCCGCTGTATTTGATGTGCGACCCGATGGATATTCGGGTCGTGCCACAAGTGAAGGCGGTGCATAACAAGCTGCCGACGGTGTTTTTCTACGACCGCTATCCAGGCGGCGTAGGCCTTAGTGATCGGCTGTACGAGGTCCACGGACAGCTGATGGATCAGGCGCGCAGCCTGATTCAGGACTGCGGCTGCATCAGCGGCTGCCCAGCGTGTGTCGGGCCGATCGAAGAGGTCGGCCTGCTAGGCAAGAAGCTCGCGCTGGAGCTGCTCGCAGAGCTTGAAGGCGGTGCCCGATGAGCGGACTCCGCGAAAGGCTCGGTCGGCTGCGGGGGCCAGCAGCCGCTGGGGTAACACCGCCGCCCCCGCCGGAGGCAGGGGGCGAGTGGGCGCAGCTCGGCGCCCATATCACGACGAGCCCAGCGGGCTCGTTCATCATGCGGCGCCGTGTGTACGGCGCGGACAGCGCGCACGGCAAATATCGGCTGCGAGAGCTTGCCGATGTTGCGCCTGAGCTGTCCAGCTTTCACGGCGGGGACGCCGTCGTCCGGCTCGAAGAGCTGCTCTTCTTCGATACCGAGACTACCGGACTCGGCGTCGGTGCAGGCAATGTGCCGTTCATGGTCGGCATCGGCTTCTACACGGGAGAGCTGTTCACGGTGGAACAGCTCATGATTCGTAACCCAGCAGAGGAACATGCGATGCTGGTGTATTTGAAAGAACTTTTAGAACGATATACGCATATCGTTTCGTATAACGGCCGAACGTTCGATTGGCCTATACTTAAGAATCGGTTTGTTTTGAATCGTCTTAGCTTGGACGATTCAGAGCTCCTACAGCTCGATCTACTATATCCGTCAAGGAGTCTATGGCGGAACACGCTGCCTTCCTGTCGGCTCAGCAAGGTGGAGGAGAGCCGCTTAGGGTTTGAGCGCGTGGATGATGTACCGGGATCAACGGCACCGACGCTATATTTTCAATACTTGGCTGAGAAGGACCCATCCGTGCTTGAGGGTGTTTTCATCCATAATGAGCATGATATTGTGACATTGGCTGCTTTGACGATTCATTTTGGAAAACTACTGAGGCCAGATGCTGGACTTAGTGATCTTGATTTTGATTTTGAATCTGATCATGAATCTAATCCCAGTCTCGACCCCACCCTCGAACTAGAAGAGCTTTTCCGCACGGGCCTATGGCTTGAGAAAATGACACGACCTGCCAAAGCGAAGCGTTATTTTGACGAGTTATATGATAGATTAACGTTAGATGTTGCCACGACACCGCCAATCGAACGCGAAACGGCTTTGCTTCAATTAGCAAGCTACTACAAGAAATGCGGTCAATACGACCGTGCAACGATACTGTGGAAACATGCGATCCTACTTAAGCCTGCGAGCATTTCCTTGCAGTTAGAACCGTATTTGGAGCTTGCGATGTATTTTGAGCATCGTGAGAAGAATTTGTCTCAAGCCATTTTTTATGCAGAGGAAGCGTGGGCGAGACTTTGGCGAAGACGTGCATTGCACCGTGGTGATCGTAAGATTAATGAGATCGAGGAAGCTTGGGAGAAACGGCTTGGCCGTTTGCAAGATAAAATGCGCAAGAATGAGAGGATTTCTCAGTCTCAAGGAGACCTCTCTTCGATAGACGATGTGTTGCCAAAAAGAAAGAGAAGAAAAACGATGAAGCCGACATACGCGAGTGAAGGGTTAATATAATGACCATTTCTCTTTGATACGAACTTTACTATTCCCGAAAGGGTATTACGCTTTCTAATCTCCGTAACTCTTGTGTATGTTTTCAGCTCATATGAGGGTGTTTACACGAGCCGCCATTTGGATATACAAGGTATAAAAACGGCAAGGAGTGAGCGTCGTGCCCGAGCTTCCGGAAATGGAGACGTATCGTCAGCAATTGTCGAGATTAATACTAGGTGTACCGATTACGGGAGCCGAAGTAACACGGTCCAAATCATTAAATATAGACCCGGATGAGTTTATTAGAAAGCTTACGGGTAACCGAATTTCACGGATTGAGCGCAGGGCGAAGCATTTGCTTTTTCACCTGGCTACTGGAGACGTATTAGTGTTGCACCTTATGCTTGGTGGCTGGATATTTTACGGCACGCAGGAAGAAAAGCCCGACAGAACTGTTCAGGTAGAGATCCACTTTGGTGAACATCATTTATCTTTTATTGGACTACGATTAGGGTATTTACACTATCACACGTCAACGGAAGTTGAAAAGATATTGCAAAAGCTAGGGCCTGAACCACTTGGATTGGACTTGATTCAATTTCGTCGTGTGTTACGCTCGAAAAAAGGCAATCTAAAAGTGTCCCTCGTAGATCAAAGTTTTTTATCTGGCATTGGGAATTGTTACTCAGATGAAATTTGTTTTGAAGCGAGGATTTTGCCCTTGCGTAAAGTACCTTCGCTCTCCGAGAATGAGCAAATGATGCTCTATCAAGCGATGCAAGCGTTGCTTCGAGAAGCGATTCAATTCGGTGGCTACATGGAGGAACCATTATTCGTTGGGGATCGGTTGACGGGTCAGTACAATCCAAGATGTCGTGTTTATGATCGGGGGAATGAGCCTTGTCCGCGTTGTGGTCATCCCGTGGTTCATACGGAAGTATCAAGTCGGAAATGCTTCTATTGTGCCCATTGCCAAGTGTGAAAGGTAGGATAGAACCATGTATGTTGGTGCACATGTAAGTACCCGAGGCAGTTATCTGAACGCAGCCAAGACTGCTATCTCAATTGGAGCAACTGCTTTTCAATATTTCCCTATGAATCCTCGAAGTCTTGTAACGAAAGCAGTCAACGCCAAAGACACAAGCGCTTGTTCAGTGCTATGCAAAGAGCAAGGCATTGTTTCTATTGGTCATGCGCCTTATGCCTTGAATCCTGCAGTGGATGAACCTGAACGTGAAGTCATGGTTAAGCTACTGAAGAATGGTTTGGACATTGTGAATGCCTGTGGTTCAGTCGGGCTTGTGGTACATTTTGGAAAATATGCAGGAAAAGACCCGTTACAAGGTTACAAAAATATTATACAATGTTTGAATAGCGCTACGGAGGACTACACGGGTGCTTCTTTCATTTTGCTTGAAAATCAAGCAGGAGAAGGGGCTCAGTTAGGTCTGACCATGGAAGAAATGGTACAGGTACGGTTGCTGTGTAATCATCCTGAGAAAATCGGTTTTTGTCTCGATACTTGTCACGCATTTGCGAGTCGTTTATGGCAAGGAACAGATTGGCGTGAGTTGGAATCGAAAGGGACAAAGCTAGATTATCTGCCACATTTAAAAGCGGTTCATCTGAACGATTCTGTCTACTCTTACGGATCACGCCGTGATCGGCATGCGAATATCGGGGCAGGTCATATCGGAGTAGCGAGTTTTCAAACAATGTTAGCTTCCCCTTATTTGCAGGGGATTCCTGTGGTTTTGGAAACATCTAGCGGACCAGATGGCACGCACCGGCAAGAAATTTCGTTCGTAAATTCGTTGCTGGAAAGGAAATGAGTGGATGATTCATGTATACTTAGATGATTCGCGTCCTTGTCCTCAAGGATTTGTTTTAGCCAAAGATGCCGTAGAATGTATCACTTTACTCGAAGAATATGAAGTTGATATTTTATCGCTGGATCATGACTTGGGTTGGATGTCGAAACAGACAGGCATGGATGTCGTTCATTGGTTGATTAGTGGACGTAAGTTTCCCAAGACGATTTATATTCATACGTCCAGCCCTTCCGCATGTACACAGATGTATCAAATGCTGTATGCTGCTAAGCCAGAGGACATGGGATTATTCGCACATCGCACGCCGGATGAATTACTGTTACAAGTTGCTCAAAGTAAACCAAGAAAACCGTAATCTGAAAGGAAACCGAACTTATGATTCATTTATCAGGGATACATTTTATTCGTGGCGAACGCCATATTTTAGATGATGTGAATGTACATATCGAATCCGGTGAACACTGGGTATTGCTGGGCCGTAATGGTTCAGGTAAAACAACGCTGCTAGAGATGATGAATGGCTATGAATTTCCAACGAGAGGCACAGTTGATGTGCTTGGCAATCGCTATGGTCAATGCGACGTTCGTGAAGTACGCAAGAAAATTGGTTATATTTCCCAATCGTTATTTGAAAAATTGAACCTAAATGACTTAGTCATCGAGGTTGTAGCGACGGGTGAGTATGCGTATCTCCGCTTCTATGAAGAGATTCCACAAGAAGTGAAAGATCGCGCATTTGCTATGCTGGAACGTGTGCGACTTCCACATCTCGCTGGCCAACCACTGGGCACGCTCTCGCAAGGTGAGCGGAAGAAGGTCATGCTTGCCAGATCCCTGATGATGCAGCCAGATATTCTTATTATGGACGAGCCAGCTGCTGGATTGGATTTGTACGAGAGAGAGCTCCTCTTAGCGGACATCAACGATTTAAGTAAACAAGACATTACTGTTGTTTATGTAACGCACCACATCGAGGAAATCGTTCCTTTATTTACGCATGTCGCCATTATCGAACAAGGTAAATTGATTGCTGCAGGACGCAAAGAAGAAGTATTAACACCAGAGAACATTCGTCAAGCGTTCGCAATCGATATTTCATTGGAATGGTACCAAGATCGTCCGTGGATTAAAGTAATTGGTGGTAAATAAGCAAGGCAGATAAGCACTGAAAGCAAGAACGTAAATTACATTAAGGATGCGGCTATGACACAATTAACGACCTATATAGGAACCTCGAATCATGGATTTGCGCAATATGCACAAGACGAAATTCGCAAGTTGTTTCCATTGACCAAATTTACTTTGTTGATACCAACAGAGGTATTTTATTTCCAAGTTCCTGATGATGCCAATCAAGTGATTCCAGCGCTGCAAGATCAAGAACCTATTTTTCTACGTCATGTGCAGCCTGTTCATCAAGAATGGGAGCTTTCCCGTACGGATGCGGATATTGCGCATGTAAAGGCTTGGGTTCGTGAAGCCTATGCCTCTGGACTTTTTGTTTTTGGTGAGAAAATAGCTACGCAAATTCGCAAAGAAGAGCGGGCCGATGTGCCGTATGCTCCTTTTGCTATTAAAGCTGCGATCGATGAAATTCTTACAGCGGAGTGTGGAGCTGACCCCGTAGTTCGGTATGCGGACCACATTATTTCGGTTTATATCAGCGCAAAGAAGTTGTTCATCGGTATTTCCAAACCGGCAGAAAACTTGTCGGACTGGTCAGGTGGCGCAATTCGCTTCATGAAGGAAGAGGATCAGATTTCACGGGCAAAGTTTAAACTTTTGGAAGCAGAAAAGCGGTTTGGTATTGATTTTAGCGTAGCACGCAAAGCGATTGATATTGGAGCTGCTCCCGGTGGATGGACGTCATTGCTGCTAGAACGTGGCTTGAAAGTAACAGCTATCGATCCAGCGGCCATGAATCCTAGACTTCTCGGTAATCCGCTGTTGACGTTCTTAAAGAAAAATGCCGGAGATGTGAAGCTTCGCGAAAATGAGTTTGATTTACTTGTGTGTGACATGAGTTGGGACCCGCGGCAAATGGGACGTCTCGTGGCGGATCTGCTTTTTTCTTTAAAAAGTGGAGGTACCGCGATCATTACAGTGAAACTCATGCACAAAAAACCGTTCCAAACCGTGCGTGATATCTTACGGATTTTTGAGGACTCCCTATTCCTCTTAAAAGCGAAGCAGCTATTTCATAATCGGGAAGAACTAACTCTTTATTTACAAAAGATATAAAATTTGGAAGATTAACTGGATTTTCTAACCACCCTCCCTTATAATCAAGTGCATTATGGCTTGCTTACAAGAGGGGGTTTTTAGTTATCGATATGCACACACCGCAGTGGCAGGGCATGCTGATTGGAGGAAGATACCGACTTATCTCTCTGCTTGGTCAAGGGGGTATGAGTCAAGTGTATCTAGCCGAGGATGAGAAACTAAGAGGAAAGCGCTGGGCTGTAAAGGAAATCCTATTTTCAGATACAGATACGAACACATTTTTGGAAGAAGCAGAAATGCTCGCCAAACTTGGACATGCGCAGCTGCCTCAATTAGTGGACTATTTTATCACGGAAGAGAAAAAAGGGTATCTGGTGATGGATTACATCGAAGGCCCCACGTTACAAGATTTATTCGAACAGCATCATCGTGAGATGCCAATCACACAAATTGTCCAAATTGCTTTTCAACTCATTGATATTTTCCACTATTTACACACCTTTCAGCCTCGACCGATTATTTACCGCGATCTCAAACCTTCCAATGTGATGCTCAATGAACATAACCAAGTGCGATTAATCGATTTCGGCGTAGCCAGGCAATTTAAGCAAGGGCAAGCATCGGATACCATGCAAATGGGAACCATTGGATTCGCAGCTCCTGAACAATATTTAGGTCAACAAACGGATGCACGTAGCGATCTATACACGCTGGGATCCTTACTGTATTACTTACTATCTGGCGGCCACTACGCGTATCTCACTCCCAAGCCTTTGGGACAGCTGAAATCAGGGATTCCTGAAGATTTACTTACAACGGTTCATCTACTTCTGCAAGATCAGCCCCAGAACCGCTGCCAAACTGCGATGGAAGTCAGACATAGACTTCGTTCTATGTACCCCGATGAGCCTTCTTCCAACTCGAAACAGAAACACACGTCTCCCATAAAATTTACAGACCAATTAATCGTCGTAGGCGGACTCTTTGCAGGTATCGGTGCAACATTTACTGCAGTCACGTTAGCGAGGATCTTGCATGCGCTGCAAATTCCCAATGCGTTAGTCGAACAACCCACGATTGATCCTGATTTATACATGCTGCTCTACGGTGATCGGCACGCCCCTGATACGTATAAATTCCCCTCACAGCTCCTACAAGACCCAACACTTATGCATACTTCAACGGTTTGGACAAATGGTTTTACCACATGGGTACCCACAGACCCTGATGGTATGACAGCCAATTGGCAATCGACAGATTCATTTAAGTTGCTGCACATGATCAAAAAGCCGATCGTCCTATGGGACGTATCGACTCAGTGGGAGCACCCTGCTGTTAAGGAGCTTTGCAATTGTGCGGATTCGATTATTGTCATGATCGATGCTTCGCCGGGCAAATGTACACGACCAAGCTCACGTAAATTTATCAATCTTTTTGAATCGTATCAGAAGCGTGGTATACCTGTGCATTATATCGCTAGAGGAAATATTCCTACGCAATTCCGCAAAGAATGGGAAGGTTCTTTACCAGCGGTTCCGTTGTGTACAATGCCAGAAATTCCTAGAGACGATGTGCTGAACGCGATTTGGAAAGGGGAGTGTATTCAGGATTCACCTGCTTATTTGCCTACTTTTTCCGAAGCGCTGGGGCCAATTCTACGTGAAATGCTCCCAAAAGTAAGTCTCAAATCGTTGGATCGACCCCGAAGGAAATCTTTATTTTCTAAATTTAATAAGCTAGGTTAGGTTTTTTATTCAGTTGATAAATTGTCCAGGCCAGTAGGGTAGCGAAGCATGACCACAATAAATAGGGGACTAATAACCAAGCTGCCAGTTTGGAATAAGGAATAGTTGCATAAATTAACATAAACGTTGTGATTGCGACTAACACTGTGTCCAGAAAAGCTAGACGTACATTTTTTAATTTGAATTCGAAAAAGGTAAAAGCTTGATTAGCTACATAATTGATAAGCAATATCAACACATAACTAGTGGAAGCCTGCTGAAACCCGTCTGTTGAGATGTAGACGATGGCAACTGAGGCTGAGATGAGTGCGTAAATAACGGCCCAAACGATTCCAAACAACTTGGCTGGGGGGTTCCAACTTGGTTTTTTCAGCGTAGCGTAGTAAGCGAGATCTGTTGGGAAAAGTACGCCTGAAATTGAGAAAAGAGCATAAGTAATTAAGAAAACGATGATAAACGTAAACACATGGAAGCACCTCCTGTGAATTGTATAGCTTGTTTTAATATATTCCACAATAAGGAATAGTTATAACCAAATCCAATCAAAAGTGTGGTATGATGAGTCATATTTTGTAGAGGAAATGAGGGGGAACAGTCATGGAACAGAGATATTCGAGAGAATCCAGATGTTTTAAAACATCACGCATTTTTCCGACAGACGTGAACAATCATAATACGCTATTTGGTGGTAAGCTGATGTCCTACATTGATGACATTGCTTCTATTGCTGCACATAAACATTGTCGCAGATCGGTCGTTACCGCATCAACGGATTCAGTTGACTTTTTATACCCAATTCATACGTCAGATTCTGTCTGTTTAGAGTCATTCGTAACTTGGACAGGCAAAAGCTCCATGGAAGTTTTCGTAAAGGTCGTAACTGAAGATTTAAAATCGGGTGCGAGAAAAATAGCTGCAACTTCCTTTTTGACTTTTGTAGCCTTAGATGAAAATAAGGTGCCTGTGGAGGTGCCTGATGTTATTCCAGAGACAGAAGAGGAGAAAAAGCTGCATGAATCCGCACCTCATCGTGCGGAAATGAGAAGGATTCGCCGCGTGGAAAGTAAAAAGCTGGCGAGCTTTTTCACGATGAAGTATCCCTGGGAATAAAGGGATTGATTTATTAGGGAAATGTGGTACAATTTGGGTAATTGAATATCGGACAAGCGGAAGCACCGCTGATGATGGAGTTAATCTCTCTCATCGGCGCGTGCTTTTTTGTTGTTCCGAAATGGGAAGGAGGAACTTAATGAAAGCCGAAACGACCACGCGTGTGGCTATTGTTCTTGCCATTATGAGTTGTGTTCTCATTGGAAGTGGTGTGTATGCCAAGCTTTCGGGATAATTTCATTTAAGAAAAAGGAGATGCTTAAGTGAACAAACTGCAACTATATGTCTTAGATGACGACACGTCTTATGCGGAACGATTAGTCTTATTTATTCGATCTACGGATGCTGCTACGCAGCTGCAAGTAAAGCTTTTTACACATCCAGATGTGTTGCTGCAAGAGCTGTATAAGCCCAATCTTACAGGTGTCTTACTCCTCTCAGAAACTTATTACCCACTATTGCAGCATCATCGAACGCCTTTATACAAGATGTTTTTGAGCGCGAATATCATGAATTCAAATGGAGCAGGGAAAGTGCTTCCGTTCTTATTTCGATTTCAACCTCTATATCAACTCATATCGCGTATTCAAGCCTTATTTGCGGAGGGCATTCAGTTCGATTATCGTCATTCAACTGGTGTAAACAGGACGCGTGTAATTTCACTCTACAGCAGCAGCGGGTATTCCGGCAAATCGGTTACCGCCGTTCATTTGGCCAAGCAATTGGCATTTCGCGGGGAACGTGTTTTCTATTTGAGCTTGGAGACGATAAGCGCTGCTTCACAGTGGTTACAGGGAGAATCCGTAGGATTATCGCAATTGTTGTATTATTTGAAGAGCTCACCAGAGCAGTTCAAATCTAAACTAGCTTTGCTGAAATCACATGATACCAAGCTGCGCTTTGATTATTTGATACCGAAAGAGCAAATGAGGGAAATGCACGAAATGAGTGGGGATATTGTTCGTCAGCTCATCACTTCCATTGTCGAGCTATCGGTGTATGATACGCTCATCATTGATCTGGAATCATCCGTACATCCTCGTATTGTGACAAGTTTGGAGATGAGTGACGAAATTATATGGCTTGTCAAAGATGACTGTAACGATGCTTTCAAAACAGAGTCGTTATATGCACAAATGAGGCATTTCCAGCCCATTCATTTTGTTATGGCGTGTTACAGGGGCAGTCAAACCAATTCATACGATTTTCTTGGAAAAGAAATGAGTTACAGACTTCCGTATATTCCGGAGTGGAAGGTAATCAATCGTCCAGAACAAATCTGGCATTCTGAGCTTTTTTCTGAGCAGGTGTATGAGATGCTGGCGAATGTTCTGCCAAGGAATCCTTCAACCCCGAATCTGATCGAAGGAGCTGGTTCCTTCGTTGAATCAACAGCTGTTTAATGAGTTAAAGCGGGAGATAAAAGAAAACCTCGATCTGTCTAATGAAGTTAGCGATGCGCAGTTACAAGGTCACATTGAAGAGTCCATCTTTCGTATTGCGACTGGCCAAGGATGGACTTCGAGTGAAATTCAGGCAGGCGTCAAGCGAATATTCGACAGCTTTCGTGGACTCGACATCCTCCAGCCACTGTTAGATGATCCAACTGTGACAGAGATTATGGTCAATGGTCACACTTGCATTTTCTTTGAACGAATGGGTACCGTGGAACGTTATCCTCTTGAATTGGAAAGTGAGGAGAAACTGGAAGATCTCATCCAGATGATTGTTTCAAAAGTGAATCGAATCGTAAATCAATCTACCCCGATCGTAGACGCTCGTCTAAAAGACGGTTCACGGGTCAATATCGTACTTCCTCCAGCTTCACTCAGTGGTCCCACCTTAACAATTCGAAAGTTTCCAGCGAAACCAATGGACATGTCAGATTTGATTAAGATGGGAAGTATTTCAGAGGAAGCGGCAGACCTGCTGCGCATTATGGTTGAAGCGGGTTTTAATCTATTTGTTGGCGGGGGGACAGGGTCAGGCAAAACAACGTTTCTCAATGCATTGAGTGCTTGGATTCCCGAGCATGAACGGGTAATTACGATCGAAGATTCAGCAGAGCTTCAGATCCAATCTGTGCCTAATCTCGTTCGACTTGAAACTAGGAATGCCAATACGGAAGGGAAAGGAGCGATCACTATGAGAGAGCTGATCCGTTCTTCGCTGAGAATGCGTCCCAATCGGATCATCGTCGGGGAGGTGCGGGGTGCAGAAGCACTAGATATGCTCGCAGCAATGAATACGGGGCATGATGGAAGTTTGAGTACCGGTCACGCCAATACCTCCTCGGATATGCTAAGCAGGCTGGAAACGATGGTCTTAAGTGCAGCTCCACTGCCTATCGAAGTAATTAGGAAACAAATTGCCTCTGCTTTAGACGTTATTATCCATATTTCAAGGATGCGTGATCGATCCCGTAAAGTCACAGAAATTCATCAAGTCATTGGAGTTATGGACGGTGAAGTGAAGCTTCAGCCACTCTTTTTATTCGAAGAGAACGGAGAAACGCCAGAAGGCACAATCATGGGTTCACTGCGTTATACAGGGCAAACACTTTGTAACTTAAATAAAATCAGAATGGCTGGCAAGTCGCTGCCAGATTGGTTTATACCAACCGTTATTTCGTGTGAAGCATCATGATGATGTGGTTATTACTTCTCATTGCAGGCGGTGGCAGTTGGCTGCTTCTGCTATACATAGAACGCCGGAAAACTACGCGAACTAAACAACTCATTGAACCCTCCCTCGATCACAAAGCATCAGCACTAGTTCCCTTCATTGATTACAACCACTATGACTTATCGTCCAAAGAGCAAGCTTATGCCGTTCTATTGCTTGCGGTGCCAGCATTCGTAATTGGATATATTTTTTACCAAAATGTCATGTTATCCCTCGCCTTTTCGGCAACTGGTTTCCTATTTCCAAAGATTCGTCGGCAACAGTTGATTCACAAACGCAAACATATGCTGTATGTACAATTTAAGCAAGCGCTTAGTTGCCTTTCCTCTTCGATGACGGTTGGAAAATCGATTGAGACTGCATTCCGTGAGGCTTGGGAGGATCTTAAACTTTTGTATCCCGATCCAGCATGTCTAATTGTTGTTGAGTTCGGTCTGATCTGCCGTAAAGTTGACAATGGCGAGCCCATCGAGTCTGCCTTGAAGCATTTTGCTGATCGCAGCCATTTGGAGGATGTACAGAGCTTTACGGATGTCTTTCTGACCTGCAAACGAGCAGGTGGTAATCTGGTAGAAGTCATGAAGCGAACAGCCACAGTTATTACTGAAAAATTAGAAATTACACAAGAAATTTCCGTCATGATTGCACAAAAACGTTTTGAATCTAGAGTGCTGGTAATTGCTCCCATTGCGATTGTTGCTGTATTGGCCTTTTCTTCTCCAGATTACATGGAACCGTTGTATAAAGGGAGTGGAATTCTCATTATGACAGTGTGCTTGTTCTTACTTGGAGCTTGTTATGCTCTTACTCAAAAAATTATGGATATCAAGGTGTAGCATGTGGATGTGGATCTTAGGAATCATTCAAATTGTCATGGGTATGACCTTATATATGCTCGGTTGGCGGAAATATGGTGTACAACTTCAAACCTATGCTTATCCATTTCGACTGAAGTTACTCCTGCCTATTAGCTACTACTTGATTGATAAATTTCAATTATTGGAGAAAATGCCAGAATTCACATCGAAAATCCATCATAAATGTATGACCTTATACGGGAGAAGCTTGTCGTCACAAGGCAGTAAATGGTTCTTGGCGGAGCTCATTTCGGCAGGGAGCTTGTGTTTATGTATGGTTACCTTGCTCGCCATTCTTGCGGGTGAAGATAGCTCATTATTCGTTTGTGGTGTAATTGCTGCTTGTGTGACACCGATGCTGATGGTCCGTGATTTGGATACGAAAATACGAAAAAAACAGCAGCAAATGATACTAGCGCTGCCTGAATTTTTGAGCACGATTGTCCTGTTGGTCAATGCTGGTGAAACGGTGAATCGTGCGTGGATACGTTGCGTGCAGGCGAAACCTCATTTAGCGGATTCACCGCTTTTCAAAGAGCTGCTTGTCGCCGTACATGAGCTTGAAATGAACATCTCGTTCACCAAAGTGCTAGAGGATTTCAGTAAACGATGTGCCTTACATGAAGTCTCATTATTCACATCAACACTTGGGCTGAATTATAAAAGGGGTGGAAATGATTTCGCTGTCGCGCTGCAATCGCTGTCTCTCGAATTGTGGCAGCGGAGGAAAACGGTATCTCGAACCTTAGGTGAGGAAGCATCTTCCAAGATGGTATTTCCAATGGTACTTATTTTTGTGGTGGTTATGGTGATCGTCGCCGCACCTGCGCTGCTAATGATGAAACAATAAAGGAGAAATGTGGATATGAAGACTGTAATTGAATGCTTCAAGCGAGTATGGAAAGAAGAAGATGGTCTAGGTACTTTGGAGATATTATTGATTGTTGCTGTACTTGTCGCGATTGCTATTATTTTTAGAAAGTGGATCGTTTCGTGGTTTCAAAAACTGATTGGCGATGCAAACACAGATCTCAAGGATAATAGCGCCGTTGCACCGTGTGCGCCTAGCCCCACAACGAGCTGTGCGCCATAAGCGGTTACTCGGTTTTACGAGAAACGAACAGGGAAGCTTCACGTTAGAAGCCTCCCTGGTGTTTCCGATGATTTTGATTTGTACAGTGTCTCTCTTATTTGTTGGATTATATGCGTACCAACATGTGTATATCAAACAGCTAGCACGTACAGCGGCGGAACGGCTTGCCTTCACTTGGACGAATAGCCATAAAAATCTGAATCCGGGAAGTTTTAATCCACAGGAAACCGATGGTTTATATTGGCGTTTGACACAGGATCACGTGACTGATTTGTTTGGCTTTCTGAACGGGAGCGCGGGCGTGAGTATAGCACTGCCAACACATCAAGGTGATGGCCTTGTGGAACGAAAGCTGGCAAGAGCCTCAGGTTTACTCCCCAATGGCGTTACTGGAACGGCAAGTTACAGGAATTATGTACTCGATCACCAGGTTGAGGTGGATGTAAACAAGTCTTTTTTAATGCCTTCGATAATGCGAAAATGGTTGCAAACACATACGACAAGTGGGAAAGCAATTGCCCATGTCGTCGATTCCGTCGAACTAATTCGTATGACAGATCTAACCCGCACTTATGTACCTACATTGGCAGGCCGAATATCTCCAGAGAAAGCAAAGGCAGCTCTTGTTGAGCCAGAGAACAGTAATTTATCAGGTCCGAAAGTTACTATTCAGTCTGAGAGACAAGCCTCTACCTATTTACGATCTCTTGTGGGAGGCAAAGAAGTTGTTCGAACAACCGCCTCGGGGAAAAGTAGACTGATAGACGCGCTAGATGCTCGCGGCATTGCTCATCAAGCCTTCTATAGTTTAACGGAAGCTCAGCTGCGTACGGAACAGCTGCCGAAGGATGTTGAACTGCTCCAGCAAGATCCAACCGTGAAAGGTGTCGTATGGCACTTTTTCAAAAAAGATGCCACCGGTAAAGGGATGCCAACTGATGCTTTTCGAAAAGAGCTCGAACGCAAGGGGATCGTTGTTGTGATTCACAATTAAGAAGAGCGAGAGAGGAGGAGGCCTTGAGAAGATTTCTATATGCTGAAAATGGCGCAGTATCGGTATATTTAATACTTATTATCGTGCCGATTTTCTTATTTCAAGCCGTGTTAATTGATTTTGCCCGGATTAAAGCAGCTGAGAAAGAATCGGAATCTGCGGTTCAGGCTGCGTCCCGTTCTGTCATGTCATCCTTCGATTCAGATCTTCAAAAGAGAGGTCTCTATGGGATGGTTCTTTCACAGGAAAATTCTGAACAGCTATTTAGCGAAGTTTTTGCAAAAAACCTTTCTAGTGGCGTTACCGCCAATGCCTTTCATTTTATTGACACCAAAGCGGTAGACGGAGGCATGCGGGTTACTCCTGTGTATGCACTCGCTAGTCATGCCATTTTTGAGGGTCAGCTTCTCGAAGATATGAAGTTAAAAGGTCCTATTGAATTCTCTCTGGAAATTGCAGATAAATTTCAAAAAAGCGGAGTGAAAGCGCCATTTCAGATGGGTTCACAATTTGCGAAAAATGCGGCGGAAGTTGAGAAACTTATCGAGCAACGGGAAGATGCACTTGATGAAGCGTGGCACAGTACGGAAGTGATGTATGCTCGAATAACTACTTTTCACCTTTACTATCAGAAAAGGATTTCGGATTTAGATGCAATGGCAAACCGCATTGGACTCCATACAATTGATGAACTGAGAATCGAGATCAATCAAGTGAAAGATCAACTGCAATCACTTTCGAACGCGATACATAATATGGATCTCTCGATGAGCTCAATGATGACAGCGAGTCCGCAAAGTATTCAAGCTGCACTCTCCGCTAGAAGCAACCTTGAACAACAGTATAGTACATTATCACAGAAATTGAATGACCTTGAAGCTCTCGTACAATTAATTATTCAGTACACGGCTCTTATCGTCAGCACGAAGTTAGAGGTTGCAGTAAATGAGAGAGACATCTTGCAGCTTCAGCAGAGTATAGAGCCTGTTTTGAGACTGGCTAAGCAAAAAAATGACGATATTCGGGCAAAGTTAACGGCGATTGGTGGTTCTTCTACTTCTACTACGAGTGATAGTCAAGGTGTGAATGATGTATTTCAGCATGTTTCACTCATAGGTGATAACTATTTTTATGACTATCAGATCTCGGTGGCGAGTATTGCTTCTTTATTTACCGCATTTCATTTGAAAATTGAAAGTATCGCTTTATACACGGCTGCGAACACGAATCAGGCAAATGCAGCGAATGACGCTTATTGGACATTAGTCAATGATTTTTACAGTAAAAAAAGCTCAATCGAAAAAGCTAGAATGGATGCGAACGATGGGACAAAGGCGAAAAAACAAACGGAAAGAAATAAGATTCAAGCTGTTTTGGATAAAGCCAAACAAGCAATTGGCGGCTGTAGCTTCATTCAATCACAATCCAATGATGAGGCATTGTATAACAAACTGCAGGGTGATACAAGTAATCTTGAATCAGCGAATGTACAAGGTTTCTATCAGAAATATCGTCAAGTTAATGCGCAAGATGTATTGATCGGGAACGATGTTGCCTATGATTTGGATAAAGCGGAATCAACGAGCTTAAGAGCAATGGATATTCTGGGAGTGATTACCCAAGCATCAGAAATGCTTCGGGACGAGTTGTATGTGAATGAATATGCCCTGACAAAGTTCAACTATCGTACTTATGGACTTGAGAAAGATCGAAGTGGTCAAGCAAAATTGTCAAATGAATTGGTTGATCCAGGTTCTCACCAATTAGCAAATCAAGAAGCTGAGTATCTTTTATATGGATTCTCCTCGTGCGCCGCGAACATCTCATCTGCCTATGCAGAAATGTTTTCTTTGCGTCTTGCTATCCGAACGGTAGAAAATTTATTGGATCCTGAAAAAGAATTGCTCAACGTAGGTTCGCCCTTACTCGTATTATTAGTCGCAGCGGCGCAAGGTGCAGTAGAAGCATTTGCAGATATGAACGCATTAGTGAAGGGGGAGTCAGTTGAATTATCTTCTAAGCTTTCAGCAGCTATCTTAAAATTAACGTACAAAGATTACTTACGTTTATTTCTGATGCTGCACAGCGATAATACGAAGCTAATGGCGAGAATGCAAGCATTAATTGAATTAGAAACAGGCAAAGACCTTACGCAAGCAGCAGCTTATATCCAGACCAATGCCACTAGTGAAATTAGATTGTGGTTCATTCCACAGATGATGAAGCTATTTAATGGATCAGATCTTCTAGGCTGTAAAGTCGTTGGGACACAATGTCAATTTAATCGGACAGCAATTGTAGCTTATTAACAACGTGGGAGGAATGAGATTGCTTCGAAAATTGTGCAAGGATCAAGAAGGGGGGATCGTGCTAGAGGCAGCTCTTATATTGCCTTTGTTCCTATCTTTTGTAGTTGGGCTGATTCTCTTCATTCAGATAGCCATAGCAGAAATGGCATTGCAAGCTGGTGTTTCTGAAGCGACGAAATCGATTGCGGGTCAAGTATATCCAGTCCAACTGCTAGTACAGGAAGCGAAATCGAAATACGATCAAAGCGCCGCTGCGAATTTGATAAATACGGTGGTAGATCAAGTGCAGTCGGCACGGAGCCAAATCGTCAATACCGAGAATTTTGTAGAGCAATATGCAGCCTATATACCTGATTACGTTCTAGCGCTTGTTCAATGGGAACAGGAAAAAAGGGAACTTGGTGAAGGAATGGCTGAAGATGAGTTGAATGCCATGTTTGAGTCACAGGTAAAACCGCGTATCCTTGCTGCATTTACCCCAATTGTATTCGCATTTTGTGATGCAAACATCTTACATAGAGAAAACTTTAAAGTCACTGCTGTGACAGTTCCAAGTATGGTGCAGAATGAGGATTCTTACTTTGGCGTGGAAGCTCAACTCACGTATAAACTGCCTATTCCTTTTATAAGCCATACCATCGTGTTAAAGAAAAGGGCCTTTGAACGCGCGTGGGTAGGTTCGTCTTCCATGTAATCTGCTGTCATCGAATGCATGGATGAAATTCGAAAGAGGAGTGAAATACCATAGTACTGATCCATGGCATTTTTCTAGTTTTTATTACAGTTGCCTTTGTTATTGATGTTCGACTAGCAAAACTGCCCAATAAGTTGACCATGTGCGGAACTGTGATCGGCATAGTTCTCCACACAATGAACGAAGGTTGGGAAGGGCTGATTTTTGCATTCCTCGGTTCTGGGACAGGCCTTGTTGTCGTGCTTTTCCTCTATGTTATTGGCGCTTTGGGAGCGGGAGATGTCAAGCTATTTGCAGCCATTGGGGCGTTTATGGGGGTTGCATTTGTCATGCAAACGCTCGTGTACGC
Organism: Paenibacillus qinlingensis; assembly: GCF_031455095.1. Lineage (GTDB taxonomy): Bacteria > Bacillota > Bacilli > Paenibacillales > NBRC-103111 > Paenibacillus_E > Paenibacillus_E qinlingensis_A. The sequence goes on from NZ_JAVDSB010000001.1 coordinate 980,075, forward strand.
AATTTTATGTGCCGGGATAATTGGACTTATTCTCTTACTCATTCAGAAGCAAATGAGAACAACAAGCGAGAAACTAAGGGGCTGGCTCATCTCGATATGTGCTTATCGTCAAATAGACACATTATTCGAACTGAAGCATCAGAAAAACATCAAGTTTCCATTTATGTACGCAGTTGCACCTAGTGTAGCTGTCACTTGGTACTATTCCTTGCTATGAAATGAGGTGGTCGAATGACGGAAGAGGTATTTGGACTCTGTTACGAATTTGTATATCGGCATGGTCATTATATGGAGCTTTATAAAGAAGAAGGACTTTCAATCAGTGAGTTATCCCACTTGCAGATCCGCATGCTGGAAGCAAACCAAGTGCCTAGATTGCTTCCGCTTGACATCCTGGAGGTGGATGCTAAACTTCGTTTACAATATAAACTATCTTCAAAACGCATGCTGACGCATGTCCTAAAAGTTGAATCATTTTCCGTGCATCAATTTGCAAAGCTCATGTACGCTATCGTGAGTACACTGGATGAAAGTAACAACTACATGCTGTATGAAATCAATTATGTGCTAAAGGAAAATTTTATTTTCATTGGCCAGGATTGGTCGGATATTTATTTGACCTATGTACCGATAGATACACAGCACGTTGAAGAGGATGTATTTCCTTCGATAGCTAAGTTGATGTGTAAGCTTGCTTCCCATATTTCAGAGGAAGAGCAGGATCAGGCCAATGCCTGGATCTCCATGACGTCCAATTTGAAAAGCATGCAGGCCTATAAAGATTTATTATTAAAGCTAATGGACGAGCCAATTCGTACCAACGTACCTATAGAATCCTATGTACATGAGTTGTCGAAAGTAGAAGTGGAAGCCGGGCTGCCTAAAGCACACTGGAAACGGCATGAAATGACTCCAAATGAGCATGCCATCCCTGAATCAATTACATATTCGACTAAACAACCTACCATACCCAATATAGCTTCACTACCAGCGAAAAGTCAGAATGCAATGCCAATCATGCCTACTACAAAAAGCGCCTTAAGTAAGAATTCTATTGTATTTGCATGGCTTCCACTACAACAACGCGCAAAATGGATTGCCATTGCAGTACTCATCATTACTACAGCCTTCCTCTGGCAATATTACGCCGCGGAACCCTCCACAAGTACATTTCAACTCATAGCGGGCATAACTTTACTGTTAGGCGACGTAGGATTCATTTTGCTAGTATTCGGCTTTCCAGTCTTTTCAAAAGGTGAAAAGGCACAAGTTCCATCCATACCTCATGAAGAAGCTGCTACATTCGAGACCGCTTCAGAGCCTATGGATATTCAGGCCTACTATCAAAATCTCCCCATGCATACCACGATGCTTAATCCTCCCAAACATAATGCAACTGTTTTATTAAGCAAATTATCTACCCACAAGAGCGGTCCTCGGTTGGAATTTGAAGCTGAAGGTGTTAGTAAAATAGTTCCCATTGACACGGATCTTTTTATTATAGGGAGAGGCGATACTAGCATTCATGTGAATTGTGAGTTGGAAGTAGCTGGTGTTTCTAGAATCCATGCGGAAATTATTCAAACGAGCCAAGGTTACCACCTTCGAGATGCAGGCTCTACGAATGGGACGTACTTGAATGATCAACCACTGGTCATCTATCAAGCATATCCGCTAAAAGATGGGGATATTGTGCGAATTATTCGTCAAGAACTGACATTTCGACTCTAATACAAATAGTTCTACTTCCTGTCTGACATGAGCAATGGTATAATAAGAAGTCGCGAGGAAAAACGTGATTATCTTAGAACTAGACAGGGGTTTGGTTTTTACAATATGAGTCTTTTAACAATCGAAGATTTAAGCCACAGTTTTGGTGACCGTACATTGTTCAAAAATGTATCGTTTCGCTTGCTAGCTGGTGAACGTGTTGGTATCGTAGGAGCGAATGGCGTGGGGAAATCCACGTTGATGAATATATTAACGGGCAAGCTTTTGAAAGATACAGGCAAGGTAGAATGGACGCCAAGAGTCCACTATGGCTATTTGGACCAGCATTCTGTGTTGGCAGCAGGTAGAACGATTCGTGATATTTTGCGAGATGCGTTCCTGCCTTTGTATGAAGAAGAGAAAAGAATGATGGCGATAACTGACAAAATGGGAGACGCCACACCAGAGGAACTTGAGGTTCTGCTGGAGGAAATGGGCGAGATTCAAGAGCGCTTGGAGATTGGTGATTTCTATCTGCTCGATGTGAAAATTGAAGAGATGGGTAATGGCCTTGGCTTGAATGCAATTGGATTGGACCGGGATGTAACATCGCTTAGTGGTGGACAAAGAACGAAAGTTCTTCTAGCTAAGTTATTATTAGAAAAACCAACTGTCCTTCTGCTGGATGAGCCTACCAACTATTTGGATGTTGAGCACATTGAGTGGTTGAAAATGTACTTGAAGGACTACCCATATGCATTCATGTTAATTTCACATGATACGGAATTTATGAATGAAGTCGTCAATGTTGTCTATCATTTGGAGTTCTCCAAATTGACAAGATATACAGCAAACTATGAAAAATTCCTAGATATGGCTGAAATGAACAAGGCACAGCACATTGATGCTTATGAGAAACAGCAGGAGTACATCAAAAAGCAAGAAGATTTCATCGCGCGCAACAAAGCGCGGGCTTCAACGTCAACGCGTGCGAAGAGCCGTGAGAAGCAGTTAGATCGCATTGACCGTATAGAACGTCCAGAAACAGCTATGAAGCCAACGTTCGTATTCAAAGAATCGCGCTCAAGTGGTAGAATCGTATTTGAGGCGCAAGATTTGGAAATTGGTTATGATCGTGCATTGCTTCCTAGAATGAATGTGACGATAGAACGCGGTGAGAAAATTGCGATCGTCGGCTGCAATGGGGTCGGTAAATCCACACTGTTGAAGACGATACTTGGGAAAATCGAGCCATTTAGCGGTAAAACGTATCGTGGCGATTACTTAAGTCCTGCGTACTTCGAACAAGAAGTCAAAGCGCCTAGTATGACACCAATTGATGATGTATGGAATTCATTCTCTTCCATGACGCAGAACGAAGTCAGAGGAGCTCTTGCGCGAGTTGGACTTAAGAATGAGCATATCACCCGTGCGATGAGCATGTTAAGTGGTGGTGAGCAAGCGAAAGTTCGTCTGTGCAAACTGCTCATGCAAGAAAGCAACTGGTTGCTATTCGATGAGCCTACGAACCATTTGGACGTCGTAGCCAAGGAAGAACTTCAAAGGGCTTTGAAAGAGTATAAGGGTACCGTACTTCTCGTCTGCCATGAGCCTGAATTTTATGAAGGTTGGGTAACACGTGTGTGGGACGTGGAAGAGTGGTCTGCCAAAGTAACGAATTAACCACTACGTATAATCGAATCGGAGGAGATAACAATGTTAACGCATGTTGTGTTTTTTAAGCTCAAAGATCGCAGTCCTGAAGCCGTGGAAGTAACCAAAGCCGTTCTTACGAATATGGAAGGTAAAATCCCGGTATTACGACACATTGAGGTTGGGACAGACATTCTGCATTTGGAGCGTTCTTACGATATCGCACTGATTACGAAATTTGATTCACTAGATGATTTGAAGGTTTACGATACTCACCCTCTACATGAAGAAGTTAAAGCTCACATGAAAACAGTTCTTGATGGAACGTCCATCTGTGTTGATTTTGTAAGCTAACCTACGTTTGTAAAACATAGGAGAACAGTGTAGTATCCTTAGAAGAGGCTCGTTTCTGATGTTGTCAGGGGCTAGCAAATGTTCTGAGGCTGCACTGTTTTTTGTGTGTTTAGCGCAATACATACTTACATCTAAAAAAGGAGGAATCCGAGTTGAAGTCCAAATTAAATAGAGCTTATATGACGGAAGTTCTTGAAATGCTGCTGCGGACTCCTAGTCCAACAGGCTATACACATCACATCATGCAAAAGGTAGAGCTAGAAGTGAGTAAGCTTGGCTTCGAGCTTTCTTATACGAATAAAGGCTGCGGCATTGTTACCATTCCCGGGGCGAGTTCTGATCGCGTTATTGGGATATCTGCGCATGTGGATACGCTCGGTGCTATGGTTCGTTCTATTAAAGAGAATGGCACGCTGAAAATTACATCGCTTGGCGGCTTCATGATGGGCGCGATCGAGAATGAATATGTTCAAATTCACACACGAGATGAGCGAGTGTACGATGGGACGATTCTGACTTCTAGACCTTCAGTTCACGTGTATGAGGATGCGAGAGAGTACAAGCGTGATGAAGCGAATATGGAAGTTCGTATTGATGAGCTTGTCTCTTCCAAAAAAGATGTGCAGGCACTTGGCATCCGTGTTGGTGACTATATCTCATTTGATCCTCGTGTGCAGGTGAAAGAAAATGGGTATGTCAAATCACGTCATCTGGATGACAAAGCAAGTGTGGCTTCTTTGTTTGGTCTTCTCAAACTATTGAAAGAACAAGGGATTCAACCATTCTACACCATCAAGTTGTTCTTCTCTAACTATGAAGAAGTCGGTCATGGCTCCTCATTTATCCCTTCAGATATCACTGATTTTATTGCGGTTGATATGGGAGCGCTTGGGGACGATTTGAGCGGCAGTGAACGCGATGTTTCGATCTGCGCTAAGGATTCTTCTGGTCCTTACGACTACGCGATGACGTCGAAAATGATTGAGCATGCCGAGAAGCTCGAGATCGGCTATGCTGTTGATATTTATCCGCGCTATAACTCGGATGCATCAGCAGCGTTAAGAGGCGGCCGCGACATTCGCGCAGCGCTCATAGGACCTGGTGTTCATGCGTCACATAGCATGGAGCGCACGCATATGGATGCTGTAGTGAACACGGCAGCCCTTCTTGCCGCGTACATCTTGGAGCCGGTACAAGGATGAATATACTAAGTGCAGTAGATATAACCAAAACTTACGGCGACAAGGTGCTCTTCGATGACATCTCGTTCACCCTGAACGAGAAGCAGCGCATTGGCCTCATCGGCGTGAACGGCACAGGCAAGTCCACGCTGCTGAAGATGCTGGCGGGTCTGGAAACACCGGATCGCGGCAAGCTCGTGCACGCGAACCATTTCCGCGTGGAATACTTGCCGCAAAACCCAGAGTTCGATCCGAACTCCACGGTGCTTGAGCAAGTATTCCACGGCGATTCGCCGCTCATGAAGACACTTCGCGACTATGAGCTGGCACTTGCTGAACTGGAGCTCGACGCCTCCAATGAGAAAAAGCAAGCGCGACTTTACAGCGCCCAGTCGCGCATGGATGAACAAGGTGCCTGGGAAGCCAGCACCTTGGCCAAAACCGTGCTGACGAAGCTCGGCATCAGCGAATTCGACAAACCCGTCGGCCTGCTGTCCGGCGGTCAGCGCAAACGCGTTGCCATGGCGCGCGTGCTCATTCAACCCGCCGATCTGCTCATCCTAGATGAGCCGACGAACCATATTGATAACGAGACGGCCATTTGGCTCGAGGAATTCCTCAGCAAATGGCGCGGCGCCTTGCTGCTCGTTACCCATGACCGGTACTTCCTAGAGCGGGTCACAACCCGCATTCTGGAGCTGGACCGGGGCAAGATCTACAGCTATGAGGGGAACTACGAGTGGTTCCTCGAGAAAAAGGCGGAGCGGATGGATTCCGAAGCCGCTAGTGAAGATAAGCGGCAGAATCTCCTCCGCCGCGAGCTGGCCTGGCTCCGTCGCGGCGCGAAGGCGCGCACGACGAAACAAAAGGCGCGTATTAACCGCGCCGAGGAATTACGGGACCGCAAGGTGGACGGTCCCGCTGACAAGCTAGACATGGCGCTGGCTGGCAGCCGCCTTGGCAAAAAGGTGATGGAGCTGGACGACATCTCCAAGTCTTTCAACAGCGGGAAGCAGCTGCTTAGCGGCTTCAGCTATATTGTGATGCCGAAGGACCGTCTCGGCATCATTGGTCCGAACGGCAGCGGTAAGTCGACGCTGCTCAATATGCTAGCCGGGCGCATTCAGCCCGACAGCGGCACGATTGAGACAGGTACGACGGTGAAATTGGCGTACTACACGCAAGAGAATGTCGAAATGGACGAGAAAATGCGTGTGATCGAATACATTAAAGAAGCTGCAGAGCAGATTCGCACGTCAGATGGTGAAACCATTTCGGCCGCGCAGATGCTAGAGCGCTTCATGTTCTCTCCTAACCTGCAATGGTCGCCAATTGGCAAGCTTTCAGGTGGAGAGCGTCGCAGACTTTATTTGTTACGCACCCTAATGGGAGAACCGAACGTTTTGCTGCTTGATGAGCCGACGAATGACTTGGACATCCAAACTTTGACGATACTGGAAGATTATCTAGATCAATTCTCAGGGGCTGTTATTACCGTTTCCCATGATCGATACTTCTTGGATCGAACAGTTACCCATTTATTTGCATTCGATGGCAGTGGCGGGATTGAGCCTTTTATCGGCACGTATTCCGATTATTTGGAAGATAAGCGAGAACAAGAAGAGGCTGAGCAAGCGAGGAAAGAAGTCATTCGCCAAGCGAGCGCGAAGTCGGCTAGCGGCAGTTCTGCTTCTGCGCCATCAAGTGCAAACGCAGCTCCAGCTGCGAATCGTCCAAAGAAACTTTCGTTTAAAGACCAGAAGGAATGGGACGAAATCGAGAACACGATTGCTGCTTTGGAGGACAAAGTCGACAGCTTGAAAAAGCAAATCGAAAACTCAGGAAGTAACTTTGATCTCGCTCGTGATCTCTATGAACAAGAGCAACAAACCGCTGCAGAACTTGAAGCTGCAATGGAAAGATGGACTTATTTATCAGAGTTAGTAGAAGAAATAGAGCGAAATAAGTTATGATAGAAGAATATACAATAAAAATATTATAAAGGCAGGTACACTCAACACATGATTAATGTAAATAACGTGACGCTTCGTTACGGCAAGAGAGCCCTATTCGAAGACGCTAATATTAAATTCACACCAGGAAATTGCTACGGCCTAATCGGAGCAAATGGTGCAGGTAAATCCACATTCCTCAAAATTCTTTCCGGTGAGATCGAGCCGAACACAGGTGAAGTCAGTATCACACCAGGCGAGCGTATGGCTGTCCTGAAACAGAACCATTATGAATTTGATGAAATCGAAGTTTTGAAAACAGTTGTAATGGGGCACTCCCGGTTGTATAAAATCATGGAAGAGAAAGATGCTTTGTATGCAAAAGCGGATTTCTCTGAAGAAGATGGTATGAGAGCCGCTGAGCTCGAAGGCGAATTCCAAGATCTTGACGGCTGGCAAGCCGAATCCGACGCAGCAGAGCTTCTAATCGGTCTTGGCATCCCAACATCCCTGCATGACACCAAAATGAAGGATTTAGATGGTAACGAGAAAGTTCGCGTGCTCTTAGCGCAAGCACTTTTCGGTAACCCGAACATTCTTTTACTCGATGAGCCTACCAACCATTTGAACATGGAGTCCATTAAATGGCTGGAGCACTTCTTGTCCCGATTTGAAGGCACTGTAATCGTGGTATCACATGACCGTCACTTCTTGAACCAAGTGTGTACGCATATCGCAGATATTGACTTTGGTAAAATCCAAATGTATGTCGGTAACTATGATTGGTGGTATGAGTCCAGTCAATTGGCACTTCGTTTGCAGCGTGATGCGAATAAGAAAACGGAAGAAAAACGTAAAGAACTTGAAGCGTTTATCGCGCGCTTTAGTGCCAATGCGTCCAAATCCAAGCAAGCGACTTCCCGTAAAAAGCAATTGGAGAAGCTTACGCTTGAGGATATTCGTCCGTCCTCCCGTAAATATCCGTTCATTCACTTCAAAGGTGAGCGTGAAGCTGGTAAGCAATTGCTTGCTGTTGAAGGCCTTACGAAAACCATTGATGGCGTTAAAGTTTTGAACAACGTCTCGTTCACACTTAACAAAGGCGATAAAGTTGCTTTCGTGGGACTAGATGGCATTGCCAAAACGACACTTTTCAAAATTTTGATGGGTGAATTGGAAGCAGATAGTGGCACGTTCTCATGGGGTATCACGACTTCACAGGCGTATTTCCCTAAAGACAGCCAAGATTACTTCAATTCCGAACTCACGTTAGTGGATTGGTTACGTCAGTACTCCAAAGATCCGGATGAGTCATTCCTTCGTGGATTCTTAGGCCGAATGCTGTTCTCTGGTGAAGAAGCACTTAAAAAAGCGAATGTCCTTTCCGGAGGAGAAAAAGTTCGTTGTATGTTCTCCAAAATGATGTTGAGCGGTGCGAACGTGCTTATTCTTGATGAGCCAACGAACCACTTGGATTTGGAATCCATCACAGCACTTAATAATGGTCTTGTTGATTCTGACTGTACGATGTTGTTCGTCTCGCATGACCATCAGTTCATTCAAACGATTGCAAATCGCGTTATGGAGTTGACACCGAAGGGTATCATCGACAAAATGGTGACATACGATGAGTATTTGGAAAGCGAAGATGTGAAAAAACAAAAGGAAATTCATTACGCATAAAGAGTAAAAATGAAAAGCGCCCTGAAGTGTTACTCTCAGGGCGCTTTTAGCTACACAAAGTTGTCTAGCTTCCGCCAGTACGACGGCGTTGATTATTTACTTTTTTGGTCATTTGGCTTTTCGCAGTTTGATTCCCATTACCTGCTGCTTTCGGGTTAGCGCGCGCTGCGGCTTGATCCGCTTGCTTCTGAGCTAGTTTGGCTTTGATCGCGTCAGCTAAACTTACTTTTTTGACACCTTGTTGCTCGACCTGGTCGGCTTGCTGATCTTGAGGCTTGTCTGACATAAGAACACCTTCTTTACGTGGTATATCCATAGTATAATCGAATCAAAGAAAAGATGAAAGAAGGTGTGTGGGGATGTTTGATCCAACGATCTATGACAATATCAAAGTCGTGCTCGAAGGAGCCGTCTACGATTTGGATTTGGAAGGTAAAATCATCATAACACGAAGAGAAGATCTGATTGACTTGTCGTCGATGTCTCGCACATTTGCCATTGAGTTTGCAAGGAAATTAGGACTTCCTAGCCAAGCTGAAATCTACTTGCATGTTCATTTAAGCGACTTGGCAGCTGAAATTCTAGAGAATCCTACGGCTAAGCCAGGTTGTACACTGTTAATTAAACTTCACACGATCGTGAATGATCCGGAACTGGATTGCCCAATGATTGAAGCGCAATTGAATGCGATTTGGGAACAGCGCCCGCGAATTACACAGCAAATTTCCTATTTATATGGGGAACAACCCGAGGAATATCGCAATCTGATTACGTTATCTTTTGGTCGCAAAATTGATGAGAGCCACCTCGATGACTTTTCTGATTTGATCGATTATGCCTTCGAAAGCTTGGTATGGTTGGATGGAAGAGGGTCATTATAAGCCATGCAAGAATTAAACCAGCAAGAATTGTTAAGCAAAGTAAATCAAGTTAACGAGAAACCCTTCGCTGTTTTTATGTATACGCCGCTTTGTGGGACATGCAAAGTAACAGAGCGAATGCTGAATATTATTCTGGCGATGAAGCCAAAGCTGCCGCTTGTCAAATGCAACATTAATTTTCTGCCACAGGTCAGTCAAGAATGGCGAATCGCTAGTGTCCCGTGTGTTGTCATCATTGAACAAGGAAAAGAAAAAGAAATGATCTATCGGATGCAATCCGTGGATGAGCTATATCGTAGGCTTATGCCATTAATAGAACAAGAATAGGAGTTGTGTATATCATGAGTTTTCAAGTCGGAGACCGTGTTGTTGCAGAATATAAAACAGGGGTTTATTTCGGTGAAGTTGTTGAGATAACCTCCAGTATGAAAGCGGCAGTCCGCATTCTAGCTGTGAAGGATCATCCTACACAAGGAGATTTACATAATCCGATGGATCCAAGTGTCGCTTTTTTTCATCAAAGAAGGGCATTATCCCATCAAGAGATTGCATTAATGCCAATGGCAACGATTCGTGCTTATGCGGGTGAGGTACCAGATTACCAAGTGTCTCTGAAGAGAGCGCTAATGGCTCAGATGGATAAGCTGTCGGACATGGAAGCGTGGGCCCGACGCTCTCTGCAGGAGCTTGATCAGCTGAGTAAAGAATATTTTCCACCGTCCAATTAGGAAACTTCTAGGTACAGCTTGGTGCCATCATTGTATTTAAAAATGGCTACATCACCAATGATCTCGATCATCGAGATCATTTTTAATTTTCTGCGGAATTCAAAATGCAACTCATATTCCTTCAATTTCGTTGAAAGTAACTCCATTTGGGAACGTTTATGAGTAAAATTCATCACAGGGATCGATTTATTTTTGAATCGGATCGTGTTTGCTTGCATGTTAAGCCCTCCTTTACACGAATACTTCTGAATGCTTACGACTTACTTGTTCTAGGATACATTTCAAATGTTAAATATGTTTGCGTGCAACTATTAAAAAAGTTTGAGCAATTTATTATATGTGAATAATAGCGCTACAGGGCTAGTTCCGATAAGATAAATTTTTGCGGGTCAGATTCGTGGTTGCGGGGAAAGTTAACCCCATTTATAATAGATAAGATTGTATTCTAACAGGTTCTGGAGGGTCATAGAAATGACAGAAGCAAAACCAACTCGCATAGGCATTATCGGAGCCGGAAACATCGGAAACGTGCATATGGGGACGTTCAAAAACATAGCTGGGGCTCAACTTGCGGGAGTAACGGATGCTTATTTGCCGCTTGCTGAAACAAGAGCAAAAGAACACAACATTGAGCAGGTATATGCGAATTCAGATAAATTGTTAGCAGACCCTACGATTGATGCAGTTGTCATTGCTGTATCGAATGAGTGGCATGCGCCACTTGCCGTGCAAGCGTTAGAAGCGGGTAAACATGTCATGCTGGAGAAGCCGATGGCCATTGATTTGGCGTCAGCACGTCAAATAGTTGAAGCGGAGCGTAAGGCAGGAAAGATTCTCATGATCCCGCATCAAATGCGATGGGAAGCATCCTCGATTGCGGTTAAAGAGCAGGTGGAGAAAGGCGCACTTGGTCACATTTATCATGCAAAAGCGAGCTATCTCAGACGTAAAGGCATTCCAGGCTGGGGAACATGGTTTACCCAAATGGACAAATCAGGCGGCGGTCCTCTGATTGATTTAGGTGTACATATGTTAGATTTAACCCTGTATTTGATGGGGAATCCCAAACCGGTTTCCGTATATGGATCAACGTATGCAGAGTTCGGACCACGTAAGCAAGGGATTGGGACTTGGGGGGCGCCGAATTGGCAAGGTACATTTGATGTTGAGGATTTAGCTACTGCCTTAATAAAGTTTGAAAATGGGGCAACACTTTCCTTGGATGTTAGTTGGGCGGGGCTCCTTGAAACGGATAATTTACCTGTTGTCCAATTGCTGGGCTCAGAAGGCGGAGCCTATTTGAAAGGTGCGAAAGGTAAGCTTTTTGCAGAAAAATTCGATCGCATCGTAGAGACAGAGCTTTCAGCACCAGCTGCGAATGATGATCCACGTGCACGTATGGTACAGCATTTCTTGTCCAGTATCGCAAGCGGCTCTCAGCCGATAACGTCTGTGATGACGGGCTACACGAATAATTTGATCCTAGATGCGATTTACCGTTCGTCGCAAACAGGCGATGAAGTGAAATTGAACTGGGACATCGAGTAGACAGGGGCTGCAAAGCAAGTGAACTGGGAGTTATTTAGTATCATCGGTACGATTGCCTTCGCAGTTAGTGGTGCGATTGTCGCGATGGAAGAGGAATACGATATTCTAGGTGTATATGTACTTGGTCTTGTGACCGCATTTGGTGGAGGGATCATCCGTAACTTGTTGATTGGGAAACCAATCGTACTGTTATGGGAGCAAGGCATGTATTTTCAAATCGCCTTGTTTGCCATGACGGTTGTTTTCTTGATGCCAGTGAAATATATTCGAATGTGGAAGACGTGGGAAGCTTTCTTCGATGCGATTGGTCTTGCAGCCTTTGCAATCCAAGGAGCGCTCTATGCCACGAATATGGGGCACCCATTAAGCGCTATTATCGTCGCGGCGGTCTTAACAGGCATTGGCGGAGGGATGGTCCGCGATGTGCTGGCAGGTCGGAAGCCGCTAGTGCTCAAAGATGAAATTTATGCGGTCTGGGGTATGTTAGCGGGAGCATTAGTTGGGCTAGGTTGGTCACAGGGCACATGGCAGTTAGCCATTCTATTTGCACTTATCATCATTCTGCGCATGTTCTCAGTTAACTACAAATGGAAACTGCCTAAACGCTCTTTGCGTGATACCTTAGTGGAATCCACCCGAAGATCAGATTCGTAGTCGTAGTCCAATATACCTGCAGGGTAATCGCTTCAAGATAGGAGGTGGGTCAATGGAAGCATCTTTAACTCAGCAACAGAGAATTTCAGCAGAGACAATAGCAGCACGAATTATTTCTGTGAAGGAGCTGCTTCAAACAGAGTTAGATCTGTATGAAGTATCCAAGGATTCAGAGACCGGGGAACATTATTTGCATTACGCCTACATGCATCGTGATTTCTCGAATACGGGAGAACCTGAATCTTTTCACTATTTAATGCCTATTGATAACGATGATGTTCTTGGCATGATTTTTGGCGAGCAAGGATATGCCTACCCAGAACATTGGAAAGCATCCTTTTTACGAAATGGTCCCGAGGGCTTCTACATCTGGTTTGATCCTTCTCATGAAGCTCAACAAATCGAAGATGAGGCTATTGCAGCAGATTTACTTAAGAAACTCCGAGCTTTTCATGATCAAGGTAATGTGGATCCGGAAGCTGTTCGTAAATTGTTAGAAGACATGGATGAGACACGAAAGAAAGGCGAATAAAAAGCGATAAAAGCGTAAATTTTCCAAATAAATACGTTTGTATATTTGCTCCATAAAACTGCGATTCTGCAGCTTTTGTGGAGTTTTTTCATTTGTAAAGGGGAAAAATGCGGAAAAGTGCGGAATAACCGCATTTTTCCAACGAGTTTCGGGCATAAAGGGGATAGCAGCTAAGATCTTTCACGTTATGTTTAGTAAAAATAAGGCAATTGGTCCATATTAACACTAGTGTCAATAGCTGATTAGAAAGGGGGACTAAACATGGGTATGGCCTCGTATCATTTTGCGAATTTGGACATTCATGAAGAATTGATGCAAGAACTTCGCAATTTGGAATCTCGTATGAAAGAGGAATTAGGGTACGAAATTGCGCTAATTGCGTATACAAAGGAAGCAGATGGACTTCCAAATAACTAGTACATGATAGAGAAAATATAGGGGGAATGACGATGAAAGCTGTGAAAATGTCAGTCATCATGACGGCTGCACTCGTCGGTTTAACAGGGTGTTCAGCGGCACCTTCAAATCAACTAGAGAAAGCATCGGTGTCGATTCAAAGCGTTGGTTTATCAGATTCCGGCAGTGGCAAGTTGAAGATGAATTCGTCGGATGCCATTAGCGGTAGTCAAGCGGAGCATTTAACAGAAACTCAATTGGGCAAAGCAGACAACCCACAACACCAGAACACGTATCTTTCCATGAACCGAGAATTGGCAGATCAGGTGATGCAGGAGACACATCTTGGCGGGGCCTCCATTGCAATGACGGATACGAATATTTATGTGGCTGTTGATCTAGGGGAGCGGCAGGATAAACGTGATAACGAGAAAGCCAAGGAGTTAAGCAAAAATAATGATCCAGCAACAGAAGCGGGATTATTTGGTTCAGGCGTTGGTGCGCAGATGGACTGGGTCACAGCGAAACCCATGTCTTCGGAGAGCATGAATGCCATTCGACACGTGATCAAGAGGGTTTATCCGGATTCGAAGGTGTATATCTCCTCGAATGAGCTTTTTGTCAATCGGATGATGTACTATGACAGGCAACAGCAAAAAAATAAACGTATGGATACGTACCTATATGAGTTTAATACGATGGTGCATTATACGTTTAATAGCAGCCCATGAGTAATAAATATAAGGTTCGTGCCTACTGCAGCTCGCGAATTTGCGAGTATGTACATAAAGAGGATGTGATGGTCGCAATCAATTATGAAACGGCCTATAGTCTGGCACAGCTATACAACGATTTTCCTTCCAAACCAAGTTGTCCTTCTTGTGGTGAAGCCATTTCTTTTTACGCACATGCGGTTATCGAGGAGCCTTGGCTCACTTGAGAAGCTTGACAATTCGCGGTTTCCTGATAATAGTTAGAGAATATGCACTCAGGAAAGGATAATTACGCGATGATGTCAGGAGTATTGAAGATAGATGGGTTACCGCAAGAAGTTCATTCCTATTTAGGAGAGCTTAACCGGATTGTACATACAACAGAGGATTATAAGTTGATTGGCTCAGCTGCCTATGAAGCACCGACAGAGGAGCTGCTTACGGATGCAATTCTTTCACTTTTCTTAGGCAAAAATGTGCTGCTGAAGGGACCGACAGGCTCGGGTAAAACGAAACTAGCTGAGCATGTTTCATCCGTGTTCAACCTACCCATGCACAGTGTGAATTGTTCCACGGATTTAGATGCAGAGGCTTTGCTAGGCTTTAAAACATTGACGCATGATGAACAGGGCAGAAGTGGAATTGCGTTCATCCCAGGACCAATTATGAAAGCAATGACGAAGGGACACCTGCTCTATATTGACGAAATCAATATGGCCAAGCCAGAAACACTCCCATTAATAAATGGTGTATTGGATCACCGCCGATCAATTACTAATCCTTTTACAGGCGAAGTGATTACGGCACATCCGAATTTTAGAGTTGTTGCAGCAATTAATGAGGGATACATAGGTACGGTGCCTTTAAATGAAGCGCTGAAAAATCGTTTCGTAACCATTGATGTCCCCTATCTGCAAGGCGAGCTCTTGTTCCAGTTATTACAAAGTCGTTCTGTTTTACGTGATGAGAAGCTGATTCGCACTTTTGTACAGCTCTCAGCTGATCTGCTTTCTCTTATTGAGATGGGACAGTTGCCGGATGAAGCGGGATCGATACGAGCGCTGTTAGATGCCTGTGATTTGGCGGCATATATTCCTCCGATGAGAGCAGTGACCCGAGCAATCGCAGATAAGTTAGAGGATGAAAGGGAACGTGCAGCCGTACTCAATACAGCTGAAACGTTACTGTAACGCAATGTTCGTAGGAAGCCTAAGCCGTCTGGATGATAAAATCGATGCCATGCTGCATATGCAGTTGGTGGATTTGGCACGGTTATTTACGAAACGCGGTAAGCTTGAAGTGGAAGCAGCTTATCACGCGCATTATGATGAGTCAGCTAGGCAGATGACAGTGAGCCAATTCTGGTGGGACTATCCGTTGCGTGACAAAACAGCAGGCATGAAAAGCGATGTGTATCTGCGTTGTCTAGGCAGTGCCTGGTTTACAGGGAGTGAGGCTGTCACTGCCTACCTTCACTATTGTACGCAGGCTAAGTTCCCCAAGCTGGCCAATAGTTTATTTGCCCTTTGTGAGGATATGCGCTTAGAGCGGATTTGTCGTAGTCAACGTCCAGGTACGGGAGCTGTGTTCGTACATCGGCATCGCATTTTAAGTGGATATTTCTTTCATAAACTTCGAACACATATCGGTAAGGCGGAGTTGGCTGATGCTGCACTGCTACTGGTCTATGGTTGGTTTACTGGAAAGGCGTGGCAGCAGGAGTTGCCAGATTCTTCAATCGGGAGTGAGTTATCCAGCCATCTGCCTGGGCTTTACGATTTGTTAGAGCAAGTGGAAGAGGCGGCGCATACAGCTGATGTTGCGGTTTTGTGCGAACGGATGCACAACATGCTGTCTGCGTGGCTTGAACGAGATGCAGCTTCTGCGTATTTTTGGACGCAGCAGGGAAGCGGAATCGCGACGCCTTTGGCTGCGGATTACAAAGGCGAGCTGAAGCGCGCGAAGCGGCTTGCGAATGAGGATGTGCTCCCTAAGCAAGAAGGGGAGCGTCAATTACCCGGCCAAGAGCGGCTGCCGACTTGGCACCGCGAGAGCAGCGACCGCAGCCCTGGGCTGCTGCGGTTCGAGCTGGAGCGCGGCGCACGCACCGCCGCACAGGGCTCTGCGCCCCGTGAGGGCGATGCTGCCGACCAGGCGCTCGCCATCACCCAGGGCCGCTCGCAGCGCGCCCAGCGCACCGGCGCCGCCGCTGAGCGGCGCCAAGGCACTTCCGTGCCCGCGTCCGCGGGGCACGGGGAAGCCGAGGTCGCCGCGTATGCGACGGCGACCTGGCTGGCGCCTGAACGTCCTACTGCTGCGCAGGAGGACGGGTTCAGGCGCCTGAGCGAGCGCGCAGCGCCGCTCGCGAAGCCCTTGCAGCGTGCGATACGGCGCACGCTGGAGCAGAAGCGGATCGCCCCGCGCGGCGACCGCCTGTTCGGGCGGCTCGATAAGCGGCTTACGCGAGCCGTTACGCAAGAGCGGCCACGCCTCTTCTATAAGAAGCGCGCGCCAGTACCACAGCTCGACGCCGCGTTCGCGCTGCTCGTTGACTGCTCAGCGTCCATGTATGACAAAATGGACGAAACCAAGCTCGGTCTCGTGTTATTCCACGAGACGCTCCAAAATCTCAGAATCCCCCATGAAATTGTGGGATTCTGGGAAGACGCAGACCGCGTCACAGAGCAGGAGGCACCGAACCTGTTTCAGGTTGCGCTGGACTTCGACTCCTGCCTCGCGGCCTCTAGCGGTGCGGCTCTGATGCAGTTAGAGCCGCAGCAAGACAATCGCGATGGCTTTGCCATTCGCGAGATGACGAAGCGGCTGCTGCGGCGCACAGAGCGGCAACGTATCCTCCTCGTATTCTCGGATGGGGAGCCTTCGGCAGCCAATTACAATGATGTCGGTATCCTGGATACGCATGAAGCCGTCCTCCAAGCTAGACGCCTAGGTGTCGAGGTGATCAGCGTGTTTCTCGCCAATGGCACCGTGCATGAGACACAGCGGAACGCAATGCGCAATATGTATGGGCGCAGCAGCATCGTTGTGCCACATGTCGAGGAGCTGCATGAACAGCTCGTGCCGATATTACGCAAGCTTTTGCTGAAGTCAATCAGTACTTGATTACTTAACATGCTCACCCGACCTTTAACTGGAAAACCGAGACTGTCGATTAATGAATCGATGCTTAATGAACATGCAACTTAGTGAATGTTTATAAATATTGTTAGTTTCAGAGGAGGTTGTCTCTCCTTAAAAGGTACGGTCACATGCGATTTCAAATAAAGGTGTGCCATAACGTTATTTGCTACATATACATGTTCTGTGAAAATATAGCATTACGAAATAACGCTATTTCGACCAAATGGAGTGAAATTTATCCATTTAGAGTGAAATAACTCTATTCTATAACGTTATTCTCCCGTATTCTCTACTAAACTAATAAATAAGATGTTTTCATAACGCTATTTTACAAATGAGGTTTATCTTTATGTCATGGAAGCGATAAGTTATCTCGAGTTGCAGAAGTTTCCGGTTGTTCTAAATTTCAAATGTTTATAGGATACCAAATAACGTCATAAACTCCAGTTAATTAATCGGATTTATTACTTTTCTCTCCTAAATCCCTGATCTTATCAAGCTTTTGCCAAGATCTCATCTATCTTTTGCCCTCAAAATCCAGTACAATAGATCAGGGTCATTCTAGGTAAATTTCGCCATACTCCGACAATTATCGGAGGTATTACATACACAATTATCAAGTTTAATTAAACTCATCATACCTTTAGGAGGCTTTTCATCTTATGTACGGTGCACCTTTATCCAACAAGTCCAAAAAAATTATGCTGCTTGGCTCGGGTGAGCTAGGTAAAGAAGTCATCATTGAAGCACAGCGTCTTGGTATTGAGACGATTGCTGTTGATCGTTATGCGAATGCGCCAGCTATGCAGGTTGCACATCGCAGCCATGTCATTTCTATGTTGGATGGCGAGCAGCTTCGTTCGATTATCGAACAAGAACGCCCTGATCTTATCGTGCCTGAGATTGAAGCGATTGCGACTTCCGTTCTAGTTGACTTAGAGAAGGAAGGCTACCGTGTAATCCCGACAGCGACCGCTTCTCGTTTGACGATGGACAGAGAAGGGATTCGTCGACTAGCTTCCGAAACATTGGGCTTGCGCACGGCTAAATATGAATTTGCTAACAGTCTTGAAGAGTTGCATGCAGCTGTTGCGGTCATTGGGACACCTTGCGTGATCAAGCCGATCATGAGCTCGTCTGGTAAAGGACAAAGCGTTTGCCGCACGCCTGAGGGTGTAGAAGCTTCTTGGAACATTGCGATGGAAGGCGGTCGTGCCAAAAACGCTCGAGTGATCGTCGAAGAATTTATCCATTTCGAATCCGAAATTACATTATTGACGGTCCGTTCCGTATCCGGAACAACCTACTGCGAGCCTATCGGTCACATTCAAAAGGATGGCGACTACATCGAATCTTGGCAGCCGCACACGATGTCGGAGCAGCAAATCATAGATGCTCAGCACATGGCCAAAACGATTACGGACGCACTTGGCGGACATGGGTTATATGGTGTTGAACTATTCCTGACGGCAGATGGCGTGTATTTCAGTGAAGTATCACCGCGCCCACATGATACAGGAATGGTAACGATGGCTACGCAAGATTTAAGCGAGTTTGCACTGCATGCAAGAGCTATTCTTGGGTTCCCAATTACAGGCATTCGCCTATTAACACCAGGAGCCAGCTACACACTTAAGGCAGATCGTGAGCAAGTTGAATACACTATTAGTGGTATTGATGAAGCGTTATCTGTGCCTAATACGCAAGTTAGAGTGTTTGGCAAGCCAGAAACCAAAGTTGGTCGTCGTATGGCAGTTGCACTAAGTTCAGGAGAAACTGTGGAAGAGGCGCGGAGCCTTGCAAAAGAAGCCGCTAGTAAGCTCACATTAAACTACAACTAAAAATTAGTATGACTGCAGTAGCCCTAGCTGTCTGAGGTCATCATCCGGAGGCAACCACTATGGAACCCAAAGCAGCAAGACTGTCTCGAACCGTGTTGACAGAAATTATTTTACCAGCGGACACGAACTACCATAACACCGTGTTTGGTGGTCGTGTTATGCAGTATATAGATAAAGTAGCAACAATTGCGTCTATGCGTCATTGTCGGAAGAGCGTCGTCACCGCGTCGAGTGACAGTTTGGATTTCTTTGCCCCAGTGAAGCTTGGTGAAGCTATTCAGTTGGAAGCATTCGTAACGTGGACGCACCGCAGTTCGATGGAGGTCTACGTGAAGATTGAGTCGGAGAACTTATTGACCGGTGAGAAGAAACACACAGCTACCTCGTTCCTTACATTTGTCGCTTTAGACGAGCAAGGACAGCCGTGTCCCGTGCCGAGCATTATTGCGGAATCGGATGAAGAGAAGCGATTGTTCGAATCAGCGGAAGCGCGATTTACTGCCCGCAAGCTACGCAAAGAAAACCGTTTATAAGACGTCCAACTTATAATGTTTATGCTAGCAGCTCCCCTTGTGGGGGGCTGCTTTTTCCATTTGGAAAAGGAAGGAATAATTGGGTAGCTATTGAATAGTAGTGAAGGAAGGTTCATAATGACTAGTTGGCTTTGACCAGAAGGGGACTATGATGAAAACGCAAATATATGTTGTCAGACACGCAGAATCTCTCTATATCGCTAATAGGGAGAGGGAAAGAGGGCTTACGAATAAGGGGCTAGAGGATGCATTAACCGTTAAAGCGATCTTGGATAAGGTAGACATTGATGTATTTCTATCGAGTCCATATGAGCGTGCTGTTCAAACGATTAAAGCAGCTGCCGGTAATAGAGAAATTCGTACCTATGAGGATTTGAGAGAACGAACTATGGGTGATTTTGAGGAGATCAATTTTAAGTTAGCCAAGCAACAAGTCTATGATGACTTTCAGTTCTCCTATCTAGAGGGGGAGTCGAGCCAAGAGGCACAAGACAGAGCAATCACCGTTATCAAACATATTTTGACGGTACATAAAGGGTTAAACGTGGTGATTGGTACGCACGGCGACATCATGACTTTAATCATGAATTATTTTGATCCAAGTTATGATTATAAGTTCTGGGAGACAACTTCGATGCCGGATATTTATCGGATGGAATTTCATGATCTTACTTTAGTGGGTGTTAAGAGGCTTTGGGAACGAAAAGATTTGTAACCCTAGAACTTTTTGGTTCTATAGAAAGTCAAATGGAAGAGGAAAAGCTTCCTACATGTCATTGTCAAAGATAAGGATGAACAAATCGTGGATTTGGTTACGATGAAACAACGAATAGGCAAGCAGTTTCCATACTTATACCGGCTCCGAGTTAAACAGCTGATTCTCAAAAGACACATGATGAATTGGAACCCGAGAATCACATTTGTATCCGGCAGCAGTTCTCAGAGGCTTACTTATACACTGAAGAAGCATAAATCGATTTTACGTCGTGTTCTCGGGTATACGGATCCTATTTTACAAGAAAATAAAATCGTGAATTTGAAAATCGCATTGAAGCACGTAGATGGGGTAGTGATACATCCTGGGGAAACGTTCTCTTTCTGGAAGCTTATCGGTGTGACTAGCAAGGAGAAAGGCTATATTGAAGGCCTTATGCTGTCATATGGCGAGGTGCGTGTAGGAACCGGGGGAGGGCTTTGTCAGTTAGCTAATATGCTGTATTGGTTAGCCTTACATACGCCGCTGGATATTAAGGAGAGACACCATCATAGCTTTGATCTATTCCCGGATGATCGTAGGGTAATTCCATTTGGGACGGGGACGAGTGTGTTCTATAACTACCTGGATTTGCAATTTTATAATCCTACTCCTTACCGATTTCAATTTCATCTTCGTGTATCGGAAGAGTACTTAGAAGGTGCAATATACAGCGATTCGGAGCTGACTTTTAGCTATCGAGTGAAAGAGAAAAATCATGAGTTCTATCAAAAAGATAATAAATGGTACAGAGGCAATGAAATTTGGCGGCAAAAGATAAACAAACAAGATGACTCTCTTGTGGATGAAGCGTTGGTTAATGTGAATCATTCTGAGGTCAAATATATGAAATCCAATGAGTCACAGGAGACAGAATGAAGAGCGAACATGTGAAGGATTTTCTCCTATTCGGTTGGAAGCAAGCGTTATGCTGTATTTTTCCGGTTGTCATATTTTTGACATTGGCGGTATCCAAAGTTCTAACGTTACCATTCTTGCATCGCTATGATTTCATTTTACTCGTATGCATTCTTGCTCAAATTGTCTTAGTTTGGATGAAGCTGGAAAGTGTGGATGAACTCAAGGTTATCACGGTGTTTCACATTATTGGACTCGGGCTCGAGTTATATAAAGTGCACATGGGCTCGTGGTCTTATCCGGAGGAAGGCTGGACCAAAATAGGGGGAGTTCCCCTGTACAGCGGCTTCATGTACGCCAGTGTCTCCAGTTATGTGTGTCAGGCTTGGAAACGATTTGATTTGCATCTGATCCATTGGCCTCGAACATCGTTTGCCATTATTTTGTCGGTAAGTATCTATACCAATTTTTTCACTCATCATTTTGCCTATGATATTCGATGGGTTCTCATAGCCTTAATCGTGATTCTGTTTTACAAATCGCATATTCGTTTTACGGTAATAACCAAAACGTATCGCATGCACACAATCCTTTCGTTTATGTTAGTCGCTTTTTTTATTTGGCTAGCTGAAAATATTTCGACTTTTCTTGGTGCTTGGCGTTATCCAGATCAAGAAATTTCTTGGCGAATTGTCCATTGGGGTAAAATTAGCTCCTGGTTTATGCTGGTAATTATTACGATCATTATTGTGGCGGAGTTGAAGCGGATTAAATATCCAGAGCAAGTTAAAGGTACGAAGTAGCCTGTGATTCAAAAGAAAGAAGACCCCAGAGCAGCTCTGAGGGTCTTCTTGTATTGCAATTCATAGATTACTTAGCTCCGCCTTCAGCGAGAATAGTTTCCCAAATTGCGCCTTTACCGTAAAGTTCTTTGTTTACTTTATCCCAACCGCCAAGGTATTCGATATTGAATAGTCCAGCTGGTGTTGTGTAATTTTTCTCATATTGCTTAGCTACTTCTGGAAGAACTGAACGGAAACCTTTATCAGCAAAAACTTTTTGAGCATCAGCAGAGAAGAGGTAGTTATAGAACGCTTGAACAGCTTCGCGGTTACCGTGCTTATCTACATATTTATCAATAATAGCAACTGGATTCTCAATGGAAGTTGTGTATTGTGGAACCACTTCTACATATTTTTTGCCAGTTTGGATACGAGCAATAAGCTCATTCTCATAAGTAATGATCGCGTCGCCAACACCTTTATCGAAAGTAGTTAGAGAATCAGCGCCACTCTTATCGAGAACTTTAATGTTTTTGTAGATTTTAGCTACAAGATCTTTCGCTACGGCAGGATCCTGTTTACCAGCCGCTTCGGAGATTTTGAGACCAGCTCCATAAACCGCATTAATGTCCCATTTCGCACCGCCAGATGTGCTAGGGTTCGGGATCAGAACTTCAACGCCTGGCTTTGTCAAATCAGACCAATCCTTAATTCCTTTAGGATTCCCTTCACGAACACCAATAGCAGCGATAGACGTTGTGACGAAACCTTTTTGCGGTGTGTTTTTCCAGTCATGTGTGATTAGACCTTTTTCCACGATTTTTTGAATATCGCCTTCGAGAGAGAGAGGAGCGATGTCCGCTTCAAAGCCTTGAATGATAGCTGTTGCTTGTGAGCCAGAAGCGACATAGGATTCTTGGAATTCAACGGTCGTACCTGTTTTCTTTTTATAATCTTCTTTAAATTTAGGCAGGATCACTTCAAAAGAATCTTTTAGGATGGAGTAGGCTCCGATTGTGATGGTAACTTTACCGCCTTCGGTTTTGGGTGCTGAACTTGCAGCGGTCGTTGCAGCGGCCGTCGGAGCGCTTGAGCTGGCCGGTTTCGTTGTGCCTGATCCGCAAGCTGTCAGGGTAATACTTGCTGTGAATAAGGCTGCAGTAACGAGTCCAAGAGATTTAAATTTTTTCATGGTTAACAACTCCCCTTCTTGTCTAAAGATTATTTTTTCAAAAATTATATGAAGACAGGCTGTGGATCTTGTTTCGCCTGATTATCAATCCAGGTTGTACCTGATTGGGTGAATACAGAAATCTGATGGATCAGGATGTTGACTTCATCGCCAACTTGATAGATACGATCTTTCACGGGCTGATAAGCGAAAAGCTTAAATTGACCGGTATCCATTTCCAAATACCAGGAATCTCCGCGGAAGTGAACATGTGTTACTTTACCTTTTTCGCCAGCCGTCGCCAGATGACTGACGTTGTGTGGACGAACTTCGATATTCTCAGGTCGAATAAGTACATTCACATCAGGATACCATTTGCCATCTTGTTGAAGATCAGCAAGAGTTGGGAATCCGACAAGCGGCGAATAGGAGGATAGCACATTGGACTCACCAATAAAGGAAGCGGCGAAAGGGGAAGCGGGTTTCGTGTAAATTTCCCATGGACTTCCTTGCTGTTCGATTTTTCCGCCTTGGACCAAAATGATTTCATCTGCGACTTCGATCGCCTCATCCTGATCATGCGTAACGAAAAGCGTCGTGACTTTAAATTCGCTGATGAGATTTCGCAGCCAGACACGAAGTTCTTTACGAATCTTGGCGTCAATCGCGGCGAATGGTTCGTCGAGAAGGAGCAGCCGCGGTTCGGGTGCTAATGCTCTAGCGAATGCTACCCGTTGGCGTTGGCCGCCAGACAGTTGGTGTGGATATTTGCGCTCATGACCGGCAAGACCCATTAAATTCAACAGGTAAGAAACACGATCTTGAATCTCTGTCTTCGATTTCTTAAGCACTTTGAGCCCATAAGCGACGTTATCAAATACAGTCATATGCTTGAAGAGCGCATAGCTTTGAAATACGAAGCCAATGCCTCGTTCCTGAACAGGGAGATGCGTAGCCAGCTTGCCATCGAAATAAATGTCGCCGCCAGTTGGACTTTCAAGTCCTGACAACATCCGCAGGATGGAGGTTTTACCGCCACCGCTCGGTCCAATCAATCCAACAAGATGCCCTTCTTGTATTTTGAAATTAACATCTTTGATGGCATGAAATTCACCGTAATGTTTATTTAAGTTGGTCACTTCAATGTGCATGTGGGGATCCTCCTCCATGAGTTCTCGTTGCTTCGCTTCTGCGCTTCAACCACTCTAACGCTAACAAAATTGTGATGGATATGAGTCCTAATACGAAAGCTACACTATTAGCAGCAACGAGCTGGAACTGCTCAGCATCTTGATATACGAGTGTTGTAGCTGTTTGTGTTTGATTAATGATGTTGCCTGAGACAACGAGAATGGATCCGAATTCACCAAGTGAACGAGCGATGGTCAAAATCAACCCATAAACGACACCCCATCGAATACTCGGCCATGTGACTTGGAAGAACGTGCGCAGTGGTCCTGCACCTAAAGTTGCCGAAGCTTCTTCGGACTGAGTTCCGATCTCTTCCAGTAAAGGTACGACTTCACGTACCATGAGAGGAAAAGTGATGAACATGGTCGCAATCACCATACCTGGAATCGCATAAACAATTTTCATGTTATGGTCTTCAAGGAATGTACCTAATGCTGTGTTTGGACCGAAGATTAAAATAACCATTAAACCTACAATGATAGGCGATACAGCAAACGGCAGATCGATTAGAGCATTAATGATTGGTTTCAACCAACGTGAAATCCATGATCCTCTAACAATTTCTAAAGAAATATAAATGCCAATGATTGCGTTAAGGATAGTTACAATGGCCACAATGATGGCGGATATCTTCAGTGCGTGAATTGCTTCAGTGCGTGTAAGTGCATCTAGGAAAGCGCGTGGACCATCTTCAAATGCACCAAATGTTATCCCTAAGAAAGGCAATATGATTAGTAGGAATATAACTAAAAAAGAAATACCGATCAGTAATCTTCTCATGCTATTCGCCCCTTTCCGCGTGTCCCGATATGGACTGCCCATAGAATCAGGACGGAAAGTGTGAGGAGGACTAGCGAGATAGCAGCTGCACCTTCTGGATTGTAGTTCTGCGTTTCACCATATATATAGACCGATGCCACCATTGTTTTCCCGGGTAAATTACCTGAGATTAAAGCAATGGCACCAAATTCTGCAAGTGATCGAGAAAAAGCGAGCATGCTGCCAGCAATCGTACCAGGTAATAGCGCTGGTAATACGATGCGATAAAACGTATAGAACTTGTTTGCTCCTAGTGTAAAGCTTGCTTGTTCTTCTGCTGGATCAATCTGCTCCAATAGCGGTTGAACCGTTCGAACCACGAAGGGAAAAGTAACGAAGATGAGACCGATCACAATGGCTGTTTGATTATAGAGAAGTTTAATCCCTACTGAGTCTAGCCAAGATCCTAGTGGACTTTGTGGACCTAGTAACGTTAGAAACATTAATCCAGCAACGGAGGTTGGGAGTGCGAAAGGGAGGTCTACCATGCTGTTCAAGATACTCTGTCCTCGGAAACGATATCTGACAAGTACATAGGCGATAATCGTTCCTATTATTGCTTGGATGACTGTTGCTATAATGCTGAGCTTAACTGTTAATACAATTGACTTCCATGCTAAAGGTCCTGTGACTTCTTTCCAAAATGGCTCCCATCCTAATGAAAATCCTTTAACATAGATGGTGGCAATAGGGATTAGAAGAAACACAATTAAGTAGCCTATAAGCACGGATCGAACCGTCGCCTTGAAAACCTTGTTCTGCATGGAACACCACCTATCCTCATAAAACATACCAACTTACTTGGTTTTATTAAAATGACTATAACAGCGGTAGGATTATTCTGTCAATAACTAATTTAGGAAAAAATAAGTGAGGTCAAGTTTTTATGCCATATATAGTAGTAAGAAAAAATAATAAAAAAGTGAAACATAAATTTCTCCTACTTTAGGAATGATAAAGGAACAAGGTGTATTTATAAATGCTTGGATAATTATGTGAATTGAGCATTGACACCAATATTTTGCCATGCTAAGATATGTTTACATTCTAATTCCGAGTAAATTTATAAGAATAATATGAGTAAAGAAAGGGAGTTACCAGCATGGAGCATGCCATCACGATTCAAAGCGAAGATGTCGAATTAGCCGCAACATTACATTACCCTACACAGCAACACACAGCGGTTAAAGCCGATTGTCAGCGTTGGCCCTTAATTATCATTTGTCACGGATTTATTGGGAGTCGAATCGGTGTGGACCGGCTTTTTGTTAAGGCAGCTCGTTCTTTTAGTGCGCAAGGTTATCTAGTTCTTCGTTTTGATTACGGCGGATGTGGTGAAAGCACTGGGGATTATGGCGCAGGTGGCCTAGATGTCCTCATTGAGCAGACTCGCCGAGTCATTGATTATGGTGTTTCCATAGATTGTGTAGATCTGAGTCGAGTTATTCTACTTGGACATAGCTTAGGTGGAGCCGCGGCAGTTCTAACGGCAGCGAAGGATCATCGTGTTAAAACCTTAGTTCTATGGTCAGCTGTTGCACATCCACACAACGATATTATGCGAATCGTCGGCAAAAACGAATATGAGAAGCTGCCTTTGGGTGGTTCGATCGATCATCATGGATATAAACTAACAAGTCGATTCTTCGAATCTTTATCTCAGCATCAACCTTTTGAGCAATTACGTAAGTTTAGTGGCGATGTTTTTGTTGTCCATGGCACTGCTGATGAAACGATACCCGTTGATTATGCGCCTTTATATCAAAAGATGTTTTGGCTGCGTCAAGAAGGTCAATGCGACTTGGATCTCGTGTATCAAGCAAATCATACGTACTCGACGACACCCTCAACGACAGAATTGCTACAGAAAACAGGAGATTGGCTGAATTATATGTATAAACGAAACAATGAGTGGAATGATTGGACAATTTAAATTGACTTGGAGGCATGGGGATGGCGAAACCACTGGAGCTGGATGAAATATGGGTAGAGCGAATTAAGCAAATATTAGAAGGTTTAGAATACGGATCTGTGCAAATTGTTGTCCACGATGGCAAGATTACACAGATCGACAAAACGGAACGAAAAAGGTTTGAAACACCGGCAAGCTCGCAGTCTCAAACGCCTTTGCAGGCTGTGAAATCGAACAAACAAAAGAGTAAAGTTTAATTTCATATCGCACTTATTCAGGTGGCCCTCATTCCTTCGGAATGGGGGCTGTTATCATTCCTAAGAAAGCGTATACTAAAGAGGGAGAACAGCGGATTTGGAAGGAGAATCTTATGCGTAAAGGGCACTTTATTTGGGAAGATGCGCAGGGAAACAAGCACTATGTGTACGAGTGGCTTCCTTCGGCAGATGTGGTTATAAAGGGGTTTGTGCAAATTGCCCATGGAATGGCAGAAACGGCTGCCAGATATGAACGCTTAGCTGTAGTGTTAACACAGAATGGCTACGCCGTTTATGCAAATGATCACTTGGGTCATGGACAAACGGCAGGCTCTCTCGATGCTGTTGGCAAGTTTGGCAAGGACAGCTTCCATACTATGGCTGATATCATGGGGCAAATTACGATGCAGATTCGGAATCGCTATGAATATAACAGCGAGTTACCTATACAGGAACATAAACGAGATCACCTGCCACTTTTTATTCTAGGGCACAGTATGGGGTCATTTTTAACCCAGTATTATATGGTGTCCTATATGGAGCGCTATCCGGCTCACGTGCAGGGGATTATGTTGTCGGGCTCAAATGGAAAAGAAGGCCCAGCGCTTCATGCAGGGATTGCGATTGCGACTGTTGAAGCAGCGATTCGCGGGGATCATTTTAGAAGCTTAATGCTGACTGCGCTGTCTTTCGGAAACTTTAACGCTAGATTCAAGCCGAATCGTACGGCCTTTGATTGGTTGAGTCGAGATGAAGATGAAGTTGATGCTTATATGAAGGACCCTTATTGCGGCGGTATCTTCACTTCTGGTTATTTCAGAGATTTCTTTAAAGGTCTGAAAGAAATTCATCAACCGCAGCATGTCAATCGTATTCGTAAGGATGTTCCTATCTATATTTTTTCAGGGGAGGAAGACCCGGTTGGTGGGCAGGGAAAAGGTGTGCGCAGACTCATTCGCGGCTACGAGAAGCTTGGGATTCAAGATATCAGCTATAAGCTGTACCCAGGTGGAAGACATGAGATGTTGAATGAAATCAACCGCGATGAGGTGATGCGGGACATTGTTGCGAGGTTGGATAGTTGGATGGCCAAATAGGTCTAAGCATGAATGTGTTATATACAATAAAATGGTGAGAAGCTGTTCCGATTTTTGGCCGAAACTAGCCAGTTCGGAGCAGCTTCTTTTGCATGCTTATAACGATGCATTTTGCTCAAGTTGTCTGCGAATGCCTTCGCGATCGATTTGAATCCAGTATTCTACGATTCTTTCATTCTCAACACGATAAACGGCGCTAGCGATTTCGATAATCGTGTGGCCAGTTGGTGCGTAGCCATCAACCTCTCCGATATGCGTACCGGTCTGCTTCCACCGCACATAGACATGATTCTCTTGAGCGAGAAGTTCCTGGACTTCTAATTGAAAAGCGCCATAAGCGGCGAGCATCTCACGCACATGATCCGCATAATTCGCTGGTGTTCGATGAACTGTCGTTTCATTTTCGGCGGTCATTTGATGAGCTAGCACTTGTTCAGCCATGAGGTCATGAGCGGCATCGGGCTGCTTGCCAGAACGAACGAGTTGGAAGAACTGTTGGACGAGATCTTTTGGGGATATTGGCATCTGTGTTGGCTCCTTCATCTAGCATGGAATAGTGATAAGTATTGAAAGTATAGGGGAATGTTGAACGAAGTACAAGTGGCAGATCTGTTTTGCTAGGGTTGAAACATTTAGGGAAACATGCACGTTTATGAAATAGGTAAGTAACTAATGTTGTATGTGGGATAAAAAAGGAAGGGGAAGTCATGTTGCGGAAATTACTAAGTTTGATTGTGATGATGGTCATCGGTTTAACGATCATGACAGGATTCCATTCATCGACAGCTTATGCGTGTTCATGTGCCCAACCGCAAACGGTCGAAGAACAATTGAGTCATTCGGAAGCTGTTTTTGCTGGACGTGTTCTTGAAGTGAAGGTGCAAAGTAACGCAAAGAGCGGTTCGACGAAAGCAGCGGTATTCGAAGTTAGCCGTATATGGAAAGGCGGTACGGAATCTCAGATCACTGTTCATACGGGAAGTGGTGGTGGAGATTGTGGCTTTAATTTCGAAAAAGGGAAGGAATATTTGGTCTATGCTCATCCCTCAACGATGTACGGAGATAAAGAATTACTAGTAACTATCATTTGCGATCGGACAAAAGGTTTAGATCAAGCGCGAGAGGATCTTGCTGCTTTAGGTGTGGGTAAAATTCCGTCGGAACAAGTTCGGATGGAAGGAGATCCGGGTCAGATAGACCCAACGATCTGGATCGCGCTGACTGGCGTAGTAGTCATCGGAATCACTGGAGCGACGATTCTCATTGTTCGGCGTAAAATGAGATGAAAGCAGCCCCCTTCGCATTGCGCAAAGGGGGCTCGCTTGTGTCTGCAGTTCTACGCCAGCAGCTTCTTAAACTCCGCGGTCAGCAGCGGCACGACCTCGAATAGATCGCCGACGATGCCGTAGTCGGCCACTTTGAAGATCGGCGCCTCCGCATCCTTGTTGATGGCGATGATGACGCGCGAAGAGCTCATCCCCGCCAGATGTTGAATGGCGCCGCTAATGCCGCACGCGATGTATATTTCCGGCGTCACGACCTTGCCGGTCTGGCCGATCTGCATCGCGTATTCGCAGTACCCCGCGTCGCAGGCTCCGCGGGAAGCCCCAACAGCGCCGCCTAAGACGGCAGCCAGCTCTTCGAGCGGCTGGAAGCCATCGGCGCTGCGCACGCCCCGTCCGCCGGAGACCACGATCTTGGCTTCAGCCAAGTCGATGGCGCCGGACGTTTTTTTCACGACCTCCCGGATGATGCTGCGCAGGGAGGGAGCGGGGTAAGCAACATCGATAAGCTGTGCTTGACGCGAAGCGTCAGGCTCAGTTGCTGCGATGTTGTTCGGTCTTATGGTGACGACCCATGGCGCGTCAGGGTCGGTAAACGCTTTCTTTTCGACCGCCTTGCCTGCGTAGAGCGGTCGTGTGAAGGAGACGTTATCGCCGCTGCGCTCGACGCCGGTAACGTCAGAGATTTGGCCAGATGAGAGGGACGCTGCGGCCAAAGGTGCGAGATCACGGCCGATAGCCGTGTGGCCGAAGTATAGTGCTTGCGGTCCTGCAATTGCAGCAACGGCAAGCAATGCACTTAGATAGGCTTCCGAGCTATAGCTCTCAAGCTGCGGATCTTCTACGACATAAATGGCTTCTGCGCCATAAGCGGCAAGTTCGCTAGCTAATGCTTTCGTACCTGCACCGCCAATCAAGACAGCAGCCAGTGTATCACCATCGGCAGCAGATAGCTGCGCTGAACGTAACGCCTCAAAGGATACTTGACGAAGCTTGCCACTGCGAGCTTCTGCAACTACGAGAAATTGTTTTGCCATCGTTATAGCCTCCCAATAAATAAATAGTTAGATCACTTTGGATTCGTTACGCAGTGCTTGAACAAGTTCAGTCACTTGGTGAGGAAGTTCGCCCTTGAGGATGCGACCCGCTTGACGTTCTGGCGGAAGGGACAAAGCCAGTCGAGCTGTTTTGGCTAGGATCGCATCTGAACCTGGAATATCATCAAGGGTTAAGTGCTGGAATGGTTTCTTCTTCGCCTTCATAATACCAGGAAGAGAAGGATATCTTGGTTCATTTAAGCCTTGTTGCGCCGTAAATAGTGCAGGGAGAGGGACCTCGATCACTTCGATATCACCTTCGGCATCACGGTGCACGACAGCTTCATTACCGGAAATATCCAGTTTTGTGATCGACGCTACATGGGGGAGTCCGAGCAATGCAGCAAGTCGTATGGCGACTTGGCCAGCACCGTTATCGACAGAGAAATTACCACCAAGCAAAAGGTCGACGGATTGTTCTCGCAAATATGCGGCCAAAATCTCAGCAATTTCAAATTCATCGCCCAAAATCCGATCATCCGTAATCAAGACAGCCTCATCCGCACCCATGGCAAGAGCGGTTCGAAGTGCTTCCGCTGTGCGATCAGGTCCGATCGATAGAAGTGTCACTTTACCGCCATGCTCATCGCGAAGCTGAATAGCTTGCTCGACAGCATACTCGTCGTAGGGGTTAATGACGAACTTCGCGCCATCCTCTTGAATGACGCCACCTTGCAAGACAATTTTCTCTTCAGTATCAAACGTTTGCTTCACTAATACAAAAATGTCCATAGTGGGGCTCCCTCCTGAATATACATGAAATAAGAACTTGAAATGGTGGACTTTGAAGCCAGATTTGAAGCCATACTTACGTCTCAATGCCTCTCAAGAAAAAATCAAGCGTAGGACCAACCTGTGCGGTTAACGAATATTTTTGTCCAGAAATCAGCCAAGAGGTAACGACTTCATCCATGCCGCCAAAAATCAGGAGTCGCACAAGCTTAACATCCAGATTGGAACGGAAGCTGCCGTCATTCTTTCCTTTTTCTAATATATTTTCAATGAGGATAATATATCTCTTTAGGGCAAGACCAATCTCTTTGCGAAGCTCCAAATCACTTTGACGAAGCTCAATTTGCGTGAGGTAAGCCATATGAATGTTATTTTCCAGCTCGCTAAAATGAATTTCACAAATTTTGCGCAACGCATCCTTCGCGCTCGTGCTTTCACGAACCGCCTGATTAAATTTCTCTACAAGCTCGCCTAACTTCTCTTGAAAAAGACTAGTTAAGATATCCTCCTTCTTCTTGAAGTAGAGATAAATGGTGCCATCCGCGACGCCAGCTTCTTTGGCAATACGCGAAACTTGGGATTTATGAAACCCATTTTCCGCAAATACCTTTAACGCGCCTTCGAGAATCGCATAATACTTGTCTGGTTTTTTGCCACTTGTCAAGGAGATCACCTCGGTGTTAGAATACAAATATCGGTGAATGAATACTCATTCATTTTTGTAATTTCATCATAAAATACGCAGTACGCCTTGTCAACGACTTATTCCGCTTAATCAAGCAAGTAGGGAGGTTTGTCGGCTTACTCTTCACATGGAAGCAGGTTTCTACTCTTATTTTTTTAAAAAAAGGGACGAATGGAATTTGCTTTTTTACGAAAGAGGAATGTAAGCGCTAACATGAGTATTGAACTAAATGGACAAAATTAAATAAAAGGAGGGTACTCCATGACCGGTACGCTGATTCAGTTTCTCCTCTTTCTGGCGGTTACGGGTTTGGCACTCTACGGGTTCGGCCGGGTTGTGTATCACCGATATTTATACATCCAGTTGGGAAAATCAGTGGATTTGAAGAAGGAAGCTAGCTTAAGGCTCAAGGGGTTTGCGGTTCAAGTGTTTGGCCAGACGAAGTTATTGAAGGATAAAAAAAGCGGCATTATGCATATCGTGATTTTTTATGGCTTCATTATTCTACAGTTAGGCGCCTTGGACCTTATTTTAAAAGGATTAATTGACCGAGGGTTACCTGTCCCAGGTTATGACTACTTCACCCTCATGCAGGAAGTGACGGTCGGATTGATCGTGCTGGCCATGGCCTATGCGACTTACAGACGCTATGTAGAGAAGCTTAAACGCCTTAAGCGAGGTTGGAAGCCAAGTATTGTTGTGTTTTTTATCATGTTCCTGATGTTATCTGTTGTGATTAGCGGTGGCTTTGAACGTGTACGTGAGGGGCTTCCGACTTCTGGTTTCGCACCACTCACATCCGCATGGGCGGCTATGTTCGAAGGGATGTCGACTTCGGCGGCAACAGCGGGCTTCTATATTGGCTGGTGGATGCATCTGCTGATATTGTTGGCTTTCCTCATTTATGTGCCGCAGTCCAAGCATTTTCACATCATAACCGCTCCGATCAACATCTTGCTGCGACGCACAGAGCCTACTGGAAAGCTTGCTTCAATGGATTTGGAGGATGAAAATGCAGAGACATTCGGCGTTGGCAAGATTGAGGAATTTACGCAAAAGCAGATGCTCGATCTCTACTCCTGTGTAGAATGTGGTCGCTGTACGAGCGTATGTCCTGCTAACACGACTGGTAAACTGCTATCTCCGATGCATCTGATTACGAAGCTGCGCGATCATTTGACAGAGAAGGGCGCTGCCATTACGTCGAAGTCACCTTGGGTGCCTGCAATGGTGTTCGCACCAGAGTCGCAGGGGAATCCACTGGAGGTAGAACTTATCGGGGGCGTGATCACCGAGGAAGAGCTATGGGCTTGTACAACCTGTCGCAACTGTGAGGATCAATGTCCTGTAGCCAATGAGCATGTGGATAAAATTATTGATATGCGCAGGCACTTGGTGCTGACGCAAGGCAGTATGCCGCATGATGGGCAGCGAGCGCTGCAAAATATCGAAAGACAAGGCAATCCTTGGGGGATTTCCCGCAATGATCGTGTGAAATGGGTTAAAGAGGTTGATCCGGAAGATGCGCTTGAAGTGCGAACGGTGAAGGAGAATCCAACGTTTGAATATCTGTTCTTCTTGGGTTCCATGGGTGCCTATGACAACCGCAGCCGCAAAATCACACAGGCATTCGTGAAATTAATGAAGGAGGCTGGTATCTCTTTTGCCATATTAGGAAACGAGGAAAAAAATTCAGGCGACACACCGCGTCGGATGGGGAATGAATTTCTGTTCCAACAGCTATGTGCGGATAATATCGCTACTTTTCAAAAGTACAAGGTCAAGAAAATCGTCACGACATGCCCGCATACGTACCACACGTTCAAAAACGAGTATCCCGAATTTGGCTTAACGGCAGAGGTTTTTCATCATACAGAACTGCTGGATCTATGGGTGAAAGAAGGACGCTTGACTCCGCAATATGAGGTCAATGAACGCATAACGTACCATGATTCCTGTTACTTAGGCCGCTATAACGAGGTTTATGAAGAGCCACGTAACGTGTTGCGGGCGATTCCTGGTGTGGAACTTGTGGAACAAGCGCGTTCTCGTGAGAACAGCATGTGCTGTGGAGCGGGCGGAGGCATGATGTGGATGGAGGAAACAGCGGGTACTCGTGTGAATGTGGCGCGTACGGAGCAACTTCTGAGTGTCAAACCAACGGTGATCTCATCGGCGTGCCCTTATTGTCTGACAATGGTGGAGGATGGCACGAAGTTGAAAGAAGTAGAGGAGCATGTAAAAGCCAGGGATATCGCAGAGATTCTGGCACAATCGGTATTTGGTCTTTAGAAAACGAAAACATTTAGGAGATGATCTCATGACAACTATTCGTACGGCAGCGGTAATCGGTTCGGGTGTAATGGGTTCCGGTATTGCTGCGCATTTGGCCAACGTAGGTATTCCTGTCTTATTGCTGGATCGTGTGCCTGATCAGTTGACGCCGCAAGAAGAAGCAGCAGGGCTTACGCTCGATCATCCTAAAGTACGAAATCGGTTTGCAGTCGGCGCCTTGGAGAAGCTTGGAAAAACAAACCCGGCACCCTTGTATAGTGAAACTTTTGCCTCGCGCATTACACCGGGGAATATCGAGGACGATTTGGCGAAGCTGAGCCAAGTGGATTGGATCGTCGAAGTCATTATCGAAAATTTACAGGCGAAACAAGAGCTTATTGCTCGCATCGAACAAGTGTGGAAGCCTGGAACGATTGTCTCATCGAATACGTCGGGGATCTCAATTAATGCCATGGTTGCAAATGCGGGTGCTGCATTTAAAAAGAATTTCCTAGGGACTCATTTCTTCAATCCGCCACGCTATATGAAATTATTGGAAATTATTCCTAATGAACAAACAGATCCAGCCATTATATCCTTCATGTATGATTTTTGTGAGAAAAAACTTGGAAAAGGCGTTGTGCAAGCGAAAGACACACCTAATTTTATAAGTAATCGAATTGGTACTTACGGTTTGCTCATTACTTTACGGGAAATGTTGGCTAAAGGTTATACAGTTGAAGAAGTTGACGCAGTTACAGGACCTGCTATGGGTCGCCCGAAAAGTGCGACTTTCCGCACATTGGATCTCGTTGGTCTCGATACATTCGTGCATGTGGCGAACAATGTGTTTGATCTTGTGACGGATCCAGTAGAGAAGGATGTCTTCGATACGCCTGAGATTTTGAAACAGATGGTGGCCAAAGGTTGGATTGGTGAGAAGCAGGGTCAAGGCTTTTATAAGAAAGTGAAGTCGGCCGAAGGTAAAGAAATTCAAGCTTTGAATTTGGAAACGATGGAATACGCGGTTGGTCGCAAACTTAGCTCAGCATCGTTGGAGGCAGCTAAACAGGCAAAGGGCACTGCCCAGAAGCTGAAAGCTTTATTAGGTGCGAAGGATCGGTATTCAGACCTGGCGTGGAACATTTTGAAGCCAGTATTGCTGTATGCAGCTGACAAACGCGACGAAATTGCAGACAACATCGTGGACATCGATAATGCGCTCAAGTGGGGATTTAATTGGGAATTGGGACCTTTTGAGACATGGGATGCAATTGGGCTGAAGCGTTCGGTAGAACGCATGGAAGCGGAAGGAAGCACCGTGCCAGAGTGGGTAAAAGCGTGGATTGACGCGGGTCATGACAGCTTTTATGAGCGAAAAGAGGGTCATACCTTCGCCATTATGAATGGGGAGCTTCGTGAGGTGGAGTCACGGCCAGAAATTATTTCATTGTCGTCACTCAAGCAGCAAAACAAAATCATCCGCTCGAACAGCGGAGCGAGCTTAATTGATATTGGTGATGACGTAGCATGCTTGGAATTCAATTCGCCCAATAATGCAATTGGGGCCGATATTCTTACGATGATTGGGCAGAGCGTTGATGAGGTACGCAGCAATTATCGAGGGCTGGTTGTGGCTAATGAGGGTAAAAATTTCTGTGTTGGCGCTAATCTAATGCTTCTGTTGATGGAAGCTCAAGACGGCGAATGGGATGAAGTAGATGGCATCATTCGGCTATTCCAGAACGCAATGTTGAAGTTGAAAAGACTGGATAGACCGGTTGTCGCTGCTCCTCATAAAATGACGCTCGGCGGAGGCGTGGAGGCTTGCATGCCGGCGGATCAAACGATTTTCTCAGCGGAGACGTATTACGGACTCGTTGAAACGGGAGTAGGACTTATTCCTGCGGGGGGCGGTTGTAAAGAACTAGCACTACTCGCCAGTCAGCAAGTAAGAGATCCGGAAGTTGATCTGCAGCCATGGATCAATGCGGCGTTTGAGACGGTAGCAATGGCGAAAGTATCCACAAGCGGCCATGATACGAAACGTCTCGGGTATATGCGAGCGCAGGATTCCGTTGTGGTGAATCCGGATCATCGGATTTATGAAGCGAAGCAAGCTGTGCTTCGGATGGATGCGGCTGGCTATACAGCTCCAGTGGTGGAGAAAATCCGCGTGGTCGGCGAGAATGGAAAGGCCGTTATGCAGGTTGGTGCCTACTCGATGCTGAAAGGCGGCTACATTAGTGCACATGACCAGCTCATAGCCAATAAGCTCGCTCATGTGTTGGCTGGAGGGAATGTGCCTGCGGGGACATTGGTGACGGAGCAATATATGCTCGATTTGGAGCGCGAAGCTTTCTTGAGTCTATGTGGTGAGTTGAAGACGCAGCAGCGGATGCAGTTTATGCTCTCGAAAGGGAAGGCGTTGAGGAATTAGGATGCGGGCAAAGGGAACGTACAGACGCTATTTGTCCGCATTTAGCCTGATTTCGAAGTTAAGCGGAACGATAGTGCGCTAATTGGTCCAAAAGCGATCAGTTGGTGGGCATTTCGAGTAAATAGTGCACCTAGGTTCCCTCTAGTGTTGAAATCAGCTCATTTCGCTGGAAATAGCGTATTGTCGTTCCCTTAGGGAAAGGGATGAAGGTGAGGTTGGACACGGGGGCGAGAATGAGGTCGAGATTGAGGATAAGGATAACGAAAAGGATAACGAAAAGAAAAAAATGGGAATTAAATGAAATAGAAAAGAATGAGAACACAATTTGTAAAATGTGAACCCCAACTATTCCTAATGAGGTGAGTTCGATGAAGGAAGCCGTCATTGTATCTATAACACGCACCGCCGTAGGGCGCGCAAAAAAAGGTAGTTTCGCGCAAACGCGCGCGGAAGATCTTGGTAAAGCCGTACTCGAAGAAGCCGTACGGCGCGTGCCTGGTCTCGACAAAGGTGATGTCGAGGACATCATCATCGGGTGCGCGATGCCCGAAGGCGAGCAAGGGCTGAACTTCGCCCGCACGATGTCGCTGTATGCGGGCTTTCCCGTGACCGTGCCGGCCATCACGGTCAATCGCTTCTGTTCCTCCGGCTTGCAAGCCATCGCATATGCGGCGGAGCGCATTATGCTCGGCCACGCCGAGGTGGTCATCGCCGGAGGCGTGGAGAGCATGAGCCACGTCCCGATGACGGGCTTCAAGCTCTCGCCGCATCCGCGGCTGGTCGAGACCATGCCCGAGGTGTACATGGGCATGGGGCATACGGCCGAAGCCGTCGCGACGCGCTTCGGCATCTCGCGCGAAGCGCAGGATGGCTTCGCGACGCGCAGCCATCAGAAGGCAGCGGCGGCCATCGCAGCGGGCCGCTTCACAGACGAGATCGTGCCGGTGAGCACGAGCGTGAAAGGTGTGGACGAACGCGGCAAAGCCTACGTTCGCCCCTATGTTTTTGCCACGGATGAGGGCGTTCGCCCCGATACATCCGTGGAAGGTCTGAGCA
The DNA here is from genome assembly GCF_031455095.1 of Paenibacillus qinlingensis. Lineage (GTDB taxonomy): Bacteria > Bacillota > Bacilli > Paenibacillales > NBRC-103111 > Paenibacillus_E > Paenibacillus_E qinlingensis_A. The sequence goes on from NZ_JAVDSB010000001.1 coordinate 1,017,983, forward strand.
AGCTGAAGCCTGCGTTCAGCTTGGGGGGCTCTGTGACGGCGGGCAACGCGTCACAGACGTCGGACGGCGCAGCGGCGGCCGTGCTGATGAGCCGAGAGCGCGCGGAAGCGCTCGGGCTGAAGCCGATGGCGACGTTCCTGTCCTTTGCGCTTTCCGGTGTGGAGCCGGAAATTATGGGCGTTGGACCTGTCAAAGCGATTCCGAAGGCGCTCCAGATGGCTGGAATTACCCAAGATCAAGTTGATCTTTTTGAGATTAATGAAGCTTTTGCTTCTCAGTGCGTGCATATTATTCGCGAACTGGGTATAGACGAAGAGAAGGTTAATGTCAACGGGGGCGCAATTGCACTGGGCCATCCACTGGGCTGTACGGGTGCAAAGCTCTCGACAAGTTTAATTTATGAACTGCAGCGCCGAGGCGGCGGGTATGGTGTCGTGTCCATGTGTATTGGCGGCGGCATGGGAGCGGCTGGTGTGTTTCAAGTTCATGCTGTGGAATAATCACGCAATCATCTTTTCTTCATAAGTGTTCCTAATCATTATCCCAAATCATAAGGAGAGTTGACTCATGACGAACAAAATCGTAGGCGGAAGCTTTGTTATATCGGATCTTGATTTTCATTCCATTGTTACTCCGGAGGATTTCACGGAAGAACATCGCATGATTGCAGAAACAACACGTGATTACGTGAATGGGGAAGTTATGCCGAATGATGAGCACTTGGAGAAGCTGGATTATGATTTAACCGTTAAACTCATGCGCAGTGCAGGTGACCTTGGATTGCTTGGGGCAGATGTGCCTGAAATTTATGGTGGCCTAGGTTTGGATAAGGTCAGCTCCACAATTATCAGTGAAAACTTAGCGCGTGCTTCTTCCTTTGCCTTATCCATAGGCGCGCATGTCGGGATCGGAACATTGCCAATCGTGTTCTTCGGAACGCCGGAGCAGAAGAAAAAGTATCTGCCTGATTTAGCCACAGGAGCGAAAATCGCCGCCTATTGCTTAACGGAGCCGACTTCTGGATCAGATGCCCTTGGTGCCAAAACGACGGCTCGACTGTCGGAAGACGGAACACATTATCTTTTAAACGGTTCGAAACTTTATATCACAAATGCCGGATTTGCTGATATTTTCATCGTCTATGCGAAGATTAATGGAACAGACTTTACCGCTTTTATCGTGGAAAAAGGTGATCCAGGCTTTACCATGGGACCTGAAGAGAAGAAGATGGGGATTAAAGGCTCATCGACACGTCCCTTATTTTTTGAAGATGTAAAGGTACCTGTAGAAAACCTGCTTGGCGAAATTGGCAAAGGTCATCTTATTGCTTTTAACATTCTGAATATCGGTCGTTACAAGTTGGCTGTTGGTTGTCTAGGTGCATCTAAGGAGACAATTGAGCTCGCATCCAAATATGCGAATACGCGCCAACAGTTCCAAACACCGATTTCGCGATTCCCTCTAATTGGTAAAAAATTGGCAGAAATGAACATTCAGACGTATATCCTAGAAAGCATGGTGTACCGGACGACAGGCTTATTTGATACGATCCTTAAGGATATTGACCATTCGAGTCCAGAGGCAGGCAAAATCTCGGCAAAGGGTATATCTGAGTATGCATTGGAATGCTCGATCAATAAGGTCTTTGCTTCGGAAGTTCTAGACTTTGTTGCCGATGAGGGGCTGCAAATTCATGGCGGTTATGGCTTCATTCAAGAGTATAAAGTGGAACGGATCTACCGTGACTCGCGGATTAATCGTATTTTCGAAGGGACGAATGAAATTAATCGCTTGCTCATTCCGGGTACCTTAGTGAAGAAAGCCATGAAAGGCGAGTTGCCTTTGTTACAAAAAGCTCAAGAGCTGCAAGGCGACTTGCTTGGCTACATGCCAGGTCAAACGTTCGAGGGGACTTTAGAAGAAGAAGCTCATCTTGTGAGCATGGCGAAGAAAGTTTTCCTTATGGTAGGCGGGCTTGCCGTACAGAAATACGGGATGGCACTTGAGAAGAATCAAGAGGTGCTTAGCAACCTAGCGGATATCATGATTCAAATTTTTGCTGCAGAAAGTGGACTGCTTCGTACCCAAAAACTCATTGACAAACAAGGCGAAAGTAAGGCGAAAAACGCCATTCAGATCACGACGGTATTTATTCATGAAGCTTTTGACAAAATTGAGGCATATGCGAAAGAAGCACTCAGTACGATGGAAGAAGGAGATGTGCTTCGGACTCAACTATCTATACTCAAGAAGCTTTCTAGACGCAGCAGTGTCAATACGGTGGGGTTGAAGCGCGACATCGCCGCACGTGTAATTCAGGGTGAGAAATTCATCGGATGAGTCTTGGGAGTCAAGAACCTGAAGGGGATGGTTTTGTATGAGGGAGACAAAGCCTTGGCTGCGTCATTATCCAGCGGAAGTGGCGCCGACTTACGAGTACCCGAAACATAATCTAGCACGTCTGTTGGTTGATTCAGCACATCAATTTCCCGAACGGCCTGCCTTGTATTTCTTGGGGAAAAAGCTATCGTATCGCGAATTGCTACATGCGTCTTATCAATTTGCTCACGTGTTATTGGATCTTGGGGTACGTCCAGGGGAACGGGTGTCGATTATGCTGCCGAATTGTCCTTCGGCTATCATTGCGTATTTCGGCACGCTAATGATGGGTGGAATTGTCGTGATGACGAATCCACTTTATGTGGAGAGAGAGCTGATTCATCAGCTCTCTGATTCGGAAGCTGTCGTCATAATCACCTTGGATCTGCTATTTGATCGCGTTCAGAAGGCGAAATCACGGACATTTTTGCGCCATGTTATCGTAACCTCGATTAAGGATTATTTACCGTTTCCTAAGAATCTGTTATATCCCATTAAAATGAAAAAGGATGGCGCCAAGCTCGATGTGACTTATGGAGACGGCGTTTATGCATTCAAGAAGTTATTGCGAGGGGCTTCGGCTGCGCCGATTTGTGTAGATGTCAACGCGGATGAAGATATTGCGTTACTTCAATACACCGGTGGAACAACGGGGCTCTCTAAGGGTGTCATGTTGACACACACCAATTTAATTTCAAATACGTATCAGACGAGTCATTGGTGTTATCAAGTTGAACCTGGCGGAGATCGTTACTTAGGTGCGATTCCGTGCTTCCATGTCTTCGGTTTGACGGTTCTTCTGAACCAAGCCATGTATCGCGCAGGCATGCTGATTCTCATTCCTAAGTTTGATATTGATATGATTCTAGATACCATTCACAAATTAAGGCCGACCATTTTCCCGGGTGCGCCTACCATGTACGTCGCGTTAATCAATCATAAACGGGTGAAGGACGTTGATATTTCTTCCATTAATGTTTGTGTAAGCGGTTCAGCGCCACTGCCCCTTGAGGTTCAAGAGCGTTTTGAAGCATTGACCGGAGGTAGATTAATTGAAGGGTACGGGCTGACAGAGGCTTCGCCTGTTACCCATGCCAATCCGATCTGGGGATTCCGTAAGATTATGTCTATCGGTGTTCCTTTTCCGGATACCATAACAAAAGTCGTGGACTCTGACTCCGGGGAGGAAATGCCGATTGGTGAGATCGGTGAAATTATTATTAAAGGCCCTCAAATTATGAAGGGGTACTGGAAACGGGAGCAAGAAACGGCCAAGACGATCAAAGATGGCTGGTTATATACCGGGGATATGGGACGAATGGATGAGGATGGTTTCTTTTCGATTGTTGACCGGAAAAAAGATTTGATTATTGCAGGTGGCTTTAATATTTACCCGCGTGATATTGAAGAAGTGCTCTACGAGCATCCAGCGATTCTGGAAGCGGCTGTCGCAGGGGTTCCTGATGAATACCGTGGGGAAACTGTGAAAGCATTTATCGTTCTTAGAGAAGGGATGACACTCTCGGAGAAAGAGCTCGATGTCTGGTGCAGAGAACGGTTGGCTGCCTATAAAGTACCTCGTAAAGTTGAATTTCGGAAGTCTTTGCCAAAAACGATGATTGGCAAGGTCCTCCGTCGGCAATTACTAGAAGAAGAAGTCAAGCAGTAAATAGCAGGGCTATCATACGTAGGGCAGCCCTTACAATGAAGGAGGGAGTCCAATGGATGATGGAAATGATCGTATCATAAGAAAATTGCAGCAGCTCGCCGCCGCAGCGGAACCCACCTTCTGGGGCTATCTGGGTTGTGAATTTGTCGGTATGGCGAATGGTATCATTACAATCGCTTTGGATGCGAAGCCGCATCATTTAAACCCCATTGGCATGGTTCATGGCGGTGTCACGTCCTCGTTGTTGGATACCGCAATGGGAATTATCGCCATGATCGCTAGGCCAGAAGAGAAAGTTGTTACTACAAACTTGAATGTGCATTTTGTGTCTCCCCTCTACGCAGGAAGGCTGCTTGTAACAGCGGAACTTGTCCATCAATCACGTAAAATGATTACAGCTCAAGGTCGCGTTGAGGACAGTGAAGGCAATTTGGGGACGATCGGGACAGGAACGTTTCGTGTGATTTAGTTGAAGCTTCAGCATAAGGAGCCTTCATTACTACGGAGATCGTGGTTGTGAGGGTTCTTTTTATTCGCTATATGTCATATAACCTTACATATAATAAATAATTTTCATGAAAATTTCATAAATTTTTATGTTATGTCATGTTTTATGACGTAAATCCATTGACGGGTACCGTTTGATCGTCCTATAATCGATTAAAAGGCATAGGGGGGAAGCACGATGCATCTTACCATTCGTGAAGCGTTGGCGATATATCCTTTAACGGAAGCAAAGTTAGTCGCCGGAAAACAAGGGGAATCCCGCATTGTTAAATCAGTCAATGTCATGGATGCACCTGATATTGCCGATTGGACAAAATCAGGTGAAATGCTGTTTACGACAGCCTTCGCAATGAAAGACAGTCCGCAAGAAACCGTGAACCTCCTGCGCAAATTAAATGACCGCGGAGCTGCGGGTCTAGGGATTAAGCTCGGGAGATTTTGGACGGAGCTGCCGCAAATCGTCATGGACGAAGCGGATCGATTACATTTTCCAATTATTGAAATGCCGTTTCAATTCACGTTCTCGGATCAGATGAATGCGCTGTTTAACGCTGAATATCGCCGGAATACTGAGTTGCTGCAAACGGTGCTCGAAAAGCAGAAGAAGCTGATGCAGTTCGGACTGAAACAAGATAACATGAACGACATGTTTCAGCTTGTCAGCGAAATTCTAGGGTATCCGATGGCAGTTATTGGAGCAAGAGGTCGGGTCTTATTTAACACAAGTTCATGGCATGCCGAGCAACTTGCTCAGGACTGGCCGAAAAAGCGGAAATCAGGCTGGGTCTATGCAGGAAAAGATAGAGCATATCGCGTTAGTTTACAACAACAAGATGATGAGCCATTAGGACAATTATTAATTATTCCTGATGTTGTTTTGCTGGCTACTGTGGAGGAAGGTTTGTTTCAACAAGCCGCAGATATTCTCTCGTTCCATATGAGCTATACGTTCCGTTCCCATGTTGAAGCTTCAGCTGAGCGGGATTTGCAAAATAACCTCATCCGCTACTTGGATAAAGGAACGTCCCTTGAGGGGTTTATGGAGCAAGCGGAAGCGAGAGGTGTATTCATTTTTACAGGTGCTTACCAATGTGTCATTGGAAAGAGTAAGAATCCATCATTGAGTCAGGATGCTGGGAGTGAGAAGCTCAAGGAAGTTAAGCAATATTTGGAGAGCCATTTGAAATCTAACAATGTGCGAGGGCATCATTTTATCCTAAAAGATCATCTGTTTTCCATCTATTCCACGACGCAAGCGGATGGATTTCCCGAGGAAGAGCTGTCACAGCTATTAGGTAAGTTTGAACGGGAAGCCGGTCATGTGTCTGAGCGAGAGGGCATGGTGTTCTATATCTCATCACTGAAAGTGAAGCCTACTGCACTTCGCGAAGCTTACTTGGAATGTGGTGAGACGGGGCGAATGGCAGAGAAACTCTGTTTGCCAGATCGCGTCCTTCATTATGAAACGATTGAATTCGCTCATCTTTTTCAGCACTTGTCTTCTCCTATGATGGAAGATTACTGTGCGAAGATTCTGCGTCCTCTCTTAGAGAAGGATCCGGAGTATTCCCAAGAAATGATTCGTACGCTTGAAGTATTTATTCGAAACGACGGTCAAGTCAGTGAGGCTGCTAAGCAATTATTCATTCATCGTAATACCGTTACGTATCGGTTGGAGAAAATTAGTGATCTACTGCAAGTTGATTTCAAAAAAGTCAATGATCTCTTGAAGTTGAAGGCGGTATTCTTATTCCGTCAATTCTTGCAAGTGAGATCTTAAGCGAACAGAACCCTAGGCGGCCAGTTGCCGCTTAGGGTTTTTCGAGTTACAGCACAAGAAAGAGGCGCCTTAGCTCCGTAACTCGAAAAATGTGTTGATAGAACGGTTCATCGGGAGAATAAATGGATTTTATGTAGTTAATTCACGCGGATTTCCGTTAAATTGTAAAATAACTGGATTTTCTGCATGTAATTTTAAGATTTATACCCGATTCGAGTAATTTCAAGGGAATTAACTACATTTTTTCCATTTAATTTAAGTTTATGCTAATATTATTTCTAAATAGATGTACAATTTCCATTTATTTCTTATTGCGCGCTAAACCAAGCACTGGAAGCCTAAACAGTGCCACGATCAGAATCGCTAGAAGTCCGGGAGGGTTGACTTGTACGTAGGACTTTAGTAAAGAGAACAAGTTGCATAAGCGAAGTGGTTATCTTATAATTTTGAGGAGAAAGTAGAGAAAGGAGATGTGAAACATGTCTGCATGGAAAGAGTTAACGACGTTATCGGAGTGGCAGGAAGTGCTTGATCGTTCTGAGGAAAAGCCCGCTGTTATTCTAAAGCACAGTACAACATGTCCAGTAAGTGCGAGTGCACTTGATGAATATGAACAATACTTATCTGGCACACACAATGAGGCTGTGGATTATTTCTTGGTGAAGGTGATTGAGTCCCGTCCTGTTTCGAATCAAATCGCAGAGGACCTCGGTATCAAGCATGCATCCCCACAAATTCTTTATTTCAAAAATAAAGAATCCATCTGGAATACATCCCATTGGTCCGTAACGAACAAGCATATGTCCGCAGTATTAGATTAATTATTTAACGTATATACAGCCCTTCGTTTTACCTACGTGATGTAGGTGGGACGGAGGGCTTTTTCATGCCTGTAATTAATTGAACATCGTTTAAAAAAGATTGGCAAGCCGAACATCCTCCTATATACTTATTTGACGACAACAAGACAGTAATTTTCAGCTAAGGAGTTCGTTACTAATGAATGCAATGAATAAAACGAAAATTCCCATCCCGATTTTTCTGGTAATCGGTATTATTGCTATATCTTTTTCCTCCATATTTGTAAAATGGTCTGACGCATCAGCAGCTGTCATCGCGATGTACAGACTTTTTATGACGAATGTCTTAATGCTGCCATTCCTATGGAATTACCGCAAAGAGTTTCAGAGAATTCAGATGAAAGATTGGGTTCGCACGGCGATCTCGGGTATTGCGCTTGGTTTGCACTTTTTATTTTGGATGGATTCGCTGCGCTACACGACGGTTGCAAGCTCAACTGCGATTTTAACACTTGAGCCGATTTTTGTGCTGGTTGGTGCCTTCTTGCTGTATGGTGTTCGGACAAGCCGTACCGCCATCATAGCCATGTGTATTGCGATTGTCGGAGCTATCTGCATCGGGTGGGGCGATTTTCAATTTTCAGGTGAAGCGCTGAAGGGCGATGTACTTTCCTTCGTTGGGACGATCGCTGTTGCCTTTCATATGTTACTTGGCAAAAGCTTGAGAGAGCGCATTTCAGCCTATGTCTATAGCTTTCTTGTATTCTTGTTCGCGGGACTAACGCTTGCGGTGACGAATATTTACTCCGGAGAAGCATTCACAGGCTATCCGATGAAGGAATGGGGAATCTTTTTCCTGCTAGCGTTCGTCTCCACGATATTCGGGCACTATGTGTTTAACTGGTTGCTGAAATATATGAAAGCTTCATCGGTATCGATGACTGTGCTTGGGGAGCCGCTGGGTGCGTCGATATTAGCCTATTTTCTATTAGGTGAAACGATTACGGCGATGCAGCTATTGGCTGGTTGTTTACTGCTTGTTGGTGTAGCCTTGTTCTTGCGAAGTAACGAGAAACCGTAAGTGTTTCTTGCGTTCTTTAATTGAACGGAGGTTAATAATGGTGTGTGAGATGGAGGCAGGTGCAGCGTGAGGTTTCGAGATTTTCATCGCAATGTACAAGTAAGAATAGGCTTATCCTTTCTATCGGGCACTGCGAATAATATGGTGCTGCCATTTATGTCGATCTATTTTTCAGGGAAATTAGGAGATACACTTGCTGGTTTGGTTGTTATTCTGGGCATTTTGGCAGGTGTCGTTGCAGGTATCATCGGCGGGTACTATTCAGATCGATTTGGCAGGAAGAAGCTGATGCTGGCGGCAGAAATAGGCTGGATGCTCTGTTTCCTGCTTATGGCAGCAGCAAATTCACCTTGGTGGGAATCACCAATCGCAACCTTTAACTTAATGATTATAGTAAGTATATGCTGGGGGATTCATGGGCCTGCTAACGAGGCTATGCTGCTGGATGCTACGCAGCCTGAGGAACGTAAATTCATGTATGCGATTATGTATTGGGTGAATAATCTATCTTTTGCAATCGCGGGGATGGCTGGCGCTTTTTTATTTAAATCCTATTTGTTTGAATTGTTTATAGCGTTGTCTGTGATTGGATTGATTACCGGTATCGTTACATATGTGTTTATTCAGGATGACTATAAGCCTCAAATAATGGCGAAAAGCAATAAAACGAAAGGGAAGCGTCCTTCCATTTGGACGAATTATCGGCAGGTGCTGCTTGATAAGACGTTTCTGATTTTCACAATTGCTTCTTTATTGTTGGTATCCGTGGAGTTTCATTTGGGTAACTATGTCGCTGTTCGTTTGGGGAAAGAGATGATCGATGCGCCGTTTCTGCCGTGGCTCACGAATGCCTGGCGTATTGATGGCTTCCAGATGCTAGGATTTATTCGTACGGAGAATACGGTACTTGTGGTTGTTCTCTCGGTGTTTATGGGTGTGTTGATGCGTCGGTTTAAGGATCGTAACGTGCTCTTTATCGGTTATGCTTGTTATATTGCCGGGTATAGCTATCTGGCTTATAGTAATCATCCTGCCTTACTCTTACTTTCGATGCTGATCGCTACCATAGGTGAATTGATGTACGTTCCGATCAAGCAAGCCTACCTCGGTAACATGGCTCCCGACCATTCACGCAGCTCCTATATGGCCTTGTATGGCATGGTATATAGAGGAGCTACGTTTCTGGGCGGTCTAGGTGTAATCCTAGGCGGGATGCTGTCTTCCTGGCTTATGGCCTCATTAATTGCCATCAGTGGTGTGATCGGTATGGGGATGTTCTATTCAATACTGTCACAGTTGGAAGAGCGGAAACAGGGTTACTTTGCTGCTGCAAATTCTTCTTTTATGGAAGCTAATAAAGCAGGATTAGACAGCACTTCATAAGCGGTGTAAGCAAGCGCCTTCGCCGTGAAGAGCATGCTGTCAAGTGCAGGCTCAGTCATAGCGAGATCACGGAATTCCTTTGTATGGAGCAAATGTCGTTCACCCACGACCTTGACGAAAGGATGAATGGTAGGGCATTGTGTGGAGACATTGCCAAGATCCAAGGACCCGTGGTCTTTGCCGATTTCAATTTCTTTCGGGTTGATACCAAGCTCGAACAACTGGTCTGTGAAAACATTGGATAAGATTTCATTTGTGCGCAGCTCATCGTACGAGTACTCGTAGAAGGATGTTTTCAGCGTGCAGCCGGTTTGAAGGGCAGCGCCTTCTGCACAGTGAAGGACCTTCTGAACGAGCTCATTCGTATACGTGCGTGTAGCCGACCGGACGTAAAATCTAGCAACCGCGTAGTCCGGAATGATGTTCGGCGCTTTGCCGCCTTCACTGATGATGCCATGAATGCGCGCATCTGATTTGAGCTGTTGGCGCAGCGCATTAATACTGTTGAATAGCTGCAGGACAGCATCAAGCGCATTAATGCCTTCGTAGGGTTGTGCCGCGGCGTGTGCAGAACGGCCGAAGAATTCATATTGGATGGCATCCATGGCCAGCGATTCGCCTGATTTTTCATACGTATAATAAGGATGGGCCATGAGTGCGATGTCGACATCGCGGAAAAGCCCAGCTGCCGCCATAGGAACTTTGGCGCCTTTGGTTTCCTCAGCAGGCGTACCGTAGACACGGATGCTGCCGCCAGTTTCTGCTAAAGCCGCTTTGAGGCCGATTGCAGCCCCGATGCTCATCATGCAGATGAGATGATGACCGCAAGCATGACCGAGCTCGGGGAGCGCATCGTACTCAGCCATGAAGGCAATGATGGGACCAGGTTTGCCTGAGTCGTAAGTTGCGATGAATGCGGTAGGAATATCTAAAACACCACGATCAATCGTAAAGCCGTGGTTGGTGAGTTCCTCCGTTAAACGTGCGAATGCAAGGAATTCTTCATGCCCAAGTTCTGGGTTTGCCCCAATGAAGCGGGAAATATCTTTGAATCTTGCGGCATTGTTTTCTATTGTTTGAGCGATTAATGATTTCATGAGAAGTTGGCTCCTTTGTTGAATGGTTCTTCACTCCATTGTAGTATATAGAAGCGAGAACTACCAAATGCAATCTCAGCAGGGCAAGAAACACGATCATAAATCTGGATGAAAAAATGGAGGGATCGACAATGATGAAATATGGAGCAGAGCATGAAGAGCACCAATTTAGCTTATGCTTTCTTGAAACGGAGAGCCGGGGGCAGTGGCAGGATGTGTACCTTGGCATTCAATTGGCAGAAGGTGAAGATTTTCCTGAAGGGTTGATAGATCCATCAATCCTTGTCATTTGTAATACCGATGGAGACATTGTACAGATTGTCCTTCATGATGAAGGCTGCGATAGTGAATTCCAATTCACTTTTTCAGAGAAAGCGCAAATCGAAAATTACGTTAATCAGCATGTAAGCGTAAAAAAAAACGACGAATGAACCCCTGTAGGTATCCCTTCCAAAACTGGGCGGTGCCGCATATAGTAATATACGTCACGCTTTAGGGGAGAGGATAGCGATGGAAAAAAGAATTCAATACTTGGCGTTTGGTGATTCTTTAACCGTTGGTTATGGTGCTGAAGAAGGTCATGGCTTCGTTTCGGTGTATCGACAAAGGTTGGAATGTCTGCTGAATGTACCTGTTACCTTGCGTCATGCTGGCACGAATGGTGCCACGACAGCGCAGTTGCTTGAGACTATCGAGTCTGATCAACAGCTTCAGAAGGATATTCAAGAAGCGACTCTCATTACAATTACAGCTGGCGGTAACGATCTCATTCAAGCGGCTATTCCCTTCTTTTATAACGGCGATAACTCAGTGCTCAAAACGGCATTACAAACGTATGAGTCCAACTACCGTAAACTTATCTCACAAATTGAAAAGCTGCGGCAAGGTATAAAAACTCCTTACCTACTGGCCTTAATTGGTTTATATAATCCCTTACCGCAAATACCGGATGCTGCCTATTGGGTGCAGCGGTTTAATCTATTTCTGCGCAAATTAGAACAGCCGCATATCCAAGTCGTGCAGGTTTATGATGCTTTTGTCGGTCAAGCGGCGCTTTTTCTAGCTGAGGATGCCATCCATCCCAATGAATTAGGCTATGAGAAAGTGGCAAACCAATTAGAGGTCGCTGTCACCTTGCAGCAGCTGCAGCAGTTGTTTATCTAAATGAAACGATCACACATACCCGAAAATGGAAATGAAATGACAGGCGCGGCCAGCCAGCACGAATAAGTGCCATATGGCATGGTGATAGGGAATGCGCCTCCATACATAGAATCTTATATAGATTGGACGATGAATCGATGTATTTACCTTCATTTCAACTGAATAATAAAGTCGCCCTAGTGACCGGAGCCGGCAGAGGTATTGGAAGAGCGCTGGCGATTGGTTTAGCAGAGGCTGGGGCGGATGTCGCTATTTTTGCAAGAACGGCTGCGGATGTAGACCACGTAGCTGAAGAAATTCGCGCATTAGGCAGACAAGCTTATCCATACACCGTAGACGTTACGAATCGGGAGCAAATTGAAGAGGCTGTTGCCGCTATTATTGCTCAGACGGATCGTATTGATATTCTGATTAATAATGCTGGCATGAACATCCGGAGTCAAGCTTTGGCAGTAACGGACGAAGAATGGGATACGATCATGCAGACGAACTTAAAATCGGCATTTCTGTGCTCACAGATTGTAGGTCGTCATATGCAGCAACGCGAATACGGGCGAATCATCAATATTGCGTCAGTTGCGGGTCAGGTGGCATTGCGTACAGGTGTCGTATACGCTGCAACCAAAGCGGCGATGATCCAGATGACCAAAGTGCTTGCACTGGAGTGGGGCCAATATGGCATCTTGGTGAATGGGATCGGGCCTTGGTATTTCAAAACGCCACTGACAGAGAAAATTTTGAATCAGCCGGATTATTTAGCACAAATTATCGCTCGCACACCGCTGCGCCGTGTTGGTGAATTAGAGGAGCTAGTCGGACCTGCGGTATTCTTGGCCTCTGATGCAGCTAATTATGTCACAGGACAGACACTTTTTGTGGATGGTGGTATGACAATTTACGGGTTTTAGCGAATTATGTCTAAATTTGTAGAAATAGGGTTGTATAATGGCGAAACCTATCACTATTTATGGCGTACTAGTAGATAAGCCAAAAAATAAGAAATGAGTGGACCCCATGACGACAATCAAGATTATCACCGACAGCAGCTGCGACCTCCCTAGAACGACTGTTAACGAAATAGGAGTAGGGATCGTTCCCTTATCTGTGCAATTTGGCGAGGAATGTATGCCGACAGAGATGGATCTTGCTGATTTCTATGCAAGGATGAAGCGGGAGAGCGCGTTGCCTAAGACCTCAAGCCCCTCACCTGGACATTTCCTAAGTGAGTATCAGAAGGGTGGGTCGGATCAAGATATTCTTGTCATATGTCTATCATCGGCTTTAAGCTCTACGTATCATCACGCGGTTATGGCGAAAGAGATGCTGCAGGAAGAAGGTTTTACCGGCCGCATCGAAGTCATTGATTCGAAGACTACTTCGTTGGGACTTGGTGTACTTGTGTATCAAGCAGCTAAGATGGTGGAGAGTGGACATGCCTACGGAACGGTAGTTGCTGCGATGCAGCAAGCCGTTGCGAGTTCGGGGACATTTTTCTTCTTAGATACGTTAGAGAATGTTATTAAAGGCGGAAGACTTGACAGAGTGCGCGGCGCGGTAGCTTCCGTCTTGAATATTAAGTTGCTTATGAAAGCTAGTGAAGAAGGCGCGATTGAGGTTGTTGAGAAAATTCGTGGCTCACAGAATGCCTTGAAGCGATTAATTTCGTTCCTTGGTGATAAAGAGCATGATTATGAGAAGGATGTTATTGCTATCGCCCACAGTAACTGTGAAACTAGAGCTCGAGAGTTCATGGCTCAGCTCTTGGAGAAGCATCCGTTTCGCCATGTACTGTTCGCCAATATGGGCACTGTAATTGGTACTTATGCTGGTGAAGGCGGGGTATTGGTCGCCTATTAAGAAGAAAAAAGACACCTATTGCTCGATCGACATGATCGGAGGCGTAGGTGTCTTTTGTTATTCTTGGAGTTCGGCTGGTTGAACGTTGAACACGAGTCGTTTATTTACAACGGCAACTCTGTTGTCGTGATGTCCGTTTGATCCGTTGTGACTAATGGCGACATTTCTCCGGTCACGAGCAGCCATAGCTCATGAAGCGCACGTGTGCAGCCGACATAAAGCAGCTTGGCATCCATAAGCGTCGCTTCATAGTGCTCCGCGGTCACGTCCATCAGGAGAACGACGTCAAATTCTAGTCCCTTTGTCAGATAAACGGGCAACACGGAAATGCCACCTCGATAGACACGTTGCTTGGAGGTGATGAGATTGGTTGCTATCCCAGCAAGGGTCAAAGCGTCGTGCAACTCTTGTGCCTGTTTCTCTGTTCGCGCAACGACCGCAATCGTGCTGGATGTGCCCGTTTGTAATAGTTGAATCGCTTGCTGCAAGAGCGGCAGTCGATCTTTCAGAGACGTGTGCAGCACGCGAACTTTATTTCCGCTGCGGAAGACGGGAACAGCCAACAGCGGGTTGCTTACGCCGCGTTGAAGGACAGAATTCGCAAACTGGATGATTTCCATTGTGGAACGATAACTTCGTTCCAGTTCGAAGTATCCTGTCTCTTCTTCTTTGAACAAACTGGAAAATTCTTTCCAGTCTTGAATGCCTTGATAAGCATGTATACCTTGTGATAAATCACCAAGAATCGTGAAAGAGCTATTGCGTGTGTACGAATCCAACACGGCGACTTGGAAAGGTGAGAAGTCCTGTGCTTCATCAATGACAACATGATCGAATAATCGGTCCGACGTAATACCATGGAGTCGTGTATGGATGTAGAGGAGAGGAGCTAGATCCTCAAGCTGAACTTCTTTCTTTTTGAAAAGTTTTGCTGATGATGTCACGATTGACTCTGGTATATCACCGAGCATATTTGCTGGCAAGCTGTCTGGTCGCCCTTTGTCCGTGAACAACATTTTGTAGAACGTGAATGCTGTATATTCAGGCCAAGCGGTCAGATAGGTACGTAGCTTCTGTGCGGATTTCTTTTTCAGCTCTTTTTTCAAACTTTGCTCCCAAACCTTCTCAAGCTGGATTTCCATCCATCGCTTGATCCGCGCAACGACGCGCTCACGACGTTTGATCAGCGGGTAATGCTTGTTTTCAACGAAAAACCACTCGCGAATCGTTGCGATAGGCAGCTTTACGCCATCCCATGGCGAGAAGTCCGCGGTAGGTACATAGGTTGTTTCAAGGCGACTGAGACAATCATCCAAATAGTCTTTGAATGCGACGGCACCTTTGAAGCGGCCTGGCGCTTGGTCGTCGACCGGAGGCCTTTTACTTCCCAGGGCAAACCAACGCTGTAGCGTCAGCTCTTGGTCTGCGATTTGTACTTCATGGTCGAGCACTTCGAGCGCCCAGTCGGTGAAAGTACTCTGCTGAATGTTGCCGACACCGAGTTCAGGTAAGACACCTGAAATATAGTCCAAGAACATGGAGTTGGGCGCAAAAATAATCATGCGTTCAGCCCGTACCTGTTCACGGTATTGATAGAGTAGGAAGGCGAGTCGGTGCAAGGCAACGGTCGTTTTACCACTTCCTGCGACACCTTGAATAATAAGTGCGGTGTTCTTAGCGGCACGAATAATGCGATCTTGTTCTGCTTGAATCGTAGAAACGATATCGCGCAGTTTGTTATCTTTATTTTCGCCCAATCGGTAGAGTAAGAACTCATCACCGACAGAGAGGGAGTCTTCATTGCGGTCGTAAGTATCGACAACACGCTGGAGAATTTGCTTGCGCACAACGAGATTTCGCTTCAAATAGACTAAGCCGTTGATAAGTCCGTCAGGTGAATCATACGAAGCAGCGTCCAAGCCGCCTGTGAAGGAATAGAATAGGCTGGCTACTGGAGCGCGCCAATCAATGACCAGAAGTCGACCTGTTCGCTCGTCTTCAACGCCGGCTTTGCCGATGTAAAGCGGAAGGGGTGAACCTGTGCCCGTTTCTTCGAAGTCCAGGCGGCCGAAATAAGGTTCATCAATGGCTTTGGATAAATTGTGCCTGCCATTCTCACGCAAAACTTCAAGTGCTTGTTCAGTTAAATCGGGACCATAATAAACCGGAGTAGCGCGAAGGCGTTCCAGTTGCTTATCGATTTCCTTATTCGTCTGTTCGAGCCTTTGCAGTTCTTCTTGATAGGCACTTTGAGTCTTTGTGTCCAAGATCAGTTACCTCCTAAGATCAGATGTTGTCTATAGATATATCATAAACAGGTAAACACTATAACACACCTGACTGGAGATAGAAAGCGATTCTGGGAAAATCTTGAGCTTACCATTTGGGCTTCTGTGGAAAGGAGTGGTATACTCAGGAAGTACGCAAATTAATTGATGGAGGCGAAGAGATTCATGTCGATTTATGATATCGAGGTCCAAACGATTACAGGGGAAACACAAACACTTTCAACATATAAAGGAAAGGCGCTCCTTATTGTGAATACCGCGAGTGCTTGCGGACTTACCCCGCACTACAAGGGTCTTCAAGCACTTTATGAGCAATATCAGGATAAAGGACTCGTTGTACTTGGGTTTCCGTGTAACCAATTCGCTGGGCAAGAGCCTGGCACGAATGAAGAAATTCAAGCTTTCTGCGAGTTAAACTACAAAGTTACCTTCCCATTGTTCGATAAGATCGATGTAAAAGGTGAGCACGCTCATCCGTTGTATACCTATTTGCTTAGCCATACGCCTGAGCCTTACCGGACGGGCGAAATTGAATGGAATTTCGTGAAATTCTTAGTAGATCCGAGTGGTCAAGTGGTTAAACAATACGGTGCACGTACAGAACCAGCAGATATTAGTTCAGATATCGAAGCTGTTTTAGCATAACTAATTGAGAAAAGAGGTGGACGAGCAGTGGGGTCCCGAAACGGGTTTATTTATGCCCATCCCGATGATGAAACATTCTTAAGCGGATGCCTGATTCGCCGTCTTGCTGATGAAGGAGAAGAAGTTGTCTTACTTCTTGCCACACGTGGCGATGCAGGGAGACAAGGGTTAGAACGCGCGAAGAATCGGCAGGAATTAGCCGAATTACGTGAGCAAGAAATGTTAGTAGCAGCGGAAATCCTAGGGATTTCCGAGGTTGAGCACCTAGGCTGGCCTGACGGTCAGCTGGATGAAGTAGATTTTCAAACATTAGTGGGACAGATTATTACATTTATTCAGCGTCATGAAGTGGAGAATGTCTATACGTTTGCGGAAGATGGCGGTAATGGTCATCGTGACCACGTGGCTATCTCTAAGGCGACTACGGCAGCCGTACACAGTGGTGAATGTCCGAGTGTAAAGAGATTATATTACGGATTTTCGCCACTCATGCGAACCCAAGGACATCAACCTTCCATTCTAATTGATACCGAGACGATGTGGACAGTGAAGGCCGCTGCGCTTAAAGCTCATCAAACCCAGCATGTCACGATAGGGAGACACTTTGGCAACCTGATTGATTTTCCAGTGGAAAGAAGATGGGAAGCCTTTGTGCTCGGTTGGCAGGATGGCGTTTATTGGCCTTAGCAAAACACAGCATCAAAGTAGGTTATCAATGAAGAAATGAAAGGAAGTGTGAAGGGGATGCCTCTTCAAGCACGAATTGAAGCGATTCTTATCGCTGACGATCCTGCGACATTCGTAACGAGAGAACTTGAACGCGTAGAGCTCCAATTTGGTGGAATCGAAGGTGATCGTCATTTTGGCATTTTGGCGAAAGCGAATGTTCGTCAACCCATGTACAAGCGGGGGCAAGAGATCATGAATCGCCGTCAGCTTAGTATCGTTTCTGTAGAGGAGCTGCAGGGAATTGCTGAACGGATTGGCGTGAAAGAGATTCAACCAGCATGGCTGGGTGCGAATATCGTCATTAGCGGTGTCCCCGAGCTAACCAAGCTGCCAATGGGAATCCGGATGATGCTCCCTAGTGGTGGAGGACTTGTATGTGAAGGTGAGAATGAGCCATGTTCGGGTCCAGGACGTATCATTGCCGAGCATTATCAAGACTCCTTGCTTACGAAGCTTTTTATTCAAAAGGCACAACAAGCTAGAGGGATTGTTGCCTATGTAGAGCGTCCTGGTGAGCTCAAAGTGGGGGATCTTGTTCAAATTTATAATTAATTGCTGAAGTACCCCCAGAAACGGAGCAGCTGTTACGAATGAGCTTGAAGAGAAAGTCATTCATTGGTTCTAGGGGAGTGTAAGCATGTCTCTTTGTAATTGTCTCAAATGTGGACGCGTCTTCATCTCGAAGTGGGAAACTAGATGTACAAGTTGTTTGCAGCTAGTTCTAGTGGATTCGAATAAAGTGAAGGAATTTGTGCGAACAAATCCTCGCGCAACACTTATTGAAGTATATCATCAAACAGGGGTCTCCCTGCAGACCATAAAGGAATTAATGAGAGCTTAACCGCTTGAGCTAATAAAGGAGCTTGCACATATGCCTCATATGATAATTAGAGGAATCAGCGTTTCGCACATCCAGTCCATAAGCACGGCACTTATTGCGGATTTAGCAGAGGTCTGTTCCTGTGGCATTGACAACTTCATGTTGGAATGTCTGCCAACTGTCTCCATCTTTCAAGGTGAGGTGTGTGATACCTATCCCTTTATCGAAGTAGGCTGGTTTGAGCGCGGGCAAGAAATTCGTGATGCCTATGCCGAGGTTCTGACGAAGCATGTGATGTCTCTTGGCATACCCGAGGTAGAAATTGCTTTCAAGGTATACCGAGAAGATAGTTATTATTGGAATGGTAAGTTAATCTAACACATTCATCCTTCTTAGGCAGTGATTGTGCGCAAAAAAAACGTTAAACCTCTTATTCCACTTAAAAAGTGGGGTGAGAGGTTTTTTGGTGTGTAGATTTCCGCTAGGCATGTGCTGTCTTTACAGAACGTTTTCAACCCGTAGGACATAAAAATGAATAAGGATGAAAGGGCGACGCCACACACCATGCACAAGGAAATCCAGTGAAAAGAAGGAGGCCATAAGGTGATTTCGATTAGTCTCTGTATGATTGTTAAAAATGAAGAACAATCGCTAGGGCGATGCCTACACTCGGTACGAGAGGTTGCAGACGAAATCGTCATCGTAGATACGGGGTCGACGGATCGGACGAAAGAGATTGCGGCTTCGTTTGGGGCCAAAATCTACGATTTTACATGGATCGATGATTTCGGAGCTGCACGTAATTTCTCATTTTCGAAAGCTACGCAAACCTATATCATGTGGCTGGATGCGGATGATGAATTTGAAGAAGGGGATCGCTTGAAATTATTGCAATTAAAAGCTGATCTTGATCCGAAGATTGATAGTGTGACCATGAATTATCATTTGAGCTTTAATGAAGCGGGGCAAGTGACATCAAGTTTGAGACGCAATCGCTTAGTTCGCCGAGATCGAGGCTTTCAGTGGGAAGGGCCTGTGCATGAAGTTCTGATTGTTGGTGGTCAAATTTTCGCAGCTGATGTTGCAGTAACGCATAAAAAAGATAAAGAACATACCGATCGCAACTTGCGGATCTATCGCAAACGGGAAGCTGCTAATGAGGACTTCTCTCCACGTGATCTCTATTATTTTGCCAATGAATTACGAGATCATGGGCTTCATAAAGAAGCGATTGCCTACTATGAACGGTTCTTGGATACGAAGAAGGGATGGATTGAGGATGTCTATTCCACCTGTCTGAAATTGGGAGATAGTTATGGCGTGCTAAAAGAGAAGGATCAGCAAATTCGGGCCTATTTCCGAGCACTAAGTTACGATAAGCCACGTGCAGAAATGTGTTGCCGGGTAGGCGCTTACTTTTTCAATAACAATGCGATCCCATTAGCTGTCTACTGGTACGAAACGGCAGCAACCCTTGGGAATCCGCAAGGTTTGATGGGGAAAGTGGATCATGCGGCATGGACATGGCTGCCTCATCTTCAATTATGTCTCTGTTATGATCGATTAGGTGACAAGGTAAAGGCAAATGAGCATAACGAGAAAGCTTATCACATACATCCGACGCATCCAAGTATGCTTCATAATCGTGCCTATTTTGCGAAAGTGCTCAACAAGGATAGCGCGACATGAGGGTGTTTTTCGACAATCTGGTGTAGGGGGAATTGACGTGTATAAGCGAACGAATAAAACAAGTAAAGCAGGTAATCGTAAATTTACGATTAGCTTATGCATGATTGTGAAAAACGAAGAGAACGCGCTGCCTGCGTGTTTGAAATCTGTGGCTGGCATTCCAGATGAGATTATCATCGTGGATACGGGTTCAACAGATCGAACGAAAGAATTGGCGGCAACATTTACGGATAAGATCTATGATTTCCAGTGGATTGATCATTTTGCGGCAGCACGGAATTTCGCCTTCTCCAAAGCGACCAAAGACTACATCCTATGGTTGGATGCGGATGATGTTGTCTTGGAGCGAGATCGCAGGCTCTTTTTGGACCTGATCCGTACAATGAATCCGCTAGTCGATCGTGTAACGATGCCATACAATCTTGGCTTTGATGCGAATGGCAATGTCTCGACCTCACTTCGTCGTAACCGATTGGTTCGACGTGATCGTCATTTTCAGTGGATTGGCCCTGTCCATGAGTACTTAGCAGCTTCTGGCAGTTTTCTTGATAGTGATGTAGCGATTACGCACAAGAAAGATAAAGAATATACCGATAGGAATTTACGTATTTACCGCAAACGGTTGGAGCAAGGGGAAAAATTCGGTGAGCGTGATTTATTTTATTTCGCGAATGAGCTGCGAGATCATGCCCAGTATGAGGAAGCGACTACGTACTATCTAGAGTTTCTTGCAACCAATGGCTGGGTAGAAGATAAAATAAATGCCACACTGAATTTGGCGGATTGCTACGCTCATTTGAATGATCGAGATGCCCAGATGATGTCTTTATTACGTGCGTTTGAATTAGACCAGCCAAGGGCAGTGACTTGTTGCCGGATCGGCGCGATTTTTATTAACGAAAGAAGCTATGAACAAGCCGTTTACTGGTATGAGAAAGCCTATCAAACTCCTGGAAAAGATAGCATAGCTTTAACAGATCATAGCGCATGGACATGGTTGCCGCACATCCAATTATGTTTGTGCTATGATAGGCTCGGAGATGTGAATAAAGCGAAACAGCATAATGATATCGCTTATTCCTATCACCCTACACATCCTGCCATTCTTCATAATCGCGCTTATTTTGCCAAGGTTTTGACGAATCCATCGTGATGGCTGAGTAGATTATATAAGCCCTTTATGGGTTTTTTTTTTTGTGCCAAATTAATCACTTCATCATAACTTTTTGTTATTCCTCCCCCAACATAGTTGAAGTACAAGCGATAGCTGCTTAGTGTTACAGTATGTTTACGCCAAAGCAAACGCCAAAACTAAGGGGGAATTCAATGTCAAAACATATTTTAATGGTAGTTACAACTAGGCGCTATCTTGTGTGTTAGGAGTAGAACGAATAATAAATATTTTAACTAATTTCGTTTATATAATGTGTATTAAGCATTGTTGAGACCAATCATATATACGGATTTATTTGCTCAGTAATAAGTATACCAATGGAATCTAAAATTATTCGGACATGTAGGAGGACTCATAAATGATAACTCAACTTACGACAGCTCAAAAAATCTTGAAAGCTTGGAAAATGCATCATAACAGCGTGATTCAATTGGTAGATCAATTGCCAGAAACGAGCGGTAACTGGAGTCCTTGGGACGGCGGTATGACAACGCTGGAACTAGTACACCATCTCGCTTGGACGCCTGAGTTCTTTTTTGCTCAGATCGAGAAGCGTGACATGAATATACCGGCAGTTCCTTCGACCATTGCTGAAGCTCGTGAACTTGTGAAACGTTTGACACCCATAACGGAGCAAAAGCTGATTGATTACACCGACTCAAAGCTTCAGGATATATCCACAATTAATATTAACGGTGTTGATATTACAGAGCAGATCGAGGAAATGTTTAATCGTCTAGTCGCGCATGAAGCGCATCACAAAGGACAACTATTTGTCTATGCTCGTATACTTGGTGCAAAACCGCCATTCTATGTAGATCTAAGTATGTAACTTTTGTTAGGCATAAGCATTCAAAAAAGCTTGAGAAATCAAGCTTTATTTTTTTGTGTACAGTGATTTGAACAAATATAAAGGAGAATGTCTTTTGAGTAATCACATTAAAGAAAGAATCGTAGATAATTACGTTCATGCGTATGAAAAACTGAGTAAGTTGAGTGGCATGTTTTCATTCGTTGAGAATGATCGTATTCAGCGTTGCGAATCCAATATTTCGTTTGGTCTAATTAATAGTGTATTATCCTATAAACGTTCGGAATCAAAGGATCCTGTTGACGAAGTCAAAGAAATTGAAGATTCGTATACGGAAAAAGGACAGCGGTTATTTTGGTTATTTTACTCACATGAAGCTGATGAACTGGTTGAAAAAGCTTTACTCGCTAACAAGTTTCAAGCAAATGAAGAGAATGAGATGACAGGATTTGCATTATCATTAGAAAATTGGTCTTCCGATCAGCACATTTGTGGATTTGAACTTCAGGCAGTACGAACAGAGGTAGAACTTGAAACATACAGGAAAGTAGTTCTAGCAGGATTTGGTATACCTGAAAACGTGCAGGATATCTTTTGTCGGATTTTTGTAGATGCACCTAGTCATGACAAGGCATTTCAACATTACGTAGGGTACATGGAAGGTGAACCTGTAACTGCAATTACTGTGTTCAAGGATGGCGGGGGAGTGGGCATCTATAATGTCGCAACACCAGAAGCTTACCGTAGGAAAGGATATGCAAGAACGGCTATTGCTCAGGTGTTGCGTGAGATACAGAATCAGGGAGTGAAACAAGCAGTTATTATTGCTACTCCGATGGCAAAGAGTGTGTATCCGGCTGTTGGATTTAAAAAGGAATTGACTATCCAAATATTTTCGAAGTAATTCCTATGTTAGAAATCCAACACAGTAGACTGAGCCGTGCCCGAGTTGATATTAAAAACGTCCAACTCATGAATATCATGAATTTAACTGGACAAATTAAGCCGAAGGAATAGATCAACAAACACAAAGCAGACTGCTATGGAGAATAGCCGTCTGTTTTGTGTTTATGAAACACGGTTTGAACTACTCGTATGTTGTTGGGAATAACCAGAAGGTATGAGGGATGGATATGAGGATAGAATGGTTGGAATCCTTTCAGTTAACAGCGGAATTGAAGAGCTTAACGAAAGCCAGTGAATCCTTGCATATTAGTCAACCTGCGTTAAGCAAGCAAATTCGCAATCTAGAGGATGATATAGGAGCGCAACTTTTGTTGCGTTCGTCCAGCGGCGTGACGCTGACGCCATCTGGGCAAATTTTACTAGAAAGAAGCAGAAAAATTATTGGTGAAGTCAATACAATGAGAAGAGAGATTGCGCTAAGTGTAGATGGAGGGAAGGCAGACCTGACGATTGGATCTTGGCCAAGCGTCTCGACGATATACGTACCAACTCTAATTGCTGGTAAATTACAGGCAGGAATGAATTTGGAGATTAAAATTAGAGTGTATTATACTTTTTTTGAATTGCTGACAAATATGGAAAACGGAACGCTCGATGCTATTTTTATGGATGACCGAGGAATGAAACATCCCTTTCACACTACACCAGTTTTCATGGAGGACTTCTTACTGTTCGTTAACGTCAATCATCCTTTATTCGGAAATAAGGAGAATGTATTCTTCGATGAGATAAAGGATGAAACCTTTGTTATGTTACCTGAAGGGTGTGACGTCCGGTTTTTGGTTGAGAAGGAATTTGCAATTAGAGGGCAAAAACTGCATATTGCATTAGAACTCGAACTAGGCCAAGGCATTCTCGGCTTTATACAAGCCAACTTGGGAATAGCTATTTTGCCTGCAATCTTCGTTAACCAGATCAATGAAACGATGAAGGCCATACCCATTTCTGACTTTAGTATGAAGCGTCGCATCTCTGTCATTACTCGTGAGGAATCCGTAAGTAAGCTGTTGTTAGGTTTTATTTAATTACGTAACACCAATCTTCTTATAAAGCAACTCATCCTTCATAACTTTTTGTTATTGCCTATCAAACATAACGGTAGTACAATCCACGGCTACGTAGTGCTAGAGTATAGCTGAAGAATACTGGTTGTATAAATAGGCAATAGGAGAGAAAGTAGAATGAAAACTAACTTAGTTACTCACGCCCATATCGAGATTGAAAAGATTGAACAAGAGGCATGGTTTGACTTATTCACCACTGCAACTGATAATAATGCCCTAAATTCAAGTGTTACTTGCAAGCGTTTTGGAACGAGTGTTGCCCTTGCAGATCCAACGACTCCTATTTTTACTTTTAATCGAGTCCTCGGTTTAGGAATTGGAAAACCTGCAAGCAAAGCAGAAGTGGAACTAGCAATTGCCTGGATGAATGAATATGCGGCCCCTTCATATGCTTTGCAAATTGCATCGACAACACATCCTGATACCATTGAAAAGCAAGTTCAAGCAAAAGGCCTTAAACGTACTGGAAACGGTTTGGCAAAATTTTATCGCAATGCAACGCCTGCGGTAAGTCATCCCAATCAATCTTCACTTGAAGTGAAGATAGTGACACCACAATGTGCTGCAGACTTTGGTCATGTTGTGCAGGCAGGGTTCGGATTGCCTGTGTCAGTTATTCCATGGTTTTCTGCCTTGGTTGGAAGACCTAAATGGAAGATTTACGTGGCATACGATAACAGTGTTCCTGTAGCTTGCGGAGCTATGTACATAGATAACAACTGGGCTTGGTTTGGGATTGACGCGACATTGGTGGAATATCGGGGCCGTGGAGCTCAGAATGCATTAATTAAGCGTCGAATAACAGATGGGATTTCTGCAGGAGTTATTGGATTCACTGCAGAAACGGGACAGCCCTCTGAAGGAGAAGAGGACAACAATAAGTCATACTCTAACTACCTCTTGGCAGGATTTAATCGCTTGTACATTCGTCCAAACTATGTAAATAAGTAATTTTCAGTTCCCAAGTAAATTCATTACTAATTAATCGTACAAATGAAAAAGTTACGATGGAATACATCCTATTGCTTCATTGAATTGATATTTACTTACGAATCTGCTGATGATATAATAATGGGATTAAGAAAGTATTGTTTAAAAGGTCCAGAGGGAGTAACTCGGGCCTTTTTTGTTTGCAGTTTTCGTTCTCATCTTTGAGTAGATATATTAATTAAGGAGCGATAACCTGTTGAAGACACTAATTATTGCGGAAAAACCCGATATGGGGCGAAACATAGCTGCCGCAATAGAACCAAAAGCCAAAAATATGAGGTCCCATCTTGAAGGTGAGCAATATATTATCACGTGGGCAATCGGACATTTGATAGAATTGGCTGAACCAGATCAGTATGATGACAAATATAAAAAGTGGAATATTAATCACCTTCCTATCATTCCTGCTGAGTTTAAATTGATTCCTAACCCGCGTACCTATGATCAACTTAAGGTAATTGCGGAGTTGGCGAAGAAGTGTAATCAATTGGTTAACGCCTGCGATGCGGGGCGAGAAGGGCAGCACATTTTCTCTCTGATTCAACGTCATCTTGGGCTAAATCAGCCAGTTAAACGGCTTTGGATCTCCGACTTAACCTCGGAAACCATTCGCAATGGCTTTGCCACACTCAAGGATGGGGCGGAATACGAGAATCTGACGCGTGCCGCGCGCTCTCGCAGCGAAGCGGATTGGTTAATCGGCATGAATGGTTCACGAGCGTTCACGACGAAGCATAATGTACTGCTGTCCGTGGGACGCGTTCAAACACCGGTTCTTGCACTTATCTATGATCGTCAAAAACAAATTGAGGCGTTCTCTTCGCTTAAATTTTATGAATTGGAAGGACATTTTGCGCAGGGAGACACGGCCTATCGCGGCATGTGGCAAGGTGATCGGTTCACAGATGGTGAGAAAGCGCAGGCGCTTGCAGCGAAAGTGAAAGGGAAGGCAGCTCGCATCCAATCCTATGAAGTCAAGGAAACGAAAGAATTCCCATTTAAATTATATGATTTAACTTTACTGCAACGTGAAGCGAACGGGAAATATGCCTTTTCAGCCAAGAAGACCTTGGATACTGCACAAGCTTTGTACGAGAAGCATAAAGTTATTTCTTACCCGAGAACCAATTCCAACTATGTGACCGAGCAAAATATTCCTGACATGCATAAGGCGCTTAATGCGTTGCAAGGAACGGCTTATCATGAACTTGTTCAAGGTGCGAATCGCAATCTGGTTCATATTAATAACAAATTTATTTGTAATCCAAGTAAGGTAGAAGATCACCACGCCATTTTGCCTACCAATAAGAAAGCATCTGGACTTAGTCCAGACGAGCAAAAATTGTACGATCTCATCGTCAGACGATTCCTTTCGCAATTTTACCCGCCAGCAGCCTACAAGGTTCATACGGTTATGACAGAAGTGGAGCAAGAGTTGTTCAAGACGACAGTCAAAGAACTATTGTCTCTCGGCTGGAAGGTGATTTATGCCGATCAGAAGAAGGAAAAGGCGAAGGCAACAAAAGGGAAAGAGAAGGAAGAGGAAGAAGACGAAGAGGTCGAAGTCAATGAACCCTTCTCGATAGATGCCAATGGAGACGTCACATGTACGGATGCGATTGTAAAGGAAAAAGACACGCAACCTCCCAAACATTTTAATGAGGGAACTTTGTTGAAGGCAATGGAGAGCGCGGGGAAACAGATTGAAGATGAAGAGCTCCGCGATGCGATGAAAGACTCCGGTTTGGGTACACCTGCAACACGGGCAGCGACCATCGAGCGTTTGAAGAAGGTTGGCTACATCGATATGCAAGGGAAGAAAATCATTTTGACCCAGAAGGGCAGAATGGTTGTCGAGTTGATTCGCGGAGCGGGAATCGAGCTGTTGACTTCCCCGGAGATGACGGGGCAATGGGAGCGCCGATTGAATGAGATCTCCCGTGGGACAGCGTCGGACGAGCAGTTCATGCATAATGTGAAAAAATTCGCGACGCTGATTGTGGATAAGGTGCGAAAGCAAGCAAGGGCTTCGAAAACGGATTTCGAAGGTGACAACGCGCCAGAGGCAACTGGTAAACGGGGCTCAGCGTCAGGTAAGCCAACGTCTCGCGGTGAAGGTGGAACGAAATCGCCAACCAAGAAGAAGGCGCCAGCTGAGAAATCGACAGGCGATGGAGCAAGTACGTTTATCGCCACTTGTCCACGACCTGGATGCGGTGGCTCGCTCTTTATGGGACGCAAAGGCTACGGCTGCTCTCATTACAAAGAAGGTTGCAGCTTCGTCATTTGGAAGGAAAGCTTCGGACGAAGCTTAACAGACACGCAGGTGCAAGCGCTCGTTCAAAAAGGAAAAACGACAAAACTAAAGTTAGTCCTGGCTGACGGCACAGAAACGGATGGGAAAATCGTGCTGAAAGATGTTGTGACTGGTGCATTAGGCACGGAATGAACAGATGGGGGAACTACGGCGTGAGGTCTTTAACGAACGATTGGTTGACGATTTTGGCGGAGGAGATTCAAGCACCGTACTTTCAGGAATTACAGCAGTTTCTGAATGAGGAGTATGCGCAGCAGACGATTTATCCACCTCAAGATGAAGTGTTGTGTGCATTGGAGTGGACCTCCTTTGCGGATACGAAAGTCGTCATTCTCGGGCAAGACCCTTATCATGGCAACGGCCAAGCTCATGGTCTTAGCTTTTCTGTGAAACCTGGGACGGTGATCCCACCTTCTCTACGTAATATGTATAAAGAATTAGCGGCAGATCTTGACTGCCCCATCCCGGATCATGGATATTTGAAGACGTGGGCGGAACAAGGCGTTCTCTTATTAAATGCCGTATTAACAGTCCGTGAGGCGCAACCTAATTCACATAAGGGAAAAGGGTGGGAACGATTCACGGATCAAATAATCCGAGCATTAAGTGCGCGTGAGAAGCCTGTCATTTTTGTGTTATGGGGAAGCCATGCGCAGGCGAAGGCAGCTTTAATCGATGCAACGAGACATGTGATCCTAACTTCTGCCCATCCGAGCCCGCTATCTGCGTATCGCGGATTCTTTGGCAGCAAACCTTTTACTAATGTGAATGCGGTTCTGAAACGACTTGAAGTGACAACAATCGACTGGCATATCCCGAATATGTAGACAAGAAAAACCATGAATGACATCATTCATGGTTTTTTTACATATATAGACTTAAACCGCAGTTTGGTATCGAATACTATATGTAAGTTCTGTAAATGTGTGAGGACTCTTTATAAAATGGGCTGTACGTGAGTAATTGGCAAGCGTAAGTCGCAATCTTTACCTGTTTCATAGGAGCGGTTACCAAGAACGCCCCGTAAAGCGTCATAATCTGCTTCCGTACCTCGTTGCAACACCTGAATAGCAGCTTGAAGCACAAGAATGGCGTCGTTCATTGCTGTTTCCAACAGCTCCCATACACTAAAAGAGTAAGTTTCATCTAGATCTGTGGGGCAGTTCCAAGTCGCCTTGGCTTCATTGAAATAATCGAGCGGAGCCGGGTTCTTCGTAAATACCAAAGGCGATATTTGACCAAGTGTCAATATTCGCTTGATTCCGTTAGGATCATGGAATAGACGTTGTGCACGAATCATATCCAAATAGGCGATATCCCAGTCGTTGGCGTCATTCATCTGAGACGCAATTTCAGGATAATGAATGGCAGTTGCAGCGGAAAGTGCTGGAACAATGCCAAGTGGGAATTTTTCACCTACATATATTTCTTTCCAGACTGGCGTTTTCCACGTTAGAATATTTCGTTCATGCTTTGCGTAGATGGTATCCATGATAATTTCAAAACGTTGATGGTCCCATTTCTTGAAGCCTGACTTATAGAATACATAAGGGTGTAAATTACGATCTAACACATGGTGCGTTATAAATCCGAGCACGTACAGAACGGCAGGATTATAAATGCCTCTGCCTTGTACCTGACGAATCAGATCAAGCAAAAAGGGGCCGCACGATTCTTTATGCATGAGACTGCCGAGTTCATTTAAAGTTTTATCTTTTTTCCAAGGCAGGAAGTTGTGGTAAAAAAGAAAATCAGGTCCTTGGCAGCCTAGCGAAAAAATGTTCCGCTGTTGTTTATCGTTAAGAATCGATGAATGACCTAATTGGTTCAACGCTTTTTGTCCGAAAATGAGATGTGTCCAAATATTAGGCAAGGGAGCATCCTCCTTAAGTATGAGCTAATGATTTTTATATTCTAACATACGGATGAAACCCTAGGGCACATTTCGCGAACAATTTCGCTGTAAAGGGGTAAAAAGGCAGGATTAGTGCGGGTATTGTCGAATCTATCAAGCGATGATGGGCAACATCAAAGCCTGTACCATGGGGGATAAAAATATGACTAAGCAATCGGAAATGGAGCCTTCGTTCGATACGATTTTTGAATTTATTACAATGGGAATGGCTCTGATTTCGCTTGATGGTCAGTGGTTGAGGTTGAACCGCAGTCTGTGCGATATGCTTGGATATTCCGAGACAGAGCTTCTTACAACAAATATAAAGGCATTATTAGAGCCTGCTCAACAGGGGCATTTCCTGAGTGCATATGAAAAACTACAAGTGGGAACGTTGACAGATTATCAATTGAACATGCGCATACAACATAAGAATTTAGCGATGATGTGTGTAGATTGGCGGATGTCTGTGGTAAGAGATTCAGACTATGAGCCCCAAGCCTTCCTTGTTCAAGTGAAAGAAATCTCGGAACAGTCAGAGATGGAACGAAAATTGGCTGAAAGCGAACAGCGTTATAAGTCATTAATCGAACATAATCCTGCGGGTATTCTTACTTGTGACATACAGGGACGCATTCTAGGTGCCAATCCAGCCATGGAGCGGATCTTAGGCTACTCAAAAGATGAACTGCACTTACAATTGATCCATCATTTATTTCAACCTAAGGACCCGAACCTGGTTCAAGCAGAAGGTATGCACCTGCGAAATGATAACTATATGTTGAAATTTCAACAAGCGAATGGAGAAATTATTGAATTAGGCGTGAAAAATGTACCCATTATTGTGAATGGTGAATGGGATGGTGTGTATTTAATTGCGAAAGATATCACACAGTTCAATCGTGACAGGGAATCGCTGCGTATCGCACAACAGGATCTTCATGACACGGTGAGAAGACAACAAGGAATGACGTTAAAGTTTCGGAAAATCAATGGAAATTACGTTCATACCTTGTGTGACGGTGAGCTTTTGTATCGGTTGGGCTATAAGCCATCTCACATTCTGGGGAAAACGTTATATGAAATATGGCCAACGATGTTGGCGACTTCCATAGAGGCCTATTACCACCGTGCATGGAACGGTGAGGAAAATGTCATGTTTGAGTCGACATTCCGGGGGATTACGTACATCACCTCCTTGCGACCGATCATGGAGAATGAACGCATGATTGAGGTTATTGGCTCGTGCGTGAATATTACGGAACGGAAACAGATGGAAATAGAGCTTCGCGAGACGAAAGAGCTGCTCGAGTCTGTTATAAATAACACATCTGACGCGATTAGTGTGTTGGATTTGAATGCGAGAGTTATCTCCGTTAATGCGGCGCATGAACATATTTTTGGCTGGAGTCAAGAAGAATTAATGGGTCGTACATTACCTATTTATCCGAGCTATTTGGAAAATGAACGCAAAGAAATGTACGAGCAGCTTCGATTAGGGAAGCAGATATCGGGGAAAGAGTCTGTTCGTCTTCGCAAAGATGGTCGACTTATCCATGTAAGTATTACAAAAACCCCGATCAAGAATGAAAAGGGTGAGATTTTCGGGTTTGCCGCAATTACTCGAGATATCACAGAGCGCAACCAAACCGAAGAACTACTACGCAAGTCAGACAAGCTTGCCGTTGCTGGTCAGCTCGCGGCGGGACTTGCACATGAAATTCGTAATCCGTTAACTTCGCTACGTGGCTTCTTGCAGTTGCTGCAGCATGATATGAAAGACAAGAAACATTATTTTGACATTATGTTATCCGAACTGGATCGTATTAATTTTATTGTAAGTGAATTTCTTGTGATCGCGAAGCCGGAGGCAATTACCTATAAGAAAAGTAGTTTAGAGACGATTTTGCAATCCGTCATTGCGCTGTTGGATACGCAGGCTGTCCTTTGCAATGTAGAATTGTTGTTGGAATTTCAATCCGAAATCCCTGAAATTACTTGTTCGGAAATGCATTTGAAACAATTATTCATTAATTTGATCAAAAATGCGATGGAAGCCATCTCGAAAGATGGACAGATTAAAATGATCGTTTCGTTACATGGAGAAGATTTGATCCGAGTGCGGACACAAGATAATGGGAGCGGGATTCCAGAGGATCGCATGAAACAGCTGGGCGAGCCTTTCTATACGACGAAGGAAAAAGGGACTGGATTAGGCTTAATGATGTGCTTCAAAATTGTAGAAGCGCACAGAGGAACAATGAGCATAGAGAGTCAAGTAGGCTATGGGACTACGATTGATGTCTACTTGCCTACGGATAAGAACGAGCCCAATTTGGATACTTAAGTTGACTAAATAAAAAACCGCCGACCGAAGGATACGGAAACGGCGGTTTTCCTATGTTTTAGAATGCAATACTAAACTCGGATGTTTCTCTTGAGTACCAAGTGGATACTTCGGGGTTATTTTCAGTGTAAACTTGTACGTGATCGGGCGTGTATTTATTGATAATCCCTGTATTAACCTGGTAATACACGCCTAGCTGATCGAGTGACCATACAAATACAGGCGTTTTCGTTAGAGCTGCGGCAAATAATTCTGAATCCGTATCTAGTAGTTTAGTCCCGTAAATCATCGATACACCTCTGTCTTATGGATAGGATTGTAAGTCACTTATTAATAGAGACAGCATGGCAAATGAAATCGTCACACTGTGTTTTTAATTTTTTGTATCATTATCAGGCTTTATTTGCTCACTACTTTGAGGATTTCCAAAAATTTGTAAAATATAAGTAATCGTGAAGGAAAAAAAAGAGGGTTCCCTCCCGTTTGAATTCCTTGTATAATAGGTAAGCTTTGCTGAATTGACAGTAGGTAAATTATGATTGGGTAGAAGGAGAAAGGGGTCAATGGCAGTGATTGTGGTTGGGGGAATGATCGGTCTTGGTAAGACATCTGTATCCACTTTGCTTGGGCAAGAATTAAATTCGAATGTTTTTTATGAGAGTGTCGATGATAATCCGATTTTACCGCTTTTTTATACAGCGTCACCGGAGGAGATCGAGAAACATCGTTATCCTTTTCTCCTGCAATTACACTTTTTAAATACGAGATTTAAGGCCATTAAACAGGCGTTAGTACATAATCGTAATGTACTGGATAGAAGTATTTATGAGGATTGGTATTTTGCGAAAGTGAATCGCGAACTTGGACGTATTTCTCAGTTGGAGTTCGATGTATACGAAGGTTTGGCAGACAATATGATGTCGGAGTTGGCAGAACTTCCAAAGAAAGCACCTGATTTAATGGTGTATTTAAAAGCTTCCTTCGAGACGGTTATGCACCGTATCGGACTTCGTGGCCGCAGCTTTGAACAGGATCAATCGTTGGTTGATTATTACCGTCAGCTTTGGTCAGGTTATGATGATTGGGTCATGAATCATTATCATGCCTCCGAGGTTCTGATCGTTGATATGGACCATATCGATGTTGTTAATCGTAAGGCAGATGCTATTCAACTCGTAGAAGAAGTTAAAGCGAAATTATCGGATTTGGCCATCGTTTAGAAGATAAAAGCGAAATTTGTCGAATTGTCGAAAAGACCCCCTCAAACCTGAGGGGGTCTTTCGAATCTTATAGGTAACAAAGCCAACCAAACCAAACGTTATAATCCGAGAAAGCGAAGGTGATGAAATTGTTGTTTATCGTATGTTACAAAGGCAAGCCTATGAGTGCACCATTGCCGAAATTAGCAGCAACGGAGAAAATGTTGAAGCTTAGTCGATCATTTGCCAATTTGGAGCTTGTCGAAGTGCAACAACAACAATGGCAGAAAGCTTCGAATATCTAGGACCTTACATAAGACGAACGAACATGACAACTCCTTAATCTCCGATTAGGGAGTTTTTTGTGTTGCCCCATCTATGATAGAGTGAGTATGCATGCATATACATTGATGTGGAGGTTATTCCAACTATGTTATTAGAAGTTATTGCAACTTCACTCTTAGATGCCAAGCGAGCAGAGGCTGGCGGCGCAGATCGGATTGAACTCGTTGCAGATTTGCAGCAAGGTGGATTAACACCTGAATTAGCACTTGTTAATCAAATTACTTCCTCTGTCTCCATACCTGTGAACGTAATGATCCGCCCGCATGCCCGCTCGTTTCATATGTCAGAAGAAGATATAACGATTATGCTTGACTCGATCCAACACGTTGAGCAAGCAGGTGCCAATGCCCTCGTATTCGGCGTGTTAACACCTGAATTAAAGATTGATTTCCATAATCTTAACATTCTTTTAAAGGCTAGTACTTTGCCTGTTACGTTCCATCGGGCTTTCGATGAAGTGCCGCAACAAGCAGAAGCATTACAGTTGCTGCTTGCTTATAAACAAATTCATACTGTACTCACATCGGGAGGTGCCTCGAGTGCGCTTCAAGCGGTGGAGCAGATTCGCTTACTAAACGACATGACTAGCGGAAGCCATTTAAACATCTTGCCAGGTGGTGGACTTACGCTTGAAACGTTGTCTTCATTCGTTCGTGCAACAGGGGTGCGAAGTGTTCACCTAGGTACTGCAGTTAGAGAAAATGGCAGTGTGAGCGATTCCGTCGATCAAAATAAGGTGCGGATAGCAAGATCGCTTCTAGATAAGATTAACCTACATTCGAATCTTAAGGAGGAACGCGTGTGAATATCCTCATTCTTGGCGGCACTAAATTCTTAGGAAGGGCACTGGCGGAAGAAGCACTCGCGAAAGGGCACGAAGTGACCTTATTCCATCGCGGTCTGCATGATGCGCATGCCCTCCCGCAAGCTCGACACATTCTAGGAGATCGGAATGACGATTTATCCAAATTGAGTGGCTATGAGTGGGACGCGGTGATTGATACGAGTGGTTATCAGCCTGAATCAGTAACAGCCTCTACCGAGATATTGAAACATCTTGCGAAACAGTATACGTTCATTTCAACCGTTTCTGCCTATGCGGATTTAAAGAATGCTGGTTTGGATGAAACCGCTGATGTGTTACGCGTGGAGGACGCGGCAGATCCAGGGCAGCGTTATGGCGCGCTAAAAGCAGCGTGTGAAAAGGTCGTTGAAGAGGCATTCCCACAGAGAGCGCTCATTATTCGGCCAGGTCTCATTGTGGGTCCGAACGACGCTTCAGATCGATTCACGTACTGGCCAGCTCGCTTGAAGCGAGGGGGGCACGTAGTCGTTCCACTGCCGCGAGAAAGAAAACTTCAGTTCATCGATGTGCGAGATCTTGCAGCATGGACATTGGCGTTAATTGAGCAAGGCGTCACAGGAACTTTTCATGCTAGTGGCCGTGATTACACGATGGAAGAGCTCGTGAACGCTTGTTGGTCTAGAGACAACGAGACGAAAATAATTTGGGTGACGGAAGAATTCTTAATCGCACAAGAAGTGGGTCCATGGATGGAGCTGCCGCTTTGGCTGCCAAGTGATAGCTTAATCGGCATGTTACAGCTTAACAACTCGAAAGCATTCCAAGCGGGATTAAAAACTAGGCCGCTGGGCGAAACCGTTAGAGATACACTGGCGTGGGACCAAAGTCGTGATCCGGCGGCGGCTAGACTTGCTGGATTGAAGCCTGAGCGTGAGGAGCAATTACTGCGGGATTGGGAAGCTTTCTCAGGAGCAAAGACCTGAGAATTATCAACCGAAGGTCAATTTCGTGCAGCGAAAATAATTTGAGTTTTGTCCAAAAGGGTAGTGAATAGCTGCTGGTTTCTGAATATAATGGAAGAGTAAACTCTGAGAAGATGAGGTGCTGTCCATGTACGATTCCACAGATATTCAAAGTAACAAGGGAATGGCTATTCTTGCGTACATTTTGTTTTTCATCCCATTAATCGCTGCAAAAGAATCTAAGTACGCTGGCTACCATGCTAATCAAGGTCTCACATTATTCCTAGCATGGGTCATTGTGAATGTCGTACTCGGCATTATTCCGTTTATTGGTTGGATCCTACAGCCGATTGCGAACTTGGCTCTGGTTGTTTTGGCTATTCTGGGCATTGTCGCGGCAGCCCAAGGTCAAGTCAAGCCACTTCCCATTATCGGCAGCTATACACTTCTGAAGTAGATCATACATAACAGTAAGGGCTGACTATCCGTAGATCATCTACGAAGGTCAGCCCTTTTTATTTAAGCTTTGAGGGTGTTTGCAAGTTCAGCGATTCGTTGGTTTGCATGATCTGTGTAAAGTCCACCGTGATAGCATAGTACTTGATCGATATCGAATTGTGCGTACTTTTTTAGGGATTGAAGAGCTAAAGAGTAATCGGAGCAATAGGCTGGTTTAGGCCCTTCCAGAACGCCATCCACAACGACCATGGAATCAGCGGCTAGCAGCGTTTTACTCTTTTTATGATATAGACTTAAATGCCCTGGAGTATGACCTGGTGTTAAAATGACAACGATGCCACCGCATCTGTCGATTTCTTGCCCATCTTCCAAAATAGTATCTACAGGAGCCTTTGGTGGATTCTCAAGGTTACGCCGAAAGGCATCACGAGTCTCAGGTGTGGTGTCCGCAGGTAAATTCGCTAAAGCACTTTGGATAGATGCGGGGGTTATTTTGATTAACATGGTATCCCCTTGAATATAGGGCTTTTCCAATTCTGAAGCGTACACTTTTATCGGATGCGTTATCGCTTGTAGAAGAGAAGGGAGACCACCGATATGATCAATATCCTGATGGGTAATGAGAACGGAATCCAGCTTAGATAAAGCGACACCTAGGTTCTCCAACGTATTGCGCAGGAGTGGTAGTGTGCCTGGAAAACCCGTATCCACAAGAATAGCTCCTTGTTCATCTAGGAGTAACGCGGGATGAATGACATTGACTTGACCCATGATAGGAACCGACAGGGCAAGGGAATAAAGTCCTTCTGAAATTTGCATGCAATAACCTCCGATTAGGAATGATAAATGTGAGAGACATGGAGATATCATATCTATCGGATTAAATAAAGTCAATAAAATATTTAATTATAACATAAATTAATTGTAATGTCAAGTCGTAAGTTTTCGGGCTCTATTTCAATAAAATTTTGTCCAAATTTTGATCATCGTGTGAATAAAATATGAACAAAATTAAGATTTTGTGTTATACTATTTATGAAGCACTTACATTTAAGTCAGGAGTTGTGATGACAATGTCAAATAGAGCCGTTTCCGTGAAATCAGTTGAACGTGTTGAACGAGATGTAATGCCATTAGTGAAATTAATGACGTTTGCTGCGTGGGCGTTGCTTGCTATAGGTTTGGTTCTTAGCTTAGTTAGTTTAGAGAGCTTCAGTGATACCAACACGACATTAATGGTTGGCATTGGGTTCATGGTAGGTAGTGTCCACATTTATGTGATTCGTACAGCGATTCATTTGGTTCATTCTCGCAATATTGCCAAAGGTGAATGAGAACGAGGGTTCGGTGGAATACTAGGCAAGCCTTTCAAGTCTAAAACTTGGAAGGCTTTTTGCTGTTCATATTTTTCCAGCAGAGTCAACAAACGTTCTGTGACATTTGTTTTACATTACTACGTCGAACCGTTGACGTATTTGTTAAGTTGACTTTGTGATGGTGAACTTTGATGAACAAGATGATATGTTGATAACAGGTAGGATTTGTTGATTGGGAGGTTAAGTGGATGAAGAAGAGAAAGCTTGTACAAGCAGGGATGCTCTTCATGATGGTCGCCATCATCGTAGTACTTTCTGGCTGCAGCCAAGCTATGGTGTTGGATCCTAAAGGACCCGTAGGTGCTGAGCAAAGAGATTTGATTGTGATTGCAACCATTTTATGCGGGGTAATCCTCGTTCCAGTTCTTGCACTAACAGCTTGGATTGTATGGCGATATCGCGATAGCAAAAGTAATAAGGCATCGTATAAACCCAATTGGTCTCACAGCACCTCACTCGAAATTGTATGGTGGACTGTGCCGATCATCATTATTGTCACATTGGCTGTTGTTACGTTGAAGTACACGTACGCATTAGAGCCTTCAAAGCCTTTGAAGTCGGATAAAGAACCAATCACTATTCAAGTGACTTCACTTGATTGGAAGTGGCTGTTTACCTATCCTGAGCAAGGAATTGCCACAGTAAATTACTTGCAAATTCCTGAAGATACACCGATTAAGTTTGAGCTTACATCTGATGCGCCAATGAACTCCTTCTGGATTCCACAGTTAGGTGGGCAAATTTATACCATGTCTGGTATGGCAATGACACTCTACCTGCAAGCAGATGAGATTGGACATTATTTCGGTACAGGAGCGAATTTCAGTGGAGAGCACTTTGCTGATATGACATTCGATGTGAATGCAACTTCGAAAGAAGATTTTGATTCCTTCATTGAGAAGACGAAGAAAGTACCTACGAAATTAACCAAAGAAGGTTACGAGGAGCTAGCAATGCCGGGGAAATCTGGCGTGAAGTATTTCTCTTCGGTTCCAGAGGGGCTTTTTGAACAAATCGTAAACAAATATACGAATGGTCAGTCCGTTCACAATGGTCACGGTGCTGGTCATGATACGAAAGATACCAAAGACACGAAGGACACGAAAAAAGAAAGCTCTATGGATCATACACAAATGGATCATAGTCAGATGAATATGTCGAAGTAATTGGATATCGATCAAAGTTTCACGAAAGGGAGATCTGCTCATGCTGGATAAAATAAAAGATTTTTCATCCGAGTTTTTCGTAACGGGCGATCCAATGATTCTAGGAGCTCAGGTCAGTATCGGGCTCTCGTTAGTAGCCATGGTATTCGTACTCACCTTTTTCCGAAAATGGGGTTGGCTATGGCGTGAATGGTTGACAAGCGTTGACCATAAGCGAATCGGGATCATGTATATTATCTGTTCGTTATTAATGTTATTCCGCGGTGGTGTAGATGCACTTCTAATGAGGTTGCAGCTAGCGGTTCCAGATAGCCAGTTCTTACAACCAGATCACTATAATCAAATTTTCACAACGCATGGTGTCATCATGATTTTATTCATGGCGATGCCGCTCATGTTTGGTTTATTCAACATTGTTGTTCCTCTGCAAATCGGAGCGCGCGATGTCGCATACCCTTTCTTGAACTCACTGAGTTTCTGGATGTTCTTCTGGGGCGCTATGCTATTCAACGTTTCATTCGTAATTGGTGGTTCACCAGATGCTGGTTGGCTCAGCTATCCGCCACTTTCCGAATTGTCACATAGCCCAGGAGTGGGCCAGAACTTCTACATTTGGGGCATTCAAATTTCAGGGATCGGGAGTTTGGCAACAGGAATTAACTTCATTGTGACCATTTTGAAAATGCGTACACCAGGTATGAAATTGATGAAAATGCCCATGTTTACGTGGTCCGTATTTTCAAGCTGCATTATGATTATCTTTGCTTTTCCAATCTTAACAGTGACACTTGCTTTACTATTCTTAGACCGCTTCTTCGGTGCTCATTTCTTCACCTTGGACGGCGGCGGAAATCCGATGATGTATATCAATTTAATTTGGATGTGGGGCCACCCTGAGGTTTACATTGTGGTGATTCCAGCCTTCGGGATTTTCTCCGAAATCGTATCAACGTTCTCGAAGAAGAAGCTGTTCGGCTATAAATCGATGGTATTCGCGATGTTAATCATCAGCTTGCTGTCCTTCTTTACCTGGGCGCATCACTTCTTCACGATGGGATCCGGGGCGGACGTGAATGCTTTCTTCGCGATAAGTACGATGCTCATTGCAATTCCAACGGGGGCAAAAGTATTTAACTGGCTCTTCACGATGTTCCGAGGAAAAATTCGGTTTACAACACCGATGCTATGGACGATTGCCTTTATTCCATGTTTTGTTGTTGGGGGAATGACAGGGGTCTTGTTATCTGTTGCTCCTGCTGATTTTCAATTCCACAATAGCTATTTCTTGATCGCGCATTTCCATCAAGTGTTAATTGGTGGGGTAGCGTTTGGATATTTCGCAGGACTTTATTACTGGTGGCCGAAAATGTTCGGCTTCAAGCTGAATGAACATTTAGGCAAATGGGCGTTCTGGGTGTGGAACATCGGTTTCTATGTATGTTTCATGCCGCAATACTTCCTAGGTCTAGACGGAATGACGCGTCGTACCTACACATACAGCTGGGATATGGGCTGGGGCCCGCTTAACATGGTTTCAACGGTCGGCGGTTTCTTAATGGGTCTTGGTTTCATTTTCCAAGTATGGCAAATCGCTCACTCCATTAAGTTCAGAGAACAAGATGTTACGGGTGATCCGTGGGATGCACGAACGCTGGAATGGTCCATTCCTTCACCAGCACCACTGTACAACTTTGCAGTATTGCCTAAAGCAGAAGTCGCTGACGCTTGGTGGGAAGCGAAGCAAGGTAAAAAACAACCGAAACCAACGTCGTATGAACCGATTCATATGCCTAAAAACTCAGCAATTCCGTTTATTATATCGTTGTTATGGTTCTTTGCTGGCTTCGGATTCGTCTGGGATTGGATGTGGCTAACCATTCCTTCATTAATTGGTGTTGCCATCTGTATGATTGCTCGCTCCTTCAGCTATGATACGGATTACTATATTCCAGCGGATGAAGTGAAGAAGACAGAAGAGGCCGCTTGGAAAGGAGTGAAGGTGTAATGGCACACACAGCTGCACATGGTGCACACGACCATGGACACGATCACGAGCAAGAGCATGAATCGCTCAAAACGTTTGGATTTTGGATATTCCTAATCACAGACGTCATTTTATTCGGCTCGCTATTTGCGACCTATATCGTTCTTCACCAAAATACGAATGGCGGACCGACACCGGAAGAGTTATTCAAGATGCCGGGTATTATTGCAGAAACCTTCATCTTGCTGACGAGTAGTTTTACAAGCGGTTTGGCTGTACTCGGTATGCACAAAGGAAATCTGAAGCAATTGATCGGTTGGTTGATTGTGACCGTAATATTAGGAGCCTCATTCGTAGGATTAGAGGTCTCCGAATTTATTACCATGGTTAACCATGAAAGTGCAACAATCAGCACGAGTGCTTTCTTATCCGCCTTCTTCGTATTAGTGGGTACGCACGGTCTGCACGTTTCCGTTGGTTTGCTTTGGATGATTGGTTTAATTTTTCAATTAAAACGCCGCGGGATTACAACCGTTACGAAACGTAAAGTAGCGATCATTTCCTTGTATTGGCATTTCCTTGATGTCGTTTGGATCTTCGTATTTACGGTCGTCTATCTCATGGGGGTGATGTAAGTGAGCCAACCACATACACAATCTCATAACAATCACGAATCGCATGGATCATTGAAATCGTATATCATCGGTTTTGCGTTATCGATCATTCTGACCATCATTCCACTTGTTGTTGTCATGAACCATATGCTTGAGAAAACAGGTACATTAATACTGATTTTAGTTATGGCTGTTTTGCAATTTGCTGTGCAATTGTTCTTCTTCATGCATCTCAAAGAAGGCGAGAATGCACGGTGGAACATCATGGCGCTGCTATTTGGTCTAGTTATTCTAGTAACCATCGTTGCCGGTTCCATCTGGATCATGACCTATAATACAGTCGCGCATTAATTAGTTAATAGCATGAAGGATTAGACGTTCTCAGCCACTCTGTTTAAAGGTGGCTGCGGGCGTCTTTTCTGTTCTTAACACACGGAAAGCCCCCGATGAGTAAAAGGGTTGTCTTTTCAATCCATTTCATGATACATTATGTATCAGAGATACTAAACGTATCAAGCATCATGGAAGACAAGCTATATTTATGAACGGAGAGGAGCCAAATGATCCGACGAAACCAACGATTCCGTAATCAACTCGATGATCACCTCGTTCATTTGCACAAGAATTTGTTCATTAGTCATGCTGATCCACAGTATCATGAGAAGGTCATTCGTTATTTGGATGCGAATTCACCAGAATCGCATTTCAATCTCGGGCAGAAGTTTCGTGAGAGAGGGAATTTGAAGAGAGCTAGGTTTCACTATACGGAAGTGCTCAAAACCTATCCTTCGCCATTTTATTCGGCTGCAAATCGTGCGATTCATCTCTTAGATGAGCAGCAGGCTGCTCACCTAGCGAATCTAGAGATGACATTGCCCGTGAAGCCAAAGCCCTTATTGCCCCCTTTTATGAAAATGCTGTTGCTTGTCCTTCTGATTCTCAATGTAATCTTGGTAACGTTCTTTGCGGGTAATCAAACGATTTCTAGGACGATTAGCAAAATGAAGGTATGGGGAGTAGGCACGCAGGTGACCTACGAAACGGTGGACAAGCCGTTTATCCTATATCTCTCGCCAGAAGCTTCACATGCTGAAATCGAGAATATGCTTCATGATCAAGCTTTGGTTTTGGCAAAAGAAATACCGAAAGCTGCGATTCTGATCTATGGCATAGTCACAGCAGATAACAGGGATCAAGGGAAAACCATGCTGCTGACCAATGAGGAGGATATGAAGCGTGCAAGTGTCCTTGCTACTTATCAGCCTGAGGCAGATGGCTTGGTTCACATCCGGTTTTTGAACCCTGAATTTGAAGAGCACCAACCGCTTAGCGCGTTTGGTGCTAATTTAGTTCGAACAGCCTTGGAATCGTATCGTAAGGATATCGGACACACTCCCGCTCATATAGATGAACTCTTACAGGCCTATCCCCACAATTATTTGAGCTTTATCCCCATCGAAGCGGTTTCTGGATTGAATGAAATCAAAGCCAACTACGATGGTGAAGGGGGATGGGTGTATGACCCGAAGTCACCAGATATTGCGCATATGTTTTATGCGAATGCAACAAACGGGGCAAGCGTTCCTTATGATCCTGTCCATCTCGAGATAGATAAAGCCGCGTATCATCTAAAGCTCGTAAGCGGCCCCTATCTACTTTGGGATAAAGAAATAGGCCTTGGTGCCAACGGAAGCACGCCAGATGGCGAATTTCGGGTCGTAGACCGCGTGAAGCAGCCTCAAGGGAAGACAAGTCAAAGTTACGGTGAAGCAGGCTTAGGACTAGGCGCAATCGCTTTACATGGCACGTACGATGAGAGTTCGATCGGCGGAAATCTATCATTAGGTTGTATTCGTTTAACGAATGAGGACATTCAGCAGGTATTTCCTTTCGTTCCCAAAGGGGCCGAGGTGCGCATACAATCCAACGGGAGTACGCCAAACCTAATTGGTTTAGTGAAACAAACCTCGCTTCTTATTCCGTTACAAGCTCCCGCTCATAATGAATCTGCGGCGAACGTTATTTTCCACTGGCTAGGATAAAAAGCAGTTGAAGCTTACCGAGAGAATGCGCTCGGAAGACTCAACTGCTTTTTTAACATGCTGTAGGTGATTAACTACATTAAATTTTCTGGGTTTAGTTTTTCCAACTCTGGAATAACGAATCGACCGTCTTTACGAATAAGCACATCGTCGAAATAAATTTCGCCGCCGCCGTATTCAGGACGTTGAATTAATACCATGTCCCAGTGAACGGAAGAACGGTTCGTATTGTCTGCCGTTTCATAAGCTTGACCTGGCGTAAAGTGGATACTTCCGTCAATTTTCTCATCAAATAAAATATCTTTCATCGGATGTTGGATGTAGGGGTTCACACCAATTGCGAATTCGCCAATGTAGCGAGCGCCGTCATCTGTATCCAGGATCTCATTCAACTTCTTCGAATCATTACTTGTTGCGTTAATGATGCGGCCATTCTCGAAAGTCAGCACAATGTTTTCAAAAGAAGTTCCGGAGTAAATGGTGGGTGTGTTGTAACTAATAACACCATTTACGGAATCTTTCACAGGGGCGGTGTAAACTTCGCCATCTGGAATATTACGACGCCCGGAGCAAGGAACAGCACCGATATCTTTGATCGAGAAGCTGAGGTCCGTGTTCTTTGCTACCAATCGCACGCGATCGGTTCGGTTCATCAG
Organism: Paenibacillus qinlingensis; assembly: GCF_031455095.1. GTDB lineage: Bacteria > Bacillota > Bacilli > Paenibacillales > NBRC-103111 > Paenibacillus_E > Paenibacillus_E qinlingensis_A. The sequence continues at coordinate 1,061,042 of NZ_JAVDSB010000001.1, forward strand.
ATCAACAAGTGATTCCATGGCCTTTGCCATTTTGCTGTAATCGAGGTTGCAAACGTTAAAGTAGAAATCTTCAAATGCTTCTGTGCTTTTACCCGCTAGCTGAGCCATTGACGGATTCGGATAGCGCATAACGACCCATTTGGTGTTATTTATACGCTCATCAAAGATTGGGCGTTGGAAGTACTTCAGGAACAGCTTCATTTGTTCATCAGGTACATCCGAGGATTCTGTAATGTTATCGCCGCTGCGAACAGCCACATAAGCATCCATTTGTTTCATGCGAGCTAGCTCAATGTCCGACCAAGCGCTGAATTGAGCTTGTGTACCTTTCATTTGTAGGCTCCGTGTAATAGCTGGATCACGTAATTCGATGAATGGATTACCTCCAGCGGCATAAACTTCCTCGATCAAACATTTCGCAAGCTCAGGATCTCTTACACCAATCATTTCAATCAATATGTTCTCACCGGGCTGCAGGCTCACGGAATACCGAATAATGTTTCGGGCAAAAATTTGAAGTCTCGGATCTCTCATACGGTAGGTCTCCCTTAATTAAAAATATGTACTTATAAAGTATAACGCAACGCGTTGGCGTAATCCAATCGAGAGCATGGCTTCACAGAGTTGGAAGGGGTATACTACTTATAGGAGTTTGGATTTTCAATAAAGTCATCAAGATGTAAGGACAACTAGAGGAGGTAGCTATGGCACGAGATCAAATCAAAGTACCCTTTGGGTACGAACCCCCAGCCGAGTCCCAGAAAGGTACCGTCCTCGTATTTGAAACGTTCGAAGACTGGACAGCAGACGAGATCAGCGCGTGTATCGCCTGGGCGGAAGAAAGAAAGTTCGTACGCGCAATTTTTTATCCACAACATGAGGAAACACTGCGTAGGATGGAGATTCGGACAGAAATGCCCTATTATGCGCGTGTGAAACAGTTGGAGCAATTGTTAGAGGATGTAGATTCCACCCTGCAAATTGAATTGGACAAATGGGAAGGAAAACGCAAGAAGTACACGCCGCTGGATACGTCGTTAAGTTTTTTGACTGAGAAATCGCCGGGTCCTCACTTTATTTGTATGAGTGATCGCTATGCGAATCTTTTCGTTACCTACCCATCCTTCAAAGAGTGGATTAAAAAAGCAAGACTCGTCATATTTACGCAGTTCCGTGTGCCCCTTCATGGCAAGCTACATGACTATGCCGAGAGATGGGAAACGGTGGATTTCGGGAATGGTTCTTAAATTTTGGAAGTCTAATTATCAATTAACGACATTAATAATGGTGATTATCGTGGCAGGAATGAGCCAAGGGATGCTTCTGCCACTTCTCACGATTTTACTTGATCGCGCTGGTGTTTCAACGGATACGAATGGTTTAAATGCTGCGGCTTTATATATAGGAATCTTCGCGACGATGTTTGTCATCGAGAAGCCGGTACGACGATATGGTTACAAACCAGTCATTATGATTGGCATGAGCTTAATCATCATTGCGAATTGTTTGTTTCCCGTATGGCAACAGGTCGGTTTTTGGTTCGTCCTGCGACTGCTTGTAGGAATTGGCGATAGCGCCTTACATTTTGCTACACAGCTCTGGATTGTTGCGTCTAGCCCGAAAGAGAAGAGAGGACGCAATATCTCCTTGTATGGGATGGCTTATGGCGTAGGCTTTAGTATAGGGCCTTTAGGTATCACGTTATTAAAAGCGGGTATTTGGATGCCTTTCCTTGTGACAACCTGCTTCTTTCTTTTGATCTTAATCTTGCTAACGAAGCTAAAGAATGAAAAGCCTGAACGGTCAGAGCGTGCGGATGCTGCCCATAAACGAGCCACAACGGTCATTTCATTTGCATGGTTTCCGCTTATAACCTCTTTGCTGTTTGGCTATATGGAAGCAGCTATGAATAGCAACTTTCCTCTGTACGGTCTGCGAATCGGGATATCGGAGTCTACGATTGGGCTCTTACTCCCTGTCACAGGAATTGGTGGACTCATTATGCAGCTGCCTCTTGGGATATGGAGCGATCGTGTAGGTAGAAAGCCCATTCTAATGGGCACAGCCATCGTAGGGGCTATAGCGTTCGCTTGTGTGCCCTTCGTAGGGACAAACTTATGGGGACTTGGGATCTGTTTAGGTGTAGCAGGCGGCATGGTGGGGTCATTTTTCTCGCTTGGTCTTGCCTACGCGGCCGATATTTTACCAAGGCATTTACTGCCAACAGCCAATATCATTGCCTCGATTCAATATAGCGTAGGAAGCATCATCGGTCCCTTAGTTGGCGGAATGGCGTTGCACTATTTGAACGTATCCAGTATTTTTTACTTTCTTGCGCTGGTCTACTTGCTATTCGGTATCTCCGGTTTCATTTTTAGAGCGCGGACAGAATGAGAAAAAGCCACTTTCCCTATGAGGGAAGGTGGCTTTTTCTCATTTGAATACTAGCCAATTTCGTAATTAGCAGCTTGATCGGTCATATAGCGTTCTGTCAAAATGGTTAGCAAAGAGATGCCAATTTGATTTTCTCCGCCTTCCGGTATGATGATGTCCGCATATTTCTTCGAAGGCTCTATAAACGCATCATGCATGGGTTTAACTGTCGTCAAATATTGGTCGAAAACGGATTGTAATGAACGGCCGCGTTCGTTAATATCACGAGACAATCGACGAAGGATGCGAACGTCGGGATCTGTATCCACAAAGACCTTAATATTCAATGCGCTGCGCAGCTCTTCATCAGTTAGAACGTGAATCCCTTCGATCAGCACAATCGGCTTAACTTCAATATGGATCGTTTCTTCTGAGCGAGCATGTTGTGAAAAATCGTAGACAGGAATGTCGACAGCCTGCCCGTTTCTTAACTGCGTCAGATGCTGAAGAAGCAAATTATTTTCAAATGCACGAGGATGATCATAATTAATACGTTCCCGCTCTTCAAAAGTAATGCCGCTATGATGAAGATAATAATTATCTTGTGAAATTAAAGTCACATTCGTGGATCCGAGTTTTGTCATAATCGATTTCGCTACTGTTGTTTTACCTGAACCGGTACCTCCGGCAATTCCAATCACGAGCATGTAAGTAGTGCCTCCCCAAATAACTTGAAAACCTTCCTACGTAGTTTAACATAATGTGCACCTAAAAAGAAAAAGCGATCGAATATCGATCACTTTGGAGGGGCGAAGCAGTTATCGAACCTGCTTAGGTGTATGGAACTTCTCTTGATTAGCCCCGATATCTTGGGCTGCTTGGTTCAATTGTTCAAAGGTTTGCTTAATTTGCTGTCCGAACTGATCGTTGGCAAACTCAGCTAATTGTTGTTGGGCTTGTCTAACCTGCTGATCTGCTTGTACAAGGGCAGCTTGTGCGGACTGAATCGCATTCGGATTGGCTTCAGTTATAGCGACTTGCAGCTTATGCTGGGCATCTTGTGCTTGCAGGATAGCGTGATCAGCAGCATCAATGGCATGCTGAACTGGTTGTTGATGTTGATTAGTTCCTGTCATGGGGGAGGACCTCCTTAAGGTTCAAAAAAGATAAGGGAGAAGCTATGAAAAGCGACTTTACTACATTGCACCAAAACTGGGGAAATCATTCGGATTCGGGAAATGAAATTATTTCCTGGGTAAGCGCAAAATGTGAGCGTTATCAAGAAGATTCGACATTAATTGTCAGACAATTTCGAAAACACTAACTATTTGGATAATACGGATCTGTCTTACACATGTTTCCAAAATAAAAGTGGACAAATTTACTGATTATTCTTAAGCTAGAGAAGATAGCTTTTTGGCATGTTTAGACAAAAAAACATCTTCACGGGGGATGACAAATGAATAGATTCAAGAGTTTTTATTTGTTAACAGCGTTAACAATCGTTATTTCCGGCTGTAGTACAGCTAAAACGACTACGTCTACCACAAATACCTTTACACCTACGTTAGAGGTTGCTTACGTGGTTAAAGACGATACCGTGACCTTGGATCTCACAACGGATCTGAAGCTATCGAAGGAACATTATGATCAACAACGTGTGCAAGGTGAAGGTCATGTTCATATATCGTTAGATAAAGGTGAGAAGATTGTTGTTACAACGAATCAAAAGGTATTGGATCATTTACCCAAAGGGCCGCATGAAGTGAAGGTCTCCTTACATAATAACGACCATACGCCCTACGACGTAAGTAAAACAATTACGTTTGATGTGAAGTAGGTGTGAGTAGATGTTTTCTCGCTCCAAGAGGCTTAGCTTACAGAAACGTATTGTTTTTCTCGTTACAGCAGTGACGGCAGGTATGATTTCAACGATGATGGTGTTTGACACGATCAGTTTAAATCAATCGATTCGAGAAGCCTATGTCAGTCAAATTAGCGGCATGACGATTGCGATTAATGGAAGGTATGAGGAGTCGCGATCTATCACGGATATTCAGCAAATCTTCGACTACATCCAGTATAAGAATAATCGGGTTCTGGATATGAAGCTTTATGACAAGCAAGGGAAAATTCTAGCCGCTTCGGAACGGAAGGAAATCGGAACGATTCTGAATGAGACGAAGATCGTGATTCCCAAACAAGACCAAACGATTGTAGACCGCATTCCTATTGCAGAGAATAAAAAACCAATCGTACGCTTAACGGCTCCCTTGCAAGAGGATGGTGCTGTCGTTGGTGCAGTTGAAGTTATTTTCGATTCATCGGAAGAAGAACTGCTGCTCAAACAAAGAACTAAGCTTATCCTGATCGTTGGACTTAGTATTGCTATTATTCTTTCCGTGTTATTATGGCTCATTCTACGTGTCATTGTGATACGTCCACTTAGCCTGTTACGTGAAGCTGCTTTGATTGTTAAACAGGGTGGAGAACTGCCTACATTGCAATTCAAGGCATCCCCTGAAATTGCCGAGGTATCAGAAGCTTTTAATGATATGGTCGGTAATTTGGATGAACGTTATCAGGAGCTGCAGCAGGCGCTGAATACATTGCATGTTACGCAAGATCAACTCGTTCATTCTGAGAAAATGGGGGCACTAGGCAGCTTAGTTGCCGGTGTATCGCATGAAATCAATACGCCCATCGGCATTGGTGTAACCGCAATCAGTTACTTAGATCAGAAGACGAAACAGTTTCAATTGTTATATGAATCTGGGAAGATGAAGAAATCCGATTTGGAGCAATATCTCGCCATAGCCCATGAGACGAATGTCATGGTACAGTCCAATTTGGAGCGAGCTTCTTCGTTAGTGAAAAGCTTTAAGCAAATATCTGTGGATCAGAGCGTGGAAATGAAGCGAACCTTCTTTATCAAAGAATATATGGAGGGAATAAGTGCTAGCTTGAAGCCTGCGCTTAAGAAAACACATATTTTTTTGAATGTTATCTGCGATGATCAACTTCAGTTGTATACATATCCAGGTGCACTGTCCCAAATTATTACGAATTTAGTTATGAATTCAATGAATCATGCTTATGATGCAGACGATGAAGGTAACATATGTATCCGTGTTTTTGAATATCCCGAGCATATTCTACTTGCCTATTCTGATGATGGTAAAGGAATGACGGATGACGTGTTGGCGCATATTTTTGATCCGTTTTTCACGACAAGCCGCGGACAAGGCGGAACAGGGTTAGGTATGAATATCGTTTATAATCTTGTAAAAGAATCCTTAAATGGCACGATTCATTGTTCAAGTGTACGGGGGCGAGGCAGCTTATTTACGATTACAATTCCTAAAGAGGAGGAAGCGGAGCTATGACCAAGGAACTGGAGTCTGTCGATCAGGATGAGCTTCTTTTTGCTGAAGAGGAAGACAGTGAAGCAGCGAATCTCAGGACTGTTGAACAAGACCCATGGATTGTACTTATTGTGGATGATGAAAAACAAATACATCAAGTAACCAAAATGGTCTTGCATGATTTTGAATTTGCCGGCAGGAAGTTGACGTTTCACAGCGCATACTCCGCATTGGAAGCCAAACAGCTGCTAAGAGAGCAGCCGCAGACAGCACTTGTATTACTTGATGTTGTCATGGAACACGAGGACGCTGGTTTGCAGATTGTGAAATTTATTCGTGAAGAGTTAAATAATCAAGCGGTGCGTATTATTTTACGAACAGGACAGCCAGGACAAGCGCCGGAACGAACTGTCATTATGGATTATGACATTAATGATTATAAAGAAAAGACAGAGTTGACGTCGCAGAAGTTGTTTACGACAGTAGTCACGGCACTTCGCTCATTCCGGGATATCAAAACGATTGAGAAAAGCAGAATCGGTTTAGAAGAAATCATTAAGTCATCAGCTACCCTGTTTGAGTTGCAATCCATGAAGAAATTTGCATCAGGCGTCCTGACGCAAATGACCTCCATCGTGAATTTACATAAGAACGCCATTCATTGCAGTTTCGCCGTGACGAAGGGTGTTGAGGATATCTATATTCTTGCTGCCAGCGGGGATTATGCCTCGAATCAAGATGCTAGAGCACGGGATGTGGTTCCCGCAGAGGTTCTTGAGGAGATTGAGTTGGCCTTTCAAACGCGTAAAAGCAGCTTTGCTGCGGATCGTTTCGTCATCTATTTCCAAAGCAAAATGGGGATGGAAAACGTTATTTATATGAATGGCTTCAATGCGCTCAGTGAATGGGAGCAGTACCTCGTTGATATTTATTGTGCCAATGTATCCGTGGCCTTTGAGAATATTTATCTCAATAATGAGCTGGAGAGTACGCAGCAGGAAATCATTTATACAATGGGGGAAATTACGGAAACGCGTTCGCAGGAAACCGGACATCATGTGAAACGAGTAGCGGAATACTCTCGCCTATTAGCATTGAAATACGGCTTGTCGGAGCAAGAGGCCGAAATCATTCGATTAGCTACACCCATGCATGACGTGGGTAAAGTGGGAATACCGGATGCCATTCTTAATAAACCAGGCTCCTTATCGACGGAAGAATTTGAAATCATGAAAACTCATTCTCGTTTAGGTTATGAAATGCTCAAGCATTCGAATAAGAAGGTGCTGCATGCCGCGGCTATTATTGCCCATCAGCATCATGAACGATATGACGGCACTGGTTATCCACAGGGATTGAGTGGGGACAACATCCACCTATATGGTCGCATTGCAGCGCTGGCTGATGTTTTTGATGCCCTATGCAGTGATCGTGTATATAAGAAGGCTTGGGAATTAGATCGCGTATTGGAACTATTGAAGTTAGAACGAGGAAAGCATTTTGATCCAGCTATTGTCGATCTATTCCTAAGCAATTTGGATGAATTTCTTGTTATCAAAGACATGTATAGAGAAAATCGTTAATGGCCTTAAGCTATTTTTTTCTGCTACTTACCCCTTGTTCTTAGGAACAGGGGTTTTTGGGCATAATAGGAACCTACTTGAAAATTGTAGATTGAAAAGTTGACGTATACGTTAAATTTCGGCAAAAATACGGATGAACTGTGATTTCCCCTTATTTGTTTTAGAAAGTAGAAGGAAATCTTCGTCTTTGTCTCATTTACGAAGAAAGAAGGCCGTTTCTTTTGATTTACAATTCCTGTATGCTAGAAAGGGGCTTGAGACAGACAGAAAGAAGGTGTCACCATGGAAGGGATTGGACTCGTACTGGAAGGCGGAGGTATGCGAGGCGTATACACCGCGGGAGTCTTGGAATACTTTATGGAGCAAAATTTATATTTCCCCTATGTGGTGGGCGTTTCTGCAGGGGCATGCAATGCCGTTTCCTATATTTCTAAACAACCTGGGCGGAATAAGAAAGTGACGATTGGCTATGTCGCGGATCACCGTTATCTAAGCTATCGTAACTTATTGCGCAGTAAAAGCATATTTGGTATGGATTTTATTTTTAATGTGCTGCCGAACCGGCTGGAACCATTTGATTATGACACGTTCTATGCCTCTTCGCAGCAATTTGCTATTGGTACAACAGATGCGCATACAGGTGAACCGATTTATTTCACAAAACATGAGCTACAGCAACAAACGATGCCTATCGTTCAAGCTTCTAGCTCGTTGCCATTTGTGGCTACACCGATTCAATTTGAAGGCAGAACCTTATTTGATGGCGGATTGGTTGATCCGATCCCGGTTCAGAAGTCAGTGGCTGACGGTAATCGAAAACACGTTATTATATTAACGAAGGAGCTTGGCTACCGGAAGCGGCCGTTCAAACAGCGCTGGTTGGCGAAGAGCTTTTATCCGAAATATAATGGCTTGGTAAATGTGCTTGTGAATCGCAGCGAGATTTACAATAACACCCTCGAAACGCTTGAACGCATGGAAGCAGATGGAAGTGCGATCATTATCCGACCTTCAACCAAAGTGGAAGTGGGACGGATGGAGAAAGACCCACGTAAACTAGAGAAATTACATGATCTTGGTTACGAAGATGCGAAGAGAGTGGGATCGCAATTAAAGGAATGGTTACTTCACTAGCTTCGAACAGGTAAGTTATGCCATAAATAAAAGAAACCACTTTCTAATTGCGGAAAGTGGTTTTGTGTTTTAATTGTGTACGGTTTTGTGCCGAAATAGATAAAGAATAAAGAGTAACGGTATGTAAGCGTAAATAAAGTAGAAACAAATCTCGGCAACATGCATGCCTAACCAGTTAATCTTCACACGATCATTAAAGAGTAGAGAAGCTATAAAAAGTACGATCAGAATCAGTAGGAGTGAATAAGTGGGTTTTAGATGGGTGACTCTTTTCATAATTCGAGTGCAACTCCAAATCGACAAACAAAGTGTGGGGATGATAATTAAAAGCCAAACACTTACGAAAATGAATTCTACTCTTGCAATAAGCGAAAATTCAATCACTTTTATCATCACTAAAGTAGGCCAGTAGGTGTGTTTTAATAGACCCTGACTATAATACATGATTGTTACAATCGATAAAATCGTGTATTTGCAAGTCGTCACGAATAAACCCAATTGTGCCCACTTCCGATTCTTTTCAGGTGATTTTATAAAAGGAAAGTAGATCAACAGCGTATCAAAGCCCATAAACATGATGCCCGCGTATCTAAATGAAGAAAGAAAATCTGATAGGGAGTGATTAAAAATTGGCATGAGGTTATCCAGATGTCCATATTTGAAATTGAAGTACATGAACAGAGGTAACAACGTAGATAAGATAACCCCGAAAAAACAATAGCCAACTAGCACACGAAATCCACCAGAAACGATGTAAAAGATAATACTGATGAGTAGGAAGGACAAAATCCAAGTTTGAAGTGTTGGGAACATCCAAACTTGGATAATCTCGATGTAACTGCGAAATAAAGCTAGGGCCATGATGAAATAGTAGGCAACCATGAGTAAAGAAACGGCATTTCCTACGTATTTGCCAAGTAAGATCCGATGTAAGTCAATCACATCTTTGGCTGGATTCCCGAGCATTTTAAATATCATCCAGATGATGACGTGTAAGCTTACTCCCATAAGCAGAACCGAAATCCAAGCATCGTTCTCAGCAAATTCAAAAATGATATTTTGAAAGCTTAAAGCACCAACCCCCACTAAGGAACTATAGATGAGGAAAAAAACAAAGAAACCGGAAATCATGTGATTTTCCTTCACCAGGTTCTGCACTAATGCCCAACTCCCAAAAGTAATATGTTAATCTCTGTCTTTACTTCAAATTTCAATTTGGCGTACTGGCGATTATTGAAATCTAACTCCGACCAATTGCGTTGGCGAATTTCAGTAAGATGTCCAAAACCAATGGGGTCTACCGCATTTTTTTGAAAATTTTCCAACATAAGTTTAATATCCTTTGTTAATTGATGCTCGTATTGATTCTTCAAACGCATCATATCCTCTTTATTTGTGTTAATGTTGGAAGTAACTGGGTAATCCCGAAGCTCGATATTTAGTTTAAGTGAAATCATGACGGTATCATCTTTCACATGCATGTTTCGTTTTGAATTCAAAATTTTAAAAGAAATTCGTTTGTTGTCATCATCAGTGAAGTTGTATGTGCTGGTCATTGCGTTTGTTTTATCGTCTTTTAGTAGCTTAATCAGTAATCCTTCTTTAGCTGGGAGCATAAGCATTAATTTGTCATTTTGAAATACACCGATCCCATCCATTTGTAAAATTCCCTTGGGGTTTCGAAACATAATAGGTAAAAAGACATCTTGTCCTTCTCCAAAGTATTGATCGAGAAACAAGTGGCCATTTGTGTTAGGGGTATTCCCACTTTCCATATTTTGTTTAATCAGATCAGATAAATAACTTGGTGGATATTTTAAAGTTTCGTTTAAGATATCACTTGCAAGTTCGTTAGTTAATACAATTCTTGAGTTATTACTCATAAGAGGATCTCGAATGATGGCGGCAGCCAAATTTGAAATGCCTCTTCGTGCCATTTTTTCACTAAGAACAAGTGTTTGTAATTGGCCGATTGCGATAGGATGATCCGATTGTGCTGTAAAAAGGGTAAGTACTTCATTAAACGATTTCGCTTCTCCATTTATCAGAGATAATCCAACTTGTTTGTTATACGCATAGTAAGTACCGCTAGCTTTAAATGTGTCCCCTTGTAAGTCAAAGCCAATACTTTGCATAAGTTTAATCCGATCTACAATTTGTTCTTTCGCGCATCCAGATAACAAGAAGCAAAAAATAAGGAGAACATATTTGTGCATGGATTTAATTTCCCTTACTAATTTATTCGTTATTGTAATCGTCACTAACATCGTTCATTTTATTAGCCTTATACCGTTGATGCGAGAGTGGGCGCAAATACCGTGCTCGATTATTGGTAAGGTTATTAGAGGAGCGAATAAAACTATCTCTGAACTCACGAAAACGAAATGGGAATACGGGAACGATGTAGGGAGTACCTAATGATTTTAAACGCAGCAAATGACCTAATAAGATGACTACCCCAACGACTATACCTAAACCACCCCAGGCTGCGGCTAAACACATAAGTGGAAACCGCAAGAAGCGAATGGTGTTAGCCATTTTAAAGATAGGCGTTGCAAAAGAAGAGAGAGCAGAAAGAGAAACAATAATAATTAAAATATTGCTTGTCAGCGCGGCTTGAACAGCTGCTTCGCCGAGTACGATACCACCGACAATCCCCAGCGTTTGGCCTACTTTTGTTGGCAACCTAGCCCCAGCCTCACGCAACAACTCGACAGTTAATTCCAACAGCATTACTTCAAAGATAGGTGCAAATGGGACGTTCGCTCTAGACTCAATAATCGGTGCTAATAGTGATTGTGGGATAACGGAATAATGAAAGGTTAACACTGCAACATAGATGGGAGAAGCAAGTATGGAAAAGACAACGCCGAAATAACGTATACACCGGAAAAATGAGCCTAACACCCAAGGTAAGTAATAATCTTCTGGTGAGATGAAAAAATCAAAAACGGTAGTTGGTCCTGAAATGACGTAAGGAGAACCATTGCTTAATAGCACTACTTGGCCACTTAAAAGGTTAAATTTCGTTCTGTCTATACGCTCGGAAGACATGAATAAGGGAAACGGTGAGTTAGCGTTATCTGAGATGATTTGGTCAAGGATAGAACTATCAAAGATAACGTCAAAATCTAGTTCTAAGAGTCGTTGTCTAATCGTATTGACATGCTGCGGATTGCAAATACCTTCCAGATAGACAATCATGACTCTTGTTTGTGAAAGAGAACCAATAATATGTTCTTCGAATCGTAGCTTGTCCGAAATAATTTCTTTGCGGAGTAAATTAAGATTCGTATCAATATCTTCTACAAAGCCAACTTTTGGACCGATTACGCTATATTCATTATCCGCTTCATTATTACTTCTGTACCCCAGTTTCAGATCCGCAACGTCGATTAAAAGTCCTTCATTTAAATTAGATTCTAACTGTATATAAATGTAGCCTTTAAGCAAACGTTGTGAAATTTCTTCTACATTGGACGACATGCTGATCTTTTCAAGGGGAATCATTTGTTGTAAGACAAGAAGGTTCGTGATCTTCGTTTCTGAAGTTTGAAGTCGATGTAGTAATTCATGTTGGAGCAGGTATGTGTCTACAATGGCATTGTAATATGTAAAATGAATCCGTTTATCTTGAATGATATGGACAGATTGTACCAAATCATGGGATTTCATTATTTCATTCAAGGTTGTGTAAATGTTTTCTGAAATCTGAAGCCACTCCTTACCCAATAAATCTTCACCCTTAGTATGCAACGAAAGATGGAAAGTATACCCAGACCAAGAAAGAGCTGAAGTGACAGATTGCTAAGGATTACTTGCATATTTATTTCAGTAGGGGTATATTAATGTAAATTGAATAGCAACCTTCCGGGAGCTTGAGTAGTCAGGCTGAGAGTGCGGGATATACCGCTGACCGTTCGATCTGATCTAGATAATGCTAGTGCAGAGAATGATTGTACACCACAATTAGTGTGTGCTAATGTCAACGTATACGCCGCGAGAGACTTTTTGTCTTTAGCGGCTTTTTTATATCTATGGACTGCTAGGGTAGTGCCAGCGTAGAGATTTCAAAATAAATGCACATCCAACGTTTCAATCGTTGGGATTAACATTTTCTACACATGGTGCTCCCGGATGTCGGGGGCTTTTCCTTTTGCAACAAGAGATACAGAGAGGGGAAAGATGAATATGAAATGGAACAAAATAGCACCACTTGTACTCGTGAGTTTCACCGTCTTCATGGCAGGATGTGGCAATGACACGGGCAAATCAGCTCAACCGACAGATGGAGGCAAAAAGCTAACTGATGTGAAAGTTGTCCTTGACTGGACACCAAACACCAACCACACAGGTTTGTATGTTGCGAAGGATCAAGGTTTTTTTGAGCAAGAGGGCTTGAATGTTCAAATTATTGCGCCTGGTGAAGGCGGAGCGGATACGATGATCGCATCTGGGGCGGCAGAGTTTGGTGTGAGTTATCAAGAAAGTATCACGCAAGGCCGTATTCAAGGTGTGCCGTTAGTTTCGATTGCTGCCGTTATTCAACATAATACATCTGGCTTTGCTTCACCTGTTGCAAGGAATATCAAAACGCCTAAAGATTTTGAAAACAAATCTTACGGCGGATGGGGCGCCCCAGCGGAAAGTGCGATGATTGATTCCTTAATGCAAGCGGAAAAAGCAGATCCGTCAAAAGTGAAAATGCTCAATATTGGTGATGCGGATTATTTTACAGCGGTCAAACGTGATATCGATTTTGCATGGATTTATTACGCTTGGACGGGTGTAGATGCAGAACTTCGTGGTGAGCCGCTCAACATGATTTATTTGAACAAATATTCGGATAAACTGGATTATTATACACCGGTTTTGGCGACAAATGAGAAGATGATCTCATCGAAGCCGGACATCGTGAAAGCATTCGTGGCCGCAGCATCCAAAGGCTATCAATTCGCGATATCGAAACCGGAAGATGCGGCAAATATTTTGATCAAAGCTGTTCCTGATTTAGATACGAAACTGGTTGTTGCCAGTCAAAAATGGTTAAGCCCTCGCTATCAGGACGATGCTGCACGTTGGGGTGAACAAAAGAAATCCGTTTGGGAGAATTACGCCACATGGATGCTCGACCACAAGCTTTTGGAGAAAAAGCTGGATGTGGATACAGCATTTACGAATTCATTTTTACCTGAGAGTAAGAAATAATCTAAAGTCCGAAAAGAGGAGAATTCCGATGGCTAATGCGCTTGTTAGTATTCAAATCATACCCAAAACCGTGAATGGCGAAGACGTCATTCCATACGTTGACCGAGCGATCGAAGTCATTGCGAAGTCAGGTGTCAAATATGTTGTATCACCATTGGAAACGACGATGGAAGGCGAATTAGATCAACTTATGCTGATTATTCAAGATATGAATACAGCTATGATTGATATGGGGAGTCCGAATGTGATATCTCAAGTGAAAATTTACTTCAATCCGTCCGGAGCCTCGATGGACAAACTTACGGAGAAATACAGATAATGAACATCCATCGCTGGATCAAAGCAGGATGGCCGCCACTCGTGGTAGTCATCCTTCTGTTGTTTATTTGGCAGCTTGCCGTCACATGGGCAGGCACGGCAGATTGGTTGCTTCCGAGTCCGCTCAAAATATGGCGTGACGGTACCACGGATATGCCTCGTGTTTGGATGCATATGTGGGCTACCGTACGTTTGATGTGTATCGGCTTTAGTCTGGGTGCCCTAGGTGGTGTGCTGGTTGCTAGCGTCTTACATCGGCTGCCATTCGTTAAAGCGGGTTTTTATCCGCTGCTCATTTTAACTCAAAACATCCCAGTGATTGCATTGGGACCCTTATTAATTATTTTATTTGGATTTGGCCTTTTACCTAAACTTATCTTAATTTCACTTGTTTGTTTCTTTCCTGTAACCATGTCTACGTTAGATGGCTTTATGCAAACAGATCGCAGCATGTATAACTACATGCAAATGATTGGTGCTTCGAAACGCCAAATCTTCTATAAATTAGAGCTGCCTCATGCTCTGCCATTTCTATTTACTGGCCTCAAAATATCTGCCACTTATAGTGTCATGGGGGCAGTGATTGCCGAATGGCTAGGCGGAAATGTAGGGCTAGGCTATTATATGATTTTGCAAAAATCAGCTTTTCGTGCAGATCGTGAATTTGTTGCCATCGGGATTATCGTAATCCTGAGTTTAGTCTTCTTCTGGCTGATTGCAGGGCTTGAAAAGCTCGTTATTCGTTGGAATGTCAAACGATCTTCATAGGAAAGGGGGACTGCAACAATGAGCAAATTGAAGCTTACTGGGATTCATCATGCGTTCAGAAGTAAAAAAAGTAACGTTTCCGTACTCGCAGATATTGATCTGCATGTCGATCAAGGGGAGTTCGTTTCCATTATAGGACCCTCAGGCAGCGGTAAGAGTACGTTGTTCCATATCATTGGCGGACTCGTTCAGCCGACATCTGGAGACGTGTGGTTGGATGGCGAGAACGTGACAGGCCAAAAAGGGTTGATTTCCTACATGCCGCAGCAACCAGCACTATTTCCTTGGCGCTCCATTGAGGAAAATGTGGCGCTTGGGAATGAAGTAGCAGGAGCATCACGCAGCACGGCGATCGCCAAAGCAAGAGAATGGCTGCCCAAAGTTGGCTTAGGCGGTTATGAACGAGAGCTCCCTCATGTGCTCTCAGGCGGCATGCAGCAGCGAGTTTCCTTTCTGCGGGCGTTGTTAAGTCCTCAAGAACTCATGTGCCTAGATGAGCCTTTTGGCTCGTTAGATGCCTTAACACGACTCGATATGCAGGCATGGTTGATCAACATTTGGGAGCAGAATAAACGCTCCATTTTATTTGTCACTCATAGTATCGAGGAAGCACTCTTTCTCTCTGATCGGATCTATGTGTTTTCGAATAAACCGGCTACGATCTTGGAAGAGGTGAAGGTTCCATTTGCACGACCAAGACGAGAAGACGTGCAACAGGATCCTACATTCTTAGCCTTAAGACAACATATTCAAGGACTCTTGCGACGGGAGAAAACAAGCTATGCGGGCCATTGATGCACATATTCATTTAGATATGTATTCGGAAGCATCTTCTAGGGCTATCATTGCGGATCTGGATACTTCACAGGTTCAAGCTTTGATCGCAGTATCCAGACATCTGACATCCTGCCAAGCTACGAAGCAATTGCAGACTCTTGCGCCAGATCGTATTTTTGCGGCATATGGTTTTCATCCAGAGCAGGAAATACCCTCGGAAACCGAACTTGAAACATTACTCGAGTGGATGCGTGTACATAGCAACGAAATGATCGCAGTTGGTGAAGTGGGGCTGCCGTATTACACGCGACAAGAAGTCGAAATGGCAGGACTCACGTTTGACTTAGCACCATATATCCTGCTGCTAGAACGTTTTTTGCGTCTTGCTGCTGAGTGGGACAAGCCAGTCGTGCTCCACGCGGTGTATGAAGATGCCGAGCTTGTATGTGACTTACTTGCAAAATGTGAGATCAAGAGGGCACATTTCCATTGGTTCAAAGGATCAAAAAAAACGATAGAACGTATGATTGAAGCTGGTTATTTCATTTCGATTACGCCAGATGTGCATTATGAGGAAGAGATTCGCTCGCTTGTTCGGGAATATCCGTTGGAGCTTATAATGGTTGAAACCGACGGGCCTTGGCCGTTTGAGGGGCCTTTTGCAGGTGAAGAAACGCATCCGCGCATGATTCACGCCGTCATTGAGCAAATTGCAGAGTTGAAAGGGAAATCGGTGCTGGAAACGGCGACCCTTTTACTCCATAACACGCATCGTTTCTATCAGTTGTCATGAGGTCTTCACGAAATCCAACTGGACAAGTGTTCGCCTACGATTTATAATAAATTAGAACACATGTTCGATATTCGGATGAGGTGAAAGAATAACATGACAAATCGATGCGGTTGGGTTAATGAAGACCCTTTATATCAAGATTACCATGACCGTGAATGGGGAGTTCCCGTCCATGATGATCGTGTCTTGTTTGAGATGTTAAATTTGGAAGGCGCACAAGCTGGCTTAAGCTGGTATACGATTTTGAAGAAGCGGGACAATTACCGACAAGCGTTCGATGGTTTTGATCCACATGTCATCGTCAATTACGATGATGCGAAGTTGCAGGATTTACTCCAAAATCCTGGTATTGTGCGCAATCGCTTGAAAGTTGCTTCCGTTGTTCAGAACGCTAAGGCGTTCCTCAAAGTACAACAAGAGTTCGGTACATTTGACTCGTACATCTGGAGCTTCGTAGGTGGAGAACCGATTCAGAATAAATGGGAAGACAGTCGTCAATTACCCGCCAAAACGGACATCTCCGATCGTATGAGTAAGGATTTAAAGAAGCGAGGTTTTAAATTCGTAGGCTCAACGATCTGCTATGCCTACATGCAGGCTGTGGGTATGGTAAATGATCACACACAAACTTGTTTCTGTTATCGTGGCGAGTAGTATGTAGGTGAACGAAAAGCGAGTGAGTACGTAAAGAAATAGAATGTAGGTAAACATAAGGCCATCTGAAGGACGAATTGTCCGAATCAGATGGCCTTATTGTGCTTCAATTGGCATGTTGGAGTTGTTTCTCTATTAGATTGGCTTTAATCATATAAATCCGCTTGCGGATGTAGAAATCATAGACAGCGCCAGTAAGTTCTTTCGGTTTAATGCGGTTGTTCGTGTCGTTATCTATGATTGTCACCGATCCATCGTTATAAAACTTGAACGTGTAGTCGGCATAATAAGAATGAGCGTCGTCAAGTAAAGCATCGATCTGTTCGGGAAGCAGATGGTCAGTGTCACATAATGCCTTCTGGTACCAATAATCTCTCTCGATAAAACGGAAATTGTGACTGGGGTTCATCATGTTAACAACCTCCTCATCTAATTGGAACATTTGTTCTTATTTTTATTATAGCAAACAAGTGTTCGTAATGGAAGGGGGAACTTTGAAAAAAGGAAATATTTTTCATAGATTCGTAGGTTGGTAGGGTAAAAGATCGGGAGAGACTGGAGTAGAGCGGTGTAGGTAGAGGCAGACAAAGGCAGATAGGGATAGAGGGAACAGAGGGGAACAAAGTGAGTCAGATTGAGACAGATGGAGCAGACAGGGAGAAACGAGGCAGATTGAGATAGAGGGAACAGAGAGGAACAAACCGTGGTAGATTGAGACTAATGCGAGCAGATAGGGAAGATAAGGAAAGACAGTGACAGACAGAGGCAGGCCAGGGCAGAAGGAAGATAGAATAACAAAGCGAGAAAGAATGTAACGGATCAAATTAGATCGAATCAGACTAGGCAGACGTGATCAGACCAGACTTGATCAGGACCAAATGCTCCCGTCCATGGCCTTCCAGTCGTGCTAATTCTGAAAAACCTGCAAAAGTACATCTTTCTGAGCTCTTTCCAAGCCTCCAGAGAGGAATTGATGCAAAAGTGCAGGAATTTGCCGAGAATTGGCCCATTTTAGATGCGGATGGTGAAAATACCTGTATAATCGCAGGAATTCAAAATAGTAGCTCCTATTTGCGGAAAAAAGATGTATTTTCGCATCCTTTCCGCCATCGAACGAACTCCCAGCGCTTACGATCCACTCACCAATTAAGACATAACTCACTTTAATGAACAAAGAAAACCACCAATCACTAAGATTGATGGTTCTGGTCCGAAATGGAATCGGAAACGATATGTTTAGTAATGGAAAGCCCGTGTAATCGTCCAGTTTCAATAAAAATCTCATTCGCATCATATTTGGAAGAAGCGACTACGCCAGCGACATATAAACCGGGAATGTTCGTTTCCATGGTGTCGGGATTGACCAGAGGTGCGTTCGTTTCTTCATGAAACTGAACGCCGATATCTGTGAGAAGCTGACGATCCGGACGAAAGCCGGTGAGGGCAAGAACGAAGTCATTCTCCATGGTGACGTGTTCGTTTCCTTTTCGCACATGTACAGCATGTTCATCAATACGTTCAACTTGAGAGTCAAACCACATGAGGATACGACCTTTTTTCACCATACTCTCAAATAACGGACGGACCCATGGTTTAATATTCGCGGAGAAATCTTTCCCTCGATAGACAACAGTCACTTCTGCACCAACTCGGAGTAAATCCATGGCAGCGTCCACAGCCGAATTGTTGCCGCCGATAATCGCGACTTTAGCTCCAGCATAAGGATGAGCTTCCTTGTAATAATGAGTCGTTTTTGGGAGTTCCTCTCCGGGAATGCCCAACATGTTTGGATGGTCAAAATAGCCAGTAGCGACAACAACTTTATGCGTTTCGTAAGTGGCTCTATTGCCAAACTGATCAGAAGTATGAACCCTGAAGCCTGTATCCGTTTGTTCAATTTGAACGGCTTCTTCATAAGAACGAATGCGCAGCTGTTCTCGGCGAGCGACTTCGCGATAGTAAACAAGCGCTTCTTGACGGTAAGGTTTATCATGTGGGGTTGTAAAAGAGTAACCGCCAATCTCGAGCAGCTCGGGTGTGCTGAAAAATTGCAAATACGTAGGATATAAATAGATGGCATTTACGATGCAGCTTTTTTCTATAAGTAAAGGCGACAAACCTGCGCGCTGTAAGGCGACAGCTGCAGATAACCCGCATGGCCCAGCACCAATAACGATTACTTGTTCCAATGTAACAACCTCCCCAAATCCATTTTCCTTCATCTATAGTAGCGCACGCGATGGGAGATGCCAAGTTCGAATCATTAAGAAAATAAGTCGAAAAAACGAAAATAGAGCAGCCACAGGCTCCTAAGAAGGAACGAGATGACTGCTCTTAACGAATGAAGCCAACTATTTTTGGTTCAGCTGATGCTCTTCATTTTCCTCACTAATATCGTCTTTGGCCAGATTAACAGTACTCGTGCTTGGTGCATTTTCCAATGTATCATTGACGAAAGCCATATCTTGATTCTCTGCATTCATATTCGTTGTTCCTGTATAGTTGCCTTCATGGTTCTTGTTTTCCATAGGAGCACTTCCTTCTTTTCTAATTTACAGTACTCCGCTAATGTGCGCATCTCGACAGGATTTTATTCCCTTCATATCCATAGGAAGGCAGTAACGGGCATCCATATAGTTCCTAGCTCCAAAATCCGTTATAATAAGCGAAGATGCAAAATAAAGGAGAGTTGTTACGGATGAATGGGACAAGTATTAAACATATGGTGGTTTTCAAGCTTCATGCTGGTAAAAATAACGTGAATGCAGAGCAATTCCTTAATCTCAGTGCAGACGAGCTGACTACCATACCTGGTGTTGAGCAATTTGAAGTACTTCGCCAAGTGAGCCCGAAAGCAGATTATGATTACGGGTTTTCGATGGTTTTTGCCAATCAAGCTGCTTACGACGCGTATAATATTCACCCTGTACATACCCAATATGTAGCTGAGCGCTGGTTAAAAGAAGTGAGCTCTTTCCAAGAGATCGATTTTCAATTATTTGAAAAATAGGAGTGCGAACCTATGAAAGTTCTAAAGCTGCCCAAGGATGAAAAAGACATGCTTATCAGCGATTTGCAGGAGCATTTGGATGTGGAATTAGGGGTAACCGTAGGTCAAATTGCCGCAGAGCAATTGATTGATTACATGCTTCAGCAGCTGGCGGCACCTATTTATAACCAAGCTATCGAGGATGCACTTAAGGGTGTAAGAGATCGTATGGCCGTGCTAGAGGATGATCTTTACGCAATGAAAGTTACGAAGTTAACACGGAGATAGGCCTCCATTAACATGCGTGACAAGTGATAACCTGATTGGAGTGGGGATTTGTAATGAAGAAGTCGGAAGAGCTTTTTGATGTGTTTGATGCGAAAAAGAATTGGCTTGGCGTGGCGCCTCGCTCTGAGGTTCATGCCAAGGGGCTATGGCATCAGACCTTCCAATGCTGGATTGTCAGCTTGGAAGAGGAGGAGCCGAAGCTGCTGCTTCAGTTACGGCACCCAGACAAAGATCTATTCCCAGATTTATTGGATATTTCTAGTGCAGGGCATCTTGCTGCAGGTGAAACCATTGAAGAGGGGACTCGGGAGCTAGAGGAGGAGTTAGGACTCTCCGTCGCTTTTGAAGAATTAATTCCCTGCGGTATGTTTGCGGAGGAGGACCTGATTTCGGACAAGCTGATGGATCGTGAGTTTTGTCATGTATTTATCTATCGCTGCGATCAACCGCTGCGGAGCTATGTCCTGCAGCCTGATGAGGTGAGCGGACTCTTCGCTGTGACTGTATCTGATTTTAAACAACTGATTAGTGGTGATCGAGTACAAATTGCATCAAGTGGTTTTAAAAGAGGAGAGAACGGCGAGTACGTAGACGTAGAGTTGCCCGTTTCGTTAAAGGATGTTGTACCTCATCCTGTGGCTTATTTTGAACTGCTTTTTCAGAAGCTGGACGAACAAGGTTGGAAATGAGGACGTGCGCAGGAAAAAGAACCGAATCAGTGAACTGATCGGTTCTTGTCGTGCACTGCTTTTAAACGAAATAAGAATTCGCAATGTAAACATATGCGATGTAACACACGATGGAGAGACCAATGCAGGTGATTCCCCATGCGATTTTTTGCTTAAACAAGAGCAAGAATCCGGCGCTGAAGGCGGACCCCATGATAAGCATTGAAATAAAAGTTAGTACACCCATGGAAATGTATCTCCTTACCCTTTGTTTACGTAATCACGGACCATATCCTCAGTAACTAGGGAACGGAGTGGAGAAATACCTTTTTGGGCATGGGCGATAATTTGGGCCGTAATGGCGTTGATCGAATCAACGTTAAAAGGCAGCCCGCGTTTGCACAAATCGACAGCCGCATCAATGGCGTGCTCTCGCTGTGCATCTAGCTCAGCAAATCGCACGAGATGCAGATGCTGTGCATTCGAATGTTTGGAAATCGCTTCATGTACATTCATGTTAAACTTCTCCTTTAGTGACTAGATTGTCTTCTAGTATACACGATTGAAAAGCGAAGGAACAGGTTTCCAAACAGAAAACAGTTGAACAAATCGTGATCTTTCCATTCTTGGATATTTATGCAATCGTATTAATTAGAAAGTAAGCTCGGAGTGAACCCCATGAATGTGTTACCTATTACCGCAGTACTTCCGCAAATTATAACGACATTAAAAGAACGAACTTGTGCGATTGTTGTCGCTCAGCCTGGTGCGGGCAAAACGACACAGGTTCCGTTAGCGTTACTGGAAGCCGAGTGGCTTCAGGGACAAAAAATTCTCATGCTGGAACCAAGAAGACTGGCAGCCCGCGCCGCTGCACGGTATATGTCAAAGCTGCTAGGTGAGGAAATCGGCCAGACCGTGGGATATCGGGTGAAAAATGAGACACGCGTTGGCCCCAAAACGCGTATTGAGGTGATCACAGAAGGTGTCCTAACGCGCATGCTGCAGCATGATCCTGCCCTAGAGGGGGTGGGTATTGTGATCTTCGATGAGTTTCATGAGCGAAGCCTGCACGCGGACATCGGACTTGCCTTATCGCGACAATCACAAATGCTGCTTCGTGAAGATTTGAGAATTCTGCTGATGTCCGCAACTTTGGAAGCGAAAGAAATTTCGTCCTTATTAGATCATGCGCCTATCATTGAGAGTGAAGGTCGAACTTTTCCGATTGAGACGCA
The DNA here is from genome assembly GCF_031455095.1 of Paenibacillus qinlingensis. Lineage (GTDB taxonomy): Bacteria > Bacillota > Bacilli > Paenibacillales > NBRC-103111 > Paenibacillus_E > Paenibacillus_E qinlingensis_A. The sequence goes on from NZ_JAVDSB010000001.1 coordinate 1,083,198, forward strand.
CTATCTTTCACAGAAAGTTGCAGGGAGAATGGAGAATGCGGTTATCGCAAGCGTGGGGCAAGCATTGCGAGAGCATGCGGGAAGCGTGCTTGTTTTCCTTCCAGGAGCGGCAGAAATTCATCGGGTTGCGAACGGACTTGCTGCATTACGTTTAGGAGAGACTGTGCATGTAGCACCTTTATATGCAAATCTCTCGTTGGAGGATCAAGACCAAGCTCTGACCGCTGTCCGCACGCCTGGACATCGCAAAGTCGTGCTTGCTACTTCAATCGCGGAGACCAGCTTAACGGTCGAAGGGATCACGGTTGTGATCGACAGCGGCCTCATGCGTGTGCCGCGATTCTCCCCCCGCACCGGCATGACCCGTCTGACGACGGTGCCGGTATCGATAGCCTCTGCGGATCAGCGCAGAGGCCGGGCAGGGCGTCTCGGTCCAGGCGTGTGTTACCGCCTGTGGACCGAGACCGAGCATCGGCAGCTCCCGCCGAGCTCTACGCCCGAGATCCGCGAAGCAGATCTCGCTCCGCTGGCGCTGGAGCTTGCCGCCTGGGGCGCGCCAGACCCCGCTGCGCTGGTCTGGCTAGATCCACCGCCTGCTGCTGCCTATCAGCAGGCGCGCGAACTGCTCGTGCAGCTAGACGCGCTGCACGAGAACGGAAGCCTAACGCCACACGGCAAGCGTGTCGCGGCGTTAGGCTTGCACCCCCGGCTTGCGCACATGGTGCTGCAAGCCATTCCGCTTGAGCTCGGCGCACTGGCGTGCGAGCTCGCGGTGATGCTCAGCGAGCGCGATTTCATGCGCGCCGCTAGGCTGGATGCGGATGTGCGCAGCCGCATCGAAGAGCTCTGGCGCGCGCTGCGAGGAGACGCGCGCGAGGGTGTGGACCTTGGCCTATGCCGCCGCATCGCGGCGGAGGCCAAGGTCTTGATGCAGTCGCTCGGCATACGGCCGAGCGTAAGCCATGCAGCGGCGAGCGGCTTGCTGCTCGCCTTCGCTTACCCCGACCGCGTCGCGCAGCGGCGGTCGGCGGGGCGGTTTACGCTCGCGAACGGCCGCGGGGCTGTGCTCCCGGAGCTGCAGCCGCTCTCAAATGAGCGGTATATCGTCGCAGCAGAGCTGGACGATAGCGGTATGGAGAGCCGGATCTATTTGTCCGCTCCTCTGAAAGAGGAGGAGATTTTCACTGCTTTTGAAGCTAGCATCCGTAAGGAGCAGATTGTAGAGTGGGATCGAGAGGTAGGTTCCGTCAAGGCTAGAGAACGATGGCAGTTGGGTGCGATTACACTCAAAGATAAACCGCTTCAGGAGCCTAATCCAGATCTGGTCCTACAAGCCTTACTGGAAGGGATAAGGTCGGAATCCTTAGAGGTCCTGCCTTGGACACGCTCGGCACGTCAACTTCAGGAACGTTGCCTATTTTTACACCGTTTTACAGAAAATTGGCCCGACCTTCGCGATGAATCGTTACTTGCGACCCTTGAAGAGTGGGCTGGGCCACATTTATTTGGCGTAAAAAGCAAAGGGGCTATAAGCCGACTTAACTTGACAAGCCTATTAGAGGGAATGCTAACATGGGAGCAGCGCCGTTCGTTAGACGAGTGGGCCCCTACCCACATTCAAGTCCCGAGTGGTTCGCGAATTCCGGTTGACTATAGCAATATGGAATCCCCAACGTTATCAGTACGTTTGCAAGAAATGTTTGGATTAGCAGATACCCCGCGAATTGCCAAAGGGAGAGTGCCAGTAACCTTGCACTTGTTATCACCGGCACAAAGGCCAATGCAGGTGACGAAAGATTTGGCGAGCTTTTGGCGCGAAGCCTACTTCGAGGTGAAAAAAGATCTCAAAGGCCGTTATCCCAAGCACTATTGGCCAGATGATCCAATGGCAGCGATTCCGACGAATCGTGCCAAACCTAGAACATAAACGCATGATTCCGAGAAAGGAACGAAGCAAGATATGAGCATTCACGCTGATACCGCAGATATCGTGATATACGTTTCAGCTGGATTTGCAACGGCATCTAATTTTCTAGACGACTTTGCAGCTAAACTTGCTTCGCGATATGAGCAAACTGGCAAGTGTGTGCGCGTGTATGTACACTTTCCTTATGGCCATTGGGATCGCTCGAAGCGGGGGCAGCTGCAGGAAATCATCCGTGATATGTGGCATAATGCCCATGGGAAGTCATCCATTTATGGTGGAAAAAGCTTGCTTCAGTTCGTCTTATCGACGAAAGAACAGGGAAAAAAACTGCTTTTCATCGGGCATAGCGCTGGCGCCATTGCCTCGATTTTAGCTGCGGATGAGCTTGAACGTCTCGGTTATGATATCCTAGGGGTAATCCAAATTGGATCCCCAAGGTCATCCATTCCAGCAACACTCAAGCATAAAGTGTTGTACATACATGCTACTAATCCGCAAAATCAATCTCGAGATCCGATATCGCGGCTCGGGACTTGGGGAGGCTGGGGTCGAACACGCCTTGGCATTCACGGCTGGAAGCGTGCAAAACATGCGCCGATTCACCAACGCATGCTTCCGATTATCGGGAGTCATGCTGATTATTTTAGAGATCACAATCCATACATATGGCAAAATGCAACCAATTTACAAACCACCATGAACGCGATCTGGACATGGATACAAACATTAGAAAAGGATGTTGAACATGATTGAAATTTTAAAAGCGACTATGGAATACAGCAAAGAAGATGGCTACCTTGGGCATGTTGAATTTAAAGTAGAGGGCCACGAGCACCCCTATGAAATCACACTTCAAAGCACCAAAGGCAAAAACGATTGGAGCTACGCACTGCACTTTTTACGTGAGTCTGGCAAAGAAGAGGACATCGAGGCAGTAGAAGAACTTCTTGAGGAAGATGAGTGGTTCGATCTGCTCGTGAACGCAGCGCGTGAAACAGTAGTGAAATAGACAGTACTAAATAATAAAAGAAGAGGGTGCCCCTTGCCATCATGGCTTATGGGACAGCCTCTTTTGTTGTGCGTGCAAGTTCCAACTTGAAGCAGACAATAGTCAACTGACAAATTACAACTGACATTAATTGAAAAATGTCATTACACACTTTGCAGAAAAGTGATTTAGAGTACCTCGGGCAAGTGTATTACGATTCTCCATATAGCACGATGACAAATTACAACTGACAAAAATTGAAATTTGTCATTTTCTACTTCATGGAAAAGTGAAGTGCTGGACTTCCGGTAAGTGTATGACGATTCTGCATAAAGCACGATGACAAATTACAACTGACATTAATTGAAAAATGTCATTACACACTTTGCAGAAAAGTGATCTAGAGTACCTCGGGCAAGTGTATTACGATTCTCCATATAGCACGATGACAAATTACAACTGACATTAATTGAAAAATGTCATTATACACTTTGCGGAATATGATCTAGAGTACCTCGGGTAAGTGTATGACGATTCTCCTTATAGTAGGATGACAAATTACAACTGACATTAATTGAAAAATGTCATTACACACTTTGCAGAAAAGTGATCTAGAGTACCTCCGGTAAGTGTATTACGATTCTCCATATAGCACGATGACAAATTACAACTGACAAAAATTGAAATTTGTCATTTTTCTACTTCATGGAAAGTGAAGTGCTGGACTTCCGGTAAGTGTATTGGGATTCTCCATAAAGCACGATAACAACTTACAACTGACATTAATTGAAATTTGTCATTTTATACTTTGTGGAAAAGTAATACGCTGGGCTGTCCCTGCTGTTTACCCAAACTTCTTCAAAATCAACACTGCATTATGCCCGCCAAAGCCAAATGAGCTCGAGAGTCCATACTGAAGCTCCGCACGCCGCGCTACATGGGGCACGTAATCTAAATCACACTGTGGATCTGGATTGTCCAAGTTGATGGTGGGGGGGATGAGGCCGTCCTGTAAGGTTTTGATCAGGGCGACGGCCTCGACACCACCGGCGGCGCCTAGCATGTGGCCGATCATTGATTTGTTCGCGCTGATCGGCACGTCGTAAGCGCTGCGTCCAAGTAGACGCTTGATCGCCAGCGTCTCCGAGAGGTCACCCGCGATGGTACTTGTCGCGTGAGCGTTGATGGTGCTGATCTCCGATGCGTCGATCCCCGCATCAACCAGCGCTTCGCGCATGGCTCGGTAAGCTCCCGAGCCTTCAGGATCGGTCGCCACGATGTGGTAGGCGTCCGAGGTGGATCCATAGCCGACGATCTCGGCATGGATCCGGGCCCCACGTCGCTCCGCATGCTCGAGCGACTCCAATACAAGCACGCCGGCGCCTTCGGCGGCGACGAAACCGTCGCGCTGCGCATCGAACGGGCGACTCGCCTGCTCCGGCGCGTCACAGCGCGTCGACAACGCGGTTGCATTGCCGAAGCCGGCGAGCGCGAGGTCGGTGACCGTCGCTTCAGCGCCGCCGGCAATCACGGCATCTGCGCCTCCGCGCTGGATGAGCTTAAAAGCCTCGCCAATCGCGTTGTTGCCCGTAGCGCATGCAGTAACTGGTGCTAAGGAAGGTCCTTTCGCACCATATAAGATACTAACTTGTGCTGCCGCCATATTGGCAATCATCATCGGAACAACGGTTGGACTGACTCGGCTTGGCCCTCTGGACAGCAGCGTGCGATAGTTGTCCAAGATGGTTTGAATACCGCCAATGCCAGAACCGATATAGACGCCAACACGCTCCTCATTGGAAGCGTCAATCACAAGTCCTGCATCGTCAATAGCTTGTTTGGCTGCCGCTACGGCGAATTGGCAGTACCGATCCATGCGGCGCACCTCGCGCCGACCTACAGCAGCCTCGGCATCGAAATCATGAACGACGCCAGCGAAGTTCGTTTTGTAATCGGATGTGTCGAAATGCTCTATTTTTGAAATGCCAGATTGCCCCTTCGTCAAACTCCCCCAGAACGTATCTACCTTATTTCCTATTGGTGTAATGACTCCCATACCTGTAATAACTACACGTTTCATCGCGTCGTCCTCCTTTTTACATAGAATGTCATACTGTGTATCCTATTACAAGTTACCGTTTATACTGGTATAATGGCTTCTATGATAATAGGCTGAGGAGGAAACTTGGCATGAACACAAAGGAGAGGCTTCAGGAATTAACCAATTTCTTAGTGGCACATCGGTCACGTATTCAGCCGCAAGAAGTTGGGTTGATTGGTGGCAGCAGGCGACGAACGCCGGGATTACGTCGAGAAGAAGTCGCCACGATCGCTGGCGTAAGTACGACTTGGTACACCTGGTTAGAACAGGGGCGTGATATTAAGATGTCCGTACAAGTGTTAGATCGCATTGCACTGGCTTTACAGCTCAATGAGGATGAGCGTCAGTATTTGTTCATGCTAGCCCTTGAGCAACCTGCGCCAACAACTTTTATAGATAATATACCGACGATTAGTCCGGCGCTGAATCGGATTTTGACTGAACTTCACGATTGTCCTACGATTGTTTCTGATCGAAGATGCCATATTGTTGGCTGGAACCAAGCGGCTGCGGCTGTTTTTCTTGATTTTGCTCAACTTCCTGAGGGGGAGCGCAATATGATATGGTTGCTTTTTACACGGAAAGAACTGAAAGCACTCGCGGTTAATTGGAGCGACTTTGCAAAAGGATTTTTGGCCATGTTTCGTTCCTATTACGGACAATACGTGGGGGATAATTGGTATAGCGAATTCATTGAGGAAATAAGTGAGCGCAGCAAGGATTTTCGTGCATTGTGGAATGAGAGCGATGTCAGCACGGCACCTGAAGTTTTCATTGAATTCCGACATGCCAAGGTCGGGAAAATGTTGTTTGACCTAACAACTTTGCAGGTGCAAGGACGTACGGATTTGAGATGCAGTGTGTACACACCGTCCATTGGATCGGATACAGAGAGCAAAATTAAATTATTGATGAGTAAAATTGGTGAGTAGCAGCCATTTCTCTTGTCCATGTCGTTCATACAAATATGTACATACAAGTTGGACGGATGGTATAATACGTTCACAATCGAAGCCTTGAGGTGAAGCATGAAAGAAAAGCAATTACCGAAATATCAACAATTAAAACAGGAAATTTTATCCTGGTTACATACGGGAAGGCTCAAACCCAATGATCAAATGCCCTCGGAAAATGAAATTGCCGAACAATTTCAAATGAGTCGACAGACGGTAAGGCAGACATTTGGCGAGTTAGAGAAAGAAGGACGGCTCTACCGAATGCAAGGTAAGGGTACCTTTGTTTCCGTCCCGCAATCTCAAAAGTCGCGCGATGTACAAACAATCGGCATTCTGACGACCTACATCTCAGATTATATTTTTCCGCATATTGTGCGGGGGGCAGAGGCGACCTTGCGTGCAAGAGGTTATAGATTGCTGCTCTCTTCTACGGATAACGATAAGGCAAAAGAGCGGGAAAGCTTAGATATGATGATGAGTCAGCCGCTAAGTGGACTTATTATTGAGCCGACGAAGAGCGCGGAAGGCAATCCGAATCTTAGCTATTATTTGTCTTTGGACTACCAGCATATTCCGTATCTGATGATTAACGAACGATATCCGGAGATGAACTGTCCTTCTTTGATCGTGGATGATGAAGAGGGAGGCTTTAAGGCGGCAGAACACCTGATAGAGCTTGGGCATCGACGGTTAGCGGGCTTTTTTAAAACGGATGATGGACAAGGTGTGAATCGCTTAAAAGGCTTTATTCGTGCGCATCATCACTATCAGATTCCATTGCTGCCAGAGTATGTAATTCATTATACGACGGAGGAAAAGCGATTAAAGCCATATAACAGCGCGATTGCTATGCTGGAGCACATTGAAGTTGAAGAACGTCCAACGGCCTTCGTTTGCTATAATGATGAGCTTGCTATTCATCTTTTGGAAGCTGTACGTACAATTGGCTTGCAGGTACCACAAGACGTCTCACTAGTTGGATTTGATGACTCCAATCTTGCTACCGCTACAGAGGTGAAATTGACCTCTCTTTCTCACCCGAAAACGGAGTTAGGCAGCGATGCAGCTGCTATTTTAATTGATATGATTGAGAATAAACGGGTTAGCGGCAGTGAAACGGGAAAAGTGTACAAGCCAGAATTAATCGTCAGAGACTCCACAATTCGTATCAGGTAACTAAAAATAAATAAGGGTAGCCAACTTGTACGTACAAGTGATATACTAGAACCAATAATCATGTTCACTTTTGAAGGAGGCCCCCGATGTCGAAGAAATATGCAATTGGCGTTGATTATGGAACAGAGTCAGGGCGCGCAGTTCTGGTTGATTTGAGTGATGGTACTGAGGTTGCCGATCACGTTACGCTGTATCCACACAATGTTATTGATGAGAAACTACCTGTTTCCGGTGTGAAATTAGAGTATGACTGGGCTTTGCAGCATCCTCAAGATTATTTAGATGTCCTTACGCAATCGGTTCCGGCAGTTGTACGTGCATCAGGTGTAGATCCGGCTGACATTATCGGATTAGGGATTGATTTCACAGCATGTACAATGCTTCCTATTGATAAAGAAGGTCAACCACTGTGCTTCCAAGCGACGCTTTCTTCCAACCCGCATAGCTGGGTGAAGCTATGGAAGCATCATGCCGCGCAGGATGAAGCGACATTAATTAATGAAATTGCTGCGAGCAGAGGGGAAGCCTTTCTACCGCGTTACGGCGGTAAGATTTCATCTGAATGGATGATCGCCAAGGTTTGGCAGATTTTGAATGAAGCACCGGACATTTATGACCAAACCGATCGTTTCTTAGAAGCGACTGACTGGGTTGTTTCTCAAATGACTGGCCAATCGGAGATCGTCCGCAACAGCTGTACGGCTGGTTATAAATCGATTTGGCACAAACAAGATGGATATCCGAGTCAAGATTTTTTCAAAGCGCTAGATCCTCGTCTTGTAGATGTCACAGAAACGAAGCTGCGCGGTGATGTTGTTGCCTTAGGAACAAAAGCTGGGGAATTGACGGCTGCAATGGCAGAACGGATGGGGCTAGCAGCAGGAACAGCGATTGCTGTTGGCAACGTAGATGCCCATGCAGCAGTACCTGGCGTTGGGGTTGTTACACCTGGCAAGCTCGTAATGGCGATGGGAACATCGATTTGCCACATGTTGCTTGGCACGGAGGAGAAAGAAGTCGAAGGCATGTGCGGCGTTGTTGAAGATGGCATTATTCCAGGCTACTTAGGCTATGAAGCAGGGCAATCAGCGGTTGGTGATATTTTCGCATGGTATGTAGAGCAAGGTGTTCCTGCCTATGTAGAAAAAGCTGCTGCCGAAGAAGGCATTCATGTACATGAATGGTTGGAACGTCGTGCATCCGCTTACAAACCAGGCGAAACAGGCTTGCTCGCTCTGGATTGGTGGAATGGAAACCGTTCGGTACTTGTAGATACGGAGTTAAATGGACTTATTCTAGGGTATTCCTTGCTTACAAAGCCAGAAGAGATTTATCGGACATTATTGGAAGCAACAGCTTTCGGAACACGAAAAATCGTGGATGCTTTCCAAAGCAACGGGGTTGAAGTTGAGGAGCTGTACGCTTGTGGCGGTTTGCCGCAGAAAAATCGTCTTTTGATGCAAATTTATGCGGATGTTACAAATCGTGAAATTAAGATTGCCGATTCCAAACAAACACCAGCACTAGGAGCTGCGATGTTTGGAGCAGTGGCAGCGGGTGCAGACAAAGGCGGTTATGACAGCATCGTGGATGCCGCGAAGCAAATGGCTCGTGTTCGTAAAGAAACATTTAAGCCGAAGGCTGAGAATGTGGCTGTATACGAGAAGCTATACCAAGAGTATAGCAATTTGCATGACTATTTTGGTCGCGGTGACAATGATGTCATGAAACGACTTCGCTCGATTCGCGAGGAAGCACGTCAGTAGTTCCCTAGTAATAAAGAATCCAATTTGCCATTATTCATTACATTCCTAGGAGGCTTATAGCTCATGAACCCTTTTTCTGATAAAGTATTCTGGTTTGTTACCGGAAGCCAACACTTGTACGGACCTGAAACATTGCTTCAAGTAGATGAACATTCCAAGCAGATCACAGCAGGTATTGATCGTGCGGAAATCATTCCAAGCAAGCTCGTATTCAAACCTGTTTTAACGACACCAGATGCCATTCGTAGACTATGTCTAGATGCGAATGCCGATGATTCCTGTGCGGGTATTATCACTTGGATGCATACGTTCTCTCCAGCAAAAATGTGGATTGCAGGTCTTTCGGAATACCGCAAGCCGCTGCTTCACTTACACACACAATTCAATCGCGATATCCCATGGGAAACGATTGATATGGATTTCATGAACTTGAATCAGGCTGCCCACGGTGACCGTGAGTATGGTTTCATCGGAGCACGCATGGGGATTTCTCGTAAGGTGGTCGTTGGTTACTGGGAAGATCCTGCTGTTCTGGCACGTATCGCAGGTTGGATGCGGACTTCCGTGGCCTTCATCGAAGGGCGCAGCTTGAAGGTTGCTCGTTTTGGTGACAATATGCGTCATGTTGCCGTAACTGAAGGCGATAAAGTAGAAGCTCAAATTAAATTCGGCTGGTCCATCAATGGGTACGGTGTGGGAGATCTGGTTCAGCGTGTTGGGGATATTTCAGAAGTTGAAGTCGATCAACTTATGGATGAATATAATGAGCTATACGATATTACGTCTGAAGGGCGAACAGCAGGACCCATTCGTGAAGCGATCAGAGAACAAGCGCGCATTGAGCTCGGTATGAAAGCCTTCTTGCAAGAAGGCGGCTTCGGTGCGTTTACGACGACATTTGAGGACTTGCACGGTCTGAAGCAATTGCCAGGTCTAGCGGTTCAACGATTGATGGAACAGGGATACGGTTTTGGCGGCGAAGGTGATTGGAAAACAGCGGCATTGCTGCGCGTAATGAAAATCATCGCGAACAACAAGGGGACGTCCTTCATGGAGGACTATACGTATCACATGGAGCCAGGCAATGAGCTTGTGCTGGGCGCACACATGCTTGAAATTTGTCCGACGATTGCTGCGACTCGTCCCAAAATCGAGGTTCATCCGCTGGGTATCGGCGGAAAAGCGGATCCAGCTCGTCTTGTTTTTGACGGTGCTTCAGGCTCAGCTTTGAATGCTTCGCTCATCGATATGGGCAACCGCTTCCGCTTGTTGATTAACGAAGTAGATGCCGTTCAACCCCTAAAAGACATGCCGAAGCTGCCCGTAGCTCGCGTATTGTGGAAACCACAACCTTCGTTGAACGATTCAGCAGAAGCTTGGATCTATGCTGGTGGCGCTCATCATACTGTATTCTCATACACAGTAAGTACAGAGCAGCTTGTGGATTGGGCAGAGCTAGCTGGCATTGAAGTTGTAATTATAAATAAAAACACGTCACCACTTCAGTTCCGGAATGAACTTCGTTGGAATGACGCGGTTTGGAGACGTTAGATTCATGCAGGGAGTGAAGGACCTGAGGCTTACGGCCTCAGGTCCTTCGTTTGTTGGAGCCCCTTCCAGGAAAGTCACATTTATCGATATAAAAGCAATTTACGTCCATTGACTTTTTTCACGCACATGGGCTAAAGTGAAATCAATGTGTCCGTCCAGATTATGGACATAAGACAAGCAGTTATTAGGAGGAGAATGAAGAGGATGTCTACCAAAGCATATGAAGGAACGTACAACGGGGAACAAGCGATTTGGCTGCAAGCTGGACGCTATGAAGCGGTTGTTTTGCCAGATGTGGGAGCAAATCTGATTGCTTTTCGTGATATAGAGAAAGAATACCGCTTTTTGCGCGAGCCTGCGCTGGAAGAGATGGAAGCGTTTAAAGAACGTCCGATTGTACATGGCATCCCGGTGTTATTCCCGCCGAATCGTTATGAAGATGGTAAATTCCCTTGGCAGGGTAAGGTATTTCAATTCCCAGTCAATGAACCTAAAACAGGCAATCATCTGCACGGATTTGTACACAATATTCCATGGGCTGTTGAGAATTACAGCAGTGATGGCAATGAAAGTCGCGTAGCACTTGCCTTGCGAGTTCGTGAAGGACATTCTGTTCATGAATTTTTGCCTTTTGATTTTACGATTCGTCTCGTCTACACGTTGAATGAGCAAGGTTTGCATCAGCAAATTTCTGTACATAATGAGGGCTATGAAGCAATGCCATGTTTGCTGGCTTTCCATACGACGATTAATGCACCTTTTGCTGTCAACAGTCAGCCATCCGATTATACGTTCCAAATGACGATCGGCGAGCGTTGGGCGTTGAACGAGCGTATGCTGCCAACGGGCGAATATCAAGCGTTGTCTGCAGATGAAGCGAAGATGAAAGTTGGCGGACTGTCGCCATTCTTCGAAGGCATGGATAATCATTACACGAGTGTTCCGCAGAATAGCCGCAACTTCATGGCATTGACAGATGCGCGTGAAGGCATCAAACTAGTCTATGATGTAGGGACTTCTTATAAGCAATGGATGATCTGGAACAATGGCAAAACCGAAGGTTTCTTCTGTCCAGAGCCGCAAATGAACTTGGTTAATGCGCCGAATGTGAATCTGCCTGCAGATCAAATCGGACTAGTCTCCTTAGAGCCAGGCGAAGTTTGGGAAGAAACTGCTCGACTATATACAATCAATATCACGAAATAAGCAGTAAGCGATAGGAACCGCCCCCTTTGATGCATGGAGAGAATCCGATGGGATGATCGACTTGCGAGGAGGGGGTATTTTCATGCTAGGAGGTGTAAGAATGGGGAAGTGGGATCACTTGGATCGCGAGCAAATCGAAGTGAAGCTTGATGTGCTAATACTTGAAAATGAAAGACTGAAAGCGGAAATCGCGCGCCTGCGCGGCGTTAAACCTGCAGCATCAGGTTCAATGGAGAGCATGTCAACGAAGCTGAGGGAAGCTTTGTATGAATAAATGGGGTTGTCGGATACGGAGATACGACTCAGTTCGACAAAGCGTTGGGGATTCGCTATAATGAAAACTGGCAAAAGGAGGGAACTAACATGAGTGAAACGAACGTAAATGCAACTTTACCGCCAAAGACCTGCTCGGTCGATCGACTTGTAACGAAAGAAGAAGAAGTAAGCAAGGTGCTTGCTGGTCTCAAAACAGCTTGTCGTCGTAATGGGCGTTATGCGGATATTGGTGAAACGATGGATTTGCAAGGTACAGCTTTTACAGTAACCAACGTGTATCAACAAGCACTTGGTGATCTGACACCTGAGCATGCCAAAATGGAAGGTCACGAGACCGTTGATGAGTATCGCGACAGTATCCTTGCTATTCACCCAGGTATGCCGTGGCTGCCACAGATGAAAGTATGGGTACACGAATTTCAAAAAGCCGAATAACACAAAAAACCGTGTGGATCCTAGGATTCGCACGGTTTATTCACAATACAGATAGAACGGATGATCAACTTGTCTTGGTATATTGTCATGCTGTATATCCATATTTTTAGCGTTGTATTAAGCATCGGCCCTTATTTCGTCCTATTTCCTTTACTCGCATTAATTCGTAGAGCACCGTTTGAACAGCTTCCTGATTACTTAGAGCCCTTCCGGATTACAGTGCGACTAACAAAGCATGCAGGACATGTGCTGGTTGCCACAGGCATTATTTTGACATGGATAACGGCATGGAGCTGGAAAACCTCTTGGATTGTCGCGACAGTCCTAATCATGGTAGCTTCGCTTTACTTCATTGCACGTGCATTTTCGCCTCTATTACGACAGCTGAAAGCTCCCCACGAAGATCGAAATCTTCTTGTTAACAAGCTTCGCAAAGCTTTGATTTGGTATGTGATTATTACACTCGCGATGATGTGGTTTATGGTGTCTAAACCAATGATCTGGTAAAAGAGTGTGAGAGAGCTACGGCTTTCTCGCATACATCACGACAAAATTATAGGACTTGTAAACGCAGTCGACATCTTCGAATCCGCAGTCCCGAAGCCAGCCAAGCTGCGTGTCTAATGGTGCCATTTTATCCAGCTTGGTCCGCTCGTAGGCTGCTTGGAGTGCTTCTTGAGATAGATCCGTTGCTTCAATTTTCGCCACCCAATCTGAACGGTAAAGACGATCAAGATTGGAAGTTTGGCCTAAGACTTGATCTGCATTCACAAACACGCCGCCTGGCTTCAATAATTGGAAAATGCGCGAAAATAGCCCTTGCTTAGCTTCGTCCTCTAGATGATGAATCGATAGGGAGGAGATGATGGCATCAAAAGGTTCTGCATCCTCAAAGGTGGAATAGTCCCCGACAAGGTAAGTAAACTCCGCTGCTTCCACTTCTGCGAATCTTTCTTTGGCAATGTCGAGCATTCCAGTAGACAGGTCGATCATCGTTAACTTCGCTTGTGGATACATACGTTGCATATAGGATGAGAAAAGTCCTGTACCTGCGCCTAAATCAAGAATACGCGGAGTTTCGTGGCCAACTTGGACTAGCGAAGCGGCCGTGTTGTAAAAATCATCAAAGCAAGGAATTAACTTTCTCCGCTGACTGTCGTACTTTTGGGCAATTTCATCGAATTTCGTAAGAATATGATGATTGGCGTTGTCTTTCATGAGGATCCACTCCATTTCCTATACTTGGTTTATGTGTTCGATACCCTAAGTGTAAAGGGCTGTTGGGAAAAAATCCAAGATATAAAAAGGATGAAGTTATAGGTATAACCTATTAATGTTAATTCCGTTATTGGATTTTTGAGTGGATTTATGTTCTTGTACGTCTGAGTAGCACATTGATGACTTCCGAAAAGACCAGTCCTATCGCAATGGCACCAGAGAGTAGAAATGCTTTCGCAGCTAGCTGCACAGCCACATCATAATGGTTAAGCACGACATTGCGCATGGCGTCATACGCTAATCCACCTGGGACAAGGGGAATAATACCAGACACACTGAAAACGATAACAGGTGTTTTATATATTTTCGCAAAAAATTGACTAACAATCGTGACAACAAAGGACGCAATGAGTGTGGCCAAGATGGGATCCAGGTGTGCTTTTTGAAAAGAGAAATAGAGCATCCATCCAATCATGCCAACAAAACCGCACTGTCCTAAAGTTCTCCGGGGTACGTTGAAGATGATGCCAAAAGCGGAAGTTGAGATGAAGCTTGTTACAAGCTGCTCCAACATGTCCATGTTAGTACCCCTTTCCAGGATAAAATGTTAATACAAAGGCGATCCCTGCGCCAATGGCGAAGGCGGTTAAGAAGGCTTCGGCACCTTTGGATACGCCAGAAACGAAATGGCCTGCCATCAAATCGCGCACAGCATTTGTGATAAGAAGCCCCGGTACGAGCGGCATGACAGAGCCAATGATAATCTTATCGAGATGATGGCCGAGCCCTGTTTTGACCGTTAAATAAGCAATAAGTCCAATAATTAAGGACGCGAGAAATTCTGCGAAGAATTTGATCGGAACTAAACGATGAAAATAGGTTAAGGCTATCGTACCAGCTCCGCCTGCTAAAAAAGCAGGGATGAAGTCGAACCACTGACCTTGAAACATGATGAGAAAACAACCACTGGCAATGGCTGCGGCTAACGCTTGAAACCATGTGGGATATCTGCGCTTATCTAGATTAAGGGCTTCAAGTTCTTGATACGCCTCTGTTGGCGACAGCTCTCCTTGGCTAATACGGCGAGATATTGCGTTAACCACGGTTACTTTTCTTAAATCTGTGGATCGCGAAGAGATGCGAATTAATCTAGTCGTCTGCTCAGGACCGTCGATGGAGAAAATAATTCCCGTTGGTGTGACAAAGCTATGGGAATGCGGAATACCAAAGGCTTCGGCAACATGGGTCATCGTATCTTCCACCCGATAAGTTTCGCCGCCGTTTTCCAGCATGATTTTACCAGCGAGTAAACATACTTGTGCGATTTCATAATTTGTCGCTGCAGGCTGCTGCGCCATAATAACCCGTATCCCTTCTCGTTTAAATGAATTGACCATAGTATAAATCAAATTGGCATATTTTGAAAATGAGTATGGTGGCTAGGGAGGGGCACAGTACACGTTGTTTGTTTTGTGCTATAATGCTTGGATAAAAATGACTTCTGACAAGACAAAGTATTGGAGGAGAGACACGCAATGAATTTGGATATCAAATTCGTTTCCCATTCGGACCCAATTTTGCATGAGTTAATAGCAAAGTTAGATCAAGATTTGCTGACAAGATATCCGATTGAGGATATTTATTTTGTGGATTTTAATGATCCTTCGGTGGAGCGTCTTGGGCATCATACGATCCGGCTAGAAGCGGGCGAAGCACAGCCAGAGGCAGTTGCGTTTTATACGAAATGTGGGTATTATCCGATCGCATGTTTTGGTGAGTACATAGGAAGCAAGAGCAGCTTATGCTTTGAGAAGAAAATCGGATGAAAAATACCTATTTCTTAACTGACTTGGACGGTACCTTGTTGAGATCTCAGGCTAAGCCTTCTGAATTTACAATAAGCGTTCTTACGCAGGCACTAGAGCAAGGAATGGTTGTTAGTTACGCAACAGCACGAAGCTACCAAAGCTCACAAGCTGTTGCTTCCGATATTCCGTGGCGGTATCCGCTTGTATTATACAACGGCGCGATGTTGTTTGATCCTATTCAGAAGCGAGTATTGGATGGACGTTGGTTGGACAGTGAGCGATGCAATACGATTATTAAAATGGGTAAAACATTGGGCATAACGCCGCTGCTATTCGCCCTCGATGAGAAGGATAATGAGCGTGTCATGCACGAGAGGTTGGAGCGCACGGGTGATCTGCAATTTTTGGCTAGTCGGCCGAATGATCCGAGGTTCCAAGAGGTGGATGAGCTCCAAAACACGGCAGAACTGCGTACGTTAATACTGACGTATATCGGTTTATTCAATGAGCTGCTTCCACTGAAGACTGCGGTTGAGGCATTATTTGGTTCGGAGGTACACATCCATCTGATGAAGGATAACTACATTGAGGGGCATTATTTCCTTGAGTTTAGTCATCGCGAAGCAAATAAGCAGATGGGCTTGCGTTTATGGGCAGCGCTAGTCGGCTGTGCGTCTGAGGATGTGACTGCATTCGGAGATAATCTGAACGACACCGGGATGTTCCTAGAGGCAGGCTATAAAGTTGCAGTAGCGAATGCACATCCTGACCTTTTGCAAATGGCAGATGAGATTGCTGGCAGTAATGATGAGGATGGCGTAGCTGCTTATATCGCTGCTCGTTCAGGTGGGTTGGGTGTGAATGAAGTAGGGTAAGTGTGAAAAATGGTGAGTTGAAAAAGGAGGGGTTTGGATGCCTCGGTACATCGCTATGCTGCGAGGAATTAATGTGAGTGGTCAGAAAATCATTAAAATGGACAGGCTTAGACAGCTCTTCGAATCGCTGGAGTTTACACAGGTGAGTACGTATATCCAGAGTGGGAATGTGATTTTTGACAGTGATGAGCTGAACCCTGAGGTTCTCCGTGATCGCATTGTCCTGGAGCTGAAGGAGCAATTAACCTTCGACATCCCAGTCATCATTCGCACGCCAGCGGAGCTGGAAGAGGTGGTTAGCAATACACCATACGTAACGGTAAATGTGGATGAAAATGAGCAGAGATATGTCACATTTCTCTCCAAGGCTCCGACGGAGGCAGCTCTAAACAAGTTGCAAGCAGCACAGAGCGAAGTGGACGAGTACCATGTCACTGGATTGACCGTGTTTCTGCTTATCCGTAAAAACTACGGAGAATCCAAATTTAGCAACAATTTCATCGAGAAAAAACTAGGAGTAGCTGCCACCACTCGGAATTGGGAGACGGTTAATAAGTTGATTCAGTTGGCGGGTGTGAGTGCTGGCGTAGAGTAGATAATGGTGTTGCCCAGGCCGCACATTGCTCTCGAAGCACCATTTAGTCCTAAAAAGCCGAACTAATCTAACTTTCAACGCACGAAAACTCTGTTTAGTCCTAAATTACCCAACTAAATCGCCACAATTCCCCCTCAACACGAGGGAAAGTGGGGATTAGTTAGGCGAAATTGGACTATTTGTCTTTTTATCAATAGAGGAGGTATTTTAGTTCGGCGATATCGGACTACAGCAACTCCCAGAAAGCGCCAACTGTATCAGAAGTGCAAAAGTGTTGCTAAGAAGCTACGGTAGTCTGGGATTATTTGCATATTCGTCGAGGAGATAGGGGAGGCTTAGGAGATCAATCATTGAACGGACATGTTCAATACGGGGTAGGGGATCTTGGATGAAGCTTAGGATGATCCATTGGAAGAATAAAACCGTGCACACGGCCTTGCTGCTCGCGTGCCTCCAGCTGGCGTTCTTCGCATCGCCAGCCAAAGCCGCGCCCGGGATCGCCATCCCCGTGCTGAATTACCACAGTATCGGGGTGGCCCCGGGGAACACGTATGTGCTCCACCCCGATACGTTCGCGCGCCAAATGGACTATTTGGCCGCGCATCACTACACCCCGTTGACGCTGGATGAATTCGCCAGCGTCCTCTCTCATAAACAGCCGTCAGCGGCTCACCCCGTGCTGCTCACGTTCGATGACGGCTATGCCAATAACGCGGAGGTGGTGTTGCCCATCCTCTGGAAGCATGGCTTTCCGGCGACGCTGTACGTGTCGACGGGTCTAATCCATACGCCAGGTTATCTGACCTGGCCCCAAATACGTGAGCTGAGCGCAGCCCACTGGGATATCGCGTCACATACCGTGACGCATCCGCATCTGCCGAGGCTCAGCAAGAAGGCGCAGCGCGCAGAGATACTCGCAGCGCGAGCGCGCATTGAACAAGAGCTGGGAAGACCAGCGGATACGTTCGCTTATCCATACGGCGAGTACAATCGCGCTACATTGAGGATTCTACGTAAGGCTGGCTTTCGCTATGCGTTTACGACACAAGCTGGCTGGGCATCTTCGGATCAACCTCCGCTAGAGCTGCATCGCATCGTCGTTGACAGCCAAAAGCCATTCGAAGATTGGGTGCAGCAGCTTACCGACGCGACATCGACCTAAGGAGAATAGTGGATTTACCTAGAATTTTGAGTATAATCGATATAGAGATAATACCTACTCTTACTAAAATATGTCGTTTAAGGAGTCGTACAATGTCAAAAACACTTATTTTCGGACATAAAAATCCGGACACTGATTCAATCACATCCGCAATTGCTTACGCAGCACTCAAAACGAAATTAGGTCAAGAAGTCGAAGCAGTTCGCCTAGGCTCCATTAATGGCGAAACGCAATTCGCGTTAGATACTTTTCAAGTAGCTGCTCCACGTGAAGTTCAAACGGTTGCTAATGAAGCGGCAAATGTGATCTTGGTTGATCATGTTGAGCGCCAACAAAGCGCAAGCGACATCGATCAAGTACGCGTAGTGGAAGTTATTGACCACCACCGCATTGCTAACTTCGAAACGAGCCACCCGCTTTACTATCGTGCGGAGCCAGTGGGTTGCACAGCAACCATTTTAAATAAATTGTACAAAGAAAATGGCGTTGCCATCGATAAAGAGATTGCAGGTTTAATGCTTTCTGCTATCATTTCTGATTCCTTGTTATTCAAATCCCCAACGTGCACGGAGCAAGACGTTGCTGCTGCTCGTGAGTTAGCTGCAATTGCTGGTGTTGACGCTGAAGTGTATGGTCTGAACATGCTTAAAGCTGGCGCGGATCTTAGTGACAAAACTGTTGCGCAATTAATTTCTTTGGATGCGAAAGAATTCCAAATGGGCAGTTACAAAACAGAAATCGCACAAGTGAATGCGGTTGATGTGAACGATGTACTTTCCCAGCAAGCGGAAATCGAAACAGCACTTGGAGCAATTATCGCTGAGAAAAACCTAGACTTGTTCTTGTTCGTTGTAACGGACATTCTAAACAATGATTCCGTAGGTCTTGCTCTTGGACGTAAAGCGGATGCGGTTGAGAAAGCTTACAACGTATCCCTTGTTGATAACAAAGCCGTTCTTAAAGGCGTAGTTTCCCGTAAATCTCAAATCGTGCCTGTGCTTACAGACATTTTCAATAATCTGTAGAATACATAGCACTATCTACAACGAACACCGTTCACGCGAGGAACGGTGTTTTTGGTTATCTACGTAACTTTTGGTATGATAAGAAGATACTGTGAGAAAGAGGTGGCATGACACATGACAAATAACAATCAAGGCGTTCATTCAGATAAAGCAACATTTGCAGGAGGGTGCTTCTGGTGTATGGTGACACCGTTTGAGTCACTTCCGGGAATTATTTCTGTTGTTTCTGGTTATATTGGCGGGCACACAAGCAATCCAACGTATGAAGAAGTCTGCTCAGAGACTACTGGCCACGCAGAAGCTGTTCAAATTACATTTGATCCCGAGCTGTATCCTTACGAAAAGTTATTGGAGACGTATTGGCGCCAAATTGATCCAACCGATGCGGGTGGACAATTCCATGATCGTGGATCATCGTATCGTACATCGATTTTTGCCCATTCCGATGAGCAGTTAGCCAAAGCCGAGGCGTCCAAAAAAGCGCTGCAGGACAGTGGCCGATTCGATCGTCCCATCGTAACAGAAATTGTGCGCATTGATGCCGAAGCTTTTTATCCAGGGGAAGACTACCATCAGGACTATCACCATAAAAATCCGCTTCGCTACAAAGCATACCGCAAAGGTTCAGGGCGCGATGCGTATATTTCGCAATATTGGAACACGGAGAAGGATAAGGAAGAGCGTAAGAAAAAGCTAACACCTATCCAGTACGAGGTGACACAAAATAACGCGACGGAGCGTCCTTTCCAGAATGAATTTCATGACCACAAAGAGAAAGGTCTCTACGTGGATATTGTTTCCGGGGAACCATTGTTCACGTCCATCGATAAATTTGATTCTGGCTGCGGCTGGCCTAGTTTCACGAAACCATTGTTTGAAGGGCAAGTGAAAGAAGTCACCGATACGAGTCATTTCATGATTCGTACCGAAGTCAGAAGTACAGAAGCGGATTCACATTTAGGGCATGTGTTTAATGACGGTCCTGGCCCAAATGGGCTACGTTATTGTATTAACTCCGCTGCGCTGCGCTTTATTCCATTGGCCGATTTGGAGAAGGAAGGTTACGGCGCCTATCTTCGATTCTTCGAAGGAAAGTAATCCGTAAGAGGTAATCCCAGGCTTTGACGCATACATTGAATTATACAGCGTTGAAGCGGGGGGGATATGCCTTGGTCGTATCACCAGATCTACCAGATCTAAGTTATGTCATGCTGCAAGGCGTGAAATTTTTTGAGTTGGTCGCTGAGCCAGTTACTCAAGAGATTTTGCCAGGCGTGTTCTTCAAGGGTTGGGGATACAATGGCAGCATTCCGGGTCCGACGATACGCGTATGTCCCGGGGATTGGGTGACCATACGCGTACATAATCGGCTGCCGGAGGCTACCAGTGTACATTGGCATGGGCTTGATGTGCCTAATCGCATGGACGGTGTGCCGGCCGTGGAACCTTCGCCCTATATTGAGCAAGGCCAATATTTTGATTATCATTTCCAAATTGTGAATCCACCGGGTACGCATATGTATCACACCCATGTAGACACGGCTTTTCAAGCGTTGATGGGCTTAGGCGGAGGCTTTATCATTGAGGATCCGTTCGAAGGCAGCATCCAGCGGGACTATTTCATGATGCTGTCGGAATTTCATTTGCTAGGCATGGCAAAAGGTGTGGTGAAGGCTGGACATTATGAGCTGGATACCATGTCGGATCGTTTTAATTTTTTTACGATGAATGGTCGCTGTTTCCCGCATACAAGTCCGTTACCAGTCCGATTCGGGGAAGAGATGCGCATTCGATTCGGAAATATCGGGATGAACGCGCATCCCATGCATTTCCACGGTCATCAGTTCTGGGTCACAGCAGCCGATGGAAATACCATACCTCATTACAATCGAGAACTGCGAAATACGATACTTGTGCCAAGCGGTGTTACGGTGGATATTGAATTTTCAGCGCAAAATCCTGGCGTTTGGCCGCTGCATTGTCATATGCCGCATCACACTTCAAACAATATGACGAAATCTACGGGCGGTATGTTCACCGTCGTTAAGTATGTGTAGGCGAGAATGGTTATAATGATTTTGTCCACAGATGCCTCTTGACATGAACCTGTCAAACTAAGTAATATGAGTTCCATAATCACATAAAAAGTTATGATCAAAGACATGATTTTCTTCACGAACTGCCCAGAGAGAGAAGTAATAGCTGAAATCTTCTCCTGTTGCCGGTTGAAAATTACCCCTTTGTAGCTGTGATGCTGAACCCTGGTAGTTCTCCCATGGAAGTATGCGACACCGTCTTATCCTCGATACCGGATACTAATAAGGACTTGCACAAAGCAAGTCGAATTAGGGTGGAACCACGAGCTGAACGCACTCGTCCCTTTCTGGGATAGAGATGCGTTTTTTTGCGTTGATTTGGAAGATAGGATTGTATCTTTCGTACACAAATTACTGGGAAAGGGAGGCATGGAAGGCATGGAAATTGAAGTTATTTTACCAGATGGCACAAATAGGAGGTACGTACAAGGCACGACGATTGTACAAGTGGCAGCATCTATTAGTGCAGGTCTCAAGAAGCACGCCATAGTAGGCAAAATGAATGGTAAATTGGTGGATCTCGAGCAGCAGATTGAAGCGGATAGTCACATCGAGATCGTCACACTGGAAAGTAAAGAAGGACTATCCGTTTATCGACACAGTACAGCTCATGTGCTCGCGCAGGCGCTCAAACGCTTGTATGGCCAGCAAGCCATTAAGCTGGGAATTGGACCTGTCATCGAAGATGGTTTTTACTATGACGTTGATATAGATAACCCATTATCCAGTGATGATCTAAGTGCAATTGAAGCTGAGATGAACCTTATTATTCAGGAAAACATCCCGATTGTTCGCCGAGTGGTCAGCCGGGAAGAGGCGATGGAAACTTTTGAAGGGGAAGATGAATCTTATAAGCTTGAACTCATCCGCGAGTTGCCGGAAGATGTAGAGATTACGATCTATGATCAGGGTGAATTCTTCGATCTATGCCGAGGCCCTCATCTCCCATCAACTGGTTATATAAAGGCATTTAAACTCCTTCAAGTCGCAGGGGCGTACTGGCGGGGAGACGCTAAGAATAAGATGCTGCAGCGGATCTATGGAACAGCTTTCCTGAAGAAAGCGCAGCTAGATGAGCACCTGCATTTGCTTGAGGAAGCCAAGAAACGTGACCATCGCAAGCTTGGAAAGGAACTGGAGCTCTTTATGTTCTCAGAAGAAGCGCCGGGAATGCCATTCTATTTGCCCAAGGGGATGATTCTTCGCAACGAACTTGAGAATTTCGCTCGTGAGCTGCAGCGCCAGAGAGATTATAACGAAGTACGTACTCCTCTGATGATGAATAATCGCATTTGGGAAGAATCAGGTCACTGGGATCACTATAAAGACAATATGTACTTTACGAATGTAGACGATACGAAGTTCGCACTTAAACCGATGAATTGCCCAGGACATATGCTTATTTATAAAAACAGCTTGCACTCCTACAGGGAATTGCCTATTCGCCTATCGGAATTCGGTCAAGTACATCGTCATGAGTTCTCTGGGGCGCTGAATGGGATGATGCGTGTACGTACTTTTTGTCAGGATGATGCCCATCTCTTCGTTTTACCTGAACAAATCGAACAAGAAATCGGACGCGTCATTGAACTGATTGCTCACGTATATGAGGTGTTTGGCTTCCCGTATCGGATAGAGTTGTCTACACGACCGGATGATTTCATGGGCTCAAGCGAGCTATGGGATCAGGCAGAGCAGTCATTACAACAGGTATTGGATAAAAGAGGGATTGACTATCGCGTCAATGCGGGTGATGGTGCTTTTTATGGGCCCAAAATCGATTTTCACATCTTAGACGCCTTAAAACGGAGCTGGCAGTGCGGAACGATTCAGTTGGATTTCCAAATGCCTGAGAAATTCGATTTATCTTACATCGGGGATGATAATCTCAAGCACCGGCCAGTCGTGATACATCGAGCTGTTTATGGTTCAATTGACAGATTTATAGGTATTTTGACAGAACATTATGCGGGAGCCTTCCCGTTGTGGCTAGCACCTGTACAAGTGAAAGTGTTGCCAGTCTCTGATCATTATCTGGACTATGCGCTGCAAGTGAAAACATCACTAGAAGAAACGGGAATAAGGGTGGATATAGACGCGCGGACGGAGAAATTAGGGTATAAGATTCGCGAAGCTCAGTTAGAAAAAGTCACCTACATGATGATCGTTGGCGAAAATGAAAAAAACTCCGGCAGCGTCTCCGTTAGAAAAAGGGGAGAAGGCGATCTTGGTATTAGATCGCTGCCAGAGATTGTAGAGAAAATCACTTCGGAAATTCGAGTGAAGGGCTAACAACCCTTCACTTCTCATACCAGGGATTCAAATGAATTAAGACTTCGTCCACATCGCTGTGTTGATCCATGATCGATTTTTTGATTGCACGTGAGATGTCGTGACCTTCTTGAATGGTCAGCTCACCAGGAACAGAGATGCGTGCATCGACCAAAATATAGTGTCCATGCTCTCTCGCACGAACACGATCAATCCGCTTAACCTGAGGAACCACTTCGATCAACGCCGTAAATTGCGAGAGCATGTGTTGATCGACGGTTTTTTCCATGAGGATATCGAAGGATTCTTTGGCCATCTCCACACCTAATTTCAAAACCAAGAGCGAAACAATGACCCCGGCAGCTGCATCGCCGTAAGCCAGCCAGTATATGTCATAGGCTTTGCCGATAAATGCCAAACCAATACCGACTACAGCAGCAATCGAAGCATACACATCAGCCAAATGATCGTGAGCAGTTGCCATTAAGCTCTTGCTACTCGTATTGCGTCCGATTCGCATGGTGTAGAGATAAAGTGCATATTTCCAAATGACAGAAACGGCTGAGGCGATTAGAGCAATTAGACTTGGTGCACTCGGTTCATGGAATAGCGCGGCGACCGCGTGGTACCCGATATAAAGGGCGGCCGTTACGAGGATAAAGGCAACGAATCCTGAACCCAGAACTTCAGCTTTACCATGACCGTAGGGGTGATCCTCATCGGCGGGGAGCTTGGAAATTCGCATAGCACTTAATGCGGCAATGGTTGCGATGATGTCTCCAGCATTATGAACACCGTCCGCAAGAAGAACTTCGCTGTGAAAGAGGAGACCAATAATAATTTTGATGACCGTTAATAGAATATTACTGATGAGTGAAAGCCAAATAGCCCAAACTGATGCATTGTTGTTAGTATGCATGAATGATGACCTCCTGCAGAAGTGTTTCCCGAAGGAAAAAAAATCCCTCGACCACAGGTCGGGGGATTGGGCTGGTTTTTTGGTAGGAATCTAGTAAACTATCAATAAATGGCATATTCAACACTTCACTTTTCACAAATATCTTAGTATAATACCACACATAATGACAATCCACAAACCGCCAAATGTCATGGAAAGGAAGTCGAGCAGCATGCGTGTACATGAATTTATGGTTGCAAAAGATTTAGAAAGAAGCGATTTATCTACCATTTCTAAGAAATCGTCTCATTTTATTTCGGATATCACACTCGACTTTCAATTTGATGAGAAGCATCATAAGGTTGATGTGAAAAGTGTATTAGGGATGTTGTTAGTTCCCATCAAAGCAGGCACTACGCTGCGTTTACTTACGAGAGGCAAAGATGAAGAAGAGGCCATGCATTATATCTTTGACTTATTTCGAATGTTTTGTTGATAACTTGTCCGTATGCGCTTACATATCTTTGCAGAGTAAGCAGCCAAGCATAATAAAAAGCCTACAACTCACATCTGATGTGGGATTGTAGGCTTTTCTATGTGCAGTTTAGTGAATATCCTTCTTCTTAAACCGTCCGCCCTTCACATCATGGATATTCCCGATGGCAAGAAAAGCTTTCGGATCCAAGTCGTCTACAATGGATTTAAGTTTCGCTTCTTCAAGCCGCGTAATAACGCTGAAAATGACTTTTTTGTCATCGCCTGTGAAGGCACCTTCGCCTTTAAGGTAAGTAACTCCCCGACCCAGACGATTTGTTATGGAATCCCCGATTTTCTCGTATTCATCGCTGATAATCCAAACGGATTTGGATTGATCAAGACCTTCAATCGTGATATCAATCATTTTATAAGCAATAAAATAGGCAATGAGAGAATACATCGCACGATCCCAACCGAAGACAAAGCCTGCGCTGGCAAGAATGAACAAATTGAAGAACATGACAATTTCGCCGACCGAGAAGGCGGTCTTTTTACTAAATAGAATAGCTACAATTTCCGTGCCGTCTAGTGATCCTCCGGATCGAATAACGAGCCCGACGCCTATCCCAAGGATAATCCCGCCGAATACAGCAGCTAACAAAGGATCCAAGGTAATGGCTTTAACAGGGTGAAGTAAAGATGTGCCAACCGACATGATAATAACCGAGAAGGTTGTTGATATAGCAAAAGTTTTGCCAATTTGCTTATATCCGAGTAAGACGAAAGGCAGGTTGAACAGAACTAGAAATATACCGAGTGGGAAGCCAGATAAATGAGATGCAATGATGGAAATCCCTACAATACCACCATCAATAATATGATTTGGAACTAAGAAAATTTCAAGTCCAATGGAGACGAGAGCGGCACCAATAATCATAAAAAAGATTCTGCGTGCAAATTTCATACGTGTTAATTTTTGATGTTGTGCGTGTGCCTGTGCTTGAGCTAGAGCTTGTGAATTAGCCATGAAAGTTTCCTCTTTTCCTCATCATTCTATTTCGTTACTTTAATGAGTAAGAAGGAATGAGGCCCGTATAACGAGAGGTGAACTTGAGGAACGCAAGTAGGATCACTTTCAGCTTTTTCCAGAAAAGATGAGTTAAAAATACGATAAAAACGACGAAAATCGTCATCTCATATTGCTTGTGAAACTGGTCAAACAGGTGGATCTTATTCTCATAAACATGGATGATTTCCTTCGATGGCGGTTGCTGTTGAACCGTCAAGACCTGCGTGGTACTGGCTGAAATTAGAACATCAGTCTCGACAGTCGTATGGTTGGAGATAGGAGGTGTTAATGGAAAGACAAAAAGTACGAGAATCAGCCATACCATAATTGTCCAACAGCATCTGCGTGTTAAAGGGTTCACGTACATCCCCTCCAGACAATGTGAATCCAAATTTGCTTGAATTGTAGCATTTCACTTCCAATGAGTCAAACTAGAATATGTAAGATCGGGAATCTCGCAATTTCTATTCGTCATTTTGGACCCTTTAGGCCAATGTTGCATACAGTAGTAGGATGAACCTAAGTGGGAGAGGTGAAATTGTGCGTAATGTAATCGGCATCCTCCTTGATCGAAAGACGTATCTTGGCATTCTACAAAAGCAAACCGGATATGAACATATTGACTACTATAACAAAGCGGCAATTGAGCTCGAGATGACGCCATTTTACATGTGTTTAAAGCACATTAGCACAAAGACTGCCCTAGGCTTATGTTATGAGAATAAAAAGTACACATTGAAGCGGCTGCCTATTCCAAAAGTCATTCATAACCGCGCGATGACACTTTCCACGTTTTCACAAAAAAAACTTAAAGACCTAGCGAAGATAAGTCAAATTTTCAATGGTCAAAATAGACATGATAAACTTCGCATCCATCGTATGTTACGTGCGAGTTCCGGAAGCTCTGCATTTCTTCCTAGTACCATTGCATACACACGGAATAACTTGGATAAGGCGATAAGCCGGTATGACTCTTTTTTCGTTAAACCTACGAATAGTTCTGTGGGAATAGGTGTCCTGAAAGTGTCTGCGATGCCAGGTCAGATATGGCAGGTATGGTGGAGTAAACAAATTCCAAAGCAACTGAATAAAGAACAAACGATTGATTTTATAGATGAGAAAGTCAGAGGGAAGTCCTATTTGATACAAAAAACAATTCCTCTTGCGATGTATGAAGGCCGTCCCTATGATTTGCGTGTATCTGTTCAACGCGGCGACAAAGGACAGTGGGGCGTAACAGGTATCGCGGGTAAGATTGCTGCAAATGGCCGGCATGTCACGAATTTGGCTAGGGGCGGTGAAGCCATGATCTGCGAAAATTTGTTTCGAAGCAATGGTTTTGACCCCATTCAGAAAAGAGAACAGGTGGAGAAAGCCGCGTTGCAAATCGCGGAAAGCTTAAGCGAGAAAATCCCATCTATGTCTGATGTCGGGATGGATATCGGCATTGATGATCAAGGCGAAATTTGGCTTATTGAAATTAATGGCAGGGATCAGCGCTATCAATATAAGCATTTGAATTTGAATAAAACATTTTATCGTACGTATGAGACTCCGATGCTTTATGCGAAATATTTACTGGGTAAGTAAATCTAATCAGAAGTTGGCGTAGATAGTTAACCTGTATTGAAAAGGTGGAGTGGGGATGTGAGTGATCGAGTACTCGTCATCAAAATGAATTTATTACCCTGGTATAATGAGCTTGATGATCGTTTGGAAGTCATGCATCAAACTTTTCCCGAAGAAGTACGTCAGCGAATTTTGACATTTGGTGAATTTCGAATCATCTCGATTAATCGTGCTCAAACACGAATTAGACGAATTACTCAAAAAGCTTAGTGCCATTTGTGCGTAGAAAATAGGTAAATGTGGCATAATTAGTATAGAAGCAATACCCGTAGAGGCAGGGAAATACCTGCTTCTTTTTGTGTACAGAAAATGAATTTGGCTTTAGTGTTGCTTCATACCCCTATAAACAAGTAAAATAGAAGTGAAGCATTATTCGTTCGATGTAGGCTTTTACCCACAAGCAAATACAGGGTGTACAGGAAAAGGGGACATTTAAAGGTGAACGTTCATTTAAATTTTACAAACAAGGGCAAAGTGGTAATCGAAAATTTCAATAATGAGGAGCTTATTGAAATTTTTAGTCGTTATATTAATACGTTAACGAAGAAGTACGCAGTTGATATTACGGTGCCAGCTGAAGCAAATCAGAATATCGTCCAAGATGGTTCATTTAAAGTTGTTCTTTCCAATGTACAATGTGATGTTGAGACTTTTTTCAAAGAGCTTGGGAGAGATATTAAAGTGCCCCTGAAGAAGAGAGCGGACGGTAAGCTCGAGAATGTGTTCAAAATTCAAGTGATCGATTAAGTTACGGGGGCATGTATGCTTAGTTTAGACGAAAAGCTAGAAATTGCAGCATCCTTCCCTGAGTTGCAGCGTAAGGATGTTTCACTGGGACGAATCAATTTTCATTATCTAGAAAGTGACTATGAGAAGACAACGGTTCTGTATCATCTTCACCCGAATGGAAATGGATTTGTGTATGCCGAATACATCCCAGGTTGTACGGTAGATGCCAAAGGATTAATTAACATTCGGGATTATAGTGAAGACGAGCTTCGTGATATCATCGCGAAGTCGATTCAGTCTTTAACTCGCAGCGGTAGTCCTAAGATTGCGAAGGTCGAGGTCGAGGAAGCTAACGACCCACAAGAAGAGATCTGGGTAGATGAAGATGGCAACACATTGAGCGTTACGTTCGTAGAGGATTTATGGTATATCTACGCGGGTGAGAACCTCGATTGTGCTTTTGAGACCTATGAAGAAGTACAAGAGTATTTGGAAGAAGAAGGCTTCGATAAAAAGTAATCTTGGCATGTAAGCCCTCCTTGGAGGGCTTTTTTGGTATCTCATGCATCGCTTTCGTCCAAGATGGACGGAGCGGCAGTTTATTTTGTATACTAGATGGAAAATCGTACAAGACTTACGACGACCAAAGGGGAAACATACGTCATGAAATTTAGACCATGCATCGATCTACATAATGGCAAAGTGAAGCAGATTGTAGGAGAAACTCTGGGTGGCGAGGGGCAGCCCGTTGTTGAGAATTTCGTATCCTCCTATGATGCTGTGTATTACGCAAAAATGTTCAAAAGGGATCGCTTAACTGGCGGTCATGTCATCATGCTTGGCGAGGGGAACAAGGAGGAGGCGCTCAGAGCGCTTGGAGCATACCCTGGCGGCCTGCAAGTCGGGGGAGGCATACAAGCGGATAATGCGAGCTTTTATCTGGAGCAAGGGGCATCACACGTCATTGTGACGTCTTACATTTTCCGTGATGGCCAACTGAATATGGAGCATTTGGAACGCATTGTTGCGGCAATCGGCAAAGAGAAACTTGTCATTGATCTAAGCTGCAAGGAAAAAGATGGAAAATGGTATGTGGCGACGAATCAATGGAAACAGTTAAGTGATGTGGAATTGAATCAGGAGACGATTCAGTTTTTTGAACAGTATTGCGACGAGTTTCTTATTCATGCGGTGGATGTCGAAGGCAAGCAAAGTGGTATTCAACAAAGCCTCGTAAGCGCCTTGGCCGAGTGGGTTACTATTCCTACTACGTATGCTGGCGGAGCGCGTTCATTTGAAGATGTAGCTCTGTTTAGAAAGCTTTCCCAGGGGAAGCTGGATATAACGATTGGGAGTGCGCTTGATATTTTCGGCGGCAAGCTCTCGTATGATGAGGTTGTCCAACAGTTAAGCAGTTAAAAAGGATGTGTGCAATGGCAATTTGGCACAAGCTATACTACTGGGGACTTGGAATCATCCTCCTGTTAATTATGATTGGGGAACTCGTATGGCTGCCAGATCCGCTAAGATGGGGAACGCATTTCTATTGGATAGATCTGATAGATCTGCTCATCTACGCGATTGCACTAGTTCCTCTATTATGGATGATAGCGGCTCTCTTGCATCTAAAAGCGTCACATTCACGTAATTTGAAAGTATTTCACGGCTTGATCAGTTTGGTCTGTTTGTGTAGTACGGTGATCGTGATCGCGATGCCCAAAAAACTAGCGTTCTCAGCTTCTGCTTTGATTCTTAGCTTGCTGCTTATCCTGACAGATATGGTCCTGCACGAGAGAAGGAAACGTAAGGTGCCACGCCAGAGTATGATCGTGATAGGTGTGACACTTGGTCTCTTGCTGCTGATGCTGTGGCCTACCCCCTACTTAGTGACCTATCCGGGGATAACGCTCAACATGAATCGCTATGCGCAGGCCGAAGGCGGTTCCAAGCATGGTGATATTTCGGGTGTGCTCATCTTCGAGCGGCCGGCCTTCCCGATGGATTGGTTGTATGCGAAGCTTTTTAAAGACTACACATTTGAAAAGATTGAATCGTTAGGCATGTCGATCGGTGAATATAATCAGGAAGTGCGCACGATGAAGGAAGATGCGAATGCCGCGGGAAGTGCGATTGCCTTCCAGAAAGTGGGGTTAGGCAAAGGCATCCTACCGGAGGGTGTGCGGATTACGGCCGTCTTGCAGAATTCACAAGCCTCAGAAGTGCTGCAGCCCAGCGACGTGATTACCGTATTGAACGGGCATCCCATTACGATGGTCCAGGAACTTAGTGAGCGGATGCAAGTCATTAAACCAGGCGAATCGATCAAACTCACGGTCACTCGGAGTGGCAAGAAACTCGAGGTGACAGTTCCTACGCGCGCGAGTACGGACGATCCCAAACGGGCATCCATCGGAATTATGATTGCCAATGAGCTCAGATATGACATACCTGAACTCGTGTCTTATCATAATTACCTGTTGCACGAGGGTGGACCGTCCCATGGGGCTATGCTGGCGCTCACGCTAATAGACCAACTGACCCCTTGCGGGGTCACGTATGGCCATCACGTTGCAGGGACGGGAACGATCGAACCAGACGGCTCCATCGGGCCTGTTGGCGGACTGGTTCAGAAAGCCTATACGGTAAGTCGTACGAATGCGGATGTGTTCTTCGTCCCAATCGCGAATGAAGCTGATGCGAGAAAAGGCGCAGGCGATCTGCCGATCGTTCCGGTTCGCAACCTCGATGATATTCTGAATTGGCTGAAGGCCAATCCCAAAGCTGGGGCACCAGCTTGCTCGACATAACCGTTCGAACTAATCACGGGAAGCTTCGTAAATCTTGGCAGCTATAAGCTTAGGCTCATATTGAGGCGTCGTCATATGGTCACCATGGACTTGCAGGAAGCGGAAGATACCGAGCCTGCTAGACATGTGAGGATGCCAACCGTAGTTGGGATCGCCGAAAGGAATCACATTATCTTCTGTGATGTGGATATAGCTTTTGGGAATAGGAAGGCTATAGAATTTCTTCAAATCTAACTTTTCGAATAAAGGGCCAGCGGGCTCTGGCGATACTTTGCTATAAATGCGTTTGGCTTGCTCCAACGTTCCCAAATTCGTAAACGTTTCTCTGAATAGTTCAAATGGCAGCATGAGGGTGTTGTTCTTGGAACTAGCGACGAGCTGTTTAAACTGCTCTGTGGCTTGTGGCGGGAACTCATCAGCGGCCATGCCGCCATCTTTGAGAACAAAGGCATTCAGAAATACCAATCGCTTTAAGCGATCTGGAACGAGTTCGGCTACTTTCTGAATCAGCGTTCCTCCAAAGCTGTGAGCAACAAGAACGACATTGTGCAAGTTATGAGATATGATGAAATCGGCGATCGATTTGGACATCATCGCATGTGTGACATTTTTATTGGGGTCAGCGCCATGTCCTGGAAACTCCGGGACGTAGACGGTATGACCTTTTTTGCTTAACTCAGAAGCGATGCCCGCCCAGAAGCTGGTATCCGCCCAAGCACCATGGACAAGTACGAACGTAAGCGGCTGTTCTTTGGCGCGGTAGGATGAGTCCTCATCTTGGTACCATGGGGATAATGGATAAGATGGTGTATAAGTGGGTTGATACGGGTTTGGCCATGATGAAGGGCCGTAATTGGGGTAATGCTCATTCAGGTATGTCATTGTGGTCTTCCTCTCGCGTAGTGATGTATTACTATATGCCCAGATGACATTTGTGCGATTGGAATTTGAATGTGAAGGGAATTGTGCGAAGAATGACGCAGACGGAACCAAAGACGTATCGATTTAGTGAAGCGCCTATTTGGGAGCTTCAGCGTTCCTACTATGAGGAACAGGGCATAACAGCATGGCAGAGCGGCGATGTGCCGCAATACATAACGAGTAACCGAGTAATGGCAATTTCGTACGCGGAGATGATATTTGCTTTCTTGCAAGATCGAGCTAGAATCGGCGAGTTAACAGAGCGTGTAATGATACTAGAACTTGGAGCGGGATCGGGTCAATTCGCTTTCTATGTGCTGCAAGAATTAACGAAGTGTATTGAAGTTGCAGGCATTCCTTTGCCACCGTTTCGCTATGTGATGAGTGACTTGGCCGAGAAAAATGTGACGTTCTGGCGACAACATGCGGGTCTAGCGCCGTTTGTAGAGCTGGGCGTACTTGATTTTGCTAGATTTGACGCGGTTCAGGATAGGGACATTTATGTACAACATGTTGGTGAACGCGTGGGTCCTGGAGATTTGGCACAACCTTTGGTGATCGTGGCGAATTATTTTTTTGATAGCCTGCCTCAGGAATTAATTTATATCGAAGATGGGCATGTGTATGATTGTCGGATTTCTCTGCAATTTCCGGAGGGAGCTCACGATTGGAGTGCATCCCAACAATTAAAAGAGGTTATCGGGAGTTACCATTATCAACGGGATCAAGCCTATGATGACGATGCTTACCCTTATCGAGATGTATTGAATGTGTATCGTCAACACGTGTCGGATTCGCACATTCTGCTGCCTGAAGTTAGTTTGAGGTGTTTAGCGCGATTACAAGCGTTATCTCAAAACGGATTTATGCTATTGACAGCTGATAAAGGCGATCATCGTTTAGAGAGCTGGGCATATAATGAGCCGCCGAAGCTGATTCATCATGGCAGCATCTCACTCACGGCGAATTATCATGCGATAAGCTATGTATGTGAGGCGAAGGGAGCTCAGTCGCTGTTCACGAAACATCCGTATACGTATTTAAATATTGGCTGCATTCTTCACGTCCCGGATCCTGCCCTCTATGGGCTTACGCGACTAGCGTATGAAAGATGCGTGGAACGGTTTGGTCCGGATGATTTTTTTAATCTCAAGGAATCTTTTGATACACAAATAGAGCAGAAATCGATGCCTCAACTTCTAGCTCTTTGGCGTTTAAGTGGCTATGATACGCAATTTTTATTACCGAGTACAAAACATCTGATACATTTAATTCCAGAATGTGGGGAACATGAATGGATAGCCCTTCAGCAAGGAATTCACCGGATGTGGGCACATTATTATCCAATGGATAGTAATACGGATGTTGCGCTGGCCTGTGGAATCCTCTTGTATCAAATGGATCTGTATCAGGAAGCGATCCCCTACTTTGAGCGTACGCAGCCTACGATGGATCATGATGCAACCGTACTCTATGAGATGGCAGTCTGCTATTACGAGCTGGGGCAAGATCATGCTGCCAAACAATTCGTGGATCGAACGATTGCTATCCAGCCAGAGCATGAGGAAGCGCTTGCCTTACGTGATCTACTGCTTACTTTGGAATAAAAGTTGACAGATGGCTGCAACAATCTCGTTGCTCCTCACGTTAGGAAGGTAACCATACCAACTGGTAGTCATAACTGCCAACCGAAAATGAGAGGAGCACGATCATGAAAAAAATAGCAGCACTAAGCTTATCGATTCTATTGGGTAGTACGTTAGCTTTCAGTTCCGCTTATGCGTTTACGGATTTAGAAGAGGGACAAGCAACCGCGGTACTAGCTTTAAAAGAGCGAGGTATCGTCAGTGGCTTTGATAACTTGCATTTCGTACCGAAGGGTAAAATCAGCTATGCACAAAGTGTCCAAATGATCGTTAAAGGTCTGAACCTCAACTTGGATAATATGAAGTTCATTAAACAACCTTTAGCCTCCGACAGCTATACCAATATCCCTAATGATTCTTGGTATGCCAATGCGTTCGTTATTGCCCATTACCACAATCTAGACATACCGAAAGATGTGAATCCGAATGCGACGATAACACGCGAACAATTTGGAAATCTTTTAGTAAAAGCGCTTGAAACCAAAGGTCAATTCCCTCTGGTGAAAATGTATATTCCGATCAATGATGAAGATCAACTTACCGTGGATTACCAAGGAACCATCCAAAGATTGCTGCTCTACAAAATCACGGCTCTAGATGGGAATGGCAACTTCAAGCCCAAAACCGAGCTAACTAGAGGAGAAGCCGCGAACTGGTTATACAATGCCATTCGTGTGCTAGAGGCGCATGTGCAGAAACCACCACAAGTAGAAGAAGTCAAAGTAACGATTGAAAAAGTAAACGCTGATGTAAATAAAGTGGTGCTTTCTCGAGGAGAGAAACCGAATGCTGGCTACGGAATAAGGATTGATAGCATCCAATTTCCGACAGAAGGTCAGGCTATTGTGAAGTATACATTACTTGATCCAAAACCTGATCACATGTATGCGCAAGTCATAACAGAAGCGAAGGCTGAAACTTATGTATCTTCGAAATATGAAGTGAAAGCAGAAGCTAGCGAAGTAAAATAAGACGTCTCAAGGCTGTCATCTCATGTAGATGGCAGCTTTTATTTTGTGTGTTTACCCCCCTGTATTCGAACTGTGCAAGCTCGTACTCTCTCACATAGGATATAGCATCCTCTATCAGATGGGTGGTGAGAGATATGAAAACAGTAAACTATTACACGTTAGCTTTAGGTTTGTTAGGTGCGGCCAAATTAATTTTGGATGCATTCGGAATGAATCTTATTACGGATGAGTCAGCGAATGCGATTGCCAATGGTGTTGCTGCCTTGCTTTCTGTGATCGGTGTCTATACGAACCATCAAAAAGAGCAGTAATTCGCCTAACACCATCTCGCGTTGACACCGATACCTGCCTAGATGAATATCGTAATGGACAGATCAGATTTTCCATAACGGAGGCGTCGTACGTGGGATATTATGTGCAAGTGGCAGATGGTGTGAAACTATTTATCGAAGATTTAAATCCAAGAGGGACGAAGACCATCCTATTCATTCATGGGTGGCCTTTGTCTCATACACAATTTGAGTATCAATTTAATGTACTTCCTGGCCTAGGGTATCGTTGTATCGGGATAGATTGGCGGGGCTTTGGGCAATCGGATAAACCGGTGGATGGGTATACTTACGATCAACTAGCCGATGATTTGCATGCCGTGATTCTGGCGTTGAAGTTGGAAGGAATCACACTTGCGGGTCACTCAACGGGTGGCGCAATCGCCATTCGCTACATGGCTAGGCATCATGGAAAAGGCGTGTCGAAGCTCGTATTAATCGATGCGGCAGCGCCTACGGGCTTTACGAATGAAACGGCAGCGGCACTATTGAAACAGAATGCTAACGACCGTGCGAATATGCTGCAACAAGGTGTAACGGATGTCTTCTTCTTTCAATATATCACACAACGATTCTCCGATTGGTTCTTTCAAATGGGCCTAGAAGCAGCCAGCTGGTCAACCGCGGCGGTCATACGCTTGCTGCGAGATGAGAATGTGGCGGCCGATCTAAATCGAATTCAAGTACCGACCTTGATCGTACATGGCATTCATGACAAAGTCATTCCATACCCTCAAGCGGTCGAGATGAATGAACGTATTCCGAACTCCCAGCTTATTCCGTTTCATTACAGTGGACATGGTGGATTCTGGGAGGAAAGAGATCGATTCAATTATGTCCTTACGCAGTTTATTGGATAAGCGCGCCTCCCGACAAGGGAGGCTTTTCGGCTTTATGGATATCCGAATTTAAATAAATAGTCTATTAAAAGACTTGTCTCTTAGGTGTCGGTTCTTTATGATGAAAGGGAAGGGAATATCAATTAACGGATGACTTACGTGCATGTCAAATTCATTTAAACTGGTTTGGAGGTTATGTTAATTATGACTCATTCACCATTACGCATTGGTATTATTGGCATTGATTCCTCACATGCCCCGACGTTTACGCAATTATTGAACGATAACGAGCATCCTTTTCATGTTACTGGAGGCAAAGTGACCGTAGCGTATCCAGGTGGTTCACCAGATTTCGAGATGAGCTATTCCCGCATCGAAGGATTTACAACGCAGCTCCGTGACCGAGGTGTAACTATCGTCGATTCACCAGAGGAAGTTGCCGCGAATTGTGATGGCATTTTGATGACTTCTGTGGATGGCCGCATTCATCTTGAGCAGTTTCGTCGCGTATTGTCCTATCGCAAACCCATTTTTATTGATAAACCGATGACCGTTTCCTCGGCCGAAGCGCGTGAAATCATAGCTTTAGCTCAGCAAAATAACATCCCACTTATGAGCTGCTCCTCTTTAAGATATGCAGAGGAACTGACAATCGCTTTGCATGCAGCGGATAATAGCCCGATTATAGGTATGGACTGTTATGGACCAATGGCCTTACAAGCGACACAAC
Source organism: Paenibacillus qinlingensis (assembly GCF_031455095.1). Classification (GTDB taxonomy): domain Bacteria; phylum Bacillota; class Bacilli; order Paenibacillales; family NBRC-103111; genus Paenibacillus_E; species Paenibacillus_E qinlingensis_A. Next base: position 1,119,675 of record NZ_JAVDSB010000001.1, read on the forward strand.
CGGGCCTGTTTTGGTATGGTGTACATACGGTTGAAATGCTTTTTAGAGTATTAGGCAAGAATTGCCTGCATGTAACAGCTGCGACGACGGAAGATCATGATGTGATTACCGGGGTATGGGATAATGGGGTTATCGGTACCATTCGTGGCAATCGCAAAGGCAATGGACAATTTGGAGCGCTGATTCATCAGGAGTCACGTACGCAATTTGTTGATGTGAATAAACATCCTAAACCGTATTATGCAAGTCTTTTGGAAAAAATTATGTCGATGTTTGTGACGGGGTCTCCCGAGATTGATGCGGAAGAGACTGTGCAAATTATTCGTTTTATGGAAGCTGCCAATGAGAGTAGACAGACAGGACTTACCGTGAACTTATAGAGGTTATGGCACATAGGAGTTAAGGAGAGGAACACTACGATGGGAATAGTAGATCTAAAGGTTGCTGTTTTGGGCGCGGGCGCCATTGCTGGTCAGCATTTTGATGCGATTCGACGAACCGAGGGATTCGTTGCCTGCGCTGTCGCGGATATTCAATTGGAGAGGGCACAAGCTATTGCTGATAACTATGGCATTCAAGCCTATCGAGATTATCAAGAGCTTATTCGACAAGAACGACCGGATGTCGTGGTCATTGCTTTACCGCATTTTCTTCATAGAGAAACAGCCATTTTCGCTGCTGAACATGGGTGTCACTTGATGCTTGAGAAGCCAATGGCGCTGTCTGTTGCCGAATGTGATGAAATCATGGCTGCTGCAACGAAAGCCGATATTCGTATCTTAGTCGGGCATACGCAGCATTATATATCGGAGAATATTCAAGCGAAGCGAATGATTGAAAGTGGCGAAATTGGTGAGGTCGTGATGATCAATGATGTTCGGCATCTGAATTATTTCCAAGACACACGTCCACAATGGTTTCTTGAAAAGGACAAATCGGGCGGAGGTATTCTAGCCAACTTAGGTACCCATTCAATCGATAAAATTCAGTGGTTGATGGAGAGTCAAGTTCGTAAAGTGAGCGCAAAAGTGAGTCATCATGGCAAAAGAGGAAATGTAGAAGGAAGCGGCGTCATCTACTTAGAGCTAGAGTCTGGTCTGCCTGCAACGATTGCACAGTCTGGCTATCTGGGAGCTACTCGCAATGAAACGGAGATTATCGGTACAGCAGGCATGCTGAAGCTCGTAACGGGCGTTAGTTTGTGGATGAGTCGAGGCGGCGCATATGAACAGGTTGACGTGCCGCCGATGGATACGCCTTTTGAGCTGCAGTATAAGGATTTATTGAGTGCAATTGCGTCGAAAAATGAAACGAGTTGTCCGCCTGTCTATGCGCGAAGTGTGATTGAGGCTCTAGAAGCTGTGTATCGAGCAGCAGAGTCAGGCGTGGAACAATTTCTTTAGCATGAGAAAAAGCTGGATCTCCTCCAGCTTTTTTTATATTATTTAGTTTAACGATGATGATTTGGAGGATGAATAGCATGACGGTTGTCGGACTTATACGACATGGGTTAACAGATTGGAACACAGAGAAGCGCGTACAGGGACAAACGGATATTCCACTCAACGCTTTCGGACGTAAACAAGCCGAATTACTGTCCCATAGAATGAAAGATGAGGACTGGGATTACATCTATGCAAGTGATTTGGGGCGTGCTCATGAAACGGCATCTTACATTGCAAATGTGAAGCAAATGGAAGTGACAACGGATCAACGCTTACGTGAAATGTTTTGTGGACAGATCGAAGGAACAACACTTGAAGAGCGTGTGGCCAAATGGGGGGAAGACTGGTCCCAATTGGATTTAGGTGTCGAAACACATCAGCAAATTGCTGCTCGCGGTGTGAGTTTCATCCAGGATGTGATTGAGAGACATCCGAATCAGAAGGTCTTAATCGTCAGCCACGGTGCCTTACTTAGTCTAACACTCATGGATTTGATCCCACATGAGAACATCGAAGCACATATACACAATACGTCTGTAACCACATTACAGCATATCAATAGCCGTTGGGAATGCTTAAAGTATAATTGTATTAGTCATTTAGATGGGCTTGCACCCGAAACTGTATAAAGATACTCTTCTTGTTATTCCTACTTGACGATAAACCTAAAGTGCGTGGTATGATCATATCGAAGAAAGCAAGGTGCTCATGACAGAGTACCTTATTTTTATATCCATATTTTTCATGACGGGTGGAAAAGAAATGAAAAAACCGACGCTTCGCCTCCGTTTACTTCGCAGCTTCTTAGTCATTCTTACACCTTTGGTCCTGTTTCTGTATTATGAAAACTACTATGCCATCAAAATTGTTCGAGAGGAAGTGTCGCAATCTACCAGCAATGTACTATCGATACATATAACGCAAATTGATCGCACGCTTGATGAAATTACGCACTATCTGTTACAACAGATTGTCACATCCGATACCAAATCTGCCTATCTGGATATGGCATCTCTGCCAGAAACGAACGGAAATTATACGCTAGCTAAAATTAAGATCCATAATGAACTTACATCGGGAAGCACTGCTTTTGAGAATTTCCATTCATTCTTCGCGTATTCCGTCAAGAAAGAGGATTTTATATTCTCTCGTTCCTCGTTCACGGACACGAATGATCTGAAAGAAATGTTAGGGGAGTACGTGCGAGAGAAGGTGAAAGGACAATCATTCAGTGATTGGATTGTTCTTCGGTATTGGGAAAAAAGTTATCTGGTACGTGTAGCACAAGCGAGTGATGGGGTATATATCGGGGCGGTCCTCCTGTTGGAAGATCTGATTCGACCTCTGCGCGGATTGGACTATGGTGATCGCTGGGAGGCGATTCTGCTAGATACAACCGGACAACCTTTGACTAAATCGGTGATGTCACCAGAAACGATGACAGCGGTTAATCGAAAGCTGGTTACCAATCCACTTGCTTTTCAAGTTTTTGAAAATCCAGCTGACCATAAGGATTACCTGCTCGTCAGTACAGACTTTAAACAGGCACCACTGCGCCTAGCAGCCATGATTCCAGAGAAATCGCTGCTGCAGCGGCTGCCATTTTTTCAAGGAGTCATCTATCTCATTCCTCTTGGTGTTATTGTTATCTTTATCTTCTACTCCCATTATTTACGTAAAATGCTGTTCAGTCCCATGAATTCATTAATTATGGGCATGCGGCGGGTCGTAAAAGGGGACATGGAAATCGGATTAAAGGAAGCCGAAACCGAGGAACTAAATTTTCTAATCACAACTTTTAATCATATGGTATCTCAAATTAGCCATCTCAAAATTAACGTGTACGAAGAGATGTTGAAAGCGCAGCAATCGGAATTTAAACATTTGCAAGCTCAGATCAATCCACACTTCTATCTCAACTCCCTGAATATTATTAACAGTCTTTCTACGCTGGGGGAGAACGATCTGATCAAAAAGATGACGGAGCATCTAGCTGATTATTTCCGATTTATAACTAGATCGCATCGGGATACGATTACTATCGATGAAGAAGTACGGCATATCCGCAATTATCTGGAGATTCAAATGCTTCGTTTTCCAGAGAAGATTACGTATAACATTGATCTGCCGGAACCGTTTTCTCGTACGATGATTCTTCCCTTGATGATCCAACCCTTTGTCGAGAATGCGGTTATTCACGGAATGGAAGAGGGGAGCAAGCCGTTCCATATCGAAATCTCAGCAGGTAATTGCCAAGAAGATCCGAACTGTCTGGAAATTCTCATTCGTGATAACGGCGTAGGCTTCACACCAGAAGTATTGTCAACGTTCAATCAGAAAAAGTTCGGAGATGGAACAGGCACTCATATGGGCATTTGGAATGTGTACAGGAGGATGCGTATGGCTTTTGGCTATCAGGCGGAGGTAACCTTCTTGCTGGGTGAGCCGAATGGCGCCATTGTTCGTCTGACTATTCCGGCAATTGGGGCATTTCACGAAATGGAGGAGGAAGAAGATGGCAAAGCTGATGATCGTTGATGATGAGGTGTACGTAATGCGTGCCATGATAAGGTCTGTTGATTTTACGGCACTTGGATTTGAAGAAGTGTATCAGGCCATGGGCGGAAAAGAAGCGATGGAAATATTGAAAGCGCATTCCATTGATTTAATCATTTGTGATATTGAAATGCCTGGCATGAGTGGCTTGGAGCTAATTGAATGGGTCAATGATCATTATCCCGAAGTGGAAACGATCTTCTTAACCGGACATGCCGAATTCTCCTATGCGAAAAAAGCCGTACAATTAGGCAGCTTCGAATATTTGCTTAAGCCTGTCAAAACAGAAGAGCTTGTCCTAACGGTTAACAATGCGATTGAGAAGATCAATGAAAATAAAAACGCAGCGCAAATGGTGGAAACGAGCAAGAAATACCGCACCTTGTGGGAACGCCAGAAGTCGGTCGTTGTTGAACGATACTGGCAGAATCTACTGTCAGGCCGAATTATTCCGGAAGCAAACAATCTACATGCTGTCAATTTGCCGTTAAAGACGGACTCGCAAATCCTGCCAATTCTCATCAGTATTGAGCAATGGCATAAGGAGTTCAGCTTACGTGATGAGGATACGTTGGAGTATGCGATTCGCAACTCAGCGTCTGAGATCCTTCTAGGCGGTTTTGCTGGGGACATTATCAAAGATGAGAATGGCATTTTATTTGCACTTGTCTATGAGTCACCTGAACAGTCGTCGAAACCGGACGTATTGGCAGAGGCTTGCCGCACGTTCGCTGACGCCTGCACGCGTTATTTTTACTGTACGGTTTCCTGCTATATTGGACATGCAGTACCTTTCCAAGAGTTAACAGAGGTATACCATCGGTTGATCGAAATGGAGCAAGAGAATTTGTCCAATCCGCTGTCTGTTCAGCAACTTAATCAATCCGTGCGTTCTAATCCTGTAAGCAAGCATCCGTTCGTCATCCCATGGTCGGATTGGGTCATTCTTTTTGAAACTGGCAATAAAACAGAGCTCTTAAAGCGGTTAGATCAATTATTTACCGGGATGCAGGAGGGTGGTGCGGATACGGAGTCGGCGAGTGCACTGTATCATGCACTCGTGTATATGATCTATCACGTTGCGCATAAAAACGGCTTTTCGGTGAAAGAGTGGTCAGGTCTTCGTGAACGTAGCGGAGAAATAAATGCCATTCGTTCCATTTCCCAATTGAAAACATGGGCGGAGAAAATCATTGATACGGGATCGCGTTATCTGGAATCCCAAAAAAATGAAAGCTCACAAATTATTGAGAAGACAAAGCATTTCATCAAAGCCAACTTAAAAGACGTTACACGGGAAAAGGCTGCCGGTTACATTTACCTGAATTCCGCTTATCTGTCACGCATATTCAAACGGGAAACAGGTCAGTCCCTGATTGACTTCATCATTAATGCGAAGATGGATCGGGCAAAAATCCTGCTGACGGAATCGAGTCTGAAAATAGTTGATATCTGCGAGGAGATTGGCTACGAGAATTACTCGCATTTTGGACAAGCGTTTAAGAAGAAGGTAGGCATCTCGCCGGTGGAGTTCCGTAAACGATTCCAAAATCTAGAATTGAAATAGGCACACATCCTCAGAAGGTTTGGCATCATGCCAAACCTTTTTACCATATTAGTGTTAAGTATGTGGTATAAAGCAGTCATAAAATCGAGATAAGAGTCACGCTACCCGATAGAGAGAGTCACAAAACGACAGTATACTAGGAGTATAGGAATTAAGTGAAAGGTGTGACATTGCATGAAAGGCAGTAACATGAATTTAAAGTCACAAAGCATGTTCGTACGATTCTTGCGAAATGTGAGGAAAGATAAGGCGCTGCTTATGTTGCTTATCCCTGGCGTCCTGTATCTCATCTTAAACAACTACATCCCCATGTTCGGTGTCGTCATTGCGTTTAAACACATCGACTATTCCAAAGGGATTCTTGGCAGCGACTGGGTTGGATTCGATAACTTCAAGTTTCTGTTTAGTACGAAGGAAGTTTGGATCATTACGCGAAACACCGTGCTGTATAATGCGTTGTTTATTTTACTCCATCTCGTTATTCCGGTGGGGTTTGCCATTGCGTTGAATGAGATGAGAGTGCGGCTCGCAGTACGATTTTATCAAAGTGTCATGTTTCTTCCTTACTTCTTGTCCATGATCGTCGTTAGCTATCTGGTGTATTCATTGCTTAATAGTGAGTACGGCTTTATTAACAAAATAGTACTGGAACCGCTAGGTTTTCCTGCAGTATCGTGGTACAGCGAGGTTAAGTACTGGCCGTATCTTCTCCCGCTTGTGAATATATGGAAGTCCGTTGGCTACTACAGTATCGTATACTTGGCGGCGATCATCGGTATCGATAACGAGTACTACGAAGCAGCACACATTGATGGTGCAAGCAAATGGCAGCAGATTACACGCATTACGATTCCGCTCATTCGTCCCGTACTCATTATCTTGATGCTATTGCAGGTTGGTAAAATTTTCAATGCGGATTTTGGTTTATTCTATCAAGTACCCCTTGATTCAGGTGCACTCTACTCAGCCACACAGGTTATTGATACGTATGTGTATCGCGCGCTTCTCACGCTGGGAGACATCGGGATGTCATCGGCAGCTGGTTTGTATCAAGCTTCCGTAGGATTTGTGCTAGTGCTAACAACAAATTACGTGGTGCGTAAAATCGACAAAGAAAATGCTTTGTTCTAGGAGGAGCCCAAATGAAAGAATCTGTTCAGGAGTTGACTGTAGCCTCGCAAGCTCCCCCGCAGGGTAGCAAACTTTCGCTGATAAGGCGGAAGCGTGAAATCAATTCCATCAAAAAACCGACTGAGATTGCTTTACATCTGTTCTTCCTGCTATTCTCAGCTGCTTGTATTTTTCCAGTGCTCGTTGTGTTAGGTGTTTCCCTGACCGATCAAGATACGATTTACCTGTATGGCTATAATATCATCCCGCGCGTATTTAGCTGGGCTGCCTATGAGTATCTGTTGCGTGATATTGGTCCGATTCTCAATTCGTACATGATTACGATCTTCGTGACGGTATTCGGAACAATTATCGCGCTCACGATCACAGCTTTGGTTGCGTATCCATTATCCCGGCAAGATTTTGCTTTTCGAAATTTCTTCTCTTTTTTCGTCTTCTTCACAATGATTTTCGGTGGAGGGTTGGTACCTTGGTATCTGGTGTATACCAACTTCATCGATTTGCGGGACACCATTTGGGCATTGATTGTGCCGAATCATTTGCTGGGTGCCTTTTACGTAATTATCATGCGGACGTTTTTTACGACTAGTATACATCCGTCCATCCTAGAGTCAGCAAAGATTGATGGAGCTGGTGAGATCCGGATTTTCACACAAATCGTTCTTCCACTATCGCTGCCAGTACTGGCGACCATCGGCCTGTTCTATACGCTAAGCTACTGGAATGATTGGTTCAATTCCTTGGTGTTTTTGAATTCAGATAAGCTGATTTCGATTCAATATATGATGTATAAAGCGATGCGAAACTTGCAATATTTAACTACCATCGCTGTGGACAGTGGCATAGGAGATCAAACGGCCAAACTTCCGAGCGAAACGGCACGAATGGCGATGGCTATTATCGGGATGGGGCCAATCGTACTAGCGTATCCATTCTTCCAGAAATATTTTGTAAAAGGTTTAACGGTTGGCGCAGTAAAAGGGTAGGCTTCATCCGGCTATCGTGCCGGTCGAGCATAGAGCACATTCATAAATACGAACTAAATGGAGGGTTAAAAAATGAAATCGATTCGCAGTAGAATTGGCGCTGCCCTAGGGTTCACCCTAACCGCAAGCCTTGTGCTCAGCGCCTGCTCCTCAGGTACGTCTAGCACCAGCACCAGCACCCCAGCACCCGCTACAAGCACGGCTCCAACTGCTTCCGCCGCAGCCCAGCCAAAGCTAGATCCGTACACGATTAAGATGTTCGTGCCTGGTGTGCCACAGAAAGATCAAGAGCTTGTGAATGCGGAGATCAGTAAGTATTTGAAAGACAAGATTAATGTAACACTCGATATGCAGGTCATTGATTGGGGTAGTTGGGCGGATAAAATGAATTTGAAATATGCGTCAAACGAAGTGTTTGATATTACGTGGACGACATCATGGGATAACTGGGTTGGCAAAATCCAAAACAAATCGATCATTCCGCTTGATGACTTGATAGCCAAATATGGGCAAGATGCAGTGAAAATTGTGAATCCTAAAGTGATGAACGGGATCAAGTATAACGGTGTCACGTATGGAATGCCAACTAACAAGGAATTTGCCGCCAATAAAGGTTTCCTAGTACGCAAAGATTTAGTGGATAAGTATAAATTCGATCTCAGTACTGTGAAAAAACCGGAAGATATGGAGCCGTTCTTTGATGTCATTAAGAAGAATGAGCCCGGGATGATTCCGTTCTTAAGCAGCAAGGGCAATGCGCTATTCATCGCTGTGCAAGAAGCCAATTTTTATGGGGCAAGCTCCAGTGCAACAAATCTGGGTGTCCTGGATCGTAACAACAAAGACTTGAAGCTAGTTGACCTATACAGTGATCCACGCTATATGGATATGCTGAAGCTGGCGAATAAATGGTACAAAGCGGGCTACATCAACAAAGATGCTGCGACGTTGACTGATTTCGCAGGTACGTACCGTTCAGGTAAAGTGTTCGCTTTCCCTGAAACATTGAAACCTGGAAAAGATATGGAAGTAACACAAGCGAGCGGTCAAAAATGGGTTCAAGTTGAGTTCACGAAGCCACTGATTACAACAGGCAGTGTACTTGGAAATATGTTGTCGATTTCCCGTACGTCCAAAAATCCAGAACGTGTCATGATGTTCCTGAATCTGTTGTATTCGGATAAAACTTTGCTCAATATGATTGCATTCGGGCTTGAAGGCAAGCACTTTGTAAAGAAAGACGCGAATACAATTGACTTCCCGCAGGGTGTGACAGCGCAAACTTCCGGATATTCGCTCGGAGCGCCTTACATGTTCGGTAATCAATTTAATGATTATCTCTGGACAAACGAAGATCCGCAAAAATGGGAGAAATACAACAAATTTAATACAGACGGGGAAGAAGCGAAGGGCATTGGCTTTATTTTCAACAATGAAAATGTGAAAAACGAAATCAGTGCTTACACCAATGCATTAGCTGAGTTCTACCCTGGTTTGATCACAGGTACATTAGACCCTGTAGAATACTTGCCTAAGATGGTTGAGAAGTTGAAAGCAGCGGGTATGGATAAAATTAACAAAGAAGTTCAAACACAGCTGGATGCATGGGCAGCAGCTAACAAAAAATAATGAATACAGGGACGGCTCCGATAATCGGGGCCGTTCCCATTTAAGTAAGGGTGAGCTGGATGTGGAAAATTGAGAAAAATAAACTAGCCATGGTCATTGCCATTGTACTCATTGCCTCTAATTTGCGGGCGCCATTAACGTCCATTAGCCCGTTGCTGGAATCGATTAGTCAAAAGTTGAACTTATCCCATCTTGTGGCAGGTACATTAACGACGCTGCCTTTGATGGCATTTGCAGCATTTTCTATCCTGTCGCCACGTCTTGCCAATCGCTTTGGTCTAGAAAGAGTGGTGTTGGCGGCACTATTCCTGCTGGCGTCAGGTCTGTTGCTGAGGCCATGGTCGGGCGTAAGTCTGCTGCTTGTCGGCACGACAATGGCTGGCATGGGTATTGCTGTGGGCAACGTCTTGCTGCCATCCTTGCTGAATCGCTATTTTCCGAATCGACTCGGATTTATGACCGGCATCTACACGGTCTCTATGAATCTAACAGGATCCATTGCTTCGGCCACAAGTATACCCATTGCCAGATCACTTGGTTGGGGATGGGAAAAAACATTGGCCTTATGGGGATTCCTTGCCATCCTAACTGCCTCATATTGGATGTATTGCATGCGAGCTCGTCGGCAGGAAATACAAGCGGGTAATCCAAGTTCAAAAAGTAAACGCATATCTTTATGGCGATATAAACTATCCTGGCAAATTACGTTGTATTTGGGTCTGCAATCCTTCTTTTTCTACGTGGTTATGGCTTGGCTGCCTGATATTGCAGCGGAACGCGGAGTTGGGGCAGGCACCTCGGGTGTGATGGTTGCTTTAATGCAATTTGCTGGGTTGCCTTTTAATTTTGTTGTGCCTTTGATTGCAGTTAAGGTTAAAAATCAACGCGTGCTAGCGTTGACGAGTGCAGCCATGTCTATTGGGGGAGTTATTTGCTTATTTATGAATCATGCTGTGCTCCTTGCCCTAGGAGGGGCATTAATTGGCAGTGCGGCTGGTTTTGCCTTTAGCCTGACGATGATGTTCTTTAATTTGCGAACGAACAGCGCACGTCAGGCAGCTGAAATATCCGGCATGGCACAATCTATCGGGTATACGCTTGCTTGTACAGGGCCCGCATTATTCGGCTGGCTGCATGATTTGAGCGGAGGCTGGCGTATGCCGCTGAGTCTACTTTTCGTAGCTATCATCGTGTTCTTATGGGCAGGTCTTGGTGCAGGGAGAAATATTCGGCTCCCAGAGGAAGAGAGGTTATCTGCATGAAGGTTGAGGAAATTATTGAGCATCTAGGTATTATCCGAACGGGGGCAGATTCATGGCTATTCCATGAAGACAGCCAACAAGTACGCAAGCGGATCCTTAGCGATGCTGCTTATTTACCATATCTGGAACAATTAGTGGCAGAAGGGGATCGATTTTTGCAGACGCCGATACCTGATCTGGCATGGTCGCTTTTCCGTAGAATATGGGAAGACGGAAACCGTAAGACGTATGAGGCCGTTTATTTCCATCGGAGGCAAAGATTAGCCGCATTCGGGTTATTGAGTTGGCTGTGGCCTGAGCGCGAAGACTATCGGGATGGGTTGCTAGATATCGTATGGGCAATCTGCAACGAGTTTTCTTGGTGTGTGCCTGCACATTATGAGCAAATGCCAGGTCATGCAGCGATAAGGCAATCCGTCCTTGATCCCCATATTGGTAATCATGATCCCGCTTTAGAAATTGATCTCTTCGCAGCGGAAACTGCGTTTACGTTAGCTGAGATCCTGCAGCTTACCGGAGAGGGGTGGCCAGAGGCTGTACGTGGTCGTATTTATCGAGAAATATATCGTCGAGTATTTATTCCCTATTTGAATAATGCCTATTTTTGGGAAGCTGTGCGTAATAACTGGGCAGCAGTCTGTGCGGGCTCGATTGCTGCAGCTGCGATATATGTAATTGAAGACTCGCAGGAGCTTGCCATGGTACTAGAGAAAGCGCTGCCGATTCTCGACCTCTTCTTGGAAGGCTTTGGAGAAGACGGCGCGTGCTTGGAAGGCTATATGTATTGGAGTTACGGCTTTGGATTTTATACGTATGCGGCACAACTCCTAGAACGCAGGACAGCTGGTGGCATTAATCTTTTTGAACATCCAAAAGTGAAAGAAATCGCGTTATTTCAGCAAAAAAGTTTTTTGACGGGGAGAAAAACAGTTAATTTCTCTGACTCGCAAGATGAAGCGGATGTGAATATCGGTCTCACACACGAATGGGCTAGAAGAGTACCTGACATGCATATCCCTGAATACAGCTTCGAGGGTAAGTTGATTTACGATCATTGCGGACGTTTTGCACCAGCGCTGCGTAAGTTGATCTGGTTTGACGTGAACCTCAAAGGAACGGATTGGGAGGAGGCTTCTTATTATTTACCCGATGCACAATGGCTGATTTCGCGTGTCCACCAACCGAACGGCAGTTTTTGCTTCGCTGCAAAAGGCGGTTATAATGATGAGCCACATAATCATAATGACATCGGTCACTTTATGTTGACTGCGGGTGAAGAAACGTTTCTTGCCGATATGGGCGCTGGTCTTTATACCAAACAGTACTTTAGTCCAGCTAGATACACGTTTATAGGGAATGGGGCGCAAGGACATTCCATTCCAATGATTAATCATGAACTTCAGCTCACGGGTAAGGAGATTAAGGCCAAGGTGCTTAAGGCGGAAATTGGTCCTGATGATGACCGGTTTACATTGGATTTGAAAGATACTTACGGACAATTGAATTTACATGCGTTTGAACGTAGTTGGACGTGGCAGAAGGATTGCATTCCTCCTAGACTTCAACTTGAGGATCACTTCGAGTTTACTGAAGGCATAAACTCAGTGAAGGAACGGTTTATTTGTGCCATGGAGCCTAAGAGTTATGAGCAAGGGAGAGTCCAGCTGGAAGGTATCCGCTATAGGTTAGTCATTCAGTTTGATCATGAATTGCTGAATCCGAGTGTGGAGCAGCTGAAATTTTTGAACCATTTTGGCAAGGATGTTACATTTTATGCCTTAGATTTTATACGCAAACAAGATCTTACCGAGAATACGCAACGATTCCGCTTTGCATTTTACTTTGAATTTATTTAGTTCAATGCTGACATTGTACAAGAGGTTACAAATTCGATGTTAATGTCATGTAATCATATAGTCGGGGCTAATTTGCAACTGTTAATATGTGGGTGAACTGAAAACGATTTCACTTGGAGGTGAGAAAATTACATATGAAAAAGGCGAGGAAGGGCAGGCGGAAGCTGGGAAAGCTTTCACGGTAGTAACGGATTCCTAGTTTCCAGGCGGCGCTAGGGCTGCGAAAGGGTGAATTAGCGGTGTAATTGCTCGAAAAGTAAGGAAATTCGAGATAATGACGAGGTGGCAGAATGAGAAAACTAGTAACCATTCTTACATTGGCAGCTCTCATATTCAGCATGATTCCTTTATCAACGCAAGAGGCTGAGGCCGCAACTGTAACTGTTTTATCGGAAAACTTTGAAAGTACAGCTGTTGGCCAAGTTCCGGCTGGGTGGGTTGCGACAGCAAGCCCCAATTTAGTTAGTGTTGTGGCGGATACATATGGCAACCGCTCATTATCCACGACAGAGAATAATAATGGTACTGCAAACACAGCTACATATAACTTTGCTACACCCATAACGACTTCGTTTAGCGTAGATTTGCGTGCGAAGACGAGTTCAATAGTCTCAGATTTCGAAGGTTACTTCTTAGCATTGAAGGATGCAAGTGGTGCAAAAGTGGTTGAACTGTTGTTTTTCGGCAGCACGATTTCGCGTAGAACTATAGGTACAACGGATAAGGCGACAGTCAAGTCTGGTATCGTGGCGAATCAATGGTACAACATTCATGTGGATGTTGATATGACGGCCAAGAAATATAGTGTGGCGATTGATGGTGTACCGATTGCCTCAGCTGCAAATATTGCACTTTATACGCCGGCTGCAACTGAAGTTTTCCAGTATGCTTTCTCTTCTTACCGTTATCGAACAGGCACCATTGCCGTCGATGATATGCTTATTGTGAAAGAATCTGGAGGCGTTCCAGCTAACCAAGCACCTACTGCGGTGACATTGAACGTATATGGTACACCTTTACCTGGGAATACGTTAACTGGTAATTATACCTTCAGCGATGCGGAATCAGATCTAGAAGGAACATCAATTTATAAGTGGTACCGTGGCAATCAAGCAAATGGCTCGGATAGAACAGCTATTACAAATGCGGGAACTAGAGAATACATAGTTGCAGCGGAGGATATAGGCAAATTCTTATTTTTCGGTGTGACACCTGTAGCACAGCAGGGGACGACAACCGGGTCGCATGTGGTAAGCACTGGTGTATACGTATCGCAGCCACCTACTTCCCCACAGGCTGGAACGGTGATCGGCAATACGATTAGCTTTGACAGCTCTAATCGGTTTGTGGATGATTTGACTTCTTTTTCAAAAGTGTTCAGTTACAAAGGAACGACCATTAACAGTGGCGGTGCGGTTGGCGTAGCTGGCGATTTGTCGTACTCTGCCGGTATGAACGACTTGAAGTCATTGGATATGGAAGTCACTTATAATAAATGGACGCTGAACTTTACGGTTCAAAATGAACTGTCTGTCTATGAAGCGGTGTACAACAGTCAGACAGGTACTTTTGAAAACGGTAAAAAAGTGAATCTGCTTCGCAAGCTTCGTCCGGAACTTATGACATCCGGTGTTCAGTATGTGAAAGCAACTTACTCGACAGCTGAACCCATTACTCCGGGCACCCAATATCTCCGTGTCATTTTGCCACAATCCGGATTTTATGGAGATACAGCAACTGCAAATGACTTTAGAATTGATCAAATTACGATCGAGAGTTCCCTGTCAACGTCAGCGCCATTAGGCGGTTATCTGATTGATGATGCATCCAATTTCGCCATGTACACAGCGGGGAGCGATACGAGCAATTTACAAGTCGTCAATCCAACGAGTATTGCGGATATTCGAACCTTCGGCACCACTTCTTATATTAAACGCAAGGATCCGACGGTTGCTTCGATGATGACGTATGCAGCTCCAGCAGGCAAGGATTTCAAAAATGCTTACGTCGAAGGCTATTATTTTGGTAATCTGCCGAGCAGCCAGGCCATGGAGATTTGGACTTCGACCAATGGCACCGATTTTACAGTGTACAATATTGCAGGTGTTTACAAGCATCCGGCTTTCGGATCATTAGCCAATAACAGCATTCCTGATGTTCTTCAGGCTAATTATTTGCCGCCAGGCGTAAAATTTGTAAGAGTCAAGCTCGTTGGAAATATAACCAACGGATTCCCGTACTTGACGAAAATGGCATTTGGCTATGGGGCAGAAGTACCCGTAAATCCGATTGATACCGACATTGTGATCAAACAAGCATCAGGAGAAATCGTTTTAGATGGTGTGGTTGACACCGATTCCATCGGTAATCCGACAGGAGAATGGGCTGGCAGTGAACTGCTGCGCATTGCAGGCGTAACCGATAATAATGGGGATAAGCACAGTGCGGACATTTATTTCAAATATGATGAGAGAAAGCTGTATCTCGGAGCTAAGATTAAAGATCCTACACCGATGATTAACACCAAAACAGGAACCGGCATTTGGAATGGTGATGTACTGGAATTGTTTATGGGTGCTGAAGATCTAGATTATACTCAGTATCCGGACAAAAAGGGTACCATGCTGCCTACAGATATTCAGCTGGTACTTGGAAGTGGTATCGAGTTTGGCTACCAATCCTACATGTCCATAAATGGCGTAAACTCCAAACCTTCCGTCTTCATGGAGCTCAAGAAGGACACGGATGGAAAAGGGTACACGATGGAAGCGGCCATACCTCTGCATGCACTCGGTTTGTCGCAGCCATGGACGGGCAAACCATTCATCCTGAACGCTTTCCTAAGCGATGGTGGCTTTGCTAGCCGTGGACAATGGGGTTGGACGATTAACGGCGAGGTGAACAAGAAGGTAAGAGGAAACTTTGGCAAGATCGCTTTCGAGCCATCAACTCCACCGGCATCGGAGATGCAAGTAACAGCGGTCGTTGATCCGAGTACGCAGTTCGTTACGTTGAGCGGGCAAACGGTTCATGTTAACAACAAATATGTCACAATGGCCGTGCAAAATGAAGCCGGGGCTACGATCACGTTGGATCAAACTGTTAGCGATGTAGATGGTAAATTTTCGTTCCAGATCGATTTAAGCCGTTTGGCTAATGGTAAAGGAGCATACACCGTCAAAGTTGGCGGCCAAGGTATCCAAGTTCCGCAAACAGCAGCCTTTACGGTTGGTGATGCTACTTCGACCATTTCGCCTGTAACGGCTTCGTTTGACAAGAATGCTGCTATTCAAGCTGACGTGAGCGTTGCCATGAACTTGTATGGGAATACGCTGACGGCGATCAAGAATGGAACGCACGTTCTTGCGGCGGGTACGGATTATGTTGTGAATGGTACTCAAGTTATGCTGAACAAGAGCTACCTCGCCACATTGCCAATAGGTAACTCGTCCTTATCTTTTGAATTCAGTTCAGGTGCAGTATCTTCGTTCAGCCTGCAGGTTGTAAATACGATCTATTCAAACGAAGATGTGCGTATCACCGTTACTTCCGATGCGCTCCAGGTTAGCATGCCAGTCGAAGACTTTAGCGCAAATGGAAAGAAAAAGATGGATATCAAGTCCGATGACCTCACCTTGAGTATTCCAGCGGAAGTTGTCCAGCACGTAGCTGCTTTGACAGCAGGATCAGAAGGGATTCATGCTTTGGCGACATTTAACATCACGCCACTTGCTGCACCGGAGTTTCAAGGTATTGCAAAAGTAAACAGTGATAACCACAGTTACGTGGTGACACTGACAAGTCCATCTGGTCTGAACCAAAGTGTGACGCCAATTGATGAGCCAATCACACTTCGTCTGGATCTCAAAGGCAATGCAGCGGCGAAGCGGGCGGCTATTGATTACATTTTGGAATATGGCCTATTGTCCTACATCGGCGGCCAATGAGGAGGGTAACCATGAATTGTAAACGTCAATTTGTACAGCTGATTTCCATCGCCATGGCTGCAATTATGCTGCTTAGCGTATGGGGAGCTGTCGGTCCTGTTAATCATGCCTATGCTGACGGAGTTACCTACTATATTGATGCCGTAGGAGGAAGTGACAGTAATAACGGAACGAGTGAAGCGACAGCTTGGAAGAGCTTATCCAAGGTAAATAATAAGACCAATTTTCAACCTGGCGATCATATCTTGTTCAAGTCGGGAAGTTCCTGGTCGGGTTCACTGAAGCTGAAAAGCTCAGGGGCAGAGGGCAATCCGATTGTAGTAGGTAAATATGGGGAAGGTCCTGCACCTGTCATTAATGCCAATGCCGCTTATGCAGCAATTGATTTAGAAAACATTCAATATATCACCCTGCAGGACTTGGAGTTAACGAACTTTAATCCAGCGGCACCGGATGATTACAAAACAGGTTTTTATAGAAGAAGCGGGATCTGGATTAAGTCATTTCACAATGGACCTATGAATGATATTACAATTCGTAATATGGACATCCATGATGTCACAGGGATGAATTTGACAGGCGAAGCGACGACTACGACTACCGATGGTAAGGATAAAGGGGTTAACAAAAATGCGAACGCCGGTATTCAAATCGAAGCTTGGGAATTCGAAACCGGTAAGCCCAAAGCTTATATTGACGGTTTGACGCTAGAAAACAATTATATTCATGATCTGGCGGTCATCGGGGTTAATATTACAGCTTTCTCCAATGATGTCGCGTATTTTAACAAAAACGTCACGATTAGAGGTAACACGGTCTCCAATACGGGTGCAGACGGCATTATTGTAGGGGTTTCATCTAATCCATTGATTGAGTATAATATCAGCTTGGATGCAGGTGCTTATGCTCCCGGTATCAAATGGATTGCGGGTATCTGGGTATGGAGAACCGACCGGGCGCTGGTGCAATTTAACGAAGTAGGTCGTACGCGTGCGGAGATCAAAGCCGATTCGGATTCTGCAGCATTTGATACGGATCTGGCAACACGAGGCGACCATATATTCCAATACAACTATACCCATGACAATGCAGGCGGTTTCTTTATGGATATGGGTCAGTTGAAAGGTGGTATTAACATCCTCCGCTACAATATCAGTCAGAATGATAAGCGTGACGGATGGCATAGTTATACACTGAACATTAATGATCCGGGAATCTATTATAACAATGTCTTCTATAATGATCTCGGTATCGGGTTCCAAATGAAAAATAATTCGAATGCTACGTTTATGAACAACGTCTTCTATGTTACAGGGCCAACGCCAATCACTGAAACGTATCCGACAGGACCCAAATTCTTATCCAACGCTTTCTATGGTAAAGCCGCACCGTCTCAAGGTAAGAATAACGTCGTAGGTGATCCAGGTTTTGTGGATCCAGGAAAAGGTGTAGATGGTTACAACACGGTGGATGGTTATAAACTGAAGCCAGATTCGCCGTTGATTGGTGCAGGTGCTGTGGTCGCTAACAACGGAGGAAGGGACTTCTGGAACAATCCGATATACAGAGGATCACCGGATATCGGAGCGTTCGAAGATTCGTCCACAGCAATCAACGATACGATTGCTCCAGCCAAACCGACAACGGTAGCCGTTAAAGATTATCAAGACTCGACGGTAAGTTTGACATGGGCAGCTTCTGAAAATGGCGTGGACTTGGATGCGGATATCTATAACGCAGCGAACAATCAGCTCCTCACTTCTGTCATCGCTAGCAATGAAGCTACGGTCACAGGACTCACACCAGATACAGATTACACGCTCTATGTGGTGGCGAAAGACAGGAATTGGAATTCCTCCGAGCCGAGCGCAAGTATTCCCGTAAAAACACGGAAGTCCATCATTGTCGATGATACACAGTCTGTTAAGGTCGGCACTTGGACTGCTTCAACAGGAAGCAATTCTTATAATAACAACTTTGTGAGGATTGCAGCAGGATCAGGCACAAACTCTGTCAAATGGACCCCGCAGGTTGCAATCCCTGGTTTTTACGCCGTGTATTACTATCTGCCAGACGGTGGTTCATCGAGGGCGGGGAATGCGAAGTACACGGTCACTTCCGCAACAGGATCAAAAACCTATACAGCCGATCAAAGGCCGGTAAGGGGAGGCACTTGGAATCAGCTCGGTATCCATAGTTTCAGTGCAGGCACTTCAGGCTACATTCAATTGAGCGATGCGGCAAGTGGCGAGGTCGCAGCGGATGCGATTAAGCTCGTTTATCTGGAGGGCTTCGGCTTGGAGGATATCGCCAACATTCAGCTGTTCACTTCGAAGCTGCAGCTGCGCTTAGAGGAATCCACGAAATTCTCTGTGACAGGCACAGATCGTGACGGTCAAATGGTCGAATTGCCAACAGATTCCACGGAGCTGTCCTATATCGTTGATGATCCGACAGTGGCTGTTATTAATGGTGGATTCGTGAAAGGAATTTCTGAAGGTGTGACTCGTTTTCATGCCAAATTCAGCTATAACGGCAGCATCATCGAAAGCAACTCGGTTGAGGTGATCGTCGGACCTAAACAGTCTGTGGAGACACCGTTGTTCACGGATGCCAGTGGTCAGGAAATAACCGCTCTGACGACAGGCACGATTACGGTATCGTCTAGAATCATAAATTCAACCGATAAGCATTTGAATGCAACGCTGATTGTCTCCTTGCAATCGCCAACTGGCATTGTGGAAACCAAGACGCAAGAGGTTGTATTGAACAAATACGATAATACGACGTTAACGGTATCGATGACCATGCCAGAATCGGTGGAAGGGTACACGCTCAAAGCATTCATTTGGGATAATCTTACCGATATGACGGCATTAACTAACTTGGTCACATTGGAATGAAGAAAATGGTATATAATGTAAAATAGCATATGGTACGCATATACGAATGGCCAAGGTTGAGATTGAACGGGTCTCTATCATGGCCATTCCATGCTAATAAACGATCAGGAAGTGGACAACGATGTTTACTTATAAGGATTCGACTTTGCTAGTATCTGCGCTAGGCTTGGAAGAGGGTTCGGGTCGGCCTGTGCTCAGCGGCTTCGGAGTCACAGTTGCTTTGGACAACGAAGTGCCCAAGAAACTGGTGTATCAAGTCTGTGAGACCATGCATGGTGTTAACAAACTTGGGGCGTATGAGGAACATACATTGAAATTCGATGACGGCGGCAACGTCAATGTGTCATTTACATTAAGGTGTTTCGAGGATATCGTTCTGGGATTTGTTAATGGACGGATTGCTACGAAGAATCCATTCATGCAAAAGAAATCTTTTTCTTCCCAAGCGAGCATTCGCATTACGCTGGATGAGATCGTGGGATTGACAAGTTTGATGGCGAATTATCAGCATAATGAATGGTGGACACGACCTCACTTTGAATCTGATCTGAGTAAACTTCCGGCTCAAACGATTTCGTTGCTTTGGCAGTCTGATGCCGCTTACTATCGATTGTTGCCTGTGTGTGGACCTGTTTGCCGAACCGACCTTCAAGGTGGAGGCGGCACTCATGATCAAGGCTTATCCGTGATTCTGTCTTCTTATCAAGGAGGCTTACAGCATCAGGAGACGTTAGCGTTCGTCTTAGGATTTGGCAAGGAGCCGTACACGTTGGCAGATCGAACAACGGAAGCTGCACTGATGGAATTGGACTATCCAGTCCTCCCGCGAGAGCACAAAACGTATCCTGAAGTGCTAGACTATTTGGGCTGGTGCAGTTGGGATGCTTTTTACCAGAAGGTTGATGAGCAAGGGGTATTGGCCAAAGCTGAGGAGTTTAACCGTGTTGGTCTTCCCGTACGTTGGATGATGATTGATGATGGCTGGTCCACCGAAGCAGGTGGCAAGCTGCAGGCTTTTGACGCGAATCCAGATAAATTTCCAGAGGGTCTCGCAGCTACGGTAGCTCAACTTAAAGAGAAACATGGTGTGAAATGGGTCGGCGTCTGGCATACCATCGTCGGGTATTGGGGCGGCATCGATTCGAACAGCACCCTTGCCAAATCGCTTGGGAATTACTTATACAAGACAGCAGATGGAAGTCTTATTCCATATCCTGATCCGGCGTTGGGCTTCGGTTTCTGGCATGCATGGCACGGATATCTTCGCCGACAAGGCATTGATTTCGTTAAGGTGGACAGTCAAGCGGCAATCAATAACTTCCTACAATTCGAACGTTCTGTCGGCGCTTCCGCTTCGGCGGCACATCAAGCCATAGAAGCTTCGGTTGCGCTGCATTTCAATCGTACGATGATTAACTGCATGGGCATGGCGGCAGAAAACATATGGCATCGCCCAACATCTGCGGTGTCCCGTAACAGTGATGACTTCATGCCGAAGAGCCCCAATGGATTTCGTGAGCATGCGATACAAAATGCGTACAACTCCTACTATCATGGTTCCTTCTATTGGGGGGATTGGGATATGTTCTGGACGATTAATCATGACGATCATCAGAATGCCGTACTACGAGCCATTAACGGTGGACCGGTCTATATCAGTGATCCACTTGGTCAAACCGATCCGACAAAGCTTTTGCCGTTAATCTATAGTGATGGTAAGCTGATTCGGTGTGGACGAACTGCTGTTCCTACGCTGGACTGTTTGACCAAGGATCCGATACGAGAGCCTATCCCACTTAAGCTTTGGAATTACGCAGGAGAAGCCGGGATCGTTGCAGCGTTTCATATTGGGGAAGAACCTATTGAGCAAGAAGGTACAATCTCCACGATGGACATACCGACACTTGCAGATAAACGTGTTGTTCTTTTTGAACATTTCTCTCAAGAAGTTAAGGTATTGGAACCGTGGGAGTGTTGTGTGTTCACGCTACAGCCAGAAGCATGTAAGCTATTTCTGCTTGTTGAGATGAAGAACGAGGTAACACCAATAGGGTTACTTAATAAATATGCCTCCACCCATGCGATCTTGAAGCAGTGGCGAAAGCAAGGAAGTGAGCTGATTCGACTGCGTGAAGGCGGAAGATTTGCTTTTCATTCGGAGGTTGTTCCATCGCATGTCTTGGCCAATGGGCAGGAGCAACAGGTAATCGCACTAGGGAATAACATATACGAGATTGCGTGCGGTCATATCCTGGAGGAGTTAGACATTGAGATTGTTTGGCGTCGGTAATGGTGGGGGAAGAGGCTATTCTGCAAGTAGCATGATGTCTACTTGCAGAATAGCCTCTTCCTATTATTTTAATCAATGTTGTCTGCAAGCAACCCAGCACGGCTGAGGGGGAGATTGGCTTGATAGAGATGTCCAACATCACCTACGCCATAGCATCGTGGAGCAGCCCAGCCATGTGAACGTTCCTCCATGACAATCGTCGTTACGGAACTTGGTGCGATCCAGAAGCCTGCCCAGACCATCGTCAAAGGAAGTTCAAGAAGATGAGACAACCAAGCTAAGCCGAAGCCGAGATGGCAGAACACAGCAATGGTGTCCCTGTTAGATGCCATAATTCGATAGCGTCCACCTTCGCGTTGATAGCCATTTTCTTCAAAGAAGCGATCCGAATTGCGGCGGATGTCTTCATATTTGTCATGGAAATCCGGCATATTGAAAGGTGGAAGTTGATGCCAATTCTCACTGGAGGGATAGGGGCGATGCTCACGAATCCATGAGTTATCGACATTCCAGGCAACTTCGGTTTTCCCATTTGGATGCACGAAGTTCCAGCCCTCAAGTTCTGCAGTCCATGGCAGTAAGGTCGGTTGAATGCCCATTGCATCCGCGGTGTACTGCATCGTATGTATAGCCCTGCCTAACGGGGAGTGATAGATACGATCGATCTTTGTTCCACATAGACGCTCTGCTAACGCTTGCGCTTCAAGATGGCCAGGCGGGGTTATGGTATTATTGGGATAGTCCGGTTCTGCATGTCGAATGAGATAGATTTTCATAACGGCCTCCACATTCATCGTATGTTCACATTCAGTATAGGCGCCTAGCTTTCGTATCGCAATAGATTGCAAAAACTTACGATCGTGCAAAAAACAAGCTATCTTTTTATTAAAAAAAGAATTGAAAGTGTGAATGTCGAAGTAGCAAAAAGCTAAAAGAAGAAAGAAGGTATCCTATGCTAATCTACCAAACCGATGCACTGACAGTACGAAAATTGGCGTCCAGCGATAAAGAGCTGCTCGTATCCTGGTTGAATAATCCCTTGGTTCTCTCTTATTATGAAGGGCGAGATCGCCCCCATGACATGGAGAGGGTAGAGGAGCATTTCTATAAGGAAGACTCTGCGACGAGATGCCTTATTGAATACCACAAGAAGCCGATCGGGTATATTCAATTTTATGAAATTGATGAAGAGGAACGCTTAGAATACGGGTACGATGATTTGGCGGGGACCATTTATGGAACGGATCAATTTATAGGTGAAACGGACTATTGGAATCAAGGGATCGGGAAGCTGCTCGTGACATCCATGGTGGAATACTTAGTAGGTGAACTCGGGGCAGATCGTGTGGTGATGGATCCACAGCAATGGAATGTGCGAGCAATCACCTGTTATGAGCGCTGTGGTTTTAAGAAAGTGAAGGAACTCGTTGCTCATGAGATGCATGAGGGTGAGCTGCGAGATTGTTGGTTGATCGAATACTCTCGGATTACGAAGATTAGGGAAGAAGAACGAAAATACCATGAAGCTTGCTATGAAAATTATAAGTTATTTGAAGAGGGAACCTGGCTATCGAAGCCTGTGAAAACAGTCATGCAAACGTTATCCCATTTCGACGATTATGAGAATGTTACTGTCCTGGATCTGGGTTGTGGTGTTGGGCGAAACAGCATCCCCATGGCGGAAGCGTTGAAATATAAAGGGGGGAAAGTGGTTTGTGTGGATATCCTGCAATCCGCGCTTACCAAGTTGCTGGTTTACAGTGAACAATTCGATGTTAGTGAAAGAATCGAAACCCACCTCTCTGACATTGGAGAGTATGATATTGCGGCGGATACCTACGACTATATCGTTGCTGTATCGTCACTGGAGCATGTGGATTCGGAACAAACATTTAAACGTGTTCTGGATCGAATGACGATGGGGACAAAGGATAAGGGTATTCATTGTTTGATTCTGAATTCACAGCTGCAAGAAATGGATAAGTTAACTGGAGAGGAACTAACGCCTCTCATCGAGCTTAATCTTACAACCGAACACTTACAAACCATTATAGATAATCAGTATGAGGGTTGGGAAGTTTTGTTAACGACATTAAATAATTTAGCTTTTGACATAGAGCGTAATGGCAGACCCATTCGGTTGAAGACAGCTTGTCTCACTTTTGTCGCGAGAAAACAATAGCTTTATGGCGATGAGTGTTCCCTGGATGTATGTAAAATAAGTAAAAGGAGCTCTTTCACCAGGTGAAAGGCTCCTTTTCACTTCATGATAGAGGCGGCTTCTTGCCCTCATTCTCAATCAAATGGTCACGTTCGCCATCCTCCATGATATTACGTGTTGAGTTACGGAATTCACGTAAGGTATCCCCAAAAGCACGACCCAGCTGTGGCAGTTTGGAAGGGCCAAAAACGATTAAAGCGATAGCCAGAATCAAGATTAATCCTGAAACGCCAATATTGTTGAACATGGTGTTCATCCTCTTTTCCTATTTTCAACTCATTCTTCGATTAGATTTAGTTTCGCAACACGCTGCATGGCTCGCCATTGCCAGCCGGCCACCAAAACACTGATTTCAAACAATAAGATCAATGGAATGGTGACGGATAAGTGTGAAATCATATCAGGTGGCGAGATGCAGGAGCCAGTGATGGTTAGCGCGATATAGGCATATTTCCTGGACTTTTTCAAAATTTGTGGCGTTAGCAGTCCGATCTTAGTTAAGAACAGAAGAACAACGGGCAGCTCGAAGGCGATAGCCATCGGTATCACAATTTGAAACAGGAAAGCAAAATAGCGATCTATCCCATAGGTTTCGACAGCACCGATCGATTGATTCATCCGAATCATGAAACGCATCATCATCGGGAAAACGACCCAATAGCTGAACGAAACCCCAATGATAAACAAGGCAAAGGCGACGGGTATATAAGGGAGTGCGCTCCTAGATTCACTCTCCGTCAGCCCTGGCTTCACGAAAGCCCATGCTTGGTAGAGAATCACAGGGATTGTAAATAAACCAGCGAACAGAAACGCACATTTCATATAAATCATCAGCCCATCTGTAAAAGCAAACACATTCCACTTAATTTCACCGATTAATGGCTGAGTTTTCAAGTACAGGAGAATATCGGAAGAGAGGTATAAACCGACACATAGTGTGACGATGAACCAGGCGAACACAATGAGCAATCGCTTGCGAACTTCCGTCAAATGTAAGATCCAATCTTCTTGCTCCATACCATTCCACCTCCTTCATGAATCGTAAAGACGCCTTAACTCATGATCTCAAACGACACTTCCACCTTGTTTTAAATATTTAGCAATGCCTTCAACGGCGCGGTATGCCAAGGCTCCAACCGTTCCTGTTGGATTGTAACCGCTATTGTGAGCAAATGCGGATGCACCTACCACAAATACATTCTCAGCATCCCACATTTGCAAATACGAGTTAACCGCTGAAGTTGACGGGTCTGCCCCCATAATGACGCCCCCTGTGTTATGAGTCGATTGATAGGGAACGATATTGTAAGGCGCAAGTTGATCCGAGGAACCTATGGTCGTTGGGTTCATCTCTTTCATAATTTCTGCTGCTTTACCAGCTACGAATTTGATCATTTGTCGATCTTGCTCTTCAAAATCGAAGGTGATACGCGGGAGCGGAAGTCCGTAAGCATCCTTGTAGGTTGGATCCAAATCTACATAATGATGCTTCCAAGGTAAGCTGCTTCCCTGTGGAGAGACGGACAAGACACTGTTCGCGTACTTCAGCGACTTTTGTTTAAAATCGCCACCCCAGGCAGCTGTGCCTTTGGGAACCGAGTTCGTTGCAATAGGTCGCTGGCCAGTTTGGGAAATGCGAATACCTGCACCGTGGATGAAATTCAGATTCGTATGGTCGAAATTATCGCCATTAAAATCAGGAATCTCCATGCCGAGGGAGCCGGCGCCTGCATATAAATTGAACTGTTTTTCATCGAAGAAGCCTGTGGCACTTCCGCCGTTTGTTTGGTAACAGTAATTTTTACCAATGACACCTTTACCTGTCGCTGGATCGTAAGGTTTGCCTAATTTGGATGTGAGCAGCAGCTTAATGTTATTGAATACATAGCTTGCCATGATGACAACATCGGCCGGCTGCTCGAATTGTTCGCCCGTAACCGTGTTTACGTAAACAACGCCGCTAGCTTTTTTTCCATCATTTAACACTTGAGTCACGTTGGAGTAGGAACGTAATTCGAAATTGCCAGATTTCTGCGCAATAGGGAGAGCCGTCACTATGACATCGGCTTTTGCTCCGTATTCACAACCAAATCGCTCGCAATAGCCGCAATATTGGCAGGCTGCACGTGTGATACCATCCGGGTTCGTATATTGCTCTGACAAGTTAGCCGAAGGCATCATATACGGGTGATACCCGAGCTTTTTGGTTGCGTCCTCGAACAATTTCAAGACAGGTGTTTTCACCATCGGCTTAGTAGGAAAAGGAGCGGAACGTTTGCCCACCATTGGATTCTGTTCAGCGTCACCTGAAATACCAGCTAGTTTCTCGAATTTGTCAAAATAGGGCTCTAACGTGTCATATGTAATGCCCCAGTCTTGAATCGTCATGCCTTCTGGAATCTTTTGCTTGCCGTAGCGTTCTACGGTTTTGCTATAAATCTCGAAGTCATAGGGGAGAAAACGATAGGTTTGTCCATTCCAATGAACACTCGCCCCGCCAAGACCTTCCCCGAGTAGGAAAGAACCATACTCCCGCATAGGCACAGCAGCCATTTTCTCGGTATTACGGAATGTCACCGTTTCTTTGGACAAATCTTGCATGAGATCATAGCGTGAGGCGTACCGCAGCTCATCATGGACCATGTAGTAGTCAGCGGTATTTCGTGGCTTTCCACGCTCCAAGCCAACAACCTTCACACCTTGCTTCGTTAATTCAGCAGCAATAATTCCCCCGACCCATCCCATACCGACAATGACAACGGGGACTTTCGGCATTTTAGTAGCCATCCATGTATTCCCTCCTTCGTGAGAATTGTTCCTTTAGTGAACAAAATGATCGTGCAAACTGCGGGGCTCCATAACGACGAATTGATCTTTATCGATCATGTTCGTATAACTCATTTGGTTGCCTGGATATTTACGCATTTTCCAACCAGCCATATTCTTATTCCCGCCATACAGCGGATCAGAGTAGACACCTTCCATAACGAGGATGCGAAATGAGTTGAAAAAGGTTTTCCCTGTGATACCGTTCACGACAAGGATTTCGCCTTTTTCCATAGAGGTGAGAATGGCATCCCGTTCCTCAGGTGTAATATCAACGAAGCCCTTCGTATGCTTGGTTTTGGCGGTTTCTTCAAGACTATTCAGACCCATCGTGATGAGCTCATGACGTTCAATACTGAGGTAATCACCTTGAGTGGCTTCACCCTTGACGAAGGGTCCCATTCGATAGGTTCGCGCATTTACGCCCCATGGACTGGCTAACTGATGATCGATATAGAAAGCAACACCTAGCTCTGCTGCGCCTGGGCCATTGTCGTCTTTGGGAAAGATCCGTTCCGCGGCGGCTTCGGCGACCTGAAGCTGGAGTTGATTGAGGAACATCGGTGCCTGGTTATAGTCCGCGGTGACTTGCGGGTTAGGGCTTGCGGATGGCGTTGGAGAGGTTTGGGGTGTATCTTTCTTGAAACCTCCTGACACTGCGCTTCCAATGACGCCACCGACGACCACGCCACCAATGGCAGTACCGGTATACTTGAGAAAACGGCGACGCGAATGATCAGGTGTATGTTGCGTGTTTTTGTCAGCCAATTTGTCATTCCTCCATGGAATTTTATGTACATCTGGGTAGTTATGGATATGTTGAGCTTGAATGGCATTTCCTATTCATCATTTGCATGAAAATATGGAAACGGGGGTAATGTAGTGGTAGGTATCCGATTTCAAAATACGGCATGTGAACCTAAAAAATGTGAGGAGAAGCATACGCATGAACAGAAAGATTGTAGTACTCACCCTCTTGCTGGCTGGCGCTTTATCTGCTTGTGGCAAGAGTGAAACGACACCTAGTCCTACTGCAGGAACAACCACTTCACCAACAGCATCCGCAAGCACTGGAACGACAACAAAAGCTGATGCACAGACGGTTTTCAAGGCCAATTGTGTCAGCTGTCATGGCGCTAATTTGGAAGGTTTAGTCGGACCGAATCTTCAGAAGGTAGGCAGCAAACACTCTAAAGATCAGCTTACCGCGCTCATTACCAACGGTAAGGGTGCAATGCCTGCTTTTAAAGGAAAGCTTTCCGATGATGAAATCAGTTCATTGTCCACATGGCTTGCAGACAAAAAATAGTTCGGCATAAACCCGCCCCTCGCTGTTAAGCGGTAGGCGGGATTTTTGTTTTGCAGCTTGGACGGCATTCATTTCGTTCAATACGGGGCATAGGATAATGAAGTGCTTTTTAATTGACCAGGTAAGGTGCTTCCTTTTTTTTCAGGATGAAATAGGGAGATGGGGCAGATGAAGGGTAAGGATCGGTGGAATGATCTCATTGAATTAGGGATGTATGTACTAGCGGGATGCTGTTTTGTTTATTTTCTGGTGCGAGGTAATGGGACCAAAATGTTTCAAGCGGTGCTCATTGTGGCTGTTCTTCAGCTAATTCGACTCCTTGTCAAATGGACGAAGACAACCATGTTCACTTCGTTGCGCTTCTGTGTACTGCTCTTTATATTCGTCACGATGTTCATAGCCAACGAATTTGGATTTTATGGCGTCATTCCCTATTTGGATAAAATAGAGCATCTCTTCTCGGGCGTTATTCTCTGTTTCATCGGGTTACTCATTTATAGCAAAGCAGCCCATCACCAAGAGGGAACGGAACCACCTTCATCAAAGGTCGCCGTATGGCTTTGTTTTTTCTTCTCTGTGGCGATGGCGAGTGTTTGGGAAATCTATGAGTTTGCAACAGATCACTTGTTTGGTCTCAACTCACAAAATGGCAGCTTGCTCGATACCATGACTGACATCATTTGCGGAACATCGGGTGCCATCCTGACAGCTTGTTATTTGGCCATGAAGGCAAGGAGAAAGACGCTTCCATTGGTTGATGTAAGGTGAAAGACAATAGGTATGGGGGAAGCGAAGAAACGAAAAGAAAAGCAAAGAATCCATCGTGGATTCTCTGCTTTTCTTTTCGTTAAGTCTTTTTAGAATCCCACAGTGCATCAAGCTCAGGCAGCAGAAGAACGCTCTCTTGCTCATTGGGATCCGTGCGGGCAAGTACACAAGTACAAATATCCGTCGTACTTGGATTATAGGGGAGATGGGGCATGCCAGCTGGAATATAGAGGAAGTCACCTTGTTCTAGTTCCATGTGTTGTTCCAAGTTCTCGCCGTACCACATACAGGACTTCCCCTCCATCATATAAATGGTGGTTTCATGATTTTGATGCAGATGAGCTTTCGCTCGTTGACCCGGCAGAATGGTTAGCAGCATCATACAAATTCCTTGCGAATCAGCACTTTCCTTGGAAATCGCTTCATGATAATCGAATCCTTGTTTTCCATGATAGGTTCGAGATGAACGGATAAGTCGACATGTACGCTTATTGTCCACGTAGCAGCACCTCCTAGAATTATCCTATGCGGATCTACATATTTTAGCTGCGGATGATCCATCTTACTAAGTAAGGAATGTATGGGGTATATGTTACTGAGGAGGAACTGATTTGAATATATTTCATTTGAGCTATATCGTTCTGTTTAGCGCATTGCTCGCTGTCGGAACGATCGGAGTAGCGTGGTTCGTATTTCATAAGCGGAAACGAAAAGCTCGTTAAATTCCGTTCTCATTCGTAAAAAGGAAGAGCATCCTGTGGATGTTCTTTTTTTGCGTTCA
Organism: Paenibacillus qinlingensis; assembly: GCF_031455095.1. Classification (GTDB taxonomy): domain Bacteria; phylum Bacillota; class Bacilli; order Paenibacillales; family NBRC-103111; genus Paenibacillus_E; species Paenibacillus_E qinlingensis_A. The sequence goes on from NZ_JAVDSB010000001.1 coordinate 1,149,152, forward strand.
TTTAACAAGGGGAATGCTGTATCTTTCACGAATACAAAGTAGAGAGTCCCATTTCACTGACGTCCTATTTTAATATGGCAGGGGAGGATTGTTTGATGAAGCTTTACGAAAGGTCTATAAAATTACAGCTTGTAACGATTAGTTTGATGTTCTTCCTAACGCTTGTGCAAATAATCATAAATATTGCTGCTAAAAGTCCTGTTATTTTCGTTTCCATTTTCAGTTTATGTCTAGGCGTGTTTCTTATCCTTGCGGTTATTATTTGTATTGATTTAGTGCAGAATGACGCGGAGAAAATGACGGCCAAAGTTGAGTTTATGGAAGAATATCGCGTACATATTCGGAAACCGAATGGAAAATTAATGAAAGTGCGTGTAAAGCCTACAGAATACGAACAATTCTATGTAGAACAATCAGTTGAGCTATTAACTGCCAAACGTACACATGCGCTGCTTACGATCCATAGTCTGACTGCTCCGATTGAACAGTTGGAAGAGGACCAATGAGACGATTGAGAAAACTTTTTAAAAGTAAAATCGTATGGACGATCCTCGTTCTCCTTGTGTTCATTTATGTGAACAACACATCACTCCTTGCGAAAGAACGGACTGGGGAGCCGTTTCTCATGGCGCATCGTGGTCTATCACAAACCTTCCATACAGAGAATCTGAAGAACGACACCTGCACAGCTGAGCGCATTTTTGACCCGGAGCATCCGTATCTGGAGAATACCCTGCCATCGATGCAAGCTGCTTTTGATGCTGGCGCAGATGAGGTCGAATTTGATATCCATATGACCAAAGATGAGCAATTCGCTGTTTTCCATGATTGGACACTTGACTGTCGAACGAATGTAAAAGGGCAGTCCAAGGACTATACAATGGCTGAGTTGAAAAAGGTGGATATTGGCTACGGATATACGGCCGATCTTGGAAAGACATTTCCTTTTCGCGGCAAAGGTGTCGGATTAATGCCTTCTCTTGGCGAAGTATTCTCGCAATTCCCAGACAACATGTTCCTCATTCATATCAAAACGGATGATCCTCATGAAGGCGATATATTAGTTAACATCTTGTCCAAGCTTACACCAGAACGGAGAGCACAATTAACGATTTATGGTGGGAATTTGCCAATAGCTATCGTGAAGGAAAAACTGCCAGACATGCGAGTTATTTCTGTTGATACGATGAAGAGCTGTTTGCTTCCTTACCTTGCCTATGGCTGGACAGGCATTACGCCTGCGGCTTGCGAACATATTCAGATACATATTCCTGAGAAGCTGGCTCCGCTATTATGGGGATGGCCAGACAAGTTTCTCAATCGTATGGATAAAGTGGATACGCGTATTCTCGTTGTTGGAGGCAATGGGACGGAGTTTTCAACAGGGTTTGATACGCCAGCTGATTTGGAACGGCTTCCAGCTTCGTATACGGGGGGAATATGGACGAATCGGATCGATCGTATTGCACCAATGTACAAGAGATAAAGGTGTTTACAAGGGTACCTCGCGTAGATCATTCTACTTCTGAGGTGCCCTTGTTGACTAAAAGAAGGCAATTTAAGCCTGTTTTCACTTGTAAAATGATGATTGAAACGGCGTCAGCGCTGCAATGACGGCATCACGGAAAACATCACTCCGCGTAATACGCCCTTCGGTAAATAAACCATAAGCACCATCTTTGTGATTACTTCCGACAGTGCTGCTCAATTCATCGATAATGTGGCGCAGCTCAATCCCGCCTTGTTGTAATTTCTCCCCAATGGGATTGGGGATGGGGAAATATAAACCTTTGCCGACAAAAAGCTGCTTCCCATCCCAAGCGGCACAAACGGAGAAGAGATACCACTGTTGGGTATGTGTCTCATCATAGGTAAGTCCACCTTCTAGACCAAGGCCAATATCAGCTTGTGGTTCAGCGGCAAGTACATGTTTTGCGCGATTAATCGCACCGATAATGGTCTCGTTTTCGGAAAGAGGCTGGTCAGCTACCCCGGAAGGGACCGCATGGCAGATAGGTTCGATTCCAGAAGCTAGCACAACGGCAGCTCTTTTCGCTTGGTTGTGTGTGCCCAAAGCAATAATGAATTCTTTAGCTAACATTGCAAATCACTCCTAGTCATCCATTGCGAATGAAGTTTATCATTTGTGGATTAGTATATCATGTTTTGATGAACAGGTTGAACTGGGAGGAGGTGGGCAATGGAGAAAGTATGGTATAACAGTATGAGGACAAATGGGAACTAATCGTGGCAGATAATAAGTGAGAGGAGTATTAAATCATGAAAAATTTACAAGGGAAAGTTGCCTTAGTGGCAGGAGCCACACGCGGAGCAGGAAGAGGAATAGCGATAGAACTAGGGGCTGCAGGGGCCACTGTTTATGTGACGGGCCGCACGACACGTGCGCAACGATCAGAATACAATCGTCCTGAAACCATTGAAGAAACAGCTGAATTAGTGAATGATGCAGGTGGAGTAGGGATAGCGGTTCAAGTGGATCATCTAGATCGGGATCAAGTTCAGGCGCTTATTGCCCGCATCGAGAGCGAACAGGGGCGACTAGACATCCTGGTCAACGATGTGTGGGGGTCTGAATACTTGACGGAGTGGAATGTACCTGTGTGGGAGCATTCATTAGATAAAGGATTTCGTATGCTTCGGCTAGCGATTGATACGCACATTATTACGAGCCATTTTGCATTAGCCTTGCTAGTTCGCAATAAGAATGGACTTGTGATTGAAATAACGGACGGTACAGCAGAGTACAACGATACCAACTACCGGTTATCGCTCTTCTATGATCTAGCCAAATCCTCTGTGATACGCATGGCGAAGTCGCTATCCCACGAATTGGCGCCGCACGGCTGCACAGCAATTGCAGTGACCCCTGGTTGGATGCGTTCGGAAATTATGTTGGAGCACTTCGAGGTTACGGAGGAAAATTGGCGTGACGCGACAGAGAAGGAACCACATTTCATCATCTCGGAATCGCCGCGCTTTGTAGGACGTGCGATTGCCGCATTAGCTGGAGATCCGGAAGTTGCTCGATGGAATGGTCACTCGATGTCAAGCGGCAGTATTTCACAAGTGTACGGCTTTAAAGATGTAGACGGCTCACAGCCAGATTGCTGGCGCTACCTTGTTGAGGTGCATCAAGCAGGGAAGCCTGCTGATGCTGAGGGGTATCGTTAAGTACATATTTGAATCCGTATTAAAAAAGAGATGAATTGGGCATATTTGTTAAAAACAATGCAATTTGAAGGGAATCTAGGTGTTGCGTCAATGGGGAAAATTGTATTAATTACATGTTACATTTTACTGGTAATCACATTTTTCATAACAAAGAGACGACTGCATCTATTGGAACTTATCTTCATTTGGCTCCTTACGATTTTTATGAATGATGCCTACTTTATGATAGTCTCACTTAATTATTCTTACATCGTTCCTTCACTTCACTATGGTGATATTTTCTTACGTCTTGTCTACCAACAGATCTTCACTCCTATGATTGTGATTTGGGCAATGGAGCGATGGGTGTCGAAGCATGGATTGTTGTATAAGTTAGGAACGGTTATCTTTTATTCTCTCGTTCTCATGTTGTTGAAGATATGGTTACATCGGTTGGAGATTATTCAATACTCAGATATGTGGAAATTGGAGTGGTCCTATTTGGAAAGCCTTCTGTTGCTTAGTGCAACTGGAATAGGACTGCTCATTTTTCGTGCGATTATGCGGAAGGATGGCATACCTTATGAGTCATCTTGACGTTTTGTTTCAACGAAATACCATTTTCACAATGATATGCCTCGTACTCGGTTATGGTTTTGTGTGGCTATTGCCGAGAATGATGCCTAGATCCATTAGCCTCCTCATGATGCTTTTTAGCATTGAATCTGCAACAGCATTAGATACGGTCATCGGGGTAAAACCATTTGATTTCTATAACGCGAATATTTATCCCTATTTTGATTTAGCAGATCTTTTAACATGGAGTCTTTATCCGGTTTTTGGCTATCTATTTGCCTACTACTACAACAAGTTTCGTATAAAAGGACTTCTGATTCCGCTCTACATCCTCGTTTCATCCTTGATTGGAACAGCGTTTGAAGCCTTAAATGTGTATTTCGATGTGTTCCAGTATAATCATTGGAAATTGAGCTACTCTTTCTGCATTTACCTTGTTGTACAGACCTTGACTGTTCTCTTATTTACGAGACTGAAAAAACATTGGATTGAACAGAAAAGTCAATCGATAAGGAGAATGTATTGAAATTGAGTTCGCGACACACACAATCACCCCGTAGGCAGCAAGCCTTATTAAGTCAAGATGGATTAAGCAGTCTGCGATGGCAGGATCCGAGGATTATTGCTTGGTGGTCTGCCTCTTTTCCAGGATTCGGACATTTCTTGCTTCATCAGTTTATTCGAGGATTTCTGCTGTCTGCATGGGAAGTTGCCATCAATACGCTTGCTCGAATTAATGAAGCTATTTACTATTCGTTCAGTGGACAATTCGAGTTGGCTGCTCAAGTCATCGAACCAAGATGGGCATTTGCTTATGCGATCGTATATCTGTTTGCAATATGGGATAGTTATATCAAGGCGATAGATGCGAACAAACAGTATCACCTAGCGCGGCTGGAAGGAGCACGGATACCTTCTCATTTGATGAAGCCGTGGACGATTTCGAATATAAGTATCAAAAGACCTGTTGCAGCGCTATTCAGCTCATTCATTTTTCCGGGGCTTGGACAACTTTACAATAACCGTATAGCGTTAGGCTTCTATGGCGTCATGTGGTGGTTTATTTATATGACGATGTCACGATCACATGAAGCTTTGCTTTATTTAATATTGGGCAGGGTATCACAATCGACATCTCTCTTAGATCCCCATTGGCTTTTATTTATGCCATCCGTCATCTGTGGCGCTATGTACGATGCTTATATGACTGCAGTCGATCATAATCGGATTTTTCGAATCGAGCAAAAGCAATTTCTGACAGAGTCATTTCCTCATTTCCCATTACACCTGTTTGAAAAGGAGAATGACGCACATGTTGATTATTAGTACATTTGAGCATTCGATTGAGCTGGAGGAAGCACTGGCAGTTCTGGAGGAAATGGGGCTATCTCGTCAAGAAATCATGACCGTAATGATGGACAATCACCGTGAGACCTCTGATCATAATTACAATTCAAATCCAAATAAAAAAACATTAGCTTTTGAGGTTGGCATGGCAACATCAACAGGGGCAACGGTTTTGGGGATAAGTTTCGGCTTCATTCTGTACTGGGGACCGATTATTTGGGGCGTTATTTCCGCTATTTGCGGGTTTCTATTAGGTTTTATTATAACAAGAGTGATTCAAGCCAAGGTGCTAAAACATACCATTCGAAAGAAAGAACGCCTACCCGAGCTTGCCATAATCATTCAATGCCATGAGGGACGACTTCAAGAGGTACAGCACGTATTGTGGGAATATCAGGCTTTGTCAGTGGGCAAGATTTATAGTTAATTATGGCAGAAATGATAGAGCAGAAACCTTTTGTGTGCTGTAATGGAAAAATTTGAGTCATGTTTTAAGGATAATCACATGATACAATCGTTTAGATCCATTTTGGATCCAAAACTTAGAAGGCCGAAGCTTTTTTGAAGCACGGGGGAACCAATCTTTGGGGTGAAGCCGCGAATGTGCGGCCGGGTGATTACTCTTTGATCCGAATCCGACAGCTAACCTCGCAGGCCGCAAAAAGGAGAGGGTTTTGCATGAAAAGTTATAAAAAGTTTGTCATTACAGGTGCACTAGGTTTGAGTGTCCTTATGGGGGCGAACGCAGCTGGGGCTGCAACGGCAACACATACGGTAGCGGGCAACGATACCATGTGGTTGATCTCGAAGAAGTATGGCGTTAGCCTTACTGAATTGATCAAAGCCAACCCTCAGGTTGCTAACCCGAACATCATTTGGTCTGGCATGAAGCTCAGTATCCCAGGGGGATCGAGTGCGAATGTTGCGGCCAAACCAGCGGTAACACCTGCACCTGCGCAATCAACGTTCGCTAGCCAAGTGGTTAACTTAGTTAATCAAGAGCGGACTAAGGCTGGATTGAAGCCATTAACCAGTAACACCGCACTTACTGCGATGGCGTTGGATAAAGCGAAAGACATGTACAACAAAGGATACTTCGATCATAATTCGCCAACCTACGGTTCTCCTTTTGATATGATGAGCTCCTATGGCATTAGCTATTCCTATGCAGGTGAAAACATTGCAAAAGGTCAGCAAACACCTCAAGCCGTTATGACAGCATGGATGAACAGCGCGGGTCACCGTCAAAATATATTAAGCCCCAACTTCACGCAAATTGGCGTTGCCTATTATAATGGTGAGTGGGTACAGGAATTCATAAGTAACTAATGAGCGAGACAGCCTACCTTTGGGGGGCTGTTTTTTCGTATGAAGTTTTGTTGGGGAAAGGAGATAGGTGCTGCGTGTCGAATTGGGAAGCATCGAGAAAACGAGCAAGGAAAACCGTAGGAAACTTGAGGTGTGCATCATGATAACAATAGTTACAGAAATCGAGATTGAAGCACCAATTGAGATTTGCTTTGATATGGCAAGCAATATAGATATCCATACACAGACCGTTTGGCCTCATACCAAGGAAAGAGCAATCGCCGGAACAATGAGGGGTCTGATAAGCGGAGGGGAAACGGTCACTTTTGAGGCACGGCATTTCTTCATCCGGCAAAAGCATACGTCGCTCATCTCCAATTACGTTCGTCCATATCACTTTGTTGATGAAATGCTGCAAGGTACTTTCAAAAGCATGCGACATGAACATGAGTTTATTGATTTGGGAAATAGAACTTTAATGAAAGATACATTATGTTTCGAAGCTCCATTAGGGTGGATAGGATGGGTCGTTGAGCGAGTGGTTTTGAAAAATTATATGAGGCGTTTCTTGATGTATCGGAATCACCAATTGAAGATTTTAATTGAGAAATCGTAGTGAAAAGGAGCGCACGGCGATATGGGGAGTGTAATCACACGTTTAATTCATAAGGATGAGTTAAGTGAACTGTTAACTTTGTACAAGCATTTGCATAAACAAGATCCTGAACTGGTTTTTGACAGTAAACTAGAAACACTATGGGATGAAATCATGAATGATTCGTATATGAAAATTATTGTTGTGACACGTGATGACGTGATCGTTTCCTCTGTCGTTTTGACAATAATTAAAAATTTAACTAGAAATGCAAGACCGTATGGACTTATAGAAAATGTAGTTACACATGAACATCATAGAAACAAGGGATTTGCAAGAATGGCAATGGATAAGGCAATAGGAATAGCTACGGAATTTAATTGTTATAAGGTTATGCTCATGACAGGGTCGAAGAGAGAAGAAGTACTTCGTTTTTATGAAAAGTGTGGATTTAGCCAAGGGAAAAAGACAGGATTCATTCGCGAGTTAGAGTGAAGCTGGATTGCTGGAAAGGATAGTTTTCAGCATGTGTAAGGAGGGAAGGAAGCCCAATGAAATTTTATATTGCATCAAGTTTCAGGAATATCGACAATGTCAGAGAAGTCGCAGACAAATTGAAGTCACGAGGATTTAGGCAAACTTATGACTGGACTATGCAAGCTCCCACGACTACTCTCCAAGAACTTGCGGAAATCGGTCAAAACGAGATGAGGGCTGTATTGGAAGCAGATGTATTCATCATTATGCTGCCGGCGGGGAAGGGGAGTCATGTTGAAATGGGTCTTGCTTTAGGGGCCAAGAAGACAATTTTATTGTATTCTCCTACGTCTGAGCTAAATGATATCGAAAAAACGAGCACTTTTTATCAGTTGCCAGAAGTGCATAGAATCATGGGAAGTATAGAGGATTTGGTTTCTCACTTATAAGGGGAACCGCCGACTTATCCGCTCGAGTAAGTCAAATATTCGTGTTACTCGAGCGAAAGCTTCGAATGGGAGAGCTGTAAGTCGAAATATGAGACTGTCGATTAATTCCCAAGCGTTTGCCCTACAATCGATTTTAATGAGTTAGTTCAAACCGAAAAAACATTTAATCGATTAGAAATGACTTGGCAGATCGATTCTCAGCTATTTAACGGAATTGGGACCCCTCAAAATAATTAATCGACAGTCTCAATATTCGACTTACAGTAGCGAAAGCATCGTATTGGAGAGCTGTAAGTCGAAATATTCGACTTACAAGCTCGAAAGCAGCTGCGAATCCGAGAAGAGTAAGTCGTACCTCGACTTAAACGTCTGAAACATCCACAAATTCACGTCCCATAAGTCAGCCACAGGCTGCCTTGTGTAAGGCTGCACCTGCAAATACGGCGGCGGTCCAAATTCCGGCGTGAAGGTCATTATATCCGCACCGGCATCGAATCGGTGCTGGCAGATTCTCAACCATAAGTCGATGAAGGTCTCCACATGCGCGGCGAATTCAGGTGCCCGCGGGTCAGACACTTGCGGCCCTTCTGGGTACCCGACGCGGCCATGAATATGAATGGCTCGCGATATGCTCAGCCGAACATCCTCGTCGTCGGGGCTCGGCATACTTTCGCAGGCCGCGCACCAATGGCTGAAATCGGCGCCGATCGCAAGCGCCGGCAGCTGCTTCAACACGGCGGCCGTGTGCCACGGCGTGAAGAAAGCTCGACCCCGATGCGTTTCGTGCGCGATCGGAATCCCGATCTCTTGCTCCACTCGCAGCGCTGCTTCGAAGAAGCGCAACTGCTCGTCAGCTGTCATTCGATCGGCTGCGCTGTGCGAATTGATTAGAACAGGCCGCAGTTCCGCCGCGCGAAGGACTTGCTCTCGGAAGGAGCGGCTATGATCCGGTCCCCGCGTCACCACTTGCGCAATGAACGACAAGTTCATGTCGTCTAAGTCTTTTCGAAACGTAGGATCATCCTTCGGATCCGCAGGCGGGGTATATTCGACACCGACATATCCAGCCTCAGCGACCCCAGCTAATTTCCCTTCCCAGCTCCCATTCCATTCCCACAAAGATTTATAACCGCGTAATTGCATAGTCAATTCTCCTTATCTGATAGCTCTATAGCATTATCTTTGAGTATAGATCGGGAGACGCGTATAAAACTTATGGTATCTTCAGCAATACGCAACCTATTTTCACCAAGACAAATGTCTGTAGGCGGTTGGGGATAAATTCGTCCATCGTTTGAATTGTTTGCTAAATTGCGACAAATCCTTATACCCCAGGAGATCGGCGATATGCTCGATAGAAAGCGTAGGGTCCATTAGCATCAGCTTAGCTTGCCGGAGCTTTATTGTACTTAAATAATGACGTGGCGAGACGCCATATGCTTTATGAAAAACACGATTACAGTGAGCGGGACTATAACCCAGCTGTTTGGCTATGCGTGTAATTCGGAAAGGTTCCTGACCTTTCAGGCTAGATGCTTGATGTTCAATTCGTGCTGCTAGCTGAGCAGCTAAGCCAGAATCTCCCGTTTGCTGCGTAGTAACCTCAGCTTCATCGAGTAATACTTCGCTTAACGCGGTGAAAATACGAAAGGAAGCATGCATCGTCTGCAACTTTACATTCAGTCCGCTGGAGGAATTTTCTCGAGCTATTTGTGCGAGATCCATCAAAATCGGGCGAAGTAGGCTTTCCATTTTGCTGCCAGACGGGTGAATGATTTGATTAATTTGACTCAATTGCTGTCTAAACCACGGATCCGTGACCTCTAAATGCACACACACATACTCCATCATACTGCCCTCAACTGCACCCAAGCTAGCATGCACTTCGTTGGGAAGAATCCAAACTAAATCACCTTGCTTTTGTACAAAATGCTTGTCTCCAATCCGCATACGCTGGGAACCGTCTACAACAAGATTCAGCTCAAACATCGGATGTTGATGCTCTGGGAAAGACCATTGCGCGTTAACCTTGCGAAGATGCGCGGCAAAGATACGAAAGGATGCTTGCACATCAGGCAGCATGCCGCCATGAACGACGTTGTCGAGCCCGCTAGGTAAAGGTTTTTGTTGATAAACTTCCATATATAAGGCTCCTTAGTAAGGTTATGATCTACTTGTACAACTACTATCTCACCTAACGAATGTGAAAATCAAATGTTTCTTTTGTCCAAATGGAAGATTGTATTGCCCATGGGTTCAAGGTTTCGGTCATTGTATAATAAGGGCAAATGACGGAGAGGGGCATCATTCTGATATGAAGAATCAATTTTTTAACGCACACCATTCACCTGTTGGTGCATTTGCAAGCTTTACACTTGGATTTCCTGGGAAGAGCGGAGGCTTCGATTTAGAGCAAGCGCGTCCTCCTAAGCAAAATATATATATTGGTCTCGAAACCACCCAAGGTGGTACCTATGATGCACTTCCATTCTTCGAGAATGTTGGTGAAGACGAGAGTCTTCGTTACGATATCGAAAATCCAGATCAGCGGCCGAAGAGAAAGAAGCTGTTGTTTCCTTTTGCAAATGAAGAGATTCATCGTGATTTCAAAGTCAGCACAGATACGTGGAAAGCTGGCGATTTGGAGTTTAGCCTTATTTCACCAACACAATCGGTGCCAGATCCAGCTACAGCAAGTGAAGAGGAGCTTCGTTTAGCACTGATTCCGGCTGTTCTCGCGACAATTACCGTTGATAATACAAAAGGTACTTCCTCTAGAAGAGTATTCTTTGGGTATCAAGGAACGGATCCCTACAGTGCAATGCGTAGGTTGGATGATACGATGGAAGGCGCCGCTGGTGTGGGGCAAGGTCGGATTACGGCGATTGTTTCACGAGATCCAGAAGTGCGTTCGGGGATGTATTTCCGAATTGAAGATATTTTGGAAATGAAAATTGTGGAAAACTTGACCTTCGGTCTGGGTACTGTCGGCGCTTTGTTCGCAGACACACCTGCGGGTGAGAAGCGTACTTATCAGTTCGCGATTTGCTTCCATCGTTCAGGGATTGTTACCGCAGGCAAAGATGCCTCCTACACGTATGCACGTTTATTCAAAAATATAGAAGCTGTGGCTGATTACGCCTTGGGCAACTTCGACAAGCTAGCTGCACTAGCTCAAAGCGCAGACGCCAACATCGCAGATTCTAGCTTGTCAGCGGATCAGAAATTTATGCTGGCGCATGCCATCCGTAGTTACTATGGAAATACGCAGCTTCTGGATATGGATGATGAGCCATTCTGGATCGTCAATGAAGGCGAATATCGCATGATGAACACGTTCGATTTGACAGTTGATCAGTTATTTTATGAGCTGGCTGTGAATCCATGGACCGTTCGTAATGAGCTGGATATGTTCGTGAAACGGTACAGCTATGAAGATATGGTTACTTTTCCAGATGATCCAACCGAATATCCTGGTGGTATCTCGTTCACACATGATATGGGAGTAGCCAATACGTTATCACGCCCAAGTTTCTCTGCCTATGAGCTTTATGGTTTGGACGACTGTTTCTCCCATATGACGCATGAGCAGTTGGTAAATTGGACGTTATGCGGAGCAACCTATGTAGCGCATACGAATGATCAAGCGTGGCTGCAAGCGAATCTTGATATATTTGACAAGTGTTTAACAAGCATGCTCAATCGCGATAATCCAAATCCGGAGCTGCGAAATGGCATTATGTCGTTAGACAGCTCACGCACCATGGGTGGAGCAGAGATCACGACTTACGACAGCCTAGACGTCTCATTAGGACAGTCACGGAACAATATTTACATGGCGGGCAAATGTTGGGCAGCTTATGTGGCCATGGAGTCTATTTTTGCTCAAAATGGCAGAGAAGATCTGGCGCTTATTGCTAGCGAGCAGGCGTTAAAGTGTGCGAAGACGGTTACGTCATTCGTTACGGAAGATGGCTACATTCCAGCCGTCGTCGGCGAAGGGAATGATTCCAAAATCATTCCTGCGATTGAAGGTTTGGTATTCCCATACTTCACAGGCAACAAGTCTGCGCTTGATGTGAATGGTCCTTATGGCTTCTATATCGAAGCATTGAAGAAGCATCTAGATGTTGTGCTTGTTGAAGGTACTTGTTTGTTCGAAGATGGCGGCTGGAAGCTTTCCTCAACGAGCAACAACTCTTGGTTAAGCAAAATTTATTTGTGCCAATTCGTAGCACGCGAAATTCTTAATCTGGCTTGGGATGAGAGGGGGGCTGCAGCGGATGCAGCCCATGTAGCCTGGTTAACACATCCAACCTTGTCTATTTGGAGTTGGAGTGATCAAATTATTTCCGGTGAGATCACGGGCAGTAAGTATTATCCTCGTGGTGTAACAAGCATTTTATGGCTGCAAGAAACGAAATAATCGCCTGTGAGCAACCAAAGCTAACCGCTTTGGTTGCTTTTTTGTTGGCACTATTTGTAAAATGGAAGAGAAGTGTGTGTTGGACTGGGGGTAGATGAAACGAATGACGAAGAAGGAAATCTCAGCAGGCGGTGTCGTTTACCGTAAAATAGGGCAAGAAGTTCACATATTGCTCATTGTGGATCGGTATCGTAAGCTGGCTTTTGCAAAGGGAAGAATGGAAGCTGGAGAGACCATTGAGCAGGCGGCTCTTAGGGAAATTAGAGAAGAAACGAACATTGTCGGCAGGATCATTCAGCCGTTGACCATTAACTATTATCAGTTTGAGCATTCGGAGCATGGACATGTTGAGAAAGAGACTCATTATTTTCTAGTTGAGGCGATCAGTGGAGAACTCAAAGCTCAAACCGAGGAGATCCGTGATGTTCAGTGGCATACTGCGGAGGACGCGTGGACTTTACATCATCAGAATGGCTATGAGAATAATCGTGTTATTTTGAAAATGGCGTTAGAAAGCTTAGGTTTCTTAGGTGATAGAAGCGAGATGAAGGTATAATGAATGGGACTCCAGAAATTCGAATCGATCAGGTTTTGGATGAAATAATCACAAGTATACACATGCAATTTGGGATGAGCGTTGTGGGAACAAGTATCCTAACCAAGGGTTGGCTAAATGTGAAATGGCGTTGTGATATTCAACCCGATAGCAGATCTGTGTTTGTTAAATATTATCACCCTGATCGTTACAAGCTGCATCTACCAGAAAGAAGAGCTAAGATTGAAAGAACACTCTTCTTGCAACAGCGCTTACATGAGCAAGGATTTACTTGTCCAAGGGTCTATGAAGGAAATGGAGCATACATCCAAGAAACACCGAGTGGCTTTTTATTTGCCATGATGGATTGGGTTCAGGGAAATGTTAGAGAAGCAGGGAAAATGAGCAGATCTGACATGTACGATTTTGGGCAAAAGACAGGACGAATGCACCAGCTTCTCTGTGACGAAGAACTGGATGCAAGTGCATGGCATCCTAATCAAACAGCATGTTTGGCTGATTTACAAAGTAACTTGAAACAAGCAAGGGATGAGCAATGCCATCCATTAATTGAACTTCTAGAGCAAGCGATACATCATGTAGAGATGTTGGATTTTCGTATTTTTGAGGAGAGTCGGATAGGTTGGACACATTGGGATTTGTGGGCAGATAATGTCATAGTGGACGAAAATAAAATTGCTGGCATTGTTGATTTTGACAGAATGGCTGTGGCTTACCCGGAAATTGACGTAGCGCGTGCGATCTTGTCAGGTGCATTCGATGCAGGTGGCATTCGTGTAGATGCCGTTCAAGCCTTTATTGCTGGATATCGGGAGCACATGGAAGTACCCACTGGACTTATTTTACGCAGTTTTAAAATGTTATATCTCATTGAGTCTATCTGGTGGCTACGCACGCCAGTACTGCGTGATACTGCTGTTCCCAAGCGGTTTCTGGAGGAAATGATTTGGCTGACGCAGCATTGGGACGAGCTCCCATACCTATTCAGTGATTATTAATAAACAATTGGTTACACGATGACTAGGAGGCGATAGATTGAACACGAAAAACGAATTGCCACAGATGCATTTTGAGGATCAACTTGCTTTTGAAAATTGGCTTGCGCTTCATCATAACTCTTCACCAGGTATTCGATTGCAGATCGCAAAGAAGGGTGGTCGCATGAAATCAGTTTCTTATGATCAGGCACTTGAGAGTGCGTTGTGCTATGGTTGGATTGATAGTCAGAAAGAAAAAGCAGACGAGCATTCATGGCTTCAACGCTTTACGCCGCGTGGTGTTAGAAGCATTTGGTCCAAAGTGAATAAAGACAAGGCTGAGCTTCTGATTGCAAGTGGGAGAATGAAGCCTTCCGGCTTGAAGGCGATTGAGGCTGCCAAGAAGAATGGACAGTGGGACAAAGCCTACGAAGCGCAGAGTAATGCCTCCTTGCCAGCAGATTTTGCTTTAGAATTAGAAAGAAATCGTGAAGCGAAAGCCTTCTATGATACGCTGGATCGGCAGAACCAATATGCCATCACGTTCCGAATTCATACAGCGAAGAAGCAAGAAACACGTGTGAAGCGAATACAAGAATTTATTTTGATGCTGGAAAATGGGGAGAAGATTTATCCATAGTAAAGCATATCGGGGTATCTTGAGATGTAAGCAACGGATGGAGTTGATCAAATGGAAATCAAAACGATACCTAAAGAAAAAGCCTGGCAGCTTCGGCATCAAGTCATGTGGCCTGACAAGGACTTGGATTACGTTAAGCTGGAAGAAGATGACACAGGCACGCATTATGGACTCTTTGTAGGAGAACAGCTTGTCTCAGTGGTTTCACTTTTTATTGAAGGTGAAGAAGCGCAGTTTCGGAAGTTTGCTACTTTGGTAACAGAGCAGAAGAAGGGCTATGGCACACAACTGCTGCAAGTGATGCTGGAAGATGCGATAAAAGCTGGAGTGAGACGGATTTATTGCAATGCCAGGGTAGAAAAAGCTACCTATTATAAGAAGTTTGGATTCATCGAGACAGAAACGATATTCGCAAAAGGCGGCAAAAACTACATCATAATGAAACGATTGTTCCACGATAGTAAAGCATAAGAACGGAGAGGACAACGAACAACATGACGAAAAAGCTATACTATGATTCAGCTTATACGAAGGAATGGCAAACGACGATCCGCGAAAAGATTGAACGAGAGGATGGCAGTTATGTCCTCTTGGAGGAGACTGCATTTTATCCGCATGGAGGTGGGCAACCCTGTGATGCTGGTAAAATCAACGGGATTCCTGTCTTGGACGTAATCCTGGAGGAGGACGAAGTCTTCCATAAGCTAGACAGAATGCCAGATGGCCTAAGTGCGACTTGCCAAATCGATTGGCAGCTTAGATTTGATCATATGCAGCAGCATAGCGGGCAGCATCTGCTTTCGGCTGTATGTAGAGATCTATTTGAAGCGAATACGGTGAGTTTTCATCTTGGGACCGACTACTGCACGATTGATGTGGAGACGCTCGACTTGGAGCCGAGAAAGTTGGCAGCCATAGAGTTCGAAGTTAACCGTAACATTTACGAGAATCGAGCGATTACCAGCTATTTCGTTAGTCCTGAGAAGTTGGCGCAGCTGCCGCTAGTCAAACAACCGAAAGTGACGAAGAACATCCGTATCGTTGAGATCGCTGATATCGAGTATAATGCATGCGGTGGTACGCACGTTAAATCGACCGGTGAAATCGGGATGATTAAGCTGTTGAAAACGGAGAAACAGAAAGAAAATACACGTATTTACTTCCTCTGTGGATTCCGCGCATTAGCTGAGTTTAACGAGAATGTCAGAATTCTAGGCACGTTATCCGCCAAATTCAACACGGGTAAAGATGAGATTATGGATCGTATTGAGAAGTGGGAACATGACCACAAGCAGGTTCAAACGGAACTCAATGTGCTAAAAGAGAAGCTTGATGATTATCTGGCTGACGGACTTTTGGCTGAAAGTAAGGATGTCATTTCACAACAGTTCGTCGATAAATCCTTAAAAGACATGCAGAGCTTAGCAACAAAATTAGCATCACGAACCGATTTGCCGATCTTATTTGTAACAACGATGGAGAACAAGGTTGTATTAGCGCATAGTGGGAACTATTCGAGTGCTTGCGGAGCCTATTTCAAAACCAATTTGGGGAATTTCCAAGGCAAAGGTGGTGGCAGCGATAAAATGGCCCAAGCCGGATTCGCTAGCAGCGAGGAAGCTTTAGCGTTTTATCGTTTCGCAGAAGAGCAGTTTAGAGGCAATTAGACTTGTGGCATGCATGACGCTAAGGAGGTGTCGATCATTAAGCATAGCAGAAAACGCCCTATCGCCTTATTAGCTTCACTAATTATATTCGCCTCATTATGTGGGGGAATCCTCCTCCCGCAAACTTCAAAGGCAGCCGAGATCACCTTACAAAATATGGCGAATTGGACTGTGTACGGTGGATCGCAAGTTCCAGAAGGTCTACGGATACCCGATACGATTGAGCTTCTGAAAGACACGCCCTACTATGCGAACCCGGATGATCCTCAGGATAAAGCGGAAGGTGTCTTTGCACCGCAATCCGTGCATGTTCTTAAGGGAGAAGCTACTTGGTCCGTAAGCAGTGGCTCCCAGTGGCAGATCGAGACGATGTACGGTCCAAGGTGGGTTCGTCCTTTAATGTGGGACATTAGCATTTCGCAGCCGGATTCAATTCTGCTGACGGAAGTGACGCAACTCTACCGAAGTCAGAATGACAAAGCAGCATCCGTTGCTTCTTTATCACCTCAACTCGTGGAAGTCGTTGATATGGAGGATAAATGGTTCGTCGGCGACAGCCGGAGCGGTAAAGCTTGGGTGCAGATTCACACAACATGGCTTGGCGATCTGTGGGCCCATATGCCAATCAACAGAATTAGCACCGTGCATCCGAAATCTCAACGTACACACTATAACGATGAGCCCTACTACCCCGAAGTCGGTACCGCGCTTCAAGATAATGATCATAACGCCGGTGTCAGTCATCTTGCCGTAGGTAAGTTAATGAATGGTGATTATGAAATTATTTCCGAATTAACGACCGTATATGATCGTAGTTTTCTTGTTCGTACGCCAGAGGGAGATCGATGGGTGCGTGGCACAGGATCGTTCATCACAGATACGAATGAGAAACTCGAATTGAAAGTAGAAACACCTCTTTTGTCTGATGTATGGTCGACAGAAAACCAAGAACTTGGTGTATTAAAAGGTGTTACAGTAAGCGCATTTGAAACGATACAAGATCCGTTCAATGGGACTTGGTACCATGTCAGAACGTCAGATGGCACGATCGGCTGGGTAAATAAACGTCGAGCTGAGCCGGAACAAGCTGTTCCTATCCAATGGAAGATGAAGCTGTCTGGCGTAAAATCGCCGTTTCGTTATCCTGGAGTGAATTTTGCAGAGGAAAAGCCCAATCTGACACCACAAACGGTAACAGCGATCGCATATTGGGATGAACCTTCAGGAAATAAGTGGATTAAAATTCATACGGCCGATGGGGATGTCTGGATCACGATTTCACCGGACGACAGGATACAAGATCCGGAAGCTACACTTCAGATCACCTATAATGAGCGAAATCTCGGGTATGTGATGATTATTCCAAAAGGTGAAGATCTGACACTGTTCGGTCAGAACAAGATTGGCTATCACTCAGAGAAGGGTACCGATTATCTATCTGTCATTCAGCTTGCCAAAGCACTTCGTTACGAGTCGAAATCAGATACTATCACGCATTCGCTTTCCATTTCCAAAGGGGATTATACGTTTGTACTCCAAGCAGGCCAATCAGAAGTCCAAATTTACTGGCACCATGTTTTTGAGAAAAAAGTACAGCTTAAAGAGCCCCCTCAAGATTCGGACCGTGAGTGGTATTTGAACTTGGAAGACCTGCGCAATTTGTTTGGCTTATCGCAAGAAAGTTCGCGAAATCCAGAATATTATTCATTAATCGAAAAAGACTATGAGGTCGAGCTCGCCAACTTCCCAGCGGTCAGCACAGATAAGAAAATTGAGTTGCAGGCTTGGCTTTATGAGGCGTGGAGTCTACCGATAAATAATATGCGATTGCCTGCGATGTTAACAATCGAAGAGGCAGACGATGATTCTGCCGACCGTTCAATTGCGCGGCAAGAGAGAATCGGGACGGAAGCGCAAGTAGCCATGGTATGGTATCAGCTCCATGCTTCTCGGACCTTGCTTCCTGGATTTCATCAGCTGAACGCTGTTCTTCGTGTAGGTGAGCGGATCGTCTGGAAGCAAACATTTTCAGTGGATGTGCCTTCGTGATTTAAATAAGTCATCTGCGAGCTTTCGGAGTTAGCCATACAGTGATTAGGGGGGCTGGTATGAAGAAGCGATTAACCTTGATGATTGTAATTGTTGCCTTTTTCCTAGGAGCCTATTTAATAAGTGATCTGTTTAGAATGGAACCTCCTAGACCGACTATTATGGCAGGAAAAACTAAAATTAATTTCGCACAAGGCTCTTATTGTTGGAGTGGATTCGGAAAAGGGACGTGTTCGGATATGCCGTCGCCACCAGACATAGTAAAATATCAGAACCTTATACCTGAAGTTGTCCCAGCTCAATCCCCAATAAAAATCACATTTAGAAATAAACCTAAGCGAGATACCTTAGGCGCAATGAAATGGACTAGTGCTAATGCTACTGGAACATTTGAGGGCGTCCAAGTCAAGAATAGTGAACTAATCGTTCCCAAAGAGAAAGGCGTCTATACGTACAGCATTTACGCCAATTGGCGGCGAGGAAGTTCCAGTTATATTTTTGTCATCGAAGTTAAATAAAAAAACTTGCTAATCTAATGAATCAACGCTATTATAGACTCATAAAGTCCTTAATGGAGGTGCGAGATGAAATATTCACAGGCGACCGACTACGCCCTTCATGCTATGCTCTTCTTGGAAGCATCAGCGCCAGACAAACCTGTCGGTGTGCAGTTGCTTGCTGAGAAGTTGAGTGTTTCCCAAACATATTTATCTAAATTAATGACGAAGCTTGTTAAGGCCGGATTAATTCACTCTTCGCCTGGGGCTAACGGCGGCTATCGAGTCAAGCGAAAGCAAGAGGAGATTTCATTTCTCGATATCATTCGTGCTATCGAAGGGACTGCTTCTTTGTTCGAATGCAGCTTTGATCATGGAACTGAATGTCAGATTCAGCAGGTTGTAATGGAAGCTGAACGACAGTTGGAGCATTATTTGGCAAGTAAGAAAATAGCCGATTTGGTGCCAGGGCATAAGACGGAGTAGATCCGTCCTTTTTTTAAGTATATTAAGGATATTAAGAGTCTATTAAGTCTCCGATGAGATGAGGAAGTGAGGAAAACATAATGAAGTACGATTGTGTCATTATCGGTGGGGGACCAGCAGGTCTGAATGCAGCTCTAGTATTGGGCAGAGCAAGAAAAAAGGTGATTGTTATTGATGAAGGGCGTCCGCGCAATCAAGTTACTCGTGAATCCCACGGTTTTCTTACGAGAGATGGTATTGCGCCAAGTGAATTTCGGCAGATCGCCAAAGAGCAGATTCGTGCGTATCCTACTGTCTCCTTTGTAGACGATATGGCTATATCGATTTCGGGCAGCGATAGTGAATTTAACATTCATACAGCTCAAGGATTGAGTTATCCATGCAAGAAGGTGCTTTTTGCAATTGGCAAAAAAGACGTTCCCCTGCCTATTAACGGTTTGGCCGAGGTATACGGTAAGAGTGCATTTGTATGTCCGTATTGTGATGGTTGGGAACTCCGAGATCAAGAACTCGTGCTGATCGTCAATGGCGCCAGAGCGCTTCATTTAGCGAAAATGATTACTGGCTGGACGAGTCAATTTACGATTTGCACGAATGGACCAAATGAAATGACGCAAGCCGAGAAAGAGGAACTCATGCAACACAACGTTCCCATATTTGACTCGCCAATTAGGAACATCGCTTCGATGGAAGGAAACGTCCAGCATGTTGAGTTAGAAGATGGGACGCTCATTCCGTGTACGGGAATATTCTTTGGTCCCAAACTTGTCATCGGTTCTAACCTTCCGCAATTGCTCAGTTGTGATATGACGGAATCGGAATCGGTCGTTGTGGATTCTATGGGCAAAACGAGTGTGCCCGGTGTCTATAGTGCAGGTGATGCTGCAACTGAAATGTATCAAGTCATTATGGCGGCTTCCTTAGGCGCGGTAGCGGGAATGTGCATCAACGGTGAACTTCTCATGGAAGATTGGCACAAAGCATCTAATTAATCCATGTATGTTTCAATGTAAGTATAATCAAAGAATGGAGATGAAGATCAATGAATAACGAAAACACACACAACGCGAATAGGTCGCATATGTACGATACGAAAGCTCGAATCTCGATACCATCTTATGATGCGTTATTTGCCATGATTCAGTCCTATTTCCGCGTACAATTGGATGGGGGAGACGCATCCTTATTGGTCATTGGCGCTGGTGGTGGAAATGAACTTACCGCATGGGGACCTGCGAACCCAGCATGGTCTTTTACAGGCATCGACATCTCGGAAGAAATGTTGAAAATCGCACAATATAAAGCGAATCAACTCCGCTTGGAAAACCGCGTTAACCTCATTCATGGAACGATTGATGAATTGCCCGCGACTGACGAGAAGTTCGACGCGGCAAGCTGTATCTTAGTTCTTCATTTTATCCCGGATGTTCAAGAGAAATTGAAATTGCTTAGAACGATTAATGCGCATTTGAAACCAGGCGCACCATTTGTACTTGTGAGCGCATTCGGGGACCGAGACAGTAAAGAGCTGCAGAACAGATTACACATTTGGAAAAGTTTCTGGTTGGATGCTGGAGACGAAGCCTCTTCAGTGGATGAAATGGTGAATAAAGCGCTTATGAGCCTTTCGTTCCTATCTGATGAGCACATAGAAAAACTATTGACAGAAGCTGGATTTACGAATATAACTAGATTTTATACGACTGGTCTTTTTGGTGGATGGATGTCAACCGCAGCTTTGTAATAGGGAGGAAAATCAGTGCATATTCGTATTTTGGATGAACAGGATGCTGCCTTATATCAAGCTTTAAGATTACGCGCTTTACAAGTCAATCCAGAAGCTTTTGGCTCCACTTACGAGCGAGAGGTGCAATTTTCGTTGGAAACGGTAGTTGAGCGTATAAAGCCAACGAAGGAGAAGTTTGTTCTTGGGGCATTTCATGATCAGGATTTACTAGCTGGAACCGTAACGTTTGTACGAGAGAGCGGTCAGAAAAGCGCGCATAAGGGCAATGTATTCGGGATGTTTGTGGCTGAAGAAGGTCGTGGACAAGGCTTGGGGAAATTGCTTATGCTTGAGCTTATTCGTCGGGCAAAGTTGTTTGAAGGGGTCGAGCAGATTAACTTAATGGTCATGTCGGATAATGAGTCAGCGAAGAAGCTTTACAAGTCGCTTGGTTTTGAAGTGTATGGTGTGGAGTATCATGCTTTAAAGTACAATGGGCAGTATTTTGATGAGGATTTAATGGTTCTCAAATTGTAAAATTAAGAAACCCCGGCTAAGTAAACCAGCCGGGGTTATCTGCTATTCTGGCGTATTGCTCTGTGTGACAAACTGATTGGAAAACATCCGATAATACGTGCCTTGCTGACTCATTAGAGCATTGTGATCGCCTTGCTCCGCAATCTCTCCGCGAGAAATAACCATGATTGTATCGGCATTTCGTATGGTATTCAAACGATGCGCAATGATAAAGCTTGTACGGCCCTTCATGATCGAGAGGAGGGCTTCTTGAATGTGCAGCTCAGTCCGCGTATCGATAGAGCTAGTTGCCTCATCGAGAATGAGAATAGAGGGATCTGCCAGAATAACGCGGGCAATCGCCAGCAATTGGCGCTGACCTTGGCTTAAATTCCCGCCGTTCTCGGAAAGCAGCGTCTCAAAGCGTTTGGGCAGCCGGCTGATGAACGCATCTGCATTCGCGAGCTTCGCTGCGGCAAGTACTTCCGCATCCGTCGCCTCAGGATTGCCGTACTTGATGTTCTCTTTAATCGTGCCGGAGAACAGATACGTATCTTGCAGCACGATCCCAAAGCTGCGGCGAAGACTGTTGCGGGTATACGATTTGATATCTCTGCCGTCAATCAAGATTGTACCGCTTGTCGCGTCATAGAAGCGGGTCACCAGATTGACGATAGTCGTCTTCCCAGCTCCTGTCGGACCGACAAGGGCAAGGCTGCTGCCTGCTGGGGTCTCGAAGCTGACCTGATTAAGAATCGGCATATCGGGTCGATAACCGAACGTCACATCCTGGAAGATCACTTGGCCAATCGGTTTATCCAGCTCAACCGCTCCTGGTTCGTCCTCCACTTCCTCAGCTTCATCTAGTACCTCAAATGCACGCTCTGCCCCAGCCACACCGGATTGCAGGACGTTATACGTGTTCGCAATCTCATTCAATGGTCTTACGAATTGTCGTGAATAGCTTAGAAAACTTGCAATGACACCGACAGTTATGTGCCCTTTCACCGCCAACACACCGCCGACGATCGCTACGGCGGAAAAGCCAATATTATTGATGACACTTAGCAGTGGCATCAAAAATCCAGACCAGATTTGCGCCTTCAAGCCAACCTCATATAAGCGGCCATTCACTTCGTTAAATTCAAGAACCGTTTTCCTCTCACGATTGAAGGCTTTGACAACAAGAAGACCCGAGATGGTTTCCTCAATATGTCCATTTAGCTTGCCAAGTTGTGCTTGTTGTTCTTTAAATAGGACACGAGTACGTTTGGTGATGGTTCTAGCTAACAGGAATACGAGTGGAACGGTAATGAGACTGGCGAGCGTTAGTGTGGGACTTAGAACTAGCATCATGATTAAAGAACCGACAATGGCAATGGAGCCTGACATCAATTGTGTTGTTGATTGTGAGATCGAATTGCTTACGTTGTCAATGTCATTCGACAGCCGGCTCATGATATCTCCATGCGTACGTCCATCGAAGAAAGAAAGCGGCAGCTTCTGGAGCTTGGCAAACATGGTTTGGCGAAGGCGCTTTACAACACGTTGGGCAAGTCCTGCCATGACCCAGCTTTGGAGGAAGGTAAGCCCGCCATCAGCAATGTAAGTGCTAATGAGAACTATCATCACCACATCGAAGACACGATAGTTCACTTGTCCCCCGGCCATGGCATCAATGGCAACACCAATGAGATAAGGGCCTGCTAAGGTTAAAGCTGAGTCTGCTAAGATAAAAAGAAAGACGATGGTCAGCCATTTGCGTTCTGTCCCTAAATAAGACCAGAGCCGAAGCAAGGTGCCTTTAAAGTTTTTGGGTTTTACCGTCGGAGCTCGTCCACCTCCTCGAGCCATCGGCCCCGTAATCATCGGAACATCAGGTGCTTGTTGACGAGAGCTTTCATTCGGCTTTGACATGATGAGGCAGCTCCTTTCCGAATTGGGATTGACATATTTCCACATAGACTTTACAGCTTTCTAGTAACATCTCGTGTGTACCGATGCCTACAATTTCACCATCGTCCATTACGACGATTTTATCCGCATCCATGACAGAGGTTATGCGCTGGGCAATGATTAAACAAGTAACGCCAGAAGCAAAGACTTTGAGCGATTTTTTGATTTCGGTCTCAGTTGCTGTGTCGAGCGCGCTCGTACAATCATCTAGGATTAGGATGTCTGGCTTCCTCACGAGTGCACGTGCAATCGATAGTCGTTGTTTTTGTCCGCCGGATAAGTTCACACCTTTTTGTCCTAGTCGGGTGCCATAACCTTCGGGGAAACCAACAATAAAGCTATGCGCTTGCGCCATAGTCGCAGCTTGTTCAATCTCTTCACGTGTCGCATGCTCATTGCCCCAGTGTAAATTCTCTTCAATCGTGCCGCTGAACAGAATCGTATTCTGTGGCACAATGGCAATGCGATCTCGCAGTTTGGCAGGGTCTAATTGACGGATGTTCACACCATCCACACGGATCTCGCCAGAGCTTGCGTCATAGAACCGGGGAACAAGACTTACAAGGCTGCTTTTCCCAGATCCGGTGGAGCCTATAATGCCAACGGTTTCGCCAGGGAGGCAGGTTAAGTTAATCTGTTTCAGTACAGGTTCTCCAGCAGCTCCCTCATAGGCAAACGACACATTCGCGAAGTCAATTCGGCCGCCTGGGCGATGAGCAGGAAGTTCCGCTTTATCATCCCAAGTCATTTCATTCAACTGATTGAACACTTCACCAATCCGAGTAGCGGATGCTTTCGCTCGAACGAACATATTAAAGACCATTGAAATGGTTAGCAAAGCAAACAAAATCTGTGTCATATAGTTGACGAACGCTACGATATGCCCAACCTGCATCTGGTGTTGATTCACCCGCCAAGATCCGAGCCAAAGCACAGCAACAATTCCAAAATTGACCGTGAGCAGAATGGAGGGGTTAAAGATGGCCAACAGCCTCGTCACTTGGATGGATTTGTCTTGATACTCGATATTGGTCTTCTGAAACTTATCGGCTTCATGATCGAAACGATTAAAAGCTTTAACCACGCGTACACCAGATAAATACTCTCTAATGACGCGATTTACACCGTCTAGCGCTTTCTGAACGTTAACGTAACGGGCAAATCCGACTTTCAAGTTCAGGGCTACGAGTATACCAACGATAGGGACTACGATCAGTAGGACGACAGCCAAGTGCATATTCAGTCTTACTGCCATAATTAGACTTCCGATACAGAGGAGAGGCGCTTTTACAAAGATACGCATGAGTCCATTCACAAAATTTTGAACTTGAGTTACATCATTCGTTAGGCGCGTAATTAAGGAAGCCCGTTCAAATCGCTCAATATTGGTAAAAGAGAGAGATTGCATTTTTGCGAATAAATCGGCTCTAAGCTCAGTGCCGAATTTTTGTGAAACATGGCTGGCGACAATATTTCGCATTGATGCTGCGACTGCACCAAAAGCTGTAATCATTAGCATGATGCCGCCCATTTTAAGAACATAATCAAGTCGTTTCTCCGCAACACCGACATCCAAAATGTGAGACATAATAGTCGGTTGCAACAAATCCGCAAGCGCTTCCAGCATGACAAAAAAAACAGCCACTAGAAACAGTTTCCAGTGCTTTCTCACATATTTCTTCATGAAATCCATCGTGTACACTCCTCTTTCGGCAGTCAACTACTCTCTTGAACGATACTCCCATTGTAACAAATTGTCATCCTTAACTCGTAACCATTTTCCTGAAAATATGTCCAATGGTTCATGAATATCGTCATGGTAACGCTTTCTGTAAAACCTTATAGTTAAATTGTGGTTAAAACATCGAATCAAGGAGGTATAAAGCATTCGAATTCACTTATATACCAGACAATTCATGAAGGTACGGGGATGGCAAGCAAAGGAAAGAGCGATCTAAGGTCCATTGGCGTGGGAACTCCTTAGAATCGCTCTCGGTAGTGAGAATGAATTTCGATTGAAATTCACAGCTCACTACAATTTTGACACAAATTCAACGAAGTAAGCAAGTACAAATTGTGTTTAAAATTGAAGGGAGATTACAACGATGAGAAAAATGAAAAACTTACACTTGATGGGTGCAGCAGGTTTGTCGATGGCTTTGGTTTTAGCGGGATGTTCCTCAACGAAAACAGCAGAGACTTCACCGGCTGCAGCTTCTCCAGCAGCTTCACAAGCAGCAACGGCAACGAAAGCGCCTGAGCCTGTCAAAAGTGGCGAGAAAATAACCGTTAACTTCTGGAACCCGTTCTCGGGGAATGATGGTCCATTCATGAAGAAAATCGTCGATAACTACAATAAATCACAAGACAAATATACGGTGAAAATGACCATTCAACCGAATGGCGACTACTACAAGCTGCTTGATACAGCCATTGCTACGAAAAAAGGTGTTCCTGACGTCGCGATCATGCATCTTGACCAAACGCCTACCTACATTGCGAAGGATCAGCTGCAACCTTTGGATGCCATTGCTAAAGCGGTTGGCGTTGAGAAAAGCAACTTTCCTCCAGCAACCGTGGAATACTCGACAAAAGACAATAACTGGTACAGCATTCCACTCGATATTCATCCACTAGTCATGTACTACAACAAAGATTTGTTTAAAGCTGCCGGTATTACGAAGGTACCAACGAACCGTCAAGAGTTTGTTGATGCTGCAGTTAAGTTAACCGATGCTTCCAAAGGCGTTTGGGGAGCAGCAATGCCAACCTTCTGGATCCAAAACTTCTTGTTCCCAACTATTTTATTCCAAAATGGCGGCGATTTCTTAGACGATAAAGGTAACATTGCCTACAACTCACCAGCAGGTGTAGAAGCGGTTACTTTTATGAGAAGCCTAACAACGATGAAAGTTTCACCTCCAACCGTTGCAGCAGATGGCGATTTCAACCTGTTCCAACAAGGGAAAAGTGCGATGCACTTTAATGGTCCTTGGTCGAAAGATGCCTTTGATAAAGCGAAAATTAACTATGGTGTAGCTCCAGTTCCACAACTTGGTACAGTTAAACAAGCCGTGTTCGGCGGGTCCCATAACTTTGTTATTCCAAAAGGAACGACAGACGCGAATGTACTTGCCGGTGTAGGTGATTTCTTGAAATATGTGAATGCGAATTCCATTGACTGGGCAGAGTCTGGTCAAGCCGTAGCTTCCAAAGTTGTTCGCGACAGCGCAGCTTTCCAAGCCATGACACAGCAGCAAACCGAAGTAGCGAAGGAATTTGAGTATGTGAAATTTGCACCAAAAGTATTAAATTGGGGTCCGATTTCCGACAGTATCTGGAGCGAGCTAGCAAATGCGCTTCAAGGTAAAAAAGAACCAAAAGCTGCGCTTGATGATGCAGCAGCCAAATCAACAGCAGCCATGAAGAAGTAACCATAGCTTATCATCATGGAAAGGCGGGTACCCAGTACCCGTCTTCCCTTTTAAAGAAGAGGAGGGAATCAAGTGCCTACCCCATCACATTGGAAATCAAAGCTGACATCAAGCTTATTCATATTACCTTATCTGATTGCTTTCTTAGCTTTTACACTGATCCCCATCATTTATGGGTTCATTATTAGCTTAAAGCAATACAACCTGCTGGATCCTGTGCATCCATTCGTGGGACTCGACAACTACCGCAAAATATTTACGAGCGGAACGCAAGAGAATGATTTATTTTTCATCGGAATGAAGGCAACATTGAAATTCGTCGTGTTTTCAGTACCTTTTTTAGTCATCGTTGGGCTTGGATTTGCTCTTTTGTTAAATGCGCTCCCAACAAAATTACGCTCCCTTTTCCGTTCGATTTATTTCATTCCATATGCCGTTTCCGCTACCGTTATGGCGGTGATTTGGAAGCGAATGTTCGACGTGACAGGCGGATTCTTCAACCTCCTATTAGCCAAAGTAGGCATTCGGGAGTTCGATCCTGTTCCATGGTTGTTGGACACACCTTTCGTGTGGTTTGCTCTTGTTATTGCAACCTTATGGTGGACGATCGGCTTCAACATGATTATTTTCGTAAATGCGCTGAATGGTGTGCCTGAGGATCTCTATGAAGCAGCCAAAATTGATGGTGCAAACGGTTGGGATCGACTGAAGGGAATTACGCTTCCTTTCATTAGACCTGTTCTTATTTTTGTTTTGATTACCTCAACAATTGCCTCTTATAATGTCTTCGCTCAGCCTAATCTGATGAGTAACGCAGGGGATGAGACCAAAGTGCTATTGATGGGGATTTTGCAAACCGCCTATACAGCGAGAGAAATCGGGTCCGCATCTGCGATGGCGATTCTCATGGGGTTAACGATCATGATCGTGTCTGTTATTCAATTCAAAGTCACGAGCCGGAAGGAGTAGAGGACGTTGAAATCACTGAAAATCTTTTATGTGCTGATTGCTTCCGTACTAGGAATCATTTTCATATTGCCGATCTTATGGATGTTTTCCAATTCATTTAAGACGGATATTGAAGTCATGTCACCTGTTTTTCATTTATTTCCACAAGAGTTTACATGGGACAATTTCCATACTATTTTTGTTGGTGGAGCTGTAGAGGTTCCGATTTTCCGTTGGATGTTTAACTCCTTTTTCGTAGGCTTTGCCGCGACATTCCTAGTCATTCTACTGGATGCAATGGCTGCTTACGCGTTAGCGAAGCTGGATATTCCTTTTAAAAGAACGCTATTTGCCCTTTTCGTTGGATCGATGATGGTTCCGGGCATTATTTCCTTCTTACCTCAATATTTGAATTTCAGTAATTTCAATCTGATTAATACGTATTATGTGCTCATTTTGCCATACTCGGGTGGGGCGCTCGGCGTGTTCATGTTAATTCAATTTTTTCAATCATTTCCCAATGAGATTATTGAGGCGGCACGGATTGACGGGGCCAATAAATGGCAAGTATTTACATCGGTTTTGATGCCATCTTCTATTTCTATTGTAACGACACTGGCTATTTTCACATTTATGGGTGTTTTTAATGACTATGTATGGCCTTTCTTTACGGTTACAGACCTCGAAATGCGAACCCTGACAGCAGGGGTGGCGGTTATGGCAACAGGCAGCTTTACACAGTCGTATGGCAAATTAATGGCACTAGCGACGCTATCGACGATCCCGACACTGATTATCTTCCTCATTGGTCAGAGACAATTTATTCAATCGATTACGGCAACTGGGGTCAAGCAATAGAGGTAAAGATGTGAGGCGAGGTGAATAGGTAAAGGTGAGTTTATTCATACGGAAATGTACGGTGATTTGTTTAAGTTTGGTATTGTTAGCCGGGTGTACGAAGGGAGCTGTGGAGACTCAAGTGAAGGAAACCAATAACGTTGTTTCACCGACAAAGGAAGTCAAAACATTTACCAATCCGATTATCGATAATGGTGCGGATCCCTGGGTGACTAGTAAGGATGGCACTTACTATTACACACATACAACAGGAAATTCCATCCGTGTGTGGAAATCGAAGACGCTGACTGGGCTGGCTGAAGCCGAATATAAGGACGTCTGGTTCCCGCCAGTTTCTGGACCGAATACGTCCAATATTTGGGCGCCTGAATTACATTTTATTGCTGGAAAATGGTACATCTATTATGCAGCCGATGACGGCAAGAATGAGAACCACCGCATGTTCGTGCTCGAATCCGTAACGGATGATCCGCTTGGTGCTTACGTTGATAAAGGAATGATGGATACAGCTGGGCGCTGGGCAATTGACGGGACTACGCTGCAGAAGAAGGATGGATCGCTTTATTTCATCTGGTCAGGCTGGGAGGGGGCCGTTAACGTGAGTCAACACCTCTACATTGCACCGATGAGCAATCCGTACACAATTAGCGGAAAGCCTGTTGAAATCTCGCGTCCAACCTTCGATTGGGAGTTGGTCGGTAATCCGACGATTAATGAAGGACCGCAGGTCTTGCTGCATGAGGAACGGATTTTTGTGATTTACTCGGCTAGCGGGAGTTGGACCGACGACTACTGTCTAGGCATGCTGAGCGCGGAGATGAGCAGTGATGTTCTGAATCCGGCTGCTTGGAAAAAGGGAGAAAAAGCTGTGTTTTCGAAAACGGAGCAGGTTTACGGACCTGGGCATAACTCGTTTGTGAAGTCGTTGGATGGCAAAGAAGACTGGATCTTGTACCATGCGGCCAAGACGCAAGGATCCGGCTGGAATCGCAACGTGCGTATGCAGCCGTTTCAGTGGAATAAGGATGGTACGCCGAATTTCGGTACGCCGATTGCGGAGGGCGTGCCAGTCGCGGTGCCAGGCGGGGAGTAACATGGCTGTAGCGGTGAAAAACACGCGCTTACAGCGTGTAGCCGCAGCGACGAGATGGAATGCGCTCGCTGTAGCGGTGAAAAACACGCTTGCAGCGAGTAGCCGCATCCGCGAGATCGAATGTGCGCGCTGTAGCGGTGAAAAACACGCTTACTGCGTGTAGCTGCATCCGCGATAGCGAATCTTTTCAGTAACGCTCTAATTTTCTCCGAAAAGAAACTGAAATGCCCGCAATGGGCATTTCAGTTTCTTTTGTCTAGAAATCCAAAAATATGTCCATGACTAACGGAAATAGGTCATTGGCTTGCCTCAGCTTAAGTTTGTATAATGAAGGCATAGTTTGATGGCAGGAGGGGTTTCACTTGAGCAGAAGACAACAACCAGGTAGGAAAGCAGCGAAAGCGATATGTTTTCTTCTCATGTTGAGCCTGTGT
The DNA here is from genome assembly GCF_031455095.1 of Paenibacillus qinlingensis. GTDB lineage: Bacteria > Bacillota > Bacilli > Paenibacillales > NBRC-103111 > Paenibacillus_E > Paenibacillus_E qinlingensis_A. The sequence goes on from NZ_JAVDSB010000001.1 coordinate 1,179,338, forward strand.
ACGGTAGGCTGTGATAATCCGCAGACGAACGTGGCACCCGAGGAGCAAGCGGCTAGTAAGCTGCGAATTACCTTTTGGACACCATTTAGCGGTGGGGATGGGCAATTTATGGCGGAGCTCATTCAGCAATATAACAATGAAAATACGGATCATGTAAAAATAGAGCAGATTAATAATAATTCAGGTGATTATTATACAAAGCTGTCCACAGCAATTGTGACGGAGGAAGCGCCTGATATTGCGATTGTTCACTCGGCCAAGTATTCGCAGTATGCACCAGCGGGATTTTTAACGGACTTGAATGCGCTAGCGATCGAAGCTGGCGTCCATTGGGACGATTTTAACCCAACCATTCTACAAAGTACTGTGGCTGATAATAAACATCTCGGGATCCCGCTGGATACACACTTGGAAGTGATGTATTACAACAAGGATTGGCTGAGAGTCGCCGGTCTATTGGATGAGAAAGAAAAACCGATTATGGCAGAAGGCGAGGCAGGTTATTTAGCGTTTCTAGAGAAGATACGCGCAAGTGTACCGCAGAATATTACACCATTAGCAGAACCCAATGTTCGGATTGACTCGTTCTGGATCTGGTTCTCTTTCTATAACCAAATGAAACAGGATGGCGGTAGATTTTATACCGATGATGGGAAGGCGGCTGCGATTGACAATCCATCTGCATTGAAATCGTTGGAATTCGTCAACTCGCTCTACACGAAGAAGCTCATTTTGCCTAACATTAATGATCAGATTCAAAGCTTCGCAAAGGGCAATGCGGCGACGTTAATTTCGGGGGTCTGGGGAACGGGAACGTTAGAGAAAGCACCAGATTTACACTTCGGGGTGACCAAAATCCCACAAATCTATGATCACCCTGCAGCCTGGGGGGATTCGCATACGTTTTCACTTCCGTTTCATGAAAAACCGGATAAACAAAAGCAATTAGCAGCGATCAAATTTGCGAATTGGGTAGCCGCTCACGGCGCGAGCTGGGCGAAGGCTGGACATATCCCTGCCGTGAAAAAAGCGGTCGCTTCGGAAGAGTTCCAAAAACTGAAATACCGTCCGGATTATGCCAGTGCCGCAGATGATGTGAAATATTTCCCAAATCAACCGCGGCAGGGTTCGATTAACGATGAGCTTGTGCGTGAGTTCGAGAAGATGATGGCGGGACAAATCACGCCGCAAGAGGTGCTGCAAAATGCGCAAAAGATCATTAATATCAATCTTCAAATCCAGCAAAATACACCTCAACAATAGGATGCAAGGGTTGAAAGATTTGCCTATTGCCATAAAGTTAATTGTGATGAGTGCTATTTTCATAGCGGTTCCATTAGGCATTGCCAGCTATTTAACCTTTACAAGCTATTCAGCCTCCATTCAGAAGAATACAGGCAAATATCAGATGGACGTAGTGAAAGAGCTCACTGCTAATATTGATACGTATTTAAATGAGCTTAATTTATTGACACTATTGCCTTATCAATCTCCTCAGATTATGAAATATTTGGAAGTTACCGAGAAGGCAAATGAGAATCTCTCATTTAATGATCGTGTAACGATTGAGGATTTCGCGAAGCGTGTTTTTGCCAATGGACGTGTGGACATTTCGGGCTTGACGTTATATCGCACCAGAGGCGGTAATGTGTATACGGCCATAACGGAAGAACAGGCCAATTATACGATGCGTGATGTGAAGAAGGAAGTCTGGTACGACAAGGTTTCCCAAACGGGCAAAGTCGTATATCTAGGCACATTTAACAAGAATGGATTAGGAACGACAAGTCAGGTATATTCTTTTGCAAGGAAAATTCGGAGTGTGGATACGGGGGCCGTGCTGGCCTATCTCGTTCTCGATGTGGATAAAAATGTGATTCGAAATAAAATAGAAGCGATCTCGAATGATAAGAAAAATATCATGATCGTGGATAATGACGGTTCCATGATTTATAAAAGCACGCTGACCGGCCCAGATGCGGAGCAAATCAAGCAGTTCAAAGGGATGGGGACTGTTGTCTATAAGCAAAATAACGACTTCGAGTTGGTATCCTACTATACGTCACCTTTAACGGGTTGGACCATGATCGAGATGGTTCCTTTGGCTATTTTGCTTCAGGACACGGTGTATGTGCGGAATTATATTATTCTAATCGGTGCGGTGTGCTTGCTGATGGCGATCATTATTTTCACGTTATTTGCCCTTCGGATCACCAATCCGATCAGTGAGTTACGTAATCTCATGAAAAAGGTTGTAGTAGGCGATCTTGCAGTTTCCATTCCTATTCATAGCCGAGATGAAATTGGACAGTTAAGTCAATCTTTTAACATCATGGTTTCGAAGCTTAGTGATCTGGGATACCGGTTGTACGAGTCGGAGATTCGAGAGAAAAATGCACAAATTTCGGCTCTTCAGAGTCAAATTAATCCTCATTTTTTATACAACACGCTTGGTTCGATTAGTATGTATGCGGAAATTCAAGGCAATAAAGAAGTTGTGAAAATGACGAATCATCTCAGCAAGCTGCTTCGATATAGTATCAATAGTCATCAGAGTCAAGTCCCTTTACATTTGGAATTAGAGCATGTGACGGGTTATATGGCGATTCAACAAATTCGTTTTGAGGATAAAATAAAGTTCAACGTTTGCATAGAGCCTGAGTTGCTGAGCTATTCGGTGATTCGATTTATTTTACAACCGATTGTCGAGAACAGTATTGTTCATGGGATTGATAAAGGCAACGGCTACGGAACGATCAGCTTATTTGGGAAAAAGCAGGATCATCAGATGTTGATCCAAATTCAAGATGATGGCGCAGGGATGAGTGCCCAGCAATTACAGACTCTGAAGGATCGGAAGTTCCAGATGACGACAACCGAAGAAGGAACAGGCGGGACAGGATTAATGAATGTACATCGTAGAATCGCCTTACGGTACGGGAATCAGTATGGTGTGACCATCGAGAGTAGTCTCAAGCAAGGTACGACGATTTCATTAACTTTACCGCTCATCGAAGGTGATCACGAAGGGAGGATGAAAGATGCCTAGTATCTTAATCGTGGACGACGAAACCATATTTCGCAAAGGGATACGGTTGATGATTGGGGATATGCAAAGTGAATGGCATGTGATTGATGAAGCGAGGGATGGTGCTGAGGCATTAGAGAAGCTCGAGGAACTGCAGCCTGATTTCATTATTACTGATATTAAGATGCCGAGGATCGATGGAATTCAGCTTCAATATATTGTGAAAGAGCGCTATCCTCACATTTCGTGTGTAGTGATGAGCGGTTATAACGATTTTCAATATGCGCGAGAATCCTTGCGGTTGGGTGCGAAGGATTACTTAATGAAACCTTTTGGGCGGGAGGAACTGTATGCCTTGCTTGCAAAGCTGCAGGAAGAGTGGATAACCGAGAAAAGACCGAATAAAACGCATGGCATGGATCAGCAGGTTCAGAATCAGATGCGGCAGCATGTGCTTGCGGGGCTTCTCACAGGGAATGTACATCACGAAGAGACGGAGTTGCTGGAGAATGTTGGGATACATTTTCCGCATTCGTATATTAGTTGTTTAATCGCCAAATTGGATCGGGATTCAGTGACAGATGAGCGTTATTATCAGTTGAATCCATCACTTTTTTCCATCTATATTCAGCAGTTTATTCAAGAGAGTCTTAATGAGAGTTTCAATGGGTATGTATTCATTCACCACGACACGGAAGTTGTCGCATTGATTAATCATGCAGGCACGGCTACCATCAATTCGGATATGGAGAAGCTAACGAATCGAATTCGGAAAGATATTCGGGTACAGTCTAATTTTACACTGACATTCGGGTTAGGCAGTCCTGCGAAAGATTTGGAAGCTATTTCCAAGTCTTATAAAGAGGCTGGATTAGCGTTGTTGTACCGCTTGGTTATTGGTGGAGATCGCTTGCTGTCCAACGAAATTGTTGCGGAGATGACGATGGAAAAGCATGATTGGCACGCTGCCGATTGGCATTCCTTAAATCAATTCGTCCAAGAAGGGGACTTAGCGAATGTACAGCAGCAAGCCAGTCTTTACGTGACGAAGCTTTGCCAAGAGTGGAAAGATCCTGAAATGATTCACCAACAAATTTGTAAAATGCTGCTGCATTTCTACGAGTTGGCCGTGAATTTGGCCGTTGTGAAGATGTGGCTGCAAAACACGGATGTGAAGCAGGTCTTGGTAGACATTTACTCCTATTCGTCCAGTAAAGAGTTGATTGAGCGCTGTCAGAAGCTGCTGGGTGATCTCACGATCTGCATCGGAAATCGCAAGAAAAAGATCGTAACCAGCCCCGTCGAAATCGTGGTGCGTTACGTCGAGGAGCATTATGCGGAATCCATCACCTTGAATACGATGGCTGAAATTGTTTATCTCAGTCCGTCTTATTTAAGTAGCTTGTTTAAAAGTAAACAAGGGAAGTCATTCATTGACTTTTTGACAGAGAAACGGATTGAGAAGGCAAAATCGCTGCTGCTCTATTCCGATGAAAAGATTCAAGCAATCTCGGATTCTACCGGATTTACGAATATTAGACATTTTAATCGGGTGTTCAAAACGATTACGAATCGGACTCCCTCTGAGTTTCGGGAGGGGAAAAGCGTGGAACCGTTCAAGGTGAATTAGACTTGAACGGTTTTTTTGTATTGGGGAGGGTACGTCCCCAATTGAGTGCGAGCTCGCGCGGCGAAGGGAAGAGATACTCGGAAAATTCGAGTAACTCAGTCTCGCACGGCAGAAAAGTGAAGAGATACTCGAAGAATTCGAGTAACTCGGTCTCGCGCGGCAGAAAAGTGAAGAGATACTCGAAAAATTCGAGTAACTCGAGCACGCGCGAGAGAATAAGGCAGAGATACTCGAAGAATTCGAGTATCTCGGTCTCGCGAGTTGAAAAAAGGCAGAGATACACGAAAAATTCGAGTAACTCGGTCTCGCGCGGCAGAAAAAGGCAGAGATACTCGAAGAATTCGAGTATCTCGGTCTCGCGAGGTAGAAAAAGGCAGAGATACTCGAAGAATTCGAGTATCTCTGCCACTCTCTCTGCCTCACGCATGTAAAAACCCTAAAAAATAGCAATAGCGTGCAACAATTAAGCAATAAGCGCCTATAACAGCGCTTACAAACGTGCTACGCTTGATGTAGACGAAGCTCATTACATGCCTTGACGCTAATCCGTGTAAAGGAGGGAAGATGAAAGCTACTTTGCTGTTTTTTTAAAGAAACGGTACCTATAGGAGGAAATCAAGCATGCGTATATCAAAGCCAAGCAAGCTGCTCTTCCAATCAACACTAGCTTCTTTACTCGTCTCAGCATCACTTGGAATTACACCTGCATTAGCTGCAGTAGACCCGACTTTACCCAACTGGACGACAGCGGGGTATAAAGGTGGTCAGGCACTGCCGACAGGCGGCACGTTGATTGATTTAACGACCAAGGGTATTACAGCCAACGATGGCGTCGACGACTCAAATGCTCTGCAGCAAGTGATTAATGATATTCGCAGCGGCACGTTGACAGTGAATGGCAGTGTTGTGAGCGATACCAATCGAGCGATTCTGAAGTTGCCTGCTGGTCAAATCGACCTCAACAAGCAAATTCGTGTAGATGCGAGCTTCATTACGCTTCGTGGTGCAGGGAATAATCCGACAACGGGTACGAAGATCGTGTTCAAGCCAGCTGCGACGTACTCGGAAGATCCGGCTAATCCAGGGGCTCCACTCATCGATGGCAAAATGTGGCCTGGATATGCAGCCTTCCGCGTGGAAGATCGCGCCAAAGACTCAGGGGATACAACCTATGAGGGAAGTGTGAACTTTCACTGGTTAACGGGACAAAGAGTTGCCTCAGCAGGCGGTGGCACCAAAGGGAGCTTGGTAGTGAAGGTTGCTTCAGGCAAAGGCTCTCAGTTCGCGGCTGGAGACACGATTTATGTTGGGGCGGCCAATACGGTTGCTTTTTATGATGGGATGCAGGCACCGCAAGCTTATCGCTTCAACGGCCATATGCGTACGCAAATGTTCAAGGTTGTCAGTGTCAGTGGTGATAATTTGACGATAGATAAACCGCTTGAGTTTGATGTCCCTTTTAGCAACAGTGGGCAGCTTCCAGCAGACCCTGGCGGTTCCAATTCGACGTATTATAGTAAAGTCATGAAGGTTACCGCTGTAAAGGGCGTGGGATTTGAGGATTTTTATTTTACACAAGATATTTCGTATACGCCTTACAATGGTCTCATTAATGCTAATGACTACGATGCAGTTACCAATCCAGGCGGAGTGGGACTCAAATATAAAAATGAAGCACTAGAGTACGCGGTTCATGGTATTTTGTTCAAATTTGCACAGGATGGCTGGGTCAAAGGGATTCGAACCTACATGACGGGTTCTCATCCGATCGTGACGGAATTTGCAAAGAATATGGAGATTACGAATAACATTATTTTTGGAGCATGGAACAAAGGAAAAGGCGGTCATGGTTACGTTCGTGGTTCCAAATTGTACGATTCCAAGATCACCAATAACACCATTGATCGTGTTCGACATCTGACCTTGCAATGGTCGGCTACCGGCAATGTGATTCAAGGGAACGCACTAAGTGCTGACATGAACCTGCACGGAGGCTGGGAGCGTCACAATTTAATTGAGCAAAACACGATCAGCATCCCTTTCGAACATAGCTCTTGGGGGGAGGGGGAAGGCGGCCAAGATATGCTGGAGGGTACGTGGTATCCGATATGGTACGGCGCAGGCCCACACGCTTCCAAATGGTCTGGCGGTACGGGAGAGCAGAACGTATTTTTTAACAATACGATGTCTAAGCAGTTGACGAAAGGCGGTGCCTATGTCCCTTTTGCCCCATACAATAATGCGAACACCATCTACCAAATCGGTTGGGATGGCACGCAGTGGACGCATTTACAGAAGCCCACAGGGACTTTTATTTCGACATGGGGGCAAAATGAGACCGTCGATTTCTCGCAAGCGCCAAATAAGGGCGTATATGCTTGCTTGAGCTTTACGGGCAGCTCCTTGCTAGGAAGCGGAACGGCAACAAACTCGTGTACCGGAGGGACAGACACGCAAGCACCAACCGTGCCAGCAGGGCTGACGGCAACAGCAGCCTCAAGCAGTCAGATTAACTTGAGCTGGACGGCATCCACGGACAACGTAGGCGTAACGGGATACGATGTGTACCGTGGCGGCACGTTTTTGAAGACGGTAACAGGAACATCGACAACGGATACAGGCTTGACGGCAAGCACGGCGTATAGCTACTATGTTCGAGCGAAGGATGCAGTGGGCAATGCTTCAGCGGCAAGTAATACAGCGAGCTCGACGACGCTGAGCGGTAGCACTGCGGCTACGTTGAATCCTACGGATGATGCGTATGTGCACGAAAGCAATCCCACCACCAACTATGGCAACGATACAACCATGTTCCTCAAGACATCGTCAGGATCAAACCGGGTTGTGTATGTGAAGTTTGATTTGAGCAGTATTTCCAGCGCTTCGAGCGCAAAACTTCGCATTTACGGCAGCGCATCAGCGAATACGACGGTGACGGCTTATCAAACAACAGATAGCTGGACGGAAGCTGCATTGACGTGGAACAATAAGCCTGCGATTGGAAGTGCAGCTGGCAGCATCGCTATGAATGCGACAAATGCTTATTATGAAATTGATATTACATCCTATGTGCAAGCTCAAATTGCGGGAGATAAGATTGTATCCATCGAACTGCAGGAGAGTGCAGGCAAATACACGACACTGAACACGAGTGAAAATGGTGCTAATAAGCCACAGTTGGTTATTCAATAAAGTTGAGATCTCCCCAAGTTGTCGACTTAATTGTATTACTTTCCGACATTTACGCATATGATTCGTTAGGCAGTGAATTTATGCAGGCCGGGGAGTGGGAGTGGCATGTCATTTTTTGATAAAGTGAAGCAAGGGGCATCTGAAGCAGCGAGAAAGGCGCAACAGACAGTAGAGATTACGAAACATAAAACTCATATTTCTTTAAAAGAAAGAGAAATTGATAAGATCTATAAATTAATAGGCGAGTCGGTTTATACGTCATATCTATCCGGTGATTATTCACAAGTGGAAGCGAATGTGAAGGACTATTGCCAAGGTATTGCTCAAATCAATCAAGAAATTAGTGAGATTGAAGTCAAGATTACCGAGGTTCGGAATGAAAAAGAATGCGTGTGCGGCAAAGTGGTTGTTGCTGACACGAAGTTCTGTTCTTCCTGCGGCCATCATTTTGTCTAATTTAATGAGATTGGTGTTAGGCAGCAGCTTTCGTAGAGAATGATTCTATGGAAGCTGTTTTTGTTTTGTTTAGCTTTTTGGTTGCATGTCCACCTATGCTATGATAAAGACAAATCGCTCAGTAATATGGAGGCATGGAATAATGGATGAACGCATACAAGCGCCGATCGTAAAAGTAGAAATGTTGATTCGCAGACCAGCACATGAGGTGTTTGAGGCTTTTATAGACCCTGAGATCACATCGAAATTCTGGTTTACAAAAGGTAGTGGAAAATTAGAAACGGGAGCTAGCGTTCAATGGGATTGGGCTATGTATGGCGCTAGCGCGATGGTTGAGGTCAAAGAAATTGAAGTTAACCAACGAATTCTTCTTGATTGGGGCACCTTGGTCGAGTGGACATTTACCTCGCAAGCTGATGATGCGACATTTATGACGATCACGAATACGGGTTTCACAGGCAGTGGCGATGAAATAGTCAAGCAAGCACTGGATGCTACTGAAGGTTTTACTATTGTTTTGTGCGGATTGAAAGCGTATCTAGAGCATGGGCTCCGTTTGAATCTTGTATCGGACAAGGCTCCGTACGCGCATATTCAGGTATAGATATGAAAGTCATTCATACTACCAAACGCATGGCCTTAGTCCAACTTGACTCAGCTTCTAGTGAGTTAGTCGTGGATTACTTTCGTCGTAATCGGGACTTTCTTGAACCATGGGAAATGGTGCGGGAGGCGTCATTTTACACAGTGGACTATCATGCAGAATTGTTGGAAAAAGAGAAGAAACTATACGAGGACGGATATCTCTTTAAAGTATGGATGCTGTATGATCATCGAATCATTGGATCCATTGCACTCAATAATATCGTGCGAGGCGCCTTCCAATCGTGTCATTTGGGCTATCGGATGGATGGCGAGCTGCTCAATCAGGGTCTGATGACGGAGGGACTCCAAGGTGTAATTGCCTATGCATTCGGAGAGTTGCAGCTTCATCGGATCGAAGCCAACATTATGCCTCGCAACCAAGCTTCCAGGAAGGTTGTTCAAAAGTTGGGCTTTTATGAGGAAGGGCTCGCGATCAAATACTTGAAAATTCATGGCGTATGGGAAGATCATATTCATATGGTGCTTCGGAATGCGGCGATGGAGTGAGTAGTTGGCAAAACTCCAGTTAAATTTCACCAATTTGGCCGAATATGAGCAAATTGCTGAAAATAGCTGGAGTTTTTCCAGTTCATCACCCAGGGGGAGTTTTCTGATACCGCGTTGCAACCTGAGCCAAATAAGTATGAATCCAGGCATCAACCGTTTCGGAATTCAAACAATGTTTACGAAACTGACTAGGCGGTGTGCCCATTTCCCGGGTAAACACCTGGGTAAAGTAGTGGATACTTTCAAAGCCGGTATCCTCGGCAATTTGTTTCAAGGGGACATCCGTGTAGCCGAGTAGATAGGCAGCGCGTTTGATTCTCTCCGTTTTGACAATGGAGGGGAAGGATTGTCCCAATTCATCAGATATCAGACGTGATAGTTGTCGTTCCGATAGGTGGAGACTCTGTGCCACGTCACTAAGTGCTATTTTATGAGAAAGATGATCCTGAATGTAGGCTTTGACTTTCTTCAAAGTACCTTGCAGCTCCAAATCAGCTGTGGACGAAGATGTTTCACCAGAGCGGCAATGTTGCAAAAATAAAGAAATACAACTCATAACCAGCGTATAGGCTAAATGAGTAATGGTTTCTTGGTACCGATCGTTCGTCTCGGAAGCTTGGAGGAGCAGAGCTTGCCAAATCAGCATCGGTGCTGTGTGGTCTGCATGAGGGATAAACAGATGCGGATACGCACAGAGTTGGCTGAAATCCTGCATAAATGCCTCACTCGATTCAGCAGCGACCGGCTCTAGTGCGAAGAATAAGAGCAGCATGCCCTCATCGCTTTGGATAGAATGGCGACTCTCGGGTTTCGAGCAATACAGTGTTCCCGGCCGGAGTGGATAGGTAATCCCATCGTGAAAGTATTGTCCTTCACCTTCGGCGACGTAGCAAATTTCGAAAAACGAATGCGTATGTGGACGATTGCCCTTATGCTGCGGTTTAGCTCCCCAGTAATGAACAAAGATGGAGGCGGAGGCACCTTGCAGCTGCACCACATTTTGATTGAGGTACAGGTTGCTACGCGAATAAACGGATGGATTCAGCATGCAGGGGACTCCTCTCGAGTAGATTGAAAACTATTATAGCATGGTTTTTTTGAAAAAAAGCGGCCTGTTTTTATAAAGACGAAAACGCCTTCATTATTTATAATTACGTTCATAGACAAGTAGAATCAAAGGGGCTGTGAACAGTGGGGAAAGATGTGAACATTTCACTAGCAGGAATTATGGGATTTCCAGTAACGCCGTATGATCGTAATGAACAGTTGGATGAGAAAGCTTTTCAAGCAAATGTCCGATTTTTGGTGGAAAATGGGTTGGATTCTGTGTTTGTTTGCGCGGGCTCAGGTGAATACCAATCCTTAGATATCAATGAATATGAACAATTAGTTTCTGTAGGCGTAGCGACTGCAGCTGGTAAAGTACCTGTTTTTGCAGGGGCAGGCGGCAATATTAGAGAAGCGATAGCACGTGTTCAGCTTGCAGAACAACTTGGTGCAGATGGATTCTTACTGCTGCCGCCATATTTGATCATTCCTGAGCAAGAAGGATTGTTTAACTACTATCGGACGCTTGCCCAGAGCACAAGCCTGCCCGTCATCATTTATCAGCGTGATAACGCGATTTTTACATTAAGTACGTTAGAAAAGCTAATCAGCTTACCTAATGTCATCGGATTTAAGGATGGGTTAGGCAATTTTGAGCTCAATATTGAATTCGTTCAATCGATCGGTGCAAGGTTACAATGGATGAATGGCATGCCGCTCGCGGAATTAACCATGCCAGCCTACTCGGCGCTAGGTTATTTATCCTACTCATCGGCGATTTCCAATTATATTCCGCAGGTATCGAGAACTTTTTATACAAGCTTGCTTGCTGGTGATCAGGCGACGGTTAAATCCATTTATCAGGAAGTCATTTTACCGATTCACCGGATCCGTCAATTGCGTAAAGGCTACGCGGTATCACTGATTAAGGCAGGCATGAACATTGTTGGTTTGCCAGTGGGGCTGGAGGTTCGGACGCCGCTCGTTCCTGTCGACAAAGAGCATTATGCGCGTCTGGAGACGATTATTAAACGGAGTTTAGAACTTGTTGCGATCGCCAATAACGGTTAGGAGGAAGATGTCATGATGAAGGTGTCTATTCAAGTTCCCACTTGTGAGTTAGCTGATAGTGATTTGCGACAAATGTGTCAACTTGGGGTTGACTGTATTGATTTTACGCAAGGTGGTTCTTTCCCAGGTGTTCGAGAGTTAGGATATCCTGATTTGGATAAGCTGTTGCAATTAAAACGCAGAGTTCGCGCCCATGGTATGGAAATTAATCGGGTGACGCTGCCTGACATGTCAACGAGCTTTATGCTGGATGAGCCAGGATCAGAGATACAGTTGGACAACGTCAGTAATGCCATTAAAACCTTTGGCGAAGCGGGGATCTCGTTGGTTCGGCAGCGTTTTGCAGGTGACGTGTTTCCCTATATGGCGGAAGATTACACTGCTGTACATCGTGGCGGCGCATTAGTTCGAGGAGAGTCGTTGAAGCGAAATTTGGACAAAGAACCGCCAACGGTAGAGCAACTGAATGCATGGTGGAAGCGCTTTGATCTTGTCTTCAGTAAGCTGGTTCCTCTGGCAGAGGAATATGATATGAAACTGGCTGTTCATCCTTCTGATACGCCTTATCATAACACACCGTTCGGCGGGCTTGGTTTGAACCGGGTAATTGACAGCTTTCCTAGCAGAAATGTGGGTCTTGTCTATTGTGTTGGCAGCCGTGGAGAGGCGGGAGGAACACCGCTTGTGCTGGATGAAATCTATCAATATGGCCGGAAGGATAAAATCTTTCTTGTCCATTTCCGTAATGTGCGGGGAAGCTTAGCGACAGCAGGTGCATTCGAAGAGGCTATGTTAGACGATGGACATATGAATATGGCTAAAATATTGCTGGAGCTCCATAAGGTTGGTTATAACGGTTGTATTAATCCCGATCACATTACGTCGCTTGAAATGGATCGCGCGCCGCATCGAAGTGCTGAATCCAAAATGAACTGGGTCGGTTGGGCGTATGCAATCGGTTATGTGAAGGCGCTATTAGCCGCATTGACGGAGTTTAGAGGCGGGAGAGATTAATATGAGTGATATTAACACGTATCTGAACTTGATCAATGGCAGGTGGCAACAGGCGAGCAGCGGTGAGGTTGAGGCAAGTATCGATCCTGCAAATCGACATGAAATCGTGGGGTATGTGCAGCAATCGTCCCTTGCTGATTTGAACGATGCTGTTGGTGCGGCCAAAGCAGCGAAGCTTAGCTGGCGCAAATTATCTGGCTCCGCTCGAGGGGAGTACTTGTTCAAGGCTGCGGATAGGCTAGAGCGCCGATTGGATGAAATCGCGGAGATGATGACCCGAGAAATGGGGAAAACGTTCCCTGAGGCAAAAGGTGAAACAGCTAGAGGTGTTGCTATTCTGCGCTATTATGCAGGCGAAGGCATGCGGAAGACCGGTGATGTGATTCCATCAACGGATAGCACAGCTTTGATGTTTACAACACGTGTGCCATTAGGCGTTGTTGGCGTTATTACACCGTGGAATTTCCCTATTGCCATTCCCATTTGGAAAATTGCGCCTGCCTTGATATTTGGGAACACCATTGTGTTCAAGCCCGCACAGGAAACAGCTATCACAGCTGCCCTGGTCATGGAATGCTTCCATGAGGCGGGAATTCCAGCAGGTGTCATCAATATGGTGACAGGCCAAGGGGATGTTATTGGTCAGGGGATCGCCGATCATCCAGACGTACAAGGTATTTCCTTTACTGGATCCGATCGTATAGGAAAACTTGTCGGTCAAAGCGCACTTGCCAAAGGGGCGAAGTACCAATTAGAAATGGGAGGTAAAAACCCTGTTATTGTGCTCAACGACGCAGATCTCGATCTCGCTGTTGAGGCCACTGTTAGCGGAGGCTTACGCTCAACCGGGCAGAAATGCACGGCCACGAGCCGTGTTATCGTGCAAAGCGATGTTTATGAAGCTTTTAAAAGTAAGCTATTGACACGTATTGGGCAAATTCGCGTAGGTCCAGGGATGGATCCCTCCACGTGGATGGGGCCATGTGCGAGTGAGAAGCAGTATCATACCGTGTTATCCTACTTAGCCAAAGGGATTGAAGAAGGTGCTACGTTGCTTTGCGGCGGAAGTAAAGTGCAAGATGAGGCTTTAGATGCAGGCTTTTATATTGAGCCTACTGTTTTTGAAAATGTGACAAGCGCGATGACGATTGCACAGGAAGAAATTTTTGGACCTGTTCTCGCCTTAATGAAGGTGGATACTTGCGAGGAAGCGATTGGCATCGCCAACGATGTGAAGTTCGGTCTAAGTGCTTCCATTTTCACGCGAGATATTTCGAATATGCTAACCTTCATGGGAGATATTGAGGCAGGACTCGTGCGTGTCAATGCTGAAAGTGCCGGAGTTGAGCTGCAAGCACCGTTCGGCGGTGTCAAAATGTCGAGCTCAGGCTCACGTGAGCAAGGCCAGGCGGCTATCGAGTTTTACACAGATGTAAAGACGGTGTTTATTAAATCATAGTCGTGGTTTTTTTTGGGGTAAGCGAAGCTTACCTCTATTTTTGTTTCCATTAAACATCTCGATAGGAGCAGAGAACTGCAAAAATACATCTTTTTAAGGAGAAAAGACCGATTATCGAAGAATTGCTGCGAAAATACATCCTTTTTTGCCGATTTTCCATAAAAAGGATACATGCTGAGGAAAAAGATGCATATTCGCATCTTTCCTCATAGACCGCGACTTCTCTAGTGGAAAAAGATGTAATTTCGCATCTTTTTTTAGATTCTGACGAAGTCCCTCCAATGAAATTTCAGTTCTCTACTCTACATAGGTTATATTTGGGGGAGTAGAAGTGAATCTTGTAAAAGTGGCATCCGTGAAGCAGAAGGTGTATATTGGCATGAATGTCATTTTAAGAGTTGTGAAATTGTCTGTGGGAGGTTAAGAATTGGAGTTGGTCATCACCAGTATTCTCGTCATACTAGCGCTCGGCGCACTTTTTATTCTATATAGTACCTTCTGGGTTAACTATTTCTATATTCAGCTGGGCCAACCAGATAAGAAGAATTTCACCGTAGTTCAGATATCCGATATGCATGGGCAAACCCACTTCATCAATGGCTCTTTGAGTCAAAAAGTGAATAAGGTCAACCCTGATCTCGTGATGATCACAGGGGATTTGGGTTCAACGAAGGTGCAAGTGGAACGTGTTTTAGCGGAGATTCGACGAATCAACTGTGCGCATTTATTTTTTGTTCCGGGAAATCATGAACGGTATATAGGCAGCGAATCATCATCTAAGCAAGGAGCAGATCAAGCTTATGATGCATGTATGCGAACTATAGAAGAGTCCCATATCGCTGTGTTAGTCAATCGTGGGCTGCCCTTCCACATGGGTGAGAAGAGGGGGTTGGTGTACGGATTTGACAACTCCCTTTACGATAAAGAACGGATGACACTAAGCGAGGAAGAATTACAACGCTATGATTTTGTCATCATGCTGGCCCATTCCCCGAATATCATTAACACAGCGCTCGCACATGAGCATCCGTCCTATGATCTGCTGCTCGTTGGGCACACACATGGCGGTCAGGTTAGGCTGCTTGGGCGCACGATAGGGGCATATAAAGATTTTCACGTTGGCCTCAAACGAATAGACGAGCGAAAGCATTTTTATATCAATCGAGGCTTAGGGACTTCGCGGTTACCCATTCGCGTGGGCTGTTCGCCGGAGATTACGGTTTTTAAGATAGGGGTTTAGATCCAGGCAGAACCGTGTAATCGATAAACGGCAACCCAAGATAGTATGTCTATCTAGGTTGCCGTTTTCTTTTTACCTAGCTTGTTCTAGATCATGTTCTTCGCTGTGTACGACAGGTCTCCCTACAGGTATGTAAACGACATCTTCTTGCGTAATCAACCGCGCAATCATCGCATCTGACAAGATATTTCGACCGTCCAATAGGATGCGCTGGTTCATCAATTGAACCATGAGGACCCAGTTCAGTTCAATGAACTGCGGCCATTCCGTTAGGATGATGACGGCATCAGCACCAGCCGATACTTCAAAAGCAGAATCCACCTGCGTGACCCCTTTCATAGAGAGATGCTGAACGACGGGATCATAAGCTTGCACATCGATGCCATAGAGGTGACAGAGCTGCACCAAAGTAAGAAATGGCGCATCACGCACATCATTCGTTTGCGGTTTGAAGGAGATACCAAGTACTCCTAATCGCTTGCCGCGAGGATTCCCCCAGAGCGCAATTAGTTTATCCATCATTTGCGGAATTCGCTCCTCATTAATTTGAGCTGTTGCTTCAAGTAAGGGGAGTGAGCGACCGATGGCTTTGCCGGAAGTCAGCAGAGACTGTAAATCTTTAGAGAAGCAAGAACCACCGTACCCGAGGCCTGCTTGCAAAAAGTGAGGACCGATGCGTCGATCTGCACCAACGCCTTCCATCACTTGACGAATATCCGCCTCATAGCCTTCACATACATCAGAAATCATATTGGCAAATGAAATTTTCATCGCAAGGAAAGCATTGGAGGCATATTTGATAAGCTCTGCACTGCGTCGATCACAAACTTGAATGGGGGCATCTATCCCGTGGTAAAGTTGACGAAGTTTAGCTTCAGCTTGACGTGAATGACAACCGAATACGATACGATCCGGGTGCATAAAGTCCTTAACGGCACTGCCTTGACGTAAAAATTCAGGGTTGAAGGCAACTTCAGTCCGAATGCCAGCTGCCTGTAAACTTTGTTCTAACTTGTCACAAGTGCCAACGGGAACTGTACTTTTCATAATGACTAGCGGAGGGCAGCTCCCAGCTGCAAATAGTTGAGCTGCTACATGTTCTACTTGACTAAGATCACTCTGACCGTCCTCTCGCGTGGGGGTTCCGACTGCAATCATAAGGGCATCAGCACCTGCTGAGGCTTGTATGAGATCGGTTGCGAACAATAATTTCCCTTCGCTGCGGCTTATGACAAGCATGTCAAACAGATTCGATTCCCAGATGCTCAAGTGATTATCTTGTAAATCTTGGACCACATGTTCCCGATCCACAGCTGTTACGATATGTCCTAATTTAGCTAAGCAAACCGCAGCTACTAAGCCCACATAACCGGCCCCAATAATCGTTATACGCATGCCAATGTCCTCCTCTTATGCCGAATAGAAGCCAGATTTTTTTCCGATGCGACGCGAATCAATAATGTGCTCATAATCATGAATTAATTGGTCGAAGATCGCATCCCACGATCGTCCAAGAGCGAACTGCCTGGCCTCAACACGGAAACTGCTCATACGCTCTTCGTGAGTTACTAAGTCACAGATTTCTTGTATAAAAGACTGCGGATGACGCGGTGTACATAAGACGCCATTCTCCCCATGGCGCACCATTTCGAGTACACCACCGCTGTTCGCCGTAACTATGGGGAGTCCAGATGCCATGGCTTCTTGAACGACATTTCCAAACGTTTCGGTACTGGAAGGGAAGACAAACAGGTCAGCAGAAGCATAAATCTGAGCAAGCTCTTCGCCATGTTTATACCCAGCGAACGTCACATTCGCAGGTGCTTGCTCACGCAGCTCTTGAAGCTGTGGGCCGTCTCCCACGATGAGCCAGTGTACATTGGCTTTCATGGAATCAGGCAAGTCTTTCATGATCGCGGATAAGGTATCGATATCCTTCTCAGGTGCAATTCGACCAACGTAAAGAAAGAGGTTTGGGGCCGTAATGCCATAACGCTCTCGAACCTGATTATTCTTCTTGTCAGGGGTATATAACAGGCAATCGACACCTCGCGTCCACAGCTGCAAACGTTCGATGCCTTGTTTCTGCAACGTATGAATGGTATCGCTGGATGGCGCAAAGGTCGCATTGCAGGAATGGTGAAACCATTTGATGTAACTCCAATAAAGGGGGACTGCTGCCTTCATATGGTAATAAGTCAGGTACTGATCAAAGTGGGTATGATAGGAGGCCACATGAGAGATGAGTCGCTTACGCGCGTAATGAAGCCCACATAAACCTAAGTTAAATGGGGTAGCAAGGTGGAGTAAATCAGGACGGAAACGATCGAGTTCAGTTCGAATGGCAGCTAAGTTGGGGAAGGCAAGTCGACACTCGGGGTACAGAAACAAAGGGATGCTGCGAATTGGTCGAATGGGATCCGAGTACACCATATCTCCAGTGCTTTTCGGTGAAAATACGAGATGATCGATGCCACGGCGATTCAAGTAGGACGTTAACCGACCCATGGTGAGTGCAACGCCGTTCATCTGTGGAACAAAAGTGTCGGTAAACAACGCGAGACGCATAGGAATCCCTCCAGTAGTTCCAATTTAGCTTCAGCGTAGCTGGGAAGTATTCGGGGAATATCAATGGCGTATTAATTTTATATAATAATTTCTAATTGGAACTTTCTATACATAAATGTATACTAAGTGAAGGGGCACAAATACAAGGCTTCAGAGAGGTTGTGGGCGTCATGATTACTCATTATGCTGGGCTGCAAGTACCGACAGTTTCCTTGCAGGGCGCTAAGCAATTTTATTGCCAACAGTTGAAATTTCCAGTGATCTCGGAATCCGAGGATGAAATTTGTTTTCAGCCTACCGACGACTTCACCTTAACCTGTAAAGAGACAGAAATAGCTCTGCATCCAGTGCATATCGCATTCGAAGTTCCGTACTCGGAATTTGATGCGGTTGTCTCCAAGCTGCATGCTGCGGGTGTTACTTTTTTAGACTGGCCAGACGGCCGAAGCATCGACCAGTTCGAAACGGGAAAAAATGTGTATTTCCGCGATGGAGATGGGAACTTGCTAGAAATCATTGCGCATTCTTATGTCAAGGAGGGGATCTTACAGCCTCATGGTGATCTCAGCATCCTATACTTGCGAGAAGTCGGTTTTCCGGTAGAGGATGTTGTAGCATTCCGGGAATTGTTCGTACGTCTATTACATTTTAAATTAGATAAAGTGATGGACAACTTCTGCTTTGCGATTGGTGGTACTGCGCATGCAGTGATCCCTTCGACGAAGCGCAAATGGATTCCGATCGCGATGAAGGCTCTGCAACCAACCGCTATGGTCACCACTTTTGGTGTAAGCAGCCATGCTTTTATTAAACAAGTGCAAGAAAAGCTAGACGAAGCTGGCATTCTTGGTGAGCTAACAGCAGCGAATGAACTTATTTTTAATTTGGATGTCTACTGTATACATCTCAGAGTTACAACCTTTCCTGAAGATGTACCTGTACAGTTAAATTTGCCTCTTGCATGAAAGTTGATCATAAACGATTACATGTCACCCAGAATCCTTTTGTACTCATGCCCCTTTTGCTGCTCATATGGGGATCGGTTGCTGCCGTGAGTAAATTGGTCTTGAACCAATTAGACAGTTATCAGGTATTATTTTATATGTACGGCATCGGTGTGGTTATTTTTGCAGTCATTATCCTCATCAAAACGCGAGGAACTATCTTCCCAACATGGACGCTTTCCGAGTGGATGCTAGTGCTTGCCTGCGGCGTTTTTACGTTTTTATATGACTTTCTCTATCTAAAATCCTTAGAACTCATACCTGCTGTAGAAGCGTCCATGTTAAATTATTTATTTCCTATTTTTATCGTGATTTTCGCCATCCCCATCCATAAAGAGAAACTCAATTGCTACAAAATTCTCTCTATGATTATGGGATTATTGGGAACCATTTTATTGATAACAAAAGGTAATTTCACTAACTTCAGTTTTACAAACCTTGAGGGCGATCTTTTGGCGATTTCTGCTGCGGTGAGTTGGGGGTTGTTTACGAATCTAGTGAAGAAAAACAAGAAAGATATGCTAATGAGTACCTTTGTCATCACTTTGGTAGCTTGGCTGCTGGCGATTGTAGGGATGCTGGTTTATTCACAGGGCAAGTTGCTTCAAATGGTCGACTTCTATGGTGTCTTATGGCTCTGCCTCAGCAATATTGTTTTCGGATTTTTCTTATATTTCAGAGCATTGAAGTACTCATCTGCGTCGCTTATCGCGAGCTTTACCTTCTTTGCTCCTTTTGTCACACTTGTATTTATTATGTTGTTGTTAGGAGAGCGGCTGACTTGGATGGATGGTCTATCGGCTATTCTTATTCTGTTCAGTGTTCCGGTACAAAGAGTGGGAGAAGTCATTCATAGGCGAAAGGGGATCGTTATATGAAAATAGGAGCGATTAATCATTTGCTTTTCTCCGTCTCCGATTTAGAGAAATCGATTGACTTTTATCAACAGGTCTTTGATGCGAAACTAGTGGTAAAAGGAAGGAATTTGGCCTACTTTGACTTGAACGGACAGTGGTTGGCTTTGAATCAAGAGAAAGATATTCCACGCCAGGATATTCAATATTCGTATACCCATATCGCGTTTACGGTTGATGAGTGTGATTTTGATGATCTAGTAGAAAAACTTCGCCAGCTGAATGTATCCCTGCTTCCTGGTCGAACCAGAGATGATCGAGATAAAAGGTCCATATATTTCACGGACCCTGACGGACACAAGTTTGAATTCCACACAGGGACGCTGATGGATAGACTCGCATATTACAAAGCGGATAAATCTCATATGGTGTTTTATGAGTAAATAGAGGGAGAGTTCATAAGATTAAGGCAGCAAGGCCATAAAAGACTTCGACGCCGCGGAGAGTGGTACTCCCCGAAGGGTTGCAAGCCCTATTTGGCGCGCAGGAATAGGCTCAATTAAAGGGATTTCAATTAATTCGCCTGAAGCAAGCTCCTCAGCAATATAATTGCCTATGACAAAAGCCAGTCCAAAGCCACGTTTGGCGAATTGAACGAGAAGATCGATGCTGCCGAGCTCGAATTCGGGTGAGAGTGTTACGCCCTTCGAAGCAGCAAAGTCCTCGATATAGCGCCTCGTGCTCGCCGTATGTTCCAATAATAGCAGCGGGTGTGCTTGTAAATCTGCCAACGCTTTCGGATTACCCGCAAGGTGTGCATAGGTCTTGCCGCCGACAAGGCAATCTTGAATCGGGGAGCTTTCCCGGAACTCAATTTGTTTGTCCGAGGCGGGCAGACTAACGATGCCGAAATCGATTTTGCCTTCTTTAAGCAGGGCCAAAGTTTCAGGCGTCGTACGGTTCGTAACCCGGATTTTCACGCCTGGATGCTGATTGTGAAAGGCTTCGAGATAGGGTAAGAGATAGTATTTACAAAGGGTATCGCTAGCCCCGATATTGATTTCCCCGCTTTGCAAGCTATGCATGTCAGCGATAGCTTTCTCGCCGATTTTCATAAAGCTAAAGGCTTGCTCTACATAACGAAATAACACTTCACCTTCAACGGTTAACGTAACTCCCTTCGCCGTACGGAAGAAGAGCTGCCCGCCAAGCACGTTCTCAAGCTGCTTGATGGTGTGACTCACCGCGGGTTGGGTGATGTGAAGCACTTCGGCCGCTTTTGATAAACTGCCGGTCTTGGTGGTCCAATAGAAGACCCGATACCACTCCAAATTAACGTCCAATCTATTACCTCACTTTATATCTGATATTACTTATATCAATTATTCTAATGCCAATAGAGCCATTATAATAAGCGGTGTAAGACAAAACAAGTGTTGGAGGCGTTCAATTTGACAGTAACTGCAATTGTAGGTGCGAATTGGGGAGACGAGGGCAAAGGCAAGATGACGGATGTTTTAGCTGCACAATCATCCTTCGTTGTAAGATACCAAGGTGGAAGCAATGCGGGGCACACAATCATTAACGATTACGGGAAATTCGCTTTGCGGATGCTGCCTTCTGGTGTGTTCTATTCACATGTAACGAACGTGATTGGGCCGGGAACGGCTCTTGATGTGGATATAATAATAAGTGAATTAGAGGCGCTTGCAGGGAGAGGTGTGCCTCAACCGAAGTTGGCTATTTCTGAGCGAGCTCAAGTTGTATTGTCAGTTCATCAACGCTTAGATGAACTCGAAGAAGAGCGGCTTGGCGCACTCAGTTATGGTTCCACTAAGCGTGGGATTGCACCATTTTATGCTGATAAATATGCGAAGCTCGGCATTCAGGTAGCCGATTTATATGATCAGAATCGATTACAAGCCCGCTTGGAACACTTGCTCACAACGAAAAATGTGTTACTCCAACATCTCTATGGACAGCCGGCGATTCAGGTGGATGAACTTATGGCGCAGCTGCTGTTGCAGGCTGAACGCATTGCTCCGTATGTGTGTGATACGACAACACTACTCCAACAAGCCAATGCAAATGGAGAGTCCATCCTGGTGGAAGGACAGCTCGGAGCCTTACGTGATCCTGATCATGGCATCTATCCGTACTCGACATCATCCTCGACCCTTGCAGGTTTTGCTCCAGTTGGTGCAGGTCTACCTGCTAGTTCGATAACGAATGTGTTCGCGGTAGTCAAAGCCTATTCTAGCTGCGTTGGAGCGGGACCTTTCGTCACGGAGCTGGAAGGTGGCGAAGCGGAAGAATTACGTCGTCGTGGAGGCGACGCGGGTGAATATGGTGTCAATACCAAGCGTCCTAGACGAATGGGGTGGTTGGATCTGGTTGCTACAAGATACGGCTGTAGGATACAAGGAGCGACAAGTGTGGTTTTAACCAATTTGGACGTATTAGGCTACTTGGATGAAATTCCTGTCTGTATCGGATATGAATTGGGGGATGGATCCATCATTGATCGGTTTCCAGTCACAGCGGTAATGGACTCGGCAAAGCCTATACTGACTCGCTTGCCTGGATGGAAATGCGATATTTCTCAGGTTCAACGCATGGAAGACCTGCCGCTGGAGGCTAGAAACTATATCGATTTCGTTGAATCTGCCATCGGGGTGAAGATTTCAACCGTTTCGGTGGGACCAAGACGTGAGCAAGTAATTCCAAGATAAGCACGCATCATCGAAAGGAAGCAGCCACCGGGAGGTGGCTTTTTTCCAAAACGTTTTAGCCCAGTTATTTTATCCAGTCCGATGAATGTTTGTAAATAAATGAGATTACTGTGAAACTTATCGATGCTACATCTCGTCTAATGAAGTGAATTGTTAAAATATGGGTTGTTGGCCATACTAACTAAAGTAGTAAAGTTAGTTCTGTTGTATAAAAACAACGATTATTCATTAGACGAGGTGACACTATGAAGTGGTTGAAAACCCTTATCTTACTTGCAAGTGTAAGCTGTATGACAGGTTGCACAGCCCATGCAGTTATAGATCCAACTAGTGAGATGAGTATCCAACAACAAGATGATTTGAAGCCGATTGTAAAGAAACTATTTGCAGAACAATTAGAATTGGATGAGAAGCCTTCGGTATCCGCGAGTAAACGAATTTTACAGTATAAAATTCATGATGAGATTCAAATTTTACATAATGATACGGACACCTACTTTATAGTCTCTTACGACATATTACCGGCATCCATGGAATTCATCCTAGCTGGGGGTGGTGAACGAACTGAGAATGGTTGGATTATAAATCGTAAGCTTTACGTTACGCTCCAAAAAAACTCAAATGGTCAGTACCAAATAAAGAGCTTGAGTTCTGGGCCATGAATCGATAGTAAGTAAGATAATCTCATAATAGCTTAGGAGGATCCCATATGTCCGAACAAACCATTGCTCAAAGGTTAGAAGCCCTAGGAATCGTCCTACCAATTGCAAGTGAACCAGCAGCGAAATATGCTAATTTTGTGAAGGTGAACGGTTTATTGTACGTTTCGGGAAAAGGCCCTTCAGGCAGCCCGAGGGGAAAACTAGGGAAAGACTACTCAACCCAAGAAGGATATGAATTTGCTAGATTAACTGGGATTGAGATTCTAGCAGTTCTGCAGTCTGCGGTAGGTTCTCTTTCGCGCATTAAACAAGTGGTGAAGCTGCAAGGATTTGTCAATGCGGTCCCTGAATTTGAGGAACATCACAAAGTGTTGAATGGTTGTTCGGATCTCATGTTGGATGTATTTGGAGAGAATGGCGTGCACGCTAGATCGGTTTTTGGTGCCGTTTCTTTGAGAGATAACTTGCCGATCATAGTAGATTCTATTTTTGAATTTGTAGAATAGGACGGATGCCTGTGAGGAATCGATTCCTGATTGGTCAATATGGATGTTTTGATGAGTCTAAAATGCAGAGGGATTTCCGCAAAGGTTTTTTCGGCATTGAAGCTTGCCTATTTGAGACAGAAGAAGATAGGCACAGGCTTATACTAGCGTCGCAACGTAACCATTTTCAAGTGGGTATTCATTTTCCATTACGTCCTCATGTATCTAAAATGCGTGATGCCTTATTTCTGGCAAATTCGCCTGAAATGAGAGAATCCTCCTATGCTTGGGTGCAGAGTGAGCTGGAGTACCTTGCTTCCATGAACCCAACGTACATCCTTTTTCACTATCCGAAGCCAGTTGTTCTGGATGATCGAGTCGATTGGCGTACATGGAGATTCTCTGATAAATCGGAGTATATGTCTGAAACTGAGATGACACTTACAGAATTAATCGAAAGAACAGAAGTGCTTTTTCAATGGTTGACTATGAAAAGCGAGACGTATGGCTTCATTCCTGTTCTTGAATTTGATGCGTTGAATCGATATATTTACGAAACGGACTTTCTTGAGGAGCTATTAGGGAAGTATCCCCACATCAAAGTCTGTCTGGATACAGCGAGACTGTATCTGCAGGAAAAGTTAGATCCATACTTTGATGCCAGAAAAGTGATACATAAATTTGCGCGTTTTGCCTATTCGATTCATCTTAGTACGGTGCAAATCAAGGATTCTACTACCAATTCTCGTCATCCTGTCCTGCCAGAGTTAGATCAACGAGACGGTTGGGCGCCAATCGAGGATTATCTCGCGATCATTACTGAGCAGAATGATCAAGTGATGATCATGTTTGAGCATCGTTCTGATTTAATTAGTGAAGATCAATTGAATCAATGTTATGATTGGGTGACGCATTTATTGAACAATGGAAAATTAATGCGCAGCAATCATTCTTATTAGGCAATTATTTTAACTACTATGGCAGTATGAAAGTTTTGGAGGTTTTTACGAAGTGAAAAAATCAAGATGGAAGCTGTTTACGTATGTTCCTTTTTTGGCGGCGATCATCGTCATCGGCTTGATTCAAACGTTCATGTTGGCGAATGAAAATGTAAAGCCTTATCCTGAACCTTTTGGTCGTGCAACGGAATTAACGCAAACAACAACGATCGGTGAACCCGTGCAAATGGTTGGCGATAGCAGCTTTGCGTATTTGGCAGGAAAAACGCTTGAATGGGTCACGATTGATGACAAGGGGCAGAGTAGTTCGGAAACGCGTGGCTTGCCTGCGGAAGGGCCGTTTCGTTCCTATAGGCAGTTGGATAAGGATCATGTGGTCTGGATTGGGAACGGAAATAAGCTATATGCGAGCGAATGGAAGAACGGTTCATGGTCACCGATGAGTATAATAAATGACAATGAAATCACGGCTGTTCAAACGGTAAAGAGCGCACAAGGGGACAGCATCTTATTGGCGTACAATGATACAACGCTGTATGTGAGTGCCTTTCATCCGAATGAGAAGCTCTCTTGGTCCCAGCTGGATATCCCCAATATCAGACATATCCAAGGACACAGGGATCCGTCCGGCAGTCTTTCACTCGTATACGCAGTCAGTAAAGAAGGCAATGAATCCTTTCATTACGTTCAACTCGCATCCCTAACTTGGAAGCCGCTTGTACAGCTCAAGTTAAAAGATGTCGATTACGCGACGAGTAGCTTAGATGATATTGCGCTGGCCGTCGATGGTTCAACAATGATGACGGTGTATACGACCAGTTCACGTAAATCAGGGAAGAGTACATTGCACTTGCTTACATTCCCTTCGAATCAACCAGATAAGGTGATAGATGATGTCATCAACCTGCCTGTCTCGACCAAGAGCGATTCGGATACGATTTTACATCCCTCCTTTACACAATCTTCCTCTGGTGAAGTTACACTTGTGGTATCGTCTGTTTATGAGAAGAATAGGCGTCAAACGAGTCAAGAGGTATACAAAGTTAGTTTCAAGGATGGTAAATTGAGAGATTCCGCTCGGATCAGTCAATTCAGTGGTTTCGCGTCCTACCCGAGCTTAGCGACTAGAGCAGATCGTTCGTTAGCTGTTTGGTTGGATGCCGTGAATGCGGAATCCTATCGCGTGTATTACGCGACAGATCAGCTTCCTTATTTGGCGCGTATGAATCACATAGGCAAAGAGGATTTACAAGAAGCAGCTGGAAACTTACCGCTTTTTTGGGGGATTGGCGTCCTCACGGCACTTATTAGCTTGAAATGGATTCTACTACCTGGCCTTTATTTAGTCATTATCAGTGTCTTTTGGCAATATCATTATGATGAGCATGCCAAGCGGCATTTTGGGATATCCCTAGCGATGTATCTTATGGTCAAAGCCCTTTTTATCGGAGATTATCGAAAATCAATGGCTCTGCAAGTCATGCCAGATTTTTTGCAGTCGGTATGGGCTTACTTGTTATTACTCGCTTTTTTTGCTGTCATTTCGTATGGTGTAACTCGCTTATGGCGAAGAGGTCTATCCGAACGAAATGTTGGGCTCGAGATGTTCTACTTCGTTGTACTTGATGTCTTCATGACGAATTTGTGGTATTCGTTCTTCCTGTCACCGGCATCTTTATAGTCATTTTTTGAGGAAAATGTTGAACATTGGGGAATGGATTGCTATGATATACCTATCAATAAACGATGTGTAACTGGCGGAGCATGGGTAACCATGAGGGAGCACACCGATAATAGCCGTACGCCTGGGCAGAGGTAAGGGGAATTCCCCTTACCTCTTTATGTTCTTACCTTGGGAGGAATGAAGAGATGAATGTGGAAACAGTAATCTTGGACGGTAATCGAGTGGCAACGAACATGAAAGAGGCGCTGAAAAGTAGAATTAATCAGTTATCTTTGAAAGGGATCACACCTTGCCTAGCGACGATTTTAGTTGGCGACGATCCTTCATCAGCTACTTATGTGAAAATGAAAGGAAATGCGTGTAAACGACTGGGGATCCGTTCTATTCGAGTTGAGCTACCCGCGCATACAACGACCGAAGAATTAATCGCTGAAATTCAGAAACTGAATGCTGACCCTAGCGTACATGGGATTTTGCTGCAACATCCTGTTCCTCCTCATATGGATGAAAGGGCGGCATTTGAAGCGATTCATATGGATAAGGATGTAGATGGCGTAACGACGCAAGGTTTTGCTCAAAATGCCTTCGGCATTGCTGCTTTCCCTTCCTGTACACCAGCGGCTATTCTAGCCATTATGGATGCCTACCAGATCCCCATAGAGGGCAAACATGCTGTAGTGATTGGTAGAAGTCCCATTCTGGGGAAGCCGGTTTCTATGATGCTATTAAATCGGAATGCAACGGTAACCATCTGCCACTCCAAGACGCCAAATGTGGGAGACATGGTTCGATTAGCTGATATTGTGGTTGCCGCAGTCGGTAAACCGAATTTTGTACAAGGAGATTGGATTAAACCGGGAGCCATCGTGATGGATGCTGGATACAACCCTGGCAACATTGGAGATGTTGATTATGAGGCTTGTAGGGTGAAGGCATCCGCGATTACGCCTGTTCCTGCGGGAGTAGGACCCGTGACAATTGCAACTTTATTGAAACACACTGTTGATGCAGCGGAGAAGTATGTAAATGCAAGATGATAGGGGGCAGGAGCATAGGTGAAATTATTCCACGTAAGCGAAGAGAAAGACATTGCTATTTTTCACCCTAGAATTCCTACAAGAAAAGACTTGGATCCAGATAAAGGATTAGTATGGGCGATTAATGAACAATGCTTGCCTAATTTTCTTACACCTCGGAATTGTCCAAGAGTGACCTATCATTGCAATGAAACCACTTCTGATGAAGATAGAAGACACTTTATTTCCTCGCAGTCAACGATGCACGTTGTTGCTATCGAGCACAAATGGTTTGACATTATGCAGCATACAATCCTATATTTGTACGAATTTGATTCGTCCGATTTTTACTCGCTAGATCCTGGAGCTGGGTACTATGTGAGTGAGAAATCACAAATACCTATCCGTATACTTGAAATTCGAGATTTGTTCGGAGAGCTCTTTCGAAGACATGTGGAAGTTCGCATGCTGCCTAATTTATGGGACTTGTCTGATACAATTCAACAAGCAAGTTTCAATTATTCCATGTGTAGGATGGGATTTGCAGAGCAGCGAGAACTATAAATACCTTTTAGATAAAATAGCCAAAGAATTGGACATATTCATGATCCTATTCTTTGGTTTTTTTGCTATATTAGAAGAGTAAGTAACGATAGGGAGGAATTGGACATGTACACATTTGGATGGTGCAGTGGGATTCAGGAAGCGGAAAGACTTCAACGTATTGGCTTCGACTATATAGAGTGCGCTCTCGTATCATTAAATTTAGAAGATGAGGCGGACTTCAACACCAAGCTTCCTTTGTACGTGAACAGTCCCCTGCCGGTGCAAGCTTTTAGTATATTTTTTCCTGGAGACTTAAAAGTGGTAGGTCCAGAAGCGGATGAAGAACGCATCCGTCGTTATGTTCATAAAGCTGCAAGCGCTTTAAATAAGATAGGAGCTACAACTGCCGTATTGGGAAGTGGAAAAGCACGTCAAATCCCGGACGGTTGGGAGCGCAATCGCGCGGAGGAACAGCTGCTTCAACTACTTGCTGTCATCGGTGAAGAATTCCAAGATACAAGTGTTTCATTGGCCATAGAGCCTTTGAATCGCAAGGAATCTAACATCATCAACACGGTTTCTGAGGCGGTGGCTTTGGCTAAACAAGTCAATCATCCTGCCATACGGGTTTTGGCTGATTTCTACCATATGGATGAAGAACAGGATGCAATAACTACTTTGATTGAAAATAAAGACTGGCTTCAACATATTCATCTTGCCGATACAGGACGATTGTCCCCTGGGACTGGACAGTATCTTTATGATCAATTCGTTACGGCTTTGCAGGCATCGGGGTATAAAGGCATGATTTCCGCCGAGTGTACGGTGCATGATCCAGAGAAGGAGTTTGCAGCAAGTTTAGCCTTTATGCGAAGTAAGTTTCTTTAACAGGTATTCCGATTCCAAGAGGAATTCGGTATTTGGGGGTCGAACTATAGAATGCCGAGTAGTTTACTGTGATTTGATTTTTTCGGGAATTAGAGAGATAAGGTTGTGACACATATGCTAAAAGACAAAATACTACGAAGAGAAACAGGTATCCTTACTTATGGGATGACGCCGCCGAAAGAAACACAATCCCATGAGAAAATGGCTGAAATATCACAAAAGCAATGTGAGCGGCTTCAAAAGCTTCAAATAGATGGTTTAATTCTTTACGATGTGCAGGAGGAAAGTGATCGGATTGATCAAGATCGGCCTTTCCCATATTTACAAACCGTTGATCCGACGACTTACAGCAAGGCGTATTTATCCAAGTTAAAGGTTCCCAAAATTATCTATCGCTGTGTTGGTAAATATACGGAGGAACAATTGTCAGATTGGATTAGGGCCGATCATGAAGAAGAACGGTTTTCGGTGTTTGTTGGCGCGTCCTCTAGTCATCAAGAAGTTCATATGGGGCTTCCGGAAGCTTATGCGTTAAGTCAGAAACTGAACAATAATCTTACCTTAGGTGCCGTTGTCATTCCGGAAAGACACATGAAAAAAGACGATGAACATCTTAGAATGGTCAGTAAAATAGCGAGTGGAAGCCGCTTCTTCATATCTCAAGCAACCTATAATGTGGAAGCGTCCAAAAACTTCTTATCCGATTATTATTACTACTGTAGGGAAAATAAACTAGACATGGTACCGATCTTGATGAATATTGCGCCTTGCGGATCAACCAAAACGTTAGAATTTATGAAATGGCTAGGGATCAGCATCCCGAAATGGTTGGAAAATGATTTGAAATACTCCCATGATGTCCTGGACAAATCGGTAGCGGTATCACAACAGATATTTGAAGAATTATTCGAATTTGGATTGGAAAAAGGAATTCCCATCGGATGCAGTGTTGAGAGTGTCTCCACACGAAAAGTCGAGATTGAAGCTTCCATTCAACTAGTCCATGAGATTAAAGCGATGATGGATAAGAAGATGCGATCGTCGTTTGTTTTTTAAGTGGTGGAAAAAAGAGGGTGTTTCAAAGTCTAGAACGACTTTGAAGCACCCTCTTTCTAAGCGTTGATTAGTTTCGAATCGCACCAGGCTCTTCCCAAGTCCTGCCACCATCACTCGTCACCAAGACGCTGCCTTTTTTAAGTGCCCAGCCCATACCATCCATGCGCAGGTAAAATTGGGTTACATTTTGCAAGGAAATATTAGGCTTTATCGGTTGCCAGTCTGAACGATTGTAGGTATCCATGGTGTAGATGGTTTGCCCATCTTGAGAAATTGCTCTGCCCATAAGTAATGAATCAAAATGCAGGACTGGAATGTCCTGTAAATCATGTAAGCGATAAGGGAGCGGGAGCCAAGTTTCACCGGCGTCTCTCGATTCATAGATGACATAGGTTTTCTTATTGTCCTGTATGAATTCAGCAATGAAAATGGCGTGATAATTGCTTTCATGATCGAAAACAGGGGGATAAGCGTTAGCAGAGACCTTCTGCACATCGATGGGAACGTCGGCATGTTGCAATGACCAGGTCTCGCCGCCATCCTGCGTGCGATACAGTGGGATAGGGTTGGCGCTATCATGCATCGTGGTCAACCAGCCCTCTTTTGCATTGCGGTAGCTGAGTCCAGTTGGGGAACCCGCAATGTCGGAGCTCAGATTCCCTACACGAATCCATGTTTTTCCACGGTCATCGGTGCGATAAAGCGATTTTAACGTGTGATTATCCTCGGTTGAAGAAGTCAGCATGATATAAGCGGGATCCGTGTAGAGATTGGCTACGATCGGTTTAACATCAGCGGACGTTTCCCATGCTTCTGACGTAGGCAGTACGACTGATTCCCAGACTCCATCATCCACTTGATGGGTGGCTATTAGATTTGGTTGCGGATCGTCTGTGAGATAGACCGCATATCCCCAGAGAGGTACCTCAAATTTAGCAGCTAGCAGACGATCTTTGTCAGTCATCCTATCCGGTATGACCACCTGCCAAGAAAGACCATTATCCGATGTCCGCAGCAGCTTCCCATCACGCCAGCTCAGGGCATCAGATGATTGCATGCCTTGAATGCCGGGAAGGTTATCTCGGTAATCAACATAGAAACGAGCAACGTCGATGTAGGTTGTAGTTTGTCTCGGTGAAGGGATAGACAAATTAGATCGTAGTGTGACCCGATACCGTCCCGTTCCATGATTAAGCGGAAGTGAAGCTGCTAATCGTGTCTCGTCAAAAGGAATGAGAGTTGTCTCTGAGTCAATCCAGTTTCCGTTGTCTTCCTTTTCAATCACAGCTTGTAATCCGTTGCTTTGTGCTTTAAGCACTGCGCCTTTGAGCTCGATTTTGTCGTTATCAGTGAAAATGAGTCCGGTTTTAGGCGAATCCAAGGTGATCGAACTGAAGCTGCCCAAGCCATGCGACAAATCACTGTAATTAATAACCGGGTTCAGTAACAGTGGTGTAAGGGAGTTGTTGAAAGCGTTACTGTATATCATTCGGTTTCCAATGTGGTAGACGATCTGGATGTCATTGTTACCTAAATCAAGCTGCACGGATGAGGAAAATTGATACATAGGAGACCCGTTTGCCGAGGTTTGTTCCATCAATGAAGTCTCAGAATTACTTCCGAGCTTGGTGCCGTTCCGAGAGACGAACATGGATATAGTCGGCATTTCCGAACTACTTGGCCCCACATACAGTCCTTTTAAGGTGTACAAATAGTTATTCGTATGCCTAGAAACGCCGAAATCCTTCACATCGAAATGGGAGTAATCAATATCCAATTGTTTTAGCTCCGATTGCCAATTACTTGAATAACCGAATAATTGCTTTAAATCATATTCAGATACGTAGAGTTCACCGTCGCGTTCTATTGTTGGAAAAGTGAGTTTGACCTCGTTGGTTTTACCATTGAACCAGTATAAACTAACAGTGTCTTGTTGCGGAGTGATACGAAATCCGTAAGTTTTGTCAGACAAATAAAGTCCATGATCTTGCATCTCCGTCTGATAAGCAAATAATTGTGCCATTTTTGTTACCGAGAGCATCACTCTGCCATCTTGGCCAAACCCAATGCGAGAGTCTCCAACATAAAGGCCGTCATCTTTGAAATAAATGGTAAATCGAGTGCCAGACGTCTGTTCCACCTGTAAGGGGTACTTGCTACTCTGAACTGCCCGTGGGTCAGCAGCTAAGGTAGTATCCGACAGGAAGGACGCAGTATGTACTTGTTCGTTCCACGTGAGTCCGCCAAGCAGCGGCGAGAGATCCTGCAGAAACACGGCCGTTCTGCCTTCTACATTGTAAGAAGGAATCTCTTTGCCTAAGGCAAATGTGTGAATATCTGTTGCGACTACGTCAGCGATTGGGTCGCCAATTCCTGCATTAGTAAAGCCTAGGTTAGGATCGTTCTTTGATGGATCCAATTCGTTGGGGTCTGGGAAAATGGAAACTTGACGCTGGTTCGGTTCCCAAGCGATGTGAAAGCCGTGACTTCTTAAATCCTCGACATAAATAGCCGTTTTGCCGTCAATATTCATCGATCGGATGGCACTGCCATTTACGAATGCGCGAATATCTGTGGTAAGCACGCTTCCAACGACTGTTCCAACAGGTAGATCGTTCGCGTGCGCGTTGGAATGGGGCAGAGGTAGAATCGCCATTGCCGCACATAGTAATGTTGCCAATCCTACAATCGATTTGCGTCTCATTGAGGATAATCTCCTTTATTAGGAAGTTGTGACACTCATTAAACGCCAGAAAAAGGAAAAAGTTGCATTTTAAAGAAAGGATATTCCAATGAGAAATAAGCCTTCATAAAGATGAGCGCTACTTTCCATTTTATCAAAAGGACCAATTTCTGCTATTATATTAGGAAATAGTTGATGGCGAGGGGTTCATGGATGAAGACAATTGGGTTAATCGGTGGAATGAGCTGGGAATCATCGTTACTTTATTACCAAATTATTAATCAGCGTGTAAAGGAACAATTAGGTGGCCATCATTCGGCCAAAAGTCTCATGTATTCGGTAGATTTTCATGAGATTAAGACGCTCCAGCATGAAGGGAAATGGGACGAAGCCACCCAAATTATGGTGGATACGGCTCGTAAACTGGAGACTGCCGGTTCGGATTGTATCGTCATTTGCACGAATACCATGCACAAGATGGCCAAAGAAGTAGAAGAGGCAGTTACCATCCCTCTCCTGCATATTGCGGATGCAACAGCGAACAAAATTGTTCAATCAGGTAGTAAGAAAGTTGCTTTACTGGGAACAGCGTTTACCATGGAACAAGATTTTTATAAAGGTAATCTAGTGAGAAAATATGGACTCGACGTCATCGTCCCTGATGAAGTGTCACGGAAGATCGTTCACGAGATTATATATGAGGAATTATGTCTGGGCATCCTTCGGGAAGAGTCGAAGCAATCCTATATCACGATTATTAATCAGTTGGTCCAAGATGGGGCAGAAGCTGTTATTTTGGGCTGCACAGAAATCACGTTGTTAATATCGCAAGGGGATGTTGCGGTTCCCCTATTCGATACAACAAGAATTCATGCCCAGTCTGCAGTAGACTTTGCATTAGGGGAGTATGAATTGGATGATCTATGAAATAACGACTTCTTGGAATGAAGACTTATGGGAGCAAGCGGAGCATGTTTATGAGGAAGCTTTTCCAGCACATGGAAGAAAAAATCGTGCGCTCATCCGCAGCATGTTCGAAAGAGGCATCTGTATGCTGCACACCTGGCGTGAAGATGCCCACGTAATTGCGATGGCGTTGACCGCTTGGAATCAAGCGGCACACGTACTTATCGTCGATTATATCGCAGTTGGCCGCGCTCAGCGTGGGCAAGGAGTGGGGGTGGCATGTATGGGAGACATACGTAAGTGGGCAGACACAGCAGGCTGTCATGGCATCGTCATTGAAGTTGAGGCTGAGCCTAGCAAGGAGAATGCAGAGCGAATTCGATTCTGGGAAAAGGCTGGATTTCGGTTAACTGACTATGTACATACCTACATTTGGGTGCCAGAAACGTACAGGGCGATGTACTTGAGCTTGGGTGAGTTAGAGCAGCAAGATGATGGTAAGCAATTGTTCAGCTACATTACGGAGTACCATGAACAAGCCTATCGGATGAAAAACTGAAATGCCAAACAGCCCCATCCTTCCTAGGAGGGGGTGTTTCGAATGACTCTTTTGGCAGCGCTGTATTTGAATATCATGCGCAATAGCGGCGGTACAGCGAAGAATATGAAAAATGTGCGAAATAACTGGTAGCCAACAACGACGGATAAGTTCGCATTGATTTCGTGCGCGATGATCCCCATTTGATCCATGCCACCTGGAGCTAGACTAAGCAGGGCGGTAGATTTGGATACAGCATGGAGCTTCATAAAGACATAACTTAGTCCGAATGATCCAAATAAAAGCACAACACTGCTGCCAATCGCCAGCGAAATGACTTGAAGCTTATGAGTTAATTGAGCTGGCTTTAACATGAGTCCAACATGGATACCAATCATGATTTGGGCTGCATTGATGATAGGGGTGGGCAGCGCGGGTCCATGAATACCGGTAAGTTGCAGGATCGCGGTACTGAATGCGGGCCCAAGCAAGAACGCAGTTGGGAAATTAATTTTATTTCCTAGAAGTGCACAGCCGATACTTACCGCGGCGAAAAGAAAAATATTCGGCATCAGCGATCCCCAGCTCGCAGTCGAAGTGGTGACGCTGTTGATTACCGTTTCAACGATTTTGTGATTGCCCATGAGCGGGCTAAAGACCAGCAAAGGTACGCATACAACAATCATCATGAGTCGGATTACTTGTAATACAGTCACAATGGTTAGCTGGATGCCTTCTGTTTCTTCCGCCAAGATGACCATCTGGGTGAGACCGCCAGGAATGCTGCCAAGAAGTGCCGTTTTGTAGTTGATGTTGGACATCTTGGTTAGCAAGTAGGCAAGTAAGGCGCAAAGCAACATAAGAAGAAGTGTCATGATCAACATGGAAGGTAGCTGGACGGCCATTTCATGCAAAGCGGCTGCCGTCATCGAAAGACCAATGGTATATCCAACGATGATGAGTCCTGCGTTTCTAATGGGCGTAGGCCAAGCATAGCGATTTTTGAATAGATTCGACCCTAGTAATACCGCAATCATCGGCCCGAGCAGCCAAGGAATGGGAATATGTAAGAGTTTAAATACGTATCCGCCTAGAAGGGCAGTTATCAGGGCAACGATCAGCTTAAGCGAAGTATGGTAGAAGTTAAGTAAAATAAGTCTGTTCCCCCCTTGGTAGAGATGAACTTATTTTAGCAGAGTTAGATTTGGTGTTCAAATACGACGCGAGGTGAGCAATTAATGATTCAACGTAGGATGTATAGGGCGCAATGGCAAATAGGACAAGAGGATAGTGGCCTGAAGGCGTTGGTGTTGAACCAACAAGCTCAACAGCTAGTGGAACAAGGAGAGCTCATGACCGTTGCAGCTTTTATTTGGCGGACAAATCTATTCCTCTATTATGAGTGTATAAACAGAGAGGTGTTACCCGATGAAATCGCAGGGGCTGTGGTCCCGTTCTTACAAGATTGGCCTGGACATGATGAACCTCGGAAGTGGATCTTAATGATCGACGTGTTCCACTTTAATGAACCTGCAAGCTATGAACACTGGTTGCGGAAGGAACCTGTCGAGACTCGGGTAGGGAGAGTTGCCCATTTGAAGCCAGAGATGATGAGCAGTTACATCTACTACCATTATCAGCTGCAAGAAGAGCGTGCCTTCCATGGTGATAAATATGAGATTATTGCGATGCATGAGAATCTCTTATTCGGTTATCAGGAATTTCCGAAAGTCATTGAGGAGCCGGAAGTAGCGGGGCGTTTGAACACGAAGGGAACCCCTGAGAATTGGAACGATTCCCGCATGGATCTGCATTTTCAGCCATGGGAAGATGGACATTTGTATTTTAAGCCGATTGAGCAAGTGTTTGCTTATTATAGAGGTGACCAATAGTCTGAAAAGTGGGGGGTTCGAGGTGGAGGAGAAGTGGCATCGGCATTTGGGCGTAAACGGAATTTGTGAGAGGCATGGAAAGATTCTTGTGATTCATAAAAGTGGCGGCCCCTATACAGGTCGATTCGACCTTCCAGGAGGCACAATTGAACCTCAAGAAACCGTCATTGAAGCTCTTCACAGAGAGATCCAAGAAGAAGTTGGGGTGGAGGTTCAAGTGAAGAAGCAAGTAGGCGTTTGTGATTATGTAGTCCCCTATGCGCTATCTAAGCGAGAGACTTCACATATCCATCATGTAGCGTTATTTTTTGCTGTAGACTATCTAGGTGGACAGATAACAGCGAAGCCGGAGTTATTCGAAGGGCAAGATTCTTTGGGAGCAAGTTGGGTAGCGTTAGCGGAATGCACCGTTGAAAATGCTTCACCACTTGTTTTACAAGCCGTGAATTGGCTGCTGACGGGAGAAATGCCTGCTCAAAGTCAACGGCTGGATGATTGGTTAGTCAAATAGAATAGGTTTCAATAAATCCATTGGAGTTCCAATGGATTCTTTTACATCATTGCCGCGCAGTATTGCATGGGTTTGAAGTGTGAGGGTTTTTCCTCGAAACTTACGTAGTACTAAGTAGACAGTAAATGAGGTGATGGATTGCACATATCGGAAGAGGAGTTAATTACACGACTGAAAATAAAAGATTCTGCAGCTTTAGAATTTTTGATGGATAGATATGGATCAACGATGTACCTTTTTGCACAAAGGATTCTGGATTCGTATGGCAGCAGAGAGGACGTCGAGGAGTGTGTTAGTGACGTGTTCATCATGGCTTGGAATAGGATTGATGAGTACGATCCGTTAAGAAGCTCGCTCCAAACCTGGATGTATATGCTTACCAAGTATCGCGCGCTGGATTGCAGGCGGAAATTGACAGATCGACCCCAGCTTGTCGTGATAGATGACGATCTGACAAACAGCGATAATTTGGAGCGAACGGTCATCCAGAAGGCAGAAACCGAAGAGATTTTACGCATCGTGGATTCCTATGGTTCCATTGATCGTACGATTTTTTATAAAAAATATTACTTATATGAATCCTTGGACATGATTGCTTCAGCCCTTGGATTAACACGAAAATCAGTCGAAAACCGTTTGAGGCGCACGCGAAATGCTCTGAAAGAACAATTAATTCTCGCTTGGAAGGAGGATATCTCACATGAATAAGAAGATTGATAAGGAATGGTATCGCAAAATGGATCAATTAAATGATCATCAATCTAATTTTGTTATGAGTCAATTGGATATTCATGAGAATGAACCCATTGCTGCAGAAACGCTGGCTCGGATCAAAGCACAAACGTATAGTAAATTGGGCTTATCGCAATCGCCCCCGGTAACAACCGTGGAATCCACGCCAACAAGTAGCGATGGGGAGAAACAGAAGCTTGCGAGTCATGTCAAAATGAGAAATCGCATGATCGCTGTTGGTGCTGCATCCGTAATTTTTATAGCAATCTTCGCCATGAGCTCGCCAGTGGTGAGAGCCCAAATTCACAAGGTTTTTCAGTTCTTACCTGGGTTCGCTACTGTTCAAGATTCAGAGAAACAGCTTGTTCACTATGTGCTGCAGTCTCCGATTGAAGCGCCAACACTTGTGGGTAATATCCAAATACGCGGGATATCCATTGGTGATCAGTATACCAACGTCACGCTAGTCAGCGCAGGTACACCTTCTATGCGATCATTTACGCTTAGTAATGGAGAAGGAACGTCCTATTTGATTAAATATGGCAGTATTTCAAGTGCTGGGAATGAATGGATTGGATCTTATTATTATGAAGGGTCAATCAAAGTGACCGACAATATGCGTCTGACTCTCGATAGTCAACTGCCTAGTATTCCGATTCATCTAGCAAAGGTGGAAGAGGCTGATCACATTAATGATCTTGGCGTAACAGACACCCATCATGAGGTTAGTATAACAGCGTTATTACGATCCACAGATCAAAACACTACGAAGGTCACGTTACTTCCGCAAGCTCCTGCGGGCATGCAGATTAAAGCGTACGGTTTATCACCATATGACTACGTGGATAAACCCGAACTAACGACGAATAAGGAAGAAGCTGTTACGTATTATCGCGATCCTAATTTTCCGAATCCGAATGAATTCAGCTTTAAGCGTGATGGTGCGTCATCGACAAGCTATCATTTGAAAATCCCAGCGGTCTTAGCAACGCTGCAATCTCCAAAGTCAGAATCATTCACGGTTCCGATTCCCGCTCAAGGTATCATTGACGTCAACAAATCCATCATGATTAGTGGCTATCCTGTAGATATTACCAAAGTTGAAAGAGTACCAAGTAACGCATCGGCTTCTGAATTTGGAGGGCTTAAGATCTATCTGGATATGAAGTATAATGCGCAAGCGGCTTCATCGCTTTTGTCCTTCACGTTGGATTATATGAAATTAAAGAACACAAGTGGCTCTAATTGGCGAGTAAACGATCAAACGCGTGCGATGGAGTATGTAGTTGTAGACTTTCCTGTGAAAGATACAACATTCACGTTCTATATCAAAGAAGCGCATATCATTATTCGCGGTCCCTGGGAATTTCAACTGCAATAGCCCCTTGACAATCGATGAGATCCCTTGTAAGATATTGAAAAATTCATAATGAAATATTGATGAATGGGACAGTAATTCCTAACAGACAGTCACAGCGAGCCGGGTCAGTGTAAGCCGGTACGGATGTTATGAATGAAACGGACCCAGGAAATGGTTTGCTGAACGTTAGTAGGCGAATCCGGTCAGACGACCGTTACGAAATTGAGGGGTTAAACCAAAGGTTTAACACTTAGAGTGGTACCGCGGGAATCTTCAGCTCTCGTCTCTTTTTTAGAGACGGGGGCTTTTTATATTTTCAGAAAATAGATAGGAGTGACATCATGTTAAATTATAAACTGCATGTAGCTGAGAAAGTGTCATCGTTACTAGGCAGCTTCGAGCCACAAGAGCTTGCTGCACTGATGGAGTACCCAGCGAATCACGATAAAGGGGATCTCTGTTTACCCTGTTTCCGACTGAGTAAAGTGCTTGGCAAGTCACCGAAAGATATTGCGGAACACTTGCAGGCTACCCTGCAAGATGAGGAAATCGACCAGATAGAAGCCGTTAATGGATATTTGAATATTTTCCTAAAAAAGCAGCGTTGGGCAGAAGCCTTGATTCAACACATACATCATGCTGGTCATCAATATGGGTCTCAGAATGTGGGACAGGGCAGGACGATCGTGATTGACTACTCCTCCCCGAACATCGCGAAACCGTTTCATGTTGGCCATTTGAGATCCACCGTAATCGGAAATGCGCTATATCACATTCACGCTTTTCTTGGGTATACATGTGTGGGGATCAATCATTTAGGTGATTGGGGGACACAGTTCGGGAAATTGATTGTTGCCTACCAGCAATGGGGAAGTAAGGAAGCTGTGAATCAAGGGGCAATTGATGAGCTGCTCCATCTGTATGTGAAATTCCATGAGGAAGCGGAGAAGGATCCTACACTAGAAGATCAGGCACGTGCTTGGTTTACGAGAATGGAGCATGGTGATCAAGAAGCACTTGCTCTATGGCACTGGTTTATTGACATCAGCATGGCAGAATTTCAGAAGATTTATAAGCTGCTTGGCGTTCAATTTGATGCTTATCAAGGTGAAAGCTTCTACAATGATAAGATGGCACCTGTCATTCAGATGTTACAAGAAAATCAGCTCTTGGAAGAAGATGAGGGGGCAATGTTAGTTAGGTTGGATGCCTTTGATATGGCGCCAGCCCTAATGCTGAAAAAAGATGGCAGCTCCCTCTACCATACACGTGATCTAACAGCTGCGATTTATAGAGCGGAGACCTATGATTTTGCTAAATTGATATACGTAACCGATTATGCTCAAAATCTTCATTTTCAGCAATGTTTTAAGGTCCTTGAACTAATGGGTTACACCTGGGCGTCCAAACTGGAGCATGTGGCGTTTGGCCGTGTGAGCATTGAAGGAGGCGGCTTGTCGACACGTAAAGGCAACGTAATTAAACTAGAAAACGTGTTGGAGCTCTCTGTCCAAAAAATTAAAGAAGTCATAGAAGCTAGAAATCCAGGATTGCCGAATAAAGAAGAAGTAGCTGTGCAAGTGGGGATTGGGGCTGTGATTTTTAATGATTTGAGTGCCAATCGCATTAAAGATATTGATTTTTCGTGGGAAGATGCCCTTAACTTTGATGGTGAAACGGGACCTTATGTTCAATACACGTATGCAAGAACATGCAGTTTGTTGAAGAAAGCACAGATGGGATTCGGTCATGACTTCCTAACTTCCAATGTAGATGGGTCCTATTTACTAGAAAAAGAAGCCGTTGCAGTTATCAAAATGCTCTACCTGTTCACCGAACGAATCGAGCAAGCTATGGTGAAGCTGGAGCCGTCGATTATTTCCCGTTATCTTATTGATCTTGCACAAGCGTTCAACCGCTTTTACCATACGTGTTACATTCTTGTAGAGGAAAAACATGTGCGTGAGGCGCGTTTAGCCTTGGTTACAAGCGTTCAAACGACGTTACGCAATGGATTAAAGCTGATTGGGCTGCAAGCGCCAAATGAAATATAAAGGATGGGAAATGGTAATAATCCTCATTCATGAGAGATTTTTAAGGGGGGAATACTACGGGAAAAGATAAGGTTGACACTTAAGGAGCTGGTTTGTCGTGATAAAGCGCATGGCAGCGATCGTTTCAACACTCATTTTGGCAAGTGGATGCGTAGGCAGCTCGTTGACACCGAAAGATACAGGTATGGAGGTGAAAAGCAGTCCACTTCCTGCTCGGACAGAGACAGCTCCGCCGCCTATTTCGCAATTGCATGCTACTGCAGAGCAAGAGCCCCAACCACTACAACAGCAAACTCAACCACAGCAGCAAAAACAAATCTCAAAAGTGACGTTAGGCGCGATCGGAGATATCCTCATCCATGATAAGGTTTATCTAGATGCTAAGCAGAAAGATGGGACGTATAACTTTAAGCCTATTTTTGAAGGGGTAAAAGCCTTGCTGCAAGCGCCAGATATCCTTGTTGCTAACCAAGAGACGATGATTGGCGGTAAGGAAATGAGGCTTTCCAGTTATCCAACCTTTAATAGTCCTCATGAAATTGGCGATGCACTGAAATATACTGGAGTAGATGTTGTGACAATCGCTAACAATCATGCGCTGGATCGGGGCGAAAAGGTGATTCAAAGTGCACTCTCTTATTGGGATACCCTTGGGATTCCTTATACCGGTGCATTCAAATCTCAGAATGACCGTGACAACCTAAGAACGCTTACGAAAAATGGGATTACATTCGCCTTTTTAAGCTACACGTATGGCACGAATGGGATTTCAACGCCAGCAGGCAAACCCTTTCTGGTTAACCGGATTGATGACAGGCAAATTCGCTCGGATGTGGAGCAGGCGAAACCATTGGCAGATGTCATAGTCGTTGCGATGCATTGGGGGAATGAGTATCAGCGTCTTCCTGACAAGAATCAAACGGCTCTTGCACATCAACTAGCAGATATGGGTGTACATATCCTGATAGGGAATCATCCACATGTTCTGCAGCCTCCCGCTTGGGTTGAAGGGAAGAATGGGCACCGAACTTTTGTCATCTATTCACTAGGGAACTTTCTATCTGCTCAAATTAACTTGTATAAGCAAGTAGGTGGCATGGCTACCGTAGAAGTCGTAAAAACAACTACGAGTAAGACCAAGCAGATTGAGTTTAGTAATCCCAGCTTTCTTCCGACGTATACGTATAGCCAACAAGGCAAACAGTTTCAAATACTTTCAATGGACAGGTTGACCAATGATCAACTCCCGCAGGCAAGTTCTAACTACCAAATGATAATGAAACATATGAAAACGTACATTCCCGAGCTTCACATGATTACTTCCCCAAAAGAGTAGCCAAAAACACCGCTCCTGTTTATTTACGAAACAGGGCGGTGTTTTGCTTTACGGTGAGTACCGATTAGATGCTATCTTGTTTGAGTTCTTTGGCGAGATTTTGTTTCAATGAAGTGTTCTTCGCAGCTAATTCCTTGGCGAAATCTTTTTGCAGCCGCTCGCTTGTTTTTATTTCTTCCGTTAGCTTGCTCACACGAGACATTTTACTGCTCAAGTCACTGTGGGACTGACTTAATTTCATATCCCGTTGAACTTGTTTCATCTTCGCTTGGGCTTTATCTTTCTTTTTCTTCTCATTTACTATTTTATTTTCAAGCTCAGTAATGTCTTTTTTCAATTGACTAACAATTGATTTGGTAAAACTAATGGCCATTCTTACACCCCGTATCCATTTCATGTAGCTGAGTCATTATTCTACTATAAAAGGGGACGTTATGCGAGAAAAGACGCTATAAATTTCATGCAGTAGGGTTGGTGACGAGCTATTTCCAACCT
Organism: Paenibacillus qinlingensis; assembly: GCF_031455095.1. Classification (GTDB taxonomy): domain Bacteria; phylum Bacillota; class Bacilli; order Paenibacillales; family NBRC-103111; genus Paenibacillus_E; species Paenibacillus_E qinlingensis_A. The sequence goes on from NZ_JAVDSB010000001.1 coordinate 1,221,588, forward strand.
TTTGCAATGACGGTTTGTTTTTTGCGCTGAAAAATTCTTTTAAATAAGCTAACTTTCTTTTTACGACGGAGAGTCAGTCGAACACCTTCGATGAGCAGCAAAGACCTTAATGAATCTCGGCGATTAAGCGTGTGTAATCGTTTAATAAACTGCTCGTCCATGTCGATCATCCTCCTAAGTGTTAGTACAACTAGCGTAAAATTTTCACGGTTAACTATCTTCATTATATCGTCATCAGGCGAAAATATTTGTCAGAATGTCGGTAAGAATTCTACTAGTTTTGTCGAAATCAGCCTTAAAAAAGGGTTGCGTCAAAGGATGCAAAAGAAATTTTTAACAAATAGGTTTACTTTCTGACGCTTTCAGCATATAGTTAAAAACACGGTGTTTCCTTTGGTAAACTTTTTGTCCCACTGGAAACTTTATTTTCGTCTTAAATGTTTCCCTAGGTAAAAACTATTGTAAACAAGCAATTTAAAATAGGAGGTCAAAGCGATGTTTCAGAAACCAGACAATAAGCTATCTAGGCGTAATTTGTTGAAGTTAGGGACGACAGGAGCTTTTGCATTAATTGGGAGTGCGCTGTTAAATCCTTCCTCTCTTTTCGGCAAACCACCAGTCGCGCTAGCACAGGATAAGCATGATATTCACCATGCCATGAAAGAACAATTGCATGAGGGGATGAAGCATGGTTATGTCCCAAGCACCGAAGTGACGGAAGGGTTCAAAGCAGCGCAGCATGCGCTTACTGCTTTTGATTATGGCAAGGTAAGTAAGCTCCCAGATGGTAGAACACTTAGAGAATATGAGATTACAGCTTTTGAAACGAATGTGGAAATCGCCAAAGGAATCAAGTTTCCCGGATGGACATTTAATGGAACGATCCCTGGCCCGACTATTCGTTGTACAGAAGGGGATGTACTCCGAGTGAAGTTTACGAATGGAACTATGCATCCGCATTCCATTCACTTCCACGGCATGCATCCGACGAATATGGATGGACTGGAAGCTGTGCCCTCAGGTGATTCATTTATTTACGAATTCGAAGCAAAACCTGCTGGTATGCATGTCTATCATTGCCACGTCGCACCACTTGCCAGACATATTCATAAAGGACTTTATGGTAATTTCATCATTGATCCGAAGAAGCCAAGAACAGCAGCCAAGGAATTCAACATGCTCATGAATGGATACGACCTGGACCTCGACGGGGAAAATGAAATCTATACCGTGAATGGATACGCTTTTGCTTATCAGCAAGAACCCATTAAAGTGAAAGCTGGAGAACTCGTTCGTATTTACTTAAGTAACTTGACGGAATTCGATTTAATTAATTCGTTTCATTTGCACGCGAACTTTTTTAATTATTACGCAACAGGAGCAGATCCTGAAGCACGACCTGCGTATACCGATACCATCATGCAGTGCCAGGGAGAACGAGGTATTCTAGAAATTGTTTTTCCTTCACCAGGACGATACATGTTCCATGCACATCAAAGCGAATTCGCAGAATTAGGCTGGATGGGATTCTTCATTGCTGAATAAGAAGGGGGGCGGCGAACGTAATGAGTATTAATGAACAAACTACGAATAAATCTTCTTCATCCAAATGGAAAGCGATCCTGTGGGGCATTCTTCCGCTAATCTTGTTATTTGCAATCATAACGACTATTGTTAAAGTAGGCACAGGAGTTGAGAATGAGCCTGCTGCGCCAATTGAAGTCCTGAATATTGAGAAAATTACATTGAACGATGATGGCATACAAGTAAGAGTCTTAAATTCAGGGCCTGAAGATATTACCATTGCGCAAGTGGTCGTGGATGGCGCCTTCTGGAATGCCTCCTTTTCACCTAGCGACACGCTCAAAAGATTTGAACAAGGCATGGTTCATATTCCATACCCATGGGTTCAAGGTGATCCACATGAAGTGAAATTCATCACCTCGAACGGACTAATCTTCATTGGTGAAGTCGCAGCTGCGGCAGCAACACCTGAGCCGAATGGCAAGTTAGTCGGGCAATATGCGCTGATTGGCTTCTACGTTGGCGTAATTCCTGTAGGACTCGGCTTACTATGGTACCCATTTCTACGTAGATTCTCAGTAAGAGGTATGCACGCTATTCTTGCTTTGACCGTAGGCTTATTGTTCTTCCTAGTTATTGATACCTTCGGTGAAGGGTTTGAAATGGCTGCAGAAGCACCTGGTGTTTTTCAAGGATCTGGTTTGGTCTGGTTTGGAGCCTTGCTGAGCTGTCTCTTCTTAATTGCCGTAGATCAGTCGAATGAACGTAAACTTAACAATGAAGTTTATGTGGGTAAACGCGTAGCGAACAAAATTGCAACTGGGATCGGGCTGCACAATTTCGGTGAAGGTCTTGCAATAGGCTCTGCATTTGCTGTGGGGGAGGCAGCGTTAGGTACGTTCCTCATCATTGGCTTTACCCTGCACAACATTACTGAGGGTGTGGGGATTGCAGCACCGTTATTGAAAGATCGTCCAACGTGGCAGACGTTTGTCAAATTAGCTCTGATCGCGGGTGGTCCAGCCATTATTGGTACATGGGCCGGTGGTTTCATATTTAACGATGCCTTAGCAGCACTGTTCTTCGGTATCGGAGCGGGTGCAATTCTCCAGGTCATTTATGTCATTTCCAAAATGATTCTTCGAGAATCGGAGAAGAAAGGACTATCCCCTGTCTCTTGGTTAAACTTCAGTGGCGTTACAGCAGGAATATTAATTATGTATGCGACGGCATTCATGGTAAAATTTTAAATGCATCTATTCTAAATGAAAGGTAGGTGATTCCTATGTTATCAGGTATTGGCATTCCGGGACTTATTGTGATCGTAGGTGTTGCATTACTCTTATTCGGCCCAACAAAACTTCCGCAATTAGGCCGTGCTTTCGGTACGACAATTAAGGAATTTAGACAAGGAACGAAAGGGTTACTAGAAGAGGAAGATTCGAAAGATAAGCAGAAAGAGCAGTAATGACTGTTAGCAACAAAAAGGTGTGCTTCTTGCATACCTTTTTGTGTTTTTAACTCAAACTTGGATTTTTCTTGAGGTTGCCTTAAGGTTGGGCTGTACAATTGGTGATAGGTGGGTGAGGTAACGAGATGAAATCACTCGAACAATACTGGAATGAAACGTATCAAAGATTAGAAGCTACGCCTACATACGATAATTGGTTGGACAAATATTGGGAGCCATATCTATCAGCGTATAGCAGCGAAACATTGATTGTTGATCTAGGCTGCGGTGTCGGGAATAATACCCAATATTTATTCGAGCATGGCTTGTCCCCGATTGCTTGCGATATCTCTGAAGAGGCGCTGATGAAACTGCAATCCTTCCTGCCTGACATTCGAACACGCTGTTTGGATATGACAACGGGGCTTCCTTTCAACAAAGGAACCGTACAAGTTCTGATCGCTGATTTAAGTATTCATTATTTTGACGAGGATACGACGCATAGAATCATTCGAGATCTCCATAGTGTGCTTAAGCAAGATGGTCTTCTGTTAGTGAGATTGAATTCAACCAGTGAAATCGTAAATATAAGAGAAGGCGATGAGCTGTATAGAAGGTTTTTTGATAGGGGTGAAATTGAACATTTTTTTGATGGGGACATGTGGTCGTACGTGCATATTGCGGAGTATGAAATGGACAGGTATACCAACAAGAAGATGCTATGGGAGATCGCGTTGACACCACGCCCAGAATAGTCATGATAAAGCAATAAGTAGTCAATTTCCGCATGCACGACCCTAAAGGAATTACTGTTTGATGAGCGAACCTCTAATATATACAGTAGCACCATCATGCAGTACTATTCTATTTATGCAGAAAAGAGGTTTCCCATGAAACAGATTGGCATTGCACTTATTGGTTGCGGAGCGATTTCAAGCGTACATTTAAAAGCAATTTCAGAAATACCAACGGCCAAATTAGTAGCAGTTGTAGACACGAATGCCGAGTTAGCCGCGCAAACAGCAGAAGCGTATCAATGCCGTTATTACACGGATTATCTCGAAATGTTGAAGAATCCAGACATTGACGTCGTTCATATATGTACAGCGCATTATTTGCACGCGCCAATGGCTGTTGATGCACTTAACGCTGGCAAGCATGTTCTGACGGAGAAGCCAATGGCTGAAACGAAAGAAGCTGCAATCACGATGTTACATGCAGCGGAAGCAAATCCGAATGTGCAATTAGGTGTTATTTTCCAAAATCGATATAACCCTGCCTCCATCCTTATGAAACAAACTGTCGATTCGGGAGAACTCGGAAAATTGCTTTGTCTGAAAGGCATTGTTACATGGTGCAGAGATGCTTCCTATTATCAAACGGAATGGAAAGGGAAATGGGCAACAGAAGGTGGTGGAGTCCTCATTAACCAGTCCATTCATACCTTAGATCTACTGCAGTGGATTGGTGGCGAGGTGTCAAGTGTGAAAGGGACGATGTCGACAGACTCCCTGGAGGGCATTATTGAAGTTGAAGATACCGTACATGCGCATTTGACGTATCAGAACGGGGCTACAGCTGTCTTTTATGCAACGAATTCGTATGGGGTCAACTCCCCGCCTGAAATCGAGCTTGTCTTCGAAAAAGGCAAATTAGTACTCGCAGGTGATACCCTATATCGCGTAGTGGATGGTGAGCAATCCATATTAACGTCTCCAGAAGCAACAAATTTGGGAGCCAAATCCTACTGGGGAATTAGCCATGGCACGCAGATTGCAGATTTCTATGACCATCTCCTGCATAACCGCAGCTATGGTTTAAATGGACCTGAAGGGTTCAAGGCGTTCAATCTGGTTATGGATATTTATGAATCGTCCAGATCTGGGAAGAGAATAAGTTATCAGTAACCTGAGCGATAGCAGGGAGCTAAGTTTCAGCGCGGAACAAAGTCCCGTCATCACGGAAGTAAAAGGCAATTTCATCGGAAATCGTACTCATTCGGATTGAGATTCTGGTGAATTCTTCGATGATGCCGCGATCCACTTCGCTGTAAACGCCATGCTCGTCGGTTTGCCAGACAGATACCGTTGTTTGGGATAGGGCGGCGGCAAATAGATCGCCATCCGATGTTAATGTCAGCAACATGAGATTCACATCTCCTTCTATGTTTTCATTGTACGAACACGTTACTTTGTTCAGTTATTACTTGAGTATATTCGCCATTAGTAATGACATGCGAAATAAACGAGTGAAGTTCTCCTATTAGTAAATAATTCGAAGCCGTTCCCATTGGGAACGGCTTTTTTCTGTCTATTCAGTGTAAGGGTACTCGTTCAATCCGGTTTATCCCCCTGCCCAAATGGTCATAATGGGAAAGGGATGAGTAGAAGGAGGGACCCACATCATGCCAGATGATGTAACGATTCCTATTGACCCTAGTATTGAAACAAACCTAGAACGGATCATGGTGGATTTAGGCGGCAGTGATGATGTTGTCATCCGCGAAATTCAAGAGGAAGGTACCCTGACAATAGCGGCAGCGGTTGTGTATATCGATGGGCTTTCGGATACGACGGCCATTAATACGTATATTTTGGATGTATTAAAAATGATGTTAAGGGATGCCCCTCATGAAGCGTATAGAGAGCAATTGGATACAGAAACACTTGCCAAAGAACTGTTAACAGGATTAGGCTGCATTGAAACCGTAGCAGATATGGCAAGTCTGTATGAAAATTTACTTTCAGGTGAGGCTATTATTTTATTTAATGGGCAAAATCACGCCTATCGCGCGGACATTCGTCAATGGAAGGGACGTGATGTGACTGAATCCACCAATCAGACGTCCATACGTGGTCCGAGGGAAAGCTTTACAGAGACACTTCGCACGAATACTGCGTTAATTAGACGTAAAATAAAAGATCCAAGACTATGGATGGAGACGATCTCCATCGGTCGAATAACGAAAACGGACGTAACCATCATGTACATGAATGGGATCGCTAAGCCATCGGTAATCAATCTCGTTCGGTCTAAATTAAGAGCAATTGATATCGATAGTATTCTGGACAGCGGTTATATCGAAGAATTGATCGAAGATAATAAATTTTCGCTATTTCCAACTGTCTATAATTCTGAACTTCCAGACAGCACGGCCGCCCAGTTATTAGAGGGGAAAGTAGCGATTATCGTAGATGGAACGCCTAATATTTTGTTAGTACCTACGCAACTCGTGACTTTCTTTCAATCAGCAGAGGACTACTACCAACGAGCCTACTATGCAAGTCTCCTACGTCTACTTCGATTTAGCACAGTATTCATCTCTTTGTTATTGCCTTCAATCTATATCGCGATTACGACTTTTCATCGTGATATGCTGCCGGCTTCGTTGCTAATCGGCTTAGCTGCCCAACGTGAGGGGGTGCCATTACCTGCTTTTGTTGAAGCGCTTGTCATGGAAGTGACTTTTGAAATTCTGCGAGAAGCGGGTCTTCGCATGCCGCGTGCCATTGGACAAGCGGTATCTGTCGTTGGCACTCTTGTCATCGGACAAGCTGCGGTAGAAGCGGGAATCGTCTCGGCAGCCATGGTTATTGTGGTTTCAGTAACGGCCATTTCTACCTTTACGTTGCCATCGTATAGCATGTCTATTCCAGTACGTCTACTTCGGTTTGTATTTATGGGGGCAGCGGCAAGTTTTGGGTTATTCGGGATTGCCATGGGGATGTTTGTGTTATTGCTTCATTTGTGTGCTCTTCGTTCTTTCGGGGAGCCTTTTATGTCTCCATTTTCACCCTACCGCAAAGCAGATTTAGAGGATACGCTGCTTCGTTTACCAAGATGGCTTATGTTTCAACGTCCTGAGACATCACTCGATGAAGGCAGTGATAGAATACGAAAGCAGTAGCAAGGAGGCGTATTAGGATGAAATATAAATTAACTATTATGCTTCTTTGCTTACTTATGCTAACTGGTTGTTGGAGCAGACGTGAATTAAATGAGCTGCTTATCGTCCTTGGAATCGGTGTTGATTGGAAGGATGGGGAGTATTTGGTGTCTTTTCAAGTCGTAAATCCAAGTGAAATATCCGCCCAGAAAAAAGGGGGGGATCGCCCGCCTAGCACGCTCTACCAGGGGAAAGGGAAGACTTTATTTGAGGCAGCAAGGTCATTGACAGCGGAAGCGCCTCGGAAGGTCTATATGGGACATTTGCAATTGTATGTTATTGGCGAGGAATTGGCGAGGCGAGGGATAAAAGATTTCCTTGATAATTCAATCCGAGATAATGAATTACGCATGGATTTTAATCTCGTTGTTGCAAGAGGAACGATGGCGGAGAATGTGTTGAAATTATTCACCCCTGTTGAGAAATTATCGAGTTATAGTATGCAACAATCCTTGCAAACTTCACAGAAGTCATGGGCTCCGACAGTTGCAATGACGATGGATGAAACGTTGAATAGGCTGTCTGGCAATGGTTTCGAACTAGCGATAACAGGTATACGAATAATCGGTGACCCAGCAATGAGTGACTCGAAAAAGAATGTAGAGTATTTTCTTCCGCCTAGTAGATTCCGTTACAACGGAATCGCGGCTTTCAAAGAAGACAAATTAATTGGCTGGCTAGATGAGCTGGAAAGTAAAGGTTATACAGACATAACAAACAATTTGGATAGCACATCTATCGAGATTCCTTGCGGTGAGCAGAAATATACGGCTATTGAAGTGACATCCTCGGAAGCCAAATTGAAGGCAAGCGTACGGAATGGGAAGCCTGAGATGAATGTGGCCATACGAACGGAAGCGAATATCGTTGGGAGACAATGCAGAGATATCGATCTGACGGACCCTCAAGTGATTCAACGTCTGGAAAATGAGTCCAAACAAATCATACAGTCGCATGTAGAGGCAGTCGTTTCACGTGCGAAGACAATGAAGTCGGATATCATCGGTTTTGGAAGTCAACTCGGTAAGGATCAGCCTGCATATTGGAAAAAAGTTAAAGATACATGGAATGATGACATGTTTCTTCAAACAAAAGTTAACTACGAGATGGAATTTTTCATCAGGAAAATAGGGACAATTGGAAATTCAACCATGCATTAGGCTATGAGAAAGGACTTGTTCGTGAATGGCGTCTGTACTTACTGTTCTTGCTTTAGTTGCGGGTACGTTCTGGTTAGAAGCACCAAAGCTATTACGACAAAATCATAAACGTGAATTTTTTATTTTCATCCTACTCCTGTTGCTAGCAAGCAGTTCGTATGTCTTGCTAACCTTAGAAGTTATTTTACCAAATCCATTCAAAATCATTGAATGGATGTACGGATGGACTGTTTAAATTAGTTTGGATGCAGAGAAAAGGAGGGTCCAAATGAGTACATTTGACAATGCTACCATTTCTGTGCGCCAATTTACGATCCTGATCATTCTTGGCGTTATTGGAGATTCAATTCTCATTATGCCGACCATCCTTGCTACAGCAGCGAAACAAGATGCATGGTTGTCGGTGTTATTAGCCATCTTTCTTGGGTTCCTAACAGGATGTATCTTTGCTGGTATTGCGAACATACTTCGCAGGCGGAGACTTTTTAATCTAATTAGACTACATGTAGGTGTTTGGATTGGCAGTCTGATCGTCTTATTATTTCTATTCGAATTCTATATGTGTTTGCTAACGTTGTTAAGTGAGATGAGTCAGTTTATGACAACGCAATTGATGCCAGAAACACCCATTAATGCGATCATTGCTGTATTTATTTTGGTTATTATTATCGCTTACAGGTATGGTGTTGAAGCATTTGCTCGGATGGGGGAACTGTTATTTCCCGTGTTCATCCTGTTATTTCTCATACTCTTCGTTTTACTCCTGCCTCAAGTGGATTTTGCCAACTTGCGCCCCATAGCAGTTGAAGGAATAGGACCGATTTGGCGGGGGGCTATAATGGCTTTTGCAACTGCATTTTCAGAAATGGTTGTGCTTCTCATGTTAGTACCCAATGTTACTGGTTCCACAGCACTAACCAAACCAATCTTAACCGGTTACGCGATCGGTGGTGCCATTTTATTTGTTATTGTCATTCTGTGTGTCCTTGTGTTAGGGCCGAATTTAATGGAGACGAAATTTTATCCGACCTTCGTACTCGCGCAGAAAATAACAATTGGACACTTCCTGGAGAGGCTAGAGGCCGTTATGGCATTTCTGTGGTTCATATCGGTTTTTTACAAAACGTTACTTATCTTCTTCGCACTGACCTCAGGTCTTGCAGAACTATTTCAGTTGAAGCAGAGTCATATGCTGACTATACCAATAAGTATGCTGCTACTCGTTGGAACCGTTGCAGGCACGCCAAATATTACCCAATATAATGCCATATTGGAGTCTTACTATACTTGGTTTGACCTTACTTTTTGTATCGTGATTCCCGCTATAGTGCTCATCTTATTTGGTATCTATGATCGTCGAGATAAACAGAAAAGGATCAATGAAGACATTGAGATAACTTAACGATTCCTAATTTTAGGAGGACAACCATGGATCAACTGTTCAAAATGAAAGAACGAGGGACTTCCGTATCCACAGAGCTGATGGCCGGTGTTACGACATTTCTTACAATGGTCTATATCGTCATTGTGAATCCAGGGATTTTAAGTACAACAGGGATGGACTTCCATGGGGTATTCATGGCCACTGTGCTTGCCAGTATAGCAGCCACGCTCATCATGGCGCTGTTCGCGAATTATCCGATCGTTCTTGCGCCAGGCATGGGATTGAATGCATATTTCGCATTTACGGTGGTGGGAGGCAATGGCGTGACATGGCAAGTAGCACTAGGTGCTGTGTTTATGGCTGGCATTCTGTTCATCGTACTGTCGCTCACATCATTTCGTTATGTGTTACTCGACGCTATTCCTACCAGTCTCAAACACGCAATCACCGCTGGTATAGGACTGTTTATCACATTTGGCTTTATCGTATATCCGATTCTCAAGCTCATCCGGGGGAAAAGGAAGGATGTACATCCTATTTTCTATCTTTTTGCGGTGTTATTTTTTATACAGATTGTCTTTTTCACACACTAATCTATGAAACATAAATAGCTGAAGCAGGCGCTGCGGCGTTCTGCTTTTTTGTGTTTCTATCGTCTCTCAATCAGGCATTCTCAACTCCGCTTGCATCCAAACCAATTTGGACAAGGGACATAAACTATCAGGAACTACGATGTTGAGAGAGTGGTGCAGATGGGGAAAGGACTTCTTAAGGCCGTTGCGCTAACGTACAGTTTGACGATAGAGCGAGTTGAGCTCATACGGCATACATCGCGGGCTTTTGTCGTGAAAATTACTGCAGACGAAGGTCTGTTTATTTTGAAAAGGATGCGGATGGACGAGTACCGATTACGCCATATGCTTGATGTCGAGGACTTTCTCAGGAGTCGAGGTATTCACATTCCATTCGTGTATCCTACCGATGAGGCACAGAATTACATGAGATATAAAGGCAATTTATATGTTCTTCAACAATGGATTTGCGGTGTTGCGTATCCGCTCACAACAGTAGATAAAGCGGTTAAATTAGCCGCATTATTGGGAAGTATCCATATGATTTCGAAAGAATATCCTGCCTCAATTGGCCCTATCTATCATGGATCGGCCAGGTGGGAGCGTGAATACGAGGAAGCTCTTTGCTATTTAGAAAGATGGAAGAATGAAAGCTTGCAAAGTGATGAACCATGGCGATTGGCTGTGCTATCCTATATAGATTTTAGTATAGCAACAGGCAAGTATGTCCAAGAGCAGATAAGCGCTTGTTCTCGTGCCTGGAAGGAGAATCAACCTCAACTAGTCGTAAGTCACAATGATTTTCATCTTCAAAATATCGTACAAGCGGAGTCCCAAGATATTTATATCTTGGATTGGGAATTTGTTAGATTCGATGTTCCTTCAAGGGATTTGAATCGACTTCTATATGCCATAGTAAAAAAAACATCAGGCTGGAATCCGCTAGTTTTTAAGAAAGTGATGCGAGCTTATTTAGCGCAAAATGGACTGACGTCACATGAAATGAAATTCATGTATCTAGATCTGGCATTTCCGCACAATGTATGCCGGAATCTCTTATGGGGCAAATTCAGTCGAATGACTGGGGAACAAATCAAGGATTTGCTCCAGAAAGAGCAGGATAAGGCCGTTTATTTGCTTGAGGCTTATAGAAAATAAAGTAGCAGTATTGTGCAGGAAGTTAGCCATTGTCTGCATTATAACTAAGATAATTTCAAGTTATAATGAGGAACGAATGAAATGTAAGCGCGAACATTCCAGTAAATACTTTTGATGACATGGAGGTTGTAGAAATGCTGAAAAACGCAAAGCAGCTTATCAAATCAGTATGCATCATTACGTTGGGCTCGCTCCTCATGACTTCATTCGGGATCCCAGCGCCTTCCGCACATGCGGCCGTAGCCAGACAGATGGAGAAGCTAGACCGCGGCTTAGTCGCCGTTAAGGTGAGCACAGGTGTCCTCGTCAGTTGGAGACTGTTGGGAACGGAGGCAGCAAGTACATCATTCAATGTGTATCGGAATGGTGTGAAGCTTAATGCTACACCCATTACGACGAGCACGAACTATCAGGACGACACCGGGACAACAAGCTCAAGCTATACGATTAAGGCTGTAGTAGGTGGTGTAGAGCAAGCCGCATCTGCTGCCGCTACTCCATGGGCGAACAACTATTTGGATGTACCGTTGCAGAAACCAGCAGGTGGAACGACACCAGACGGTGTCAGCTATACCTATACGGCCAATGATGCGAGCGTTGGTGATATGGATGGTGACGGTCAGTATGAAATTATTTTGAAATGGGATCCAACGAATGCGAAAGACAATTCCCAAGATGGCTATACAGGTGAAGTATTTGTCGATGCCTATAAACTGAACGGCACGCGGTTATGGCGAATTAGTATGGGTAAAAATATTCGGGCTGGCGCGCACTATACGCAATTCATGGTCTACGATTTAGATGGGGATGGCAAAGCCGAGATCGCGATGAAAACAGCGGATGGAACGAAGGACGGCACTGGCGTCGTGATCGGCAGTTCAACTGTGGATTATCGCAACAGTGTGGGAAGGGTGCTGAGTGGTTCTGAATTCTTGACCATATTTGAAGGGACGACAGGGAAAGCATTGACTTCAACGAGCTATGATCCTCCGCGTGGCACAGTCGGAGATTGGGGCGATACATACGGAAATCGGGTAGATCGGTTCCTAGCAACGGTTGCCTATTTGGATGGGCAAAAGCCGAGTATTGTCATGGCACGTGGTTATTACACGAGAACCGTTCTAGTGGCGTACAATTGGCGTGGTGGAACATTATCTAAATTATGGACATTTGACAGCAACACTTCTGGTAACTCGGCCTATGCAGGGCAAGGGAACCACAACTTAACAGCAGCGGACGTTGATGGTGATGGCAAGGATGAAATCGTCTATGGGGCGATGACAATCGATGACAATGGCGCTAAGAAATACAACACAGCTTTAGGTCATGGCGATGCTCTTCATGTAGGCGATTTGGATCCAAACAGCGCTGGTCTCGAAGTGTTCAAAGTCATGGAAAGCACTAGCGCTGCCTATGGCGCAGCTGTCTGGAATGCTGGAACAGGCGCCATCAAGTGGGGCGTGAATACAGCCGCTGATACGGGAAGAGGAATGTCAGCTGATATTGACCCGCGATACGCTGGCGAAGAAGTGTGGGCAAGTAACGGAGTCGGGCTGTATCAAATCAACGGTACCAAAATCAGTTCGACGATCCCTTCTTCCATTAACTTCGGTATCTGGTGGGACGGCGATGTTTCTCGTGAGCTTCTTGATCACAATTGGGATGGCACGAACGGCGTTGGACGTATTGATAAATGGAATTACACCAGTCTCAATACAACGACTTTATTAACGGCAACAGGAACCAGTTCGAATAACTACACGAAAGGGAATCCAAGCTTGCAAGCCGATCTTCTAGGCGACTGGCGTGAAGAGGTCATTTGGCGGAAATCAGATAGTACAGCTTTACGTATTTACGCAACACCGTATGTGACAAGTACGCGTCTTTGGACGTTAATGCATGATCCTTTGTACCGTCTGGATATCGCCTGGCAGAACGTGGCATACAACCAACCGCCGCACACAAGTTATTATCTTGGAACAGGCATGGCAACGCCTACACAGCCGAATATCTATACTACGCCATAAGAAGCATCTGTTAGAAACGTTGGGTTAACGCCAGCGTTTCTTTTTTATTCCAATCTCATTTGTTGAATGCGCTTTCGGAAAGCAGCAGGTGAAGTCCCATAAAAAGCGGAAAACTGCCTTGAAAAATAGAAGGGATGATTGAAACCGACTTCTTCGGCAACTTCGGCCATAGGCAATGAGGTTGTTTCTATGAGTTTTCTAGCTTGTCGAAGTCGTGTTTTGTTTAACATGTCCATAACGGATTCACCGGTTTGCGTTTTGAAGAGGTGAGCGAATCTAGATGGGGATAAATTAACGGCAGCAGCCAAATCAGATACGGTATAAGGCTGGTTATAATGTTCTGCAATTAACGCTAAGGTAAGCTTGACGCGGGAATCGAGCGGGTATTCGGTTTGCATAGCACTTTTGGATAGCAGCAGGAGGATTTGTTCTAACGCGTTCATGGCCAATCGTTCTGCAAAGGAATTAACTTCTTCGTTATATTGAAGTAATTGGGCAAAAGCATTTCTTAACCGAAACAACTCCTTATCGTCACCTAAACGGGCAAGTCGGATTCCTTTAATTGCCTCTGGCAGCTGTAAGAGCGGTAACCATTCTTTCTGCGGTACAAAATGACACCAATAAAATTCCCAGAGAGTATTCTCTGGTGTTCCATAGAAATGAGGGGTACCTGGCGTGATGATCGTCACTTCATTCTGTTGACAAGGATAGGTTTCTTTCCCGTTGTTGAAAAGGCCGATTCCTTGTAACGTCAAGGTGAGATAATAATCTTTCGTCCCGTTGGACCGTTTAACTTGGTAGCCATAAGATTGTCGATAATGGCCTGATATCAGCTTTCCAGGGATTGTGATCAGATTTTCTTTGGCAGAAAAGGATATGAAATCAGTCATTCGGTGGACGCCTCCATTTCCCAGTTCATTCTTAGTATAAAGGATTTTATTGGGAAATAAATGGGGAATAAAAAAGATGCCCCACAAGCCATAAGGCAGTGAGACATCTTTGAGAAATTAATAAGCTAATGCGAAAAGACCATGAATATGTGACAAGTAGCGAACGTTGCTCGCTTCTTTCATAAGTGTTGCAGGTAAGCCCTTGAGCTGTGTATTTTTTCCGCCAATGGTGCCAACGCCGTCTTTGCGTCCGAGGCTGCCCAGTGTACCGGAGAAAACAGGAACGAATTTATCCATTACGCCGCCTTTTAGTTGAACGGACAAGTTATAACCTACCGTTTCACCCATTTGCCAAGCAAGCTGAGCAGTAGGTGGGTAAGGTCTTTCACTGCCTTCAGGGAAGACAACTGCGCAATCTCCAGCTAAGAAAATATCAGCATGGCTTGTGGATTGCAGCGTTGATGTTACAGTAGCACGACCGCGATCTTCCGCGATACCACAGCTGCCGACAACAGCGTTGCCTTTCACGCCGCCAGTCCAAATAATCGTACCAGCCTCGATCGTTTGTCCACTTTTCAGAGATACAGTATTGGCTGTAGCTTCTGTGATTGCAACACCTGTTAAGAATGTCACGCCACGCTTCTCAAGGCTTGTTACTGCGCGCTCAATAAGTACTTGTGGGAATACAGGTAGAACAGCAGGGCCAGCTTCTACACAATAGATGGAAACATCCTTGAAGTCAATACCTTTCGCACGGCATACTTCAGGAAGTTTATCTGCAAATTCACCTACAAGCTCAACACCTGTTAAGCCGCCGCCGCCAACAACAATCGTTGCATCAGCTTTATTGCCAGATGCTTTGTAAGCGTCCAAGCGAGCTTCGACATGCGCACGAATGCGGTTAGCATCTGCTGCGGATTTCAGAATCATGCTGTTCGCTTCCAAACCAGGAATACCAAAGTAATTCGTTTCGCTGCCTAGAGCTACAACCAGCGCATCGTACGTATGTACAGCACCGCTGTTTGTAAGTACTTTTTTCTCATTTGGTTTAATCTCAGAAATGGTGTCAACTACGATATTTACGTTCTTGTCTCCAAGAAGTTTTTGAAGAGGAAGCGCAACGGCTTGCTCTTGGATCGTACCACCAGCTAATCTGTGTAATTCAGTAATGATTTGGTGCGTTGAGAATTTATTGATGATCGTAATGTTAGCTTCTGAAGCTGTCAAATGTTTACGTGCTGTTAATGCAGTCAATAGACCGCCGTAACCGCCACCAAGAATTAATATTTGTTTAGCCATCGTTATCATCCCTTGTCCGGATTAATTTTTTCGTTCAGCGAGTACGTTCAAGAATGCTTGTGCAAAACGAAGTGTTTTTTGCACTTCAGGGTCTTTCAGCATTTTCAACATACCGAAAAGACCGATGGTCGTTCCTACGTCAGCTTGTGAGCGTTCGCCAGCTTCAATTGCAGCTGATGCGATGTTTTTTGCTTTTTCTTGTACGGGTTTCACGAATTCGCCAATTCCTTGGGCAAAATCGTTGATGAGTACTTTGTCTGTCGCCACATTTTGCGCGAAGTCGTACGCCTTCGTTAGCATTGTAACCATCTCAGCTAACTTAGGAAGATTATCGACCAGAATAGAAAGAGATTCTTGAACCTCAGGCTTTAATAATTGGTCAAGTACGTCTAATGTTTTGGGTTCAGCAGCAAGTGTTGCTGCTACTTCTTGAACTGATGTCTGTGACATATGACAACTCCTCCTTTGCGTAGAAAAAAACGTATTACATTATTCTACACCTTTTGACAATAAATTTATAAAGGCAGATATTTCAAATTGGTGAACAAATCCTATATAAAACACAACTTGACCTAGAATAATCCCTGTCTAAGGGATATGGATTGATTTTATAATGAAGTTGTTAGTTGGATTGGCATTTATTGGATCAAGTACAAGCTAATTTTAGATGTGCAAAAGGAGTTGAGAAGGAGAAGGACAGACCCATGGACGTAACAAGGCAATAGGCTTTGACATCTAGAAAGCGCATACATAAGAGGAGGCTCGTAATTATTAATTTTCAAGGAACGAATATTAAAACTTAAGGAGCAAACGTACATGAAAATTGACAAGTCGAAAAAGATCATTCCTTTGGCTCTTAGTTGTATGCTTTCATTCTCCTTACTGCCGCTTGCTACACCCGCCTTCGCGGAGACATTGTTAAGTGATAATTTTGAAGCCTACAGCAGTTTCCCATCCGGTGGATGGACGAACGCTTCCGGTAATGGGACTTGGAGCATTGCTACGGATGGAAGTAAGGTAGCTACCCAAACGTCATCCACTTCCAATACGTATATTATGACGAATGGAACGTCATCTTGGACGAATTATACGTATTCGGCCAAAGTAAAAGTGGGATCAACTAGTGTTCGTAATGGGATCGTAGCTCGTTATACGAATAGTAATAACTACTATTTCCTGATTTTATATAATGGGAATTTACTTCTGAATAAAAAAGTAAGCGGTTCCACATCGACAATTCAACAGGTTCCTTTCACGGCGAATACCTCCACTTTTTATAATTTGCAGCTAGAAGTGAATGGAACTTCGGTCAAAGGCTATGTGAATGGAACCTTATTGGTTCAAGGGACGGATAGCAGCTTAACGAACGGTGTACCAGGCTTTTATGCCAATGGTGTCGCTGAGTATGACGATGTTTCGGTAACAGACAGTGCGGCCAGTGATACACAAGCGCCATCAGTGCCTACTGGATTAGCAGCTACCGCAGCTTCCAGCAGCCAAATTAATTTGAGCTGGACAGCCTCGACTGACAATGTCGGCGTGACAGGCTACGATATCTATCGTGCTGGCTCTCTTGTGGGATCTACCGCTACAACTACGTACAGCGATTCCGGCTTGAGCCCATCCACATCGTATTCTTATACGATAAGAGCTAAGGATGCGGCAGGCAATACATCTGCAGCGAGCAGTACAGCAAGCGCTACAACGCAAGCGGGGTCTAGTGATACACTAGCGCCATCAGTGCCTACTGGATTAGCAGCTACCGCGGTGTCAAGCAGTCAAATTAATTTGAGCTGGACAGCTTCGACCGACAATGTCGGCGTGACAGGCTACGATATCTATCGTGCTGGCTCACTTGTGGGATCTACTTCTAAAACTATGTACAGCGATTCCGGCTTGAGCCCATCCACTTCGTATTCTTATACGATTAGAGCCAAGGATGCGGCAGGTAATACATCTGCAGCGAGCAGTACAGCTTCAGCAACAACCCAAGCTGGTGGAGGCGGTACAGTTGTCAATGTGTCAACATCGGCGCAACTAACGTCTGCGATTAGCAGTGCGACAGCTGGGACAACGATTGTACTTGCCAATGGTACCTATACCAATGGAGGGAACTTCAGTATCAGCGGCAAAAATGGAACAGCCTCAAATCCGATTACGATTAAAGCGGCCAACACCGGGCAGGCTATTATATCGGGCAGCGCATATTTTATCGTATCTAATTCTTCCTATGTCACGATTGAAGGCTTGAAATTCACGAATACTGGCAACACAGCGGTCAAGTTAGATCAAAGCAACAACGTACGCGTAACCCGCAATACGTTTGCCATTACTGAAAACGGGAATTCATTGAAATGGGTGTACATTGGTGGAGCCAACAGCCATCATAACCGTATTGATCATAATGAATTCGGGCCTAAGCATGACTTGGGTAACTTTATTACAGTGGACGGATCTTCGACCCAAATCTCGCAGTACGATACGATTGAGTACAACTACTTCCATGACATCGGTCCTCGTGCAACGAATGAAATGGAAGCTATACGATTAGGCGTCAGTACACTGTCCATGTCAAACGCCTATGCAACGATTCAATATAATTTGTTTGAAAACTGTGACGGTGATCCCGAATATATCTCTGTGAAAAGCGGTAACAACACCGTTCGGTACAATACGTTCCGCAACTCGCAAGGCGTGCTCTCATCACGGCATGGTCATGCTCAGAGCTTCTACGGCAACTTCTTCCTAGGAGATGGAGTGAAGTCAGGCATCGGCGGTATCCGTCTGTACGCGAATGATCACAAAGTGTTCAATAATTATTTTGAAAACCTAACGGGCAGTGGCTACTCGGATGCGATTAACGTAGACGGCGGGGATTTTGATGGAGGTACGAATGGGAATTCGTACACGAGCTCCGATTTAAGCAAGCACTGGAGAGTGTACCGCGCGCAGATTGTTAACAACACGATTGTCAACAGTACAACCGGGATCGTGATTGGCGGAAACTACTCCCAAGCGCCTGTAGACAGCATCATTGCCAACAATATCGTGAAAAACACGACAGGTACGTTATTTAATCAGGTGAAAACGAGCAATACCACATTTCAAGGCAACATTGGGTTCGGTTCCACATTAAGCAATGTGGCTAGAACATCGGCTGAAATCAATAACGTGAATCCATTGTTAACGACGTCAGGAGGCTTACAGAAGCTATCTAGTTCAAGCCCCGCGATCAATGCTTCTGCAGGTTCTTATACGTTTGTTACGACGGATATGGATGGTCAAAGCCGTTCAGGAACAAATGATGTAGGCGCGGATGAATACGCAACAAGTTCAGTCGTCCAAGTGCCGTTGACAACGGCACAAGTAGGACCGCTAGCGCCTTAGAGAGAGAGAGGCTGTCTGAAAAGGTGATCTAGACGCAATCATCAGCTGCGACGACTCCCTTGAGCACAATTTCTGTGCGCAAGCAATCAACCGTCAGCTGCGACGACTCCTTGAGCACAATTTTTGTTCGCAAGCAATCAACCGTCAGTGGCAACGACTCCCTTGAGCACAATTTTTGTTCGCAAGCAATCAACCGTCAGTGGCGACGACTCCCTTGAGCACAATTATTGTGCGCAAACAATCAACTGTCAGCGACGACGACTCTCTTGAGCACAATTATTGTGCGCAATCAATCAACTGTTAGCGGAGACGACTCCCTTGAGCACAATTTTTGCCAATTATTGTGCGCAAACAATCAACTGTCAGCGGAGACTACTCCCTTGAGCACAATTTTTTTGCGTACATGAATACCTAGGAAGTTAAAAGTTACTGCTTCACGTCTTCCACGAAAAGTAGGAGCTAAGCGAGAAAGACCGCTTAGCTCCTACTTTTTTATGGAAAGTGATCTTTTTGTTCCCGACGTGTTCCATAGAATTTTTTCCAATATTAGCTTACTTGCACAACAAAAGCGGAGCACCATACGTCTAACTAAAATGGCATACATTGGATGTAGAGGTGGTTTGTTTTGAAGAATGGGAAAAGGCTGGTTTACGCAATTTTTATCCTTAGTTTGATCATCGGCTGTGAAAATGAAGAAAAGGCTGTACCTGTATCACCTGCTAAGGAGAATGTGAAACCGGTTGAAATGCCTACCGGATCACCAACTTCCAAGCCAAATGAAGTCAAACCAATCGCGGGAGTCCCTGAGCAAGCGGTCCGTATTCGTTTGGAGCCAAGAGGTTACTTACATGCACCCATTGAGACAATTGTCGCGGACACACCGCAAACATTCGCTATTACATTTGGTGAAGGGATGAATCGCCAATCTGTAGAGGAATCATTACGTAAAGCTATCACGATGAGTGGAGATCCTAGTCCACAAATAGACGTCGTATTCAATTGGCAAAATGAAAGGGAGTTAAACCTCACTGTCTCTGTAAAAGGTCTCGTTACCAATCCGTATCCAACACATGGCTATACAGTTGATTTGAATGGAGCAGTAACCAGTTCTGGTAAAACGCTGAGAGATACCCCTACATTTCAGACCTATATTCAAAAACCTCAACAATTATGGCGTATCTCCGTCGAAGATGGACGAATGGAAAAGATCAGTAAGTTCAATGAACCCTATCAGATGCAGGCATTGAATAATGCCGATTTTATGCTAGCTACGCAATTCCTCGACTACTGCGAATGTGATGCGACATTACCGCTGTCCCATTCGGTATATAACATTGGTCTTAATGAAATGAAGACGTATCCTGTACCTCTCATGATTCAATATAAAGGGAAAGGCGATTTTGTCGCGGACACACGAGGATTTTTCTATGAGCAGCCTATGAACGGAGTTGAGATTCCGCGCAGTGATACGGAACTAGACATTCACGTGCCGGGCTATGTCCATGGGGCCTCATTTAGTCTAGATCGTAAGAATCTGATTCTGGCGCTCGGTCAAGAAAAGCAAGAAACGGATTTGGATTTTGTTATCTATCACTTGGAAACGAAAAGAATCGTGAATCTCCCCAAAAAACTCATAGGTCAAATACCAGATAACCAAGTTAGCTCTACGAAAATACCCATTCAATTTCAAGATGATGGCAGGTATGTGTATACGTATATGATAAATGAAGAGTCACATGAAAGTCAGGAGTTCCGCTATTCGTGGAGCAGTGGCATGTTTGAGGCGTGGAAATCGCCAGTTAGCGAACATGGTTGGAGTGGTTTTGTGGCTTCAGACGACGGGACATATCGTTATTATTACAACGGTAATGGTGTGATGTATCATGAAAACGAGAAGATCACCCTGCCAGCCGATTTACAACCACGTTTTTGGCAAAAAGGAACACATCGCTTTGTGTCATTCAAGAATAGGGACTTTAATACCAATTCTACTTTGTCCCTATACAGTTACAATGTCGATGATCAAAAAGAGGCCGTTATTGCAAAGCTTAGTCCTGGTGACTATTACTTGGTTGGCAGCAGCGCGGACGGACAATGGGTTTACGTATCTGCCGGAAATGATTTGTGAAAAGAAGTAAGCTCACTCCAAGAAACGTAAATAGTCATCGCTCTCGCTTATTTCGGAATGTCGAAAGGCAAGGGGAGACATGCCGACCATCTTATGAAATACTTTGCCGAAGTAACTCAGACTGCTGTATCCGCAAAGTGCAGCAATGACCGTGATGGATAATCCAGGGTCTCGCAAGAGCTCAGCTGCCTGTTCGATTCGTCGGTTTCGAACATAATCCATCGGTGTAACTCGGTAGTAGAGAGGAAACATTTTGCATAAATAGTACTTATCCAACTCAGCGATATCCGCTAACTGATCTAAGGTAAGGTCTTCGGCGAGATGTTTCTGAATATATGCAGCAACGCGCTTGTAAGGTGGGGGGATGTCCAATTGTGAGGGGGCTCCCCCTTCTATGAAGCAGCGCTGAAGGGCCAACAACCATTCATAGATCCGAAGCGAAAGGTCAAATCGGTCATTCAACTTGTTCTCAGCTGTATCGGTATACAATCGCCAAAGAAGATGGATTGGAGCCGTATCGGACTCTAATTCTAGAACAGGTCCGTATGGTTGAAGTAAATCATGTCGCAACCAATCCTCCTTGACACCCTCGAATCGAATCCAAATGAACTCCCAAGGTTCTCCGCTAGACGCATCGAATGCATATTCATGATCGCTTGGAATGGCGACGATGAATGCGTGTCCTTTCGGAACGGTGTACCCCTCATTCCCAATACGAAGTTTCCCTGCACCTTTTAAAGTGTATTGAAAGATGATTCCTTGGCCGCCGCGCTTAAGACCATCCCATCGATAGTTCTCGTCACTCACCGAGCTGTGCCCGATCGAAATGAGTTTATACAAGTGCCGATCGCTACCTCCTGTATATCTAAAACCATAAGATTTATGCACAATATATTACCACCCATGTTCAAAATGTTACTATATTTTCTGTGATTTATTAGATATATAATATCTCTAATAGATAATATATTACCATATTGGAGGTCGCTGAGACGATGTTGTTGAAGGAATGGTTGGATTGTTATGTTCATCTGGAAGGGACTTCCTTGCATGTCGGTAATGCCAAAATTGAACGGAAATGGTCTTTTAGCCAAGGTTGGCCAGTCAGTATCTCTATTTTGGATAAAAACAAAGGGGGGGAATGGCTCGCAAACGAAACGAATACGCCGATGTTCCAGCTTCCTGGATGGTCGGCTGATCAGCAGCCAGAAACCATTTACCTATCAACCTTAGTGGGTGATGATTTTGGCATTTCGCGCCCCTACTTACAAACGAATGTAGATATGTACAATCAGGTTCAACAAACGCTGTACCGTTTAACGATAAAACTTTATCCAGATGCTGCATTCGTTCGACATGAAATCACCGTGATTCCCGAATATGATATCCGTGCTAATGAAACTGAATTGACACAACAAGTTAAGCCATACCTAGCCTGGACGAAGGCGGATTACTCTGAAAATGGGATGGATACACGATCTTTGCTTCGATTAGATACGAATAATAAGCAAAAAATTAGTGACATAGAAGATAGTTGCGATCACTTGGAACTTCGGGATCTCCATAGTCGATGGGAAACGATGCAATTCCTGGATCAAACCGATACGAACAATAATTTAGTAAGTCGTGACACAGGCTTGCTATATGTGAATGAAAAACGACGTTTACCCGGTAATCTGTTGTTCTTGAAACGGACGCTTCAGCACAGTGGATTGTTAGTGATCAAAGAAGGGCCAACATCGTTGGGTAATTATCAACATACTCGTATGGATTTTCATTTCCGCGGAAAGAGTTTGAGCATGATGGGGACGGGAATCCAGCAAGAAGATCTCGCGCAAAAGGAAGAACTCACCTCCTACGGAATTACGATTGGTGTTTATGATGGGACTACCATTGGGGGCTATGATTTGCTGCATAGTTATCATCGCAATCTTCGTAGGCATCATACGGCTAGGGATAGCTTCATGATGAGCAACACGTGGGGGGATCGATCGAAAGATGGTGCCATAAATGAGACCTTTCTGATCCGTGAGCTGCATGCAGCTGCGGAGCTGGGTTTAAGCATTTTGCAAATTGATGATGGATGGCAGAAGGGGGTTACGGTCAATTCCGTAAATGCCGCAACGAAGGGGAATGGGGGACTGTGGAGCGATTATTATAGCGGTGATGGGGACTTCTGGGAGGTGCATCCGGACAGATTTCCAAACGGACTTATACCAATTGTTGCGTTAGCCAGAGAACTAGGGATTGGTTTAGGCTTATGGTTCTCACCCGATGCGAAGAATGACTATATTAATTGGGAAAAGGATGTCGCTACGCTATTGCACCTCTATAGGAAGTATCAGATTTGTGCTTTTAAATTAGATGGCATTGAGATTCGCTCCAAACTCGGCGAGAGGCGATTACTCATGATGATGCGTTATGTTTTGGCTGCAACGCAGGGACACGTTGATTTCAACATCGATACAACGGCTCAGAAGCGGTTAGGATACTTTGGACAAACGCAATACGGCAGCATATTCTTAGAAAATCGTTACACCGATTGGCGCAATTATTACCCTCATTGGACACTGCGTAATTTATGGTTGCTCGCGCCTTACATGCCGACTTCGAGATTGCAAATGGAGTTTTTGAACGTCAATCGCAATAAGGAGAAGTATGCGGAAGATCCATTAGCTCCTGCTGCTTGCGGGCAAGTCTATGCTTTCGCCACAGTTGCATTCGCTAATCCATTGGCATGGATGGAACTGAACAGTCTTGAGGATACACAAATGGCAAGTTTAACCGACTTCATTCAAGCTTTAAAGCCCTATCATTCTGACATTGTAGCTGGACATGTGTTGCCAATTGGGGAGGAACCCAATGGTGCGAGTTGGACGGGGCTGCAGAGTATTTGTGGACCTACTCACGGTTATCTGCTGATCATACGTGAGCTTCATGAAGCGGATACGACAGCCATTAAACTATGGAATGTGCAGGGTGTTGTGCAAGTAACGGAGTTGATTCGAATGGATGTAAAGGATGAAGTAATTAGCCATTCAACGCTTCAGCCTCGGCAATGGGAGTCGACCCCGCAAGGAGATTATGTGGTAACTCGACCAGCACCATTCACGTTTTCTATATATCGATACGATATATTACCTACATAAAAAAAAGAGGTTGACCCGTTCGTGATCGTACGAACAAGGGTTGACCTCTTGTCATGAGGGGAACCTTTTAGCTGATAACCGTTTTTCTCAAACAGTTTTTGTGCCCCTAATTGATTGGAATAGTGGTATGGAGACCAATCGTGCTATTATGGTAAATGATAAAGGTACGGAAAAGCAGCAAGAAAATCCGCAGCCCACAGCTGCTTTGGCAAGGTGAGCCTATGCATATACAAATTGAGCAAGACCAAGTCATTCCTGATGCCTTGCATGTCATAGATACACAATGCCCATTTTGCAGTGTGCAGTGTAAAATGCAAGTGATTGAAAAAAAGGATATAACGAACGGACGCCCCGTTTATTCCGTTGTACCAAAGCCGAATCTGGCATCCGAAGGACGCTTGTGTATCAAAGGAATGAAGGCCTACCAACACGTTCTTACTGGCGAACGGCTGCTTCACCCCATGGTGAAGCGAAATGGTCAGTTCGAACGGATTTCATGGGCGGAAGCGTATGAGCTTATCGTAAACAAGTTCGGTGCACTTCGCCAAACCTATGGCAATCACACGGTGGGCTTATATGGCGGTGGTTCGCTAACGAATGAATCTGCGTATGTACTAGGAAAATTCGCTCGCGTTGCACTGCAGACGAAGTATATTGATTATAATGGCCGATTTTGTATGTCGGCGGCTGCGTCAGCAGGTGTTAAAGTATTTGGGATTGACCGTGGGTTAACCAACCCATTGTCCGATATTGAATTGGCCGACTGTATCTTGCTTGCGGGTACGAATATTGCGGAGTGTCAACCGACACTCATGCCTTATTTTACAAGAGCGAAAGAAAAAGGTGCGGTAATCATTGCCATCGATCCCAGAGAAACGGGTACGACACGTATAGCTGATATTCATTTGCGTGTGAGGCCAGGGATGGATGCGACTTTAGCCAATGGTATACTCAAGGTCCTGCTTGAGGAAGGCCTGGTTGATGAACAATTTGTTGAACGAAGGACAACAGGATTCGCGGAATTGAAAGCTCATCTAGATGAGCTTGATATGGGTGAAATTGCCCAATTAACAGGCGTTTCCGCTGAGCTCATTCGTAAAGCGGCGCTGAGTTATGGGAAAGCGAATACGGGTATGGTTTTTACGGCAAGAGGCGTGGAGCAACAAACGGATGGCCATATGGCCGTTCGAAACTTCCTGAATCTCGTACTGCTTACAGGTAAAATAGGCAAACCTGGCTGCGGCTATGGTGCTGTCACAGGTCAGGGCAACGGGCAAGGTGGCAGGGAACATGGGCAAAAAGCCGACCAACTGCCTGGCTATCGGTTGATCGAGAATCCAGAAGATCGCGCTTATATCGCGAATGTATGGGGCATCGATCCAAGCGAGCTGCCAGGCAAGGGAGTGTCTGCTTACGAAATGATGGAGAAGGTCCACGAGCAGGAGATCCGTGCGTTATTCGTTATGGGATCGAATCCACTCGTCTCGAATCCGAACGCGAACTTCGTTGAAGAAGGGCTGAAGAAGCTTGATTTTCTCGTCGTTGCTGACTTCCTCATCTCTGAAACAGCACAGCTAGCTGATCTGCTTTTGCCAGTAACCGCATATCTTGAGAACGCAGGGACCTTAACGAATCTCGAAGGTCGCGTGTTATTGCGAGAACAGGGTCGTCCTGCGCCTGGTGAAACGAAGCATGATTGGCAAGTCCTCTGTGAACTAGCTGAGAAGCTCGGGAGGGGTCAATTCTTCTCATTTGGGGATGTCGAAGCTGTCTTTAACGAGCTTCGCCTTGCAAGTCGGGGAGGGACCGCAGATTACTACGGCATTACCTACGATCGCTTACGGCAAGATGAAGGCGTCTATTGGCCTTGTCCAGAAGTGGCGCACCCAGGTGTTAAGCGGTTATTTGATGCTTCGTTTCCACTGCCAGCTGGTAAAGCGCTATTCACGACGGTAGAGAATCATTTACCTAAGGAGCAGGTTAGTGCAGAATTTCCTTTGTATTTAACCACGGGTCGCGTGCTTACGCATTATCTGACAGGTGTGCAGACACGTAAAAGTCCATCTTTGGCCGCGCGTGAAGTGGAGTCGTTCATGGAGATCCATCCCAAAACCGCGAAAAAGTACTGCATTGAGGATGCCACACTAGTCAAGTTGACGTCCAAGCGTGGCGACATTTATGTGCGCAGCCGGTTCAGCGATGCTATCCGCGAAGACACGGTTTTTGTGCCTATGCATTGGGGAGATACGCAAAACGTCAACAAATTAACGAATGATGCACTTGATCCAACCTGCAAAATGCCTGGTTTTAAGGTTTGTGCTGTAGGAGTAAGTCCATTAGTAACGGAGTATGCGTAAAAAGAAGAAAGCCGAACTCATCGAACTTATCGTGATGAGCTAGGCTTTTTTGCATTTGTGTAACGTTCAGCTATGAACCCTTTTTCAGAATCGGGTATAATAGGAATGATCTTACATTTTAGGAGCGGGATAAGGATGAAACGAACGACAATATTAATTGCAGATGATGAGGCGGAAATCGCCGATTTGGTTGCGTTACATTTAGAAAAAGAAGGGTACCATCTCATCAAAGTATCCGAAGGGAAAGAGGCCATTCAAGCGATTGAGTCTCACGCGATTGATCTGGCGATTCTAGATATTATGATGCCGAAGATGGATGGCTATGAAGTGACGCGGCAAATTCGTGAACGGTATTCGTTACCGATTATTTTTTTGAGTGCCAAATCCTCTGACTTGGATAAGATAACAGGTTTGGTCATGGGTGCAGTTGACTATATGACGAAACCCTTTAATCCGATGGAATTAGTTGCTCGCGTGAATGCACAGCTCCGGCGGTCCATGCAACTGAACCAACCTGCAGCTGTTAGTAGTCCTGTCTTGGAAGCGGGAGGCGTGACGATTGATGTGGATCAAAGATCTGTGCTCCTCTATGGGGAGAAGATCGAGCTGACTCCGAAAGAATTTGATATTCTGTATCTGTTAGCGAGTCACCCGAAGAAGGTGTTTAGCGCGGAGCATATTTTTGGACATGTATGGGGGGAAGCGTACTATGAAAGTGGTAACACCGTTATGGTCCATATCCGCACACTACGCAAAAAACTAGGTGAAGATGTGAACAAAAATAAGTTAATTAAAACCGTATGGGGTGTGGGATATACATTCAATGGCTAATCTATTGCGCAGCTTTCGATCAAAGATGATCGGTTTGTTGGGGCTCAGCTTGCTGATGTCCGGCACTTTTACTTTTATTCTTTATCGCGTGTTGAAGCTATATTACTCAGGCGTTCGCAGGGAAGATCCTGTAGCTAAATTGCGTCATTTTGTGAACACGATTGGCGATTTAAACTTTTTCTTGATGGTGTTTGTACCGCTTTCTATTTTATGTTTCTTCTTCTTGACGAAGCGTTATGCCACCTATTTTAATGTGATTTCAACGGGAATTCATCGACTAGCCGGCGGTGACTTTCATAGTCGTATTCATATTGATTCTAATGATGAATTCAAGGATATTGCGGATGATATTAATATGGCGAGTGAGAAATTACAGCAAGCCGTCGCACGTGGGGATTTTGCCGAAAGCAGTAAGGATCAGCTCGTTCTGAACTTAGCGCATGATCTACGTACGCCGCTTACTTCGGTTATTGGTTATTTGGATTTTATTCTTCAGGACGAGCAGTTATCGAGGGAACAAATGATCCATTATACGACCATTGCTTTTAATAAATCGCAACGCTTAGAGAAGCTGATTGATGAACTATTTGAAATTACACGGATGAAATATGGCATGTTAAGTGTCGAGAAGAAGCCTATCAATTTAAGCGAGCTGCTCATTCAACTCAATGAGGAATTGTACCCTGTTTTTGAAAAGAGCAATTTGATCAGCAGAGTCAATCTTTCACCGCACATGGAAATATCGGCAGACGGGGAACTGCTAGCTCGTGTGTTTGAAAATCTGTTGACGAATGCGGATCGGTATGGGAAAGATGGTCATTTTGTGGATATTAACGGCTATCTTGAAGGGGAAGAAGCGGTAGTTCAAGTGATCAACTATGGCAATTGCATACCTGCAGATGAACTTCCGCATCTCTTTGAAATGTTTTATACAGGCGACCAAGCTCGCACCCATCAGGGGGGCAGTACGGGACTCGGCTTGTTTATTGCGAAGAACATTGTTGAACAGCATCAAGGAACAATTGCGGTTCAAAGCGATGTGATTCGGACACTATTTGAAGTGAGATTGCCACTTTACTAAAATGAATTTAAGAAAAATTTTATGTTTGTCCCACTTCTAATTTAAACTGTTTTCTTTATTCTAAATGCAAGCAAGGTTTAGGAGGGAAACGAGTTATGAAGAAGTGGGTTTTTTGGTTTGTTATTGTCGCATTACTAGGTTATGAAGCCTACCAGCAGCACAAAGCGCCTCGAGAAAAAGTGGAACAATCGCAAGTCGTCAATACCGCCTACGCGGCGACTTCCCCCGGGAAAGGTCTAACTATAAAAGTGACGAAAGATCAGATATATCAAGGAAGTCTGGTTCTGATTAATAACGATTATCCGATTCATTCAGGGGGGATGCAGCCGGATATTCTTAACCTTTTTGAAAATAAAGAGCTCGTTAAAGGATTCGGGATCTTAGATAATACGGTGCGATTGTCGCGAACTGTTGTTGAATCTTTTACGACGATGATCCAAGCAGCTGCCAAAGATGGGGTTCGTCATTTCATGATTAACAGTGGCTACCGTGACAATAAAGAACAGAGTCAGCTATACAAAGATATGGGGGCTAATTACGCGTTGCCCGCGGGACATAGTGAACATAACTTAGGTTTGGGACTTGATATTGGTTCTACGCAAGGCGAAATGAGTCAATCAGATGAAGGGGAATGGTTGATTCGAAATGCGGCGGATTATGGGTTTATTTTGCGCTATCCCAAGGATAAAACGGCAATTACGGGCATCCAATTTGAACCTTGGCATTTTCGTTATGTGGGGTTACCACACAGTGTGATTATGAAGCAAATGAATTTATCGTTGGAAGAGTATTTGGCCTATTTGAAACAACAAAAGAACATCACTACGAAGGTGAAAGGGAAGATCTACGAGATTTCGTATCATCCGATCACCCAGAATAGTACCATTCAAGTGCCTAACAATCGTTCTTATACCTTGTCTGGCAATAACATGGATGGCATCATCGTCACGGTACTGCCTTGAGGTAACACTATTTAAATTTTAGGAGAGTGAGTTTGCGCTATGAAAAAGTGGAAGGTATGGCACGAGATGTTGCTGCCGGCTTTGTTCGCTTTGTATATGTATGTCCTGTTCAAAATCATCTTGTTTAAATTCAGTTCGATCGATCTTCCCTTTGTGTGGCAGCAGCTTCAGCGAAATTTAGAGAATCCTATCTATATCCAAAATCGCTTGGCGTTTGCGAACTTTCAGCCATTCGTTTCAATAACGGCTAATCTACAACGCCTATCCCAGCATGATCTTATCAATTTGTTTGGGAATATCGCCGTATTTATGCCATATGGTATGTTTCTGTTGCTAACGTCAGGGTCCAAGAAGATTTCATTCTCAGGTGTGTTCATTCGCTCTTTGGGGGTAAGTTTAAGTTTGGAGAGTCTGCAAGTTGTTCTTTCCATGGGGAGCTTTGATGTGGATGATCTTATTCTTAATGTACTTGGCGGATTAGTTGGATATTGTGGTTTAAAGTTAGGACTAACATTAAAAGATCGTGTGTTACGTATGATTGATATGCAAAGCATGAGCATAATGCTGACCAAAGAAAGCAACATAACGTAAGATGGTGAAATGGGAGAGTGAGATTGAAATTGAAATAGGCTGATGTTCAAGTGGAGAGTGCTACTTGAGATCAGCCTATTTGCGTTCACGTATGTGTCATTATTGTTCTATTGGACCTGTATCTACAACCTCGAAATCACTGCCTTTGATCTTCCCGAGTTTATGGAGGTCATCATCATCCCACTTCGGATCAGGTGCGCCGCTTACAAAGAGAGAACTGCCGTTATCAGCGACAATCATGCCGTATTTCTTCATTGCTCGTAAGATCGCTTGATTCGTTGCCGAGTAGCTTGATATATCGAAATCATCGCGAAGTCGGAGTCGGAGGCCCATAGGCGGAAGATTCGAATCCGTGCTGTTTGAAGCAAAATGTGTAGCTGGAGCAATGAATCCACGTTGCGTCTTCTGTACTGTGAAACGCAGGGCGTGGTTGATTTCTCCTGAGCTTGCTTCATCATAGCGGACAAGCCCGGGGAAGATCGGCAAGCCTGCCGCGTCAGCGGATGTCCAATATTTAGGTCGAAGCGTATTGGAGTTCAAATCCCACTTCGCACCGTTGGAAGCCTGCCATCCAGATGACGTGGGTCGTGCATTGAACAATTCGTAGAGCATAGCATTGTCTTTATCGACAACGATGACATGACGGTCACCGTCGCCGTTCGGTCCGCCTTCGATGGGCGCATTTGCTGGAATGGGATAAGGGCCAACGTCACTTTCATCGCCATAATCCGTAAACGTTACGTTTACTTTCGGTTGATCGCCGCTTACAATCGTGTAAGGAATCCCAATCGGTGCCCCTTCCCATTCCGTGCCGAAATCGGCATGTATACTCGTATTCAAGCCAATCGCTTTGAGATATTGCTGTGATTTCTGGTGAACAGGGAAGGCGGAGATGTCTGTATTCCAAGGATTATTCTTCGGGAATACTTGCAGGGCTGAATTGTTCTGAGGCTTGTCCCCTACATAAATGGAGCTTGTCGCATCATCCCATCCCACGGGTTTCCCTAACGATTCGGTAAGAAAACGAAGAGGTACATAGGTTGTATTTTTGTAAATGAAGCCTTGAAGATCTTGCGGAGGTTGCTTCATCTCTCCATCGAAATAATACTGCAGCTTTCGAAAATAAACGTTGATACCGGTTGGATCATTAGCCGCATAAGAGAGCCCTGAAAAAAATAAGGCTCCACATAGGAACCCAACGGTTCCTGCTTTCCATTTTCCCATTTGTTAGCACACTCCATTGTCTCTAGTTGGCTTTCTTCTCGTTTTGGCCTATCATAAGACTATTCGTAAGTTATCTAATACTTTGAGTCCATACGGACTTGGCGTAGATATTAGTGCTGCATAGGCAAAGATGAAAGTATATAATCACGGAGGTCGTATTATGAGTCAGCGTTATCGCATTACAAGAGCTTTTCAACAAAATGAACAAGCCGAAACATCGATTTCATTAGAAGAATGTAAACAGTACTTTGCAACACAACCGGATTTCACCTATTCATCGGTTTATACCGTGACTGGTGCCACTAGCATGTCGATTGAAGGGGATTTTTTCATGTG
This sequence comes from Paenibacillus qinlingensis, assembly GCF_031455095.1. GTDB lineage: Bacteria > Bacillota > Bacilli > Paenibacillales > NBRC-103111 > Paenibacillus_E > Paenibacillus_E qinlingensis_A. The sequence goes on from NZ_JAVDSB010000001.1 coordinate 1,253,044, forward strand.
GAGCTATGGGGAGATTACAATTCCATTCCGTCATTATCAGGGGGATTTGTATGTTTCGGGCACGAATGAAGCTGTGATTCCTAAAATGTTAGAGGTTGCAAGTGAACTCGGAGCCGATGTTGCGGAAGGTTAGTATTGAAAAGTTCTAATATTTTCAACATACTCTCCTCATACATATACGCTATAGTAGTAGTTGAACGTAGCTGGTCGTAGGTGACAAGCTAGATGTACGTTAGATTAGCATTTGAAAGAAATAGATTACTTGGGTGTGTAGGGGGTCGTCACATGCAAATGCATACATTCATTAACATATTGAGAACGGAACTCGTCGTCGCGCTTGGCTGCACAGAGCCAGTAGCGATCGCTTTGGCTGCCGCGAAGGCACGAAGTTATATGAAGGGTCCCATTGAGAAGGTTACCGTTCTTGCGAGTGCAGGGATCATTAAGAACGCTCTGGCAGTTGGGATTCCTGGTACGAATCTGACGGGGATTGATTTTGTAGCTGCGCTTGGCGCGCTTGCAGGTAATGCGGAGAAACAATTAGAGGTTCTTGCTGATATTCAACCAGAAGATGTTACAGCAGCGCAGGACATGGTTGAACGCGGTGTTTCGGTCGTTCACTTAGCAGATACGTCCAGAAAGCTCTATATTGAGGTCGTCGTTAACACGGAGGACAGTTACGCCAAAGTCGTCATCACGGATAATCACACGAATATTACCCTGATCGAGGTGGATGGGAAGGTCGTTGAATCGGGAGGCTGCGCGAATGCGAGTTTCAAGAGTTCCAAAGAGGAACGAGGCGAGCTTACGATCGAGGGTATCGTTGATTTCGTGAATACAGTTGACCTTACCGAGCTCCAATTGGTTAAACAAAGTATTGAATTGAATCGTAAGGCTGGATTAGACGGATTGACGCATGCCTATGGTCTTGAGGTGGGCAGAACGATTAAAGAGAATGTGCAGAAGGGGATTCTGTCCGATGATTTGATCTCTCATGCAATGGCGCTTGCAGCTGCTGGATCAGATGCTCGTATGGCTGGTTCTAGCATGCCTGTCATGGCGAATTCGGGAAGCGGTAACCAAGGTATCGCAGCGACGAATCCCGTTATCGCGGCGGCGGAGAAACTCGGTGCTGCGGAAGATAAGCTCATTCGTGCGGTTGCTTTAAGTCACTTAGTCACTATTCACATCAAATCCAAGTTTGGACGGTTGTCCGCTTTATGTGGTGTTACCGTATCAGGTACTGGAGCGAGCTGCGGAATTACGTATATACTCGGCGGTGGGAAGAACGAAATTAAAGCAGCAATCCAAAACATGCTCGGGAATGTAACAGGGATGATGTGTGATGGCGCTAAAGGTGGCTGCGCGATGAAAGTAGCAACATGTACGAGTGCTGCGGTGCAATCTGCCTTGCTTGCTTCTAAAGGGATGACCATTTCGTCTACGAATGGATTTATCGAAAATGATGCCGAGAAAACGATCGACAACTTCTGTCGGATCGGCAATGAAGCGACTTCCGAGATGGATAAACTCGTTCTTGAAATGATGTTGAATAAAGAATAATTCATTTATTTGAAAATTATTGTTTACGTACCTCTGGTTATTTGATAATATAATCGCAATAACAAATGCGTTGAAGAGATGAGTAAATAAATGAAATCTTTCACAGAGAGCTCCGTTAGCTGAAAAGGAGTAAAGAGAACTTTATTGAACAAAGCCTCAGAGCAGCACATCGGAACTGAATTTCTCGGGGATGGTGTGACAGGAGCTCCTGTTATAGAGCTAAAGTATACGCATGCAATTGGCATGTCGTACTTGAAGAGGCTGGTATGGCGACATACCGGTGAAACTGGGTGGTACCACGAGGATATTAATCTCGTCCCTAAGACTGGCAATAGTCTTGGGGGTGGGATTTTTTTGTTATCGCGTAAGAAACTTTACGCAGGTGCTGCAACATTTGGCACACAATATCAGATGCATTGAATTTACTATTAAGATGCTTTACTACCTTATACGAATGTGAAAGGATTTGTGATACAGGATGTCGAGAAAATTAAAAGTAGGTATTGTCGGAGGAACTGGCATGGTTGGCCAGAGATTCGTTGAATTGTTGGATCAGCACCCATGGTTTGAAGTGACTGCGATTGCAGCAAGCAGCAGCTCAGCGGGTAAAACATATGAGGAATCTGTGAAAAGCAGATGGAAATTGTCTACGCCAATTCCGGAAAACGTGAAACAGATCATCGTTCAAGATGCTTCAAAAGTGGAGGAAGTTGCCACTGGGGTTGATTTTATTTTTTGTGCGGTAGATATGAAAAAGGATGAAATCAAGGCGCTAGAAGAAGCATACGCCAAAACGGGTACGCCTGTTATTTCGAATAACTCAGCTCACCGCTGGACACCGGACATTCCGATGGTCATTCCAGAAGTGAATCCAGGTCACATTGAGATCATTGCCGCACAGAGAAAACGTTTGGGTACATCGACTGGTTTTATCGCCGTTAAACCCAACTGTTCCATTCAAAGCTATGTACCAGCCCTTCATGCCTTGTTAGACTTCAAACCGACCAATGTTGTTGCTTCCACGTATCAAGCGATCTCTGGTGCGGGTAAAAACTTCACAGATTGGCCGGAAATGTTGGATAACGTGATCCCGTATATTGGTGGAGAAGAAGAGAAAAGTGAGCAAGAGCCGCTGCGTATCTGGGGAAGCATCGCAAATAATGAAATCATTAAAGCGAGCTCACCGTTGATTACTACGCAATGTATCCGCGTTCCCGTAACAGATGGACATCTTGCTACCGTATTCGCCTCGTTCGAGAAAAAACCTACGAGAGAAGAAATCCTATCTCGCTGGCAGAACTACAAAGGTCGTCCGCAAGAGCTGAACTTGCCAAGCGCACCGAAACAGTTCATCACTTACTTCGAAGAAGACAATAGACCTCAAACGAAGCTTGATCGTGAAATTGAACGCGGTATGGGCGTTTCCGCAGGACGTTTACGTGAGGATTCCTTGTTTGATTATAAATTTGTTGGATTGTCCCATAACACATTGCGCGGAGCAGCAGGTGGTGCGGTTCTTATCGCTGAATTGCTGAAAGCAGAAGGTTACATTCAACCGAAATAACATCAAAACAGCAAGCATCTTGTATGCTTGCTGTTTATATTTATCCCTGGCTTGGGTAACGTTCCTGGAGAAATGAGACCGATTGGGTTATCAAATCTTTTAATATATCGGTATTGATATCTGCGACTTTATTGATGTAAACGCAGGCTTTTGCGGCTTCATGCTTGCCGAAGTCCTTTAATAATGCCTCGCGTTCCGTATCGCCTGTTGTTACATACAAGCTGATCTTGGCTTTTCGCGGTGAAAAACCAACGAGAGGCGCATCGCCCTCATGACCGGACGCATATTTGTAATGGTAACTGCCAAAACCAATGATACTGGGGCCCCACATTTTAGCTTCTAAACCTGTTGCTTCTACAAAAATATCCAATAAACGATAAGCATCTTCACGTTTCTTTGGGCTTTCCACATTTTCAATAAACTCGATGACACTGTTATCTGTTATTTTCATTTTTGCTTCATATGCCATTGAAAACACTCCTTATCGATTTCCTCCAATGCTGACTAGCTATGTTTATTTTACCAAAAATGGGATGGTAATAGAAACCTTACGAAGCGATTCATCGTCTAATACATACCACACGGATTCCGTGAACATAGGTGGAAGAAAGAGGAGGTCTATCATGATGGATAAAAGAAGATATTGGTTTCCTCTGATTTGTTGTATGATGCTAGTTACTGTCCTAATTAGTGGTTGCGGTAATCAGCAGGCGTCACCTAAAAAGGCGCAATCATTTTCAATAGAAGATTTACAAAAATATGCGAGTCAGCTGATCACGTTAGAAGCCGTCTTTGAGAAGCATCAAGTCAAACCTCAGTCCACTTATGGCACGGACAAGGGAGTGTTTCTAGAAGTGCGCCGCGTAGGCGAACATGATAAGACGTTGTCGGACGCGGAGAAGTCGAAATTCAAACAAGCGATTTTTAAAGCGGTCGGCGCTGAGTTTCCACTGAATATAACGGTCTACGCCATTGATGAACAATCCGGCACAAAAGGGAAAATCACCGCGATTGATGGTAAGGGAAGGTTCCTAGTTGTCAAGACGGATAAATTCATAAACCAAGAGAAGAAAATGCCGGATGCAACTTGGTATGCCATGTCAGATGATGCTGTTATTATGTATGAAGGTAAAAAGTTTAACGTAACTGACATGCAAATCGGATCATCCGTCACCGTGTGGAGTGAAGGGATGATGCTGACGAGCTATCCGGGTCAAACAACAGGTTTACGCCTCCAGATTAACACATTGGACGATGGCCTCGGCGATCTAAGTGGCAAGGTTACGAGCGTAACCACTTCAGGCGAAGGTGTAAATCTGGAGAGAATGCTAGACGTCGATGGGGTGAAATATCGCATGTTTCCGTTTACACAAGTGTGGAAAGACGGCGTGTTGATTGAGGCTGCGACAATGAAAGAAGGCGACCATGTTAAGCTTTGGTTTGCAGGATATGAGATCGGCCCGGAAAAAATGGTGACGAAAGTTGTTATTACGAACTAATTTAAATCGTTTATGATCTGTAGTTAGGAGAAAAACATCATGCTTACAGCGATAGTACAAGGAATTCTTTTATCCGCAGGTCTGATTCTGCCATTAGGTGTTCAGAATGTTTTCGTATTTAATCAAGGTGTGACACAACCGAATTTTATTCGAGCACTACCCGTCGTGCTAACTGCTGCTCTTTGTGATACGGTACTCATTTCATTAGCCATTCTAGGTGTATCCGTTGTTATCGTTACGATTCCCGCTATTAAGATCATCCTGTTCGCACTAGGGATCGTGTTTCTAATATATATGGGGATTCTTACTTGGAAAAGTAAACCGGCATCTAGCGCGTCTGAAGAAGCGGCACTTTCTCCGAAGAGGCAAATTGCTTTTGCGGCATCGGTTTCGTTATTGAATCCCCATGCGATCTTAGATACGATTGGTGTCATTGGAACGAGCTCAATCCACTATTCGGGGACGGAAAAATTAGTTTTTGCGGTAGCGTGCATCGGGGTGTCATGGATTTGGTTTATTGCACTTGCTCTCATGGGGAGGCAAGTTGGAAGATTAGATCAATCTCGCACCTTTATCACGTATCTGAATAAAGCATCTGCGCTCATTATGTGGGGTACATCCATTTATTTAATCACCCAGCTAATCTAATTAAAATGGTCATATAGGAAGAATGCCAGTGTGCGAATTTGCTCCTATAAATTGACATCAACTGCTGGGGGATATATGATTTTAGTGGGTAACACGATCGAACAGGGGTGTGAAGATTCATGCAAAAGCAATTCAAAGTCGCAGCAGGCATCTCTCTTGCAGGATATGTCGTCAGTCTTATTACGACTGGTTTCTTACCGGAAGCCGTTAATTTATTAGTGCCAGCAGCTTTGACTTTTGGGACAATTCTTGTTCTACAACGATCTCCCAAGACCTTAAAGGGAACAACGTCTCCCGGAGCTATTACCGAAACATCACCGAATCCGACTCCTGAACCGAGTGCCGTTTCTGCGAATGTGGATGAGCGTATCACGGAACAAGATCCTTTTTGGGGACCTATTTCGGAATACATTCATGTCATTGAAGAGACGATGATTTCAGAGGGGCAGAAGAATACGCTGGATGATGAAATCGTGGAGAAGACGCTTAGCTTACTCTCCAGGGTAGGGCGATTGATTCCACAATTGAAAGAACTTAATGATGCAAATATGAATCATAACATACAAAGATTGATTTTTAAGGATTTAAACGGGGCGATTAATCCCTTTCTGAAGCTGGGCGGGGAAGCGAAACGCTTAAATCGTCGACTCTTGCTTACAGGAATCAAGGATATTAACTCCAAGCTCACGGATTATGTAGAAACGATCGAACAAAAAGATTTAATAGAATTACAGACTCGGATGGAATTAATCCAACAGCGCTATCGTTCACAAGATTAAAGGAGGCAGGGGATCATGACAACACAATTGGTGCAATTAAAATCAACGGATTTGCAGAAGGTTGAACAAGAAGCCAAGCAATTGCTTGAGAAAGTCTCTTCGACAGATACGATGGAACTGGAAACGTTAATGGATTCCATTGGTCGTATGGGTTCCAAAACGATGGAACAAGCTGGACAATCCCTTGCGATGCTCGAACGTCCCGTCAATGAATTGATGTCCGGCAAACGCTCAGAGGTGCAGAATAACATCTTGAAGCTGCGCGGCGAAATCGACTCCTTAAGCAAGAGCAAGCAACTTGGCTTTTTCGAGAAAATGATGAAGAAGACGCCACTTAAGAACTATATTTATAAGTATCAGTCCGTGAAAACAAACGTAAATGCGATCGTTCAATCCTTGCGTAATGGGAAAGAAACGTTGGAAGAGAACATGGCCTACATGAAGACGCTGAAGAAAAATTCCATTGAATCCGTCTACAATTTGCAAATGCGAATTGCGATGGGCGAGAATTTAAAGCAGCTTTTCGAAGTGGAAATTGCTAAACCGGAGAATGAACACCGCAAAACCCATTTGGAAAGAGGACTTCGTAAGGTTGTGACACGCATTCAGTCCTTCCAAGAGATGGTCATTCTGTACCAACAAGCAATCGCAGGAACGGATATCATCAATGATAACAACGATAAACTTATTGATGCAGTGGATGCGACGATTGATAAAACGCAGAATCTACTTACGGTGTCTGCGATGATCTCAATGGCCATTGAGGATCAAGTACAAACGATTGAAGCCGTCAATAGTGCGAACTCGACATTGAACAAAATGTTTGAAGAGAATTCGCGTTTGTTGAAAGAAACGACGCAACGTACGAATGACTTGCTAGGTAAGCCAGGCTTGCAGATGGACTCCATTGAAAGAGGGATGAACGATCTTTTTGCTGCATTGGATCTCTTCGAGCAATCGAATCGGACAATCATTCAATCGGCGACGGAACACACGCAACGACTGGGCAGCATTAGTCAGCAAATGACGCAAAGATTAGGATTGACGCCTGGCACGAAAACGAATGCAGAAATTAAAGCGTCTGAGCTAGGCGGTCTTTTGGAATAAAACATATCGTGGTAAGAAAGCTGTCAGGGATTCGATCCTTGGCGGCTTTTTTCGCTTAACCCATGCCATTTCATTCTCCTGACATATGATAATCCAAACGTTTGAATATTGGAGATGATGGCATGTTCGTGCAAATAAAAGAAGAGCTTAGTCAAAGCCCCCAAATGGATGTGCTAATCCCAGCGATTGAGAAAGACTTGGGAACGCTCCCCCTCGTTATTGACAGTATACGAAAATATCTTAAGCACCCCATTGGTGAAATCATCATAGTGGCTCCGATGAAAAAACGTATTATCGAGCTTTGTTCGAGAAAAGGTTGTCGATTCGTTCATGAAGATACGGTTCTTCCCATCACGAAGAAGGATATCCATTATCAATCCAAAACATGGGATCGTACCGGTTGGCTGTATCAACAGTTGCTTAAATTGAACGGAGATACGTTGTGTTCCTCTAAGTACTATATGGTTATTGATGCAGATACGGTTCTTATTCGACCTCATGTCTTTCGCGTGGGCAACAAGACCGTATTCTACTGCCGGGATTGGAGTCAACCCGAATATTTTAAGACGTATAAAAAATTAATGGGAAGAAATCGCTCGGCGCGATTGTCCTTCGTTACGCATTACATGCTGTTCGAGAAAACGAAAGTCAAGCAGTTGAAACAAGCCATTGAGGCCAAGCACAAACGCAGCTGGTATTCTGCCATTATGAAAAGTATGAATAAATCCAAGCAATTTGCCTTCTCAGAATTTGAAACGTACGGCAATTTTCTTTATTCAACGCAACCGCACAAGATGATTTTGAAGCCTGCACGAAATATTAGCTTACATGTGCGTGATTCACAAATTACCTCCTCTAGGATGTCAGCCTTAGCTAAAAGTTATCGCTCCATTTCGCTTCATAAGCGGAAAGGATATACGAAATAAGGGAGAAGTGTGATGTCCCAAGAAGGGAGTATTTGGCTTGCGTATTGTACTATTGTGCGGGGGATCTGGAAAAAGACTATGGCCTTTATCCAACGAAATTCGCTCCAAAGTTTTTCTTAAGCTTTTGAAATCCAAAGATGGTAATAAAGAATCGATGATTGAGCGTATATGCCGACAATTGGATGAAGTGGGTTTGTTGCCATCCACTTGTATTGTCACCCATCATAGTCAAGTAGAGATTACGCGTACGTATGTTGGCGAGCACATTCCCATCATTAGTGAACCTTTCAAAAGAGGGACTTTTGCGGCAGTCGCGTTATCGGTTACCTATCTATCGGAGAAGATGCAAGTACCTTCAGATGAAACGATATGCATACTGCCTGTGGACACGTATGTGGATTCGACATTTTTTCAACGGTTGCATCGCATTCCTGAGCTCATTTCGCGTTCCAAGACAAATTTAGTACTTATTGGTTCTAAACCTAATAGGCCTTCTGATCAGTTTGGTTATATCGTACCTGATTATACAGCGGATACCGATGATTTTGCAGTTGTTCGTCATTTCGTTGAAAAACCGAATGAAGAAGCGGCAGCAGATCTCATTAAACATCGAGCTTTATGGAACTGCGGGGTATTTGTCTTCCCTTTAAGGTTCATGCTGAGCTACTTGAAGGATAATGGATATGCGGCCCAAGTGGAGTCATGGCTGGCCAATTACGAGCAAGTAATCAACACAAGCTTCGATCGTGAAGTTGTTGAGCGTAATCCACACACCATCGTCATGGAGTATGAGGGGGAATGGCATGATGTCGGCAACTGGAAGGCATTAACCCCCCATTTTGACAGCCTGATCGGAGCAGGTCGAATTTCGGATGATTCCGTGAATACACATCTCATTAATGAACTACCTTATCCGATTGAAATCATCGGTATCTCGAATATGATCGTCGCGGCTAACGCAGACGGTATTTTGATTGCGAACAAAGATAACGCTCACAGGATCAAGGAAAGACTCACGCAAACATCACCGTTTCCCATGCAGGGGGAGAAAAGATGGGGGTCTTATCAAGTTTTGAAATATGAAAAGGAAGAAGAACACGGGAGAGAAAGCATGGTTAAAATCGTGAAGCTCTCCCATGGAAAGATGACCAGTTATCATTTGCACAACCATCGACAAGAATGCCTAACCATTTTATCTGGCTGTGCGGAAATTCTTATGGAGGACAAACTCTCTAGACTTGTGTCAGGTGATGTTTTGCAAATTCCAGCGAACAGTAAACATGGGATTAAGGCAGTTACGGATCTGGTGTTGATGGAAGTATGGTTGGGGAATGACCTTACAGATGAGGATATTATACGATTTTCTGTTGTATGGTAAAATGGGAAAAGGACCTGCCACTTGTTGAAGTGAGCAGGTCTTTGTCATCGTTAACCTTAAAGAAGTGATAGGGAATGATGTAGCCAAGACTGTCAAAGACTTACCCTGAATTCTGCCTCTTGTATCCATGTTTGCCCTTGGAAATTTCGGCCCCGAATGTGCACGCGATCATCATACACATCGATAACTAAGCCCTCCGATCGGTTTTCTTGAATTAGCTCGTCATTGCTGTTATAGGGGTAGCTTACGGATGAACTATTAACCATTGTAAAATCATCCCGTACAAGCGTGGTCGATAACGACAATTCCCAATGCGTGTGACCGGTGAAGAAGATGACTTCCGGGTAGTTAGTTAATATACGTTTCAATTCGTCATGCTGAACAATACCTCGTGCTAGGCTGCCAGAAACAGTACCTTGAGATGGTTGATGCAGAAAAACAAACAGAGGCTTATGGGACACATAGTTCTCTTCCAGCTTACTTTGCAGCCAGCTTAATTGCGCCACAGACAACCAGGCATCTTCGTTATTGGCTGGATTCGATTGCCGATATTGTTCAGAACCTAGAAATATAAAGTGATAGCCTTGAATCCATCGATCGTAATACATGGTGGATACGTTTGCGAAAGACAGGAAGCGAGCGATAGAAGCTTGCTCCGATTCGCCATTGGGGAATGTAGCTGGCGCCCAATCACCGGCAGCGTTGTAGTAGGCTTTGTAATAATCATGGTTGCCCATCGTAAAGATGACCTGGTTTGGCAGCGAATGCTTTTGCAAAATGGAAGTGATCATGGCATAGTCATTGGGACGCCCATCGCCAAGGTCTCCATTAATCACAAGTGCATCTAAACTTGGGTTCAATTGGCGTAGATCTGTTAAAGCAGCATCAAATTTTGTCTGAGCTTTGGTATCCCAATATTGAATATGAATATCACTGAGGACAGAGAAACTTAGCCGTGGAGAGACAACAGCCGCTTTTCTGAGCTCATCAGCTAGGCGGAGTATTTCATTACGATCCGATTGGGATTGGAGGAACTTTAATCGTGGTTGTAGAAATAATTCTATGATTGTGTCAGCATCATTTTTGCGCAGCATTCATGACCTCCCCCTTAATTTTGCGGCTGACCAGAAGCCAATCGTAATGCATTGGCCAGTCGGTGAATTTCATCCTTGTCTTCTTGTGAGGTGACGAAAAACCACATTGGGCTCAAAAAAGTTTCAATTATTTTATTCGCATCTTCGGAGCTTAACACGCGCAACGCCTCCTGCACTCAGGTTGTCCAACTAGTACTAGGATATGTTGAACTATGGCTGTCCGAAATGAGTAAGGCGCACATTTTACTTAACACGTCTGATCTGCCTGGCATCCTAACAAAAAACGCAAGCCTAATGGAATCTAGGCTTGCGTTTCACTTATCTAACTGCATTTTTCTTGCGAGGTGATAACAGCTTATACAGACGCTGAGCACACTGTTCGGCTGACTCCATGCCTTCCCAGTAGAGCATCAATTCATTGTTCACTTCCAACATTCTTTGATTATTCGTGATCGTTTCATGCTGGTAGTAAGCTTCACGCAATTGCCCGTCCGAGATATGGAGCGACTCCAAATCCTGGCGATCCCAGTGCCGCTCATTAATGGGATGCAGCACCGAAAGGAAGCGGGACTTGCCAATTTTGTCTTGTACATCCGGATGACAAGCTGTTTGCAGAAACTGTATGGCCAACTCACGCTCCGTACTGGCGGCATGAACCATCAGCGCATTGGCGATGAGCAGCGTTTTGGGCGTATCGCCAAACGCCATCGGTGCAAACTTGGGCTCGAAGGGGAGCTTTTCGCCAAACCCAGCCAGCTCGATCGTCGTCGTCAGCATCATGGCGACTTGCTCACTCTGGAACGCTACGCGATGCAGCTGCAGATGGGAGAGCAGGGCGCTCCGTTTGCGATAAATCATATCGTGCATGAACGTGAGCGTATCTAACAATGCTTGCTTGTTCGGCTTGTTGTAGTCAACCCCGTTCTGCATGGCAATCACATTCCAACGGTTAAGCGTTGAAGGCAGCGAAAAGCCATAATTATCGATAATGCCGTCCTCATTTGTATCAAAAGTCAGCTGACCAGCCGTCTGAATAAAGGCCTCTTTATTCCAGCCTGGACCCGGTGGAGCAACGTTATATTTGTCGAACATGCGTGGATTATAGGCAAGACAAATGCTCGAAAATGTCACAGGTATCGCCTTCACATTGCCGTCCTTTCGAAATCCGTTAAGCAGATTGGGGTACACACTGGTTAATTCAGGCTCCATGATACGATCTAAACTAACGAAATCATCCATCGATTTGAGTTCTTGAAAAATCCCGTCTGTAATGATGCAGATGTCCGGCTGAATGCCCATTTCAATGCACCTATTCAAGGATTCCCAGAATTGAGCGATGGGAAAGCTTAGCAGTTTAATGTCAACGTCGGGGTGCTGTTGTTCGAACGTTTGGCAAATGAACGGCAAGCAATGATCGACAAAGTAAGAGGGCGTAATGGTCAAAATACGCAGTACTTTCCGCTTCGATTTCTGAACGGTAACGTTAGGCGAGACGAAAGTGCCGAGTCCGGCCTTCTTTACAACAAGCCCTTCCTTCAGCAGAAGGTCAAGCGATTTACGAACAGAGCTGCGGCTAAGCTCGTAATATTTGCTTAACTCGTTCTCGGACATCAGGAACTCATCCTTCTTGATAAAGCCAGAAAGAATTTGTTCCCGAAGGATGTCGGTTAAAGAAGAATAAATATATTGGTCCTTTTTTCTCATATCGGATTCGCCACCTATTTGCGCAGTTGTATGTATTCTAAACAATATTTGGAAAATATACAACATAAAAAAAGTGGGACGACATCAGGGTTTTAGTCAATTTAAAGACATGATTTAAACATGTATAGTACTTGTATTTTTTTGTCTTTGAAAATATAATGAGATTGTAAACGGGGGGGTGACCACATGGCTTACATTGCCAGTATAAAGTCAAATCGTGTTATTCGAAAAGTATATCGCTATCGGTGGTTTTACCTGTTAATGGCCCCAGGCCTCCTGTACTTCCTCATCTTCCGGTATATCCCGATGGCAGGCTTGCTTGTCGCATTCAAAGATTACAGCGTCACCAAAGGAATCTGGGATAGTCCCTGGGTCGGTTGGCGCAACTTCGAAACTATCTTTCAATCACCTGACTTCCTTCGCCTCATGACCAACACACTCCTCATCAGTGTCTACCGACTCGTCTTTAATCTACTTCCTGACTTAATTCTCGCCTTACTTCTTAATGAAATTCGCGTTGGCTGGTTCAAAAAAATCGTACAGACCATCACCTATGGACCTTACTTCCTATCGTGGGTTATCGTTTACGGTCTGGTATACTCCTTTTTCTCTCCAGGCACTGGGCTTTTCACCACTTTTTATCAGAATATGGGGTGGGGAGAACTCAATGTGCTTGCCAATTCGGACTTCTTCCGGCCGCTTATTATTCTCACTGACATTTGGCGGAATACAGGTTTCGGTGCAATCTTCTTCTTAGCTGCACTTGCCACAATTAATCCAGAGCTGTATGAAGCTGCGGTTGTGGATGGGGCAGGTCGCTGGAAACAAATATGGCACGTTACACTGCCAGGCGTCCGCGAAGTATTCATCCTGCTGCTCATCTTGCGGCTTGGTTCGATTTTAGATGCAGGCTTCGATCAAATTTATGTGTTCCTCAATGCACGGGTAACGAATGTGGGCGATATTTTGGATACGTGGATCTTCCGTCGACTCGTTGAGCAGAGCGACTTTAGCGTACCTGCTGCGATGGGCGTCTTTAAATCAGTTATTGGATTTGTGCTCGTCATTGGCGCTAACCGTATCGCCAAAAAATTTGGTGGTTCAGGCATCTATTAAAAAGGGGGTGGAACATGTGTCCTATGCAGTACATAAGACCAAGTCGGATCGCGTCATTGATGTTAGCATTTATTCCATTCTTACCATCGGGTGCTTAACTGCGATCATCCCGTTGTACTTCGTATTTATTGAATCTATTACCCCATATAAAGAACTGATACGTAATGGCGGCTTCGTTCTTTTTCCAGATGAATTGACGCTGCAAGCCTATAAAGCGATATTCAGCAGCAAGCTCGTGCCTGATGCTCTGAAGATTTCAGTATTTATTACGATCGTCGGTACATTCCTGAGTCTGCTAGTCACCACTTGTTTGGCATATCCTCTTTCTAAAAAGGAAGTGCCTGGCGCCAGATTTTTTCTGCTCGCGATCGTGTTCACGATGTTGTTTAACGGTGGTATTGTTCCTACGTATCTCGTCGTCAAGGGAATGGGATTAATTAATTCGGTATGGTCACTCATTATCCCAACACTTGTTTCACCGTTTTACATGTTTATCATGCGTACGTATTTCATTAATTTCCCATCAGAGGTTGAAGAATCAGCGAGAGTGGATGGGTGCGGTGATATCCGAACGTTATTCCAACTTGTCATCCCATTATCAATGCCGATTATTGTTACAATTGGATTGTTTTATGGCGTTATCCAATGGAATTCATATTTCAATGCCATCTTGTATTTATCCGACAGGCATTTGTATCCGATTCAAGTCATTCTCCGCAACATGATCGTGACCTCCAGTGTAAGCCAAGAGTTGAACACGAATCCTTCGGTTATTCAAACATTGCCACCAGACACCATTCGCATGGCGACGGTTGTGGTGACGACACTGCCGTTACTGGCGATCTATCCGTTTATCCAAAAATATTTCATAAAAGGAATGCTAGTCGGTTCCATCAAAGGGTAGCGGCTTGTAACCTACTCGATGAAAAATGCAACACCCATGAAAGGAGTGATGCCTTGTCTAGCTGCCTATCAGTCACAATTTCAAACGGTGTAATTTTGTGAATGAATCGAGTACAAATGGGAGGTCGTTTGCATGAACATGCGTAAACAGGTAGCATTCGGCGTAGTCGCAAGTTTGGTCGTATTAAGTGCTTGTTCGAAAGATGAAACAACACCATCACCGTCGGCTTCAACAGCCGCCTCTGCGGCACCTGCAACTGCTGCACCTACGAAAGCACCACCGATGACGTTGAATTGGTTAACTTACGTTCCAACCAATGATGTATCATTGCCATCGGCGGACAAAGATTATATTCGCCAGGCCATTGAACAAAAGTTCAATGTCAAGCTCAATATGGAGTATGGCGTTCCTGGTGAAGATATGAAGACGAAAATCAACTTGAAAATCACGTCAGGCGCAACCCCAGATATGTTCCAAGCCGACGGCGCGCAAACGAATCAATTTATTCTTGATAAAGCGGTCGCCGATCTGACCCCTTATGTGAATCCACAAACGATGCCTAACTATTACAAGTGGGTAACCCCTGAAATTATTCAACGCTATCAAGTGCAAGATGTCTTCATGCGTGCTCCCGTACCTTATGAGAAACAGCTGTATCAATCCTATTATGTGCGTAAAGACTGGCTGGATAAGGTCGGTTTGAAGGTGCCGACGAATTATGACGAAATGATCAATGTCATGAAAGCATTTACGTTTAACGATCCAGATGGCAATGGTAAAAATGACACGTACGGTTTCACTACGACCGGCAGCGGTGTCGGGGTGTCGAAGCAATTCCCGGAATGGTATAAAAATGGCCTAGGCATCGATCTTTGGTACGATCAAAAGAATGGTGAATATGTCGATCCGCAATCCGATATTCGGGCAGGGAAAGTACTTGATGATATTCGGGCAACCATCGCGCTCAAAATCGTAGACCCTGACTGGTTCTTAGCAAAACCTGGGCAAGAGTTTGAAAAAGTTCAAGCTGGTAAGGTTGGCATTTTCCAGGGCTCGCTGCGTACAGTGGCCTTTGATAACGTAGCAACGAGCGTGAAGAAGAAAACGGTTGATATTACTGGCGTCAAAACGGCGGACTTTGTACCATTCCATATTTCGCCGGAATCCGTTAACTTTGCAGCGTTGCCAGGTGTGCCATTCTTGTTTGGCGCTAAAACAGCTCCAGAAAAAATCAAGAAAAGCATTGAGATCATGGACTGGTTAGCAAGCCCAGAAGGCTACTTGTTGTCACACTATGGGAAAGAAGGCACGAACTATACGAAAAATGGCAATACAATCACACTTATTCCTGAAGCCATTACGAAAGACAATCAAGCAAACGGCAATTTCTTCGATGTGTATAGCTCCATCTTTGCCTATGGCGTTCAAGATCCAAGTCCAATCGGTCTGACCATTATTGATCCGCGTGAAACGGACCATGACCGCGCTATTGTTGCAATCCTGAAAACCTACAAGTATCCAGTACTCGGCTCAAACGTCTCACCTCCGACAGGTTATGATATCGGTGCTTTCCGTACACAAATGCGCGCGTATATGGTGAAAGTTCTCTTCGAAGAGAAGGATGCAAGCAACTGGCCAAAATATCGGAAAGAACTGATGACGACGTACAAAGGTAAAGAAATTTTCGATAACTACGCGAAGACCCTTTCGCAAGTATTTAAAACGCCTGTCGTCTTTAAGTCCGAGAATCCGTAATTCAAAGTATCTTTAAACGGTAGTAAGTCTATCTCGCATGCCTCCCGTGTATTCAGGATGAATCGCGGAGGCGTGCTGTGATTTTATATCTGATTATTCCTATTGAAATATAGATAAATATATCCCATATCAACATGAAAGAAGGTTTGGCATGGACAAAGATCAGTTGGCCATTCTCGGTGGAAGCAAAAGTAAGACGACGCCATTTGGAACTGGCAAGCGATTTGGGGAGGAAGAGGTCAAAGAGTTAGTCGAAGCGCTTGAGCAAAATACACTCTTTTACCATTCGGGCCGCAAAGTAAAGCTGTTTCTTGAACGTTTTAATGCGCTTTATGGAGTAACGCACAGTGTCGCCACCTCATCGGGCACAGCAGCGCTGCATGTTGCAATCGGTTCGGCGGGCATTAGCGTTGGGGATGAAGTCATTACAAGCCCCATTACAGATGCGGGCTCCGTTATCGGCATTTTATATCAAAATGCAATCCCTGTATTCGCTGATTTGGATCCGCATACGTACAATATGACGGCCGAGACGATTGGGGCTCGCATCACGCCTAGGACGAAAGCTATTGTTGTCGTACATTTAGCTGGCAATCCAGCAGATATGGATCCGATCATGGAAGTTGCGCGCGAGCATGGATTAATCGTCATTGAAGATTGTGCGCAAAGCTACATGACCTATTACAAAGGTCGCTTAGTCGGCACGATTGGGGATTATGGCTGTTTTAGCACGAATGATTACAAGCACATTTCGACGGGAGATGGCGGTATTGTCGTTGTGAACTCCCAGGACGAGACGGATTTTCAACGCACACATGCGTTTGCAGACAAAAATTACAGCCGTTTCGGTAATCAGGTTAATCGTGATATGGGATTGCTTGCTCCGAATTACCGGATGACGGAACTTCAAGGTGCTGTAGGCGTTGCGCAGATTGCCAAATTAACGTGGATTTGTGACCAACGGAATCGCTATGGTGACCAAATTACCGCTGGCATTCAGGGGATTCCTGGCATCATGCCACACGAAGTGACGGTAGATAGTCGGTGTACGTATTGGTTCTACATGTTTACGGTTGATCCTGACGTATTCTCATGTACAAGAGATGAATTCGCCAAGGCGCTGCAAGCGGAAGGCATTGATTGCTCCGCTGGCTATATTGCTAAGCCCGTCTATATGCAGCCTTTGTTTCTAAATCAGGAAGCGTATACAGGCAGTCATTTTCCATTTGATCTTACAGATATTGCATATAGTGAGGGGCTATGTCCTGCAGCTGAGCACATCTTGAAGAGTGCGATTCGCTTGCCTGTCAATGAGTTTTTTACGGAGCAAGATCGGGATGAGGTCATTGCCGGTATTCGTAAAGTGGCTGCCCATTACAAGAAGTCGGAGTTGAAAGTGTAGTCACCGACAGCGGATGGAGGAAACGAGATGAAGATAGCCAAAGTCGGTGTGCTCGTGGAACGCGAAGCAGCTGAACGTAAATGGAAATATGGACTGAACGTTTTTGAAAAATATGTGGAAGAAATACTGCATCATGTTGGTATGCCATTTGAAACGGTATCCCAGTTGGATGCGGGCAGTCTGCAGCCATACGATATATTGATTGTTGCATGCGCGCAAGAGAGTGGCGCGAAAGCATCGATTTTATGGGAATATGCGGAGCAAGGCGGCACAATAATTAGCTATGCTGGATGCAACGCGATAGCCCTTCAGCTTGGCTATATCCAGACGGGAGAAGCTGGAATCGGTTATGCAGAAATTGAGCCTACAAGCGATAAACAGCCTGGTTCGCTACGCTATTTGTCAGCTGTGCCATGGACAGAAGCAGGCGAATGTAGTCCTGACATAGAGACAGTGGCTCCGTATCAGTCCACTGGCAAGATGAAGCAGGGGCAGCCTGATGGTCCAGATCTAGGCGCTGCACTTCAGAAGTTTAACATCGGGCAAGGTTATCTGCATCGCTGGTCGGTTAATATTCCGCATACAATCGTGCACATGCAGCAAGGGACAGGGCCTATTCTGGATGATGGCCCACCGGCAGCGGATGGAAGCGCGAACGTGAATGAAGATATATTAAAAGCAGACGATCGCATTGCAATGGATTGGACATTTGATCGCGTATTGACGGAAACGGGCATCCCTTATTTCCCATGGCCATATGCGGATTATTGGCGTGAAGCGCTGTTGAAGCATGTTGTTCAATGTGCGTTGGACAAAGGTTTGACACTGCCGTTTACGGGGTATTGGCCAGATGGCATCCAACATATCGCGATGATTTCGCACGATAGTGATGCCAATAAAGATGAACATGCCGTTGCAGCCTTGCAACTGCTTACCGAATGTCAAATTCAAACAACGTGGTGCATGCTTGAACCTGGCTACGGCGGCACGATCTATGAACAAGTCAAACAAGCGGGTCATGAACTCGCCTTTCACTATAATGCCTTAGAGAAGGACAATGGCTTTTGGGATGCTCAAGAGTTTGATCGTCAAGTAAGTTGGGTAAAGCAAGCAGTCGGGTTGGACCATATTACGACGAACAAAAACCATTACACGCGTGCGGAAGGCTGGGGCGAGCTGTTCCAGTGGCTTGAACGGAACGGGATTCCGAGCGACCAAACGCGAGGCCCTAGTAAAAAGGGAAATGTTGGCTACTTATTTGGCACTTGTCATCCGTATTTTCCAATTGCTTTATTTGATGAGAATAATCGGTTCTACGATGTGCTTGAGATTGGGTTCTTAACGCAGGATCTCGATCTGGGACATTTGGCGGACAATACGGTAATTGAACCTTTTTTGGAACAGGCGATTGCGGTGAATGGTGCTGCGCATTTTCTGTTTCATCAGATTCACATTTATACGCGCGAGGAAGTTCGGAACGTTATTCGGATACTGGTGTCTAAAGCGGAAGAAATGGGTTTCACGTTCTGGACGTCGAAACAAATTCAAGATTGGACGCGCTTACGACGCTCTGTTCAGATTACCGCTTGCGAGGATAACGGAAATGTTCAGCTTTTAGCAAATCATCCCGTTGATGGACTTGTCGTTTGGGTGCCCATGCAGACTTCGGAAGCATTCTTACCTAATGAAGGACATGAGCGGCACTTCGGTATCCCATGCCGTAAAGTTGTCCTACAGGCGAATGTAGATGTTTCATAAAAGGAAGAGGTGAGGATATGGAGAAGCTAGCATTAGCCGTGGATGGCGGGACGCCGGTTCGAATAGATGAATTCCCGAAATGGCCGATATTCGGGCAACTGGAAGAGCAGCTAATTCTCGAGGTTGTTCGTTCTGGAAAATGGGGAGGCACAGGCGTCGTCCATTCGCTTGAATACACACCCAAGCTCCCTGAGATGGAGCATAAATTCGCAGAATTGCACCAGGCAGCACATGCCATTAGTGTAGTAAATGGCACAGTCGCCATTACGGTTGCACTACAGGCAGCTGGTGTTAGGCCTGGAGATGAAGTCATCGTGCCGCCTTACACGTTTATTGCTACGGCTGCCGCTGCACTTGCCTATGGGGCTGTTCCTGTCTTTGTAGATATCGAGGAGGATACACTCCTGCTCGATCCGGAGAAGGTGTCAGGAGCCATCACGTCTCGAACGAAAGCGATCGTCCCTGTTCACCTTGCTGGTGCACCAGCAAATATGAGTCGCATCAATGAAATAGCTGCTGCTCATAAGCTGCGCGTGATTGAAGATGCTGCTCAAGCCGTTGGTGCGAGCTGGGAAGGCCGCAGTGTAGGGGCTATTGGGGATTTCGGGACGTTCAGCTTGCAATCGAGCAAAAACCTGAATAGTGGTGAAGGAGGCATTATCCTCACCAATAATGATGAGCTGGCAGAAATCGCGTGGTCACTGTGCAATGTAGGCCGCTCACGAACAGGAGCTTGGTATCAGCATGATCGCATCGGGCAAAATTACCGGATGACTGAGCTGCAAGCAGCGATCGTACTTGCCCAGATGACGCGATTGGAAGAGCAGATGCAGCTCAGGGAAAAGAATGCGAAGCTGCTAACTGAACTATTATGTCGCATCGAAGGCATTGAGGTGCTGAAATTGGATCCACGCATTACACGACATGCGAATCATCTGTACATGTTCCGGATCGCGTCAGCGATGACTGATCAGATCGACAAGACCGACTTCATTCGCAAAGTGAATGCGGAAGGGATTCCGATCAGTCATGGGTATGTGCCGCTGAATCGCAACGAGGCGATTGTGAATGCCACACGCGTTTTGACGGGAGAAGATAAAGTATATGCTTGTCCCGTCAGCGAACGGTTAAGTGACAAAGAAGTACTCTGGCTTGGACAGAACGTGTTGCTCGCCGATGAGCAAGCCATGCATGACGTTGCTGCGGCGATCCAGAAAGTCATCCAATCGTACTAATAACCCTAGTTACCACGAGGAGCGTGTACAGGGAAAGGGGAGTTATGGTGAGTAGGATGTCGAAGCCATTCTTGCAAGTTGGAGTAAGTAAGGTAGATATTACTCCCGTTCTTCCTGTTCCGCTTGCTGGATTCGCGGTTCGAAGCGAGCTAGGTCCCTTTGAAGGCATTTCGCACAAGTTATATGCTCGTATCTTTGTCTTTGTTGATGGCTCAATAGAAGACAAAGCAATTCTCATCTCGGCTGATTTGCTATGGTGGGGAAGCGATCGAGTTCCAGGACTGAAGCAACGCATTGTGGCGCGATTCGGCATTGCTGAGGATGCAATTCTGTTGCACGGAACTCACACACATTCCGGTCCCCAAACGAGCGGTTTGTTCACGTCGTACTTGGGTGTCATGGACGAAGATTATGTGAATACGCTGGAGTTACGTGTGATAGAAGGCATTGAAGCCGCCTTGTTGCAAGTTGAACCTGTTCGAATTGAGCAAGGAAGCGGTTCATCTCCGCTAGGGATCAATCGACGTGGTATTGCACATTCGCCGCCAGAAACGGGACCTGTGGATCATGAGCTGCGTGTCGTTCGTTTCGTCAAAGAGGACGGGGGCACCAAAGGACTACTTGTCCATTACGCGTGTCACCCCGTTATTACCAGGGACAATTTGGTGTCATCGGAATATACAGGGGTTGCCATGACGTTGGTGGAGCAAGCTGTTGGCGAAGAGGTAGTCGTTGCTTTTCTACAGGGAACTTGCGGTGATATCAATCCTGGGGATGGTAAGCAAGTTATACGTGGTAACAACGATGTAGTTGTGCAAATCGGGATCGATTTTGCAGATTGTGTGCTTGAAACGCTGCGTATGCGTTTGCGTCAAGCTGCCTCTTCTCATGTGGGGTGGCGTAAGATAGTGGTAGAACTTCCGCTAGCTGATCTTCCAAATCGTGTTCAGCTAGTGAAATCAGCCTTGAAGCCAGACGTGCTGGGTGAATGGAGCCGCCTCATGCTGGAGCGATATGACGATTTAACGCCTTACATACCGCTTGAGTTAACGGTATTAAAGCTCGCGGATAACCTCTCACTGCTTGGCATGAATGCTGAAGTCGTAGTCGATTACGGGTTGTTTATCAAGCGAATCACAGCTGGCAGCATGTTGCCAATCGGGTATACGAATGGCATGTTTGGCTACATCCCAACCGCTCAACAGCTGGAAGAAGGTGGCTATGAGACGCACGAATCGACCTTCTACTTTGCAATGCCTGCGAGCTTCGATCACAGTGTGGAGTTAACCGTGAAAGATGCCTTGCTGAAGCTGCTGACTTAAATAAGTCATCATATTTGAAACGAAGGTGTTCCTGCCATGTGCGCGGGAACATCTTTTTTTGAATAATGGGGTACGTTTTCATCAGTTTAGATATATTTAAGAAATGGTTTACAACCAGTTAATCTCCATTGATTATCTTAGATGTAAGAAGGATGACAAGGGAGAATGTGGAACGATGAAAACCATGAGCTTGATGAATAAAAAGTGGCTATTAAGCCTGCACATTGTATTCTCAGCCATCATGCTGGGGACAAGTGTCACGTTTCTCATTTTGAGTATAACCGCAGTAAGCACCCAAGATTCCGTCCTAGTACTTGCCTGTTATAAGGCCATGCATGTATTATCAGGAAGTTCTGTTCGCGCTTCGCTCATTGGGACAGTCGTAACAGGCGTGCTGCTCTCAGTAAGAACGCATTGGGGTTTGGTGAAATACAATTGGATTATTGTCAAAGAAATACTTACACTAATTGCTATAGTCCTAGGGCCTTTTGGCATGTATGTGTGGACGTTGAAAGGAATTACATTACTAACGGATGTAGGTATAGAAGGCGTGAATCAAGGAGCTTATGTGACGAATACCGTGTATTTATTTATAGGTATTGGTCTCCAATTGCTTTCGTTACTGGCCATGTTTGTACTATCCGTTTTTAAGCCTTGGGGCAAGAGGAAAACGAGAAATAAAGTTGGAACAGTTGTCAGATTTTAAGGGATTTTGTTTCAATCCTTGCAGTGCTTTCGACAGTTTTTTTGAATTTCACTCCGTATACTGAGAAAGAATACAGGGATCATAATGTATCTTTCGGCGGAGGTATAGACCATGATTATAGTTCCAACGACTCAATGCCAACCGGGCATGCGGATCGGTAAAGCCATTTTATCTGAACAAGGGCGAGTCATGATTGGATATGGCGTAGAACTTACACAATTCATGATAAGAAAGTTAGTCCTCATGGGACTTGACTTCTTGTATATTGAGGATAGAGAAACGGATGACATTACAATTGAAGAATCCATTCACGAAGAGACGCGTGCATTGCTGCGCATCGTGTTGAGTAAAATTTTCAGCAAATTCAGTGCGACCTCATCTCTGCATGGTTCATCGAATACGGCAGAAATCTCCACTTTACTGTTTGAAGGTATCACTAGGGTGATTGAAGATATGAGAAAAGGGAGACACAATTTGGTCTCCCTTACGACTCTTAATATGGTTCCTGCTACTACATTAGAACAACATTTTTGCCAAAATGCGATTCATGTTTGCGTCTATGCAACGAAGCTTGGTATGCTCCACGGATATTCTCAGAAAGAGTTAACGGAATTAGGACTAGGTGCTTTACTTCATGACGTCGGTAACATTCAGCTTCCAGCAAAGCTATTATTAAGTCGTACGAAGCTTACAGCTAGCGAATTTGTGGAGATTCAGAAACATACAGAGTTAGGCTTTCATATGCTTAAAGAGGATATGGGCATTCCATTGTTGACAGCGATCTGTGCCTTACAGCATCATGAGCGAATTAACGGAAGTGGTTATCCTCATAACCTTCAAGGAACACAAATTCATGAATATGCGCGTTGGATCGGGATGCTCGATTCGTATGATGCGATGACCCATCCGAGAGCTTATCGGAATTCGATAGCGCCGCATTACGCGTTGGAAATCCTATATGCGAATGCCGGAACCTTATTTGATATCAAGAAAGTAACGGAATTCCGGAATAAAGTCGCCATTTTCCCAGTTGGACAAGGCGTGAAATTAAGCACGGGTGAACTCGGTGTTGTTTGCCGACATAATACGCACATTCCCTCTAGACCTGTCGTTAGAGTACTTACGAACGAGCGAGGTGAGAAGATCAAGTCACCTTTTGAAATTGACTTATCTTCCTCGCTTCATGTTATGATTGACTTGATTTAATCGGTAATATTTCTCGTATAATAGGCTATGATGTCCTTGCGTCGAATGATGCCGAGAAAAACACGGTCCCCATCAACAACGGGAACAAAATTCTGATCCGCAGCTAGTGCCAACATATCTTCCATATGGGCATGGATAGCGACGCACTCATTATAAATTCGTTTGCGGATATTCGTCACAGAAATTTCGTGCATATTATCGAAAGTCAGACCCGGAGTGCACTTCAGCTTCCATAACAAATCTCCTTCGGATAACGTGCCGACATATTTTCCTTCCTCATCAATAATCGGAATCGCTGTGTAATGGCAGGCTTCCAGCCGTTCAATCGCTTCTTTCATCGAAGCTGCTGTCGTTAGGTAGGAGACTTTGTCCTTAGGTAACAAAAACGATTTAATTTCCACTTTGTATCTCTCCTTTACATCTAAAATACTTTCACTATTTAATTAAAACATAAATTCGTCATGAAAGTGTGAAATGGAAGGGTGTAATAACTGGAAATTGAAAATTATTTTAGGGTGGAAGTCCTAATACCTTGGAGGTAATCATGCTGACAAGTGTGAAACTTGTACTACTTGATCAATTAGCTGCATGTCATAATGATGAGAGTTGGTTCAAATCTTCGACAAAAATCTTATCGGATATCTCTATAGATGAGGCTGCTTGGAAAGCAGAGGATAACTCGCAATCCATCTGGGAGATCACGAATCACCTCATATTTTGGAACGAGATGTGGTTAAATCGCTTCGTAAAAGATGTTCCGTTTGAAGAAAGTGACATAGCCAATATCGAAACATTCGATACAAGGCAATATCAAGATGAAGAGCATTGGAAGGCGTCAATACTGAAGTTAAGCGATGGTTTTGAGTCTTGGCGTGAGGCGATTACGAGTTGTGAGGATGAGAAATTGGAGAAAAGATTACCCTTCTATTTCGAAGCACCGTGGTGGGGTGTGATTTCGAACTTATGTATCCATAACGCGTACCATATCGGACAAATCATGCTGTTGAAAAAGCAAATACAAACAAAATCGAAGGGCCTGTCCTGCTAAGTTCCCTTTTTTAGTTTCCGCATCTTGGAAGACCACGCAAGATAAGATGATGGCATCCTCTTATCTTGCGTGTTTTCTCATTTTTACTGGAAATAAAGTGATGGTATAACGCTAAAGCTTTGAATTACGCAGGAAACTTCGATTTTGGAGATTATAGCGTTAGCGCATAACTTTATTGTTCAGCTGGTGGTCCATTAGCACGGATTAGCGTTTTCCCATAACGTTATTGAAAGCAGTTGCGTCATTTAAGGTTTTTGGGACAGCCCCTTACTATGCTTAGCTTTTTGTTGCAACCAAAAATCAGGCGGCACGTAGTTGATTAGTGAATAATCTAACTCATGACCTGAATCAGTGGATAATTGAACGAGCAGCATGTCTTTTTTATTTTCAGGTCGAAGATCTCCCGTTTTAATCGTAATCACTTCTACACCATCACGCTTAGGATTACCCACAATAACGATTTGATTTTCTTGTGTATATACCGCTGTAACCTCCGTTTGAAAAACCACGAGATACATATCGAGAGCCGTCTCATTTTGAAACATGTCAATCTGAAAACCCATTTCTTTCTCGAAATTCATCCAATTTGAAAGTCCGATATCATAAGTGGGAAAGAGGCGATGAGAGGCATAATAAATGCGAGAAGGTACGTAACTCCATCTACCACCCCAATAGGTACTATGCCAGTGCGGCTCATAGACAGGTCTAATATAAGCAGGTTTACTTGTCATGCGGTTAAAAGGAATTTGGTTACCTTTATGAATGATATCGCTCAGGGATACCGTATGTTTCGGATATAGTTTGTTGAGATTAGTTTGGAATGGCAATTCATCCATATGGATAGGAAGAGGCGGTTCAAGTTGTTTAAGTCTATTTTTGAACTGATCTGTTTGTGTTGAAGGCATTTCAGAAGACTCCATAGGGACGTAACTAGAAGCCTCTGCTTCGGGATTAATCTGCAACAAAGTACTTCCAAATAACAAAGAAAGAACAAAATAATGGCTAATGCGTAAGGATAACATGTCGACACCTCAAGGCTATTGTGATACAAACATTGTGGATTTATGTAAGGGGGAATTGCAGCTTAAAATTTGAAAACCACAGAACATTCACTACACTGTTTACGTCTAACTAATTGGAAAGATCTGGTGGGTGAAAGAGGGTGGGATATAGATGCCAATCAAATATCTGCTTGTGGTTCTATGTGCATTGGTAATAGGCGGTGGTGTGGGGTATTCAGTCTCGAATTATAGAATTCCAAAAGAAGCGAAGATATCGGTTAGTCCGAGTCCAACGCCGTATCAGGGGAACACAGCCTCCCCAAATCCCGTTGTAGCCATTTCCAAATTGCAGGATAGGGATAAGTTGTTAGATCAGCTTTCAAGAGTTCACGATAGCACAGTCGGATATGAATACACCGAAGATCAGCGCAAGGTGCTTCAGTCCGATCCTGCAAATAAAGACTATGTCCACGTACTGCAGAAGTTTGTTCAGACACAGCTGAAGAAGGAAATTGGGAACTTCCAAACAATTGGTAAACCTCAAAATCCACGTTCCGTGCTGGTTACCACTACGGATCAAGTAGCTTATATGGTCACAATGAGAAAAGATTATACCCATGATGGCATATGGCTCATTCACGCGTGTACGGATTATACACCTGGAGAGAATTCGGTTCCCGACTTCTATACACGAATTTCATTAGCTCAAGCTCCGGTTGAAGTGAAGACTTGGGCGGAAACGATCTTAAAGCAGCCTGAGTGGAAAAAGGAATATCAAACCTTCGGTGATCGAACTTATGCTTTAATCAAGTCTTCCTCGTCGTATTCTGATTCCGTGGAGTTGGAAGATGTCTCTGTTTCAATGGGAGAAGCCTTTATTGCTTATCAGTCCTATCAATATGCCGCGGGTAGTGATAAGGATCTGATCAATGATTACGTGTTGTTAGAATTAAAAGGTTCCGGGATAAGGGAGGTAAACTTCCAGAATACGTACAGTAACTTTTCACTGGTCGATGGCAAAGAGCCCGCGCCTGGTGATGCAAGTTCGATTGTTCATTTGACAAACAAGATCGTGCTTAATCCAAAGTTTTTGGAGATAGCCGCTGCGGGGAAAATTAGTGGTGTTGAATTCGGTATCGGAACCGCAGAGGACGAGGTGATAGCCCGATGGGGGAAACCTCATGAAGTAGGAACGAGGCAAGTCGAATTTCAGCGATGGCATCACTATCAAATGTACTTCTGGCCGCCTGATCAACGAATCGGTGCCATTCGAGTGCTTGGAGCGGCTGTTGATTACAGCTTACCTGAGGTGAAAAAAGCTTTAGGATTGCCTAGTAGTGAAATCAATGGTGAAGATGGAGTCTGGGGTTTATTTTACCGCGTGGGTGAGTATGAATTGCGCATCAATGCGACGACCAAAGACGGGCAGGTCGAATCCTTGATGTTAAAAAAGAAACCGTAGGATCGTAAACGCGTTGAATTCATGTATATCTATCGGGGATCCTTGCCAACACTAGATGCACGAACTTAACTAAAAATGAAGGTCGCCTGCTACTATGCTGACGAAACAGGATGTATCATTTTCACGTAATTGGCCTCTGCATGTGATGTTTTCCATTTATTTCGCTTATTTTGTAATCACAGCCATTTCACCAACACATCGTATGCAATGGTTGATGGAGAGCATACTTCCAGTAGCCGTTATACTGGTCCTTGCTTTCACTTATCAAGTTTTCAAATTCTCAAATTTATCGTATCTGTGCATGTTTATTTTTCTCTGCTTGCACACCTACGGAGCTCATTATACTTACCAGGCCACACCTTTCGATACCTGGCTAAAAGCAACGATTGGTACTCAGCGAAGTTACTATGATCGGGTCGTCCATTTCGCATTCGGACTGTTCTGGGCCTATC
This sequence comes from Paenibacillus qinlingensis, assembly GCF_031455095.1. Lineage (GTDB taxonomy): Bacteria > Bacillota > Bacilli > Paenibacillales > NBRC-103111 > Paenibacillus_E > Paenibacillus_E qinlingensis_A. The sequence goes on from NZ_JAVDSB010000001.1 coordinate 1,280,673, forward strand.
CCTTCCGCGAATTGCTTACCCGGGTCGCTATTAAGCTGGGCTTCTGGTCATATGCCATAACTACAGTGGTTGTCCTTGGGATTAGCGCTTTTTTTGAAATTGTAGAAATGGGTGCAGCTTATGCGGTTGAGAAATACGGAGAAGAATACGTGGGCATGCAAGGAGATGTATTCGATTCTCATAAGGACATGGGGCTTGCGTTGGCAGGAGCGATTGTGACACTCGGAATACTGGCTTATGTGATAAGGCGAATTAATAGCGAGAAATTTAAGCTGGATGAAGGGTAGCCCTTGATTCAGCTTTTTTTGCTATATTTCTACGGTAACCTATGCATATACTTAAGCATGTAAGCGTGACATAAGCTGATAAGATACGCATCTTACAGGCAAGGGGAGGGGATCCTTATGAAGGCTATCATTTATCATAGATACGGTACAGCGGATGAACTGAATTTCAAAGAAGTGGAAAAACCAATTCCCAAAGATGATGAAGTCCTGATCAACGTACATACAGCTTCAATTAATTCATGGGATTGGGATCTTCTTCGTGGATCGCCACTCCTAGTGCGGATTGGCGGTTTGCGAAAGCCTAAATTCAACATCCTCGGAGCAGATATAGCGGGGCGCGTTGAAGCGGTTGGTAGAAAGGTTAGACAATTTGTTCCTGGAGATGAGGTGTTTGGAGACCTATCTGGGTGCAACTGGGGAGGGTTTGCAGAATATGTATGCGCGTCCGAAAAGGCGTTATCGCTGAAACCAACCCACATAAGCTTTGAAGATGCGGCGGCAATGCCACAAGCGGCAGTCCTTGCTTTGCAAGGTTTACGAGATAAAGGACTTATTCGGAAAGGACATAAGGTACTTGTCAATGGGGCAGGTAGGGGCGTCGGTACTTTTGCCATCCAGCTTGCCAAATACTTTGGGGCTGAAGTGACGGGTGTAGATAGTCTCGGGAAGTTGGCTGATCTTCAATCGATTGGTGCGGATCATGTTATTGATTATGCCCAAGATGATTTTACTGCAAATGGTCAGCGGTATGACTTAATTCTTGATATCGTAGGAACGCGATCCATACTCGACTGCAAACGAGCTTTAAATCCGAAAGGCCAATATGTGATGGTGGGAGGTCCGATGTATCGGATTTTGCAAGTCATGTTAGTGGGACCCTTGATTTCAATGTTTGGCACGAAGAAAATGGGCCTCCTGTTGCACAAGCCAAATAAGAAGGATCAGAATGAACTAATGGAACTAAGAGCGGCGGGGAACATCGTGCCTGTAATGGATCGGCATTACCCCTTGGGTGATGTAGCTCAGGCTCTTCATTATTTTGGTGAAGGTCGTCACGTAGGGAAGATTATGATTCATGTCAAATAAATGGGAAGCTACGAAATGATAAGAGGCTGATTCAAAAAGTCTAAATCGACTTTTGAATCAGCCTCATTCGTTCAACAATGATTAAGTCCGGCGCATATAAGCAATTACTGTGATAGGTGCAAAGATCGCCACAATCACAATGGCTCCGAAAAGGGAGATCGTTAGATCCCAGCCAACGGTTCCTTGATTCGCTAGCTGGCGAACAGCGGAGACGAGATGTGAGATCGGATTGATTTTGACAAACCACTGTAGCCAGTTCGGCATGGTGTCAACCGGCACGAAGGCATTCGATAAGAACGTAAGTGGGAATAAGACCAGCATCGAGATCCCTTGAACACTGGATGCTGTACGTGCAATGACGCCGAAGAATGCGAAGATCCAGCTAATGGCCCATGAGCAGAAAATAACAAGCAGCGCGGCGATGGCAACGTTGGCCAATCCGCCTTCAGGTCGGTAACCCATGATGAAGCCCATGGAAAAGGTTAGTACCGTCGCAATGGTGTAGCGTATGGTGTCAGCTAATAGGGCTCCCGCAAGTGGGGCTATCCGGGCAATGGGTAATGATTTGAATCGGTCGAACACACCCTTATCCATGTCCTCTCGTAACTGGACACCCGTTACGATGGAGGTGGTGATCACGGTTTGAACGAGAATGCCCGGGATAATGACAGGTAAATAACTCACGACATCACCGGAAATGGCTCCACCGAAAATATAGGTAAACATTAAAGTAAAGATGATGGGTTGAAGCGTGACATCGAACAATTGTTCAGGTGTACGGCGGATCTTGAGCAATCCACGGTAAGCCATGGTCAATGAATTACGTACGGACTGACGGAAGCTGGTGTGGTTTCGCAGATGGCGCTCGGAAACGGGTTTAATGGATGTACTCATACACGTGCCTCCTGTTTCTTACTTGATGAATCAGACGTTTCGGAATCTTGCTCTGAGACGCCATGGCCTGTAATGGTCAAAAATACTTCATCGAGTGTCGGCTTCTGAACACTCAACTCCGCCAAGTGAATGCCAGCTTCGCGCAGGGAGATCAGTAAGTCTGTGACGCGATCGGCGTTCGCCATAGGTGCCGAGATTTGACCAGCGACCACAGTAGAAGCTACGTGGAGAACTTGCTCAACTGTTCTACGAGCTTGCTCAATGTCTAGTGGATTTTGGACAGTAAGCTGCAAGGAAGACGTCCCCACAGAAGCTTTAAGTTCATCCACGGTACCCTCTGCAACGACACGTCCGCGATCGATGACCGCGATTCGATCAGCTAGTTGATCGGCTTCTTCCAGGTATTGCGTTGTTAGCAAAATGGTGGATCCTGTGTCTACCAATCGACGGATTGTTTCCCACATCTGAGCGCGTGTACGCGGGTCTAACCCGGTCGTCGGTTCATCTAAGAAGATGAGTGGAGGCTGGGCAATAAGACTTGCTGCTAGATCCAATCTGCGGCGCATACCGCCGGAGAAATTTTTCAACGGACGCTTTGCAGCCTCAGTTAATCCAAATTCCTCAAGCAATTCGTCCGACTTCTGACGAGCTTCTTTACGACTGAGCCCAAGCAGACGGGAGAAAATGATCAAGTTTTCTGTCGCGCTTAACGACTCATCGACAGATGCGTATTGACCTGTTACGCCGATCAATTGACGTACGATTTGGGACTCCTTCACGACGTCGTATCCGAAGATTTTCGCAGATCCCGCATCGGGGCGTAATAAGGTTGCAAGCATGTTGATGGTGGTTGTTTTACCCGCGCCATTCGGGCCAAGTACGCCGTAAATCGTGCCTGCCTTTACTTTCAAGTTCACGCCATCTACCGCTCGGTTTTCTCCAAACGTTTTGACAAGTCCATTCGCTTCGACAGCCCAATCGCCATGCTGTGCGAATTCTTTTCGTTGTGAAGCATCCAATGTAATTCCTCCTAAAGAACAATTGATAACGTGATTGTAACGTACCTTTTTAAACTGAATGTAAACAAATGTATCTGAATGGGGAAGGATAGTTTATCTATAGTTATCCTTTCCTTCGAAATGGTAAATCCTATTATGATATGATGGGTACAGCGTCACGCTTGGTTAGGAGGATTCAATCATGTCATTAATACAAGTTACAAATCTCACGTTTGCCTATGATGGCAGCTATGACTATATATTTGAGGATGTCAATTTTCAAATTGATACCGACTGGAAATTAGGGTTTACTGGAAGAAATGGAAGGGGTAAAACTACTTTCCTCAACTTGCTACTTGGAAAGTATGAATACAGTGGACATATTTCCGCAAATGTCAGTTTTGAATATTTTCCTTTTAAAGTGAACAATAAGGGACATAATACCATCGATATTATCAACGATATCGTAGCAGATTATCAACATTGGGAATTAATGCGTGAACTTACCTTATTGAAGGTTTCTGAGGATGTCCTTTACCGATCCTTCGATTCATTATCCAATGGAGAGCAGACGAAAGTGTTGTTGGCTGCACTATTTCTGAAGGAAAACAGCTTTCTGTTGATTGATGAACCCACCAATCATCTAGATATGAAAGCACGAAAGCTGGTCAGCGCTTATCTCAAATCCAAGAGCGGATTCATCTTGGTGTCGCATGACAGAGCTTTCTTGGATAACTGTGTCGATCATATTCTTTCCATCAACAAGACGAATATTGACATTCAAAGAGGTGATTTTAGCGATTGGTGGGAGAATAAACAGAGGCAGGATCATTACGAGCTTGCAGAAAACGAAAAGCTGAAGAAGGATATTAAACGGCTATCCGATTCTGCGAAACGAACGAATGACTGGTCACATGAAGTCGAGAAAACCAAAAATGGTACCCGAAATTCAGGCTCCAAGGTGGATAAGGGGTACATTGGTCACAAAGCGGCAAAAATGATGAAACGCTCTAAATCCATCGAGAATAGGCAACAATCAGCCCTTGATGAGAAATCAAAGCTCCTTCGAAATATGGAAAGCTCAGATGATTTGAAGATATCTCAACTTGCCTATCATAGAAACCAACTTGCTGAGCTTGAGAATGTGTCGATATATTACGGCGAAAAGGTCGTTTGCCAGAATGTCAGCTTTACAATCGAGCAAGGCGAGCGAATTGCACTTTCAGGTCAAAATGGCTCAGGCAAATCAAGTATAATCAAGCTGCTTTGCGGTCAGGACATTACCTATTCGGGAACCTTCCGTAAGGGTAGTCAGCTTCAGATCTCGTATGTGTCCCAAGACACTTCTCATTTGCAAGGCAATTTGACGGATTTCGCGAAGCAAAATGGCATTGATGAGAGTCTGTTTAAGGCCATATTAAGAAAGCTGGATTTTGCCAGAGTGCAATTCGAGAAAGATATTTCTGCTTTTAGCGGCGGTCAGAAGAAGAAAGTCCTTATTGCAAAAAGTCTGAGTCAAAACGTTCATTTGCACATTTGGGATGAACCGCTTAATTTTATTGATGTTATATCGCGCATGCAGATTGAAGAATTGCTGATTCAATACGCGCCAACCCTTCTTTTCGTTGAGCATGATGCCGAATTTTGCCATCACGTTGCAACAAAGATCATTGAACTTTAAACATGAGGGGATCCCCCTTTATTATTCATAAAAGAGCTAAGCTGAGTAAATAGCGCTTAGCTTTTTTTCTGTTTTTGTCTTACCCCGAGGCGGGGAAGAGGAGCAGGCGCCTTGGGCGATATACGTTGGTTTGATGTATCCTCATTGGCCGTAGAAAGTGCCGAAGCCCTATTACAACATGAGGTCTCTCTGCGAGCGAAGGGACATTTGGGACTAATCGGTCAGCATGGCGAGGATTATACTCTTACAATGACGGATCCTGCATGCAAAGAGCTTATTCAACAAGGCGTGTTTCAGGATGAATTGGAGTTTCCGAAATGGACGGGGCCGATAGGCATCCTGCAAAAAGGCGCGAAATAGTTGAAATGGATAGTTTTAATCGAATAGTTAGCTGAAAGAGCCTGAGGAATCGGGATTTTTTTTGACGCCAGAGCAGAGAACTGCAAAAATACATCTTTTTTAAGGGGAATAGACCGTTTATCGAAGAATTGATGCGAAAATACATCTTTTTTTAGCGATATTCCTTAAAAAGGATAAATGGGGTGGAAAAAGATGCATATTCGCATCTTTTCTAACTAACCGTGACTTCTCTAGCAGGAAAAGATGCATATTCGCATCTTTTTATAGATTCTGACTTTCCGAGGACGGAGCAGCCGTGTTTCTAGGTTCTGACGATCAATAGTTAATGCTATTAACTATCGTGGATTGCAGCATTTCTTTACTTCGAGTTAGAAAAGTTTACAATAGAAGGAGAGCTTCGAAATCTGATTTGGAGTTGAACATCATGTATTTGAGAAGACTAGAAATCCAAAAACAAGCGAATATAGATGCATCGAAATATCCTTTCACGATCCCCTCCATTCAATCGTTGACTTCCATCAGGTTTGAGAAGAATGTTACTTTTTTCGTTGGCGAGAATGGGTCAGGGAAATCAACGATTCTTGAAGCGATTGCCTACCAATGCGGATTTAACACAGCCAGTGGCGGTAAAAATAATGTGTATGACGTCGATGCGGCTCACTCTATTCTGGGGGAGCACTTACGCTTGTCTTGGTTGCCGAAAATAACAAATGGTTTTTTCCTAAGAGCCGAAACCTTCTATAATTTTGCCAGTTATTTAGACACGATTCCAGAAAGCTTACCTTATTATGGTGGACGCTCGTTACATGAGCAATCGCATGGCGAAGCGTTTCTATCTCTTTTTAAACATCGATTTGGGAAAAAGGCCATATATCTCCTCGATGAGCCCGAGGCGGCGCTTTCTCCAGCAAGGCAGCTAGCCCTTATGCGTGTTATCAAAGATTTGGAGAAGGAGGCTCAATTTATTATCGCCACCCATTCTCCGATATTGCTTGGCTATCCAGATGCACAAATTCTTAGCTTCGATGACCAACCGATTAGTGAAATTGCGTATGAGGAAACGCTGCACTACATGATTACTAAGCGATTTCTAGACAATCGGAAAATGATTCTAGAGGAGCTGTTTAAAGATTGAGGTTGCGCAAAGACCGCTGATAAGCTTAACTATTTGAGTACCGTTAGGGGTTCAAAATGTGGATACACATATGGCGAGCTTGGCGCCGTGATCTCCTCAATGTGAGTAGCCGCAATGGTGAATATCTCGTTGCTGTTATAGTTGCCAGATTGAACGGTTCCCGTCACTTTTACCCACTTATCCTGTGGGAATGTTTGCGCTGATGGGAATTCAACCAATACCCCGTAAGGCGATGCATCCGCTGAACAACAACTCATCGCAAATCGACCAACAACGAATTGGTTCGTCTTCATTTTATCCTCGCGATATACGAAACCCGTTAATTCAATCTCTTTCCCAATAAAGTTTTCCTTGAAGAGATCAACAGTCGACAAGATCTCCATATAGATTTCTGGCTCTACAATAATTCGATCCTTATGATAAAGAATCACCCCCATTTTGGCAAAATCCTCGTTCCATTCGTCAGGCGCTTTAAATAATTGCTCAATGTCAGACTCTGATAACGGTCCCTTTGGAGAAGCGGCTTGAGAGGCTGGACTTGCTGGTTTCGTGACAGGCTCAGGTTCACTAGGTAGCGTGCTGTGCTCTACTCGGGTACTAGCCATGCTTGATGTAGCAGCGGAAAGATTCATTCCTTTGGCAGCTACCATCGTGCTGTTTAGGGCTGTGTCTGGCAGAAGGAAGCCTAGAATTAAGGGTAAAAGAAGGAGCCCATAGGCCATGACATGTCGTAAGGGCGAGCGGGTTTCTGATGGATTGCACTCACAGGCTACTGGTCTTCCCCAATAGGAACGAAGGGCCATATAGCCCTGAGAACAAGCAATGATATACAACAAAACGGAAGCTAGTTTAACGTAAATCATCATACGTGGAGCGATATAGAGCTGTAATGTATCTGATTTCGATAGGATAACAATATAGCTGGAAAAGCCAAGTAAAATCAGCGTGCGAAAGACTTGATGAAAGCTCGTTACTCGAATGTGATTCATACGATTTCCTCCCCGAAATGATTACATAATAAATTCCCAAAGCAATGAACATATAAGAACCGTGCAAGCAATTAACAGTGCAAGTAACAAGACGAATTTAGTTTTGAATACCGATAACAGCATGAGTGTACTTTTAAAATCAAGCATTGGACCGAAGACTAGGAACGTGAGCAAAGAACCGGATGTAAACGAAGTCTGGAAGGAAGATGCAACAAAAGCGTCAGAGGTCGAACAAATAGAAAGGATATAGGCGAATCCCATCATAAAAATGTGCGAAGAGAGGGGGCCTTGCCCGATGGCTAGCAGGTTGTCTCTCTGCATAAAGACTTGAATTAGTGCGGTTAACAGAGCGCCGAAGATTAAATATTTTCCCATATCAAAAAACTCATTGGATGTATGTGCGAAGAAAGTTGTCACTTTACTTGAAATGCCACCGTGGTGGTCATGGTCATGATCATGGTTATGATGGTGATGATGGAATGAATGACCTTGAGCGCTCCTTAACGGATTGTGCCTTACGAATCGATAGAGAATCAAACCGATTATCATCGTCACGATTAGAGCAAGTCCCATACGAGAATAGGCAATCGAAGGTTGGTTGCGAAAAGCCATAAGTGTAGCTGCAAAGACTATGGGATTAAGAATCGGGCCAGCAACAATGAAAACGACAGCGATGTAAACAGGCATTCCTTTTTGAATAAGTCTGCGAACAATCGGAATCATGCCACATTCACACATGGGGAAAAGTAATCCTAAGAGACACGCGAAGAGGATGCCTAGCACAGGGTTTCGAGGTATAAATCGACGAATGGCTGTCTCTGGCACGAAAGATTGAAGTAAGGAGGAAATAATGACACCAAGTAAAATGAACGGTAATGCTTCAAGAATAAGGCTTATGAAGATGGTCTTAAACGATTGCAGATGCTCAACTGTAAAAAAGCTGTACAAGAAATCAATTCTTTTAAGAAGAAGTACAAGAAGAATGAGACAGAACGTTGCAAGAACGGTCATGGTTGTACGGTAGACGTTACTTAACATGGCTGTTAACTCCTTTATTGAACTTTTTGTTCCACTGAATTAAAAGTAAATATTACGATTAAAATCATATGCGAAGAAGTGAATTCTTGCAAGCAGGATCTTGACACCGTGGAAAAAGAAAGATATATTACATTCAGTAAAGCGTAAATTTTACTATTAAGTCGTCGGTTGAGCAGAAAATAGACAGGATAACGAGAACACACGGTCAATCTTCTTTTGATTTCATTCTATGCTATAATCGTAAAATTTACGTATTAATTACAAGGGAGTTGAAGATGATGCTACTTGCCTCTTTACAACAGGTGGAGTTCGGATATACGGATATCGCCTGCATCCAAGATGCTCAAGTGGACATTGAGTCAGGCGAATTCGTTGCTGTGATTGGTCCTAATGGTGCCGCAAAGTCAACCTTGCTTAAACTAATATTGGGTTTGGTTGCACCGTGGAAAGGCCACAGGTACTTATCGCCGACCAATGAGAAAGGAGATAAATTGCGCGTAGGCTATGTATCCCAACAGATCGCTGCATTCAATAGCGGATTCCCAACTAGCATTTGGGAGTTTGTACGATCAGGCAGGTTTGCCCAAGGACCGTGGCTGCGCAGGCTTCGCATAGAAGATGATACGATGACCGAAGTATTTCTTCGTCAATTGGGTATGTGGGATTTGCGCAAGCGAAGAATTGGCGAGCTTTCAGGTGGTCAGAAGCAGCGGATTTGCATTGCTAGGGCTTTAGTGCAAGAGCCGGATATGCTTGTGCTCGATGAACCAACGACAGGGATGGATCTGGCAAGCCGCCTTGGCTTGTATCAACTTATGAATCACCAAGTGAAGATGGGTCGAACGGTTGTTATGGTCACGCATCAGTTGGAGGAAGTCACACCCTACATAAACAGAATTGTAACTTTGGAGAGAAAGGAGGAGGGCGGATGGAAATGCTGCACTACGACTTCATGCAACGGGCATTTTGTGCCGGTGGGCTGATCGCAATCATCGCATCGGTACTTGGCGTTTACCTCATATTACGCCGCCAAGCACTTATGGCTGACATGCTTTCGCATGTGTCGTTAGCCGGCGTAGCAGGTGGTGCTTTTATCCATATTCATCCTACCTTGGCTGGCTTTGTGGTAGCATCGCTAGGTGCTGTCATTGTTGAATATGTCAGAAGGTCTTATAAGTCTTATAGTGAAATTTCGATTGCCATTATTATGATTGGCGGGCTGTCCTCGGCTGTTATTCTAATGAGTTTAAGTCCCAGCATGAACAAAGGTTTATCCGCCTACTTATTCGGCTCCGTTGTAGCTGTGAATGAAACGGAACTTGTGCTTATGGGAAGTGTGACGGTCATTGGCATCTTATTCTTTTACCTTTTCCGTCGACAACTGTATCAAATCACATTTGATGAAGATACCGCCAGGACGAATGGTATTCCTGTGAAATGGCTATCACTCTGTTTTAGTGTACTAACGGGGATGATCGTTTCCGCTGCGATGCCGATTGTAGGGGTGCTTCTCGTTTCATCCCTTATCGTTCTACCAGCGGCTTTGGCGATCCGCATTTCGTCTAGTTTTACAGCTGCTATTCTAATCGCAATTGGCGTGGGACTACTGGGGGTATTTTCAGGCCTTACGGCATCTTACTCATTGAGCACACCGCCAGGAGGAACGATTGCAATCATCCTCTTGCTCCTACTTATCCTTGGCTTGAGTACTCAGAAAGTGATGATGAGTTTACGAAAAACAACGAAGCCATTCATAGTTGAAGAAAAGGTATCCGTACCTATCTTACAAACCTACAAGGAGGAATTTTAGCATGAACGTATATGTTATAGCCAAATCAATCGCCATTACGGCAGTATCCTTTGCACTTTTGGCGGGATGCTCATCCAAAACCGTAACTAGCGAGGGTAAACTCGATATTGTGACAAGCTTCTATCCGATGTATGAATTCACGAAGCAAATTGCAGGCGAACATGCGAATGTCATTGCCTTAGTTCCGGCAGGTACAGAACCCCATGATTGGGAGCCTAGCGCCAAGGATATGAAAAAAGTCAAGGAAGCAGACGTATTTGTTTACAACGGACTTGTTGAAGGATGGGCCGAACAGGCGTTGCAAAGCGCTGCAAATTCGAAGCGTGTCGTCATTGAAGCAAGCAAAGGGATTGCGCTCATGCAAGGTGCGACAGAAGAGGAAGAGGATGAGGATCATGAAGCAGAGCATGATGACCATGCCCATGATGAGCATAGTCATGACTCCGATCCGCATGTATGGCTAGATCCAACTTTAGCTCAACAAGAAGTAGAGGCAATTGCGCAAGGCTTGATACAGGCAGATCCTGCTCATCAGGCTGATTATAGAGAGCATGCCGATGCCTATATCGGTAAGCTAAAAGCGTTAGATGAAGCCTTTCGAGCAACTCTTGCGAACGTGAAGAACAAAGAATTCGTAACCCAGCATGCGGCATTTGGTTATTTGGCGAAGGCGTATGGCTTAACGCAAATCCCTATTTCAGGCCTCTCACCTGAAGAAGAGCCATCACCCGCTCAAATGGCTGATATTATTCAATTTGCCAAGGAGAAACAAGTAAAAACGATCTTCTTTGAAACATTAGTGGATCCCAAGGTTGCTGCAACGATTGCTAAAGAAATCAACGCCAAAACAGATGTGTTGAATCCACTTGAAGGATTAACGGCGGAGGATAAAAAGAATAATCTAGACTATATTGGCGTTATGACGAACAATCTTCACGCATTGAAGAAAGCATTAGATGAATAGCAGCGTTGAGATACAAACGAGCGTTTGTTTTTTATTTGATGTCATATAGTAATTATTACGATTAAAAAAGGAGTGCTGTTCATGCAAACGATACCTGTCACGGTGTTAAGCGGTTATTTGGGAGCCGGCAAGACAACGATACTAAACCATATTCTACATAATCAAGATGGTTTAAAAGTAGCTGTTATTGTGAATGACTTAAGCGAAGTTAACATCGATGCTGATCTCATCAGAGAAGGAAACGGTTTTTCTCGGACGGATGAGAGTTTGATTGAAATGTCGAACGGCTGTATTTGCTGTACCTTACGAGAAGATTTGCTGAAAGAAGTGGAACGACTTGCCAAGGAAAATAAATTTGATTATATTTTGATTGAATCGACAGGTGTGGGTGAACCGTTGCCAGTTGCGCAAACGTTTACCTATCAAGACGAAGAACAGGGCATTGATCTTACCCAGTTTTGTACACTGGACACGATGGTTACGGTGGTAGATGCCTTCCGATTTTGGACAGATTATAGCAGTGGTGAAACGCTTCTGGAACGTAGTCAAGCGGTAGGGGAAGACGATACGAGGGATGTTGTGGACTTGCTGATTGATCAAATTGAATTCTGCGATGTTCTTATTTTGAATAAGTGTGATAGATTGGAATCAGATGAATTGGATGAACTTGAAGCTGTTCTGCGTGCCTTGCAACCTCGAGCCCAATTTATTCGCGCTATCCATGGACAGGTAGATCCAGCTGACATTATGCACACAGGCCTATTTAACTTCGATGAAGTGAGCACATCCGCTGGTTGGCTGCGAGAATTGGAAAAAGAGGCTCATACGCCAGAGACAGAAGAATACGGCATTTCCTCGTTCGTGTATGAACGGAATCGACCATTCGAGCCTTCGAGATTACACCAATGGATGTCAGATTGGCCAGCTGAGATCGTCAGATCCAAAGGCATGGTATGGCTGGCTTCTCGTCATCATTATGCCCAAAACCTCAGTCAAGCAGGTGCTTCGATCCGTTTTGGACCAGCAGGCTTATGGGTTGCAGCCCTTCCTGAAGAGGAGAGAGCAGCCGTCCTAGAAGAAGAATTCGAATTACTGGCACATTGGGATGACACTCATGGGGATAGGATCAACAGAGTTGTATTCATCGGTATGGACATGAATCGTACTGAAATTACGGCATCCCTTGATCAGTGCTTATTAACAGATGCTGAGATGCTGACAGATTGGTCACTGTTTCGAGATGAGTTTCCTAATCTGATTATGGAAGTAGAAGACTTAGGTCATTAACGCATGTCGCACTCGCAAATAGAAAGAGGAGAGATATCCGTATTTATGAAATCCAAACTAATACTCGTTGAAGGATTACCAGGGTCTGGAAAGTCAACGACAGCTCAACTCGTTTTTGATATTTTAAAGGAATTCAATGTGGAGGCTAAGTTATTTACGGAAGGGGATCTGGATCATCCTGCGGATTATGAGGGAGTCGCTTGTTATTCCGAAAGTGAATTCAGAGATGTGCTGGCAACCTGCCCACTTCACCTCAAAGCCATACGTGAGGATCGTGTCATTAAACAAGGGGAGTATTATTTATTACCCTATCGGAAAATTGAAAATGAGCTAGACTTCCAAATTCCTTCGGAAGTAGCTAGCTCATTTCACCAACATGATATCTATGAGTTACCTTTGCAGCTCAGCAATGAATTAATAACGGCGAGATGGAGGCAATTCGCGGAACAGGCAAGAAGTAACGAGATTGTGTATATTTTTGAATGTTGTTTTATTCAAAATCCGGTGACACTTGGCATGATCAAATATGATGCTAGTAAAGATAAAGTTATTGAGCAGGTAACGAGACTAGCTGAGATCATCGCGCCATTAAATCCTCTATTGATTTATGTCGAGCAAACTGATCTGGATTATTCATTTCGCAAAGCCGTTGATGAAAGATCAGCCCAATGGTCCAATGGTTTCATTCACTATTATACGACACAGGGCTATGGCAAAGCGCGAGGCTACACTGGACTTGCTGGAACGCTGCAGATCCTTCAGGCTAGGTCAGCATGGGAGAATGACTTGCTTGATCAATTACAGATAAACATCGAAAGAGTTAATAATTCTTCCTACGATCTAACCGAGTACAAAGCGGAGTTAGTTCATCTATTGAAAAACTTCTCTCTTTAGTGCAATCGTGGTCACACTAGCTCCCATATGAATAAGGTTTAGACCGATATTGCCGAACAAAATATAGTCTCTCCCCAAAAATTAAGCCAATAGTCAGCTTCTGCCCAACTAAATAGCTAATTTCATTCCCTGAGGGTGGTTTTAGCTTATTTAGTTGGGTGTTTTAGGACTAATCAAGAAATTTCCACGCGGACAGCGAGTTTAAGTCGACAAAGTCGGACTAAACGGATTACGTCACACACCTCTCTAGAATAATCTCCTAGCCGTCACAAATCGCTTCTTCCACTTCTCATCGAATTCCGTGAAGTGAACACCATCCTCTTTCGAATAGGTTTGAAGGATACGTCCGTCTCCCGCATAAATCCCAACATGTCCGATATCGAGTCCGCGCGCAGTGAAAAAGAGGAGGTCTCCTTTGCGAATGTCGCTGAGCGCGACTTCCTTCCCTTGCAGCGCTTGGTCGTAGGAAACCCGCGGTAAATCAATTGACAATACTTTGTCAAATACGTAATTAACGAAAGAAGAGCAGTCAAACGTTTTGGTTTGACCAGGCTTGGCTCCAAATTCATAAGGCGTACCTAAAAATTGGGACCCGAAAGCGATTAAGGCATCCGCTTGCTTCGCAGCTAGACCCGTACTTGTGTAATCGGTATACATGGAGGCGGCAGAGATGAAGCCAATGGTATTGTCTTGTGTTTGTACCTCCAACCAATTCGAGTTGATTTCTCGAATGACGTGAATTTTGTCTGTTTTGGAAAGCATACGAAGAACAGAGGTATCGTCATCTTTCTCTGGTATATCACGCAAGTTAACGCCATATTGAATGGTAGTTTCATAGTTATGAATAGATGAAATCGTAATAGAGCGCGAGTAATCGTGCCATTTTACAAGATTGCCTAGTGTTTCACTTATAAATCGCAATGGGATCATGGTAGAGCCATCGATAATTTTGCCAGGGAGGGGCAGCGCAAGCTGTTCCTTATTTTTCGTTGCGAACATGTCTCCGATGCGATAAGTAACGGTCGTGCCAGCTTTCACAGCAGTCACGGTTCGTGTATTCTCATCCCATGTAATGGTAGCTCCTTCAGCTTCAAAGAGCGCACGCATGGGAACAAGACTACTTCCATTTTCAATAACGGGTGGAGTTTCAAAAGAGAGAGGATGCCCATCCAAATACACGGTAGGCGGTGCAGGTACAGTCTCAGCAGCTTGAGCAGATGTTCCATGAAGGAGCAGTAGGCTTACTATCGTCATTTTGGCACCTAAAAGGAGACCAGTTCTAATTCTCATGATGTTATACCTCTTACTTTCTGATAATAGTGATCTTTATATCATTCGAGAAAATCTACTTCCTTTAAGTCCGTATTTGGGGGTATCCTTGTTCGCTAATATATGGAAAAAATAAAAGAAGACTCCTTTCGGAGTCTTCTTCGACGGTGAGTAGAATTGATGGTACTCTTGCTTTGAACCTTACTTCGCTAGGTAACTACCTCATCACATCATTGCAGTATGGAAACTACAGTAAGTGGTATGCGGCACATCTCCTCGCCTCCATATGGATTCAAGAACAACTTCCCTTGTGTAAATTGTCTGCGACACAACACCTCACCACTGCTTCACCGTCGTAAATTAGTATGTCCGCATTCAAATACAATATACACAGTTTTGGTTAAATGTTGGTGACCTTGAATACATATAGAAATAACAACGGAATGGGGTGATGCACATGCGCCAAGGATACGGGATGTTTCAACAACAAACGGCCAAGTTGCGTATTACCCCTCAGCTGCGCAAAGCAATAATGATTCTCAAACTCTCTACACCAGAATTACATGAAGTTGTAAGGCGGGAGTTAGTCGAAAACCCAGCCTTGGATATGGCCGGATACGATTGGGATACTTATCACATCAATAATGTGTCGCCAAAGTTTTTTCGTCACACAGCTACGCCAGATGCTAATTATGACGCGTATTTACATGCTGCTTCGAATGAGGTTTCACTCGAAAGACATTTGAAGGAGCAGTTGAGTTTTGCAAAAAAAATACCGCAAACCATTCGGAAAGTAATTACCTTTTTAATCGGAAATTTGGACACTAATGGCTATCTGGGAACAACACTGGAAGAAGTAGCTGACATATGTAAGGTTGATATGACATCCGCAAACTATGCCTTACGTATTTTACAAAGTTTCGAGCCCCGCGGCATAGGTGCAAGGAACTTGCAGGAGTGTCTGCTCCTTCAGGTTCAATCTCTCTCCGACTGTTTTCCCTTAGTTTCTCTGTTAATTCGAAGTCATCTCAACGAAATAGCTGATTACCGTATCTCGAAATTGGCAACGAATCTGCAAGTAGCTCCACAGGAAATTCAGGCGGCGATCGATGTCATCAAAGGATTGAATCCGAGACCTGGCGGAGCTTTTCATATAGAGACTGTTCCATATATCATTCCTGAAGTGATCATCGAGAAAGCAGGTGAACAGCTTATTGTATTGCTGCATCAAGCAACATCGTCGAGACTTTCGGTGAATGGTTATTACGAGCGAATGGTGAAAGAGAACACCGAGTATAGTAAAGCAGCGAAATTTCTATCTCATAAATTACATGCGGCGAGGTTCTTTATGAAGTGCGTCGAGCAAAGACGTAAAACGATATTCCGAGTAACACAAGCTATTGTGGAGGAACAGGCCGATTTTTTCTGGAAGGGGAGTGGCCATCTAAAGCCAATGACATTAAAGCAGATCGCGGATAAATTGGGGATACATGAATCAACAGTCAGCCGCGCTACGGCTGGGAAGTACGCTCAAACACCATGGGGGATCTTTGAACTAAAATATTTCTTTCCATCTGGACTGCAAATGGATAGGGGCGATTCCGCCTCATCGGAACGTATGAAGCTGAAAATCAAAGAGTGGATTAACAGCGAAAGCCCCCGCAGGCCTTTTTCGGATCAAAAGCTGGCTGATCTTATGAAGCAGGAAGGGTTCAAAGTATCTCGTAGGACGATAGCCAAATATAGAGAAGAGCTTGGGATTTCTTCTTCCGTGCGAAGGAAACGCATATAGTTGAAATACAAGGAGAAAGGGGATCATGTTAATGGTTTGACCCATAAGTTCATATCTTCGTATTTATCATAAATATCGCAATTTTTCGTAAGACGGCCATAATATCGGTAGCCCATCTGGTAAAATACGGCATTCATTCCGAAGGAAAGCGCTCTTGATAAGGAATAAGCGCAAGTAATATGGCGTCTGATCAATTCTTCTTCTAAAGCATGCATAAGCAGTCGCATAAGGCCTTGATTCCGGTAAGCCGGCAGCGTCGCACAGTCTGTCATTTCCGCATTGGCATAGGCAACATTAATTTCAGCAGATGCAGCACTAATCAACTGGTTTTGATCCTGAACGAGATAATAAATCGTGCCCTCTTCCATGGTTTTCGCCACATAACTCGGTTCATTCATCGGAGTAGGGTAGGTTTGGAAGATGTGACTGTATAACTGGGCGAGAGGCTCAGCATCCTGGACCTCAGCCATTCGCAGCGTCAACGGAGCCGGCACCAAGGGACGATCGGGCTTGAGAGGGAGTGTGTATACCTGCTGAAGAATGTGATCTTCGTCGAGCCAATAATCGCTGGTTCTGCGTTCCAGGTCATCATAAAATGCCATACAGTAAGCATCGTTTCCGTTGAAATATCCCTTATAAATACCCTCCAGCATCCAGCCTTTGGATAAAAAAGATTGCCAGTCATTCTCGTGTGATTTGATAAATATTTTAGTTAAAGCATGGGATTTAGCGAGTTCGAGGATTCGCAACGTAATGGCATCGATATTCCCCTTATAATCATCCACCCGTAATCTTTTATTTCGCTTATCCAGACAGCACATGATCGAATAATCTGTACCTGTAACAACATGATTCGTATAGGTTGGCAGCTCATTTGGCATCTAGCATCCCCCTTACTTCCTCATTATGCTGCAAAAAAATGACCAACTGCCAAAAGTCTGGCAGCTTTTCCAAGACATTAACACTAATAGGCGCTCGTATACCCATTTTCAAAAAGTTGGCATCAATTTTGCATGAGTAACAGAGCGTTGCGAGAATGTTCTATACCATATGATGGAGGATGGATGCATATGAATTGCATGTGGTGTGAAAGAGATGACATTCAAGAAAGTGTAAAAGATTGCTACTGGATCATGCCAGATGGCAGATTAGCCGTTCAGATCTTACAGGTCCCTGCGATTACGTGCACCAACTGTCGCACTTACGTTTTAGAAAGCACCGCACAGCAAATTGAAGAGACACTCTATTGGCATGATGTATCGGCGCTAGGAACAGCATTTCGTTATGAAGATCTGATGAAAGCTCCACGCATCAAGAATATGTTTCTTAAATAATACCTTAACGTGAATAAGCAGTGGGAGGTGCCTTATGAAGCGGGAGCATGTCATTAAGCCGGTTTTGAATCACCATTATCCCACCATAGCCTATGGAAAAGGTGTCTTCCTGTACGATGATCAAGGTAAAGCTTATATAGACGGTTGCTCGGGAGCTGTGACGGCTGGAATCGGGCACGGTGTACCAGATATCGTTGATGCCATGCTTGAGCAAGCAAACAAAGTATCTTTCGTTTATCGGTCGCAGTTTACAAGCGAACCTGGCGAGAAGCTGGCAGAAAAGCTAAGTGACTTAGCTCCCGGCAACGACTACTGGAGCTTCTTCGTGAACAGCGGATCAGAAGCGACGGAAACGGCTATGAAGATAGCCATACAGCATTGGCAAGAGCAAGGGAGACATGGCAAGAATAAAGTGATCTCTAGGAGAATGAGCTATCATGGCATTACGTTGGGTGCGCTTTCAATGTCAGGGCATGTGCTGCGTAGAAGACGATTTATCCCTTTATTAGAAGACTTTCCAGTCGTTGCTACACCTTACTGCTACCGCTGCCCACTGGGTAAAACTTCGCCGAATTGCCAATTAGCGTGTGCAGATGATTTGGCAACAGCGATCAAGCGAATAGGTTCCGAGCATATTGCTGCTTTCATTGCAGAGCCGATCATCGGAGCTGCTGGGGGAGCCATTGTTCCGCCAAATGGCTATTTCCAAAGAATTAAAGCCATCTGTGAACAGAATGAGATCTTATTCATCGCGGATGAGGTCATGACAGGGATAGCTCGAACAGGGGCTATGTTCGCAATGGAGCATTACGGCGTTGAACCTGATCTTATTGCTTTGGGGAAAGGGATGAGCGCAGGTTATACACCGATAGCAGCTACGTTAGTAAAAGATCGGGTGATGGAGCCTATCTTGAAGGGGTCCAAAAGTATTATGTCTGGCCACACATATAGTGCTAATCCGCAATCGGCAGCTGTGTCGTTGGCGGTACTTAGCTATATCGAGAAGCATCAGTTAGTCAGCGCTGCCGAGAGCAAAGGGCAATATTTGATGGGCCAATTGCAGCAAATGGCAGATGGCATCCTGAGCATCGGTGATGTGAGGGGCCAAGGTATGTTGTTAGCGATCGAATTTGTTGCAGATCAGACAACAAAGCGACCATTTCCATTTGGATTAGGTGTCACCTCTCGGATCATTGAGAGAGCCTTTCAGAAAGGGCTGCTCGTATATCCGGCCGCAGGTGCGGTAGATGGAGAAGGGGATGCGATTATCATCGCCCCGCCTTTGGTCATTACGGAGGAGGAAATCGACCAACTGGTGGGGATATTAGAGGCATCCATTCAAGAAGTCATAGCTGAGATTACCCCTTCTAGATTGGAGGAGATATGATGGTACTCAATGAAAGCTCACCTGCTGGTGCGGCCAGCAAAGTAAAGACGCTGGAAGAAGCGCTTCAAATGATTTCGGATGGCTGTACATTGATGTTCGGCGGGTTCGGCGGCATTGGTACACCGCCATCGTTAATCGAGGGTATTTGGCAGAAGGACGTCAAAGATCTAACGATCATAGGAAATGACACTGGATTTCCGCATATCGGCATTGGCCGATTAGTCACAGCAGGATGTGTGAAGAAAGTGATTGCTTCGCACATTGGGTCGAATCCTAACGCTGGTCAGATGATGGAGCAGGGCACTATGGAAGTGGTTTTCTACCCGCAAGGTACGTTATGTGAGAAAATCCGAGCTGGCGGTGTAGGCCTTGGCGGGATCTTAGTGGATGTCGGCGTTGGCACGATTATGGAACAGGGTAAGGAGACCGTATCCATGGATGGGAAAACGTATCTGGTCGAGCCAGCCCTTACGGCAGATGTTGCCATTGTGCATGCCAAGAAAGCAGATACCTACGGGAACCTCATCTACGATAAAAGCGGCAGAAATCTGAATCCACTCGTCGCGATGGCCGGGAAGATAACGATTGCGGAGGTCGATGAGATCGTTCCATTAGGTGAGCTGGACCCCGAAAGTATTGTCACGCCAGGAATATTCGTGGATATGGTGATCTTGAGCGGAGGGGTGACTTGGGAATGGGTATGGGAAAAGAAATCCGCGAGCGGATAGCTAAGCGGGCTGCTCAAGAGCTAAAGAGCGGCATGGCCGTTAATCTAGGCATCGGTATCCCAACCATGGTTGCGGATTATGTCCCTGAAGACATTCACGTTGTTTTTCATGCGGAGAATGGCATTCTGGGTGCAGGCGGTGCGCCGATTCCTGGGGAGGAAGATGCTTTTCTGTGCAACGCAGGCGGATATCCCATGACAATAACGAGTGGTGCTTCCTACTGCGATAGCGCGATTGCTTTTGCTATGATTCGCAGAGGTTGTATCGACATTACGATACTCGGGGCGTTAGAAGTGAGTGAGCGTGGGGATTTGGCTAATTGGATCGTCCCAGGGAAGCGAGTGGCAGGTATCGGCGGGGCAATGGAGCTTGCGCAGAAGGCCAAAAAAGTAATCGTTCTGATGAACCATGTAAACCGGCAGGGAGAGTCTAAGGTAAAAAAGCAATGTGACTTACCACTTACGGCTGTAGCCTGTGTGAAATTGATTATTACGGAAATGGCCGTGATGGAGGTTACGGAGGGGGGTCTGGTTTTGAGAGAGATCATGTTGCCTTATACGATTGAAGACGTTATCCGCCATACAGAGGCTGCTTTACTCATCCCTAGTTCAATTTCCTATATCCCATAAAGGGTAGGAAGGACGTCTTGTGCCATGTGTGGAAGGAGGAGTTTCCTTTGTCAAACGAACATACAGAACTGCACACATCCATCCATGATTGGATCCGTCAGCATCGAGAAGCTGGCACATCTTTTCTCCAGCAGCTGGTTAAAATGCCAAGCACGCAAGGTCATGAGCAGGAGGCCCAGCTTTTTATTGCTGAGAAATTGCGAGAGTTAGCGCTCGATGTTGAGGTCTGGGAGCCTGACGGAGATGCGCTTCAGAGCCATCCCTATTTCTGTTCTCCGCGTAGTCATTTTACAGGCAGTCCGAATGTGGTTGGTGTATTAAAAGGGTCGGGCGGCGGTCGTTCCTTGCTGTTGAATGGACACATGGATGTCGTTCCAGAAGGGAATCGTGAACAATGGCAGGATGACCCATTTAGCGGCCGTGTCGTGGATGGGAAACTGTATGGACGCGGGGCTACGGATATGAAAGGTGGCACTGCTTCGCTTCTTATGGCTGTTGAGGCGATTCAAGGGCTTGGATTGACATTGAAAGGTGATGTGATTTTCGAAAGTGTCATTGAAGAAGAAAGTGGTGGAGCGGGTACACTGGCGGCTATTGTCAAAGGTTACCGGGCGGACGCGGCTCTCATTCCCGAACCTACCAATTTACGGATATTCCCAAAGCAACAAGGCTCTATGTGGTTCCGAATTGAAGTCAAAGGTCGATCGGCTCACGGGGGAACGAGGTATGAAGGTGTGAGTGCCATAGAGAAAAGTGTGACTGTAATTCAGCACATACGTGAGCTAGAGGAGCTTAGAAATGCCCGAATTATAGATCCTTTGTATGCCAAAAATCCCATTCCGATCCCGATTAATATCGGTATTATTCAAGGTGGGAATTGGCCTTCGTCTGTTTCAGATACCGTGAAGCTAGAGGGTCGCATGGGGGTTGCCCCGGAGGAAACTTTAGAAGCCGCTAAAGCGGAAATGAGCGATTGGATGGCGGGTTTAAGTTTGAAAGACCCATGGTTTGAATCGCATCCACCTCACGTGGAATGGTTCGGGGCACAATGGGTTCCGGGAAGTGTTGATCCTGAGCATGACTTGATGAAGGTACTTATGCAGCAATACCGCGTGGTTAAACAAGATGAACCCACAATTGAAGCGTCGCCTTGGGGCACAGACGGTGGTTTACTCACGCAGGTTGGTGAGACGCCATGTATCGTTTTTGGCCCAGGCATCACACAGGTTGCCCATTATCCGAACGAGCACATCGTGTTGGATCATATGTTTGAAGCGGCTGAGATTATCGCATTGACCATCATTCATTGGTGTGGTTTGGAGGCATAAGGAATGGATCAAAATACGAGACAGACGACGTATATTGAGATGAAAACAGCAATTCCGGGGCCGCAGGCTCAAAAGTTATTGGAACGCCGTTTAGCGAGTATTCCGAGAGGGCCTTTTCATACCATGGCGACATTTGCGGCCAAAGGGGAAGGAGCACTCCTGACGGATGTTGATGGAAATACGTTCATTGATTTGGCAGGTGCGATTGGCTCCTTAAATGTCGGCCATTGTCCACCCAAAGTGGTGGAGGCATTGAAGGCGCAATTGGATCTTTATCTGCATCCTTGCTTTCATGTCATGATGTATGAACCCTATGTAGCACTGGCTGAAAAACTCAATGCTTTGACACCCGGGGATCATCCGAAGAAAACATTCTTCTTGAACAGCGGTGCAGAAGCGGTTGAGAATGCGGTGAAAATCGCTCGTAAATTCACGGGACGCAAAGCTGTAATTTCTTTCGAACGTGGCTTCCACGGCAGAACCTATATGGCGATGTCTTTAACTAGCAAGGTAAAGCCGTATAAGAATGGCTTCGGTCCTTTTGCACCGGATACGTACAAAATGCCTTATCCGTACTACTACCGTTCGCCATCCGGATTATCGCAAGATGAAGTAGATGAGCAACTTTTACAAAAATTTGAGGAATTCTTTCTAGTCGAGGTGCCGGGAGAAGACGTTGCTGCGATCATCATGGAACCGGTGCAAGGAGAAGGTGGCTTTGTGATCCCTTCGGCTAAGTTTGTACAGGGTGTGAAGGGAATCTGCGAGAAATACGGGATCCTGCTGATTGCTGACGAAGTCCAGACGGGATTCGGACGGACAGGGAAAAACTTTGCCATGGAACACTTTGGCGTTATACCGGATTTAATGACCATGTCCAAATCGATTGCGGCTGGACTTCCAATAAGTGCCGTTACCGGTCGGGCGGAAATAATGGATGCACCAGGCATTGGTGAAATCGGTGGCACCTATGGCGGCAGTCCGCTTGGGTGTGTAGCGGCATTACAAGTGATTGATATGCTCGTGGAGGAACGGCTTGCAGAAAGAGCGATTGTCATTGGGGCTGCTGTGAGTGAGCGTTTCCTACGTCTGCAGGACGAAGTAGGATGCATTGGGGACGTGCGTACGTTAGGTGCGATGAGCGCGATAGAGATTGTCAAGGATCAGGTTTCCAAGAAGCCGGATAAAGAGATGACGACGCGGATTTTGCAGGAAGCGCATCAACAAGGTGTCATTGTGATGAGTGCAGGTATTTACGGTAATGTGATACGAATCCTAAGTCCGTTGGTCATAACGGATGAACAGCTCGCTGAGGCATTAGTTGTCCTAGAGCAGGCTGTAAAGACATGCTATAATCAATCTTCTTGAACGTATGTGCAAGGAGGAGATCAGAATGAGGAAGCAGCTATTTATCGATGGGACTTGGGTGGAAGCGAGTGGGTATCGACCCTTATTCTCACCTTACAACGGTGAACAAATTGCTGAAATCGGTTATGCAGGAGCAGCCGAAGTCGAGCTTGCTATAGCAGCTGCTGAACGAGCAAAGTCAGTCATGGCAGCGATGTCGGCGCATCAGAGGGCATCCATACTGGAGAAGCTGGCAGCTTTAATCCGAGAGAATAAGGAAGCATGTGCGCGATTAATCTCGCTTGAAGCCGCTAAGCCGATTACAACGGCGAGAATAGAGGTAGAGCGAACAATCGCGACCTACCAATTCGCCGCAGAAGAAGCGAAGCGAATTCAGGGTGAAACGATACCGATGGATGCGGCACCTGGCGGGGAAGGTCGTGTCGCGTACACGATTCATCAACCCTTGGGCGTCGTAGCGGCGATTACACCGTTTAACTTCCCGATGAATTTGGTTGCACATAAAGTTGGCCCAGCTATTGCTGCAGGTAATACACTTGTCTTGAAGCCGGCTGGCCAAACGCCGTTATCTGTCTTGTTTTTGGCAGAGCTTATGCAACAGTCGGGACTTCCGGCAGGCGCTTTAAATGTGGTAACTGGCAGTGGCAGTGTGATTGGCGACTTGCTGGTTACGGATAAAAGAATCAAGGCTGCCACCTTTACGGGAAGTCCTGAAGTTGGGATCACCATTCGCAATAAGGCGGGGTTAAAAAAGGTCATTTTAGAATTAGGCTCCAATTCAGCACTCATTGTAGATCAAGGTGTTGATGTAGACGCGATGATCGCCAGGGCGGTTACAGGGGCATTTTCCTATGCCGGTCAGGTATGTATCTCGCTTCAGCGGATTTATGTGCATGACCAGTTGTTCGATGAATTTGTCCACAAATTCGTAAAGCAGACGGAGACACTTCAGCTAGGTGATCCTTTGGATGAAGGCACGGATGTATCCGCATTAATCGGTGTTCGTGACGCTGAACGCGCGATGCAATGGATCTCAGAAGCGGAGCAATTAGGTGCGATTGTCGCGACTGGCAACAAGAGAGAGGGGAATATTGTTCACCCGACTGTCTTGCTCAACGTTGCTTCTTCCGCAAGCGTCTCGTGCCAAGAAGTATTTGCTCCGATCGTCATGATTAATCGCGTTTCGTCGATCGAAGAAGCGATACGTTTGGTTAATGATTCTAAATATGGCCTCCAGGCAGGTATTTACACGGAAAATATCCGCACAGCGCTCGCAGCTGCTGAAGCGTTGGAGGTAGGGGGTGTCATGATCAATGACATTCCCACCTTCCGTGTGGACCACATGCCGTATGGAGGCGTGAAAGAGAGCGGCACAGGGCGCGAGGGCGTAAAGTATGCGATACGCGAGTTGACGGAGATGAAATTGATTTGTTTTAAAAAGTGATGGACAAAGAAGCTAAGCTGGTTGTGCTTAGCTTCTTTGTTGTGGCGGCTGGGGGCGTGGGCCTGCGCTTTGGGACGCTAGCGAGGGGGGAGATACTCGGCCGCGCGAGGATGAAAGCCGACGAGATACACGAAAAATTCGAGTTACGGCAGCAGTACGTGGCCTTTTGGATGCTGCAACTCGAAAAATTCGAGTTACGGCATCAGTTCGCGGCCTTTTAGGCGCTGCAACTCGAAAAATTCGAGTTACGGCATCAGTTTGCGGCCTTTTAGGCGCTGCAACTCGAAAAATTCGAGTTAAGGCATCAGTTCGTGGCCTTTTGGACGCTGCAACTCGAAAAATTCGAGTTGCAGCATCAGTTCGCGGCCTCTTGGATACTGCAACTCGAAAAATTCGAGTTACGGCAGCAGCTCGCGGCCTTTCGTCACCAGCGCCTCATTACTCCCCAGGAATCTCAGCAGCGCTCACAATCTTCTCTTTATGCTGTGCTTTGATTAATTTGTCTTTCATTTCATCTCGCACTGGCCGTCGATCCTTGAGTGACATGTGCTCCGGTGTTTCCTGATACGTCTTCCTTCGACCGATTCGGCGCAAATTTTCTGGCACTAAGTTGAATTTTTCATCTTTCATGAGCGCGATAATGCCTGTGCTTTCTGGCTGTTTTTGGATGCCGTACATCTCATTGAAGTATTCGTCGGCTCGGCCGGGAACGTAGTTTTTCGGCTCGGGATAGCCGACGATGACGCCTTCATAATTACGCAGGATAACTTTATCTTGACTCTGTGAGATGAGATAGTTAGGCTGCAGTGCAATTTTTCCGCCTCCGCCTGGTGCATCAACAACAAAGGTAGGTACTGTGTTTCTTAAATGACGTATGATATACTAGGGTCTCAACTACTTAACGAGGTGAGCCAAATGCACTTGGGGATGTATCTACGGATTTCACAAGAGAAAAAGACAGAGGGCGTCGAAACGCTTTTGAATCATAGGAACATACTGATAGAGTATTGCACAAAACATGGACATACCTTTGAGGAGTTTTCAGAAGTTCTCAGCGGTGGTGCGTCCGATATGGAACAGCGTCCACAGCTTCAAAGGCTACTGGACAATATTGAACGATTTGACGGAATACTAGTAATTGAATTGTCCCGTTTGAGCCGTAATGGGCTCATCTCTGAAACGGTACTGCAATATTGCAAAGACTATGACAAGCCCATCCTGACTCCAGACAAGGTTTATGACTTGGCAAATAGTAGCACGGACGAAACAATGTACAAATTCGGATCTCTGATTGCTTCACAAGAGCATGCACTCATTGGTAGGCGTTCCAAGAACAACAAGATTTCAATGGCAAAACAGGGGCTACATATTTCTGGGGGGATCCCGTTCGGTTACAGAAGAAACGACAGTACGAAACGGCTTGAGATCTTCGAATCAGAAGCACAGGTGGTACGTTATATCTTTCAGCTTCACAGTGAAGGTTTGGGAAGTCGCAAGATCGTTGATACATTGAACCGCGAAGGCTACAAACCACAACGATCTGAAGCATTCCAACTGCCTACAGTGAAACGCATCATCCAAAATCCTGCCTACAAAGGGACAGTCGTGTTCCAAGATCGGAAACGTATTAAAGAGAATGGCAAATTCGTTTTCAAGATCGTGAACACAATCGAGTCCCACGATGCCCACGAGCCTATTATTTCCGTTGACCAATGGGATAATGCAAACAGAGAACGAGCTATCCGTGCAGATCAAGCGAGAGTTTACAGAGACAAACCCGCGCCAAAGACGGGAACAACGATGTTGAAGGACTTGCTCTACTGTGGTCTCTGTGGCAGGAAACTAGTCATAAGGAAAGAGCTAAATGGGACTTATAGCATCAAACCTTGTGAATATCAACTGCCCAATAGTGCTGAGAAATGTACCAACAACGGGATCAAGTTAGAATACATCGAAGCCGATATTATTGACGCATTGAAAGCCCATGAGGAACAGATGCAACATGAACTGTCCCTGCTTGAGCAACAAGATCTGTCCAGTATTGAATCCGATCTGAAAGAAAAGCTTGCACATATTGACATTCAAATTGCAGAGAATCAGAGACAGCAAACCGCATTAATCGACCTAGCCGTGTCAGGTATCTTCACACATGATGAATTAAAGGTCAAACGACAAGCATTGATCGATATGGGACAAGCTTTGGAACAGAGCCGTGACAAGTTAATAGAACAGAGTGAGTCCATCAACGTCACGAGTCATATTGAACGGATGTCACAGGTCTTCAAATTACTGAACGGCTTTGAATCGTTGCCAGTGGAGGCACAGAACAGAGCATTGAAGCAGTTCATCAAAAAGATCCACTTCACACGAAACATGCCACTTGAGATCCGCATGCTATCGACACGGAATCAGATTAGAAGAGAGTTTCCCTACGATCTATCAATTGAATATTTTTAGTCAAGAGGGGTGTCCGCGAGGGGCATCCTTTTTGCATTCCCTGAGACCCCTTTTAATGGCATGTTTCTGACCTTGTAAGGCGCGGTAAGGTGTTTCACCTCTCTACGCTGTCAAGGGTCTGTGAATGCCATATAGGGGCTTTATTCGATATACAGAATCGATCATACATGCTGCTGAAAAATTAGGCGTACACCGTGAGACGCTTCAGAATCAATTTTAAGTCGTTTTTTTCTTTTGTGCTGTAATACAATGTATTGCACGCGTAATGTCCCAGAGTGGCTCACATGCTGTCACAGGACGAACGGGGGTTTGTAATGGTACGGGTCAGGAATATTGGATCGATTTGAGAGGATCTCACAGGGGGTTCAGCATGGCATTGACAGAGTTTTGACATTGGCTGAAGCCACAGACTAACCAGAGACAGTCACAAACCACCCCTTCACGGATCTAGGCAGGGGTCAGAATGGGATCTGGACAATATCAAAATGGTGGAAAATACCCTTCAATTGGGTCAAAATAGGGCTGTTACCGTATTTCCGAAAGTAGCAGGAAGCACTCGGAAACGGCTGTATCCCGCACTGGGCAAGGGATTGGACGATTCGGGCATTGTTACCCCATTTGGCTCCCCCTTTCTCTCTATATATACCCCTTTATATACCCTTATATAATATATATACATTTATAAAAAAGTAGTAACAAGGTAATTAAGTAACAGCCCTTGGTGTATCTGGCTTTTGTGTTTACCTTTTTGCTACTTTCCTGATTTCCCTTGGTAGCATTGTGAAAATCGGGCAGCAGTGGTGATTGTCTGTGTAGATACATACACGAGAGGATGATCCCCTTGTCCCATCCTGCCCAATCCCCTGACACGTTAACACTCTTCTCTATCTCGACGTTGAGCGGTCAGTGTATAAAATTTACTCGGGAGAGGAGGGTGTTAAGTTGAGTGGAGGAGGAATGTATACAGATCTGTTAATTGCCGCGACAAGTCAATGTCCAGATCCTGTCCAATGATGTTCACAGGTCTGTTACATTTGTGACAACTTTTTCACTTTATTTTTGCAGATTGCTCGGATATTGCCCAAAAGTGCTATCACTAGAGGCATAAGTGCAGTGGTATCACCAAGTGAACCAAAACTAAACTGAGGGGGAAACAAGCATGAAAAATAAAGTAGGCAGACCAAGTACAGGACGTATTGGATGGTGGAGCATCCCACTATGGGAACGTGAACGGGAACAAAGAAGCATCATGCAACGGAGTAGTTTCGAGACTGAGGAGTTCATGCGTTGCATACTAGTCGATGTCAAGCCAATAGACGGTAATCTCTATATTGCTACATGTGTCAACGAAACTTTAAAGCTGATAGACAAGCGTGTTGAGGATCGTGCATTTAAACGGGATATAGGTGCAGTACACAAGTCTAAGCGAATTGTTCATGGCAAATTCGAACCAACATACTTTGGTGAAACCATACGAGATGGTTATGAATTGAAAGTCACCACTCGTCAGTATCAGAACGGATATTTTAACGATATTGCCATGTCTTACTATCTACGGGCAAAAGTTGTCAAAGAACTGGTCAGGTGGCTGAACGGTGATGTTGACCGCGGGAAATGGATCGGGAAAGTCAATGATAAGGAGTTCCCAGACTTGGACAGATCGTATCAGCCTTTTGTCAAGTTTATGAGAACCGTTATTAACAAGCGTGAGGCTGATTTCTTTGGTAGCAAATTGAATCTTCTGACCAATGATACCGAGTTCAAATATGAGAATTGAAAAAAGTTTTAAATATTTTCTGGTTTTCAAGCAAAAATGGACTATTTAGTTCGATAACAAATTATAGGATGACCAAACAACATACGAGGTGATAAACGTGGCAAACAGTAAACGATATACGTTCAGAGCAGTGACCGAGCAAGACCAAGCTCTTATAGATGAGTTCCTTATAAAGCACCAATACATTGACTTTCCATCTTTCATTCGAGCAGTAGTGATCGATGCAATTGCTTCATACAAGTACGATCGATTGGAACATCTTCTTAGAGTGATCAATGACCACCAACGGGAACACGGTGCTCCTGAGATCTAAACAATGACGTTCAGCTAACAGGACATCAGTTTCTGGTGTCTTGTAGGGTGTGACTTGTCATTGCACCACCTTCAAGGGTGAATTTGTTCTTTTCAAAGATTTGTCCCCAGCTAGGTCAGCATCTGATCCAAGGTGCTTACCCATGGTGGGCATGAATCCACCACCTTTGTACGCCACTAGGTTTTGTTCGATGATTACGCTGATACCTCTACATGTGACTAGATCACAGAGTGAAGCAGAAAGGATACCGACTGCGTATTGAGTTACGCTCGGTCTTCCATCTCGTCAAAGGCGTTGCGTCTTTTCTATTAGCGTTGCCTACACGATAGTAGGACATGTTGTGAGTCTTCCGTGTTTAGTAAAACTCTCAGGTAGCCGACACCTAGTTCGGATGGCAGACGGGCGTCACCTACTGACCCGTACGGTGGTTTTCTGAGTGCATGTTCCCATATTTGAAAGCTTACATGCCTGAGGTCTGGTACACCTTGTCATAAAAACGTACCATCCACTTTCATCGCCTAGTAATAGGTACGGCTCTCCAGTGCTTCGGATTCATTGGAGGGTCATTTCTTTTAAACGCAATTCTGTAAACTCATTCCTTATTGGATTGGGTTCTTTCTGCATTTGTCCTCTGCACTAACGATTCATGACAAATCTATTAGAGTGTCGTGCCGTTACGGAGCGGATAAAGACCGCTATACAATTTCAACCGACAATCGCAAACAAAAAATCGAATAGCACGGCAAATAGAACCACGGGGGTGAGCAAGTGAAATTAGAAATCAGAAATGATTCGGTCAAGATTTCCGGTTACGTCAATGTAACTCAGAGAGACAGCCGTACATTGAGCGATGAAAAGCGTGGGAAATTCATTGAGCAAATTATGCCCAAAGCATTTGACCAAGCATTGAGTAGAGCATCCAATGTTGATCTACTGTTTAACCATAAACAGGATAGGCGATTAGGAAGCACTCAGGAGGGTTCTCTTGAACTTTACGAGGACGTGATCGGACTACGAGCCGAAGCCACTGTCACAGACGAGGAAGTCGTACAGAGAGCAAAGGATGGGAAATTGACAGGTTGGTCGTTTGGCTTCCACGCCAAGGATTCAGAATGGCAAAATTCTACTCCTAACCGCCGATATGTGAAGGATTTGGACTTGGTCGAGGTATCGATCTTGGACGTAACTCCTGCATATTACGGCACCACAATTGAGCAGCGAGATGGCTCGGACGATCTCGAAATCAGAACAACGGAGGTTAAGGAAATGAAAGACATTGAAGAAATGAGTGCCAAAGAATTACACGAACGTCGCAATGACTTGTTAGAAACGGTTGAACAAATCGAAATCAAATTACAAATCGAAGATGAGAAAAGGGGTTTTGAAATCATGACAGTAGTCAAAGATGTAGCACAGAACGCAGAACTAGAAGCACGTAAATTGGATGACCAAGCATTCCTAGCATTGGTTAAGAAGAACCGTACAGACGCGGTAGAAGGTCGTGCATTGACGGCAGGGACTAATGGTTCAGTAATTCCTGTTTCCGTTGCAAATCGAATCATCGAAGTAGCAAAGAACGTGTCCCCGATCTTGGCAAAAGCTACGATCTGGAACGTGAAGGGTGATCTTCAGCTTCCTGCATACGACTACACTGCACATGTGTTCGAGTACGTTCAGGAAGGTACTCCAGTAAATGACACAGGCGGTCAATTCACTGGGCCGAAGCTGACAAACTACATTCTAGGTGCTTTGACAAAGGTTTCGAACAGCCTAATCAATCGTACAGATTTAGATGTTGTCCCGATCATCATCCGTCAAATCGGTTTATCATTGGCTCTATTTCTTGAAAAAGAGATCATCCAAGAGACTGGTGCAAAGCTGAAGGGCTTGAAGAGTGGTGTTACTGTAACAGCTACTTCTACCAACAGCACAACAGCGGTGATCGATGCAAAGACTGTCACAGATTTGATCGGTCTTCAAATGAAAGTTCCTCAGATCCATCAAGCCAATAGCGCATGGTTAATGTCCCCGCAAGTGTGGACTGCGATTCGTTCCCTTACAGGTGCATCTGGTCAGCTTCTGATCAGTGGTGATGACAGCGGTATTGCAGAAGATGGTGGTCTTCGCCTATTTGGGAAACCCGTCATGCTTAGTGACCAAATGCCTGCAACATTGGCACTAAATGCCCGCGGAATCTACTACGGTGATTTCTCTGGTCTTGACGTGAAGTTCACAACTGACGTTCAAGTGAAAGTTCTTCAAGAGCGTTACGCGGATAGCTACCAAACGGGTGTCGTGTGCTTCCAAGAACTAGACAGCGTGGTCGGGGATCCTTCCAAGTTTGCTGTTCTTTTGGGTAAGTAATTTCCACACTGGGTCGATCCTTCAACGGGTCGACTCTTTATTTTCACAAAAATCAAAGATATCCATACAGAGGAGATACGATAATGACGAAAAGGCAGGACGCAAAAAAACTGCACGGAAATTGCAAAATCACAGACGAGCAGGTAAGAGAAATTTACGCACGGGGTCACAAGGGTGAGAGTCAGACAGCACTTGGCAAAGAGTTCGGGGTCACTCAGGGGCACGTTGGGTATATCTTGAAAAGACATACACGTCTCAAGGCACTACTTGGAGGTTCTGAGCAATGAGTGTCAGCAAACTGGAACGTCACGAGGACGAGTGGAAAAATGGTTGGTGGGGAGTGGATCCCATAAAAGGCGAGTTCTGTTTCCATTGCAATGGAACACACAGATTGAAGTACATGGACAGCTATAGGCAGGGGATCTGCATCAATTGTGTTCAAGCCGAAATAGACAGTCAGAGGAGGATCAAGAGATGAGCCAAGCAACCAAGATCAACGGTAATTTGACCCGTGAAGAGTATGCCAAAGCGCAAGCTGAGAAAAAGCCGAAAAAGTGACCCATCTCCGTGGAGAGTGAGCCGAAAAACGGCATTTTTAACTTCCGAATTCTCTTGAATGCTCTTGAATACTACCTTCTCCGATGGGGAGTTGACCTACAATCGATTATCTTTTTAAAAGTAAGCCTAGTGCCCGTTTCATCAACTTCGTTGATCTGAGGGCATCTGACAGCCAATTCAAAATCAAAGGAGAGAACGAGATTATGATTCATCATCGAGGTATCAAACTGGTCAATTCTGTTGACATGACCAATCAAGGTGTCAGGAAAGCTGTTGACAAACTGTGTGATCGTCTTGAAGAGACTGGGTTCATATTAGTGGGCGCATACCATTCAACGTCCCAGAAGATCAAAGGAACGTGTAAAAATGCTCATGACATTGAGATCAAACCAAATGACTTTGTGAGCAAGAAAGCAGGATGCAAAACATGTCATCTGTTGAGACTCCACGGACATGAGCAAATGGTCAAGGATTTTGACAGAGAGGTCAAACGTCACAAGCTGAAACAAGAAGAACCATTGGACTTCAGCAAGGGCATCTTGAAAGGTTTGAAAGAGAAGTACCTGTTCACTTGCCCGCACGGTCAAGAACACTACCTGTCACCGTATTCAATGGTCAAGAGCATCTTGTTCCAATGTCATTGTGGCAAGTGTTAGATCGTGATTTACAGCATACTTTTTACTCGTTTTCAAAGGTGGTAACAGGCTACAGACCTACTGCCACAAGGCTTTCAAGGATTCTGTAACTATTTCACAAAAAGGAAGTACAAAGGTCTGGAGAGTCTCTATAGAGCGTTCCCGTATTCCGCTCCCCTATAATATATTATTTATTTAAAAGTATACTTCCTTTTGGTAATCAGTAACATATATGCCCCAATCCCTTGCCCAGAGCGTGGTTCGGGTGCTACTTGTTTTAAAAACTTTTTGTAACTGGCTTCACAATTCTGATCAACGGAGGTCAACAGTAATGATGATATCGGTTCTAATTTTCAGCACAAGTAAGATCCACCACTTTTATCCAACTGCCCAGACCTTTGACGCGGGCTGTCTAGAGATTGTCAAGATCCTTGCACAAGATGGTCTGGTCATTGGCGAAAATTTTAACATCCTCTAGAGGGCACTTATACGGCACTTTCAAATCACTTTTGACCAGATAGGCACAATCCCCTTCCAAGGGGTGGCAAGGGTTTTAAAACACAAAAAAGGGGTGGTATCGATGGCTAGAGAGTTCGTGGCAATGACGATCAATGTAAAGTATTTGATAAGTGAAAGATTAATATTCGAGAGATTAGCTTTTGAGAAATTAGCTTTTGAAAAGGAGAATAAGCAAGAAGTGAACCGTGACTACTATCACGATGAAGACAAGCCAGATTTTGACGAGGAAGATAGGCACAGATATGACGATCAAGAGAGCGGGTGGGATGGGGCATGGTAATAACTTGGATCCTTATTGTCTGCTTGACATCCCTGTTGACGTGGATGGCTATGGAACATGATACAGAACTTGAGAAGCAAGCTATCTGTAGAGCAATTGATAAGGTGGTACGAGGTAGGGTATAGGGGGAGTACTGACCTATACCAATACCTAGACAGGTGATGTGAACAATGTCGTTACGATCAAAGGTACTGGGAGGGGCATGGGAATAGTGGGTCTACACATTAACAAAGTGTCCTGCTATGATCATGCTTCTCTTGGCAATCCTTACACAGTCATAGAAATGATCGGGTCAAGCATGTCACATAAGATGACAGGCACTTACTATTAGTGAGTGACTTGCCTTTCATCCCCCCTACACCTCATATCGAAAGAGGGGGGGCTATTCCACCACCGCACTCTGTACCCCGTTCAAAAAGAATTCCCTTAATCGCAAATTGTGAGAATTATTCTCAATTGCATAATGAAAAAGATCCCAACCATTTAGGGTCAGGTTTGAGCAGTCAAATGCCTAATTCCTCAGCAATCCATTCGGGTTTGTGTAAATACGAATTAGATACAACAAATTCAGAGGCATAATGCCAAGTTCTTTGATTTAAGCTTTCGACTTTCTTCCTCGTAAATTCTACATTCTGGGGGATATCTCTCCAGCTAAGCAATA
The DNA here is from genome assembly GCF_031455095.1 of Paenibacillus qinlingensis. Taxonomy (GTDB): domain Bacteria; phylum Bacillota; class Bacilli; order Paenibacillales; family NBRC-103111; genus Paenibacillus_E; species Paenibacillus_E qinlingensis_A. The sequence goes on from NZ_JAVDSB010000001.1 coordinate 1,314,939, forward strand.
AAGCATGTTGAGGAGTTACAGGCAAAGTTATCTCTACTGTTTCATATCCTAAGCCCACACCTCTATACATTAATGGTCGATTTTTAGCCTCGGCATCAAAAAATACGCATGGATTATCTGACGTTAAAAATCTGGCTTTGCTGATTGAATGTAAAATAGTCAAATTCATTCTCATCAATATCGAGGTTTGTGCTTGTATTGTTGGCACCATCATCTCTTGAAGGGGATGTTCTGCTATTCTTATAACATCATCCATCGAGTAACTTGGTCCATCAGTTGCTCGCCCAAATTGCATCATTGCATTTTTTTGATCTGGAGTGGCTTGTTCGAAACCCTTTTTAATGATTTCCATTTTATTTTGTACTTTTTGCCACTGATTCTGTAAATGATCCCTTTTTGAAGGGGTTCGTTCGTGAGTAGCTGACACAAAGGCACACAGAATCATACGTTCATCTAGGTTGAGTGGTTGGTTCCTTAAGACTTTATTTTGGATTACTTTTGCGAATTCAGTTTCTAAACCAGAGAGTCCGTGTTCAATCGATAAATTGCGTTCGCCGTTTTCTAACTTTATCGTATACATGTCATTTTCGGTGAAGATATTTTCTGGTGCTTTCTTTTTTGAACTATTCCAGTCTCTAGAATAAAGCCATACGTAAGGGGCATAACCGTCAGGAATATCGCTATCACACCAAGCTTCAAGGTAGCAGCGAGGAATCCAATGTTGTTTTTTGTACATAAGAAAATCCTCCAATTACTGTCACAATATTTCCATTTTAACACAGTTCATTGAATTAGAACTTTTTAGTTTTCGAAGAGCCTATTTCCCATTGTGGAGAGGGGCTTTTTTCGCATTGCTTTTGTGAAAATCCCTTTCTCGTCGTGATTGTTTGTATAGAGGGACAAAACGACAGAGGGAGCGGGACGACATGAATGCAAACGTACAAGTGAAACTGGTGGATTTCTGCTCATATAAGAAGACTGCGAAAGATAAGAAGTGTCCTAAATGCAAAGGTGCGTGATCAGACAAACTGTTGAATTCATATCATATATTACCAACCTTGAAAGGGAGTGGCATCATGAACAAGCAGAGACCCAAGGGAACGGTCAGAGAGATTAATACACCGAACTATCAGCTATTTGCACAAGCACTTATAAACCTTTATAAATCGGGGCAACGGGTCAACTAAAAACCGTTGCTTTTTCTTTTGACATTCACGCGTCAAATAAAACATAAGGTTGGCACAGCATACCCGGAAGTATGGCCGCGGAGAGCTTCAATAATTTCAAGGCCCTTCGAAACAGGAGCTCGGAAATGACCGATACCTTCGGACAAATCACATTGGTAGATGTAATACGGGCGCACTCGCATTTTGACCAAATCATGCATAAGTTTCTTCATAATATAGGTGCTGTCGTTGATACCAGCTAAAATCACGGATTGATTCCCTAGCGGAACGCCGGCGTTGGCTAGCATTTCGCAGGACTTTTTGGCTTCTTCCGTAATTTCCAGTGGATGATTAAAATGTGTATTCAACCATACAGGGTGATATTTCTTAATGATGTTACACAAATTTTCTGTAATTCGTTGCGGGAATACGACAGGAGCCCGAGTGCCAATTCGAATGATTTCCACATGGGGAATCGCCCGCAAATTTTTCAAAATATACTCTAAAATATTGTCATTAATTAACAATCCGTCCCCGCCTGAAAGCAGAACATCTCTCACTTCTGGCGTATTGCGAATATAAGCGATCGCATCGTCCAATTGCTTCTTGGGTACTCCCATCCCCACTTGGCCGGAGAAGCGGCGACGCGTGCAATATCTGCAGTACATCGAACATTGATTCGTTACCAAGAATAGCACCCGATCAGGGTAGCGATGTGTAAGTCCTGGAGTAGGGGAATCTTCATCCTCAAAAAGTGGATCCTCAAGATCATATTTCGTTTTCAATAATTCAGCGGAAATAGGGACGGATTGCATGCGAATCGGGCATCGCGGGTCATTCGGATTCATTAAAGAGGCGTAGTAAGGCGTAATATTTAAAGGAATCGTTTGCGTCGAAATGCGAACGCCTTCTTCTTCCTCAGGGGTTAGATGGACGACTTTTTTCAAATCATCTAACGTGCGAATGGTATGCGTCAGCTGCCAAAGCCAATCATTCCATTGTTCATCTGTTACGTTCTGCCATAATGCAATGTGCTTCCAGTCACGTCGTTGTTCCATTATTGCACCTCCAGCATGGATATCTTCTCACGTAGAGTAAGATGCAAGAAGGATGCCAACTTTCCACGAAACACGGGGAAAATGAAAAAAAACTCAAGCCCATTGACTTGAGTTCAATACTTTTATGCCAACATGTCTAAAAAAGAACGCCCCTCCGTCGCCGAAACAGAAACCGAACAGACGATTTCACAAATAAAAACCACATGGGTGTTTTTTTCTTCTCTGGGTGACGAATGGAACGAGGGACGAGATAACTCGACGGTGGTACGGAAATAGGTTGAGAGCTGATCTCAATTGCCGTGCCACGCTCTTCCAGAAGCGGCAACGCTAGGCTGGCAGCAACTTCGCTTTTACTATCCAGCAACAGATCGATTTTGTGTTCATATTCAGTCAAACGATCTGTGAGGATCATGTTTTCTTCTTTGAGTTTTTTAATAAGTTCATATAATAATTTCATTGTAAGTTTTGGCTTTTTTTGTAATTCGTTGGCAGTGGTTTGGCAAATGGGGGATAACAGAAGCATCAATTCTTCATCACTGATTACTTTGGTTGCCACGTTACTTCCTCCTTTAACGAATGGATTTCAAGAGTATCTAGTCTCTCTATGAATCCCTTTTTAATATCGTAAAGGATTTGAAGAGTGATGTTGCTCGAAAATCGTTGTCGTTTTGCATTTTTTTTGAAGAAGATTGGTAGATTCATAGATTCTTCTTAATTCATTGTGCAATTTCGTATATTCTTCTTAATTCATTGTGCAATTTCATAGATTCTTCCTATTCAGTTTCCCAATGAAGGTTTCCTCACAATACCATAACGGTTCAATTTATACTGTAAGGCTTGCCGTTTTATACCTAGCGCTTGCGCGGTTAGTGTGATGTTGTATTGATGAAAAGCTAGCGCATCCGCAATGGTCTCCTTTTCCATTTGCTTCACTTTATCCGTTAATCGGCCCGTTGCGATAGCATCTGGTTCATTACGCCACATCGTGGCAGGTAGGGAAAGCGTTGTGGTTAAGCTAGCATTTCCCATGAGGTAGGCAGGGAGGTGCCCTTCTTCAATCCATTCACATTCCAGTTCCATCATATTGTAGGTGGATTCAATGGCATGACTAAGTTCCCGTATATTGCCTGGCCAATGATAGTTCATTAAGCGAGCCAATGCGGATGGGGAAATACCACTTATTTTCATGCCAAATAACCCATTAAATTTTTCGATAAAATGTGAAGTGAGTAGTGGAATGTCATCTTTTCTATGCAAGAGTGGAGGGAGCTGCAAATTGACGACATTGAGCCGATAATAAAGATCGCTTCTTAGTAATCCTTTGGTTAACGCTTCTTTAGGGTCAATATTCATGGCTGTGATGATACGGACATCAACTTGTTGTTCATGACTTCCACCAACCCTGCGAACGAGCCCGTCTTGCAGAACACGCAATAATTTGGCTTGCAGGAATAAATCAAGACTATTCAACTCATCGAGGAAAAGCGTGCCACCGTTCGCTTGTTCAAATAATCCCGCACGATCGATAGCGCCAGTAAATGCGCCTCTAGCTGTGCCGAACATAATACCTTCCATCAGTTCATTTGGAACTGCAGCACAGTTCTGAGCAATAAACAGTTTGCTGCGACGGGCACCGGCATTGTGTATGCTCTGAGCGAACAATTCCTTCCCCGTGCCAGTAGGTCCCGACAGGAGCACAGGTGAGCTAGTACGGGAAGCTTTTTTGGCAAAAGCAATGGTTTGCTGGAAGGAGTCACTTGTGCCGATTAAGTCACTGAAATGGTAGCGAGCAGAACTCGTGGTTTTCTTATCTTTGGACGGGGATTCGTAAATTTGATGCCTGAGATCTAGGATCTGATCGTGCAAATGGACAATGCTGGTGATATCCTTGGCCACTTCTAAGGCACCAATGATTTCTTCGTTCTCGATGATCGGATACGTACTGTTAATGGTTGTGATTCGTTTCCCTGTTACACTCACGTACGTTTGAATTTTCTCCCGTATTTCAATGCCAGTTTGCAGTACTTTCATAAAAGTGCTCGTTTCATTCGTGAGTGAGGGAAAGAGGTCAAAGACGTTCTTCCCCACAACTTGTTCACGCTTAAAACCATCCGTTTCAGCCATTTTCTCATTATAAAAAATAGTGATTCCCTTGTTATCAATCAGATGAACACCGACATCAATGATATTCAACATATTCTCAAAATACTTCGCACCATGATCATCATGCTTGGACATTATGTTCACCCGCCTCATGAAGAGTGGTTCCGTGGTTCAATTAACAGCTTATGAGTGGTGACCAAGAAAAATGACCTTGAACGAACAAGAGATTTGCTTGCCCGTGGTAGTAAGTAAGCACATGAATCTTAGGTAAACTGCATAGAAATCGGATAAAACATAATCTAGAAGACTACGACGTCACACTGAGAAGGTGGGTTTCCTGTGAACACACACGTTTATCGGCCCAAGAATCCAGTAAGGTTTGTTACGGCGGCGGCTTTGTTTGATGGACATGATGCTACCATTCATATTATTCGAAGGATTTTGCAAGCATCAGGCGTTGAAGTGATTCATCTAGGTCATAATCGATCGGTTGATGAGGTTGTCCACGCTGCGATTCAAGAAGATGTGCAAGGGATCGCAATTAGCACATATCAAGGCGGACATATGGAATATTTGACGTATATGTATGATCTTCTTCAGCAAAAGGGTGCAAGCCATATTCAAGTTTTTGCAGGTGGCGGAGGTGTCATTGTTCCCTCTGAGATCCGATTCTTAGAGCAATATGGGATTGCTAAAATTTTTTCACCAGATGATGGCCGGGAAATGGGATTACAAGGCATGATCAATTACATGATTCTAGCCGTAGACAAGCTAACACCAAGGCAACTTCCGGAGGAACTCCCGATACCCTTAGAAAGTTTATGGGCAGTCATGGCCAGTGCCATTACGGCAGCTGAAAAAGGCGCTGGAAGTGGACCCATAGCGCCAATGTTACCTATTTTAAGCAACTTACAAACGTCAGCCGCTATCGCTCCTGTTATCGGGATTACGGGGACAGGTGGAGCAGGCAAAAGTACATTAACGGATGAGCTGGTAAGGCGCTATCTGCAGCAATACCCGGATAAAAGCATTGCGATCATCTCTATTGATCCTTCGAAAATGAAAACGGGCGGCGCTCTTCTTGGTGATCGAATCCGAATGAATGCCATCAACAGCCCACGGGTCTATATGCGAAGCTTAGCAACTCGGGGGGCTAAGTCAGAATTAAGTCTAGCTACGAAAGAAGCCATACAAGTCCTCCAGGCTGCCGGTTACCATATGGTGATGGTGGAAACGAGCGGCATCGGGCAAGGCGATTCAGCAATCGTTGAGCTATGCGATGTGTCACTCTATGTAATGACGAGTGAATTTGGCGCCGCAACGCAGTTGGAAAAAATAGACATGATCGATTTCGCAGATATCATTGTCATCAATAAGTTCGACCGTCGCGGCTCGGAAGATGCTATGCGCGATGTTCGCAAGCAGTTTCAGCGCAGCCATGGGTTATTTCACACACCCGCCCATGAACTTCCTGTATTCGGTACGATTGCTAGTCAATTTAACGATCCTGGTACACATAGGTTATTTGCCAAACTCATGAAGGTCATCTCTAGTAAAACAAGCGGCGATTGGCCAGTGACCGAAATTACGAATAGGCAGCCTGCTACTACACAGAATGTTATCATACCGTCAGACCGCGCCGGCTACCTCAGCGAGATTGTGCAATCGATCCGACAATATAAAAAGTTCACAGATGAGCAGACGAAAGTAGCCCGAAAGCTCTACCAGCTGCGTGGAACAAAAGACGTACTAATGTCTGATCTTATAGGAAAAGAAGTAGATTCACTGCTGTTCATGAACATGCTGGAGGAACGCATTGCTCATTATACAAGCCTGATGGATCCTGCTTGCAACAAGCTGCTTCAAGAATGGCCGCAAATTCGACAATCCTATCAGCAAGATGAACGAATCAGCAAGGTTGGCGACCGAGAGCTGAAAGTACCGATGTATACCGAGTCACTCTCCGGAACAAAGATTCCAAAAGTCAGTTTACCTCGGTACGCAGATGACGGGGATCTCCTTCGATGGCTGTTGATGGAAAATCTGCCAGGCTACTTTCCTTATACAGCTGGTGTATTTCCATTTAAACGGACGAGTGAGGATCCAAAACGCCAATTTGCCGGAGAAGGTACGCCTGAGCGCACCAATCGTCGATTCCACTATTTATGCCAAAATGAGGAGGCGAAACGATTATCAACGGCTTTTGATAGTGTAACATTATATGGCCAAGATCCGGACTACCGCCCTGATATTTATGGGAAAATCGGAAATAGCGGTGTAAATGTCTGCACGTTACCGGATATGCAAAAGCTGTTCGATGGATTCGACTTGTGCCATCAATCTACAAGCGTATCAATGACCATCAATGGACCGGCGCCCATAATTTTGGCCATGTACTTGAATACGGCGATTGGGCAGCAAGTGGAGAAGTTTGTTCAACATAAGGGTAGTCAACCAAGTGACGAGGAGTATGCGCAAATCAAAGCGTGGACACTCCAAACGGTTCGAGGGACTGTCCAGGCCGATATTTTAAAAGAAGACCAAGGTCAGAATACGTGCCTTTTTTCAACTGAGTTTGCCTTGAAAATGATGGGTGATATGCAGCAATATTTCATTGATCATCATGTGCGCAACTACTACTCTGTAAGCATAAGCGGCTATCATATTGCGGAAGCAGGGGCGAACCCCATCACACAGTTAGCTTTTACATTGGCCAATGGCTTTACCTATTTGGAATATTATTTGAGCCGTGGCATGCGAATTGACGATTTTGCGCCGAATCTTTCTTATTTTTTCAGTAATGGTCTTGATCCTGAATATACGGTCATGGGGAGAGTCGCGCGTCGCATATGGTCAATTGTCGTTCGATATCGTTATGGCGGCAATGAAAGAAGTCAGAAGCTGAAATACCATATTCAAACATCTGGACGCTCTTTGCATGCGCAAGAAATGGATTTTAATGATATACGAACAAGTCTACAGGCACTCATTGCCATCTACGATAATTGCAACTCTTTGCATACGAATGCCTATGATGAAGCGATTACGACGCCTACTGAGAATTCAGTCCGCAGAGCCATGGCAATCCAATTGATCATTAATAAGGAGTTTGGATTAACGAAGAATGAGAATCCGCTGCAAGGAGCCTATCTTGTAGAAGATTTGACCGATCTCGTGGAGGAAGCCGTTTTAGCTGAATTTGAGCGCATACATGCTCGTGGCGGTGTGCTTGGTGCCATGGAAACACACTATCAACGTGGTAAAATTCAAGATGAATCGCTCACCTATGAACACAAGAAACATTCTGGAGAGTTGCCGATAATTGGCGTAAACACATTCGTAAAACCTCATTTGGATAGTTCTGCAGTTGAAATTGAACTCGCACGCTCAACGATGGAGGAGAAAGAGTCACAGATTCTCGGCTTGCAAGCTTTCAAGGAGCAACACCAATCGTTCTGCCCGGCTGCACTAGAACGATTAAAGCTAGCAGCGTGTCAACAGGGGAACCTTTTTGAAGAACTAATGGAAACGGTTAAAGTTGCTTCGTTAGGACAGATTACAGCAACATTATATGAAATAGGAGGGCAGTACCGCAGGAATATGTAAATTAAAAAAGTTAATAGATTTATATAGCCCTTCCTCTCATTCCATGATATATATGTAGAGAACTAAATTAATTGAATGGAGTGAGAGAAATGAAAATCGCAACACAACTGTATACGCTTCGCAGCTTTCTACAAACACCAGAGACCATTAGTGAGAGCTTGAAGAAAGTAAAGCAAATGGGGTACAATTCCGTACAAGCATCAGGTGTTGGTCCCATCGGTATTCATGAATTTAAAGCGCTTACGGATCAGGCAGGCCTGACCATTTGTGCAACTCACATCGGTTACAATGATTTGTTACATGATATGGATTCCGTTATTGAGAAGCATTTGGCGTGGGATTGCAAATACGTAGGGTTAGGCGGTTTACCTACGGAATTTCGGGAAAATAGACAAGGTTACGCAACATTTGCTACGCAAGCCTCTGAATTTGGCAGACAGTTGAAAAGTGCAGGTTTACAGTTTATTTATCATAATCATGATTTCGAATTCGCCAAATATGATGGGAAAACAGGCATGGATATTTTATTAGAAGAGTCTGATCCACAAGCTGTGGATTTTGAATTAGATGTCTATTGGGTGCAAGCAGGCGGCGCAGATCCGATCGAGTGGATCCGCAAAGTGGATGGACGAATGAAAGTCGTGCATTTCAAAGATATGATGATCACCCATGATCGCAAGCAACGTTTTGCTGAGATTGGTGAAGGAAACATGAATTTCAAAGGCATTATTCAAGCTTGCGAGGAAATTGGCGTAGAGTGGGCAGCAGTAGAGCAGGATGACTGTTATGACCGTAATCCTTTCGAAAGCTTGGAGATTAGCTATAACAATCTTGCCAAATTAGGAATGAAGGGTTAACTCAACTTCTAGGTACGAGATCAATGTGATTATCCCACTCTGGACGGGAGAAACTATGGATGGGAAGTCGTAATTAACAAAAAAAGCTTAGTCCACAGGCAGATGCCTCCAGACTAAGCTTTTTCTATTGACTGACCGCTATCTTTTCTTCAGGTTCACGTTCATGTGTGAGGGGTCTGCTTTTGGATTTGTATACGCCAAGCATCTGACCTGTCCCCAAAGCTGTACAGATGAGCGGTTGATCCGCGATATGCACGGCAACGCCAGTCTCGGCACGAATCCGTTCATCGATCCCTTCCAACAAGGCGCCACCACCACAAAGCAATATCCCTTGCTCCATGACATCACCCGCAAGCTCCGGTGGGCAGAGCTCCAAGGTAGCTCGAATCGCTTCAATAAGTGACCCTAAGAATTCATTGACGACGGTGTAAATTTCACTGGAGACCAATCGAATGGAACGGGGTAATCCATCAACTAGATCACGACCACGAATATCTAACGTTCGCTCCTCCGTTGAAGTGCTGGCAGTTCCAATTTCCATTTTAATCTGTTCAGCGGTTCGTTCTCCAATTTCTAGGTTATACTGCCGCTTCACATAATCCATGATGTCACGATCGATCGAGAGCCCCCCCTGGTTAATCGTATGACTTGCGACAATACCTCCAAGGGACAAAACGGCTACTTGACAGGTGCCTCCACCGATATCGAGTACCAAATGGCCAATGGGTTCCTCGAGCATAAGTCCAGCTCCAAGCGCTGCGGCAAGCGGCTCCTCAACTGCGATCGCTTTCTTAGCTCCCTTGTGAACAATGGTTTCTTCAATTGCACGCTTCTGGACGTTTGTTATACCACAAGGAACTGTGATGTAAATCTGTGAACTGCGCAAAAACGAGGATCTGCCTTGAATTTTTTTAATGAAATATTTCAACATGATGCTTGTCTTGTCAAAATTAGCAATGACGCCATTGATTAAAGGGTACGTGATCTCCACATGAGCAGGTGCTCGACCAATCATCGCTTGTGCTTCCGTTCCTGCCGCTAGTAATTCACCCGTTTGTAGGTTAAAAGCGACGACGGATGGCTCGTTGAGCACAATACCTTTTCCTTTTTCAAAAATAACAGTGTTAGAAGTACCTAAATCAATCCCATATAATTTATCGAACTGTTTGAACATTACTTATTCCTCCTTAGATTGTAGTAAGGCGCAGCTTGGAGGTGGTATTCACGTCTGTATAGTATTCTTGTTCGTTTGCAGTTTTCAGAGGGTTGCATCGTAATTACCAGGATAAACCACTTTTTTGGAGTTGTATCGCAGCATGGATCTATGATTAAAAAGGGGAATTATGGTATGAGTCAGAATATACTATGCTACGACTTACTTTGAGAACGAAGGGAGAACTCGACAATGTTTGAACAACAGATTGCAGTAAATCAGAGAGCGAAATTCGGTCAAACCATTCAGGTTAGATTGGTCTCCAACTTAGGGAGATCGCAAGCCTACTACAGGGATGTTCTGGGTTGCAAGATTGACGAATGGGGCCATGCTGAGCGCGATCATATGTGCTTTCTTTTACAACAAGCCGTTTCTATCGAAGATGTGCAGCCAAATCGTGTATCGCAAAAGCGTTCCGATTATCCGACTGAATGGGAAGGCCCGGACCAGGCATGGGATACCTTTATTCATGTAACTTGGGAAGATTTGGACGCGTTGATTGAAGAAGTGCGTGGCAAAGGTGGAAGGATTGCAACGGAGCCCTTTACGGGGGCACATGGAAATTGGGAGTTCAAAAATGCCTACATACAAGATCCAGACGGGTACAATTTAGTTCTTGGTGCGATGCGGCAAATACAAGATAAATGAGGGACAATCCATGCGTGTTCAAATACAAACCGTTATCGAATCGTTAATTGCCCCAGTAGGAAGGCTCGATCAGACCGTAGATACGTTGAAATTCGGCCATCCGGACACAGAGGTGACGGGCATCGTTACGGCCTTCATGCCTACACAATATGTTATCGAGCAAGCTAAAGCGCGAGGGGCGAATCTCATCGTTGCTCACGAGGGAGCTTTCTTCTCGCATCATGATGATACGGCCTTTCTGCATAAGGATCCTATCTATGAGGAAAAACGACAGGTTCTTGAAGCATCGGGTATCGCGCTATTTCGATTTCATGATTATTATCATCGGTATAAACCTGATGGGGTTACGGAAGGGCTGATTCAATCACTCAATTGGCTGTCTTTCGTAAAGGAGCATCATGCGGCTTCTTCCGTCCTGCATATTCCTACTGAAACGGTAAGTGGCCTAGTAGAACATGTGAAGAAATGCCTCGATATACCGTATGTAAGAGTAGTAGGTGAATTGGGGTTGGAGTGTTCGAAAATAGGGCTGCTCGCGGGTTATCGAGGTGGAGCTCAGAACGTGCTTCCGCTTTTTGCCAAGGAACAACTTGATCTCGTTATTTACGGGGAAGGTCCGGAATGGGAAACGCCTGAATATGTAAGGGACGCTGTTTACCAAGGAAAGCATAAAGCATTAATCGTTCTAGGTCATGCTGAGAGTGAAGAACCAGGGATGAAACTTTTGGCGGATAGACTGACTTCCCGTTATCCTGATATTCCTGTTCATTACATCAAAGAACGTCCTATATTCCAAATAGGCTAAAAGAGTGTCTAGTAGCAGGAGCAGGTGCCCTAGCAGCCTGTTCTTTTTGTTGCCAATCCATGAATACCAGAGGAGTTGACGCCAGTTGACTGTCTATCACTTAACATGCGATGTTGCTCAGCCACAACAAGGTCACCGATTAGCAGATATTCCTGCACATGATCCTTTTATTTTTGCTGATAGCCGTACAGGTACGTATTACTTGTATACAGGAGCCTCGCCAAGGTTGCATGGGTTGGAACGTTATGGCATTATTACTTACAAAAGCATGAATTTAACGGAATGGGAAGGACCTTACACCGTATTCACTGTTCCTGATGACGTTTGGGCCCATCCGCAGCATGGTGCGTGGGCACCTGAAGTCCATGCGTATCATGGACGATTTCATTTAATAAATGAACATGCACATGTGCTGCCGGAAACGATGATGACGCTCGAAGGTACCCGTTAGATCGCTGGATGATCATTTGTTATAAGGAGAGAAAATTATGAAGAAACTTCGTTGTGCGATCTTAGATGACTACCAGCAAGTCGCGTTAACTTCCGCGAATTGGGAGCGGATCATGGATAAGGTTGAGGTTAAGAGTATCGGACATCATATCGATCAGCCAGAAGAATTGCTTGAACAGATCGCTGACTGTGAAATTATCGTTATTATGCGCGAACGGACGCCTTTCCGTGCAGAGTTGCTTGCTCAGCTTCCAAATTTAAAATTGCTGATTACGACAGGCATGCGCAATGCATCCATCGATATGTCCGCAGCAGCTTCACAAGACATCATTGTCTGCGGAACGGGCGGAGCAGGCAATGCAACAGCGGAGCTTACTTGGGCATTGCTATTAGGACTCGCTAGAAACATCGTAGTCGAGCATAACGCTATTCGCAGCGGTCAATGGCAGAGTACACTTGGAACAGATTTGTACGGTAAAACACTTGGTGTACTTGGACTTGGTAAACTTGGCAGTAAGATCGCGAAATTCGGTCAGGCATTCGGTATGGATGTCATGGCGTGGAGCCAGAATTTGACGAAAGAGCGGACCGATGAGGTTGGCGTGAAATTAGCCGCTTCCAAGGAGGAACTTCTGGAAAACAGCGATTTCATATCGATTCATCTCGTCCTAAGCGATCGAACTAGAGGTTTAATTGGGGCAGGTGAGCTCAATCGGATGCGCCGTTCAGCTTATTTAGTTAATACATCACGTGCGCCAATCGTAGATCAAACTGCACTTGCAGATGTTCTACAGTCTGGTAGAATCGCAGGTGCCGCGGTAGATGTGTTCGATGTGGAACCTTTGCCTAAAGATGATATCTATCGATCGCTTCCCAACCTGCTCACAACACCACATATCGGTTACGTATCCAAAGCGAATTATGAAGCCTTTTATCGCGACGTGGTGGAAGATATTGAAGCTTATCTGTTCGGTGAACCTGTGCGAAGATTGAATTAATGAACAGGGGGAATCAGATTGGAATACATAAGGGATTATGCGATGTATGCATCTGTATTTGGCCTGTTTAGCTTCGTCTGGTTCGGTTGGGCACAAGAGAATCCTAGGCCAAGTTGGCGAATTTACCTGGGGATTTCTTCCGGGATAGCACTGCTCGTCTGCTTGCTAGGTGTCTATTTGAGCGTGAAGAACTGGCAGGAACCCTCCGCATTGAATGATCAGGCTGCTTTTCGTGATTATTTACTTTCGTTTTATACGGAATTTGTTGTAGGCGGTGCAGGAGCATTTGTCCTCATCAGGAAAAAACGTCAAGCGTATGTTGCTCCTTGGATCGCTTTTATCGTCGGCATTCATTTTATTAGTTTAAAAAGTGTTTTTAAAGATCCCAGCTTGTGGATACTGGCCGCGTTAATGGTAGCCGTCTCGCTGGTTGCCATAATCGTTTCTCCTAAACTCAAAGTGGCGAATAGCGCGATTACAGGCATAGGTGCTGGCATCGTATTGTTCGCTTTCGCCCTACTAGGTTTGATCCGATTTATATCTGTATAGGAGCAGTACAAACAAAAACCGACTGAGATTCGTCTCAGTCGGTTTTTTGTAGTTTCACTTCAACTTCTCTCGCATGGACGCTCGATACTGCGTAGGAGAAGTACCTACAAGCTTCAGAAAATTACGACTAAAGCTAGCAAAAGATTCGTAACCAACTTCAAACGCGATATCCGTCACTTTCATCTCAGAAGTCGTTAATAAACTGCACGCATGACGAATACGTGTCTCCTGAAGCAGTGTAACAAAGGTTACGCCTAGATGTTGGGATAATATTTGAGTTACGCGAGACGGGTGGCAATGAAAATGAGCGCCGATCTGCTCCAACGTCAGCGGGTCCCGATAGTGCGTATGAATATATCGCAAAATCGTCCAAGGCAGAGCCGTCTTGGGTGGCGTCTCCGTAATCGGCTGACGTGAAGGAATTGGCTGAAGCCTATGCAAGTAGGCAAGGATTCGCTGGAGCTCACCTTTCAAGAGAAGTGGCTGCCACATATCAGCGGGCAACTCATATTCTCGCAGCATAGCTTGAAGCTTCTGGGTTATGAACTCACATTGCTCCATGCCTAGGTCATAGTGAGTCTGGAATGGATTATGATCCGAAAGAAGCAGTCGTTCAGCGGGGTCACCAAGCAACTCTAAGCCAAACATACAGTTGAACAAGATTAAAGGACTGCCAGGACCTGCAGTGATTTCGTGCACTTGATAAGGAAGCAGTAATGTAAAAGTTCCAGGTTTCATGGGATGTGTTTGACCGTTGACGGTTTCGTATCCGAGGCCTTCTACAACCAAAGAGAATTCCAGAAAATCATGACGATGGCTTGGGAAATGCTGATCAACCCGATTAATCGATAAATGAAACGGGAAGGATCCGATATTCGGATAATCCGATAGCTGTTTATTCATGGGAAAGGTCATAGAATCACTGCCTATTCAAGAAATGAGAGGTTTGTTCAAGGAATGATAAGTATAGTAAGCACACCTATTGTAACCTAAAGTCAGATAAGATTGAAGGAGGAACACAGATGACTTTAACCATCGGTTCATTAAAATCAAGCTCTATTATTACTAGACATCCAGCTAACCCCATTCTTACGGCAGATTCCGTGCCCTATCCGACAGCGCTTACATTCAATGCAGGTGTCACCAAGTTCCAAGGCCAGTACGTCATGGTGTTCCGTAATGACCACGGTTCCGTCAAGAATGAAACGTTAGAACCGTCACATACAACAGATTTAGGACTTGCCTACAGTAAAGATGGCATCCACTGGGATGTGCAATCTCGCCCTTGCTGGAAACTTTATGATGAGGAAATTACGCGCGTATATGATCCAAGATTAACTGTGATGTATGGACGCGTATACATGTGTTTTGCTGTTGATACGCGTCATGGAGTCAGAGGCGGCATTGCCGTGACGGATGACTTTGATCGCTTCGAAATCCTCTCGATGTCAGCACCTGACAACCGGAATATGGTTCTTTTTCCTGAGAAAATCAATGGCAATTATGTGCGTCTAGAGCGTCCATTCCCCGTGTACAGCCGTGGTAAAGATCAATTTGATATCTGGCTTTCCAAGTCACCTGATCTTAAGTACTGGGGAGAAACTGATCTCGTCCTAGGTGTCGAGCATGTCCCGTATGCGAATGATAAAATTGGACCTGCTGCACCGCCAATCCGTACTTCAAAAGGATGGTTGACGACCATTCATGCTGTTGATATTGATCCGAACCGCGGTAAAAATGGCTGGGAGAACACGTGGAAAAAACGCTATACAGCTGGCATTATGCTGCTTGATTTGGATAATCCGCAGAAAGTAATCGGCCTCTATAAAGAGCCATTACTAGCTCCGGAAGTTAGCTATGAAACAGATGGCGGTTTCCGTAATGATGTTATTTTCCCAGGAGGTATGGTGCTGGAAGATGATGGTGAAGTAAAAATTTACTACGGTGCAGCGGATACAGTAGAGTGCTTGGCAACCGCTCATGTGGATGATTTGGTTAAGTTGTGTTTGGAAGGAAACAAATAAATAATCGGTCAATATTCGAATAACCTTGTCATATCCTCAAAGGGATGACGAGGTTTTTTGTTGTGCTTGTAGTCCTGTCCTGACAAAAAGAAGGATAATGAAGCTTTCTCATGGTATGATTTGTTTAACCGCAATTCTCATCAGAGTAAGTAAATCTCTTAAGGATGGTGTCGTACTAGTCATGCATACAAATACAAAAAATCAAATTCAAAGTTATTTAGCGCGTATCGGTTTTCAAGGTGAACTAGATGGTAGTGCCAAGACGCTTGCTGATCTACAGGAACGGCATTTATACACAGTTCCTTATGAGAATCTAGATATTCTAGCCCATAAACCGCTCTCTCTCGATCCACAGGATCTCTATCAGAAGATTGTTATCCAACAGCGTGGCGGGTACTGTTTTGAACTAAATGCTTTATTCGGCTGGCTGCTTCGTGAGTTAGGTTACAAGGTAACGGACTTCGTTGCTCGATTTTGGCGTGACACGGCTGACCTGCCACCCAAAAGGCGTCATCACGTGCTAAAGGTCGAAGCAGAAGGCGTCAACTATCTTTGCGATGTTGGTGTTGGCGGCATGGTGCCTCTCAGGGCGGTTGCCTTCATCGAAGGATTGGAACAACAGCAAGGCGATGAATGTTATAAGCTTGAGAAAGACTCCGATTATGGCTGGTCGCTGTGCGAACATAAAAACAACGGTTGGCA
Organism: Paenibacillus qinlingensis; assembly: GCF_031455095.1. Classification (GTDB taxonomy): domain Bacteria; phylum Bacillota; class Bacilli; order Paenibacillales; family NBRC-103111; genus Paenibacillus_E; species Paenibacillus_E qinlingensis_A. The sequence continues at coordinate 1,331,118 of NZ_JAVDSB010000001.1, forward strand.
TCGTATTTACACCTTTACAGAGGAACGGCAACTACCGAAAGACTATTTGTTTGCGAGTTTCTGGTGTGAGCAGGCTCCGGATTCGATTTTCAATAAATATCCGATTGTTGCAAAACGAACACCAGAGGGACGGCTTACCGTTGCTAATCAAGAGTTCCGCATCTTCAACGCGGAAGGAGTAAGTACGTTTACGCCACAGTCGCCTGAAGCGTTTGACGCTGCGTTGTTATCTTATTTTGGCATTAATCTTCGTAAAGTTATCGGTTGAGTATAGAGGCGTATAGGGGGAATGTATTTTTAAAGGGAGTGAGAGGGTTTGAAGCGCATCGTACTGACTTGTGTATTCGTAACGTCGATCGTTTTATCGCAATTGTTGTCTTCTCCGGCCACCGCCGTCGAAGCGGAGCTGCTAGCTAAGAAGCTGCCTACAATGCTCATACTGACAGAGAAACAAACAGCTATGTATGATACTCCTAATGGTAAACAAATCGGAACAACATCAGCTGCAGTAGTAAATGTGCTCGATGCCGAATCCGGGTGGCAATCACATCTTATTCAAGAATCCGATCCACTGATATGGTATAAGATATCGGCGGAAGAGGGAGAAACATGGATTAAACCTGTACACCCCGAGTTCCCTGAAGACTTCTTCGAATGGATTCAAACCACAGGGATAGAGTACCTTTACGATCACCCAAGAGAGCAAGGGAAAACATTGAATACGATATCTCCGCAACCGCTTAAATCGGTGGGAACGATCAACGGATACTACAGAATTCAGACTTGGTTAGGTTACCAATGGATCAAACCGAAGCATCAACTTGTTCCGTATCGAATTCCAGTGGATGAAACCATTACTTTGAACGAAAGCATTCCTATTTTTGATGTTCCAGAAGGGGACTCACAGGTGAACGGCTATTTGAGTGCTTCACAGTCGGTGACCGCCTTTGAACGAATCAATCGAGAATGGTTTCATATCCATACGTGGTTGGGAGAACAATGGATCAATTTGTCCTATTCGCTGCCGAAAGATTTACAAACGCGAAATGAAACAATTGAGCTTAAAGAAAATACGCCACTCTATGAACACCCCAATCGTCAAGCGAACATAAGAGGAACTCTTGCTCCGCAAGTCGTGTCGGCGTTCGAAAGCGGCAGTGGTTGGCATCATATAGAGAGTAGCTGGCTTGGGGATGCCTGGGTTTATGTTACGGAACCAGCGGCGGATCCGGAGACGTACATCCCACCAAGCATTGTTACAAATCAGTTGTTGGCTGGAGACTGGCAACAGTTCCAATACGATCCAGATTCCACAGGAGGTAAGAGTGGTTTTCCACTAGCTCCGTTGATTGGCTTGGATACAAACCGAGGTGCTAATAAGTCTGATGGCATTTTCCCGTATGGCCAGCCAGTTCCAATTCGCTTCGAATGGATGAATGCAAGCGATAACGGGATCATACTTAAGCAGGCAGACAATCTTGTTATTGAAATATCGCGAGTAACAGGTTCGTTTTACGAACGTTCACAAGAAGTTGTGTGGAGCGGCAAGCTGCCTGTACTCAATTTTACGTTTAAAACGAGAATGCAGAGTGCGATGATCACATTTGACTGGGATGGGAAAGATTCGGATGGAAAACAAGTTCCTTTCGGTGAGTATGTGGTTAGTTTGAAAGCTCCATTGACGATCCCTAATAGAATCGAAGGAAGTCAAGAAGAGCAGTTGCAAAAGGTGGCATTCTCCATGTATACGCGAAGACCATTTTTCATTGGGGCGCCATGACACACTAAAAAGCAATGAATAAAGCAGGATGCCCGAGGCATGCTGCTTTATTCATTTTTTCGTTTTTTATACATGTGAGGCGTCATGCCTGTTTTTATTTTGAATAAGCGACTGAAATAGCGTTGATCCTGATATCCAATCATTTCGGCAATATCGGCGCAGCTTAATCGTGAATTGCGCAGTAGATCGCAGGCGCGATTCATTCTTTGTAATAGGATATATTCATAGGGGGACATCCCTAAGGATTCTGTAAAGACAGTCCTGTAATGACTGACGCTCAGATGTTCCATATCAGCAAGCTGTTGTAAGGTTAATGGATGATGAAAATTTTCGTGGATAAATCGCAAGGAGGATTCAATTCGATTGGTAAGGTTCGTGGATGATAACTTAGATTTCTGCACATTTCGACCGATGAACACCAACAATGAAATGACATATTGGCTTGCATCTAGTTGTAAAAATAAATCCCTCTGGGAAAACACTCGAAATAAAGACTGAAATGTTTGGATAATCTCTTCCATTCCGCTAAGATAGTACACTTTGCCTGTGGGTAGTCCACAAGATTTCAACACTTCGTCTGCCGAGTTTCCCGAAAAATGAACCCAGACATATACCAGTTCCTGATCTCCAGCACTTTCAAAATAGAAGGGCAGATGGGGTGTGAAGATGATGCACTCACCTGGTGCCATAGATGTGTCAAGTTCTCCGGTTTGTACACGAATGTTGCCTTTGACCATATACAACAAGAAATAATCATTCCGAACGGAATTAGCCACATAGCGACTCTGCATAACCTGACATCCCGTACAGTTAACGATGAGATAGGTGTCATCTACAGCGTAATCGTTGTCGTTATCCCAAATATTGCGATAATAAGCTTGTTGCTTCATTCCATCACTCCCGTTGATTTGTCCACATTTTACGTTGGATTCTGACTCCCTAGAAAGCATTTTAAGTTATATCATTGGGTAAATCAAACAAATAATCAACGGGAGAAGGTTCTCATTTGAAAAGACAGATTGTCAACATGATTAATTTTATTCGTGCTGTAGAGCCGAGGCCGGGTAGAGTCATTGATTTAGTTAAACCTGTCGTAGAGCAACTAAAACTGCTTAAGAAGCATGAGCTTAAAGGAACATTTCTGTTTCAATATGATGCATTGAGTAGCCCCGAATACACATCTTTGTTCGATGAAATAGACTCGGAACGCGTAGAACTTGGAGTATGGTTGGAGGTTGTAGAACCGTTGACATCCAAAATTGGAATCCCGTGGAGAGGCCGGTTTCCTTGGGATTGGCATGCGCATTGTGGATTTACGGTCGGATATACAAGCAAACAACGGGAGCAGATCATTGATACGATTATGAATGACTTTTATACGGTGTTTCACAGATACCCTAGATCTATTGGTTCCTGGAGCTTGGATGCTCATACAATAACGTATTTGTCCGAAAAATATGAAATCGATGCCCTATGTATTTGTAAGGATCAGTGGGGAACAGATGGATATAATCTCTGGGGAGGCTATTATAATCAAGGGTATTATCCAAGCCGCAACAACTATTTTAGTCCCGCACAAACACTGGAACAACAGATTAACATTCCAATCCTGCGTATGTTGGGATCTGATCCGATTCACCAATACGATGTAGGTTTGAATCTAGAGACTGGCGCACCTGCCCATCAGCCTGTCATCACGCTTGAACCTGTCTATCATACGCTTGGTGGTGGCGTAAATACGTGGACGGATTGGTACTTGAAAGAAAACTTTAGTGGCAATTGCCTCTCTTTTGGCTATACCCAGGTCGGACAAGAGAACAGTTTTGGCTGGGAGAAGATGAGTCAAGGACTTACGTATCAATTTGAACAGATAGCCAAACTTCAAAAAGAAGGCGTGCTAGACGTTGAAACACTTGGCGAAACAGGCTGTTGGTTTAAGCGTACCTACACCGAAACGCCAGCGTCCGTAGTTGCTGCTTTTAGCGATTCGATGGAAAAAGGGTGTTCGTCAGTTTGGTACAACAGTAAGTATTACCGTGTCAATTGGTATACAGAGAACGAACGATTTTGGATCAGGGATATGCACTTATTTTGTGAAAATTATCGCGAGCGTTATGTGGATGAAGTGTGTACAGGCAACCAATTACAGTTTAACAATCTGCCGATAATGGATGGATATCGATGGAGCGGCAATCACATTCGTGCAGGGATATATCCATTTTATAGTGTTGACGGACAACTGCTGCCACTTACATTTGAGCATATTGCCTATCAGGAGGAAGATGGCAGAGCCATTCTTTCATTTACAGGTACAGCCTGCGGAACAATTACAGTGACACTCGATGATGATGCCATGTCAATAACAATGGATAAGAACGCGGATCAAATCTTATGGATACCCAAATATGACGCAAATGCTCAAAGCTTGCCGCGGATCACACATGCAACGGAAAGCGAACTGCACATGGTGTATGATCAATTCGCATATAGCCCGTTTCAAGTGCTGCAAGGCACGTTGGATTCTAGCTATTCGCTGCGAGCGAAAGACAATCAGATTAAATTATCGTTTCGTGGGAAGTAAGTCACATTTCCGCTTCACCTACAATATGATGGGTCTAGACATATACTCAATTGAGGTGAGCGAATGGCAGTCGTAAAAGCTAGAAAGCAGGATATCGACATGTTGGCAAGGTTGCTTCGAGCTGAAGCTGAGACCGAAGGCGAAACGGGTATGCTGCTTGTTGGCAATGTTGGCATTAATCGAATAAGAGCAAATTGCTCTGATTTTAAAAATCTCCGGACTATTCCCCAAATGATCAACCAACCGCATGCGTTTGAAGCGTTGCAGCATGGGTTGTACTATCAAAATGCAAGAGAAAGAGAGCGTCGCCTAGCACAACGTGCTGTAAATGGGGAGCGGGTTTGGCCAGGTAAGTTTTCACTCTGGTATTTTCGACCGGGCACGTTTGACAATCCTGGACCATGTCCGGATACGTGGTATAATCAGCCGAAAGCTGGACGTTACAAGAAGCACTGTTTCTATGAGCCGACAGCCAAAGAATGTCAAAATGTCTATAATACATTTTAATGTGAGGCATTTAACGAAAAAAGAAGCTGTTTCAAAAAGTCTGAATGGACTTTTGAGACAGCTTCTTTTTTACTTATTATGCTCCGCTTGATAACCCGGATGATCATAAGCACCACCAGGATCAATGTGAGTGACACCTTCCCAAATATTCGGGACATTAATCTTATCAGGATGTTCAAAGATTAAGAGTCCAGAAGGCAGTCTTCTTTCACCATATCGACTTGAAGGATGCGTGATTAACTCGCTCCCCACGACCATTTCAGAAGAGGCTCCGCCGTCTAAGAATCCAGCATTGACACAGCCTTCTTTCAGCAAAAGTTCCTGAACATCTTTGAGAGAAGCGCCAATACTTTTGGTTTGGCGTCCATCAATGACAATCATGATGATGACACCGTCGGCGCGTTGACCTATGGCTGTCCGCGGGTTAAGACCATCTCCCACGATAGGTAGAGGTTTCCCATTCGCAATAATACGCGGGTAGAAGGATACAGCATCGGTTACATGCAAATCTAACAGTTCTTCAATCGAGTATTTCCCTATTATTAATTTTCCTGACTTATCAAATGCAACGACTTGTTGTGGCACTGTCCCATCAACACTCGTATACAAGATCTTACCTCCAGACATAATAACACCAATAGGTGCAAAACCGTTGCCCAGTCCCTGCGGGTCATCGAATCCTCCTCCATTAATACCAGCTAGTGCGCCTGTACGAGAAACCATAGAACTAATCGTTTCCCCTTGTCCCACCTTGCTTGGAACAACAACACGAATTGCTCTTGGGTCGTAGACATACATTTGTTTGCCAACCCAGCCGTGTCCTGCGATGTCTTGCACATCAATAATCTTACCATCATGCTTTTGAATGGTGATTGCGTTCAAATCTTGCTTCTCAATGGAGTTGGATTCACTCATTTGCATCACATCTTGGATCATTTCGTCCCGTTTCTTCACACCTACGAAAATCCAAGCCCAGTCACGATGTTGGGTAGCAATGAACGTGTCCGCGAGAAACAAACGAATTCGTTCGCCTGGCGGCGTTAAGAACAGAAAACTTGCCGATAAACCTATTAATATAGTTCCAATCAATAAAGAACGTTTCAGCCAGCTTGCGCTTTGCTCATGTTTGTAATTGATTCCCGCTAGCTTCATGGATGTCATGCCTACTTTCTTATCTATTTTGTACCTGATCTTATTATCAAATCTATCAACATCGCTCTCACATTTGTAACAGATATGGTCGCCTTACAAGAATAAAGCTGCTTTAAGTATATAAAAAAAAACTGTAGCGAAGATGAAAATAAGGTTAAATTCATCGTTTAAAACCGGTGTAAATAGATCCAATGGTGCCAGAATATTCATTTTACATGGAGAAAGAACGACAAAAAGGCCGCCTTCATGGGCAGCCGATAAGTCCAATAGTTAATCTTGTCGATGCAACTCTATTTTCCGAGATACTCTGTTTGCTAACTCTTCCGATGCTTGGGAAAGATAACTGAGAACGATTCGTTGTGTATCAACAGAGATGTTGGAAAGATCAGTGGATAAATTCTCTACGAGATGTTCCTGTTGAAGGGGAGGGAGAGTGTTATAGTACTGACCCGCTTGTGTGAAATTATCAGGTTCAGGGATATCAGAGCGTACCAGGCGACCCTCTACGAATCTACCTTCGCCGCTGGTTACTTGTGACCGTGGTGTCCAGTTTTGTTGATGATTGATCGGAATTTTGCGGAAATCTGAACCTATTCGGTGCCTTTGAGAATCCGAGTATATATTCGCTCGTCCCTGCAGCATTTTATCGTCCGATAGTTCTGCTCCTTCTATTAGATTTGAGGGGGAGAAGGCAATCTTCTCAACTTGCTCCATATAGTTGTCGGGATTGCGGTTTAAGACGAGACGGCCTACTGGCATCAATGGAAACTGTCTCTCATCCCATACCTTAGTATCGTCTAACGGGTCATAATGCAGCGTTTCAGCGACTTTGGGATCCATCAACTGAACATACAGTCCGTATTCGAAGGGTTTTCCTGTCGCAAGGGAATCGAAGAGGTCGTTACCGGCATAATCGGGATTCTCGCCAGCTAACTTGGCTGCTTCGCGGCTATCGATATATTGAACGCCTGCCAACGGATACCAGAGATATTTCACAAAAGTACGAGCACCTTGCTCATTCCGCCATACATAGGTGTTAACGCTATGACCTGGGATATGACGGAGACTCTTGACGGTTCCAGCATCCGAATATAATCGGACGAGGAAATGAGTTGCTTCTGGCGCTCGAGCAATAAAACGCCAGAAACGTTCAGGATCGATCAAATTATTAACCGGCGAGGGTAAAAAGGCTTGGATGGATTCGGGGAAGCGGATCGCATCTCGCACCAGAAAGACAGGGATGTGATTACACAATAGATCGAAAACGCCTTGCTCCGTATAAAATTTGGTGGAAAAGCCGCGCACGTTTCGGGATGTGTCTGGGGTGCCTTTGTTACTTACCGCAAGGGAAAATCGGACGGTGACGGGAACCTGTTGACCAGGTTTCTGCAGAAAGCACATCTTCGTATAGGGAGCCATCGAATTCACCGTCTGAAAAAAACCAAAAGCGCCATAGCCTTTTACATGGACGGGTCTTTCAAGAATTTTTGTATGTATGAATGTTTCTAAGGTTTCATGAAGCATACTGTCCTGTTCCAGTACGGGGCCTCGCTCTCCAACGGTTTGGGAATGAAATTGAGCTGGTGTGTCGCCTGCCCATGAAGGACGGCCATCGTGATGGGAAGGCTTCTTGGGCAACTCTCTGTTATCTTCCATGATTCAACCTCCTGTACACATCTCTTTGATTTAGAACGTTATGCAGCTATTTCTTCAATTATGTCAAACTCGAGGGTGAAGATAGTTATGATCATGCCAAAAGGGGGCGTATCATCAGGATTATAGCAACTTTAACTTTGGGGTTGACATACTACCTACTAAAAGGTAGAATAACCTCATGAACAAAAACAATAACAAAAACACGTCAGAACTTATTTTGGACACAGCCCAGGCGATTGTGCAGCAATTCGGATTTAACGGATTCAGCTACTCGCATATCGCCGAAAAAGTAGGTATACGAAATGCCAGTATTCATTATTACTTCCCGAACAAGGAGGATTTAGGGGAAGCATTGATTTCCAGGTATCTCCGAAGCTTCCTTGTGTATGTGGATCAAGTCGATGCAGACACATCGAACAATGTGGAGAAGCTTCGTAAATTCATCTTACTGTACAATGGACCTGTTCAAGAGTATTGCACGTGCTTGAGTGTCACGCTTTCGGCTGACTTGGCAACATTATCAGGCAAAGTGCAGGCAGGGCTATCCAAGTTCTTCACGGCTAATCTAGCGTGGTTAGAACGAGTGATGGAAGAGGGCAAGCGTGAGGGACAGCTGAAGTTTGAAGGCACCGCGGAAGTAGAAGCACATCATTTTCTTGCATCATTGCAAGGTGCACAATTACTTTCACGAAGTTTTCATGATACCAGTAAGTTCGAACAGATCACCAGTAGTTTAATGTCCGCTTTGGTTAAATAAAGGCGGATTGTTTTTCACGAAATATCTACCTTTTAATAGGTAGATAAAAGGGGGGTGTTGACTATGAATTTAGAAAATAAAGTAGTCGTTATTACTGGGGCAAGTAGTGGTATTGGTAAAGCAGCTGCAATTGGATTAGCGAAACAAGGCGCATCTGTTGTTCTTAATGGCCGCCGTGAACAAGCACTCGTTGAGGTTGCGAAAGAGATCGATCCTTCAGGAGCAAAAGTTGCCTATGTTGCCGGCGATATTGCAGATCCGAAAACCGCTGAGCGCATCATTCAAGAAGGACTATCACGTTTTGGTCGTATCGACACGTTGGTGAACAATGCGGGCATCTTTATTGCCAAACCATTCAATGAATATACGCAAGAAGATTTTGCAACTGCCTTGTCTACGAATGTGTCTGGATTCTTCCATGTAACGCAACGTGCAGTGACGGAAATGCTAAAAGCAGGCTCTGGTCATATCGTCAATATTACAGCAAGTGCTACCGCGGAAAAGCCAATTAAAGCTGTACCAGCCGTACTTGCCGCATTAACCAAAGGTGGCTTGAACACAGTAACGAAGTCGATGGCAATTGAGTTTGCAGACAAGGGTATTCGCGTAAATGCTGTTGCTCCAGGTGTTATCAAAACGCCGATGCATGCTGTTGAGACGCATGATTTCCTAGCAAAAGTTCATCCGATGGGCCGCATGGGTGAAGTTGCAGATATCGTAAAAGCCATTGTGTATCTGGAGTCCGCGGATTTCGTAACTGGTGAAATTCTTCATGTTGATGGTGGTCAAAACGCGGGTCAATGGTAAGAATAAAGCAATAAGCAACCTAATACGACTTGTATGTGGAGGTAGATGGACATGTTATATGAACTGCGCATTTATGACGTGAATCCTGGCAAAATGAGAGTTCTTCATGATAGATTCAGGGATCATGTGATTGCTTTATTTGCGAAGCATGGCATGAAGATTACGCAGTATTGGGAAGATAGCAATGAAGCGAATAACCGGCTGTATTATATCGTTGAGCATCCGAGTATGGAGATGCGCAACCTGAATTATGAACGTTTCCGCAATGATCCTGAGTGGATTGAAGTGAGACGAGTTTCTGAACTAGATGGTCCCTTACTAAGCAAACAAGAAAGTATTTTCATGAAAAATGTAGCATTCTTTGAAAACAAATGATTTGACGACAGGTCTGCCAACTAATCATAAAAAAAACTATAACTAGAATGGAGCAATTATACGATGAAAACTTTAGTCATTATTACACACCCGAACATTGAGCAATCGAACTGGAATAAAGCTTGGCTGGAAGCCCTACAAGAACAAAGTGATGTCACTACTCATGAATTATATAAAGAGTACCCTGATGAAAATATCGATGTTGCCAAAGAGCAAAAACTAATCGAAGAGCATGATCGCGTTATTTTCCAATATCCGCTCTTCTGGTACAGCACACCTTCTTTGCTTAAAAAATGGTTCGATAGTGTCCTACAATACGGTTGGGCATTTGGTCCAGATGGTAACAAAACAGCAGGAAAAGAATTCGGTGTCGCGGTCTCAACTTATGGTTCATTGGAGTCTTATCAACCAACAGGTTCAAATCGTTTTACACTAGAAGAAATATTACGTCCTATTGAAGCTACGACGGCATTTATTAGTGGTACTTATTTGCCACACTTCGCACTTAACGATACTTCCACGGTTACTGAAGAGCGCGTTGCACAAAGTACGAAAGATTACATGCATCATTTGAAAACCGTAAAACCAGTACTGGTTACGCAATAAATCGCTTATTTCGAAAATGGGATCGGAGTGAAACAATGAATATTTTCAAAAACCTATTTAAAAAGGAGTCCAATCAAGTGACAACACCAAAAGTAAACCTAGCTGTAATTTACTACAGTTCCAATGGAACGAATTATCAATTAGCGCAATGGGCAGCAGAAGGAGGTCTTCAAGCTGAAGCTAATGTGAAAATTTTGAAAGTACCAGAAACGGCGCCGCAATCCGTTGTTGATTCGAGTCCATCTTGGAAAGCACATCTAGAGGAAACGAAAGATGTTCCTACTGTTTCTTTAGAGGATTTGGAATGGGCTGACGCCATTATCTTTAGTATGCCTACACGCTTCGGTAATCTACCTGCGCAAATGAAACAATTCATCGATACAACTGGCGGTCTTTGGGCCAAAGGCAAAACGGTCAATAAAGTCGTGAGCGCCATGACTTCCGCTCAGAATCCGAATGCAGGTCAAGAACAAACCATTCTGCAGTTGTATACATCGATGTACCACTGGGGTGCGATCGTAGCCACTCCTGGATTTACCGATCCATCCGTGTTTGTAGCGGGAGGAAATCCTTACGGTACTAGTGTAACAGTGGATCAAAATGGGAAGATTAAAGAAGATGCCCGCGATGCAGCTGTACATCAAGCAAAACGCACTGTATCCGTAGCCAAATTAATTAAAGCTGGTAATTAATCGCGCAATTTGTTTACCTTTTAGTAGATAGACAACAGTACTCAACCTGCTTAACAAGCCTTTAGCATCCACTCATGTTATTATAGAGGAAATCGAGTCGTCTTGTTAGGGATAGGAGGAAGAAGAACATGAACCTAAACACAGCACTTTGCCGCATCTTTCAAATTCGATATCCAATCTTCTTAGCAGGTATGGCTGGTGGGCCAGGAACAGTGAGCTTGGCTGCTGCTGTATCTAACGCAGGTGGATTGGGGACGTTGGGGGCTGCCTACATGGAGCCTGAAGCGATTCGTACTGCCATTAGGGACATACGGGAGTTGACAGATGCTCCATTCGGCGTCAATTTATTTGTTACTCAGGCTAAGGATGACAATACGAGAACCGCGGAGGTTCAACGAGAACTGAATGTGATGAGAGCTAAACTTGGCTTAGCTCAGATCCCTGCAGATGATGTGAAGACGCCAGATCATTTTGAGGAGCAATTCGCCGTTCTACTAGCGGAAAAAGTGCCGGTGATCAGTACAGCGTTTGGGGTCCTTCCTCCTAACATGACAGAGCAAGCGAAAGCTGCGGGCATTCGAATTGTTACGATGGTGACTACCGTAGAAGAAGCGTTACTTGCTGAACAGGCCGGCTGCGACGCAATCGTCGCGCAAGGCAGTGAAGCAGGAGGGCACCGCGGAACATTTGATATTACCAATCGTCCGATGGGTGCTAATATAGGCACAATGGCGTTAGTGCCGCAAATTGTAGAGCGCGTCCATGTCCCAGTTATTGCCGCAGGCGGGATTATGGATGGTCGTGGACTCCTCGCTTCATTAGCCCTCGGGGCACAAGGAGTTCAGATGGGGACACGGTTCCTGACTGCCATCGAATCAGGTGCACATATCTCGTATCAGCAAAAGCTGCTAACTAGCAACGAGGAAAGCACATTGATTACGAACGTATTCTCGGGACGGCCTGCTAGAGGAATCGCGAATGCATTTATCAAAGACTGGGAGAAGAATGGGGTAGAGCCCCTTCCGTTTCCGAGTCAGAATACTGCGACAAGAGATATCCGAAATGCTGCGGCTAAGCAACATAATTCCGATTATATGTCTCTTTGGGCAGGACAGGGATTGCGGATGCTTACTGCTGGTCAAAGTGCAGCAAGCATTGTACTAGAAACCGTAGATCAAGCACAATCCATACTCAATCAATTTAAAGATGCATAAGTGTATAGAAAAGAAAGGATCCCATGGCTTGCTGCCTTGGGATTCTTTTTGCTATGTGTATGATCATACCGGGAGGAGTGATGGGCTACCGATTATTCCTGTTTATTTTTACATGTTGACGAAACCGATTATAAAGAATATATTATAATTAGATATAATAATTATAGGATATTAAGTGGAATAACAATACATCTGATCTAACACAAAAGGAGCGATTCCCATGAACATTCAAATCCTAGGTCCTGAATATCAAGGAAAAGAAGAATTCGATAGAGGCAAAATTAGGGCTCAAAAACCGCTAGGTTTCTCAGGCCAAGGGGCAGTTACAGTAAGATTAGGTCCCTTATTCTATTGGGCTTGGGGGCAAGCAGCATCGGCTGGGGGTGTTGGTTTTCATCCTCACCAAGGGTTTGAAATCCTTTCCTACGGGATTGCTGGTCAAGGACTTCACAGAGACACGCTAGGTACAGAAAGCACAATGCAAGCAGGTGATATTCAGCTCATGCAAGCCGGTTCAGGTATGCAGCATGCCGAGAGCGTAGAAGCGGGCTTCGAAAGTTTTCAAATCTGGCTTGAGCCCTACTTGAATGATGCGGTGAGACGAGAGCCAACTTATTCACTATACAAACACGAGCAGTTCCCACAGACACGACAGGCTGGTGTAAACATCAAAACCATTTTGGGTGATGGCTCTCCAGTTCAACAACTCGTAGCGGATGCACGAATGGTTGATGTTGAGGTTGAAGCAGGTGCGTCGTATGTTCATAAGTTGTTGCCGAATCGCACACTTGCGGGATTGGCGATAAGAGGACAAGGCGGCTCTCTAACAAGTATAGGACAAGCTCCGGTCCAGTTTAAGAATAGAGATTTTGCAATCGTGCAATCGGATGAAGAGGCAGATATCAGGATTCAGGCAGAAAATGAGACACTTCGAATATTTTTAATTGAAGTTCCAACCGAAGTCGATTATCCTTTGTATAACAAAGCTAGATAAGGTGGTTGAAGAATGACTGAACGCAATGCAGAAGGTAAGGAACTGGATTTAAGGTTAATACGGGTATTAAACAATATGGTGAACGTACTGTATGCCAATTTAGAACGCGATATTGACAGCTATGGCCTTAGTATGGAAACTTTTCGAATTCTTGAGTTTCTCTATAACAAAGGCCCACACCCTATTCAAAAAATAAGTGATACGTTCTCGATTCCAAGCGGGAGTATCACGTATGTTGTAGATAAACTGGAAAAGAAAAGTCTCGTGGAACGGCTGCCGATTCCAGGTGATCGACGTAAAACGAATGTCGTGTTAACTACGGAAGGACGCAATTACTTCGATACGATCTTCCCGAAACATGTGGAGACCATTTCTAACAATGTGTCCTTTGTAACGGATGAAGAGAAGCTTCAGTTGATTGACATGCTGAAAAAGATTGGGTATGGAATTAAGGATGCTCAAACAGATTCAAATGTGAACAATGATTAACATTGCTTTGGACAAGTCATAAAATCCCTATCGTCAGGTTTGACGATGGGGATTTTTATGATGGAGCGCAGCTTGGTAACATGTATTTTTTAATAAAATGGGAATCCTATTAGCTGGTAGGCACAGTGCCGTCATCAATTACATATTCACTTCCCGTTATTGAGGCAGCGCGATCTGAAACGAGGAATGCTGCGAGCTCAGCGACTTCCTCGGGTAGGCCTGGTCGTCCAATCGGAATGCCTCCGAGGGAATTCATAAGTTCTTGCAAAGCAGCCTCGCGGCTTCCAGCCGCTGAAGCAATTCGGTCAATCATGCGATCCGCGGCTTCCGTTTGGAGCTTACTCAATTAGAGTACTTCTTGAAAGTTGCCCAGATGGAGCATCTGACGAAAGCGGCGGAAGCATTAGCTATACGCAGCCAGCACTGAGTCACTCCATTTCGAAGTTGGAAGCTGAGCTCGGTGTAGTCTTGTTTGAGCGGAAGGGAAGAAACCTCCGAATAAATCGATACGGTACACTGTTTGCGAAGCGAGTCGAGAGGATTTTGCAAGTGGTAGAACGTGGGAAGAACGAAATCGAAGAATACACGAACCCAGAATCAGGGTGTCATCCATCTTTCTTATTTAAATATCTTGGGTGTGGATTTAATCCCACATTTGATACGTGACTATCAGCGGGCCAATCCGAAAATTACGTTTGAGCTAACCCAGGGAGACAAAGGGAAAATTCTAGCACATGTCGAGAGCGGCTATTCAGATGTGATGATCACGTCCGAGAGACCAATCAATGAAACTTTCGAATGGATACCAATCCTATCGCTGCCCTTATTTCTCGTGGTATCCAACGATCACCCTTTCGCGTAGCGGGAGTCGATTCGATTAAAGGACATTACAGGAGAGCCATTTGTCGGTTTGAAACATAACTGCTCATTACGAGACTCACTTCTAACCCGCGTGCATCACATGAATTTCACGCTTGCAACGAGCTACGATGCAGAGGATCTTCCTACCGTGGCAGGTTTCGTAGCGGCAGGACTTGGTGTATCCGTGTTGCCGAGAACAGTTGCCTTGCAGTTGGATGGACTGCGATGGATACAGATCGAAGACGAAGGCTGGAAGTGGGGAGTTGGCGCACATATCAAGAAAGATCGGTTTCTATCTCCAGCAACGCAGAGATTCATCAGTTATATTACGTCGAAGTATGCAAGTTGAAGTTGAAAAGGTACCCAGCCTCGATACGGAGGAAGGGTACCTTTTTTAAGTTTGGGGTAAGTGAAGCTTACACCTATTTGGGTTCTCATTCTGCTTCTCACTATGAACAGAGAACTGCAAAAATACATCTTTTTTAAGGAGAATAGACCGTTTATCGAGGAATTGCTGCGAAAATACATCCTTTTTTACCGATATTCCATAAAAAGGGTAAATATGGTGGAAAAAGATGCATATTTGCATCTTTGCTATTAGACTACGACTTTTCTAGTGGAAAAAGATGTATATTCGCATCCTTTTTTAGATTCTGACTTTCCGAGGACGGAGCAGCCGTGTTTTTTATTTAATCAGCATGGGATATGTCAAACGTTCATCCAATGCGAAAGTCGCTGCGCCTAAAGCGCCGCCAGCTTCATCGATAGCCGCTGTACGGAAGTCGGAACCATTGACGATCTGACTCATAGCCCGCTCTTTCATCACCTTCATAGCAGTAGTCACGTATAGACGACTAGCTCTGGGAATAGGGCCTCCAAGTACGATGGATTCTGGGTTAAATAAATTCAGCATGGTAGCGAGTGCAATGCCTAAATAGGAAGCTGCTTTCGTAACAGCGAGAAAGGCAATCGGATCACCTAGCTCAGCCGCCTCGCAGATCGTATCCATGGTCATATCTTCGTAAGTGTCCGTATTCAGCGTGGCGTACTCATGCTCAATGGCGGATTCCGCAGCAAGCATCTGTAGGCAACCTTGATTCCCACAAGGGCATAAGGGACCATCAGGAACAATAGTGATATGACCCATGAGCTCACCAGCACCACCAAGAGCGCCAGACAATAATCGCTGATTATGAAATAAACCAGCAGCAATGCCTGTACCAACACCCACATAAATCATGTGGCTGTTCTTGCTCCCCGAACCGAAGCGGCACTCTGCAAGTCCTCTAGCACGATGACGATTTAATACAATCGTTGGCCAATCGATTCTATCTTCAATTAACTTTCGAATGTCTACACGTTCCCAGCCTAGATCAGAAGCGCTGACGATGATGCCATGCTCCGTATCAATTAATCCGGGCATACCAAGTCCGAGTACGGGAATTATCGGTGCTTCAATGGATTTTATAAAAGCAGGGAGTTGCTTAGTTAGCATCTCGATCGCCGATTGGGGATCAGACTGACCAACAGGAATTTGGATCATGTTCATCGTATGGCCAATAAGATCGAAAGCACCAAGCGTCCATTGCTGATGCTCATAATCCGCACCAATGACGGCATGTGTGCGGGGGGTTAACTGTATCGCAATAGGGGGTCTACCGCCAGTAGATTGAAGGAGTTCCCTTTCAATAACGAGACCTGATTCCATCAGCTCAGTTATCGCAGAAGACACGGCTGCTCGGCTTAACCCAGTCAGCGTGGCAAGCCTAATACGAGGTGAAGATCCGTGCATACGGAGTGCTTGCAGGATGGCGAGCTTACTTTTTTGTTCAACATGCTTATTTCGAATGGTCATAGCTCCACCTCATTGAACTCATCATAACAAACATCCCAACTCATGAAAAGAAGTTAATTCATATATTGACAAAGTTTGGAGTCAGACTTATGATGACCCTATCCAACTTTGAGAGTCCCAATGAGCATCCCAATTCATAAGAGCAGGGGGATTAGGTACATGAGTCATAAAGCAAAAGCTTATATTTTACCATTTGGTCAAGGTTTAGAAAATGTTTGTACAGAGGAAACGCGAACGTTTATCAATGAACACTTCGATGCGGTCTGGAATACTAGCAACCAGCCTTATTCCCATGAACAAATGGCACACATCCTGGAAGACGCCGAAATTCTGCTGTCAAGCTGGGGGACGCCGAAACTAACGCCTGACTTGCTGCAAAAAGCAAGCAAACTTCGCTATGTGGGTCATGCTGCTGGCTCCGTTAAAGGGTGCCTAACCAAAGATATTTTCGCACATGACATTAAGGTATTCTCGGGTGCACCTCGGTTGGCCCTTAGCGTTGGCGAGTATTGCTTGACCGTACTTTTAGCGCTATTGCGAAGAATTCCGCAGTGCAGCAGCGCAGTAAAACAAGGAGCTTGGTGGGAAATCCCCGAACGAAATCAGGGTCATGAGTTGACAGGCAATACGATAGGAATCGTATCCGCGAGTTCCACAGCACGAGCTTTTCTCCAATTATTAGCGCCATTTAAAGTTAAGGTATTGCTTTATGATCCCTATCTCACGGAGGAGCATGCTCAGAAACTTGGTGTTCAACTTGCCTCAATTGAAGATGTGATGCGTTGTCCGATCATTTCCATCCATGCACCTTCGCTTCCTTCAACAGACAACCTTATCCATAAGGATTTAATACAATCGATTTCGGATGGAGCCATTCTCATAAATTCATCGCGAGGATCCGTATTAGATGAGGATGCCTTACTGAAGGAGTTGCAGACGGGTCGTTTCTTTGCCGCACTTGATGTATTTAAGAAAGAGCCGATTATTCAGGATTCACCATTCACAAAGCTTGATAATGTGTTAGTGACACCGCATATTGCAGGACATTCCGTAGAATGCTTCAAAGCTTTAATGTTGGAAATTGCTCAAGATATTCAGCGTAGCAGCCATAATGAACCAACTCGATATGAAATTTATGAACGCATGTGGGAAGTTTTAGCCTAAAACATACTAAGAAAGCCATCCGGTTCGCCGTGATGGCTTTTTACGTTCAAAGGGACAGTAATCTTAAAAAAACAGATTTTTGAACCAATTAACTCGATTGTATACCTTTCACAAACGAAAGAAGTCCATTTACTGTACTAGATCGCGGATTTATAGTATTTTTCTGTTTCAATAATTCGTTAATAATAGTAATGTGAACGCAAACAAGTTCGTGTCACAACAAATAAGGGAGGCTCACGTATATGCCAAAAAAGAAAAAGATTGCTTTAACAACGGCAAGCATTGTGTTACTTTCGAGCGTGCTGGCCGCATGCAGCCAATCGAGTAGTGAAGAAAGCAACGAGCCGAAGCCTAGTGCTGAGTCAACTAAACCTACTGCAACTGAAGCTCCGGCATATACGCTGCCAATCGTGAAAGATGGCTCGGTGACGTTATCCATTGGTATTCCTGACAATAGCTACGCTCCAAAAAGCTACACACAGAACCTCCCTGTTTGGCAGGAAGTAGAAAAGAAGACAGGCGTCAAGATTAAATGGGATGTCAGTCCAGCCGCACAATATAACGCGAATATGAATATTCGTTTGGCAGCGGCAACGGATTTACCTGATATTTTGAAGCTTCCATCCAATCCAGTTGCCGCAGCCGATGATGGCCTCATCGTTCCGATGGATGAACTCATTGACAAATATGCGCCAAATATAAAGAAGTATTTCACGCAATATCCGAATATGCGCAAATTGTTTACGGCTCCTGACGGCAAAATATACGCACTCTCCAGCGATACAAGTGGTACTGCTTATTCCGATCCACAAGGTTGGCTAATCCGAAAAGACTGGTTGGATAAACTAGGTTTGAAGGAACCGACGAATCTAGATGAATGGTACACCGTGTTAAAAGCTTTTAAAGAAAAAGATCCGAATGGCAACGGCAAAGCAGACGAAATTCCACTTGCTCCTAACTATTCATGGGGTGGGCTGCAGAACTTCGGTAAAGCGCTTGGCCTCAAAATGGGCGATTACAGCAACAATTATTCCGTAGATGCCAGCGGTAAAGTCAAGTACGAGTGGATGGACCCCAAAGCGAAAGACTTAGTTGTATGGCTCAATAAACTATATACCGAGGGATTAATTGATCCTGAATTCGTGACAAAACGTACACCTGCCCAAATCCTTCCAGACATTACACGGGAATTGGTAGGGGCTACACAAGGATTTGTTAACAATACGGCAACCTTAGAGGCTGCAATTAATAAGCCTGGGACGGATTGGATCGTTACAGTACCTCCCGCAAATGCCGGCTTAAAAGGGTACTATGAAAAATACGGACCTCTCAGCGGTTACTACGCCATCAGCAAAGACGCAAAGAATAAGGAAGTTGCTATCAAATGGCTGGATTATATTTTTGCCAGTGAAGAAGGGGCAAGAATGCAAAGTTATGGGGTTGAAGGCATCAGCTATACGATGGTAAACGGCAAACCGCAATTCACTGATTTTATTAAAAACAATCCAGATAAGCTTGACGCAACAAGCGCATTAAGAAGTCTTGGCGCTTTCCCATCTACACCTTGGATTCGTGATGAAAAAGGCGTGTTCTCCAATCAAGCGATGGATTTACTGCAAATGAAACCTGATTTGGTCGCTTTGGCTAAGAAAATAGAACCATATCTGATCGATCCGATTCCGTTCCAATTTATGTTGGCAACGAAAGAAGAAGCGGCAGATGAGAAACGAATTTCCACGGATTTAAACACGTACCATGAAGAAACTATCCTCAAGTATATCTTTGGGAAAGAACCTATTGATTGGGATAAATATGTCAAACGCAGTAAAGAACTCGGTGTCGATCAATTAACCGCCATCAAACAAAAACAATACGACCGTTATATGAAGAAATAACGACTTATAAACGAAGGACGTGGCGTGTGTAAGATTACACACGCCTGCCTTTTGAAATGCGGAGGTGAACATGATGGGGAATGTAGCAAAAGTATTAAACAGGGATAAATATTTGTTATTACTCATTCTACCGGTCTTACTTTACTATTTAATTTTCCACTACATTCCAATGTATGGTATCATCATTGCTTTTAAAAACTTTAAGCCCCTCAAAGGGATTCTCGGCAGTGCATGGGTTGGATTTCAGTATTTTGAGACCTTCTTTAATTCCGTATACTTCTGGCGCTTGATGAAAAATACAGTATTACTTAGCCTCTATTCCTTGTTATGGGGGTTCCCGGTTCCAATAATGTTTGCACTACTGCTAAACGAAGTACGCGAAGGTATGTTCAAAAAGTCGGTTCAAACGATCAGCTACCTTCCACACTTTATCTCGATCGTAGTTATTGTAGGGATGATAACCAACTTTACAACAGTGAATGGCGGTATCGTGAATACCGTGATTACCTGGTTCGGCTTTGCACCGATCAATTTTCTTAGTGAATCTAGCTGGTTTAGAGATATTTTTATCTCCTCCTCCATCTGGCAAGGCTTCGGCTGGAACTCCATCATTTATCTAGCAGCGATTGCAGGGATTGATGCTCAGCTCTATGAAGCCGCAGAAATGGATGGAGCAAACCGCCTACATAAAATGTGGCATATTACACTGCCGGGTCTAGTCCCGACTATCGTCATTCTGTTAATCCTCAGTGTGGGGAATTTAATGGATGTTGGTTTTGAGAAAATTAATCTACTTTACAACCCTACCACGTATGAAACGGCGGATGTCATCTCCACCTACGTATACAGACAAGGGATTCAGAGCGCCGATTACAGTTACACAACAGCGATTGGTTTGTTTAATAACATCATCAATCTGATCTTGCTGGTAACGGTTAATCGAATAAGCAAAAAGGTGTCAGAAACGTCGTTATGGTAAGGGGGACTTCGAATTGGCCGTAGTAAGACGAGCAAAAAGAGGCAACATCATGGATTGGCTCATTTATGTCATGATGGTTATGGTCATCGTGATCACATTGTATCCGTTTGTTTATGTATTTAGTATGTCGATCAGTGCACCACAGCATGTCGTTTCAGGTTCTGTGTGGCTATTCCCTAAAGGATTTTCGATAGAAAGTTATAAGCGAGTATTTGAGAATGAGGACATTTGGGTCGCCTACTATAACACGATTTTCTATACGGTCGTTGGCACAATGCTGAATCTCATCTTTACCATCTTAGCCGCCTATCCGCTATCACGCCGCACTTTTTTTGCCAGAAATTGGATTATGGTCATTATCGTCATTACGATGTTTTTTGGTGGAGGGCTTATTCCCAGCTTCCTACTTATTAAAGAGCTAGGCCTCTACAACACAAGATGGGCGATTCTGCTTCCTGGCTTGACGAGCGCCTTTTATATCATCATTACCCGATCATTTTTACAAAGCATTCCGGAAAGCTTGACCGAATCCGCAAGAATTGACGGAGCGAATGATATCCGTATCTTACTTCAGATCATTTTACCTTTATCCAAACCAATCCTGGCTGTACTGACATTGTTTTATGCAGTAGGACATTGGAATAGCTATGTACCTGCCATGATTTATTTATCCAATGTCAACTTGCAGCCGATGTCCTTATATTTAATGAAAGTGTTAGTACAGAACAACAATTCCATGCTGGAAGGGATGAGCGATCAATTAGATCGTGCACTCTTTGCCATTCAATTGAAATATGCCATTATTATCGTTTCCATTGTACCTATATTAATTGTGTATCCTTTTCTCCAAAGATATTTCGTAAAAGGCGTGATGATCGGTTCTTTGAAAGAATAGCAGGCGCTACCGATAGGAGGTGATGTGCTGAAATCGTAAACGGGATGGGCATCTAGCATGGATGGTCATGCTCCTTCTTGTCAGTCTTCGTTGAAAGGATCTACCAATCTATTCGGATGAGGTGAACTTATTAAATGAAGGAACGAGTTATGAGGATTTCAATGTCCAAATTAAGATTAGCCATTCTGTTCAGTCTCATGTTCATGACAGCATGCTTCATCTCAAGTTCAGCATTCGCGTTACCCGTCATTCCAGGCGCAGCAGGCTATGGGATGGATACCCCAGCAGGTCGCGGGGGGACCGTCTACAAAGTAACAAGTTTAGCGGATACGAATACGCCAGGCACGTTGCGATACGCCATTAACCGCACGGGCCCCCGTGTCATTGTGTTCGAAGTATCCGGCACAATTAATGTCAACGCAACGTTGAACATTAATAATCCATACATCACCATCGCCGGTCAGACAGCTCCGTCTCCAGGTATTTTCCTCAGGGGAGCTGTGGTCCAAATTTTAACGCATGACGTACTGCTTCAGCATCTAAGAGTCGCGCCGGGAGATGATCCCATTGGCGTAGCAACGACGAGTCGCGATGCTTTAGCCATTAATGGCCTCAATGGAAAGGCAGAAAACATCGTCATTGACCATTGCACGTTTACTTGGTCGGTAGATGAATTATGGGAAGCGTGGAATCCATACGGCAATATTACGTTCCGACATGTGATTGCCTCACAACCACTCCATGATTCGATTCATATCGATGAAGGGGATACCGAGCCTGCACCGCATGGATTTGGCCCTATTTATGATAATCAACCGAGTTCACATTCCACGGTCGTGGGCAGCTTAATCAGCCATGCAGAAGGTCGTATGCCTTATGTCATGGCGAGCGATTATGTGCAAGTCAACAATGTGTTTTATGACCGAGTCAATTCCTTTAACCGTTTTGACGCACAGAAAGATGTAGTGACCAGAAATAGTATTGTCGGTAATGTATTCAAAAACGGTCCTTCCCTTGCTGCTTGGGCTGTGGGGAAGAAACCGATTGAAATCAATGCTGGATTCGCCTCTGGCGGGAAAGTCTATCTGTCCGATAATGTCGTGCAGAATCATTCCTTCTCGCTAAGTACACAGTGGGATCTGATTCAGAATAGTACATCCTTCACTCAAGCTCAGCTGCAAGCAGCTACGCCGCCAGCATGGAATACAGGACTTGTCGCTAAACCAGTCGGTGAAGTTGTAGATTGGGTTTTGGATAACGTAGGAGCAAGACCAGCTGATCGCCTTCCTTATGAGAACACCATTATTAACAATGTGAGAAATGGTACAGGTGCTATCATCGATTCCATCGTTGAAGCGGGGGGGTGGCCCGTTGTTCAGAACAACACCCGGACGCTGGTACTTCCAACATCACCGAACGCGGATGATGACGCTGATGGCTATACGAATTTGGAAGAGTGGTTAGAAACCTATTCAGCTGAGGTAGAGGGAAGAGCAGTATCTTCTACATTATTTTCCAATCTCACTGTCAATGATGCAACGAACGCGGCTAATTGGTCTACTCGCACTAATCTGCAAACAGGAGACCTCACTTATGGGGATCGAACAACCGTATTCTCAGCTGTTTCTTCAAGTGTAGCGGGAAGCGATTGGATTAAACCGGCAATGGACTCTAAGGCATATACCGGGACTACGCTTGTTTCTTTTAATGTTAACCAGAACTCGGATGTGTATGTTGCTCATAATGATGCGATTACGACTAAACCTACTTGGCTATCGACATGGACAGACACGGGGCAAGATATAGCTGGGAATGGGTTAACCTACAGCCTTTATAAGAAAACATTTTCTTCTGGGGCTGCCGTATCGCTAGGGAATAATGGAAATACATCGTTGGGTCAATATGTGGTTGTGGTAAAACCACTTACATCACTAGTCTCGAATTTAACTGTTAATGACTCAGCCAATTCAGCAGACTGGTCTATCCGAGCGAATCTGCAAGCTGGGGATTTGACGTACGGGGACAGAACGGTCGTATTCTCTGCTGTGGCACCAAGTGTGACTGGAAAGACATGGATTCGACCTGCGATGGATTCGAAAGCATATACGGGTACAACACTTGTAAGTTTTACGGTTAACAGTAACGCCAATGTGTACGTGGCGCACAATGACGCAATAACAACGAAACCTTCTTGGCTGTCAACATGGACGGATACGGGAGCTGATTTGACTAGTAACGGATTGACGTACAGTTTATTCAGGAAAGCGTATACATCAGGTTCTACGGTGTCTCTAGGCAATAACGGGGATACGTCATTAGGTCAGTACGTAATCGCTATTGAGTAAAGTAATGTAAGCTAGCTCCAGTGAGGCACGGTCGGGAGGATGCCAGAGTCATGAAACGGTACGCCTCCCGGCTATGTGATTTGAAGAAGTCAGTCATAGGGGGAACCAAGATGTTGAAGTTAGGTGTTATCGGCTATGGTTCGAGGATTCGCAATGTGATCAAGGTCATGCAAGAGCATCATCCGGAATGTCAAGTAACTACAATTGTTGACGTTCGAAATGAGTTTATTAAAGAAGAGAATAACCATCTTACGGATGTTCATTATTATGAAACGGTTGAAGAGATGCTAAGAAATGAGCGTCCTGATGGTCTTTTAATCGGAACTCGATGCTCCCTGCATACGCAAATGGCGCTGAAAGTTTTACCATCCGGTATACCCTTATATTTAGAGAAACCGGTCTCTACAACATTGGATGATGTTCATTTATTAAAAAAAGGTAGTGACAACGCCACTTCGGAAGTCGTTGTTTCTTTTCCTCTACGCGTATCCAGACTAGCTAGATTAGCCAAAGAGATCATTGATTCTGGGAAAATTGGAACAGTCGAGCATGTGCAAGCAGTTAACAATACCCCGTACGGTTCCGTCTACTATCACAATTGGTACCGAGACGAGAATGAAACAGGGGGATTGTTTCTCCAGAAGGCTACGCATGATTTGGACTATATCAATTATGTCACAGGGCAGTTACCTGTCAGCGTGTGCGCAATGACCTCGAAGCAGATTTTTAAAGGAACAAAGCCTGCAGGATTGAAGTGTGTCGATTGCGAGGAGAATACGACGTGTGAAGAGAGTACGGCATTCTTCAAAAGTCCAAAGCGTGAGAAATGGGCGTATTGTGCTTTCGCTGAAGATACAGGGAATGAGGACTCAGGGAGTGCCATTGTTCGTTACGAAAGTGGTATGCATGTTACCTATTCTCAAAACTTTTTTGTCCGTAATAAGGCCGGTTACCGAGGAGCTCGATTTATGGGTTACAAAGGCACCGTGGAGTTCGACTTTTATAAAAGTCAATTAAAGGTATACATGCACCATACGCCACGTGTGGAGACGCATGATTTAGATTTGGGCAACGATCATTTCGGTGGGGATACCGCACTTGTTAAAAATTTTGTGAATGTTATGAAGGGACAAGAAAAATCAGTTAGTACGCTGGAGGATGGCCTTCTAAGCGCGTTGATGTGCCTGAAAGCGAAGGAATCTGCACAAACAGGTACATTCCAAAATATTAATTGGGATCTATAGCTGAATTTCCGATAGGAGTGATTGGATTGGACATGGTAACGAGATTGGCTGCGCCTAACATCGTGAAAACAAGTACAAGACTACTTATCAGTATATTTTTTGGCTTCCTCCTATTCTTCATTTCAAGTTCTGTGTATGCTCAGCCAGTTATTCCAGGTGCTTCAGGTTATGGGTTGGATACGCCAGCAGGGCGCGGTGGAATGGTTTATAAGGTAACGAGCCTCGAGGATAAAAATGTACCAGGAACGTTGCGATACGCCATTAGCCAATCCGGACCAAGGGTCGTGGTGTTTGAAGTCTCGGGTACGATTGTCGTGAATAATTTTTTGGATATTATTGATCCCTATCTTACTATTGCGGGTCAAACGGCACCTTCGCCAGGTATTTTCTTAAAAGGAGCTAATATTCGTATTTACACCCATGATGTACTCATTCAGCATATCCGAGCAGCACCAGGTGACGAGCCCTATGCGGTAACACCAACGAATCGAGATGCGCTGTCTATTGGCATTCCAACTGGAAGGCCAGACAATATTGTGGTTGATCATAGCACATTCACATGGTCAGTTGACGAAATATTCGGAACTTGGGGTCCCTACGGGAATGTAACGTTCCGCAATGTTATCGGTGCCGAGCCATTAAACAACTCCATTCATATCGATGAAGGGGCAACTGTCGCTGCGCCACATGGATTTGGCCCTATATTTGATAATCAACCGGATTCCAGAGTCGCGTTGATCGGCAGTTTGCTAAGCCACGCTGAAGGTCGCATTCCTTATGTCATGGCGAGCGAATACGTTGAAGTAAACAATGTGTTTTATGACAGAATCAATTCATTTAACCGTTTTGATGCACAGAAAAATATTGAGACGAGAAACAGTCTTGTCGGCAATGTTTTCAAGAACGGACCTTCATTGGCATCTTGGGCTGTAGGGAAGAAACCGATTGAAATCAATGCTGGATTCGCCTCCGGCGGTAAAATCTATCTATCCGATAATCGCGTACAGAATCATTCTTTTACAGTGGGTACACAGTGGGATCTGATTCAAAACAGCTCAACGCTCACCCAAGCTCAGCTGCAAGCCACAGAAGCCCCAACATGGGTAGATGGCCTCGTTGCCAAACCTGTCGGTGAAGTGATGGATTGGGTATTAAACCAAGCTGGCGCTAGACCAGCCGATCGTTTACCTTATGAAACAAGAATCATTAACCAAGCACGAAATGGAACAGGAATGATCGTCAACACGATAGCGGAAGCCGGCGGCTGGCCAGTCGTTGCAGCAAATCAGAGAAAGCTGGTCCTTCCCAAAAACCCAAGCGCTGACGCTGACGGGGACGGTTACACGAATCTAGAAGAGTGGTTGGAATCTTATGCCGCTTTCGTCGAGGGAAGAGGTTCTCAACCACCGCTAATTGATCCTGCGGAAGGCGAACCTGAAGACGAACAAGGACAGGAAGAGTATCCTCAGATTATTTCCGAACTTGTCGTCAATCCGACTGCAACGGGAGCAAGTACGTGGTCCATCATGACCAACTTGCAGACCGGAAACCTGACCTATAGTGACAGGGCATTTAAATTTAATTATGTGCCGCAGACTGTAGCGGGCAGTAACTGGATTATGACAGCAGCCAACTCGAAAGCGTACTTAGGCAATGATCCGTTAGCCACGTACAAAGTTCTTGTCGATGCAGATGTGTATGTAGCTTATGACCGTAGATTGACAGCTAAGCCGCAGTGGTTCCTAGATGCTGGCTATGTAGCTACGGGAGAAGCTTTCATCATTAATGAGACACTGCCATTTGATTTATACAAGAAGACTTATTTGGCTGGCTCCACAGTAACACTAGGTAAAAACGGTAACTCAACGAATCTGCAATACATTCCTGTCGTGAAAAGTAGACCAGTTGTAGGCAATGCACAAGCTGCTATTACGAATCCTCTGGCGGGCTCAACACTTGCTGAAAAGCCAACCGTAATAGCTGGAACAGCTAGCGATTCCGACACGAAAAATCAAGCAATTACAGGCATTTACATCTCTATTCTTCAAAATGCTTCAAACAAATACTTAAATCCATCTTCGATGGCATTTGACCAAAGCCAATCGGTCAGCTTTAACGTATACGCTTCGTATCATCCGGATTTGGGTACTTGGATGTTAGATGTAGCGAATGTACCATTTTCAAATGGTCAGTATACGGTAACTGCTTCTGTATACGATGGGGCTGCAGGCGTTGCTGCTGAAAGCTACTTTAATGTGGCCGTTGTTGATCCAACAGGACTCGTCGCAACGATCTCAAACGCGCAAACCGTGCACGATGCTGCCGTTGTTGGAACGAAGCCAGGCCAATATCCGCAAGGTGCGAAGGAGATTCTTTATGCAGCCATACAGGCTGCGCAAGTCACGGCTTCGAATGGAAGTGCAACGCAAGCGCAGGTAGATACTGCCAAAGTTGCGCTGCAAACTGCGGTTGATGCTTTCAAGGCTAAAATCATCCCTCGCCAGCGGGAAGACGTGAACGCGGACGGTAAGATTAATATAGCCGACTTACTCATTGTCATTTCCCATTTGCATAAAAGTAGCAATAGCCCGAATTGGGAGTCGATGAAAGCGTCCGATGTGAATGGAGATCTAACCATTGATGCGAAAGATATAAGTCTCGTAGCGATTAAAATGTTTCGAGATTGACATCAGGGGAGGATAGGTGCTACTACCTATCCTCCCAACTAATGGAGGCTCAGCAGCATGTCCATACAGTATCTGGAACAACAGAAATTGTGGATCCTTTCAACGAAAGAATCTGATTATGTCATTCAAGTATCTCCCAAAGGACAATTGCTGCACCGCTACTGGGGTGAGAAACAGCAATTATTCGATTATGAGCATGAAAATGGTGGTCAGCATTGGATCGGAACTTCCCATACGGATTCATCCAAAGATGAAATTATGCCTTGGGGTGGGTTGCGATTCACAGAGCCTGGCTTAAAAATAACTTTCGCTGATCACAGTCGTGATCTTTGCCATATTTATGATAGTTATCAAATAACCAATCGTAACCTGCTTACAATTCGATTAGTAGATTCGCAGCAGCAGCTTCATGTTTTGCTTCATTACAATCTCATTGCTGAACAGGATCTCATCGAACGAAATGTTGAAATTATAAATGCAAGCCATGAATCCGTTACGCTGGAACAAGTGATGGGAGCGGTATGGCATTTACCAGTCTATCCACAATATCAGTTTACCTATTTGACAGGGCATTGGGGCGGAGAATTCCAGGTTCGTCGTGAGTTTTTACAAGAAGGCAAGAAAGTATTGGAAAGTCGATGCGGATTATCTGGGCATTTGTACAATCCGTGGTTCGCGGTGGACTTCGGTGATGCTGCAGAGGAACACGGTGACGTATACTTCGGGGCGATTGCCTATAGCGGAAATTGGAAACTCGTAGCAGAACGCTATATGAGACAATCCCTTCAAATCACAGCAGGGTTGAATGATTTTGATTTCGCATGGACGCTTGGGTCAGGTGAGTCATTCAGTTCGCCTGTCTGCGTAGCTGGATATACGAAACATGGTTACGGGCAAGCAAGCCGCAATATGCACCGTTACCAAGAGAAGTACCTTCTTCGCCAAGCGGATCAAATTAGGCCAGTCATGTATAACTCATGGTATTCAACTCATTTTGACATTTCCGTAGATAGTCAGAAGTTATTAGCGGATAAGGCAGCAGCGATGGGGACAGAAATGTTCGTTATGGATGACGGTTGGTTTGGGCCGAGTCGCACGAATCGTTCTAAACTAGGCGATTGGGTGGCCGATCCCAGTAAATTCCCAGATGGATTAACCCCATTAATCGATCACGTAAAGTCTTTAGGCATGAAATTCGGGCTGTGGGTGGAACCGGAAAATGTCGGTCCTGACAGTGACGTATATCGTGAACATCCCGATTGGATCTTCCATTTTCCTAATCGGGAACGCACGCATTTAAACAAGGAATTTACGCTTAATTTGGCTAGAGAAGATGTAAGAGATCACCTGATTAGCCGTCTAGACAATTTATTGGCTACTCATGATATTTCCTATGTGAAATGGGATATGAATCGCTATATCAGTGAGCCTGGATGGCATGATGCACCTAGGGAGCATCACAAAGAAGTGTGGGTCAGATATGTGCAAGGGCTGTACGGCATTATAGAAACCTTACGAGACAGGCATCCTCGGGTTATGTTTGAAGCCTGTGCGAGCGGCGGTGGCCGGGTTGATTTAGGCATGATGAAATATGTTGAGCAATTCTGGACGAGTGACGATACGGACGGCTTCGACAGATTATCCATACAAGAGGGATACTCCTATGGCTATACGCCGAAAGCGATGATGTGTTGGGTAGCTCCGGCAGCGCGAATTCGTCCCAGATCGACATCGATTCGCTATCGGTTCCACGTCGCTATGATGGGATCTCTTGGTATCAGCTTGGATTTGTCGAAGCTTACTGAGGCCGAATTTGCAGAATGCCGAAGTTACATTGCGCAATACAAAAACATTCGTGGAACTGTTCAAGAGGGAGATTTATACAGACTTATGCCCACAAACTCACCGGAGGGTACGGCTGCCGTTCAATATGTAAACCAAGACAGGAACCAAGTTGTCTTATTTGCCTTTAGACATTCGATGCGATTTGTTCATTCCGTGTATCCAATCCGATTGAAAGGCTTGAACCCGCAAGCAGTTTACAGTTGCGAGTCATTGAAGCTGGAACGCAGCGGTGCTTCGTTAATGGCCACAGGCGTTCAGCTTGAGCTAAAGGGAGATTTTGACAGCGAGCTTGTCGTATTTCAGAAAATGCAGTAAGGGGTGAAGGGAATGAGAGTAACAAACAAAGTGAAGTTCAGACCTTATGCAGCTGGCCATACGGCATATCCGATTACGATCGTTACGCCTGAAGATGGTTATTACATTCATACGTTCTTCGACGTAAGCCCTTGGAGCCCATCGGGCAACTTATTAGCTTGTTTGAAACTGCCTTTTCAAGACCGCTTGCCTGGACCTGATGATGCGGCGACGGTTTGTATTATTCATTTGGGGGAACAAACGATAACGGAAATTGCCGACACGAAGGGCTGGGGAATGCAGGTTGGCGCGCATCTCTGTTGGGGCAGTGACAATCGTCTTTATTTTAACGATAAAGAGGGCTGTGATGTATTTGCCGTAGAGTATTCGCTAGACACAGGAACTACAAGAAGGATGGCGGGTCCGGTTTATCAGATTGCACCAGATGGCTCCTATCTTTTGAGTCCATCTCTCTCGCTAATTAATGCCTCACAAAATGGTTATGGTGCGACGATGCCAGTTGACTGCGATTGTACACCGCCAATCGGAGCACCTCATGATGAGGGCTTATGGCTGGTAGATGTGAAGAGCAATACGAAGCGATTGCTTTTCAGCTTACAGCAAGCTTATGAGCTATTACCGAATAAGAAGCCATTCGAAGGTGCAAGATTTACCTTTTTCCATACGAAAATTAACCGTCAACAAGATCGAATTATGCAAGTAGTACGATGTTTATTCGATCATGGACAGCCGCAAAAGAAGTTCATCGTCACGATGGCTCCTGATGGGAGCGATGCTAAGATCGCGCTCCCATATGAAATGTGGTTGGAAGGTTCTCATCACCCTGATTGGCATCCCAACGGAACAGATATTCTCATGAATATCAATTTGAAAGAGCTGCGGTTCTGTCAGTTTGACAGCGCAGGAGAGAAATTCCAAATCATAGCCCCACAGGTACGAGGCGGCGGACATCCCAGCTTTTCTCATCATGGTAGCTATATTGTGACGGATGCTTATACCGGGGAACCTTTTACCAATGAAGCTCATCAGGTGCCTATCCGATTAATTCGAACGAGTACGGGCGAAGAAGAAGCCATTTGTTGGATTTGGACGCTTGGAGGTACGTCTATACCTGCAGAATTACGTTGTGATCCGCACCCAGTGTGGCGTAATGATTTCAAATATGTCTGTTTTAATGGTACGCCAGAAGGGAAGAGACAAATTTTAATCGCTGATTTGAGTAGCTTAGCTGAAGAGATTAGGGGGCCATGGAAGTCATGAAGCCACATATCGTACTCATTACAACAGATCAAATGCGTGCTGATTTGATGGGGTGTGCCGGCAATCCAATTATCCAAACGCCGCATCTAGATATTTTATCCAGACGCGGTATACGGTTCGAGCAAGCCTATTCGGCAACGCCAATCTGTATTCCAGCTAGGGCAAGTATCATGACGGGGCTTGAAGGACACTGCATGGGAATCACCACGTATGTAGAAGGGTTCAAGTTGCCTACGGAGACAACTTTGCCTCAAACACTGGGAGACGCGGGATATGAAACACGACTCGTTGGCAAGATGCATGTCTATCCAGAGCGCTGCCATTATGGGTTCGACAGTATGCTCTTGTGTGAAGAAGGGCGATTGTTTGGTGCCAAAACAGCGGAGAAACGGGGCTACGACGATTATGAGCTTTGGTTGGCGGAGCAAGGTTACCCAGGTCAAGCCTTTGCACACGGGATAGCCAATAATGAATATGCCATGTCACCGTGGCATTTGCCTGATCATTTGCATCCGACGGAGTGGATTGCAGATCAAAGCTGCAAGACGATCAAGCGGAGGGACTGGACGCGGCCTTTATTTTTATGGGCATCTTTTACAGCACCTCATCCGCCACTAACGCCGCTAATGCGCGATTTATATCTGTATGAGAGAGATGAGATGCCCAAGCCCGTTAGTGGAGATTGGGTGGAGCGGCACTCTATATACGATCAACGAACGATTGAGCGGTATTGTGGGGAGATCTTGACGGACAAACAAGCAGATTTAGCTTATCGTGGGTTTTATGCGTCCATTACACAGGTTGATCGTGCGATTAACCGAATCATCGGAACTTTGCGCGAAGCAGGCATTCTTGATAATACCTGGATCATTTTCACTTCGGATCACGGGGATAATATGGGGGATCATAAACTTTGGTTTAAGGCTAATTTTACGCGAGGTGCTTGCCAAATTCCCTTAATCATTGTACCGCCAACTAAGAGCCCGATTCGAGACGAGTCTTGGGTATCTGGACGTACCACCCGTTCGCCTGTTGGACTTCAAGATATTATGCCGACATGTCTAGCCATTGCAGGAATCGCGGAGGTAGATGGCTTGGATGGGAGAAGCTTATTGCCGCTTGTCGCAGAGCCGGAGGAAGCTTCTGTTCGGCATTGTCTATTGGGGGAATTTGGCCACAGCGGTCAACGGACCCTGATGGTAACGGATGGGCAATGGAAATACATTTGGTATGAAGAAGATGGACATGAGCTGCTCTTCGATCTTTATACGGATTCACTGGAAATGCATGATCTAACGAACTTGAACGAGGAGCAATTGCAGCAATGGAGAGATGAGCTGGCGCGTATGTTGAGCGCTAGAGAGTCTGATCCCGCAGTACAGAATGGGCAATTGATATCGCGAGGAACGAAGCGGTTGTTGAACGTAAAAGAAAAAGCAGATCTTGTGCAAGATTTTAACCCAAGAGGAATTCATTAATGACGTTAATTATTTGTCTATCGGACAGGAGAGATCACTTTGATTCCATTCATTGCAAAAGCGGAACAGTTGGAGCAGAAAATAAAGGAATGGGAGACCTTAGCAGGATCTAATATGGTGTTGGATCATTTGATTGCTTACAGCGGGCACAAGGTGTATGCCATCACGATTTCGGATTTTACAGTACCTCGCACGAAGAAAAAGGCGTTGTACATCTCCCAGCCCCATGCACATGAACCGGGTACCACGGCCGGAATGGTAGATGTCATCGAACAGCTTCTTACCGGGAAAGATTTACTCGGTAACCCTTGTCAATTCGACCGTGAGAAAGTTTTGGCGAATACCATTATTACCTTTAACCCGGATGGCAACCCGTTCGGTCGCGCGAATTCACCTGAGCTTTATTACGATGGAACGAAGTACACGCCTAAGCAATTCCAATGCCTTATTTTCGGAGAAGACCCTGACAATCCTGGCGAGCGATGGAAGCGCGTGGACCTGTGGGATCGTCGAGATGAAAATGCACCCAATCCGATTGGTATTGTCTATGAACCTATCGATGAATTCCGTTATGTGGAGCCCAATCGCAGTCAGCTCTCCTCCTATTTCAAACTATTTTATCAAATGGATGACCAATATCAGTATGAGTATTGGCTTGATTTGCATCAAATGATGTTTCTTGGTCAGGGGGAACAAGACTCAGGATCGACATGTCAAATTTTCATGCCGCTCCCTGATCTGGTCGTAAGTCCGCATGGTGATGAGAATCTAGCTTGGGCAGCTGAAATAACACAAGACTGGCTGGACAACGGGTTTGCAGCGAAAGCCCCTATCAGCACACCATACACCGATATCCAAGCGGAGTATTTCCGTAGAAACTTCCGCGAGATTCACAAACGTATGAGTCGGATCAGTACCGAAGTTATTACGAATCGCGCTCAATATCCGGTAGAGATTCAAGTAAAAGCGCAATCCTCGGCGATTGAAACGACATTGAAGCGACTTCTTGCAAAGAATGTGGAGGCCTAAGCTTATGATTACTTTTGAGTACGATGAACCCCATCATCAAGGAATGAATACGCAGTTGATCGATAGTTATGCCAATCAATTAATGAAAATGAACACCAAAGCATTACTTATCATGCGCAATAATAAACTCATTAAGGAATGTTATTCGGATGATTATGGCCCGGAAATTCCGCATTACACAGCCTCGCTTGCCAAGACGATCGTCGGGGGGCTAGCGTTAGCCGTTGCTGTAACGGAGGGGTACATCGCCTATCAGGATCTTGCTTGTACTTACATTCCAAGTTGGCAAAGGGATCCATTGAAATCGAAGATCACGATTCGGCATTTAGCTACGCATACCTCAGGGTTAGAGGACACATCGGCACTTGATACGGAGTTATCGGGGTGGAAACGCATGTTTTGGCAGAAAGAGCCAAGTCCTTCTGCTTTGGATCCGATTACTTGTTCACTTGAAAAGGCGCAAATGATGCACCCCCCGGGAACGAAGTTTCTGTACAGTAACCCAGGATTCGGTGCCCTTTCTTATGCCATTACAGTTAGCTTGCAGCAGTCACCTTATCCAAATATCCAAGCATTATTGCAGGAAAAAATCTTTAATCCCCTCGGCATTCCAGATTCGGAATGGCATATCGGCTACAATAAGCCCTTTCAATACAATGGCTTGGACGTGTATGGGACATGGGGCGGCGGCGAATTTTCACCTCGTGCCATTTTGCAAATTGCCCGTCTCTATCTGCAGAAAGGTCAATGGGGAGACCAAACCTTACTTAACGCTCATGTGTTAAAACCAATGATGGCAGCCAATTTCCATTCCATTACGCAAGAAGGTTTCCCACAAGGTGATTTATTAACTTCATCTATTTGCGGCTTCTCTAATCATTGCGCGATCTTTCCTAACATTCCGGATTGTATGTTTCTTGGAGCAGGTGCTGGACATCAAGTAATGATGGTTATTCCAAGTCTTGAGTTGATTGTTGTGCGGCTAGGAAATCGGATGATAGAGGGCAAAAATGCTTTATTTTGGAGTGAAATCAAGGAATGGATCTGCGATCCCATTCAAGAGATGCTGCAGCATCAAAGTCCTTTTCCAGCTAGTGAAAAGGTGCGTCATGTTACCTTCGAACCGGCAGATCGAATTAGAATCAGCGGTGAAGACAGCGATAATTGGCCGTGTACATGGGCGAATGATGGCGGGCTCTATACCTCCTATGGGGATGGGTATGGATTCCTTCCACATACGGAGAAAAAGCTAAGTTTAGGCTTTGCCGAGATTATAGGTACGCCACAATCTTTTGAAGGCGTTAACTTACGGACCGAAACAGGAGAGCGGGAAGGCGACGGTTCTTCAGGTGAAAAAGCTAGCGGATTACTCATGGTGGACGGCGTGATGTATATGCTCGCCAGGAATGCAGGCAATTCACAATTGGCATGGTCCGCAGACATGGGGCGTACATGGGAGTGGGGATTCAAGTTTGAAACTAGCTTTGGTTGTCCAACTTTCGTCAACTACGGACAAAACTATGCAGGAGCACCAGACGATTACGTATACATTTATTCTCCGCACGGGACTAGTGCCTATGAGGAATATGACCATATTGTTCTAGCACGAGTAAATCGGTATCAACTCAAACATCTAACGGAATATGAATATTTTAAAGGTATCGATGATTCAGGAACGCCTATATGGACTCCTCTTATCTCAGAGATGAAGCCGGTATTCACGTTTCCTAATCACTGTCATAGGCTTGAAGCCATCTACCACGCAGCGACTCAAAGATATTGGCTTGTGTCCGCCTGTAATCATGAAGGTGGATGGGGAATATTCGATTCACCAACGCCCTATGGGCCATGGAGCACGGTTTATTTTACAGAATACTGGGGACTGGGTAAGACACATGCGTACCGGTTTCCCACAAAATGGATAAGTGAAGACGGGACTCAACTGCATTTAGTCTTCTCAGGCAGACGCTTCAAATCGATTGATTATGATGCGATGTGCGTTCGTTCCATGACGTTGGAATTGATTGATTAACTAGCGTAATTGTCAACTGGGGGTTGTTGTACATGAAACCTATTATTGTGGTTACTTCGACTTTCGATAATGGTCATACGTTTCTTCATAAAGATTATTCCAATGCGATCATAGAGGCTGGCGGTATTCCGTTCGTAATGCCCTATATGGCTTCACAAGATATGTTGGATCAGATTTGCGAAATGGCAGATGGACTCATGCTAAGCGGTGGAGAGGATATTGATCCGTTCCTATACGGCGAAGAGCCTGCGCCAGGCTTAGGTGCCATAACACCGGAACGCGATGTGCTCGAGAGCCGATTAACAGAACGTTTTCTGAAATCGGATAAACCGATTCTAGCCATATGCCGTGGCTTGCAGTTGTTGAACGCTGTCGCAGGGGGAACATTAATTCAAGACATTGAACGAGCTCAAGCCGTGTGTTTACAGCACAGACAGCAAGCACCTAGAGCGCACTTGTCCCACCAGATCCACATCGAATCAGGGTCGTTATTGGAACGGATTATTGGTTCAGCTCACATTCGTGTGAACAGCTTTCACCACCAAGCGGTAAAGCGGACGGCACCCGACTTTCGAGTGAATGCTACGGCTGCTGACGGCATTATCGAGGGGCTGGAGAGTATGATACATCGGTTCGTGCTCGGGGTGCAGTGGCATCCGGAAAACTTAGCTGGAACTAACGAAGCAGCAAACGATATCTTTCGGGCATTTGTTCATGCATGCATCAGTAAATAGAGAGCAGGAGGTTGGAAGAGATGTCTGCGAACACATTATACCCGCCGTATCCCAGAAGTAAATTCATTAAAGGTATCACCTTTGATTGGTCTAGTCGCATTCGTCTGGCTCCTGGCAGTGATAATTGGCCCTTAACTTGGGCGGATGATGGTCACCAATATACCGTATTTGGAGATGGCGGCGGTTTCGGAGGTACGAATGAAATTGGGCGTGCAAGTATGGGTATCGCGCGAATCGAAGGGGATCGCAAAGATTACAAAGCATGTAATGTATGGGGTGGAAAAGATGCAGAGCATCCTGCAACCTTCGAAGGTAAATCATGGGGGATCATTTGTATAGATGGTATCTTCTACATGTGGAGGAGTGGAGCGGCGTCTAGTGACTGCTATGAATTTCAGAAGCTATACAAATCGGAAGATCATGGAGCTAGCTGGGAAGATACATGCGTAGAGTTTAATATCAATTCGTTTAACCGATCTAGAGGGTTTTTCGTTCCGACCTTTTTGCAGTTTGGCCAGAATTATCAGGGAGCTAGAGACAACTATGTCTATATGTATGCACCGGAAGTAAAAAGTCTGGTCTGGGAATTGCAAATTCCCGGCGAAATCTCATTAATCCGAGTCCCCAAGGATAAAATCACTTCTCAGGCGCATTACGAGTTTTTTGCTGGAAATGAGTACGGTGGAACTGCCAGATGGACGCATGACGGCGAACAGCGCAGGCCCGTCTTTTACGATGCGAATGGGGTTATGCGGGTAAACGCGGTGTATAATCCTGCTCTGCAGAAATATCTCCTCGTTACGCAGCATACAGCAAGAAACTATGGATGGGGCATTTATGAAGCGAACGAACCGTGGGGATCATGGAAAACGATCTATTATTCGGATTGCTTTGTACCGGAAGACTGGGAGTGCAAATTAGTTTCTTACTTGAGCTTCTCTCCAAAATGGTGGGACAACGACGGTTGGGAATTCGTCATGGTATTCTCGGGAAGAGAATATAATGATGCTTGGAATTCTATCGAGGGAGGCTTCATCATCTGAGTTATTTTTTACATATTTTATTGTCGAATGTGGTTCCCATTGGCTTAATTATTGCAACTGGCTTTGTGATGGGAAGAAAATACACGATTCACGCAGCCTCTTTATCCAAGCTAGTATTTAACTTGTTTATGCCTATCTTTATGTTTGTACTGCTGCTCAAAGTGTCAATAAGCTGGGAACTCGTACTGAAAGTTGCCTTGTTCAGTCTATTGTTTGCTGTTGTATCAGCTGTTTTGGCGGAAGTTGTGATCCGAATACGTCGCTACGATGCACCGATGCGGGGAGCCATGCGGAATACGATCCTATTTTATAATAGTGGTAATTATATGATACCGCTTAATCAACTGGTGTTCGCAGGAAATCCGGTTACCTTAGCTGTTCAAGTTATCGTATCGGTGATTCAAAATCTGCTGCCGGGCACTTATGGCATCTATAACGCGAATGCGCATAAAGGTGAGTTTAACTTTGCGATCAAAACCATTATTTTATACCCCGGTATCTATGCGGTGCTTGCAGCGGTTGTCATTCGATTAACGCAGTTCACCATTCCAGAACCCCTGTATCTACCGCTGGAATATATGTCAGGCGCGACAATTGCGTTGGCACTCATTACATTAGGTGTTCAGCTCTCCTCGTTGAACCTGAACATTCGGTATCATGATGTCCTTATCTCAGCTACACTTCGGCTGCTGGCAGGTCCGATGATCGGATATGGACTTGTCAAATTAATGGGCTTCTACGGAGATATTGCGAGCGCTTTAGTGCTATCTTGTGCGGCGCCAACTTCCTTAATTTGTGCCTTAATTGCACTGGAATACGATAATGAGGCTTATTTCTCCGCACATGCGGTGTTATTCTCTACAGTTGCCAGCATGTTGACAGTTACTTTCACCATCTTTGCATTAGCGTAAATCAATCATTTAGGAGCTGAGAACAATGACGGATACCCCAAGAAGAACAGCCCAAATTGGTCTCATTCAAGTGAAGCCACGGTATGACGAGAGTGTTACGGTAGAGGGGTGCTTGGATGAGCTGCTGCAGCTAGCAGAGCAATGTCTCAAGGATGGCGCCGATCTTGTATTCATGCCAGAGGCATATCAATATCGTTTGGCTCGGCGTCATATTCCAAGAGGAGAGTTGTCCAAAACGTATTCAGAAACCTATAAACAGCGCTGCAGTCAGCTGGCCCGAAAGTATAATGCTTACGTTGTTCCCTGGGATTATGAAATCGATGAGCAGGAGAATGTCTATAACGTCTCCTATGTGTTAGACCGAAATGGCGTAGAAATTGGCAGGTATCGGAAGGTGCATCTGACCCGCGGTGAGACCAAGGTGCTAACGTATGGGCGTGATTTCCCTGTGTTTGACCTTGACTTCGGTAAGGTTGGCATCATGATCTGCTTTGACAATTATTTTCCAGAATCCGCACGCATATTGGCCTTACGGGGAGCTGAATTGATCCTATTTCCCTTGTTTGGAGATACCTTGAATCCGCAGTGGGAGATCAAATTAAGAGCAAGAGCGATTGACAATTCTGTCTATGTCGCCACTTGTCATTTGCATGCTGATCCAGGAACTTCGTTTACGGGGATGGTTTCGCCAACCGGCGAGATTATCGCCAAAGTAGAGAATGAGGGGACGTATCAAGTCGTTGAAATCGATTTGAGTACGAAGATTATGACGAATACGAGAGCAGTAAAAGGTTCATGTGAGGATATTAAACAAATGTTGCTTAAGCTGCGTCGTATGGAAGCCTATCAACCTTTATTAGAAGATGTTCCGCAAATGAATTGGGAAGAGATTGAATTTTTTAATAAAGAGGAGTGATTCTTGCTTGGGACAATTGGAAAACACGGATCACCTGAATCAACCATCTCGGTTTGCTTTTTCAGTCTTTACCAAGCCATGGAAATCATTATCGATAGATAATCTCGCGGCAAAAGTTCAATCATTAGGCTTTGATGGCATTGAATTTCCTGTCCGAGAGGGCTTTCAAGTGCAGCCTGAACAAGTTGAGAAAGAGTTGCCACGATTAAGCAGCAGATTAAAAGCGTATGGTCTTCACATTTATAGTATCGCGAGTACGACCGAGGAAGCCATTTTTGCAGCTTGTGCGGAGTCAGGCGTCCCCCTTATTCGGATTATGGTTGATGTTGATTTCAAAGAAGGTTACTGGGCATCTGAAAAAAGGATCAAGTCCGAGCTGGAGAAACTCCAAGTGCTCTGTCAACGATACCGCATAAAAGTCGGCATTCAACAGCATATTGGACGCACCCGTATCAAAAATGCCTTCGCTCTGCATCGCATTCTAGATGGGCTAGATCCGAATTGCTTTGGCGCGATTTGGGATGCAGCGCATGATGCCTTAACGGGAGAGCGACACGAGTTGAGTCTGGATGTCGTCGCACCGTATTTATGCATGGTGAATCTGAAAAATGGTTACTACCAAAGAGTGAACGGGAATGAAGCGGAGCAAGCACAATGGGAACCCTATTGGAGCACTGCACGTCAAGGCATGGCTTCGTGGCCATCAGTTATCGATAATTTAATTCAAAGGGATTACAAAGGTGTCCTTTGTTTAACAGCCGAATATAGCGACGAATTACATGTTGACGATCATATTGCCGCAGATATAGCTTATGTAAAATCACTCGTTTGCACATGAAGGGAGGAGAGATTGGATGCGTTCCATTATCGCCAATATTGAATTATATCCGGTGCTCGTCCCCTACCGTAGAGTGTTTACGCTTGGTAACGGGGCCACCAACAAGACGAATGACGCTGGTAAGCCCGTTCTCTTTGTGAGGATGGAAACGAATGACGGACTGGTTGGTTGGGGGGAGCAACGAGCCGAGCCGAGATGGAGCTACGAGACGATTGAAACGATGGTTGCTGTCATCCAGCATCATCTAGCTCCCTTAGCGATCGGCTTATCCCCCTATGAGGTAAACGTATTCCATAAACGAGCCGAAGAGGCGCTTAGCGTATCCGTATCGAATGGCATGCCATTCGCCAGAGCTGCCATCGACATGGCTTTTCACGATTTGGCAGGCAAAATGGCCGGATTGCCCTTACATGCCCTTCTCGGCGGTGCGATTACCACAGAAGTTCCGCTTTGTTCAGCGATTGGCGTGAACCAGCCTGAGGTCATGGCCGAGCAAGCACGAGAATCCAGTCATTATTCGGCGTATAAGATCAAAATATCCGGTGATGTCAGAGGGGATCTTAAGCGTCTGCAAGCCATACTCAAAGTAGCAGGAAATAAACCACTCTGGCTGGATGCCAACCAATCGTATACGCCGAGTACGATGGTTCAGCTTTTGGAGGCTATCCGAGGATTCCCATCTGTCGTTTGTGTAGAACAACCGGTTAAAAGCTCGGATTGGTCCGGGATGACAGCCATACGCCAACGAAGCCGATTACCAATTGCCATTGATGAGGGCAGTTTCTCAGCCATGGATTTGGCAAAAGTGATTGGGATGGAAGCTGCGGATATGGTTGTTCTTAAAATTTGCAAATCAGCTGGCATTCGCAAATGTATGGAAACAGCTGCAGTCGCTAAAGCGAACGGCATCGAATTGTTAGGCAGCGGTTTGACGGATTGTGGCGTGGCCTTCGCTGCGTCCATTCATATGTTCAGTACGCTTGAGCTAGCGCTTCCGGCTGAATTAAATGGTCCAGAGCTGCTTCAAGATATGCTGGTGAAAGGGCTTGATATCCGCGGAAGTGTCGCGCAGGTTCCAACTGCACCAGGATTAGGTGTTGAACCTGAAGTTGACAAGCTGCGTGAATTACTCGTGAAATCGCTTGGAATTATTAAAATATCGGAATAACATTTAAAGGAGAGATTACCCACCATGTCAAAGAAGCGGTATGCCTTAGTCGGATGCGGAATACGAGCAAAGTTCTTCTATACAGCGATGGTAACTGAATTTAAATCTAACATAGAGCTGGTCGCGATCTGTGATATCAATCAAACACGCATGGATTTTACCAATCGTGTCTTAGTAAATGAATGCGATCATCCTGCTGTTCCTACGTATAAACCGAGTCAATTCGAAGAGATGGTTCGAGCAGAGAAGCCAGATGTTATTTTTGTAACTTCTATCGACCGCACCCATCATACATATATTATCAAAGCGATGGAATTAGGTTGTGACGTTGTTTCTGAAAAGCCGATGACGGTGGATGCTGACAAGTGTCAGGCCATCCTAGATACGGTGAAACGGACGGGAAAACAGCTTCGTGTTGCGTTCAATTATCGATATGCGCCTCAGTTCAGCAAAGTTCGTGAGCTTATTTTGGATGATGTAATCGGAGAAGTAAAGTCTGTCAATTTTGAGTGGCTGCTCGATATTAAACATGGAGCCGATTATTTTCGCAGATGGCATCGAGATAAAAGAAACAGTGGAGGTTTACTCGTTCACAAGTCCACGCATCATTTCGACCTCGTTAATTTCTGGTTGGGGACGAAGCCGAAGACAGTTGCTGCAATGGGTGACTTGAGTT
Organism: Paenibacillus qinlingensis; assembly: GCF_031455095.1. Lineage (GTDB taxonomy): Bacteria > Bacillota > Bacilli > Paenibacillales > NBRC-103111 > Paenibacillus_E > Paenibacillus_E qinlingensis_A. The sequence continues at coordinate 1,372,898 of NZ_JAVDSB010000001.1, forward strand.
TCTATGGTAGAGAAAACGCGGAAAGACGCGGCGTGGAACAATTCTACCAGCGTTCCTTTGGCAGTGAGAATGCATTGAATGATCCTTTCGCAATTGACCTCGCAGGCAATGACACATTGAAAGCGATGTATTTGGACGCTGAGAAAGAAGATGGTTATCAACGCGATCAAAGTGTATTCGGCGATGGGATCTCCATAGAAGATACGCTTGGAGTCATCGTTCGCTATGAGAATAACGCAATTCTGACCTATTCGCTTAACGCGTACACACCCTGGGAAGGGCTGGTCGTTAGCCTGAACGGAACGAAGGGGAGAATGGAAATTAAATTGATTGTGAAGCACTTGAACAATCCGGATGGAACCCATGCACAGGAATTATCTCGCGAAAGATCAATTACTGTTCATCCGATGTTCGGAAACGCGTTTAAGGTTGATTATGAAGAAGGAGTAGGCGGTCATGGCGGCGGAGACCCGGCTTTACTACATGATATTTTTGTGGAACCAGTGAAAGACAGATTGAATCGTGCGGCTACGCATATAGATGGTGCTATGTCTATTCTGACTGGCATTGCAGGCAATATTTCCATGCAGACGGGTCAATTCGTAAGCGTGGATACATTAGTTCGATTTTAGTCATAGAAAGGCAGGCGTATTGTGCTGAAAATAGGGCTCATAGGCGCAACCGGCCATGTAGGTTATGTGTTGGAAGGATTACGGGAGCAAACAGATGCCTATCTAGCAGGAATTGCTCCTGGTTCGCATGGAGAGGACATGGATAGCCTAAATCGTCGTGCACTACAGTACGGATACATACCGGAGCTTTATCCAAACTATATAGAGATGTTAGATACACTGAAGCCAGATGTCGTAGCCATTGCAAGCCATTTTAATGATCATGCCTCGATAGCTGTGGAAGCCTTACATCGCAATATTCATGTTTTCGTGGAAAAACCGGTGGCTACGACCTTAGCAGATTTGGACAATGTCAAAGTGGCGTATCAGAACTCGCATGCACAGCTGGCGGCGATGTTCGGCATCCGTTATACGTCTTGCTTTTTGACGGTAGAAAAGTTGCTTCAGGAAGGAAGCGTAGGCGAGGTTAGATTGCTTCATGCACAGAAATCATACCGGTTAGGGGAGCGCAATGCGTTATACAAGCGACGTGAAACCTATGGAGGCACGATTCCATGGGTGGGAAGTCATGCCATCGATTGGCTTTATTCATGGAGTGGTGAACGATTCACGTCCGTGTTTGCGTCGCATTCAACGAGAGCCAATCAGCAGCATGGCGAGTTAGAAGCGACTGCCATGTGTCAATTTACATGTACGAATGAAGTTATGGGTTCTCTCACGATTGACTATTTAAGACCGAAGCAGGCTCCGAGTCATGCGGATGATCGTATACGGATCGTAGGTACGCGTGGCATTGTCGAAGTGATGCATAACAAAGTGTATGTAATCAACGAAGGTGCCGAAGGTATTCAAGAAGCACCTTTGCTGCCTTCACAGCCGATCTTTGCCGATTTCTTGCGGCAGGTTCAAGGGCGTGGCAAGTGTTTAATAAGTTCTGAGCAATCGTTTGCGGTGACAGAAGCCTGTCTGAGAGCAAGAATGTCTGCTGATGAAGGACGCGTTGTCTTTTTCTAACTAACACTGGAGAGAGGTGGTTCTATGAAACCTGTAAACGTAGTGCTGGTCGGCATAGGCGGCTATGGCGGCTTTTATGTGAATGCCTTGTTACAAGGCGGCGGCAAATACCCCTATATCCTGAATGGTGTAGTAGACCCTTATCCGGAAAGAAGTCATTATTATGAGAAAATACGTGAATTGAAGATACCGATGTATCCGTCACTTGAGGCATATTATGCGGTTGCAAAGTCGGATTTGGCCGTTATCGCTTCTCCAATTCAATATCATAGTACCCAAACCTGTTTAGCCTTGTCTCAAGGAAGCAACGTGTTATCTGAAAAACCGTTATGTCCAACAATGGAAGAAGCTTTCATGATGATGAAGGCGAGAGATCAAGCCCAGAAATTTGTTGCGATTGGGTACCAGTGGAGTCATAGTCAAGGCATACAGGATCTAAAGCGAGATATCATGTCAGGCGAATTCGGAAAGCCTTTAAGGCTCAAGACGCTCGTGCTATGGCCACGAACAGATTCCTATTATGCCAGAGGTTGGGCAGGCAAAAAGCAAGACGCCAATGGAACGATGATTTTGGATAGCGTAGCCAATAATGCCACAGCGCACTACTTACATAACATGTTCTATGTACTTGGTGAGGGTATCGCTGAGAGCGCATTTCCATCTGTTGTTCGTGCAGAGCTGTACCGTGCGAATTTTATCGACAATTTCGATACCGCTGCGATGAGAGCCTATACGGAGAATGGGGTAGAAGTGTTGTATTACGGGTCCCATGCAGTGAATCAAAGCAAGGGGGCTTTGTTCCGCTACGAATTCGAGCAGGCTGTCATTACGTTTGATGATGGAGAACACAAAAAAGGTTCCCCTATTGTGGCACGCTTTCATAACGGAGAAATCAAAGAATACGAGAATCCCAATCAGCATCCGGCTACAAAGCTATGGATGGCTATAGCGGCAGTGGCAGAGCAAGGTGTACCCGTATGTGGGATTGAGGCTGCCATGTCCCAAACGATGTGTATAAGCGGCATGCAAGCCTCAATGCGTGAGATAGTGGACTTCCCTGAAGCGATCGTCAAGCGTGGGGAGCGGTTCTGGAAGAATGATACGGGCCATTATGTGGAAGGCCTTGTGGAGCAAATGACGCATTGTTATGAACAGGCAATCTTGCCGGCAGAAGCTGGTTATCATTGGGCCAAATCAGGAGAATCTATCCAATTATCGAGGTGACAAATGAAGAACCACGAAGAAATGACGACAGAAAAGGAACGAGCACTCAGAAAACCACCGTATCCGCAAAGCAGCGTGATTCAGAGCCTAGAGTGGGAACCCGCAGATAGCATGATTCGCACGGCAATCGGTGTCGTCTATATGACAGATCCTGTCAAGTATGATGGGAGCGATAATTGGCCAGTGACATGGGCTGACGATGATCGACTCTACACGTTATATGGTGACGGATATGGCTTTGACCCAGTACTTGAAGAGAAACTCGGATTAGGCTTTGCCTATGTAACAGGGAATCCACCGGATGTTCAAGGGATTAATGTTCGCTCTGGATCCGGCGAAAACCAAGGGTATGGCAGACAAGGGAAAAAGGGCAGCGGTGTTCTCATGGTCGACGGCATCTTATATGCGTGGTTATTTCACGCAGATGAGAAAGGGGGACAAGCGCAGTTAACTTGGTCAACCGACCATGCTCAGACCTGGAACTTCAGCGATTGGAAGTTTGAAGCATTTGGTTTATGCGCGTTTATCAATTACGGGAAGAATTACAGTGATGCAAGGGACGATTATGTCTACACGGTCACTCATGATCACCCCAAAGCCGATGTACCTTCAGATCGGATGATTCTTATGCGTGTCCCGAAGGACCGGATAGGTGAAAGAGAAGCCTATGAATTCTTCAAAGCCTTAGATGAGGAGACACCGATTTGGACGAAAGAGATCGAGGAGCGCGGTGCGGTGTTCGAGCATCAAGATGCCTGCCTAAGATCAGGAATCAGCTATAACCGTGCCATACAAAGGTATTTGTGGTGGCAGCACATTCCGAACGCACCTGGCCACAGAGATAGGGGAGACACTCGCTTCTCTGGCGGCTTCGGGGTATATGATGCACCGGAGCCATGGGGCCCCTGGACGACAGCTTATTTTACAGAACAATGGGATATGGGGCCAGGAGAACGAGGAGAATTTCCAACGAAATGGATGAGTCCAGATGGCAAGACTGTCTATTTGGTTTTCTCGGGCGACGATAATTTCTGTGTGAGAAAAGCGGAAATACAGCTATAGCATGACAATAAATAAGGGGCAGAGCGATGTAACCTATTCGCTCTGCCCCTTACCTATTATCCAACTAACGCAGTTATTTTCACTGTTACTTCCGTGCCAACGCCAGGCTCGCTCACCATTTGTAAGCCACATTGCTCACCGAAGGTCAACTTAATCCGTTGGTTCACATTCATAAAGCCAATATGATTCCCCGTAATCCAATTCTTATTGGCTAACTCAGCATTAATCTGTTCGAGCTTATCGGGATCGATTCCGATTCCGTTATCTGCAATTCGAATGACGGCGTGAGCACCCTCCAGAGTGCCGGTAACTGTAATTCTGCCTTCGCCTTCTTTGGGTTTAATGCCATGATAGATGCAATTTTCAATCAGCGGTTGGAGCGTGATTCTAGGAATTTTGTAATCACTCAACTTCTCATCTACCTGCACGACCACTTCAAATTTGCGAGGATACCTTATTTTCTGAATGTCGAGATAATGCATGCAGTACGCGAGTTCCTCTCGAATCGTGACCAAATGACCCTCACCTTCTAAGGAGAAGCGCAGAAGCTGAGAAAGAGAGGTAATCATTTCGGACACCGGATTTTCGTCGCCTGTTAGTCGTAAGGCTTGCCAATTAATCGTTTCCAGTGTGTTATACAGGAAGTGTGGATTAATTTGCGATTGCAGTGCAACAGCATACGCACGATCAAGGAGAGACAGACGATAACGAAGCTCATTCTCCAGTTCTTGCTTTTCTCCATAGGAGCTAAGGATACTTGAGGTAATGTATTTAATTTCATTTACATGCGTTTTCACGGATGGAATCGGGCTGGCTCGCTCCGAATCCTCCAACCAGTCGCCAGGTCGACTAACGACAGACATAATCTGCTTAATTGGAATAAACATGCGCCATGAGACGACTAAGGACAATATTAAGGCTACCGCGATGCTGAATAGGGAAGAAACGAATAAATAATTCCTAATGTACTTGGCTTTATCCTCATATAGCTTCAAAGGCACGACGGAAATAAACCGCCATTTATTGTATTGAGATTTGACATGAGAAATGGACTGCTTGGATTCCTCATTGTAAAAAAAGACGGGTTCATTCGGATTTCCTTCCATCATATTCGAATTCGGGATGATTTCTGAAATCGGATGGTTGATCAAATCGAAATTGTCCTGACCCACGATGATCCCATTGGCATCAATAATATAGAGGTTATCAATGTAATGGTTGTTGGTATTGTGAATGATGCTCATGAACTTTGCGGTATCAATATTCATGATGACACTACCTGTCTTGGTCTGAAGCAAGGGGGCCATCCGAATTAATGTCATCAGCTGACGTACGCTGGCGTCGGAATAATGGGTTTTTGCTTGTCTAGCCAGCGACCAGTCTCTATACGTCAATTTCTTTTCATTGTAGCTGGGCAGCCATCCCAGATCCATAAATTCTTCCAAAGACCATCTTCTTAAGTCAGACGTCCAGATGGACTGATTGTTTTCGGAGTACAAGTACACGGAATCTACAAAATCCTGAATATTGTTGGTGTAATTAAGCTTCGTAAATAGTTTGGCGGTCAGGATACTCGTATCATAGGTCGTTGTCCCGGTGTTTCGCTTTTCCATCAATTGCGCTACGACATCATCGGATGCAAATCGCACGGAGAAATCATCCACCTCACGCATGAGCATATCGACCATATCTCGAATTCGCGAGAGGGAGTTTAAATGTGCGGAGCTGATTTCTTCCGTCACCGTTTTACTGTAAAGATTGTAAATCCCGACACTTAGACCTGTGACTGGAAGTAGGACAAGCGCTAGGATAATTAGAAAGTTTTTGATAAATACACTTTGAAATCGATAGTTTTTCAAGATGAACCATAAGCTTAAGGGATCTCTCATTGTTTATCCTTACTAATCGATTTACGTCTATATTCGGTAGGCGTATACCCAGTTTGCTTTTTAAATATTTTGAAAAAGTACTTCGTATTCTTATACCCTACATTGGAACCAATCTCATAGATTTTATATTGTGGATCTTGCAAATATTCTAAGGCTTTCTGGATACGGGTCTCCGTCACAAAATCAGTAAAATTACTTCCCGTGTACTGTTTGAAGATTCTGCCCAAATAATCTGGACTTAAATACACTTGCGAAGCTGCACTTTCTAAGGAGATATCTTTATTAAAATAGTGGTTCACATAATCCTTGGCTTTCTGAATTGCTGATGGCTCTGTTGCCATATGTTTTTGAAAGTAAGCGTTGATGTCATTCAGAACCGAGAGTCCCCATTGCAGCAATTCATCATAACTATTCAATCGTAGAATGGTCTCATAATAGAAAGGTTTGTTCGTTATTTTATCGATAGGCAAATCCATTTCATTCAATTTGAAGCTAAGAGAGGAGAAGAGTTCAATTAAGAAGTTTTTCACATAATGAGTGGGTAATTTACCTTGATGTACGGTATCCAATAAGATTACATACTGCTCAGACAGTGCTGCGATATTGCCAGCGCCTAGATAGGCGAGGAATTGTTTACGTTGTTCCGCAAGTTGAGGGGTGTTGCGTAAAGACATTTCCGTTACTTCCCGTTCGAACAAATCATCTTCTTTGTTAAAATGTAGAGCACTTTCGCTCATGAGTTGGCGTAAATTCTCAAACAGGCCCACGATGTTTGTATGTGCTTCAACACCTAATAAGGTATGCATACGTTGTAAGACAGTTTGCATATACGACGTGATCGATGCTCGGAAGGATGAGGCATCAGGGTGAGATTGAAGATCTAGCGCAACAAGATCAAGTTCTTGTGCATTCATGAAGATGGGGACATACAGGATACCAGACCCTTCATGACGAATCATTTTTTCGATAGAATCAGCGGAAACGCCAGGAGTTGCAAAGGAGATGCGGGTTAATGCACATCGATGATCGAGGGTATTAGCTTGGACTTCGGTTAGCCGAAGCAGTTTCTCTACCTCAGCCGTATCGGTCAATTTACCTGTCGACAAATCACGAAATAAGTGTTTTCGAATCAGAGGGAGCAATTCATTCTTATGCTTCACGACTTTGGATACCTGTTCGTTCTCCTCTTTTTCCTTGTCCAATCGGAGTTTAACGTCTTGAAATACAGTTCTTATATCACTGAGCTTTGTCGGTTTTAATAAATAATGAATGACATTATAACTCATTGCTTGTTTGACATAATCAAATTCCTTAAAGCCACTAATGAGAACGATTTTGGTCTTGTTGTGATTCTCATGCACATATTTAGCGAGTTCTAGCCCGGAAACATGCGTCATTTTCACATCCGATAGGATGATATCGATCTCCGTTTTCTGCAGCCATTCAACAGCTTGTTTACCATCCTCCAGCTTAGCAACAAGCTGAAATCCGAGGGAAGACCAATCAACTAAATCGCTTAACCCTTCTCTAATGTGTTCCTCATCATCTACAATCATTAGCCGATACACGGAGTTCTCCTCCTTTGAAGGCGATTTACAAGACGGATTCTCTTAAATTTATACTTTCATACGGAACGTTGTCAATGAAGTAGACCAAATAACGGATTTGTACCATTACGCTGATAATCATCCAGCTTGCACCTGTTTTCTATGGGAGGATAGTCCATTTATTTACTTTTTGAGCCTGTTGTGGTAGAGATATAGGTAGAAGCCGCTTGAAGACAGCCTGAAACTTCTCCACGAGTTAATTGAGATGAAAATCGAAAATAGAAGGAAGTATTCAACTATGAATCTAGAAAGCGTGATGCAGGAGCTTGAAGCTCTCGGTAAGGAACGTACAAAGAAAATGTACCTGTCTAACGGTGCGCATGAACCGCTTTTTGGGGTTGCGACAGGCGCTATGAAGCCAATCTTTAAGAAAACTAAAATCAATCAAGCTTTAGCTGATGAGCTCTATGCTACAGGGAACTACGATGCCATGTATTTTGCTGGAATTATCGCAGATCCCAATGCCATGAAGGAAGCAGATTATGAACGTTGGATGGACACCGCTTATTTCTTTATGTTGTCCGATTATGTGGTTGCCGTCACCTTGTCAGAAGCGAATATTGCCCAAGAAGTCGCGGATAAATGGATCGCTAGCAGCAAGGAACTGAGAATGTCGGCGGGCTGGAGCTGCTACTGTTGGTTGTTGGGGAACCGTCCAGACAGCGAATTCTCCGAAAGTAAAATTGCCAACATGCTTGATCTAGTGAAGAGTACGATACATGAAGCTCCAGTGCGGGCTCAGTATGCGATGAATAATTTTATTTACACGGTGGCGGTGTCTTACATACCCATGCACGATAAAGCGGTGGAGATCGCTAAGGCCGTCGGTCCCGTAGAAGTTAATAAAGGAACAAAACAGAGTAAATTCATAAGCGCGGCCGAAAATATTCAAAAAGCCGTAATGAAGGATCGACTTGGTTTTAAACGCAAACATGTAAGATGCTAAACATACTTGTCAATTGGGCAGCCGACCATCCTGGACTCGGCTGTTTTTTGTGTATCAACAACAATAATGTATTTAAAAACGATTGTTTTTTATTGCAAAACGATAATTATTGTGGTAAATTGAACTTAAATTTAAACATAAGTGAGGGACTTTATATGAAACGAGGATCAACACTCTTTTTAAAGATAGCTGTTATTCTGATGGGACTTCCTATTCTGGCGTTGTGCATATTTGTAGTGCCAGAGATTGCAAACTACGCAGTTGAGTTGTATCCGGATCACACCTATCTCAAATATTTATGGATGGGTGATCTATATGCAACGGCCATACCTTTTTACTTTGCACTCTATCAAACATTCAAGCTTTTGAGTTATATTGATAAGAATAAAGCTTTCTCGGATTTATCTGTCGACGTGTTAAAGAAGATTAAAGTCTGTGCGGTTATTATCAGCGGCTTGTACGTACTCGGTTTGCCGCTCTTCTATCTGGTAGCAGAGAGAGATGATTCCCCAGGATTAATTCTCATCGCACTTGTCATCAGTTTTGCATCCATGGTCATTGCTGTTTTTGCTGCAGTACTCCAAAAGCTTTTAAAAGAAGCGATTGATATAAAATCAGAGAATGATTTGACGGTCTGAGGTGAGAAACATGGCGATAATAATTAATATTGATGTGATGTTGGCTAAAAGAAAAATGAGCGTAACCGAACTTTCCGAGAAAGTTGGCATTACAATGGCTAACCTTTCTATCTTAAAAAATGCAAAAGCAAAAGCGATTCGTTTATCGACGTTAGAGGCGATTTGTAAAGCGTTAGATTGTCAGCCGGGAGATATTTTGGAATACAAGAGCGAGTAGGATATATGTATCGTAAAAAGCAAGGAGCAGCTGCATCGCAGTTCTGCTCCTGCTTGTGTTTACATAGGAAGGGAAAGGTGAGTTTATGCAGCTAATTAAAAGAATAACCGATAGTGATCTGCTTGGTGGTGATCCTGCATGTATGCAAACCATCTCCCGTTACGGTTCAAGAGGTGTTGTCGTAGATAACAAGTTGAACGTTATGATGATGTATATGTCCAAAACAAACCTGTACAAGCTACCTGGGGGAGGCGTAGATGAGCGTGAAGATGCGAAGGAAGCATTTCTACGTGAAATCCGAGAAGAGACAGGTTATGAAGCAGAAATCCTGCAAGAACTAGGTTATATCGAGGAGCATAAGAACCGAAACGATTTCATGCAACTTTCGTACTGCTACATTGCCAAAGCACAACAAAAAGTTAGTAATACCATGCTTACAGATGACGAAATTGAGCTAGGTATGGAAGTGAGATGGATGACACTCAATATGGCCTTACAAGTAATGAAGGATTCGATTCAAAAGTCGACGGATTATTCGACTACTTTTATGTTTTTGCGTGATAAGGAAATTTTGGAAAAAGCAGTGCTCGTACTAACATCTGCCCCCCGCGGCAGTCTATTTATTTAATTAATTCAATTCTCCATTTGGGGAAGCATCAGTTCATTAGTTTTCTGACATATTCTTTTGGCGTACAGCCGTTGTATCGTTTGAAAAGCTCATAAAAATGCGCCATATTCTCAATGCCAACGGAGGCGGCGATGTCGGTGATGATTTCAGTTTTCGTGATGAGCAGCTTCTCTGCCTTCTGGATGCGTTGTCTGTTCACGTAATCTGTAAATGAAAGACCAACCGATTTCTTGAAAAATTTTGAAAAGTAGGTGTAACTCATCCCGGCTAGCCGGCTAACCTCTTCCATTTCAATTTTTTCATGAAGATGAGCTTCCACGTAAGCAAGTATGGGTTCCATTACAGTGGCATCGACATAGTCGAACGATTGAAGCAACTCGTGACGGTCATACCGTAGAAGTGTAAGTAGCAAATGTTTGATGTGCATACTCATAGCAATTTCGTAGCCTTTGATTTTGTTCATCATTTCGGTATGAATATCGATAATCGTTCGGCCGATTTCTTGCTTGGCTTGCTCATTTTCCGAGAACATATAATTGAGATCTTCAAGTGGTCTAACCATCTCCGAAAAATGACGATAATACATCATCATTGCCGGATCGAAATAGGGTTGCAGGTCTACATGCAGCACGATATAAACGAGTAAGTCATCATCCGGTTTATGACTCAGATGAAGTTGATTGGAACCAATTAATACGACATCTCCTTGCTTGAGCACGTACTCGTTATTCGGTGTTCGGAGACTAAGAATGCCTTCTTGTACAATAATGAACTCAATCTCTTTATGATAGTGCCATTGAGAGCCGAATGGCGCTTTCGGGTTGTCATTGGTGAATTGCCATACTTTCATGCATAAATGCTCATTTTGGTAATAAATGGGTTCTTTGAATGTGTTCATGGAGAAGATCACCCTGTCTATAACGGCAAATTTGGATATAAATTAGACAAACACCGTTATTTTGGTATCGAAGTCGAAAAGATATGATAACTATAAGTAGTATACAACATATAAAGGAGCGAGTGAGATATGAAAGTTGCTGTTATCGGCTGCGGTGGAATGGGACAATGGCATGCTCTGAGCTATATGAAAATGTCTGGCGTAGAGCTAGTTGGCGTCTGCGATAACGTTCTATCATTTGCTGAAGAGGTTGCTAAAAAAACAGGAACGAATGCCTTTGAATCTTTTGAAGAGATGGTTGCAGCTGTCGATTTTGACGTAGTCAGTGTAGCTGTACCCTCTTATTTGCATAAAGAGCTCGTGTGTCAAGCTGCGAAAGCAGGGAAGCATGTGATCTGTGAGAAACCTATTGCCCTTGCCTTAGAAGATGCGAAAGAGATGATTCGCTGTTGTGAGGAAAATGATGTGAGACTATTCGTAGGACATGTCGTGCGCTTTTTCCCTGAGTATAGTCAAATGAAGAAACAAATCGACGCTGGTGAGATTGGAAAAGTCGGTGTTGTGAATGCAAGACGTGTCGGCAGTCATCCTGGGAATGCAAGACCTTGGTTCAAAGATGCGGACAAAAGCGGTGGTGTTATCGTTGATTTAATGATTCATGACATTGATTTCATGCGATGGACCTTAGGTGAAGTGAAATCGGTATATGGTATGAACAAATGTGATGCTGATATGGATTATGCGCTTGTTACGTTAGTATTTGAAAGTGGTGCCGTAGCCAATTTGGAAGCTTTCTGGGGATATCCTGGTTCCTTCCGCTATGCAGCTGAATTCGCTGGTTCGCAAGGATTAGTTCGAACGGATAGTATGGACGCACAATCCCTGCAAATTCGCAAAGTGGCCTCCGAGGAGAATCAAGGCAAGGTTGTGGAAATCCCACAAAGCCCGAATTTCAATGATCCATACTATATTGAATTGGAACATTTCCTGAACAGCATTCGTTATGGAACGGAACCTATCGTAACGGCACATGACGCTGTAAAAGCATTGGAAATTGCAAATGCGGCGCTAACGTCCATTCGTACAGGTAAATCTGTGCTGCTCTAATTATCGACATTCATTTGAGAGGAGAAACATCATGAAAACGTTACGAGTAGGAATGATAAGTTTCGCGCATGGACATGCATTTAGCTATTTTAATCATTTGGCTCAATCGCCTGAGGTTAGTATCATCGGCATCGCTGAAGAAGATCGAAATCGTGTTGCAGCAATCGTGGAGCAGCACAGTATTCCCTATTATGCGAATTACCAAGACCTATTAGCTCAGGATATAGATGCCGTTATCATTTGCTCCGAGAACGTACATCATGCCAAACTGGTTTTCGCTGCTGCCCAAGCGAAAAAGCATGTCCTTTGCGAGAAGCCACTGGGTACGACTATGGAAGAAATGGAAGCCATGATAGCTGCTTGTAAAGAAAATGGTGTACAGCTCATGACCGCCTTCCCATGCCGATATTTAGCAGCCGTCGTGAGAGCAAAAGAAGCGATTGATCGTGGAGATATTGGTGACATTGTTGCAATTAAAGGGACGAATCACGGGGGGAACCCAGGTGGTTGGTTTATTAATAAAGATCTTTCTGGTGGTGGAGCTGTACTTGATCATACAGTCCATGTGATGGATTTGATGAATTGGTTTTTACAATCCAAGGTCAAAGAAGTGTATGCCTATGGGGCAACACTTTTCAGAGAAGAACTCGAAGTTGAAGATGCTGGCATGGTTCATGTGAAGTTTGAGAATGGCGTGTTTGCAGTATTGGATACAAGTTGGTCGCGACCGAAATCGTTTCCTACTTGGGGCGATGTGACGATGGAGATTGTCGGTACCAAAGGTGTTATCTCGGTCGATGGTTTCGCTCAGAAGAACGACTTATACCGAAACTCCTTAGGTAAAGGTGTTTATTCGTTCTGGGGCGATGATATGGACGCCTATATGATGCGAGATTTCGTCAAAGCATTGCTGCACAATGAGCAAGTGCCTGTCACGGGGGAAGATGGCTTGAAAGCAACAGAAGTCGCACTTCTTGCATACGAATCCATTAAACGAGGACAGCCGGTAGCTTTGTAATTAAAAAAATAGTGGCAGCCGTACATGGGGAAAACTTGTGTACGGTTTTTGCTATTACGAACAAGACTTTATAACGACCATGACTGAAATCAAAGAGAATTACGCATTTTGCAATTTACTTTGCAGCATACAGCTCCTAGAATAACTGTACAGGAGAGCGGTTCTGGTCACTCAATGACGTATTGGAGCCAGCCGAAATCAAAAAACAACTGCAGCAGTTTGCTGTTGGTGGATTTGGAGGAGCGTATCTCCATAGCCGGACTGGTCTATTGACGGAATATCTGGGAGACTACTGGTGGGCTGCCATCCAGGCTGCTTGTGAAGAATGTGAAGCGTTGGGGATAGAGGCATGGTTTTATGATGAAGAGAAATGGCCTTCTGTTTCGCAGGTGGGATTGTGCCTACCATCAACTCAGATTACCATAAGGTCTAGAAATATGCGCAACGCATATCAGCTATGCGGACCTGGTCAATCGGATCGAGAGCGTCATTGAGCAACATCACATTTGGAGTTGTAAGTATGTAGGAATTGGTGGATTGCCTAACGAATATAAAGGTAGCGGAGAAGGTTACGCGGCATTTGGCAGCGAGTTGCGGAAATCGGTGAGGGGAATATGAATTTTGCAGGGATCTTAGCGGCTTGCCGAGAAATTGGCGTGGAGTGGGGAGCGGTGGAGCAGGATTTCTGCTGGAATCGGAACATTTGATAGCATGACGATCAGTTTTGAGCGATTGAAGTCGCTTGGCATTGACATATAACAGAGACGAATCTTGACATCAACCTAATGGATACACGAGGAGGTTAAGGCCATTTTGATGAAGCGAAAATGGTTTGGAACCAAAACGTATTTTGCAAGAATGGTACTGTGGATTAGCGCGGCGGTGCTGCTGCTAGTCCTTGTTCTTTCTCTGGTTGAATATATAAGTACGCAGAAGCTGCTGCTTCGGAATGAGTCTACGTCCAATCAGAAAATTTTGTACCAGATCGAATACAATATGGACGTGATGGATGAATCGATTCAAAACCTTAGTAAATTTTTATTCGTCAACGGTGATGTCGCTTCAATTATGTATGCCAAAACGGAGAATATGGCAGACGTTGCCACGCGATTGAATAACATTGTAACTTCTCTGGTGACAGCGAATCCCTATATCCATTCGGTCAGTATTTATAATCGCAATCTAGATCAATTTTATAACGTCGGCAGCTCTATTTTCTTTAAAGATCCATTTGTAGATGGATTTTATAATGCCAATCAAATGCTGCCAGTGTTGAAACCCGTCATTCGAAATATCCAAAATCTAGTAAATGGGAAAACAGTGCCTGAGCGGGTATTCTCGTATTTTATTTATAGTTCATCCATTAATAGCGCGAAGCCGGACGGGGTTGTAGTCGTCAATGTCAAACCAGCATGGCTCATTAACAATATCGTAAAGATTAATTCCATTGATCCTAAAAAGGGCGATCGGGTCTATGTGCTGGATGATGCTGGTGAATTCCTTGAAAGTAACAACGAGCAAGTCGACTATAAAATGTGGTTGAAGAATGAATATATGAATTATGCCACATCGCATGTGGGTGCTCAAAAGAACGGGTTTTTCGAAAGCAAGTATGAGGGGGCAAAACTTTACATAACGTATGTGATTGAGAAAGAAACGGGCTTAACTCTGATCAAAACGCAGCCTGTTAATCAGGTGTTTCAATCCATTGAGCGGTTGAAAACAACAATCGTTCTCATAACACTAATCTTTGTTGTTCTTGCATTAATTCTGTCATTTAGCATTTCACGCAGCATTTATAAGCCATTCGATAAATTGGTTCATTCGGTTATGTCGGATCGCATGCGTCGTTCACATTTGGAAGAGGTTGACACGATCGATGAACTCAGTTATCTCGGAACGGTGTATAAACAATCCATGGTGAAGCTTGAACATTTTAATCAAGAGAAGTTTCGTTATCAAAATGTGATGAAAAACTATTGGTTGAATCGTATTATGAGTGATGGTTTAACACTAAGCAATGAAGAACTAAAGCCGATCTTTGCAGAAATGCGCATTTCGCTCCCCTTGGCAGGACCGTATGCTCTGATCCTTATGAAAATAGACAAATACAAGGATTTTAAACAAAACATCCATGCCAAGGATCAAGAAACCATCCGTTATGCCATCAGTAACATCGCCTCTGAAATCGTAGGTCGGACATATTCGAATGAAGGACTAGACATGATGGATGATCAAGTGGTGTTAATTGTACGGATTCCTGATGAGGAGCATGCTTACTCGGACGCCATTCATACTTTGATGCAAGAAGTTCAGGACCATGTGTATCGGTATTTTAAAGTGACCCTATCTTGCATGGTGAGCGACACAGTTGATGCATTGAACGCACTCGCTGACTTGTATAATCAATCGTTGAACCAAGCGATGTACAGGTTTATTTTTGGGCATTCCAGTATAATTACGTCCGAGATGATCAAACGAAATAGTGAAAATAAGCAAATGAGCTATGATCGCAACTTGGAGGAGACATTCCTACAAGCGTTGAAAGCAGGTAATGCTTCATTAACAGGGGAACATTTGCAACAAATTTTCAACGAGATTGGTGCTTTAAGCTATAATAATGCACTGGTTTCGGTCATTCGTTTCGTGGACGCTGTCAAGGATTCGCTTACGGAATCGAAGTTTGCCGCAACGTCGAATCTGTCAACATCGATCTCAGCAATAAGTCGTAGTCTGCTTGAGAAGGAAACGATCTCTGAGATTCGTGACTTACTTCAGGCTTCGCTGCAGGATGCCATGGTGAACGACAGTACGGATAAGCATAATGAACATAATTATTACATTGTCGATGCTGTAAAAGAGTACATTCACTTGCACTATCGTGATCTCTCGCTCAATTTACCGTCCATCGCTGCAACGATGAAAATATCCGCCAGACAGCTTAGCAAAATATTCCGAGAATCCATGGATATCTCCATTCCAGACTACATTAATAAATTACGGATGGAAAAAGCGGCCGAACTGTTGGTCGATCAACAAATCAGCGTGCGTGAAATAGTGGAGCAGGTCGGTTTTGTGAATGAAAGCTATTTCTTCAGCTTATTTAAGAAAAGGTTCCATGTGACGCCACGTGAATACGCGCTGCAGAAGAAGACGGTCAAGTTGTATCAGGGGGAGTAGGGGATCGTCGCTAAGGGAATAACTAACCAGTAGATTATTTTAGTAAATTATGGTATATTTACACCTGCTACAAAACTTACATATGGTTGTGAAGCACACGCCGCTTTTCCAAGTTCAGCTCATGCTGGCTAGGGATGCGGTTTATTTATTTCCAGGGGGCATCGTTTATGAAAATATCGTTTATCAGCTTATTTAATACTTTTGTAGAAAAACATCTTAAGTTACGCACAGGTGAACGACACCGTCGACTCCATGAAGGACTTGGACACGCAGAGAAACTGTTTCTTGAGAAAGTTTGGTTTCCTGCATTTGGTCATTTTGAGTTTCTCCATCCTGAGTATGAAGTAAAGGATTTCCGCGATGGAACACGTTTCATCGACTTCGCATTCATACGGCAATCCCTCAAACTTGCCATTGAAATTGATGGCTTTACAACTCATGTACATTTAAGCCGTTCTCAATTTGCTGACCAGCTAATCCGCCAGAACCACCTCATCCTAGATGGTTGGAAAATACTACGTTTTACCTATGACGATATTAAAGATCGCCCACGTATGTGTATACAAATTCTCCAACAATTCATGGGTCGATTCCTTGATGTTGTTGATGCAGTATCTATTGACATGAATGCTTTTGAGAAAGAAATTATTCGCTCCGCTCTATCTAATGATTCAGCAATCAAACCATTACACGTTAGTAAACTGCTAAATATCAGTATTCGGAAGTCACGTAACTTACTCAAAAACATGTGTTTAAAATCCCTTCTCCAGCCTGCGAGTAAAGGAACATCCTGTGTACGTATTTACAAATTACATGATCATGCGTTGTCTATGTGGGAAGCGAATAATCATGTGATTTGAAGTCACAAATTGTAATTAACTTTCGAGCGAGCAGTTTTCGGCGTCTCAGAGTGAATTTGAGGAAGTTGCACTTTTGAGAGTGCTGTTTTCGACCGCTCACGCTGGAGTTTCGTCTCTTAGACTAGTTTGTTTAGCTGAGCGAGCAGTTTTCGGCGTCTCAGAGTGAGTAAGTGGATGATGCGCTACTGAGCCTGCAATTTTCGACCGCTCACGCTGGAGTTTCGTCTCAAAAGTGTTAAATAGGGGACAGTGGCAGTGTGTGTGTTCCAAAAACAAGACTTTTACTCCAATTACAGTCTGTAAATGGAGCTCTTTTTGCACGATTTTGAAGAGTTATTCCTATGTTGCAATATACAATCGCTTCGTTTTTAACTACGATTTGGTTGTGAAGCTCGATATGGCAACCAAGTAGGAGGTGAGAACGAATGGAAAGAGCATTGAAGATTTTCAGGAAAAATAGCGGGCTTACCTTATTGGCTTTGCCGGGGCTCATACTCATTATTATTTTGGATTATGTGCCATTGTATGGATTACTTTTGCCATTTAAGCAGTATCAATTCGATCTGGGGATTTGGAATAGCCCTTGGGTAGGATTTCGAAACTTTGATTTCTTGTTTAATGGAAACGTACTTTTTCGTGTATTAAGAAATACGATCCTCTATAATTTGATATTTATCGTGCTAGGGACCATTTTCGCTGTTGGCTTTGCGCTATTGCTGTTTGAACTAAACCGTAAATTTGTCAAAGTGTATCAGACGATTATGTTTATTCCCTACTTTATTTCCTGGGTAGTAGCAGGGTTTGCTTTTAAAGCGTTGCTCGATATGGATTATGGCGTATTCAACCAAGTTCTTACGGCTTTGGGCAAGGAACCGATTATGTGGTACAACGAACCCAAGTACTGGCCAGTCCTCATTGTGGCTGCAGCTGTGTGGAAGGGGTTAGGTTACGGATCCGTCATTTACTACGCAGCGCTAATGGGTATTGATGCGGAATATTTCGAAGCAGCTAAGATCGACGGCGCAAGCCGGCTGCGTCAGGTCATCTCCATTTCAATCCCGATGCTCAAACCGATGATCATTATGTTAATGATTCTTCATATCGGAAGCATGTTCTACAGTGATTTTGGATTGTTCTACAATGTGACGTTAAACTCGACGTTACTCTATCCGACTACGGACGTTATCGATACATTCGTCTACAGATCATTGATTGATATGGGGGATATCGGCATGTCATCGGCTGCGGGATTTTTCCAATCCATTGTCGGCTTCGTATTGGTTCTAATGACGAACTTCATCGTTCGCCGAGTCAATTCGGAAAATGCGCTTTTCTAAGGAGTATGAGCTATGAGCAAACCTATGGCATTACGAAACACGAATACAGTGACACAAATATGGATTCATGCCATTTTTATCGCGGTCTGTGTGGCTTGTCTGTATCCCTTTCTCGTTATTGTGGCAACTTCGTTTCAATCGGAGAGCGGTATTGTTCAGAACGGTTACACGATCATTCCCAAAGAAATTAATCTAGACGCCTATCGAGTGATTCTGGTGGAACCCAAGCAATTGTTAAATTCGTATGCCGTTACAATTATAACTACCTTGGTTGGAACAATTGTCGGTCTGTGGGTGACGACTTCCTATGCCTTTGCGATCTCACGGCATGACTATGCGTACCGAGGAATTCTGGCTTTTCTCATCTTTTTCACGATGCTATTTAAGGGAGGGCTCGTTCCATCCTATATTCTGATTTCCAAATGGTTAGGTCTTCAAAACAACATACTGGCTCTAATTGTGCCGTACTTAATCAGTGGATGGTTTGTGCTGCTTATGAAAGGATTCTTGCAAGCGCTACCGAATGCGCTCTTCGAGTCAGCCAAAATGGATGGAGCGGGCGAGACGCGAATTTTCATTCAACTCGTACTGCCATTATCTTTACCTGCACTTGCAACCGTAGGACTGTTCTTCGTTCTACAGTATTGGAACGACTGGTGGCTGACGTTGCTCTACGTTGATAACAAGGATATGTTGAAGCTTCAATATTTGCTAATTCGTGTTTTGAAGAATATGGAATTCTTAAATAGTGCAGAAGCCATTCAATATGGACTCGTGAAGCCTGGTATGGAAGTCCCGTCGCTCAGCGCTCGGATGGCGATGTGTGTGCTTGCAGCAGGACCCATGCTTGTGGTATTTCCCTTTTTTCAAAGATTCTTCGTCCGAGGACTGACCGTTGGTTCGGTGAAGGGGTAGTATCCCAGTTACTGTGAATGTGCTCTTGCGCAGTAACTGTTTCATATAGCATGATAATAGTATGGACGAAGATACGGGAGGGACTTAAAAATGAGTCAACGAAATGCTAGAAAATTCAAAGTGTTAGGAACGACCTTACCTTTTGTATTGACGATACCTGTTATGTTAAGCGCTTGCAGCAGCTCGACTTCCACTTCCACTTCAAGTCCAAACGGTACGACAGCGCCTGCAACAACTGCACAGGCTACAGCGAAAGCTGCGGAACCTACGAAGGAATTTGTTAACCTTACTTGGTATATGCGCAGCCCGATCAATAGCGAAACGGATCAAGAAGCCGTAGAAGCCGTAGCGAATAAGATGTTAAAAGAAAGCATTAATGCGAGCTTGCATTTTAATTTCATTGACAATGCGAGCTGGGAACAGAAGATGAGCTTAATGAACTCAACGGGCACCAAATATGATATCGCTTTCTCAACTTCAGGTTCAAATAAATTTATGAACAATGTGAAGATGGGTTCAATTCTGCCATTGGATGATCTTTTGAATAAATATGGACCCGACATTAAGAAAAAGGTTGATCCACGTGCATGGTCAGCCGTAACGTTTGATGGGAAAATTTATGCCATCCCTGGCCAAACTCCTTATTCAGATGCACATAGTTGGGTATTCAAAAAGGATATTGCAGAGAAATACAAATTTGACACAACCAAAATTACAACGTTGCAAAGTATTGAACCTTACTTAGAGCTCATCAAGAAAAATGAGCCAAACATGACACCGCTTTTGGTAACAGGGAATGTGGCAGCCATCGGAACGAATTTGTATCACTACTCCAATCTAGGTGGGAATGTCTTCTTTGATGAGAGATCAGGTAAACTGGTCAATCCACTTGAGGCGGAAGACAATGTAGGCGTTTATCGTACAATGAACGATTTCTATAAAAAAGGCTATGTCGCGAAAGATGCTGCGATCAAAACAGATTTCATTGCTGAAGCCAAATCTGGAAAATACGCTGTCCTTGAAGATTCAGGCGGTTATACAGCAGATGGCTCCAAATCAACAGCACTGTTCGGCTATCCAACGCTTGAAACGAAATACGGTCAAACCTTAATTACAACAAGTGCTATTACGAGTGCAATGGCCGTTATTAGTAAAACGTCAGAGCATCCTGATCGTGCCATTATGCTTCTGAATGAGATATGGAAGAATCCGACGTTGTCCAACACATTGGCGTATGGCGTTGAAGGTAAAAACTACACCGTGAAGTCTGGCGCAGGAACACCGCAAATGTCCGTTACTGCCAAATCTGGTGCTGAGCAAACGTGGGCCATCTGGCACAATTGGCTTGGACCACTGTGGGATCAATGGGATTCCAACTGGAACTCCACAGCCGCTCTGAAAGTGATGCAAGATAACAACACGAACGCAACGGCGTCCAAAATTGTTGGCTTCACCTTTAACCCAGATCCGGTTAAAGCAGAAATTGCACAGGTGAGCGCAGTTGCCAAAGAGGTAAATCCCGTACTCATCACAGGTTCTATGAATGATTTCGATGCTTTCATTGCGCAAGCGAAGAAAAAGTACGTCGATGCGGGTTATGACAAAGTAATGGTGGAAATGCAGAAACAGTTGGATGAATGGAAAACCATCAACAAAAAGTAGGTGAAGAAGACAAAACAACGGCCGGTCTGGGTTTCATTTTGAAGCTCACATCGGCCGTATCTATGAACACATGATGGGGAGGTATAAATTGTGAGAATGCCTATGAAATGGGTTGTGCAACTCTACGAAAGTGAATTAATTTTACATGCAGGAGGGGAACGTATTGGAACAAGTTGAGAAATCCACTGTGCAAACAGGGATTAAGCCCATTCGAGTTGGTATTGCTGGGTTAGGGCGTGCGGGGTGGAACGCCCATTATGGTGAATTGAAACATAAGCCTGAGCAGTTTATCGTGACGGCAGTGACAGATCCGATCGCACTACGCCGGCAAATCGCGGAAGAACATGGGATTCGCGCCTATGAGACGATTGAAGAGATGGTGCAAGATCCGGATATCGAATTAGTGGATATTGCGACTCGCTCCAGCGACCATTACGCTCATGGGATGCTCGCGTTAGCTGCTGGCAAGGATATTCAGATTGAAAAGCCATTTGCTCAAACCTATGAGGAAGCACTCGAGCTAAGCAAGGCTGCGGAAGCTTATGGCAGACGTATTTTCATCCGTCATAACCGTCGGTTTGATGCGGATTTCTTGCATGTGTGCGAAATTATCGCAAGCGGCATGCTTGGCAATGTCTATCAGATTCGGCTCACTCGGCATAACTATCAGCGTCGTGCGGATTGGCAGACGATTAAAGCCTTTGGCGGCGGGCAGTTGCTTAATTGGGGACCGCACATTATTGATCACGGGCTACAGCTGTTGGAAAGCCCTGTGAAGCAAGTGTGGAGCGACCTGAAGCATGTCGTGGCCGCGGGGGATGCGGAAGATCACTTGAAAATTATTTTGAGGGGGGAAAACGGTCGCATCGTGGATTTGGAAATAAGTGGCGGGATCGCGATCAACTCGCCTACTTATATAGTGTATGGAACCAGAGGAGCTCTTTCACTGACCGACAATGATATTCATCTTCGCTACTTGGATCCTAACGTGCCGCTCGCTACATTGGAAGTTAATCCAGGAACACCTGGTGAGGCATTTGGCAAAACGGGTACGTATGAATCCGGCGAACAGCTGGTTTGGATAGAGGAGCGAATACCAGTGAAACCGGAGAAAACCTTCAACATTTGGGATGAGTTGTATGCCTCCTATAGGTTGAATCACCCTTTTCAAATTCGGATGGAAGAGGCGCTTGAAGTCGTTCGCATCATCGACGAAGTGAAGAAAGGCACAATCTTTCAATAAACTACACGATAACAGAGGTGTTACCTATGAATTTGCAATCTGGCATTGGGTTTGATTATTCATCTGCTCCACTCGTTACTACGGCTCGTAGTCGATCCATCTCTCCCGAGAACCCGAACGGAGAGAAAGGGCAAGGCGGGCAAGCTTCGAATCATTTAGGGGTCGGGCGGAAAGGACGCCCATGTATCGCGATTAAGGCAGGCGAGACGGTCACCATTGCCAATATACAAGGGCCTGGTGTTCTACAGCACTTCTGGGTAACGGTCACGGATAAACTTCACCATCGTGCACAGGAAGGCAACTATATACTGCGAGATATGGTTCTACGCATGTATTGGGATGAGGAAGACACGCCATCTGTAGAAGTGCCTTTAGGCGATTTCTTCTGTAATGGGTTTGGTATTCGTACGAATGTCAACTCCTTACCAATCTCCGTGAATCCAACTGGCGGCATGAATTGTTACTTTGCGATGCCATTCCATAAATCCGCGAAGATCACCATTGATAATCAGCATACGGAAGATATTCATGGATTTTTCTACACGTTTAACTATACCTTGGTCGATGAACTCCCAGCGAATGCCGCATACTTCCATGCACAATGGCGAAGAATGCGGCAAACAGAGCTCGGGCAGGATTACACAATTCTCGATGGTGTGGCTGGAGCCGGGCAGTATATTGGCACCTATCTGGCTTGGGCTGCGCTAGAGCGCAATTGGTGGGGGGAAGGCGAGATTAAGTTCTTCTTAGATGGCGACACCGAGTGGCCGAGCATATGTGGAACAGGCACCGAGGATTACGTTGGAGGTGCTTGGTGCTTTGCGGGCGAGTCTGAACCTGAGTCGTATTCAACGCCTTTTCTGGGGTACAAATACTACAAGGATTCTACCAAAATAGATCGCGAATATGGGAGAAAAGTACCTATGCATGGGTTGTATCGTTGGCATTTGCCTGATCCAATCCGATTCCAAAGTGACCTCAAAGTGACGATTCAAGTAATCGGTCACGATAGTAAACGGCTGTTTGAACGTTCGGATGATATTTCGTCGGTGGCTTATTGGTACCAATTAGAACCTCATGCCGCTTTTCCAGTGTTACCCCCATCTCCGCAGAGATGGCCGAGATAAAATCCTTCACACTCCTTCACCTACGATGGCATCGACTCACTCGGATCAACGTAAGTGAAGGGGTTATTTTCATTACGAGAGGGGATTCAAGATGATAATAAGATCGATTCTGGCAAGAATGGTTCTCACTTGTTCAGTCATAATGAGTACATTCATTCTAATCACAATTCTATCTTCGACGGCGCAAGCAGAAGGTGGACCTGTTCAGGTCGGTTATTTGCTGGATGAGAACTTCTCCTTCCTGCAAGCCAAACCAGATGCGACATACACGGCATCGGGTTGGGATGTGAACCAAAGTGGTGGAAGTATGACTTACTCCTACAACAACTACATGAAGCTCAGCGATACAAGTTCTACACTTCCTGTGACCATGTACCATAAATTCGTTACGCAAACATCGGGCATTGTCGTATGGGAATTTCGTTTCAAGCCTGGCGCCATTATCGATGGGCTTCAGTGGCAGCTGCGCAATGATACGACTGCAGCCATTAGCATCTCCACGAGCTCCAATCAGTTTGTACTGAATACCTCCTCAGGCACGCAAAACTTACAAACCTACTCCGCCAACACAGAATATGGCATCAAAGTTGTCGCGAACATCGACACCGACAAAACGGATGTCTATGTGAACGGTGTACTTAAGGCGAGCGCAGCGAATTTCAATCAGAGCGTGAGTCAACTGAACGGCATGTATATGCAAACAGGTGCAGCATCTACGGGCGATGTCTACATCACGCCGATTCAGATTTACAAAGGCTATTCGGTGAATGAGAAATTCATTTCCACCATGACGAATGTGCCTGCGGATTGGACGGCGACCAATTCAGGTGGTGTTATCGCGGTCGAGCAGAACAAAAGCGCCACGAGCCCAGACATATATAGTCTGAAATTGGATGGATCAGCATCCACAAGTGGTGTGGCCTTATCGAAAACCGTCTCTGCGCTCAGTGATGATGAGATTTTCCAGTTCAAAGTCTTAATTCCAACGAAAGCAGACGGCATGGTCTTCGAATTAAAAAGCGGCAGTTCAAGCGCTGTCAAGTTGACAACGGCGAGTGGACAGTTCAATTATGTCAACGGCTCAGGCACTGCAGTCCCCTTTTACAATTACAAAGCCAATGTCTGGTATGCGTTCATGGTGAAAGTGCATCCGTCTACGGATAAAGCTGATATCTATCTCAATGGGAAGCTGCTGGTCTCGAATGCTGCGTTCACAACAGCGATTACGAGTATCGATACAATTCGATTCTATGCACCGAACGGTGCGAACAAATTGATGTGGGTAGATGACATTGGGCTATACAAGGATTATCCACTCCCAGGAGACTATGTGCCTACGCCAGTGAAAGTTTCGTCTCCTACGTATCAAATTGGGGTGCAATCTTGCTCCATGTGGCGCGAAGGAACGCATCTTGGTTGGGACGCCATAAACCCCTATCCAGAGCGAACACCGTTACTCGGTTTCTACGATGAAGGAAGTCCAGAGACGGCCGATTGGGAAATCAAGTGGAAGGTGGAGCATGGTGTCAATTTCGAGAATTATTGCTGGTTCCGTCCACGGGGGAATGAAGGCTTGCCAATTAAGGATCCTTATCTAGGAAGTGCACTTCATGACGGATTCTTCAATGCCAAATACAGCGATCAAATGAACTTTACGATTATGTGGGAAAATACGAGCTCGTTCTCATCAGGAGCTGCTGATTTCGAGAACAATATCGTGCCGTATTGGATTGAATATTATTTCAAAGATCCACGGTATTTGAAAATTGGCAATAAACCGGTGCTCTCCATTTATAAATTGGATGGCTTGATTCGCGACTTCGGCAGCCTAACAGCCGCTGCGAATGAGATTTCCTACTTACGAACAGCTGTGCAAGCTGCTGGGTTTACGGATGTTATTCTAATAACGCCGACTAGTTCCTCGGATACAACTGCGTTAACTAATTTGAATACAGCAGGGTTTGATTCCATCTATGCGTATAGCTATGGCGGTGTAAATTCGCATATTAATCTGCAAGAGAAAATCATGAATGACCAGAAGAACACAGGTATTCTCGATGTGATTCCAACACTCAGTATGGGGCGTGACGATTTCCCGTGGCTCGGTAAGAGTGGATATTGGACGACGGTGACCGAGTTTAACACGCTAGCGAACTGGGTCAAGAACACGTACATTCCTTCTTTACCTGCAGGCTCTGTCGGTAAAAGCATCATTATGCTCGACAATTGGAATGAATTTGGCGAAGGCCATTTCCTCATGCCAACAGGATTGCAGGGATTTGGCTATATGGATACGATTCGCAACACCTTCACCACGGGGGGAGCACATACCGATACAGTGCCAACGCTCACGCAGAAGAATCGGATCAATGTTCTCTATCCGACGGACCGAGTCGTGAACGAGGTGTGGAATAAACCGCAACTGACTGGAAACTACGCAAAGTCATGGGAATTTAACACAGCTGGAAACAGTGAGGGCTGGACAGATGTGAAGCAGATTAGCGGCTTAACAGTTGCTGGCGGCTCGTATAGTGGAACGTCAACCGGGACCGATCCAGGTATCGTTTCGGGTGATATGCTGGGGCTTGATGCAAGTGATGCTTCTTATTTGGATATTCGAATGATGAACAGCGCAGAAGGGGCAGGCGTCATTTATTTCATTACCAATAGCGATACCAATTGGGATGAAGCGAAATCTGTGCAATTCTACATAGGGCCAAATGGCGGTAATCAGACGCTTTATCATGTCCCGATGTTTGAAAATGCGGCTTGGACAGGGACGATTCGTCAGATTCGTTTTGATATGATGACCACCACGGGAACATTTAGTATTGATAGCATTCGAGCAGTCGATAGCTCAGGCATTCCGGTTGGTGCGAATCAAATTGTGGATCCAAGCTTTGAAGACACGTACCTGCATTACTCAGGTTGGGAAATTACGCCACAATTGAGTAATGCGCAAATGCATACAGGAACTCATTCCTTGAAGCTTACAAAGACGAATGCCTACGGCAGTCTAAACATGCCACTCGATGTGGTGAATGGCCAACCATTCTATTATTCTGCGTGGGGGAAACTGGCAACGGGATCTACGTCGGGGCAAGTGTTAAAGCTCGGACTACAGTACAATCTGAATGGGGTGCAGAAGCAGGTCATCCTCACCTCAAGTGCTGCATTGACGACGACGGCTTGGTCACAAGCGGCCACCACGTATACGATTAATGAATCCGGATTAGTCAGTGATATCAGACTGCTTATTTACACCGATAATCCTGCCCTTGCGGAAGCCTTTTATCTGGATGATGTGGAAGTGAGGCCGGATTTCGTCATGGACCCAGGTTTTGAAGACGCAGCGACGCATTACACGGGTTGGCAAATTAGCCAATTGCTATCGACTGCTGAGCATCACACCGGTGCACAGTCGGTCAAAATTACGAAGTCGAATGGCTATGGCAGCCTTCAAGTCCCACTGCCTGTGGTCAAAGGCGCGGCGTATACCTATTCAGCATGGGCCAAATTGGCAATAGGATCAACCCCTGGAGAATACTTGCGACTCGGCATCCAATATAAGTTGAATGGGGTGCAGAAGCAAGTGACCATGCTGACAAGTGCTGGCCTCAGCACGTCAGCTTGGACACAGGTGCAAGGGAATTACACGATTAGTGAAACGGGGACTGTCACCGATGTCGTTCTATTGATTTACACCGATAACCCAGCAGCAACTGATTCCTTCTATTTGGATGATGTTCATGTAAGGAGCGTTCAATAAGAATTAAGGATAGGAAGGACCACACCGAGGATGGGGTTCAGGTAGATACCGTTCTTCCACAATCCAATTATGCTAAAAGGGAAGTAATGAATAATGTAAATCGGAGGTAGGTTGGTGACATGAAGAAACTTAAAGTTGGGGTCATTGGGCTTGGTGAGGTAGCTCAAATTATTCATTTGCCAATTCTAGCCTCACTTAGCGAATGCTATGAAATAGCTGCGATCTGTGATATATCCCCTAGCTTAGTGAAGTGGGCAGGAACTCGGTACGGTGTCCACGAGCAATACACAAATGCACAAGAGCTCGTTAAGCAGTCTGATCTTGACGCTGTTTTTATTCTAAATAGCAATGAGTACCATACGGCTTGTGCGATTGCCGCAATCGAGCAGAAGAAACATGTGTTTATTGAGAAACCGATGACGATGACCCAGCAAGAAGCTGACGCCATCATAGCCGCACGAGATGAGTATGGCGTGAAGGTTATGGTCGGCTATATGCGTCGCTATGCACCAGCATTTACACAGGCGGTCCAGGATGTCAAAGAAATGGGGCGCATTCAATATGCGGTTATTCGAGGCATTATTGGGATGAATCATTTTTTTACGAATCAAACAAGCACGGTGCATCGCTTTACGGATATTCCGGCTGAAGCGGCGGTAGAGCGCAAAACGATTCATCAACGATTGATGAAGCAAGCGATCGGTGAAGTTCCGCAGGACATCTACAATGCATATTCGTTGCTGCTTGGCCTAGGTTCACATGATATTTCAGCTATGCGCGAGCTCATTGGTGTTCCGAATCGCGTTGTTTCAGCTGTGCAATGGCAAGGGGGTTCGTGTATGGCCGCTACGTTCGAATATGATGGCTTCTACGCGACGTATGAAACGGGTCTTGATCACAATCGACGTTTCGATGCACACATCGAGGTGTTTGGATCTACGAAACAATTAAAAGTGCAGTACAACACACCCTATATCCGGCATTTGCCGACGACGTTACATGTAGGTGAAACGGTAGGAGAGGCTTACGAGGAGCGGGTTCATCGGCCGACTTTTAAAGATCCTTACACGATCGAAATGGAAATCTTCCATGAAGCCATTACACAGGATAAGAGCCTGAAGACGACGCCGGAAGACTATAAGCAGGATTTGACGATTTTCAAAATGATGGTTGATCACATGTTGATTACTTATAAAATGCCATAGAAAGAGCATGTCGCTTCACCAACACGAACGAAGCAAGTGGAGCGCGTGATTTCTGATACTGGCTTTAATCGATAGTGACAAACAAAGCAGGCGCTTAGGCGACCTGCTTTGTTTATTTCACCATGGATGATCGCTTCCAACTCGTTCACTATCACAAAAAAATAGTACAATTTGACATCAAGTTGTGTTACTATTTTATAAAATCGTGTTACTGCACACGTGAACATTTATTGGGGGCGTTAGATGTGAGACGACGTTTATTTACTTTTTTGGTGATGATGACTGTGATCGCCATACTGGCAGCTTGTACGAAAGAAAAGCCACAACCGACAGTTGATAAGGTGAAGAATGAGTTAGTTCTCGCCATCGGCGGCGAACCTGAAACAGGGTTTGATCCAACTACGGGATGGGGGCGTTATGGTTCTCCCTTATTCCAAAGCACGTTGCTGAAACGCGATAAGGATTTGAATATTAGTAACGATGTAGCCACGGGCTATGAGGTAAGTCAAGATGGCTTAATCTGGACCGTCAAGCTTCGTAAAGACGTTAAGTTCAGTGATGGTAAACTTCTAACAGCTGCGGACGTTCAATATACGTATCAAACCGCTTCCGCGAGCGGCTCATCTATCGATTTGAGCAACCTTAAGCAAGTAGATGTGTCGGGCGATTCGACGGTCGTATTTACACTTAAAGAACCTCAATCTACATTTACACAAATGCTGGTGTCAACAGGTATTGTTCCGAAACATGCCCATGGAAAAGACTATTCGCTGAAACCGATCGGATCTGGTCCTTACAAATTAGTTCAATGGGACAAAGGCCAGCAATTAATTGTTGAAGCAAATCCTGATTATTATGGAAATAAACCGTTTTTCCAAAAACTCACGTTCCTGTTCCTAGGTGAGGATGCAGCATTTGCGGCAGCGAAGGCGGGAACGGTTGACATGGCTGCGATTCCTGCGGCATTCAGCAAACAAGCAGTAAACGGAATGGCATTGATTGCCGCCAAAACGGTTGATAACCGAGGGATCATGTTACCTTATATGAAATCAGGCAGCAAAACGAAGGAAGGCTATCCCATCGGTAACGATGTTACGGCAGACCCATCTGTGCGTAAAGCAATTAATATCGCGTTAGACAGAAAAGCTTTGGTACAAGGTGTTCTTGAAGGGCACGGTACACCAGCATATACGTTAAATGATGGACTTCCGTGGTTCAACCAAGCGGCGGTCTTTCAGGATGCAGACGTGAAGGCTGCCAAGAAACTGTTAGCTGATAACGGATGGATCGACTCAGATAATGATGGTGTTGTTGAAAAAGGGGGATTGAAAGCACAATTAAGTCTATTCTATCCTTCTAGCGATGTGACTCGTCAATCTCTAGCGATCGCGGCAGCAGACATGCTGAAACCTGTAGGTATACAGGTAAAAGCCGAGGGGAAAAGTTGGGATGAGCTTGAGAAGCAAATGCATGCAAATCCCGTGCTATTTGGTTGGGGCAGTCATGATCCACTTGAAATGTACAACGTATACAGCAGTAAATTTGGCGGGGTCGAATACTATAACCCTGGGTATTACACTAATCCGAAGGTTGACAATTATATGACGCAAGCCTTACGAGCATTAAATGAAAAAGAAGCTTGGTCATTTTGGAAAAAGGCGCAATGGGATGGAGAAACAGGTTTAAGTGGGGTTGGAGATGCGCCTTGGGCGTGGCTGGTCAATATCGATCATCTCTATTTGGTCAAAACGGGTCTGGACATCGGGCAGCAAAAAATCCATCCACATGGCCATGGCTGGCCAGTAACGGATAACATCGAGGAATGGCGATGGAAATCTTAAAACAGGAAGGATCTTTAATGACGAGCATGACCCATGTTATTCTGCCATTTCTGCTTCGCAAAGGAGGAAGTCTACTCCTTCTGCTCCTTGCTGTGAGTTCTATTTCTTTTATGTTGGTTCATTTCTCGCCTATAGATCCGATTCAAGCCTATGTAGGGGCCGATATGTTGCGAGTGAGTGCGGAACAGCGTGAAGCCATCATGCAATACTGGGGGCTTAACGATCCCCCATTGGTACGGTATTGGAATTGGATAAGCGCACTTGTAAAAGGGGACTTGGGAACGTCGATGATTTTCCGCAGACCTGTGTTGGAGGTGATCGGTGAACGTTTTGCCGCATCTCTAACACTCATGGGCGCTGCCTGGTTGTTATCCGGTCTGATTGGATTTGTGTCTGGTGTTCTTGCCGCAATGAATCGAAATACTTGGATCGACAAACTTGTGCGGTGGTATTGTTATACCCTTTCTTCAACGCCAACTTTCTGGGTTGGCTTGCTGTTCATGTTAGTTTTTGCGGTGTGGCTCGGGATACTCCCCATCGGGCTTGCTGTCCCAGCTGGCGTTACATCTGATCAGGTTCATTTCCTTGATCGTGTTCGTCATATGCTGTTGCCCGCGCTGACGCTAAGTGTTACTGGGATTGCAGCTATCGCACTACATACACGTGAAAAGCTAATCCATGTGACGGAATCCGATTATTGGTTGTTTGCTAGAGCTCGAGGCGAGCGTGGGTTCACCCTATTTTGGAGACACGGTCTTCGTAATGTAGCTTTACCAGCAATTACCTTGCAGTTTGCTTCATTCAGCGAATTATTCGGGGGAGCTGTCTTGGCAGAGCAAGTATTTTCATATCCTGGGTTAGGTCAAGCTGCCGTAGAGGCAGGGCTTCGTGGTGATATCCCGTTGCTGCTGGGTATTGTGTTATTTAGCGCTGTCTTCGTATATACAGGAAATACGATGGCTGATTTAAGTTACCGACTTATTGATCCTCGAATGAAAACAGGCAAACGGTTATGAAGGCTATGAAACGCGTCGGTATGACGCTTCCCAGACTTCACTATCGTCATCGGTTATGGTTGTCATCGGTTGTTGCTGTGTTGGTATTAGTCGCAATTTATATACTGTCCGTGTGTCTCAACGTTACTGGTTTAGACACGAATCTGGCACAGCGAAATTTGCTGCCTTCCTTGCAACATCCCTTTGGCACAGATTGGCTTGGCCGAGATATGTTTACCCGAACAATCAAAGGATTAATTCTCAGTCTCAAAGTAGGACTAACTGCTGGTGCTTCAAGTGTCATTATTGCTAGTGTAATGGGACTCTTAGGTTCTGTTATGGGTAAAACGATGAATCGTTTCATTAACTGGTTGACGGATTTATTTCTCAGTGTGCCTCATCTTGTGACGCTGCTCTTAATTGCATTTGTTTTAGGAGGAGGTGCCAAGGGGATTATCATTGGGGTCGCGTTGACACATTGGCCAAGCTTGTCAAGGGTGATTTGCGCGGAGGTGTTGCAGATCCAAACGGCTCCTTATGTCGTCATCTCACGTAATTTTGGTAAATCTAGATGGTGGATTGCGACTAGGCACATGATTCCCCACTTGATTCCACAGTTATTAGTGGGACTTATTCTCATCGTCCCGCATGCTATTTTACATGAAGCTTCCATTACGTTTATCGGGATGGGCCTTTCGCCGCATGAACCGGCTATTGGCATTATTTTATCCGAATCCATGCGTTACTTGTCCTCAGGACTTTGGTGGTTGGCCTTATTTCCTGGCTTATGCTTGCTGTTGTTAGTTCGTTCCTTTGCTATGTTGGGGGAAAACTTGAAGCAATGGGTGAATCCAAGGCATGCGCATGATCGTTAAAGATTGATTGTTGGAGAAAGGAGATCATGAATGTTAGAGATTACTAATCTTTCTATCCACTTTAATCGGTATGACCGACGCATGCGACAGGTACGCACGGAAACCCTTCATGATGTACATCTCTCGATTGCTGCAGGTGAAATTGTGGCAGTTGTAGGTTCCAGTGGTTCGGGGAAAAGTCTACTTGCGCATGCGATTCTTGGCATTCTCCCGAGTAATGCTCAAGTTACTGGCGGCATTCAATTTAAAGGGGAGTCCTTAACACCAGAGAGACAAAAAAGGATCCGAGGAACTGAAATTTCGCTGATCCCTCAATCCGTGCAATATTTAGATCCATTGATGCGAGTGGGAGAGCAAGTGCAGCAGTCTGTTCGTCAAGGAGATCCTGTAGAACTCCAACGAAAAGCTTTTGACAAATACAATCTGGCGGATTATGTAGCCAAATGGTTTCCCTTTCAATTATCGGGAGGTATGTCCCGGAAAGTGCTAGTCTCAACCGCAACGGTGAGCGGTGCAAAGTTGTTAATTGCAGATGAGCCCACACCAGGTTTAGATGTTGTCGCAATGAAGGAGACGTTGGATCGGTTCCGGAAATTAGCTGAAGGCGGCTGTGCCGTGATGCTGATCACGCATGATATTGAGGCAGCTATTACTGTAGCCGATAAAATTGCCGTACTCTATGCGGGAACCGTAGTGGAAATTGCACATCGCAGCGACTTTGCTGGGGATGGAGAGATGCTGAGACACCCGTATTCGAAGGCGCTATGGCGTGCACTCCCTAGTCAACAGTTTACAGCTATTCCGGGTTCTCAACCTTTGCCGCAAGCTTTACCTAAGGGGTGTGTGTTCGCTCCGCGTTGTTCGTCTGCTACAAAAGAATGTGAGGAAAGTCCGCCAGAATTGCGTAAGGTCAGAAATGGTGAAGTGAGGTGTTCACATGCCACTTGAGGGAAATGCACTTGGATATGCGTATCAGAAGGGGAACTGGTTATTTCAACACACGAACATTTCCATAGCATCTGGTGAGATTGTCGGACTTGTTGGACCGAGCGGCTGTGGGAAATCCACGCTGGGAAAATTGCTTGCGGGCCATCTTCAACCTGTTGAAGGTCATGTACAGCTAGATGGTGCAGCAATTCCCGCAGGCGAGCGAAATCCCGTCCAGCTCGTCCTACAGCACCCTGAGCAAGCCGTGAACCCGAAATGGAAGCTGCGGCGTACACTTGCGGAATCTGGCAGCATAGATGCAAATTTACTAGCGGACTTCGCGATTGAGGACGAGTGGTTAAACCGTTACCCCGGTGAACTATCAGGGGGGGAACTGCAACGAATTTGCGTTGCACGAGCACTAGGGGCCGGAACACGCTACCTAATAGCCGACGAAATGTCAACTATGCTTGATGCGATTACGCAAACGCAAATTTGGCAGTCGGTAATGAAATGGGCTGAGCGAACTCACAGCGGTATTTTGGTCATTAGTCACGAACATCAACTGGTGAACAGGTTATGCAGTAGGGTAGTGGAGTGGGAAAAGCAGTACGTCAGAGTTTAAAAGGAAGAAATCGTGCATACAGGACCACTCCATGGAGTGGTCTTTTTGCACTATGCAATCCTTATCCCTTTTTGTTCCCATTAAGCAACTCGATCTGAGCAGAGAACTGCAAAAATACATCCTTTTCAGGAGAAAAGAGCGTTTATCGAAGAATTGCTGCGAAAATACATCCTTTTTTACCGATATTCCCTAAAAGGGATAAATCCGGTGTGAAAAGATGCACAATGGCATCTTTCCTAATAGCCTGCGACTTCTCTAGTGGAAAAAGATGCATCTTCGCATCTTTTTAACTTCTGACTTTCTGAGGACGGAGCAACCGTGTTTCTTAGTAACATTGATGAAAGATTGATTGTATATACATACATATAAATGTATAATTATACATTATGGTATACGGAGGTACGCGCGATGAAGGTGTTTGTAGATGGTCAGTACGGGACGACAGGATTAAAAATCCATGAAAGACTTAACCAACGTAATGATCTGGAGCTGCTATCCATTCAAGAGGAATATAAAAAGGATCCTGAGCTCCGAAATGAGTTAATGAATCAAGCAGATATTGTCTTCTTATGTTTACCTGACCAAGCTGCTCGTGAGGCAGTAACTCTTATTACGAATCCGCATTCACGGATTATTGATAGTAGTACGGCTTTTCGTACTCAGGAAGCTTGGACATATGGCTTACCAGAATTATTGCCCTTCCAAAGGGACAAGATAGCCAGCTCATCTCGTGTGTCAGTTCCAGGATGCCATGCTACTGCTTTTATCCTAGCGGTGAAACCGCTTATTCAAATGGGAATTCTGCCTCGGCAATATCCGGTAAGCCTTAACTCTTTAACCGGTTATAGTGGTGGCGGAAAGTCACTAATTGAACAATTTGAGTCCAGCAATAATCACGATACAAGTCACAGCCTGAGACTTACACAGCCTTATAGTTTAAAATTAGATCATAAGCATTTACCTGAAATGAAGAAATTTACGGATCTCGAGTTCCCGCCTGTTTTTCTTCCAACTGTCTGCAATTTCTATAGTGGCATGGTTGTGACAGTTCCTCTTGTCACTCGTTTGCTTCGTAATCAACCTAGTCTTAAGCAAATTCATACGATTCTCACAGATTATTATCTAGGTGAACGGTTTGTAAGTGTCATTCCACTTGATGATCCTAGAGCAATGTCCCCAAATGCGCTAGATCCAATATTATGCAATGGAACCAACAATGCTGAGATTTTTGTCTTAGGGAATGACGAGCAAGTGTTAGTTTCCTGTCGACTCGATAATCTGGGGAAGGGGTCTTCGGGAGCTGCCATTCAATGTATGAACATCATGTTGGGACTTGATGAAGAGGCGGGTCTTTAATCTACAATCAGTAGGGGAGCGACTATAGCAGTGGAAAATTACTGGAATCATAATACGGCGTTTCATAATGAATTAGTAGCAGACGCAAAGCTGCGAGGAGGGCGAGTACTCGATATTGGTTGTGGTGACGGATTATTACTTCAACGTCTCGCGCCAATTGCTCAAGGGGTGGTTGGCATTGACCCCGATTTGAAAGCCATTTCTCTTGCGCAAAAGCGACTAGCTGCAACGGCGAATGTGTCATTTGTAAATGATGACTTCCTCGCAATGCCAGTTCCGCCTCCAGAAGAACGATTTGCTACGATCATCTGTGTTGCGACGCTACATCATATGGAATTGCGAAAGGCACTTCAACATATGGGCGAATTTCTCGCACCTGGCGGGCGGCTCCTCGTTATTGGTTTAGCAGAGGATAAAACATTTATGGATCTACTAATTTCAGGACTTTATCTTGTTCCTATCCGGATCATGGATCGCATGCACGGAGGGATGAAAGATCCCGCTGTGCGGATTGCGGCACCCAAAGAGTCAATAGGCGAGATTCGTCAAGCAGCAGTTGAGGTTCTTCCTGGGGCAAGTATACGACGCCGATTCTATTATCGTTACTGCTTACGCTGGAGTAAACGGTAGGTTGGTGTATGTTAAATTTCTAGTAATAATGAGAAACCACGCAAGATAAGAAGATGCCATCACCTTATCTTGCGTGGTTTTCCTTGTTGCTCATGCTAGTCGGATTACACTAAAATCTTATACATAATTGCGGATTAACTCTGCCAGCTCACCGGCTATGTAGCTTGTTCCGGAAGCTATTTCATTACTATCGTAACGTACTCTTACAAAACTTTCATCCATTCCGGCTGCTTCTGAGAATAGACCGGATAGTCCGCGAGCTTTACGATCGATCTGTAGTAATAAGTCCACGCCGTTCCCGTCTGGGAAGAAGATTATTTCGATTTCATCCAGTTGACCTCGGAATTGTGAGGTAGGGACGAATTCGAATTCTTGGACGAAAGGCAATCCAATCTCTCGACCGATGCCTGGCGCGTAATCGCACGTCACTTCACGGAGTCGGAATCCGAGTTGGTCCATAGCTTCAAGGATAATCGCAGCGTGTTCGTGCGGGCCTACTTGAAGCTTATCCTGATCTTTGGGATCCACGGCTTCTTTTATATCAAGCCCGGTCTGAATCCAGACTGGCGTTCTTCCCATTGTTACGGGTGTGATCGCTGGAAGCTCGAAGGAAACTGGAAATTCATAAACTTGCTCAGCTTCAACGGTAAATTTCCCGACAAGCTGGAATTTGGCAATGGCTGTTTCAATTTGCGTTCTCGTATTGTTTTCTTCTTTCACATAACGCGTCATCACGAAGGCATAAACGTCATCAACTTCTTGGTCAACGCGTCCTCCTTGGATTCGAACAACACCGTCGATGATGTCCCCAGCGTTCACTTCATCTTGATGAAGCATAAGATCTACTTGTGCAGCGCCGATTCCGACACTAGCGAGCATTCGTTTAAACATGGACATGTCTAAATTTCCTCCTTGTGATTTGCCTATTCACTGATACGATTTGAAGTCTAAGAGGTTTCAAATCTTTCATAAAAAAGTTAAAAATAGGCACAATTACCTCAGTTCTTTTTGTAGAAGAAACGTGATAACAGAAGGCCAATAAACCCGAGTCCAATGAATAAAATGGCTTTGACGGTCAGGGAGACATTCGGTAAATCCAGATAGATGACTTTTATTAGGGTTAGGAATAATAATGCTACACCAGCAAGTCTCATTTGTTTGATTTGCTTCTGTAGTCCATAAGCAATGACACTAATCGCGTAAGCGACCCACGCCGTCGAAACAAGCAGATGTTGCATATTTGAGCTTACATCATGTGCCAATGTCCGCGTCACTTCGGTAATGAAAAACAATACCAACACGCCTAGTGCGTATTTAAGGCAAACGATGATGTTCCTAAAAGTAAAGGCATCCCCGTAACGGGTTACTATTTTGATCATAGCTAGCATTGTAACTAATATGAATAGCCAGATTAGCATCTCAACTGACAGGATTGTACGCATCCCTTCAAGGACCGTTGACATTGACATACAAAAAGCGAGGGTATAGATGATGATTCCGTTCACCTTTTGCAATAACGACTTCACTACGAATCCGAGAAATAAGGCAATAATACCCTCCACTAACAAGAATCCAGCTAAAGCATCTGCGTTGAAGAAGTTCGCCGCGTAGAATAATAAAGCGTATGAGGTTATTGTCAAGGTAAACGGTACTTTTTCTTTATCATTTCGATTGAACCAATAGGTAAGTGCAGCATAAATCAGACAGGTACAGATCATTACAAAGTTGAAAACGGTGTCCGAGTAGGACACTTTAAACCAAATCGAGGTTAAAGCAAAGCTCGGAATCAACAGCCTAAGTTGGTGAGGCATCGTGGGGGTTTTTAAACAAATAGACACAAGTAAAGCGAATTGCTGCACGGAAATGCCAATGGCTGCAATCTTCATATCCCCGTTCGTGCTTATGCCAAAAAGGAACAGGGCCAAAGGAAGTAAACCAAATGAAACGTACAGTAAACCGACAAATTTAGCTCTAATTGCATACAGCATAAAGCTAATGAACAAAATGGCTTCGTAACTTACAAAGAACACAGAGGAAGGATGGTCAGTATGCAAGAGAAAAGGTGTCAACACACCTGCCGCACTTGCGATGATCGCTAATGCTTGTGATTGTAGCTTATGTGACAACCATAGTCCCAGTACAACTCCTAGAACATTGAGTGTAAAAGCTGTAGGTGCTTGAATGAGATGATATAACTGATGACTTGCAAAGGTTGTTAGCATGAACAATCCAATGGAACCGCCTAATAGCACCTGTGATAGTAATGGTCGATTGGCCTTGTGTTGATGGAATCCGAGCCATACAAAGCCACCACCAACTAAGTAACCTAGAGCACAACGCAAGCGCTCTGTGATCCATCCACTATCAACTGCTGCTTTAAATCCCCAGACGATTCCTATCAGTAGAACAAACATGAAAACCCGCGGCAGCCAGACACGTGTAATGAGGTGTTCCCAGTCTGTTTCTTTTTTGATTACATCTTGCTTCGGTGGTGCAAGAGCAATGGGTGCAATCTGCTGAACAGGATTTGGTATGCTGCTTTTAAAGGCTGATGGTGTGCGTTGTTTTAACTGTGCAACTTCTTTCTCGAGCTCAATAACTCGCTTCTCTAAATCCTCAAATCGATTATGAATGTCCATGAATCGATCACCTCATCTTTCAGTTAGCTCTTCGTAAGAACGGCTGGGCTGGCTTTCTACACTCAAAGTAACATGTTATGAAGTATTTATTAAGTACTATCCTTGTGTAGTACCTTTATTTGGATTATGTGATAGAAGTTATGAGGGGAAGAAAAAGAATGAGTTGACAACTTACTAACTAGTAAGTTAAGATACGAGCATGGAAAACAGAAAAACACAAATTATTGAATTGGCGCTGGATTTGATTCGGGAAAAAGGTTACGTTGCTTTTAGTTATGATGATATTTCTAAGCAATTAGGCGTGACCAAAGCAAGTATACATTACCATTTTGAGAGGAAGGAGGATCTGGCCGTTGCCGTAACGGATCGGATACATCAGACTTTGAAAAGCCTTATGCAATCTGTAAAAAATGAAGATGTACCCACGGAAGAGAAAATTAAAAATCTCATCAATAAACAATTAAAACTAAGTGGTAAAGGGATATGTCCAATATCGTCACTGCAAACCGATTTCGAATCTATACCAGAAGTCGTTCAGCTAAGAGTTCGAGAGCTTAGCCAGTTTGAATTGACAGGTTGGATGGAGCTGTTAGGCCAAGCTCAAGTAGAAGGAATAGTTAAAAGTTTTGTTGACATTGAAGCTTTAGCGTATGCTGTTTTATCATGTATCAAAGGTAGCTTGCAATACAAACGGGTGTTAGAAAAAGATATTACACCTCAAATTATGGAACAAATAGTGAGAATGGTTAAGAGATAAATTTTTTTGAACGATACTTACTAACTAGTAAGTAAGAAGGTGGATTCAGGCACTCATGCACTGTATTTCTAGATAAAAACAGGACAACATAAAGCCAATATACTTCCTAATCCACCTTTTCATTCAATATAGAAAGAGGTTAACCGTGTGAAAAAAATGCTTTGGGTTGTACTTATCATGTCCATCGGAGCTACGTTTATTTCCTCGCTATTCCCTTTATACGCTGAGCACTTTCATTTGAGCTCTCTTGAAATCACGATATTGTTTGCCGTATATGCCGCTGTTCTCCTGCCGACCTTGCTAGTCGTAGGAGCTAGGGGGAACGCTTGGGGATTGAAAAAGGTGCTTCGCATCTCCATTTGGTTTTCGATCGCATCGACGCTGCTTTTTATCCTAAGTACGAATGTAACGATGCTCTACGCGGCTAGGATATTGGAAGGTATCGCTTATGGTGCTTTTACAGGTACAGCCAGCGCTTTTTTATTGAAACAAACGGCTTCCACTAAAGTGGGTACAGCCATAAAATTATCAGGTGTCATCATCAATATTGGATTTGGATTAGGACCAGCTATCTCAGGTTTAATCATACAGTATGTTCATGTCATGCCGCTTCGTGTTCCGTATTGGTTTCTTCTTATCTTGTTAGTGAGTTCATGGATTGTGTTGGAAATGCTGCCGAAACTCGAAGATAGTCATGCGCGGACGCAGGCTAAAACTGAACTATCACTAGGCGTTCCTGACAATATTCGCGCACACTTCTGGTCTTTTATCGGACTGCCGATTTTTACAGTATTTACATTAGGTGGCATCGTATTTTCACTAATTCCAACTTTCGTTAAACACGTCATTCACACGAACAATCTTTCTATTTCTGGATTGTTAATACTGGTGCTGCTTGGTGGAGGGGCCTTAATGCAGTTCTTTCCTTGGCCGCGCAATCCCGTTATTCGGATGCGATTGGGTATTTTGTGTCTGGCAATAGGATCGTGGGTCATCGTATTTTCCGGCGAATCAGCGAGTCTATTCCTCCTGTGGGCAGGCATATTCATTCAAGCCATTGGTGCCGGATGGACATTCCAAGTTTCCCTAAGGTTTGCTAGTCAATTGCCAAAGCCAGAGGAACGTCCGCGCGTCATTTCAGCCTTCTATTTAAGTGCATACGCAGGATTCATTGTTCCGCCAGTTGGCGTTGGTGTTCTGACACAATTTTTTAGTTTGAATTTTTCGTTGATTTTGCTTAATCTATTTGCCGCGATTATTGTGATCTACGTGATCATGTATTCAGCCAAATTCAATCGATTTTATTCAAAGCTGCAACAATCGTAAGCCCACCATAGCATTCATATTTTATAACGTAGAGGAGAATGAAAATGAGAAAAGATTTCGTATTTCACTTATATAATGTTGAGCATAATAATTTCATGAACCACCTTGCTAAATGCCCAGAGGATTTACGTAAAGTTGTTCCACAAGGTTTTAACACCAGCCTTTATTGGCATTTGGGACATGTGCTTCGCATAACAGATTTCCATGTTTTTGGACTTTCGCAGCAAACGCTGGCAACACCGGAACACTATAAAGAATTGTTTCATTATGGAACGAAAGCTACGGAATGGACTGAAGCGCAGCTTGCTCAGATGCCT
This sequence comes from Paenibacillus qinlingensis, assembly GCF_031455095.1. Lineage (GTDB taxonomy): Bacteria > Bacillota > Bacilli > Paenibacillales > NBRC-103111 > Paenibacillus_E > Paenibacillus_E qinlingensis_A. The sequence continues at coordinate 1,413,364 of NZ_JAVDSB010000001.1, forward strand.
GAGTGGGATGTCATGATAGAGCAATTGAAAGAACAGCGTGAACATATTTACAATACGTTGAAGGATAGACTAGACGAGTCTGTGCCAGAGAACTTCAAAAAAGCCGAAAACTTCGGTGAATTAATTCTTACGACTGCCGCACATTTATCCAATCATAATGGTGTTGTAGCAGCTATGTTGCAAGTGCTTCAACAACAGAAATAAGCTGCTAAATAGCAGAACGCATAGATTGCATAACAACAGCCTTCCGGTACTTACCGGTGGGCTGTTTTGTGCAAATTAAGAGTTAAAGGATAGAATTGACATGACACTAAATGGTGACCTATAATACGACCGAAGAGCGAGGCAGAGGAGATTCCGCTTCGAGAAATTAGAGATTGTGTCGCTTTCTATAGTAAATTTTGGAGTACCTAAAACGAATTAGAGCGAAAGGATGTTAGGCATGAGTGAATCCAATCAGGCGTATATCATAATTTCGGCTGCGAGGGAAAACAATCTCAAGAACGTCTCCTTGCGCATTCCGAAGAAAAAGATCACGATTTTTACCGGCGTATCCGGTTCCGGCAAGTCTTCGATCGTCTTTGATACGATAGCCGCCGAATCCCAGCGACTACTGAACGAAAATTTCAGCATGTTCGTTCGCAATTTTCTTCCGCGATTTCCACAACCGGACGCGGACTCGATTGAGAATCTGAGCATGGCCGTTATTGTTGATCAGAAACGGCTAGGCGGTGGTTCGCATTCAACCATGGGTACGATTACTGATATTTCGCCCATTCTCCGTCTGCTGTTCTCACGTGTGGGTCACCCCTCTATTGGCCCTGTAAATATGTTCTCATTTAACGATCCACAAGGTATGTGTCCCGAGTGCAACGGACTCGGTCGTAGGCTTGGTGTCGACATGAATAAGGCTTTCGACAAGTCAAAGTCCTTGAATGAAGGGGCAATCCTGCTGCCTGACTATAAGGTAAACAGCTGGGATTTGAACTTGATCGTGCAGACAGGCTTCTTCGATCCCGATAAGAAGCTGATCAATTACACGGAAGACGAATTAGAGCAGCTCTTGTACGGCAAGGCGAGGAAAGTGGAGATGAATTTCGCCGGGAAAGCCATGAATATAACCATGGAAGGTATTATTGAGAAGTTCACAAACAAGTATATCAAACAGGATGTGAAAACGAAGTCCGAGCGTACACAACAAGCTGTTGCACCCTTCATTACGGAAGGATCCTGCTCCAGCTGCCGCGGTGCGCGGCTTAGTCAAGCTGCGCTTGGTTGTCGAATCAATGGCTACAACATTGCGGAGTTATCCGCCCTGGAGGTTGGTCAGCTCATTCGCATTGTTCGCGAAATTGACGATCCAGTAGCAGCACCTGTTGCGAAGGCACTGAGGGATCGCTTGCAGCATCTAGTGGATATTGGCCTAGATTACTTGACGCTCGATCGTGAGACGGATACCTTGTCTGGCGGCGAGTCGCAGCGTGTCAAGATGGTGAAGCATTTGAGCGGTAGTCTTGTAGATGTCACGTACATCTTCGACGAGCCGAGTGTCGGTTTACATCCCCGTGACGTACACCGATTGAATGAATTGCTTCAAAAGCTGCGTGATAAAGGGAATACGGTCATTGTGGTTGAGCATGATCCTGATGTAATCAAGGTAGCGGATCATATTGTAGACGTCGGGCCGCATGCTGGCAATCGCGGTGGAACGATTGTGTATGAAGGAAGCTATGAAGGCTTACTGGAGTCAGGCACATTGACGGGTACACATATGAAGCGTCCGCTCCAATTAAAAGATGATTGCAGAAAGCCATCCGGTTCTTTAACTATTAAGGAAGCCTCCTTGCACAACCTTCGAAATGTAAGCGTTGATATACCAACCGGTGTACTGACCGTAGTTACAGGTGTTGCTGGGTCTGGCAAAAGTACACTGATTAATGACGTATTCCTTGGCCAGCATCCGGATGCGATTGTAATCGACCAATCTGCGATTGGCGTTTCAACTCGCTCTAATCCCGCTACATACACAGGGATTATGGATGATGTTCGTAAAGCTTTTGCAACTGCGAACAAAGTGAACCAAGGCTTATTCAGCTTCAACTCCAAGGGTGCCTGCGAGAACTGCCAAGGACTAGGTGTTGTATATACAGACCTTGCTTACCTAGACAACGTGAAGTTGCCATGCGAAGTTTGTGGAGGTAAACGTTTCAAGGAAGAAGTACTGGCCTACAAGTTAAACGGCAAATCTATTGCAGAAGTCCTGAGTATGACCGTAGATCAGGCACTGGAATTTTTTCAGATGAAAGAAGTTGTTCGTAAGCTCCAGGCGATGAGTGATGTAGGACTCAACTATATTACACTAGGTCAGCCGCTCAGCACTCTCTCGGGTGGCGAATGTCAGCGTATTAAGTTGGCAAGCGAGCTGCATAAGAAGGGCAGTATCTATGTGATGGATGAACCCACGACGGGTCTACATATGTCAGATATCGGTCACCTGTTGGAGATTATGAACCGCCTTGTGGACGCTGGCAATACGGTAATCGTGATTGAGCATAACCTTGAAGTCATCAGCCATGCAGATTGGATCATCGACATGGGACCGGATGGGGGCAGCAAAGGTGGACAGGTCGTGTTCGAAGGTACACCAAAACAGATGATTCAAGCTGAGCAATCGATCACAGGAAGGTATTTAAAGTAAGGTAAATATCTGAAACGATTTGACGTATCGACGATGAGTTGGGAGGAGTATGTTTATGTCAAATAGTACGATGAACCGCAAGGTTGATGGATTTTTAAATAAGGCAAAGAAGTGGAAAGAAGAGTTTGAGAAGTTGAGAAGTATTGTTCTTGACTGTGAGTTAACCGAAGATTTTAAATGGATGCATCCCTGTTACACGTTTCAGGACAAAAACATCGTTTTGATGCATGGTTTTAAAGATTACTGTGCACTTCTGTTTCACAAAGGGGCCTTGCTGAAAGATGCCAATGGGATTCTCATCCAACAAACGGAGAATGTTCAGTCAGCTCGCCAAATTAGGTTTACGGATATACGCGAAATTGTTGCCTTGGAATCCATTATTAAAGCCTACATTTATGAAGCGATAGAGGTGGAAAAAGCCGGATTAGAAGTAGCGTTTAAAAAGCCAACCGAATTCAAAGTTGCTGAAGAATTTCAGGCTAAATTGGATGAAAACCCTGCGTTAAAAGCGGCTTTCGAGGCATTAACACCAGGCAGGCAAAGAGCATATCTCCTTCATTTCTCTGAACCCAAACAATCCAAAACACGCGTGTCACGGGTTGAAAAATACATGGAGCACATACTTAGTGGCAAAGGATTGAACGATTAAGAAGACTCGGCGAGTCAAACACAAAAGGATGCTCCCATGTTACAATAAGGTCAAATGAATGTAAGTGAAGCAAGATCGAGGGGAGTTTAAGCATGGAATTTCAATTATTATCAAAAGATGTCACACAGCATTATTGTCGTAAAATTCTGATGCCCGAGGGCGCAACCGAAATATTGATGGCCATCACGGATCAAATTAATCATGATTCCAAATTGATGGACATTTATATGGATTTTTATAAGAATAATATCGAAAGTGGCTATTGGACAACGGTATGGGAACCTTTAGCGATTCATGCTTACGTGGAAGAAGTTCTTGGACAAGAGGCTTCGTTGTTTTATCTTCATGCAGCCTTGCAAAGATTACCTCTGGCCGAGCAGAAGTACGCCGAAAGAAGATTGAACGAGGAGCTATTTGTAGAAACCTTACGAGATATCGGTGTATGGGTGCAAAATGCCTATAATTTAGTCGGATATTATGCCATTAGAAATTTCAGCTGGATTTGGCGTCATCTTGAAGCCCGAATGTTTCGAGTGGGAGGTATGCAATTTATTGCGACCAAGTTTTCTGGGGTTGTTAAAGGTTTTTACAATGAGAAGGAAGAAAGATTTATGCTCTTAAGCAGTAAAGGGATGGAATTAAGGGCTAATGGTGATATGCAAGGCGTATGTAATAAAGAGAAAACAACCAATGGTTTTGTGACGGAATATGAGGAAACAGATGAATATTTCATTGGAAATCCGATCACGCCGATTGGAAAAGGTCTCAACAATCCAATTAAACTTAACAAAAATGAATGGACAAAAGTGCTGGATAAGGATGATACTATGCTTGAGATTCACATCCCCAGAGATACAGCTTTTGATATGGAAAAGATTAAAGACACCTACATACAAGCTAAGGAATTTTATGCAAAATATTTCCCAGAGGTTTCATACAAAGGGATGGTATGCCATACTTGGCTCTTTACTCCTCAATTGCGGGAGATGTTACCGCAGACAAGCAATATCGTGAAGTTCCAAGAGCAGTTCTATCTCTATCCGACAGCGGGTTCTGTGCGGTTTTTATGGAACTTTGTGTTTAATGAATTAACCGAGGTGAAGGATGCCAAACCTGACACTTCCTTAAGGAGAAAAGTTCTTACTTATTTAGAAGAAGAGAAAGAAATATTCGATATGAATGGGGTATTTCTTGATATATGCGGTGAATTTGGAACCGTATCTTATACTAAAGAAGATTAGGATGACATTGCGAAGCTGCCGGACAAGGATCGGCAGCTTCGCTGCGTTCATGCATAGACCAGGCAGGTCCGTGAAGGATATTTATGTAAAATGACGAATAGGTTAACGAAACCAATTTCAATAGAACTAAGGTGAGGCAGCTTATGAATATCGTATTGATCGGGATGTCGGGAGCTGGAAAAAGCACATTAGGCGTGCTTTTAGCAAAAGCAATGGGTATGAATTATGTAGATACAGATATTGTTATCCAACAACAGGAAGGTAGACTATTACAAGATATCCTCGATGTGGATGGCACTGAAAAATTTCTGGAAGTCGAAGAAAAGGTTGTTGCTAACTTACACTTTGATAATTGTGTGATTGCTACAGGTGGAAGTGTCATTTATTCGGATATTGCGATGAATGCACTCAAACAGGGCGGTCAGATCATATATTTACATGTCTCCTATGAAGAAATTAGCAAGCGATTAACCAACATAACCACCAGAGGCATTGTGATAAAAAAAGGAAATAGTCTGGAGGACGTTTACGTGGAACGGCTTCCGCTATATAGGAAATACAGTGACATAACGATTGATTGTGCCGATAAGGATATCGAACAGTGTGTTCGTGAAATAATGGCGAGAATAAAAGACCTTTAATCGAATTGGAGGGTTCCGTTCGTGAACGAGCGAAATATCATTGAACAATTCAAGCATACGGTTATTAACAACGCTTCCGTTGAATTGAGACGGCTCCTACAGGAGCATCCTTTTGTTACAAATCAAATCAATGAACCTTGGTTTCCATTCGATACACCTGCGATCGTCGCTGCAGCGGCAAAAGGGAACCGAGAAGCCGTAGATATATTGCTAGAATTTGGCGCTGATTTACATGCAAAGAGCAGTTGGTGGGCAGGCGGGTTCGGCGTTTTGCATCATGACCATCTTGAGCTTTCTCGCTATTTGATTGAACGTGGAGCCCCTGTTGATATCCATGCGGCATCACTTTTAGGCATGCTGGACACAGTCAAAGAGATCATTGCGAAGGATCCCTTAGCGGTCAATCAGCGAGGCCCGGACGGACAAGTTCCGCTTCATTTTGCAACTCAACATGAAATTATGGATGTACTACTTGCTCATGGAGCGGATATTCATATACGCGATATCGATCATGGCAGCACGCCTATACAATGGGCGATCGACAATACGGATAAATGTAAGTATCTCGTTGCGCATGGTGCGGCAGTGGATATCTTTATGGCGATCCAAATCGGAGATATTGAGCTAATTCAATCCCTTCTTCGTGACGACCCAGAGAGCCTTCAAGCGCAAGTAGGACGAGGGATTTTCACTTCCGGTGATTCGAACGGTGGGCATATTTATGAGTATAAAATAGGCATTCACGCGCGGCCGCTCCATGTTGCGGCACGCCGGAATCATCCCGACGTTGTGGATCTGATTTCTAGGCATAGTCCGCCAAATCAGCGTCTATTGCTAGCATGTTTGCAGGGGAATCAAGCGGCTGTGCAAGAGCAACTTGCGAAGGATGCCAATTTGGTAAAGTCACTTTCGACGGAAGAGCTAAGCTCGATTGCTGATGCAGCTTGGAAGAATGAAGATCAGGCTGTTCGAACGATGCTCGAAGCTGGATTTCCAGCCGATTCACGGCGTAGTAACAAAGATTGTACAGCGCTGCATAACGCAGCAATCCGTGGAAATAAAGAAGTGGTTCAGTTGCTGCTTGAGCATGGAGCGTCCGTCCAACTTACACAGGGTTACGGAGGAAATGCTTTGGGCAGTTGTTTGTGGGGATCCGTTCACATGCGAGATTCAACAGGGGATTATCCATCGGTGCTTGAACAACTCATTGATGCAGGATCACCCTTACCAAACCTTTTAGCGGGAAGCGAAGAAGTTAAGGAAGTGCTGCGTCGTCACGGAGTTCATACAACAAACTAACGTATACATGCAACACGAATGATACATATGATAATGGGAGTGGAGTCAAATGGGAAAAGAGCATATGAGACCAATTTATAACGCTGGTGAATCGCTGTTGAAAGATATTCAAAGAACACAAATCCCTGAAGGTGGGGTAGCTATATGGAGTTTGGGTCAAGCAGGTGTGCTGATAAAAGGCAGCAGTTCAGATGAACTTATTTGTGTAGATCCCTATTTAAGCTATTCCATTGAAACAGAGGATCCCGATACGGAATTTAAGCGTGAAATTCCACCTCCGCTTTCTCCGAATGAGTTGAATGTAAACTCGGTATTGCTTACACATTTTCATAATGACCACATGGATTTGACTACAATTAAAGGTGTTGCTCAAGCACATCCGGCAACGAAATTTGTTGCGCCTGCTTCTCATGCCTATCTACTACATGACATTGAGATTGATCGAAGTCGTATTCTGCCAGCAAGACAGGAACAAGTCATCTCCGACCAAAGCATCACTATTACGCCTGTGGCAGGAGCGCATACGGCGTATGAGTCTGATCAAGACGGCAATCAATATTATCTAGGCTTTTTTATCGAAATAAATGGTGTGCGTATTTATCATACGGGGGATACAGTAGTCACGCCTGAATTGATCGAGCAAGCTAAGAAATTTCAACCGCATGTCACGTTATTGCCAATAAATGGAGGGGATTATGCCAGAACTTCCAGAGGCATTGTGGGAAACATGAACTTCCGTGAAGCGGCTGATTTCGGCGTGGAAATCGGTTCGGATATACTTATTCCTATCCATTTTGATATGTTTTCGAAAAATCGTGATAACCCATCCTACTTTGTTGATTACTTATTTCACAACTATCCAGCACAAAAGTTTCATATGATGTCAGCTGGCGAGCGATTCATTTATTTTACTTAATTTAAGAAAACCGCGTGAGCTTGGGACTTTTTTGCTAGTCTTTAAGCTGCCGCGGTTTTTTATGCAAGTTAATCCAGGAATAACATAAAATGAGGTGATAGTATGGCAATCATTCAGACAGCAATCAAACGAAAAGAAATGCTGCTTATTACTGCCGTAGCACTTGGCACTTTGCTTAACCCGCTCAATACGACAATGATTTCGGTCGCTTTAGCCCGGCTACAGGAGGACTTCCACCTGACATTTGCTGATGTATCGTGGTTAATTTCTACCTATTACTTAATTAGCGCTATTGGACAGCCGCTTATGGGCAAATGGAGCGATTTATTTGGCCGCAAAAAAGTGTTTATCCTGGGGCTGCTGCTCGTCACGTTGTCATCGAGTCTTGCTCCGCTGTCACCCACCTTCGGGTGGCTTATTGGGTTTCGGATTATTCAGGCTTTGGGCAGCTCTGCCTTGTTTCCATCCGGGATGGGGATGATCCGCAGTCAAATCACTTCGAATCAAGCGAAGGCTCTTGGCATCATATCTATATTTTCCAGCACTTCAGCTGCTTTTGGTCCCTCACTCGGTGGCTTGTTATTACACTACGGAGACTGGCCATTGATTTTCCTTTGCAATTTTCCGTTTATTATTGCTTCATTTGTACTCGCTTGGAAACTGTTCCCGAAAGATCCAAAAATGGTTGGCCGTGCTGCTGAAATGGATTGGTGGGGTGTAGCACTATTTTCTTCGGCCATATTCATGTGGCTGCTGTTTTTCCTAGCGCTAGCAGACGGACTAAGCCTGTGGAAGCTGATAGTCAGCGTAGGATTGACGTTCTGGTTATACCGATATGAGCTCGGGCAAAGTAAGCCGTTCATCAATGTTGCTTTTTTACGTAAAAATATGAACGTGACTCGTATTTATGCGCAGTTTATTTTGACGAATATTGCTTTCTATTCCATCATGTTTGGCATTCCGTCTTATTTACAGAGCGTACAGGGGATGGACCCGCAGAAGACAGGTCTAGTCATGCTGTCTATTGCCGGTTTCAGTGTGTTGGTCACGCCACTAGTCGGTCGCTGGATTGACCTTAGCGGTTCCAGGCCGCCGCTGATTGCCGGAACGGCTCTGGTTGCTGTGGGCAGCTTGCTGCTCATGCTCATTCAGGATAATGCAAGCGCAGTAACCATTTTCCTTGTCCTCTGCGTGCTAGGAATTGCCAACGGATTTAACAATTTATCCATGCAGACCGCACTTTACGATTTCGTTACTAAAGAAGAGACAGGCATTGCTTCCGGACTATTCATGACTTCGCGGTTTATCGGAACCATTCTGTCTTCAAGTTTACTTGCGGCATTATTCGGCAAAAACATCACGACCTCGCACCTACATAGCATGGCGTGGACCTGTGCAGGACTTGGTGTGTTAATGTTCGCTTTGACCATGCGGATGCCCAGTCGGAGTGTACAAAAAGCTATCCAATAACATACCTGAAGTCTCATATACATGAACGTAGGAAAGCGAGGAGGTAGGGGCGAAGATATGCGTGTAAAAAAACTAATTTATATGACCGCGCTTCTTATGGTTACCTTTGTTTCGATTGTCGTCCTATGGGCAACTGGATTAATGGGTTTATGGACTGAAGGTATCGCATTTATTGCAAACAACACAACTGAATTTACGAGTAGAAATAGTCAGGTCATCGATGGTAAGTATGTTCTACAAGTGGATTTGTCTGATCTTGAAAGCAACATCGGTAAAGTGATCTATAAGGATAACGAACATAAAATATACGTATCTTGGCTTCAGAGTAGACGTGTTGGCGAATATGACCTTGGATTTCGATCAATTGGAACGTATTCGTTATCAGGTGCTTCTCTCATCTCGGGGATTCACCATGAGACTATAAATGATCATGCTTTTACTTATTCCATGTCTGCCAAAATGACTGTAAAGTACGAAGATAAAACATACCATGCAACGGAGTCAGGTCAATGTGGTTTGAATTTTAAGGATGGCGATTGTTTCTCATTTAACATTTACTTAAGCACGGAGCCAAAAGGTGAGCCTATTAAAGATGCGGGGATTGTGGAAGTCATGATTACTGACTTATATAAGAATATTTGGCTTAAAAAATAACTTCATAGCGTGTTACCTCCTTGCCTTAAAAGTGAATCTGGTGTATTTCTTCTTGCTAATTTGGAGAGCCTATATCCAAAATTATGGAAGGTGATACACCATGTGGAGAATGCTAGTGTTGTTTGGATTACTAATCGTTTGTACTTGTTATGCACCACGTGATGTGGAGGCGAAAGAGCCTTTTGAAGAGATGCATCTTAAGATGGGGTATACAACGGTTGATGATGCAGTGGCGGCATGTGAGAAGTATTTCTCGCGTGACATCAAATTGCCGATTGAGGTGCCTCCAGTTGTATTTACGCATCAACTTGGGAGATGTTCGACCACATTTGGCAGTCCCGCGAATGATGAACTTGAAATAGAATATCTGAACGAACGTGATACTGTCTATCATTACATGATACGGATAAGACCTTCCGAATATCGAGGTAACTTATTCCAGAATAAGAATGATTTACTTGGTACCTACGAACTCCGTGATGGAACTAAAGCACAATACGGAAAGGTGTCATCTGGCCGATTTTACATGCTTACGTTTGAAAAGAATAACTATCAATATGCACTAATTGTCGGCTACCGTGTGAAAGCGAAAATAACAGAGCAAGTTTTGGTGGACATTGCGAATTCGGTGAGAGGAACGTACCCAGATCCAAAAGAAAATCCCCTTCGTTAAAGAGTAAGTTAAATACTTAGAGGAGTGGTAGCTAAGGGGAGCTACCACTTTTTCGTATGGAGAGAACGAAGTAAGCAACTATTCATGGTTTTGCAGCGTCTACACGTTTGGGATAATTTGTTATTTAAGGATGAAGGAGTGATGGTTTGTATGCTCATGGAAGAAGAGGTCCTTGTATATCTCAAAATAGGTTTGTTAGTTGTTATCATTCCTGTTTGCGTCCTGGTGATAAGTTTGATGCGTTCTTTTAAGAAACAGGGTTATGGGTGGTTTTTAAGTCACTTGCTATTGTTTACGTTTGCAGCATTCAGTTGGATAAGGATATTGGAAAATAGGGCTTATTCAAGCTCGTTAACTAATTCTTTATCAATTGCTGGGATTGGCATGATGTGGTTAATCAGTATGGTTTGTTTTGTTAAAGGGCTATTGTTATTGAGTTATTTAAAGAAAAAGTCAGTAAACAGTAGTGATTAACTGTACATCGAGTAGAAATGGAGACTTCTATGAAAAGAATGTATACAGACCCCAAAGGGGAAGCTTACAACCAAGTAATCGATTTGGCGATACGAAATTCGGCATATTTTGTGCTTGGGGAGAAACTGGCAGCTGCCGAGGGAAAGGGAAATTATGCTCATGTATTGGAGTCATTGGAGCCTTTCCTGCTGAAGACAATCGAACTCCAAGGAGATATTGAAGAAATCAAAAGGATTAGAACTACTTATGACTGTCGTGCTTTCTATACAGCGGGAACCTATTACTTATATAGATCCTGTGAAGAGAGCGGGAACTTACTGAAGCAAATGGCAAACAGCTTGTCTGATTGGATCTATCCTTCACTGCCAGAAGATTTGTGTTTCGTGAAAGCGGGTGGCGGCGATTATCTATACTCCGTTGTACATGAACGCTGGTATGGTATGGATGTAACGGAGGAAGAAGCTATTGCATTAATGGAACAAATAACGGGGCTCTTTTTGCAACTTGCGTCTCATAGTGATCTGGATAGTCTGCTAGATGATGCGATCAAACATCAAACGGATTGGCTCTATCTGAGTAGACATGGGTTGACTGAACTGCCAGAGAGGATTCGTGAACTTACGGAGCTGCGCGAACTAGAAATATTTGAACAGGATTTGTATCAACTTCCTGAAGCGTTATTTGAATTAAGTAAGCTTGAAAGTTTGAAAATCATGACCGCCGATTTAGCATGTATTCCAGCATCCATAGCCAAATTGAAAAACTTGAGGGAGCTTAGCATCATATGTGCGAGTTCGGATCGGCCGACTCCTGATTTGCTGTTTAAGCCGAAAGAAGAAATCAGCCTAAATCGTATCCCACCTGAGATTGGTGAAGTAGAGAATCTGGCGTTTCTTACGATCCAATATTCGGCGATCCATGAGTTACCGCGCGAGTTAAAGAAGCTTCAAAACTTGCGACTTTTGAACATCAGTATGTGTATGATTGATCGTAAACCTGACTTTCTGTTGGAAATGAAACAACTGGAATATGTGAACCTATCAAGGGATGCGCTGTGGTAATTGATGGATTCAACTGAAAATATCTAATTTTCTATAGGTGGTACATAATTGTTTAATCAATCTTCTCCCTTGAAGCGTTTACCGTGCTTTCATTATGATAGTTATAAATGTGATTTGGGGTGAGAAAGATGAGCGTAGCATGTACTATTGCGAGTATTGTTGACAAACTAAAACTAGTTAACGGAATAAGTGCACTGGTTCTCGGTGGTTCAAGAGCAAGGGGAACTGATAACATACATTCAGATATTGATATTGGTATCTACTACGATTCTTCCTTAGGACTGGATATTGCTCAGCTTCGCCAGGTTGCGGCTGAACTAGATGATGATCATAGAGAAGACTTAGTGACAGAAATAGGTGGTTGGGGCCCCTGGATTAATGGGGGAGGATGGTTAAAAGTTAATCAAATTGCTGTCGATTTTATATATCGTGATCAGCATAAAGTGTCGAGAGTCATGGACGAATGTGTAAGGGGAGAGGTCAGAATGGATTATCAACCCGGACATCCACATGGATTTGCTAACGCCATTTATATGGCAGAAATTTCCTTGTGTCAAGTATTATGGGATCCTTCAGACGTCATAGGTAATATGAAGAGTAGAACGATCCCGTATCCCCGAGCCTTTTTAGAAGCAATTATCGGAAAATTTCTATGGGAAGCAACGTTTGCTTTAGATAATGGCTATAAAGGAATCTACAAAAATGATATTTCCTTTATTGCTGGATGTTGTTTCAGGTCCGTATCTTGTTTAAATCAGGTTTTGTTTGCAAAAAATGAAACCTACTTAATGAATGAAAAAGGTGCTGCCGCTATTGCAGATTCATTTCAAATAGTGCCCATCCAATACGCGCAGCGAATCAATGACGCCTTCGCTCTCATTACGGAAGATCCAGATTCCTTAAGGGAAGCGATTAATAAGTTACGTGAGCTGGTTCAAGAAACAAAAAACCTAATTAATGGATGAAACATATGTTCTCATTATTCGAATTGTGCTATGATGTATTCATCATGATGATGGAGATGACGAATGAATATACACAACACGATCAGTGATTATGAACAATTTAACCATTGGACACAAAGTACCTTACAGCCATTAAGTGATCATGATTGGCATCGTCCCATTCAAGATGGAAAAGCTTCCATCGCTGAAATAATTGCGCATCTAAGAAACTGGGATCTTCATCTTATTGATGTCGTCATTCCTTCCATTATGCAAGGCGGCGGGATTGAATTTCCCGATTTCAACGTCTACAATAGCAAAGCCTATGAACACGCAAATTCAGGTGTATCCAAAAATGACTTACTACAAGAATTCTCAGATGACAGAAAGAAACTGATTGATCTTCTAAGAAATATGACATGGGAAGACTTATTGTTTGAAACAACCGCAAACGGTGTCACACATTGCCCTCATACAGGTCAACCTTACTCCCTTCTTTACATCATTCATGAATTTATTGAGCATGACGAACATCACAAAAAACAAATGATAGACTTTCTACATGATTTACAAGAAAAAAAGTGATCATGAGGTATTCGAATAGGCAGCCTGTGGTTGTCTATTTCTCGATTTTAAGGGTAGTCATATCTGTGTTATATTCAGAGGGGGAGAGTTATCTTGAAAATCGGAATAATTGGTGATTACAGACCTGAATATCCATCACAAAAAGCAACAAATGATGCGATGCGTCATTCCTCAGCGAAATCAGGTATACAGGTCGATTATCAATGGATTCCTACCCAGTCTATACCTGAACATTTCAGTGTAATTACTTCAAATTACGATGGTTATTGGATTGCTCCGGGTAGCCCAGAATCAATCACAGGTGTCTTGGCAATGATCACTTATGCACGCGAACAACATGTGCCACTGCTAGGAACATGCGGAGGATTCCAACATATGATCCTTGAGTATGCGAGGAGCATTTTATCGATTGAAGATGCAGCACACGAGGAGCAATCACCAGATGCATCTAAATTACTTATCAGTAGGCTAGCTTGTTCACTTGTGGGCCAGCAAGGCGAAGTTCAGATTAGCCCATGTTCAAAGGCATATAGAATTTATCAAACACCGAAGACTATAGAACACTTTCGATGTAATTATGGGCTTAACGCCAACTATCAAAATCAAATTGAACAATCAGGACTAAAAATTGTCGGGACAGATCAACTGGGTGAACCCCGAATCATAGAAATACCTAAGCATCCATTTTTTATTGGAACACTATTTGTACCACAGCTAAGTTCAACCTTTGAAACACCGCATTGTTTAGTGGATGCTTTTATTGAACAGGCATGTATACATGCGGGTGAAATTAACAGAAATTGAAAATGGAGAGATACCGCATGATAAATAAGGATTACTATTTTTCACTTTGTAAGGATGCAGAATCAAATCAAGTTTCTTACATTGAGAAAGCTAAATCAAAAGCACACCGCTGGGAATATACCGATTGGAAACGCTATGATTCCACTCCTTATTGGTTCGAAAGAAACTTGGAACCGCGAGCACCACTCATGGAAATAGGAGCAGGCATAGCTTACGCTTTTGATGAAAACAACAACATTTGCTTCATTTCAGCTAGTCAAGAGGAGTGCTTTGAACAAACGGATAAGCATGTAATTAATCGACGCTACTGGAATGGTAAAGTGGACTCCATAGAAGAAATACGAATAGTTGATGGTCTACCTGTAATGTATGTAGAGTTTATTGTCCGTAATGGGATGAATCCTGGCCAAGAATGGCATTTTGAAGAAGAGTACGCTTATGAGAACAGAATGCTTGTAAAAATAAAGCGAACTGAATATTGGTATGCAGGAAAAACAGTCCGTAATCGAGAGTTTCAATTGGAATATGATCACTTAGGAAATCTTTCGCTGATTAAGGAAAACGGAGCCGTAATATACAATAATCTAAGCAGTGAACAGATCATTGAGCTTCGTGCTGAAATCGTGAACGGGCTAATAGCTGAATCCATACATACGATTAAAAAAATAGGAGAAAAGCTTCGAAACGACTCCGTTTGTTTTATCGGGATATATCTCCATGACGAGCCACAAGGCCCGATTGACCCTATTTTTCACCCGGGCTTGCAGAGTATCCGAGATAAACAATTACTAGCTGGTGAAGATACCTGGACATTATGGAGCGCTGGTGAACATCCCGTTCAATATCAAGAATCTCTATCCAATGAACAATTAAAAAATCAATTCACATTGTTAATGCAGTATTGGCAAATTCATTCAGATTGGTCTCAAGAACCTCAACATCCAGTACTAAGTAACTACACATGGTGGGGCGAGAGTAAAGCACTTTGGCAGGAAGTTGCAATGGAACTTAACCTTATCAATTGGGAGAGCATGATTCGTACATCGGAATCTTTTGTAATATTTGCGGATGAAGAGGCCATGGATGTTGCAAGTGGAGATCTGGCTAAAAATGTCCCAGCTAACAAGCTTCACATCCTTGAACGAATGGGATTACTTTCAAGCTAATTGCTTGCAAATACAGAATTTATATTAATCATATCGTTGTACGATTCATCAGGAGGATATGTCAGATGGATATCAAAAAAGTGATCGTAACCGGTCGAATGTATAAAGAACTAGAAAAGCTTGCTTCAATGGACACGAAGAGGGAGTATCTGTTTCTTCCGGAAGCGGAAGTTTGTCCAAATCACTTCGAGTGGGCGGATGGTTATGTAGCCTTCAAACCGACGGAGTCGTTTCATTTCGGTAATTTGCAGTGGGTGCATGCGCTCGGTGCTGGCGTCGATGCCTTTCTTTTTAACCGCGAATGGAAAAAGGATGTTGTATTAACTCGTACGGTAGGAAGTTTTGGACAGAAAATAGGGGAATATTGCTTAAGTTATATACTCGCTGATATACATCGACATGGACATTTTCAGCATACTCAGGTACAGAACGTATGGATGCCTTCAAAGCAGAAACTTTTGCAGGAGCTGAACATCGTCATTTTCGGTACCGGAACGATAGGCGAAGAAGTGGCTAGGATGCTTCAAACGTTCGGGGTGAACGTATTCGGTATATCTCGCAGAGGCACTGCGAACAGTCATTTTACAAGGGTTGTACCGGTTTCTGATGTACAAGCTGTATTAACTCAAGCCGACTGGGTAATAAATACGCTCCCCTTAACACCTGCAACCGAACGTTTATTCGATAGCCGATTGTTTTCCTTTATGCAGAGCACAGGCTTTATCAACGTAGGAAGAGGAGCTTCGGTGGATGACAATGCATTGCTCGAGGCAATTGAACAAGGTCATGTGCGCAGAGCTGTTCTTGATGTGTTTAGGGTAGAACCCCTGCCAGTAGAATCACCTTTATGGGCACATTCGAACGTGGTCATTACGCCGCATATTTCTGCTGTTACCGGTGTGGAAGAGGCGATTGAAGGTTTGCTCGCTGTACTTGAAGGGGTAGATCGTGGGCAAGAAATAAGTCAATCGGTGGACGTAATCCGCGGATATTAGATTTGTAAACGTCGTCGGGATAGGAAGAAAAAAGAGTCCGAACCCAGGTTTTTCACCTGATTTCGGACTCTTTTATTATACCTAAATGACCCTTACGCTTCCATGCGAGCAAGTTCTTTACGAACGATTGGAGCGACCTTTGTGCCGAGCAGCTCGATGGTACGTAGCAAGTCTTGATGTGGCAGCGTGCTGACATCAACATGTAAAAGGAAACGTGTTAACCCTAGGTTCTTGCGAAGCAGGACGATCTTCTCCGCCACATACTCGGGATCACCGACATACAGCGCTCCACGAAGGCTGCGCGCAGCATCAAAAGATTCGCGGGTGTAAGGTGCCCAGCCGCGCTCACGGCCAATCGTATTCATTTGAGCTGCCGTCGAAGGATAGAACATGTCCGCTGCCTTCTCAACTGTATCTGAGATGAATCCATGCGAATGCGTGGCGATTTGAAGTTTATTCACGTCGTGTCCAGCCTTCGCGGCTGCTTCCTTGTAGAGATTGACTAGCGGAGCGAACCTCTCTGGCATGCCACCTATGATGGCAAACACGACAGGCAAACCAAGCATACCGGCGCGAACTGCGGATTCTGGATTACCTCCGGTTCCGATCCATACGGGGAGGGGCTCTTGTACAGCTCGCGGATAAATACCTAGATTGTTGATAGCTGCACGATGACCGCCTCTCCAGGTTACTTTCTCCGATTCACGAATCTTCAGTAGAAGCTCAAGATTCTCTTCGAATAGTGCATCGTAGTCGTTTAAATCATGTCCGAATAAGGGGAAGGATTCAATAAAAGATCCTCTTCCAGCCATAATTTCCGCCCGTCCGTTGGATATGCCATCCAGTGTGGAGAAAGCTTGATAGACACGAACCGGATCATCGGATGACAACACGGTGACGGCACTCGAGAGCCGAATTCGCTTGGTTGTGGCAGCGGCTGCAGCTAGAATGACAGCAGGAGCTGAGCTCGCATAATCCGCTCGATGATGTTCACCGATGGCATAAACATCTAAACCGACTTGATCGGCCAAATTGATTTCCTCTACTGCTTGGCGGAGTCGTTCAGCGTGCGTGATGCCGCCAGCTCTTGGAGCTGCCTCGAGGAATGTACTTATTCCTATTTCAATAGATGAAGTTGTAAGATTAGACATATGAATCGCTCCCTTCAAGATATATGTATTATACTATACATTTTAATGTAACTCAACAAAAGTAAGCGAAAATATAGCGTACAGTGAAATGTTTAATCATTTCCAAGCAAACCCATTATTCTCTTTTGTAGACTTCCCGAAATAGGTATAATATACCACAAAGATCTTAAGGAAGGGTGCTGTGAATAAGTATGTTTTTTGTTAATTCGCGTGCAATCGTTGAAAGACATGTGAATGGAACCATGGAAATCGTCATTCAAACACGAAACAAAGCAGGTGAATCTCAATTGCTTGAGTTGCCTGGTGGACGACTAGAACCATTCGAATCCTTTGTAACAGCTCTAAAAAGAGAAGTTAAGGAAGAGACGGGACTCCATGTTGTTGAAATTGAAGGTGAGGATACAAGAATGGATACCGTAGGTATGGATCCTAGTTTTGAAGTGGAATGTATGAAGCCGTTTGGCGTGTATCAGACAATTAATGGACCTTTTGACTCCGTTGGAGCATATTTTCGTTGTCGCGTACAAGGTGAGTTATTACAATCAGGAGATGACACGAAGAACCCAAGATGGATAGAAGTTGATGAATTAAGACGACTCATGAACGAGGATCCTTGCCAATTTTCTAGTGTAGATCGAGCAGGCGTGTTATATTATTTATCCTATTTAGAAAAGTTAACTTCATCTGAACGCTAGTCATACATAAAACTTAGAATTAAGATAAACCTTCCCTCTGCAAATGCGGATAGAAGGTTTTTTGTACTTTGAAAAGCAAAAAAAATCATATCGCAATAAATAAACACAATGATAGCTCACCTGTTCACACGTATATTTACATGGACCGCGTAATGTTCAGATTAGCCGCTAAGTGCGTACTCAAATGTAAGAAAGGTTGTGCAATGGATGATAAAGACGAAGGTGGACTGGCCATCTTTTATGGCGAGACATGATATGACTTGGTCCGTAAAACCGAATTCGTGGAATGAGGGAGCTTTTATTGGCAACGGGTTTCTCGGGGCCATGATATATAGTGAAGAGCATCGTGAAAAACGCAATGTACTGCGCTTTGTACTTGGGTGTACAGATGTTACGGCGCAAAAACCTGGAGGCGGTTTTCCACCACGGGTGCCCGTTGGGGAGCTGCATCTGGAGCTAGTCGGATGGTATTATCAACCATCAAGCATACGGCTTGATTTGTGGAATGCCGAGATGCGGGCGGAGATAACAACGACAGTTGGCACCTTGAAGGTACGCGCATTTGTACACAGTCAAGATCAGGTACTGTCTGTAGAGCTGGAAACGAGCGAAGGCGAAAGAGCGGCACGTATGTCGTGGTACGCTTTTAGTGAAGTGGATCATGTATTGAAAAATGCGGACGGCTTTAACCTGAATCAATATATTCCACAGGCGGAAGTCGTACGTGAAGTAAATGAGGATGGCTTACATGTTGCTGTACAAACGTTCAACTATGCTGGCGGATGTACAACGGCATGGATCGAGAGGCGGCCAGAAAAAGGCGAAAATCTACATCAATTATGGTTATCCATTGGTAATGGTTTCAATGAGCAGGTGAAACAAAAGATTGAAGCCAACGTGAGAAATGCGGTTAATCAGCCACGGGAGTCTTGGCAGGCGTTGCACCGAAGTTGGTGGCATGACTACTATCAGCAAAGCTTTGTATCCATCCCGGATACGATGCTGGAAAGCTTTTATTGGATCCAAATGTACAAACTCGCATCTGTAACCCGCTCCGATGGAATGATCATGGATAATCAAGGACCGTGGCTCACAACGACACCATGGGCAGGTGTGTGGTTCAACATGAATGTACAGATGAGCTACTCGCCTGTGTATACATCAGGACGCTTAGAGCTAGGCGAGTCACTTGTTCGTGCTTTCCGAGACAATTTGGAACAGTTGATACGAAACGTACCTGAACAGTACCGGGGAGACTCAGCGGGATTGGGCCGTAGCATGAGCTACGATTTAGCTGGAAATGTAGGCACCGAGGTAGGAAATTTAACGTGGGTTTGCCATAATTTTTGGCGGCATTATCGACATTCCATGAACCATTCGATGCTGGAAGAACTGTTATTTCCGCTGCTGAAGCGAAGCGTACAATACTATTTGCATTTGCTAGAAGAGGGTGAAGATGGGAAATTGCACCTTCCTCCGATGATCTCACCTGAATATGGTTCTTTCTTACAGTTGACCGTACCAGATACTCATTATGATTTGGCCTTGCTGCGCTGGGGGTGCCAAACGTTGCTGCGTATTGTCCGTATTCTTGACATAGATGACCCGCAAAAAGCCAAATGGGAGACTACCCTGGAGCAACTGGTGCCACTCCCCGTTGATGAGACTGGATTTATGATCGGCGCCGGCCAGCCCTTGGAATTTGGACATCGGCATTTCAGCCATCTAATGGCTGTGTTCCCGCTACATTTGATGAGTGGAGACACGACGGAGGAAAGAGAACTCATCATGCGCTCGCTTCGCCATTGGTTTTCACGTGAGGGAGACCTACGTGGGTTTACTTTTACAGGGGCCGCATCCATTGCTGCCGCTTTAGGTGAGGGTGATGAGTCACTCAAGTATCTGAAAACGCTGATGCATCTTCTGAAGCCGAATACCATGTATCGAGAAGCTGGACCGGTCATTGAATCACCGCTCGCTGGCGCTGAGGCCATTCACGATATGCTGCTTCAAAGCTGGGGAGAGGAGATTCGCGTATTCCCGGCCGTTCCATCTACATGGAGGGAAGTCGCATTTCATGATTTGCGAGCCGAAGGCGCATTTGTGGTCAGTGCGAGTCGAGCTGAAGGAGCTACAATGTGGATTAGGGTCAAAAGCTTAGCCGGACAACCCTGCCGCTTAAAAACAGATATGACGGGAGACATCCGTATGTCAGCAAGTTCGAACATCCAGTATCGTTCGTTGGGCGGTGGTATATTCGAGCTTGACTTGCCGCAAGGTGAGGAAGCTGTGCTCTATCGTGCAGATTATGCTACAGCTGATAGGGGTTCATGGGAAGTCGAGCCAGTACCAGCAGAGAGTCATATGTGCGGCTATTTTGGAGGAAACAAACCTTGGCGACTCTACGGGTTGCCCATTCAATAATGACAATGCATCCATAGACTGCTCGGTAGGCTTTACCGAGTGGTCTCTCTTTATTTTACATACACATTTCGATAAATAAGGGTTCGCGGTTGCGATTTTGAAGACGTTGTTCAGGTTTTGATGGGTATTCAGCCTAAAGGAAATCGTACCATAATAAAGGTATGGAGCTCTAGCAAAGGCGATTACAGGTTTTCATTTTGAAACAGGGGGCAACCGAATGACTAGAATCTGTATTGTAGACGATGAACCTATTATCGGGGTTGGCCTCAAAACACTAATCGGTGAATATCAACGGTTTAGTGAGATTGATACATTTACGGATGGTGCCTCAGCCTTGTCGCATATTATGGCAAGCCCGCCAGACATTGTAATGACGGATATTCGAATGCCGCGGATGGACGGATTAGAGCTATGCCGAAATATTCAACAATTAAAACTATCTACCAAAGTCGTCGTGCTCTCCGGATATGGCGATTTTGTATATGCTCAGAAGTGTATGTCATATGGTGTACAAGAATATTTATTAAAACCGATTACAGAAATTGAACTTTTCCCAGTCCTGGATAAAATGCTTGCCATGCAAGAAGCAACTCTGATTTCCTACACCCATTTTGAACAGTGGATCGATCAATTGGAAGAAGCCGTTTGGCTCATGGATAGGGATCATGTGGAGGAATTGCTGGAAGAGGGGAAGAGGAAGTTGTTCGATGTAAAAACAGAGCATCAACAACATTTGCTTGTGTCCGACGCTGTTAGGCTGCTGCATAAGAAACTAAATGTCAGAGGAGCTTACCGGATAGAGGCAAAACCACTTTTAGAGGAGAACGCTCTAAACATCATTACCTATGATTGCTTTCAAATCGAAATTAGAAGCTGGATTGGGCGGCTGAGCGAATACCGTAATCATGAACGAATTGATGTTTTGGAGGCGGCTGTTCAATACATTGATAAGCATCTGTTTGATGAAGAACTTTCTTTGGACAAGGTAGCAGGGAAACTAGGTCTAACGCCAACTTATTTCAGTCATTATTTTAAGAAGCATACGAATGAGACCTTTGTACAGCACCGGATGCGTAAACGAATTGATAAGGCCAAACAGCTGCTTGCTGTTCCGCACTTCAAAATCATCGACATTGTCGCCGAGGTCGGTTATGAAAGCTATCCCCATTTTTCCAGAGTATTTAAGAAGGCAACTGGCTATTCCCCCACCGAATATCGCGGACTGCTGGGGATCAAGTAATGAACAGCAGATTAGTACGCAAGGTGTATATTTCCTTCGTTATTATTATCACGTTAGCCTTGGTGACGCTGGGGGTCACTAGCTATTGGCGATCGTCCAATGAATTGGAGAATCAGTACGAAGGACTGTTAACGCAAATCGTGGATAATGTGTTACATGAGACTGATTTATTTCTGAAAAGTTACGAGAGAGCAACGGTTTCTATTCTGATATCTCCTGTGGTAAAAGAAGCACTGGACCTGCCGTATCACTCAACTTCTGGGTTTTATTCATCCGAGTTGGCAATGAAAGGCGTATTTCAACCAGTACTCATTAACAACCCGGAAATATCGATGACTTACATCGTCGGGTATAACGGTTTCCAGGCAACGGATTTCAATGTCCACATTGTCCCTTTTAATTATAAAGGCTTTGAAGAATATGTGGAACAGATGAAGGACGACGATAGGATCAATGGTAAGCTCATGATTCAAGATTCCGGATTCCTGGATGGTCATCTTACTCTCATTCGTAAATTAGCGGATCGCACCTCATCGACCGTATTCAAAGGCATAATGGGCATGGAGCTCAAAATTGGGGAATTAAACACCCTATGGAAGGGTATAAAACTCGGGGAATCCGGGTATTTCTTTATCGTCAACGATCGCGGGAAAATACTCTATCATCCAGATCAGGATCGTATCGGGAAACAACTGAATGGTAATTTCTTCAATACGGTTGAGACGAAACCAGATCAAATATTTGAGCTGCCCGGAGAACCGGGGCGAGTGTTCTTTAGTCGAAAATCAGACTACTCAGGTTGGACGCTGGTTGCCAGTATGTCCGTTTCTGAACAGCGCCAGCCCATTTCAGACTTGCGGCAAACGACACTAATTGTTGGTATCGTTACCTTGATCGTAGCAACCTTGTTAGCTTATCGATTCGGTCAATCGATTGTTCGGCCAGTTCGACTGTTAGAGAATGGGATGCGTCAGACGGCAAAAGGGTTATGGACCCGCGTTCCGCTTACGGGAAGCCTTGATGAGATGGATCAGCTGATTATCAGCTACAATACGATGGTCTCTCGACTGGAAGAGCTAGTTGAGCGTGTTTACGAGACCGAGCTGCGCAATCAGGATAATTTAATGAAACGGCAGCAGGCCGAATATCAATCGTTGCAATTACAAATTAATCCGCACTTTCTGTACAACACGTTAGAAATCATTATTTGTTATGCTGTCATTCAAAAATCTAGCGAGATCAAAGACATTGTTCGTTCTCTGTCCTATATGCTGCGCTACTCCATTCGTACGGATTTGGAAGAAATTACGGTAGCGAATGAGCTTAAACACATTTTGTATTTCATGTCGATTATGAAATATCGCAATCAACGTGAATTTGAGATTGATGTTCGGATCTCTACGGACTATTTGCTCGACAGCATGGTTCGCTTGACACTGCAGCCCTTGGTAGAGAATGTATTCAAACATGCATTTCCTTATGGCATCGAGGATACACACACCATTATTATTGACGCTTGGAAAGATGAAGCGGATTTCTATGTTGTTGTACAAGATAATGGCTGTGGTATAGAAGCGGAATCACTGTTGCAACTAAACACACGACTGCAAAACAGCCGACAGGAGAGACTCGTGGATTCGCAACCAACGAGTGAGGGCAGCATCGGGCTCCTCAATGTACATAACAGGATTCAAATGGTGTTCGGCCAGCAATATGGGCTTTCTGTACAAAGCGAATTTGGAAGGGGTACGAAAGTTACGATACGGATGCCATCTTCAAGTGCAAAAAAAGTCATAGCAGTGTAAATGAACACAATGCTCAGATACCCATCATTTTGTATGCTACATACAGAAGTACATCTAACATAATGAGTTATGGTCATCGAAATGGGGAGGGATTTATGGGAATTTCGGCTAGCAAGAATGGCACCTTAACAACAACAGTAAGTAAAAAGGAAAATTATTTGTTCCGACTGAGGAAAAACGCATCCAGCCATTGGCAGCTCTATATATTCATGCTGTTGCCGATTATTTATTTGATTATTTTCAAATACGTACCGATGTATGGGGCGTTGATTGCGTTCAAAAATTATCTTCCAACAAAAGGGGTATGGGGAAGTGACTGGGTAGGATTAAAGCATTTTGATCGTTTTTTTCATTCGTATGAATTTGTTCGGATTATGAAAAACACGATTGTGCTTAGCCTCTATAGTTTACTTGCAGGCTTTCCTTTTCCCATTATTCTCGCGCTTTCATTGAATTACGTTAATTCGCGATACTTTAAGAAAACCGTACAAATGGTCACGTATGCACCACATTTTATATCCGTCGTCGTCATGGTTGGTATCATTCTGCAAATGATGGATCCTCGTGTGGGTCTTGTTCAAAAGATCATGAAGTATTTCGGTCTACCCGCCATCAATTTTATGGGAATACCCGAGTGGTTCTCGCACGTTTTCGTCTGGTCGGGTATTTGGCAGAACGTTGGCTTTTCCTGCATTATCTACTTGGCAGCGCTTGCAGCTGTCGATCCTTCGCTTCATGAGGCAGCAGTGGTGGATGGCGCCAATAAAGTACAACGTATGTGGCATGTCGACATACCGGGTATTCTACCGGTTGCCGTAATTCTGCTGATCATGAATACCGGACATGTCCTTGACATTGGCTTTGAGAAAGTACTGCTGCTACAGAATCCGTTGAATATGAGCTCTTCTGAGGTCATTGATACGTTTGTGTACAAAGTCGGTTTGGCTTCAACAGCCATCAACTATTCCTATTCATCTGCCATTGGTTTGTTTAAATCAGTCATCAATTTAATCTTACTTGTTCTTGTCAATCGGATAGCTAGACAACTGGGACAAACGAGTCTGTGGTAATAAGGAGGCGCTTCAATGACGGGAAATATTAAAGAGAGTGCAGATGATAGACTTTTTACCATTGTGAATTACATCATCCTATTTGTATTTACAATTACAATCTTATACCCACTAGTTTACATTGTCAGTGCTTCCTTCAGCTCATCCACAGCGGTCATTTCCGGGAAAGTCTGGTTGTTTCCGGTGGAGCCGACGTTAGCGGGGTATGAGGCGGTATTTAAGCATCGGTTGATCATGTCGAGTTTCTTGAACTCGGTCTTTTATACCGTAGTAGGAACGACGATCAATGTGCTATTTACACTCATAGCGGCTTATCCGCTATCGAGGAAAGATTTTATGCCTCGGAATGCTGTCATGGCTTTGTTTGTCTTCACCATGATGTTTTCTGGCGGATTAATTCCGTCTTATCTCGTGGTCAAAGAGCTGGGAATGATTGATACAAGGTGGTCATTAATTATTCCAGGAGCGCTTGGTGTGATGAATATGATTATTGCCCGAACTTATTTCCAAACCACGATTCCAGATGAGTTGCTTGAAGCCTCTCAAATGGATGGCTGCAGCGATTTTACCTTTGTTAGAAAAATCGTAATTCCCTTGTCAGGTCCAATCATAGCTGTCATTTCTTTGTTCTACGCAGTTGGTCATTGGAATCAATATTTTAGTGCATTACTGTATTTAAAACATCAAGAGTTGTATCCGCTTCAATTGGTATTAAGGGATATTTTGGTGCAAAACGAGGTCGATGCGTCGATGATAACCGACATTGCCGATCAAGCGGCACGAGATGGTTTACGGGAGCTTTTGAAATTTTCCCTTATCGTTGTGTCCACGCTGCCCGTGCTCATCATCTATCCATTCATACAACGACATTTTGTTAAAGGCATGATGATTGGCTCACTAAAAGGATAAAGGGAGGTTTTTATATGAGAAAAGGGTTAAAAGTTTTAGCAGCCATTACGGCGTTGTCAGTGGTGCTTCTCAGTGCATGCTCGGACAGTGGACAAAAGGACGCTGCCCAGAAGAAGGAAGCTATCGTTGATGATCAAGTAACGCCAGCGGGCGAATTCCCGATTACGAAAGAAAAAACGACGCTCAAGGTGATGGTCAAAGGTTCCAGCATTGTTGAAAACTTTGCAACGAACGAGTTTACGAAGTGGCTGGAAGAGAAAACCAATATTCATATCGATTGGGAAGTCGCACCTGAAAAAACATTTGCAGAAAAACTGAACGTTTCACTTGCCAGCGGTGATTATCCGGATGTACTGTTGAATATGAACGTTTCTCCCGTGCAGCAGTCGATTTATGGGAAAGATGGCGTGTTTATTCCTCTGAATCCCTATATCGATAAGTACGGCGTTGAGATGAAAAAGATGTTTAGTCAGGTTTCCTATGTCAAAGATTTGATTACGATGCCTGATGGCAAAATTTATTCCGTACCCCAGGTGAATGAGTGCTACCATTGCTCCCTCGGTCAAAAGATGTGGATCTACAAGCCTTGGTTAGACAAACTCGGATTGAAGATGCCTGAAACGACGGATGAGTTTTATCAAGTGCTGAAAGCTTTTAAAGAAAAAGATCCGAATGGAAATGGCAAGGCAGATGAGATTCCATTAGTTGGCGCTACTAACGGGCCATCATCCACATTGGATTTATTCCTGCCAAGCGCGTTTATCGAAAAGGATTTTAACCTGCGATATGTAAAGGATGGCAAGGTTCAAGTGGCCTTCAATCAACCGGAGTGGAAAGAGTCTTTAAAGTATTTGAATAAAATGTTTGCTGAAGGTTTGATTTCTCCGCAAACGTTTACACAGGACAGAAACCAACTGAAACAAATGGGGATGAACCCAGAGATCCCAATCGTGGGAGCTATTGCATCGCAAAATCAAACGGTATTCGTTGAAGTCGATAACGCGAGATTTAAAGATTATATCTCCGTGCCGCCACTCAAAGGCCCGAATGGTGTTCGGTCTACGGCGTTCAATCCATTTGCGGTGTCTGCAGGTCAATACGTGGTCACGAACAAAGCCAAAAATCCCGCTGCCGCATTCCGCTTAGCAGATTTGCTCCTTTCGGAAGAAGCGACACTCCGCAGTACACAAGGCCGTCCTGATCAAGAGTGGGTGCGCCCTGCACAAGGAGAGCTCGCCGTTAACGGGAAGCAAGCCGTGTGGAAACCAATTGTATCGTTTGGTAAGCTGCAAAACGTGCATTGGGCCCAAGCAGGTCCGTCACTGCGTACGAACGAGTTGCGCTTAAGCGTGGCAGCCGATCCGAAAAATTCGCTTGAACTTATTTTGTATAATGAAACGAAGAAATACGAGCCATACCAACTAAATCCGAGCAAAATTGTACCGCCATTATTCTTCACGAACGAACAGGCTGAAGAGCTTTCTACGCTGGAGAAAACATTAACAGACTATCGAACTGAATTTTTTGCTAAAACAGTAACAGGGTCACTGGATGTTGAAAAAGAGTGGAACAACTACTTGAGCACGTTGGACAAAATGAACATCAAACGTTATTTGGAAATTTATCAAGAAGCTTATACCCAATATAAATCGAAGAAGTAAAGCACTGCTGGAATTAAATCACATGAAGTCGCTTGAGAGTGAGGGTTAACATGAAAGAGGAAAGCATCAAGAAGCAATTGGCTGAAAGACCCAATGTCGTATTTCTTATCGCAGATGATCATCGTGGCGAGGCCATTGGTGCTTTTGGCAGTGAAAGGTTGCAAACACCAGTATTAGATTCATTAGTGGCCAGCGGAACAGCATGTCGGAATACACATATATTTGGTGCGCTAACTGGAGCGGTTTGTGCGCCGAGCCGAGCCTGCGTCCATACGGGTATTCCGCTCTTCCGGGCGACGATCGGCAAGGATATGACGAACAGAGAACATTCGAGCGTAATTCGCTCGGATGTTCGTCTTATGGCGCAAACGATGCGTGAGGCAGGGTATTACACACATGCGGTTGGTAAGTGGCATAACGACAAGGGGAGTCTCACCCGGAGTTTCGAAGGGGGAGCTAAGCTACATTTTCACGGGATGAGCGATCATACCCAAGTTCCAGTGTTTGATTACGACGCAACAGGGAAATATCCAAAGGAATTGGAATATATGGAGAATACGTTCTCTACCGAGTTGTTTACCAACGCGGCCGTCGACTTCATCGAGGAGTATCAGGAAAAAAGACCGTTCTTCCTGTATGCTGCATATACAGCACCCCATGATCCACGAACCGCACCTGAGCCGTATGCAAGTATGTACAACAAGTCTGATGTAAAGCTGCCTCCGAACTTTATGCCACAACATCCATTCGATACAGGAGATATGGTTGTGCGGGACGAGAAGCTTGCTGGATGGCCGAGGGAAGAGGATGAAATTCGGCAGCATATGGCTGATTATTACGCGATGATAAGCCACTTGGACGCGCAGATTGGCAGAGTTGTCGATGCCTTGAAAGAAAAGGGCATCTATGACAATACGCTCATCGTATACACAGCGGACCATGGCTTAGCGGTTGGTCAGCATGGACTGATGGGCAAACAAAACCTTTACGAGCACAGCGTTCGCATTCCCCTTCTATTCCGAGGGCCAGGTGTTCCTGAGGGCAAGCAGGTACGTGCGCTGGCAAGTAATATCGATATTTTCCCAACGGTTGCTGGGCTATGTGATGTGGATCTGCCAGCCGAAACGGAAGGCAGCAGTCTGCAGCCGGTTCTTACAGGGGAAATCACGGGCATTCGCAGTGTCGTGGGCTCCGTGTATCGAGATGTTCAACGGATGATCACGGACGGGCAATGGAAGCTGATTCGATATTATCGTTCGCCAATTACGAACGCAGGAACGGAACGCATTCAACTGTTCGATTTATGTAACGATCCGTGGGAAACGCAGGATTTATCTGAAGATCCTTCGCATGCAGGGACCATCGAACGTCTAGCCTCTGAATTAGTAACCTGGATGCAGGATTGCGGTGATATTTTGCAAGATAAAGCGGTGCTGCCTGTTACCTCGTAGCTGGTACACAGCAAGATTGTTCTAAAAAGTCGCTCACATGCGACTTTTTTGTATTAGGGATCTTCTGATTTCTGATTGAAAGGTGATGCATAGAAATGCAAACAATAGAAATCGATAAAACGTGGTTTCGGGGTGCCGTTTCCATTGAAACGAAGGAAACAGGACTCCAACCATGGCGTTTGCCTCATGATCAGCTCGGCTTATTCGATCTTAAATTAGTGGAGAAAGCAGGGGAAGCTGCCGGTGTAAGAATGGCTTGCCTTAGCGATACCACTTCAGTGGAGCTGTATGTCGCTAGTACTGATCACGATAGACAATTTGACATCGTTATTGAAGATCATTTCATCGGCACCTACACCTTACTAGCAGGTCAGGACATATGTTTATTCTCAAACTTTCCTAGTGGTAGAAAACGAATAGAGATTTATTTTCCACAAAAATCGGTCGTTCATGTCATTGGGCTAAAAGTCGAGGAAGGAGCATTCGTCACTCCCTTACCCCACAATCAGCCCCGGTGGGTTACCTACGGCAGTTCGATAACGCAATGCAGTGCAGCTGAAAGTCCAGCCCATACTTGGCCTGCGATCGTAGCTCGCAACAAAGGATGGGACCTAACTTGTCTAGGATTCGGTGGACAATGTCATCTAGAACCCATGGTTGCTCGGGTCATTCGAGACCTCCCAGCAGATATAATTTCTCTGTGTCTCGGTATTAACGTGATGGGGAACAACAGTTTAAATATACGAACGTTTCGAGCTGCCATACTCGGTATGGTATCGATCATTCGGGAGAAGCATCGCAGTACGCCAATCTATCTATTTTCGCCCATTTATTGTCCGCACAGGGAAACAGATGCAAACGCAGTAGGCATGAGCTTAGTTATCATGAGGAGTGAGATCCAAGAAGCCGTGAAGATACTGACATCTTACGGGGATACCCACATTTCGTATGTAGATGGGTTAGATATTTTTGGAGAGGCTTTTGTTGATTTACTTCCAGACAAGCTGCATCCCAACGCGGAAGGTTATAAAATCATGGGTACACATATAACGAAAAAATTAAGTGAGGGGAGTCCTAAACATGGTTAGAAAAATGACAGTTCCGCCCATGCAATTGGTTGATTATGAGGGAGAGGGAACACAGTTGTGTGCAGTTGTGGAGGATATTGGGCATATCACATTAAAAAGAGCGCTAATTCCCGAACCAGCTGAAGGGGAAGTACGTGTTAAAGTGAAATGGGTAGGTATTTGCGGCAGTGATCTAGAAGTATTTCGCGGGGCACGTGAACCGGAGTTTGTCTCCTATCCCACACGGCTTGGGCATGAAGTTGCAGGTATCATCGATAAACTAGGATCCAATGTCATTGGCCTTAAGGTAGGGGATCCAGTCGCCTTACGCTATATTTGGGGGGCTTTTGCAGAATATGTCATCTGTACACCATTCTCAATAAAAGTCCTGCCACAATCGCTTCCACTGATTGAAGGCTCGCTCATTGAAGTGCTTCCGGGTATTATTCATGCGGCAGAGCTTGGTGAAATTTCGCCTCACAAAAATGTGCTTATCACAGGACAAGGTGTCAGTGGGTTAGTCATGACGCAGGTAATAAGCTTGTACAGTCCGCGTAACCTTGTTGTCACGGATCTGTTTGATGAGAAACTCGAATTGGCACGCAAGTATGGGGCAACGCATACCTATAAGCTTCCTTCTCCAGATGCAAACACAATGGATATCGTAGGGAAGGATTTCCCAGACGGTTTTGATGTCGTGATTCCCTGCTTGCTGGAAGGGGATGGTATGGTTGATGCCATCGATGCGGCGTCTCAGAATGGGCGTATTGTCATGTACGGATGCATTGGGACTTGCCATAAGCCGGTTGATTTCTTTAAAGTACATAAGAAAAGACTCGATATCTTTTCGACGGAACCCAAACGGGATATTGATAATCGTCATTATTTCGATAAAGGATTACAGCTAGTGCTGGATGGCTTAATCAATACGGAAGAAATGATTACGCATGTCGTCCACTTAAGTCAGATTGCTGATGCGTTTAAGCTGCGTAATGAGCATAAAGGTGACA
This sequence comes from Paenibacillus qinlingensis, assembly GCF_031455095.1. GTDB lineage: Bacteria > Bacillota > Bacilli > Paenibacillales > NBRC-103111 > Paenibacillus_E > Paenibacillus_E qinlingensis_A. The sequence continues at coordinate 1,444,117 of NZ_JAVDSB010000001.1, forward strand.
CGATCCATGTCATGATCGATTGTGAAACGAATAACTAACCTAACAGTAGGCAGAAAGTACCGTGCAAGGAGAGGATACATTCATGATGGACCATACAAAAGCAAGAGATCACAAGAATCGACTATCCTTATTTGATACGACGTGGATAATTAAACAAGCTGAGGCGTCCATGTTGGAAAGCCCCATTTCAATTACAGTTGCGATAGCCAGCAAAAGTGAAGGGGGGCTTCATGATTATTATTCAAACGGGGATTATTGGTGGCCTAACCCCGATACGGTAGACGGATTACCCTATATTCGCCTGGATGGTGAGAGTAATCCCAATAATTTCAATAGCCATCGTTTGTTATTACGGAAGATGAGAACACATGTGGCGAATTTGGCCGCTGGGTATGTAGTGAGTGGCAATGAGTTATACGCAGAGAAAGCCGTATCGTTCTTATCGGTATTTTTCTTACATGAATCTACGAGAATGAATCCACATCTGCTCTACGCGCAAGCGATACCAGGTATTTGTTCGGGCAGAGGCATTGGGATTATTGATACCTTGCATTTGATCGATATTCCCGTCGCCATTGAAGCGCTGAGCGCATCCTCATGTATGACCACTGACATTTATCAAGGACTTCAGAGGTGGTTTGCTGATTATTTAACATGGATGAGCACACACGAGAATGGGTTAGAAGAGATGAATGAGCGTAATAATCATGGGGTCTGCTGGTTTGTACAAGCTGCAGCATTTGCTAGGTTTACTCAAAACAAGGACATGATTCGTCTGTGTACTTTTAAGTACAAGGAGTCGTTGCTCCCAGATCAAATGGATCCAGACGGCAGCTTTCCACGTGAGTTAGCACGTACTAAACCGTATGGTTATGCGATCTTTGTGCTGGATAACATGGTGACGCTGTGTCACATTCTTTCGACGCCAGAGGATAATTTATGGAACTTCGAGCTGCCTGATGGTCGAGGCATTCGCAGAGGCCTATCGTATCTGTTCCCTTATTTGAGGGATAAATCGACTTGGCCATATTCACCCGACGTGGAACATTTCGAGGGCTGGCCGGCTAAGATGTCATTCCTGCTATTTGCTGGACTTGCCCACGACAATCAGGCATATATGGACCTATGGAACAGCCTTGATCCGGATCCTACGGACATGGAGATTCGTCGTAACATGGCCATCCGCCAGCCGCTGCTTTGGGTGAACTAATTGAATTGAATCGAGAGGGGCTGCCGGGTGGCGGTCCTTTTTGTACATGGCGCGCCTAGCCATCCATCTTCCAATATGAGATGAGAACTGCAAAAATACATCCTTTTAAGGATATTAGAGCGTATTTCGAAGAATTGCTGCGAAAATACATCCTTTTTTACCGATATGCCATAAAAAGGATAAATGCGGTTGGAAAGGATGCATATTCGCATCTTTTCTGATAGACCTCGACATATCTAGTGGAAAAGGATGTATTTTCGCATCTTTTTTTAAATCTGACTGCCCGAGGACAGAGCAGCCGTGTTGCTTCATACGCATCCTTGTGAAATGATGGTATACTTTAATAAAAATATCAAGTGGTTCTTAATCGTGGAGGAAAATGACATTTTCAGATGAAGAACAAAGTTTAGCTTTTGAAATGAAACGAACTAAAAGAAATGTGCTTACGTTTTTTCTTTGTATTGGCTTGCTGATCATTGGAATACTAGGATATGGCATATACTGGGCATTCTTTGATATGAATCGTCTTCCTACGGGTTCTTTTCTTGATCAATCCAGCTCTCCTAATGGTACCTATACAATTAAAGCGTACCTTACAAATGGAGGAGCAACGACGGGGTATGCCCTAAGGGCAGAGCTCATTTTCAATAATAACGCTCAGAAAACAAAGAATATCTATTGGAATGATAGAGAAGAGAATGTACATATCCTTTGGATAGATGAAGATACCGTTCAAATTAATGGTCATGAATTAGAACTGCCCCATGAGAAATTTGACTTCAGGAGAAATAGATAAATAGTACGATAATCAAAAGCTGCGAGTATTCACTCGGCAGCTTTTTTATGTTTTAGCCCATGTTGGTTACGTTGACGTTGGAGATGAGCAAAGGGGGAGATTGAAACTTTCGCGGTTTAAAAACGTATAGAGTTGTAAAAATTTTCAATGCTGATGACATGTTGGCGGATCTTGATTCGAATCAACAACTAGGAGAAGATGGCGATGAAACCTGATTGGAAACAAGCTGAGGAAGCCTTAAAGGATGTTGAAATCGTTGGCTACGATACCAATAAACCCGTTTCGGTCATTAGGTTCTCTGAAGAGCTGCGTTGTATCGGTATAGGAACGGATGCCGCAGTGTTTTATCACCCAAACACACCTAATTATGCCTATAAAGTATACTCGGACAAAGCGTTAGAAAAAAAGGACGTGGAAGCGGAGATTTATGAACATTTATCGGAATCACCGTTTTTCGCTCGTTGTTATGGCGTAGGATCTAACTTTTTGGTATTAAGTTTTGAAAAAGGAATTACTTTATTCGATTGCTTACTGCAAGGTGTTCATGTTCCTGAGCAAGTCATCAAAGATATTGAAGAGGCCCGCGAGTTTGTAAGAAGCAAGGGGCTGAACCCGAGAGACATTCATCTCAAGAACGTTCTTATGTATGAGGGAAGAGGAAAAGTTCTTGATGTATCTGAATATATCCAAGAAGGTAACGATAATCGCTGGGAGCACTTAGTGTGGGCTTACAATCAATTTTATCCTTTAATTGGCGATGTACAGGTACCTCTATGGATTTTGGAAGCCATTACGAACTGGTATAACCGAATTGATACAACGAGTTTTCGAATCGAAGATTTCTCCCGACGCGTAAGTCGTTTATTCTTTGGGGAGCGCAAATGAAATGGCTGCTGAGGCAGTCATTTTTTTTGTCATCTCTAGGCCAAATTCATGTGAAAAGGTCATACGGATAGCTTCATTTTCTAAAAATAATGCTTCCCTTTAACAATTGAACAGTGAAATTTGCGATTTTGATGATGCGTTTGAGGTTTTAACGATTTCGGTTTTGTAAGGGTTTCCATAAGATGTGTGTAGTTGCTCTGAACGGTTGTCTGGTTGTTGTCTAGGAGCACGATGATAAAGAAGAGGTGATGATTAATTGATAAAGAAAACGAGATTTAATGCAAAACGAACAGTCATCATGCTATTGGCGGCCCTGTTAACATTTGCAGGATTACCCGTTGGCATCACTAAAACGCATGCGATTGGGGCTGAAACTGGCACACCAGGCGGCGTGGATGCAAATTTGCTGAAATTATGGCTGAAAGCAGATCCAGCTAGCATGACTCTTAACGGGAATGGAGAAATAACGGAATGGAGGGATAGCTCCCCGAAAGGTAATCATTTCGTAAATGATGGGACGGTTGGCGACAAAGCGCCACGGACGAAGCCGAAATATGTAACGTCCAATCCACTGCTTAATTTTCGGCCATCGGTGCAATTTATTCGGTCAGGTAATGGAAGTCTCTTATTGGATAGGGACGGTTTGTTTGAACAGAATGAAATCGTTAATCGTGCAAGTGTGTTTGTGGTGACTGGGGGGATCGCGGTAACGAATCAAAATTCACAAATATTTAATGAAACTTTACAAGGGACCGGAAGGTTCGGAGCGTATATTCCTTACGTTCAATCAAATACCTCAGTAATTCTGTGGGATTCTGGGGCAACCATATCCGGAAACCCACGAATCACAACGGGGAATCCAGTTCCACCACTGCAATACAACAGTTGGGGTTTCCAGTATGAGTCGCAACCGAGTGTAACAAATGTCGTCTATCAAGCAATCACGCTAGATGGGCAAACGCTTATCAAATCATCACAACCGCGACTTCCTATGGTTGGTGTTGGGAGTAATCCGATGTCCCTCGGATCGGCTCTCACAGGAGGCTCTGGCTATGATGGACAAGTCGGAGAGATGATCGTGTTTGGTGATGGGCTCTCCGATTTACAACAAAATCAAGTTCAGACTTATATGGCCCTTAAGTTCGGCACACCGCTGAAAGCGAAAGATTATGTTTCGGCAGGCTCTTCTTCGCAAGTGGTATGGTCCGCATCGGCCAACACCGCATTTGCCAATAACATAGCGGGAATTGTAAGGGATCAAGATGGTGCGCTGGTACAAGATTCAAGTCGAAGCAGCGATACGCGTGCCTCGTCGCAAGTCATTATTAGTGCAAAACAAACGTTAGCTGATAAACAATACCTCATCTGGGGAGATAATGGAAGTACTGCGGCATCGGTACCCTATGGGTCTGGCTTTAAGCGATCTTCACGAACTTGGAAGGTTCAGAATTCCGGCAATGTCGGGACGGTGCAAGTGGCATTCCCAGAAGGGATGCTCCCGTTTGGCGGTCAGCTTTTAACTAGTAGCTCTAGTGATTTTAGCAATGCGGTACCACTTACGTTGAGCCCAGTGGAGCTGCATGGAGGAGCCTATTATGCTGTGGATACTGATCTGGCAGACGGTACGTATTTCACTTTTGCTGAAAAAATGCCTGCTATCCAACTCTCCAGCCTTGACGTATGGGATGGTGTACAAAAACTGGGAATGAATACTCCATTTATGCCATCCAAGATGGATGGCTATGAGGTGATTGTTCCACAAGATGTGAATGCAATCCGGTTAGATCTGCAAGGTAGTGCTGGCATTTCGACAACTGTGACGCTGAGTAATAACGTAGGCCTTCAACAACCAGTGAATGATTTGACTCAGTTGCCTTTAGCGCCTGGTGTCAACAAACTTTCGATTCGATTAGCAAACGGTGATGCTACGAATACTTATACGTTGCAGGCTTACCGGTTATCGGCTAAAGGAACGAACGGTCAAATCCCGCAGAATGCAAGTACGGTTACGGCAAGTTCTTATCAACCGAACACGACTAATATTCCCGCTAATGTGGTGGATGGAGTTTGGAATACGGATGTGCGCTGGTCCGCTTCAGGACAAGGTGAGTGGCTGCAATTCGATTTAGGACAACCGGAGAAGATTACTTATTTGAATATCGCTTTTTTAAATGCAGTGGATCGTTTAACCAATTTTGAGATAATCGGTTCAAATCAAGCGGATTTTCAGAATCCAACTGTACTGTTGCCGAAAAGAAAAAGCCGTGTCCTGAAGGCGAGCGATGAGATTATACAGCCTTATGCGATAAGTAATCCTTCATCTCAACGATATTTGCGCCTTGTGGGCTACGGGAACACAGCATCTGGAAGCTCAGGTAATTGGAATAGCCTAACTGAAGTTGAACTCTACACGGGGACAGTTCCTGAAATCAAGGAACCGACTGCACCTGCAGGACCGCCGCAAGCTGGGGATAAGCCAGTCGAGCCGTTGCCTCCTATTCAACTTGTGAAGGTCAGTACTGCGGATCAGTTACAGACTGCGCTAGATCAAGCCACCAAAGGGACGACAATTGAACTGCAAAACGGTACCTATCAACAAAATGGTCCTTTTGTAATTAAGGATAAATCGGGTATAGCCGCACTGCCGATACGAATTGTTGCAGCAGAACAAGGGAAGGCAATCATCGCAGGGGAAAGTTACATGCATCTCGAGAATGCCAACTATGTTGAGGTGGAGGGACTTACTTTCCATTCGGGAGGCGGCTCGGTGAACGGTGAAGATACACTTCGGAGCAGAAATGTTTCTGAGGACCGTATTAATTCTCTGAAGGGGGTGCACCCAGGTGTACAACTGTTCGATTCCAGCAATATATCCGTCTTACGGAATACATTTGCTTTGGATGAAATGGGCCAGCAATACACTTTCAAGAAAACGGAGAATGGTAGCAACAAGCAAATTTGGTGTGTGATCGGTGTTGAGAATAGTTGCCGCTACGGCAGCAATTATGACCCGAATGGTCCGGTATATACAGGAGAAACATCACATTCACCGAATTCTGAGCTACAAACGGAGGGTGGAACGGATCGACATTATATTCGGGTAGAGGGTATCAGCAGTCACAACCGGATCGCTTACAATGATATCGGACCGAAGACCGGTTTTGGTGCTGTAATGACCTACGATGGTCAGAACGCAGTATCGCAGTATGATGTGATTGAATACAATCACTTTCATGATATTGGTCCACGTGTGAGTAATGGATGGATTAGAAGCAATCCGTCTTGGACTTTCTGGGCTATCGTTAGCTCCTGGTCATGTCACGGTTCAATACAATTTGTTTGACGGATTGAATGGCGAAGACGAGATCATTTCGGTTAAAAGCAGCGATAATACCATTCGTTACAATACGGTTCTTAATTCATTTGGCGGAATCGTTGCTAGACATGGTCATCGTAACAGTTTCTACGGTAATTTCATCATTGCGGATCGCAAAAAGCTTGGAACAAGCGGATTCCGTATCTATGGAAATGATCATAAGATTTATAACAATTACATGGAAGGTCTAACCGATGATGCGATTCAGTTAGATGGTGGAACAGAAGACGCGGGGCCAGACGGAGGTACGAATCCAGTGATCCATTGGGGAACTGGGCCAAATGATTTCGCCGAGCTGAGGAGCTTATCACCTACTAGACAACAAGAATTGCTTCGCGGACATTGGCGGCAGTATAATGTCCAAATTTATAATAATTCAATTATTAATTTAGGTGAGAAAGCTTCAGCAGTACTACTAAAGAAACGCACGTTTACGCCTATAGGGACGTCAATTTCTAATAATATCATTTTCAGCAACGTAGGAACGATATTCAATGAATCCAGTGATATCACAGGTGATGCTCGACCGACGTATGTCGGCAATATGACAGATGGAATCGCAGCCATCGCGGCCAATGCGACCGTTGTCAGCGCTACTTACAAAGGCGATCTTAAGCTGGTTCGCGGAAGTGATGGACTCATCCGTTTATCACCGCTGAGCCCAGCCATTGATGCGGCTCAAGGTCCATATTTGCCATCGGATGATATGGATGGACAAAGACGGACACATAGTGTCGATGCGGGAGCGGATGAGTACGATCCAGTAACTGAACGGGTGCAACGGCCACTTAGGGCTGCCGATGTCGGTCCTATGGCCGGAAAGCCTAAGCCACCGGCAAGTAACGACACCTCGTCGGATTCTTCGGCCGGTTATTACCCGGTTCCTGTGCCGAAACCGGAAATAAAACCAGAAACCAAACCGACTACTCCCTTACCTACGAACCCGAAGGATCCGTCGGACACGACTGCCCCACCTGTGAAATTCACAGATGCACCGAATCACTGGGCATCGGATGCCATCTTACGCGCCGCTGCCAAGGGCATTGTGAACGGCTATTCAGATGGCAGCTTCAAGCCTGATGAACCAATGACGAGAATACAATTCGCAGCTTTGTTGGTTCGCGCACTAGGTTTGAAGGCTGAACCGCATTCTCACAATTTCGCCGATCAAGCGGACATTCCAGCTTGGGCAAATGGAGAGCTAGGGGCAGCTTTAGAAGCAGGAATTCTCCAAGGCTATGAAGATCAGTCATTGCGACCTAATCAATCGATTAATCGTGCGGAAATGGTCACTATGCTAATCAGAGCCTACTCGCCTAAAGCGGAGCTGTCGTCCTCGGCTAACTTTAGTGATAGTTCACAGATCCCAGATTGGGCGCAGCCAGCTATCTCGCAAGCAGTTTCCTTGGGGCTCATTAGCGGCCGCGAGAATAATGCCTTTGAGCCTATGGGTGTGGCAACGCGGGCGGAAGCTGTAACCGTCGTGATGCGTATGTTGGATCGTTAACGAAATGAAAGCAGCAGATAAAGTTCCCGTTATTCGGGGCTTTGTCTGCTGCTTTTTATTGTGTTTATTGGTGAATTCGCATTAGAACAGCCACTACAGTCCTAGATTTTGAATCCGATTTAGTAAGTTTGCCGCGTCACTAATGGTCGTTATAATCTGTGAATTCTGAAGTTTATCCAGTGCCAAATGTCCATTCACGATGACTTTATTGATTTCATCTAGCAAAATTTTGTTTTTCTCTACAATTTGCTGATGAATATCCTTTGCCATCGAAGGGACACTGCTCAAATTAAATTGTTCGATTTCCTTTTTTAAATCAAGTAATTTATTTTCGAGTTCCTGCTTGGTCTCTGGATTCGTAGCGGCATCTTTAATCATTTGAGGCGCTTGTTCGGCAAATTCACGCAAATTCGTTAAGTGTTCAGTAGCTTGAGTTCCGTAATCAACGGTTTGATTTGCTTTTTCTAACAAAGAACAGCCGCTTGCGAACATGGTTGACAGAAGTGCAAGAATGAGTATCCATTTCTTCATCTATGTTTCACATCCTTACCCATAAATTTTTCATCAAAAATCTGTTTGTTATTGGTTTACTACGTTTTTGGATACAAAACGTTTCATCAAAGGCCGATCCAACATGACAAAAATGAAAGGTTAATGTTAGGGAAGTCAATAGCAAGACCATTTATGCAGTGATACAGTTAACGTAAGATTTTGAACAACAAGTAAGAAAAAAATAGTAGGTAAAGGAATGATTATTATGAAAAAGTGGTTATCCATCAGTGTGGCCGTGTTATTAATAATTCTAGTAGGGGGTTGGGCAGTTAGACATTATTTGGATAGGCATGATGCAAACGGGGTAGTTCTCGTAGGTGATAAGATATCCGTTCAATCTGACATAGAGAAACAAAAGAATAACCTAAAGTCTAACGTGATGTACAATGTTAAGTTGGTAGAAGCGGAAGGTCAAAAGGTACTTGTTATTGATAAGGAAACTGCGAAAGGGCTTGTCAAGATGGCTTTATTGCAGAAAATCACTAACAGCCAGAATGGGGATACAGCTGAATTAACAAGTTTACCTGAGTTTGGAGATAAAAAAGGAGTGCTTTTTGCCAAAACGCAGAAAGATCAACTGCCTTTAATAAATGGCAATGGGATGGACTTTCAATATGGTGGCAATGTCATTATCGGGCCAGGACGCAGCTTCGCCGATATGATTGCTGTCGTTGATTCCTCGACATTTTTGTTGTTAAATGGAAAGGAACTAGGACTAGGTGTGCTGCAATTAAAAGATTTGAATCAACAATTTACAACGCGAGAGGTTCAAACTGTGACCGTGAAGTGAGTCAATAGCATATTCTGTCTATCTCAAGAAAATAATAATAGTTGGGCTGTTTGCTCTAGTCGTTAGCAGGCAAGCAAGGATGTGATCGATAGTGAAAATAGTAATTGTGGAAGACAATCAGGTGATTAGGGAAGAGCTGAAAGTTTTTTTAGAGAAATATGATTATATCGTGACAGCTCCGACCAATTTCGAACGTATTCTAGAAGACATTGAACTTGAAGAACCTGATTTGATCTTATTGGATATCAATCTGCCCATGTATGATGGGTATCATATCTGTCGAGAGGTTAGAAAAAAGTCAGAAATTCCAATTATCATCGTAACTAGCCGCGACAGCGAAATGGACGAGCTGATGAGTATGAATCTAGGTGCTGATGATTTTATTACGAAGCCCTATAATACACAGATTTTGTTGGCTCGAATTGCTTCTATTTTAAAAAGAACCTATGGAACCTCTACGAAATGGCAGGAAACATTGACGTATCGGGAGCTGCACCTTAATTTATCAAACGCTACGATTACGTATAATAGCAGGTCGTTAGAACTCACTAAAAATGAATTGAAAATCCTAGTTTTTCTAATCAAAAATAAAGGTATGATCGTGCCGCGTGAGGACTTGATTGATTACCTTTGGAGCTCGAATTTGTTTATTGACGACAATAATTTATCGGTTAACGTTACTCGACTAAGGAAAAAGCTCGAAGAAGTTGGGTTGCCAGAAAGTATTGAAACTAGGCGCGGCTTAGGGTACATCATGCCATGAGGTTTCGTGACTATGTGAAAGATCGCTTATTGTTTTTTATCATAAATGGCTTGTTGTTTGCCGTATTAGGCTGTATGTTGTATCTCTTTCAGGTTGGAAGTGGATTGATTCTTGTCGTTGGCTGTCTCTGGTTTGTGCCTCTGTTTTCGTATGTGATGGTCGAGTACCTCCGTAGCAGCAATTTTTATGATGAACTGAAAAGCGTGCTGGAGAATTTGGATAAGGCTTATTTATTGCCTGAAATCATTAAGGAACCAACCTTCATCGAAGGTAAGCTGCTACATGGTATTTTGAAGAAAACCAGTAAAGCGATGCATGAGCAAGTCAATAAACATCGGGATAGACAGCAGGACTACAGAGAGTTTATTGAGATCTGGGTGCATGAAGTGAAGACACCGATCGCCTCTGCAAAGCTTATTATTGGTAATAACGAAAGTACAGCAACTAAAGCAATCGATTATGAATTAAAGCACATCGAGGACTATGTTGATCAGGTTCTTTATTATGCTAGAAGCCAAAATGTCAACAAAGATTTCGTAATCAAACAGGTATCGCTAACCATGATAATTACGAATCTAATTAAACGAAATGCTCGAGATTTCATCAACAAACGGATAGCTGTAGATATCGATGATGTTGAAGGAACCGTATACAGTGATGCTAAATGGTTGGAATTCATCCTGCAGCAAATTATTAGTAATGCAATCAAATATTGCAAAGCGGGTGAGGGGAAAGTAACGATTCATTCGATATGTGATGCCAAAAAGATGACACTAATAATCGAAGATAACGGCATCGGTATCGTTGACAGTGATCTAAGCAGGGTCTGGGAGAAAGGCTTCACAGGTGAGAATGGCAGGCTTTACATCAGGTCCACAGGCATTGGTCTGTACTTGTGCAAGAACCTATGCCAGAAGCTAGGACTGGGTATTTCATTAACGTCTCAAGTGGGGGTCGGAACCCAGGTGAGTATTTTGTTTCCGATCGATGAAATCATATAAGAATCAATGGAAATGGTGTACTGCTTCCAATTGGGCGCGAGTAGATCATTTTTTTGTGTACATAAGTGACAAAAATGCAAGGTAGATGACATGTAATGTGATACGACGAAATGACAAGGCTGTCTATAATAAAGTCATATTACGAAGGAGGATACAAGGGTAAAGCATGTACTGGTTTAAAGGGATGCTCAGTGACGAGAATAGAGTTAGGGACGAATCGGAGGAGGATATCACCATGGAAGCGATTTTAAATGTGGAAAAGATTGAAAAGTATTATGGAAATAAATCCAGCGTAACGAAAGCTGTCGACAATATTAGTTTCAAAGTACAAAAAGGTGAATTTATTGGCGTGATGGGTGCTTCTGGCAGCGGAAAAACGACATTACTGAATTGTATATCGACCATCGATACGGTCACAACAGGTCATATTTATATTAATAACCAAGATATTACAAGCTTAAAAGCAAAGGATTTAGATACCTTTCGTGTTAATGAATTAGGATTTATTTTTCAAGATTTTAATTTATTGGATACGTTGACGGCCTATGAGAATATTGCACTGGCTTTGACAATTAAAGGTGTTCATCCAAAAGAAATCGACCTGTTAATCAACGATATTGCAGCAAAATTGGACATTGTTAACGTGCTTAAGAAATACCCTTACCAAATGTCCGGCGGTCAGAAGCAGCGTGTGGCATCCGCCAGAGCGATCGTGACGTCTCCTTCTTTAATTTTGGCTGATGAGCCCACGGGCGCGTTAGATTCTAAATCAGCTAAACTGTTGCTTGATTCGTTCGAGAAACTGAACCGAGAGCTACACGCGACGATCTTGATGGTCACCCATGATGCTTTAACGGCAAGCTATGCGCATCGCATTCTTTTCATCAAGGATGGCAAACTGTTTAACGAACTCATCCGTGGAACGCTTTCCAGGAAAGCATTTTTCAATCGCATTATTGAGGTCATCAGCCTATTAGGAGGAGACGTCGACGATGTATTTTAAATTGGCTCGAAACAGTGTAAAAAGGAGCTTCAAAGACTATTTGATTTACTTTTTGACGTTATCCTTTGCTGTCTGCATCTTTTATAGCTTTAATTCGCTTGAAGCTCAGCAAGCTGTTCTGGATATGAATCAAAGCTCGCTCGATTATTTGAAGCGCATTGCCGGCATTATTTCTATCATCTCTGTAGGTGTCTCGTTCATACTTGGTGGCTTAATTCTATACGCGAATAACTTCTTGATCAAAAAACGTAAAAAAGAACTGGGCATTTATATGACGTTAGGGATGAAAAGAAGAAAAATTTCTTACATCCTCGTGGTAGAAACGTTCTTAATTGGTTGCCTATCTCTGGGAATCGGACTCATACTTGGCATCGTAGTATCCCAGGGGTCATCCAAACTAATCGCTGAATTGTTTAATGTGGATCAGAGTTCCTATCGATTCGTAATCTCTTATGCAGCAATGCTCAAAACTTGTCTGTACTTCGGCATGATATTCATTTCGGTTATCTTGTTCAATCATATCATTGTGTCTAAGGTGAAGTTAATTGACCTATTGAATGCGGCGAAGAAAAATGAAGTGCTGAAGATCAAACATGTCAGTGTGTCGATTGTGATCTTTCTAGTAGCCGCGGGGGTATTGGCATATGCCTATCAAACGGTGATACATGTTGGCTTTGATCCAACACAATCGCCATTTATTTTTAGTCTGATCCTCGGTGTTATTGGTACATTATTGTTGTTTTTTGGCTTAGGCGGCTTCATTCTGTATGTGTTGCAAAAGAATCGTTCCTTTTACTTGAATAAGTTGAATATCTTCGTACTCCGTCAGATTCATAATAAAATTAACACTAATTTTATTTCTGTAACCATGATCTCGCTGATGCTGTTCATAACGATGCTATCGTTATTCGTGGTCCTTAATTACAAAGCGAACTTAGATCAAAGTGCGAAAGGATTAGCCCCATTTGCCGCATCGGCATCAACGGGCTATATCGAAAAATATGCAGAAATACCGAATATACAAGCTGCAATGGCGCAATTGAACGTTCACTTTGACAATAACGAGAAGTATGTATTCTTTAATATGTATTTCCTTGATGCCAAGCTCAAGACGCTTACGGGCAGCTACTTGGATGAGGCTCGAAATAAAGATGATATCATGTTGAACCGAGACATAACTGTCGTGAAACTATCCGATTACAATCGAATCAGAGCATTAAAGGCACACAATCCGATTCAATTAACCGATAGCGAAGTGTTAGTTGTGTCTAATTACGGGATGTTTAGTGAGGGTTTTAAAAGGTTTTTGAAAAACGAAAAGACTCTTGTTCTCAAGCAAATGAATTTCCGTGTTGTGAACCAAGAGGCTGTTGCGGAGAATATTCTCAATACACCTGATGATCCTATGTTTTTGTATTTCATCGTTCCTGATCGCTATACCGAGGGGTTATCGCTAAGTGCTAGAGGGTTAGACATTGAACCTCAAGGGGAGATAACGAAACAATTCAAAGCCAAATATACGGATTTATTTAATACTTCCTTTACGAGGTTCGGGGAGATCCGAGGATTTACAGATGAACAATCGCAAATGCTCATATATGGGGTGTCTATCTTCCTTACATTCTTAGGTGTCTATATTGGGCTTGTATTTCTATTGGCTAGTGCAGTCGTGTTAGCGCTCCAGCAACTGGTGGAAGCGAATGAGAGTGTGGAGAGATATCGTATGTTAAGAAAGATAGGAGCAACTGAAGGCATGATCAATCAGACGATCTTTCGACAAACGTTTCTCTATTTTTTCCTGCCATTTGTTGTAGCTGTTATGCACAGTATTGTCGGTGTTAAAGTGATGAATGATTTTTTTGAATTTCATAACAGAAGCGCGATGAGCTCATCCGCTGCCATGCTTGCTTTCATCGTTGTAATTGTGTACGGGGGCTATTTCTATACGACTTATTCAGGTTACAAAAGTATCGTAAAGTCATAGCAATTATAGGGAAATAGAATGAGTTATATACGGGCTTGAATAGGGGATTATAAGTCCTGAGAAGGCAGGATATACGAAGATGGGGCATATCAATGTGACATCATTCGGTGAATGTTTCGAATCAGAAAAGGAGTAGACACATGGGAAAACTTGATGGCAAAGTTGCTTTAATAACAGGTGGCAATAGTGGGATCGGTTTGACTGCCACCAAACTGTTCTTGGCAGAAGGTGCAAAGGTGGCAATTACAGGCCGTAACCAAACTACGTTAGATTCGGTGGCAGAGGAACTAGGAAGCAATGTCCTTGCGATTCAGGCCGATGCATCTGATCCAGCAAGCATGGTACATGCGGTATCTCAAATTATCACGGCCTTTAACAGGCTGGATATTGTTTACGCGAATGCTGGTATAGCCTCTGCTACGCCTTTAGGCAGTACCGAGTTTTCGGTTTTCGAGGAGGTACTAAAGATTAATGTAACTGGCGTATTCTTCACAGTACAAGCTGCTCTGCATCATCTAAAGGAAGGAGCTTCTATCATCTTGACTGGCTCTACGCGTGCAACAGATGGTGCTCAGGGAAGATCCGCCTATGCGGCGAGTAAGGGTGCCATTAGCAGCATGGCCAGAGTTATGGTATCTGAATTGTCGCCACGGGGAATACGTGTAAACACGGTGGTACCTGGGGCAACCCGTACAGCGATATGGAATAAGGCTACACCTGAAGAAACGGCAAAACTGGTAGATTCACAAGCGCGATCAATACCGCTTAATCGAATGGGCGATCCAGTGGAAATTGCTAATGTTGCTTTATTCCTCGCTTCCGATGAATCTTCGTTTGTACAGGGCGCAGAAATCACGGTCGATGGTGGAGCACGTTCGGCACCATTAGGCGCTCCTATTTACCGATAAAACTATATATCTAATCTAGGAGGCACTTATGGGAATACTTGATAATAAAATCGTATTAATTACCGGCACAGGCGGCGGATTGGGTCGATCCGCGGCACTTACCTTTGTACGAGAAGGTGCAAAGGTTATTGGCTGCGACATAAATGTTGATGCCAATAATGAGACGATCGAACTCGTACGCCGCACCGGTGGTGAAATGGCAGGACTCGCGCCTATTAATCTTACTGACCCCGAACAAGTTCGGAAGATGGTTGAGGATAGTGTTGCTGTCTATGGCGGACTTGACGTAGTCTACAACAATGCAGCCGTACAACGCTTCGGTCCCATGCCCGAATTCTCGATTGAAGATTGGCGGGCGACGATTGCCGGCGAACTCGATATACCTTTCTTTGTGTCCAAATATGCGTGGCCGCATCTGGTTAAGCGCGGTGGCGGTGTTATCATCAACGTTGCCTCATTGGCAGGTATGATCGCTGGAGAGACACCGCCGATGGTTGGGCATTGCGCGGCGAAAGCCGGCGTCATCGCCATGACGCGGCAATTCGCGCTTGAAGGTGCACAGCATGGCATCCGTGCAGTGGCCATTAGTCCAGGGCCATTCTTGACACCCGCCAGCGATCGCGATCTTGGCGACAATCAAGAGGCTCGCAACGCCATTACGAAGAAGACGCTGCTGAAACGCTTCGGTCAGCCTGAGGAGCTGGTTGAGCTCGCGGCATTTGTCGCTTCGGACAGAGCGTCTTACATCACAGGGGCCAACTTCGCAGTTGACGGTGGAGCTTCAGCTTGGTAGTGGAGCACCAACAATTATTTCAAAGAGGAGTTGCTTACCAGCAGCTCCTCTTTTCGTTTACTCCATTACTTTTCATACGCGTTGCGATGATGCGGCGACTTAATATTGGTTGACAAATAGGTTGAATCCATATATCCTACTATTAGATTAAATAATATTATTATATTTTATTTAGCTTGTAGGAGGAATTAAGTATGGAAATAGGTGTAGATACATTTGTTGAAACAATGCCAGATGTTCAAACTGGTGAGACGATGAGTCATGCGCAGCGATTGCGTGAGGTTGTAGAGGAAATTGTCCTAGCCGATCAGGTTGGGTTGGATATATTTGGGGTCGGCGAGCATCATCGTAAAGAATTCGGGGATTCCGCTACTGCAGTCATTCTGGCTGCTGCAGCGTCTAGAACTCAAAATATACGATTAACCAGTTCGGTTAGCGTACTATCTGCTGCAGATCCCGTCCGATTGTTTCAACAGTTCGCCACGCTTGATGGCATTTCAAATGGTCGCGCTGAGATTATCGCGGGTCGAGGATCAATGGTCGATGCGTTCCCCTTATTTGGGTTTGATTTGAAAGATTATGAGGAACTCTTCGAGGAGAAATTGGAGTTATTATTGAAACTAAGAGACTCCGAGAAAGTAACTTGGAAGGGGGGGCATCGGCCAGCCTTTACGAATCTAGGTGTGTACCCGCGACCTGTTCAGACACCTTTGCCCATATGGCTGGGCAGCGGAGGTAACGCGGAATCGGTCATTCGAGCTGGCGTACTTGGTCTGCCTCTTGTATTAGCGATTATTGGTGGGAGTCCTTTGCAATTTGCTCCGCTTGTTCCGCTTTATAAGGAAGCCGCGGCTCGAGCTGGACATGATCCTGCGAAATTAAAGGTAGCTGTACATTCCATTGGTTATGTTGGAGAAACGAATGAGCTTGCCGTTGATCAGTATTTCCCATCCACACAGGCATCGTTTAATTATTTTGGTAGAGAGCGTGGTTGGGGACACTATTCCCGAGGAAACTTTGATGCTTCGCGCAGCTTAGAAGGGGCATTGTACGTTGGAGATCCCGAAACGGTTGCCAATAAAATTATTCACATGCACAAGCATCTCGGCTTCTCACGTTTCTTCCTTCATTTGCCTGTCGGCACCATGCCACATGAGAATGTTATGAAAGCCATTGAACTCTTAGGAACGGAAGTGGCACCGCGTGTTCGTGAAGAGGTAGCCAGATTAGAAGCTGCTAAGAAAAATGCGTGACACTAGGGTCTCATTTTAGAAAACTTATTCATACGCTGATACAGCCGCGCATTGCGCGGCTTTTTGTTGTGCACCGTTCAGACAGCTTCATGGAATGGGAGAATGTTCTTGTCATTGTTCTTACTGAAATTAGCATAATAGTAGTGATTGTGTTAATCAGGAGGATCTTTCATGAGATGGTTTAAAAGAGGAAAAGCCAAGGAAAACGAAAATCTTCGGAAAATGAAAACCATTAACCTAGAGGAAGACATAGCGGATAATGAGTTTTCATCAGATATTCTGCAGAACGAAACCATTTTAAAAAAAGCTTTTCAGGATTGTTCTGACGTTGTCTTTCGTAAGGTAGAATCTAATCACCACACACAATGGCTCATTGTTTATATTGATAACTTGATTGACATGAAAATGTTGGATGAGCATGTCATAAAGCCCATGTTAATCAGCATAACAAAGGATCAAATTCCGAAGGGAGCAGGAGATTTACCAAGTGAGATCTTCTCTATCGGAACAACGACGAGCTCTACCCAAGCGGTGGAAATCATTGCAAAAGTTTTAGAAGGTTATGCTGCTATACTTACGTCGGGCACCAACCAGGTGATGACAGTCTGCATTCCTGGTACAACCCATAGAAGTATAGAGGAAGCGACATCTGAGCAGGTTATACGTGGCCCAAGAGATGGGTTCATCGAACAAATTTCAACCAATCTAAGTCTGATAAGGTCAAGGCTCAAAACAACTAAATTAAAAGTCGAATATATAACCATTGGAGAGCATACCCGGACTCGCATAGCGATTACATATCTAAAGGGTATCGCGTTGGATACCTTAGTTGAAGAAGTGAGAACAAGAATAAAGCCAATAAAATTGGACGGCGTACTCGACTCTGCCTATATTGAAGAATTCATTGAGGATCAACCTTATTCACCATTTCCCCAAGTGCATAACACGGAACGACCAGATGTGGTGGCCGCTGAATTACTAGAAGGTAAAGTAGCGATTCTTGTGGATACTAGTCCATTTGCACTTGTTGTGCCTATGACCTTCTGGACAGGACTCCAGGCCAGTGAAGATTATTATGTGCGATGGCCAATCGCTACATTTATTAGATGGATTCGACTGTTTTTTATCCAATTTGCGATATTTGCTCCACCGCTGTATGTTGCGATAACAACCTTCCATCAGGAAATGGTACCCACGAATCTAGTACTTAGTATTGCTGCATCGAGGGAATCGGTTCCTTTTCCTGCGATGATTGAGGCTTTTCTAATGGAAATCATATTTGAAGCGTTACGTGAAGCTGGAATTCGTCTACCGAAGCAGATAGGACCAACGATAAGTATTGTTGGGGGCTTAGTTATCGGTCAAGCAGCGGTACAAGCTGGATTGATTTCTGCTCCGGTCGTCATTATTGTATCGATTACAGGAATCTCGACTTTTACGATTCCTCGATATAGTTTTTCGAATGGTATCCGTTTACTTCGGTTCCCAATGTTGTTCTTATCGGGGACACTAGGGCTCTATGGTATAGTTCTAGGATTTCTCGGTGTTATGCTACATGTGACTTCACTTCGTTCATTCGGGGTTCTCTATTTTTCACCGATTACACCATTAAAACTTCAAGCTTTGAAGGACGTAATAATTCGAATACCCATATGGGCTAAACGTTCGGGGGGGAATCGATGAGATCATTTAGATATATCATTATTCTCGTAGTCCTTGTTACGACCAGCGGTTGCTGGGATCGTACAGAAATAAATGATCTTGCATTTGTTATGGGGACTGCCCTAGATTTGACAGACGATGGCAATATCCTATGTACCCTTCAAATCGCAATACCCTCATCCGTAGAAGGAAGTATGGGCAGTAAAAATAGCTCAAACAAATCTTTCGTTATCGCGGTTGAAGGAAAGTATGGGAATGAACTGCATCAATTGCTCCAGAAGAAAAGTTCGCGTCACTTGTTCTATTCGCATCGAAGTGTTGTATTCCTTAGCGAACGTTTAGCAAAGCATGGCATCGAAAATGCATTGGATATTTTTACACATGACCCAAGGAATCGCTTAAAGACCTATCTTGTCATTGTAAAAGGTGGAGAAGCAAGGAGCATTCTGCAATTGAATTCTCCTTTGAAGCCTGTCCCCATAGAGGCAGTAAGAGGAATGGAAGTTTCGGGAGAAGATGTCGCGGTAACCTTGCGTGACTTTTATCTCTTGCTGGGGAGTGAAGGGATTCATCCCGTCGTTGCGGCCATTGAACCTGAGACTCATGCGAATGATCCCCACAAACAAATATACAGAGTGGTGGGTACCGGTTTGTTTAAAAATCTCAAACTAACTGGCATGTTAAATGAAAGTGATACGTTAGGTCAGATGTGGGTGACTGGAAAGCTAAAGGTAGGCTTTATATCTGCTAATTTACCCAATGGTGATGGGCAAGTTGGCTTGGTTTTAAATCACGTTGACAGTAAAATAATGACACAAATGCAACAGGATTCTGTCCATTATAAGATTCAACTGAGTGGTACAGGAAGTTTAGACGAGAATAATTCCGCTTTGGATATCAACAATCCCCATGAAATGCAAGTCATTCAGCAGGCATTAGAAACGACGGCTAAGAAACAAGTTCGGCAATTTTTAGATAAAATTCAAAAGGAAGTTAAAGTAGATAGTGTGGGTTTTGGTCAAGAAATTTATAAGAAATATCCTGAGCAATGGAGCAAGATGAAAGATCAATGGGATACGCTTTTTCCCGAGGTAGATATCGCGGTTGAAGTTAATCTGAACGTAAATGGTGCGGGAATGGTTCATTCTAGTTTTGAATCTCATAAGTAGGAGCTTAAATCATGATCCTTCAAATCGGCGTGTATGTGTTAGTAACGTTAGGTTGGACATTCTATCAATCATGGCATTTCCTGAAAAATAAACAGTTCAAAATGGCTGTCATCTACAGTTGTTTGATGGGAATATGCACACTCGTAGGCGCATTGGTGATTGCCCATGTTCATTTGCCAAGCTCAACGGTTCCTGCAAGATTCATGTATAGTCATTTCGGTAGAATGATCTTGCAACAATGACTTTCTAAGGCACGGATCGCCTCCAGTGCCTTTTTATCGTGTCGATCATCAGTAGTGAAAGAGGTAGTATAAATTGTGTAGCAAATGCGAAACTGGGATACGTCTCTTTTAGATAACTGCTTAAATCGGTGGCATAATTGTTAAAAACCGCGATTGATCCTAACACGGAAATGATGGTAACAGGCACAACAAAGTTTCGGTAATTTTTCACTTCGAATAGATGAGTTAAACTTAGACAAATCATAAAAAAAGTGAGCGAAACTTTAATAAAGCATCCCATTACCCAAATGGCTACCGCGACAGCTTCTAAGCGTTCAAAGCTACCTTTAATCCCAATATATTGAATGACACTTAAAATAGGAAAAGTTAATTTCCTCGTTAAAGGCCCGAAGATCATAATGAGAGGTAACACAGTGATACAAAAAAGACCAGAAATAATACTCAACGAAGTGAACGAAGCTATAGCTGCTTTCTTTGGTTGATTTAAGAATGGAAGAATCCACCCCAGTATTAGAAATTGACCTAGGTAAGCAATGGGGAAAATAGACGATTGAAGGACAGGAACAATTCCCTTACTCAACACAGGACGGAGCAGTTGAGGGTTGGATTGGGCGAGCATAAGCAGCAACAGTGGTATTAATAAAACAAAAATAAGTAAGGCCAGATATTCATTACATCTAGCAATGGATTCGATCCCCATGTAGACGGCAATACCGCATAGCACAGCTAACGTCAGGCTAACTACAACGGAGGGTGTTCGCATGAGAAAGACGCTGTTAATAAACTGAATATGTTGATTCAGGATAATAAAATCAAAATTGATCCAGTAGTAGAGCAGATAGCATCCTACAATTTTACCGAAAAATTTACCCAGGATTTGCGAACTGTATTGAATAATGGTCAAACCTGGATAGCGCTTTGCTAAAGTAAGCATCACCCATACGTGTAGACAACCAATCAAAAAGGCAGGGAAGATTGTCATCCACGCATCTTGCTTCGCTATCGCTTCCATGAAAGATGGCACAACTAGAACCAAGGTTGGCGCAATAAAAGAAAAAACTAATAAACTTAGTTGAAATCCTGATATTTTTTCAGTAGACTCCATTCATGTTCTCCTTCTCTTCAGAATCGCCGAACTTTGGTCTCTTTGCCGAAAATAATCAGTATCCCACTCCCTAAGACAATAACTGCTGCGAAAATACTGAATATCGATGCATAATCCAAATCCTTCTGTACCAAAGCGCCAACTAAGAAGGGGGCAATCACGCTACCGATCCTGCCGAATCCAGCTGCAAAGCCGCTTCCCACACCTCTGATTTCAGTTGGGTAGTTCTCAGGCGTATACGCGTACAGTGCTCCCCATGCCCCTAAGTTAAAAAAGGACAGTAACGAGCCCGTTATTAAAAGCATAGAAATGCTTTGACTTAGCCCGAAACCGATTGCCATCCCACCGGACGAAATAAGAAAAAGGGATAAGGTCGTTTTACGTCCCCATTTTTCCACAAAGTAAGCAGCTGCAAAGTATCCAGGAAGTTGAGAAAGTGTCATTAAGAGCACATATCGAAAGCTCTGGATCATTGAGAAACCTTTGTCAACTAGAACGGAAGGCAGCCAAAGAAACATCCCATAATAGGAAAAGGCAATGGCAAACCACACCGCCCAAAGCGCGATGGTCTCTCTTTTATAAGTTGTGAACAACGCTTTTAATTTAATTTGGCGGTTATTCGTCCTGCCGAATTGTGGTGATTCGGGGACTGCACGCCGTACCCAGAATGCAAATAATACTGGAATAGCACCGATCATGACAGCTGCACGCCACCCTAATGGCGGGATAACAAAGTAAGAAAGTACAGCAGCTATAATCCATCCTACCGCCCAGAAACTTTCCAATAATACAACGATACGCCCTTTTTTATCAGGGGGTGCGAATTCGTTAACTAGTGTAGCAGCTACCGGTAGTTCGGCGCCGAGTCCAAGTCCCATCAAGAATCGTAGGATTAACATACTCCCGAATCCGCTTGCAAACGCGCTGCCAAAGCTGAATACACCAAAAAACACCAAAGTGAGTAAGAACACGGGGCGACGGCCAATCTTATCGGCTAAGTATCCCCCAAAAGCAGCTCCGATGGTCATCCCGATTAGATTAACCGACCCGAGAAGACCGGCTTCCTGAGCTGTCAATCCCCATTCTTTACGTAGTGCAACCAGGATAAAAGATAATAAACCAACATCCATGGCATCAAATAACCAGCCAAACCCGGCAGCCCAAAATACTTGACGAAAGACGCTTTTTTGATCTTTAGTGTCACTTAATAGCTTGGCTATACAACTTCCTCCTCTTGAACAAACGGTGTTTACCTTTTCATCAATTCGTTTATATTTTCCATATATAGCCTAGAAAATACGGAATTACTCGAAGAAATTAAGGAGAGGGCGCATGTATACGCGTTGAGATTATTAATTTTCTAAATAATAATTGGGTAATAAAGGGTTTTCTATATAAAAGCCGAATAAAAACTTACAACATTCGTTTGAATTGAGGACGTTACTAATGATAATGAAAGAATTTTTAATCGATTCTTTGATGAACTTAACCTCCGATAGTATTGTCATCGTGGATGTAAATGGAACAGTGTTGGATGTCAATAAACAATTTGAAGAGTTGCACGGCTGGCGTAAGGAGGAAGTTATCGGGGAAGTGTTGCCGATGGTTCCTGAAGAACATAAAGAGGAAGCTCTTCGACTATATCAAACCATACTTCATGGTGAACAAACCAAAGATTTTGAAGCTATTATACTTAAAAAAGCTGGCGCTACCTTTTACGCGAATGTTACGGTTTCACCTGTGAGAAATTCGGAAGGCGTGATTGTTGGATTTGTCGGAGTTGAGAGGGACATCAGTGAAAAGAAGAAAGCGGAAGAGGAGCTTCTAGATAGAGAAAAACAGTTTAGCAGATTGATCAAGCTAAATCCAGAAGCTATTTGCTTACATAAGGATGGCGTCATCCAATTTGTGAATGATGCTGCTTGTAAACTGTTTGGTGGTGCTACGCCAGAAGAATTTTATGGCAGATCTATTTTTGAATTTTTCTATCCAACGGATAAGGATGTTATTATAGAGCGGCTTCAACATGTCATGAAAGCTGATCTAGACAGTTACAGTGAGTTTGTAGAGAGAAAGATGCGCAAGTTAGACGGTACTTCTTTCGATGTCGAAATATCTTCCATTTATGTCTATAAGAAAATGGGATACCCTGTCGTGCAAAGTGTCATTCGTGATCTCACGGAGCGTAAAAAGTCGGAAGAAGCGATGATTCGATCTGAAAAATTGGCGCTCATTGGTCAGTTGGCCGCTGGCATCGCACATGATATCCGCAATCCCTTAACTTCGTTGAAAGGGTTTGTACATTTACTCAAAGCTAAACATACCGATTATGTTGATGTGATGATTGAAGAACTCGAACATATCAATTATGTCGTCAATGAGTTTATGACGCTAGCGAAACCACATCTGAATTATTACATAGAGAGTAAGATCGAAGATCTTGTTCAAAGTGTCATTCACTTTTTACAACCACACGCCCTCCTGCATAATGTTCAAATCCAAATGAGCATCGATCAAGTACTTCCTCCCATCTTCTGCATACCAGATCAAATTAAACAAGTATTAATCAATGTATTGAAAAATGCTATAGAGTCCATGGCGAATGGTGGATTCATACAAATCACATTCAGAAATCATGCCAATCAAGAACTGGTTATTTGCGTCAAAGATCAAGGTATTGGCATTTCAGAAGATGGGTTAACCCAGTTAGGGGAACCATTTTTCACGACGAAAGCAAATGGAACCGGCTTAGGACTCATGGTCTGCAAGCGAATTGTCGAAGATCATGGTGGCAACATTTCTATTCAGAGTAAACTTAATGAGGGAACAACAGTTGAAATCGAGTTGCCTTTACGAAAGCGAGTTAGCATAGAGTCTTAACTTTATTTCGATAACATGATGAAAAGTGGAAAAAACACAATGAAATACATTAACTTGTAAATTGAGTTCACGGTTCAAATCCCTGATGATAGAGCTATAAGCCAGTTAAACTTAATCTCAGGGACAAAGTAATTGCCTATTTACACACAGCCCTAGGTGAAAAGATAACAAGAACGACTTTAGCGGAACTCGTTCATTTGAATCCCAATTATTTGGATCGCGTTTTTGCAGAGAAGTTCCATATGAACCCGATGCAGATGCTTCGCGAGCTTCGTATGAAGAAAGTTAGAAGAATGCTGGAAACTAGTGAATATACGTTACCGGAAATAGCAGTGCAGTGCGGTTTAGGCGACGCCTCCTATCTAACCCAGCAATTCTTTAAACGCTTTGGGCTAAATCCAGGAATGTATCGCCAACAAGTTCGATTAAATGATCAGACGTATTACAAAAGCCCTTGAAATAAGGGTTTTTTCTATCTGTTGTCAGTTTCATGATAATTGCAAAGAAATAATAAAGTTATAACTGGCGAAAAAAATGGCTACTAAGGAGTGCGATCCTATGCAAGCAAAGGGCTTGAAACTAGCTGCGTATATCGACAAGTATCTGGCATTATGGGACTTTTACGGCGTTATTCAAGTTATCGAAAAAGGAGAAGTGTTATTTGAAAATGCATACGGATATGCGAGTATTGAATTTGAAATTCGAAATCAAATGAACTCGTGCTTCTCCCTTGCTTCCATATCCAAACAGTTTACTGCTTTTGCCATTTTACTTCTTCATGAAAAGCAAGTGTTGGACATCGATCAAGGAGCTCATCTGTACCTACCGGCCGAATTGAAGATTGACGAGTCGATTACTGTACATCATTTGCTGTCACATACATCGGGTTTAGCTAATTTTTATAACTTTGAGGGTGATTTCTTTGCTGATTATAACAGAAAGGATTACTCGCGAAGTGATTTCTTCCTTATGTATTTTAGGAATGAACTTGCATATCCACCTGGTACAACATTTAATTACAATAACGCCAACTACAATTTACTTGCTTGGATGATTGAACATGTTTCTGGAGAGAAGTACGAAGATTATGTTCGTAACCACATATTCTTGCCTTTAGGGATGACAAACAGCGTTGTTGATGATGGAAGTAAACTAATCAAGAACAAATCTTCAAATTATGTACAAGATTGTGATGCATTCATAAAAAGTCCCTATCATAATGAAAAATTTAGCGTTGGCGCAGGTGCTATCGCTTCAAACTGTGATAATTTGTACAAATGGTACATCTGTCTGCGGGATCGAAAGATATTATCACCACGAAGCTATGCAAGGTTATTTGAAGAGAACCACAACAACTATTGCTATGGCTTAGAGCATCATGTTGTATATGGCACAAACACATACACTCATGGTGGAGATCATCTAGGCGTGAGCACGTATATGCAAAATTATTTTGATGAAGATATTTGTATCATCATTCTTTCTAATAATACAGCTATCGATCAGTATAGATTAGGGAAAGCGATCTCCGATATTCTCCATCATGTTGATGTCGATGTTCCAGCGAAACTTGAAGAATATCCAATAGACAACAGTAAGCTTCAAGATTACTGCGGCGTATACTTAAAAGATAAAATCGAAGTAAAATGTATGAATGGTAAATTATACTTTGTAAGATTCAAGGCCAATCTTCATATTGAGGTCTATCCGGTTGGGAAAGATAGCTTTGCTCGCAGATATTCGGATACAACACAACCTTACCGGATTACTCAGAACGAGAAGGGGGAAAGGACTTTTTTCGGGTTTGCGAAGCGTAATGTTGAACTGTAAATGAAAATAGCTGAAGAGGCAGGGGGACGTCATTGAAATACGGCGAAATCATTGGTGAAGGTCAAACAGCAACTGTCTATGCGTGGGAAGCAGGTAAAGTGCTCAAACTTTACCATCAGGGGTATCCCGAGAGTGCCGCACAAAGAGAATTTCAAAATGCGATGGCAATCCAAGGTTACAACTTTGCACATCCAAAGGCACATGAGTTGATATACTGCGATGATCGAATAGGTATTGTATTTGACAGAGTTGAGGGAGAATCCTTGTTGAGTTGGGTTTTCAGAACGAGGGACCTCCAGGGATGTGCTGCATATATGGCGAATCTTCATAAGAAAATCTTACAGAACAACGTTAGTGGTGTGGAGAACTACAAAGCATTTCTAAAATCCAACCTATTAAAATCCTCATCAGAACATATTCCAGACAAAGCAAATGTAATCCGTACTCTGGACAAATTGAAGGATGGGGATACGCTATGTCATGGGGATTTTCATCCAGGAAATATATTAATTTCAAACGGACAAACCATGGTTGTTGACTTTATGAATTTGTGTCATGGCGATTATTTATATGATGTTGCTCGCACTGTTTTTCTAGTGGCCTATACACCCGTACCCGCAGTCGCAGAACAAAGAGAAACACTTCTCTATTTTAAAAACAAACTAGCAGAACTGTATCTCATCGAAATGAACGTTACCCGAGAAATGATACAGGATTACTTAGCTGTCATTGTCGCCGCAAGAGCTGGGGAATGCCCGGACGAAGAAGTAAAGGAGTCGAAAGCATATGATTCGTGAAGCCGATCGGTCAGATCGAGATCAATTATCTGAGCTCTACAGAATGTTAGTACCCAACAGTAAGAAAATGAATGTACTAGAAGAGCAAATTGAAACGATAAGAAAAGATCCAAATAATTTTTTACTCGTATACGAAGAGAATGGTGAACTTCTAGGTTCGGCTACACTGAATATTTGTTTGCAGGCTATGCATGGCATGAGACCCTATGGTGTGGTGGAAAATGTGATTGTACATGAAAATCACAGAAACAGACTTATCGGACAAAAGCTGCTTCACTATGTTGAGGAATACTGCAAATCCATTCATGCACATAAAATTATGCTATTAAGTAACGCTAGACGCGAAAGAGCACATCAATTTTTTGAAAGAGAAGGGTACAGCGGTTCTGTGAGTAAAGGGTTTAAGAAATATTTATGAGGATAGTTCAATTGAGACTTTAATCGTAAAAAAGGCTACTGATCAAATGATCAGTAGCCTTAGGCGATTTAGGACATTTCCTCTCTGCTGACCAACACTTTTTTCTCCCATGCTCTACTTCTCCAACGGAGTAGTAAAAGAAGTCCTCTAACTGCTTCGTCAAGGATGAATACGATCCACATTCCGACAAGTCCGTATCCCAAATGTACACCGATCCAATAGGTAAGAGGCACACACAGCCCCATTATGACACATGAGCCAACAAGAAGAATAAATCGTGCGTCACCGGCAGCTCGAAGTGCTTCTCCAATTACAATGTTCAAACAGCGTACGGGCTCTAGGAGGAAGCCATACGTAAGTAATAAAGCCCCCAATGCAATGATTGCGGTATTGTCCGTAAACATTCCGATTAATTGTTTTCTGAACAAAACACTTAAAGTAACCGCGGCGATGGATAGGAATAGGCTAAGCAGCAAACTGCGAAACAGCTGCTTGTAAGCTTCTTCTTTTTCACCTGCGCCGACAAGACGACCAATGATGATTTGAGTCCCACGTCCTAAGGAAATGGCTAGAACCATAATGAACGTCATAATATTTTGCGTATAAATTCTAGTGGAAAGCATTTCAGCGCCAAGTTGCGTGATAAAATAGGTCGTGATCAGTTGACTTATGGAGTAGATGAGCTGACTCCCGGCAGTAGGGATACCGATTGTCAAAATTTTCTTTAGATCTTCGAATCTTGCTTTGTAAAAGTCGCTGAAAGATAAGTTCAAACGAACGATTTTTGTTAAAATAGTGCTATAGATAACCAATCCGAGTAATTGGCTGAATACGGCAGATATCGCGACACCGGGAACCCCGAGTTTTGGAAAGCCGAAGGGACCGAAAATAAATAAAATACTACCGGTCAAATTTACGAGATTGATTCCTAGGCTGACTGCCATGGTATACCTTGTATAGCCATGTACCTGCGTTATGGCCGCAATCGTGAGATTAATGGCTTGGATAAATAAGCAGCTGCCAACGATGGATAGGAATAGACGCGCCTGCTCCAGAGTCTCCGGTTCCAATCCAAAGGGTAGAAGCAGTTGTTTGCTAAAGCAAACGATACACAAGCTTATTAGGAAACCGAATATACAATTAACCGAGAGTGCTCCAGCCGCAAACTTCTTGACATCCTTGATTTTATTTGCACCTAAATATTGAGAAATGACAATGGCGGTGCCCGTTGAAATCACTTGAAGCAGCAAGAATAAAAAAATAATGAGTTGATTGCTGACACCTACTGCTGCAACAGCTTCATCTGACACCTGACTCACGATGAACGTATCGGAGGTTCTCATAAACACTAAAAGAGACGATTCAATAAATATGGGCCATGTGATGGTGAACAAACTAAGTTTCTTAGGACTCGTCATTGGGCAAGAACTCCTTCGATACGCCTCGATATAGATCTTCTATTAATCATGAGGTATGGCGAAACCGTTTTCATTGCATAATTTGGGCAAATGAATGCTTATATTGACTGTAAATGATTGCGAGAGAAGAATCCACATAAAATTTCTATTAACCTGTATAACGAGTCCAAAGGGAGATGACATAGGTGGAAGAGCAATGGCGAATAGCTGCTTATGAACCAGAATGGAAGGATATATTTAATGATGTAGCTTCTACATTGAGACAATCCCTAGGGGCATATGCAAGTAGGATTGATCATGTTGGATCGACATCTGTCATCGGTTTGGATGCAAAACCAATCATAGATATTCAAATCTCCGTGCTAGACCTCGATGATACAAGGAGCTATAAGCATAAGATTGAAAACGTGGGTTTCGTTTTTAGGGAAGATAATCAAGACAAATCGAAAAAATATTTCCGGGAAATAGCTGGGACACGAAGAACCCACATCCATGTTAGGCAAGTAGGTAGTTTCTCTGAGCAATTAACATTATTATTTAGAGATTATTTGAGAGAACATCCCGAAGACTGTGTGAGATACGCATTAGAAAAACATCGCTTGTTTGCACTTTATCAGCATGAGCGAACCAAGTATGTTGAGGGAAAGGGTCCGGTTGTTTGGGACATTATACAGAAAGCCCATTTGTGGTCGCAAGAAGTGGGATGGAGTCCGAGTGTAACGGATATGTAACGGATATGTAACGGATATGTAAGGAAACCATGCAGCCAATGAAAAACTCCCCAACCCTATTAAAGAAAGGGAAAGGGAGTTTTATTCATTTCAAATTAAACAGTTGCCGTGCATTTTCACTGAAAATTTTCCGTTTCTTTTCGATGGGCAGTCGTTGCAGAATCTTCGTCGGGTCATCAAAGTCCCAATGGGGATAGTCGCTGGAGAACAGAAGCATATTCTCAGCGTCGAACATATTAAACATAGATTCAAGATGTTTGAAGTCGTCAGGCTCCTCAATTGGCTGTGTGGTAAGGAAGCAATGGTCACGTACATATTCACTCGGCATCCGCTTCAACCATGGTGTGGATGCGCGTAGAGCTTTGAAGTTTTTATCCAGCCTCCAAAGCAAGGGTGGCAGCCATGTTACACCACCTTCGCAAAACACCACTTTAAAGCCCGGATATTTCTCAAATACACCTTCGCATACAAAACTCACAAGATGAGCCATAAACGTTTGCGGCAAACACGTATGCCATTGCAAATAGTTCGACATATATCCAACTGCGGTTGGTGCGTTAAATATACCCGAGCCTTCAGAACCTGGATGAATCACAAGAGGTAATCCATTGCGCTCACAAGCTTCATAGATGGGATGGAAATAACGATGGCCGTAAGGCATATTGGAACCACCGGATACACAAACTGCGACGATGTCACTGTGCGGACCGATTCGGTCAATCTCACGCGCGGCTTCTGCAGGATCTTGTGTGCCGATGCACATGTATCCCTTAAACTGCGGGCTGACAGACAACCACTCGGCAATTAGGTAATCGTTGTAAGCACGGCACACGGCTGCAACATGATCACTGTCAGCAAAGCCAGACAAGCCGATGATCGAATCGGAACAAAGTAGCGCGTAGTCCATATTGAACTGCTTGACCAAGTGTTCGAGCATATAATGCGGATCGGACCCGACCGGCAAACCGCTTGGCGGATTCGCATCTTTACGCTTGTTTCCGATTGGCGATGCATAAGGAAGCCCTCCTCCAGGGATACCGAATCTCTCAGCGTGACTCCTCCAGGGTTCATCCAGATAAGGAATTAAATCGTTTCTGCTACGAAATTGATTATGAACGTCACAGTCAATGACAGGCAATACCTCTTTATTTGCATTCATTCTAATATTCCTCCTTTATTGCCGATTACGATACTAATTTGACCATCTTCCACCACTACGGGATAGACGCGAGTACGTACTTTTTCGCTGAACAGTGACTTACCCGTCTTGAGATCGAACTCCCACCCGTGCCAAGGGCAACGTAATATTTCTTGGTCACGTCCATATATGAATTCGTACACTTGGGATTCGAGTGTCGTACCACAGACCAGCCCTTTGCATAACTCCGCTCCTTGATGCGGGCAATAATTATTCACGGCGTAATAGTCACCTTTGACGTTATAAACCCCGATGGAGCGTTGTTCGATTTGTACGATTTTAAATGCGCCCGAAGGAATTTCTTCTATAGATGCGACCGGATATCTGGTCATCATGTTCAGCCCCCTTAAGCTTTGATACTTCTATCTTAAGTTCATAGCTGAGAAAAAACTATTGCGGAAACAACTGTTTTTTGTATAATTCTAAGGTATAGATGGAAAGGGGCGACGTAGGATGATGCAGCTAATATCCGTGTTTATTGACGATATGCAACAGGATTGGCAAAAGGTTGAAGAGGCGACTCTGTCAGATATGCTGATTCTTGTCACTCATGGTAGCGTGAATTATATGGTGGACGGTGAGCCTATTTTCCTTGAAAAGGGGGATTTATTGTTTATTCAAGAAGGGGTCATGCGATCAGGGACGAATGGTCCCGATGGTCCTCATGTGAAATATTCGTCACATTTTCATATCAACAGTAGCACTGATTCGAAAGCGCTTACTAACCTTAAACCGTACCAAAAGGTGAAGGTACAGCGGTTTGATTATGTCAAACAGCGCTTCAGTGCACTTGCGCAACAGTGGTTCGGTCAGAGAGAGTATACAGACATCATCTGTACCGGAATTGCCACTGAATTGCTCGGTTATTTTTTGCAGGAAACATCCGTCGAGCGGTTCGCTTTCGCCAAGCAGAGATTAATGCGTGAGGTTCAGGACTATATTTCCATCCATTACCGTGAGCGAATTCGAATCGAAGATCTATCTCGGCTTGTAGATCGTGCCCCCAATTATGTCACGCAAACGTTTAAGGAAGTGACGGGGATGACACCAATCACTTTTTTGCATCAAATTCGGGTACATTCGGCACGTGATTTGATCTTGAATACAAGAATGACGATAGGGGAGATTGCGGAATATTTGGGCTACAGCGATCAAGCTCATTTCAACCGCGTATTTAAAAAATTACTTGGCTATGCGCCTTCAGCGGTGCAACGAGAAGTCCAGAGAAGAGGTATGCGATGAAGCTGCGTAATCAACTGCATTCGATACAGTTCAAGCTAACACTTACTTTTCTGCTCATTTTGCTGCCACTCGTAAGCGTCAGTGTATTCGCGAATAACTATTCCCAATCGATTATGGATGAGCAGATCGGCGATCGTACGCGAGGCGCGCTGCTTACAACCCTAGAATATGTCGATCAGCTTACCAAAAATATGGACCAACAAACATTGATGATCGGATTGAATCCATCTATCGTGGATATTTGGAACGATATCGATAACCCACTCAGTCCGGATCATTTATACGGACTCCATTCGGTACAGCAACAACTTTCTGCAATAACCAATGTCAACGGCGCTATAAAAGAAGCATTTATCATACATGGAGAAAGCGGAAATGGTGTATCCACGATGACTGGCGGCGTGAGATGGCCAGAGGTAAAACAGGAGTTTTGGTTCAAACAAACGGTGAACTCAAATGGGGGACTTGTTGTTCACATACCAACCAACACAGGTATCGGACAATCGAAATATTTGAATAGTGATATTATTTATTATTCACGACTTCTCGATGTGCAGAGCTCCATTAAGGAGCCGAACGTGCTTGTGTTAGCGGTAGACAAAGCTTCTTTTCGCAAAATCATTCAACATCTGCAGACGTCGGATAATATGAATATACAATTGTTCTATAATAATAGCTTTGTACTGGAAACAAATCCTGCCTCTGTTCGTGGGACAGGTAATGAAGATGAGATGATGTCGATTAGTGAAGCTAGTAATTACTGGTCGATACAGCTTGAACAGCCACGTTCCGAACTATTTCGATTAACGCATAGATTGCAACAATTTACGTATTTAATCATTGTCGTAAGTATCATTATGGCGGTATGGTTGGCTTGGCTCGTCCACGTGGAAATATCTAAACCTTTGCAGAAGCTGCTAGCGGCGTTCAAACAATTCAGCGGTGGCAACTTTACTACGCATATTGTGCATCACCGAAAGGACAAATTCGGCGCCGTTATGAATGGGTTTAATCGAATGGCAGATGCCCAGCGGATGCTGATCGAAGAGGATTATGAGAAGGAGTTACGACTTGCGAAGTCAGAATTCAGTCTGCTGCAATCGCAGATTAACCCTCATTTTTTGTATAACACATTAGATTCCATATACTCCGTGGCCATTAAGAATAAAATTCAGGAGATCAGTGAGATGGTCATCAATCTCGCACGATTCTTCCGAGTTAGTCTCGGCAAAGGTAGGGAGACGTTTACACTGGAGGAAACGGTTCAGCATCTGATGTACTACATTCGCGTACAGCAGATTCGGACGGACCATTTTACAATTCAGATCACTATTGAGGAAGAGGCCAAGCCGGTTCAAATCTTAAAGTTGTTACTACAGCCTGTTGTGGAGAACGCCATCATCCACGGCCTGGAGCGAAGCTCGCAAGGAGGAGAACTACGGATTAACGCTAACCTAACGGGAGGTTTCTTACAGATTGAAGTTGCGGACACAGGTATAGGGATAACACGGGAGAAAATGAACCATTTACGCAATGAACTAGCTATGATCACTAGTCACTCGTATCGAATTTCACCGAGCAGCCCAACGGACATCTATTTTGGACTCAAAAATGTGAAGTCTCGGCTCAAGCTGTATTACGGAGAAGAAGCAGATTTGACTGTTGTGAGCGTGGAAAATGAAGGTACCCAAGTAACGTTAAGAATTCCTCTGAGGAAGGGTGAAGAAGGTTGAAATTGTTAATTGTGGAAGATGAGTTATATGTTCGCGAAAGATTAGCTGAAGGCATCGATTGGAATGAGGTTCACATTGAGCTGACGTCGGCAGTAGGTACGGGTAAGGAAGCCATGTCCGTCCTTCAAAATGATCATATTGATATTGTACTAACGGATATACGGATGCCTGAGATGAACGGGCTGGAACTAGCCAAGATGGTGAAAATGCAGTTCCCACACATCAAGCTTCTCATTCTAACCGGACATGATGATTTCGACTATGCCAGGGAAAGCATTGAACAGGGCGTATTTAAATATTTAATCAAGCCCGCCGAAAATGAACAAATTGTGGAGGCTGTGCTGGAAGCGAAAGAACAGCGTGAGAAAGAGCTAAGTGAGAAGCATAATATGACCCTTCTGCAAACGCGATGGAATGAACATTTACCTCATTTGAAGGACTTATTTTATAAGAATTGGCTGAACGGCCGTTATTCCGTCTGGGAGATTGAACGTAGAAGTACTGATCTCGCCATTCGTTTGGAAAACCGTAAAGCGTTGCCCATCATTCTTGATATTGATCCCATACCCGAAAGCAATGAACGATTTGATGTGAAGGATAGACCTCTTGTGCAGTTTTCGTTGTTCACGATCGCTCGGGATTTACTAGCAAATGAGAATTGTGTCGTCTTGCAGGATGACGATAGTCTGACCGTTGCAATCTTCTTCGCATCTACTGAAGTGGGAGACGAGGTCATGCAAGGACAAGCGAATGGGCAGATCCTTGGGCTTCTTGAGACAGTTAAGAATACGTTGAAACTGACAGCTAGTGCGGGTATTGGTACTTCAGTCGTCGATCCGTCTATGTTACCTCGTGCATACAAGCAGTGTCGTCAAGCACTGCAAGAGAGGTTGATTCTAGGAAACGGTGTGGCAATTCCATATCGAGACGATGCACCTGCTGAGGATTCTTGGGCTATTCTACAGGAACTCGAACGTGAGTTTGAGGCAGTGATTGAGGCTGGTAGTCAGGAGGAGCGAAGAGAAGAGATCGTTCGTCGTATCATCGAAGAGGGGTTTGCAAGCGGAAAACCGGTATCAGAGGCTCGCGAAGTCTTGTTTCGAATTGTGTGTTTACTTGCTAGGATTGTACATGCACAGGGTTGGACATTGCGAGGTACGTTGAAGCATGAGTATGAAGACTTTGAAGCGTTCACAAGTTTACTTACTCGGGAACAGATTGAAAGCTGGTTAAATCGTATGGCAGGCAGAATTAGTTGGGCCATTATACAGAGAAGGCAGTCCAGTACACAGCGAACATCTCATGAGGTCATTAGTTTTATACAGGAACATTTGCATAAGGAAGAGTTAAGCTTACATTTTGCAGCGGAAAGTTTGTTTGTTAATTATTCATACTTAAGCCGAATTTTTAAAGAATCGATAGGGGAATCGTTCTCCGATTATGTGCTGCGGCTTCGAATGGAGCGAGCGAAAGAGTTGTTGAGTAAAGGAGTCAAGGTATCTGACGCCTCGGAACAGGTTGGGTATCGGCACATGAACTATTTCTCCAAAAGCTTTCAGAAATACTGGGGTGTTAAACCGAGTGAGGTTAATAAATAAAGTCCAATCCATGGATTGGCTTTTTTTTATTCAAAAAGTAAAAAAAGTTGCAATGAAAGTTGAAAGAATGGAATACGCTTTCAAACCAACAACAGCTATAATGAGGGCACAGAAGTTTAATCTAGCAACTTTGAGAGGAGAGAACCCAGAGATGAAAACCTACGTTCCTACAGAATCATCCCGTGTAGTAATTAGCAAACGTGCAAATCGACATCCACTGCTAAAATATTGGGATCTCTATTTGATGGTTCTGCCAGCACTAGTGTTTTTGCTAGTGTTCAAATATGGACCGATGTACGGAGTCTTGATTGCTTTTAAAGACTACAACATTATTCAAGGGGTATTTGCAAGTAAGTGGGTCGGACTTCAGTATTTTCGTGAATTGTTTATGTTCGATGAATTTCCTCAGGTAGTACGTAACACACTAATCATTAGCCTAATGAAGCTAGGTATCGGTTTCCCTGCACCTATCTTACTGGCGCTTCTGCTTAATGAGCTCCGTCTTGATAAATTCAAGCGCTGGGTACAGACGTTTACGTACCTGCCGCATTTCATTTCGTGGGTCGTCATTGGGGGGATAGCTGTTGACGTATTGTCACCGAGCAGCGGTATTGTGAATAAAGCGATTCAAGCGCTTGGCGGTGAACCTATTTTCTTCCTATCGAGTGAGGGCTTGTTCCGCTGGATTCTCGTATACTCCGATGTGTGGAAAGAAGCAGGATGGGGAGCGATCATTTATCTTGCGGCGTTGCTAGGCATTAACGATGAATTGTTTCAGGCAGCCACGGTGGATGGTGCAGGGAGACTCAGACAAATATGGCACATTTCACTCCCTAGCATACGTTCAACGATCATTATTTTGCTTCTGTTGCGAATCGGTCATTTGCTTGACGCTGGCTTTGAACAAGTGCTTGTCATGTACAACCCAACCGTATATGAGGTCGGTGATATTATTGATACTTACGTATTCCGTGTTGGTCTAGGGACCATGCAATTCGGATTAAGCACGGCTGCGGGGCTATTTAAATCAGTCATCGGATGTATCCTGCTAGTTATCGCGAATACGTTAGCCCGGCGGATGGGTGAGGAAGGCATATACTAACTTAGAGAGGTGGAGCTAGTGTGATTCGTACTAGAGGAGAAATGGTATTTAATTACTTCAATATGTTCATTCTTTCGATTATCTCATTAACAATGATTCTGCCTTTCATTCACGTTGGAGCTAAAGCGTTCAGTAGTGAAGCCTTTGTATTATCGAAAGACATCTTATTTTGGCCCAAGGGATTTACGACGATTTCCTTTGAATATGTGCTGTCCAATAAGCAATTTTACTACTCTTTTGGTAACTCCGTGTTCATTGCTGTTGTTGGAACGGTAATTAGTATGGCGCTGACTGTTTTGGCGGCGTATCCGCTTTCCCGCAAGGGTTTACCGTATACACGCTTTATGATGTTACTGTTCGTCATCACAATGTTCTTCAACGGTGGGTTAATCCCTACTTATCTTGTCGTCAAGCAAGTAGGGTTGCTCAACTCACTATGGTCACTTATTTTGCCGACGGCATTGGCACCATTTAATATGATCCTCATTCGTAACTTTTTCATGGGAGTGCCAGACTCCTTAGAGGAATCAGCTCGAATGGATGGCGCTTCTAACTTGCGCATTTTGACATCGATTTACCTGCCATTATCTGTCCCTGCCTTAGCTACAGTTGGTATGTTCTATGCTGTTGGCTATTGGAATGCGTTCTTTCAAGCCATGATGTACATCACTGACCGGGAACTCATGCCTCTCCAGATGTTTCTATTACAACTCGTCACCGATGAGAGGTCAGCGGATCTGGTTGTGAATGATATTTTCCGTGAAGTCACCCCTGAAACGATTCGGGCAGCGGCAATTCTGTGTGCAGTGGTTCCAATTCTTGTGGTGTATCCGTTCATTCAGCGTTATTTTGTCAAAGGGGTTATGCTGGGCGCAGTCAAAGGATAATGACCAGCCTGCGAGTACGCCCGTTTACTTTATACAAACACTATTGGGGAGGTTCTATTCAATGAAAATGCAAAAGAAAGTGCTTTTAGGAATGTCTGTCGTTCTGCTGGTTGGTGTTACAATTGGCTGTAGCGGCAATAACGCATCACCTGCTAGCACCAACTCTGGTTCAGCAAGTACAAGTGGACCGATCAAAAACAAGGACTTAAAAGTGATGCGCACGTATCATCCATCTATGGAGCAATTCAAAGGTAACGACACCATCAACGATAATAAGTTGGTGAATGTGCTCAAGGAGAAATCAGGTTTCAACGTGAAATTCGAGTCGCTGCCTAAGGACAATCCAAACCAAAAGATATCGATCATTTTGGCATCAGGCGATGTGCCGGATATCATGTGGATTCCTGGGAAATCGGACTATTTCAAATTAGCACAGCAAGGGGCGTTTGAGCCGCTAGATGATTTGGCTAAGCAATATATTACAAGTTTATCTAGCTTCCTGCCCAAGGAAATTCTTGACTCTGCCAAACTAGATGGCAAACTTTACGGTATCCCAGTTCGAGTTGCACAACAGGTAGGTAACGGCATATTGGAGCGTTCAGACATTCTGAAAGAGCTCAATTTGAAAGAACCAGCGACGATGGATGAGATGTATACGACCCTTAAGACCATCAAAGAGAAAAAGAATATTGCGCCTCTTACAGGGACAGGTGGTAATCCGGGGGCGTTTATGGCATCCTTCTTGCCTTATGCTTCTGCATACGGAGTAGGCAATACGACCGTTGTTAAAGGTAACAAGCTAGAGTTCGCATGGGTGCAACCGGAATATAAAGAGTTCCTCACGACAATGAAAAAATGGTATTCGGAAGGCTTGATCGATCAGGAATTTGCTATTAATAAAGACATTAAAGACAAGATGATTAACGGAACAGCTGCATTTAGCACCGTGTATTGGGGCGATGCTCTGACAATTGACACGTCGATCAAGGATAAAAAAGGAAGCGGAACCTTACAGTATATCGCACCTGTTAGCGGCAAGAACGGCTCCTCAGGCTTCCAAGAGCAGGGTATTCCGGGTAATTTCATCGTTATTCCGAAGCAAGCGAAGAACAAAGAAGGCGCTGCCGC
Source organism: Paenibacillus qinlingensis (assembly GCF_031455095.1). GTDB lineage: Bacteria > Bacillota > Bacilli > Paenibacillales > NBRC-103111 > Paenibacillus_E > Paenibacillus_E qinlingensis_A. The sequence continues at coordinate 1,482,078 of NZ_JAVDSB010000001.1, forward strand.
TTTTATCAATTACATTATGAACGCAGAAACGGACAAATTCCTAACTTACGGAATCGAAGGACAAGATTACAAGGTGGACAATGGACAGATCGTGCAAACGCCAGAACAAAGTAACAACATTCCTTGGCGGACATTGTACTTCTTCGGTGATACGGACCCGAGCTTCACTGCTCGTTTGAAAGTAAAAGGATTCTTGCCTTACTATGAGCCATTGCTGAAATTCAAACAGAATCGCGATGAAACCGCATATGCACCTTCTATCGAGGCTTTTGATTCTAAATTTACGGAACTGCGTAACTATTCAGAAGAAAATGCGCTAAAATTTATTATGGGTAAACGTGATCTAGCTGAATTTGATAAGTTTGTCCAAGAGTTTAACGCCAAAGGTGGCAAAGTTGCTATCGATGCGATGAATGATTGGTATGGGAAAAAGAAATAAGGAATAAGAATAAGGAATGTTCATCTGGAGGCTGTAAAACATGAAGAAAAATACGGACATAATTACCAAACATCCGAATCTGGTCAGTTTTTGGGATTTTCAGGAGGGACCTGGGCAAGCACGTATGTCAAAAGGAAAAGAACCATATGCCTTGCTGGAAGGTTCAGAATCAGTAGAAAGAGACGATGAAGGCATTTTCGGCCCGTATAGTGCTTTGTTAGAGGAAGGGAAATGGTTTCGTATTCCACGTCAAGAACTCAGTAAACTGAACATTCATGGCGAGAATGCACAAGTAACCGTCGTTGCTTGGGTTAAACGCAGAAAAAAATCAAATAAAGAATGCGAATTTGTTGCAGGCATATGGAATGAAACGAATAAGAAACGGCAATACGGACTCTTTGTGAATTTATCCATTTGGGAGAGCGGCCAGCAAGTATGTGGTCATGTATCTTCCTTAGGTGGTCCGACACCTGGATATCGTTGGTGTATGGATTCATCTATTGGCAACACGGAAATTCCGCTAGAAGAATGGCATCTCATTGCGTTTACCTATGACGGCGAGTACGTGCGGTCTTACTTAAACGGTAAATTAGATGAACGTCCCGTTCGAAATCCTTATCATTATCCAGGCGGACTCTTCGACGGTGGCGCAGATGGTGCAGATTTTACTGTTGGTGCAGTGAATCGTTCCAATGAGATCGGCAATTTCTTTGTCGGCAGCATTGGGGGATTAGCGATTTACAATCATGCATTAACTGATGAAGAAATTTATAATCTTGCTTATATGTAAAGAAGTGAATGAAAAAGGAGCTTAGCGGTTTGAACCATGGGACCTGCTAAGTTCCTTTTTTGGTTTCCGCTTCTCGGAAGACCACGCAAGATAAGGTGATGGCATCAGATGGCATCATCTTATTTTGCGTGGTTTTTCTTTTTTACTGGAAATAAAGTGATGGTATAACGCTAAAGCGTTGAAATACGCAGGAAACTTCGATTTTGGAGGTATTAGCGTTATCGCATAACGTTATTGTTCAGCTGGTCGACCATTAGCAAGGATTAGCGTTATTCTATAACGTTAATTAAAATAGTTGTGTCATTTATGGTCTTTTGGGACGGCACCATCAGAGGGTAAACCCAAAAAAAGGGAATGGTGATGGAGTGTCGAATTTCAATCGTGAAAAGAAAGAATGTACACGAATGCTACAAAGGAGACATAGTCGATGACTCAAGCCATCATTTTTGATATGGACGGAACACTTTTTCAAACTGATTTGATTTTAGAAATATCACTCGAGGATGCCTTTGATCATTTGAGATCGTTGGAACTGTGGGAGGAAGAAACCCCAATTGAGAAATATCGTGAAATTATGGGTGTTCCTTTGCCGAAGGTGTGGGAAACATTGTTACCGAACCACACGATTGAAGTACGTGAGCAAATGGATTCTTATTTTTTAGAGAGATTAATCGAGAACATCAGAAGTGGAAAGGGGGCATTATACCCCAATGTTACGGAAGTTTTTACTTATTTACTAGAAAATAATTACTCGATTTTTATTGCTAGTAATGGGTTGTTCAGATATTTAGACGCAATTGTCAACTATTACTCATTAAATCATTGGGTTAGTGAAACATGCAGTATCCAACAAATTGACACATTGAATAAATCAGACTTAGTTCATCGTATTTTGGTGAAATATGGGATAACCCAAGGTGCAGTCGTAGGAGACCGTCTATCGGACATACGCGCAGCTAAAGATAACGGGTTAATCGCGATCGGATGTAATTTCGATTTTGCACGAGAAGATGAACTTTCGCATGCAGATATTGTTATTAATGATTTGATTGAGCTAAAAACGATCGTATCAAAAATGAAAAATAATTGATTACGGATGGAGTGATCGCATGCATTTTGAATGGTCAACTGCAATTATTCAGTTATTTTTAGTAGCAGTCGTGGTTTTGTTTGTATTTTTGATAATAACATTTGTTAGAAAAAAGAAGCTATAGACGATATCGAATATGATTAATGTCATTAACTAATTTATTTAACAGCATTAATTAATTTGTGAGTAATCCCTGAATTTGATGTTTTTGATATTGAAACTGGTTGTTATTTGTTTGGATGTAAAGACATAACCACCCAGAATACAATTAATTTTATTATCCAGACCGATCCTTAAGGGAGAGAATGTATTGAGAAAGACCATTGTTATTTCTTTAATTGTCTTAAGTCTAATTGCTATATATCAGTTTCAAAGACCGATTCTTACAGAAGAAAGCGCTGTGAATAAAGCAAAAGAATATCTACAAATAATTAATACAAATATGAAAGAGAATATTCAAACACAGAAATTACCTGATTATTGTGTGCTAAGAAAGGACACGTTTTGGAATAAAATGATAGGTAATAGGCAATGGACTGTCATGATTGATGGTTATGGCGTTGATATTCAGGCTTATAAAGGAGAGTTTATCCAGATGGTAGGACCTTTGGATGGCGTTATTACTGAACTTCCCAATTAATGGACCAACCGTACTACTTAGGCTTCTAAACATATTATTTCAATTTTAAGGGGGGAGTCCATTGAACAAATGGATTGGTTCCGCAGGTGTTTGCGTGAATTCAGAGCGTCAGCTGCTTATGGTTTTGCAGGGTAAACCAGAAGAAGAGAAGCGATGGTCAGTACCTTCTGGCGGAGTTGAGCTAGACGAAACTTTAGAAGAATGCTGCATCCGAGAAGTTTATGAGGAGACGGGTTACCGATGTCAAATCATTCAAGAGATTAAAAGAAAATCAGGAACATGGGGTCCAATTTCGTTTGATGTGACTTATTTTGAAATTGTAATCGTAGGAGGACAACCAAGCATTCATGATCCAGATGGACTTATCCATGAAATTGCTTGGAAGACCTCGGCACAATTAGAAGAACTGCCATTCTCATTCCCAGAAGATAAAGCGTTTTTATTATCGTTTATGGAGCAGGGCAGTAGAACTTAGTTTGATAGGGAGAACTCTAAAAAATGGGGGTAGAGAAAGTGAACTTAGCAAACAAAATTACAATTGTTAGGATTTTGATGATTCCACTTTTCATGCTTGCTCTTCAGAAATATCCTGCTTGGTTGGCAGATCAATCTAGTTTCTTTACTTTTCTTAATCAATATGGTTTGTATATTGGCATTTCGCTTTTTGTTATTGCTTCGGTCACGGACAAGTTGGATGGTTATGTAGCAAGAAAGTACAATCAAATAACTAATTTTGGAAAACTAATGGATCCCCTTGCTGATAAGCTATTAGTTTCAGCTGCACTCATTATGATGGTACAAAATGACATGATTCCATCATGGATTGCTATTGTTATTATTGGTAGGGAGGTTATGGTGTCTGGTCTACGCATCCTTGCAGCTGCAAAAGGACTGGCACTTGCTGCGGATAAGCACGGTAAAATAAAGTTAGTGATGCAAGTTGTTGCGATTACTGCTGTCCTACTGGATAATTTTCCTTTTGCTTTCCTTACGAAACTTCCCATTGATTTGTACATCATGCTATTTGCCGTAGCAATAACAATCTATTCCGGATACAAATACATGAAGAATAATTATCTTCAACTGCAATTGGATCAATAATGAGATGCTTTAACTTATCTTTGCAATAACAGCTCTTGATATTTTTGAATGTCTCCAGCACCCATGAAGATGAGGATGGAGTCACTGTACTTATTTAAATCTGATGCAAAATTATCGGATACCAATTGAGCATTTGGAATACGGTTCCTTAGGTCATCTATAGAGATGTTTCCTGATGCTTCTCTTGCAGATCCAAATATAGGACAAAGGAAGATATCATCAGCTTCTTTTAGCGAATCGGCGAAATCATCCATTAATTTTTCCAAGCGAGTGAACGTATGCGGCTGAAAAATGCCGACAACCCTTTTACCAGGGTATTTGCTTCTTGCTGCTTCAAAAGTGGCTCTTATTTCAGATGGATGATGTGCATAGTCATCAATGACCACATTGTTGCCCCATCGTTTTTCTGTAAATCTTCGTTGAACGCCTGAGAAAGTCGCCAGTTGCTTTCTAACAATTTCCAAATCTCGATCTAACAAGAGGGCTACGCCAATTGTCGCTAGGGCATTGAGCACACTATGCTTTCCAGACAATGGAATGCTAAAGCGACCTAGCTCAGTATCGTTGAAGAAACCGTTAAAGAATGTGGCATTATTTTCAACTGTCAGATCTGAAGCTCGTACCGTATTATCACTACCAAAACCATAAAATAGTGTATTTGTGTTTGTAGGCAGTAAACGCACTTGTGGATCATCTCCGCAAGCAACGATATGTTTGGTCGTTAAGACAGTCATTTGTTCAAAGGCATTTCTCACGTCATCTATATCAGCAAAGTAGTCTGGATGATCAAAGTCAATATTCGTAATAATCGCTATATCAGGTTGATAAGAAAGAAAATGACGTTTGTACTCACAGCTTTCAAAAATAAACTGAGCAGCATCGGGATGGCCAGTACCTGTCCCGTCTCCAACCAGGCTGCATGTCGGATGATCAGCACTTAACGCATGAACTAACATGCCAGTCGTCGTCGTTTTACCATGAGATCCGGTTACAGCAATACTTGTGTAAGTTTTCAATAGTTCACCAAGGAAATCGTGATATCGTATAACAGGAATCCCTAATTGTTGGCATGTTACGATGGAGGGATGTGTATCTTCGAAGGCATTCGAAGCAATAACTGTCATAGTTGGAGATAATGGCGCCATACCAAATGCGTAAAGCGGAATATTTCGCGTGTCGAGGTTCACTTGTGTGAATAGAAAAGAGTCAACGTCTTCTCCCTGGACTATATGGTTTAGATCATAGAGAACCTGTGCTAATGCACTCATACCACTACCTTTAATGCCAATGAAATGATAACTTCCCATAGCAGCCTCCTGCAAAATAGTCGTAAATGTATATAATCTGCAGCCAAATATGTCTCAACAAACATGCTAATAGTATCGCTTATCCCCAAAATTTACACTGATGATACAATGATAATTAGATGATTTTTGATAGATCATGTGCCTAATCAACCTACATAATCTGTATGTCTTGTAATACACTGAGTAGAGGTGATAAACATGGATAAAGGCGATCCAATAGACATTCTTGCTCCTGTTAATGAGAACGATAAAGAATGGCTACATCATTTATGGGTTAGTGAGTTTGGTGGCGAAACGGTTATATCAAAAGGCAAGACGCATCATGTGAAAGACATGCTTTCACTCATCGCTTGGGTGAATGGTATTCGTGTTGGAGCAGCAACGTACCGACTAGGGAATGATTACGCTGAGTTAGTGAGCATTAATGCACTGGTCAAAGGTTCAGGTATAGGAAGCCAATTAATTGCTGCAGTTGAAAACACGTTAAAGCAATCCGGGTTAAGTCGCATTTGGGTGATAACTACAAACGATAATGTGGATGCCCTGAGATTTTATCAACGCAGGGGGTACCGAATAGCCGCAGTATATCCCGATGCCGTCACAGAGGCTAGGAAGCTAAAAACCACAATCCCCCTAGTAGGTTTCTACGATATACCGATACGTGATGAAATTGAACTTGAGAAAATTCTTTGAGTATTACTGATAAAGGTTCCAGGAAGGTAGGTTACTATCATTATGGAGAATGAAAATGTAATCTATGGTATACTGCTACACCCTACTTACAAGGGTCAGATATTTATACGAAAAGAAAATGAAGAATGGTGTCTTCCCGGTACGAGCGTGCAAGGTGAGATCACAACTGTCTTAGCTACACAAGTAATGTCACAAATGTTAGGGGAGCCTGTTGTCGCATATAGGAATGTTTCTATGACAGAAAGTGTGCCATTGGGTGTATCAGAGGGAATCTTTTTATTGGAGAACCTCAGTTTGAACGAAATATCAACTGTGGGAAAATGGGTGAGTAGGGAAGACCTCGCACATGTACAATTCAACCGGATGGATCATCTCGAAGTTATTTACGCTTATTTTGCTGAACGAGAGAGTGATAAGCAGCCTCGTTATCGCCAGCCTTGGGAGAGTAGAGGATGGATTACAGGAGTTATGTCCTGGGTAAAAGAAGTTCTTGCCGCATTAACCATCGAAGTGGTTGGTCAACCGGAACCAATGAAATGGTGGTGTCTGTCGTGTGTCCTCCGGGTATCTACGACACAGGGGAATGTTTACTTCAAGGTAAACGCGGCACAACCGTTGTTTGTAGATGAAGGAATTTTTCTCAGATACATGGGGAAAAGATATCCTGGACGCATACCCACCGTTCTTGGAACGGAACCTAGCAATGGTTGGATGTTAGTAGGCGATGCTGGTGAAAGATTGAGATATAACATGCCAACTGAATCTAAGGAAGAATTACTACGCACGTTCGCGGCAATTCAACTTGATTCCATTAACTTTGTTGATGAGTTGCTTGCTTTAGGCTGTGCGGATCGTAGAGCGCATCGCCATATTCCATTGATTTCTCCTCTCTTGGACGATGAACTCATGATTTCGAAATTGACAGTAGAAGAAATTAGTGAACTTCGAAACCAAGTCCCAGCGTTAATGGAAATGCACTCAAAGCTTACTGAATTCGCTGTCCCATCCACATTAATTCATGGTGACCTCAATCTTGGAAATGTTACAACTGTAAATGACAAGCTTAATTTCATCGATTGGACGGATGCATCTGTAGCGCATCCTTTTATGGATATGTTTCTTATTTTTGACGAGAGTGATTTAACGCTACGTGATCAACTGCGAGATGTATATTTGGAACAGTGGACCCATTTCGAGCCGATGGATCGTCTGCAAGAGCTCTGGTCACTCTGCGAGGTCGTACATGCTATACATCACGCAATAAGTTACCAATCGATCTTGCATCACACCGAGGAAAGATCGCGATACGAGTTGGGAGATGCACCCTCTTTTTATCTTCGTAAGGCATTGCATTTTCTTCAAGAACATGGTTATTAACTTGAATGGATAAAGTTGGAGGTCGTCACTTCAGATGAAAGAGCCGTATTATTTCAGTCAAAATGAGATCGAATCTATTATTTACCGGTTTGGCAACGATTTTTATGAAAAGGTATTGCGTGATATTGATACATATTCTACTAATTGGGAGTTAGACTCTATTGAGTTGATCCCTTCCTATTCCGCAAATTTGGTTTTTACATGCTTTTCAGTTCGCTTCGGAAAGGCTGTATTAAAAATAGGGAATTCAAGAAGTTTGCATACGGAAGTTAATGCTTTGATTCAGTATACAAACAGCAGATTTTGCAAAGTGTTTGAAGCTGACGTCGACAGAGGTATTCTACTTGAAGAGCGCGTGCTACCAGGAACTTCTTTAAGGGATGAGTCTGATCTTGAAAAAAGACTGTCCGTATTTTGCTCCCTATATAAAGGATTGCATGTTACACCAGTAAACGCTGACCTATTTCCGACGTATTCGAATTGGGTCCGAAGGATAACTGATTACATGAGTACGCGAGAAGATTGTAATGACATGTTTGTGCACATGCAAAAAGCAAATGAAATATGCGAGTCACTTGCAACTTCGTATTCACAGCAGATGCTGCTTCATGGTGATTTTCATCACGATAATATATTGCTTACTGCGAATGAAGAATACATCATCATTGATCCTAAAGGTGTTATTGGTGATCCCATATTTGATGTTCCACGCTTCATTTTAAATGAATTTGAACAACTGGAAGCATCGGAACGATTGAAAAAGATCATTGGCATCGTAGATTATTTAGCAAAACACCTTCAGATTCCAAACGAAATTATTAAACAATGTTTATATGTAGAAACGGCAATGGGAGCCTGCTGGAGCGTTGAAGATGGAGCTACCCCTGAGGAATATAGACGTATATTAGAAGATGTTACTCTTGCAGAAGCTGTTATGAACTCATAAAGATGGAAAGGCTGTCTAATAAGTAGATTCATCTACTTGAGGATGGCTTTTTTCAATTCCCTTTCGAAGGAGGACGATTTAACGAGCCATAAAATCAATGGATAAATGATACCATATTTGAGACTGATGCATAGATGTTACCGAAATGTGAGGAAAACGTCAGCAAAAAGTAATTTTATTCATCCTCAATTTGGGTTACGATAAACGATGGTAACATCCCCCAGATTCAAATCGGAGGTACGAATATGGAAGAAGACTTTGCATGTCTGTACGTTATTCGCGGCGAGCCCTATCGATCCGGCACTTGTGTGAATCTAAGTGCTGTCAAAACGCTCGTCGGTCGCATATCCAATCAGTTTACTCCAGAATTGGCCTTTACGAACGCATTTATTTCTCGACAGCACTTTATTATTCTCAAAGAGCAAGACAAGGCTGTGCTTTACGATTTGGGTAGCCGTCACGGAACGGAGATTAACGGTGTAACCATAAAACCACACACCCCGTATCCGCTTCATAATTTTGATATAATTAGGCTTGCAAAGGGGATGAGTGTCCTTCATTTCACCTATATGTATGCGGATGAAACACTTGAAATTGAACCACTCAGCATCACTCGGCAGCTGGAAATACCTGAATTACCACTAACAATTCATTGGGAGAAAAGAGAATGCGTGGTAGATGGTAAGCGAATCCCTATGTCAGAAAAAGAATATTTGCTGATTCGTTTGCTTCATCAGAAAGCGAACCAACTCGTTACACTTGAGGAGATCAAATCCAACGTATGGCCGGAACGTTTACCTGGTGTAGGGGGTATTTCGGATGTTTCTTTCGACGAATTGAATGCACTGATATACCGGGTGCGCAAAAAATACGGCAAAGACACCTTTTTGATTAGCGCAGTGCGCGGTAGTGGTTATGTGCTGGAATCAGAATTGATTTCGTTATGACGAAAGTAGGTAGACATACATGAGATATATTCAGACAACATATTCAGGCCCACTGAACGGAAGTGTACATATACCAGGTGCGAAGAACAGTTCTCTTGCTCTTCTTGCTGCCGCTTGTCTGGCAGATGATATCGTAACACTAGGCGGTATTCCAATTATAGATGATGTCAATATTATTGCCGGGATTAGCCGGGACATCGGTATGGAATTTACGCAAGAAGGTAGACAAGTCGTTATCGACCCACGCATGATCCACAGTGCTGTGATAGATCCGGGTAAGGCATCGAGTTATAGAGCGTCCTATTATTTTGCAGGTGCACTATTGTCCAAATTCGGCAGAGTCACGATCGGTTTCCCAGGAGGCGACGATTTCGTTTCAAGACCGATCGATCAACATATCAAAGTGTTTCAAGCACTTGGCGCAAAGGTTCAAATGTTCAATGATTATTTCATTGTAGAAGCTGCCGAACTGAAAGGCGCAGACATTTATTTTGATACGATTACCTCTGGCGCGACGATAAATGCCATGCTGGCGGCAGTGCGGGCCAAAGGACGGACACAATTGCATAACGCGGCTGTGGACCCGGAAGTAGTGGATACGGCAGTCTTCCTGAATCGGCTCGGAGCGAAGATTTATGGGGCGGGAACTGACCGTATCCGAATTGAAGGCGTCTCCTATTTAAATGGGGGTGCCCACGTGACCATACCAGACAGGCTGATTGCAGGGGCTTTCTTGATGGCCGCAGGGTTGAATGGGGGACAGGTTACTGTTCAAGATGTCATCCCTGAGCACCTTGGTTCTTGCCTTGCAAAGATGGAGGAGATCGGGATTCATGTGGAATGCGGTGAGAGCCACATTACCGCTTATCGTACAGGATCGCTGAAAGCAACGCGGATCCGTACAGGCATGTATCCAAGCTTCGCAACTGATCTACAACAACCTATGACTGCACTTTTGCTGCAGGCAAAGGGGAAGAGCATCGTAACGGATCGCGTTTTTCCAAAACGGTTGGCCCACGTGCCTCAGTTGCGGCGTCTCGGCGCAGAGATTGAATTGCGTCATGAGAGTGCCATCCTCCGCGGAGGTGTTCCCCTGCATGGCGGGTGGGTGCATGCAACGGATGTGCGTGCCGGTACCTGTCTGTTACTAGCTGGTTTAGCAGCTGAGGGTAACACGTGTATTACTGGCATAGAGCACATCGAGCGCGGTTATGAGGACGTAATCGGCAGCTTTCAATCCATCGGAGCTAAGCTTTCCATGCGCGAGTTGGATGCACAGGAACTGCCTGAATTAATCCACCTGAAAGGGTAACAAGAAGAGTACGATTCTATAAAGGAATCGTGCTCTTTTTCAACATCTTTGAAATTGGAGATGGTAGAATGAACGATCAGGTTGTTAAGAAAGCTGGAGCGTTTGTCCTATCCAATAAGCGCATGGTGTTTATGATGGGGCCGACTGAGGATCAATTAGCATTAGCTATTGTCAGATTAGGCGGGCATAGAGAGGGTACAGAAACTGCTTGGGAATGCGCGCAACGTGAGGTGCTTGAAGAGTCACAAATGCGAATCACTTCGTTAATGCCATTAACTACTTTTTATTGTCCCAACACGAGGTTCGACATACGTATCGAGCTGGAACCCATTCTTGATCTTGAACATGTACGAACTGAACCACGGCCATTAATAATCGGACATCAGAATTCCGTGGAGAGTATAACACCAATTTTCCTAGCAACTTCTGTTGACGAACCCGTACCAAGTATGGAAACGAAAGCTCTAATGCTCTTAACACGCAAAGATGTTATCCGGCTATGTTCTGAAACCATCACATTAGATGAGTTCAGGTCCACAGGCGGTAAAGTCTTATTCGCGCAAAAGATAAACGGACAATTACCTTTGAAACCATTCGGACACCTACGTATGCTCGCACATATAGTAGAACAATATCCGAATGTAATATCATCTGAGCTGTTTTAAGGTCATGTAACTTCAATTCAGTTAATCGCGATAGGTGGTGGTTCTGTGATTTGCCATAATCTAAAAGTTATTGAAATGATGACAGCAGGAAGTGGACTTTCTGTGGGTTTTGAAGACCTTATGATTCATGGGGTATCCATCGATTCTAGAACTGTAAAGAGTAGAAACTTATTTATACCCATTATTAGAGAATTGGATGGTCACGATTTCGTGGAAGAAGCCATTTCCAGAGGAGCGACAGCCTCGTTATGGCAAAAAGATCATCCAAATCCGCCTGTACATTTGCCGTTAATTTATGTGGATGATTGCTTGAATGCCCTTCAAACACTGGCAGCTAATTATAGAAGAGAATTATCCATACAAGTCATTGCCGTTACGGGCAGCAATGGCAAAACAACGACCAAAGATATGATTAATTCCGTTTTACAGACGACCTATAGCGTTCACAAAACAGCAGGGAATTTAAATAGCCAAATCGGGGTCCCCTTGACCATTTTAGAGATAGATCAGAGCTCAGAAGTAGCTGTCATAGAAATGGGAATGAGTGAACGTGGTCAGATCGATCGACTTTCGCGAATAGCTCAGCCAGATATTGCGGTCATAACCATGATTGGTGTGTCTCATTTATCTAGTCTTGGATCAAGGGAAGCTATTGCTGCCGCGAAATTAGAGATTACAAATGGCTTGCAAGATCATGGTGTACTAATCTACAACGGGGATGAACCACTTTTGACCCATGCTGTTGCTAAAATAAATAAACCGATCTCCACATTTCGCTTTGGTGAAGGAGATTCTAATGACTATTACGCTGGAACTATGCTAACCAACTCCGAAGGATCTTTTTTTACAGTAGGTGATGATTCTTTCCATTTACCTGTTCTTGGCGCACATAATATCTCAAATGCACTTGCAACAATAGCTGTCGCGACAATATTAGGCATAGGCCCAAATGAAATTAATGCGGGTTTCAGCAAATTGATCGTAACTGGGATGAGAATGGAAAAGATCATTTCTCCCTTTGGTTATACCATCATCAACGATGCTTGGAATGCAAGCCCGAATTCCATGAGAGCTGCAATAAGAACGTTTGAAGATTTAACCGGTTATGGAAGGAAGTTTGTCGTCTTAGGCGATATGCTCGAGTTAGGTGAGCAAGAAGAGGAGTTCCACCGGGAAATAGGCAGGCATTTGGATTCGGCGAAAATAGATTATGTGTATACGGTCGGTTCACTCGGTAACTATATCGCAGTAGAAGCGGGAAAAAGTTTTCAGAATGGTCATGTTCGGTCGTTTTTGGATAAAGAAGCTTTAACTAAAGCTTTAAGGGACATGGTAAATCAAGATGATATCATTCTATTGAAAGCCTCAAGGGGTGTGCGATTGGAGACGATTCTAAAGGATTTATTGTAAAATGGTGACAGCACCTTTTCATAATTATGTGCCTGAGAAATCAGGCTTTTATTTTTATAACAAGTATGGTTTGAGATAAAACCGATTGCGATTTGTGTACGTTTCCTCTTATAGATTGAAGAAGGAGGAAGAGAAGGATGCAAATAGCAAAAAAAGTTAGCGCTGCCTCATTGATTTTACTTGGAATTATCGGTGTTACGACTGCAGTCACTGCGTCAGCGGCTGAAGCCCCGAAGGTAATTAGTGAAACGGATATCGTAGGTCAGTTGGGTCTCCTTCAAGGGGAAGGGAATGGACTTTCAACGGAATATTTAAACCGTTCAGCTACGAGACTTCAAGCGGCCATTATTTCACTGCGATTGCAAGGTTTGGAAAAAGCAGCGTTAACGTATCAAGGAACGAACAGCTTTCAGGATGTAAGCGGCGTATCGCAACAGAATCAAACGATTCTTGGCTATCTGAGTACGCATCCCGAGGCGGGCTGGCAAGGAACAAGTGATCATATGTTTAATCCACTCGGACCACTAACCGCTCAGCAGTTTGATAAAGTGCTTTTAGAAGCTTTGGGGTATAAGCAAGGCGTTGATTTTGATTTTGTACAGGTGACTGAATTCGCCGAGAAACATGGGTTAACGCGCTTAGCGAATGTTGCCGCCATGAAGAACTTGCATTTAGCAAGCTCCATGCTGGAAGCGCTTAAAGCAATGCCGAGAAATTCATCGAAGTCCTATGCCGATAAGCTTGTCTCTCAAGGTACAATGGAAGCTTCAGAGCTGGAGCTGCTGAACAAGCCCTCCTTAAAGCTCATGCACAATGAAGCTGCAGGCAGCTACCTGACGGATGAGAAAGGCATGACGCTATACGAATTCTCCAAAGATGTGGCGGACAAAAATGCTTGTGCAGCACAATGTCTGGCAAACTGGCCGATCTACGGCAGTCATGATCTCGTTGTCCCCGCCGAGTTTCAAGCAACGGATTTCAGCGCATTTACGCGTACGGATGGCAAGGAACAGCTTACATATCAAGGGTGGCCGCTATACACATTTGTCAAAGATACGAAACCGGGAGACACCCTTGGTAACAATGTGAACAATGTTTGGTTTACCATTCAGCCGTCTAATGGTGGGATTCGAATAGGGACGAAAGCGGAGCTTGGTAATTATTTCACTGATGCAAATGGGAAGGCCTTGTATTACTATGATTTAGATACGAAAGGTATCAGTAATTGCGCAGGCAAATGTATTGAAAAATGGCCTATCTTCTATGCTCCATCGATTACAGCACCACCAGGAGTCAAACAAGCAGATTTCGGCACGTTAGTACGTTCTGATGGGAAATTGCAAACAACGTACAAAGGGTATCCGCTTTATTATTGGGTGAGTGATAAACTCATGGGAGATACGACTGGACAAGATGTAGGACATGTCTGGTATGTCGTGGATCCTGCCAAATTCATAGGAACCAAAGCAACGAATACATCCGTGAAAACGTCGAAGTCAGATTCGTTGGGCACGTATTTAACTGACTCGAATGGGATGGCGCTCTACTTGTTTGCAAAGGATAAATTGGATCCCAATGCCTGCGTAGGCAATTGTTTGGTGAATTGGCCGATTTTTTATGATGCCAATTTGACAGTTTCCTCAGATTTGATAAAAAGTGATTTCGGCGTTCTGACTCGCAAAGATGGCACACTGCAAAGCACGTATAAAGGTTGGCCACTTTATTATTGGATCAAGGATCAGTATCCCGGTGATACGACTGGTCAAAATGTTAGCAAGGTTTGGTTTGTAATTAACCCTGCGCAACAATCCGAGCGGTCTTAAACGCTTGCTCATAGAAGCCCTCAACCACTGACTTGTTCAGAAGGTTGGGGGGCTTTTTCTATCTTGGCTATTGCCAAGATGTGAAGTTGCGGATAAGGTAGAAATGATTACATGTCAAATCGATTCGGGGTGTAAGAGAATCATGCGAAATCGAACCGATGGGGAGCTAATGAAGCTTGTCATGAACAAGCATCACCCCGCATTGGAAGAGTTATACGATCGTTATGTGAAAATTGTGTATGCATTTGCTTTGAAATCTATGAAAGACGAGCAAACAGCGAGAGAAATCGTGCAGCTCGTTTTTACCAGACTATGGACGACGCAGAAGGGGTATGATCCTAGCAAGGGGGCTTTTGTCAATTGGTTGATCACGATCACTCGCAATATCACCATCGATTGTCTGCGCAAGCAAAGAAGGGAGAATGAGAATCTCCATTTTGACAGCAATGCATGGGAGCAATCCTTTGTATCCACAGACGAGAACCCCGATGCCGCCATATCTCGCAAGTGGTTAGGGGAGCAAATCCAAGAAGCCTATCTTCATTTATCGGAGAGTCAAATTAAATTAATTCATTTGATGTATTGGCAAGGGTACACGCTTAGTGAAATTGCCGCACATACGAACGAACCGGTGGGTACGATTAAGAGTCGGCTCCATCAGGGTTTGAAAATACTTCGTAAGCATTTGACATCACTGAGGGAGGGATGACGTGATGGAAGAACGGGAGCATATAGACTGTAGTTTTGTGGTCAATTATTTGACAGGCGACTGCACGGAATGGGAGCGAGCCGCTTTCGAACGGCATCTGCGCACGTGTGTCGCTTGCCGTGAAGAATTGCACGACCTGGAGGCGGTCTGGGAGGCGCTGCCTTTTGACATGGAAGAAGTTGAAGTTCCTCCTGATCTGAAGGAGCAAGTCATGTCAGCCATAGTGCCAAATCGACATGATCTGGTCATCGAGATGACGACGAATGAACGGTCGCAAAACGTTGCCAAAAGTTCCAAAGGGCGCTTATTTAAATGGGCCTACGCCTGCGCTGCAGTAGTTCTTATCGGTGTAGCAGGAGGTCTCTGGTGGAACAATCAGGAGCCCACTCCAAGTGGCACACTAAAGACGGCGCTTAATCAACCTGCCGAAATTGAATCCATCTATCAGCTCAAATCGGTGGAGACCACGATGTCTTCAGCATCAGGAACGGTGTGGGTGCTCCAGCATGGTGATGTCCATAATGTGGTTGTAAATTTGCAAGGCTTGAAAGAAACAGAAGGTGACTGGACCTACCAAGTCTGGTATAACCGAAATGGTAAAAGATACAACTGCGGGACATTACGTGTCGATACGAAGGGTGCCGGCATGTTAACCTATACGATTCCAGTGAAGACAGACAATCTTCAGATTGACTCGTTTGGTGTTACGCTTGAACCAGATCCGAATGGAACTACACCGAGGGGCAAAAAGATTTTGGGCACATAATTCAAAAATATCAAACCGAATTCAAACGCATGACGTTTACTTAAAAGAGCAATGCTAATATGAAGGAGGATGCGGGTATGAAGAAATCAATGATAGCCATAATGCTGGGTGCCGGGTTGATGGTTGCAGCAGTAGTTCCAGCCAGTGCAGAGGATCATGGGATGCACACGTCGACGCCAATCAGCTCTAAATTAGCTGTTGCTAATCAAGTGAAGTCCGATATGAAAATTACGTTGAACGGGCAATCTCTTGCCCTTGATGAGTCCTATCTGATCGATAACTCATTATTCGTCCCTTATCGAGCCTTTGCCGAAGGCATTGGGGCTGAAGTTGGCTATGATGCGGACACGCGAACCGTTACGGTGACGAAAAGCGGGAAAACCGTCAAATTATCGATTGGGTCTGCCATGGCCAATGTGGATGGAACAAACGTAGCCATGGTCGGTCCTGCACAATTAATCAATAGTTCAACTTTTGTACACTCTCGGTTTTTGGCCGAAGTATTCGGTGTTAACGTCCAATACGACGAATCCACAAGAACGGTTAACCTCGTCACAGGTACTGGACAATCCGTCGCGAAAACGTATTATATTAACATCGAGAGCTTTGCTTTTAGCAACACGGATTTGACTGTGGAAGCGGGATCTACCATCGTGTTCACCAACAAAGACAGCGTCAAACATAATGCAGTGGCAGATGATGGGAGTTTCAAAACGCCGCTTTTAAGCAAAGGGGAGTCGGAAAGCATCACGCTGACGAAACCTGGTGAATACAGCTACTTCTGCGAACCGCATAAGGAGTTTATGAAGGGTAAAATAACCGTGAAATAAAAAGGGAAATCTCGTCACTCTTTGTAAAGGAGCGTGGCGGGATTTTTTTTGTCATGATTATTTTCTATATCGAAATGAGAACGATTTCATCTAATAGGGATGTTATTAAAGAATATTCAGAAGCTCTATGATAATAGTAAACCAATAGAGTGTATTTGCAGATTTTAAGAGATTTGATGGAAAAATGATATTAAAATAAAGGTTGATTTGTAGGAAAATAGGATGCCAAATGAGGAGTGAATTGTATGGAAGTAAAAGCGATCTACTTTGATTTATTTGAAACCCTTATTTCAGAATTTGAAAATGGTCAAAGGAAAGCTCCACGTTCAACTCACATGGTAGAACAATTAGGAGTCGACACTAAGATATTTGATAATGAATGGAAATTAAGACAAGAAAAAAGAATGGATGGCTCGTACTCGGACTTTCCGTCTGTAATCAGAGATATTTTTAGCAAAATGGGTCATGAAGTTCATGATGATCGTATTGAAACCTTACATACTCAAAGGAAAGCATCTAAATTAATCCCTTTCAACAAGATTGATTTAAGGATTTTATCGATGCTAGAGCAAATTAAGAAATTGGGGTTAAAGATTGGTTTAATGAGTAATTGTACACCAGAAGAAGTGATTGGCTGGGAATCCTCACCGTTAGCTGCGTATTTTGATGATACTATTTTTTCTTATCAAGTAAAATTAGCAAAACCGAATCCCCTCATCTATCATCTCGCATGCGAAAGACTAGGGGTCAGTCCATCTGAATCATTATTTATTGGTGACGGTGGATCGAACGAATTGGAAGGGGCTGCCAAAGTGGGTATGTCCTCTTACCATGCAACTTGGTTTCTTCCAACTTACATCAGCGAAAGAATCACAAACTACACAAAACTAAGAGAACCATCTGAATTGATTGAACTTGTCTATCAGAAGTAAAGAAGAGAAATTATTCAAGCCATAAAATCATATGTATAATAAAAAGAGAGTTAACCTTATCTCAGTAACTTCATTCTTAAATAGTTCCAAGTCTGATAAAAGTTTTTAAGAACGGGTCGAACCTTTCTAACAGGTATTTGACCTCAAGGCATAGAAATTAGTTAAAAGGCACTATTTACAGAGAAAATGGGGGAAATAGATTCATATGATCTCTAGAAGACAGTTTGTCAAAAGATTGCTTGCTACTGTGTTTGCTTTAACTGGTGGGGGTGCCCTCCTGATGCAAACGCTAAAAGGCAGAGAGACGAACGGAACTGTAGTTGAAGCCATCGAACAGAATGAAGTTCCCAATGAAACCGTTTCACCGGATTCGGTCATTTCTGGCGAAAATCGATTATTGCTATCCTTTTTCCTCCTTAGTGATGTGCATATTTCTAATAATGGGACCTCTACCATAACGGATCGGCTTCATTCAGCTTTGAAAGATATCACTCACTTCGAATCCCCAGTCGATACCATTGTATTCGGAGGAGATATCACGGATGTAGGTAGAGATCAGGATTATAAGCTTTTTCGAAAGGTATTAGACAACTATAAATTACCGCCATTATACGCGAATATGGGTAATCACGACTATTATGATATCTGGATTAATAGTAAAGGTGATTGGTCCGCGGAAACGGTGCCTAATGGAAAGACCGATGCCATGTCGCGTGAACGCTTTATGAAATTTTTTGGCTACAAGGATAAGCCATATAAGGATGTATGGATGAATGATGTTCATCTCATTATGATGTCTCAAGAAACGTATGTACAGGAGAAACCAGAGGTTGGGGAAGGTGCTTGGTACTCGGATGAGCAACTTGCTTGGCTCGAAACGATTATGAAAAGCCATGTGGATGGAAAGCCTGCTGTTGTCTTCATTCATCAGCCATTACCGGCGCCGGATACCGAGG
This sequence comes from Paenibacillus qinlingensis, assembly GCF_031455095.1. GTDB lineage: Bacteria > Bacillota > Bacilli > Paenibacillales > NBRC-103111 > Paenibacillus_E > Paenibacillus_E qinlingensis_A. The sequence goes on from NZ_JAVDSB010000001.1 coordinate 1,500,811, forward strand.
GGAAACCGCCACAGTTGCTCAGGGCCAAGGAGTTTCGTGCCATTTTAGCTCCTTATAAGAACGTTTTTGTACTGTCCGGGCACACCCATCGTAACTTTGCGACGGAGAATCACTATAATACGCAGAATTCGTTTCACTGGTTCAATAATGCTTCTGTAGGCAAAACACGCAGCGCTGACAACCCCAATGTAGCGCAGGGCATGTACGTTCAGATCTATAACAACGAAGTGGTTGTCCGCGGCCGAGAATTTTCCGATCGTACCTGGATTGAATCGGCTAAGTACACTGTAGCGTTAGTTTAATTAATTGTATTGTAAATATTCAGAGAGGCAATTGGCGAAAAATGGAGAACCGTTTGTAACGGGTCTCCATTTTTTTGTTGACACATAATCATCCTAATGATAGGATAATAAACGTCCTAACATTAGGATAAAGTGTTTCGAGATAAATAATAATAGGATAAGGGGAGAGATGTAAAATGGGTATACTATCAATTATTCTTCAAGCTTTATTAGGTTTAGGATTTCTGATGTTTGGATTTATGAAGTTCGGTTCAAAGCAAATGGTGGATGAATTTAGGCGGTATGGATATTCAGGCGGTTTTAGAGTTTTTACTGGCCTCGTTGAAGTAATTGCAGCAGCCATCATCATTTGGGGGATTTGGAATGACACATTAGCGGCATGGGGAGCTGCATTAGTTGTTGTAACGATGTTGGGAGCCATTCTTACACATATGAAGGTGAAAGATGCTGCTAACAAAATGATGATGCCAATCCTTTTACTAATTCTAGGAATTATTGTATTAGTTATTAATTTTGGAGCTTTAACTAATTAATTTAATAAAGTGGACGTGGTATGAGCACAATGTTTTTGGAAACATTAATAAAAAACAAACCTTACTGGAGGAGAAAACAATGAGTAATGGAAAATTGAATGTAGGAATTATTTTAGGTAGTACAAGAGCAGGACGCGTGAGCCCGCAAGTAGGGGAGTGGGTAAAAGGAATTGCTGAAAAGCGTGGAGATGCGAACTATGAAATCGTAGATATCGCTGACTATCACTTACCGTTCTTGGGGACCACCGATGGGACGGAGCCAGGAATTGCAGCTTGGAATGAAAAACTTAACAGCTTGGACGGGTTCGTGTTCATCGTATCCGAGTACAATCACAGCATATCAGGTGCCCTAAAAAATGCACTTGATCTTGCACGTGAAGCCTGGAATAACAAAGCAGCTGGTATCGTAAGCTATGGTTCGACTGGCGGTGCGCGTGCTGCAGAACATTTGCGTGGCATTTTGGCTGAATTATTGGTTGCCGATGTTCGTGTACATCCTACTTTGTCTTTATTTACGGATTTTGAGAATTATACGACATTTAAACCTGCAGATTTACATTTGACGAATGTAACTGGCATGCTCGACCAACTTATTGCTTGGAGCGGTGCATTAAAAACAATCAGATAATAAAAAAACAATGACAACAAAAGAGCTGCCGAGAGGCAGCTCTTTCAATTTTATCCTAAGATATTGTACCTACTCGGAGAAGCCGAAGTATTCCCTCATAACACGCAGTTCATGGTTCACACGCTCCGGAATCTCCTTAAGAAGCTCTGGCCACGGTACGAATAATGATTCATCCCAGGAAAATTCAATAAATGTCATCGTTGGTCGGAACCGAAACGTCTGCAAGTAGCGTTCAACTAATTCGTTAGTTTCCTTGTCTGTAGTTAACTTATCTTGCAGCATGTCGGGAACTAACAAACCCGCTCGACCTGCCGTCTCGTAGGTACACGTATCTAAATTCGGGATGAGTTCAAGCATAGCAAGCAGCGGGGAAAAAGCGTGTTTACCAGGCTGAGAGTACAGTCTTACCTGGTAAGGATTGCTTTCAGCAATATTGCTCCGATCCTTGAGTAATCCTTTAAAATATTTGCCATGGAAGCTGCATTCACAATTGATAATAGTTCCATCGCGTCCTACATAAATCCATACATGCTCTAATTCATACAAATGCTCGATATCATAATCCCAGTAAATCGCATATTCAATGACCTTTTCAATCCTAGCATCCGACTCAAAACTGATCAATCGACGAAAGGATGGGGATGGACCATCCTGATCAAATAGGGTGACGCCAACGCGAACGGGGTAAAATGGCTCCAATTGGTCAAATAACAGCTGTGGTGCATATGTTTTGGCTAAGGATAGATCTGTTTGTGTGGGCTGATCCTTCAATGCGGCTCCTCCTTTTGAAGCACGAATCACTATAAGCTTAATTATAAGAAAAATAGAAGGGCATACCTTAATTTATTTTAGAAAAATCTATAAAGTTATTGGAATAAAGTAACAGAAAATCACGCAAAATATAAAATGAGTTTTTGGGAGAGAGGGGGGATTCGACATGGAGCAAAACATCCCGTTACAAGTAAACGAAAGTGTAAAAATTAATCACGAGGCCTTGCTACATATTTTTCATCATTGTGCGGATATCGTATTTAGACCGTTAAAGCTTTCAGATCACTCAGAAATTCTGCTCGTATATATTCAAGAACTGACAGATTCGGGGAAATTAGAACAAATTATTTCAGCCTGTATGATAAGTCGTGATTCTGATCGACTGACTCAGTATACAACCGCTTTTCAGTTGTCGGAAATTGTAGCAAATGTCTTGAAAGGCTGTACAGCTATCTTTCTAGATGGCAATCCTTTTGCCTATTTAGCGGATTTGAACGCTTTCAATCAAAGGGCCATTAGTGAACCAAGCAATGAAGCGTCGATTCGCGGTCCACGTGAAGGATTTACCGAAAGCATAAAAACAAATATAAGCATGATTCGTAGAAAAATAAGTAATCCCAAATTGAAATTTGAAATGCATCAGGCAGGAGAGCTAACCAATACGGATTTTGTGGTTGCGTATATCGAAGGGAAAGTCAAACCAGAATTACTTCAAGAAGTAAGAAGAAGACTTGATGCTTTTCGTACGAATCAATTGTTAGACTCTGGATATATTGAAGAATTTATTGAGGACAAGACCTTTTCCCTTTTTCCGCAAATTCAAAATACGGAACGTCCGGACACCGTGTCTGCGAGTCTATTGGCGGGCAGAGTGGCCATTATCGTTGACGGCTCACCGAATGCTTTATTATTGCCGATGACGTTCTGGTCAGGGTTTCAAGCTGCGGAAGACCATTATGAACGTTTCTTATACGTCTCTGCCGTCAGACTTATCCGGTTCTTGTTAGCTATTATGTCTTGCTTACTTCCATCCGTATATGTGGCGCTAACGACGTTCCATCCTCAGATGATTCCACTTGCTTTAATGCTGAGTATTTCAGTATCAAGAGAAGGGATTCCGTTTCCAACGGTGATAGAAACATTATTAATGGAACTGATGTTCGAGGGATTGCGGGAAGCCGGTCTACGGTTGCCCAAAGCCATCGGTTCAGCTGTGAGTATCGTTGGAGCATTGGTTATTGGGGAAGCGGCGGTCCAAGCAGGTTTTATCTCCGCACCTATCGTGATGATCGTTGCGGGTACAGGGATTGCTTCGTTTGCATTTCCGAGCTATAGTTTGGCATTGCCATTTCGCCTGTTGCGTTTTCCACTTCTAATCTTAGGTGGATTCCTGGGTCTGTATGGCGTCGCTATTGGTGTCATATTCGTCATAATTCATCTTGTATCGCTGAAGTCATTCGGTGTTCCTTACCTAACACCAGCAGCACCCATTGGACAAAGATTTTGGAGGGATACCTTGATACGCATGAATAAACGATATGTATCGACACAACGTAAACAATGAAAAAAATCTGGCTAATCCTATGGATCATACTGACGTTGTTCGTTTCCGGTTGTTGGGACAGGAATGAAATTAATGATTATGCTTTCTGGATTGGAACGGCTTTAGATATTTCTGAAAGTGGCAAACTTCAAAAAAGCGCCCAGGTGGCAGTTCCCGCAGATTTCAAGAGCACGAAAGGTGGAGGGGATAGTGGGCAAAGAGCAAATATTGTGCTTACCGCGACCGGAAGTTCAATCGTAGATTTGACCCAGCAAATTCAAGACAAATTGCCTAGAAGGGTTTTTCTTGGACACCGTAGGTCTATTTTCATTGGAGAAAAGCTGGCGAAACAAGGACTAGTAGAAATTATGGATCAATTTACACGAAATACCGATACACGTCTGCGCACAGATATATTTGTTGTGAACAACGGTGAAGGAAAAGATGTCTTGAAAATCAACAGTCCGTTTAATCAATTCTCATCGATTGTTGCTGTTGATCAGGACCGATTTTGTCGATTAGGGGACACAGCCTTACGAGATGTTTTACTAGACGTCGGGCGAGATGGTATTCGGCCATCTATGCCGATGGTTGAGATTTCACCGAAGAATGAACAAGAAAAACATGAAACCATCGAGGTGAAGTCCGTAGCTATATTCAATAAAAAACTGCAAATGGTTGGGAAAGTAAGTGGAAGAGAATCCTTGGAAATGTTTTGGGTCAAAGGCGTGTTAAAGGATCAATTTCTAACGGAAGAAACGGAGGAGGGGGTTATCTCTTTATACGAATCCAATTTAAAAAGATCAATACGAACAGAAATTGAAGGCCATACAGTTAAAGCCTACGTGAAGCTAGAGGGAACTGGAAGAGTTCTTGAAAATAACTCGGATATTGATATATCCATTTCCTCCGAACGTAGACCATTAGAACATAAACTGAATGAACGTAAAGCAAAAAAAGTAGAGGAAACCATTAAAAAAATGCAATTGGAATTCGGTCAGGATGTGTTTGGTATCGGAGAAGAAATTCACAAAGAGCATCCCTACCAGTGGAAAGAACTGCGTGATCATTGGGATCAAATATTCCCGACTGTTGACGTATCAGTAAGTGTCAAGCTAAAAATTCAGAATACAGGGGATATTGGCAAACGTATCCCAGGAATTGGTGATCGAAAGTGAAAATCTCTCCTTGGCAGTTGTTTTGGATGTTCACGACGTTAGAAATTTCGATGAGTATTTGGCTCACGGTATCCCCGTCGATTGAGTTAGCTAAACAAGATGCATGGATCTCTCTGCTCATAGCTGGTGTAATCGGACTGGCTGTGACAACGATTTTAGTGCTTATTTGTCAGCGTCATTCTTCCCAAACATTGGTGGAGTTTGCACAAAAGCTATTTGGTAAATGGTTCGGAAAGCTCATAGCCATGCTCTATATTGTGGTTTGGTTTTCCGTATCTGCCGATATTTTACGAATTTTCTCGTTATTTATAAAGCAATTTCTTTTTCACGATACGCCGATTTGGATGATAGCTCTGCTTATGGTTGCCGCGATGGTTTATATCAATTACTCAGGAAGCATCGAAGCTATTGCTCGCTTTAGTGAACTGGCTGGCCCCTTACTTCTAGTCGGTATTTTAATTACGTTCGGTTTAAATGTAACGAATCTGCATCCAGCGCTTCTTTTACCCATCTATGCAGACACCGGGGTGATACCCATTCTGAAAGGTTCTATGGTAAACGCATCGTTCCTCGGAGAGTCGATGATGATTATGATGCTAGCCCCTTTTATTGCGAATTCACAAAAGATGCTCAAACCTACGCTACTTGCCATTTGTGTTCCTGCTTTAATCGGCGTATTAACGGCAATTTTTGTTATAATGACATTTGGAACCAATATCGGAGGAACGTTAATCTTTCCGTATTTTAGCATGGTTCGATTTATTAATTATCTACAATTTATTCAAAACATGGATGTTTGGATTATGTTCATCTGGATCTTCAGCGTATTCGTAAAATTGGCGATTTACTTGTTCATCAATAGCTATGGATCTGCACAATTGCTCGGCATCAAGAATTGGCGAATCGTCATCGGATTTGCTGCAATCGTTATCTATACGATATCCTTAGTACCTGCTGACATTATAGGTCTGTTGGATTTCGCGAAATTCGTCTGGATTATTTACATTTTTCCAATCTTCATTGTTGGTATACCGATTATTTTTCTGCTTATTAGTCATGTTCGAGGTCGATCACTGGTACATAAGTAGACATTCAGTTTAGATAAAAGTGGAAGAGGGGATTTGTTTGCGTAAAGTCGCACTCATAACTGGGGGAGGTCAGGGCATCGGGCGTGCCATTGCTATAGCTTTTGCACAAGAAGGTTATGGTATTTCCATAGCAGATATTCACCAAGAGAAGGGATTGGAAACCTTAGAACGCTTGCGTCCCTTTACTGAAGATGCCATTTTTATGAAGGTTGACGTTTCTAAGCAAGAGGATGTTGACCAATGGATAGAGCGTACGCATTCAGATTTGGGAAGTATTGATGTCTTAGTGAATAATGCAGGGATCATGCATAATACCGATGTGTTGGAACTTAGTGCAGAACAATTTCAGCGAGTTATCTCTATAAATCTGGGAGGTACTTTTCATTGCTCTCAGGCGGCAGCCCGAATCATGAAAGCACAAGACAACGGCGGTGCTATTATTAATATCTCGTCCACCAGAGCTGCCATGTCAGAACCTAATACCGAAGCATATTCCGCTTCAAAGGGTGGCATATCGTCATTGACCCATGCGATGGCAATCAGTTTAGGCGGGTATGGCATTCGCGTTAACGCAATTTCGCCAGGATGGATTGAGGTGCGAGACGAAGGCAGTTATTCCCACTCGGAAATAGATCGCAGTCAGCATCCGGTAGGCAAAGTTGGGAAGCCAGAAGACGTTGCCGCGGCTTGTTTATTTTTAGCGAGCGAGAAAGCAGGATTCATTACTGGACAGAACCTCACGGTAGATGGGGGAATGACAGTTAAAATGATGTATCTAGAGGAATAGTGTGAGTAGTATAGTGGCATAACACCAAAAAAGAACCTGGGCAATGTTGCCAGGTTCTTCTATATTGCATAGGCAGAGTCACGATGATATAATCGACCTAAGACTGTTTATGGTAAAATGTTCGTAGTAAATCCATCTTATACTTTAATCTTACCATGCCAGTGACCTCTTGTCAAATGTTTTTCAAATTCGTGATTAGGAGAGATGTTGAGTGAATTCTTGGGTACTCAGTTTTCAGGAAATGGAAAAAACACAGCTATCGCTCGTCGGAGGAAAAGGGTTGAATTTAGGGGAATTATCCAAAATTCAAGGGATTCAAGTACCAGAAGGATTTTGTGTTACAACGAAGGGATTTCTGAACGTCATCGAACACAACGATACCTACCAGGCTTTGGTGAATCAACTAACACTCCTAAAAGTAGATGATCGAGAACAAATTGGTGAAACCAGCAGGAAGATTCGAGAACTCATAACTGAAGTAGAAATTCCTAGCGATGTTGTGAAAGCTGTCACTAACTATCTTACTCAATTTGGTGAGGGGGATGCCTATGCGGTGCGATCAAGTGCGACGGCGGAAGATCTACCACATGCCTCTTTTGCTGGTCAGCAAGACACCTTCTTAAATATTATTGGTAAAGAATCCATCTTACAGCATATCAGCAAATGTTGGGCATCGCTATTCACGGATCGCGCGGTAATCTACCGTATGCAAAATGGGTTTGACCACAGCCAAGTGTATATTTCCGTCATTGTTCAAAGGATGATTTTGCCGCAAGCTTCAGGAATTCTGTTTACCGCGGATCCCATTAGCTCTAATCGAAAATTGCTATCCATCGATGCCAGTTTTGGTCTTGGGGAAGCCTTGGTTTCGGGCTTGGTATCTGCCGATAATTATCAAGTAAAAGGAGACGAAATCGTGAAAAAGCGGATAGCCACCAAGAAATTGGCTATCTATGGACGTAAGGAAGGAGGAACGGAGACGCAACAACTCCAACCTGAGCAACAAAAGGTACAAACACTAACGGATCAACAAATTTTACAGCTAGCTCAACTTGGAAGACAGATCGAATCCTACTTTGGCAGTCCACAAGATGTTGAATGGTGTTTAGCGGAGGATACATTTTATATAGTCCAGAGTCGTCCCATCACGACCTTATTCCCGATTCCTGAAGCTAATGATCAAGAAAATCATGTCTATTTATCTGTTGGCCATCAACAAATGATGACAGATCCTATAAAACCATTGGGTTTGTCTTTTTATCTGTTAATTACTCCTGCGCCTATGCGTAAAGCTGGTGGAAGGTTGTTTATTGACGTAGCGCCTAGGATGGCTACAGCAGTTGGCCGGGAAGCTTTATTAACAACCATCGGATCCGATCCGCTTATAAAAAGCGCACTGATGACCATCATAGAGCGAGATTATATAAAATTGTTACCAAATGATCAAACAGCACCGATTCCGAGCCGAAATAATCCTGATCTTGTGCAACAAATTGAAAACAATCCGAACATCGTATCTGAGTTAATTCAGAGCAATCGCGCATCGGTAGAAGCATTAAAACAAAGTATCCAAACGAAATCAGGATCGGATGTCATTGATTTTATACTAGAAGATATCCAGCAATTGAGAAAGATCTTGTTTGACCCTCTTAGTACGGCTGTGTTTATGACGGCCATCAATGCTTCCTTATGGATCAATGAAAAAATGAACGAGTGGTTAGGTGAAAAAAACGCAGCAGATACCCTTTCTCAATCGGTACCGAATAATATTACATCAGAAATGGGTCTGGCATTAATGGGTGTCGCGGATGTGATTCGCCCTTATCCAGAAGTCATTGATTATTTACAGCACGTAAAAGAGGATAACTTTCTGGATGAACTGGTTAAGTTTGAGGGGGGACAGGAGGCTCAAGCTGCAATCGATGCTTATCTGCTAAAATACGGAATGCGATGCGCTGGAGAAATCGATATTTCTAGAACGCGATGGAGTGAGAAACCACTTACGCTAGTTCCGATGATTCTGGGTAACATCAAAGCCTTTCAGCCTAATGAAGGCCAACGTAAATTTGAACAAGGACGCCAGGAAGCTTTGGACAAAGAACAAGAATTAGTAGCTCGATTAATCACTTTGCCAGATGGTGAACAAAAAGTTGAAGAGACCAAACAAATGATCCGCCGAATTCGAAATTACATTGGGTATCGTGAATATCCCAAATATGGTTGGGTTAACCGCTATTTCGTATATAAGCAGGCTATACTGAGAGAAGCGGAGCAACTCGTACAAGCGGGTGTCATTCTTGAAAAAGAAGATGTATTTTATCTCACTTTTGAAGAACTGCATGAAGTCGTACGTACCCATACACTCAATTATCAGCTTATCAGCAAACGTAAAGTTGAATACCGCTTGTATGGGAAACTAACTCCCCCGCGTGTTATCACATCGGATGGTGAGATCATTTCGGGTACTTACAATCGAGAACATATACCGGCTGAAGCGCTAGTTGGTCTACCTGTTTCCTCAGGCGTAATTGAAGGACGGGCACGTGTCATTTTAAATATGGAAGAAGCTAATCTCGAAGATGGCGATATCTTGGTTACAGCTTTCACAGACCCTGGCTGGACACCCTTGTTCGTATCTATAAAAGGTTTAGTCACCGAAGTTGGTGGTCTGATGACGCATGGCGCCGTTATCGCGCGTGAATACGGTTTGCCTGCTGTTGTCGGCGTGGAAAATGCCACTTCATTAATAAAAGACGGTCAACGAATTCGCGTACATGGAACCGAAGGTTATATTGAAATCTTGTAAACAGCACATAGAATAAAAGACAAACTAACAGTGAATCTTAAAAAAATAAGCAGCACAGGGGAGGAAAAATGTGTGCAAATCATTTCATTGAACAAAGAAACATTCAGAGGACAGGTCAATCATGGGATTACGCTCATTGTGTTTTACTCACTTGAGAGCGAATCTAGTCAAAGTCAACTTACAACTGTTGAGGACCTCGTGCAGGAAGTCAGATATCAAGCTAACATTGCCAAGGTTGATATCGATTCGGATAAAGAACTTGCAACGGAGTACGGTGTTTTGAGCGTGCCAACGTTAATGTTGTTTAAAGACGGTTATCAATTGGAAACATGGGTGGGTCCACAAAGTAAAGAAACGTTGAAACAGAAAATCATTGAATATGCAACTATGGGCGATTCGTGCGTGTAATGAACAGTTATCAATATAGTAAATACTTAAAGGACTGCCATTCGGCAGTCCTTGTTTCATAGGAGAGTTTGAGATAAGATGGCAATCGAATTATTGTAATCGCCAATTATTATTGGGGATAAAGGGGGAAGCTAATAAGCAAACAACGCTTCATGAGCAGAATTGCTAGGAATTCATAACTACAACTATACAACTCTAGGAGTAGAAAGATGAGGTTTGTCTATGTCAGTACAAGCACAACCACAAAAGAATAACGGTGACGACTTCTCTTTTAAAGCCATTCTTCCTCCACTTATGGCTATTATCGTTGGTATGATTATGGTTATTTTAGACAGTACGGTCGTTAATAACGCAATTCCACATCTCGTCGAATATTTCGGAACGGATCTAAAGACGATTCAATGGACAGTGACAGGATATACGCTTGCTTTATCAGCCGTCATTCCGCTCGCAGGTTGGTTAACGGATAAGTTTGGCTCTAAGCAGATCTTTTTGCTGACGATTACCCTGTTTACGATTGGCTCTGTGTTGTGCGGGATTGCTCAAAGTCCGTTACAGCTCATTATTTACCGCGTTATTCAAGGCTTAGGTGGAGGTATGGTATCCCCGATTGGGATGGCCATGGTATTTAAACTTGCGCCTCCTGAACGCCGCGGATCGATTATGGGTGTATTAGGTATTCCGATGTTAATGGCACCGGCTTTTGGTCCTGTATTATCAGGATGGTTAGTTGACTCGGTCAGCTGGCATTGGATCTTTATCATCAACCTGCCGATTGGTATTATCGCATTCATACTCGGTGTAAAATATTTGCCTAAATCCGATCGTCATCATGCTCCTCACCTGGATGTTGTCGGCATGTGCCTTGCTCCGATTGCCTTTGCAATGCTTGCTTTTGGTGTGAGTGAAGGGGGTACAAGCTGGTCTTCGACCTCTACCATTCTCGGATTAACGATCGGTGGGATTGCATTAATTACTTTTATCTTTGTAGAGCTTCGGCAGGAACAGCCCCTCCTAGAATTGAAAGTTTTCAAATCTTCCGATTTCACCCGAAGTATTATTTTGACATGGATCGTTCAGCTCGCATTATTTGGCGCGATGTTGATTGTTCCACTATATTTGCAGGGTGTGAAACATTATACAGCGCTTGAAACAGGCTGGATTCTGATGCCACAAGCGATTTGTGCTGGAATCGGCATGCCCATCAGCGGGCGACTATTTGATAAAATAGGGGCTAGACCGTTAGCGTTCAGCGGATTGGCGGTTGTCTCCGTTGCCTTGTTTATGTTGTCAGGTGTTTCTGTTGACACCAGCTTGCGACTTATTATCATTGCTATCTGCTTGATGGGACTTGGAATGGGCTTTTCCATGATGCCACTGAATACGCATGTCCTGAACTCGGCTCCTCGCCGATTGGTAAGCCGCGTAACGCCACTCACGACGGCGGCCCAACAAGTTGTCGTCTCGTTCGCTGTCGCTGGACTTACTGGATATCTCACGTCGCAGATTACTTCTCATGCAGCAAGCGCTGGAAAAGGAGCCAATCCGTTAACGGCCGTGGTGGCAGGATATGGGGATACATTCTTCTTATCCGCATGCATTGCTTCAGCGGGTGTTGCGCTTTCGCTAATTCTACGTAAGCCACGATTGAAAGAAGAAGATCAGTTGGGTGAAGGGGAGAAACCAGACCCGTCTATGATGATGGGACACTAAAGCAGGGTGATAACTACAAGTGTGACGAGTAGGATAGTTTGGAACCTATTGAGATATACTAATGCGTATGCCAAGACAATGTCTTTGGCGATCCATTCATTTAACATAAGAGGTGATTGTATGAGCGGAAGAAACAACAAGCCAGACAATGATGGACCAGCTGGAAATCCAGGACGGCTAGACCAGTATGGTGACAAACTGAGTGCGAGCAATGAAGCAGAGTTTGAAGCCGCAGCCAATCAAGCTTGTGAAATTTCATCGTCCCTAGATGAAAACGAACAGAATCAGACGCACGAATAATCAGTTATCCATACTAACTACGAGGAAATGGAGTTGAACATATATGCCCAAAAATGACGCAGATCCTAAACATGACCGTGAGGATAACCGAGCAGACAGTAAAAATAATCAACAAAATCATGCCAATTTTCTGGAAGAAGCACAGACCTTAACAAGCGAGAAGGCGGCTGATTATGTCCCTAGTTTAAATGGGATACCTAAAGATCAAGTGTGAGAAATAGTAAAACGACCCCGAAATTGGGGTCGTTTTACTTTACATATCCGTCTAAGCTAGTGCAGGTATACTCACACTAAATTTCCCTACTTCATCATTAACAGATCCTTCAAACTGATAAACTGGCTGATAATAGCCTTTACTGTCATACAAGTAAATGATATTCATTTCGGTGATTTTAATCTGAGTCCCCGGAGTGAAAGGGGTTCTCGTATTATAACTATCAAATTCACCTTTTTTGATTTTCTCTAAAGCAGCTGCTGGAGCTATGACCTGTACTTGGCGAATATATTTATTTTTGAAAACACCATACATTAAACTAGAAATTTGACCAGAGCTCTCTACATCCACCATAACCACGCCGTGTGAGAAATCTTTCGATAATGTGCTAGGTTCAACAGAAGGGGCATCCCAACGGAATGTACCGTTGGGATCAAGTTTCAAGTCAGCATCTGAGGGTATAAACGCATTGTCTTTCAAGATTTGTTCCACGTTATGACCTGTCGTTTCATCTGTACGCTTTTGGTTGTGATCAGCTATGTCATCGTACATTGTCCATGTTCCTGTACGCAAAAAGTAGTTTAAGTAGTAAGCTGAATCCTTGGTTTTGCCAAAACTATATTGCAGATTGTCACCGTCTCTTCCGCTGCTTTGAACGAGTGGCAACGGAATGCTATGTTGTAATTTGGAAATAATTTTCAGCGCCAATTCAGGTTGGTTCGCATTTTCATCGTAATAAATAGGAAGCATGCTGCTGTTTGGCGATAATGTAATCTGGCTAGACACAGTGACATTCGACATGTTCGTGCCTATTGCTGGACGTATGCCCATATTCCCAAATTCCTGTGCATGGTAAACAACTCGTGCACCACCAAAAAGGCATACAAAAAATAAAGGAATAATGGCTGCCGAGAGTAGGGAGCGTTTATTGATTTGTTTTGCATACGTAATATCCAGAATTGCATTCATAATTAAATATCCAGCCAATGCACCTAACGTATTGTGGACAAGATCATCAAGCTCAAAAATTCCCCTGTGAGTTATCCATTGAAACGTCTCAATGCCTAGTGTAAAACTCAAAGATATACATAAAATGGCTTTCAAAGATTGAAATTTTGGGCTAACAAGTGGCAATAGGATTCCGAGTGGGAAAAGCATAGCAATATTATAAACAAGGAGTAGAAATGACGTATTTGACCATGTGTTCCATACATCTAGATAACTACTGGTTAGATTTAAATTGATTTCCTTGTCAGCACTTGTGCCTCTATTTAGTATGGTCAATGAAAAGACCATAAAAAGATAACCTAGTAGAAGGACTGCTAGTGAGAATTTAATCCATGAAATTTTCTTCACTCCATGTAGGAGCTTTTGATAAATCAACGTATAGCTTACTAGAAAAACGACGATGCATGCTGCAACGAACCATAAAGCGGGCACTGCCCAACGCATAAGCATGTAGGGAATATCTGTTACACCCATAACAAATTTCGATCCTTTCATTTCAAACTGTTTCATTTAGTATAAATCAAGGGTATGGATTCCTTCTAAATGGTTTATTAACAATCTATAAACTTGATCACTCAGGCAAATACGTATTTTACATAAAATCCCTTCAGTTGGGCATAATTCAAAAATTACGTCCAAAGAGGGTTGGTCATGGGAAAGCTATTTGAGCAAATAAAAAAGGAATTATTTCATACGGATGATTTAAAGATAAGGGTGTTTGAAATTGAAGGAAAAGAAGCTAAATTGATGTATCTTGAAACACTTTGCGATGTCAAAAAAATGGAAAAAAATGTATTTAAGCAATGGTTTCAGACCAACTCGAGCGCTTATGAGAACATGAACATTGCTCAACTGCTAACGACAACAAATGTTGAGTCCATTTACGAGATTCATGATGCGATTAAAGTGCTTATGAACGGTAACGGACTTATCGGAATTGCCGATTCAGATGTACTCTACGCGTTTAACGGATTCCGAATATCATTTGTGATTATCTTGTGTTTGTGCTTGTGCGGTTGTTGGGATCAAAGAGAATTGAAAAATATTCGCATGGTTCACACAGCAGGTATCGATTTGCTAGAAAATGATTTTATTCGTTTAACGGTCTCCATACCTACTGTCAAAAGTTCAGTTGAATCACAAGGGAAGGTCGTTACTCCGAAAGTCAGTGGCGAAGGCCATAGCGTTCAAGAAGCTAGCATGAATTTACAGCGGATCGTGTCACAACATATGGATCTTCGTGAAACACGTATTCTCCTAGTCAATAGTCAATTGGCTGAGAAAAATTTGTATGAGGGTTTGGACTTTTTCTATCGAGAGGCGCATTTTCCTATCAATGTATATATTGCCGTTACAGATCCCTCAGCTCAAAAGATTGTACAACTCGATATCGAGGACCGCTCTCTGATAAGTGAATACTTATATGACTTGCTTATTAGCGGAGAGGAGGAGGGGTTAATTCCGAAAGAATCTCCTTATTTAATTACGCAGATCATGTTTGCTGAAGGAATTGACAATGTACTTCCTTATCTGTCCCAATCCACAATGAGAAATCGCGCAAAAATTGATGGTGTAGCCCTGTTTCATAATAGCTCCATGACGGGGAGATTGGACGAAACACACGCCAGAGCTTATGTTCTCTTAACGAATAAGAGAGTCTATGGGGCAGTTACCGAACAAGTTGGACCTAATCAATCCTTTACTACATTTACCTATGGCACTAAGAATCATTCCATTCAACTGAACACAAACGGGCCAATACAAGCCGATGTTTATGTCAAAATGAACTGCGAATTGATCGACAACCCATCAGGTGTCCGATTAAAGAAAGCGGATCTAGTGCTAATGGAACGAGAACTTGAGGAGATCTTAACAAAACGCGCAGATGAATCGCTTCGTAAACTACAGGAGGCAAATTGCGATGGGCTTGGTATAGGTCTTCGGTCAAAAGGACTACATCCAAAGCTATGGAAGACGCTTGATTGGAACAAAGAATTTGCCAAAATTGATCTACATGCACATGTGAAAGTGCGAATTGAGAATCATGGATTATTGAATTGACAGTTACATGACCTTATCAATCATCCAGCCAATTATTTTATTTGTATCGATAGGGTGATCGATGAGGATACTTGCAAACAACAAATAGCCAATTGTGGTTATAACCACATTGATTATTTTCTCACGCGTTGATGTATGTACTCGCATCATGGACCAAAAGGATAGAATCAAGTAAATAAGGTAGATCAGTGTGATTAGAATCATACCGTGTGCAACCGTTTGAATTGATCTTTTCTGATCCAAGAAACCACGATGAGAAGTACCGGGATTACGACAGCAAATATAGAATCAAAAGCAAAGGAATAGTGGTGATCCCAATTCATATTCTCTATAACATTATCAAATAACAATGAAACAGGGAGTATGATCCCAATTAGTGATAGGGAAGTGAAGGTTCTGTTTTTTAGTCCAAATAGCTGACTTATGCCTAGAACTGAACAATACATCGCTATGGAAAGTTTTATCGAAATGGCCAAGAACCAAATAAATACAATCACGACCTCCATATGATCCAAAAAAAAGGAGAATGGCAGTTCTTGCGCTAACGTGAACAACGGATACATTAAATGAGATGAACGATAGCTGCCAACAATACCTAATACGCAAAAGACAATTAAACTGAGAATAATCGCCGCTGCTCCAATTCCCAGAAGAAAGGAACTTACCAATTTCTTCTTTACAAATGGAAAGAACATGACGAGACACACCGCTTCACTAAAAGGAAAACCAAGCATCTCCTTCGTGTTGCGTATGAGTGTGATAGGTTGGAAAACTTGTGCGGGTCCAAAATTTGCCCAATCCCACCCTTTTAACATAAGAAAGAATACAATCCAAAAAGCAATAATTAATATCGGCGTTAAAAATTCGTTTTGCATGGCTATCGATTCAGCGCCTTTTATGACCACATAAGCAGAAACGAGTAAAAACATGAGATGAACGATTTCTATTGGTGTCCTCATAAGTAGATTCATCTTGATAAAATCACCTAAATTACGAACGACCCAGGCAGCGAGTTGTATAAACAGAAGGATATATAAACTTGCGAAGAACAATCCTACTTTGCGGCCGAGCACTTCAATACAAATCTGGACAATGCTTAATCCGGGGTGTCTTTTGGACAAATAAAGCCAAAGTGTGGCTATTAGGACACCATAAATTCCACCCGCAATGGGTATGATCCAGGCATATTCCTTAGCGGCTGAGATCAGTCCACCTGGACGGATAAAGAAAGATGTTCCGAGTACAAAGGAAATTGTAAGAAGAAACATCTGCCAAGCTGTAAATTGGGCATTTTCCATATTTTAAAGGCTACCCCTCTCTGCGGTAGGAAGACTTGATACGTCCAAACCACTTTACTCTGAGATCCACTGTTAGGCTGATATCCGTCTCTTTCCATGTCGATGTGTCAGCTTTATAGATGGACCATTTCTTACTGTGCATGCGATCAATTTGATCTTGAATGCCAAGCAAATCCCAGTTCTTTTCCTTAGCAAATTGTACAAATTCTCTACATTTTTTTTCGAATTCTTTATTCGCCAATTGTTCAATCTCTTCGTAGTCGAAAGAATCACCAGGGTCCATTGGCCTATTGTCCAACATCAAACGCAGTGAGGATTTGATTTCTAATTGAAGCTTCGTTTTATTTCCCTCAATCTTTAAACTTCGAACTACTTTCGTATCCCCAAGGAAGACCTCGATGTTACCTTGTGAGTGTGGGATCTTAAGTAAAAAATGATCAACTTTATTATTTAATACATTGTTTAAATTGTTCGTTTGATCATCAATTTTGCCAATATTGTGGTCCTGAAGAAAGACTGTTCCTCCACTTATCAGAACACTGCTAGCCGGAGCATTGATTTCTTCTAGCTTGGAGAAATGCGTGCTCGGTTTGGTGTTCATTAGCTTAACGTTAGGTATGATGAAGGGTTGTTTTCGAGACAGAAAATTAATGGCATCACGTGCGCGTACAGGAACAAAACTTCCATTTACTTTGTTTTGGAGATCCACCATAGCCTGCATCGCTTCTCCTGGGATACGATCCAACGGGACTACGGTATTCATTATTTTATCTAAAGGATCGTCCGTAATTAGACAAAAACCGGTGGATCGCCTAGTTGGGTTACTTTCCGTCCAGTCTAGAATTTCGCGGTAATATTTCAACGCATACCGATGTGTCATAATATAGACTTGAACCTGATTCGTGAAAACGATGCGAGGGACTTGATTGTTAGCAAATATACTAAATCCTGAAACCGCTTCAATTTCTTGTGTTGCTTTGTAGGTGTAGACAGATGCTTTAGCAGCTTCACCAGATTTACCGCCAGCCCCAGTTGGATTCACAACTTGAAAGTAAACAATTCTTTTGCTAGTGTCAGGATCGTAATCAATCCCAATAGCATCTACGATTGCCAAATTATTAATTTCTTTCTTGTCCCAGCATCCTGTCGTGAGTACGATTAGTATCAAGAGTATTACGGCTAATTTCTGGGGTTTCATGACAGGTTCTCCTTGTCTCGAATCGAGGTTAAGGTTGACGTTTTGAAACAGAACGGTGATTACGTTTCATTTTGGGTCTGGGTACGCGTATCAACGTGTCTTTAAAGGCTGCTAGATGCATTGGAGCGAGTGGTGTAAAGTATTTGACACCGAATGAACGAATAGACACCAGATGTGTAAGTAACACTAACACGCCACATGTGACGCCGAACATCCCAACAATACCTGCTAAGATAATAAAACTAAACTGAATGATGCGCTGTGCGATTCCAAAGCTGTAAGAGGGAGTCACAAAATTAGCAATTGCCGTGATGGAAACCACGATGACCATAGAGGCAGATACAAGGCCTGCCTCAACGGCCGATTGTCCTAGGACTAGCGCACCAACGATGGAAATGGCTTGTCCAGTGATTCGAGGCATCCGAAGGCCAGCTTCTCGCAGTATTTCAAAGGTGCAAAGCATAATCATGGCTTCTAGAAATGCAGGAAAAGGAATGCCTTCTCGCTGCGAGGACAAACTGATCAAGAGAGAAGAAGGAAGCACTTCTTGATGGAATGTCACCAGTGCGATGTAGACGGAAGGGACGAAAATGGCAAGTAAGAAAGAAAACATCCGCAGCCACCGAATCAAAGTTGCGATATCCGCTCGCTCATAATAATCCTCAGGCGAATTAAATAATTGAAAAAATGTAATGGGACCGATTAATACGCACGGTGTTCCCGCGGTAATAATACAAAAAGAACCTTCTAATAAATGTGCCGTCACTACATCTGGTCTTTCCGTTGCATACACTTGCTGGAAAGGCGTCCATGCCGTGTCTTGTATGCACTCCTCGATATAGGAACTTTCAAGTATACTATCCGTTTGAATGGTTTCCAGTCTACGTTTGGCCTCGGCAATAATGGTTGGGGAGGCTAAATTTTGCAAATAAACAATGTATACGTCGGTATGGGTCTCCTGACCAATCGTTAGTTTGCTGTACGTTAAATGACTCGACTTCAATCGCTTACGTACCAAAGCTAAGTTCACGTTCATATCTTCCGTAAAGCCTTCCTTAGGTCCACGTATAGTAACTTCATTTACAGGCTCAGTTACACTTCGAGCTGGGATTCTTGAGAAATCCAAAGCAAACGGTTTACCCTCATCTAAGGGGACGAATAGGATAAAACCATCAAGTACATATTTGAGTCCTGTTTCCTGGTTACCCACCGACTGCAAGAAAGAACTAGGCATTTTGTTCGTGAGAACGCTTGTCAGTTGTTCCAGATTGGAGCCATATTCAAGCTTAATAATCGGTTGTAAGATGAACTCTTCAAACCGTGTTTTATCCACCAACGATTCAAGATAGAAGCATTTAACACCTTCGTTCCCGATAACAGGCAACAAATGCTGCTTAAAGTCAGGTGAATGACCAAGTGCATTTATCATATGAGTGATAATGGCATTCGTCGAAATCGAGGGGGGACTCATTTGCAAACCTCCTCATGATATAGAACCCAACATGATTGTTAATATTGGTAAACCCAATGTTATTTATACGCCTGAGATATGAATGTAGGGGTTGCTAACACTAACAAACGTCGGGCAAAATGCCGACGTTTGTTTTTATGTGACAAAGTTACGGTTCGATAAGACTAACCCTGATATGATCGTAACTGTGAGACGCACAAAGAAAAGCAGAGACATAAATCATCCAACATCAGGGGGGATTTGACTATGACGATCAATACAACTTCTACTAAAAAACCGGTTATACTTTTCATACATGGTGCCTTTATGACACCGGATAGTTGGTCTCCAATGAGAGACTATTTCATCAAACAAGGATTTGAAACGATGGCTCCCGCATGGCCATACCATGCCCGCAGTATCGAAGAGCTTAAAAATAACCCTGCAGACAGTCTTGGTAAACTTGGATTGGCAGAGGTCGTTGATCATTATGTCCGAATTATTCGGGCATTGCCAGTAAAACCGATTATCATTGGTCACTCCTTTGGCGGTTTGATTACTCAAATTCTCATGGATCGCAACTTAGGAGCCGCGGGTATCGCGATTGACCCAGCTGCTTCGAAGGGGATCAACGCAGGGGCTTTCAAGACGGCTAAGAAGTCGGTAGCTTCCATCTTATTGAAGCCTTGGAGAAAGACCGTTAGCCTAACGTTTGAGCAATTCCAATATGCTTTTGTCAATACCATGCCATTGAACGAACAAAAAGAAGCATTCAGATATGCTGTACCCGAAACGACCAGAATATTTTTTCAAAGCGCATTTGCTTCCTTCAATTCGAAGAGCCCTCTAACGGTTAACTTTGATAACGGCAAACGAGGACCACTTCTTATCATTGCTGGTGAGAAGGATCATATTGTTCCTGCCGCGATGGTTAAGAAAAATTTTGAACTCTATAATCAAAACTCCGGAGCTGCAACTCAGTTCGTTGAATTTCCCAAACGGTCGCATTGGATCATAGCGGAAAAGGGATACGAAGAAGTTGCCGATCACATAATAAACTGGATTGAGCGAAACAGAACCGATGCTTAAATTGCTATCCAATGATGAGACAAATCAAAGAGAATTAACCATATACTAATTTGAATATAAGGAGATGTAAGAAATGAAACATTTATTCACACCATTTCAAATTAAAGGACTAGAATTGAAAAACCGCGTGGTGATGCCACCGATGTGTCAGTATGCCGTAACGAATAATGATGGAATCGTCAACGATTGGCATTATAACCACTATCTCAGCCGCGCAATCGGTGGGACTAGCTTAATCATCATTGAGATGACAGATATTGAGCCGGATGGACGAATTACGGATCATGATCTTGGACTATGGTCGGACGAGCAGATTGCTCCTTTAAAACGAATCGTCGATGCCTTACACCAATACGGTGCTAAAGTTGGTATTCAGATTGCCCATGCGGGTCGTAAGGCTGAAGATGCGGAAGTGCCAGTTGCACCTTCTGCCATTCCATTCGATGATACCGCTAAGACGCCGCGCGCATTAACAACAGAAGAAACGAAGCAAATGGTTGAAAAGTTTCGCTTAGCTGCTGAGCGCGCGATCAAAGCTGGCGTTGATACCATTGAAATTCACGGAGCTCATGGCTACTTAATCCATCAGTTCCAATCTGCTTTTACGAATAAACGTACAGATGAATATGGACAAGATTTGACGTTGTTTGGTCGGGAAGTCATTCAAGCTGTTAAGAGCGTAATGCCAGCTGATATGCCGCTTCTCATGC
Source organism: Paenibacillus qinlingensis (assembly GCF_031455095.1). GTDB lineage: Bacteria > Bacillota > Bacilli > Paenibacillales > NBRC-103111 > Paenibacillus_E > Paenibacillus_E qinlingensis_A. The sequence continues at coordinate 1,521,896 of NZ_JAVDSB010000001.1, forward strand.
GTATTTCAGCAAGAGAGTATGTCGATGGCGGTTATGGTTTGGAGCAGAGCCTTGCATTTTCTAAAGTGTACAAAGATGCTGGTGTGGACCTATTCCATGTCAGTTCCGGTGGAGAAGGGCCAATACTTGCCCATGGAAGACCTGGTACCCATGTCGCGTATCAAGTCCCAATGGCAAGAGAAATTAAGAATGCCCTAAATGTTCCGGTCATAGCGGTAGGCCGATTGGATGATTTCGCATTAGCTAATGCTGTTATCGGCAACGAAGAAGCGGATCTTGTGGCCGTAGGTCGTGGTATGTTAAGAAATCCATATTGGACGCTTGAAGCAGCAACCAAGCTCGGTAAAGAAATCGCAATGCCTGGCGTCTATGGCATGGGATTTGGCGTGAGGTGATTGAGAAGACAACGCAATGACTCAAGGAGTTGAAGCGGTTGAGTTCAAATCTGTCTGAATATTTACCATTAATCAATTCAAAATTCCCCAGTCTGGCTGACATATCAGATCAGGATTGGGATCAAGTCGGCATTAGAGTCGTAGAAATGGAACCCAACTATACAATTAAAGAAGGTCAATTGTTAGAGTATGCCTTCTTGCTATTGGATGGGACAGTCCGAATGTACAAATTAAGTGCCAGCGGCCGAGAATACACATTATATAGAATACACAGTGGGGAATGTTGTCCATTGATGTCTTCAAGTATATTATGTGAAGGGGAATACGAAGCTTCCGCTTGCGTAGAGACAAATGGCTTAGTGCTGTTGATTCCAGTGGATATGTTCCGCCATTGGACGGATCACTACCAGATGTTTCGCCAGTTCATTTTTAAATCTTTCGCTAATCGAATTCTGATAATGTCCAATCTGCTAGACAGCCTCAACTTTAAATCCATTCGTGGACGTGTTTCGGAATTTCTTGTTCAATTGGCGCAACAAGGCGATGAATCCGAACCGCTGCACATCACCCACGATAGTATGTCCGTTGAGTTGGGGACCGCGCGCGAGGTAATTAGTAGAACATTAAAGGCTCTAGAGAAGGAAGGGATTATTCAACTTTCTAGAGGGAAGATTACGATTAGAGATCTAAACGCCCTAGAACAATATGTGGAATCATAAAAAAGGAAATAGATCCAGTTAGACAATCCGTCATGAAACACACCACCAATTGTTAGGGAGTTACTAACAGTTGCTGGTGTATTTCTCATGCTCAGATACTTTATGAGTTAGTTTTTGGTAAACGTTCCGGCTTGACATGTGAATAAGAAAATCGTATTGTTAATAGGTAAACAGTTAATTGATTAACTATTAGGGATGGAGGTTTTATCTTATAGACCCTTGGAACCCATTTGAGCAATCTCCGCTCCAGGTCCATCTTTTTCTTACACTCTACAAAACGAATCATCATTTGGTTCAGCATTTAGAGGAGCAACTCGCTAAGTTCGATCTAACCTTGGGACGGTGGTGTGTGTTAGTTGCCCTTAAGTCTAGTGGGAGAGCAATGGTCCCATCCGAAATAAGTGATGATCTTGCTGTCACTAGGGCGAATATTAGCAATTTATTGAATTCATTGGAGAAGGCAGGGAGCATCCAAAGAAATTTAGACCCGAGCAATCGAAGAAGAGTTCTTGTTAGTTTAACACCAGAGGGTCATGACATGATCCAGCAAGTTTGGCCTGTCTACGAACTAACAATTACAGAGAAAATGGGTAATAAGCTTACCTATGAAGAACAGAAACAGTTGGAAACGTTGTTGAAAAAAATGGTCTAGTCCTTACATTCTGTCCTGAACGGACAGGTTTCCCAAATAGTTAATCAATTAATTATTAGTTAATTAATTTAAAATAAAGGAGTTTTGAATATGTTACAAGATAAAGTTGTCATTATCACAGGTGGCGGTGGTGGTATAGGGCTAGCGGCGGCTCGCTTATTTGCTGCGAAAGGAGCAAAAGTGCTTATCACCGGGCGCCAAATCGCACCTTTGGAAGAGATAGCTGCCAGCGAGCCGAACATGAAAGCATTTGTCGCCGACGTTAGCGATCCGGAGTCAGCAAGCAAGACGGTTGCTGCTGCTATTGAACATTGGGGACGCCTAGATATCGTCGTGAATAATGCAGGGGGTGGTGTTATCCAGCCTCTCGCGGATGTAAGTGCGAAATCGATCAATGATATTTTCGCTGTAAATGTTATGGGGCCGACTTTGTTAGCTGCTGCTGCCATTCCACATCTCGAAAAAACAAAGGGCACCATTGTTAACATGTCGAGTACGTACGGAAGTAAAGCGGCGGCAAACTTATCCCTATATGCTTCAAGTAAAGCAGCTGTGGAACATCTGACGCGTTGTTGGGCTCTCGAACTTGCTCCGAAGGGCATTCGTGTGAATGCGATCGCGAGTGGCCCCGTTGAAACTGATTTCCTTCGAGATCGAATGGGACTTGGTGAAGAGCAGATTAATGAAGTTAAGGAACATGAACGCAAGATGATTCCATTGGGGCGTCGCGGCGTGCCAGATGATGTAGCAAGTTGGGTTGTTCATTTGGCTGATCGAGATGCAAGCTGGATCACTGGGCAGATTATTGGGGTTGATGGCGGACTCGTTATTTCATAACGGTTTGACATAGAAGTCGGAAAAAGCCGCGTACATCGCGGCTTTTTTCATTACCACGAATTGGATCCCAGATCGGATTGACTCCACAACCATCCTAATGCTAGGATGAGTAATATCCTAATTGTAGAATTTATCATATTGAGATATTTAATAATAGGATATAGGACATTATATTTATTTTAGGAGGCCATTTGTTATGTCAAATGTATTGGATATTATGGGTCCGCAGATTCAATTAGTAACGGATTCATCAGTAAATAAAGATTATTCTCTTATGAAAGCTGTGGTTCCACCAGGTGTTGTCGTTCCTGTTCACAGTCATGCAGATCCAGAAACATTTGTTATTCTACAGGGGGAACTTGAATGTTTCACAGAAGATAAGTGGGTAACAGTTAAGGCTGGCGATAGTGTTGATATTCCGGGCAATGTGAAGCACGCCTGGAGAAATTCCTCAAATGAAACGGTCTCCTTGTTAGTCGCTTCGACAGTGAAAATGGGGAAGTTTTTCAATGAAATTGGACGCCCAGTGGAAACTGTGCCACCAGGACCTCCTGCCCCAGAAGTGGTAGGCAATTTTGTTCAAGTAGCAATTGCTTATGGATACTGGCTCGGAACGCCTGCCGATAATGCTGCCATCGGCATTACGTTAGGCTAGGCGAGAAGGAAATCTGCTCTTGAGGCAGGTTTCTTTTTTTTGGCTGCCAAGAATGACTCCACGATCATCCGCATATTTTTGGTGAAATAATGGAAAATTAGGTGTACTAGTAACTCGTTAGGAGGCTCATCAGTGAAATGGTTTAGGAAATGGCTACACACGAAACCTGGGTATCCCATTATACCTGAGGATCATTTATCTGAAGAAGAGCACGCTAGATTAACGACAGATTTAGAGCACAATGAATCTATTTTTAAACAAATATTCCAAAAAAGTGATGATATTGTTTTTCGTAAAGTTCAAATGTGTGGACAAAATCATTGGCTGATCATCTACTTTGAAACGCTTGTTGATGAAGTTCTGATTGACGATTATGTATTAAAACCGATGATTGCCAAATCGGACAAACAAGATCATGTCGTCATTGAAAAAACAGACGAGTTGGATGATCATATTATCTCCAATGGGTGGACGTGTGTTACATCCAAAGTAAGTGAGATTGTCAACCAAGTGTTAAAAGGACAAGCCGCTGTTCTTACAATTGGGAACAGTGAAGCCATGATGGTCAAAGTGAATAGTAAGTCACAACGAAGCCTTGAAGAACCTTCATCTGAACCTGTTATTCGTGGTCCTAGGGATGGTTTTATAGAAAATCTCTCCACGAATATTGGATTAATTCGCAGCAGGCTCAAAACATCAAGATTGAAACTGGAATGCTTTACGATTGGTGAACTTACCCAAACACAAGTTTCCATTATGCATATTGCTGGTATTGCTTCTGAAACGATTATTGAAGAAGTACGACAAAGGGTATCTCGGATTCAAGTTGATGGCATTATTGATTCTGGATATGTGGAGGAATTTATTGAAGATAGTCCTTATTCGCCTTTTCCACTTGTACACAGTACCGAACGACCTGATGTTGTTGTTGCCGAGTTATTGGAAGGGAAAATAGCGATTATCGTCGATACCTCTCCATTTGTACTTGTTGTTCCCATGACATTCTGGACGGGTCTCCAAGCAAGTGAGGATTATTATGTTCGCTGGCCGATTGCAACTTTTGTAAGATGGATTCGTTTCCTGTTCATCAGTATTGCGATATTTGCTCCTCCGTTATATGTGGCCATAACGACTTTTAATCAGGAGATGATACCTACCAATCTAGTGTTAAGTATTGCCTCCTCTAGAGAGCCCGTTCCTTTGCCAGCTGTAGTCGAAGCTTTCATCATGGAAATTATCTTTGAAGCCTTGCGGGAAGCAGGGATTCGATTACCGAAACAGATTGGACAAGCGATTAGTATAGTTGGGGCGTTGGTTATCGGTCAAGCGGCTGTACTTGCGGGCATTATTTCCGCTCCAGTCGTTATTATTGTCTCAATTACAGGGATTGCCGCGTTTACGATTCCTCGTTATAGCTTTGGAAATGGTATCCGATTACTTCGGTTTCCAATGCTATTTTTGGCCGGAACGCTCGGACTCTATGGCATTGTCCTAGGGTTTATGGCTATCGTGTTACATATCACAGCGCTTCGATCCTTCGGTATTCCCTATTTCACTCCGACAGCCCCGATGACTTTCAAGGAGTTAAAGGATGTCTTCATCCGGGCGCCGATATGGGCGAAGACACATCGGCCACTAACGACAGCATCAAGCAACCCGGTCCGTGAGCCTGCAGGTCAAAAACCAGGCCCTGAAAATGCGTTAAAAGGGAAAGGGAGTTCAGAATGAAACCATTCCTTTACATTGGTCTGCTATTTACACTGATAACCACCAGTGGATGTTGGGATCGAACCGAAATTAATGATCTTGCCTTCATTATGGGTACGGCATTTGATATAACGGATGATGGGGACTATATCTTATCACATCAAATTGCGATTCCTTCATCCTCCCAAGGAGGGCCAGGAAGTGGTGGAAGCAGCAATGAGAAGTTTTTTGTGATATCTGCAGTTGGTAAGAACATTAATGAAGCGTTCTATAGGCTCCAGAAGAAGAGTTCACGCAGGTTGTTTACGGCACATCGTGTTGTTATTTTTATAGGTGAGCGGTTATCCAAAAGCGGTATTGCAGATATTCTGGACATCTATACGCACGATTCAAAACAACGTTTAAAAACGTACATGATGGTGGTTAAGGGGGGAGAAGGGCGAGACCTCTTGAAAGTGAAATACCCCTTTGAACAAGTGCCCAGTGAAGCTATTAAAGAAATGGAAGCTTTAAATAGCGAATTGGCAATCACATTGCGAGACTTTTTTCAAGCTGCATCCGGAGAGGGAATCAGTCCCGTATTGGGAGCTATAACACCTGATGGCATTACAGAAGGTTTAAAGGAAGACCATATATTCAAGCTAGCTGGATCAGCTATTTTCAAGGATTTTAAGTTAGCTGGGTTTCTAAATGAGAATGAAACCAATGGGTTCCTATGGATAACAAATCGTATGAAACATGGCAGTCTTAACGCCAGCTTACCAGAAGCAGATGGAACAATCGGAATGATTCTGGCTAAGACGAATCGAAAGATAACCACGCAGATCACGGGTGATAAGGTAACATTTAAGATACAACTGCAAGGGGAAGGAAACATATGGGAAAACAATACAAACTTGGATATTCGCAAGCCGCATAATATTAAACTTGTACAGGAGGCGTTGGAGAACTCTGTCCAAAAACAAGTCAAAGATGCCTTATCTAAAGTTCAGTCGCAATACAAAGTTGATAGTGTGGGGTTCGGCCGGGAAATTTATCGCAATAAGCCGAAACAATGGAAAGTGTTGAAAAATCAGTGGAATGATAGGTTTCCAGACGTGGATATTGCTCTTGAGGTGTCAATCAATATCTTAGGCAGCGGGATGGCGGGGCCTCCTTTACACTTGGAGAGAAAGGAAATCAAAAAATGATTTTAAGTACAATTGCGTATATTGGTGTCCTGCTTGTATGGTCATTTGTTAGAATTCGATCTTTCCTAAGTATGCAAAAATACAAAGAAGCGGCTGTATTCGGGACATTAATCGGCATATCGTCGATAGTCGGTTCCTTATTAATGTTTCGGGTCAACGTGCCAAGCATGGTTGTCCCGTTCAAACTTATTTTTGAACCCTTTGGGACTATGCTATTACAGCAGTGAAGGGTTTACTTTTCTTTTCATCGTGTCGATCATGAGAAGTAGCAATGGGATAAGACTTTGCGTGACAAAACCAGCGCTTGGGTAAATCAACGTCAGATAGGTTTGAAGTTCTGCACCATTCTTAAATACCCAAACAGATCCAATGAGGCCGAGTAGGGTTACCGGTGCAACGAGATCACGATAATTTTGAATACGGAAAATCTGGCTAATACTAATACATAATATAAACAACGAAACGGATACTTTTGAAAAACTTCCAATAACCCATATCATGACTGCGATTGCCTCTAGTCGTTCAAATGAACCTTCAATGCCAATGTATTGCATGACACTTAAATACGAATAGTTCAGCTGCCCTGTTAATGAACCGAGAACCATAATCGCTGAAATGACAACGATAAAAATAAAAATAAAAATAGCTAAAAGGGCAAACAAGGAGACCTTGAGTGCCTTTTTCGGCTGATTCAAATAAGGGAGAAGCCAGCCCAAAATAAATAATTGATTCATGAATGCGCCTCCCGGCAGAATGGCACCTTGTAAAACCGGCACGATTCCGTTACCCAGAATTGGCTTCAGCTGTTCGGGATCTACCGCCCCAATCGTTAGTATTAAGAGAGGAATCAGGAAAATCAATTTCATTGGTGTTAAAAACTCCGTCGCTCTTCCTATGACTTCTATTCCCAAATAAACGGCCAGACCGCAAAGTATTAATAATGTCAGACTACCTACAATGGACGGACTTCTTGGTAATAACAGTGCTTTAATGAAAAAGGTATGTTGGATCGTCATAATCGAAAGAGACATGTACCAAAAATAGATATAGTATAAGCCCAGGCATGTTCCTAACCATTTCCCGAGGATTTTTTGACTGTATTGGATGATAGTCAAACCAGGGTATCGTCTCGAAAGTATAACCATCACCCAAATACTCAATAATCCGGTCAATGTAGATGGAATTACCGAAAGCCAAGCATCCTGCATGGCATACATCGCCATCAATCCAGGAATCGTTAAGATGATGGTAGAAGCGACAAAAGAGAATAGAATAATTCCAAACTGCTTTACCGTGATTTGTTCAGTAGGCTGCATCTTCGCCCTCCCTCTCCTAACCTCACAGAGGTTGCTCCAAGTATTGACTTTTCGATACAAATTTATACAAAAAAACTACGTAGAATGCTACAATTCTCATGTAACCATCAGCAGAAGACTTGTCCGAAAGAAGGAAGTGGCTCACGTGCAAGAAGATGTAATCTCCGCTCTGTTGGAAACTGCCGATTTGCACATTCTCAAATTCGATAACCATAATCGTGTAGAGATGAACTATCGTAATCGTATTCTTGAAGAGTACTACATGATGACGTACATAAGAAAAGGGACTGCCAAGTTAAAAGTGCTAGAAAAGGTTTATCATTTGTCCCCAGGAACGGTTATCTTTATTCCTCCTCACCTCAAGCATGATCAATATAAAGATAGTGATGAGGAAACGGAATTCCTTTGGTGGCACTTCACGTATATGATTCAGCATGTGGTTGATGTTCTGCCTTTTTTACAGATACCTTACACGTATTCTCTAAAAAATCATCAAAAGTTCGAGGAAGTCTTCGATGAACTCATGCTTTCCATGTCCAGAAAAGGACACTTACCGAATGTCATTTTGCAAAAGGCGAAGTCGCTGGAATTGCTATATTTACTTTTGGATAATGCGTTTGGCAGCGTTAAGACCTCTATGGAGAGTCAGTCTTCTCACAGTTTCTTATCGATTTTGTTGAGAATTGTTAATCAACCCGAAGCTTCGCTTTCGCTCGCCGATCTGGCTATCGAATTGCACATGAATCCGACCTATGTCAGCAATCATTTCAAGACGATGTTTGGAAAATCTCCAATTCTGCTGCACCGGGAAATCAAAATTGCGAAAGCCAAGTCATTGCTTGAGTTGCGTGAGATGACAATCACGGAAATTAGTGACATGTTGGGCTTTAACGATATTCAAACCTTCACACGACTTTTCAAAAAATATACGGGCATTTCACCTCGTCAATACAAAGAACTATTTAGTCGCCTACATTAAGTGGCGATGGACACCTGTAGAAGTGTTAAATATCAACAAACATTTGTACTGTTTTCCAAAAGTATCCTCATCTACACTTATCTGAAAGGAGTTAATTCCTATATAAGGAGGAGAACAAATGGAAACAGTCAGCATTGTTTTTTCTGAGAAGCAAAAGGTGGAGGTCATCTCGGAATCTTTTGACGCTTCACTCGGACAGACGGAGATGTTATGCGCGGCGATTTGTTCGCTAATCAGCACAGGGACAGAGCTTCAGTGCCTGAGAGGCGTCTTTGATCCGGATACCAATTGGTCAAGCTGGGTGCACTATCCATTTCGTCCCGGCTATTCCATGGTGGCTGAGGTGATCGAAGTAGGGACGGCAGTTCAGCATGTACAAAAAGGGGACCGCGTGTTTGTAGAAAATTCGCATACCCAGTATTTTAAGACGGAGTCTACACGTGCTGTACTTCTGCCAAAGGAGATAGACGTTGAAGAGGGTGCCTGGATTAATTTGTCCAAAACGACCCAGCTTGGCGTGAGAAGAGCAGAACTGTTTCTTGGAGAAACAGTCGGTGTTATTGGGCTAGGACTCCTTGGTCAGCTCGTGACGCAGTACCTCTATCTATCTGGAGCCAAAGAAGTTTACACGATGGATCCAGCAGAGAGCCGTGTTCAACTTGTGTGGGATAAACCGGGGATTCATCGGCTAGCAATGGATGCAGGGAAGGCGAATGCCTATATCGCTGAGCAGACGAAGGGCAAGATGCTGGATGTCGTATTTGATATTACCGGACATCCTGCTGTATTAGCGCAAGCAACTCAACTTGTTAAACCATTGGGACGAGTCATACTATTGGGAGATACAGCTACGCCATCCGTTCAGGGAATGGGCCGTAACGTGGTTTCCAACTCGGTGTCCATTCTCGGTATTCATGCTCAAATGTCTTATAAAGGATGGCAACATCCTGAAATGGCAGAACTATTCATAAATTACCTGTTGCAAGGGAGAATGGATGTTAAACTATTAATTTCACATCGGTATTCACCTCATGATGCACCGCAAGCGTACGAGTTGTTGGTTAACAATCGAAGCTCGGCGATGGGGGTTCTATTTGACTGGAAGCGGCTTGTGGAATAATACCAATTGGACGATTACTTAGTGAATCTTAAGCACTTATACGTAGTTAGCCACTCCTATTAAGGGGTGGTTTTTTGTTGATCAATAAAATATAACAACATTAATTTATTGCAAAACGATAATTATTATGCTAAATTCAATCTGACATAGGCGTTTTATTGGATTTCAAGGGTCGAGTAAAAAGTGAAATGGAGGCCGAGTATGAGCAACGAACCTATCATTAGTTTGCAACATGTAACGAAAAGGATCGGCCGAACGACCATCATCGACAATCTTTCATTTGATGTGCCGCAAGGTGAAATTTTTGGTTTCCTTGGCCCGAACGGGTCCGGCAAAACGACAACCATCCGGATGATCGTCGGACTGATGTCGACCACCCATGGCAAGATACTGATCAAAGGTAAAAATATCAAGACCGAATTTGAACAAGCGATTCAACACGTCGGAGCCATTGTAGAAAATCCAGAAATGTACAAGTATTTGAGCGGGTATCACAATCTCGTTCATTACGCCCGCATGACGCCAGGTGTGACGAAAGAAAGAATTGACGAAGTCGTCAAGCTGGTTAAGTTGGAGAACCGCATACATGACAAGGTCAAAAAATACTCGTTAGGTATGCGCCAACGGCTCGGTGTCGCTCAAGCTCTGCTGCACCGACCGTCCCTGTTGATACTGGATGAACCGACGAACGGTCTGGATCCGGCGGGCATTCGCGAGTTGCGCGATTATTTAAGTCTGTTGACCCGCATGGAAGGTATTACGGTTATCGTATCCAGCCATCTATTATCCGAGATGGAACTCATGTGCGACAGAGTGGCCATTCTGCAGCAGGGCAAGCTAATCGACGTAAAGCCGATCCAGCATTTTACCCAAGGAAGCGGTCAAACATCCACCTATCGAATCGAAGTACAGCCACACGAACAAGCGATGGATGTATTGGGAGCCATGAAAGTCATTCAAGGGGTTAAGCTCGTTGAAGAGGGACTCATTGAAGTCACAACCGAACGGGATCACGTGCCGGACATGCTGGCCCATTTAACGCAATACCAAATTCGAGTTTATAGTGTTCAAATGGTTCGTCCGTCGCTGGAAGATCGATTCTTGGAGATTACGGGTACTGGGAGGAAGGCAGAGTGATAAATCTTGTACGTAATGAAAACATGAAAATCTACCGAAGGACGAGAACATGGATCCTGGTCGGATTTATGATCGCATTGGTTCTTTTTGTCAACATCATGGAATGGCATTCGGATGGCAAACGGTCGCAAGGCGAAGGTTGGAAGATGGAGCTGACACAGGAGAAAGAGCACCGAACTGAGCTTTTAACAAAGCCGGAACTAAATGCAGAAAGCCGTACCTATAACCTACAGAGGATCGCACTCATTGAATATCACCTCGAGAAAAATATACCCACGGCGGAAGGCACGTTATGGGATGGCATTAATGGTTCAGCCTCTATGGTGCTCGTGATTACCGTATTCACCATTATTATCGCAGGCGACATCCTGGCAGGCGAATTCTCGACGGGTACGATTAAGCTGCTCCTAATCAGACCGGCTAATCGTCTTAAGATCCTTATAGCCAAATATGCAGCGTCATTGATGTTCGGCTTGCTTTTGTTACTCATATTATTCGTTGTATCTTTCACTGTAAATGGTATTCTGTTCGGGTTTGGCGATTTGAAGCTGCCACTAGTCGAGGTCACCTATGACGGAATTATCGTTGAGAAAAATATGCTCCTTCATTTGTGGAAAACGTATCTTCTTAATGGGGTATCCACCATCCTTTATGTGACCATGGCTTTTATGATTTCATCCGCTTTCCGCAGCAGTACCATGGCCATCTCGTTTTCCATCGTTGCCATGTTTGGAGGCAATATTCTGTTGGAGGCGCTGCAGCGGTTTGATTGGAGCAGATATTTGTTATTTGCGAATACTGATCTTACCCAATATCTGAGTGGGAGACCTTATCAAAGTGGCATGACGCTTTCATTTTCCATCGGAATGCTTGCGGTTTACTTTCTTGTATTTAATCTGATCTCGTGGCTTATGTTTACACGAAGAGATGTGGCCGCATAAGTTAAAGGAATGAAAGGAGTAGGGTGATGTAAAGAAAATGTAAAAGAAAATATTTACAATTTAACCATGATTAATGCAACTAGATTTAATAATCCTTCACTATCATGAAATAAGAGATGTCATCACATCCAATTTTTGATAGAGAGAAGGAGAAATATGATGAAACTAGTATTGATGGGAGATCTACATTATCACCAGGTGGATGAAACAATTCCAGGATGGTTAGAGGCTCGTGATACCTTCTTTCAAACATTTCTGGGACGATTTTTGGAATTGGAAGCAGATGCTCATATTTCAGTTGGGGATCTTACCAATTATGGACACACGTCTGAGCTGCAGGAAGTCTATGCGATTGTACGCAAAAGTGGAAAAACGTTTTATCATGCAATGGGTAATCATGATCTTTATGCACAAACGAGAAGAGAAGTACTCGAAATAAGCGGACAACCACGCTATCATGCAATTACGACAGATCACGCCATCCTTGTATTTCTGGATACAGCGAAAGAAATGGATTTTGAGGATTGGGGAGGATGGGTTGACGAAGAGCAACTGACATGGTTCGAAGATGTTATTCTAGCTTCGGGGTCCAAACCTGTCATTGTATTTGCACATCATCCTGTACATCAAACGACAACGAATTCAGATAAAGACAAAGGATCCATTCATCCTAGCATTGATATGTGGAAGATTCTAAGCAAGAAAGATGGCGTAGGCATCTATGTGAATGGTCATACGCACATTGATTCGATTGTCAATCAAAATAACTGGACGTTCGTTCAATTATCAGCGTGTCTCGATCAACATGGTTTACGTATTATGGAGATTGATGAGGAAGAAATCCGCATTTCAGCAGTCGATCTAGAAGACGCTGCTTTAACAGATAATGTAGAGATGTTATACAACACGATGAAGCATTTTAGACACACTGCTAACGCACGTGGGATAGATTCAGATCGTGAATGCAGCGTCTCTTTGCGGATAGCGGCAGAACACTAATTCGTGTTTTGGTTGACCCCATGACGAATAAGGAGATGCTGATAGATGAAGAGGCTAACGCATGATGAAGGTGGGTTGTTTTTCGAAAGATTAAACACGCATCGGATGGTGGCTTCCATTAAGGAACCGAAACAAATCGAAATTGCTTTGTCGCTTAGAAACCAATTAAGTGGCGTATTTCTCCTAACAGGACATATTGGCGTCATTAAAAGTTATGTGGATGTGTTCAAAAATCATCAGTTACCGGTATTTCTGCACATGGAAAAGATTGGTGGTTTAAGTACGGATTTCTATGGGATGGATTACTTGGCAAAAGTCATTAAACCAACAGGCATCATTACCACGAAGACGAATGTAGTAAAAACAGCGAAAAAAATGGGCTTGTTCACCATTCAACGCTTTTTCCTAGTAGATACGGAGGGGATGGAGAACATCTCCAAAAGTGTTACTCAAATCGAGCCAGACATCATCGAGGTTATGCCAGCGCGAATTCCAGAAATGATTGGGGAAATCAAAAAGTTTACATCCATCCCGATCATTACTGGAGGATTGCTGTTTGAACGAACACATGCCATGGAATGTTTTAAGTATGGCGCAACCGCCGTATCTTCTTCGAAATCGGAATTATGGCGGGAAACGTATGGTGAAGAAGAAAAGAAGCTTCGTATTATTGTGTGAGAAGGTTTAAATAAGCTTTGAATTTTCAAAACATTCACATGGATTTGACACTGGGTTAATACAGGACGATTATGATGAACAAGACAAGTAAATAGCAGTAGGTTGGAGTAGTGGAGAAGCCTGATTAGCGGCCGACTTTAAGTCGGCGGTTGATTTAGGCTTCTTTCTTTGTAATTTGATATCAAAAATTAGGAGGAAATTGAAAATGATGAAGAAAAAATGGGTATCTCTTCTTACGCTTAGCTCCATAGTCATGTTAACTGCATGTGGAACAGGTGGTACAGGCAGTAAGTCCGCTTCGAGCTCTAAGGCCTCTTCAGGAGAGAAAGTTGTCATTAAATACTGGACAGCGAATGGTGGGAAAATCGAGGAAGCGAAACAAATCCTCGTCAAAAAATTTAATGAGTCACAGAACAAAATTGAAGTGCAGCAAGCGAACCAAGGTACATACGATGATCTAAATGCAAAAGTACAAGCTGCTTTCGCAGCAGGAAATGCGCCAGCCGTATTTGATCTAGAAATTTCTTCTACCGGCATTTTTTCCCGCTCAGGCATGCTAGCTGATCTAACACCACTTGCTGCAAGGGATGAGGCACAAGTGAATATTAAAGACTTTATCCCGGGACTCATGGGGAATGCATATGTGGATGGCAAGCTTTACGGGATTCCATTTATGCGCAGCACGCCGATCTTTTATAAGAATGTCTCGATGTTAAAAGATGCTGGCTTGGATCCTGCAGGTCCAAAAAGTTGGGCAGAGCTGGAGCAATATGGCCGCGTATTGAAAGCGAAAGGTAAAACACCATTGACAATGGCTGTCGGCGTCTGGGAATATGAGGCACTTGTCGCACAAAGCGGTGGTAAAGTGATCAGCGACGACAATAAAAAAGCAACGTTCAACTCTCCTGAAGGTGTAGCGCCGGTTGAGTTTTGGAAGAAAATGTCCGATGACGGTTTAATCAAATTTACAGTTGGAAAGACAGCAGGCGCTGATGCCGATAAGGATTGGACCAATCAGCTTTCCGCATTTAAAATCGGATCCACCGCAGGCGTTTCTGCAAGCATGGAGGTAGCAAAAGGCAATAATTTTGAGATGGCGACCAGCTTTATGCCTGCAAACAAACAGTATGGAGTTCCGACCGGTGGATGTCATTTGTCCATCACATCTAAGCTAAGCAATGCAGAAAAAGAAGCAACTTGGGAGTTTATTAAATTCATGACTACCAAAGAAAATACGATTTATCAGCATAAATATGTTGGATACCTGCCAAGCCGTCTATCTGCTTTACAAAGTGAAGAATTGCAAACTTACTATAAAGAGTTTCCACAATACAAGGTTGCTTCGGATCAATTACAGTATGCCGTACTTCGTCCAAGCGCAAATGGGTACGCTGAAATTTCAAAAACGATTATCGATGCTATGACGAAAGCCATTCTCGAAAAAGATGTTAAACCGCAAGATGCGATGAATGAGGCTGCGGAGAAAGCAAATAAATTGTTGAGCAAGTAAACAATGGAAGAGAAGTGCCAGCTTCCTTGTTAGGAAGCTGGCCAACTACTAATTCAACTAGAAGAAAGGCTGATCTTACCTGTGGAATGGTTATCTGACATTAAAGTAATTATTTTTGATATGGATGGAACACTTTATCAAGAAGACACCTTCATGGACCGGTATATCCGCTATTTGTTAGAGGGTACAGAATGGGAACAAGATACACAATTTTCAATAGCATCATCAAGGAAGATTTTATCAGGGAATCACACGATCAAACTAGGCCATTTTTATCACAAATTAGATGATGTCGCACTTGTTCAGAACGCTGGGAGATTTGTTCATGGATTTCTATCAAACGGTGATGAGCTCGAAGGGCAAGAATTTGCTGAGAAATACGCAGCGTTATCCATATATGATACCAATCTTATCTATATGGGTGATCCCTGGGGAATCGTGAATACAATCCGTCATAAATGCAAGATTCATGAAGAACAAATGAAAATAGCTTTTGAACGCGTACGTGAAGAAATGATTCTTGAACCGTACCAATTTGGACTGCAGCATGACCTGTTTCAAACCATTCACAACCTAACAGCAATTGATAGAAAAATATTGATGACCAATACCTACGAAAAATCCGGTATCGATTTTTTGCACTATATGCAAATACACCACATGTTTAACGAAATTTACTGTGGTGCTGATAAACCGTTTGGCATACAGAAGTACATGGCCTCATTACTTGAGCAGGGTTATCACGCGCATGAGGTGCTATCGATTGGCGATAATCCATGGAATGACTTGTATCCGGTCAAACAAGCGGGAGGTCGCACTTGTTTCATTTCTCCTTATCAGAACGGGGACAATCAGCAATGGGATTTACGTTTGCACACATTAGACGAGTTGAAGCAGCTCATGCAGGCTATACAGAATAGCACTGTCACTATTCAAGTGTAACAACAGCAGACAAGTAAAGGAGATGAACGTATGGCACGGATCCAATTGATCAATATCGGCAAAAAGTATAAAGAAGAGACGATTATTAGCGGTTTGAATCTTACGATTAAAGATGGGTCGTTTACCGTTCTCGTTGGCCCATCTGGTTGCGGGAAATCAACGACGCTGCGCATGATTGCAGGACTTGAAAAACAGAATGAAGGTCAAATATGGATTGGTGATAAGTGTGTTAATGATACACAGCCAGGACTTCGAGATGTCGCCATGGTTTTCCAAAACTATGCCTTATACCCGACGATGACCGTACGTCAAAATATTGAATTTGGTCTGAAAAACAGAAAAGTGCCGAAGGCAGAGCGAGAAACTTTGATTCATGATATATGTGAAATCGTTGCATTAACGCCTTATCTAGATAAAAAACCACAAACCTTGTCCGGCGGTCAGCGTCAAAGGGTCGCCCTAGCCCGTGCGATGGTTAAAAATCCAAAAGTATTTATTTTGGATGAACCGCTTTCCAATCTAGATGCCAAGCTGCGTAATCAAATGCGCACGGAGTTGATTCAACTTCATAAAAGGCTGGGCACGACGTTTGTCTATGTCACCCATGATCAGGTGGAAGCCATGTCTATGGGGGATGAGATTGTTCTTATGAATAAAGGGGTTATTCAGCAAGCAGACTCTCCATTGAAACTTTACAATGATCCGGATAATGTCTTTACAGCACAGTTCATCGGGACACCAGCTATGAATATCTTTCAGTTTACTGATGTACGAGGGTTAAAGGTAGATTCAACCTCCAAAATTGGTTCAATTGGCTTCCGTGCAGAGCATGTGGTGATGTCCCCGAATGAACGCATTGATGGATTTGTGGTTGAAGGGGAGATCCTAACCAGAGAAAGTCTTGGCTCGGAAAATATTTATCAAATCAAATCGGAGATGGGCATATTTTTCGTAAAGACCTTCCTAACTTCCTTGCACATGGAAAATCAGGTCAAAACCGTAATTCCCTACGATAAGCTCTATTATTTTGATCAGAATGGTGAAAGAATTCGCCATATTGAACGGCAGAAGACTGAAGTGCTTGAGGTAGGGGCAACGACAAAAGAAACACGACAAGACACTCTCCTTGTTGCTGGGAGTGGTGTGTAAGATGACAATGTGGGAAAAATTGCGTCCATATGCCATGGTGGCACCTGCCATTACTGTGTTTTCATTGTTTTTTATTTACCCGATCATCTATATGATGTACCTAAGTATGTATGATTGGAACTTTATTAGCCCAACGAAAAACTTTGTTGGTATTCAAAACTTCACAGATCTCCTTACGGAGAAAGAGTTTCTACAAGTCATTTCAAATTCAACGATTTACACGGTGTTGACCGTTACCTGTATTATTGTATTTTCCTTATTACTTGCGCTTTGGTTGAATAAAGCCAGCGTGTTTCAGACCTTCGTCCAAGGTGCTATCTTCAGTCCGCATATTGTTTCCTGGGTATCCATTTCCATGATCTGGGTGTGGGTCATGGATCCGCAGTATGGCTTACTGAACTGGTTCATCGGGTTGTTTGGCTTTGGTAAGCTAGCGTGGCTTTCTTCACCGAGTACATCCTTGGTTTCCTTAGTCATCGTCGCTGTATGGAAAGGACTTGGTTATAACACCCTTGTGTTTATCGCTGGGTTGCAAAGTATTCCTAGAGATATTTATGAGGCGGCAGCACTAGATCGTTCCAAGCCTTGGACAACCTTTTACCGACTAATTCTACCCATGCTCTCGCCAACCATCTTCTTCTTGGTGGTTATCAATATGATTGGTTCATTCCAGGTTTTCGAAACGATCGCCATTATGACGCAGGGAGGACCCGTTAACTCAACGAATACGCTTGTCTATTACATCTATGAGTACGGTTTCCGCTTCTTCAAAATCGGCAGTGCTTCAGCCGCAGGTGTCATTTTACTATTCATTGTCGGGATCTTAACGATTATTTACTTTAAATTGATGTCCAAACGCGTTCATTATCAATAGAAAGAAGGGAATGCATTGAAAGCTGAGCAGACAATTGATTCTGATCGTACTGTGATATACGTAAGAAGCAAAGAAGAGATTGTATCAAGAATTTCCCAGTATATTTTCAAAACCATTAGCATTGTTTGCATGATAGGTTTAGTCCTCATTTTTGCAATGCCATTTTTCTGGATGCTGTCAACTTCACTGAAGACGCTGCCTGAAACCATGATTTTCCCGCCTAATTGGATTCCTAAACAGTTCATTTGGAGCAATTATTCAAAAGCATGGGGATCAGGACCGTTTTTACACTATATTACAAACAGCTTTATAATTTCGATCAGTATTCTCGTAGCGCAGATGCTCACCATTATTCCAGCAGCGTATGCTTTTGCACGGTATAAATTTAAATTTTCAGGATTTCTGTTCGGTATGGTTATGATTACGTTAATGATACCGTCGCAATTAATTTTCTTGCCTGTCTATTTACAATTGAGTACATGGAAATTGCTAAATACACATCTAGCGCTTATACTCCCATTTGCGTCAAGTGCTTTCGGTATTTTCCTATTGAGACAATCGTTTAAACAAGTTCAGGAAGAACTGATTGAAGCAGCGCGGTTGGATAGTGCCAAAGAATGGCAGATTATTGTCAAATTAATGGTGCCTATGGCCAAACCGGTTCTGGCGACTTTTGCCCTATTCAGCTTTATTGCACATTGGAACGACTACTTCTGGCCTCTAGTCATGACGACGGATGATGTCGCGCGAACATTGCCACTAGGGATTGCAAAGATTCGTGAAGAAGAGGGAGTAGCCAATTGGAATGTGTTAATGGCCGGCAATATGATGTTGGTAACACCCATTCTTATTGCATTCTTTTTTGCACAAAGGCATATCATACGTGCGTTTGTTTATACAGGGGTTAAATAAATAGGCAGTAATGGAGGGAACCATGTGGACATGGTTCTTTTTTTTGCATACGAATCATATTTAGATAACAACAATAGTATATCTAAATACAATGTTATTTTATTGTATAACGATAAATAATGTGTTAGAATCATCTTGTCATTAAATAAGCGAGGTGTCAGAAATGAATGTTGGACGGGGTTCAACCACTTTCTTAAAGGTCATTATTTTTCTAGCTGGAATTGCCGTACTTGCTTTCTGTATCTGGTTGCCTGTAATAGCCGTTAGAGATGCAAAAGCACATCCAGATACGGCCTACTTCCTAATCCCATTTTTAGTATGTGCATACGGGTTCTGTGCGGCGTTTGCTGTTTCGTTATTTCAAGCTTATAAACTATTAACCTACATCGAAAAGAACAAAGCAATCTCTGAATTATCTCTAAAGTCCTTGACGATAATAAAAAAATGCGCTTTTGCCGTCATTTGCCTCCTCGTGATAGGAATTGTGAGCTTGAGGGTGCTTGCTGCAGTTACAGTTAGCGATGACGCTGCAGGTCCTACGTCTTTATGTCTAATGGCTATCCTACTAACAAGTATTTTCGCGGCCATCGTAGACGTACTTCAAAAGCCAATGAAAAATGGGATTCATTCATAGGGACTAGGATCAAATTTTACAACTCGATAACAACTTCCAGTGAGGTATTTGTTATGCTTGTTATGGAGTGTGATCGTATGGCTAAAATACTCATCGTAGATGATGAAAGAGCAATCAATGATTTAATCGCGGTTCATCTAAAAATGGTCGGGCACGAATACATTCAACTGTATAGCGGGGATCAGGTTTCTGACGTTTTGCATGCGAATAAAATCGATTTGGTCATTCTGGATGTGATGCTTCCAGGCAAAGACGGGTTTGAAGTTATCTCGGAAATAGTGAAACGAAACGTACCAGTGATCTACTTAACGGCGAGAGATTCTCTTGCAGATAAGGTTCATGGCTTGGAAATCGGTGCCGAGGACTACATAGCCAAACCATTTGAAGCCGTGGAACTAATTGCTCGCATCCATGTCATATTGAGAAGAAACCAACGGGAGAATAACGAAATCATACTAGATCACATTGTTGTAGATTTAGACAAGCATACCGTGATGGTGCAGGGACAACGCATTGACATGACGAACAAAGAATTCCAACTGCTTGAACTGCTTATTCAAAATAAGAATATTGCCCTGTCTAGAGAAAGAATTGTCGAACGAGTATGGGGATTTGATTTCTACGGAGATACAAGGACTGTCGACGTCCACATTCAGAAGCTGAGAAAGAAGCTTAATTGGGACAATCAGATTAAAACAGTGTATAAGTACGGTTATAGGCTTGAGGTGTAAGAATGAAGTTTTGGCAGAAAACGTATTTGCTTGTCCTGATTGTATTTCTCATTGTCTTCGATCTTGGTGCGTATGGACTTCTAAAAAAGAGTTATCAATTAAACGAGAAGATGGACATCTCAAGAGGGTTTAATGAGTATGAGGGCTTTGAAAACGCCTTAAGTTATATACTTAATGTTTATACGCAAAGTACAGGCGGAGCCGACTATGGCTCCGTTATTGGTGGTTTTGCAGCTAATTATTATAAAAAAGGAATTCAAGCTGAGGTATATAACGGGAATCAACTGATTTTCTCAAATGCTTATCAATTTGATGGTAAACGTGAAGAATTGCAGGGGGATTCTCGAAAGTCCACCTACAGAAATATTCAGGGACAGCTCTGGATTTTTGTAGGGGGCAAGATGGATTTTCAGGAGTTCAGGTTGGTCATCTCCAGAAATTCTGATTATCTGCAGGCCAATTATCAGACGCTGCTCCATTATTTTATAACGCTCAGTGTCGTGATTTCAGTGCTATTATCGGTTGTGCTCATATTACTTTTGTTTCAATTAACTTCACCAATCAGACGGTTAAATAAAGGGGTCAAAGACATAGCCGCGGGTGCCTACCATAAACGAGTTAAGGTGACTGGCAATGACGAAATCGGGGAGTTAGCGCAAAATTTTAACAAGATGGTTGATGCGGTGTCTACGAATATTGCAACGATTCAAACAGCAAATGAAGAGAAACAAACTTTTATTAACAATCTTACCCACGAAATAAAAACGCCGATAACGGCGATTAAGGGATATAGTGAATTTTTGACTCATGCCAACTATGACGAAGATGATCGGAGAATGGCCATCGGTTACATTCTTGAGCATGCCAACCGACTGGATCTGCTTTCGAAAAAGATGATGGAATTGTTGTATTTGAAAAATGGCGACATCTGCATGGAACGCGTTGATGTAAACGACCTTTTTACGTATGTGGTAACCATGGTACAGCATCAGTTGGAAGTTAAACAGATAACAGTGGATACGGAATGTTTAGCAGATCACATTGCTGGTGATAAAACGCTCCTGCAAACGTTATTCATAAACTTAGTAGAAAATAGTGTGAAGGCTTCCCATCCTGGAGGAAAGATTACGTTGAAAAGCAGCTACCGGGAACGAGATGTGATTGTTGAAGTACTTGATTGTGGGAAAGGAATTCCAGAGAAGGACATAGCACAACTAACAGAAGCTTTCTATGTAGTGGACAAATCCCGTACCAGAGAACTCGGTGGAATCGGATTAGGATTATCGATTTGCAGCCAAATCGCTGAGCTTCATCATGCGCGTATCCAAATTACATCGAAAGAGAACGAATTTACGAAAGTGTCGATCGATTTTACAACTCCATAATAACTAGAAGACAAGTTTATCATATCGCTCCCTTATTCTATATGTGTAACAAGCGATATCAACTAAACGATGGAGGTAATGAACATGAAGAAAAAAATGTACGCAACACTACTTACGGCAGGCGTAGCTACGGCTTTGATCGCAGGCAACGGTGCTATTTCAGCTTTTGCTTTATCTATGGATTCAGCACCAAGTGTCAAAGTGACAGGTCAACAGAAGGTGGCTGTACCGCAACCTGTAGATGCTAATGCGCAAGGATCTACTATGGAAGGATTTACTCCAAACCCAGATTATAAGGAACCCGTTAAGACATCCCAAGATATGAAAGAGGATCAGGCAATTGAAATTGCCAAGAAGGCACTTCAAAGCAAATACAATGAGTCCTTAGCTGGTTTGGATCAAACGACCTATTTTGTGAATCTTGTGGACAAGGAAGGAACGTACTATTCCGTTTTCTTTACAACGCCAGTTGACGGTAAAACGAAGCAGCAGCTGCAAGAGGAAGGCGATGTGTATATCGCAAATGTCAATTCCAAAACAGGTGAAGTTGTTTCTGCTGATAAAAATCCAGTAGCTAACAATCCAAAAGGCGGTTAACTTACAACAATATAAACACATATGATAGATAAAATGCGAAAAAGTCCGACCACTTGTCGGGCTTTTTGTATATGGATTCAGTTTATTAATGATAATAATAGAATATTGAATATTGATACTCATGATTAATTATTCAATAATGAGCGTGTAAGACGCAGAGGCGAGAGAGCTTATAGAGAGTGTGATGGATTAACTTACCTATTAATAGGTATATTAGCAGATGAAGTGGAGGATGATCTTATGCTATACGAGTTGCGGATTTATGATATTGTACCTGGTCGCATGGAAGCTATCCTAGATCGGTTTCGGGATAATGTGATAGCCCTTCTAGCCAAACATGAAATGAAGACAACGAATTTTTGGGTAGACGCGGACGAATCGAAAAATCGTCTCTATTACGTACTCGAACATGAGAACGCAGATTCACGCGAGCGAAACTTTGAAGCTTTCCTGCATGACCCAGAATGGCTGGATATTCAGTATAGAACGGAATTAAATGGACCTCTGTACGAGAAAATAGAGAGCATCTTTATGCAAAATGTTCCTTTTTTTAAATCCATTTAGGAAGGTGGTACAACCATGGAGACAGTCCAGTATGACATTGAATTCGATAATGCTATTTTATTTGGTCAATTCATCATGGTTTTGAAAGAAGGAAGAATGGTTGGAGGAGGCATGATTGAAGCTTGGAATGAGCATGAAGTCAAAGTGAGTGACAAATGGTATTCTCGTAAAAAATGTTCGTTTATTGTGTCGCCAGCACCACAAACTTCGATGTACTAGTAATCGTAAGGAGCCACTTTGAAGTGGCTCTATTTTGTTTTGAACTTTGTATTGAACACGGACTAAGCTAGAATCGTACTTTCTTCGGTTAACTTCAAGTTAACAATATGTTGTGATAATAAATCAATAAATAACCGAGCAGCTTTGCTTACATATTTATCTTTATGATGGATAATGCCAATTTCCCTGTTGAGTGTTGGATTAACGATCTTAATCGCCTTTAGTTGGTTATCGTTGTACATATTCAAGTACGTTTTGGATAGCGCGGTCACACCTGTACCCGACTTGACAAGGTCAATAATGGTTTCAATCGCTGTTGTTTCAATAATCGGTTCGATAGGTATACCACAAACAGTGCTGTTTAGATCAATAATTTGGCGACATTTATGCGATTGCGGGAAGAGGATAACTGGGTAACTGCTTATTTCGTTAAAGTGAATACTGTCTCGGTTGGCCAATGCATGGTCTCTAGAAACAGCCAAATAGATATCTTCTTTGTACAGCGGAATTTTGCGAATACGATCATCATCGACTGGAAAAATAGTGATGGCCAGATCTATTTGATTTTGTATGACACGCTCGACAATATCGTCAAGATTTAAAATTTTAATTTGTATTTCTGGATATATCTGATGAAAGTCGAGTAACAAAGAAGAAACGAGCTGAGTTAACTCACCTGGAAGTGCACCAATGGATAATGTTCCGCGAGTAACCTTCTGAAGCTCCATAATTTGCACTTTGACGTTAGCTAAAGAAGAAAAAATCACTGTGCACTCATTTAATAAAATAGTACCTGCTTCCGTAATGGCAATCTTTTTACCGATTCGATCAAATAAGGGTACCCCTAGCTCATCCTCCAGCGACTTGATTTGATGACTCAGCGTGGGCTGACTCATACCCAGTTTTTCTGAAGCCCTT
The DNA here is from genome assembly GCF_031455095.1 of Paenibacillus qinlingensis. Classification (GTDB taxonomy): domain Bacteria; phylum Bacillota; class Bacilli; order Paenibacillales; family NBRC-103111; genus Paenibacillus_E; species Paenibacillus_E qinlingensis_A. The sequence continues at coordinate 1,545,656 of NZ_JAVDSB010000001.1, forward strand.
GTAAAATGCAATTCTTCACAAATGGCCATAAAATATTCCAGTTGTCGAAACTCCATAGGTATACCTCACTTTATGATTGATAATGACAAATAGTAGTATGTATTTCACTAAAAGTAAATGCGGGTATCATTCCTTTAAACTTATACTTTATCATAAAAACCCTTTTTTTATGTAAGAAGGGAGTGAAGTGAAGTTAATCATCCATATTAGTAATGATAACGATAGAATTTTGAATATTGATACTTATCATCAATTATTCAATAATGGTATTTATCTTGCAAGAACAACTACCTTTTAATAGGTAAATAAGGGAGGGAATGTCGTCATCCTTTTGATTGATAGAACTTGCTCTAATAAGTTGAGAAGAATAAAAGACAGAAAGTAGTGAACATCATCCATGCCAACCATAACAGTCGTACAAAAACAAAAAAGCATAGGTTCCATTGAATTCTTACCCGTTAATCTATTCGCGTCGGTTATGGGCATTTCAGGACTGTCATTAGCATGGAGACAAGCAAGTAAGTTATTCGGTACTTCACTTGTTATCGCTGATATCATCGGAATGGTCGCGGTGCTTACGTTTATCGTGTTAAGCATTGGTTATCTGGCAAAGTGGATCCTATATCCGCAAAAAGTGAAAGATGAATTTAAACATCCTATCATAGGTAATTTCTTTGGTACGATCACCATTGCCATACTATTGCTATCCTCCGTGGTTGGGACTTACAGTGAACGAACGGGTCAAGTTCTCTGGATCATCGGAACCGTAACGACATTAGTCCTTAGTTATATCATCGTTGCACGCTTGTTAGGCGGGAATCACGAGCACGGTCATGCCGTACCTGCCTGGCTCATCCCTGGGGTAGGGACACTTGATATTGCTGTTGCAGGTGGCAATATGCCGTTTGCTTGGGCGCATGAAGTTAATCTGCTTTCCCTAGCGATTGGCGGTATTGTCGCATTAGTTTTCCTGACCATGATCTTATCCAGATTGATACATCATGCGCCTATGCATGCAGGTTTAACTCCATCCATGCTTATCATGATTGGGCCGTTTGAAGTCGGATTTCTGGGGTATATCAATTTTGAGCATCGAGTTGACCAGTTCGCATCGATTTTGTTTTACTTTGGTTTGTTTTTGTTCATCGTAGTATTCTTCAAAGTATTTAGAAAGTCCATTCCATTTGGGGCGTCTTGGTGGGGTGTAAGCTTTCCATTGGCCGCACTCAGCAATGCGGCATTACAATATGCGATGTTTGTAGATGGTTGGCCGCTTATTACGGTAGCTGCAATTATTCTTGTTTTGATGAACATCGTTCTGATCGTTCTCTTTGTACGAACTTTAAAGTCGTTATTTAATGGAAATCTGCTTAAAGGGTGATAATAGAGCTCTTTTCTTCAGATACTACTAGCGTAATTCTGAACCTCATTTGTTTACGACCACTTTACTATGAAATGGAGCTGCCAAAAATGAAAACATTAGTTATCGTTACGCATCCGAATATTGAAGGATCCAACTGGAATAAAGCTTGGGTGGAGGAATTACAAAAGCATAATGAATTCACCATACATCAGCTATACAAAACGTATCCGGATGAAAAGATCGATGTTGCCAAAGAGCAGCAATTGCTGGAGTCGCATGATCGCATCATTTTCCAATACCCGTTTTATTGGTACAGCTCGCCACCGTTGCTCAAAAAGTGGTTTGATCAAGTACTGCAGTATGGATGGGCTTATGGACCAGATGGGTCAAAGACAAAAGGCAAAGAAATAGGGGTTGCGATTTCAACTTATGGTACGGAAGCTTCCTATCAGCATAGTGGTTCTAATCAATTTACCATTCAAGAATTGCTGCGGCCCATTGAAGCCCTTGCTAAATTCATAAGTGCCACTTATTTGCCGCACTTCTCATTAAATGATGCGTCAAACGTGACAGCGGAACGCCTAGCCAAGAGCAGCAAGGACTACATTCAACATCTCAAATCTGTCAAACCAGCCATGGTTCATTCATGAAAGTTATAGTCCTATAAATCCGTAAAATCAAACAGCAGTCCAATGATTTTCACTAAATCTTTGGACTGTTGTCTATTTCTTGATTAGGTTAACAGCTTCTGACTGTTATAGACATAACGCATCATTATGATAGAAAACGGGATATTGATGGAGTACATACGGTTTTACTATAATCAGATTGCGCAGAAAATGACAGACTAGAGGTATCCAGCTATGAACGTAACGATAGTGAACAAAATAACGAAGGGCACAAAAAGGAAGTCCTTGTATCACTTTACGAGAGCACGAAACTTGCCTTCCATCTCGCACGTCGATGCTTTGTATTCTTGTCATGATGTAAATCCTAATTTGTCTGATGCACGGCGAGAAGTAAGGAGTGAAATTAGTTTCAATGGTCATCTATTTGTAGCAAACGCGCATTTAAAAATAGCTGATGGAGTCATGGATGTTAATACATCTCATCTGACATTTCATCAATATGTAGATAAGCATGTATTTTTTTGGCCGACACAAAGAGATTGTCAGAAAATGCTTGAGATTTATTCAAAAAGAGAACCAAACGAAGCTTTCGCTGTTCTTCAATTCGATGCGCAATCATTGATGACTGACTTTTATGACCAGATAAAGTTAACGAAGTACGATTCGGGCAGCTCCCCTCGATACCCAACTCGGACCTCATATAAAAAAAGTTTGCAGATGTTCTTGCGACTAGAGCAATTCCAGCAAATAGATCGAAATGATGTACCAACCAAACCATCTGAGATACGTGAAGTCCTTGTGGAAGGTAAAGTAACAGATGTGACCCGTTATTTACAAACTTTGTATTGTGATCATACTAGCCTGTTGAACGATAATTGGAGGGAGCATGCACAGCCATTACAAGGATTTTATAGGTAGGAATCTAAAGGAGGACTGGAATAAATGATTTGGAATACGTTGAAATCGAAAGGTTTTTTATCCGGATACATGCTAATTCTTCTCATGCTAGTTGGAGCAGTATGTCTAGAACAAAAGGAGATTCTCTGTTTGCGATTACGACGGCAATATTTACTTTTGTGATCATGTTAGCTGCTTATAAGTGGAGGAAACCAGAAACAATGACGCCAGGCGCGCCGCAACAATTTCGGAAAATAACCGATACGCTTATCATTAGTATCATCTTATGTCTTTGGATCGGATTGGCACTCGCAACGAATCTGGAAGTTATCGTGGTTCCACCTGTATTTGCCCTTATTTTCGAATTATTTCATACGGAGAAATTTAATTGGAGACTGATTCCATCTCGGTTAGCGGTATTGACGTTGACAGCTATTTTTTCGGTTGGTGTCTTTCACTTGTTGTCGGGATCCATCATTTGGGTTGGTTTAATCAATGTACTGATCACACTCATTCTCTGCGTGTTGTTTAAAACACCTGTACCTATTGCATTCGGTGTCTCCTTAATGCCACTCATCGTTCCTGCATGGGGGAGCTGGGCTTTTCCAGTAGGCGTATTTGTTACGACTGGTGTTTTGATGAGTCTGTCGGCAGCCTATCGTCAATTAAGGAATAAACAAGGGATACAACAACAATTTCTGAACAGAGATAAAATAAATCATGAGAGTAAGCCGCCACGATTGGCGGCTTTTTCTCATGATCACCTCAAAGCGAGCCATTCATGTGGTCTATGGCTACTGTCAAATATATTAATTACTTGTATGCATCAAATTCGTACTATAGTAGAACTACGGAAAGAAGACATCGATTACGGCATGGAAAGTTCCATCCCGCGTGAGAGGAGAGATTACAATGATGCACTATTACTTTTCTGATAAAGCGCATATCTTTTGGGATGATGTGATTGAAGCTGTTGTGATTCGTTGGAATTCGGTAGCTAAAGAAGAGGAATTTCGCGTCCCCTTAGATAAAGTGATTGAACTTGCCGTTATAAAAAAAGCAAAAAAAGTACTGATTGATAAAAGTCCTAAAATGGTTTTAACAGAAGATGCTGAATGGTTCTCGATGGAGTGGTTACCTAGGCTCCTTCATGCGGGCATTCAATTTACAGCTACCGTGATTCCAGAGCATACAGTAGCTCCTCTTGATATGAAAAATGCAATTGAAAAAGAAACATTGCCAATCAATTACCATGAGTTCGAAGATATACACAATGCGGTTGGTTGGTTATCCGAAGCATCTGAAGTATCTGCGTGATAGAAGATAGGCATTCGTCTATTGAACCATTTCAATAAACCTGCTTACTGCATTAGATATTGGCATATTGCGCATAATCATAATTCCAACGTGTGATGGTGGTATCGTTACATCTAATTGAATTTCGAAGAGCGTTCCATCTTCTAATTCCTTCGATACGAATTCTCTGGTTACGTAGGAAATACCAAGTCCTTTGCGAGCTAACTCGATCAGAAGATCTACACTACCAACTTCAATTTCAGGTTTGAGTTGATGACCATAACTTTGAAATAATTCGGTGATGGCCATGCGAGCTCGGCTATTGCGTGAGAATAGAATGATTGGGTATTGGAGCAGCATATCTAGTGTGAGAACGACATCTTGGAGCTCTGAATAAAGGGATCCGGCTACAAAACAATCCTGAAGCTGAAAACTTTCTTTTACTTCTAGTTGAGAGTCGCTAATCGGCATTCGAACAACGCCTAAATCAATTTCACCTTCTTTTAAAAGGCTAATGATTTCCGGAGTTGTTCCATGGTTAAGATGAAGTTTGATACCTGGATATTGCTTATGAAAGTTCTCCAAGTATTTAAGTATGTAATGTTTAAACAGAGAATCACTGCCGCCAATTCGTAATTCACCATTATCTAGATTTTTAAGTGCGAGCATTTGTTTCTCAGCCAGCGATATTAAGATTTGTGACTTCTCAATGTAGGAATATAAGACTTCGCCTTCTTGCGTGAGTGTGACACCTTTGGAAGTTCTGAAAAACAATGTCATACCAAAGCTGTCTTCCAGTTGTTTGATAGCGTGGCTGACGCTAGGTTGGGTAAGGTATAAGACTTTTGCAGCCTGTGTCAAACTGCCAGTCTTCGCGGCCCAGTAAAATACTTTGTAGAGTTCATAGTTATTGTTCATAAATTATCAGCGTAGCTCCTAGATTCGTTTAATGGGCATACAGAACATTATAGATGAGCTATGACGTAGAAACCAGTAAAGGAGAGATTAAATTGGAACCAGCAACTTTTGTTTTATTTGGAGCTACAGGTGATTTAGCCAAAAGAAAGATCTATCCAGCTTTATATCAGTTATTTATCGAAGATAAATTACCTTCTTCTTTCTCCTTGATTGGACTTGGCAGAAGAGAATTATCTGATGAAACATTTCAATCCAATGTTGAGCAATCGCTCCTTACTTTCTCCCGAAGTGGAGTGAAAGATGCTGAAGGAATGAAAAAGTTCTTGCGTGCATTCCGTTATCAAGTGTTAGAGGTTAACCGCAAAGAAGATTACAAGAAGCTATTGCAAATGGTTGAAGAACGGGAACAATCGCTAAATCTAGTGCCGAATCGAATGTTCTATTTATCGGTTGGCCCTGAATTTTTTGAAACGATCGCAGCCAACATTCATGAAAGTGGACTTGGTTCAGCGAATGGCTGGAAGCGTCTGGTGATCGAAAAACCATTTGGACATGACTTGCTGTCTGCAAGACAATTGAATCTGAAGTTGAACCAAGCATTCAATGAGACTGAAATTTATCGCATTGATCACTACTTAGGGAAACCTATGGTTCAACAAATGGGGCAGCTTTTGCACGCTTCACTTTCTGAACTAGATTTTAGCTCACGTAAGATAGCTAGTGTACAAATTTCCGCAATTGAAACATTAGGTGTCGAGGAAAGAGCTGGTTACTACGATCATGCAGGTGCTATCCGCGATATGTTCCAGAATCATATGCTTCAATTGTTAATGATGTTAACTATCGAATTCCCGAATCGCAGCAAGGTAGATGAGGTTGGGAAGATCAAAAGACAAATAATGAAGTCCTTAGTACCTATTAACAAAATGGATGTTCACAACCATATTGTTCGCGGTCAATATGGATCAGGCGTCATCAAAGGGGAGAAGGTTGTCGGCTATAGAGATGAATCGGGTATCGCCTCGGATTCTCAAAACGATACGTTCATTGCAGCCAGACTACAAATCAAAGACCCGTTCTGGAAAGATACACCCATCTACATTCGAACTGGGAAACGTCTGAACGAAAAAGCGACGAAAATTGTTATTGAGTTTACATCGGAAGGCTCCTCAAAGGATCTTTTGATCATAGAGATTGGGCCCAACGAGGCCATTAGCATTCAAAGAAGTGAGGCAGGTAAGGAGCTTTCAAATGAAGATATAGCTGCTAGAAGCCAACTTAATACACTGGAAGAAGGTGCTAAAGATGCTTATGAAATCCTAATCCATGATGCATTAGTAGGAGACAAAACCTACTTTGCCCATTGGGATGAAGTGGAATTGTCGTGGGAGTGGGTACAGCCTCTATTAGATGCTTACCAAGAAAATCTGCTGCCGCTGCACATTTATCCATCAGGAACATATGGACCTGATGAATCCGATAAATTGCTAGCGAGAGATGGCTTTCATTGGTGGTTCGATTCTAAAAACGAGTTAAATAACTATGGAACAAAAGGAGAATCTTATACTTATGAATACAACACTTGATCAATCATCCGTAAATACCATTCGTACATTATCCATTGATGCGATTAATAAAGCGAATTCTGGTCATCCAGGGCTGCCGATGGGAGCTGCCCCAATGGCTTATACTTTATGGACGAAACACCTGAAGCACAATCCATTCCATGCCCAGTGGTTTAATCGTGATCGATTCGTTTTGTCCGCGGGACACGGCTCTGCACTCTTATATAGCATGCTGCATCTGTCGGGTTATCAGGTGACATTGGATGATCTTAAACAATTTCGTAAGCTTGAAAGTAAAACACCAGGTCATCCGGAATTTGGGCATACAGATGGCGTTGATGCAACGACGGGTCCATTAGGGCAAGGAATTGCAATGGCCGTAGGTATGGCGATGGCTGAAGCTCATTTGGCTTCCAAATTTAACAAAGAAGCATTCCCGGTCGTTGATCATTATACGTATGCACTTGTTGGAGACGGCTGCTTGATGGAAGGTATCTCCTATGAGGCGATGTCCATGGCTGGTCATATGAAGCTGGATAAGTTGATTGTTTTGTATGATTCCAACGATATTTCCTTAGACGGAGAGCTGAATGTTTCTTATTCGGATAACGCACAGTTAAGAGCAGAGTCAGCAAATTGGCAATACTTGAGGGTTGAAGATGGTAACGACCTCGCTGAAATTTCGCAGGCAATCGAGCAAGCCAAACAGGATTCTTCGCGGCCTACCTTGATCGAAATCAGAACCATTATTGGGTACGGAAGTCCCAAGGTTGCTGGAACTAACAAAGCACATGGCGCTCCACTCGGGGCCGAAGAAGCCAAAGCGACGAAGGAAGTCTATGGCTGGACGCATGATGAATTTACCGTTCCTACGGATGTACAAACTCACTTTGATAAGTTGAAGCATCTAGGGCAAGCGCAAGAAGCCGAGTGGAACCAACTATTCGCTTCCTACAAATCATCATTCCCTGAGCTTGGCCAAGAACTCGAAAATGCGATTAATGGCAAGGTTCTTATCGAAGCTTCAGATATTCTTACATTCGATGAGTCGAAAACTATTTCCACGCGTGTGGCGAGTGGGAATGCAATCAATCATTTCATGAAACAGGTACCGGCCATCTTCGGAGGAAGCGCCGACTTATCCCATTCTACAATGACGGATATTAGTGGTGAAAAAATCTTCGGATCGGGCTCCTATGAAGGACGAAATATTTATTTCGGGGTGCGCGAACATGCGATGGGAGCAGCCGGTAATGGTATGGCCTTGCACGGAGGCGTCATTCCATTTGTAAGTACGTTCTTCGTCTTTAGCGATTATCTGCGACCATCCATTCGATTGGCTGCCTTGCAGAAACTGCCGATTATTTATGTCTTCACGCATGATTCCATCGCGGTTGGTGAGGATGGCCCGACGCATGAGCCAGTTGAACATTTAGCTGCGCTAAGAACAATTCCAGGCCTTACTGTCATTCGTCCGAGTGACGCCAATGAGACCGCTAGCGCATGGGCTTATGCACTGGAGAACAAGAATGGACCAGTCGCACTTGTCCTTAGTAGACAAAATCTTCCAGTTTACAGTGCAACCAAAGCAAATGTAGAGGATTTGAAGAAAGGCGCTTATATTTTATCCGAAACCAACGCTCAACCTGATCTCATCCTCATTGGAACGGGTTCGGAAGTTTCATTGGCCGTAAATGCGAAGCAGGAGTTAGAGAAGGACAATATCTCCGTCAGAGTCGTAGCTATGCCAAGTATGGAGTTGTTTGAACGCCAGTCCGCTACTTATAAAGAAACCGTTCTTCCTTCTTCCATTACTAACAGACTTTCTATCGAGGCAGGAATTTCGATGGGATGGGAACGCTATGTAGGTCCGCGTGGACAAATACTTGCGATCAATACGTTTGGTGCATCCGGGGCGGGACCTGACGTTATGGCACATTTCGGTTATTCCGTTGAGAATGTCACTCGCTTATCCAAGGGTTTACTCGGTAATTCGTAAATCATATAATTGACAGCATAACCCATTCAATTAAATTTATGGAGGTAATGACAATGAAACTATTTATCGACAGTGCAAATGTAACGGATATCCAAAAAGCTTATAAAGTGGGCGTTCTTTCCGGTGTGACAACGAATCCTTCCCTAGTCGCTAAAGAAGGTGTGAAATTTGAGGATCGTATTGAAGAGATTCTCAAATTAGTCCCTACGGTTGAATCCGTTTCTGCCGAAGTTACACCAGATGCGATTACGGCTGAGGACATGATTGCACAAGCAGAAGAACTTATCAAGATTAACAATTATGATAAGAACATAACGATAAAATTGCCTATGACATTAGATGGATTAGAGGCTTGCCGTTACCTAGCTAACAAGGGGGTCAAAACAAACGTAACATTGATCTTTACCGTCAATCAAGCTTTACTAGCTGCGCGGGCAGGAGCTACGTATGTGTCCCCGTTCTTAGGTAGACTCGATGATATCTCCGAAGATGGCGTACAATTAGTCGTGAAAATTGCTGAGTTATTCCGCGTCCACAACTTAGATGCGCAAATCATCGCGGCTTCCGTACGTCATCCCGATCATGTCACTCGCGTAGCCATGGCTGGCGCACATATCGCAACTGTACCATTCAGCGTTATCGAACAAATTTCCAAACATCCGTTAACAGATCAAGGTCTTGAGAAATTTGCTGCTGATTGGAAAAAAGCTGTTAAAGGCTGAGCTAACCCAACTAGAGACTAACAGGAGGCAATGACAATGAACAAACAACAAATTGGCGTCGTAGGTTTGGCCGTTATGGGCAAAAATCTAGCCTTGAACATTGAAAGTAAAGGCTTCTCCGTCGCTTTATATAATCGTTCACCTGAGAAAACGCAAGAACTCGTGTCAGAAGCGCAAGGAAAGAATTTCGTTGGTACGTATAGTGTGGAAGAATTTGTTCAATCACTAGAGGCGCCGCGCAAGATATTAATCATGGTAAAAGCGGGCAAACCAACAGACGATACGATTGACCAGCTAGTGCCTTACCTCAGTCAAGGAGATATTCTCATTGATGGTGGCAATGCCTATTTCCCAGATACACAACGTAGAAATAAAGAGCTGCAAGCCAAAGGATTCCGCTTTATCGGCGCTGGTGTTTCAGGCGGTGAGGAGGGAGCCCTTCATGGCCCCTCGATTATGCCTGGTGGTCAAAAAGATGCGTATGACTTGGTAGAACCCATCCTGACGGCCATATCGGCCAAAGTAAATGGCGATGCTTGTTCAACCTATATCGGTGAAGATGGCGCAGGCCATTATGTCAAAATGGTACACAACGGCATCGAATATGGGGATATGCAGCTGATTGGTGAAGCTTATCACTTGCTTAAGGATGTTCTTCACTTATCTACGAACGAACTGCATGAGATTTTCACTGAATGGAATAATGGCGAGTTGGATAGTTATCTAATTGAAATTACAGCCGATATTTTCTCCAAAACGGATCCGGATACGGGCAAACCGATGGTCGATGTTATTCTCGATTCGGCAGGGCAAAAGGGTACTGGAAAATGGACGAGTCAAAGTGCATTGGATCTAGGCGTTCCATTACCAATTATCACGGAATCTGTATTCGCGCGATTTATTTCAGCTATGAAAGAAGAACGCGTAGCTGCAAGTCAACGCCTGAGCGGGCCAGCGGTATCTAATTATGACGGAGACTCCAAAGAGTTCATCGAAGCGGTTCGTAAAGCTTTGTACGCTAGCAAAATTGCTTCTTATGCACAAGGTTTTGCACAAATGAGAGCGGCATCCGATGAATACAAGTGGGATTTGAATTATGGCAGTATTGCAATGATTTTCCGTGGTGGATGTATTATTCGCGCAAGATTCTTACAAAATATTAAAGATGCCTATGACAGAGACCCAGCACTTAAAAACCTGTTATTAGACGAATATTTCGGTGGGATTGTTAAAAATTATCAAGATGCTTGGAGAAAAGTAATTTCACTTGCAGTTACTAGAGGGATTCCGGTTCCTGCGTTTGCTTCTGCGTTAGCTTATTACGATAGCTATCGGACAGAGCGATTGCCTGCTAATTTACTTCAAGCGCAAAGAGATTACTTTGGCGCACATACATTCGAGCGTGTTGATAAAAAGGGTAGCTTTCACTTTCAATGGATGGACTCAAATAACTAACATTTGAAATGGCAAAAAAGAGATGGATCACTTATGATCCGTCTCTTTTTTTTAGGAAAAGTTTATAAATCGTTGATTGTATGGCTGTTCATTTTATCTATATTTTACTAAGATTTTTGTGTAAGCGCTTTATTAATTGGAAGTAATCGAAAGGGTGATAGAGATGATAATTAAGCATGAAATTCAAAGTGCAAAGAAAGTTCTTACGGCTTCGCTAGCTTTACTATTCATTGTGTTAATCTTAGGTTTTGCGCAGTCGGCAAAGGCAGCGTCAGTCATGACGAATACAGACCAAAGCGTGTGGAACGATACGGCAGGTAATCCGATTTGGGCGCAAGGCGGTTGGATGATCAAGGAAGACGATACATTTCTATGGTATGGCATGGACTATTCCGAATCTGGGGTTAAAAATGTAAACTTGCTCAAATCAACGGACATGGTGAATTGGACGAAACAAGCAAGCACTGTTCCCAGCGGTAAGGGGATCGTTGATTTCAGTACTATCAATCCCAAACTGGATGAGCAGGAAGGGACTTATGCACCTGGGAAAACAAAACGATATGATACCGGTCAATGGATTGGTAGACCTGTGGTTGCCTATAATAGTGCGAACTCTCAGTATGTCATGATTACGGAGTGGAATAGTTTCGATAATAATATTCCTGTATTTGGACGGAATAAATTAGCGTTTTTCACGAGTTCTTCAGCGGAAGGTCCATTTACCTTTCAACGATACATTGCGAGACCAAGTGGATATAGCATGGGCGATTTAGGTTCTATATTCACTGACGATGATGGCAGTACGTACATTACGTTTACGGTGGATGTTGGTTCGAATTGGAATGGCGGCTTCCAACTTAGTAAATTGACAAGCAATTATCTAGACATTGCGGAAAGCACGAAATTTTTTGGATGGACGGAAGGGAATAAGGAGGCAACAACATTAATTAAGCGTGGCTCCCAGTATTATCTGTTTGCCTCGATGACGAACGGTTTCAAATCAACACCTTCCTACTATTACACAACAAGCAGTCTGTCAGGAGCTTGGACGTACAAATGGGATTTACTGACTTCACCAAGTTCAAGCAATTCATTTGATACGCAAATTGACCAAATTCTACCTATCCAAGGAACAGAAGGTTTGATGTATGTCTATCTAGGCGATCGCTGGAGTAATAGTAATTTTAACGGCAGTACAGGAATTGGCAGGAATGGCTGGTATCCGCTTACCTTTAACAGTTCGGGAGTTCCAACAGTTAACGGTTATAAAAATTGGGAGATTGATGCAGCTGCAGGTACATGGACTCCTGTTGTACCGACAGAACCAGTCATGCAGACATTACTATCGGATAATTTTGAAGATGGCAATGCGCTGGGTTGGACAGCACTTAATGGCAGTTGGTCGGTCGTCACAGATGCAACGTATGCTTACGAACAATCCACGAACATTGCTGCTGAGGCAGTGACAACGGCTGGCGACGGATACTGGACGAACTACGACATTCAGGCGGATATTAGCCCGAAATCGGCAACAGCCGGAGCAGCGACAGGCATCATTGGCAGATATGTAGACAATAACAACTACTACTTATTGAGGCTTAGTACGAATCAAGTTCAATTGCTCAAAAAGGTGAATGGGACATTTACAACGCTTGCCTACAAATCCTATACAGTTAATCCTAATAGCGTATACAATCTTAAGCTTTCGATGAGAGGCAGTACGCTTGTTGGATCGGTGAATGGGGTGAACGAGTTAACCGTCAATGACACCTCACATACGGCAGGCAAAATCGGCTTGCGTACTTATAATCAAGTAGCTACGTTTGATAATGTCCTAGTAAAAGGCGTTCAAGTTGAAGTCATCGTGGACAATAATGATTCGGCGCCTGCTTTCACAACAACGGGTGCATGGACATCCAGCACATTTGACTCTGGTTACTATAACTCAAGTTATTTTCATGATGGAGCTGCTGCTGCAAACGCGGATAAATCCGCCGTATGGAAACCGACGATTACGGAAGCAGGAAATTATAAAGTATTTATGCGCTGGCCCGCTGCAGCGAACCGCCCGACATCCGCTCCATTGGAAATTACCTACGGCGGCTTATTGGATACAACGAAAACCGTAAATCAAACTTTGAATGGGAATACATGGGTTGATCTAGGTACGTATACATTAACCGCATCCTCTACGAACAATACAGTTAAGATTATAGCTTCTGCGCCGGGATATACAATTGCTGATGCGGTTAGGTTTCTCAAGCAATAAGAATGAAGTAACTGTATTCTCATAAAAAAGCCATTCCCAGATAATAAGGAATGGTTTTTTCATGTGATTTATAGAGGATTAGTGAATGGATTTTCATTTTCACCGTTTTCATCAGTAGGTAATGGAGTTTGAATGTCCTCGCTACTTTTTTCATTAGCTTGATTCAAAGTAATCATTACCTTTTGAGAGGTATCCATGATTTTGCCATCTAACTCAGCAGCTTTACTTTTTAGCCGAGCGGAGCGTACAGGGTCACTTGACCAACTTAATGCTTCAGTTTCAAGTGTTAATTGCGCTTTTTTCACACGTTCGGCTTGGTTCATTTCGGTATGTGTAGATAGTAATGCGTTCATCGTTTCCGATGAAAGTTGATTCGTCGTAGATGAATCTGTATCGCTACGAGTATCTTTTTTATCAATCACACCATCGTTTTCTTTATCGTTCACATCACTTAAACCTGTCGCTTTGTTAAGTTTCTCATGTTGCAATTGTTGGATTTGTTTATTTAAATCTTCCATTTGCTTATCCATTTGTTCAAGCTCTATTTTCATATCTTCCGGACTAGCACCTCTTTCTAAAGCGCTGGAAATATAGTCATTGCGTCGATCTAACATATTTTCTTTTTGTTCCATTAATCGTTCAAGTTGTGGTGTCTTCAAACCATGATTCATATACAAGTTATGCGCTTGTGGACTTATCGTGAGTGTGTCCTTGTTATCATCTCGTTTGTGCTTATCTAATGTTTGAGGAGGATGACTTGGATGAATGTTAATAGGAACCTCTAACCTTCCAGGCGTGCGTTCGTTATTTAGATGTATGGAAATGTTCATAACTAATCTCCTTTTGATCTTGCATGTTGATGCGATATTGCACATATGTGTATAATATAAAGTGAAATTTTGCCATCTACAATTATCAAAAAAGCGATTTCTGTGCCTAATGGCACATTTGGTAACTTAATGTGCAATACGATGATAGAAGACTGGTGATGATAACATGCCCGTGATCGATAGAAGAATAGTCAAATCTCGAGAATCAATCAAAAGTGCTTTTATAGAACTGATGTCTCAGAAACATTTTAATGAAATTACGATCCAAGATATTTCCAATCGAGCAAATGTCGGTCGAAGAACGATTTATCACCACTATTTAGATAAGTTCGATCTACTAGATAAACTGATTGAAGAACATATCAACGAATTGAGGACAATCTGCGAATCAACTTCAGACTTAGATTTCGTATCAACAAATGTGATGATCTTTGAACATTTTGATCGGAATCAGACATTTTTTTCAACGATGCTCGCAAGCAATGGCGTCACGACATTTCGTAGTCGTCTTCTGGCGTTTCTTATTGAACAGTTACAACATGAAGTAGATATTACCCAAGGAATTAATAAAGGGTTAAACAAAGGGATTATTCTCACATTCTTGGGGACTGCTATTGCCGGAATCATCGAATCGTATATGAGGAATGAAATGACAGAATCGCCTAAAGTTGTGGCAGAGCACGTCGGGATGTTATTAGAGCGAAATCTATTCATGACATACTAAATAACATTCTTTATGGGAAGGAGGGAGTACTTGGAAGGGAATGTATTGTATTGCCTTTACTTATTGCTATTCATCCTTTTGTTCTACATAGGCTTTATCTTACCTACACAATGGCTAAAAATCGAGCGGATCGCATACGCGCTTCAGCTTAAGTTGAGAATCCTCCAAATTAGCGATTTGCATGTTGAGCGGTTACGTATTAGTCCAGCTAGAATAGCTGCCATTATCGATAAAGAAAAACCCGATTATATTTGTATAACTGGCGATTTTACCAAGCACCGCAAAAGCCTTCCTAAACTAGAAGCGTACTTAAGAGCGCTGTCCATTTGTCATGTACCTATCTACTGCGTGCTGGGTAACCATGATTATCAGCAGAAAAATGTAACGGAACTTATCCAACTTTTAAGCAAATATGGGCTTCATTTGTTAAGAAATGAGTCGCTGCACTTGGAGAAGTTTGATTTAATAGGTATTGATGATTTCGATTCACGTAAGAGTGACATTGGTGCTGCGTTTCAGACCGTTGATCCCAGTAAACCGAAAATCATTATTACTCACGATCCTAACGTAGTGCTGCACATAGATAAAGCATATGACTATTTAATGGCTGGTCATCTTCACGGCAAACAATTCAATATTCCTTATTTCTTTAAAATAAAAGACGCAGGTAAGTTACCTAGAATGGGTATTTATAAGGGATTGCATAAACAATCGAATGGGGCTTACTACATATCCAAGGGTATCGGCCAAACAGGAATCAATGCTAGATTTTTGGTCAGAAGCGAAATAACCATTCATGAGTTATGAAATGAAAAAATCAAGATAGCAGCCAAATCCTCAAAGTATTCCACCAACTAGATGATGCATTGACGATCTGATGCAGCGCGACTCTTGCGCTGCTTTTTTGGCATTTAACTAAAAAAGTAAATGCCTACCAAAACTGTTTCCAGCTTTTTGCAGTCTAATAAGTATGAAAACGGCAAGGAGGGGTTTTGGCTGGATACGAAAGAATGGGTAGCAGCAGCAAAAGCAGGAAAAGAAGAGGCCTTCCTTGCGTTACTGGAAACGCGAAAGGAGCGGCTGTTTCGGATTGCGATCGGTTACTTGCATAATGAAACGGATGCATTAGATGCCGTTCAAGAGACGGTATGCCGAGCTTTCCAAAACCTGAAAAAGCTGAAGCAGCCCGAGTATTTCGATACTTGGCTTGTACGCATTTTACTAAATGCCTGTGCGGATGAATATCGAAGGAAACGAAAGATGGCTTATACAGGAAAAGAATCGAAAGGCACAGGTTTTGAAGATACGAGCGACACGAGGGTCAGCCTTCGTCAAGCAGTGGATCAGTTGCCGCCTGAGCAGAAAGAAATCATTATTTTAAAATACTATCAACAGTTTACATTGAGCGAGGTCGCAGCATTGCTCGAATGTCCGGAAGGTACGGTCAAAACAAGACTGCATAAAGCGCTTGTCAAGCTGCGGAAAACACTTGGCGAGGAGGTAACTTGCTTTGCTTAAACCTGAGAATGGATTGGAAGAGCTTTTACAGGAAGAAGGGGCGAAACTACAGACAATTGCGATACCATCGCAACTGGATGAAGTGATTCGACAAGGCATGGTCGTGTCTAAAAGACGAAACCGTCAACGTGCTGGTCGACGTTATGCTACTGCAGCAAGCATGCTTATCGCGGGAATGTTTTTACTTGGCATGGTACGCGTATCTCCTGCATTTGCTTCATTGGTTGCGGGATTACCCGGCCTATCGGGTATAGTCACTTTGGTGGCTGGCGACAAAGGGCTCCAAGGAGCTGTCAGGAGCGAATTCGTACAGCCGGTGGATGCTAGCGACAGCCATGACGGCGTCACGTTTACAGTTCAAGGGATAATCGCCGACGATACGCGGTTAAATGTATTCTTCACAATGAATATGCCATCTGCAGTAGACACGATACCTTACGATCATCTCCGGGTATATGATGCAGATACAGGAGAAGATCTTCCAGTTGGAATCGGTTTTGGTTATGCAGCGACAGGTGCACATGGGAAGCCTAGACAGGAATTTCTAGATAGGATGGATATAACGCTATCCGCTGGTCAAAAGATGCCAGATCGTGTTGGGGTTAGTTTTATGCTGATGCCTTTCGAAAATCAAACATGGAACGCAGTCATTCCCATTGATAAAGCACGTTTTAAAGGGTTGAAAGAAACGATTCCGCTTGGGCAAACTGTTACTGTCGATGGTCAACGTGTACTGTTTAAGGAAGCCACGATTAATCCCACAAGCATTCAAGTAGAAGTTGCATTTGACGCAAGTAATTCGATGAAGCTATTTGGAATAAATGACTTACGAATTGTAACGGATACAGGGGAGGAACTACGTAATCAAGGCTGGTTTGGGAAACAAGACGGGGGACAAACACTACAGTTTGAGAGTGCCTTTTTTTCCAAGCCGAAGCATCTTGTTTTAAAAGGCAGCCGCATCATGGCGCTAGATAAATCGAAACTGGAAATGCAGCTCGATTTGGATGAGCAAAGAATCGTGCAAGCGCCAGACGACAAGGTTCGAATTGTAACGATAGATAAAGTTAATGATGATCATTATAGCCTCGTATTAGGTGTCCAAAGTGATCTGGATCGAGATCATTACGGGTTTACCATACTCAATGGAGAAGTACATGATGCGAAGGGGACAGAGTTTCAATGGGGCAGCTATCGTACGACCTCAACCTCAACGAACGAAGGCGGGATGGAGAGTATGATTAGCTCTCAATTAATCTTGGATAAACCTTATACAAATCCATTCACATTTGAAATCACGAATTATCCATCTTGGATCGAGCAACCTTTTGAAATCAAGTTGAAGTAAACGGATCCCCGCATATCGGGGATTTCATTAAACCTAAAGGGGATTTTCAATGAAGGATTTGAACCATAAAAGCCTGTTTATTATGCTAGTTAGCCTGTCTATATTGAACGTAGTTGTTTATATCATTTGTAGGAATAAAACCTATTATGATTTTTTGATCTGGAATTTATTTTTGGCTTGGATTCCTTTTGTTCTGTCTACTTTGATTTATCTGATATACAAGCGAAGTAAAGTGAAGACAATTTTTCTGGTATTCATTGGTATGCTTTGGTTACTTTTCTTTCCGAATTCCCCGTACGTTATAACGGATCTCATTCATTTAAATTTAAAGAGTGATTTATATGTAAAAACCACGGATATTCGTTTTGCTTATTGGGTTGATTTTTTAGTAATCAGTCTATTTTCTTGGACTAGTTTGTTACTTGGAGCCATATCCATGTATCAACTTCAATACATCCTAATGAATGTATACAACAAAATGATAGCGTGGTGTTTTGTCATTGGAACATCAGTTGCAGGTGGGTATGGCATTTTGTTAGGTAGAGAGTATCGCTTAAATAGTTGGGAGGCTATAACGGATTGGAGCAAAGTAACTGACATTATAAAAGTAAGTTTAACTAGTCATTCGATTTTCTTTTGTTTGTTATTCGGCTTATTTATTGGTACCGTGTATGTATCGATTTATGTATTAATAAACCATGTGAGTAAATTAAGTCAGAACTAAGTAGGAGAAGTAATAGCCGCGTCATCCGCGGCTTGAATGTTTGTACATATCCGTTTGTTTTAGAAAAGTTTTTCCTTGAAAGGCAGCTCCAGCAACGTCTGAAAAGAGTTCCTATTCACCTCATATTGCTCCGTAATGTAACCCTGATTTACTTCGATCTTCGCAACTCTATCTAGAATGGCATCCATTAACTGGTCGTGATGTGTAGGTAGTATATACTCTGGAAGATTAATGGAGTAACCGAAATCCAGTGATTTAAAGCGGTAACCTAGGCAAATGAAGGGGACTCCAGCAGCTGCGGAAAGATAATTGCTGTGGAGTTTGAAATTGATCGTTAAGTCATAGGCTTGCATGATATCGATCAAATCCTCGTAATGATGCAATCGCTGATCCAGCTTCACATGCTCCGTATCACCAAGCTTACGGTAAAGACGCTCACATGCTTCTCGGTCAGGACCCCATACTGGAAAAATCGTAATATCGTAGCCTTGCCAAATCAAACGCCGAAGTGCCTCGACTAAATGCTTTTCCACTTTTTCCTCACTACCACCAAAAATGCGATTATACGCTGTTCCCCAGTTGACACCAATGACACGTTTCGAACCTTCACGTTTCTTACGAACAGGACTTGGCAGCAGAAATGCAGGATCGCCGCTGATCATGGTTTTCTCCATGGCTACACCAGAATGCTGGAGAAACTGCTGCGAGAGTGGACCGCGTACTCCGCAGAAGGCAGACTGGCGGACAACTTCAGCGAGCTTTGCGCTTGTCGGTTTATGCTCTCCGGTATAGGCCAGATGGAGGGAGGTTTGACCTGATTCATCTAAAGGCGTGTACTCTGGACGATCATGTCCACTTCCCCAGATGATCACTTGTTTATTTTTTTGAATAGCCTGGTGAACAACGTCGATATAGCCAGGAATTAATAGCGATCCACCACCCAAAACAATGGTATCGTAGGGGCCGTGATTTCGAATATCCACACCTGGAATCGAGGGGATAACATCATACGTTTTGGAGGATAGATATTTCCAACTTAATTCTCGAAACAATTGCCACATGAGTTCATCACCAATATTATTAAAGCCAATCCAACCCAAATATAAAATGCGTTTCATAATTGTCCCCTTTCTCGCGATAGCCGTGAAACTGATTGATAGATGTGGATCAGTTGATCCGTGTTACGCTCACTATGAAACAAGTGTTCGACCCACCGTCTGTTTGCTTGTCCTTGTGCCTTTAAGACTTCCAATCTCTGATAACCTCTTACAATTTGATCGGCAAACAGATATCGTGAATGTGGAGCATTCGATCCGTGATCACCGAAATAGAGCGACCAAGCATCCTCGTAATTGTCAGGTTCCACCCATCCAAAGAAACCATTGTTGCCGATGGCCAGCACCGGTTTCTCTGTAGCCAGTGCTTCGAGTGCAACCCGTCCAGTTCCGACCACGATATCGGCAGCGTTATAATAATCATGCATGTGGGTTTGCTGCCCGGCTAAATGAATGAACGTCCTGCCGCATTCCTTATGAATGAAATCAGCTAGTCGCTGAATCGCATCCCGCTTCGGACCGTCACCTACGACGACAAGCTCGAACTGCAGCCAGCCATACCGATGGAGATCCTTCATCGCACGCAGCAGGATGTCACAGGCCGTCGCTTTGCCCCAAGCTAAACGACTGGCATAAACGATGAGAATGGATGATTCGGAAATACCGAGTTCCGAGCGCACCTTGGTATGTTGAGATGACGGATAAAATTCCCCAAGGTCAATACCGTTTGGAATTACATACGACGGATAACCGATATGATCCACGTATTGTTGGACAGGTTTGCTTACACTGATTACGGCTTTCGATTGGGAGAGGAGAGATCCAAGACTGTCTTTGGGGTAATACGTCCCATGGGTTGTGAAAATTAAGGGAATACCTTCACTGTTCGCAGCTTCTGCAGCCAAAAGACCAGAGGGAGTTTGATGCGCATGAACGCAATCGAAATTGCCCATCTTCATGATATTTTGCAGCTTCTCAATCCATCCCAAGTTGTTGGTGGACCCGCCTTCAGGAGAATCCAAGAGATATACCGTACATCCAACTTGTTCAAACGAGGAACGAAGTTCACCATCGGACGATACCAGCGCGACTCTATGACCTCTTTGAATTAATGACTTTGTCAAGCTTAGTACATGTGTCTCCGTGCCAGCTGGGGCTAATTGATCAAGTACCATCAGCACAGACAATGGAAAAGTGGTCATGAGGAGTCTCCCCCTTTTCCGAAGTACGCTAGAGACCTTTGATTACTGTGTAAACGATAGTAATACAGCACTTCGCGAATATTCTCGATTCGAGCTCCGATATTGAGAAACTTAACAATAAATTCATAATCTTCAGCGCCATCGATCCGCCTTGTAAGTCCTCCAATCTGGTCGAAAATCGCTCCCCTGAACATGATCGTCCCATTGCACACGCAGTGGCCGCCATTCTGGTAAACTTTACGTATTTCCTCACCGTACTTCAGCCAGTTAGCCGGGATATATTGTCGATTAAGTTCGCTCTTAAAGGAAGCATAGTTACATCCAACCAAGGCAAGTTCAGGATGGTTTTGAAGGAAATTCACCTGCTTCTCGAAACGGGCTCCATGAGAGAAGTCATCGGAGTCCTGAACGGCGATGTACTCTCCTCGGGCTAAGAATAAACCCGTGGACAATGCACCGGCATAGCCAACATTTCTCGGTAAGCGAACAAGGATAAAACGATCGAGATTGACCTCATTTTCCGTCATCCACGAATGTACGACTTCGATCGATCGATCTGTGGAAGCATCATCTACAAATATGATTTCTATATTCAGATAGGTTTGATGTAGGAGGCTGTCGAGACATTCAATCAGATATAATTCTCGGTTAAAGTTGGTAATAACGACACTGACCATGCCGGGTTCACGCTTCATCATGATGATCCATTCCTCCTTTTCTGTCCAAAATAGTATGCATGGCTTCGATATGGTCGCCAATAATTTGTATCGCCGCTTGAGAATATCGTTCTCCCGCCAAATCATGTTTACCGTGTCGGTAACGGTTCAGTCTGTCTACCTCGACATGGTGTACCGGCAAGCTGTGCAACCCTCCCAGAAGTCCCAGCGCATATGCTTTGGGTGGACACTGCAGATTTGTCCAATGCATGACTTCCAGCGCTCGCCGGTTCATGGCAAACGGTACGTTGACAAGCGAAGCATTCTCGAGATCTTCTCTACCAAGCGCAACGTTCAGCGCATATTTCAGAGCTGTTACCGTCCCAGGAGGCATGCGCATACCTAAATGTTGATTCAACTGGTTGACTGCCAAATCACAGCAGGTTGCAGCAGCATCTACGAAAGGTGAAAGATCTTGCCACGGGATGATAAAATCACCGTCTAAGAATAGTAAAATTTCACTTTGCGCAGCATAGGCTCCAATTGCTCGGCCTACATCCGTACCAAGCGACTCCTGAAAGCTGAGGGTAACTGCTCCATGCGCCCGGGCAATCATCTCGGTCTGGTCGCTTGATCCATTGATGACCACGATAATTTCCTTTGGACCAAGCATCTGAGCTTCCAGGATGACTTGCCCAATCGTAGCTTCCTCGTTCTGTGCAGGGATAATGACAGATAACGACTTCGCATCATCGGTACTCCCTTTAAAAGAGAAGTCCGTGCCGGGGCACGGAGGAGGCAATAATAGGCTACCTTGGTTAAGCTTCTCGACCATATCCCTTCTTCGAGCTCCGTCATTCCAACCTCCTCTAGGAGGAGGTAAGAGAGAGAGGTAAGCTTCAAGCCGTTCTTTTATCGCAAAAGAAGTCTTTACACCATGCTGCTCGAGAGAAGACAGCGGGGATGATAATCGCTCGTTTACACCTATACGCCATTGAGACTTGGTTAATATAAGGTGTGATTGAATAGGATTTCTTAGAATTTGAAGTCCGTTGTGAGCGCTCCACTCAGAAAAGGGCAGGGCAATGGGAAGATTGGCAAGTGAGGCACTGCCCAGCTCAGGTCTATCGGAGAACTCATTGATTAACCTGTCCCATAGGGGCAAAGGTGAGACACTTAAGAATGGGTCCAACCTGATCTTTCCTTGCGTTAAAATAACATCAGACTGCCCATTTTGAAGCGTTTCAAGCATCCACTTCAGTTCAAATGGATCGCTAAGGTCATCTGTAATCAAAACGAACTTTTCAGTTGGCTCACAAAAGTTAGACTCACCATACAAGGTCAAGCGATTGTTCTCTACATCCCCTAGATACATAGGAACGCTCAAAGAAGCTTTGCAACAGTTGGTTACGAATTGGGTAAGCGTATCGTGACTCCGGTATGAAACTATAATTAGGCCAACGGTCGTCTCCGATTTCTTTCGGTACTTATTAAATAACCCGAACATAATCAATCAGACGGGTGCGGATAAGTACTTCTTCTTCACCATCGTATCCGATTACGCCTGCTGTCCGAACGATCACGTAAGAACAGTTCACTTCTGCCAGAATGCCTTTAACGATATCTCCGTTTGAAAGAACCAGCTCTACATTGTTGTCGATAAACATGCGTAGTTTCATAACAAATCTCACAAAATCTCCTCCAAAACTATTAGAATTTTGCAAACTTTATAGAGTCCACATAAAACATAATATATTCACGAAACTAGCAGGGGGTAGCGGTAAGTAACTATATCCATATGTGGAGTTTTTATGAAGAAGCATCATGATCTAGGGAGAATGTCATGCAGAAGGGGGAGGGCTACCCAATAAACCTACCTTGAAAATATGAGTAGTTCATATTATCATCAAGTTATGTATTAGGGAGGTGGTATACCATGGCAAATCATGTTGCCGGGACTAGCTTAACTCATGCAAAGCCTACTTATTGGGGCGATTCTTTGCATGGGGGAAACATTTGAGATCATATCGCTCATGTCCAGTGCCTATCGTTTCTAATTAATGGGCTTTGCACCTTATTTCCATTTCAATTCATAATAAGGGGCTGAGTATGTCATGTACGGACAATTCATTAGAAACCATCAATATAATTTTATTAAGAAAGAAATTAACTATCTGCAGCGAACGTACCAAACCGTATCCGATCGCAAGGTCATAGAAGCTGTCCGAGATAGCACAGAATTCAAGATTAGTGAGCTTTTTGCGGATTCAGAAAACGGGATCCCAAGAGAGCTGTTTCAAAAGATTCTCTCGCTTCAGACGGCAGAGGACTTCGAGCAATTTCTCCTGTTATTGGAGTCATACAGGACTACGTTTCCGCAAGTTACAGAAAAACAGATCCAAAAGTTATTTCACAAAAATAAAAAACTGCCAATTCCTGATTTGACTATCGATAACAGGTATTTGACCTATCTGGGATGGACCAGCATTGCAACGGGAAAATTGTTCATGGTGTACCCTTTAGATGGGCAAATCGTCGGGATTGAAGGGAAGATGACCCCTACAAACAAAAAGGGCTATTGTTTTTTATGCAACAAGCAAGAAGAGATCGCGTTATTTACCGCGGTATCCAAATCGAGGCCGGCACATTCTTCACAGGACTATTACAAAGTGGTTGGGAATTACTTGTGCATGAATAGTGAGGAATGCAACAAGAACATGACAGATATCACTGCGCTCGAAAGATTCATACAAGAAGTTTTGAGATAACGAAGTGCGCTGCAGGTCAACGATTACAATTAGCATTAGCAGCGGCCGCTTGAAATGCTACTATACCAACCGGTGTGAACTTAGGTTCAGACCGGTTTTTTTGCCTTAATCAGGGGGCGTGCATTAGTCATGGCTGTACATACATTGGAATACGCTTAGTAATGATGATTCTACAATCAGGAGGCTGAGCGGATGGCCGTATCTTACATGGATTTCACTTCACCGAACGTGCAATACTTCTACGATCTGAAGAACAATCGTTGCCCGAAACCACCTCTGGTACAGCAAGACACTTACGAACCGCAAGTGCAGCAACACCCGTTAGTTTCCTATCCGGTGTACGGGTAGAGGAGACAGTCCTCCTCTTATCCTGGGATTGGTAATGGCTACACTAGGTGAGCATAGTCATGAGTCATGTGAATTTATGCTTAAAATACAGAACAAAAAGAACCGCATGATATCTTCGGTTCTTTTTGTTGTTGCTGAGAAATCTATTTATTACCTTTCAAGAACGATCGTTCAAAATAGTTATTGACCGAACGTTCTTGAAATGGTATTGTTACTTTGAAAAGAAATGAGAGGAAAGAGATATCAAAGTTAAAGATTGGAGTTAGAGAGATGAAAACTGCAAATACACCTATTTCTAAGCTATATTATGGTTGGATTATTGTACTTATTGTATTTATGACTTTAATTGTGTCTGCGGCCATCAGTTCCTTCCCCAGCGTTCTCATTCAGTCTCTAGAGCGAGAGTTTGGCTGGCAGCGAGAGGCCATTTCCGGTGTTATCTCAATACGAATCCTGTTATATGGCTTAATGGGGCCATTCTCGGCTGCGATGCTGGCCAAGTTCGGTGTTCGCCGTATGATGATTTCAGCGATTATTGTGATGTTGTTTAGTCTGGGGTTAACCCCATTTATTCATTCTGTGTGGCAGCTTGTGCTGCTCTGGGGAGTGTTAGGCGGACTAAGCACAGGAACGTTGGCGAATGTACTAGGGGTGACGGTCGCCAATCGCTGGTTCGTGAAGCATAAAGGCTTGGTTATTGGCTTATTGACAGCGAGCGCGGCAACTGGGCAATTACTCTTTTTGCCATTGCTAGCCAAAATAACAGAAGAACAAGGCTGGCGTAATGCCGTTTACGTTATCATGGGGGCACTTATCCTGATTCTACCGATTATCGCTATCTGGATGCGAAATCATCCATCGGATGTCGGCTCGCCTGCGCTTGGTGCACAAGAGATCGTGAAGCCTGCACCGTTCCAAGGCAATATTTTCTTAATGCCATTAAATACTTTGAAGCAGGTGTCCCGAAGTGGAACGTTTTGGTTGCTCGCAGGCACATTTTTCTTCTGTGGATTTTCCACCAACGGGCTCATCGGTACGCATCTCATCCCAGCATGTGGTGATTACAGTATTCCCGTCGTCACTGCAGCGAGCCTGCTAGCCCTTATGGGAATGTTCGATCTCGTCGGTACAACATTGTCAGGCTGGTTGTCAGACCGCTTTGACAGTCGAAAGTTGCTTTTTTGGTATTATGGCTTACGCGGACTATCTTTACTCTTTTTGCCTTATGCACTTGGAGGCGGCTATACGCAATTGACAGTTTTCGCCGTATTCTACGGGTTGGATTGGATCGCAACGGTGCCGCCTACGGCAAAATTAACGTCTTCAACGTTTGGTGCTGAGAAAGCCGGTATGGTGTTCGGTTGGATCCTCGTTGCACACCAACTAGGTGCATCCATTGCCGCTTATGGGGCAGGTTACCTGCGAGATGTACTCGGCAGTTATACGGTGCCTTTTGTGGCTGCAGGATTCGTCTGCTTGCTAGCAGCAGTGTTCGCATTGCGTATTCGTAAAAACAGACAACACGCGTTGGCTGCATGATACTAAATAGACTTCAGCCGAGCGGCAGCGAGGTTGAAAGTCTATTCACTAATCTTATTACTCTTAATTGTCCACTAAAGAAATGTAGATTGGAGAGAACTTACTATGAATAATAGAAAAAAAGCAATTGTCATTTCCATGTTATTTGCAAATATGCTTGTGTTTACAGCATGTGCATCCACTGAAAAACCAACAGCGAACTCAGCTGCTCCTATAATTAGCACCGCGCCTAGTACCGTAAATGAACTCACACCAACAGTTACACCAACTGAAACGCCAGAAGCTTCATCTGCACCACTTTCAACTCCAAATGGCAGCATCACTGTAAAACCAGTATCCGTGCCGTCTGAAACAACGACGGTTACTAAACAAATTAAAGAGATGTTTGAATTAGCGAAAGTGGGTAAAGTGGCTGGTATTACGTTTGCAGGAGAAACAGGATTCTTCGAAGATGTGGAGAAAGCGTGGGGAAGTGCCGATCACAAGGATGTGGTAGGTAGTTTCATATATGCGACCTATGGCAAGAAAAATGCCGTCATTGGCTTTAATAAGGGCGATCAAATCATTGATATTCGTTCCAACGATCCAAAGCTGCAAACTATAACATTAAACCAAATTCTACAAGCGCTAGGAAAACCAGTAGATACCAAGGTGAACGGCGATGATACGATTTATATTTATAAAGCATCCGACATGTTCCAACTTAAATTTATTATTCCCAAATCAAGCGGAAAAGTAGATCACATTTCTGTTTTTGATACCAAGCATTCGGTTAATAATATGGCTCGCTAAATAAGAAGAGTAGGGATCGTATGGCTGTTATCAGTCCGACGATCCCTTTTTTGTATGATGTTATTGAACTGGGTTCTTACGACTTTTCACATATCTGAATGTCCATAACACGCCTATCCCAATGATGATGATGGAAGCGATAGGAGCGATTACTAACATGCGATCTGTCGTGAGAAGGAAGACTAGGCAAATTTTTACGCTGACTTCGAACAGCAGCACCACAGCCCAGACGAGTGTTAATTTACGAAAGGTAGCCCGAACGGCGGGGTTGGTTTCATATTTATACGTCATCTGCGGATCGTTTAACGTTCGTTTGGCGAAAACATACAGGAGCGGTTTTGGAAACAGCAGCGAAACCAATAGCGCCAGACCCATAATACCAATGGCGTAAGATTCTTTTAATAATATGAACCTTTCGTCACCTGTCATGAGTGTGGCCAGCACACCCAGAATCAATGATGAAAAAATAAACAGAGAAAAAGCATCAAGTTTACGAGTTTTGATAAAACCGTAGATCGTTTCTAACAAGGGAACAGCAGCAGCAATAGATAGCGCGGCAACACTGCTCACATGAGACTCCAATAATCGATAGATAAGATAAGGAATAACGACATTGACGATTAACATTCGTTTAATAGCGATTTTTGGGGAAGATCCTTGCGATATTTGCATATCAATTTCTCACACTCTCTCAGATAAATTTTAAGTTTATTACTTCTTTTTTACTTTTGGCAACAAAGCGGAAGGGATAAGAGCCAGGGCAGTAAAGATAATCGACCAGCTAAATGTGTGATCAAATGCGATAGCTACAGCTGCTGGATCGTGAGATGTCAAAGTGTTGAATTGGTGTTGCAAAATGATGGCGATGATCGAAGCACCAAAGGCTCCACCGATTTGCTGCATGATACGTGTAGTGATACTCGCATGTGGAATGTCTTTAGGTGATAAGCCGACATAGGCCGTAGCCATTACAGGCATGAAAACAGCGCCCAACCCCGCCCCTCTTAACAATAAGGCAAGGACGATATACATATAGCTTGTTTCTGAACCTACCTGGGTAAAAGGAATCGTTCCGAGAATGGTTATGAGGGTACCCATCAAAACGACTGGTCTTGACCCAATCCGATCTGTCCATTTACCTGCAAGCGATCTGGTTAATAGCATCCCAATTCCTTGCGGTACGAGAAGAAGGCCAGACATTAACACGGATTCGCCGCGGACTTGCAGGAAATAGAGTGGTAGTAACAACATGGCACCAAAGGTGGTCAGACCAGATAAAAAGAGGAGGATACTGGTTACGGTAAAAGAACCTGTTCGAAACAATTTCACATCGAGGAGCGTTTCGCTTCCCTTTTTTGACGCGTACATGACGAAAGTCACTAATGCTGCTAGACCAGCAATAACAGGACCAAGCACATGAATATTCCCGAAATCCCTATGTGTACTCACTTCGCCAAATCCATAAATAATAAGTACGATGGAAGGGGATAGCAGCAGGAAACCAATCCAATCTAATCGGAACGATCGATTTCCTTGTTCTTCGCCAGGGAGTCCTTTCCACGCCAACACAATAGCAAGCAGACAGATGGGGATATTAACAAGAAAGATCCATCTCCAATCCAAATGATTGATAATAAGGCCACCTAAAACAGGTCCTAAGATCGGGCCGAGTAGTGCCGGCAAGGACGCCGCGGCCATAGCTTTGCCTGTCCCTTGCCCAGCAGAAGCGCGAGCTCCCATAGTCTGCATGACCGGCATTAGTAATCCACCCTACGTTCCAAGCCAAGCTGCATAGAACGGATCCAACGAGAAACACGATAAGGGAAAATATCCACGTCGCCTTGCCGCCAAATCGCTCCACTGCCCACCCCGTGATCGGAATAACCATTCCCAAGGCAAGCAAGTAACTGGTCATAACCCATTGAATGGTTGACACTGTTGATTGAAATTCACGGACAAGCGTTTCGATGGCTACATTCGTAATCGTCGTGTCGAATAATGGGGCCAAGATGCCAATCATGAGAATGAGCATCATTTTTTTAGTGGCTTTTTGCTGTTCCAGAGTTGGCATCGGCGCTGTTTCTACTTGTTGCAATAGGATCACTCTCCTTTTCGATAAAATAAGAAACGCATCGTTTCTTAACGGTTTTTATGATATACTATCAACAGATAAAACTCAACATGTTTTTATTAGGAGGTTGTCCCAGGCCATGGACGCTATTCAAGATAAAAATAAAAATAAAGATCCGATAAAATCAAGACGAAGAGGCAAGGAGTTGGAAGCCGCGATCATGCAGGCGGTTCGTGAAGAGCTGAATGAACGGGGTTATTTTCAGTTTACAATGGAGGGTGTAGCAGAACGTTCGGGTACAAGTAAAGCCGTCTTATATCGGCGATGGACCAACCGAGCGGAGATCGTGTTAGCAGCTGTTCGTGAGCGCATACCCTTACCTCTTGATGAAATACCTAATCATGGTAATTTGCGGGACGACGTTTGCGACGCTTTGCGATCGATGAATCGGAACGCCTCGGAGCTGCTTTCGAAAGCTTTATTCGGGCTCGTCATGGAACTAGGGACGACAACGATCGCTGAAGTCATGTTTCCTCAAGGCAGACAAAGTAGGTCAATGTCCGTTATCCTACAGCGCGCAATTGAAAGGGGAGAACTGCCAGCGCGTCTTTTAACCGAACGCGAGATGAATGTGCCGATTGATCTGGCTCGCCATGAATTAATGCTTTATAACAGACCGATGTCCGAGGAGACGATCGCGCAAATCGTGGATGAGGTGTTTTTACCATTAGTGACGAGGAGATAACACTGGCTGCCGCGGTGGAGAAGGTCATCCTGTGGTACCCCCTTAAATCGACAAAAACAGACGAATCGTTTGAGAGGCTACGCTATAAGGAGTGACTCACATTGGCGAATAATTACAAACGATTCATTCAGAATCAATACGAAAAAGCGATGTCCACTGCTTCTGAACTCATTTCTCCACGAAATGAAAAACAAGAAGAAGGCATGATAGAACTCAATCCGCAATATTATGACGAACTGCAAGCCATCGCTGATATGCGGCATACGACGGTACAAGCGGTCGTCAATGGGATCATTGTTCAGTACCTGACAGATGCTACATACGGATCAACCCCCATCTCAGTGAATCAAAAGGAAGATAACCCACTTCTGTATTTGGATGGTCTTTGCAAACTAGAGGTTTAAGGAGTGCTGCTATATGGATAACCACTTGAACATTCAGGATGCCATCTTTCTGGATGAAACTGCTTTAGCCGCTTTAATGAATCCTGAAGATCCACACTATGCAAAAGCTCGTTCCCTTTTTTTAGATTTACATGATCTTGAACGCAATTACACGACGACGAATTCCATTATATTTAATCTTCATGAATGGCTTCGCAATGAATATGGCTACGAGCAGGCAGAATACTTTCTGAGTGCGATTGATAAATCAGTAAGTAAAGGCAAGCTCGTCGTGATTTCCAGCGGCCAAGAGTTCGAAGGTGAATCACGCAGACTGCTGATCGACAGGCCAGAACTCCGTTTCTCACTCAGCGAAGCATTCACTGCAGTGACCATGTCCTATTACCAGGTAAAACGTATATTTACATTCAATCCAAATTTCATCATGCTTGTTAATTTGGATAAAGAATTTCGAGTCATTCCTTCCAATTAATCGAACAAAAGTATTGTAAAGGCAAGAGGCTGTCATATGTAGAGAAATCTACCTCTGACAGCCTCTTTTTTATGGCTCAAAAACTTTCAATCACACTCATTTAGGGGAATGTCACACATTGAAGCTGCCAATTGTCTTAGTAGTGTGAACAAGTCAACTTAGAGAGGTGGATAATGAACGGGAATTCATATTACTGGCGCAAACTGCACTCGCTACTCGGGGTAATTCCACTTGGTGGTTTTATTCTTGTGCATGTGTCGATCAATTTTCAAGCGTTTGAACGCGGACCAGATGGCTTTGCTTCCTACGTGCATTTCATCAACAGTCTGCCAATTAAGCCATTGCTGGAGATTTTCGGGATATACCTTCCGATATTGTTTCATGGGATTTATGGTCTTTATATGGCCTATCAATCCAATTTGAACTCTGGCCAATACGCGTACGGTCGTAACTGGGCCTTTACTTTGCAACGTATTACTGGCGTTCTCACATTTATTTTCGTATTTTGGCATTTTTTCAATACTCGTTTTCAAATTTACTTGGGGAATATTACGCATGAGGAACTGGGTTCGACGATGCATGAGATCGCTACGAATCCTGTGTACTTTATCATTTACGTCATCGGCGTATTGTCGGCTGTATTCCATTTTAGCAATGGTCTCTGGGCATTCTTAATTAGCTGGGGGATTACGATCTCACCACGCTCTCAAAAAATATCTTCTTATATCTGTATGGGTGTTTTTGTGCTTATTTCATTGCTTTTCTTGTTTTCACTCTTTGCTTTTACTGGTGAGGCGTTTAAATAAAATGGATATCGGATATAAGCGAGGGAAAATATAAATCTATTGATGTCACACATTCAGATCGCCAATTGTCTTTATAGTGATTGATGACAATAACAACTAGGAGGAATTAACATGAAAATAGTCGTAATCGGTGGTAGTGGACTTATTGGGAAAAAACTTGTAAACAACTTGCGTCAACTTGGTCATGAGGTAGTAGCAGCTTCACCTTCTTTAGGTGTGAACACAATCACGGGTGAGGGGCTGGCAGAAGCGCTTAATGGCGCGCAGGTAGTCGTTGACGTATCAAATGCGCCTTCGTGGGAAGATCAAGCCGTATTGGATTTCTTCGTTACATCCAATACGAACCTTCTTGCTGCTGAAGCTACAGCAGGTGTAAGTCATCATGTTGCCTTATCGGTTGTAGGTACGGAACGACTTCTCCAAAGTGGCTACTTCCGTGCAAAAATGGCGCAAGAAGAGCTTATCCAAAATGCTAAGGTTCCCTATACGATTGTCCGCGCTACCCAATTCTTCGAATTCATCGGCGGCATCGCCGATGTTGCAACACAAGGGGATACCGTACGATTGCCTTCCGCTCTTATGCAACCTATCGTTTCGGATGATGTTGCAGCAGCGGTAGCTCATTTCACACTTGCAGCGCCAGCAAATGGCATTGTTGACGTGGCTGGACCCGATCAAATTCGCATGGACGAGCTTGTTCGACAATTTTTCAAAGCAACGAAAGATCCACGTCAGGTTGTTTCGGATGCCAACGCGCCATACTACGGCTCCGTTCAGGTGAATGATCAATCCCTTGTTCCAATCGGTGGCCATCCAACGACGACTACCACTACGCACTTGAAAGATTGGCTTAGCCGTAACTACGCTTAAGTGTAATCAAGTAAAGAACTAAATAGTTATAAGAATATATAGGAGTCCCGAGAAATTACGGGGCTCTTTTTTGTGCTTTAATTCTGAATAATTAATCGTTCGTAGAGACACAATGATTGAGTAATAATTTTTAGAAAAGAGTGATTAGAAATGAATTCAATCCCTCGGCTATGGAAGGAGCTTAGTGATTCAGCGGATTTCGTATGCTATGAACATAAATTGAATGAGATTTCTTTGTTCATCGGGTATTTCAAATCTCTAACAGAGTCAGAATTACTGCAATGGCATATCCTTGGCTGCTTGAAAAATAATTCGGATATATCCTTTGAGGATTTGTATCGATGCATCCCTGTAGCAGAAAAAGAAGTATCTTCCAATTGGGACATCATTCAAAACAAGTTTTATCGGGGTTATGTTGTAATCCAATATGGATTTCAAAGCCATGACTGTATATTGGTCAATGCAGCTGCCTTAAAAGGTCGCAACGTATCAATACCTGAAACCGAATTCACCGTAGAAGGTTCGAAAGAAGCCTTTGTTGAATCATTGGATGTCAATCTTAACTTGATCCGTAAGCGGCTTCCCATTCCAGAGTTACGCATCAAAGAACTAACAACAGGGAGTATTTCCAAATCGAGAGTTGCAATTATTTACATAGAGGGATTAACGAACGAACAATATTTAGAAACATGTATGCAGCGCATTGAGGATGTAGATTTTGATCAAGTTACGGATACTACTTTGCTTCAGCAAATGATCGAAGATAATTCCAATTCGATCTTTCCTCAGACTATTGGGACCGAAAGGCCTGATTACGTTGCCTGGGCCGTATCCTCGGGTCAAATATGCGTTCTAAAGGATGGGGCACCGACTGCATTTTTTGCACCGGTTAATTTCTGGCAATTTTTTATTACCTATGAAGATTACTATTTGCCATGGATTATAGCGTCAATACTACGGTTGATTCGCATGTTCTCGGTGATGTTTTCGGTATTTGCCTCGCCCCTATATGTTGCCGTTATTACCTATCACGGTCAGAGTATTTCATCCGTCTTTTTGCCTACTATCATCTCTTCGAGAATAAATGTACCATTCCCTCCAATCGTGGAAGTGCTCATTATGGAGCTTGTCATTGAACTATTGCGGGAAGCAGGCGCCAGATTACCTACGAAAATCGGACAAACCATTGGTATTGTTGGAGGTATTGTACTTGGAACAGCCGCTGTTGAGGCTGCGCTTACAAGTAATTTTTTATTAATCATAGTGGCATTGTCGGCTCTAGCTTCTTTCACGACACCGATCTTCCGAATGAGCGCTACGATACGTATCCTACGTTTCCCATTTATTTTCGCAGCACAATTATGGGGCTTACTCGGAATCATCATCTGTCTCATAGCCCTAATTGCTCATTTACTGCGATTAACTTCTCTCGGGATGCCATATTTGGTTCCGTTTTATCCATTTCGCACGGCAGACTTATTTGATACCTTAATTCGTCCACCGTATTCAAAATTTGAACATCGGTTTTCGTTTTTAAGAACTAGGAGACCTGTAAGATTTAATAAGAAAAAAGCAAATTCTAAAAAAGATATAGATGAATGAATTAGCTTTGGGAGTGAACAAAGATGAAATCAACAGAACAACCGAGATTGACAATTTCGCCTTTCCTTGTACTCGTGTTGATTCATTCGATGCAGTTCGGACCCGAATATCTTGCGATGTCGATCAAACCTATTCAATTGGCTGGCCAAGATGCTTGGGTCTCAGTCGTTCTATGGGGACTCATTTTCCATGTCATTATTTGGATGATGTATCAGATTCTCAATCATAATGAGACGGATCTTGTGCATATTCATCAACATTTTTTTGGAAAACTGGTAGGTGGAGCACTTAACTTTGGCTTTATCATTTACTTCCTGCTTGTTGCGAGTTACCTCATACGTCAATTTATAGAAATCATACAAGTATGGCTATTTCCTGACTTAGTGACGTGGACATTGGCATTAGCTTTACTTATGCTTGTTTATTACATCGTGGCAGGTGGTTTTCGAGTCATCGTTGGCATTTGTATGGTTAGCTTGGTCCGATATGTAACCATATTTGCTTTGTTTTTTCCCGTGGCTTATTTTCATTTCAACAATTTAACCCCCATATTTGATCATTCGGTTATCGATATCATCCAAGCAGGCAAAGAAATGACATTTCCCTATTTAGGCGTGGAATCGTTATTCTTCTGTTACACATTCATTGAAAGCCCAAAAAAATCTCAAAAATGGGCACATATTGCTAATGTACTTTCAACTGTGTCTTATCTATTAATTATTATCTTCGCGCTACTCATGTTCAAGCCTGAACAGTTATCAAAGGAAATATGGCCACAATTAACCAAATATAAATTTATTCATTTTCCATTTATTGAACGATTTGAATATATCGGCGCAGTTGCTCAGATATTATGGGTAATTCCTATCATATGCTTCGGTCTTTGGGCAGCAAGCAGAATGTGTAAATTAATGTTCACTGTTAAACAATTGACAGCCCTGCCTATCTTATTAGTGCTCGTCTTTACCATTGTATGTCTAATTCCAAATCATACCCGTATTTCATCTGTTCAAAGCATGCTATCCGGAATCGGATTCTACATTGTTCTAGTGTACATCCCATTCTTATACATCGTCGATATGGTTAGAATGAAAGTGAGAAGGACCGTATGAGACGTTCTTTTGTCTACTTATTCCTTGTGAGCATCCTAGTAACAGGGTGTGTCAAGCAACAAACGTTAGAGAAAATTACGATTTCTTTTGTTAGCGCCCTAGACGAAGCACCAGATGATCAAATCGAATTAACGCTCGCCGCACCTAAGTTTCAAGCAGGTAAATCGAATACCATTTCGAATACTTTGCACTCAAAGATTGGCCATTCAACTAGGAACATAACCGAATTAATGGACATGCAATTAAATCGGCCTATTAAACCGGGAAATCTTTCGGTGATATTATTTGGAAAAGAGTTGGCGGCTAACGGCTTGGCCGACGAATTGGATGTGTTCTTACGCGATGCAGTAACTTCTCGACGAATGTATTTGGCAGTAGTTGATGGGAAAGCCAAGGATATATTGAAGGCCAATTTTAGTTCAAATGAAGAAAAAGGGATGTACTTGTGCAATTTACTCGACACGAATGTGCGGAGCGGGCTTGTTCCGAGGCAAAATATTCACGATTTTGAGTATTCCTATTTGGGCAAAGGCTTAGACCCCATTTTGCCGATTCTGAATTTGCAAAACAATACAGTCATGATTACAGGATTAGCCTTATTTAAAGCTGACAAATACGTAAAGTCCTTGAACGAAAAACAGATGCGAGTGATAAAGCTTCTTCTGGAAGATACGAGGTACGGTGTTCTTGAGACACAGTTAGACAATAATACATACATGGCTGTGAAAAATGTAGGTTCTAAGACGAGATATCATATGAGTAAAGATTCGAATAGTTCAAAAGTGACATTAAATCTTCATATCAATGTTGAAATTATTGATGCAAAAGGGATTTACTTATCTTTGCAGGATCAAGATAGCATAAAAGCTGCTTTCGAAAAAGATCTAACTACAACGGGAATGGATCTCATCGAAATGTTTAAAAAAGAAGGGATCGACCCTCTCGGAATAGGAGATTTCGTTAGAAGTAAAACGCGAAATTGGAACGAAGAGGTTTGGAAACAACAATATCAATCCATGAAAGTTAGCCTGGTTGTTAACGTGAATATTAAGGAAATGGGTATCAGGAAATGATGATTGGAAATCGAGCAGCACTTCAGAGGATGAACATGAATTTTTAATTTCATGAAATCGGACTCGGGGGTGCTTTTTTATATATATCAAATTTCCATAAAAATGAAGTCACATATTGACGTTTCCAATTGTCTTATTTATGCCAGAAAGGAGTCTGATCATATTGAAATTCATTATGAAATGGGGTTTTCTAAGCTTCATTACCATCACAGCTGTCATTTTGATGAGTAACATCAGTAAAGCCTTCATACTTGAGGCTCCTGATCTGTTACGGATTAATCTTAGTTCTGAATCAACGAATGAAGAGGTCGTCTCGCAGCTTCCTGGAAGCAGGATTGTTGACGCGAAGCTACACATTATATCCGTACCTTACGGAAGAGTCGATGAATACGGAAAGCTGGCTAGTAAACTTCCAGGTGTATTCCTTCCGAGAAAAGTACAACTTGAGAAACCAGCATTTTCGTTTCACTACTATCTGTTTTCCTTTAAGGAACTTTTACTTAACTACTCGCATGGCGATTTAGGTCTAATCCGCACTGGAAATTATGACATTCCGGTAAAGAAAGTTTTAAAGGAAACGGTTGTCCGCACTTGTACTTATTTAATACCTGGTCTGATCGTTGGGGTCTTGTTCTCCACCTTATTATCACTGGTAGCTTCGATGTGGGGGACGATAGGGCGATTGTTGAATTCGGTACATGCGCTATTAAGTGGTTTGCCGGATTTTCTACTGATCATTCTTATTCAACTAGCGTCCATATATTTAACTCGATTGACGGGAAGAAACATCATACTGGTAGCACATTATGGTAATCATATTCCGTTTACGATTCCTTTTCTTGCGATCGCTTTAATACCCGGGGTTTTGATTTACGGAACGCTGCGCCTCGCAATCGAACGCGAGATGAAGCAGGATTATATCACAACAGCGTTGGCTAAGGGTTTGACCAAAAGGGAAGTGCTTTTTCATCACGTTATTCGGAATATTATGTCGGACCTGTTGATGGTGATGCCAAAAGCGACGACTTTGGCTATCGCAAGCATGGCAGTTGCAGAAGCGATGTGCGATATTCTTGGTCTCGGCGGATATCTGGTCAGTCCCAGAGTCCAAAATATCAGCGCTACTCCAATCTTTTGTATCGTTCTTGTTATAATAGCAATTATTTTTCATGTTATATATGCATGGCTCAGTAAGCTCTTTGTCGTAAAGATAGGGGAGGGAGCATAACCGTGCAAAAGAAATCATCGAAACTGTTTTATTTCGCTTGCGCGATGATCATATTCATCGTATTACTAGCGGCATTCGGCGGGATGGTTAAACCCCATGGACTTACAAACGCGGATAAAGTCTACTTAAATTCGAATATAATCGACGGTAAAACGATTTATGAAACGCCTCCTCTTCATCCGAATGCTACTTATCTTCTAGGTACCGACCACAGGGGATTGGATATGTTGAGCTTGTTGCTGAACGGATTGAAGTACACTTTGGCGTATGCAGCTTTATTAACGGCATTAAGATTCATTTTCGCTGTGCCTCTTGGCATGTGGTCGGGAACGACGGGAAGAGGAGGAGGCGCGTTGCGTACGATGCAATGGGTCATCTCTGCCGTGCCAGCATTTTTGTTCTTGTATCCACCGCTGATTGGGTTGTATTTCAAACTTGGCTTAAATAATGTGGACAAAGCGAACCCACACAATTTAATACTATTTAATATGATCTTTCTCTTCATGGTAACTGTCCTAGGTATCTTCCCACTTGCCTACCAGATTGCCGAAAGAGCCCGTTTGTACAGTTCCAAACCATACGTCGTCGCTTCCCGGTTGATGGGTGGCTCGTCATTCCATAGAATTGTAAGGCATATTTTTTCAAGTATGCGACTTGAGTTGCTTTATATGGTGATAAGTGAGTTTATCCTCATTCTCTTCCTAATGGGACAGTTGGCTATTTTCAATATCATTATTGGAGGGGCTGAAACGTTGGATATGGTAGATAAGTTAGTTCCTGGTGAAGCGCCTTATTTTATTTATTTGACGACAACAGGTGAGTGGACCTCGTTGATCGCTTATGGAGCTAAGTACATCCAAGCTTATCCTTATCTCGTAATCGAAACGGGAATAGCTTTCACTCTCTTGATTTTATCTCTGCAATTTTTCCTGTCTCAATTCAAGAAGCGGACGCGATGATGAGGTGTTCACGCAACCTGAAACTGAGCCCCTTAAGAGTTAAACAAATATTAAACTATAACGTGCGTTTTAGTTAACCTATACTTAGCGATAGAAAGAGAACGGTAAGTGTGAAAAGGAAGGGAGTACTTATTCCATGCATACGTATTCGTTTCATCGCAACATTCCAATCGCGGAGGAATACTATGATCTCGTTGTAGCTGGGGGCGGACCTGCCGGTGCAGCGGCTGCTATCAGTGCCGCAAGACAAGGTGCAAAAGTCCTTCTGGTCGAAGGCACCGGATGCTTAGGCGGAATGGGCACATCAGGCTTGGTAACGGCATTCGATCCGATGGCCAACGGCGAGCGCATGCTGGTGGGCGGTTTTATGAAAGAAGTTGTTGAAACCTTGTATCGACGGAGCCTCTTACGTCCTGACATCGACCCGGACAGTTGGCGTAAACATTATCACAAATGGACTGCTTTTCAAGTTGAGGGCTATAAGTTAGTCCTAGATGAATTTGCCGTAGATGCCGGAGTAGAGGTCCGTTTTTTTACGAAAGTCGTAGATGCAGAAGCGAATTCCGTAACTGGTATTGTGCAAGGAGTTGTCCTGCATAACATTGAAGGTTTTACTTATGTTCGTGCCAAAACCTTTATTGACAGTACAGGTGATGCTGTATTATCGGAATTGTGCGATGTCACGTGTGTGGAAGCAGGACGGGATACACCAGGCATTATGCCTGCGACACTTGCTTCTCTATTCTCTAACATTGACTGGGGTCCCACGAAAGGCAAATCCTATGAAATCCAACAGGAGATGCTGCATATTGCGCTTCGGGACGGACATTTCTCACAGCCAGATCGTCATTTGCCAGGGATGGCAAAGGTCAATCACACGGTAGGCTATTTGAACGGTGGGCATCTGTTTAACCTAAATGCACTACGCTGCAAGGATTTGTCGGACGGCGTTATGCTGGGGCGTAGACTTGCAAGGGAATACATGGACTTTTATAAAAAGTATGTTCCTGGATTTGAGCATATTGAGCATGTTACGACCGCATCGCTTATCGGAATCAGGGAATCACGCCGCATCGTTGGCGAATATGAGCTGAATGTACAAGATTATTTCGCTCGTCGCCAATTTCCGGACCAAATCGGACTCTTTAACAAGTCCATCGATATCCATCCTTACAACAATTCCGAAGAAGAATACAAACGGTATTATGATGAATTTGAAAAAGCAGGTCGCTTAAGCCCTGGCGAATGCTTCGGAATTCCCTACGGTGTACTGGTGCCGAAGGGGTGGAGAAATCTATGGGTAGCTGGGCGATGTGTATCCAGTGATGTCCAGGTACACGGTTCTATTCGAGTACAGCCCGCTTGTGCGATGATGGGTCAAGCCGCTGGAACGGCAGCTGTACAAACGATTCGTACAGGACAATCGGCCTGTGAATTGGATACGGAGCAGTTAATAACAACCTTGAGAGAACATGATGCTTATCTGCCGCAAGAAACACTGAGCAAACAGATGACGAGGTAGATAAGCTCTAAAGTCGTAGAAGTGCGGCTTTTTTGATATCTAATTTTGGGTTTGGAGGGGTAAGTGAAGCTTACCTCTATTTTGGTTCTCATTAAACGTCTCGATATGAGCAGAAAACTGCAAAAATACATCTTTTTCAAGAAGAATAGACCGTTTATCGAGGAATTGCTGCGAAAATACATCCTTTTTTACCGAAATTCCTTAAAAAGGATAAATGCGGTGGAAAAAGATGCATATTCGCATCTTTCCTAATAGAACGTGACTTCTCTAGCATAAATAGATGCATATTCGCATCTTTTTTAGTTTCTGACTTTCCGCAGCGAAAGAGGAGTTTCAAGGGAAAATATGGAATATTAAAGTTGAATTATAATGTTAGTGTTGACCTTTTTCAAAGGGCTTGTCCAAAGGTTTGGTATCATAAATGACTCTGGAGGTTACTATGAATCCTGTAAAAAATCAAATTGGTGGCGTTTTTATTCCAGTAAGTAATATTGAAAATGCACGTGATTGGTACTGTGACATTTTAGGCTTACCAACGGACGGTGAACTATTTTTTGGTCATATTTATATTCTTCCGATGGAAGGTCCCAATATTGTCCTGGATAGTAAAATCTACTCGCCAGAAAACGTATATCAAGTACCTTCATTTCAGTTTCGTACAGAAGATATCCAACAAGCTTATGAATTTATGAGAGCGAAAAATGTACAATTAACAACAGGTATCGAGAATGATCATTGGTTCAATTTTAGGGATCCCGATGGTAATCTTCTTATGGTATGCAAGTAACTTAACAGGGTGAAATGATAGACACGCCATAAGATGGGATTTCATCAGCGAAATTCACGGCGATTACACGCCTTCCTTTCCAAGCGATGGACGATTTGCATGAGCACCTAGCTGACGCCGCGACAACAGTAAAGCATATGCCAGATATATGACAATGATAAAACCAAACAGCAGAACATAGCCGCCGATTGGGTAGAATAGGCTGCCAACGATTGGGCTCACGGCCATTCCCATATAACGGAAAAAATTATATGCGCCGACGGCGGTTGCACGGTTATGCGAGAAAGTGCTGGTTAACAGCGTCGTTTGTACGGGGAGCGAAAACCCTAGCGTTAACCCAAAACAGATAATTCCAACTAGCAGAAATGGCAAAGAAATCGCGTAGAATATGAGAAATAGTAATACCGAAATGGCATTTAGATAAGTGGTTCGTACGAGAAGCTTTTCCCCTTCAAATCTCGCCTGTACTCTTCCTCCTAAGTAACTACCTAGAAAAATGCCAAGTGACATAGGCAGAAAGACAAGTCCTTTTTGCTGGGCTGACAATCCGTAACTATCGGTTAAAATGTTGGGCAGAAAAACAAGGAAATAGTAAAACACATAATATTGAATAAACCCAAGATAAATAATGGACGATCCAATGTGATTCTGAAGAATCGCTACAAAATCTCGTAGTTGAAAACGTCTTGCTTCGACACTCTCTGGCTTCGTTTCCTTCAAATAAAGATAATTGAAAACTAGAACAAGCATACCGGTTGCCGCAAGAGCGAGAAACACGGAATGAAAATTAAACAAACCGCTAAGAAACCCGCCGATGACCGGTCCGAGTACAGGGCCTAACGATACTAACATTTGAAATGTCCCCATCGCTTGACCGCGCTCTTTCCCTTCAAACAAATCACTAATGACAGTAACGGCTACGACTGATCCAGCAGCGATGCCGATTGCTTGCAGTGCTCGGAAGATCACCAGAAAGGCTATCGTGTCTGAGAAAAAACAGCCAATCGAAGCGATAACATACAGCGCTACTCCGAATAACATGACTTTGCGTCGACCCTTTAAGTCTGTGAGCGGACCATAGATCATCTGCATGATAGCAAGAAATAAGGTAAACACTGAAATCGTTAAATTTACGACGAATGAGGTGGAGTGGAGCTCATTTGCAACCTCAGGTAAAATAGGGGTGTAAATGGTTTGCGTGAACGGCCCAAGAAACGCGGCAAAAGCTACAATGTAAAGTACCAATTTACGATTCAAGATGTTCAACCCTTTCGTATGGAATATTATTGTCATCTTACTTGAAATCAATTATATATTCCAACGCATTGCATGCTATAATCTCATTGACTAGAAGGAATGAATGGGGTGTTCGAAGTTGGAACTTCTTCAACTACAATATTTTCTTGCGGTAGCTCGTTCAGAGCATGTAACAGAAGCTGCCCGCGGTCTGCATGTTACACAATCGTCATTAAGCAAAACCATTCAACGCCTCGAAGAAGATCTGGGAGTCTCACTATTCGATCGAGTAGGAAGAAAGCTGCAACTGAATGAGTTCGGGAGAATATTTCTTCGACGAGCAGAAAGAGCTTTGTTCGAATTGGATCAGGGGAGGCTGGAACTTAACAATTTATCAAGCCCTGATCATGGCACCCTTGAACTAGGGGTGACGAGTGCAAGTGTACTACATCACATTCTTCGGAAATTTCGGCAAAAGCGGCCCCATATTCAATTTCATGTGCAAATGCTAACCACGCAGGAAATGGTTAATCTACTTGAGAGAGGTGAGGTAGATTATTGCTTGTCCTCGCCGCCTGTGAAACGGGATGACATCGAATGTCAAATCCTGTACATCGATCCCATCCTTGTCGCTGTTCCAATAGGGCATCGGCTGGCCGGTCGAAGCAGTGTGTCACTGATTGAGTTGAGGGATGAATGGTTAGTAGGGTTAAAAATCGGTTACGGTACGCGTGATTTAATGGACGCGGCATGCAAAACTGCTGGATTTACTCCACATTATGTGTACGAGGGGGATGAACCAGCAAGGCTGGTCAATCTGGTGGAAGCTGAAATTGGCATAGCTTTCATACCAAGCACGGCGAGGAATGAACTAGCGAAAATTAAATATCTCCAAATAGAGACGCACGAAGTAGTAAGGGAAATTGCGTTGTTGTGGCACAAGAGTCGATATATCTCACCAGCTGCGCTGGAATTTCGTGAGGTCGTTATCGAATATTTCAGGGACATGTCCCAAACAGACAATGGAATCCCACGTTAAGACAATTGTTCAATACATAAGAAAAGGCAGCCGACCTTAGTGGATCGGTTGCCTTTTGCATCTAACGGGATCCAAATTATGGTAAAATAGTGAAGTGACCTCTCTCATAAGTAGAGTGGATAGATTAATATTTTGGTGACAATTGTAAGTGGTTAACTATCGGTAAATTGCTTTCTTAATTCCAGTGGTGTGAATCCGTTCATTTCCTTGAATACTTTATCGAAGTAATTAACATTACAGAAGCCCGTGCGTTCAGCAATTTGGGTGATGCTTAAGTTATGTTCGATTAATAATCGTTTGGCCATTTCTACCCGATAACGATTAATGTAGTTCATCGGGGTAAGCCCCGTTACCTTTTTAAAAAACCGTGTAAAGTGAAAAGGACTTAAATTCACAAGTCCACCGAGGGTGTCGGTATAAATTTTTTGAGCGTAACTGGACTCTATATAATCAATGACAGGTTTCAACCGTTTGTACTGATCAAAGCTTTTGTTGAAGTCTTTTGAGAGGGAAAGCACCTGTTGATAGTTCCGAAGTAAAGGAATCATCATGCGATATAGCGAAGACTTGATGATGAGCTCACTACCGATATGTTGCGCCGCGTATTCTTTGTATGCGATTTCAAATTGGGTATTCAGTTCGTTCCATAACGGATGTACGGGGTGGATGGGCTCTTGGATTGGAGCTGTTTGAATGAATTGGGCCAGTGCATGCTGTAATTCGGAATGCTCTGAAGAGCCAGTTAATAAGGACATGTCGAATATCATCCCGTGGATGATGCTGTTCTTGCCGTTTAGCGAATGCATGGAATGAATCTTGCAACTATTTATGAAAAGAATACAAGGTGCATGCGCAATAAAGGTTCGATTGTCGATAAGAATTTGAACCTCACCTTCGATAACCTGAATAAATTCAAGGTGTTCGTGCCAGTGAGGTCTAACTAAGTGAAAACAGCTGATGACTTCCGTCATTCTTAATGGAAAGCGTCTACCTTCAAAAGGTTCAATTTTCTTTAAAACATCCATTGCCGTTCACCCGCCTTAACTATCAGATAATTCTGAGTATACCATAGTGATTTCTGTACCGAAATGAGGAAAAGAGCAAAATCATGTAACGATTGAGCAAATTGTTCTATATAACCATTTATCTGAATTGCGAGATAATAATATCAAATAAACGCATTCATAAGGGAGAGAGCACATTTGACGGGGAGTAAGATCGCACTAAATGTCCGAGAAAATTTACCTAACCTATGGAAAGAAGGTGCTCTGTTTGCTTTTTCCGGTTATGACGGGCAGACGGATTCGTATTCTCAGTTCGTTGCTACTGTGGGCGAGGGAACTTATAGTCTACTATTTCATACACCTCAAAGAAGAAGGTTACAATTTCTCGTTCCGCACGCAGGAGTTGTTCAAATTGCGACAGGAGATGTACTTGTAACGGAATCGGAGGAAAGTCCGCTGTTGGCGGTTTATCAGAGCTGGCATACGCTTATTGGAAACGCTCCTTCGTCTGTTGACATTGTGCTAAGTTTTGAAGAAGAAGACGGTGGTAAAGCTTGGGCCGATGATTCACTTTTCATTACAGAGTCGGCGAATGGACAGGATGTCATCGTTTTGCTAAGAGTTAAGGAACGATGGGCATTATCTTATGGACGACAGAGGGAAGAAGCTGTTAGCCGAGTCGTGAAGGGTTTGTCATACGATTCATTGGAGGAAATTG
Source organism: Paenibacillus qinlingensis (assembly GCF_031455095.1). Taxonomy (GTDB): domain Bacteria; phylum Bacillota; class Bacilli; order Paenibacillales; family NBRC-103111; genus Paenibacillus_E; species Paenibacillus_E qinlingensis_A. The sequence goes on from NZ_JAVDSB010000001.1 coordinate 1,589,921, forward strand.
AAGCGAGACTGCAATATTATCAACTGGCACCTCGACTTCATGATCCGATGAAAGAACGGCTGCTTTTCAAGTGCTTCAGTGTGATGAAAGTCAATACTCTTGCTTCTGAAGGTGTAATTCGTCAGCACTGGTCCACGCCGGATCGTGTTCCTCACAAAGCGATGTGGTTATGGGACTCTGTCTTTCATTCACTTGCTATGAATCTGTTGAACCCAGAGCTGTCATGGCATTTTCTTAAATCCGTACTGGATACACAGCGGGATGATGGCATGATTCCCCATACCTATAAAGTGGATGGATCAGGCTCTGGTATAACCCAGCCACCTATATTGGCTTGGGGTGTCTGGGAGAACTACCGTCATACCAAACAAAGTTCCCACTTGCGTTATGCACTCCCTATACTCGAACGTTATGTAAATTGGGATATCACGCACCGTGATCGCAACGGGAATGGATTGCTGGAGTGGATGATTGAAGGCAATCCACTATGCCGATCCGGAGAGTCCGGAATGGATAATTCTCCACGGTTTGATCAAGCGGCTGTATTGGACGCCGTAGATTTTTCCGTATTTGTCGCTCAAGATGCTTACTTCATTGGATTGATCGCTGATGAACTTGGTGAAACTGAGCTAGCTCAATATTGGCAGCGAAAAGCATTTGATATGACTAGTCAAATTCAAGATTTACTTTGGGATGAGCGTGAGGGGTTTTACTTTGATCGCGACATGGATGGAAACTTTACTCGAGTGAAGGCGGTAAGTGGATTTCTCCCACTGCTCCTACATACGATCCCTCAAGAGCGTACAGACAAATTGATATCCATGTTGCAGGATACCCAACATTTTCAAACAAAATTCCCGATTCCAACGACGGCAGCCTCTGAAAAAACGTACAGCACGGATATGTGGAGAGGTCCTGTATGGATGAATATGAACTACCTTGTGTATATAGGTCTTAAGAGGCAAGGTAGAAACGAGGAAGCAGATAAGCTTGCACAGCAAAGTATTGAGATGGTGCAGAAATACTATGAACAGTTCGGAGTCATCTTTGAATATTTCGATTCGGCAGACGATGTACCACCTGTAGCATGCGATCGAAAAGGGCCACACCGGGGCAACTATAATATTCGACAAAAGATGGACGTTGTCAGAGATTTTCATTGGTCGGCTGCCTTGACTGCTTGCCTATTAATGGAACAGGCATAGGAGGAAACAACTTGTGTCTCAATGAAATGAAGGCGTGGAATGCGCGAAAAAAAGTAGCTGCCATCGTCACAGAATATCGTCCTGATTCGCATGCAGAAGTTATCATCGGACGGTTGCTAGGCATGTTCGGTTATAATCCGCAAATCGAAGTGGTTTCACTCTATCTGGATCAGGTTCCATCCAACGATATCGGCACAGCAGAAGCGCAATTTCGTGGTATACCTATCTACACTTCCATTGAGGAAGCTATTGCAGCTCCACATATCGGAATTCCAATAGATGGCGTTCTCATCATTGGTGAACATGGCGACTACCCGTGGAACGAGAAGCGTCAAAAGAGGTATCCACGCCGTCGTTTTTTTGAAGAAACATTTCGTGCATTGGATCGTTTAGGGCTTACGATACCGATTTTCAATGATAAGCATCTATCTTATCTCATGGAGGATGCGGAATGGATCTACAACGAGCTCACGAGAAGGGGACTGCCTTTTCTCGGAGGCTCCTCAATTCCACATGCTCCTCAATTACCTAGCTATTCATCCACTCAACTTCATCAGGTGAAGGAGATTTTTGTCATTAGTTGGCTTGGAGTCGAATCCTATGGGTTTCATGGCATGGAGGTGCTGCAAGCCGCAGCTGAACAAAGACATGGCGGTGAGACCGGGATCTGCTCCGTTCAAGCGCTGGAAGGGAGATCCGTGTGGGCGGCTATGGAACGGGGAGATGTCCCAGAGGATCTCATGGTTCAGGCACTTATCGCTCTTAGAGATGTATTACCTGGTCATCCTAGGGATCATGTAGACGTACCTGTCTTGTTCATTATTTCATATAACGATGGTTTGAAAGGCTATGTTCTTCAGCTTCAGCGTTTTATCAGAGAGTGGGGGCTTGCTTTTCGTGCGGCTGATGGCTTAATTACAGCAGCTCGTTGTGACAGTGGCATGGGGCGACCCTATAAGCATTTCGAGAAACTGACAAGACTGATTGAGCAGATGGTACTGACCCATCATTCACCTGTCAGTGCGGAGCGTACTTTTCTCACAACCGGAATGATTAATCATGGCATGGAATCTCTTCAACTAGGAAGAAGGGTAGATACGCCTCAGCTCCAATCTATCTGTTACTCTCCTGTTGAGAGCTTCATTTTATAGAAGGAATGCAGTTGTTTCACACAGTTACTTACAAATTAAACGGAGGAGGATCCAGTATGAGTTCTTTTTCACATTTGTATTATTATAAGCCCAAACCACCTCTACCTCTGCAAGCCAATCATATTCAGGCTGATCTGTGCATCTATGGCGGCACGCCAGCAGGCATAGCAGCAGCCATTCAAGCTAGTCGCATGGGACTCAAAGCTGTGATTGCTGAATTCAGCCAACATATTGGTGGGATGACAGCCAGCGGTCTCGGACGTACGGATGTTGGTAATACCATGGCGATTGGCGGGATTTCCAGCGAGTTCTATCAAGCACTGGGTCAACACTATGGCAGCGACGAACCGGATGGAAGGACTTGGGCCCTGGAACCTCATGTCGCGGAAGACATCTATATGAGTTGGTTGCAGCGAGATGAGATACCTGTTTATTTGGAACAGTATATAGATCGCGTAGAACTTCAATCAGGTCGTATTACACAGATCCATATGGAAGATGGAACCATCTATTCAGCCCCTATGTTCATCGATGCTTCCTATGAAGGTGATCTCCTTGCTCGGGCAGGCGTTTCCTATCATGTGGGTAGAGAATCCAACACTGTCTATAAAGAAATATTGAACGGCATTCATTTTGGTCATCCGAAACATAATTTTACCGCTTGGGTTGACCCCTATGTACAAGAAGGCAAAATCGATAGCGGTCTGCTCGCGGGTATATCCGATGTTGCACCTGGCGTGCAAGGACAGGGAGACAGTTCCGTCCAGGCTTATAACTTCCGCATTTGTTTGAGCAGTAACCGGGATAATCAACTTCCATTTTCAGAACCACCTAACTACAATCGTGATCAATTCGCTTTACTAGCGAGATATATCCGTAACGGCGTCTGGGATGCTTTGAAGCTCAATAAGGTGATGCCCGGCGGGAAGAGTGACTTGAATAATTGGGGAGCTATTTCAACCGATTATATTGGACGCAATTATGCTTGGCCTGAAGCGAGCTATAGGATTCGGGAGCAGCTCTTTCAAGAACATCTACATTATAATATGGGTATGCTTTATTTTTTGGCCAATGACGACACGATCCCAGCAGCGATTCGAGCGGAGGTTAAGACGTGGGGGCTGCCAGCTGATGAGTTTACCGCTACCGGCGGATGGCCGCACCAACTGTATATTCGTGAGGCAAGGCGTATGATATCAGACGTCGTCATGACAGAACATCATTGTCGCCACTTCACAGTAGAAGAGGATTCGGTTGGCTTAGCCGCCTATACCATGGACTCCCACAATTGCAGGCGATTGGTTCTTGATGGTCGTTGTATCAATGAAGGAAATGTTGAAATTAGTCCCAATGGGCCTTATCCGATTTCATATCGATCTATCATTCCCAAAGGGGAGGAGTGCACAAACCTTGTCGTACCGGTCTGTTTGTCTTCCTCACATATCGCCTATGGTTCTATTCGAATGGAACCTGTGTTTATGATTCTTGGTCAATCTGCAGCGACAGCTGCCGCTTTGGCGCTAGAGCATCAATGTGCATTGCAGGACCTGGATTATGGCATTTTGCGAAAACAGCTTCTGCTGGATGGTCAAATCCTACAAGTAACTAAATAAGTTATGTGTGTCATGGATTCGAAATTGTTCTTAAAAGGGAGGTCATACTCATGAACAAAAAGACAATCGTCATTAGCATCGTTGCAGCACTATCACTCACGGCCTGTTCAAACGAGAAACCAGCGGATACTTTACCTAGCAGCACAAGTGGAACGGCCACGGCATCAGCAACACCAGCTCCATTAAAAGATGTCACGTTGAAAATTGGCTTGCCCGGCGGTTATGACATCACTAGTAAGAAAATCATAACGAACTTTCAAGCGAAGTATCCGAACATTACGCTGGAAATCGAGGAGACGCCTTGGGCGGATTTTGTTACGAAGATCGTTACTCGCATTGCTGGAAATAACCCGCCAGATCTTTGGCTGCAAGAAAATGCCGTTGTTCTAGGTTATGGAAAACGAGGTGTTGCGGAGAATTTAGAACCGTACATTAAGCGCGATATGAAGACCGATGACTATGTAAGTGCGCTTACGTCCGCCAAACTGGACGGTAAAATATACGGAATTCCGCACGGGATCAACCCTGGGGCGCTCGCTTTTAATAAGCAAATTTTCAAAGATAATAACATCCCCTTGCCGACGGATGATTGGACCTACAATGATATGATAGAAGCTGCGAAGAAGTTGACAAAAGACACTAACGGAGACGGGAAAGCAGATATTTACGGCTTCCAGGCAGGAAGTAATATCACACTAGGCTGGCTGCCTTGGATGAGGGCGTATGGCGGTTCCTCACTCGATTCATCATTAACCAAAGCAACTTTCACCGATCCCAAATCGATTCAAGGGCTGACAGCCTGGTCCGATACAATTAATAAGCTGAAAGTTAGTCCTACTCGAGAAGCTGCCACCACTGGCAAGTTTTTCGAAAATGGGAAGACAGCGATGACGTTCATGCAATATGCAACGCAAGTTTCACTTAATAAAAGCAAACCGGACCTTGATTGGGACACGGTTAAGATGCCGATCGGTATGGATGGCAAACGCTTCGTTCCGATGGTTGTGAACCAATGGGTTTTATATTCCAAATCGAAACCTGATGTGAAAGAGGCCGCATGGACATTCCTCAAGTATTATTTGAGTGATGAGGGGCAAGGGTTGCTGTCAGAAAGCGGCACAAGCTTGCCAGTGAAGAAAACAGCCCTGACAGAGTTGGAGAAATCGACAACCAAACCGCTCAACAAGAAGGCTTATACTAAAGGGATTGAAGAAGCGGGCGGTACATTGGATGAGAACGCATCCTGGAACGAATGGAGAGCGGCCGCCGGCCCGATCTTGAACGATATCATGGACGGTAAGCGTGCACCGGAAGACGGAGCCAAAGAAATTCAACAAAAAGTCCAACAAGTGCTCGACGATAACAAATAAACCTGCTTGTACTTAAAAAGGGGTGTTCCAATGCGCAAACAAGGCTGGTGGGGCTTCGCCTTCACTTTACCTTTTGTCCTGCAGCTGCTTATCTTCTTCTTGTTTCCCTTCGTATTTTCACTATATATCACGTTTACGAAGTGGGATTTATTCAACCCGCCGCAATGGATCGGTTTGCGCAATTGGAACCAATTCCTACATCAGAAAGTTTTCTGGCTTTCCATGCGTAATGTCGGCTATTTTGCCATCCTGTTCGTGCCGCTTCAGACGTTCGTTGCCCTAATTCTAGCCTATTTGCTTAATCAGCAAATTCGGGGTAAATCCTTGTTCCGGGTTATCTTTTTTCTCCCTGTAATCACACCTTGGGTAGCAGGGGGGATGATCTGGCTATGGATCTTTAACAATGAATTTGGCTTGTTAAACTGGATTTTACATACGATGGGGATTGGGCCGGTTGATTGGATACGCAGCGGAAAATGGTGGTTAGTCATTGGGTCTATCGCCCTCATTAACGTCTGGAAAGGGGCCGGCTATTCGATGGTTATTATTTTAGCTGGCATGCAGAATATTTCGGAAGAAATGTTGGAAGCGGCACGGATGGATGGTGCGACAGGTTGGAATCTATTCACCAAAATCATTATGCCAATCGTGTCTCCTATGTTGTATATGGTGATGATTCTCTCTACGATTTCTGCTTTTCATGCATTTGACGTATTTCTAGTTATGCTAGGTGACGTCATTTCTGTAGCCGATCGGAATATGGTGCCGAACATCCTGATTTACCGCGATTCTTTCCTAAACTTTAAAATGGGCAGCGCATCCGCCATGGCGTGGGGACTGTTCCTGATCATTCTGCTCATCACCATTGTACAGAAGGTTACGGAAAAGAGGTGGGTGCATTATGAATAAAACAAACCCTGGTTTACGAACTTCCGCCTATGTGATATTAGGAGTTGGATCCTTTATCATGCTTGTTCCTTTCTTGTATATGCTTTCAACTTCTTTGACAGCAGCGGGCTCTGAGTTAACCTTACCACCCAAACTAATACCAGAGCCTTTCGTATGGCATAACTATACGCAGGTATGGATCGAGGTAAACTTCCTGCAATACACCATGAACAGCATCTTTGTCACGCTGATGGATTTGATTGGAACCGTAGCTTCCTGTGCGATCGTAGCCTACGGTTTAGCTTTCTTCCAATTTCGCGGTAGGAACATGATTTTCCTATCGATGTTAGGTACGATGATGCTGCCATCCCAAATTACGATGATTCCTACTTATTTTATCTGGAAGTCCGTCGGTGCACTTGATACGTATTATCCGCTTATTGTGAGGAGTTTTCTCGGCGGGGCATTTGGTATCTTCCTTTTGCACCAGTTTTATAAGACTTTGCCGAAAGAGCTGTATGATGCAGCTTGGGTAGATGGCGCAAATCCATGGAAAATTTTCTATAAGATCTATCTTCCTTTAGCGAAACCAGCCTTATCAGCACTAGCTGTGTTCACCTTCATGAGCGCTTGGAATAACACATTAGAACCACTAATTTACTTACAAGATAAGCATATGTTTACACTGCCTCTCGGACTGCTGTTTCTGAAAAACGAAGTTCAAAATCGGATGACGCTCGTTATGGCTGGAGCCGTTATTACCATTGTGCCTGTGCTTTTCGTTTTTCTCTTTGCTCAAAAATACTTTGTCCAAGGAATCGCTTCGACTGGATTGAAAGGCTGACATTCCTGCAACCCTACTTAATACCCGCATGTCGGGAAAAGGAGAGTAACGATAGCTATGTCTAAACCATCTAACCAATCAAATGATGTAGAAGAAGCTGCACATAACGTGGACGCAGAGGGAACAACAGTTCGGGAAGAGAAAAATAAACCATTAATTAGTCGCAGGAAGCTGCTCGCTACGTTAGGACTGGGAGGAATTGCTGCAATCTCTACAGGACTCTGGGAGGGAGTGGGAAGGTCAACAGTCTTCGCCAAAGATCAGACAGTAACCGGTTCCGTATACGGTATAACGAATAAAAATCGGAAGAAAGAATTACTGGAATTACTGGATATGCAATTGTGCGTCACAGTCAAACTGGAGGATCTGAGGACTGAACTTGATCCTAATCCGAGTTTGGCTTACTACGTAACGAATGAGATGCAAGAAGGTTTCTTCCGGTATGATCCAAATGACACGACTACCGCGGATAACACGGGAACTGTACTTGTATCTACGAATGGCAAGCGATTCAAACGCATGTATGAAGATACGATTATCGCAACCTGGTTCGGTGCTAAAGGTGATGGCTTGACGAACGATACGTTGGCTTTACAAACAGCTTTGAACACTGCTTCTGGCCACAAGTTGTTTATTCCTAAGCAGCGGAGCGGCTTTTACTTAACAGGACAACTGTTCATTCCAAGCCAAATCGCCATCGAACTAGAGCCGGGGACGATAATTCAAGCGATAGATACCCTTAGCCGGGTAAGTCCAACTTTCGAACGGTTAATACGTATCAAAACTGTTAAAGACGTATATATCAATGGGAATGGTGCCATATTTCGTATGAACAAAGCGGCGTATACGTCCGGTGAACAGGCTCACATTTTCGATATTAGCGGATCCGAGAACGTTGTAATTGAGAATATCAATGCCAATGACAGTGGTGGAGACGGGTTTTATATCGGGTATTTTGAATCGACAGTAACTTTCTGCCGGAATATTGTGATCCGAAACTGCCGAGCGGACAATAACCGCAGACAAGGTTTATCCGTTATTTCGGTAGATGGCCTTACTGTGGAAAATTGTCGCTTCACCAACACAAAAGGGACAGCTCCTCAGAGTGGCGTCGATATTGAGCCGAATGGCCAACTGGACCTGCTGAAAAATATTCGCTTCATCCAATGTGTGGCGGAAGGGAACACAGGTCGTGGTTTCCTAATCACTTTGTTGAAACCAACTGCGGTTAGTGCGCCAATTGATATCGTTTTTGATCGCTGCATCACGAAAGGCAATTCATTTGGTTATTCCATGAATTATGGAGGAGATGGCGCCAAAGCCGTCCAAGGTGAAATTAAATTGATTGATTGTATTGCTGATAGTGAGCAGTACGGCGGATTTTCTGACTTATCATTCTCCGCAGACAGTGCGAAGAGATCCTATATTCGCTGTAAAGCGATCAACTGCAATACAGTTAATCAGCCAGATGATCCTTACGGATATGGTTCCTCATTCATCCTTACAACGGTGCCCGCACAGGTACGAACCGCTATTGGAAATGCGGTCTATATGGACTGTGAATCCATTGATTCACGACAAGTCCCCTTGATAAAACGAGGATTTTCTTTAAAGAAAAACAAATCAGAAATCATACGGAACGTTGCCTATCTCAACTGCTCCATCAAAGGTGGAGGTCAAAGCATGTATTCGATAGATCCCACTTCAGAGGACATTTATGCAGAAAAAAGTCCGCTGCCCATTCAAACGTTCACGTCCTCCGGCGCCATCACTCTCGATTACATCGGTTTCAAAATCACTAATGCCGGCTCATCTGGAGAGGTTAGTCTGACACTACCTACAGCAAAAGCATCCGTTACTTATACTTTTTTTGTAGAAGCCTCGAATCGACTTAATCTCGTGACACAGCCTGGTAAGAGCATTCTGACACCAAGTGGAGGGAAATCCCTTATCGGTACAGCTGTGCAAGGCAATTCCGTCACGTTACTGGGACGATCAGATGGTCAGTGGGAGATTGCAGGCATTGTGGGAGAATGGTTGTTATAGTTTGGATACATGCAGAAGCCTGAGGAATCAGGCTTTTTTTCGTGCTTGAAGCACCGGAGGGGATGTTTTCATGAAGTTGTGGTAATATAAGGGAGACTATTCTTAAAACTATTTGACAGCAGCAAAGTGATATATTATATTCGGACAAGCTAACAAGTGACGTTTGACATTGAAAGGGGATGGAAAGTTGGATTCAATTTGGTTAGAGTATGCATGGGCTTTACTGATACTTATCGGTTTGGAAGGTTTGTTATCTGCGGATAATGCGCTAGTTTTGGCAGTAATTGCGAAGCATTTACCGGATAATGAGAAAAAGAAAGCGATCAACTATGGGATCATTATGGCCTTTGTTTTCCGCTTCGCGGCGTTGTTTGCCATATCATTTATTGCGAACGTTTGGCAAATCCAGGCGATCGGTGCGGCTTACCTGTTATATCTCGGGTTAAAGCACATTATCCAAGCGCGGTTCTTCAAGGAAAATGAGAATAATCGCGAGGACTTGAAGAAAGATGCAGCAGGGAAAAGATTTTGGCCTACCGTAGGAAAAATTGCTATTGCGGATCTCGCATTTGCGATTGATTCCATTCTTGCCGCAGTAGCACTTGCACTTGGTCTACCGGACTCACCGCTTGCTGATTTCGGCGGAATGGACGGAGGAAAATTCCTAGTTGTTTTACTTGGCGGAATCGCTGGACTCGTCTTAATCAAATTCGCTGCTACGTGGTTTGTGAAACTGCTTGCTGAGCGGCCAGCACTCGAAACCACGGCTTACGCGATTGTTGCCTGGGTCGGCGTGAAGCTTGCTGTCATTACTCTAGCCCATGAAGATATCGGTGTGTTGGATCATAGTTTCCCACATGGCACAGCCTGGACGCTAATCTTCTATGGCGTTTTGATTGCGATAGCTCTTCTAGGTTGGTTTGCACCAGGAAGTAAAAAACAGTCGCAAGCGAATCCACTATAAAAGAAAAACCTGATAAAGCCACAAGACAACCAGACATGCTGGGTTGTCTTGTGGCTTTATTTTATTTGGACATCTTCTCTGGATCGAAGCCTGGTGGGAATATGTTTAGCGCTATTCACGTTAACAGATAAATACGGCATATGATGGGTATATACCTATTTGAAGAAGGAGTTGCGTTTCCATGCCGATTTCATCAGGAACCCACTTGCTGTATACCGTTCACCCGGGTGACACCTTGTATTCGATTGCTGAACAACTGGGTACCAACGTACCGTCGCTAGTTCAGATTAATGCGTTATATCCACCTTCATCAGACCCTAACCGAATCTATCCTGGTCAAGTGCTCTTAGCCAGATTGCCAGGAATGGCGGAGCAAAGCTCTGTTCTGTATCAGGTTCAGCCGGGTGATTCCTTATTTAGGATCGCAGAGCGTTTCTCTGTAAGCGTTGATATGTTGGCGGGACTTAATCAAATCCAGCAACCGGACGTACTCAAAGTCGCTCAGTTGCTGTTTATTGCTTCTTTTGCCTACGAAGTAGAGCAGGGGGACACTCTGTTCAGTATCTCCCGCCGCTTTGGAACACCGATGAGTGAGTTAATTCGAGCTAACCGCAATCGTCAGGGGCTATCACCTGATGTCATTTACCCCGGATTCCGGTTGGTCATCCCGCTTCCATCCTCGACGAATATCGTCGTATATGAGCCTTTACCTGGAACGAAGATTGCTTCCGGACAACGATTGATGGGGAGCGCCAGAGCTTTCGAAGCGACGATAAATTACCAAATTCGCGACGCAATGGGGCGTTCCATTACAGAAGAAAAAGCTGCAACAGCTGCACATGGTGCTCCTGCCTTCGGATTATTCGACGTACAAATCAAATTTGATCAAACACCCACTACACCAAATGGTTCATTAATGGTGTACACCCGCAGTGCCCGCGACGGTAGTATTCAAGATTTAGTAGAGGTCCCCGTTACTTTTTAGAACAACAAAAAACTACAAAATACTGACATTAATCGACAGAGATGCAGGAATACGAAGCGAAAATGTGGAATTATTATGTCATATAGCAAAGAGGGGTGAAGACTTGAATCCGAAATTTAAACAACAAAAATTCGCAGTTAGAAAACAGATCCTTTCTCTACTTGGCGCTAAAATTGATATTTTCGACATGGACGATAGGGCTATTCTGTTCTCCAAGATGAAAGCTTTCAAGTTGAAGGAAGACATCCGAATATACGGGGATGAAACCATGCAACAAGAGTTGATTAGCATTCAAGCGCGAAGTGTTATTGATTTCTCGTCTATCTTTGACGTAGTAGATGTAGAATCCGGGCAAAAGGTAGGTTCACTGCAACGAAAAGGTTTGAAGTCGATCTTCAAAGATGAATGGGCGATTTTGGGCCCTAATGATTCGGAGATTGGATTGATTAAAGAAGATAACGCGCTGTTAGCTCTACTACGGAGGTTCCTGACAAATTTGATTCCTCAACATTACAATGTAGAGTTAAACGGAACAAAAGTCGCTGAGTTCAAACAAAACTTTAATCCGTTCGTTCAAAAGTTAAACCTTGATTTTTCCGCTGACACGAACGACAAGCTTGATCGCCGCTTAGGCTTAGCTGCAGCTGTAGTTTTAATCGCTGTCGAAGGCAATCAGGGGTAGATGTCATATATTAGCTTTGTATAGAAGCCGTTCCATAAGTAGATTCTTCTACTTGGGGACGGCTTTTTGTTTGGGAGGATTGGATTAACTCCGATAGAGAGAGTTATGACTGGCTGACAAAAACTAACTTATAAGTCGCCCACTTCATTCCCATATAATCTAAACGTAGACGGTGACATTCCGCTTATGGATTTAAAATGCCGACTGAAGTAATGGATAGAAGTATAGCCAAGCTTACTAGCAACAACCTCGACTTTTTCTTCTTTTAAAAGCAACTTTTTTGCCAATTGTATTCGCTTATGAATCATGTATCGCTTAGGTGAAACACCCATAACCTCTTTAAACAACTGGGAAAAATAAATATGATGATAACCGCAGCTCTTGGCTAGTTCTGTTATACTCCATGCTTGCTCGGGATGTTCCTTAATCATCTGTAAAGCATTGCTAATCATGGTTCGTTTAGAACTATGTGTGAAAGCAACATCTAACTCACGACGTATGATTTGAGTTAAGACTTGTAGTAGAAGTCCTCTTAATACCATGGCGTAGCCATGATCTTCTTCTTTGTATTCTTGAACAATTTGATGAAAAATCCGTTCACCTTCCAAGAACCTAAAATGAACAGGGAACGACACGCTGCCGTAACTCTCAACTTCAACAGTGTAGGGCAGCGCTGGCTCATAGGGCGGGTTCTCATGAAAGTTTTTCAGCTTTGGACCTGGATGAATAGGCTCTGGAGACATACGCGTCCAATCAAAGTGAAGACTGATGAACGTGGCGGGCATATCTGGATGAACGGTAAGTTTATGCAGCGTATCTGCTCCCCAAAAAGCACAATCGCCTGGCAGAATTTCATATTCTTCGGAGCCTATGAACAAATTCATGCGTCCAGAAATCACATAAACAATCTGATAATCAGGAATGGTTCGAGGACCGTAAGCTGTACCGGCCGCAGCGTTCTGTATATTGGCATAGTTCACAGCAGGAAGCAATAAGCTCATCGGCCCTAGTGAACGAGAATGTTCCATCTAATTGTCTCCCTTATCGATCTTTTGTTCTCACCTAATTCGCTATATGTCCTTGAAAACCTTTGGAAAGTGCAACTAATTCTAATCATTCCTGCAACGACTTGTGGCAAGTCAACTGTTACACTTGATCTTGTAAGCAAGAACAACAGCTACCTACAAATCGTAGATGGGGGATTCGACATGCTGACAGTGGAACAAGTGAAGGCTTTTGAGCGAGATGGTTTTATAAAAGGTGAGGTTGTGCTAAACGATGAGGAAGTTGAGCTTCTGCGTCGTGAACTGGATCTCGTGTTGGAAGGGAAAACGGTGAAGAAACCGGTTTTAAATCGTAATTTAGCAGATAAAAGTGAATATGGCATGAGCATGGAAGCAAATGAAACCATTGTTCAGGTCGTTAACATTTGGATGGCCAGTGATATTTATTTACAGCATGCCGCTAATCGCACCTTATGCGAAGATGTTGCACAACTCGCGGGTATTGACACATTGCGGATTTGGCATGATCAAATTCAATATAAGCCGCCACTCACAGGTGGCCCAACGAAGTGGCATCAGGATCATCCCCTATGGCCGATCATTCAACCATCAGAGCTGATTAGCGCTTGGGTGGCGTTGGACGATGCCGTTATTGAGAACGGCTGTATGTGGATGGTACCCGGTAGTCATACTTGGGGAGATCATCAACGACATTTGCTTCACGGCGAAGATCATATGCCGCAGCATAAACGCCCTGAATTGTTACCACCAGGTGTGGAGATAAAACCAGTACCGTTTGAAATCAAGAAAGGTCAGGTCGGCTACCATCACTGTATGACCTGGCACGGATCGTTGCCTAATCACTCAGAGATGAAGCGTCGTGCGATTGCTGTACATTACATGCCGGGTAACATTCGTTATGTGCCCGTCGGCAATCACCCTATGCGGAAACATATCCATGTACAACCAGGTGAACTTTTGACCGGAGCGGATTTTCCCGTTGTGTATACAAAATAATACGTAATTATAAAAAATGTGATCTAAGCGAAAAAGTGTATATTGATTCACTTAAGATCGCACGTTATGATGACTCCATAGTTTGTTTAACATTGAAGTGAAGTGGAGTTGGTATGGTTGACGCAAGCGTGGCAGGCAAGTTGGTTGACAGAACGTTCTTTTACTAATTTGAAGAAACCCTATCTCTTCCATAAAGAACTTGAAGAGGTTGAAATCGAACCACACGATCCTGATTTACAGCATCATCATTGGTATGTTAGAAGGGCAATTTCATTAGATAGTCAGGTGATGAATGAGGAAGATATTTGGCTTAACCTGACGGCAGACGATTATTATAAATTGTATATTAATGGCGAGTTCGTCGCTCAAGGGCCAGCTCAAAGTGATGCGAATCATTACTATTTCAATAAAATAGATGTACGTTCCTATTTGAAATTGGGCGAAAATGCAATTGCTGTTCATGTCTATTATCAAGGGCTGTTAAATCGCGCGTATAACAGCGCCGACTATCGGCAAGGTTTGATAGCTGAACTATGGGCAGGTGAGAATCTTCTGCTTAAAACTGATGGTACCTGGAAAGTGAAACGAGCTCAAGATAATCAACCAGGCATCAAATTCGGCTATGATACGCAATTTACAGAGAATCTGGACGCAAGGCTAACCAATCGGGGCTGGACTGAAATCAGTTACGACGATTCCGAATGGGATTATGCAGAAGCCGCGGAGCGAACGGATTATACGTTCGTACAGCAACCAACGCCATTGCTTGCCGTCTATAAAAAGCAACCTGCACATGTCAAACGGCTTGGAGAAGGTCATTTTTTGATTGATTTCGGGAGTGAGTTGACAGGCCAGTTCGCCATGAGTGCCCATGGAAATGGGGGAGATCCCGTACATATTTTCTCAGGGGAAGAACTGATGACCGGGGATCAAGCAGTTCGCTACGAAATGCGTTGCAATTGCCTTTATCATGATCAGTGGACGTTATCTGGGGATATCGATTACTTTGAAACATATGATTACAAAGCATTTCGTTATGTGGAAGTGCAGGGACCTGAGGAAGCGTTGATACCAGACTCATTCCACGCCGTAGTCAGACATTATCCATTGGATGAAGAAAGCTGTCTGCTTCATAGTTCGGATGTACGGATGAATCAAATTTTTGACATTTGCAAAAACGGTGTCCGCTATGGTTCGCAGGAAAATTATGTAGATTGTCCAAGTCGAGAAAAGGGTCAATATTTGGGGGACAATACGATTATTGGTCACTCCCATATGCTGCTTAGTGGCGATTTACGGCTATACCGTAAAGCTATTGAGCAATTCGCTCGAAGTTCGTTCGTGTGTGTAGGGATCATGGCTGTTGTACCCGGACATTACATGCAGGAAATCGCTGATTTCTCTTTGCAGTGGCCGCAGCAACTTCTCACATATTACCGATACAGTGGAGATAAGGCATTTCTTCAGGAAATGTACCCTTTTGCGGAAGGTTTATTACAACATTTCACGCAATTTGAGCGCGAAGATGGATTGCTAAAGGATGTCACGGACAAATGGAATCTGGTCGATTGGCCACAGAACTTACGTGACAATTATGATTTTGAACTCAGCAGGCCTGTCAGTCCTGGCTGTCATAACGTCATTAATGCGCTCTATATCGGCTGTGTAAGTACCGTTAACGAGATAAGAGACTTGCTTCATGTTGACTATGAGAATCGACTTCCGCAATTAAAGATGAGCTTTATTAAAGCATTCTATGATAAGGAGAATGGTTTGTTTACGGATTCAGAGCAAAGTACGCATCATGCCTTGCATGCCAATGTACTTCCGCTGCTATACCATATAGCCCCTGAGGAATCAGTCACCACGATTGTTGACATGATCCGGACCAAACGTTTTGCATGCGGCGTTTATTTCTCTTATTTTGTCATGAAAGCACTTGCTGAGGTGGCAGAGTATGCGTTGATCTATGACTTGCTCTCAGCGGACGATGAGCATTCTTGGGGGAATATGCTGAAAGAAGGCGCGACCACTTGCTTCGAAGCATGGGGGAAAGATCAGAAATGGAACACTAGCCTGTGCCATCCATGGGCCAGCGGGCCGGTTCCTGTGCTGATCGAAGACATTATCGGCTTAAAACCTGCGAAGCCGGGGTGGGGAGCAATTGCTTTTCGACCAAAGCTTCCAGCGACTTGGACGTCATTTTCTTTGCAGCTGAATGTGCCCACGGGCACGATTCGACTCCAATACGAGAATGGGGAGTGGAATGAAAGCTTCCCACCTGGGATTGCTGTTATACGGGACTAAATACAACGGAATGATAAATAAATGTTATATGAGATGCCAGCAAACTGTGAGTTTGCTGGCTTTTTGCATCAGCTTTTTTAACTTAAAAACACACCTTACATTGATTTAGACTTTTCGCGAATGTAAAATTGGAAGTGTATAACAAAGGAGGTCTTTCTATGACAATCAGTTCCCAGAAAGATATCGATGAACTTATGAAAATCGGTAAAATCGTTGCGTTGACAATAGCTGAAATGAAACGTCAAGCACGTGTCGGAATGACGACGAATGAATTGGATGATATCGGAGAAAGATTTTTAAATAGCCATGGAGCCGTGTCTGCTCCAAAAACAACCAAAAACTTCCCGGGCAACACATGCATCAGCATCAACCGAGAAGTGGCTCATGGCATACCAGGAAATCGGAAAATTCAGCCAGGCGATCTTATTAACATCGATGTTTCTGCAGAACGTGGAGGCTATTTTGCAGATGCGGGGAACTCTTTTCAAATGCCACCCTATCATTCGTCCTTAACACGCCTCTGCAATTATACTCACCATACGATGATGAAGGTTATTTCTTCACTCACACATGGCGTAAGACTGAATGAAATCGGTAGAATGATTCAAACCGAAGCTGAAAAAGGAGGTTACGCGGTCATAAAGAATTTGTGCAGCCACGGTGTTGGGAAATCCTTGCATGAGGCGCCAACGGATATTCTTCCTTTTTATAACAAGCACGATAAACGCGTATTGAAGGAGGGGGTCGTCATTACGATTGAACCTTTCTTATCAACGGGTGCGGATTACGTTGTAGAGCAGTCAGATGGGTGGACTTTATGTCTACCGTACGGCGGCTTTGCGGCGCAACATGAGCACACCATCATAATTACAAAGAAGCAAACCATCATAGTGACGGTAGCTTAAGCAGAAGGAGAAATTCAATCCACATCGAATACTCATAACGGTAAACTTTAAGGAAGTATTTGGAGAATTAACTTACTAAAGGTAGTTCAACTATGGGGTGGTGAATGTGCGCAGCATTACATTGATCAATACTTTGACCTTGAAAGTTATTCGTAGTAAGACAGGTTTTGCTAGATTATTGCGTAACCCTTTCGGTACTTCTTCACTCAGGAAACGAATTGTTGTTACGCTCATTTCGAGTTTTCTTGGATGTTCCATTTTAATGGCGTCTGTCTCGTACAATGCGATTAACACGATGCAGCAAAACAAAATTAAAACGAACATGGCCTTCGATTTATACCAGCAATCAATGAAGCTCACGCAAGTGTATTATAATCTGCTCCAAGTGACGCAACAAATGACACCTCAAGGAAATGTCGGCAACCTCATGGATACCTATTTCTCCACTGACGATCTCTACAAACGACTTCAACTCTCACTAAGTGTATCGAACAATATCGGACTGATCTCCTTTTCAAACCCTGCAATGGAGTTGGTGATGTACTACAATCCTGAGGACAAACACCCGCTATATTCAAATTTACCGTTACGTGAAGATTTTACAATGCAATCCTTACCTAATGTAGCTGGCAACGAGAGCATCAATTACCAATCGCCACATTTGTCCCTATGCAGATTCAGCGATGATCAAGTCGTGTCGGTAACACGCGAAATTACTTTTTCCGATGGAACGAAGCAAGTGATTTATGTCGAAGCCAAGTCCGATCTCGCGACGGACATTAGTAAGCTTTCATCCAGTCTAAATTTACCGTACGTACTGGTTTTGAGTGATCAAGAGAAGCAAATTCAATACAGCAGTGATCCAAGTATGTTTACCGTCGGTCAAGACTTGGTACTTGGCGGGAGTTCGGGTATAAGCGAGGGATATATATGGGATCAGTTAGTGAGTGATTATGGTTATCATATCGCCCTTATGCTGCCTATAGAGAGCTATAACCACGAATTTTACACTTGGAAAAATCATATGTTGATAATATTGGGAATCGCTCTAATCATCCTGTTATCCATCGCGTTACTGCTGCTGCGGTTGATCAACAGACCGCTCCGCGTGTTCGAAACGGAGATGGTAGCACTCGGAAGAGGGCACATGGATGCGATGCAGTATCGTACTGGCATTTCTGAGTTTGACAAGCTCTTTGATCAATTTAATAAAATGAAGCAACAGATTCAACAATTAATTATGGATGTTGAACATAAGGAGAAACGGCGTCATCAGTTGGAAATAGAGAAACTCGCTTATCAAATAAATCCGCATTTTTTGATGAATACGCTGAATTCGGTACGTTGGCTGGCCGTCATGCACCGGCAGCCTGAAATCGACAAGTTCGTATCGACATTGATTTTTTTGCTTAGCTACAATTTAGGGAAAACTCAGGAAACAGCAACACTCCGAACCGAAACACAAGTTATGCGCGCTTATCTTGATCTTCAGCAAAAGCGATACGATTTTCAAGTGAATTTGGATATTCCTGAAGGAGATTATCTCGATAGTCCTGTCGCTCGTTTTATTCTTCAACCTCTCGTAGAAAACGCCGTTTGTCATGGCCTCGATGATCAAGGCAAGCTGGAAGTGCGAATTGCTCCTTACGAAATAGCTGGAATTATCATAATCATCATTCGCGATGATGGCAAAGGACTTAGCGAAGAGACACTTGCCTTGTTGCAACGTGAACCGCCTGATCAACAGCAGGGAGGGAGGGGGATCGGCCTGCGATATGTACGATCTATGTTGGAATCGTTTTATGGAGATAGAGCCCGTCTACAGATTGACAGCACTCCGAACCATGGTACAACGGTAATCATGTATCTCCCCTATTGAAAGGAGAAACTGATATGATTCGAGTATTAATTGTCGATGACGATAAACTCGCGCGAAAAGGACTTATTTCCATCATGCCCTGGTCCGAGCATGGCATGACCGTAGCTGGGGAAGCTGCAAATGGCGCGAAAGCATTGGAATTTCTAGACCAGCATACGGTGGATCTGATGTTTGTCGATATTTCCATGCCCGTGATGTCAGGGATCGAATTGATACAGGCAGCACGTATCAAATATCCGACTTTGCGTTCTGTGATGTTAACGTTTCATGAAGATTTTGAAACTGTTCAATCCGCTTACCGATTGGGGGTTCTCGATTATATTTCTAAAGTACGACTAGAGCTAGAGGATGACCAACAAATTCTCAAACGAATCCGTCTTAAATTAGCTGATGAATTTCCTCAGCACATATCGGTTACTGGGGCGACGACTACATTGTCAATCCAACATGATAGCGTAGAGGATGAGCAATGGCGCAAGCTCGAACACGATTGGCACTCCCTGTACTGGCTGTATAATGAGGCCATATTCCAACATTTATGCACGCAAACGATTGCGATGAATCGTTCAGTTCGTAGGCTTGAAGCGCTATTTATGCGTGTAATCTCACAAGTAGAGATCGCCGCTAAGCTCGACACGGGGTTCTGGTCTGAAATCGACGACATCCGGTCAGCTGTGGAATGGATTCGCCGATATCGGATGCTCATCTATACGCAAGTGACGAAGTCAACAGATTTATCGAAAACGATGATCTGCATGCTCAAGGCCGTGCAATTTATTCGTGAACATACGGCGGACACGTTACATGCAGAGAATGTTGCCGAGCATGTGAATATGAGCCGCAGTTATTTTTGTCAGTGTTTTAAAAAATTAACTGGAACCACTTTCAACGATTATCTCCGGCAAGAACGAATCCGTGCTGCAGAGCGGCTTTTATCTGAAACGAATCGTCCAGTGACATGGATTGCCCATGCAGTTGGGTATGGTGACGCCAAATACTTCTCGCAAATATTTTACGAGCAGACGCGGCTGCTTCCAACCGAATTTCGGGCACAGCGTCACAGAGAGATTTGATCACTTAACATCTAACAAATACCCCCCTTGCGAGCATGCGTTCACTTTAAACGCGATACATCCATCGGACTTTTTCTATCAACCTTCCATGTATAATTGGGATGAAAAGATATAAGGGAGGGATTAAGTTGAAAAGAAAACTTGTAAGCGTACTCCTGACGACATTTCTAGTTTCAAGCATGGCAGCTTGTACTTCTCCAAATGAAACAAAAGAAACGAAGACGCCTTCAACATCAGATGTGAAAGCTTCTGCATCACCTGAAGTGAAAGCGCCTTCAAGTACAACCGCAACACAAACTAGTGATGATGTAGCATTTTCCAAATTTCCATCTCCGGTCGATGTTCATATTGGCATGGTTGTGGATCCAACAGACAAAACGTTGCCGCAAGGTGATAGTGTAGGAAACAATCAATATACGCGTTATCTGAAGGAAAAGTACAACATCAATATTATCGTTGATTGGACGGCAGCAACTGGTAATGATTATAAGCAAAAAGTGAGTCTCTCTATTGCATCGGGCAAACTGCCAGACGGCATGGTTGTAGATGACAGGTCCTTTATGACGAAAGCGGCCAGTTCAGGATTACTGTACGATATCACCGATTCGTTCAACCAGTATGCCTCTTCGCAAGTCAAGGAAATTATGGCAAGTACACAAGGCCGTGCGTTGGAAAACGCAAGTTACAAAGGCAAAATGACATCACTGCCTAATATCACCGTGGATACAGATGGGGTTCACATCATGTGGATTCGCAAAGATTGGCTCGATAAACTAAATATGCCGGTGCCCAAGACAGTGGGAGACGTTGAGAAAACAGCGAAAGCCTTCATTGACAACAAATTGGGCGGGGACAAAACAATCGGCATTGCAGGTCCTTCAAAAAATACGTTCCCATACGCAACCTTCCTCGTTTCTTCCAACAACATGGGTGGATTTGATCCGTTATTCGGTGCTTTAGACGCCTATCCAGGCTACTGGCTAGATAATGGTAACGGATCGGTTACCTATGGAACAACGACAGACAATACAAAGAAAACACTGGCTTTACTGGCTGATTGGTACAAAAAGGGACTCATTGACCCAGAGGTTGGTACCCGTGACAACGTAGGGGATCCCATCAATGCCAACAAGGCGGGAATCTTCTTTGGTCCGTGGTGGAATGGCGGATACGGAAACGGGGATTCCTTCAAAAACGTTCCGAATGCCAACTGGCAAGCTTATCCTGTTTATACGGATGACGGGAAATGGAACACCCATATGAAAACGACAGGCAGTACGTATACGCTCATCAGTAAGAACGCGAAACCAGATGTTGTTAAAGCGATTCTCATCATGAATAACGCGCTTGTACGCGATGAAGCCACATTCAACCTATCCGTCGCTGTGTCTTGGTATCCGCTGCGTAATGTCATGGCTGCGGCAAATGAAACGGAGTATGAATATACCGAGCTTCTTAAAGTCTTGAACGGTCAAAAGAAACCAGAAGATTACAATGTGCCGAACAGCTTGTATAAACTGATGTACGCAGATGCAAAGAAGGTACAAAGCGTAGTTAAACCGCCGTACGATAACTTGAACGTCAGCAACTTCGATAAGACCAACTTCGGGGATTTCCAACGTCTCTATTCACTGCTGATTGGCGACCGTGCATTCTCAACGATCCCGATCAATAAAAAAGTGTTCAGTGTCACCTATAACCAAACACCGACAATGGAGACTAAATGGGCGAACTTGAAAAAGATGGAAGATGAGACCGTTCTAAAAATCATCCTTGGCCAGACGCCAATCGATTCGTTTGATAAGTTTGTTAAAGATTGGAAGGCACAGGGTGGGGATCAGATCTCAACGGAAGTTGCGGATCTCCTTAAGAAATAACTTGGCTATACTTGCAAAAGGCGTTGGCAGACTCAACGCCTTTTGCAAATTTCAATATGGCTGTTGAGATGGGGGACAACCGTTATGAGGAAAATGGGTTTCCAAAAGCATTATTACTTCATGCTGCTTCCAGGCATGATTTGGCTTATTATGTTCAGTATTGTACCGATGTTCGGCATCGTGATGGCATTTCAAAATTATAATCCCGGCGTGGGAATACTCGGTTCCGAGTGGGTTGGGTTGGAAAATTTTAGATATATGTTTCAATTAAATGACAGCAAATCGGTCATTACGAACACCATTATTATCGCTGTGGGCAAAATTGTATTTAATTTAATAATCCCCTTGGTATTTGCGATTCTACTCAATGAGCTTACCAACTTGCGATATAAAAAGTTTGTTCAGACCATCGTTTATTTACCTCATTTTTTATCATGGGTTATTATGGCGACGATCGTTATTGGCATTTTCGGTTATTACGGTGTTGTCAACACCGTCATTCAAATGTTCGGGGGAGATCCCAAGCTTTTTATGGCAGACGCAAGTATATTTCGTCAATTGGTTATCGGCACCGATGTGTGGAAAGAGTTCGGATACAATGCCATTATTTATCTTGCAGCACTGACTGGCGTCAACATGAATTTATATGAAGCGGCTGCGATCGATGGAGCTAATCGGTGGCAGATGATAAGGAATATAACACTTCCGGCGCTTACGACAACCGTCGTGCTGCTGGGCGTTCTGAGCCTAGGCAACGTGCTAAATGCAGGTTTCGATCA
This sequence comes from Paenibacillus qinlingensis, assembly GCF_031455095.1. Taxonomy (GTDB): domain Bacteria; phylum Bacillota; class Bacilli; order Paenibacillales; family NBRC-103111; genus Paenibacillus_E; species Paenibacillus_E qinlingensis_A. The sequence continues at coordinate 1,612,510 of NZ_JAVDSB010000001.1, forward strand.
GGTATACAATCTCTATAATCCACTTGTCTACTCCACAGGTGATATTTTAGATACATGGGTTTATCGGCTTGGCTTGCAGAATCTGCAATTCTCACTGGCAACAACTGCAGGTTTGTTCAAATCGGTCATCAGCTTCTTGCTCATCGTTATCTCATACCGGTTAGCATACAGATATGCAGATTATACCGTATTTTAAAAAGGAGGCATTGCAATGGTAAGAAATATTACGTTAGGTTCGCGTACTTTCGAGATTGTCAATGTGGCTCTCCTAGGATTGTTGCTAATTAGCTGCGTATACCCGTTATGGTATACCTTTTGTGTGTCCATCTCCGATAAATCAGCTGCAAACGCAGGGTTGGTCACACTCTATCCCATTGGTTTTTCTTTAGCCTCCTACAAAGAGATCATAAACGATGGACTTTTCTTAAATTCCTTCTGGATTTCAATCCAACGAACCGTGTTAGGTACGGCATTCTCCATGTTCATTAGTATTCTGATGGCCTATCCTTTGGCCAGATCTAAGAGAGAATTTAAAGCACGCAATACGTTTATGTGGATCCTGGTTTTTTGTATGGTATTCAATGGTGGTCTAATTCCATGGTATCTCACGATCCAGAATTATGGTTTAATCAACTCCATCTGGGCACTAGTGCTTGGCGGTGGTGTTCCAATATTTAATGTAATTTTAATTATGAATTTTTTTCGGAATCTCCCTAAGGAACTTAGCGAAGCGGCAATTGTTGATGGTGCAGGCCCTTGGGCCACTTTGTTTCGGATCTATATCCCTTGTTCCATCCCTGTCTTAGCAGCAGTAGCGCTGTTTATCAGTGTCTATCACTGGAATGAGTTCTTTAACGGTCTGGTGCTGATGAATACATCTGATAAATATCCGCTGCAAACCTATATTCAGCAGTTGGTAGTTAACATCCCTGTTGGAACCAACTTGACACCAGAACAATATAAAAAGCTCTCTGAGTTATCCAACAGGACACTCAATGCTGCTAAGGTCTTTATTGCCATGGTGCCTATGCTAATCGTGTATCCATTCCTTCAAAAATATTTCGTATCCGGCATCATGCTGGGTGCAGTGAAGGAATAACAGGAATGAAACGCTGCTGATAACTAAAAATTTTTATGCCAACAGGTTACCGTAATTAACGGTAGCCTGTTTACGTATGTCAAATTCAAAATTGATGAATAAACCCTTTGACTTTTTGTATTTGGGACATTATTGTAAGTAGTAAGTAGTAAGTAGTAAGTAGTAAGTAGTAAGTAGTAAGTAGTAAGTAGTAAGTAGTAAGTGAAAATGACTGAAAGGATGGTTGATATTACCATGTTGCACAATTTATCAGTCCCCGAAGAGTTTACTTTGTTAGCGTTAGATCGTGAGACGAATAAAATAAAGGCCATGTTTCGCATGAATATTGCCTTGTATACGGTAATGGCTTGTTTCGTGGAACTTTCTTTAAATGGTAATGTTTTTTTTGAAGGTGATGAGACAGTCAAAATTTCAAACTCAGAATCAACAGGTGAAAAGTATCTGGACAAATTACTCGACATTATCGCTGCTGAAAAACCAAAGAAACTAAAAAAGTGGGTATCATATTTTTACTATAATCAAAGAGACATTTATAAAATGGTTTTAGAAAGCCTTGTAGATAAAGGAGTAATGAAGATTGAAAATACGGAGATTTTATTTGTTGTTCCAGCAAAAAAATATACAGATGTCGCACATGCACGGAAACACATCATCGAGAAAATTCGAGCTGAGTTGTTAGAAGATGGAAATGTAGAAGATCATACCGTCGCCTTAGTGTTATTTTTACACAGTAAAAGTATGCTTACCGATTATTTTTCGGATTACGAACAAAAAACGTTAAAACAAAGACTAGCGATATTTCGCAAAGGTGACCTTTATAAAAAAATAAGAACGGTTGATATTGCTATCCAAAATCTTGAATCTGGCATGTAGCTTGGAGCTGTGCAGCAACGTAGGGGTGAAAATATGGGGAGAAAACGAAGTTTAGATACAATATTATCATCAGAATATGTAAGTATTAGCGAATTGGTTGAACTTTCTGGCGTTCGATACAGTACCATCAAATATTACACCGAAGAGGATATGATCTCATTTCAGCAAGAGGATACTAGATTGACAAGAAGATACCCACGTGTATTAGCCTTACAACGGCTTGAGGAAATTCGTCTAATGAAAGAAGAAGAAGGGTTGACTATCAAACAAATTAAACAAAAATTACTTCATGATGGTCGTATAACTCGCGAAAAGCCTTCGGCCCAATAAGGGCTTGAAGGCTTTTTTTGTGGTGACTCTGAAGCATCAATAACAAATATCGCATCTAGCGAAGACTTCGATAACTGCCTGGTGTAGTGCCTTTCATCTTTTTGAATATTCGGAAAAACGTTTGAAATGAGCCGAACCCTGATTCGATGGCGACATCAAATACGGGCAAGTCCGTCGTTTTCAGCAGGGAGCAGGCATGTCGCACACGCAATTCTTGAATAAATTGGGCGAATCCAATGCCGAGTCTTTCTTTAATCATCTCACTAACTTGCACAGGATTCAGCTTGAACTCGTGACCAAGCGAGACAAGGGAAAGGGGCTGCAAATAATGATCATACACATAACGAATAATTTCCCAGCGGTCTGTTTTCTTTATTTTTGAAACCGGTTTCTCAACATGGGTAGATTGTCGGCGCAATCGGTCGAACCGCGTTAGCGCTTCCAAAATATTCGCCTGAATGAGAAGCTGCTTCCACATTTTATTGTCGTTATACTCAGTTAACATATTCTGAAATGAAGCCTTAATAAGTTCAAGATCGGTCCCTTGGGATTGAACGTATGGCGATAAACCTTCATCGTTAAAAACAAGTTGAAATAAACCGAGTTCCGCCTCCCGACCCGCAAAAATTAAGGTCATGTCGAAGTTGCAGATAATCATTTTCAATGGATACTTAGGATCCGCCTGGATGCTATGGAACTGATAGGGCAGAAGTAATACAACAGTGCCCGACTTCATCGTATGCGCGTGACCGTTAATCCACTCCGTACCTTCACCTTCTAATACGAACAGCAATTCAATGAAATCGTGCCGATGCATAGGGACATCTGTGTGTTGTTTCTCTTTTATATAAAAAGGAAAATCGCTATGCATATTTGGATATTCAAATAAGTATTGCGGCAGCATGAAGCACTCTCCTTTTAAATCTATATGTTCCATTATACGTGATAGCCAACATCAACAATATAGCTGAGAAGCCTTAATTCGGCTGATACTTAAAAATTGAGAGTATTCCCTTGAATATTGGCATCGTTCTGTTCACAGTTTCCCTTATGATCGAGGTATAGTTGCACATTATAACAGGGAACGAAATGTCCCAAGAAGGGGATTAGAAGAATGAAACCAATGAACGCAGACGAGATCTTCGGCAATTACGCAACACTACTGTTGCCAATTAATGAGGATGATACGATTGATTATGTACGGCTTCAGGAAGAAATTGATTACCTAATCGCCGCAGGCGTCAGTGGGATTTATTCCAATGGGACTGCTGGGGAGTTCCATACACAGTCCGAAGAGGAGTTTGTTCGCGTGAACGAGATGCTGGCTGTGGCTTGCCAGAAGGTAGAGTTGCCATTCCAAGTCGGTGCGAGCCACATGAGCCCTCAGTTGTCACTTGCAAGAATCAAGCGCGCGGTGGCATGGAAGCCGAGTGCGATTCAGATCATTTTGGCCGATTGGTTCTCTCTTAAGGACGATGAGATTCTATCGTGTTTGAAAAGGTTCGCTGAGGCGGCGAATCCAATCGGAATTGTGGTCTATAATCCTCCACATGCGAAGCGAATCATTCCACCGGAGCTGTATGCGCGCATTCATACGGAAATACCTGAAGTCGTCGGGATCAAAGTCGCTGGTGGTGATGTTCGTTGGTACAAAGCGATGAATACGCATGCCAAAGGAATTTCAATCTTCGTACCAGGGCATTTCTTAGCATCTGGCTATGCGCGTGGAGCGCAGGGGGCTTATTCCAATGTAGCCTGCCTAAGCCCGATTGGCGCTCAACGCTGGTACGAGCGGATGAGAACAGATCTGCCTGGAGCAATCGAACAAGAACAACGTATTGTACAATTTATGACACAGCATATTACTCCCTATATCACGGAGCAAGGCTATTGTAATGCAGCGTGCGATAAGCTTCTTGCAGCTATTGGCGGATGGTCGAGCGTAGGTACGCGACTACGCTGGCCATATCGATGGATCCCAGCCGCAGAAGCGGAACGGTTGCGACCTCTAGCGCAAGAACTCATACCTGAGATGTTCGAGTGTTCCATTATCCCAATTACGACGTGTTAATTGAAGGGGAGCCTGATATGATCGTGAATGACCATCATTTACCGTTGAAAGGCAGCATTCACTACGGGAATTACGCCAACCGCTTGGAGACGGCGAAACCGGTGCGTACCGGACTAACTCCCGTTTCCATTTGTGGAAGCGTCACGGAATTTTTGAGGGCTTACACCCACTTTATTTTTAAAAACTCGACTGAAGTAATAGGGATCTTGAAAACCTACTTGCTGTGCGATGTCACCAATGCTCAGGTTGTCACTGGTTAGGAGATATTTCGCTCTTTGGATACGTAAGTCATGTAAATACGAAACGATCGTCATACCAGAGTGCTTTTTGAATACTTGACATAAGTATTCGTAGGCATGATGTACTTTGGCTTCTAACGCGCTACCGTTCAAGTCGGAGGTGTACTCTTCATCCATCAGGTTAACCAGCCTCCGATACAGCTGAAATGTCGAAAGGGGTTGGATGGAATCCTCCCGTTCAAGCAACCATGCTTCCGCGATAGACACAAGTAACTGCCCCAAGAGCAGGGAACTTCGATACCGGTAATACCCGTCAGACGTGTTCATTTGGTGTAAGAGCTGGTCGAAAACATACAGCCACTCAAAACGGTTACGAGGCTGAATTCGCCGCGGTAACAGAAGTTGTTCAGAAACCTCTGAACCTAGGGGAGAAGTACGTAAATCTTGATGAGTCGGCACGATTGCAGTATGAAGGGGAGCAGATGACAATTGCAAGCCGGGTTCAGCTCCAAATTGTACCCAATAGAATCCATCCTGATCGCTAATGGGCTTCCAACTGCTGTGCTCTTCCCAGGGCATTAATAGAAGACACTCACCGCTGACCAGAGTAAAGGGTTCATCGCGTACCTGCAAATATACAGTACCTTGCGTCACGATAATTAATTCGTAAAATGGATTAGATTTCTTTTGTTGAAGGTGCGTATTGCCGACGGCCTCGCCCGCCCATTTGACATCTAACTTTGTTAATCTGGACATAGAAATCGTCTGCATCAATGGCCTCCACTAATCAATGGACATCTTCTAGTAAACTTCTTATAAACTTATTATAACGAATGAGGGATCTCCTGTGCGAACAAGTTGGACGATTTTAAGGTGAGTCGCATCATACATGTTAAAATCATTCATTCCCGAGAATGCAACTGCTCCTGTAAACTTTGTTTATAGCATTTCTATAATGAGAGGGGCAAGACAAGTGAAACTTACCTTACAAGATTATGAAGCAAAGCTGCGAGGTTGCTGGATCGGCAAAAACATTGGAGGTACCCTCGGGGCGCCATTTGAATGCAAACGCGGCGTATTTCATGTTGATTTCTACACGCAAGAGTTACATGGAGAACCGCTTCCTAACGATGATTTAGATCTGCAATTGGTCTGGTTAAACGTAGCAGAAAAGTATGGACGTGGTGTCACTGCCAGCATCTTAGGCGAGTATTGGTTGACTTTTATCGTACCCAACTGGGGAGAGTACGGAGCTGGTAAGAATAATATGCGTCAAGGCATTGTTCCTCCGCTTTCAGGTTATGTAAATAATGTTTTTCGCGATAGTAATGGGGCTTATATTCGCTCGGAAATATGGGCTTGCCTAGCTCCAGGCCACCCAGAGATTGCTGTCAAATACGCCTATGAAGATGCGATTGTTGATCATAGCCACGAAGGTGTGTATGCGGAGGTATTCTTTGCCGCTGTACAAAGTGCTGCTTTTGTAGAAAGCGATACATTCAAACTAATTGATATTGGACTGTCCTATATTCCGGAGGAGAGCGGTGTAGCTCGAGGTATTGGCTGCGTTGTAAACGCTTACCGAAGCGGGTTGACGTGGCAAGATGCACGGTTACTCATTTTGAATGAACTGCCGGGAAGTTTCGGTGTTCTGGGTATGAGAAAAGAAGATTTGCCAAGCGATGTACCTGTTGGACCTATTGGTTACGATGCTCCGAGCAATGTAGGTATCACGATTCTCGGTTGGCTCTATGGGGAAGGTGATTTTGGCGAAAGCATATGTATTGCAACGAACTGTGGAGAAGACACGGATTGTACAGCTGCCACTATCGGATCCATTATGGGGATCATTGGCGGGGTGGACAACATTCCTCAGAAGTGGAAGGAACCCATTGGAGACTCCATCAAGACACTTTGTATCAATTTGGGAGACCAGGGAATCAAAGTACCGAAGTCTGTTACAGAGTTGACAGACCGTATTGTACGGCTGGCACCAGCCTTCCTTGGATCAGCCATATGCGACGTCGTGAATACGGAAGGCCATGGTTATACGATTGAGATGAACGATGCCGCTGCTTTGTATCACAAACCGATTGCGATTAACGCGTGGACAGAACGCAGTTTTAAGAATCAACTGGACAAAGGGCCGTTTGTCGTTCCTTATAACTTTGTCATATTCAAGTGCGAACTAGATTATGGAAAGGAACCTTATGTTGGAGCAAGTCAGCCTATTACGTTGAAACTAAACGTAGATAATGAGTTATACATGCAGCAATGGATACAAGCAGCATGGTATCTGCCGGATGGTTGGCGTGTATCCCAAGGTAGAAAAACAACATTCTCACTGGAACATAACCACTGCAACATTGGCTCTAAACAAGTTGAATTCACAATTATCCCGAGTGATCAGCTAGATGAACAACGCTACGATCTCGTTCTAGAACTTAGCTCTCATGGCCGGCATACAAAAGGTCTCATCCCGATTACACTTATTCATTCCCTATAAAGTTGAAATTGGAGCTGTGAACGTATGGAGAGATCGATGCTTCTAGATGGTACATGGTGGTTGGAAGGCGTAGATCCAACTGGGAAGAGCACCTCAATTGGCATTGAGGCGACTGTTCCAGGGCATGTGCATCATGATCTACACAACGCTGGGATCATTCTTGATCCTCGATACCGCATGCAAGCGGATGATTGTCAGTGGATTGAGCACTGGGAGTGGACGTATCGCCGAGAGTTTCATTTGGAGAAAGTAAAAGAAGGATATCCGGTTTTGGAGTTGAATGGACTAGATACTTTCGCGGATATTTACCTAAACGATAGACTGTTGTTGCAGGCTGATAACATGTTCCGATGTTACCGTATCGATACGGCTGGTTTATTACGCGAAGGAGTAAACACACTAGAAATCAAATTTCATACGATCGCTGAGGGTGTTAAAAACAAACCTTTTGCCAGCTATAACGCTGCTTTTACGAACGAACGCGTCTACGTGCGTCGCATGCAGTGTACGTTCGGCTGGGATTGGGTCAACCGATTTGTTAGCTACGGCATATGGCGCTCTGTTCGGTTAGTCTTCGAAGAAACGGCTTCGATAGATGATGTGTTTGTGTATACAAAGGCAATTGATCCCAGGGGAGCTGCACTAGAATATTGTCTGAAGACAAGTCGCCGAATTTCCGATCAGGTGTGGGTCGAAGTCATGATAGTAAATGCAGTCGGGCTCGTCGTTTGGAAAAATAACAAAAAGTTGATTGGCCACGATCTGTCGCTCTCTATTGATTTACCAGAGCCTGAACTATGGTGGCCTGCAGGATATGGCGGGCAACCGCTGTATACGGCAATAACGATACTGCGTACGGAATCCGGGCACGTACTTGATGAGTGCAAGAATGAATTTGGTATTCGTACGGTTCGGATTGAACAACTACAGGATCAACCTGGAAGTGCTGAAGCAGCATTGACGATGAAGCTGCGCACAGAGAATCCGCAGTGGGACGCTAATGGCGATCAGCCGGGAAGCAGCTTCACACTGCTGGTTAATGGCGTATCTGTCTACTGCAAAGGGGCCAATTGGGTTCCTTGTGATCCTTTTCCGTCTCGTGTGGCTGATAGCCACTATGAGCATTTGATTCGTCTTGCCAAGGAAGGCAACATTACGATGCTTCGCTGTTGGGGTGGAGGCATCTACGAGCCGGAGTCATTCTGGCGCTGGTGCAACCGTCTCGGTATCCTCGTCTGTCAAGATTTCTTAATGGCCTGTGCTGTCTATCCAGAAGACGATCAAGACTGGGGATCTAATTTATACGAGGAAATTGCCCAGACCATTCGATCACTGCGTGGCCATCCGAGTCTCGTGTGGTGGAATGGGGACAATGAAAACGGGATGTACCAGAACGAAGATGATCCGGTCTATCCAGGGCGTAAAATTGCTGAGCAAATTACCGGAAAGCTTTGTAAGGAATGGGATCCGTCGCGACCCTTTCTACCGACCAGCCCGTTTGGCGGATACCCGAACATTTCGTTCACGGTTGGAACGGCACACTATACAGGAACCATGTTGGAGATGTTCGACTATTTTCGGAGTCATGATATGCGGGATTATCGCAAGTATTTTGGTTCATTGCTTAGCCGTTTTTGTCCTGAGTTCCCCATGTTTGGGACGCCAGAAGTGCATTCACTCCTCACTTATATGAGTAAGGAAGATCTGGACGATCCAAGCTATGAGATGTTGGAATACCATACCAAGAATCATCCCGCATTGACTGATTTTTCACTGTTCAGAGCGTTGCTCACCCTGACAGACAAACTCATGCCACCTTCAGTCACAACTATTGAGCATGTGCGCAAAATGTCCTATACCCAGCATGAGCTAACCCGATTAGTCATAGAAGCTTACAGGCGCACCCGGTTTTATACAAGTGGTTTATTGTTCTGGATGTACAACGACTGCTGGCCTGCAAGTGGTTGGAGTTTAGTTGATTATTATGGATACCCCAAAGCGGGGTATTATGCAATGAAAAAGGCGGGGAAACCCCTTATTGCATCTATCGACCATGATGAGGAGAAAGGAATTTTCACATTTTGGATATGCAGTGATTTGACAGATCAGGTGACAGGTAATGGAACGATTAGCGTAATTTCGTTACATGAATCAGCCACTTCATCCGAGAGATGGTCACAAAAGATCGGCTTTACCGTGTTGGCGGGGAGTTCAATGGTTGCGGCCTCTGTGCCTGATACAGAACTCTTACCGCTGCTGGATACTAATCACGTTCTAGTTATGGAGATAAGCACACCATTTGGCTCTGACCGCAGTGACTGGTTCAATGGAATTCCTGCGGAGATGAATCTTCAGCCTTCTAATGTACGCATGGAGCTATTTATGAACGGTCCCGCTGGAGGGGCTGTTCGTATTTCGGCTCGTCGTGGAACTGTAATAGCATATTACGAGGCTCGGATGGGAGAAGGGGATTGGACGAAACAGGACGTCATCATGCGTCGCAGCACGGACAATGGGGAAACCTGGAGCGACCGTATTATGCTGGTAGAAGGGACATCAACAGAGACGTATCATAACTCAAGTATGATTGCATCTCGAACAGGTGATACCGTTTATTTATTCTGGCACCGTAATTATGCCAATTGTTTTTATATCCAAAGCGAAGACGAAGGTATTACCTGGTCAGATCCAGTTGAAATAACATATGTATTCAAAATGTTCCGTAACGAGTATGATTGGAATGTAATCGGAAATGGCACGGGACACAGTATTCAAATGCGCAGCGGGCGCCTAGTGATTCCGGTATGGTTATCGAACGGCGGGGAACTTCATCGTCCTTCGGTCGTTTCTAGCATCTACAGTGATGATGGTGGCACAACTTGGGAGCGTGGCTCAATTGTTTGGAATACCAACGGCTGGATTAACCCTAGTGAAGCTACTGTCGTAGAGCTCGATGATGGCAGCGTAATGATGAATTTCCGTCACGAGTCGGCTGAGCGTAGACGTGGGGTCGTCATCAGTAAAGATGGTGGTGCAACATGGGGCGAGCCCTATTGGGATAATCAACTCCATGATCCCATTTGTGAGGGAAGCCTACTTCGCATTGCTTACCCTGAAACGAGCGGTTTCAGCGGCATCTTATTCAGTAATTGTGCTTTTGACGGTGCGGACAATATTCAAGAACATACTTTTCAAACAGGTGTCAAATTTCTATGGGGAAGTCAATCTCGCAGAAATTTGACAATTCGCTTAAGTGTTGATGAGGGGAAATCGTGGCGCTATAGCCGCTTACTCGAGACTTACTCGGGCTATTCGGATCTTGCCGTCAGTTCGGATGGTCAGACCATTTTTTGCTTATTCGAACGGGATTGGGTTGACAATCAATGTGCCTTTACCAAATATCTATCACTCGCCACTTTTAATTTAGCATGGCTGAGTAACGGGGAAATATCGTAAAATAATGTAATGGCATGAAGTGAAAACGTGAAGACATAGATAAGTGAGGATAGCTAATGACGGTTATAAAAATAGGTGCTCAAGTCGTTCCAACCTCTCCACCTACCATGGATGTTCTTGTATTACCTGGTCGTGTGGAAACTTCTGATATGCAACTCTCATGGGAAGACGTGCGTAAAATAACAATTCGATGGGCTGGAGATCGACAGTTTGTCAAACAGGTCTATCACATTCGCGGTGAGAGTGGAGTTTCGCCTTGCGGCTGGAACGGAGAAGGTATACGCGGAAGCGGGGGCTATCCTTACCAGCGAATGGTACCAGGAACTTTGAAGGTATATAACAAAAGTCGTGATCTCCTGTATGTGCCCAATCAGGATTATACGTTTGATTACTACTGGGGTACGATTAAACGACATCCTCAGGGACAAATCGCAGAGGGAGAAGAACTCTCACTGGATTACGTAGTTTGGTTATGTCGATACGATGCCATTGTCTTGCAGAAAGACGGTCAAATTGTAGTGGTTGAAGGGGATACGGAAGCGCCTGAATCGAGAGAATTATTGCTTCCTGAACCTCCGGCTGTGGAAGATGGACTGGTGTTGGCACATGTATTCACAGGTTGGGGAAATAGCAGCATTGATGGAGGCAGCCGAACACATATTGAAATGGAAGAAGAGGATTTGTTCAATGGTGCCTTGCCAATTCTATCTGGACGATACGAGGATACTGTTCATCGGATGTATATAATTGAGGTACAGGAGATTCTTCCAGAAGGATGCGTTAACATTCGCATAGCTGCAACTGGGGAAGATTACGGAACGGGAAATGTGTTGACCGAAGACACTGTCCGTTGGACAGATTCAATCGTTTGTAAGCGCAATGAACCGATTCCATTAGTCTATAAATCAGCTTACGGGCATGACACCGACTGGGGATTGGCATTGAATTTGGCAAGTGTCCAACCAACGGCGCTTACAGAGAAACGACGTTTCTACATTAACGCTAGTCCTCAACTCATTTTTAACCTTTCACCAACCTTGTCTGATCCACTAGATGTCATTCCTATTGAACAAACAGAGCAATTAATGACGCTTAAGGAGAAATTAACCTCTGGAGAATCCGTACGTATTGCATTTTTCGGTGAAAGTACTACACGTTCGGGATTATGGCCATATATGGTCATGTCGGATTTAAGAAAAAGATATGCTAGGTCCAAAATATTCTCATCGAATGTAGCGATTGGCGGAGAGGGTACGAGACGAGGTATTCACAGACTGGATCACGAAGTGTTGTGCCTAGAGCCGGATTTAGTTGTCTTAGAATATTTAATTAATGATGCGTGTTCAGGAGATACGGCTGCCATTGAACAAACACTAAGGAACATACTAGGGCGAATTCGAGTACATGGCTCAGCTTGTCTCATCATAACGAATAATGGGATGAATCCTGTGTTTACACCACATGGCAATACCCGAAACTTCTACAAATTTCATCACATGTATCGCAGGTTGGCGCAGGAATACGATTGTGCGTTTGTGGGAGCCTTTGATTATTTCGCCAAGCTGCACGAATACGGCAAACATTACTTGACAGAACTGAAAGGCAACATGGTTAATCATCCTTATGGGAATGAGGATCTCAACTGGGGACCGTTTGATACCATTATAAGTAAAGCGGTTAATAAGGCATTTGGTGCAGACGAGTAGTAAATTAGTGTAAACGCGTAAACATAAGACCAGCGCTGTGGTTCCGTTATGGTACACAAGGCTGGTTTTTTTGTATGTGAATTAATGCTTTTTGTTATCATTTAGCAGTTGCAGTCTTTCTTCTGGATTGAGTTTAGGACAGGTCGTGCAGTAATCTTCTGCCCCACCTCCAGAATCAATTTGATAAGCTAAGCAACAGTATGGCCGTAAATAGAAGTGTGAGCCGTGCCATTCCGGATGCTTGAAAATGTGTAGCTTAACTGCAAATCGATTATCGTTTCCTGGTTCAAACAAGAGCATCTGATCTTTTTGGATCATTTCCAAACGGTTCTTCGTTCGCCAGTGCTTTTGATCCTCAACAAGCCGAGAATAGAGTTGCCTCACATTGTGTGAGACCAGTGCCCACATTACTTTGACGTTAGCACCTGTTTGCGAAGCTATGGCTTGAAAAAGTAGATCCGTATGACTTTGCAAACTTTTCATATATTCTCTAAATTGAAGATCACGTTCTTGTGTACCAAACGCTGGTAGCAAAGATTTTTCCATGATTACTGTCTCATATGCCATAGCTCCGCCTTGAATCAAACTGAATCGTACGTGGTTAAGGGATGTTGATAACAAAGTATCATGGATACTGGCTGATGCCATAAGCCCCATGATGAATACGGAATACCGTTTAGCAAATAAGGTGCCCGTGACCATGGGTGCAGCATTTCCCAACAGGGAAGCCTGCTGTAGAAGGATGTGCGAAAGGGACGATTCCTTCAATAACTCCATCGCTGAATAGGTATAAGACGATTCATTGCAATTACGAATAGAAGTAACGAAATTGTTTTGCAAGGAAGAAATAAGTTGAATCTCGCTGTCACCCGTATTCATCATCATTTACTTAATGATCTTTAGAATTTCATCAATAATTTCTCCACGTCCGATGACACCCCAACCTTTAAATAACCAGAAGGAGTCTGTTTCATAAATCTTGTTTGACACAACTGCAGGGGTGTTCTTCCAGAGTGGGCTCGCTTTCAGGTTTTTCAAATAATCATTGGCGTTAGGATCCGTCTCTAGTAAAACATAATCCGCATTGATTTCAGGTATTTTTTCCATGGATAAATCAACGCGTTTATCTTTAGGTGTAAGAGCGGTTGGTGTAAATCCTAAATCGTGATAGAGCAACACGTTGGTTGGATGTCCATTTTGCGCGTAAAGTTGAAGATTTTTTTCTCTAACACGTAAGTAAGCCAAATTCTTATTACTTAATTTTTTTATTTGCTCGCGTGCTTTCGTCACCTTTAATTCCAATTCAGCAATTTTAGATTTGGCGACATCGGCTTTATCGTACATCTCAGCGATCATCATTAGATCTTTTTTCCAAAAATTAACGTCGCTCTCATACTCTTGCCACTCATTCCCCATAACAATGGTCGGTGCGATTTTCTGAAGTTGTTCATAGGTTGTCGCAGCTGTACGGCTCTCAACGAGAATAACATCAGGCTTAATTTCCAAAATGGCTTCGAGATTAGGCTTGTCTGCTGATCCTACTAGGGGAACTCCCTGTAATTGTTTAGCTACATAGGGAAGATAATCTCCACCATAACGAACTTGATTATTTACACCAGCAGGTTTTTCGCCAATGGTTAATAGGTGGTCAATGTAGGCTGCTGAAAGGACAACGATTTTATTGATTTTTGCAGGGATGACCGTATTACCTTTCAAGTGCGTTATCGTTCTCGTAGTCTGACTAGCAGTTGTAGCTGCAGGTGTAGTGGAGCTTGTGCTCGTTTCTTTCCCCGTACCGCAAGCCGACAACAGTAGTACAATGATGATGGTCATCATACTTCCCATAAAATTGTTCCTAAACATTTCTTTGATAATAATAATCATTATCATTGTAAGGAAACATATATGCTGGTTCAATTGACTATCTCCCTATATTCGCTTGAACTATTTCACCTTATCAATTTGTAATTGACTTACAATCTGATTCAATGCCCAGAGTCGTCCAGTTGGACCTAACGTTTTGAAAAGCAAATCGCTTGCCTCGTAAACTTGATGCTTTCTCACGGCTTCCAGCGCTAACCATTCGTCAGATAACATAAGCTGCTGTAGTCGTTGTTTGGCAATCTCCGTAAGATCCGTCATTATAAAAATATGATCTGGATTAAATAGCTTTAGATCGGATAATTGAAAATCAAAAGCCCATTCCCTATGTGGAAATTCGACGGGAAGCTTCAGACCAAGATCATTGTAGAGTAGGGTCCCTGTTTGATTGAGGGAGCCATAGATACGGTAGAAACTTGAACTAACTCGGATATAATACGCGGTTTGTGAACCCCATCTTTCTGTGATTTTATTTTGTAACATATTTTTGCGCTCTGCATACCTGTCTTTCCAGGACGCTGCTTGTGATTCTTTACCCAGAATTGCTGCTAAATAGGACAACATTCGGGCATAATCATTCGAATGCGTTAACATGATGGTCGGCGCTATACTTTCGAGTGTCTCATCCATTTCGAAGCGATTACTTGTCAGGATAAGATCAGGCTTGGTTTGTATCAACTTGTCGTAATTCAGTTTGATGCTTTCGAGGCGAACGGTTCCTTGACTAATAGCATCAAAAGTAGGAACAGGGTAATGTTGTGAAACCCGATCTTGATATGACAAAACAGCAACGGGATGAAGTCCTAGTGTCATTAAATAGTCATCAAGTCCATAGTACAAAGCCGCGATTCGTCGGCTCTTGTCTTTCATATAAAGTGTAGGAGCGACACCAGCCTCTTTCTTAAACGCTCGACTGAAATAGTGTTCGTCTTTATAACCGACTTGTTGGGCTACCTCTTTCATTTTTTCAGAAGAAAAGAGCAGTTGTTTGGCCTTTCTAATACGTTGTTGCAAATAATATTCCGTCGGGGTCATATTCATACGATTCTTAAAGATTCTTGTAAAATGATTGATGCTATAACCGGCCATTTTTGCTAACTGACCCATTTTGAGTTCTTTCATATAATTCTCGTTTAAAAATGCGAGTGCATAGTCCATGCCAATTAGTTTCTCGGGTTCATGTTCTTGTGATCGGCTAACGATCATTAATTTCGTAAGCAGGGTATGTAAGTGATATTTCAAATCGAGCTTTTCTTGGATTTGGCCGTTCTTAGCTGACGTTAGAATTCGCTCGAGTATTTCTTTTACAGAACGATCATGTGCAGTTAGTTGATGCTTCCCGCTGATAGGGAAAAGGGGGTGTTCCATGCTCCATTCTTTGCTTCGTTTCTTCAATTGCAAGCAAGAGAAGAAAATAACTGAGAAGTGAATGGGATTCAACCCATGAGATGTGCCCTCGACAGTCATCCCAGGCAACAAGATAAATAAATCTCCCTCCTGAGCTATATGGGTAACTTCATTAATGGAGAGTACACCCGTGCCATTGCTTATCATGCAGATGGCATAATTTTTAAGCGTTCTTTTACTCAAAATGTATCCACTATGATTTTTATTACTGCTATAAATTCGGATCGATGAAAGAAATAAATTTTCAAGCTTCCAATCGCTCATAGAACATTTTCCTTTCTTTCCACAAAAGTAACACTATCGCATAGATATGATCATACGGCAGATCTAGGTTGCCTTCAATATGCAAGTATTTATTATTCTTCAGAGACTCGAAATTGGATGGTATAAAATGAACGCAACTGGTTGATGAGTTGAAGAAGCATTTCATTTATAATTCGATTGAGATTGGGCATAGAAAAGGAAAGGTGGTTTCTTATGAATTCATCGTTGTATTATGTAATATTTTCAATTATTTTATTATTCGGTTTAGTTACTACTCTCATTATTGGTTTTTCGCGTAAAAATCGTGAAGGGGATCAAACATATTTTCAAAAAACTGGTGTGAAATGGGTCAGACTTACTGCTTTTTATGTGATTTCAATTGCTGCAGGAATAATAGCGCTAATCGCATTTATTTGGTACTCTTTTTAATAATAAAGAGACAACGTCTTCGCATAAGTCGAATTCGTTGTCTTTTTTAAGTGATGCTAGTTGATCAAGTAAAGAGATTGAGAGTAGGGGTTAAGAATTACGATGAAGCAAATAAATATGACAATTTGGTTTTGGGCGCGAATATTACTTGCCATCGCTCTTATGATAGCCTTTTTTTCAAGACATCAAGAGCCAAAAGTAGATAATAAATTTGAACGGTTACAATGGGTGGGAGGAGCAGAGTATTGGTTGAACACGCAAGGAGGCACAAGTGCTAATCAACTAGAGGGAGTAATTCCGGCGCTTATAATAAATCATCTAAACCCTAGTGCTAGATTACAATTAAGTCTACGATTAAAGCCTGTCATATCCAAGGATAGCCCTGAAGTATATCCTGTTGGAAGTGGTGTATTGATGAATGGGAATGAGAAAATATCCATTTTAGTTAATTCTACCTCTATTTTAAATAAAACCAAATTACAAGATGGCTCTATCTATTTGCATGGAACAATGAATGCAATTTTAAATTCAAAATCCAAACAAACAAATGTATCTCTTCAGATCACTGGACTCATGGGTTCGGATGAATTTGAAGTTAGGTATCCTTACGCAGACAAAGAAGGATACATTGTGTTTGGCAAAGGAATTCATACTCATTTTGATGAGATTACTATGATTAACAAAATATTAGGGGAACATTCAAAATAAAACACTTTTGTTCTTCATTCAATCAACTGACGTAATACAAGAGCAAATCTTGATATCCCAAGTGCAATCTCCTCCGGCTTCGTTCTGGCGAATGTAAACCGCACATAACCCAAATCGGAACCATAAACACTTCCGGGTACAAAGACAATCCCTTTTTTAATAGATTCTTCTAACAATTTACTATCTGAAATATTCGGTATCAATTTGCACCACAGATGCAATCCGCCATTTGGAATCACGTATTCGATTAGTCCTGAAAGCTCTTTTTCTATCGACTGAATGAGTAAATCCCGCTTAAACTGTAGCCCTATACGTAATCGCTCCAAATGTGGACCTAAATAGGATGACTGAAAAAATTGTCCGACGACCTGCTGTGGAATAATGCTCAATCCGAAATCCATCTGTTGTCTAGCATCGGCTAGCCGTTCCACAATGGCGTGAGGTGCTACCATCCATCCGATTCGTAAACCAGAAGCTGCAATCTTGGAGAATGAGCCAATATATAGAACCGAACCCGTAGTATCCATTGATTTGAGAGGCTGAGGAGGGACGCCTTCATACGATGTTAAGCTAAATGGATCATCTTCTACAACGGGGATTCCTAATTCAGAAACGATATCAAGAAGTTGTTTGCGTCTTTCATTACTTAGTAATGTTCCAGTTGGATTCTGATAATTTGGATTCAAGAACACCATCTTTATACGGTGTTTTTTATATAATGCGCGAATATCTTCAGGCTGTACGCCATGATTGTCGACCGGTAAGCGGAACAAACGCAGCCCAGCCGATTGAAACATAGGAAGCGAATAGCAATAGGATGGATCTTCAATGGCAACTGCATCGCCTGGAGACAGAATACATTGTGCGATTAAAAATAACGATTGCTGAGATCCCGAAGTGATGAGAATTGAGGATGCCGTTGTTCGGATACCTCTATATGTATTCAGATATTCTACTAAAGCCTCTCTTAATGGCATCGAACCTTGGGGGTTATCGTAACCCAAATAAGATGTATAGGCATTCTCACGCATTAACGCAGTGATTTCATCAGTTGGAGCTAAATCAGCCGATAGTTCACCGCTTGCAAAATCGATCAGTGATGGATTTTGAGCTAGTGCTTCACGGATCCTTCTCAAAAATGCTGGGTTAGGAAGAAAGTTACTTCCTTCGGCAAACCGACTCCAGTTTGGAGTATTCTTCGGAGTAGCTCCCCATTTGGATGTACTTACTCGAGTCCCGCTGCCTGTGCGGCTTTCAATTATACCCATGGATCGAAGTTCCGCGAATGCCGAAATGACGGTGCTACGATTCACATCAAATTGTTCAGCAAGTTTCCGTTCGGATGGTAGCAAACTGCCCGGAGGAAACTCTCCACATGAGATTCTTTGCTCGAGATGGTCGGCAATTTGCTCGTAAAGAGCTATATTACTTTTGCGATCAGGTTTCCACATTTTCAAATCCCCTTGATTATTCTATCGAACCAGTTAAATTTACTATTTATAATACCACGAATCCAGGCTAATACTACTATCGCGGTAGTAACTGTTATTCGATCAGCAAGTGAGAGGAGAGATAATTCATGTTACATTATTACTTTTCTGATAAAGCTCATATTTTTTGGGATGATGTGATTGAATCTGTCGTCATTCGCTGGAGTTATTTAGCTCATGAGGAAGATTTTTGCCTCCCCCTTAATAAATTAGTTGAACTTGCAGCATTAAAAAAAGCGAAAAAAGCATTATTCGATGAAAGCCATAGTCTGTTTATAGCCAAGGAGACACAATGGTTGTCTGACGAATGGTTTCCTAAATTATTAGACGCTGGCATAGAAATTATCGCTATCGTCTTTCCAGAGAAAACAGTTCCAAATATCAACCTAGGACAATCTATTGAAAAGAAAGATGCAACTGAATTGCTTTATCGTGAATTCGATAATATTCACAGTGCTGTCAGCTGGTTATCATCAGTACCGATAGGGTGCGTAAATAACCAATTGATATGACGATATTAGGTGTACAGTCATGAAAACATAAATTTCACTAATGATATTATACAAAACTGGGGATAATTTGAATGTCCCGGAATTCTCGTTATACCGGACGACAGTAAGACAAGAAATTGTATAAACTGATCTCCGGAGGGGCCAATGGTAAATCATACAGATAAAATTTGTCAAAGAGCGCGAGAACTTGCCTTACAGCATACGCCAACGTTAGTGCGAATCCAACCCAAATACATATGGAATCAATTTGAGAAAAACATAGAGAGTTTAAGGGATTTTGTTAAATCGTTGCAAAACAGTCCCGCAAGTTGTGCCTTACCAGCGGAAGAATGGCTTCTTGATAATGCTGAATTTATTGAGGAACAAGCCATAGAAGTAAAAGCTAATTTTACCAACCGCTCTTTTGATTACTTACCTTCTTTACAAAAGAAGGGTATGTTAAGAATCCAGAGTCTTTGTGAGGATTATTTGGAGCAAGTTGACGGTACAATGGATGAGGAAACCCTTGTATCCTATATGAACGCATATCAAGAAGTATCGGCGTTGAAACTTGCTGAAGTCTGTTCCATTTCACTCATATTAAGGATGTCTTTAATAGGAAGGCTGTCTGAAACGATGGCACTTGTACGGGAACGTCGGGAGGTTTGCGTACAAGTCGAACAGTTGCTTTCAAAAATAGAACCTTCCAAGTTAAATCCAGAGACGATTAACGCGGTCTTAGAAGAAGCAGAGCAACAATTACCGCTTTCAGGTCCATGGATCGTTCATTTAATTAGTCACTTGCGGGAGTGGGCAGAGGATTCAGGTACAGTACGGGAATGGTTAGTTTGCAAATTAGAGAATAGTTCGATTGATCTAGACCGCATTGTATCATACGAACATCAGCTTCAATCCTCCTTTCAGGTTAGGGCAGGTAATTTAATCAGCAGCTTGCGAAAAAATGAGCGTATGGATTGGAATAGCTTATTTGAACGCGTTAGCTTGTTAGATCAAACGCTTCGTCAAGATAGTACGGATGACTATTCGCTTCTTGATTCGTATAGCAGGAACGAAATCCTGAATCAAGTTGAAAGATTAGCACACCGTATGCGCATTCCCGAGAATTTGATTGCCACACATGCCGTAGCTCTTTCGAAGGAAGAGCATGAACGGTGGAGTGAAAAAAAAGAGCAGGCAACTGACTTACCACGATCGACGTTTGTGGCCTATTTTTTATTTGAACGAGCTGGAATCAAGAAGTTAGAGAATGCCTTGCGATTATGCAGCAAAACTAGACCAGTACGTGGAATCGGTATTGCCAAAAGATCAACGGGTACCTATTTATCTCTGTTAATCGGACTGTTCATGCTTGTACTTATTGCCTTTGGTACTTGGATTGGCGGAACTCGAGGATATACACCGGTAGGGTGGGTAGTTGTTTTACTTATGCTTTCCCTTCCTGTAAGCGAATGGGTCATTACTTGGCTCCACTTTGGCATTGAACGAATGATACGCCCTCGGCCTTTGCTGCGTTATGATTTTTCAAATAGCGTACCTTCCACTGCAACCACGATGGTCGTCATTCCTGCCATATGGTCGACTACAGAAGAAGTAGAAGAGCTTGTTGATCGTCTGGAAATTCATTATTTAGCCAACCGCGATCCAAACATACATTACGCTCTTTTGGGAGATTTTACTGATGCTGCGGAGGAAACACTTCATAAAGACGAAGCGCTTGTTACTTTTACCAAAGAAAAAATTGCTACACTCAATCGGATGTATGCGATCCCAGAAGGAGCAACCTTTCATTATTATCAGCGCCGTAGAAAGTGGAACCCTGCTGAGGAAGTTTTCATGGGATGGGAACGAAAACGCGGGAAATTAGTGGAATTCGTCGAGTTGATGAAAGGGAGTAAGGTGACGAGTTTCGACTCTCTGATAGGTGATACGGAAAATCTACGGTCATTTCGCTACATAATAACCTTGGACTCGGATACACAGCTTCCGATGGGAAGCGCACAGAGGATGATTGGCACGCTGCATCTTCCTTACAACAGACCACGCTTAAATCAAGCGCGAACTAGGGTCATTGAAGGTTACGGAGTCCTGCAGCCTCGAATTGGAACTAGTTATGAGTCAGCTATGCAATCGAGGCTTGCTTACATTTGTTCGGAGCCAGGATTGGACCCGTATGCCTTTGCCGCTTCAGATCCTTACCAGGATGCAATGGAGCAGGGGATTTTTACGGGAAAAGGTATTTTTGATGTGGATATATTTGCAGAGCTTCTATGCGAACGTATTCCTGAGAATACAGTGCTTAGCCACGATTTGCTTGAAGGAGGCTTTCTGCGGGCAGCTCTACTGTCGGATGTTGAACTGATCGATAACCATCCGTCAAAGTTCCTAGCCTATCAACAGCGCTTGCACAGGTGGGTCCGAGGAGATTGGCAGCTGCTCTGTTGGCTTTTCTCTCATGTTTGCGACCGTCGCGGAACATTAAGACCCGTAGATCTGTCCGCTATTACACGTTGGCAAGTGATCGATAATTTGCGCCGCAGCTTACTTCCAATTGCTTATTTAATACTATTGGCACTTGGTTTAACTGTTCTGCCTGGATCCTCGATAGGTTGGTTTTCTTTCATTCTCGTAACCATGCTATTACCGATTATCCGGCAACTTGTTCACATTAAGACCGTCATTTCGCATCCACGTAGGATATTGTCTACGGTTTTACACGTGCTAATGAATATGGTAACTTTACCATTTCAATGTGCGGTTCTTCTAGATGCGATCTGTAAGTCCCTATACAGACTGTTGATTAGCAAACGTCATATGCTTGAATGGACAAGTTCTTCTCAAATTGATCGAAATGCGAAGGGGAAACCACAGGCGTTGCTTCTGGGAGCACGTGTCGGATATGGATTAATTATTCTCTTTGTGATAGTTGTAGCGCTGCAGCAGGAGACTTCACTGAGATGGATGGGTTTCACGCTCTGTTTAATTTGGGCTGGAGCTCCTTTCGCTGTACGCTGGCTGGACCAACCCATTGCACATAACGAGCTGCAGTTCACCCCAGTGGAAGAGGACCAAATGCGTGTTTTGGCTAAACAAATTTGGGCATTTTATGAGGATTATGCGGGGCCGCAGGATCACTTTCTACCACCGGATAATGTGCAAATGGATCCTCCAAATGGCGTTGCGCATCGCACGTCTCCAACCAATATTGGCTTCTTGTTGACAGCTGCCCTGGCTGCTCGGGACTTCGGATTTATTAATACTCCCGAGCTTGTGGAGCGTTTAGAACGGACTGTGGGCACCGTCGAAAAGTTAGACAAATGGAACGGGCATCTCTATAACTGGTACGATACCATTTCCCTTGATGTACTGCCGCCGGCTTATGTCTCAACAGTGGATTCGGGGAATTTCGTGGCAAGCTTGATGACAGTTAAGCAAGGATTAGCCCATTGGCTAAAGACTGATTTCACACGAGGCATAAATCCATTTCCGTCAATTTTTGCAGGCAATTCGAGTTTACAAGTTGAGTTTTCCGCTGAGCTCGATCAAACAAGTCCTGAAGAAGTGACATACATTGGACAAGAAGATCCTTATGTTTTTAACGAAGTGAAGCAAGAGAAGAACTCATCACCCCAAATAGCCTCTAGTGATTGGCTAGAGCTCGGCAACAGGCTGATCGATCGTCTCGAGACATTGATCATGGAGACCGACTTCAGACCGCTTTATGATTATAAGGCCAAACTTTTCGTACTGGGTTTCCATGCGTCTTCGAACCAGCGGGATAACATTCTCTATGACCTCTTAGCTTCCGAGGCTAGACAGACAAGCTTTGTTGCGATCGCATTAGGACAAATATCTGTATCCCATTGGAATGCGCTCGGTCGAACGGTAAAAAGGCAAGGGAATCAGATTTCTTTGGTTTCATGGTCCGGTACAATGTTTGAATACTTGATGCCAGGGCTGATTATGCGCACCTATCGGAACACGATCTGGGAGAGTACGTATCGAGGTGTCGTGAACCGACAAATTGAATATGCGCACGAACGGGGTGTCCCTTTCGGTATCTCAGAATCCGGTTATTACGCGTTTGATTACCAAATGAATTACCAATACCGCGCTTTCGGTGTTCCAGGCCTAGGTTTCAAACGCGGTCTTGAGCAAGATTTGGTTCTGGCGCCGTATGCGACAGTCATGGCACTTCCTTTTGCCCTGCGTGAAGGCTTGAAGGATTTGCAACAAATGGAGAACCTAGGTGCGCGCGGACAATATGGCTTTTACGAGGCCATCGATTATACCCCGGGACGTATGCCTGAAGGAGATACTTACAAGATTATTCGAAGTTTTATGGCGCATCACCAAGGAATGAGTTTACTGACGCTTGCCAATGTATTGCTGCCGAGTAAAATGGTTGATCATTTTCATCGCGATAAACGGGTGCAGGCCGCGGAACTCTTGTTACAAGAGCGGATTCCACCACGGAATACGATAATAAATCGTGAATTATCCGGTCAGTCACGAATCGAAAAACCGAAACCTGCTCATATAGCTCCTCTACGGGAATACGACACTGCCAATACGGCAGTACCGGAAGTAAATATACATTCGAACGGGACACTTACCACGATGATTTCTAATAGCGGCAGCGGGTTCATACGGTTTGAAGGCATGGATGTAACCCGCTGGCGGGAAGACCCAGTGACGGACAACTGGGGAAGTTATATGTATATTCGGGATGTCATATCGGATAAAGTGTGGTCTCCGACTTTTCAACCATGTCGCTTGCCGTCAAATAAGCAACTTGCGCAGTTCGCACAAGATCGTTCTACGTTCTTATGTGAAGACGGGGATGTGCACACGACGCTTGAAATCTGTGTATCACCTGAGTCGAACTCAGAAGTTCGTCGTTTAACGATTGTCAATAAGGGGAGTGAAGCTCGGACGCTTGAGGTGACGACGTTTCTCGAAATCGCATTAGCAGCTCATAATGCGGATAAAGCTCATCCAGCGTTTACTAAACTATTTATTGAAACACAATTTGAAGCAGCGGCAGAATGCCTACTTGCCCGTAAACGTCCTCGAGATGCTGGAGAAAAATCCGTGTGGGCGTACCACATATTAACGGCTGGCGGCAGGCCACTTGGGCCGGTAGAATTTGAAACCGATCGTACACGGTTTATTGGTAGGGGATATACGTTATCAAGACCTAAGGGAATTACAACCCGGCTTGGCAGCACGGTTGGGTCGGTGGCGGATCCTGCATTTATCATGCGTCGGCGATTAACGCTACAGGCTGGTGAACAAGTTGAATTGACAGCTCTAACTGGCGTAACAGAGTCAAAGGAACAAGCAATAGATATTGTGCAGCAGTTGTCTCAGAAACAACAAATCGAACGATCTTTTCAGCTTGCTTGGACGAGGAGTCAAATTGAAGTTCAGCATTTACATATTTCTATTGCTGATCTAGCAGTTTTTCAATTGCTTGCGGGTTGTACGTTATACGCGGCACCCTTACACCCAGAGCGGGAGAGTAGTATTGCAGTTAACGAAAAGGGACAGCAGGGATTGTGGGCTTATGGGATATCAGGTGACTTGCCCGTCGTTATAGTACGGGTTTCAGATGCGGTAAATCTTTCATTTATTAACAAGCTAATCATTGGCTATGAGTACTTGCGTCATAACAGGCTGTTCATCGATCTTGTGATACTGAATGAATCGGTCGAAGGATATCAGCAGGATTTGCAGGAAGCTCTTCGGCGCATGGTCGAACAAATCATTAGCGGACAAGGATCAGGGCAAGGGGGCGTTCACGTACTGCCCGTCACTCAATTAGCAGACGGCGATAAGTCATTGTTGTATGCAATATCCCGTATTGTGCTGCGAGCTGACGGTCCAAGTCTAAAGGCGCAATTAAAAGCATCTGTTCCGAGCTACACTTCGGATGAGACAATTCCGATAACTGCACCACCAAACCGCTTTGCTCCTGCAAAGGCTGTTGAAACGAATGATCTCCTCTTCTTCAACGGTTGGGGAGGTTTTACGGCAGATGGACGCGAGTACCACATCGTTCTTAAAAACGGTAATTACCTGCCTTCACCATGGATTAACGTCATGGCTAACCCGAAATTCGGATGTATAACATCGGAACTGTACACAGGGTATACATGGTGGCGCAACAGCCGCGAATGTAAATTGACGCCATGGTCAAACGATCCCTCCATCGACCAACCAGGTGAAGTATGTTACTTACGGGACGAAGAAAGCATGGAGTATTGGTCGTTGACTCCAGCTCGCGAGCAAGTTACTTCCAGCTATAAGGTTGTATATGGTCGCGGGTATACGCGCTATCAGCATGAGAGTCATGGTATTCAACAGGAAATGACCGTTTTCGTTCCCCTTGATGATCCGATTAAAGTAATCAAATTACGTTTGCACAACACCACGTCCGAACAGCGGAAAATATCGGTCACTTATTATGCGGAATGGGTACTTGGTGTGCACCGTGAAGGGAATGCCTCTTTCATCGTCTCGGAATGGGATTCAGAGAATGAAGTACTGATGGCACGAAATACGTATCAAGAGAATTTCCGCGACGCAACCGCGTTTTTAGCGATTCGCCCGCAAATGGAAGCATCGGCAGAGTGGGAGAAGGGAAACCGTCAGGAAGCTGATAGCACCTATATGGATATGACATGGACATCGGATCGCTTGGAGTTTATTGGCCGGAACGGCAGTATAGACCATCCTGCTGTCATGAACCGACTTCACTTGTCAGGCACAACAGGGCCATCCTATGAGGGCTGTGGAGCTATTCAAACCAAATTCGTAATTAAGCCTAATTCTGAACAAATTGTTTACATCTTACTAGGCTGTGAGGATTCTCGTGACACCGCGGCTGAGCTTACACAGAAGTATCGTCAAACTCATGTTTGCGATCAGGCATACGAGGATGTGATCAAGTTTTGGGATGATGAAATGAGTACGATTAAGGTCTCTACACCTAGTCCTGAAATGGATATCATGTTGAATAACTGGTTGCTCTACCAGACACTTTCATGCCGGATGTGGGCGCGTTCTGCCTTTTATCAAGCGGGTGGGGCTTACGGTTTCCGGGATCAACTGCAGGATTCACTAGCGTTGCTCCATAGTCGTCCTGACCTCACAAGAGCGCAAATTGTACTTCATGCCAGCCACCAGTATGAAGAAGGCGATGTTCAACATTGGTGGCATGAGGAAACGCACCGCGGTATCCGTACTCGCTTTTCTGATGATCTGTTGTGGCTCCCCTATGCTGTGGTCAGGTATATGGAACATACCGAAGATGAGAGCATATTGAACGAAACCGTTCCGTATCTTCGAAGCGAACCATTAGGTGAAAAGGAACATGAACGCTATGAGCCGACCGTGTTGTCCGAGCACAGTGGTACGATCTTAGATCACTGCTTACGAGCACTCGACCGAGGTTTACGGTTTGGCGAGCATGGGCTGCCGCTTATCGGAATAGGAGACTGGAACGACGGGATGAGTCGTGTTGGCGCTGAAGGACGAGGCGAGAGCGTGTGGCTCGGCTGGTTCTTGGGACTTGTTTTGCATGGAATGGCTCATTTATGTGAACAACGCAATGAGCACGAGCGGGCAGAAAATTACAGGCGGATACAGGACAAACTGGCAGATTCACTTAACGAAAAAGGGTGGGACGGCCAATGGTTCCGACGAGCGTTCACCGATTCTGGCGAATGGCTTGGTTCCATCCATAATGCGGAGTGTCGAATTGATGCAATCGCCCAATCATGGTCCGTCATCTCAGGTTTGTCGCAGTCAGACAAAGCGTTGCAGGCTATGCGTTCATTTGATCGTGAACTTGTAGATCGAAGCTTGTCGGTAGCGCATATTCTGTACCCACCGTTTGATCAAACGGATCCAAGTCCAGGTTACATTCAGGGTTATCCTCCGGGGATCCGTGAGAACGGAGGTCAATACACACACGGTGTAATCTGGAGCATTATTGCTTGGTGTGGGCTTGGTGATGGAGACAAAGCCTTTGAACTATTCCACATGCTGAACCCGATCATGCATACGAAAACGTCATCTGAAGTTCGAAAATATGTGGGTGAGCCTTATGTTATGTCTGCTGACGTGTATACAGAGGAGCCTCATAAAGGTCGTGCTGGATGGACGTGGTATACAGGTGCGTCAGGTTGGATGTACCAAGCCGGCATAGAATGGATTCTCGGTCTGCGCCGTAGAGGAGAACGGTTGTTCATCTGCCCAAGTATACCAAAAGAATGGCCGGAGTTCGCGGTAATCTACCGTTTCGGAAAATCTGAGTACCACATTACGGTCACAAATTCATTACAAAAGTCCGTTGGACAAACAACGTTATCGATTGATGGAAAGGCAGCTGATATGAAAGAGTTCACTACCGAGGAAGGTCCTTTCATCCTATTGCATGACGATAGTGAAATCCACCAAGTCTTACTGTCACTACCAAAAATACAATGAGGCCTCAGGAGGTCCTGTATAAATGAAATCAGTTCTTGACTCGCATTGTGGTATGCGGTTAAGAACTGATTTTTTTTTGTTGTAATAAAAGTTTGCAGTTGAGGTCAGGAAGTTAGAGGGGGAACCGAGGTTAGTTGTAATCAGAATGCTTCTGATTGAGGATATCGGGTTAGTTTTCATCCTTATCTTTGTCATAAGGTTCGCGATCTTCTTCGTAATACATGATATGCACACCTCCTTAAGCATAGGATAGTTTCATTATAGACAATGTTTATGATCGGAGAATCAACTTGAATGTATTGTAAATGTAAAATGTACAGTTGAAAATGTAATTCAGGACGAGGGAAGAAGAAGCAAGCCTGTATCCATAGCAGTGACGCTTTGTACTTTTTGCAGGAAGACAGGGGCTAGAAGAGTACCTGCATATAGACTAATTGTTAAAATGTTCGTAATGATACTAAGCGTATAACGGCCGTTTCGAAACACTCGAATATTAAGTAGAGGAGTGCTCGCTGTAAGTTCGCGGACGATGAACAATATTAAGGAAATACTGCCAACGATGAAGAGACCAACGATTTTGTCAGATCCCCAACCCCAACTATGACCCTGGCCAAATGCCAGCAATAACGACGCACTCCCAATAATGACAGTAATGAACCCGAGAAAATCAAAACTTTTGGGAATATTTAATCGATAGTAAGGAATATATTTTGCCACTAAAAATATAGCAATGATCCCAATTGGGATATTCATAATGAATAACCATTGCCAAGCAAAACTTTGTAACAGCCATCCACTTATTGTTGGACCAAAAGCTGGTGCTAGTGAGGCGGCAAGTCCCCAGAGTGAAATAGCAAATGCCTGTATTTCCTTAGGTATTACTTGGTAAACAATTGCCATTGTAACTGGAATAATCAATCCACAAAATGCCCCCTGTAAAATACGAAACACAATTAGTGAATCGATATCCCAGGCGATAGCACATAATACGGAAGATAGGGTAAACCCGACTAGAGAGTAAAGAAACAATTTTTTATAGCTTATCTTCTCTCCTAGATATCCTACTGTTGGTGCTAATGTCCCAGTAGCCAACAAAAAACCAGTTAAAGTCCATTGGACAGTACTTAACTCAGTTTTAAATTCATTCCCTTACTATGATCTGAAATCATTTAAATAATCCTCCTTTTTTTAAATAGATTACTTCTCTGTCTTGTTTGTCACTCGCACAAATAGTAACTCTCTTATAACAATCATTCAGTAAGGTAGATTACATGTACGAAGCAATTTCTCTATAAGCAAACCAGTCAATGGAGATTGAAAAAGGGCTGTTAAAAATGACTTCCTATATAGTAGTTGATAAGGGAACATATAAATCAACCCTGACATCGCATAAAACAACTAACTTTTCCTGATAATATGAGGTGTTATTCTAGCGTTCTTTTGCAGGCGCGGAAGTCTCTTGATTGCAGAAATTAAAGAATAAGGATTACTCCTTAATGAAGGCAGACAGGTGTTATTGTGCCTGTTCATAGTCATAGTGATCGTGAAACTTTTATAGTTCTAACAGGGGAGCTTGAGGCTTTTATGGAAGACAGTTGGAAAACTGTTAAGGCTGGCGATACGCTTGATATTCCGGGAGATGTGAAACACGCATGGAGAAACTCCTCAAATGAAACAGTAAAATTGCTGGTAGTATCGACAGTGAATATGGGAGAATTCTTCAATGAAATCGGTGTTCCTGTGGAGAATGTGAAACCAGGTCCTCCTACGCCAGAAGCTTTACAACATTTTGTTACAGTAGCATTAGAATATGGCTACTGGTTAGGAACGCCTGATGATAATGCGTCAATTGGTATTAAACTTGGTTAATCGGATTATTTGATGAAATACCCTTTGAAAGACAAAATTATAACTTTTTGGTTACTATATAACACAAAAGTAAGTACTATTCAATTGGGCATTTATGCTCCCATAATGACTTTTGTGAAGAAGCATAAATTAAAAGTAAGAGGCTTCCGAAAATAAAGGAGGTATTTCCTAAGCCACTGTTGCAAAACGTGAGAGTTTTCGTATAAGTCCTTGAACTTAGGAACAAAGTATTACTAATTCATTTGAAAAACCGTGCTGCAGTTGCCCCAATGACTCGCGTTTCTGCCGAAAAGAATGGAAATGCAAATGATAGGCGCGATACTATGAAAGCTATGCTGCGGGTGGATTCGGTCTTGTGATTACCGAAAACCTACCCAGATGAAGAATATAGTCAAGGATATAGCTTTCAGCCAGGCATCGCGAATGCTGGAACATTCAACAAATCTTTGCCGCGTGCAGCCTATTGTTCTAACTGGCAGATTCTGATTTGAAAAATAAATAGACTCCTTGGTAAGGGGGGCGCTCGCAAGTAACGAATACTTATTCACAAAATCCGTATTTTATACATATGTCCGTGGGGGTTTATATCCATCCATACTGAGTGACATTTGTGCATTAGCTCGGTTGATTGTCATAAATGACAAGAACTTGATCCCATTCCCGCGCGCCGGTTTTTGAATGGGCAAAAAAAAGCCCTCCAGACATTTTCTTCTCCCCCTTTTTGCGTAGCTCCCCGTGCATCTAGGCGTACCCATCTTTCTATTGATCTAAAGAAAACGGCATTTAAGGCATGGATGCAGTACCCTGTATCTGGTGTATCGCCTATTGTAAGTCGTTGATAACAAAAACCGGTAGGAATCCCTCTATTTCTTAATATAGAGCACAATAAATTTGATTTAGCGTAACTATTATCTATGTAACCAATAAAACAACTCCTCGATTGAATTAGTATTCAACAGATTTTCGGGGGACAATTGATTATCCCTCCACATTTCCTTGTCTTCATTTTTTAGCCATAATGCAGCTTCCTTAAGAATTGAAAGAAAGTCCTCCAACTCATTTTCTGAAATACTCTTTATTATCAGCTCCATAGGAATACCTCTCTATTTAGTATTTTTACCATCCATTAAACTAATGTTCACCGATAGCGTAATAAAGTTCGGGTCCATTATGTGTCGGTAGAGTCTGTCCCTCGTGTTTGGGCAGCTATTATCCGAGCATTATGTATTTTAATATTCTCCCTCTCCAGTTCACTTTGCCTCCGTTGAATCCTGGTTAATTTCCTGACTATGGTTTCCAGCCTGAAAACAACATAAATTGGTAAGAGTAAGGAAAGAAATACAACCGTCCAATTTACCACATCATCAACCTCCCTTTGTTTTTTGAAGAGTATAGTTTGTTATAGCATATGACGGCTACTCCACCACGCATAACTGCTGCCGTTAACATAATAAACGCCAGTCGATCGTAATGAACGACTGGCGCGGTGGGTTGTATTAAGCAGCTATAGTTCCTCGATAGATGAACATTAATCTACTTATTGCTTTAGTTGCTCATTAAAGAAATCAACTATTCTCGTTCTGACTTCATCAAATTTGTCTCTAAGGGAATGGTCTGAGTCTGGGTATTCCACATACCTATAGTCTTTATTGAGTTCGTCTAATTTTCGCACAAAATCTCTGACTTGTTGCAAAGGAACCATCTCGTCTTTCCCCCCATGGAAGATTAATAGGGGGACATTTATATCATCAGCCCATTCAATCGGCGAGCGTTTTATGTATTCATCCTCATTTTTACTGGGGTGCCCAACTAAACGATCAAGAATCCCTTTCATAATATTAGTGCGTTTATGATAGAGATCAACCAAATCCGTGGGTCCACTCATGACGACGGCGGCACGGAGACTCACTTTTTTCCTAATCGCTAAATAAGTCATTAATCCACCTCTCGAAAAGCCAAGCATGACTTTTCGATCCGTGTCTGCATAAGGTAATTGCTTTGCCAATTCGACGAGATTCATCACATGTGAATATCGTCTCCGCCCCATCGATCTTGGCCTTCTCCTCCGTCGTTGCCCCTGTATTGAGATGCAAGAACAACATATCCCTTTTTCGCCAAAAAAGAAAAAAACGTGGATAGCTGCCTGATTTCTATCAATGATCGATCTTCTGCCCCGCCACGGTTATAAATTATCAGCGGAGCTTTTCCCGGTATTTCTTTTGGTTTTACGATGAACCCAACCACTTTCAATCCATCGCTGAGGTAATGAATTCGAAATGCTTCGGCATGATCTGAGTGATTGCTTGGCATCAGCCCGATACGTTCTATTTCGAGAATCATACTGCCTTTGGAATTTATGCTGGAGACCATCAATAGTCCTCCTTGTACATTTTCTGCTTTATTACACCTATTCGCTAATATCCAAAAAATTCCTTTTCCTGAAGTAAACTGCCCCTTTAGCACAGCGAACAAAAAACGGATGCATTGGCATCCGTTTTTCCGCTATCGTTTTCCATAATTTTAGTGTGAATTAAACTGTTATTTGCATCTCCTCAGAATTAACTTTTCGATTTAATTTCAATCGTTTCATTCTTTGGTCTTACCCAACGTTCACCTTGAGGGAGGTTAATCTTATACCAAGTAATTACATTAGCGGGTAACGGAGCATATTGCCACTTAGCAATTGCTTGTACAGTGCCCGGTTCCAGTATTTCTCCGCTACCCTCTTGTTCGTAAGGTACTAAAAAAACGGTCTCAGCCCCCATTAGCTTTAGTTTAAAATCGATTGGTTCGGCATGGACATCCTCCATAAGGGCTGGGTTCATAATCCACTTTGGACCCAGCCACGTATCAATTTGATACCATGTTCCGGATTGCCCAGATGCACTCATGGCATTAATGACGTACTTTGGTCCGTAATGTATTGTGGCAGTAGAGAAAATCTCTTGTGGGGCAAGCATTAGATTTGTTTTAGTATTGGTGTCTGGTTGGTTAAATAAATTTGCCGTTTTTAAGAGCGTTAATGTATTCCTTTGTTCCGCATAAGTACCATATAAGACTTTATCATCGTCCCGTATCCAGCGGTCTCCAAGCCAAGTCTGCACCTTTAACCATTCATCAGAACCTCTTTTGTCATAGAAACTAAAAGGTGAGTCCGGGGCAAGCTGCACATTTTGATAAGGCGATATTGCACCAAGAGGACTGCTGCCTCCATCATCTCCTGGATATAAATTTGTATCTTGGATTATTACAAAATTTATGGGAGGTGCCGCTTCTGCGTGAATAGGATACGTCGTGCTCATAGTCATCAAGAAAGTCGTTAGGACAAGACCAATAAATTCCTTTTTCATTCTAACTTCACTCCTTTATATATATTCCAAACTTTTCCAACATCGTAATAGACGCGATATCCATATATAAAGTTTCGAAATACAAGCTCAATTAGAATTTTATTATACGCCCAATAGCTTAATGAGGCTGCCGATCAAATTTCACGGCAGCCTCACTTTGAAGTTTGTTGTTAAACTAACGTTCTTACGTTAGCGGAACACTTCAAAGCACTTATAAGTGTTTCCCGTTATTGTGGTTTAAGTTTGTTTTGAATAACAAAGAAATGATTAAAAACTCCTATTACTCTTATTTTATTGTTCTCGTCTCCGAAAATTTGGGTTTTTGCCATCATGAAAAATTGCAAGGAACGAATATGATTAGACATTAAATCGAGGTTTGTATGAATACATTTATCACTTGCCCTTTCACAATTCAATCCATGTTCTGCTTGAAGATATGCATGATAGTCTTTTGAGCTTGGCTTTGTAGCTACCAGTATAATAAGTAGCGCAATAATGGGTAGGATAATAAGCCTTTTCTTCATTACGTCTCTCCCTCGAAGATTTTATGCATTGGAAAGAAAATAAAGGAAAAATTACCTTATAAATAGATACGCATCAGGGAAGATGTTGTTGCTCTAAACTGCCCATTTAACATTGCTGTAGGTGTTAGTAGTGTGAACTTGTATAAAAAAGGACGCCTCGCTAAGATGAGTATGTACAGGGATGCAGCCCTCAATACTCATTTTAGGAGGCATTATTAAGATTGACATTAAAATGGTTCCTCTAATGTCACTCGCAAGTATCAGTTTTTTATATGGGACTGTTTGATCTCCTTCTCGTTTCTTACGTGAGTATTTTACTTATATAGTTGCAACGTTAATCCGTTGTGGCAAACCAATCGTTTTTTTGACTGGCGAGAAGGTTGCGATGGCCTTGGAATTCATCATACATTTTTAAGGTGTACTGTTTAAGAAATTGCTGCTGATAAATAAGGTCTTTATCTATAATTTTAATGGCAAAACTATCATGCTTCCCAAGTAAAAGACGCGTTTTACCCGCTTGATCGTCATCTAAAGCCTTAGGTTCAAAATCCTTCACATCATAGGCACGTTCGAACGCCATTCTACCGTCATGATCTTCAAATGAAAGTATAAGCTTATGACCTTCCAGGTTCGCTTCCACGCTCGTATCTTTGATTATTTCATAATTGAATTTTAATGTGAGTTCATTTATTCCTTGCTCGTTGCCAGATATGGATGTCGCAATTTGACTCAAAGAAATGGAAAAAGGATACAGATTTACATCCTTCAACTGCGTCATGACATTCTGCATTGCATCTGGCAGCCAATAGGCAACAGGCTTCACGTACAGCACGTCACTTGAATGTCTTCCGACATTGTTATTCTGGGTATTGGACTTGTTCGTAAGATTATTTTGTAAGATGCCTTCTGCCTCTGTTTGAATCGCTTCCCCTAGAACAAGCTGTAATCCTTTAGTGCTGTAACCTTTGGGAAGTCGGGTCCACGCAGTGACTTGGGCCTTGCTGGAAGGATTCAGTTGGCTATCTACTACCTGGATGGTTGCCGGGAATATTGATCCGTCCTTGGAGCGATAATAGCCAACCAGCTTAGGTAAGTAAGAATAGCGCTTCTCTAAGTTCTCAATATGAACTTGGGTTACAAACAGTTCAGAGGAACTGCTCTCATAGAGAGTGGTTCCGGCAATAGCATATTTGCTTCTGCGTCCAGCCTCACTTATGGTGTATGTCTCTGTTTGGTCGACGTATGGAACGTCCTGCCTCACCTTCAAGTTAGAGAATGACAATACATCCATTCTCTCAACTCCCTCTTCTATCTGCTGCAAGAAAAGCTTTACGTCCGTGAAGGAGGTCGTATAAGGAAGTTTACCGATAAATTGCACAGTTAGACTCTCTCCTGCGTTCATTCCGATTGACTTGGCCATCTGAATCATTTTCGCTTCAATTTTAATGCCGCCGTCCAAAAGAAAGTAGCCGGTTAGATTGGGAATAGGTAAGGAGTGATCCCCTTGATTGCGAAAAACTAACTCAGCTGTAAGCATATCCTGATCATTTAGAGGTTGTCGATTTAAACTCTTCAACTGAGCGGTATAGAGACCGTTTTGATCGACAAATGTATAGTCTTGTCCCGTAATTCCAACTTCCGGCTGCGTTATTTGAGGCAGCTGAAAAGACGCAACCGGTAAATGGATAATGAGGTCTTTGTCCTTCACTGTGCTGCTCATGACAAGCTCCCAGGTATTCGTGGTCACGTCGGTTGGAATAGATCCAAATAGCTGAATCTCTGCGGAATCATTCGAATTAATAGTCATATCTTTGTCTTCCTTTGCCTCTAGAGGATAAAGGCGTCCGTCGGAGGAACGCATATAGAAGATATAGCCAGACACCTTAGTAGGTTGTCTCCCCGTATTTACCAACTTGATATAGACGGTCGGAACGTTGTTATTCTCATTCTTGTTAGTAAGGAATCGAGAGACTTGAACATCCACGGGAACGCCATTTATAAGAAGAGTCTGACTGCTGCCCGCAGGGACAGCCATGCTGTAATCTGCAGGAATACTTATTTCGCCAAGATGTTGTTCATAACCAGGCAAACTGAAATTCCATTTATTAATTTGAA
The DNA here is from genome assembly GCF_031455095.1 of Paenibacillus qinlingensis. Taxonomy (GTDB): domain Bacteria; phylum Bacillota; class Bacilli; order Paenibacillales; family NBRC-103111; genus Paenibacillus_E; species Paenibacillus_E qinlingensis_A. The sequence goes on from NZ_JAVDSB010000001.1 coordinate 1,647,832, forward strand.
ACACCAGCTCTTGAAGCTTGGTGGAATCATTCACATTTGCATAGAAACTAATTTCTTGGCTAGAATGCGGAGCAATCTGCTGCTTGTCTTTATCCACGGGATTCATCTTGGTGGGAAAGAATGAGCCCGATCGGCTCTTCAAACGGATCCAATAATCAGATAACAGAATTCCGAAGTTCCCGTCGTTATGCACGATGACAGTATATGTTGCCAGTTGACTAGTCTGATCAGGTACCAGTTGTACGTTTTTCAGTTCAAAACTGAGGCCATCTTGCCAGACTACACGCCCGATGGTTGGTATTATCTTACTTTCGTCCCCATCAGCATAGGCAGGTAATCCTGTGGTTAACATAAAAGTTAGGGTCAACGAAGCTGCAGCTATGGAAACCTTTGAAGGAATATTTAACTTTTTCATCTATTTTCTCCATCCCCTCTTAAAAATAATTTATATGCGGATTCGACTGCCATCCTTCAGCGGTTCACTGCTCTCCATAATAATGGAGGATTGATCAAATAGGCCTTGACCGACGGCTGCTGACTTCCCATCGTCATCCGTTACCGTGATTGCCGTTTTTCTGGCATAAAAAGCATTGCCTAATGGGCCCTTTCGTTCCTCAACCGTATAGACGAACGGACCTTCCGTATCTTCTTGAATGGCTTTATGTGGAATTAATAACGTGTCTGAAGCAGCTGTTTTGACCACATTCACTTGAGCCTGTTCGCCACCTATTAAACGTTTATCCATCATTGCAATATGCACGTTCTTCTGGGTCGAATTGGAGGTTGCCAAACTTTCTTTATCGCCTGGGATGGACTGGACGTTCTGCATATCGGTAATTTTTCCTTCCACCTTCATGGCTGCGCCTTGAATCGATACCTCTAAACTTTCACCTATTTGTAATTTGGAAGATTGCGAAGCAGGAATTTGGAGTTCGAGCTCAAAACCGCTGCTTTCATTAGCTATACGGACATCTGGCCCATCGCTATTGGTGGACAATCCCTCTTTCGCATTCACCGTAACAATTAACCCGTCAAAAGGAGCCTTGAGCTCCTGGTTGTTTGCCAGCTTCATTTGCAATCTTTGAATTTTCTTGGTTTGAAGTTCCTGATCCAGCGCATTATTTTCTAATGCTACTCTCGCCCTATTGATATCAGCTTGATTCGCATTTTGATTTGCCTCCTTAAATAAGGTTTGCAGGTCGTCCGCCGCAAGCTTCAGCTTCTGCAAGCTAGCTTGCTGGTCCTCAATCTCCCACTGTGCCTCCGAACTGTCGTAACTGATCAGCCGTTGGCCTTGCATGACGCGATCTCCTGCTTTTACATAAACCTTCTCTACCTTTTCTCCAGCACTCTGAGTTAAAGCGGTGATTTGCTTGGGGTTGATCGTGCCATTGCCTGTAAATGTGTAGCTCAATGCTCCTTTTTGTACCGACAGCGTCGCTACTTTTGGCAAAGTCATGGTAAGCAGCGTATTGCTGAACAATGTACAAATAATTAGTCCGCCGATAAAAATAGACGCCAGAATTTTGATCGTTGTTTGCCGGCGTCGATTGCCATTCTCTATCTCTTGCAAGGATGAATCTACCTCCTGGGGAATTTGCCAAAGTTCGGCAGCAACCAGCTACCCTTTGATGCCGGATAACTGGATCCCTCTAATAAAATAAGATTGCGCATAGGCGAATAAAAGGACAATCGGAGCCATATAGAGAACAGAAGCCGCAAAGCTTACACCACGAGCTTCTTGATTTATTCTTGATAAGTATAGTGATAAGGGCTGCATGAAAGAGTCCTGAAGGAAAATAAGCGGTTGCTCCACCATATTCCAATAGTCTACAAATAACAAGACAAGGAGCGCCGCCAATCCCGGCTTAATCAACGGCAGGATCAGTTGGTGAAAAATGACCCCATGACCTGCACCGTCCATTTTGGCCGCTTCTATATAGGCAATTGGAATATGCAGCATAAACTGCCTTAGCATAAAGACTCCAAAAGCGCTAAACATACCGGGGAGAATGATCGCGGCGGCCGTGTTTAGCAACCCAAGCTTATCGGCAATGAGATAATTAGGAACCAACGTCACTTGAAATGGCATCAGCATCGTAAGGAGATACAAAAAAAACAGCTTGTCTCTCCCCGGAAAACGCAGCTTCACAAACGCGTAGGCCGCATAAGATGCAACGATCATCTGCCCCACGATAATGGGGACGACCATCACAACGGAATTCCAGAACATTTTCAAAAATACGGGATTCTTTATCAACACTTGGTCAAATTGCTCAAAGGAAACCCAATCCGGTATCAGCTTTAGGTTGACGAAAGCGTTCTTCTGCCCATCTGTGACGTCGATCATCTTGCCAAGAAGATCATAATTGAAACGAATCTCTTGTTCCGACATCAAGGCATTCGTGAACGTGACAAGAATCGGAAACAGCATGATAACCGCGATAATCGCTACAACCACTGACAAGCCAAATTGTCTTACGAATAAAAATTTGTGCATCTTGCACCTCGCTTACTCCATGAAATTACGAAACCGCCGTTCAACAGCCAGCATAATGGAAACGAGCACCAATATACTTCCAGCCATGACCGTGGCAGCCGCCGTAAGCTTCTGCATATCCAACGATTGAAACATATTGTTCATGTAATGCTGAAGCATATAGATGCGATCATGCGGATAGTCGCCTGCGATCAGATAGGTCTCCCGAAATACGCGAAAAGAATTAATAATCGACATGAAGAGGACTAGGAATAAGGTTGGCGTCAGATAAATCAAGGTAATATGGGTAAATTGCCGAAATAGTCCTGCCCCTTCCATGGCTGCGGTTTCGTAATAGTCCTTTGGAATACTTTGTAATCCAGCTAAAAACAGAATCATATTATAGCCAACATTTTTCCATATAAAAACGAGTATAACGACACTCATCGACCATTCTGACTTCATCCAATCCACTCTCGCCAGATGAAAATGATTCAGCCAGGCATTCACACTGCCATTCCAATCGAACAAGATGCTCCATATCATGACAATGGAAGCTGAAGGAACGACTAATGGCAGGACAAAAGCCGTTTGCAATGCCTGTTTCATCCAAATGGGCTGATTAAGCACTAGCGCGAGCAGCAATGACAAAAGAATGAGGAGCGGAACGCTAAGTCCTGTGAATAGAAGCGTGTTTTGTGATGCCTTTAGAAAAGAACCGCTATGGAACAATACCGCATAATTGTGAAGCCCAACAAAAGAGCCGCCTGTTGGGCTGTCCATGAATGAATACACAAAACCCATACCTAGTGGTATCAAGTAAAAAATAGAAAAACCGGATAGGCTAGGTATCATAAAAAGGAATGCGGACAACCACTCCTTCAACGCCAAGGGTCTCATTCGTTCAAAAGGAGTGTAGCCTTATTTTGGATCAGTTTAGCCACATCCTCAGCTGATTTCTGTCCTTTGAAGAAAGCTTCCGATTCTTTCGCGATGATTTCGTCCAATTTGGAATTCATGTAAACGAGAGGATTCGTCGCATCAGAAATGAAGGCATCCATCTTTTTAATATCGGCTTCCGTCACCTTAAATTCCTTGCCGTGTAACTGCCCTTCCTCAGGCGCTTTTATCGTTCCGGCCTTGAGGATTTGCTGAGTCACATGGAGATACGCTTTTTTATTCAATGGGAAGCCTCCCGGCAGGACGGCATCCGACGACAGGAACCTCATATAATCCCATGCTTCATTTTTAACCTGCGACTTCGCATTGATGCCGACTTTTTGTCTAGGCAGGAAGTATCCGCCAGGCTTCATACCCTCTCCTTTTGGAATGCTGTATAATTTCGTTTTTGAATAGGTTGACCTGTGGAAAATAAAGTTATTTATGGAAGAGATGTTATCAAAAGAAAAAAACGTATCATACGACCCGGCCTGAGATATGATATTTTCATTTGCCATCTGTTTGACTTGCTTCATTAAGCTGACAAAAGGTTCAGAATCAAAGCTCGCCTTCTTATTTCCTTCATCTACAAATGTGGTGTAAGACTCATGAAACATCTCATTCAGTAACCCTCCAGTATAGTAGTTAATCACGTAAGGGTGTCCGCCTTGCGTTTTCATCACTTTGGCCGCCTGCAGGAACTGGTTCCACGTCCAGCTATTATCATCGAAGGTAACGGCCGATTTCTCGATCGCCTCCTGGTCACCGAACAAGCCAAACATATAGAAACTTAAAGGCATCCCGAATAATGAGCCATTGACCTTGCTGTTGTCCAAAATATTGTTAAAATAATCTTCCTTGTGGAAGGATGAGTCTTTATTCATCATGTCGCTTATATTAACCAGCATGTTCTTATTCACGTATTGCGCCATGGGCAACTCATCAAGCACGAGCAGATCAGGGCCTTTACCAGCCAACATTTGCGTATTTATCGATTTCAGATATTTTTCATCGTCCGTATCCCAATTCGCATCATTGCCTTTGGGGTGCGCATAGGTCATCTGGATATCGATATTCGGATGCATGGCTTCATATTTCTTCTCGGCCTCATGGAGATAATCCTCATCAAAATACGATGAGAAGGCAATAGTTTTTTTACCGCCGGCAGGAGTGCCTGGAGGACTTGCTTGTGTTTGATCATTGCTGGTATTGTTCGCGGTAACTCCCGTAGATGGTATAGCTGAAGGACTCATTTCACTGCTATTTCCATTGCTGCAAGCAACCAAACTCATTACGAGCACAATACTAGGAATCAAAGATAATCGTTTTTTCAAAATGCTCATCTCCTCTATAATCGTGTACTATTTATTTATAAATCATAGATGTTGCGGAGACTTCTCCAACTTGTAAACAAAATGTATCTAAATCATAACGCGCGACAAAAAAACCAAATCGGCTTCATGCCAACTTGGTTTTTTATTGTAATGCAATTAGAAGAGCATCATAGTCCCGATCCGGAGCAGGGGCAGGAGCCGACAGCGGTTTACTAGTCACTTCTGTTGGATGGCTCCTGTTCATAAAGACAATTTTTTTATTATCAGGACTCCACTGCATGTGATCTGGGGTCCAGCCTTTATACAACAATTTTTCGTTAACAAGGCTATTGCCTTGAAACTTGGCTGCATAAATATCCCCTTGTTCCTTCGCATACACGATATATTTATGATCCTTCGATAATTGAAAGGTACCAATATGCTCCATCAACGTCATTGTTGTCGAATTGCGAAGATCGTATAGAATTAAACTGCCATCCGCACTAGCGAACAGAATTTGATTCGAGTTCAGGTAACTGAATGCCTGACCTCCCCCGAGCGGATGTTCATATTCCTGAATGAACCCGCTGTCCGTTATACGTCCAGACACGAGGTAAGTATCATTTTTGACATGTTTGGTGATCAAAGCCCTTTCGCCTTCATCCGAAATTTCACCAAGCTTACTATTCGATACCGTCCATCCAGGAATACTGAATACGCTCGTACCCTTCTGTTTCACGTCATACCTATGAATGCGTGGATCCAATTCCCCTTTATCCAAAGTGACAAAGGAAAGATATTGGCTATTCGCAGACCAGTGAAGCGTGCAGTCTTTATTACCGCTGTCCTTCTTGTCCCACAGGCTTGTTTCTGTCTGGTCTAACAAGTTCACAAGCATGAGCTTATGTAACCCTTCATCTGTAAAATATGCAAGCTGAACGCCGTCCGGCGAAAGAGAGATACATTGTGCCGTTTCAGGCAGGTTCTTTATTTCTTGAGCTGCGCCTGATTGAAAATCGACACGTGCGATGCTTCTGACGGACCCGATTCGAATCGTTTCAACTAATTGATTATTATCGTTCCATCCTAAAAAATTGTTGTCTCCGCGGTATTCCTCTGGCCCATCTCTGGTCGTCGAAAGCTTATAGATTTTATTTACGGCAAATTCTTTGTTAATCGGCTCACTGCTTGGTTCGGCTTCTGGAATAATGACGGTTTTGGGTTCCAACTCCGTCGCACAGCCAGTTAGGATCATGCCGATAAGCAGGCAGGTCATAAACAATCGGAACATGCTATGGTTCATAATTCGCTGCCCTCCGATCTTTCATAGGGCAGCTGAATATTGACTTGGATGCGCTGATCCACGCTAGAAATTTGGATATAGCCACTATGATCATTAATAATCGACTTGCAAATCGCAAGGCCCAAGCCTCGGCTCCCTCGTTCTTGCCCTTCTAACTTCTCGCCTCGGTAAAATGGTTCAAATATAAGGTCAAGATCTTGCTTACTTAATGTTTCCCCTTGATTCGTCATGATCACGTTCACCATTTCTGAGCGAATTTCTGCTTTAATTTCAATTGTTGTATGCGGATAACCATATTTAATCGCATTATCAAGAAGATTGATAAATAGTTGTCGAAGCTTATGCTTATTTCCTAGGACCGCCAGATCCTCCTCAATCTCATTGCGGATAGACTTCTGATATCGTTGTGCTTTAAAGGCCATTGCTTCACTTACGCTCGTAAGAATTGACCCGATATCGCACCATTCAAATGGCTCCTCGGAGGCGGATTCCATTGAAAGCTCCAATAGCTTCAACACCAGTTCATGAAGCCGTTTACTTTCGTCGATGATGTGATTCATTCCCTTATCAAAGAAATCCTCGTCGCTCCAACCGTTTGCCCTAATCATTTCGGCGTAGCCGAGAATGGAGGTTAAAGGTGTCTTTAATTCATGTGTAACATTATCGAAAAATTGTTTGCGATGGAGATTCAGCTCTCCAAGCCGATCGCGGTCCTTTTCGATGCGGTGGATTTGAATTTTTATTCGATTAAGCATTTTGCTGAAGTTAAATGCCAATTGTCCGATTTCATCTTTCCTTTTTACATCAATATCGATGTTAAGATTTCCCGAGGTGACTTCCGTAGACGCTTGTGTCAGTCGAATTATAGGAATGGTTATATGTCTCGATAATAGATATGAAAACAAAAAGGCTGCTGCAAAAATCGCAATCGTCATGTAATAAATGACCCGAATAATTTGTTTACTTTGCTCATAAAGCAAAGTAAAATCCCTGGAAAAACGCAATATCCCCACAGCTTTCCCATCGATAACGACTGGATAGGCGAAATAGACGTTAGCCAGACCGTTTACATAAGAAATCGTGTAGGCTGTTTTGCCATTCATGGCTTGTTTCAAATCATTCTCAGTGGTCTCATTACTGTGAAATAGATTCGTTGTATATATTTTCTGACCCTCTACGGTGTACGCACTAATTTCATTCGAAGAAACTTGGCGTAACTCTTCCACCATTTCCTTTGCAATTTGCTGAAAATAGATTTGATCATTGGTAAAGTGATTAATCAGAAATGTTTGCTTGATATATATATTGCTGTTCTTCTTTAGACTAATCAAATCCTCTGTGATAATCTTCTCATTACTGTCATCTATAATATGTACAATAAAAAGGTTTAACGATAGCAGCGCGATGAGAAAAATGATAAAGAGCCCTAATAAAAGCTTAACTTTAATCGTTAAAAACATGGGATTCATCCACCTGTTTCTCGAATTTATAACCCACGCCAAAAACCGTTGTAATCCATGCATTTAAATCTAATTTTTTCCGAAGTCGTTGAACATGAATATCTACTGTTCTCGTGTCTCCTGCATAGTCATATCCCCATACTACATCCAACAGCTCCGAACGAGTAAATACCTTGCCCTTGAACTTGTACAAAGTAATTAACAAATCGAACTCCTTCGGAGTCAGCTCAACCGTTACATGATTTTTCCGAATCAATCTTTCTTCCAAGAGAATTTCTATATCTCCAAGCTGTATTCTGACGTCTGGCCCTTCCTCCAATGTCCGATCTAACTGTTGAATACGACGCAAGATATTGCGGATTCTGGCTACGACCTCCCGCATGTCGAACGGTTTAGTGATATAATCATCGACCCCGAACTCTAATCCAACAATTTTATCCGTAATATCGGATCTGGCTGTAATCATAATAATTGGCAGGTTCTGTGCTGCGGTTACTTTACGGCAAATATCCAGTCCACTCATATCCGGAAGCATCCAATCGAGCAGAAGCAGCTGAGGATTGAAAGTCTCAATTTGACGTAGTCCATCAGAGCCAGTATTCACTGCCATCGTATGAAAGCCTTCTTTATTTAAAGCATATGCAAGCAAGTCGGCAATCGCCTTCTCGTCTTCTATAATCAATATCCTGCTTTTCTCCATAGGAAATGCCTCATTCCTTTCAAAGACATGTTATCAAAACTAGCAACAAATTTCCATTTGTGTTTGGAAACTTCTACAACGGTAACATGTAGCCCTTCATATCTCGACTGTAGCCAACCCCGCTGCTCCCAATCCAAAAAACAAAAAATACCTTCCATCCTCGTTACAGGACAGAAGGCCTTTTATTCTTTTACTTTACACGTTCTCCTGTTTCAATGCATCAATGATATTGACATTCTTGACCTTCGTGCTCCCATACGCCATCGATGCGCTGACAATGAGAAACACCGCGGCACACACACCGATGAGACTTGACCAAGGAAGGCTGAAACCATAGTTGAATCTCCCCATAAAAGCCCTATAAATGAGATACATCCCCATGACCCCGAGCGGCAATCCATAGATTAGCGACTTGATCCCATAAAAGACGCTTTCGGAATGAATCATCTTATTGATACCTTTGGGTGTCATGCCAACTGATCTAAGCATAGCGATTTCTTTCGTCTTCAAGATCAAGCTGGTGGAGATCGTATTGAAAATATTCGCGATCGAGATAATGGTAATTAAAGCTACGAATCCGTAAGTGAAAACATCAATCAGTAACATATTTTGCTCGTTATTCCTTCTTGCCTGGAAGATGTTATACACATAGACTTGGCTGTTGAGCTTTTGAATTTTGTACTGGGTATCCAGTGGATCCGTACTCTTGAGATACAAGTTCAGGGATAGCTCATCCGAATCTTTCGGATAAAGAGCATCGAGCACCCTCTGCGATACAATCAATTTTAGCGAGATTGACTCCCTCGACAAAGTTACGCCCATAGGCGCTTCATTTGTTAATGCCGCGACACGCACCTTAGGGAACTTATCATTTCCTAGTTCAATGGAATCTCCCTTTACTGCATTCAACACCGACGTCTCTATGAATTTTCGGGATAAGCTATCCTGATAGGAAGTTGTATTAATAACGATGGCGGATAGCTGTTTTGGATTCACTAGCGTTTGGAAATCGACTCCTGTCTGCTTTGCATAAGACTGAAGATGTTCATCATCTAGAGCACTCACTTCTACTTGGTACGCATACTTCCCGGATTGACTCGGTTGACCGATGTTGTCGAACCAATTGCTTACAAGGGTTGGGACGTAAGAGGCGGGAATCAGGCTATCAAAGTTGATACGCTTTACTAAGCTGTATTCGGTCACATGGGTTAGCGATACAATGGAACGGATATGATCCTGATCCAAATCAGGTTTCTCAGCAGACGCCGAAACCTGTAAGTCGTAGTTGATATCTGCTTGGGACAACTTGAATGTTTTCTCTAAATTCGCTGTAAAAAATGATACGGACAAAAACAATACAATGCTGATGACTAATGAAAGAACCACAGCTTGATAGCGACGTTTGTTTCTTTTCAGGTTTTTCAATCCGAACTCCGCTTCAATTCCGAGCACGTGACGCACAAATTTTGAGGTTTTGACATCTTTGCCTGACAGTTTAATATCCATAGTCTGCCGAATCGCATCCATAGCGGATATCTTGGATGCTCTTCTAGCAGGAATATACGTCGATACAAATATGGTAAACAAAGAAACCGTGATCGCAATCATGATGGACATAGGTGTAACCACGACACGAAAGTCCTGATTAATGCCGAAGGCTCCCTGAATACTTGAATTTACACCCCAGAAGGTGACTACCATACCTACTAATCCGCAAAGAAGTCCCAGAGGAATGCTAATCAAGCCTATGACCGCTCCTTCATAATAAACGGAGTTCCGTTTCTGCCTCTTCGTAGCTCCCACACTGGAAAGCATACCTAGATATCGGGAACGCTCGGAAACGGAGATCGCAAAGGCGTTATAGATCAAAGCAACGGAACCTGCCATAATAATCAGTGTAATAATCACGCATAATGAGACTAAAGTATGATACAATTGCACATTATCCGTTATCCCATAGAAGCGAAGCAAAGGCTCATTAAATTCCACCACTTTGATGTTATTTTGTTTCGCTAAATCGGCGGCATGCGTAAACAAAGCACCATTTATCTTCTTTAAAATGACATTGGTATCCAATGAATCTTCAGGTCCCATCCCAGCTGCATCCACAAAAGAGATAATCGTATAGCCCGGGGACTGGGCTGGTTCAAAAATCGGGCGCTTGATCATACCTACGATCGTATAAGTTATCGAATTTGTATGGATCAATGCCTCTTTGCGCTGGCCATTTACCATCTGTATAGAGCTATTTTCATCTAAGATTTCACCTTTTCCAGTTTGATCTGATCTCTCACCGACTTGAAGGGTCAGCATATCACCTATGTGATAGTGAATGCCTCCATTGTCTGCAATCTCACTGGAAATGATAACTTCATTAGAATTTTCTGGAAAACGTCCTTGCGTTAGCTCAATGGGGAAAGAAGTAAACCCGAGTGAATTGTAGGCTTCAACAAACAAATAGGGCTTGTAGGGATTATTCCCTTCAGGTAACTCTGCATACCCGAGTTTCTTGTTAAGGATAACATCTTTCGTCGCTTCATCTTTCTTAATCGCTGCTAACTGATCTCGGTTTACAGCATGGTAGCGCACATGCCACAAGCCATCGTTTGCGATCGCTTGCTTCTGCATCAGTCCCTGAAAAGAAAAGAACAAAGTTGCAACCGCTGTAACCATCGCTACGGAGATCATGACGCCAAGTATCGTGACCAGCGTTCTCCGCTTATTCAACTTTAACTGCCGCAATGTCAGTTTATTTACGATATTCATGAACGGACGACCTCGTCTCTCGCAATCTTTCCATCCTCAATGGCAATGATGCGGTCGGCTTGCAAGGCAATCCGTTCGTCATGGGTAATGATAATGAGCGTCTGCCTATAGGTCTTATTCAGCATTTTCAATAAATCGATGATTTCTCTGCTATTCTTGCTATCCAGATTACCTGTTGGTTCATCCGCCAGAATGATGGATGGATTATTCATGAGCGCCCTTCCGATCGATACGCGCTGCTGCTGGCCGCCAGACAATTGGTTCGGGAGATGTCCCAAGCGCTCGCCAAGCCCAAGTAAACCCACCAAATCGTTGAATTTTCTAGCATCCACTCTCTGCTCGTCCAGCAGAAGCGGAAGTTTCATGTTTTCTTCCACGGTCAATACGGGGAGCAAGTTATAGAATTGATAAATCAGGCCAATTTGTCTTCGTCTGAAGATAGCCAGTTTGGTTTCATTCAATGCATATATATCGGTATTGTCTATGAACACTTTTCCGTTGGTCGGTCGATCGACACCACCAAGCATATGCATCAACGTAGATTTTCCAGAGCCCGAAGGACCTATAATCGCGACAAACTCCCCTTTTTCTACGGAAAATGAAACTTCGTCAAGCGCTTTTACCGCGGTATCTCCTTTGCCATACATTTTGGACAGATGTTCTATAGTTAAAATTCTCAATGTAATCCCTCCTATGGATCGATATGGATTCAGTATATCTGCCCAAACTAACAATGGAGTGACTGTAAAGTGACATTTTGGTCACTTAACCGCTATTAAATGATTCTCTTGTAGAATCTGATTTGGAATTGGGTCCCTTTGCCCAGCTCACTTGTGACGTAAATATCACCATTTTGATTTGAAATAATGCTTTGTGACATGGACAGGCCAATACCGACACTGCCTTCGGATGCGCCCTTTCCCTTGTAGAACCGTTTTAAAATATATGGAAGCTCATCTTTGGAGATGCCTTTACCGGTATCTTCCACAATGATTTCCGTATACAGAAGATTCTCCGTATAGGTAATCGAAAGTGCCCCCCCCTCCGGCGTATGCTCCACGCAGTTTTTCATAATATTGATCAGTGCCTCTGCAGTCCAGTTCATATCACCTGTAAAACTAGCGGATTTGTCGCCGGAAATCGATAGGATTTGTTCCTTGATGTCCATTGGAATAAGAATAGGTTGAATGGCTTTCCGGATAAGTTCCTCCACCTTGATATGTTCTTTTCTGAATGTCACGACGCCTGCGTCAATTTTGGATAGTTTAAGCAGAGAGGACACAAGCCAATCCATGCGTTCCAGTTGAACACTGGTATTACTGATAAACTCTATGCGCTTATCTTCGGACAATGACGGATTAAGGAGTAGGTCGGTCATTACTGTCATAGAAGCTAATGGTGTTTTGATTTGATGAGAAATATCTGATATAGCCTCTTTGAGGCGGCTTTTATCCTGCACAAGCAAAGCGTTCTGTTCGGAAAGTCTGACAGTCACTTTATAGATGTCATTCTTAAGTAGGCTTAGCTCCCCTTCTTGATTATCCCGCACGTCCAGCCCATAATCGCCATTACTGATTTGCTGCAGGTATCTAGACAGTTGTTCAAGCTCCCTATACCTCCATTTCGTAAATTGGTGATAGGTCACTATAAACAAAGCGGAGGTGCTGAAAACCAACCATGCCCCAGAAGTCGAGAAAAGAGTTGCCACTGCCGACAAACAAAGACCTATCACAGACATGATCCCTAGGAAAATACGAATTTCACGATTTCTCAGTATTTTAATCACCACCCGCCTTGTATCCTAAACCTCGAATCGTTTTGATGATAACAGGCTCTTTAGGGTCATCCTCCAGCTTTTCCCTGAGTCGCTTAATATAGACAGTCAACGTGTTGTCATTCACAAAATCCCCAGCGACATCCCAGAGCTGCTCTAGCAACTGCTCCCTCGAAAGTACTTGCCCCGCGTGACTTGAGAAAATAAGCAGCAAACGGTACTCTAAAGCCGTTAACTGAACATCCTCACCTTTCTTGGATACTTTCCCCTCTCGTATGTTCACACGGATGTCACCAAGCTCAATCATGCTTCTGCTCTCAGGGAGCTTATGATATCTGCGCATTACAGATTTAATACGTGAGAACAGCTCACGGAGACGGAAGGGCTTCGTGATGTAATCGTCTGCGCCCATATCAAGCCCCATCACCACATTCGTTTCATCCTCAATGGCTGTTAAGAAAATGACGGGTATGTCTCTCTGCTCCTTAACCATTCGGCAGAGCTCGAAGCCGTTTCCGTCTGGAAGAGAGAGGTCGAATAAACATAGTGTAAGACTGCTCGAGTGTTTTCTAATCGCTTCCTTTGCCGATGCAGCGTCCAAGCAATGCAACGTCTCGAAACCTTCTTGCTGGAGAGAGTATACCAAGCCAGTTGCAATAATTTTATCATCCTCAACTAATAAAATTTTCATCATAATCTCCTATTCGATAAGTTCACCGCAAAACACGTTCTATAGTACAACACATAAATCTGTCCGATACTTTAATAATAGTAAAAGGAGCTGCTTTAATGCAGCTCCAATGCTATTCACCATTAGCGGAAAATATCTTCCTGAGATTACTGATTGATACCTCGATTATTTGATCACAAGCAATGGTACATCCGAATGTTTCAAAATAAAATGACTAACGCTGCCCAGGACAAACTCCCGCAGTGCTCCTAGGCCGCGGCTGCCCGCGATGATTAGATCACACGAATGGTCCTTAGCATAATTAACAATTGTTTCTCCAGGACTTCCCTCGAGCATTACGGTCTCTGCGGACGGAAGTATTTGGATACGCCGCCTCGCTTCCTTCAGAAGATCCTGTTCCAGATGCAACAGTTCAGACTCCTGTTCAAGGACAGGCACTGTTAAGGCTACATCAAGGGCGATATCGGGAGACAAATTATAGACAGTCAGCACAGTTAACTTTGCTTCAGGGTAATGCTGCGCCATGTCTATCGCATGGGTGAGCGCCTTCTCTGCCGGCTCACTTCCGTCGTAGGCAACAAGAATATTAGAAATATTCATTTTAAAGCCTCCTTTAAACCTATATTATGAATTTCTCATCTTTTACTTTGCTGATGAAAACTGTTTCTTTCAAGCGTTTGGTTAATGACATATGCGATTTGCTCGAAAGCATGAAAAAGTAATTTTTTTTTTGATTTAATTGCTTAATAGTGTCAATAATCGTAATCGATTACCATGGCACGTGTTGCTTCCCGTTTCCAACGATTATTCTCAAAATTGTCATGCAACGGATGCGTTACATACGCCGCGTAATCCTCTTGGCCATCGAAAACCATAGAAATTCCGTAATCCATAGGGCTGTTTGCTTTCAGTCGGAAAGCTCGGAACTGCTTTACTCCTGGAATCAATGTCAGCTGGCTCTCCGCATCTCGCAAGAAAGCTTCTGCTGCCTCTGAACCTGCCTCATGTTTCAGGCTAAAAATAATCATATGATGAATGCTCACTTTTTCCATTTTTAGTATTCTCCTTAATATCGATTGAACAAACAATGGGCTCACCAATTATAGGCTCCGTATTCTTTACATGGTAACTAATTCTGCACGAGTTCATTAAGGTCAGGCAATTTCTATTAGCTTAACAAATTCCGTCACTGTATATAACTTTCGTCATCTTGTGATGCTATCTCCTCTTCTTCCCAAGATGTTTCAAGTGCTTGGATAAACGTGGCAACAGGATGGGCGCCGGAGAGGGCATGGCAGTCATTGATCAAGAAGAAAGGAACAGCTCTCGCACCTAATCTTTCAGCCACATGCTGCTCTAACCGCACCGCATTCCTATAGCGTTTGGTGTCGAGTAGCATTTCCAACGTTTTTTGGCGCTCCAGTCCTGCTTGTTCGGCGATAGACACAAGCGTCTCATGTTCCCCGATGTGCAGCCCATCTGTGAAGTAAGCTTTGAACAACAAGTCCAGCAACACTCCTTCTTTACCAAAATTTTTGGCAAAATGGACAAGGCGATGCGCGTCTAATGTGTTAGTGTGCTTTACATTGTCATAGTTAAAAAGCAGTCCTTCTAATTTTTCCGTTTCGGCAACAGCGCGACTTCTCCTAGCCATCATCTCCACAAAAGTGCTTTGTCTGGCGGCATCAATTTTGAATAGATGCTTATTGGGATGCACCGGCAATGTTGGCTCCAATTGGAAACTTCGATAAACTATTGTAATTTGATCACGATGAGCAAACGCCTGCAATCCGGCTTCAAAACGCCGCTTAACGATATAACAGGAGGGACAAATGATATCCGACCACATCTCCACTATCATATTTGTAGCTCCCTTTTTCTATATTATTCAGGCTTGAAATAATTCCACTAATTCTCTCGATCTAAGGAGCGTAACAGGTATCTGGAGAAGTAGCCTTACCTGTCATCACTGCATCAAAAACTACTTCGAAATACGGTAAAGTATATCTTTATCTAGCTTTAAACATGCATTTCTAAAGGAACGGAAGCGGCATTCTTACTCTTACCTCCGCTCATGAAAGCAAGAATCAGCGCAACGATTGCGAAACAGCCGCTTACGATTAATGCAGCATGGAAACCCGACAACAAGGCCGTGTTTGCCGATTTAATATGCGCCGAAGCGGTAACCGTAGTCGCGATGGTGGCCAGAATGGATAAGCCCAAGCTCCCTCCCAATTGCAGGAACGTATTCACGATTCCGCCGGCAATTCCATGTTCTTCGGAATTAACATCTTGAACGGAACCGACAATAACTGCCGTAAAGGACGCGCCAATCGATAAACCGAGCACGATAAAGGCCGGAAGAATAAATGACGCGTAACTTTTATCCATATCCATATTGCTTAACCAAAACATGCCGAGCGCGTTGATGATCTGCGTGATGATTAGGACTCTTTTTGCCCCGAATTTACGCATGAAGAACGGCGTGATTTGCGTTACGACGATCGATGTCAAACCCAGCGGCAAGAAGGCCAAGCCGGTAGCTAAAGACGAATAACCAAGCTCGTTGAAATACAACGTCGAGAAATACATGAAGCCCGTCACATAAGAAAACATCAAAAACCCGATAATATTGGACGTTACGAGCGAACGAATCTTGAAGAGACGAAGCGGCATAAGCGGATTTTTGGCGGATTTTTCTATCAGTACAAATACGACCAAAACCAATATCCCAACAATCAACATGGCGATCTTCGCTGCCGACCAACTGCCGTCGACATCTGGCATGGAGATGCCATAGACCAGAATGAAAATGCCCGCCAAAACGGAAATCAATCCAAACCAGTCTATGGTTTGTTTTTCGAGTTTAACTGAAGGACTTACTTTCACGAATAATAATCCGATGATGAGCAAGATGCCAAGCGGCACGTTCAGATAAAACAACGATCTCCAGCCCGCGGAATCGGTTAGCAAACCGCCGACTATTGATCCTGCCGCCGCTCCCCCTGAACCTAAGGCTCCAAAAATCCCGAATGCTTTGTTTCGCTGCGGTCCGACTGGGAAATTGTTACTAATGAGCGACATCGCCGCGGGGATGGAAAGAGCCGCCCCGATACCTTGGATCGCCCTGCTGGCAATCAACCAGACCGAATTTGTTGCCAAGGCTCCTGCCAGAGAAGCTAGCGCGAAGATGGTCAAACCAATCATTAAAACGCGTTTTCTTCCAAGTAAATCACTTGCTCGTCCTCCTATCATCAAAAAACAAGCGAACGTCAGTACATAAGAAGTTACAATCCATTGCAAATCGTTCGCCTGCATATGAAGCGACGTTTGTATGGAAGGGAGCGCTACAACGACCGTCGAACTATTCATGACCTCGATAAACTGGGCCAAACAAACGATAATTAGCAAAAACATATTCGCTTTCGAAATTCTTTCACTCACTTTTATTCCACTCCTATTTTTATCTATATATGATATGAGAAACGAGAAATACTTTCGTTCTATAGTGCTCAAGAGAAATGCTGCTTTTCCAAAGTTTCCGATCTTTAACGATCTTAGACTGATTTAATCTAGTAATTCAGCAATAATTTCAAAATTGCGCAGCCGATCCTTATGATGGAAAATTTGAGTCGTCATAATGATTTCGTCAGGTTGCGTATCACGAATTAGTTTCTGCATGCTAGTTTTCAAATGATCCGGATCTCCGATCGTTAAGCTGCGGTACATCGAATTACGCTCAAGCATAAAAATTTCCGCCTCGGAGGCTACCTGACTCATATCTTCAACCGGAGGCATGAGAGGCGTCATTCGCCCACTTAACACAGCCAAATACATTTGTTTCTGTGTAGAGGCCAAATAATGTGCACGTTCATTCGAATCAGCGACTGTCACATTCATCCCGACCATAACATGAGGTTTGCTCAAGACACTTGATGGCTTGAATAATTGTCGATACAAACGAACAGCTGGTATCGTGAAATCGGCAGCAACATGGTTAGCAAAAGAAAATGGCAAACCTAATTCTGCTGCGAGCCTAGCGCTAAAGTCGCTTGAACCTAGAAGCCAAATCGGAACTGCAAGTCCTGTCCCCGGGTATGCTCGTACTTTAGCCAAGGCATCATCCCGAAAATACCCTCTCAATTCGCGCAGCAGTTCAGGGAAGTCTTCACCATTTGTATGATCCCTCCGAAGAGCAGCTGATGCGGCCGAGTCACTGCCGGGGGCTCGACCTAGGCCCAGATCAATGCGACCAGGATACATGGATTCCAAGGTTCCAAACTGCTCTGCGATCACTAACGGAGCATGATTGGATAGCATAATGCCTCCCGAACCAACACGAATTCGTTTAGTCCCTGCAGCAATATATCCCATCACAACGGATGTAGCTGCGCTCGCCATTGCGGGAATATTATGATGCTCAGTTAACCAAAAGCGATAATATCCCCAGTCTTCTGCTTTTTGTGCCAAATCCAAGCTGTTCATAAACGTTTCATTTGCATTACCACCAACAACAATATTAGTAGTGTCAAGAATGGATATGGGAACTCCTTGAAATGATTTGGTGTATGATACATCCACAATAATTTCCCCCTCAGCTAAACCTTTTGTAAAGCTCAATGTAAATTATGATATTTAAATTTTGCTTCATTATTGAAAAATTGAAAAGACGTTGGGAATACTATCAGGTAGACAGATGTAGCCCGTTTCCAGCCTATATTGATGATGTGTGGAGCACTCAAAATCATTAATAAAAGATAAGTTCTAGAGAAAGATAGGCATTGAAGAAGATGGACACTGCGTTTCCCGCACACTCACAATTATCCAAATACTGTGCACAGTAGAGATTTTCGATCACAACTTGGCTGTATCGTAGAAGCCTTCATATGTGAATTGTGAATTACCACTCTCATTAAGATTGTAAGTGATGCTTCTATCGCCTCGGAGACAACTATAGCAGGTATCTATCTTTTTCATAAGAAGGCTATTTTTTTTAATATGCTTTATAAAAATAAACTGATTCTAGTAATGCACTTGGTTATAATATACAATTTTCCAAATTGATTTCTGCCTAGTGATTCTATTGTAGCGATGACACTTTTGTACTGGAACATCAGTCACGAACAAAATCCCAAGTCAGAACAGCCAGTTTCTGTTAAAGTCTTGTTTCTAACTTCTTGTTTACAATGATTTTATTGAAACAATAGTTTCTTCCTTATTTACAACTGTCTCACTTAGATTAACATCACCTGTTAAACGGCTAGGCGTATTACTTTATTTTTCTAAAGCATATTAAAAAAAATAGCCTTCTTATAAAGAATAAGAATACCTGTTATAGTTGTTTCCAGGCGATTAAAGCCTCTCACCTACCTATCCTGAAGAGAAGAGGTTATTCACTTATGTAGCGAAAAAAAAGAACATCCAGATTATTTCGTTTATGCCTTTATTCAACGATGACCAGCTTGTAATTCAATCTCATGGTTATTATTTCCATACTAAAATTAGAAGGGGATTGACATATTATGACCAACACGAAAGATAATGAGCAAGAAAATCTAATAAGTAGACTTACTCAACTAGAACAAAAGTTCCAACAATTAGAAGACATCGAGGAGATCAAAAAACTAAAAGCCCGCTATTTTCGTTATGTCGACGAGAAAAATTGGAAAGAATTCGGGGATCTTTTTACTTCTGACGCCACACTAATTTCTCAGGGCCAAGATTTTTCTGCTGGGGGCGGACAAGCTTACGGGAAGATGATTGGAGATCTTGTCGGAAAAGCACCTACGGTTCACCACGGACACATGCCTGAGATTGAAATGATTGACAATGATACTGCCAATGGTATTTGGGCCATGGAGGATATGTTGACCTTCCCTGACGCCAAAGATGCATATCCAGGGCATAACGGGTATGGGCAATACCGCGAAATATATAGAAAAGTGAATGGTACCTGGAAAATTAGCTCCACAGTACTAACGCGATTCAGGATGGATCCTCTGAAAAACTGGGATCCGAGTACGGACCCAGTAACTGGACAAGCTGTAACTGGCAAATAATCCAGCGACAAATTAGATGTAAGAACAAGTAAACCCTTTGGATATCCAAGGGTTTACTTGTATTTTTTGATTTCAAGAATTCAGTCCGAACACCCGTGCTAATTTTGATGCTGATAGTTGCTTGGTGAGACCCAAAATGGCCATTAGTAAATTCAATTATTGTTATTGTAGGATTTTCCCCATTATGTTGTTTTTAATACATCATGATCAACATATCTCTCGCCGTTTAATTCGCTTATTACGTTTATAGCGACTTTTGCTCCATCTCCAGCAGTAATGATGGCATGTACACTGACACCTGCAATAGTTCCAGCTGCCCAAATACCTTCTACACTTGTTTTACCTTTGATGTCAACGTCAACAATTGTTTTTATCCGAGGCTCTGTCGCTTCTTTCGTTTTAACACCTATATGTTCAGCGAGATCAAATAAAGCACCCGTCGCAAGAATGACTTGTTTGGCCTCATAGTTGCCTTGGTCTGTTTCAATGTTGAATCCATTTTCACCTTTTGTAATATTAGTAGTCTTTTCATGAAGCAACTTCGCGCCAAAATGTTCTGCTTGCTTTTTGCCTAATTCAACCATATCAGGACCCGAGATCTCCCCAATCCCATAGTAATTTTCAATCCAAGCTCGCTTCGTCATACTTTTATCGTTATCAATAAGCAAGGTTTTCTTCCCTGCTTTGGCTGAAAATAACGCAGCGCTTGCACCTGCAGGACCGGACCCAATAATTGCAATTTCAAACATAAGATTCACAATCTCCTTTATTTTTAAATCTTCGTTATTAATTTACTCCGAGGAAGAGGCTTGTCCTCCTGCTCAACGACTTGCTCTCGAAGTACCTGTAATTAGCCAAACAGGGGTGTTTATCTGCTCCTGTATAATTGAACCTCGTACTTAGTGAAGCATTGCTTCAGAGTTAACTATATCAGGTCTTCACCTATTCCATAAGAACGCTATTTTTATAAATATGCTTTACAAAAATAAAGTTACTTAATATGTATACTGTGATTTCTCCGACAGAACGTTATGAAATTATTGTCGATATATAAGGTTCCCTTACGAACGACTCCTATTCAAGACGAATTATACTCAGATATGATGCACAGCTAACATAAAAAGGGACGGAGCGAAAGCACGGTGCAAGCCAAGATAACTCTTGTGAGCTCCGTCTCTTTATTGGGAGTACAACATACTCTACTCTTAGAAAAAGAAGCAGACAACTAAGAACAGATGTCTTAGTTGTCTGCTTCTTTTAATTTTTCTGCCGCATTCTTACTCTTGCCCGTGCTCATGAAATTAAGGATTAACGTAATGCCAGAAGAATAAACGAACCAGTAGGCTTACTCAGATAATTGTATCTCCCATGGCTATCCCTGTTGATTATATCCGTTGCCGATACCGGGGTAGGAAGATTGCCGCGCCCCATATACCGGATAAGAGACTTGCAGATGTTGCTCCACCTGCGGTGGGTAGCTATCAGTTCTCGGCAGACGTTGATTCACGCAATTGGCCGGTGGACCAATCGTAGTCGTACTCTTGATTGGTGCTAACGCCTGTGTCACCAACGCCTGATCTAGACAATACGTGTGGGCGAGCATATCTCTCGGGGCCAGCCTGAGGAAGTCAGAAACTGCGATGAATTCCGGTACTGGTGCGTCGAAGATGGCGAGCAAATGCGTATCGTCTTCCGTAGCCATCTCCCAGTGGAACCACCCCTGGGGAACATTAGTCACCTGACCAGATGTTATATTGTAGTTAAGCACGGTTTTGGTAAACGGATTCAGAATCGACACGACTGCTGCACCTCGAATACAATAAACCAGCTCAGAGGCGTTCTGATGAATATGCGGCTCGATTACATTCGCTTTAGATAAGTAGATGTCGAGCAGAGATACGTTGCCCAGAGTATTGAGTTGCTGAATTCCCAAGGCGTTAATAAAATTGTTCGCATCCTTTGTGAATGTACGATTGTTCTTCAGATCGTAGAAATATTGTACGTTTGGAGAATTGAAATCCATATAGGATACAGCCATAGGCAAGCCTCCCGATTGTTGTTTCATCTTTACTAAGCGTATTCCACTGCATCTATAACCATGACTAATGCATAGCGTAATAGCACGTTTTAATGCTAATAATATGTTTATTGAAAAATTTTCAATTAATTAACGACGAAAAATGCCAGCATAAGACTCACTGACATTTTCCGCTCTTACGGTTTGCTTTGTAAGGTTCTAGATTACCGCTTGATTATTTAACAACCATTGGTGGTCCAATAATCACTGTGTCATTTTCCGAAGCGATTTTAACAATTTCCTCCAGCGAATGACGACCGATTTCAGGGAAGAAGCCGTCGATTCCGCCCGGAGTGAAGATGAACAGAATCCGCCCCATATTAGGTCCTACGTTAGCCCAGGCGTGAGGTACGCCGCGAGGAACCAAGACACTTGTTCCAGGAGTAGCATCAAATTCTTCATCGCCAACTTGGAAACGGAAAGTGCCATCAAGAATCTCAAACGTTTCTTCGCGTTCGTTATGGATATGCTTCGGCGGTCCCATTAGAGACGGTACACGTGCTTCAACGATAGATAGTGCTCCGCCAACTTGATTGCTGTGAAGGCGCACTGCCATCTGCTCACCTGGCATTGTGTCGAACCATACAAGATCCTTAGAATAATTAACAACTGGTTTACTCATGTTTCATTCTCCTTTAATTAATCTCATTTGATATTTCTTTTAGCTACCATCAACAATTAAGCTAGACTCAGTAGATTAACTGACAATTCTTCTGGGTGCGAATAAAATGAAGAATGGTCTGTGTCCATGGTAATGACTTGTTCGCAAGGCATTTTGGCATACATGGCTCTTTGCAGTTTGATTGGAATGGCTTTGTCTCTAAGCCCTTCGATATATACGCGAGGTACTGAACCGAATCTTTCCTCTGTTACTTGGATAGGCGTAACCGATGGGATCAGCGGCTCTTTAACAAGCTTTGATTTAGCATGCTGAAAGTCCTCTCGGGAACAATCGGCATAGAAATGAGAATAGATCGCATCATCATTTAGACCAATGTACATTTGAGCCTCGTCAATGTAAACTGCAGTTGGAGCGTCATCGCCCAGATCAACGATACCGAACGCATCGAACAATGACTGACCATTATCCGGAAGGAACGCGCACAGATAAACAAGCTTCTCGATTTTCTCAGGGAAATACTCAGCTGTCTGGCTTATAACTACCCCTGCCATGCTGTGTCCAACAAGAATGACTTTCTCGGATTCTTTATCCAAAACTGCACTTAGACAGTCCGTATAACTTTTCAAGTTAACTTCGGTAAGCGGCGTATGATCTATGCCGTGCCCAGGTAAGTCAACTGTAATTACCCGATGTCCTGCTTCTTCTAGCATGGGAACTATTCTTTCCCAACACCATGCTCCGTGCCACGATCCATGTACCAAAACAAATGTACTCATCACTATCTCTCCAATTATCCCGGTAAATCCTTTTTATGGATCACCTTTGAAATTTCAAATCTTTGACTAGAACCATACAAATGGCCCCGCAAGGCCATAACTGTGTCCGATTTTTTTTTGCTGTTATCCATCAACGTGAAAAATGCGGTTTCAATGCCGATATGGATATGACGTCACCGACTTCAAGTTCGACTTCCGAAGTAGTAGTTGTTCAGCTTCAATGCTTTCCTTTGTTACCTATCAGCGTTAACGGGATCTGCCTCCTGTTGCCAAATCCATTACTTGCGAAGAGTTGCCGCGAATCGAGAATACGTTCTTGCTGGGGGCTTGAGTATGCATTCTTACGACTATCGCGACTACGGCCTCTGTTTCGTTTTATAATGGTTCGGCAAACTTTTTCGATAAAGTAATAAGCTTTGCTCGATTTCTAAAATAGAATCCTTCACATTTTAACGCAACAGTTGCTAGGCTCGATAACCAAATTACAGCACAGTACTATATGATTGTTGATCATTTATGACTCCTACCAAAAAGTGGTAGAATTTTATTCTATGCCTGCATATATGAACAACCTCTTCTCCGCTAGGATAGTAATTGAAAATTCAATTGCCTCGGTCACAACTATAGCAGGTATTTATTTTTTTCATAAGGAGGCTATTTTTTAATATATGCTTTAGAAAAGTAAAGTCTCGCTCGCTGAGGACCACGTGATTCTTTAATGGCTGCTTGTTCAAGCAAGGTCTGGGTTCCCCCGCGGCAGAGCCGACATACACACCGATTCGACTTCGATTCATTTGTTCAAGCGCTAGACTGGAGTCTGATAATGCTTGCTCTAAGGCTACCAATTCGATTAACCATATGTATGTGATTCATGGCCTAAAAGCTCCACTTGCAGTCAGTTCTTTCGCACCTTCACTTGTTTCCATAAGAAAAAGCACCCCTATAATATACATTGGCATTAACACTTAGAGTGTTTGTCCTATGTCTACTATTTAGGGGTGCACTTCAATAGCAAAAAAAATCGATCTTTAGATGTATGAGTTTGAATACTGGAAGCTTTCTTTCAATCTTGTACTACTTATACTTCTCCGTTACCCTTAGACAAATTTTACGATTTCATTTATTGGGCGTCTTCTTTTAGGGCGTCCTTCCCTTACACGATAGCCGAAAGCCACCATGACACTTAAGCTAAATTCATCATTCCCCAGAAGCCCCCTCTTATGAAGGAGGTCATTCAGCGCATCTAAGTCGAAGCCTTCAATAGGAGATGAATCTACACGGATATGCGCTGCTGCCGTCATCATATTTCCAAGTGCAATGTAAGTTTGTTTAGAGGACCAGTCAAGCAAAGCTCTTTCAGAATCTAAATGCAGGTCATGATAAAACTGTTCGTAAGCAGGTTTCATTTTATTTAATACTTCTAATGGCATCTGCAGGATTTGAGTTTGTTGTTCTATTAAATATGGAGAATCAAATGTTAATCCTTTTCTAGCCAAAATCATAACGAAATGACTCGATGTTGGAAGTTGTCTCATTGCACCAGATACATGTGGAGCTAATTCTTTTCTAAATTCAGGGCTCTGTACAACAAGAAATTTCCATGGCTCATTGCCCCCTGAACTTGGGGATAACCGACCAGCCTCAAGAATAAATTGAAAATCCTCTTCAGAGATTTTTTTCACAGGATCAAATTCTTTTGTAGCATGTCGGTAATTGAAGGTTTCTAACATCTCTAATTTTCTTACTGCTGTATTCATTTTTCTCCCACTTTCTATTATTAATGTTTTTTATATAAACCCAACCCAGATTGCATGACTAATTTTAGGACGGTATGTGAAACTGCAATCACCTTCGAGTCTACTATAGCAGGTATTTGACATCTTCATAAGAAGGCAATTATTTTAAATATGCTTTAGAAAACTAAAGTGATACTTCTAGGATTTATGCACAACGTTGTTCAAACAAAGCCGCGATTTACGCGGCTTAATTACTCGTTACATCCCCGCTATTTTTGATTATGCACCTGAAATTCAGTTCTGTTTCTAAGTTTGGATAATACATTTTACGCCAATTAGGTAGCTGATCTACGGGAATCTTACTTCTAAAATATTGCCCTGTTCCTAATGCATCAGATCCGAGTTTCTTCAAATGATTAAATAGTTCCTCATACTGTTTTTTCAAATCTTTTGAAAAAGCCTCTTCGATCTCCCCCTCATTGAGCGGACCGTTATTTTCTATTAGTTCTAAAGAAATCTGCATATTCACTCGAAGCAAGGGATGTTGATCCCTCCACTCGGCATGTATTTCGTTATTACATTTAATAATAGCTACGCTCGCCTTATTTGTTACTTGAACTACTGTACCTTGAAAAAACTCTTCAAATAAGTTTATTAATAGAGATTGTTCTTTTTGTATCTCACCTTTCATCTGACCTTTTGCCATAACCGCAGATCCCAAAAATTCCAACATAGTCGATTTACCTGAACGCAATAATGGTATGGCGACGTCTTCGGTGTCAGAGTGGATTGAACCGTAGGTTTTCCAAACGTAAGCTAAATTAATTTCTGGACTCCAACCTGCATTCTTATTGAAAAAGTTAACTAACGCACTCTCTTCATTTTTGATAACATTTCCTGTGTGAGTTAGAAATTCTCCTATGTCTTCAGAAGTAATGGCCACAAGCGCTTTTGTGGGTATTTGCTGGCTTCTCATAATAAAGGCTATAGCTTCTTGTATTCCATCCTCAGCAACTTCCCGATCAATCACAATTAATTGCAAGTGAAGAAAATCGATACCTGCTTCAATGTCAGTATCAATTTCGGTAAGTGCTTTACTTATCGTATCTGCTTCTTTGTAATAAACCTTGGAATTGAGCCCCTTTCTTTCCGGTAAAGGAATCTGAATATGGATTCTATATTTATGTAATTTACCGTATGAAATGCCCATGACGATTGGAAGAACCCGATGATTAATGTCCTTGATGTCCCAACAACCAGTAGATAATACAGAGCAGATGATAAGTAGTGCTCCTGCATATAGCTTCTTACGAAACATTCTTGAGACCCTTCTTTCTTCCCTTCCGTTGAATGATTCCACCTCGAATGTAGACTGAAACCGGGATACTTAAATAGATATAGAGTCGGAACCAAATATCATTTGTGTAAATTTTTAGGTATTCATTCCAGTTTGGAATCAACAAAGCTACGACAAATATTAGTAGGCAAAGGACAGGTCTGATATATAATTCTTTCCAAGCTGGCACCATTTTTCGCACTAAAACAGCAGAAGACCAAAGCACAAAGGAGCAGATTAACATGACAAAAGCGAGCAACGCAACGGCATAAAATATAGCTACCCGATTAAATATCGTCCAGGTAATATTAACAGAGTCTATACTTGTTACCAGTGGATAATTCATTAGAGATGCTGCATTGACCCCATATACAAGGATTGGAATGTACACGATAGCCATATACACTACTGTTAAAGGTACCAGCGTAAGCAAAATCGGCTTCATTTGTACTTTGCGCACAGGTGACAGCATGCCCAGTAAGAGAAATGGGCAGATCGAAAATAAAGGTACAAGAAACTTTCCATGCTTCATAAAGTCAAAGCTTGTATTCAAAAAAGGGAATATGTTTTCAAACCTTGAATTAATTTTGCAACCCGCTAATGCGAAGAAAAGAGCTGGTAAATGTATGAGAGATAGTAAAGTGCTCGCCCTCAAAATGCCGCGTGCTCCGATGGATGATCCGAGATAAATAATCAGGCAAAGTAATATCAATATGGCATATAACGGGGATCTGAGGACGAAAACAATTATCATAAGTTCAGCAAAGCCCCGAATTCCCATTATCCCAATAAGTAGTAAATACAAAATGAGCGGCAGTAAAAGCACTGTGCTTATCCATCTACCGAGTGGTAGAAATAAATCTGCATAATCCAAATCTCCTGCTTTGTTTAATCCTTTTAACAATAAGACCAGAAGGACTAACTCAATCAGCATAATGAGTAGAGTTGGTTCCCAATGCCCAAACTTCGTTGTATGTAACATCGCTCTAGGAAATAACAAAAATATAATACTGCAATGAGCTCCGAAGAAAAATAAGGGGATGGTTAAAATAGAATTCAAGCGGAAGATCAACTGTGTCACTCCTTTCCAAATACTAGGATTGCCCTATTTTCTTAGAATTCAAGAAACTCAGAAAGGGAACACTGAATCGTTCAATTCCGCAAAAATAGAAACAAATAGCTATAAAACCACCGAATAGGCCGAAAAGGCCAAACATTGCCGAAAGCACGATAATACCAATTCTCATTATTCGAATGGTTAATGAATTAAAGTAATTCGGAAAGGCAAAGCTGGCTGTTCCAGACACAGATGCGATGATAATAACAAGATTGCTTACAAGCTTCGCATCGACAATGGCTGTTCCAAGTATAATGCCGCCGCTAACGGTTACGGATGCAGCGATGACTTTGGGTAACCGCTGTGTGGCTTCAATAATGATCTCGCTAACAGTCATCAAAAACAGCATCTCTAGAAATGTAGGCAGCGGAATACCGATTCGGCTGCTTGCAACAGAAAGTGCAAGTTCGATTCGAAGTGCTTCAGGATTCACGGAGACCAGAGCTACATAAAATCCAGGTGCCAGCAGAGCTATTACTAAGCTCAATAACCGAATACACCTTACACCGAGCATAAGGAGTATAGGTAGTTGTTTATCCCATTCCAACGCAATAAAATCACTAAATATGATTGGTAGCACATAAGCAACCGGGTCTCCTTCAATCATTAGAAGTACTCTACCGCTCATCATGGACGAAATCGCTTGCATTGGAACTTCTGTTCTAAAAAAAGGTGGAAAAAAATTAAAACGATTACAACCGAGTATTTTAATCAGGTCTTGTCCGCTCTGCAGATCCTTGCCTGATGCTTCCTGTAAAAGACTTCTGATTTGATGTAAAAGTTCTTTATCCACTTGCTTGGAATGGTAGATTAAAGATGCCTTTTTCGTTGCTTTTCCATGGAAAGTATAGCCTTCGGCGACTAAGAACTGCGCTTTTATCGCATTGCGCAAGAGTCCGATGTTGGTAGTTAATGATTCTACAAATGCAATCCCTGAGGAAAATGGCATGAATTCGTTCTCTGGCTTCTCAATTTCTCTAGTTAGAGTGAGGAGCTTTCCTTGAAAACTGAATGCTCTTTCGCCTTGCGAATCTAATACAACTACCTTGCCATTATGGAGCTCATTCATCTCTTCTGAGTACAATTCCTTACCCATTAATCGGTTACAAATGTCATTAAAGGAATCTGAAGAAATGATTCCGGAATTCCAAATAAAATCGATAGTATCCTGACAGCTCACAATGGATTCAAAATAAACTAGCCACAAACAATCAGAAGCAAGTTGTAGCGACTTAACTTTCAAATCACAATTCGATTCAGCTTCTCTAAGTAGTGAATGCAATAAACTATCCAATGGCTTAAGCTCCTAACAAGCAGTTTTTGCAGGATATATGTATCAATTCATAATGCAACTACAGCCAAACCTAGATCAAATAGGAAGTCGCCAATATACATGTCTCAGGCAAATATTCTAAAAATGTACCCTAAATATCTGATTTCATAAATTTACATTTTGTATTCTATCCTATTCTGAATGGGATATTCAGAAAAACTCTGTACGAGAATATGAGGGTATATGCCCTCATTTTTTTAAACATGCTTTAGAAAAGTAAAGACTCATCCCAGAAACATACAAACATACAAGTAGAGCGCTCACCATTTTGGTTAGCGCTCTACTTGTTTACCATCAATTCAATGAACATTAGACAGACTTACGTGCGAGTACCAATTTCGATGACCACTTATTCAGGAAATTTTACACCAGTTAATTTTTCACTAAGCTGCCAAAGTTGCTCAGCATAAACAGGATTAACTGCCCAGGGCTTTACTCCTGGTCCTGGCGGATTATCTGAAGGTACTGCCTGTGCAATATCTACATTCTCGCAATAGACCCCCCCCATGCCTTCTAGCTGTTTGTTTACAGCACACCAGACGATTGTTGCTGCACCTTCTGGAATTGTTTTCAACTCATCGTTATACACACTAAACCCCCGTTGCCCGTGTTCGTCAAGTGCTCCCATTGCACGCATCTCATCATCCGACAGATTACGCGACAAATCAGTTACAATAGATCCGGGATGCACAGAAAAAGCACGAATGCCATAGTTTTCACCTCGTTTATCTAACTCAACTGCAAATAATGCATTTGCTGTCTTTGATTGTCCATACGCAATCCATTTGTCGTATTCACGATTTTCAAAATTCGGATCGCTAAAGTCAATTCCGCTAATCATATGACCACGTGAGGAGACAGATACAACTCTAGCCCCCTCTGCTTTGACTAAAGCAGGCCAAAGTTTAGCTGTTAATTGAAAATGCCCCAAATGGTTAATAGCAAACTGGGATTCGTACCCACGTTTATCACGTGAAAGTGGTGATGCCATAATTCCAGCACTATCAACTAGAATATGCAAAGGGCGATTAGAATTAAGGAACCGCTCAGCAAAAGCATCGATTGAAGTCGGATCTAAAAGATCCAATGATTCTAATTCAACCCCAGAGATAGCGGAAACTGAAGCAAGAGCCTTCTCTGGTGTACGTGCAGGAACAATGACGGTTGCACCAGCTTCTGCAAGTATACGTGTTGTCTCCAAACCTAGACCTGAGTAACCGCCGGTTACAATGGCCACTTTTCCGCTTAAATCTTCTCCTTGTAAAGCCTCTATCGCCATCGTTCTAGGACCGAATCCTGAATGAATAGGTGTTTGTATCGTTATATCGTTATTATTTTTTTTCATCTGTATCTTCCTCCGTGGTATTTATTATTTCACATATCCCAAGCTGTTCACCAGCACGTCTAAAATGTTAAATGTATTAAATGAGAACTCAATTCCCCCGGGTGTGAAAAGAATGGTGAGTGGTCTGAGTCCATGGTAATAACCTGATTGCAATGTGACACGGTATACATATCTCTTTGTAAGCCAATAGAAATAGCTTTATCCCTTAAAGTCTCTATATAGACACGAGGTATCATGCCAAATCTTGCGGCTGTGAGATTCACTGGGGTAAAAAATGGTGCCAGCGGCTCGAGACAAAGTTTTTCCTTTGCTTTAATTACTTCTTCTTCGGAGCAATCGCCATAAAAGGATTCCTTTATCAGTTCGTCTTTAATATCCATAAACGTTTGATCCTCACTTATGATAACAATTGAAGGAGATTCTTTATCTTTTTTCTCATTTTGAGAAATTTGAAGCAATGTCTGACCATTTTCCGGAAGATAAGCACATAAATAAACGAGTTTCTCAATTTTTTCGGGAAGGTACTCGGCTGTCTGACTAATGACAAGCCCTGCCATACTGTGCCCTACCAAGATGACTTTCTCAGACTCCTTTTCCAGAATAGCGTTTAGGTGGTCTGTATAACTTTTTAAGTTAACTTCGGCAAGCGGCGTATGATCTTGACCATGCCCAGGTAAGTCTAAAGCAATCACACGATGTCCTGCTTCTTCCAGCATGAGAACGATTCTTTCCCAGCACCATGCTCCATGCCACGATCCATGTACCAAAACAAATGTACTCATTTACTATCTCTCCTATTTTTCTGATCATTCCACTGATTACCAGTGAATTTCAATTCATTAAATGTGTCCATCTAGCTGTCTCAAAGGCTACTAAATGCGATTGTGCTGCAATTAGGCATTATCCTTCACAAAATCAGGATCGTTGTAAGGAGAGGCTACCCAGCCTTCCGTCTCGATGAAGAGGCGAACCGCTACGATTTGGCGGTTGTCCATTAGCGTGAAGAAATGTGGCTTCGATTCCGGAACGGAGATGACGTCGCCTGCCTCAAGCTCGACGTCGAAGTAGCCGGTATCATCCGTGCCTTTGATAATAAAGATTCCTTTACCCGCTGTGATGGCGCGAATTTCATCTTCAGAATGCGTGTGCACTGCTTCGAATTTTTGCAAAAGCTCTTCCAAGTTTGGCGTCACTTCGGACAAGGTAATAACGTCCCAGATTTTGTAGCCGCGTCGTACGGCCAGATCTTTAATCTCGGAATCGTATGTCGCAAGAATTTGCTGCTTCTCTTCGTCACTCAGCACGTATTTCTCTTTAAGTTCTTCTGAGAGTTTATCCGAATCCCAGTGCTCATATAGGATTTCCTGCTTATTCAGAAATTCTTGTACTTGAACTTCAGCTTCAATGCGTTTGTTTGTATTACGAATTCGAATTTGTGCCACGAGTATGCCTTCCTTCTTCTACAAATTTAACCAAGACTTTGGTCTGATATCTTTAGTCAGTATTTAGTATAGTTGCAAAAATAGTACCTGTAGTATACTCCATGTCGAAATTACGCCATGCCCCAGACAATTCAAGAATGGTTCATGCTCGTTTTACGTTACACTTCAAACAAATTTTACGATATCATTAATCGGACGTCTTCTCTTAGGGCGCGCTTCCCGCACACGATAACCAAAAGCCACCATGACACTTAAGCTAAATTCATCATTTTCCAAAAGCCCTTTCTTTTGAAGGAGGTCATTCACCGCATCTAATTCAAAGCCTTCAATCGGACATGAATCAACGCCGATATGCGCTGCTGCCGTCATCATATTTCCAAGTGCAAGGTAAGTTTGTTTAGAAGACCAGTCCAGCAATGCTCTCTCAGAATCTAAATGCAAGTCATTATAAAACTGTTCGTACGCAGGTCTCATTTTATTTAGAACATCCAAAGGCATCTGCAAGATTTGCGTTTGTTGTTCTATTAGATAAGGGGAATCAAAAGTGAGACCTTTCCGTGCCAATATCAAAACAAAATGACTCGCTGTAGGAAGTTGTCGTATTGCACCAGACACATGCGGAGCTAATTCATTCCTAAATTCCGGGCTTTGTGCAACAAGAAATCTCCATGGTTCATTGCCCCCTGAGCTTGGGGATAATCGACCAGTTTCTAGAATAAATTGGAAATCATCCTCGGATATTTTATTCTTAGGGTCGAATTCTTTTGTTGCATGTCGGTAATTGAAGGTTTCTAACATCTCTAGTTTTCTAACTGTTGTATCCATTTTTCTTCCCACTTTCTAATCAATGTTTGAGATATAATTTTGAGCTCGGAGATGGCATATTACCCTTCGATTAAAAACACACCGAGTTCCCTCCAACTCATTTGTACTGATTTCATCACGTAATTAATAGGTATCAATCACAGGCTTATCTTCAACATTCAAACCGATTTACGGCAGGGTCAAATTATCCAAGAAAGGTACAGTTTTTCAAATACATGTCATACAGTAGCAGATGGTGAGCGATAAATTTAAATAACGCTTCAATCGGCTCGGAGTAACTATAGCAGGTATTCACTTTTCTCATAAGAAGGCACTTTTTTTAAATATGCTTTAGAAAAATAAAGTTATGTAACCTATTTTATTTGAGCAATTTTTCATACACCCATAAAGTTGATCAAACTCCTGCTATTGAAGGTATTTCTGGACCATTTGAGGCAATACACGGCACCGGGATAAGCTGGATTCATCAGCTGAAGGGGTAGGCGGCATTAGGCAAGGCCAGCCATGATCTCGTCAGGTATTTTACTTGCCTTTGATCCCAACCTATAACGGTGTTGTGATTCCCTCTAAGTTCATTATCATCTGAAATTACAAAAACGGAGCCGCGCAAGTGACGGCTCCGTTTTTTAATTAATTATGGAATATTACACAGCACAAGTAA
Organism: Paenibacillus qinlingensis; assembly: GCF_031455095.1. GTDB lineage: Bacteria > Bacillota > Bacilli > Paenibacillales > NBRC-103111 > Paenibacillus_E > Paenibacillus_E qinlingensis_A. The sequence goes on from NZ_JAVDSB010000001.1 coordinate 1,680,586, forward strand.
AACATCGCTCATCAGAGGATTCGAATTACTTATTTAGGACCAAATACAGGCGCTAACCTAGATGAACTCAACTGCTCGCTTAGACCAAAATATTCACAAAAGTTCATGATCATCGGCTTCCACTGTACCGGATTGATATAATCTGGATGACCTATTACCTGCAGTTGCTCGTGGATATGAACTCGGACTATGCGCACCTCGAGGGAAACCAAAGAACTTGGTTGCTCAAACGGTTGTACAGCTTGCAGCACCGCTTCCAACTGAACTGGACATTCGAGAACTCGTGGAGCCTGGACTTGATGCGAAGGTATTGACGTTAATCCGGAAATGCCGAACTTATCTCCTTCATACCTATACCCGCGTTGTGCCTTAGTTTCGGGCACAGGATTGCTGCCTGTCAGCAGCGTTAATTGTTCCACAGCGGGAATAAGATCCGTTGATGGCAAATTCAGTACGCATTCTTTTGTGCGGATCAGGTTTTGGACAGTTTGGGACTTACTGCTCATCCCTAACATACAAGACTGGTTTAACCACCAGGCTGATGACATCGGAGCCAGATTAGAGGTACCATCCCCGTTAATAGTGCTGATCAGTACTACCGTTGTGCCGAAATACATAATTTTAGGTTCAATCTCAATGTGCATAGATCATCACTCTCCTTGACGATTCTTTCTATGTAAAAGCCAGTAGCACAAAACAACAATGGCACCAGAACCTAATTGTAACAAAAAGGGTTAACTAAATTAAGATGGTTCGAAGATGACAGCAAGATTTCAAAAGGAATTACTTCCAGGTAATCTGAACACTTATCCATCCAGAGGCTGTTAATGCTTGCTCCGATGCTACCAAAGCGAATTGGCAAAAACGATCTATCTTTCGATTCATGGCGTTCAATGATGTCAAAAAACGCAGAACATTTGTAGTGGAGCATTATAACAATCTCAACGTTATGAATCTTTATTGGATAATATATCCAGTGACTTATCTAACTAAGTTTAATATAGTTTATTTTTGACCATTACTTTAGTTTTTAGGCTAACATTATAAAAAAGAATGCGAGATGATTAATATGGAGTGTTTAAAGGTTGAGAATAATTGTGTTGCTTCTATTTCTCAAGTTTTACAATTCCTCTCTGGAAAATGGACCTTTCTAGTGATAACTGAGCTCTTAAAAGAACCTCAGCGCTTTAATCAATTACGACGAAATTTAGATAACGTAAATACAAAGGGTTTGACAGATACATTACGTAATTTAGAACAACACGAAATGATAAAGCGCAAAGTGTTTCCCACTGTACCCGTGACAGTCGAGTATTCGATTACTGAAAAAGGAAAAGCCTTTTCGGAAGTGTTTAATGAAATCAATCGTTGGAAAACTGAATGGGATTCACCTACTCAACAATCATCTTCTTTATAAAAGATTGTATCCGTTAGTTATTTAGATGGGGCTCTGTTCGAGAGGAATCCCATCCAGATTCGGTTCAAGGTCAAACTGCTGCTTTCTAGACACAAATTACACCCCTAAACGTTTGTCTGGATTGCTTCGTAACCCTTATGTCAATCTATTACCCCTCGTTTTCAGGAAAAGTTAAACTTTCATAGCATAGATGCTTATCGCATGATTTTTAACAATTAAATCAAACTAAGCATTTATCCGCGTTGATCTGAAACCGTTTACTACGATAAGGATCTCTATCGATGCATTCAACCCCCTCGTTATTGTACACATTTCACTTTTTCCATAATTCACATCACCCATGAATTTTTGCTTATACAAACCATTTTTTTCCACACAGCAGGCACAAAGTTTAAACACTTTCAGGTTTCTCCTCAATATGTCTTCCGACCGTTGGCTTTTTTATTCTTTCACACTAGTATGAATCCAGTTCCTTAATTGTTGTACACGCGAGTACAAAAGTTATACCTATCACATTGGTGCTGTTGCGCTTATGTCCACGAATGTCGAAAAATTATAATGTTATACTGCTTACTTTTTATTAGGCAGTAATCAATTCAGAATAGAAAAGAGAAATTTGTTCAATTTAATAACTATGCTGACTTTAATTTTCTAAAGTATATATAAAAAAATAGCCTCCTTATGAAAAAAAAGAATACCTGCTATAGTTGTCTCCGAGGCCATTGAGGCTTCACTCACCACTTTTAGAGAAGAGGTTATTCATATGTAGACAGAATGCCTATTAACGTCCTTGATATTTCTTCATGATGACCAGCGTTTGAATCAAAATACATGGTTATAGATTCCAAACTAAAATTAGAAGGAGATTGACATATTATGACCAACACGAAAAATAACGAACAAGAAATTATTATCAATAGACTTATTCAGCTAGAACAAAGATCGCAACAATTGGAGGATATCGAAGAGATAAAAAAACTAAAAGCACGATTTTTCCGTTTTATTGATGAGAAAAATTGGACAGAATTTGGGAATCTTTTTACGCCAGATGCCACACTTATTTCCCAAGGCCAAGATTTTTCTACTGGCGGTGGACAAGCTTACGGAAAAATGATCGGAGATCTTGTCGGAAGAGCACCTACGGTCCACCACGGACATATGCCTGAAATTGAGATGATCGACAAAGATAATGCCACGGGTATTTGGGCTATGGAAGATTTATTGACATTCCCTGATGCTAAGGATGCATATCCGGGGCATGACGGTTATGGCCAGTATCGTGAAATGTATAGAAAAGAGAATGGTACTTGGAAAATTAGCAGCACTGTATTAACACGATTCCGTATGGATCCACTTATGAACTGGGATACGAGTACGGACCCTGTAACTGGCAAATAATCTGGCTACTTAATAATTGGCAGGCCGTTTAACGAAAAACAAAAAAAAAGGACGTGAGCACCATATGTTTAAGAACAAAAGACTATTAATTTTGAGTGTAGCAATTCTGGCAGTGATTGTTACGGGATGCACGAAACAAAATAATCAGACACAGCAAAATGCGCAGACACAAGCAGTGAAAATCGCAGAAGTTGAAGCAACAACATATCAACGTTTGGATGATATCGAGCAAATCAAACAGCTAAAAGCCCGTTATTTCCGTTTTGTTGATGAGAAAAAATGGACAGAATTCGGAGATATTTTTACGACAGATGCCAAAATTGTATCAGAAGGTGTGGATTATTCCAAAGGTGGCGGAGCAGCTTACGGGAAAATGATTGGTGATCTTGTGGGTAAAGCGCCTACCGTTCACCATGGATATATGCCTGAGATTGAAATAATCGACAAGGACCACGCCAAAGGTGTCTGGGCGATGGAAGATTTGCTGACCTTTCCTGACGCCAAGGACGCATATCCGGGGCATCACGGGTACGGCCAATACCATGAGACGTATACAAAAGTGAACGGTGTCTGGAAGATCAGCAGCACAGAACTAACACGCTTCCGTATGGATCCTCTTAAAAACTGGGATCCAAATACGGACCCTGTAACTGGACAGCCTGTCACCAGTAAGTAATTCATTAGATTCAATAGATAAGAAATCAACAAAGAAACCCCTTGGACGCTCAAATAGAGCTCCCAAGGGGTTTCTTTCAGGAGTGAAATTTGAAATTGATTCATTAGCTTTATTTACTTATTTTTAGTTTCCCTATGCTGGTAATAGATTTCTTTCATTTTAGTATGGTGTTCATTCAAATAACCATCTTATTACATATATCTGATCGATGTCACTAAAACGAAACATTCTTCAGTGACCACTATCAGAAAAATAAGATATAAAAATTCAATGAATTAGTATCTCTTATTAAAATTTGACAAGTACAAGAATGTAAAGCTTCTGCTCAACCATATAGAATATGCCCCATGTGCCTTAACAAAACGCTTCCTCCACGTATCATTGTTATTCACTTTATACATTATGATAGATAGCCAAGTGACCATCAACAGAGTCCGCGCGGGCATAACAAGAGCTCACCGTTAAGAATTATGCAGATTCCAACTTTCTTTTCTTTCGGTAGTCAACTAATAACACATAACCCATATAAAACGGAGTATTAGAGATGAATCCAACTGTAATGTCGCGGGTTGAGCAAAATAACAAACTTTCATCCTAAAATTTCAAATCTATAATTAAATTCTTTCACGGCTTGTATCTTCATTATCTATAATCTTTTTTATCTAGTTTTGATATCGAATTAATTTTCATAAGATTTCTTCTCTTAAGATTCTAACGTTGCTTCCATCCCAACATATTGACAATTACCGCGACTACATTTCCCAATGACGATGGCTGCTTTATTTGTCAGTTTAAATCGACCAATATTAAATTCCAACGGTCCCTCTTTCAATTCTATGTAACCAACTGGCTCAACAACACCCGCCATGCAAACCGGACAATTGCTGTTAATCATTTAATCTTCATTCCTCTCTATTTTTAAATATCAATTCATCTCTTCTATGTATTTAAACCTCATGGGTGTGTCAACTATAGCAGGTATTTTTATTTTTCATAAGAAGGCAATTTTTTTTAATATGCTTTAGAAAAGTAAAGTTAATTTCCGAATGTAACAAATAGAGCAATGACCATAATGGTTATCACTCTACATGTTAAATGAAAATAAACTATTAGACTGGCAAAATATAAGTATTTGACCAGGAAAATAAAGTTGCGCATCTTAGCTACTTGGGAGATGAACCATTGTATTCAAACCAATCCTTAAGAAGCGTTGTCGAGAGGTCTTTGTCGAGGGAGAAAAAGTGAGTCGTGTTCATACGGCTTGGCAACTTATTGGTTCAGTTTTGATATTTGAGTATTCGTCCAAAAATCCATCCCTCAAGCAATATTTATATTTGCTTATATCAGTCTGTAGAGGAGTGTAACGAAGCTTGTGATGAACCTTTTGAAGTGAACAAACGAAAATTCATTAAGCGGAAACTCGTTCGTTTAAATGATATCAGCGGCGGTCTAAGACTCTATTTTTCAAGTCCTCGTCCGCCGCTGTTTATTTTAATGGATCAGTATAAAACTCAATTCCCAAATGCTGACTACTCTACAAATTTACCTCGTCAAATCAATGACTCCAGACTACATCTTTAGAGCTTGAGTGTAATAACACTATGACGATTTAAACAGATAACTTAAAACCAATCAGATTTTCACTAAGCAGCAAGAGTTTCTCAGCCTATTCCATATTAACTGTTACTTTGTTATTGTCATTCTTTATTGCGTATCGTCCTCCATTTTTTATGAATTAGGTTTAATCAATTAAGTAATATTTCTTGAGTGTATTGGCATTTTCTTAGAAAACATTAACGATCATTAGACTCATTTGAGCTTTTAAGCGGAACTTCGCATGTTCCATCTTCACAAAGAGAAGCTTTAGGATCAACAGAAGATGATTTAAATGAAATAATTGGGTTTTCCTCCCTCCAAGCTTGCTGTAGCGCTTCTGCGAATACATCTACTGGTTGAGCTCCAGAGATAGCATATTTGTCATTGATTACAAAATAGGGAACGCCGCGTATCCCTGCTCGTTTTGCTGTCAACTCATCGGCCCTTACTTCATCACGGAATCGATCGCTTGCCAACATCGCTGCCGTATCATCCGCATCCAAACCTGATTGTACAGCAAGACTAACTAAGATATTCAGGTCATCCAAGTACAAAGAATCAGTAAAGTATGCCTGATACAGCCTTTCCATCACATTATCACCTTTACCAAATTGCATGGCATATTGAAGTAAGCGGTGAGCGTTAAATGTATTGGTGGGCTTAGCTGTATCATAGTTAAATTTGAGCCCATCCTGTTCAGCACGCATTGAAATATCATCCTGTAATGCCTTCATATGTTCACGAGTCGATCCCTGTTTAGCAGCGGCAATGCCAGTAATATCGTCAGAAGGATCCACCTGTATATGCGGATTCAGTTCAAAGCTTCGATAAACGATTTGCACTTCCTCTGGATGAGAAAGTTTTTCTATTCCTGCTTCTAGACGACGTTTACCTATATAACAAAACGGACATATCATATCTGTCCAAACTTCTACTTTCATACTCACATTCTCCTTTTTGTTCCAAGATTATTGTTGAGGGGGAGATAATCTGCCAAAGCTAGTAATAATCAATGAAAGTAAAACTCGATGTAGGAAGCTGACGCACTAAAGCATGTGAATCTTTTCTAGGATCGTTTCCCGCGAACAGCTCCCTGCATCAATGTCATAATCTTTATATTAAGAATGTTCTAGAGAATATTTCTATAATGCGTGCTAGCATTTTGAATCAGTCCCCACTACTTTTAAACATGCATTTCTAACGGAACGGAACCAGTTTCCTTACTTTTTTTCCCACCACTTATGAAAGCAAGGATCAACGCAACAATGGCGAAGTAACCACTAACGTTTAATGCCGTGTGGAAACCCGATAATATTGCTGTGTTTGCTGGTTGATTATGTGCAGAGGCGGTAACCGTAGTCGCAATAGTTGCAAGAATAGATAATCCCAAGCTCCCACCCAATTGCAAAAACGTATTAACAATACCGCCAGCAATCCCGTGTTCCTCAGGTTTAACATCCTGAACGGAACCGACAATAACTGCTGTATAAGACGCGCCAATTGACAAACCAAGAATGATAAATGCAGGAAGAATAAATGTTGAGTAATTTTTATCCATATCCATATTACTTAACCAGAACATTCCTAGTGCATTAATGATTTGAGTGACGATTAGAACTTTTCTCGCACTGAATTTACGCATGAAAAAAGGCGTAATTTGCGTTACGATGATGGAAGTCAGGCCCAGCGGCATAAATGCCAAACCAATAGTTAATGACGAGTAGCCTAGTTGGTGGAAGTACAAAGTCGAGAAATAGTTGAAGCCCGTCGTATAAGAAAACATCAAAAATCCGATAATATTAGACGTAACAAGGGAACGAAACCTAAACAGACGAAGTGGCATTAACGGATTTTTAGCATATTTTTCGATCATTATAAAAACAATTAAAACCAAAATACCAATAATAAATATGGCAATCTTTGTAGGTGACCAGTTTCCGTCAACATCTGGCATTGAAATGGCATAGACTAGAGCAAAAATACCTGCAAGTACCGAGATCAATCCGAAAATATCAACGGACTTTTTTTCCACCTTATTCAATGGACTTACTTTAACGAATAACAATCCGAGGATTAGTATGATTGCAAGTGGGACATTCAAAAAGAACAGCGATCTCCATCCCGCAGAGTCCGTTAGCAAACCTCCAACAATAGATCCTGATGCTGCTCCCGCGGACCCTAAAGCACCGAATATACCAAATGCTTTATTGCGTTGAGGACCAGCCGTGAAACTATTACTTATAAGTGACATAGCCGCTGGAATTGAAAAGGCTGCTCCAATCCCCTGTACTGCTCTGCTGGCAATCAACCAGATTGGATTCAGTGCTAAAGCTCCTGCCAAAGAAGCTAACGCGAAGACCGTTAAACCGATCAATAACACGCGTTTCCTTCCGAGTATATCGCTGGCTCTTCCTCCAATCATCAGGAAAGTAGCAAAAGTAAGCACATACGAAGTTACGATCCATTGCAAATCGTTAGCCTGCATGTGAAGAGCCGTCTGAATGGAAGGCAGTGCGACTACGACAGTCGAACTGTTCATTACTTCAATAAACTGGGTTAATGAAACAATAATAAGCAAAATCATATTTGCTTTTGAAATTTTATCACTCACTTTATTTTCACTCCTATCTAAAATAATTAATATTAAAATTAGAGTCCTTAAGCCTCTATTATATTTTCAAATATTTTCCATTATTTTTTTACTATAAAACAATTAAATTCAAACATTACAGATAGGAGTTGGCTGATTTGGAATCATCTGAGTTTGAGAGTAATTGTAAGGCATCTATTTCTGAAGTATTGCATGTTCTCTCAGGAAAGTGGACTTTTCTAGTAATAGCAGAACTTATAAAGGAGCCACAACGTTTTAATCAATTGAGAAGAAATTTAGGTAACATCAATACGAAAGGTTTAACGGATACATTACGCAATTTAGAAGAACATGGATTAATAAATCGGCAAGTATTTCCTACCGTTCCAGTTACAGTCGAATATTCTATTTCTGAAAAAGGACGATCATTCTCGGAAATGTTCACAGGAATGAACCGCTGGAAAACCGAATGGGATTCTCCTGAGTTAAACCCAATTCAATAAATATTCAAATCAGTTCTTTAAATGAGAGAGTCCAGTTTGCGAGAAACCATTAATTTACCAAAGATACTGTTCAAAAGTTGGGAATTGTTGATGACTAAAAGAAAAATGGATGAATATTCTGTACCCACATTTTGAACAACCTCTTTTCACTTATGATGGCATTGATATCGTCGTTTGCCTCGAAAACAACTATAACAGGAATAATTTCTTTTCATAAGAAGGCTATTTTTTTATATATACTTTAAAAAAGTAAAGGCACTATTTATTCACATCCAACGACTTAAGATTGCGCCTAACTTATTAGACTGTAGCTTTGAAGCATTAAAGACTAATGAGAAGTGGGTAACTGACATTAAGAGTTTCATTTGTATGGAGAAAAATTATATGTATCGGCAGTATTAGATTTAATAAAAGGAGAATAGATATCATTACCAACATTATCACTTGCTTCAGATATGCTAGAACAAGTTTTTGAGCGATTAAATACAAAAGCGAATTTCACATTCATTCAGATCAAGGATGGCATTATCAAATGAAGAAGAGAACTGCGATATATCTACTAATCTATTTAAAAGCGAATTAAGGCAAAATTAAACGGGAAGAGCCCGGTAAGGTAATACCGGACTCTTCCCGTTTAATTTTGCCTAATCATATATTCTGTCTAACTACTTCGGCCACTTCAATTTTCGCGGTGGCACACGGAGAAGCTTTGGAATTGATTAAGAATATTGTCTTAAAGCCATTTGAAACCCAAGAATCCTAAAACCACTAATCGCTTTTTTTCCTTTCAAATTCATTACCTCTTTTCACGATTTGGACCATATTTCTATAAAAGAGACAAATGCAAACTGGTTTATATTGCGTCAATAATAGGACGGTTTATGTTGCCAATGGGTCAATAAATGCCTTTAATAAATACTTACGATCATCTGTCATGGGCTGCTTCCCCTCTAAAAACAATTATTTTATAATCATTCCACATAAAAACAAAAACTCCTGTATATTCCTGTAATCTCCCGATAGCTGAGCACTTATATGGGTATTATGTTGGCAAGCGTAGAATCGATTCCAAAATCGACCATCTATATTGTAGGTGAATTTGTGTCGCCAGACTACAATGTTGGGACATTTGTGCATTTTTAGATGACACAAATCTTCCTACATAAAAATAAAAAAGCCTGATTCCTCAGGCAATTGCATTTAAACTTATGTAGGCACATTTGTGTCATTGGACAGTTGTCGGTTGACAAGAACTCTTCTTTGGAACCCCGCCAGGAAATCGGTCATTGCGATTACGCATTGCTTCCATAAGTACGTAATAAAGTTACTACCATTATGTTAGTGAAATTCCACTAACTCGTTATTCAAAAAAAGCAGGGCACCCAGATAGGCCCCCCTGCTTTCTCTACTTATTACTTCCAATATTTCTCACCAAAAGCATCGCGACCAGAGGAAATCCGCTCTTCTTTATATGCCTTTGGGTTCTTGGTGTGGTAATTCTGGTGATACTCTTCTGCTGGAAAAAAAGTAGCTGCTGGCCTAATCTCCGTTACTATCGGCTTATCAAAACGTCCGCTTTGCCCAAGCTCAGCTTTCGATTGAAGAGCAAGCTCATGCTGCTCTTCATTGTAATAAAATATAGCTGTACGATACTGGCTACCGCGATCAATGTACTGTCCTTCATCATCGGTAGGATCTATCTGAGGCCAATATAACTCGAGCAGTTTCTCATATGGGAAGATAGCCGAGTCAAACGTAATTTCGACAACTTCCAAATGACCGGTTTCTCCAGTCTTCACTTGTTCGTAAGTTGGATTCTCAACGGCACCGCCCATATAGCCAGACACAATACCATGAATGCCTGGTTGTTCTTCAAATGGACTCACCATACACCAGAAGCAGCCACCGGCAAAAGTCGCTTTTTGTATCATCGTATACCCCTTTCACCATAATGAATGATATGGTTGTTTGTATAGCTATTTATTATAGTTATTTACGTTCAACAAGTCCATTTGACCAAACTACCCGTCTCTAGCCTAACTGAAAGGACATCAGGTCGCGCCCTACAGTAATCAGCCCTTGATAGATATCCCGCATCCCTTTGATATATTCCTCCTCAGCAACCTCATTAGCTTCAGGAGCCGGGATATGGTGAGTAAGCACCAGATGCTTCACACCTGCTTGCTTGGCGATTTCGGCAGCCTCCACTGTCGTCGTGTGATATTTGGCTGGGTTAGAAAGCGCTTTGTCATAGGCCGGATATTGCTCAATCAGCGTGTCCAGCCATTCTTTGTTATACGCCTCGTGTATTAAGAGATCGACACCTTGACTGTACTTCAACATATTCGCTACAGGAATCGTATCCCCGGAAATAACGACGGACTTCCCGTTGTATTCAAATTTATAGGCGACCGCAGGATAGACTGGGCGGTGATCCACTTCAAAGGCCGTAATCTTGATTCCTTCCTTCTCGTAGACAACCCCCTCGTTTCGTTCGGTATATTCGATCCGAGCCCCCGCTTCATCTGACAAATTATAGCTGACGCGAAGCTTGACATCGAACTCGAAAGATTCCCGCATTTTACCAATAATTTCTTTGGTTGTCTCAGGACCATAAACATGCATCGGCGTTGAACGTCCCTCAAATACACGCTCAGGAGTAATGTGTGTTCGCCAGCTTGTAATAAACACATCGAAAAAACCGCTGTTATGATCGTAATGATGATGGGTAAACAGCACATCGGACACCCTTTGGGGCATGACCCCTGCTTTAATAAGCTGATCTACGACACCGCCGCCACAATCGACCAAAAATACCTTATGCCCCGCAAGTACGGCCACACTGGGCTTAGCTCTGCCGTAAAATGCTCTTGGAGAGCCTGTTCCAAGTAAAATGACTTTGATATCCTCATGAAACTCGGGCTGAAGATTTACCTGTGGCTGTATATGCATGTTGAATTCCTCCTGCGTTAAAGGTTTATTATTTTCCGCTTTTCACTTCCTGAAGCAAAGATAAATCCAACATATCGCTCAAATCCAGCGAGTTTTTCTCGATTCCCTTTATATAGCCTGCATCTATGGCAACCTTGGCCATTGTCTCCAGCGATGCTTTATCCACATCCGTTGTCAGTCTAAGATGATCTAATGCAGCCTTGATTAATTCCAGCGCCAAGCCCTTACCTGTCAATTCCTTTAACTCATCGCTAACTAATTTATAGGATTCTTCCGGATTTTTCTGAATAAACTCGATTGCCTCGCTATTTGCACGAATGGCTGCTTTCGCCTCGTTGCGGTGCTCCTTCAAGAATTTATCATTCGCCACCAAAATGGTTAGCGGATAATCGCCGTCATTCGGCGGTATTTTATTCCAATCAACAACGATCTTGCCAATGCCTTCGCCTACAATTTGTGTTCCCCACGGTTCTGGCAGCAATGCAACATCTACTTGCTTCTGTTTCATCGCCACGAGCGTGTCAGCCGGTGCCATTGTAATTAATTGCACACCTGAAGTATCGGTTGTAACTTTCAACCCCTCCTGCTCAAGCAGCAGACGCAAGGAGATTTCATTGGTGCTGCCTTTCGTCGGAATAACTGCTGTCTTTCCCACCAAATCCTTGACACTGGAAATGCCGGAGTCGTTCCTGGCAACCAACACTGCACCTCCATTATTGGAGCCAGAGATAATTTTGATATTCTTGCTTCGAACGTACTGGTTGGTCACGGGACTAGGTCCCACAAAGCCAATATCAATCTGGCCAGTAGCCATGGCCGTGGAGAAATCGGAGCCGTTATCGAAGCCAACAACCTCGACCTTGATGTTATTGCCAAAATGCTTTTGGAAATAACCATTTTTTATCGCGACGAAAGCTGGGGCGTGGGTCACATTTTTGAGCAAACCGATTTTCACTGTCGAAGGCTCTGCGGGTTGACTTGATGATGCTGCTGATGCCTGCTCCTTATTGCCACCTGCTGCTCCTATGCCGCAGGCAGATAAAAGAGTAGTAGTCAGCAGAAACACTACGAGTAAGAATGATCGAAATTTCTTCATATTAGACCCCTTTTCTTGTACATAGACTCACGCTTTAGTGCCATTCAAGCCGTATTTAATTAGTACCCGATCTTCCATACGCTTGAAGAAAAACCGGTCAGATAAGGTTCCAATGACGGCAATGATAATCACAATGCACAGCATAAGCGATGTATCACCGATATTGCGGCCTTCCTGCAGCATTTGTCCGAGTCCGATGCCACGTGCAATAAGCTCTGCAGAGACGAGTGCTCGCCAAGCGAAGGCCCACGCCATTCTCATTCCCATGATCAGATGAGGAACCGAAGCAGGAATCATCACTTGATAGAAAAGTTTAAGTCCTCTGCCAGTTCCGTACATTTGTGCCGCTTGGATATACAGAGGTGGAATGTTCTTAATTCCAGTCCTTGTGGCGATTGTCATCGTCCATGTTGCTCCAATGGTCGTAATAAATATGACGGAAAGGTCATTCAGACCGAACCAGATTATGGCGAAGGGCAGCCAAGCGATACTTGGAATCGTCTGCAAGGCGACCACCAGAAAGCCCAAGGTCTCATCCACCAACCGATTTCGGGCAAAGATCACTCCTAAAGTCATTCCAATGACGCAAGAGAGAACAAATGCTACGAGAATACGGCGAAGGCTGCCGCCAACTGCTTCAAGCAGATGACCATGAAGGATGCCATCGTACAAGGTTTGAGCTGTCTGCTGAGCAGAGGGAAACATCCATCCCCAATCGAAAACCCTATATGCTATCTCCCATAAAATGACCAGAAGGATGAGAAAGATTGCTCCTCTGAATCTGGTAGTCATCGCCATGTTCCTCCCTTACCACTTTCTCCAGCTCATCGGCCAACGTATCCATGATGCGTCCTTCGATATGATGGAGCACCGAATCTGTTGCATTTCGCGGCCTTGCTGCTTGAATCTCATACTCTTTCTTAATCCTGCCCGGTCGGGTTGACATGACAAGCACCCTATCGGACAGCAGAACGGCTTCCCGAATGTTATGTGTAATGAAGAGTATCGTTTTGCGTGTTTTCATCCAAATTTCCTCGAGTTCTTTGTGCAAGAGCAGTCTGGTCTGCTCATCGAGCGCTGCAAACGGCTCATCCATCAATAGAATGTCAGGATCCATAACGAGTGCCCGGGCAATTGCTGCTCTCTGCTTCATGCCTCCAGATAGCTCATGTGGGTAGCGGTCGGCGAATTTGCTGAGATGGACCAACTTGATCTGCTCCATCGCCCGCTCATAGCGCTCCTTTTTCTTCATCCCTCGCTGCTTTAATCCGAAAGAGACATTCTCAAGCACCGTCAACCACGGAAATAAGGTATGCTCTTGAAAAACAACGATTCGGTCCGTTCCCGGTCCGTGAATTGGTTTCCCGAGCACTTCAATCTTTCCCGTTTCCGTCTGCTCCAGCCCTGCAATCAATTTCAACAGCGTTGATTTTCCGCAGCCAGACGGCCCCAAGATGGAAACGAACTCTCCTTTCCAGATGGAGAAGGAGACGTTATCAATGGCCATAAAAGTACCGCTATCCCGCTCCATATACGTTTTACTAACCCCTTGTATGTCAATCATGTCTTGATTTCCCCCTTGATCCATATGCCGAGTCATAGCTTAGACATGAAATCTTCGTAATCGTAAATGATCACCTGTTTCTTTTCGTACTGAATAAGACCTTGCTCCTTCCATTTGTTCAATGTTTCCGTTATCGTCTGCCTGCTGCACCCGATGATGTAAGACATTTCTTCATGACTCAGCGGTAGCTTGACATGAATTTCGCTCTGCTGCCACTCTCCGATCTGACTGAGGAAATGGGCGAGCCTCCAAGCGACGGGGCGGGAGATAAGCGTTTCGACATACCTTTGGGTAGACAGCAAACGCCTTGCGTTAGAAACCGTTAGTGCATAAAGGACATCCGGTCGGCTTAGTACCAAGCTTTTAAAATGGTCTGCAGGTACGAGCAGCACTTGGCTGTTCAGTATACATCGCCCGAATCTTTGTCTACGTTGGCCGGTCAGCACCTCCGCCGCACCGAATATTTCACCCGCACTGCGTAAAAACAGCGTAATACCATGACCTTCCTCTGCCGATTGCGAGATTTTAATTAACCCAGACTTAAGAAAATAAATATGCTTGCTTTCTTCATCTTCTCTGAAGATAAATTCATTTTTTTTATAATGGAGCAACACCCCATATTCTTCGAATAGCTCAGCTAATAAAAGCTGCTCATGATGACCTTTTTCCTTCATTGGGTCCGGTGGAGATGAAACTTGTTTATCTGACATACGATCGTCACCCCAATACAAGAAAATATTTAATTCCTTACTTAACCTATAGGTATTATAATGAATAAGAAAAGGATAAAACAGTCATCTAGCCGACAAAATGGTTTTTTTAATAAATGAAAGCAACAAGTGATCCTCTTATCTATCATAAGAGCTGTGAGATTCCATAATTAAGTAGAAAACGGAGCCTCCAAAGTCGCGGAGCTCCGTTTTTCCTGATCTTGTATTTAGATACATGTATGGCAGAACCTGACCCCCTACAGAGAAACGAGCTCTCGGGAAAGCTGATTTAGGCGCTTACAGCCGTTTTCTGTTACGAGCACCATATCCTCGATCATTATTGCGCCTATACCATAACCGTAATATGGCGTTTCGAGGCAAATGACCATGCCAGGCTGGAACAATGTCGTTTCCGTAGGGCCTAGGAAAGGCGGCTCTTCCGCTGCGAGGCTTAAACCTGCACTATGCCCAAGATGCCCACGGTTGTAATTGGGAAGCCCTGAACGCCGGATCACTCCCATCGCATCTTCGAAAACTGCCTGCATCGAGATGCCTGGTGCTACGATTTCCAAAAGACGGTCGTGACCAGCCCTCAAGGCTCCGTAGATACGGGTAATCGTTTCGGAGGGATTGCCGAGCACGAATGTACGCGCAATATCGGAACCGTAGCCGTTCACATCTACGCCAACATCAAATTTGATGACATCCCCTGTTCTCGCGGGGGTGGTTTCAAAGCGGTGAGCAGGTGCAAATGAAGCACCAACAGAAATCATATGGAAGCGTGACGCTAAGCCCTTTACGTCTTTCATCAAGGACAGTTGAAACTCATGCACGATGTCCTTCGCTGTGCTGCCAAGTCGAATGCTCTGAGCCGCATCAGATAGGCCTTTCTCCGTATACGCACACGCTGCACGAAGCTGCTCGATCTCCCACGTTGTTTTTATCATACGAAGTAACGTGAACAATCCTTTGGCCTCCACTAGTTCCGCTACCGGAACCGCCTGACGCAGCGTGTCCACAGATGAATGTCGCATGTCGTTCAGTTCGACAGCAATCTTGCCAGCCTCACAGCCATACTCAGCTAACGTCTTCTGAAGGAGACCGAACATTTCCTGTGCTTGATGACCTGTTGGTCGTTTGCCTTCGTACTTGCCGCCTCTCAAACCGAGCGGATCATCAACATCTACCCAAGTTGGATAGGTTCGCAGCTCATAGTTCGGCAAATCGCTAGATACTCCAGCCGCTTCGAAGTCATTCATGATCATGATTGTCTTGACATTCGGGTCGCGGAAAAGGACCGCTAAAGCTACTTCGCTCATCCTCAATGTATACATAAACGTACTTTCATGGCCGCTAAGGTAATAGAAATTCTCATAAGACGAAGCAATAAGCGCATCCAAGTTCATCTTGCCCATCAGTTCTCGCGCTCTTGCCGCAATTGTGTCTAAATGATGCCTATCTGGATGTACCACCGTATTGTTCACCTCTCCTACGACTTCATTGTTCCTATACTCAGGCTGCGATCACCTTGAGGCATTACGCCTACTCCCCTAACTGTCTTAGAAATCTACGAGCGCGTTCTGTCTCTGGTTGAATGAAGAATTGATCCGGGGTACTCTCCTCTTGAATAACGCCATCGCTCATAAAAATAACTCGATTAGCAACTTCGCGCGCAAACTTCATTTCGTGCGTGACCACGATCATCGTCATCCCTTCCACAGCAAGGTCCTTCATGACCTGAAGCACTTCGCCTGTTAGTTCAGGGTCGAGCGCCGATGTTGGCTCATCGAAGAGCATGACTTTCGGCTGCATGGCTAATGAACGTGCAATCGCTACTCGTTGCTGCTGACCGCCAGAAAGACGTGAGGGATATTCATGTTTTTTCTCCAGAAGGCCAACTTTCGCGAGTAATCTTTCTGCAAGTTCTGCCGCTTGTTTAGCACTCATATTTTTAACCAGCATAGGCGCCGCCGTAATGTTTTGCAGCACCGTCATATGAGAAAATAAATGAAAGGATTGAAAGACCATCCCGCTCATTAACCGAATTCGTTTAATGGCTTCCCGCTTCGCGGATCTGTCCATAGCGGCATCCCAAGTGACATCATCCATTCGAATTGTTCCGGAGTCCGGCTCTTCAAGCCCATTGAGACAACGGAGCAGCGTACTTTTCCCCGAACCACTCGGTCCAAGCAGCACGACGATTTCTTTGGACTTCATTTGAAAATCAATCTGTTGAAGAACTTGCAAGTCGTTAAAGCGCTTTGAAAGCTGATTCACTTCAATCATACGGCTCACCATTAGTACGCCTTGGATAATTTTTTTTCAACTCTAGTCAGCAGCTGGGAAAATAACATGCTCATGAGCCAATACATAACGGCAATGGCGATATAAAAGGGCATGGCAATATAATACTGTGCGATCAAAAGCTGAGCCGTACGGAGCAACTCCGTCACGGTAACAATGGAAACGAGCGATGTTTCCTTGAGCATCCCGATAAACGTGTTGCCCATTGGAGGTATCGCTACCCGCGCAGCTTGCGGCAGTACAACCTTATAGGTCGTTTGCCAAGGAGTAAAACCCAGTGACATCGCAGCCTCCGTCTGCCCCTTACTGACCGATAGAATGGCACCTCGGAACGTCTCCGATAAATAAGCCCCAATATTGAGACTAAGTGAAAGAAATGCCGCTGTAAGTGGACCCAGACGAATCCCGTAATCGGGCAAGCCGTAGTAGATGATGAATATTTGGACGAGAATCGGCGTTCCCCGAAAAATTGAAATATAGAATATCGCGATATTCCTAATAACGATGTTCCCTTTTAGACGAGCAAACGCCACAATCAAAGCAAGAATGAAGCCGAAAAACATCGACACCATGGTGATCAACAATGTATAATACGCACCCTTTAACAAAAAGTCGAGATTTTGCAAAACAAGCTCCATGCCTGCATCCTCCTACGTACTGATGGTCAGATGTTAGGATCGACTTTGAACCATTTTTGGAATATTTGTTTAAACGTGCCGTCCGATTTCATTTCAGTTAACGCATTGTTCAATGCGCTTAAGAGCTCAGCGTTATTTTTACGAATCGCGATTCCTGCAAAGTCATCTTTTACAGAAGCACCCACGGTTTTGATCTGAAAATGATTCTTTTCAACAAGCGGTTGAATGGCAAACACATTGTTGATCGTGGCATCGATCCTACCTGCATTCAAATCCGTAAGCGACGTAATTACATCGTTATAGGTGACGATATTGAATGTTCCAACCTTTGGCAGTACTTCGTTGCGTAAATAAGTCTCATCATTTGTCCCAAGGCCAACCCCAATTTTCTTCCCTTTGAAATCTTCAATCCCCTTCACAGAGGTATTATCATTTTTAACGATGACACTCACACTGTTTTTTATGTAGGGCGTGGAGAAATCCATCGTTTTCTTGCGGTCGTCCGTAATGGTGACTTGGGTGACTAGCGCGTCATACTTGCTTGTTTGCAGCCCCTCAATTAATCCGGAGAACTCGCCCGTAATGAAATCAGCTTGAACACCGATCCGCTTAGCTACTTCCTTCGCGACATCGGCATCGAATCCGTCCACTTCATGTTTATCATTAAGAAAGTTGTAGGGAGCATACGTCCCCATCAAGCCAATTTTGATTTTGCCTGATTTCTTAATCGATGCCAACAAGTCCTCTGAAGTAGCAGCATTCGTGGTGCTCTTAGGTGTTGCTGAAGCTGTTGCAGATGCGGTTGCTTGCGTGCCATCCCCTGATTTACTGGAGCAGCCAACAACCACTGCAGTTATAACACATATGAACGAGATCCCTTTGATTATTTTCTTGACTGTAACTGACATGTGCTGTCCTCCTTGAGAAAGTAAGTTAGTCTTTTTCAGTTCGCTCTCCCTGATTCACATTATCTAAACCAAAGGATTCCCAATGTACCCAAATAATACGCTTCTATTTTTTGTTTCCAATGAAGAACCCCCCCTTATAGTAACTCAATGTTATATTGTTCTTATTTTTGTGGACTTATAAACATAAAAAAAACCTCCCAATAGTCCTATTAACATTAGGATTTCTACTAAGAGAGGTTTCAATCTATTGTATTTAACTATCAATGAAGTGTGGTAGCACGTATTGTTATTTGGGGGAAGAATTAAATACCGTCTTAGCCTGCACTTTTGCTTGATTAAGTATATTTGTGCTTAATACAGGATCCTTAACACTTCTAGCTAAAAGGAGTGATCCCACCATGATGCTCAGGACTACCCCGCTTGTTGTTTCATCACTGCCTGAAATTTCACCTATGAATGCAATATATTGATTCAACGCATGACTGAGAATCCCCTGGAGGTCAGCTGAGCACTGGGCTATTTCACCGGATAGAATCGGAACGATGCACCCTTCTTCAGCGTGATCTCGATGATAAGGGCTCAAATAAAAATCAATGATTCGGTTGATTTCCGGTTCTTCCTTATCCGAATGTTCATTTCGTGTCGATGTTCGCAGTTCATCAATCGTATTGCTCACGACAAAATTGCAGGTCTCAGCAACCAGTTCTTCTTTATTTTCAAAATGAGAGTAGAATCCCCCATGGGTTAATCCGGCACCCTTCATAATGGAGGGGACACTGGATTCCCGAATTCCATTTCTTCTGAATGCATCAGCTGCACTTGTAAGAATGCGATTCCGAACTTTTAATTTATGTCCTTCTGGATAAGGCATGTAAACACCCTCTATCTATTATTCTGAATATTATATATATCATATTATCACATAATGTGTTGGGGTAAAACTCAGTTATCTTTTATTATGCAGTTGACGGTTTTAAAATATTATGGTTATAATATATTACGATCATCATATTATAAAACATAAAGGAGCGATTCATCATGAATATTTCAAAACAAGTAGCATTAGTCACTGGAGCAAATAGAGGTTTAGGTAAGCACTTAGCAGAGGAACTTTTAAAACGCGGTGCAAAAGTGTATGCAGGTGCAAGAAATCCGGAATCCATTAATATTCCCGGAGCGATTCCTATTCAGCTCGATATCACGAATCCGGAGTCTGTGAAAGCGGCAGCCTCAACAGCTTCTGATGTCACACTGCTTATTAATAATGCAGGTACATCCACAGGGGCTTCCGTTCTGACAGGCAGCTGGGATGACATTCACTTAGAGTTTGATACGCATGTATTCGGTACACTCTCCATGGTTCGAGATTTTGCACCTGTCTTGGAGAAAAACGGCGGAGGAGCGATTCTTAATATTTTATCCGTACTCTCCTGGTACACAACAGATAGCACAGGAGCCTACTCCGCGGCAAAATCCGCAGAATGGTCCATGACAAATGCCCTACGTTTAAGCTTAGCGCCAAAAAACATTAACGTTTCAGGGCTGCATGTTGGTTATATGGATACGGACATGACCAAAGGACTAGAAAAACCAAAATCGGATCCGAAGAAAATTGCAGAAATCGCTATTAATGGGATCGAGAATGGTCTGTATGAGATTATTGCGGACGACATTAGCACCAATGTTCAAAAAGGTCTTTCTGGTGGCGTTAATGCTCTATATCCGGAATTATTAACTATTAAATAAACTTCCATAACGAATTAGCCATGTTCTCATTCATTGAGAGCATGGCTTTTTTTTTGCAAATAGTAAAAATAAAAAAACCAATCATTATAAATAATGAATGGCTAATCCAGGAGTTCGCTATGGTCTAGGCTGCATCTCTATTCGAAACAACTCTTCTAATTCCTTATCGAGCAGATCGCTTAATTTCTTCACAGTGGAGGGTCCTGCCGATTTAATCGCTCGTTCTAGCAGACTGACATAGGCATGACTTAAACACGAATGTCTTGCCAGTTCTCGCTGCGAGTAACCTTTGACAACTCTAGCCTTAATAAAAGCATCTGTGTTAGCCTTGATCTTCGTGCTCATCATGTTCATTCGTTTAACATCATCCCCCTAAAAAATGGTTGTTCTTAAAAGTGAACAACCACTAGCGAACTCTATTTTCCACTCAGTTTACATACTCACAAAAAAAGTGGACATGTCCGTTTCTTTGAACGGATGTCCACATATGATGTGTAACAATATTTGAAAATACAGTACAGTAGAATTATAGACTCGTTAACGAAACTTGTAAATTAATATTACGTTGTATTTTATACATAAGTGTATACTTTTTTGGTACTCATATAATGACTTGTAAATCATTCCGTAAAGCAACTCGTTATGAAAATCTAACCTCCAAAGAGACGTGGAACTTTTTGGAGCATAAGTAGTACCAGCAAACCCTTTGTCAAACATCTACGGGAACGAAGTTCACACGCTGGTCATTTTACTAACCTGGCTATGCAATCCTCGAAAACGCTCTGAACGCAATGACATGCCCTACTTAACGACGCTACGTTGAACGTATGGCCTGCTGAATTCAATTATCAAGTCTCTCTGGATTATGAGAAATATCCGAATGCCTAAACGCTCTAGGAACGTTAGCTTTGGTCAAATCAAGTCTGTGTGTTTATCCTTTTACCGCAGAACTGGAAAACCCTTGGATGATGTACTTCTGTCCAACGAAAAAAACAATCAAGAGCGGTACAACCCCTGCCGTCGCGGCAGCCATCATCAAGTTGTAATCAACGCCTGCCTCCAACATGAAGTTCTGCATGCCGATTGGCACTGTATACAGCTTTTTGTCGATTAAGAAGATCAGAGCATTCTCATAATCGTTCCAATTCCAAGTAAAATCAATAATCGCGAACGTAGCCAGCACCGGCTTTGAGAGCGGTATGAACATCCTAGTAAAGATCAAGATGTGCCCCGCTCCGTCGATAAAAGCTGCTTCGGAGATTTCCTGCGGAATCGTGAGAAAAAACTGGCGAATCATGAATACTCCGAATACGGAAAACAAGCCTGGCAGAATCAATGCCCAGTGGGTGTTATAGATATGCATCCAGTCAAACATAATAAATTTTGGAACGAACAGGACCTGCTGCGGAATCATCATGAGACATAGATATAAGAAAAAGATTCCGTTCCGGCCTTTAAACTCAATTTTGCTGAATCCGTAGGCCGCCAGTGCCGCCAAAAGCGGAGCTAGTATCATAAGTGTAACGGAAATTTTGAGTGAATTTAGATAAAAGGTCAGAAATCCGTCGCCTGTCGTCCACACCTTTATGTGGTTCGTCATAACCGGATTCAGTGGAATCCATTGGATCGGGTAGGTAAAGACATCCTTCGGTTTTTTGAACGAGGTGCTGATCATCCACAACATCGGTGATAATAACAGCAGGCTTAGAAAAGCCATTATGATGGTGTTTAGTCCCTTAGCAACTCGGTTTCGGAGTGTCCGACTAACGCTTGCATTCATGTTTATCCTCCCTCTTTGGTTAATAGTGAACCCATCTTTTCTGCCCCCACCATTGGAGAAGTGAGATAAGCAAAATTAGCAGAAACATCATCCACGATATAGCTGACGCAAAGCCCATTTCATAGAAACTGAAAGCTTTCTTGTAGGCATAGATTGAGAATACCGTTGTACTGTTTGCCGGTCCGCCTTGTGTGATCGCGTAGATTATGCCAAAGCCTTTTACGGCACCAACAAAGCCAGTAATGAGTAGAAAGAACGTCGTCGGACTAACGAGCGGCAAGATGATATTGAAAATCATATGATTAGCCCTTACTCCGTCAATCCGGGCTGCCTCCAGCAGCTCCGTTGAGATATCTTGCAGCGCAGCCAAATAAATGATCATATTGTAGCCGATGCCCCCTACCGTTAGCATAATGAGCACTGCAATCATGGCCGAATCCGGCGAAGAGAACCAACGGGGCGCATTCGTGACACCAAGTGAGTGTAGGAATGCATTAATCGGCCCTTCACGCGGCTGGAAGAGCACCATCCAAACGAAAGCAATCGCAATTCCGCTTGTAAAGTAGGGAGCGAAGAAGAACGCTCGCAGCGTTTTGGCCAAATACACCCGATTGTTAAGCATCAGTGCAATCAAAAAGCCGATACACACTGCGACAGGTACGGGAAGCAAAACCAGCATTGTGTTTTTGACAGAGATCCAAAACAATTCTTCCTTTACCATCCTGCGAAAGTTGTCTAAGCCAATAAACTGTGGTCCTTTGCCGCTGGAAAACACCCAATCCGTAAACATTAAATAGAACGAGAATAAGGCCGGAATTAGGAGAAATACTGTCATCCCAATTACGTTTGGAGCAATAAAAACGTACCCCAGCATGCGCTGTCGCTTCATCCAACTCATAAGATCACCGCCTTTCAAGGAATAGAAAAGGGAAGCCCGGAGCAAGCCCCTAACTTCCCCTATCCCTATCTTCAATTATTTTTTTGCTGCTTTTAAGTTGTCATTGTGAATGCGTGCGAGTTCCTTAGAACCTTCTTCAGGTGTTATTTTCTGTGTGAACACTTTATCGTACACCGGTTGGAAATCCGAGGAAGTCTTCGCGTCAAGCTGCGTCAAAGTAAGAGGAAGATTACCGAACATTACCCGTTTCACCGATTCAAGATCGTAGGTGTCTTCAACGCCTTCGAACATCGCCTTAACGGCATCATCCGCCTTGAAATCTTTTGAAGAAGGTACACGTCCACCCTTGGCTAAGGGAAGCATGCCATCGTCCGCATACCATTTGATGAACTGCCAGGCTTCATCTTTAAATTTAGACTTCGAATTGATCGTCAGTACGTCGCCCAAACCACCATTGTACATGTAGTCCGTTTGATCCTTAGTGACCGAAGGCGCTGGAGCAGCGGCTACCTTGAACTTACGCGGGAAATCTTTGAGATTATTGGTTGTTCGGAAAATCTGTTCCGTCGAGAACAGCATGGCCGTCTCGCCTTTCACGAACATTTGATCCAGTGCCGGCTTTGATGTAATTTGCTCCGTATGCGGCATTATGCTCTTATCTTTGAACATCATATCCGAGTATACTTGGAGCGTCTTTACCGTGAACGGATTATCGAACGCCGAGGTGTTGTCCGGCTTCGTCATCAGCAGGCTTTGTTTCATAAGCGATCCGTTGATAGGAACTGTAAAGTAATAATCGCTCTCCGCAACTCCCCATACTTTGTCTCCTTTCAACTTGTTCGCATAATCCCTCATATCGTCCAGACTCCAACTGGTTGGTACCGGAAGCCCCTTTGCATCTAGCATGTCCTTGTTCAACCAGACGAAGGAAAGACCTTTTTTGGTTGGCACACCATAGTATTTACCATCTTTTTTCCAAATGGCGGCACCTGAACCCATCTTGTCATCAATGTTATAGTCTTTGTAGGAACTCAGATCCAGCGCGTTTCCAGCCATGACCCTTTTCTCTAACGTATTGAAGGCATAATTCATGTACATGTCTACCTGTTGTCCGGAAACGAGTGCCGTATCCAACTTTAAGTTACCCGCATCGTCATTCACGAATCGTACATACTCAACTTGAATCTCCGGGTGCAGTTTGTTCCAGTTATCTACTGCAGCCTGAGGACCACTTTCTGCTGGCACGGCTCCCCACATAGTAAGCTTCACTGGGTCTTTCTTTGGCGCTGTGGTCGCTGCCGTTGAGCTCGTGGAAGGCGTTTGTGCATTCTTCGCTGTTTGGCTGCTGCAGCCGGTAATCAACACGGATGCAACTGTAACTAAGGTAATCATCCCTACATACATTGAATTCTTTTTCTTCATGCTTGGACCTCCTCGTGAATAATAGAACTACAATCAACTTCCTCTATTCACACTATATCAGCGGGCTCGGTTTCTTCTAAGAGTCAAAACTTACGAGTTAATATGACAAATCCGAGATCACCTTCGCCTTTCGATAGGCGCTTGGTGTCTGTCCAACTTCACGCTTAAATAGCTTGATAAAATAGGCATCGTCGGTAAATCCCGTCTGATCGGCTATTTCCGCCACACTCCACTCCGAGTAATGCAGCAACTGCTTCGCGTGGCCAATCCGAACGTTCTGAAGGAAGGAGACTGGTGTCTGTCCTGTCTTTCTTCGGAATAGTGTACTCAAGTAATCGACGTTCATCGAAGCCAGCTTAGCCAAATCTTTAACCGAGATATTTTCCCGAAAATGCTCAAGCATATATCGTATCACCCGATTGACATCCGGATGATCGGTGTAAAGTCCTTCCTCTTCGTTCATCTTCCGAATACATGCTGTAACCCAATGTTTCATTGCTTGCAGCAACTCAAGATGGCTGCGTTCTCCAAGTACTAACTCCTTCGGCACTTCACGGCCTCTTGCCAGCGTCACGATCATCTCTGCGAGGCGAATGGCAGCCTGCTTGACTTCAATGTGGCTATATCCGGCAATAGACATCCCTCCCCAGATCGCGTCCATAAGCTCAATGCACTTTGTCTCATGACGCTCCTCGAAACAGAGCAGAAAATCCGCTTCCAATTCACGCTCGGCAAGATATGAACTTTTCACGGGACTACTTGCTTCCCCGTACCAGAACTGGTCTAGCTGCTTGAGGGCTAGTCCCCATTGGTGAGCCAGCGTAGAAAGAGTGCCTCCCTTTACTACTGCAATTGGATATCCCCCTATTTTCAAAGTCGTCAAGGGCCCCGTATCTTCCCTCATACTCCAACAAAAAAATGCAGTCTCCCCTGCTTCCATAAATGGATGAATCAACAAATACGCATCGTTTGGGGCGATTCCCATTTTCACGAGCTGCTCCCATGATATAGTCTCTGAACCAGTTAAAACTGTATAGACAGTTAGATAAAGCGAATCAATGACATCCGGCATCGCAATGGGTTTTCCTGACGGCTCGGCCATGCCCCCATGCCTCCATTTTTCTGCCCAAGATTGATAGTACAGCTGATAAAGCGATTCTCCTTTACGCTGCAGCTCGTTCAGAAGCTCCCCCTTGATCCGGGAGAGATTATCTAATATGATTTCGTCACTGAGCGATAGCTTTAGCAAATAATTGGTGGCGCCATACTGCAGCGCATCTCTGGCATAATTGAAATCGCTCATCGCAGTCAGCATAAGAAAGCGACTCGGTATCCCATCCTCACGAACCTGTCTGAGCAGCTCAATACCGTCCATGCCGGGCATTACAATATCACAGATGACGACATCTGGCTTAAGATTGCGAATATCCGTGAGCGCATCCTTACCCGTCCCAGCTTCTCCAACAACGTGAAACCCGTGCTTCTCCCACGCTAGAATCTCCCGAATTGCCTGACGTACGAATACTTCGTCTTCAACTAAGTAGACTGTCCACATGGTTGTCCCCTCCCTCCCTAAATGGCGTCGATACCAATAAAGCCGTTGTCATTCTTACAAGCGTCCCGCTCGCAATAGGGACAAATTCCAAGATGGCATCCTCCTTGTATAAAAGCTGAAGTCTTTCCTTCACATTACTGATGCCGATGCCTTCACGACTCCTCCGCTTATGCTTCTTGGACGCTTCTTGTAAACCAATTCCGTTATCCTCTACTTCAAGTATAAGTTTTCCGCTTTCCGCCTTAGCGCGTATGATAATTGTCCCTCGCTGCTCCTCCGAGTCGAAGCCATGGACAATGGCATTTTCTACAAGTGGCTGCAAGCTCAGCTTTGGAACAAGTGCATAAGTAACCGTTTGATCCACCTCATAAATCATTGTAAATCTACTCTGGTAGCGTAACTTTTGAATGGATTCATAGGCTTTCAGCAGCCCAATTTCTTCATGAAGAGGCAGTAACTCAAGTTCCGAATTGAGGCTTGCCTCTAGCAACCCGCCAAGTGCGATGCAAATGTCGACAATGGGCGTTTGTTTCTCCTTGCGCGCCATCCACTTCAACATATTTAGTGTATTAAGCAGAAAATGCGGATTCATCTGGGTGAGTAGCATTTGAAACCGGACGGCTTGCTTCTGCCTCTCCTCTTCTTTCAGACGCTGAATCAGCGCTCCAATGTCATTGATCATTCGATTGAAGCTAGAGCCAAGCGAAGCAATTTCTCTCGTTTGGCTCATCTTGACATCGAGTCTCACATTCAGCTTTTTCTCAGACGCTTCTTCCATTTTCTTCTGCAGTGCGGAGAGTGGACGAGTTACGCGCGATGCAATCAGGAAAATAACCGCTACGAAAACTACGACCAGCAGCCCCAGAATCAGGAAAAAACGGATGCGAAGCCGGGTCAATTCCGACCATAAATCATCGAGTGATATGCGGCTAACGACATACCAGTCCAGCTTATCCAGATAACTGTAAGTGACAAGCGAAGCGGTCGAAGCATCCCGATAAGAACCGGAGCGTTGTGCCTCTTGTATCACTTGCTTAATAATGGTGCTGCCGATGCTGGCACCGCTGCTCCGGAGAACGGATTCACCTTTGCCGGTGAAAACAGTGATCTCTTGGTTAAGAGCAATATTTCTCACCGTACTGTCGAACCATTCCTGTGCATCAATGCTAATTCTTGCTAACCCATAATTTCCACGGCGTTGATCCTGTAGCAGGATATATAAACTTAAAAGTTTACTGTCACGGTTATTGTAGATGTCACTCGGGTCACTTGCCACCCACTCATAAGACTGGGGTGAACGCTCCAATCTGCTCTTCCATTTTTGAAACTCGTCAATCGAGTTGGTTAACTGACCATTTGGCGAATACGATGTGTACACATTTCCCTCGTGATCAATTAGCTTGAAAAAAAGTTCCGTCTGGTGAAAAAAGAAGCTGTTATTAATGCCTGACATTTTGCTCTCAATTAAGCGCTTTCGCTCAATAGGGTCGTAGTTCTCCGGCGTATCCATTACCTTGACTAGACCCTCATCCTGGCTAAGCATTGTGTGTGTCTTATAGGCGAATGCCATCATATCTGTTAAAGATGTATGTACCTGCTGCATCCGCTCGGACATACGGCCTGTCAAATCATCTTGACGAATCGACTCGAAGTTTCGAAATAACGAGTAGACAGCAAGACACAAGGGAAGTAGCAGCAACGCTACAAACGTAACAATGAGGCGATATTTTAAAGTTAAAGGAAACCATGCCCGCCATTTCTTTTGCCATTTACTCATACGTAAACTGCCTCCTTCTCTTTCCGTTTCCATTCAAAGGTTGGCTTCATCGTAGCATGGGAGAATAGAGCTGTACATAAAGATCTAGCGTAAATACAACGGAAATACACCATTTGCCTGCCGGGAGCCGGCAGGCAAGTAGGCGTGTTATTTTCTACTTAATCTTGCAGTCCAAATGCTGGATTCTCGGCTTGCATCGTACGTAATCATGAGTCCGGCTTTGGATATTGCATCTGCTTTTGTGATACCGACCCTTAAGTCGAGTGTGTCACCCAGCATGACAGATGTTCTATAGTTCGCAAGGGTAACTGAAGCTTCTGAGGGAAGACCCCATTGAACCGATCTAAATTTACTTGGATCTTTGGACGAGCCGATACCAGAGCCCCATTCAATGTATCCTTTTCGGCCAGATCCATCGTTGTCATTGACCAGTAGAGAGAGACTCATGCCGTTGCTTTCTGGCTCTTTCACTGGTGATATCTCCGACCAGGGAAGGGCCAATTCATAGACAGTCCGTTTGCCCACTTCATCCCGCATGATGTTCAGTTCCCCACTTCCCATCCGATCACCAGTGGGAAAGCCATTCGGGGCAATCCAGCGGTAAATTTGTGGACCGGAGTCCGTTTGCGAAATGCCATACTCGAACCATTGCGTACTCTCACCCGGCAATCCTGGCGCGATCGCAAATTGAATATTGTCATTTTGCCAAATGTTCTGATCAGATGCTGGGTAGGCAAACACGTTATCCATTACCTGCGCAGATATATACAAATGGTCCTGATCATAATTGAGCCAAACTTTCCCGCTCAGATCGTTCGCGCCCGTGTACCCGGTCATTTGTACAACTCCGTTCGCGAGATTGGCTGTGGGAGGTGCAGCAGGTGCATCAATTACGCCATCTACGATACTGACAGCGGCTGGAATGACATTCAAATCGAGTTTCCCTTGATACTTGTACGGCTCTCTGCCAGCCATCGTAACCTTTACGTTTGCTGCATACGAAACGCCTAATTCCGTACCTTGGCCGAGTTGGATATTGTACGTTTGGGAAGTGTCAGGTGCAAGTGTCAGATTCAACTCAGCAATCCCTGATTGTCCCCCAAATTGCCAGTCAATTCGATTAAACTCAGCTGTTTGCGTAACAGAGCGGTTGCTCAATTCAAATCTAAGTGATTTCTGCCCTGAATTCGGATCGACGAAAGGAAAGAAAGTTGCTTGACTTGCGTATACCGTCTGAACATGTCCCTCAATTTTACCGAATTTCACTCCGCCTGCTTCTAAATATCCAGTTACTTTGCGGTCACCAAGCGTATTGGATCCCTTATTATCAACATCAGTTCGGTCATCTCACCACCCTGGAATCGCTCGCGCTCCTCCTTTCCGTACCTAATCAGACTCAATATAACATCGTGTCGAAAAGGCAAGTAGGGTGAAAACTTATCGCTTGGCATAACAAAACTTAGTCATTTTTTACTACTGATATGAAATTCTTTATATCGTTCTAGCTATAAAAAAAGCGTTCACCCCATAGTGAGTGAACGCGATGCTTAATGACTTTATTAGTTACTTTTTTACTCACCAAACTAGTCATACATATTACAAATAAGTTTTGAAGTACTTCTGACAACTAATTGTATGGATTAGAATTCATTATTTAGCTGAATAGTACAAAGAATCAACATCAATGATTCGTGTTGCAGTGGCGTTAGTAGAACTGTGACCGAATTGAAACAGAACCTCTCTACCATAGAAGGCAACCACTAGCCTGGTGGTACGTGAAGCGAATGGTTAGGGGTTCGTCGACCAAAGTCCGGCATGTTTCAATACGACGCGAGGATGCAGCTTCAACTGCGCAACGATCAAGTCCGCCAAGTCTTCCGGCTGCATGACCTTCTCAGGGTTACCGTCCGTCAGCTTGAGCTCCAATGCCATATCGGTTGCGACCGTGCTCGGAGTCAATGTGCTTACACGAATGTTTTTCTTTCGAACCTCAAGCATTAAGGACTCGCTTAACCCGATAACAGCGGCTTTCGATGCCGTATAAGCGCTCGTGAGCGGAGCCCCTCTTTGTCCAGCCGTTGACGCAATATTAACAATATCGCCAGCATTGCGCTCCATCATTTCCGGCAGTACCGCGCGAGTGGTGTAATATACGCCTTTAACATTGACGTCGATAATATTCGTCCATTCTTCGGGTGTTAACTCCATAAAGCCGCCGAATTTGCTAATACCGGCATTGTTGACGAGAATGTCAATTGCACCCAATTCACCGCGAATGGACTCAACCGCCGCAGTAATGGAAGCAAGATCCGCCACGTCGGCTGTTGAAATGACTACCTTCACGCCGTACGGCTTGAGCTCTTCCGCTACCTTCTGCAAATTTTCAAGCGAACGTCCCACAAGACCGACGTGAATGCCCTCTTGAGCAAACGCAATTGCTGTTGCACGCCCGATACCGCGTCCCGCTCCGGTAATTAATGCTACTTTCCCTGCTACGGATTGCATATTTTTCGCTCCTTTAGTTCTCGAGTTGTAAAACTTGATTCAACACTATTTTAGCACAAACAAAAATTAGACTAAAATCGATATTCGTGAGTGGGGTGGTCCCTGTGTGCTGTATTGTATTTTAATGTCAAAATGACATCTTCTGTATTCATAGATGTCATTTACAAAAAAACGGAACAAGTCGCTTTTACATTGGTTACATATATCAGACATCGCTATATAGTGTGTCATGTTAGTTTTAGATGCAAATGATTCAGATAACGCCAACGTGCTATATAGTAATACACCACTTGGATGATAGCGAAAGCAGCAAATATAGTAATCGCCCCTTTTACAATACTAAAATCTACTATTCACATTCATGTTGACGCACATCCTCGCTTTATCAGGTATATTTTACATACTCTCCATAAACCCATAGAAACAGTAACAGTTCTTACCACTCGATTTGGCCTTGTACATCGCTTCATCAGCGTGTTGAAGCAACGTTTTGGCATCAGACACTCCATTCGAAGGAGCGAGCGCAATTCCGATGCTGCCAGAAATATGGATAAGCAAGCCATCTATCTCCTTGATTTGCTGAATAGCAGCCATGACATTTTCGGCAATTTCACCCAATTGTTCAAACTCCCCTACTTGTTCAACCATAATCACGAATTCATCGCCTGCCCAACGGGCTCCTGTACTCTGCTCGTTCATACAACGATTAAGAACTAGTGCAACCTCTTTGAGCAGCCTATCTCCGATTTCGTGCCCATACGTATCATTCACCTGTTTGAACCCGTCTAGGTCTAAGAAGAGCAACCCGTAAGGACTAAAGTCATTGGACACATGATGTGAAGCGAGGCGTTCCAACCATTCCTGCACATAACGACGGTTCGGCAAGCCAGTTAACTCATCATAATGTGCCTTGCGAACAGCTTCTGTCCGATTACCAAAAACAAACAAATGTCCATATAAAGCGACCTCGTCCTCGCTGGCAATTTGATTCACATAGCATTCATAGTGTCGGATCTCATCCTGCGTCCCATAGACCGAAATCATCTCCCTAAATGCAGATTGCTGATGTTCAAAATACTTACGAATCAAGCCATCAAGCGATCCGCCATTGAGCAGCTTCATTCCCTCACAGTAGGAAGCGAGTGACTCACCCTCGAGCAGCGCCTTTCCGAACAACTCCTCGAATCTGCCATTGGCAAATACAATTAACCCACGGCTGTCACACATGCTGCAAGAACAATATTTGCAAAAATAAACGAGTCAAACTTGGAAATGTACCATCCCAAACTGAAGCGATTCCCTCCGCACAATGTGATGCCCACGTCTAACATGGTCGCAAGTATTGCGACACAAAGCCAAATCGAAGTGACGGTATTCCCGCGGGTTAGCCGATAATAACATATAAGCGCAGCTAAACTAAGTAACAAAATCGGAAGAGCGATCGCATAATTGAATAACTTTGTCACATAACCGAAAGACATGAGAAGGGGCAATTGCCGTTCATAGACTGTCACTCCATAAACGAAGAGTACAACAATACCAATGACGCCTAGGGTAGCAAATATCGTCGCCAACAGCGACTGCATTCTACTCAATTTTACATGTGCATACCACTTTGACATCGCCGAAAATACAAGGATAGCAACAGGAAACCCGGCATGCCAGAGTGCATATAAATATTCCGCAGTCTGAGTCCCGGGGCGGTAGATGTTCGGAGGAAAATAGCCGGGGAAAGTTAACATATAGGCTAATGTCATAAGAGCGGAATAGAAGTAGCCCGCACATAAGACTAGAATCTGAGGTGATCGGCCAATCCGAAACTGATTATAGAATATGAAGACTGTAAAAATCTCGAAGCAGAACATCGCCCCAAGCAAAGTTGGTAAAGTCGTGTTAAGTCTGGGCAATTCAATTTGTGCGAAAGGGACAGATAACAGCGTAATGAGTGCAATTATAGCTCCTATGAAAAGAGCAAACCGCTGCTGCGAACGATTAGCAGGCATCGTAAAAAGGGTGAATGCTGAAATGTCATTATTAAGTATCGATTTCATGAGTTCTCCATTTTATTCGTTTATGCCTATTTCATTCGACATTTTTGGCGTTAATCCTTCGACAGCATATAGGTAATTGCATTTCAATTATCATATTAATAGCAAATAGGCGATCTCCTAGGAGACCACCTATTTGCTGAATTTCAGTAGCATTATTCCCGTGAATGAAAGACAAACCTTTTTAGAATTACTCTAATCGCTTTATTCAAAAGGTAAATAAACTTGTACTTCTTCCTTCGATGTTATTTCTGGTTCTAAAGGTTTTTCATAAATTTCAATATACAGACACTCCCGTCAATAACTGCAACATTCACAAACGGCAGCAACGCTTCGTCCCACACAAGCCACTGCCATGAGGCATCTCTTTCTTCATGGGACTATGTGTTCACTCCAAGTCTATCCGCTATTCGGTGCAAGTTCGTTAAGCTAAGCTTGACGCAGTCCATTGGATTGCCTGGGCATACATCCTGCTCCACTACGTACCAGGCAACGCCATTCCCCTCTCCCCATAGCAAAATAGGGTCGAAATCGATCACTCCCGTGCCAATTTCCGCATACGTCCGACTCTCATCGTCGCTCATATCTTTCAAGTGCATCGTTGGCATCCGATAGCTGTACGAACGAATAAATGAAGCCGGATCTTGACCGGCTTTTTGCACCCAATATACATCAACTTCCGCCAATACAGCATTTTCCGCAGAAGGCTCAAGTATATACCTCAACGCATTCATTCCATTGACACTTGTTTCAAACTCAAATGCATGGTTGTGGAAGCTGAGTGTAAAACCATCCGGCTGGATGTCCTTCGCAATCTCATTTAACTGGCTGCGAAATTGCTGGTATCCATCCTCGTTCCGTAGTTCATGCGGCACAGAAGGACAGATTAAGGTAGATGTATGCAATATTCTAGCTTCTGTAAGTACACTCTCCAGCTCCGTGGTTACACGCTGGAACGATACATGCATACCAGCCGTTTGCAAGCCAGTTTCTTGCAGCACTTCAGCAATCTCCTCTGCCGAATAACTGTGTAGACCCGCCAATTCAACCCCGGCCCAGCCCATTTCCTTCAATTTTCTTAGTACGCCAGGAAAATCTTGTTCACATTCGTTTCGCAAGGTATACAGCTGTACAGCAAATTTCTGTTTCATATTATAGGCCGCCTTCGCTATGATTTAGTATGATCGATCGAGGTACGACCTGATCAGGCGTGAGAAGAACTTCCCCATGCCGTATGGTAATGTCCCGTTTCTCGCCTGGAAGTAAGTCGAAATATTCGTCACTTAACTGAATCTTCTCGTCCAGACCAAAATGAACCGCATGCGCAAATACTCCGCTTGAAACCGTGCAACGAATTAGCCCGGCTTCGATGGCTTGGATGTTGGATACTTGTACGTGTGGTTCAGGTAAACGACGATTACGAAACACTTCACTGTGTAGGACAGCAGGCTGTATCTCGCTAAATTCACTTACCGTTTTAACGAAAATACAGGCCTCGCTCAGGGTATAAGAAGGCTTGGTCCATTGTAAGACTACCTCCCTTGAAAATGGAGAAAGTTCAACATCCACCACACTTGCTTCATTCCCATCCCCATCATAGTAGACATAACCATACGAGAGTGTTTCACGAATAACCGAGCTAGTTTCATTAATCGCTGTGAGCTGAATCACCCCATCTTGTTCGCGTAAAATGAGTTTTACCGGCGCTAATGCCCTTTTCACAAAATAATAGGAGATTTTACGCGTTAGGTAATAATCAATAATCGACCAGCCAACCTCTCCCCAGCAGTCATTATACATCCAGAATAATGCGCCAGAACAAAACAACTTAGAGCGTATCGCCTCAAGTGAATACCCTAGCATGACACCCTGACATAAGCCTGCGTATAGCAAGTAATCGTCGATGCCCAAATGTGCGGTACCCACATAATGCTTGTGAATGCCGGCGAGTACTGTCTCTTTTTCGAATATGTTCGTATGAAGCTGCCAAAGCTTGCTATCAAGCTCCATTTGCTGACCATGATGGTAGATTTCCGTGGATCCATTCCGGCAGGGGCCGATGTATCCGTATTCCGAGACAAACTTAGCCTTCACCTTGTCATATTCCTCGGGTGTAACACGCTTCTCCATGTCAGCATGCATCATGCAATCATTCCAATGATGCGTATCCCCAGCTTGTGTTCCATTCGGGTGCTCACCACCGTAAGGCGAACTGTTCCAATAGGGAATTGACGGGCAATTCTGCTGGACAATGCGTGGCGCGATGTCATTGTAACAGGCTGCTCCCCCATAGAAAGCAGCAGCTTCTGTCTCATTCCACCATTCCTCAAAGCCCCAATGATTCTCATTGTTGCCGCACCATAGCGCTAGCGCACAATGATTGCGGAGCCTCCTCGTCTGGTAATCCATCTCCCGCTCTACTTCGTCCCGAAACCATGTCAAGTGATCTGGATATTTCGCACAGGTAAACATGAAATCATGCCAAATCAGAATGCCGTACTCATCACATTTGTTATAGAAAATATCTTTTTCATAGATACCCCCTCCCCACACACGTAGCATGTTGAAGTTGGCTTCCTTCGCTTCACTCAGCAATGCCTCATATGTGGCATCCGTAACCCGCGCATAGATGGAATCAGCCGGTATCCAATTTCCCCCTTTACTGAAGAGTGCAACACCGTTGATTTCAAAAGTAAATGAACGTTCATCCTGACTCTCCGGGATTTTATTCATATTTAGATTCAGCGTGCGAATACCCACTGAAAAAGTCGGATATGTCACAAGATGCGTAGTCGTCTGCAGCGTTGCCTGGATCGTGTATAGTGGCTGCTCGCCCATTCCATTTGGCCACCATAGCTTGGCTTCAGGCACTACCATCGGAATTTTGACATAATTTAGCCCAGAACGAAGACAACAATCTTTCTGAATGATCAGTAAAGAGGTCCCCTGGAAAAGAAGTTCCAGCCTCAGCTCCGTTTCTAAGGTTTGAAAAGGATGAAGATTCTCTAGCTCCAGTTGAAACTGCACATGTGCAGCTCTACTCGCAGTGTCCAAGCTTGTTGTTGTGACTCCAATGTCTCGAATTTGAAAACCATGGCCGAATTCAATACTTACCTCACCCATGATCCCGCATGTCGCAACCCTGGGTCCCCAATCCCAACCAAAGACATATTGTGGTTTTCTCAGCATGCCACGGCGATGATCGCCTCTGTGACCGATTTGTTCATTCTCATACACCACTTTGGCCTCGCGAATGAGAGCAAGATCATTCTCCGAATAGTGCTCCAAACCAGTGGTAACACGCACAAAAAGTTGATTAACTCCTTGCTTCACCTTACCTTTCACATCACAAGCAAATGGATAAAAAGCGCTGCGATGATGGCCCAGATGACAATCATTCAACCAGATGTCGGCTTCTACATCCAAAGATTCAAATCGAAGAATGATTTGGTCGGTCAGCAGCTGTTCATCCGTCAGCATAAAAGATTTCTTAAACCACCAAGAGCGATCCTCCATCCATTCACTCGCAAAACACTGATCTGCTATTAGCGGCTCCGCAATGATCCCTAGTGCGATGAGCGGCATATGCACATCACAAGGCAAATCGGACATGAGCCAATTCTGTTGCTTATTTTTAACTTGAATATAATCGGCAGCCTGACGATAGAGTGGTTCCCACGTTAGCTGCCAGTCTTCATTTAAAAGTAGTTTCATCCTCTTGTACCTCTTTCTTTACGATTCCGATAAGTCCCAAATGAAAATTCGTCCCGGTGCATTCCTCTCGATTGCCGTGAACAACCTCCAGCTCAACATGATGCAGCCCTTCCTCCAGATCATCCGCAAGCCAGTAGATGCGGAACCATCCTCCGTCATTGCACCAGCTAGGCCGATCCCGACAAGTCGTGATCGCAGGCCCCCCGTCGAGCTGATACGTGAATTCAGCGGACCTTTTGCCAAAATCGAAAGCTAACGCCACTCCCGTGCCTGTAAATGAAAAGGAGAGCTTCGCTCCGATTGCTGCTGTCGTCAGAATCTGATCAACCCTAGGCATGTGAGCCGCTGCTCGTCTAATCATCCAAGGACCTTCCAATTGGACTTCTTCGAAGGAGAGCGTACTCACATTCCCCCAATGATGCGCATTTAACGGCGTTGCTAGTGATCTAGAGGTCACTACGCTATCCAGATCTGAATCCGTTATTAACTCTTTTTCCAAAAAGGAGATGACACATTGTCCATAACTCAGACTGCCTCTGTGCCTAGGATGCAGCCCATCTGGTAGCCATTCCTCCCAAGTCATAAGGCCTTTCTTCACTTCCTGCAAGGCGTGCTGTCCCACCCAAACTGAGCTGATACCGTAATGCACGGCTAACTCTTCGAATTCAGCGATACTATCAGGAACCTTACCCTGTGACATCTCCTCGTACATTTTCTGGCTATAGGTATAGATAATCACAAGTTCACTACGTCCGTCTGCCAGCAGTTTACGAATCAATCCCTCTCTGGCACGCATCCGCTGTTCGGAAGGGGTCAGGTAGTCATTGACTGCAAATTCAATAAAAATCAAATCACATTGGCGGTTAATCAAATCTCGCTCTGCACGAAATACAGCCAAATCGCTCCCCGTCGCACCAATCGCTGAATTCTCAACCGTAATGCGTGCATGGGGAAACGATTCGACAAACCAACGTGCGACTGGCTCTGGCCAATTCAACAACGCGCTGCCATCTTCTGTAATAGA
Source organism: Paenibacillus qinlingensis (assembly GCF_031455095.1). Lineage (GTDB taxonomy): Bacteria > Bacillota > Bacilli > Paenibacillales > NBRC-103111 > Paenibacillus_E > Paenibacillus_E qinlingensis_A. The sequence goes on from NZ_JAVDSB010000001.1 coordinate 1,717,407, forward strand.
TCCACCAATGAACCCCAACGTCAACTGACCTGTTTGCAGCTTCTTGCTTACATGTGATAAATGATTTCGAACCTGTATCGTCTCCATGTTGTATTCATCTCCACTTTAATTTTGAGTATATTTTATTTAAAAGTAGCTAATACGCTCCTTAATGTATACTTTGAATTACGTCGATTCTTCTAAAAATGGTTAAATAAAAGACCGAAACCACCTAAATTGGGGTGGAATTCGGTCTATTCCTAATTACTGCTGAATGGCATCCATGATCATTCCAAAGATAATTAAATCCTGTAAGTAATCCTCAGGTGTCGTTTTAGGGGATATCCCCTTCGTGACAACTTCATGAAAATATTCCAGTTCAATCACATAAGCATCTTTGTACGTCGGTCGTACCGTTGATTTTTCAAAGCTGTCTCCAATCGTCTCACTAACATGCAGTGTCGTTGGCAGCTGGCGAATATACGGGGTATCGTATTGGACTAGAATCGACTTATTTTCGCCAAATACCTCGATATGCGCATCAAATCTGCCTTGTTGATCCATACCTGTCTCAAAGGTCACGTTAAAACCTTCATATTCAAAGATGGCATTCTTGAATCGTCCCCCCAGCCAGGCAGAAGCTGCCCTTACCCTAAGCGGCATCCCAATTAACTCTCGCATGGCCGAAATATCATGACTGTTTAGACCCAGTAATAAGCCATAAGCACCATACATCTCATCTGGCAAATCGCCAATTGCTTCCCTCATTAATCTGGCATTCCGCTCCTTGCGGTCCTGTACAGCTTGGGCAGGGATATCATTAAAACGATAGATCGGGCTGGATTGACGCGTGAAAAATGAATTAGGACCAATGATATCCCGTACACGAGCATAAATGATCGGTCCTAATGTCTTCACCTCTTCGAGCGCCTGAAGATAGGCCGGAGCAAACCTCCGCATATAGCCCACCATGACATGTGCGCGTGAGGCGTCGCGCGCTTGAATAATGGCGTTCGCTTCACCTTGCGTAACGCACATGGGCTTTTCTACAAATACGTGAATGTTCTTATTCAATGCTGCAAGTGTACATTCCGTGTGATATTCCATATTATTCAGTACAAAGACAGCATCAAGATCAGACTGTTCAAACATATCAGTCATGTTCAAATAACGCTGTTTCACGCGATATTTCTCCCCAATCTTGGCTAACAATTGGGGGGAAATATCACAAATGGCCTCGATCTCATAAAGCTCAGACAGCGACTCCAGAATCGGCAAATGAACCAATTGCGCAACTTCTCCTAAACCGATAATACCTACTTTTATCTTGGTCACGTTGAAAAGCTCCTTTTTTGATGGTTTCTTGTCTAGTTACCTTTTTTCAATATTGAAATATAACAACCGGATCAACACCAATATCACGGGTGTTTTCCTTCGTCGTGCCGCCATACGTCATGCTAAAGGTATAACTGGCGGGCAGTAATTCTTTGCTAACCTCTCCTGATGTTGCAGGTCCGAGGTTCTGCCAGCTTCCTCCCGAGTAGAACTTTGCAGTTCCACCGCTCAGCGGATTACCAGAACTGTCTTTTACCTGCAGGGTAGCTTTCATCGTATGGAAGCTGACAATAGTGTTCGTGACAGTACTTTGGACCGACTCTAGGCGTTTGCCTGCATATGTCAAAGCGAAAGTATACGAATCGGCAAGTAATTCCCGACTACTTTCCCCACCAACCGTAGTGCCCATAGACTTCCAGCTGCCTCCTGAATAGTAGTCGACAACGGCGCCATCCAGTGGATTGCCTTGGCTGTCTTGCAGCTGTACTTGAACCAACTCCGTCTGAAAACCAACAGTAGCATTCGTACTAATATTTTGCGAAAGCTGCTTCGTTTTCCCTTCATACGTCATGGAGAAGAGATAGCTCTTCTCCCCTAACGACTTACGGATAGAGCCGGAAGCATCTGTTACGCCAAACTCTTTCCAAGCGCCGTCCCAATATTTGACATTTCCGCCGATTAACGGATTGCCGGTGCTGTCTGTGAGCTGAACCTTCACCGCTGTAGCGGCGAGATTGAAGCTTATGTTCTTGGCTGTCTCGCTGTTGCCCGCTACGTCGGTCGCACGATACTGGAGCGTATACGCCCCCTGCTTGTCAAAGGTAAGCGCATCTGTGTAAGGCGTCCATGTCACTCCGTTATTCACGCTATAGACGACCTGCCCAACGCTAGACAAGTTATCAGAAGCATTTAACGTGACCGTAACGGGATTGATGTAAGTACCGTTAGGTCCATCTGGCGATGATGGGGCAACGACAGATGTTGTTGTTGGAACCGTACTGTCGATTCGGACAGTGACGGTTTGGGTCGCTTCCTGATTGCCAGCCAAATCCTTGCTGTAAAAATCGAGCGTGTGCGCACCTTCAGTTGCGATAGAGATCGTATTCCCAGCCACGAAAGCGCCTTGATCCAAGCCATAGAACGTGCCAGCGACGCCACTTCCTGCGTCGCTCGCCGTTAAGTGAACAACCTGAGCCGTCGTCTGCCAGCCGGACAGTGCGTCACTAACCGTAACGGGAGGCACATCATCGACGGTCAATGGTCTGATCTCTACGTCATCCACATAGAACGGAGTGCCGTTACCCTGAGTTTCGGTGTATAAAAACATGGTCGTTTCGGTTACAACACCCGTTTCATTGATAATCAGACTCCCTTGAACTTGTTTCCATTCTGTCGCATTTAGGGATGGACTGACGAACATAATATACTGTTTAACCACAGGATTACCGTCTACCTTATATTGCAAACCGATCCTGATCGTCTCGGTTGCGGCAGGAGCAGAGGCTAGTTTCGCCCAGGTAGAATAGTAATAAGGTTTGCCTTTTACAAGTGCGACAGGAAATTTAACGCCTCCGTATTTATCTGCCTTCGTCAACAGCAAGGACTTCTGACCCGAATGTTTCTCCGTCGTAATTATTGAAGCTGCGGCCTGATAAGCATAATTAGGAGCGGCTAATGTACTGCCTTCCATGCCCGGATCCACAATCAGGTTCGTGCCTTTTACCGTATTCGTCGGTGCTGTTACCGTAACCGAGGCGACAGCCACAATACCCGAATCATCCGAGGTCGCTTTGATTTGTGTGGTACCCGTGCCTACTCCTGTCACCGTTCCATCGGCAGCGACGACCGCCACAATTGGATTTACAGATTCCCATTTGATGAGCTTATTGGTTGCATTGGCCGGTGTTACCGTCGGGACAAGCGTTTGCTGAGTGCCGAGAGGCAAGCTGAGTGAAGTCGGTGTTAGCGACACTCCCGTAACCGCAATCGTATTATTTACGGTGACGAGCACTGATGCGACTTTTCCGCCATCTACTGTCGTTGCCGTTACCGTTGCGGTGCCTAGGCTCGCGCCATACACGATGCCGTTCACGTCCACAGTTGCTACACTTGGATTGCTCGAACGCCAGATTACTTCTTTGTTACTTACATTGGCTGGTGTAAATTGCGGAACGAATGGCTTGGTTTTACCTAGACCTACCGTGATTGCCGTTGCATTCAAGCTCACATCTGTAGGATGAATCCAAGCCGAACTTCCCGAATCCGTCATCGGTTTCACCGAAACGTCATCGACATAATAAATACTGCCCGGGCTATTCGGATTACTGTACTCCGTATAGAGGAACATCAGAACGTTCGATACGACGCCTGATTCCTGAATGGTGTAAGTACCTTCGACCTGCGTCCAATCTCCCGCCTTCAAGCCAGGGCTTGTAAACATAATGAATTGCTTGGGTGGTCCCCCGTCCAGATTATACTGGAGACCGAGCCTCAGCGGTTCGTTCGTTGTTGCACCCGTCGCCAACTTCGCCCATGCGGAGTACGTATAGGCTTTCCCTTTTTCCACATTTACGGGAAATTTAATGCCTCCGTAACGCGTCGTTTTCGTAATTTTTACTGACTGATGACCGCTATGAAACTGACTCGTATCTTTGGCAAACGTCGCATCCGACATTCCGAATTGAGAGGATAGACTTCCTTCAAACCCAGGATCATCAATCAGATTATCCCCTTTGACAGCAACCGTCGGCGTAATTTCCAATTGAACGGAATCCAGACTGAAGGCTCCGGAGGCCGTCGTTGGCACAACTTGAAGCTGTTTAATCGTCCCCGTCCACGCAGCAAAGCTGGACGTATCGAATACATATTCCCGATAGACGGCATCATTAGGGAGGAGATACGACGAGAGCATTTTCGCCTCATTCCAAGTGCTGTCTGCGGTTGTGGTAAAGTAAATCTTCGCCTCGGTGCCGCTTGTCATGTTGTTCATTCGGACGCGAATCCGCCTGATATCGTCATCTGCAAATTCCAAATTGTTCGGTGAAAGGATCATTGGCTGGGCACTTCCCGATATCCCGGTTGAAGTTCCGCTGAAGACGCCGTTCGCAACGACGGGATTCGCGATCTGACTGTTGGCCGTCCAGCCGCTGCTCGTCGTAAAATCCCATGTGATTGCCGTTGGATACACATCCACTTTTTGTGCAGCCGCATCCCATTTCGCTATCGCGCCAAAGGCTTGGTGAAGATAGCTAAGCGGCACCATCACCGTTCCGTTCGCCAGCTTGACAGGCGCATGCTCTAACGTAATCGCCTGACTTCCTTTGTAAGCGATGCTATCGCCAACCTTCACTTTATAGACAACATTATCTTTCACTGCCAACAGGGTATTCGTCGCAGGATCCCATTCCGGCTTCGCCCCGATTTGCAGGTATGTCTCTTTCATAGGCATCATGACAACGCCATCTTGCATAAGAGCCGGTTGGCTGAACGGTTTGTAAACGCCGTCGACGTAAGTCCTAATACCGGGCTGCGGCGAATAAATCGTTCGAATGTAATCGATGCTTATCGGTCCTACAGCGGAAATCGGATCGATCCGCATTTGCCGGATCGTCCCCGTCCAGTTTTTGTTTCTCCACGCCTCAATCACATATTCCGTATAATTACTGTCTAACGGATTTACAAAATAGCCGACAGCTTTAGCCTCATTCCAAGTGCCATCTGCCTCTGTCGTAAAGAAGAAGCGGCCGTCGATATCATTCGCACTGTTCTTCATTCGAATCACGATATAAGGAATATCCTCTGCCTTGATTCCAAGGTGATCAGCAGAACGTATGCCGGGATCGGTATTATTCGTTACCCCCGAAAAGGTGCCGTCCTGTACGGTCACGCCCACAATCTGCTTCTCAACAGTCCAGCCCTCCGCGTCGCCCGGCGTATTGAACTCCCACATATTCCCGTAGACATTCACCATCACTGGCTGCGGTTGGTTCAAATTAGGTACCACTCTCCCTGCGGGATACAGGGTATTGATTCGTTCTTTCTGAGTCTGCGTTGGCACACTGTCCGTATGCGAAGCACTGCTTCCAAACACATTGCGAATGGCATCCACATACCCGAAACCGTTCAGCCCCGCAGGCATAATAAAGTGACCTTCGCCAAACTCATTCCAGTTATCCAGCATCACCAACTGCTTGCCAAGACTACCCACAGGAAGCGATGGCATAAAGCTATCCTTTGTCCACTGAGCCAAAGACTCGAATTCCGCTGGCGTTGCGTAATAACCAAAGTTCAGGCCCCATGCTGTATCATCTCTGCCCATGCTCAAACCGGGGATAATATCGATAGCGCCTGTATCCCTTTCCTGCGTCATTTTCAGTTTCTGAAATTCCGGATGGCCGCCAAACGAGCCCCAGGAATACGCATACAAGCCATCAAAGCCAGCCGCTTTGCGTTTAGCCAACTGCGAGGAGTCCGTCCCGTTATATACGTTCAGCAGGATCATATCCCCCAACCCTGCGTTGTGCACTTGGAGCCGAAAGTTATCCAGTTCCTCCTTCACATGATCGTTGCCATTGCTGTCTTTAAAAGCATTGAACAACTCATCGTAATTGTAGATCGTGAACACAGGTTTACCGTCGATCTTCAAATAACGCGGATCTTTAAAATAATATTCAATCCAGTACGGAATCAGATTCGTTCGGAAATCTGCAGCATCCTTGACCTTGGAATTGAGATTTTCAAACATAATGGCGAATTGGGTTTGATCGCTATATGCGCCATTAAAATAACCGTTATCCAAAGCATGGGATAAATAAGAATCTTTAATCGGCATCCGATTGGTGTCTCCGCCAAGTGGCCTGAACCAGCAGGACATCTGGAAATCGATGCCGTGCTCTGCCAGCCATTTCGACTCCCAATCCGCCGTCTCCGGGTTGCCTTCGTCGTAGAATCCAAGCAGAGGCGTCCGATCCGGGTAAGGCTGAATCATATCCCACCCCAGATGATGGCCTTCCCGCCACATCGGGCAGCTTTGAACGCCTACTTTCGGAGCGCCCGCGTCCTTACTGACCACAACAGGAGCCGGTACATAGTCAGCCGGGAGGGGCACCGTTTTATACAAGAGAATATCGTCGAGCCACATTTCTCCCCGATACGAGGCGGGGGTCGTGAATTTGATACTGTCAATGGCTGTCACGCCTGAAGCGATCGCTATACCTTCCTCTTGAAGCTTATCATTGATATAAATATCCGCTAGAGCCGTCACCCAATTCACTTTGATCTGAATATGCGTCCATAGATTCGCTAAATAATCCAATGAGATAGTTTGCCCGCTGCCGTTGACATATGTCAATTTATCTCCCGCTGTCGTTAATTTGATGACGCTCGTTGTGCCGCTTCTTAACTCGGCTTCCAATCCATCCGCCTTCTGCTTATAAAGAACCTTGAAGTCGTAGGTGAAATTATCCGATATCGGCGATATCGTTTTCGATAGACTCATGCTGCCGGTGCTACTAGCCGCATTCAGCTTCATGCTGTTGATATCCGGCTGCGGGGAACTCAGCATGCTGCCTACGGTGATGGCGCCGCCTGACGTTACCGCCGTCCAATCCTGTGGAATCGCGCCACTGTCAACAACCGAAATCAGTCTCTCATTGACGACATACCCTTTATACATTTTCAAAGGTCCAAAGAAGAATTCTCCCATGGAAGCAGCGCCCGTTTGCACTTGAAACTGATTCAGATTCCCAACGGCATTTTTGAATGGCGCACCGTTCGCTTTCATCACGCCATTGATATAAACGTCTGTCGTATGCGTATTCAGGTTGATAACGAGCTTGATGCCATATTCCTTGTTTGCCTCATAGGTTTGCAGGGGAAGAACGGTGCTGGTGCCCGTCTCCAGACTAAATGTATTGTTTTGCGTAATTAAGCTAACGCCTGCGACGTCATTGCTGAGCAGCTGCCACTTCAAGCCGTCAATAATCGATAATGGCTTAATTCGAAATTCCATCGTCAAACTACCTGTGCTTTGCGAAACGAATTTCTTGTTCATAGAAACAGGCAGCACCGTGCTCGTGTCGCTGATTTTGAAATTCGTATTGTACAGGGAGACCAGCGCCCCTCCGGCAGCGCGAACATCCCACCCAGATGGCTGACTATTCCCTGGCGTCAAGGCGGATAAGAATGAAAAATCCTCATCGATTACATACGCCCCTTCAGATTTGGTCACCTCCGCTTTAACGGTCGTTGACAGAAACGCAGTAATGAAAGCGCATACAAACAAGGACATAACGACCATGCCTAAGAGCCTCTTAATCATCATTAAACGCCCTTTCCGATTGGATTCATTGGTTTCTTGGCAACAATGACCCTGCGTAAGTTCAGCAGCGGTCATTGTTGTCACAAGAACATGTCGTTAGTTAGTTATTTGCCTGCCTTCCAAGCATCATATTGCTTTTGGATCTCAACCATTATTTTATCAATACCTGCATCAACCAACTTCTTCTTCGTGTCCTCAACATACTTCGGATAATCCGGCATGGATCCCGTCGTAAAGATCGGATTGGCTTCTTTATTCACAGCATTGATTTGCGCAATCTCTGTTTTAACCGGCTCGTTGTTAAAGACAAATCCAAGCAGACCTGATGCCTTACCGTTGTCGTTCGTTTTTCTCATCGCTTCCAAAGCTTTCGTTGAATTCCAGTTGGAATCCCATTGATCCCAAAGCGGCCCAAGCCAGTTGTGCCAAATCGCCCATGTTTGTTCAGCACCACTTTTGGCTTCGATCGTTGGGTTAGGATCTTTCACACTACCCGATTTAACCGTGTAATTCTTCCCTTCAACGCCATAAGCAAGTGTATTCAATAAGTACTTGTCACTCCAAATATAATCGAGCAACATCATCGCTCTTTCTGGATTCTTCGAAGTAGCACTAATCGCTGTCGCAGCAGCCGTCATGGAAGCCGTTGAAATGGTCGGCTGGGAGCTGAACGTTTCAACAGTTGGGAATCCATACGTGCTCGTCGATTTCGACCCATCCTCGGTATAACCGCCTGAATCGCGCAGTACGGCATATTTCCCGGATTTCGCTTCAGCTAGATAATCCGTTTTGATCGCTGCATCCTTGGCAATGTAGCCTTTCTTATAAAAATCATTCATAACGCGATAATTTTCATAATTCTGCGGAATATCAAGGGTCTTGACGAATTTACCATCCTTCTCGCTAAAAGATATCCCACCTACAACGGTTGTATAGTCAGGTAATCCTACGCCAGAAGTCGCGCCATTAGCGGTTGCAATAACTGGAATCATGTTTGGCTCATTTTCTTTAATCGTTTTCAGGAATGGCTCTAAGTCACTGAGACTCTTGACGTTCTTATAATCAAATTTATATTTCTCTACTAAATCTTTCTTAAATACATAAGCAGATGCCGGACTATAAGGGGTCTGTGCAGGTATCGCCATGATCTTCCCTTTGTAAGTAACAGCTTTCCAAGCGCGAGGATCTACTTTCTTCAAAATATTTTGACCATACTTCTGCAATAAGTCATCGAGGGGCATAAAGGCACCCTTTTGCACATTCGCATTCAAGTTATTGGACGAATTGGACGTAAACACGAGATCATAGGGCTCGCCGGCAGCGGACTTCAGCTTGATCTTATCTTCCCATCCCGCATTATCAATTAAGTTAAATTTTACATTAGCATTCAATTTTTCCTTAATGAGTTTGTTCGCTGCCGCTTCAACCGCTTCCTGATCTTTCATATTGTCGATCGGTTTGGGCATGAACCAGCTAATTTCCACATAATCTTTCGTCGGACTCGTACTTGTCGTACTTGCTGCCGTACTAGCAGCTGGGCTTGCGCTTTCACTTGCTTTTTCAGTTGTGGAGCAGCCGCTAATCACAATCGTTGTTGCAAGCAAGACGGATGTTCCTGGTCCAAACCATTTTGAAGCTTTTGTTTTTTGACCTTTCACGTGGATTGCCTCCCTTATCTTGTCTTTATATAATTTACAGACGCAGCGCGTTTCTCCTGCACCTGAAACTATTAACCTTTGACAGAACCTACCGTTAACCCCTGAACAAAATACTTCTGGAACAGTGGGAAAACAAGCAACATCGGTCCTGCAGCCAAAATACACATCGCCATGCGAGCAGTTAATGAAGGTACTTGCATACCTGGTTTCACAAGTCCATATTGAATGGCCTCAGCCGAATTCAAATACTCCATATTTTTTAGGACACGAATAAGTAAATATTGCAGCTTCATTAAATTGCTCTGATCCATGTAAAGCAAGGTCAGCCACCAATCATTCCAGTATTGGAGTGCGAAGAACAGTCCTAATGTTGCCAGTGCCGGTTTGGATATTTGCAGAACAATTTGGGTAAATATTCGCAGCTCGCCTGCCCCATCCATTTTAGCTGATTCAATAATGGCATCCGGAATCGTCTGCAAGAAACCTTTCATCAACAGCACGAACCAGCCACTAATCAGATAGGGCAAAATGAGTGCCAGGATGTTGTTGCGGAGTCCCAACCATTTCACCATCAGGATATAAGAAGGAACCATCCCTCCATGAAAGAGCATCGTGAAGAAGATGAAAAAGGCAAGGAACGTACGATAGGAATAATCTTTGCGCGAAATCGCATAGGCATAGGTCGTGGTTACCCACATCCCAATCAAAGAACCGATGATCGTCGTACCGATTGTAACCAGATAAGAGTTCAGTAGAACAGTTGGCTCACGCAGAATCACCTTATACGCATCTAACGTAAAGTTTTTGGGGATCATCGAGTAGCCAAATTTGATAATGTCATTTTCCGTTTGAAATGATGTGCCAATAATGACTAGAAAGGGAAACACGCACACCGCACACAACAAGATAAATGAGATATGAATCACTAATTTTCCTATGGTTAGTGTAGGTCGTACCCGAATTGCTTTGTAAGAATTCATAGTCGATGCTCCTTAGAAAAGTGAATTTTCAGGATTAATTCGCCTTACGATCGTATTGGTTAACAGAACTAGGCAAAACCCAACGATCGATTGAAAGAAGCCTGCTGCCGATGCCATCCCGATATCCCCCATATCAATCAGAGAGCGATACACGAAAGTATCAATGACGTCTGTCGTCTGATAAATCAAGGATGAATTCAACGTCACATTGTAGAATAAACCGAAATCACTGTAACAAATACTTCCGATTTGTAGGATAACCAACATGGTAATCATCGGTTTGATCATTGGAATGGAGATCGAGAACGCTTGCCTTAATTTACTCGCTCCATCTATTTTTGCAGCATCATAATACTCAGCATCAATGCCCATCAGAGCCGCATAATAGATGACCGAACCATACCCAAGTCCCTTCCAAACTGCTGCAGCTACCAAAATGTACGGCCAATACTGAGGTTCGCTGTACCAGAGGATCGGCGCTTTACCCATAGCAATCAAGAGGGAGTTGATCACACCATGATCCATATCAAACAGAGCCCGAAAGGCAAATCCAGCAACTACCCAGGAAATAAAGTAAGGAATGAACAGGATTGTTTGATACACCTTCACAAATTTTCGACTCAACTCAAATAGCAGTAGGGCAATCACGATGGAGAGGAACGTCCCCAAAATAATGAAAACTGTGTTATACAGGAGCGTATTGCGTAGAACCCTGTACAGCACATTGCCATGAAATAAGAACCCGAAATTGTCCAACCCAACCCACGGGCTATTCCAAATCCCCAAATTGTACTTATAATTTTTAAAAGGAAGCAGTAATCCGTAAAGCGGCACATAATTAAATAGTAAAATTAACAGGAATCCTGGTAGTGCCAGCAGGGTCACTCCGAAATTTTTCTTGAAAATTCTTACCATCCATCCAACACATCCTAGCTTTGTAATTTTGACTGCCATCTTGGTCGATACCCCAACTTTAGGGGATAGCTTAGGGAATGTATATTATAAACTAGGTATTTTCCTCCAAAATTGTGTAGGTTCCATTGAGCTAGAATCCTCCAAATCACGTGTTTTCCTCTAACCTTGGTAAGCTTCGTAGGAAAACAGACTTGTCCCCACCTACGAATACGGTTGATATTGTATACTACACACATGGGAAGTAAGGAGAGGAGCTTAGTTATGCGAAAAGTGCCAGCACCCTATCGGTATATGATCGATGAATTTCTCACACCATCTTTTCATTTCAGCATCTCCGAGTATGAGGTAAGCCGGTTTCACGATTTGCATGGCCATGAATTTTTCGAGATGGAGATTATTCTATCTGGAAGAGGTACGCAAATCTTAAACGGTGAGTCGTCCCAACTCGTCCCTGGCTCTGTTTACCTTTTAACCCCTGTTGATTTCCATACCATTATTCCTGACCCAGGTTTCCCGCTTCGTTTAATCAATTTGAAATTTACCGAGGAATGGCTCGATGAGGAGCTACGACTCTTTCTCTTTAGGCAGCCTAATCGTTTATCCGTCCGCTGCAAGGGTGAACATTTGGTTTACGTAGAGAAGGAATGCCGCCGATTATTAGCGGAGTGCACAGCATCCAGAATCGGCAAAAAACAAGCCATCCGTGCCACATTGGACAGATTGCTTGTTGATCTGCTGCGTATGATTCCGACTGATCTCCACACTACCATAGAGACTTCTTCCAGCGATGTCCCTGAACGTATCAAGCTGCGCAAAGCTTTGAACTATATCGATTTCCATTTTCGTGAACCCATTACATTGAAACAAGCAGCAGCATACACAACATGGAGCCCGAACTATTTTAGCGAAAAATTCAGTACCATCATCGGTCAATCGTTTCAGCAATATGTGCAGGAGCACAGGCTGCAATATGCTCATAGGCTGCTTCATAATTCCAGCTTACCTGTTACGGAAATAGCTCTGGCGTCGGGCTTTAATTCTTTGCCTTATTTTATTCGTTGTTTTAAAAAGAAGTATGGATTTTCTCCGAGTGCTGGACGGCGGGTTTTGTGAAGTAGCACAATGACAAGAAAGCTTGATTTCTCAAGCTTTCAGCAGCGGGACAAAAGCTTGGAAATAAAGCCAGTGCCCGTAATCATTCGGATGATTGATGTTGTTCAGGAGCAGACTTTCCGGTGATTTGCCGGCTGCCAATTCCTGCTCCCAAACCGCAGTGACGTCAGCTACCCCGACACCATATTCCCGGCCCAGCCGGCGGATAACTTCCGCATATCGGCCAGTCCATCCGCTGGCATACCACCATTTCGGATTCGGCAAGCAAGGCGTCACGAGCACAATATCGCTGTTGCCCAACTTCTTAATGGCCTCGATCATTTGACATAGATTGCATTCAAAATCCGCCGGCGAAACGCCCACTCCTTCCCCATATTTGTTCTGATCGTTCATCCCGAATCCGATGATCACGAGATCAGGCTGCAAAGGAATGACATCGCGCTCTAAGCGATTCTTTCCATCTTTGCTGGTTTCACCGCCGACTGATTTATTCAACAGACGGATTCGGCTGCGCGGATAGTGATCATTGAGAAATTGATGAACTCGGTTGAAGTACATAAACTTTTCTTCGCTCGCCTCCCCACCTGCACTAATGCTGTCGCCAAAAACAACGATTGAACTCTCCTCGCTGGTTCGCAATTTGGAAAGCCAGTGCTCCACTCTAGCTCGATTTCCGCTATTATCGTGGGCAACGAAGCCGTCTGCCAACGGATCGCTCTCATACACATAATCCCCATACACGGTAAATTCACGATTGCTGCAGTTTTTGAACACGGTATGATCAAACTCCGATTGGCTATATAATTCGTGACGAGACCAATCTGGGATTCCGCTTTGCGTCGTCCGGCGAATGACACCGCGATCGTAATCGACGACATAATCGATTCCCTCTGCGTAAAGGATATTGTCCGGATGATCCTCATCTGCATGACTCCGCAATACCATACCCTGCTTGGCTAAAGGACGGTATCGGATCGACATGTTCTCTTCTTGGATAAAAATGAATGCTTCCGCAGTCTGTCGGCAGCTCTCTGGATTCATGGGCACGCAACTCCTTCAATTGTAAAATCATATTCATCTGAGGTCACACTTCAACTTTAGGCGTTGGTTATGGTAAAGTATATTGCATTTTAGGCACTTTCCTTCAAATTAAGTCATATCCGAAAATCGTGCAATTTTTCTGAACATACGGCAAGTTTTATCCTAGCCTCCCTTTTACAATGAGTTCATTGGTACTTAATTGAGGAGGTTTTCAGATGACAAATAAATTGTGCCTGGACGGACAATGGCAGCTCATTTATTTTCCCCAAGGAGAATGGCAAGTCCACCATCCCGATGAATTGAGTAACTTCGATTTGCCTTCTATACACGCATCTGTACCAGGGAATGTGGAACTTGATTTGGTAAGCAGCGGTCTACTTCCTGAGCCCTTTCTCGGAACGAATATTAATGAACTCCGTCCTTACGAGCTTTATGAGTGGTGGTACAGTTTAGAGTTCATCGCTCCGCCCCAGATGGAAGGAAAACGAACCGAACTGGTGTTCCAAGGAGTGGATTGCTGTGCAACCTATTGGCTAAACGGAGAGGAACTTGGCTCCAGCGATAATATGTTTATTGAGGTTAGGCTCGAGACAACGAATTCGCTGCTCTGCCAGGGTGTGAACAAGCTGTTCGTACGATTGCGTTCTCCCATTATTGAAGCCATGGTGCGTAGCACCGACGCCATTTGTTATGGACCGATTACGAATGGCGAGCAGTTATTCGTACGCAAGGCAGCCCATAGCTTCGGATGGGATATTATGCCCCGCGCGGTTTCTGCAGGCATTTGGCGATCTGTATCCTTAGTCTCATGTGAGGATCATGCTTTGACGGACCTTTATTTCTATACCTTATCTGTAGATAAAAATCTTTCAGCTGCTCAAATCGGATTATTTTACCGAGTGGCCACAAATCCTGCGTATTTTTATCATGGATTGGAGATTCGGGTCACAGGCAAATCAGGTGCATCCGAATTTCAGATGAGTAGGCCTGTCTTATTCAACACAGGCTCCTTAACGATAACCCTTACGAATCCGCGGCTCTGGTGGCCGCATGGTTATGGGGATGCCCCTCTCTATGAGGTTACGACCGAATTGCTCCATCAGGGACGTGTCCTCGCTTCACGTACGGAGCAGATCGGCGTTCGTCTAGTGGAATTGATTCGCACAGAAACAACCACCGTAGAAGCCGGAGGCGAATTTCTTTTCAAAGTCAACCACACGCCGATCATGTGCAAAGGCTCAAATTGGGTGCCGATGGATGCGTTTCATAGCCGAGACTCCAGCCGCTACGAGAAAGCTCTTCAGCTGTTCTGTGATACTGGTTGCAATATCGTTCGCTGCTGGGGAGGCAATGTCTACGAGGACCACGCTTTTTTTGACTTCTGCGATAGTCATGGGTTAATGGTTTGGCAGGATTTTGCAATGGCCTGCGCGGTCTATCCGCAAACGCCGGAATTCAGCGAGTCTATGCAGCTTGAAGCTCGCTCCGTTGTCAAGAAATTACGGAACCACGCTTCGCTTGTTCTTTGGTGCGGAGATAACGAATGTGACGAGGCTTATGGGTGGTATGGTCTGCCTGATCCTTGCGTGAATCAGATCACACGAAGCTTGCTTCCGCAAGTTATCCAGCAATACGATCCTCACCGGGCTTATTTGCCGAGCTCTCCTTATCTGTCACCTGAGGTTATCCGATCAGGCAACATGAACCTAGCTCCCGAACGGCATCTTTGGGGCCCGCGGGATTACTATAAAAGCTCCTTTTATAAGACGAGTATGGACCATTTTATTAGTGAAATTGGCTATCATGGCTGCCCGAATTTATCTTCGATCCAGAAGTTCATAGAGCCTGAGCATTTATGGCCATTTGATAATCAGAATGAGCAATGGATCGCCCATGCAACGGAAGTTAGCGGCTCACAGGGACATAACGCAACGCGTATTCAGTTAATGGCGAATCAAATTAAGGAACTGTTCGGTGCCATTCCCGAATCTATTGAAGACTTTATACTTGCTTCGCAAATTTCCCAAGCTGAGGCGAAAAAGTTTTTTATCGAGACGGCTCGGCTCAAAAAATGGCGGAAAACAGGTATCATCTGGTGGAATATGATTGACGGCTGGCCGCAATTCTCGGATAGCGTCGTTGATTATTACTATGGCAAAAAGTTGGCTTTTCATTATATTCAAAGAAGCCAAGTCCCTGTCTGCATCATGATCGATGAGCCTGAGAATTGGCATGTGCGAGTAGCCGCAGGCAATGACTCCCGGCAATCCGCTTTTGGTTCTTATCGCATATGGGATGCAGATTCCAAAGAAACGCTTTTGGCAGGGAGCTTTGAGGTCGAGGCTAACGGTACTTCCGAGCTTGGGAAAATCCCGATTTCACACGCCAAGCAGCAATTACTGCTCATTGAATGGATCATTCAGGGACGAACCTATGGCAATCACTACCTGCTTGGCTTTCCCGCATTCTCTTTGGAAACTTATAAGAGCTGGTTGCCTCAAATTGCCGCTATTTCTAATGATTTTCGAGCCGATGAGATCGGCAGATAGGGGGACTTTTACGATGGAGAAAATGATACTGGAAAACCATATACAGCATCTTGTAGCCCGTTATCCAGACTTAGACATATGTACGCATGATCTTATAGCGGCATTCCAATTATGTGCGGCAGCGTTCCATTCCAATGGGAAAATGCTGCTATGCGGCAATGGGGTCGAATTTGCCTAGGTGGGATCACATCCCTATTGTTATGTTAATTAAGGAACGTTTTGGTGTTCCTGTTGACTTGCAGAATGATGCGAATGCTTGTGCTTTGGCAGAGTGGCGCTGGGGTGGGAACACGGGATATGATCTTCCTAACTTTCGGTACAGGCATGGGTGCTGGGCTTATTTTGGATAGCAAGAAATTGGTCATATGCGGCTTGAGCCTAGCGGCCCCATCGGTTTTGGCAAACCAGGGTCCTTCGAAGGCTTCTGCAGCGGAGGCGGCATCGTCCAATTGGGACAAAAGAAAGCCAAGGAGGCTTTGGCACTTGGGCAGCCTCCCAGCTATTGCCGATCCGAGTCGCAATTGGCATCCATTTCGGCACAGCACATAGCGGACCTTTCTTTTGTTCTACTGATTCAATTTCGTCATATTTCTGCGCAAGGCAAACTCCTTCGGTGTAACCTTGTATTTCTTTTTGAACATACTGAAGAAATACGTTTCATTCATGATTCCGACCTTTTCAACAATTTCATATACACTCAGGTTATCTTGGATAAGCAGCTCTGCCGCTTTGGCTAATCGAAACTCATTAATATAATCAGGAATCGATATCTGCATAGCTTCTTTATATATTTTGCTTAGATTTCTTGTGGAAATTTTCATGATTGAAGCGATCGAAGTCAAGCTTAAAGAAGGATCTCGGAAATGAATTTGAATGTATTCCGTAACCGCATCCACTAAGAAGTAGTTGAGTTTATTGGTATTTCCCTCATGATCTTTTTTGAACGAATCTTGCAGGGCACCTAAAATAATTCGATGGATATCGACAATCGTCTCTTTCTCTAAAATATTGCGGCTAATAGAAGAAATATGCAAAGATGGCGCTACCGTCACTTTCATTTCTTCGAGCGTATCTATGACGGCATCCACGAGCCTGATGATAGAGACTAACGCATTGTGATAGTTTAGCGTGCCCAACTCCTCAAATATATGTGCTAATACCCCCTCCATCGCGGTGATATCACTCGTTTTCATCGTTTCCAGAAACTGATCTTCCAGACTTTTGGGATGCCCTGTTTTTTTACTCTCCACATTTTTCCTAACCGTTTCATATGTCAGGACAGCTGAATGCCCTAATAATAAGCGATACATCGCTTGATCCAGCGCCTTATTATACAAACCGTGTAATTCCTGCATGTGAGTCGTCTTCTCACTGATCGATGCCGTGAAGGAAACTTTAAAGTATCGGGAAACGTTCTCCTGAGCTTCTTGAAGGAGAGGAACGATATGATGAGGGAACTGGTCATCTTCTTCTGGCATACTAACAATTAATACGACATGATCGTCTTTCATATCCAGTCCTTCGTTAGGGAACTTTTTGGCCATAATTTCAGTAGCAATATTGATCATAGCAAAGCGAATCGTATCTTTATCCTTGGCATGGAACGAACGCTGAAATTCCTTATAATTATCGATTTTCAATACACATATGGCATATGAACCTTCCAAGGATAATGAAATTCTCATTTCTTTAAAAATACTTTCTAATTCAGACCTGCCGATGGATAAACTCTCTGTGAGCAGCCTGCTTAACCAATAATGCTTCATAACATCTTTGAACTGCACCTTTTCCTTATCAAAATGATCAAGCATCTCCATAGATTGTCTGTAGACGGTGTTTAAATAAGAGATCTCATCGACGACCTCGTCTTTGTCCGATCTCCGGATCCGATCCAACATGATCGAATTCACCAGTTTCCCCACGGGCCCATATATTTTCCGTGAAATACCAATGGATATCACAATGGCCATGACAAGAAAAATGAGCGTGATGATGATAATACTATTTCTTAATCTATTGATATAGGTATAGATTTCAAGGATTGGCTGAGTTTTTAGCAGCGTCATCCCCGTGTTATCGACATTGGTGTACGTCACTAAATACTGCGTTCCGCCATGCTTGCTTTGAAAAAAACCATCTCGTTCTGCCTGTTGATGTTCAGTTTTATACCCCAAAAAGTCACTTTTCAGCCACTCCTTAATCATCGGGTCATTGGTTCCATCATCCAAGTAATTACTATTCTGATCCAAAATAAAAACATTATCGCCTTTTTTCTTATCAATCATATTAATTTGATTAATATTCTCTAGCAACCACTGCGGTTTAACGTTAATTACGACAACGCCGTCCGGCTTGGCTTCACTCGCTGTCGTTTCGTATATGAAATAGGAGAATACATACTCAGGCTCGGTTACCCCATTTACCAGTTTTTTGATATCACGGAATATCGGCTTTAACTTTGGCAGGGCTTGATTCGAATTAATAAAATCGTAGAGCATCTGATCTTTAAAAAACAAAGGAAAGCCCGAACTATAGGATTGATCCAAATTCCGATTATAAATGCCAATGGAATGAATATAAGGATTTGCTGAAGTGACAGAACTGACGACTCTCGACAAGTGGCTTGACACTGCAATCATATCTTCCTGCTTCGCATTCATGATAGCGTTTACATCGCTATTTAAGTAAAGAAACTTGGATAAATTGGAAATCGTTTGATCCATGAACGACATATTATACTTGACTTGATATAGTATTTTTTGATTGGCTGCATATTCATTTTTGACCAGGAGATTTTGTGAGTTGATATAAACAACAATGGAAAGAACAACAACAAGCAGCAGAATTGCCGCACTTATCCATAGCACCATTTTTATAAAGTAAGCTTTTGCTCCTAAAAGAGATTTGATTTTCATACATTTATGTACTCCTTTATACAAGCATATCTTCACCAAGTATACATCAATTTCTGGCGAAACAGCATATAATGTCATCTAAATGTAGTTGTTCTCTGCTCGAAAGTACACTGTAATCTAAGTCATTTCCTATAAATATGGTACTTTGCAATGCCCTCGTCACGCCTTACATACAAAAAGCCCTACGAGTTATCGTAAGGCTGCCTGCAGTTAAAATAAATTTCACTTACCCTTCCATGAGTTCACATTCGAGCAAAGTTCTCGTTTGCTTATCTAACTTATATGTCTTTAGTTCAAAACCATTGAAACCAATGGGCAGTTCGATGTCCATGCTCGGAATCTTAACCACAGTTGATCTCGCTAGCCCGGTTGGCTCAAAAAACCGTAAGATATATGAGTCTTTACTATTTTCGGCACGCTTAAATCCTGTCAGTTGGATCACATTATCTTCTAGTTGGATAGCAGCTGCAGGTAGGTGCCCCTCACCATGAGGGAAGAACGAAAGTGCATATGGCTTCTCATTCCTTTGCAGCGCCTCACGGTCAATATGTGCAAGTCTTTCCACCCTCGAACCTGCGTTCAACCAGAATCTAAAGATACGTTCACCCTGATCAATGCGTGGAGAGAAACGATCCGTTGGCATCAAAGGTCGCTCAAGAATGGGATGTGCCGTGTAAGCCGCCCCTCGCAATAACGAAGGTCTCATGACACCATTCGAACTGTCTGATCCATAAATACCATCATTTATTAATGTAACAGCGTCAGTCTCGGACATGAGTGCTGTCCATTTCTGTGCAACAACTTCTGTTCCATCCGTCGCAAGAGATTGCACGCCGTAGACTGTCTGCCCAACATAACGACTTTCTTCCAATACGGTTGGAATGGAGAGCTTCAGCATACTATCCTTCTCTTGCCAATATACACGCACATGAACCTCTATTTCCGTTCCTTGTTTGGGTAGTTTATACGTGATTACGACCGCAGAATGGTCATACATCAATAGGGATTCAATGACAGTACGTACTTCACCGTCTTCAATAACCCTAACTGAAGGGAGAATCCCTTCGGTAATACCCGAGAAGGCTGTACCCTCTTCCGGCAGCATGAGACGAAAAGCCCCTTTCACCTTCTCAAACCCATCCGTATCCATGCACCAAGGATCCCCATTATCGGCAATGACCAAGGGTTGGAATGCACCCTCTTTTAAATAAGCGATACCGCCTGCGACATACTGATCTATAAGTCCAGTTTGTGTATTAATGACCACATGTAAGTCATGCGATCGGAAATGAATATCACCATCTACAAGCTCTACCTGCGGTTTAGGCTTCGAAGGCAGCAACTCAATTCGGCAATCGAATCGGTTCATGGAAGATGGCGTTAATTGCGCTTCAAAGACCACCCTTTTGCGCCAATCCAAATTGATATTACTATGTTCCTTCTCAGCTTGAGATGGCAGGCGCACACCATCCTGAAAGACGACAGGCATCGAGAATTCATTTTTCCAATTCTGATCTGCAAGCATAAATTCACATTCAAAAACACCACGTACTGGATAAGGATGCGGGTTATAAACGAGAATTGGATACTCGCCTTCAGCTGCCACTCGTTGACCGCTCGATAATGCGAAGAAGGCTCGTGCTTTCAGCCTTGAGACAATTTCCAAACCATGATCAATCAAGCGAAGGGAAGCTTCTTCCGCGGGCTGTATAGAGGTTCCAGGTAAAATATCATGGAATTCAGCCAACATTAGATCATGTAACGCATCGTTCAACTCTTCTTTTGGATAGCGAAGGTAACCTTGAATACCAGCGGATGACAGCATTTTTTCTGTTTGATACAGCTCATTCTCAAGCTGACGATGCTTTTGCTTGATTCGAATCATGGAGGTGTAGCATCCAACAAAACGTGGATTCAGATCATCCCTATGGCGTGGCAGAGCATCTGCATTCTTTGCAAGATCCGCAAAATAAGCCTCTGGCGTTGAATGTAAGACCTCATCTTTTCCCTGCGTTGATTCAATTAAGGCGCCAATATGGTTTAGATCTAAACGAGAAGGCCCTCCACCGTGATTGCCGACACCCCAAAGCACAAGCTCAACATCCTGAGTTGTCTGCTTATTGATTCTCTCTTCCACCTTGATATGCGCTTGACCAAGCAGTGTGTTATATCCATCTTGTATTTGATGGGCAAGTACTTCAGAGCCATCGAAACCAACCCAAACGAACTCTTGTGCAGGGCCCGCTACTCTATCCTCAGGACGCATAAATAAATAGGAATCGAAACTAGCTTTTCGCATGATCTGTACAAGCCCCCTAGAGTGCCCGAAGGAGTCAAAATTGATCGCTGTAGTTGGCATTACACCAAATTTGTCTTTGAAATAAGTCTTTCCAAGCAAAATTTGTCTGACCATCGACTCCCCGGAAGGCATATTGCAATCCGGTTGTAAATACCATCCTCCCATGATGTGCCATTTACCGGCTTGAACAAGTCCCTGGATTTTAATGAACAGCGAAGGCTCGTACTCCTCGATCCATTTGTACAGCAAGGCTTCGTTATGGTTGAATATATACCCTTCATATTCATCACAAAATGCTGCCGCAGCCCGGAAGGTGGATACCGCAGCTGCAGCTCCTTCTTCCCACTCCCATTGCCATACAGGGTCCAAATGAGCGTTGCTTAACAAATGGAATTTTCGCAAAATAATCTCTCCTCTTTGGTCATGAATCGATATCATCTGCATCCATTTTCTCAAAATCTCACCTCTGCGTATATTCACTGAAATCACAAGTTTTTGAACAAAAATAACATGCCAAGAGGGCTGTGCTATACTAAGGGCATACATCTTAACTATTGATATAGGTGATCCTAATGAGTCCATTGATTCCGCAAGAAAGTCCATTAACCGACATCCCCCCTTATCAAACCATGCTTAGTGGAAACATCATGATCAATGATGCTGTCATTGAAATTATTGATCTTTTACTAGAAGTGCCTGCTGGTTTCGCTCAGTGTCCAGCACACCTACACACATGGTATGAGCTTAACTATGTGTTTAAGGGACACATGAAAACGAGTTTCGGGGGATCGATGTTGGATATTCACGCAGGTGAGTTTTTCCTCATCCCACCGGGTATGGAACACGCGCATGCCTATGAACCCGATGATCCGCATACAGGTGTATGCTTGAGGTGGAAGGTCGATCGTGGCACAACGATTAGCTCGGAGGGAACGTTTTCAACCTTCGAACAACTTACCGTCCTATCGAATTGGAAGCCTGGGGTCTACGCTGATGAGTTTGGGCTCGGTCAACTACTTGCGTCATCCTTTGAAAATGCCAAAAAGTATGGCCCCTCCGTTGCCACATTGTTGCAAGTCGTGCAAGTCATTTTCGCTATAACCGAGCAGTCAACGGAAAGAAAGGTCTGGATTGAAAGCGAATCCAGTTCTGATTATTCCTTGCTCCGCAAAGTTGACATTTATTTAAATGATGATCAAAGCTATGAGGTGGACGTTCATCGACTGGCTTCATCCCTGCATATGAGCTATGGTCACTTGGCTCGAAAATACAAGAAACTAAGCGGTCATACCATCAAGGACCGGATGAATCAAATTCGGTTAGAACGCTCGTTAGAATTACTGTGTAATACTGACCAACCTATACAAGAAATTGCATTCACAACAGGTCTTTCAAGCTTATCCTATTACAGTCGATTATTTAAAAAGACTTATGGGATAAGTCCGAAAGCGTATAGGAACAGGAGTAACGAATAGTGTAGGTTTAAAATAAATATTTTCCCAGCCCTCTAATTGAAGTTACCGAGCTCATTAATGAGAGTAGTAAATAAGATAATAATTGAATGAAAACAGGGAGTAACTGTCATGGCAGTTTGCTCCCTGTTTCGATTTCCCCCAACTTTCTTGAGCGCGCCATAAAATAGCCAATGACACCTATATTAATTCGATGAATATGTACTTCTCTCCTAATCTCGGGAAATAGTATCCACATTCTTGCAGTACCTCGTTTGGATACTGGAACATCTTTGTAAAGAACAATATTTCCAAAATCATCTTCAAATTCTGGATGGATAGCAAATATTCCCGTCTCTTTTATGTTATCTCCATCGTATGCAAAATCACAACGCAGCCCCTGAAACACATGATTTTTTCTTCCGCCTTCTTCTTCGGAATAAAACCGATACCTTATTCTAAAATCAGGAGGATGATTTCTGACTTTCTCATATGGAACCCAGACTTCCATAAAACCATTACCCTCCTCATGCATATTAATGCTTACAAATGTAATATGAAAAATGTGATGATTATACCTGCCTTTTTTTTCATTATTGAAGCCAGGATTAATCGCTAATCTCATAGGTAAATGTGAAAATTCATCTTTTCTCAAATCTTTTGGTTTTTATTGTGTTTCATCTTGAATAGTAACTCCTAATTTAAATTAATATGGGAATGCCTCTCTATTACAATCCATATCAGGTAAAACTTGAATCCAATTTGCAATTTTCCTGCAATCTGCTCATAACAGCTTCTCTTTCGGTTACTTTGACTACTAAAGCTGTGAATCGGAAAAATCCCTCTATTTCTGTATACGTTAAGACTTCACCCACACGTCTCCGTCAAAACCTTGGATTAAATACCAATCAGTACCGTTTGGAGCGACCCACTTGGCGATACATTGCACTTCTTGCGGAGCGTAGAACCCGCTGTCATGGGCTACAGTCATACTATCAGGCATTTTGTAGCTTGCCGTATCTGCTGTAATCTTCACGAATTCCTCGCTCGAAACGGTTCCAATCGGTCTTACTTTTAAGGCCCATTCAGGATTAACCCATATTGCGCCCGAAGAGGTCCTAACATGTAACCAACCGAGCCATTCTTCAAAAGCCTTTATCGTTCCTGGTTCAACCCACGAAGACTCCCCTTCGAAATCTGGATGTTCATATCCTTTTGCACCGGTTGGAAGCTCAACGTTTTTATCGATATTGCTTACGTTAGCTAGCGTAAGATGTCTGGGATAGATCCACCGAAATCCTTGATCGGTTTCTATTTTGTACCATATGACCGGACGGAAGCGGTAGGCCACCTCTCCCGTATCCCAAAGACTGATAACTTTGATCTTCTGCGGTTGAAGCAAAATCTTTACATTCTCCTGATAAGGTTGTTCGTAAAGCAATTCCTCTTCGGTCAGGGTCAAGGTAAGGTCAATCTTCTCTTCTTTGATAAGCTCTTTAAGTTTTGGTTTATACAGCCATTTCTCGCCAAGCCAGGTCTTAATTCGGTACCACCCAGGCTCGCACATTTGCGTACCGTTGCTTGACAGGTAACAGAATTCATTCAGTCCTGTCACTTGAATCGGTTGTGCCGCCAATTGTCCGTTTCCGAGGGAGTATATGCTATATGGGTAAGGGGTAGGGGCATCGAAGAAGGTTTCCGTTTTTAGTGTGCTCACACTTATGTCAACCTCGGAAAAACTGCCGTGCATGACCGATTCGTTGCCATAAATCCAGCAGTCCCCTAGCCATGTCTTGATTTTAAACCAGGAAGTGCCCTCCATATTATTTTCCAAAATGACCTCGACGGTCTGATTCGCTGATAGTTTACCTACAACGGCGCTGTTGACGGCTTGCTCGGTGTACAGCGTTTTCTCTTCTACCAGTGTTATGACTGATGCGGCATGAGCCTGTTGGGTCTGCATCCCTAATAAGACAAATATCCACAACCCGAAGCAAATCCAAATTACATTTGATTTCACTTTGTCCATAAGCAATCACTCCTCTGATAAATAGACGATTATTAATGGAAAAAGTTTCCTTTAATTATTCAATCTATCCCCTTACAAGGCAACAAAAACCTTGAACAACATGTGTATAGGCGAAGTAGCAATTCCAGTCTGATGTTATAGCCAATGTTGAGCGGATGAACAGAAACGAAAACAAGCGAAGGATCGGTTTCATCCCCGCGCTATCTTGTCCCAGTTATAGTAAATACTGAAGTATATTTATTATTAAGGTCTCGAAGATTTATATTTCTTGCTCGTTCCAATCAATGATTTCTGCATGCTCTACATCAACTTCTCCCTTGATAAAAACATGAGGAACAAAGTGATATAATCCAAAAAATTTATTCCCTGAGCTTATTTGAATTTTATAATAGTCAATTGTTTCTAGAGGTAACTGTTTAAGTTCTCTATATCCTTGGGCTTCTAACAGTTCAATTTCAGAATTGTCTACTTCATCATTTATTCCTTTGAATTTATCTTTACTGTATTTATATAAAGCAATAGATGCCTCACTGCTAATTGTTGAAAGTGGAATCTTATAAAAAAAACGATGAACACCAGGCTTTGCGCCTGCCTCAACTAAACCGTTGTAAACCAATTTTGGGTGTATTGGAAGGAAATGAATCACGTCATTCCACAAACAGTCTAGTTTAGGAATCCTTCTTTCAAGGAGCATTAATCTATTAGGTTTGTATTTGTCGATATACAGTTCGTGAAGTTCAGGATTTGTTTTCTTTATTTCGTTCAGAGTCTTTAGTTTAGTTCCAATCATTTGTTTTGGGACTGCATGATAAATGAACATAATCTTTACCACTCCGTTTCATTTCTCTTAAATTAGATTTAACTTCAAGAGATAAGAAGTTAAAAAATAAATCTTCTTTAAAAAAGTTAATTTTCCTTTTATGGTGTATAAATTCCTATTGATGTTTGTAGTATCAGTATCTGCTGTTTCTTCAAAAGAGGATTAGCAGCCGCATCAACTACAGTTACATTTGTCGTATCACGAAATAAGTATTTTTTCAAATAGAACCCATATCTTCCATAATGCCTCAAAATCGTGGACTAATATTTTTCGGTTATAGCGGGTTCCGTTACAGTTAATGGTGTGTTCCAAAGAGTCTGCCAAGTAAAAATATTCATCATCAAAACCAACGACTGGTACAAAATGCAAATACTTTTGAGAGAATGCCCTTAGGGGTAATCGTTCCATCATATAACTTTCTAGGGTATTCTTTATAGAGATTGTTGCCATCGGACTCCATTCCATAATGTCTCAGCAAGTATGCACTTGAAAATGGCACATTCATAATTATGCTGAATGTCCATCCTATTTGAGGATTGGATAACATAGTATTGAAATAAGAATAAACCCCATTGTGTCCCACCTCCTTAGCCATTGATGAGATATAGAGACTTTTACGCCATTCTCTCACCTTGAACATGACAAGGATACTCAAAAATGAAGATCCAACTCTACGATGTGGACTGTGAATTTTGTATCAACTGTTATAAAGTGATCTTCGTGGCTTCTTTGTGGCGTCTTCCAGATTTGTTAATCGGTCTAGCGGTAGTAACTGTCGCTACGATCAGTAGCAAGCCGCAGAGCAGCACGCGCATCGACGGCTTGTTGCCGAGCAGTGCATAATCGAGCACCGCCGTTACGGCGGGCTCCAAGCAGAACAATATCGAGACGGTGACCGGCGGCAACCGGCGTTGACCGTGTACTTGTAGCAGATTAGCCGCGAGGGAAACAAACACGACCATGTAGGCGATACCTGCGAGTGTCTCTGGTTGGGATATCAATGGCGATAACGCTTTTGCCTCATTGCTAATGCAAACATAGACAGCTGCCGCAGTGGCAAATAACAAAGTGCAGCCCGCGATGCCTAAAAAGGAAACTTGCGAAACCGTCGCTTGTTCCTTCGAAAGCAAACGATCGGTCAAGACGATCGAATTGGCATAACCAATCATGCCGACAAAGGCTAAGCCATCGCCAAAATTCATGCCTTCGTCCTGTCGTACAATCAATAGGACAATGGCAGTTATCGCAATCGCTATAGCCCATTTCTCTTGCCGAGTCGGCATACACCGATCATGCAACCAGCGTATCAGCGGCACGACGCCGATAATGAAGCTGTTGATGACCACGACGCGAGTCGGGGTCGTATACTGCACCGCGTAAATTGAAAAGAAGCCCAACACGAAGTTGCTCGATCCGAGTTGTACCACACCTATTCTCCAGATTCGGACAGGAATTGCCCGGAGTGATCGGTGGAAAAGAGCCAAGTAAACCAAAGATACGGCACAATACCGCCAAAATTGAAATAGCAACTGGGGATACTCCGTTGTTGTGGATTTCATAATAATGTAGGACAGCCCCCAGATCAATACCGCACCAAGCACGGCCAAATAACCAAACAATTCGTTGCCTCCTTGTTTCCCTTACTACTTGATCTAACTATACCTCGGATACCCACCAAGCCTTTGCAGTATGAGGTTCCATAATAATTTCTTCCGATTCCAAAACAGGGATTGGTTGCCTGCTCCAAAATTCTTCATGCGACCCTTTCAAGCCGGCATACGGCTCTGGCAGCTTCTTTGGCCTAAAATCATCGCTAAGATTGAATATCGCCAGCAGTTTGCGGCCATCCCCCTGTGCAACCACGATCGGTAGATCATCTCCATCGTATTCAAAAAGATTAATCGGCACTCCACGTTTGACAGGATCCTGAAGAACGATGGTAAGGAAAGCTAAACCTGCTTCATTTAGTTGGTTCAACGCGTCTCCAAGAACCATATCGCCGCCAGTCACATAGCAAGCAAGCAGCAGTGTCTGCGCTTCCGCCAGATTCATCTCTCGACCGGCATACCAATTGGCTCCCGATTGCCAAGGTTTTTTGGGTAGGCGCCGACTTAATTGAACGTCGTCCGTGGTGCGATCACACCTGAGGATAGCGAAATCAGGATCTGTATTTCCTATCGTCCCTTGCATCCACCAACGAGCTAGCATAGACCTTATATTTTGGCGGATGTGACTCCAATAATGGTGAATGTCTCCCGTCGTTCTATGGGAATCGGCAATACCGATGACTGCCTCATAAGGCGCGCCGCAAGCAAGTAGGTAGGTGTCCTCCCCTATCGAACTGCGTATTAGACAAAATAATTCTCGAAGCATGCCAGCATGTGTAATGTCGTCACGCGAGAAGCGGGAAGCGCCTAGTAGCATCTGAGTAAAATCGCATTTGAAGTAAGTAAAGCCTGCTTGCCGCAATTGGGTGAATACCTTGCCTATATGTTCCTTCACCTCAAGTTGGGTAATGTCGAGTTGAGCCATAGAACCATACCCAATACTTACGAAAAAGGGGTTGCCTGCTTCATCACCCACAAACCAATTTGGGTGCTCCCGATATAAAGAGGTACTTGCATTCACCATGAGTGGAGCCGTCCAAATCCCCGGTTCGAATCCATTCGCACGAATTGTTTCACAAAGCCACTTCAGCCCATCAGGAAATTTCCAACCAGCATCCCAAATCCCCCACTGGCATTGATAACCTTCGTCGATCACAATATAGCGAATGGCGTCTGCAAATTGTTCTTGTGCCGTACAAGAATTCTCGGTGATATCGTGTTGTGAAACAGCCCCAGCGTAATAATCCCAGGAATTCCAGCCGGTTACGCGTGGTTTGCTGAACAATGTTTGAGGAAGACGATTTCGAACGAGTTCCCCATATTGTTCTAATAAGTTAATCCCGTCCTTACCGTGAAGTTTAATCAGATGAGCTAGCACCACCTCTGAATTCACTTTAATCCGACGAGGTGAAGTTATTTGAATGCTTATTCCGAAAGCACCGTCTCTGTGCGCGCTTTCGTGACGTATTGGGAAGCTAACGAAGCAATCTTCAAATGGAGGCAAAGCCCCAAGCAGCAACGCATCACCAAGTTGCCTATGAGATATCACAGTTACCATGGACGAGGCTTCGGCAGGATTTGACCAATCATTAGGACGATGTACTGGACGTACACCTGCTATTTTTTCGAAACATTGGGAGTGATAGAGTTGAACATAGCTTCTGGCATCTAGGTACGGAGATTCATTCATTGGTTTCCATTCCAAGCTGATATAACGCAAGTGGATATCATGAACGCCAATATTATGAACGGAAATACTACGGACGACCTGATCTTGACTAAATGTGATAGAGATAGCCAAAACATCCCATCGCCATGTCTGTTTGCCATTGTCCACATCTTCCACAATAAGAGCATCGCCACATGTAAACGATTGATTGGCGCATTCGACTCGCAAAGAAACCCGATTAAATTGAAACTGATTAAGTAGTTGCATTTCCTTCCCCCCATTCATGTACTCATTCAACATAAACTGGAATACAAACAAAAGAAAAGTGCAAGATTTGCACTTTTCTCTATTATTAAACTGCTTGGTGTAAATGCTTACTGTCATATATCGGCTGTTCGTTAAAATATAAATTATTCAGCTCATTATTCAGCTGCTTTTGTTATTGTTACTTGCTATCGCATAAAGTTGAGCAACGGATTCACGCAGAATATCGCTATCTGGCCACAACGGATTGTTCTGTTGAACGAATCGCAGAGCTAGTAGGGTATCAAAGTGTGACGGCGTTTCAGGATCTTTTTAAAAAGGCGACAGGACACGCTCCAGGAAACTATCGAAAATTGCTTTAGCATTTATAATTTCAATGTTGGGAAATTTCACTGCCTGAAGCCAAACAAAAGAGCAGCTTTCGCGGCTCCTTTTCTTTGAAATTGGTACAACCTATTAATCTTTTTTCGAACTGTGATTAAAAAAGTGCCAGCCACCTAAAGTAGGCGGATTACCGGTGTCGACGGCTAGCAGCTCCTGGTGCTGCGCGATTACTTTGCGGAAAGCCAGCACATATTCATCAATTTGATCACGCCACTCGTGCTTGAACCATGGCAGCGCGAACAGCCGCGCCGAGATGGACTCAGTCACAGGCAGACTGCCCACGGGTTGACGCAAATCGCGATTGGCATGGGCTAAATTCGTCGGTTTGCCATGTCCATAGACATCAGCACTATGGAAAAAGGGATGCAGGTGTAGTGGCAAATTGCAGCCTGGACTTACACTTAATACACCTTCTGCGCGCAGGGCAGCACAAAAGCTGGTCACGGACAAACCGCCTAACGCCACCGGCTCGTAGCGTCCGCGGGCGGCATACCAGCCTCCGTTACGACTGCCGGAGCCTGCCTCCGGACGATGAGGTCTGATTCCGGGCAGCCCGCTCAGTCCTTCCCAGAAGTAAGACATCGCCCGCTCAATCTCGGCAATGCGCTCTTCATAATACTTCAGCTGCACACGACCGACGGCCGAACTTAGCTGATGCATCCGGTACTTGATCCCGCCAAGCGGAATCCCGATATACGGCTGGAGCTCCGGGGTTTCGATGTTCGATCCATACCGCTCGTAATGGCCGAAGGCAATTGCCCGCTCGTACACGGTTTGATCCCTCGTTACCATCATGCCGCCTTCACCGATTGCGAACGCTTTGCCGGTCATCATGGACATGGCGCCAACGTCCCCGATCGTGCCGAGCGGACGTCCTTTATAGAGGCCGCCTAGCGCATGGGAGACATCTTCAATCACCTTCACCCCGTGTTTAGCCGCTACTTGCAGAATTGGATCCATATCTGCCGGATGGCTTAAATAATGGACCACCACAATCGCTTTCGTGCGGCTCGTGATCCTCCGCTCGATATCCGCCGCATCGAGTCCCAGTGTAACGGGATCGATGTCAGCAAATACGACTGAAGCGCCGAGTGAGAACGCTGGCATCGCGGTCGCCCAATAGGTGAGTGCCGGAGCTATGACTTCGTCGCCGACACCGACTCCGCAGCCGAACATTGCTGCTTGCAGCGACGCGGTTCCATTATGAAAGCCCAACGCATACGGGACCCCGAGCCAATCGGCCATTTCCCGTTCGAACTGTTCAGTGACATCGGTACCTGACATCCCGCCACGCCGAAGCACATCCAGTACCGCCTCTTCATCTTCCGCCGTAATGATCGGCCAGCGAAACAACTCCTCGTTAGCCCCGTTAACCGCCTTGGGTCCGCCCAGAAGAGCAAGCTTTTCTTCAATCTTATTCATTTGTCCTCCCCCTCTCTCTAGAATGCGAGTTGCCCGCCGTCGACCACCAGGCACTCGCCGGTGACGAACGCTGCATCCTCCGAAGCAAGGAATGCGAATACGCCAGCGACATCGTTTGGTTTGCCCGTACGTCCAAGCGGGATTTTATCCCGAACGTATTGATCGACAAACTCCGTGTCGTCGATTGCTTCGGACATCGGTGTCTGGATGTAGCCCGGGCAAACCGCATTCACGCGGATGCCACTTGCGCCCAGCTCAATCGCCATCGTCTTCGTCAGCAAAACAACCCCGCCTTTGGACGCGTTATAATGCGCATACTTTGCCTCACCCACGAGACCATTCGTAGAGGCCATATTGAGGATGACGCCCTCCCGCTGACGAACCATGACTTTGGCTATCTCTTGTGCGACCCAGAACATGCCGTTCAAATTCACGTCGATGATTCGGCGCCAGTTCTCTGGGGTAATATCCAGAACGGACTCTTCCCAAGCTATCCCTGCATTGTTGACCAAAATATCAACTCGACCGAAGCGGCGCACGATCTGTTCCACGGCGTCGCGGACTTGCCCGTTATCAGACACATCTGCCGTAACCGCAAGAATGTCCGCTGCGACCGCCTCTAGCTCTTTTACTGTTTCGGTTAAATTGGACTCGTCGTTCGAGACCAAGGCCAATGCCGCACCTTCTCGGGCGAAACGCTCGGCAACCGCTCGGCCTATTCCTCTCCCTGCCCCCGTGACAAGAACGACTTTCCCTTCAAATCTGCGCATCGTCATCCCTTCCCTTCCGCAAGCTCGGCGACAACGTCAATCTCAACGAGAATGCCGTCTATCTGACCGCCGAAGCAAGTACGAGCTGGATATGGTGCAGAGAACACGCTTCGATACACAGCATTAAAGCGCTCGAAGTCGGCCATATCAGACAAAATCACGTTCACCTTCACGACATCGTCCAACGAACTGCCGGCCGCCTCCAGAATCAGACGCACGTTGTCCAGCGTCTTTTCCGCCTGTTCCTCGATTGACACGCCGATGATCCGGCCTTCCAGATCAAGCGGACCTTGGCCAGATACGTGCACATGACCTCTTGATATGATCGCCTGCGAATATGGTCCGTCTCCCTTGGAAGCGGTATCTGTCACAACTGGTTTTCTCATTGTAAAGAACCTCCTCTAAATTTCGTTAATCGTGCCTAGGTCCGCACCACTCCACGATGATGCGCGCGTAAATCTCCGTCAGTCGGTAAAGGGATTCTAAGTCGACAAACTCATCCGCCGCATGCGCATTGGCACCGCTTGGGCCAATTATGAGAGCTGGTGTTAAGCTATGCAGGTTGAACATGAAAGAGTCGCAGGCAAAGGGTGCACCCCGTACAATCGGGGGTGCGTTCATAACCCCTTGCATATGCCGAATGGCGGTTTCAAGTATAGGCGAATCTGACGGCAGCGCCGAGCCCGGCAGAAATCGGATGAGCTTCGCAAATTCAGGAATCGCTACCGTATCGCCGAACATTTCCTGGTAGCCGATCACCAACTCGCGTAGTAGTTCCTCCTCGGTCACGCCCGGGTAACACTCGACCCAGATGTCAAGAAGACTAACTTCGGGACCCACATCGCACAGCGCAGCACTTAAGTCGCCAGCCTCGAAACGGGTGGGGATGATCGGCAGCGACGCCGGCTCCACGTACCACGGTGAAGGACCGGGCATCCTGCTACGTTCGCGTTCATGCCGCTCTAGGAAAACGAGAAACCGCCCGGCATCGAAAAGCGGGTTATGAATCTCTTCCCCGTTGAACGCAAGCCCGGTATTCCCGCGGAACGTCAACCGCCACAAAGCTCCGCCACGCGCAGCTGGACAGACAACTAGATTCGTCGGCTCTGGCACGATAGCTGCATCGGCATGAATCCCCTTTAAACGACCAGCTAGTGTACCGTTCGATCCGCCGAACTCCTCGTCGACGACCGATTCTACAATGACATCGCCAGCAAGCGGCACGCCGAGCTCCCTTATGCAGCGTAAAGCCATCATGGAAGCCGCCAAGCCCCCCTTCATGTCGTATGAGCCAAGCCCGTACAGGCGGCCCTCGCGTACATAAGGCTCCCACGGGGAACTAGTCCATCCAGGTGCAACGACCGCTGTATCAATGTGGCTCGAGAACAGAAGCGAACGGCCGCCACCCGTCCCTCGGTGTCTGCCGTGCACATTCGGTCTGTGCCGATAATCCTTGCCGGGGTAATACGCGGGATGTTCCCGAAAGCCTGCAACATCCTCCGGCGAATAAAGCTCCGTCTCTAGTCCCCATTGCCTCATCACATCTTGCAGCAACAACTGGCTTTCCCGCTCGGTCCCATCGACAATCTGATTTACTGTCGATTGGCGAATCAGGGAGGATGTCAGCTCGATCAGGGCATCTTTGTTCAAAGACACCCATTCAGCGATGCGCACATCCAACCCGGGTAAGTTGATTTCGGACAATGTCATTGAAATTTCCCCCTCGCCGCAACGTTCCAGATGGCTTCGACCTCACTGCCTCGCACGGCGGCTACTCGATCTGTCATGTTGATTACCCCGCAGCAATGGACGGGGATGAAAGCCAGTCGATCACCAATGCGCAATCCTCGCGCGGCTTCGTCAAGACGCAGCATGCCGTGCTCCTCCGTCATCCATTCGAGCGTCACGTCCGGATGACCTATTGCATAACCACGTCCCGTCCCGATTGGCGAGTCTTCCCCGTCGCTCGAGAACAGCTTCGTTCCGGCGTCAACGACCGCACGGTCTGGCGCAGGCCGGCTGATAATCGTGGTATATACAGTAAGTGCGCAACGGTCTAGCTCATGGGCGCCGAGTTTCACTTGCATCAGATCGCCGAACACGTACGTACCCGGCCGAAGCTCTGTGACGCCTGGCAAGCCGGCGACGAAACGACTGGAAGGCGTCGAGCCCGCGCTTACAATCTCCATGCGGTACCCGTCCGCCTCCAGCATAGCAGCAAGTCTTTCGACGGTTCCCGCCTCAATCGTTGCAATCCGGCGTCGTTCCTCGTCGCTTTCCGTATCATAAGACTGGCCAGCGAACGTGAGAAGCCCTTTCAGCTCAAGCGACGACTCCTCCGTGATACGGGCTGCCAGCGCCCGCAAGAATTCTGCTTCCGGTTTAACACCTACACGCCTGAAGCCGCTGTCCACTTCAATCAGGACCGCCACTCGGCATCCGGCAAGTCGACCGGCTTCTGCAGCTGCAGCAATGCCTTCCTCGCTTTCCACCGCAAGGGTAATCGCCGCTCGCGGCAGCAGTGCGGCCAGCCGCTCGATCTTTCGACGACCGATAATCGGATAGGCGATCAGGATGTCGCGAACGCCACCGTCCGCCATCACCTCGGCTTCTCCAAGCTTAGCGACGGTGACGCCCACTGCCCCAGCTTCGATCTGCAGGGTGGCGACTTCGGTCATCTTGTGTGTTTTGGCATGTGGCCGCAGCCTTACCCTGCCCAAGTCTGCGATCTGTTGCATATCGCGGATATTTGCGCCCATGCGTTCTAGATCAATCAAGACGAACGGAGTGTCTAGTTCCTTGATTTGCATGATGTAGGCCTCCTGAATGAAAAATTGTTAGCATTCACCAAGCGGCAATGTGACCGTCCGTCCGAGGCTCAGTACCTCCGACCAACGTGCCATTATCCAAACGCCAGATGATCTGTCCCCTGCCAAAACTTCCAGAGCTTGAGGACCACCTTATATCGTGGCCCATTCTGGCCAGCTTCTCCACGATGCTGCGAGGAGTTGTCAGTTCAAACTCTACGGTTTTCCCTTCTAACCATTGCCAACGTGGTGCGTCTAACGCCACCTGAGGATGATGATGGAAATCGATGGTATTCATCAGGACCTGCAGATGACCTTGCGGCTGCATCGCGCCGCCCATTACGCCGAATGGTCCTACTGCACGGCCATTTTTGCTGAGAAAACCGGGGATGATGGTGTGATATGGCTTCTTGCCTGGTTCAAGACAGTTGCTATGGTTCTTCTCCAGCGTAAAGCCGTACCCCCGGTTATGCAGGGCAATTCCTGTACCTGGAACAACAAGGCCAGAACCAAATCCCATGTAATTGCTTTGAATGAAGGAAACCATATTTCCGTCCCGATCCGCCGTGCATAGATAAACGGTTCCGCCTTTCGACGGTCTACCAGGCGCTGGTTGCAGTGCTGACGATCCGATAAGGCGACGGCGCTCGCTCGCATACGCATCCGAAAGTAGCTCCTCTGGCCGCAAGGACATGGTCCGCGGATCAGATATGTACGCCCTTCCGTCCGCATAAGCAAGCTTCATTGCTTCTATCTGTTTATGGTAGGTGTCGACACTATCGCGTTGCGTGAATTCGAATCCTTTGAGCATATTGAGCGCCATCAATGTCACCAACCCGCTCCCATTCGGCGGAAGCTCCCATACGTCATACCCGCGATAGTTCACGCTAATCGGCTCGACCCATTCCGGCTTGTAACCCGCCAAGTCTTCTATGCGTAAATACCCATCGTACTGCTTGGAAAAAAGGTCGATCTTTTCCGCCAATTCACCGCGATAGAAAGCTTCGGCGTTCGTATCCGCGATGAGTCTAAGCGTCTTGGCATGATCCCGCGAAGACCAGATGTCTCCGATTCCCGGCACGTTGCCTTTCGGTGCAAATGTATCAAACAAGGATTGAAATTCAGGTCCTTGCAACCGTTCGCGAAAATAGTGAATCGCGCCTTGCCAGGAGCTCCCTAGAACAGGCGATAGCGGAAATCCCTCTTCCGCGTAGCGAATGGCGGGCTGCATCACTTCCGCTAAGGGGAGCTTTCCGAATGCGGCAGCCAATTCCGCCCATGCAGCAGGAGCGCCCGGAACGGTAACCGGGCTGAATCCATACATCGGCATGCGATCGTGCCCCGCTCCCCTTAGCGAATCAATGGATATAAGCTGGGGAGCGGGCCCGCTGGCATTCAGACCGTGGAGCTTCCCTTGATACCAGACCAAGGCGAACGCATCTCCTCCAATTCCGTTGGAGGTCGGCTCCACAACGGTCAGAGCCGCCGCTGCGGCAATCGCTGCATCAACAGCGTTTCCACCCTTTTTTAACATATCAAGACCTGCTTGGGCCGCAAGCGGCTGCGAAGTCGCAACCATCCCGTTTCCAGCATAAATGGCGGAACGACGTGACGGGTACGGCTCATTCAACGCATCGAAATCCAACGTCAACCTCTCCTTTACGGCAGGGTTATTGTAAGAAAGTAGCATTCAGGTTTATAATTGGAATGAATTTATTCAAAATTACAAAAGGACGATTGATAGGATGAAAAGGAAATACACAGTCCCGGCGCTCGAGAAAGGTCTTGCGATCATCGAGATGCTTGCCCGTTCATCGGTCCCGCTCGGCGTTACCGATATTTACGAGATCAACAAGATTCCGAAATCAACGATTTTTATGATTCTCACGACGCTAGAAGACTTAAAGTATGTGCAAAAGACCAATGATGGCAAATATAGACTTACACTCCGACTATACAACTTCGGCATGGAAATGCTGTCCAGACTGGATATACGCAGTATCGCGCGCCCCTATATGGAGAAGCTCGCCACCGAGCTCCGCTTTACAGTGCATCTAGCCATGTTGGAGAATGGCAAAGCCAGCTACATCGAAAAGGTCAAAGGTCCCGGTTTCGTGCAATTCTCAACCGAAGTGGGCCAATCATTTCACCTGCATAACTCCGGCGTGGGCAAAGCGCTTGCCGCATATGTTCCGGAGGATTCGCTTGAACAATATGTGGAGATGCACGGCTTGCCTGCTATGACCGAACATACAATCACGAACCTCGACACGTTCCGCAAATTCCTCGTAAACGTCCGAGAAGTCGGCTATGCGATCGAGGACGAGGAAGGTGAAGTCGGGATACGCTGCTTGGCGGCACCCATTTTTGATCATTTGGGCCAAAT
Source organism: Paenibacillus qinlingensis (assembly GCF_031455095.1). GTDB lineage: Bacteria > Bacillota > Bacilli > Paenibacillales > NBRC-103111 > Paenibacillus_E > Paenibacillus_E qinlingensis_A. Next base: position 1,754,119 of record NZ_JAVDSB010000001.1, read on the forward strand.
TTATGCCGCCATCAGCATAACTGCATTGCGAAGCGAATTACCCAGCATGACTTATCACGAAGTCGGGATGAAGGTCCGGGATGCCGCGCTGCGGATTTCCGAACAGTTGGGTTATGAAGGCGAAGGACAAGCTCCTACTAATTAAAGCTTTTTGATCCGGCCTTTAAAACGGTCGATAAACTGCTTATTCCACTCATCGCCGCCGGTTGCGTTGCCACTCATCCAAATCGGCGGTTGAACACCGTCCGCTGCAATCAAATGAACGGTCTCCGCAACCAACGCATTGAGTAGAAACGCGTTGGCGAACGTCGACATGGCGCCCACTCGCTGCTCTAAGCCGTCAATTTCCAATACGGCGTCGCCTACGCCAACTTTACAATCCAGCACGATGTCGACGAGGTCATGCAGATTCTGCTTCGATGGATGGCGTGCGGGATGTTCCGCAGGCGTTTGACTCGCATGTCCAACCGAGGTGACGCCAATCGTCGTGACGCCTCTTTTTCTTGCTTCAAGCGCTGAATCGATCACAGCCGAATTAATACCGTAGGCGTTAATAATGATCAGTAGATCTCCTGCCTGCAGGTTATAGTCTTCGAGCACGATACGACCATAGCCCGGCGTACGTTCGACCGCCATGGACCGAAGTGCACCTCCGCTCAGCAGCGTGCCTTCGTCGAGGATTGCGCTGACGTGCATCAGGCCACCAGCACGGAAAAATATTTCCTGTGAGCCCAGGTTAGAGTGTCCCCCTGGACCGTAAGCGTATACGATTTTATCCTGTTTGACGTGATTCGCGACCAAACGGGCGGCCTTCAGAACCGCCTCTTTCTCTTCTTCATGCAGCCGTGACAGATGCTCCGTCACAAGCGCCAAATAGCGGGTCATCGGAGACAAACTCATGCGATAGCTCCCCTTTCTCACAATCCGTAGCCAAATGGATATTGCTCATTCACCGTTACCGGCAGCTTTCCTACCGCCTGAAGCCGGCCATACAAAACCTTAAGTGCAGCATCGATTGAATATTCACAGTCGCCGTATGTGCAAATGCAATTGCCCGGCGGCGTCATTTTCCGCAAAATATAGGGACTTCCAAATATGAGCAGCGCCGCCTCAGCTGCATGGCGCTTGATCAATTCGATTAAGGCAAGCTGGGAGTCCGGTACCGTACCGCTTCCTTCTTTGTAGGACAACACGCGGACGAATGTCGCATAGACGACATCCTCGTAGGCTCGTGCTTCAAGCGCTTGCTGTACGTTGGCGAAGTCCTCCACTGTCGGCTGCTCTTGAATAAGCAGCATGTCGAAATCACTTGCATAATCCCTCATTCGCTCCCGAAGGTAAGTCGTTTTGCCTTTGACAACGTACCCGAGATCCTCTGCCTCTAATCCTTCTTCTTCGCCGATTGTCGCAATGACCAGTGTCGATTTCCCGGAAAACGGCAATGTGGCTGCCTCCAACACGGTAACGGATTTGTCAGCGATTTCCGCTGAAACGGCGGCGTGCATCGGGGAGCTGACGACGAGCGACGCTTCTTCTGCCGAGATCGGGCGATGCTCCAGCAACTGGAGCTTTTCTTTGATCTCTAAGATGCGTTTAACGGACGAATCGATCTGTTCCATCTCAATTTCGCCGGACTCTACCGCATCATAAAGCGCTTGAAACGTGATTTCAGGATCCGTCTCATAGTCTTGCAAAATGATATCATGGCCGGCTTTCACCGCTAGCACAGCTGCCCGCTCGATCCCGTACTCCACCTTGATGCCGCGCATGGTCAAGCTGTCGGAGATGAGCAGCCCCTCGAACCCGAGCTCGTCTCGCAGCAGGTCAGTCATGATTGCCCTCGACAGCGTAGCGGGTACGCGCTCTTCTTCAGCACCAAGCAGCGCCGGGTACAAAATGTGTGCGGTCATGATGCCGAGCAGTCCTTCGGCAATCAACTCCCGATATGGTGCCAGCTCCAGCTCCATCAGGGATGCCTTATCTCGTGTTACAACGGGCATCGCTACATGGGAATCGACCTCCGTATCCCCATGCCCAGGAAAATGCTTGGCTGTCGGAACGACTCCCTCCTCTTGCATGCCTCTGACCACTTCCGCGGCCAGCAAAGAGACGAGCTCCGTACGGTCGCTGATTGCCCGCGTATTGATAATTGGGTTGTCGGGATTAGAGTTGACGTCAACCGTCGGATTGCTCACGACACCGAAGCCGATGGCACGGGCCTCTCTAGCAATGCAGCGCCCCATTTGATAGGCCAGCTCTTTAGAGCGGGTTGCGCCGAGCGCCATCAACGTCGGAAACGGCGTCCCAAAGTTGAACGTGTCGGCAAGGCCGTGCTCTGCATCCAAATAAAAGAGAATGGGTGCGGTGGCTTGCGCATGGCACTCATTAACCCACGAGATGATATCTTCCAGCTCGCGCGATCCCTTGGTCGTCAGCATGACGGCCCCCACGCCGCCTAATCGGCCTTCCGCGTTCATTTGTTTCGCTTTTTGCGCGTAGTCATGTCCTCTAACCACGATCATCTGCGCGATCTTTTGATCCAGCGTCAGACGCTTTAACCATTTCTCGGCATTGGTTTCCACCTGCATCTTATATCCATCCCCTCTATTTTGCCGCATCCGCCAGACGAAGTGCTGAATCGGCCTTTGCAATTTGTCCCACGATGATATCTTCGATTTCAGGTAAAAAGATGCCGCTGAACGTACCGCCGATATGGTTGTAGTCCACCTCATAGCCGCCTTCGCTAATCATTTTACGAGTAGGGACATAGAAGGTAACGCCGTTCGAATAACCGAGAACGATCGTTTTTCCGCCAGGGAACATTTTCTTGAGCATGAGCGAGTACTCGGTCGAGATTTCCCCTTCCATCGCAATGAGGCGCGTCTCCTCGTCCAGTTGCCAGACACTGATATAGATTGACGTCCGATCCTTCGTGAGTCCTTCCTTCATAAACTCGATTTTGCGCTTCGCCCCTCTACGGCGAACTTCGCCAATTGCGGGATTGTTCACGATGCTTTCGAAAAATTCAATGGGCGTATGTTCCATAATTAGGTTGGCTTCAACCAAAATCGTCTTGAAGGCGCCTTCGACTGGGCTGAACGATTGCTCCTCCAGCACGCGAATGATGTCTCTGGCTAAATCGACGCCTGCCTCTTCCATCTGCTCAAAGTTGCAGCTGATAAAATCGTCGTCAACCGCACATTTCAGCGGCTTAATTTCAGCGGCGCAGCCTTGCAGGAACACGGCAGTTACACCCGGATAGGTTTCTTCGAGGTAGCTGCTCGTTTTTCCCGGAAAATCATTGGAAATTAAATAATTGTCCGAGCTCATTGAGGTTGGATGACAGCCGTAGCTGTACAGAATGCCCTTGAGTTCATTCGATTGATCTACCAACTTCAGCACGAAAAGATCATGATCAATCTCCACATCGTAGGCTGGCTTCCACAGGACGCCTCTCTCTGTCAGTTTTCGGCGGCTGACACCAAATTTGGAGGTTCCGCATGCGAGCTGAAGTTGACCTTCTTCCGAATTGGAGTAACATTCGTTCACAAGACCCACAATCGTATCGCGAATAAATCCGTAATCAATCGCGCTGCGGTATACCACACTATTCGTGCTGGCATTTCCTTCCCCTCTTGCAGCAACGGCGTGGTGTGTATGAGAGAAATTGATAAGTACTTCGTCATGCTTCAAATCGAACGTTTGTTCTAGTTCACTCTTAATCCCATCGATGAAGCTGCGATCGCCCCCCGACAAATCCAAGGTAAGGATAAGAAGCGATTTGTTTGCCTGCAGGAGCACAGCCTTTGCATAAACAGGATCGTGGATCCCCTCGCTTTCGTGCGTCCGGTCTCCAAAGCCAGACATAAATACAGGTGATTGCGGCGTAATATCCGCCTTGGACATGCCAAACTTCATACGTATCCACCCTTTACATAAGTTTTATATAGGAAACAAAAGGAGACAGCGCAAGGATAATGCCCTGCCCCTTCTGAATCTAACACCGTGAATGAATAACCCATTGCGTTACAGCGATTGCGAGATTGAGGCGTTATCGCCAATTGCCGAAGTAGTTGAACCAGGGTATGAAATCTTATACGACTTGGCCCCACCATGGAACGTCGTATCATAAGCGCCAGTGAACGGAGTAACAGATTCGCTGTAGGTCCAACCTGTCGTCCCCTCGAAGTCCGCGTTTGTGATCGTCTTTCCACTCACTGCAACGTCGTCAACGTACAGGGAAACCGGGTAGTTCGTGACGCCCTTCTTGCTGATCAGCCTAAACTGCAGCGTGAAACTCGAACTTGCCGGGTTGATCGTGATGGAGTGCGACTGCCACGCCGTCCCGTCCGCCGTCACGTCGCTCTCCCATACGACTACACCGTCCACAAGCGCCTGTTTATACCAGTAAGTTGAGGTCGTACCCGCTTCACTATCCTTCTCCCAGAACGTCAGCGTCCGAGTGTTGGTCGACACCGACTGCGAGATCGAGGCGCTATCGTTTGCCGAAGAAGCGGTTGAACCTGGATAGGAAATTTTATAAGACTTAGCTCCGCCATGGAAAGTTGTATCGTAAGCACCGGTGAACGGAGGAACGGATTCGCTGTAGGTCCAGCCCGTCGTTCCCTCGAAGTCAGCGTTCGTGATCGTTGCTCCGCTCACCGAAACATCGTCGACGTACAATGAAATCGGGTAATTAGAGACAGCCTTCTTGCTGATTAGTCTAAACTGCAGCGTAAAAGTCGGATTGGACGGATTAATCGTGACGGTATGCGATTGCCACGCTGTCCCGTCTGCCGTTACATCGCTTTCCCATACGACAACACCGTCCACCAGCGCTTGTTTAAACCAGTAAGTCGAAGTGGAACCTGCTTCGCTGTCCTTTTCCCAGAACGTCAGTGATGTGCTGCCCGTTGCACCGTATTCATAGGCCCCCATGTCTGGTGATGAGTCACGGTTATTCCCATCAAAATCGACGGTAGGTGCATTTGTCGTGCCTCCCGCATTTTTAGCTGGAGAGGTGGACGTAATCTTGAAATCATGGCCCACACTGTTCACAAACAATGGATTTGACCCCGTAATATTGTGGGTACCGTGCGTCATGGTCGTTGGGTACCAATAATAAGTGGTACCGTTGATCAGATTGTAATCGTAAGTGTTGCTTGATCCCACTGTCCCAGATAAGTCAATGCCATAAGTGGTGCCGGCATTACTGTTCTGAATGATATTATTGGAAACGTAGACGTTATCAGCTGAACAACCCCAACTTTCTACCGTACAGGCTTTGTATCCGCCGGCAGTACCATTGGTTGCACCTACGACGATGCCGAATTTATGGTCGACAACGGTGTTATTCACAATGGTAACTTGGTGGGCGTCATGCCAAAGGTGAATGCCTGCTCCGCCAGGATTGTTATAAACAACGTTGTTCGTTACAGTCGCTCTTGTGCTGATATAAATACTTTGGACATAACCGCAAGTGCCGTCACCGATGTCGTGAACGCGATTAGCCGTAACTACCGTACCTACCATGAAGCTAGTTGTAGTGGTATTGTAGTCGGTGATGTTAATGCCAGCGCCTCCGCCACTATCACAAAACGATTGCATGATATTGTGGACATCATTATTTTTAATCGTGACGTACGAACCTTGATTTAACAGGCCGTTTCTTGCTTTCGCGCCAGTGCCGTCAATTTCGAATCCATTGATGACGACATTGTTTCCCCAGTTCTCCCAAATGTTAAATTCTTTGGTGACGTCCGTCGGTACAATGGTCGCTTGGTAGAGTCCATCGATGGACACATAGGTGATATTGTCTTTCGTTGTTTTAAAGCCTGCTGATGATGTACCCACTGAATACGTCCCCGCTTTGACTTTAATGGTGTCGCCTGAAGTCGCAACGGAATACGCTTTACCGATCGTTGCGTATGGATGTGCTTGCGAACCGTCGCCCGGTGACGAATCATTGCCTGTTGGCGCTACCCAAATGTCCCCTGCAGCAAGTGCTTTTGGCGGCACCAACATAAACAAGCTAAGTATCATCATCAAGCACAAGACGATGGCCACTACTTTTCCAAACCCTAATTTCCTTCCAACATACCCATTGATCACCATACATTTTCCTCCTTCAGGTTTAAAAACATCCTTTCCCCGCCTATTCATGGATGTCCGGCTGCCTGCAGCGACCTGTTGATCGGACTAACTCGTTACATGATCCTCACCCCTTTCCAATTGGATTTTGCATGGTTTTTGTTATCCTCCAAGGTTTCTATTGTTGTGCATTCGATTGATCATGAGGTATGGATACAGTAGCGGAAGCTGATGTTTGATGGCCCGCTTGGTCGACGGCGGTATACGTGACTGTGTAAATCCGACCATTTCCGTTCCCATTGCGTTCCGCCCGTAATTGGAAAGTCACGTCCGTCGATCCGATATTTGCAATGATATCTACATCCCCCGCATCCGTTTCATTACTAGTGATCGAGGTCAAGGTTATCGCCGCAATCTCAGAAGCTGTGTCTACCGCGCTCGGCTGCGCATGGATGGTCACCATCTTGTGGTTCGGAGGCCACAGCGACGACGGATCTAGCGTAACGGTTAAGACTGGCGCCGTTTGGTCAATGTTAATTGGCAGCACCTTCGCTTGTTCCACGTTCCCCGCTGCGTCGATCGAACGGTAAGCGAGGGTATGAGCGCCATCTGTCGTGATCGTTATCGGTCCGCTGTACGTTGACCAATCCGCTGCATCGTCCAGACGATACTCTGTTCGGTTAACACCCGTATCGTCGTCCGCCGCACTTAAGCTGATCGTCACGTCGGACGTAAACCAACCGTTATGGATGTTACCCTGCACCCCAGCGCTCGTTACTGGCGGTATACTATCGGGCATTGCGAGAAGCTCCAAATCGATGACCCCCATTTTGTAATTGGTGGACTCTTCGTTCTTGCCGATATTCAAGAACGTAAGCTGATGAACGCCTTTCGTCAGCTGCATCGACCCGATCGGCTCGAACACGGTACTTCTTCCCGTCGAACCGTAAAAGTTATAGTCAGAAAGCGACTGTCCATCCAGCTTAATCGAATACTTGCCGTAGCTGGTCGCCTTAAAGGTCGTCATGCGAAGCTGGTACAGGTGTGTTTCCGGCACATCCACACCGAATGTGATGGATTCCCCTGCCTGATTGGCCTCGAATTGCAGTGTTGGTGCATAGATGATTGTGCCCGTGGTTTTGGCAATGAGAGGCAGCTTAGTAAACCCGGTTATCACGGATAAACCAGGCTGCACGGTAATCGTGAATGTAGCGGAAAGTGTTACTCCGTTCAGCGTCACGTTGGCTTTTAGGATAGCTGTCCCTGGGGAAATCGCAGTGACAAGCCCCGCAGTACTGACGGTTGCGACTGCGGTGTTACTGCTCTGGTAGGCGATGGTGGACGTTTTTAGTGAAGCCGGCTTGCCATTCGTCGCTGTCCCCGCAACCGCCAGCTGCGTCGTCTGTCCCTTGACTAGAGAGCTGCTTGGTGCAGAAAGCGCGACGGATGCAATCGTAGGCGCTGCGATAGTGACGGAAATATTCATCCGTTTCGTTACACCATCCAACGTCACATCAACATTGAGCGTGTCCATTCCACTATTGATGCCTGTTACTAAACCAGTTGAACTGACAGACGCAATGGTGTTGCCTTTCATATAGTAGCGAATCGATGCGGCGCTCAAATTGGCTGCGCTGCCGTCGCTCATCAGACCAGCTACCATATACTTCTGGGTTTGCCCGATTTCCGGCGTTGGATCACCGGTTTGCAGCGAAATGGACTGCAATCGCTCCGCCACCTTAATCAGTACCGCACTGCTCTTTGGTGTCCCATTTCCTCCGACGACAGCCGTGATATTCGCGACACCATTCGAGACGGCCGTAACCAATCCGTTTCCATTAACCATGGCAACAGCAGGGTTGTCGCTTGTATACAGCGCACCGCTCAAATCATAGGATGATACGATTTGTGTCGTTTCTCCGATGCGAAGCGCACGCGATACCGCCTGAATCGTAAAACCATTCGGATCGTATTCATAAGCTCCGATATCGAAACCGGCGCCTCGAGGTCGTGTTTTCCCATCCAAATCGACCGCAGGTGCATCATCCGGTACCCCTGAGTCGATAGCAGGCGATGTATATTTGATATGATAATTGCCGCCGCCCGCCGAGTCGTAATACACAAATTGCGGATTAGCTGAAATGGTGCCAACAGCCGTTAATCCGTTCTGCAGACTCAGGTCGTATATACTGTTTTGGAAAATCAGATTGTTCGTGTACGTATTGTTTGTTCCGGTTTTCCCCTGTTCGGAGATCCCGTAACTATTATCAAAAACAATGTTGTTCGATACATGGATTTCTTCAGCTGGTCCTTGCGTATGCCAGAAATCGCCCCCGCCGATGACCATACCAAACCACGAAGAGAAAATGGTATTGTTCGCGATCGTGACATGATTGGCGTCGTGCCAAAGGTGAAGGGCAGCACCACCGTTCTGGTAGACGAGGTTATTTTTGACAGTGCCTGATGTGCTGACATAAATACCTTGTATGAAACTGCATCCGGCGTACCCGATGTTATGGACGATGTTGCCGCTGATTTCCGTTTCCACGCCATAATGATAATAATCGGTGTTAATGGCTGCTCCACCGCTGCCTGTGCACGGGATGTTCGTCGCAATATCGTGAACGTGATTATTTTTGATCCCGACATAAGAACCTTCATTATATAAGCCGTTGCGCGTGTCGCTGCCGTTCCCATCCACCTCAAAACCTTCGATATCCACGTAACTACCCTGATTATCCCAAACATAACCACTGGCATTCACGGCAGGAGGAACGAGGCGCGCCCCCCACAGGACATCGGACACATAGCGGATGCGGGCAGAAGCCATCCCGTTCGCTTTCGTTTGAAAGCCGCCTGTGTACGTCCCCGGCAAGACGTGAACAGTGGTACCAGGCGCAGCAGCTTGGGACGCTTTAAGGATCGTCAGAAAAGGCTGCGCCATTGTGCCAGGATTGGAATCGCTGCCTGTGGACGAAACATAATAATCCGTTGCGGCTGCCAGCGCTTTCGGAACTCCCACAATAGCTAAACTGCAAATGATGGCCAGACTCAAGCTTGCCGCAAACATTTTTCGGCCGAACATGAATTCACTCTCCTCGTTATTCCTTAATGGCGCCAATCATAACGCCCTTCACAAAAAACTTCTGCAAGTAAGGATAAAGAATGAGTATCGGACCCGTGGCTACGATGATCGTCGCATACTTGATGGTTAGCGCGACCTGCAGCTTATCCCCGCCGGAATCCGCTGTCATGCTGTCTGTGCTGTTACTGATGAGGATCTCCCTTAAGATCAGCTGCAACGGATAATGCGTACGGTCCCGAAGATAGATGAGCGCACCAAACCAGGAGTTCCAATGAGCAACGCCGTAAAACAAGATCATAACGGCTACGACAGGCAGAGATAGCGGAAGCACGATCCGGAACAAAATCGTAAAATCGTTCGCTCCGTCCATTCGCGCCGATTCCTCAAGGCTGACGGGGACCGCTTGGAATGCGGTTCGCATAATAATCAAGTTAAAGGAGCCTACGGCCACCGGGATAATGAGCGCCCATAAGCTATCGAGCATGCCGAGGCTGGTCACAAGGATGTAATTCGGGATCAAGCCGCCGCCAAAAAACATCGTAAACACGATCATAAACATAATGATGTTCTTCAGCATGACGTTTTGCCTGGAAAGAACATAGGCTCCCAGCGAGGTCATGAAGATGTTGATCATCGTGCCAACGACCACGATGAACAGAGTGTTCAAGTACCCTGTTTGTATAATCGGATTATGAAAAACCGCTTTATACGAGCTCAAGTTGAAGCCGTGCGGCAGCCAAATCAACCCGCGTGTTCGCGCTACCCATGCCGGATCACTGATGGAGGAAACGAATACGTACCAGAACGGATACAAGGTGACAAACACGAGCAGCAGCATAAAAAGGACATTGCCGATATCAAACATTCGTTCTCCCATTGAGCGCCTAATCATCGCGTTTCCCCCCTTCTACCAAAGCTTTGTTTCGGTTAATCGTTTACTTAGCGAATTGGCCATCACGAGAAGTACAAAGTTGATGACGGAGTTAAATAAGCCAATTGCGGCGCTGTAGCTGAAGTTGGCCTCTAATATACCCTTGCGGTAAACATAGGTGCCAATCACATCTGCTGTTTCATAGGTGGCGGTATTATACAAGAGCAGAATTTTATCGGTATTGACCGACATCAAACTGCCGATTTGCAAAATCAATAGGATAATAACCGTCGGCATAATGCCGGGTAACGTGATGTGGTAGCTCATCTTCAGCCGGCTTGCCCCATCGACTTTGGCCGCTTCGTAGAGTGAAGGGTCTATGTTAGCCATAGCAGCCAAATAGATGATGGTGCCCCATCCAATGTTCTGCCAGACACCTGAACTGACGAAAATCGTTCGAAACCATTCAGGCTTACTTAGGTAGGCTACCTTCTCCATACCAAACAGAGAATTCAGCATGTTCGTAAGCAACCCGTCCCTCGCCAAGAAGTCAACAATAAAGCCAACCACAACGACCATCGAGATAAAATAGGGCAAATATGCGATCGTTTGCACGATCCGTTTAAACAGCGCGCTGCGAAGCTCGTTCAGCAGGAACGCCAACACAATCGGGGACGTGAATTGAAAAATGAGTTCGTAGGAGCTAAGGATCAGTGTATTCCGAATTAGCCTACTGAAATAAAAGCTATGGAAAAACTCGTTAAAATATTTAAAGCCTACCCAATGGCTGTGCCAGATACCTGTGCCGGGCGAGTAGTTCTTAAACGCGATTTGGATGCCGTACATCGGACCGTAATGAAACAATAAGTAATAAATGACAACAGGTGATACCATGAGATAAAGATAGCGATTCACTTTCAAATCCCGCTTCAACCGATAGCCGAACTTCGTTCGGTCTACATTTGGAAGCGTCGTCACTGACTTCGATTCAAGCTGCATAGACGATTCCTCCTAGTTCGAAGGAGAATGGGAGAGCCGTAACAAGTAACAGCCCTCCGCCTCCTTCATCTGCATGGTGCTTACGATTTTTTCATGTATCTCTCATACTGCGTTTGATAAATTTTCGTAGCGTCTTCAATCCCCAGCTTTTTGAGCGTGGCGATGAATTCGTCAAATTTGGTAAGCGGCTCTTGCCCCATAATAAACTTGTTGATCATTTCGTATTGATATGTCCGCAGATCCGTCATAATGGACGCGATTTTGGCCTGTTCATCCGAATTGAGGTTGGACGGCATGTATTTCGAGTGATCGGCTTTCGTCCAGGATCTCATCGCATCTTGCGTATCTGGGTCTGGATGCCACTGCAGATCCGCGTCTTCATCGGCTTGGAACGGACCGCTCGAAGCGACAATCGTAAACATGCCGAGCGCTTGCGTGATCGATAATTTGTTCGGATTTTTCGTAATCGTCTCGGTGTATTTCGGCTTTCCGTTATCAAGGGTATAGCTTTGACCTTCTACACCGAAGTTGTACAGCGTCTTACCTTCCTTGCTGTAGCCATAATCGAGCCATGCTGCAATCTGTTCCGGATTTTTGGCCGAAGTCGTGATGGCTACACCGATGCCGCTCCATTGGGCGGTTGGTGCGCCGGCTGATACTGCAAGCTCGCCCTTATTAAGAGAAGGTACCGGTACGCCGACCAACTTGAAGCCCGTGTTTGGATCCTGCTGCCGCTTAAGCTGCAAATAACCGCCTAATCCGCTTCCGCCCCAGCCGGCTTGCGAGCCGATCAGATCATTTAAGGTCTTGCTGTCTCTTAGCTTAACGTCGGAAGTTAAATAATCCTTGTCGATCAAGCCTTGACTGTACCAGCGATTCATCAATGTCAAGTAATCCTTGAACTTCGGCTGGTAAGGTCCATATTTGACGATGCCGTTCTCTTGGTAGAAAGCGGCGTTGAGGCCGTATGCGCCGAGAAACGGATAGCTCGTTTCGTAATCGGTTTGGCGATAGAAATAAGGGATTTCATCCTTTTTGCCATTGCCATTCGGGTCCCCGTCGCGGAATGCTGTCAGAACCTTCTCCCATTCGTCGACTGTTGCTGGCGGCTGAAGTTTAAGCTTATCGAGCCAATCCTTACGTAAAAACAAACCATGAAATACAAATACCGGGTTGTCTTCGCCCACAAACGGGAACGCGTAAATATTTCCGTCGTCACTGGTCAGCTGGCGTTTCAAATCGGGCTTATCCTTGAGCATTTTCGATAAATTAGGGGCATATTTGTCGATAATCTCATTCAGACGAAGGATCTTGCCGTCCTTGATCGCTTTGTCCGGGGAATTCGCTTTCCACGCATACCCCATTACATCAGGAAGCTTACCTGTCGCCATCATCAAATTGAATTGATCCTTCACCTGTTGCTCACCTGCTGGTGGATGCTGAAACTCCACCTTCGTCCCTGTAATCTTCTCAAGCTGTTTGTAGATACCCATCTCGCTGTAATTTTTGATGGAAACCGCAGCATCGGTATCCATGGTTACCCAATACGAGAAGGAAGCTGGATACTTCGGACCTGTGGTCGTCTGAGCTGCTGTTGGTTTTGCACTTTCGTTCGTAGGACTCGTAGTGCTTGATGTCGGTTGAGTTTCGTTGCTGCAAGCGACCACCAGGCCCCCTAGCACGGAAATCGAAAGTACGGCCGCAATCTGTTTCTTACGCTTAAAATTCATACCGTGAACCCCCCTTAAATGGTGAATATTGTGAGCTGCTCGGCTCGATTTCACTATATAAAGAACAGGTTCATGCGCATATAGCCTAAATTAAATATGGGTTATCCGGATTAAGTATTGTCCGTTTGAGAAGCTGGGAAGCCGCGTCACATATGGCTTTTTCAATTCCTTGGGAAAACGGTGCAGGCAATAAATAGTAGTGAATGGACTCATTTGGTTCATAGCCGCCTTCGGCAAGCTGCTGATCTGTCGGAATATAGCCCACCATACCGTTGCTGTATGCAAGCGGAAGCACGCCACCGGGATGCAGGTTCTTGATGAACAATCCGTACTCAACCATGATTTCCCCGTTCATCGCCAAGAAGACGAGATCATTAGCAATCGTAACCTGATTCAGTTTAAGCGGAATATGCGAGGTAACTCGATTGGGTTCCGCCAGCAATCGCCGGCCCCATGCCCCGACCAACCCCGACTCTTCCGCCGACTGCTGCAGATGCATAGCGTCCGGCACTGACTCAAACGGAAGCTGCACCTCTACGGATTCCGCGTTGATCCGTCCGAGCTCGAGCTGCCGCATCGGCTGTCGCAGCACCTGCAGGACGACGTCGGCTAGTTGCGTACCGAGCCGCTGCACCTCCTCATCCCCCCCACGGTAGAAGGCATCCCCGTTGATTAAGGCAGGACGGATGTCGCCGCAGCAGCCTTGTAAGTAAGAAGCAATTGCCCCGTCTCCGATGGCCTGCTCCACGCGTTCCATGGCAATGCCTGGGAATTCCGAACTAACGAATTTATGATCAGTCGTGGTCGGATGGCAAGCGTAATGGATCAATACACCTACCGTTTCGTTCGTTCGCTTGCTCCTGAATCGGATCACGCTGACCTCAGAATCGATCAGCCCCTCCTCGTTTGGAGCCATGGTCATCACACCATCTACGAACTTACGGCGGTGAATGCCAAGCTGGCATTCGCCGGATCCCCGCTCGATGACGACGGGTTTCCGCTGCTGGTAGGCCTCTTCGACCGCTTCCAACAGGCTGCACTCCAATGCTTCCATGTAATCAGTGTTCATAGGATCGGGAATATCAAGCGTTCTTGGACCGCTATGTGTATGGGTCGCATGCAGGATTATCGATGCAGGTTCCAAACCGAATCGCTCGAATAGCAGGCTCTGAATTGCTTCCGTGCGTTCCGTGCTCCACGCAAGAATATCCGCGTGTATCAATAATGCTTTACTTGCCAGGCTTGAGGCTTCCGTTTGTTCAAAAAACCAAACCTTCAAATATAACGGATGATTAATGCCTTCGAAATCGCCGTGCCGATGACCGAATCCGGCCAGCGGCATCGGGCTCTGCGGCGTAATATCCACTTTTGCTGTACCGAGCAGAAGCTCCATCATTTCCATATTCTCATCGACTCCTCACAAATTGGGTTAAAGGCCGGATCGAGATCGGGCCATCTCTACGACTATATAACGGGGGCTAATCCAGCCAAATAGTCCAAATTAAACATCCGTTATCCCATTTACTTCTTCTGAAAGCAAAAAAGACGCCTGATAGCGTCTTCTCCTTCACTTCCTCGAATATCGGTCGTAGGCGGTCTGATTAATGCGAATAACTTCATGTAACCCTAGTTTATTCAACTTACGGACATATTCATCGAACGCTGACAACGGTTCCGCGCCCATAATAAACTTATTGACCATTTCATCTTTATAGGTCAAAAGGTCGGCCATGATCGAGGCGAATTGCTCCTGTTCTCCTGCATTCAGCAGCCCATTGGGCAGCGCTCTCGAATGATCGGCTTTTGACCACTTGATCATCGCGTCAGCCTGCTCGGGATCGGCATGCCATTGTTTGTCTGCATCAGGATCCGTCGCGAACGGACCGCTGGACGACTGTAGCGAGTAACTCGACAGAGCCTGAGAAATCGTCAATCCTGCAGGATTGTGAAGAATCAGATCGGTATACTGCGGCTTTCCATCCTTCATTGTGTAGCTTTGACCTTCCACGCCGAAATTGTACAAAATCGACCCGTCTTTCCCATAGCCGTAATCGAGCCAAGCCGCAATGCGCTCCGGATGGGTTGTTTTGGCCGAGATGGCTGCGCCGAGGCCAATAATGAGCGGCCTTGCCAGCGATATGGGCGTTCCTCCTTCTTTAAGCACAGGGAATGGAACACCGATTAGGCTAAAATTGGGCAACTTCGCCTTCATGGCCTGCATATAGGCGCCGAGTCCGCTACCAGCCCAACCCGCCACCGCGCCGAGCTGGTTATCCAACATGCGTCCATCTCTTATTTTGATATCAGAGGTCAAATAATTACGGTCAATTAATCCCTCTGCATACCATTTGTTCATCAAGGTCAGGAATGTCTTAAACGCAGGCTGGGCAGGCCCATACTTGACCAAGCCATCTTCCTGATAAAAGCCGGTAGTAATGCCGAATGCGCCGATGAAGGGATAGCTCGTCTCCATATCCGTTTGACGATAGAAAAACGGAATTTCGTCCTTCCGTCCGTTCCCATTCGGATCCCCATCACGAAAAGCCCTCAACACCTTTTCCCAGTCGTCGATCGTTACCGGTGGTTTCAAATGCAGTTTATCAAGCCAATCCTTGCGAAGCATGAGTCCGTGGTATGCAAAAATTTGCGGATCGTCGCCAATCGAGGGGAACATGTAAATATTCCCTTCGTCACTCGTCAATTCTTTTCGAAGATATGGCTTCTCATTCAGCAGTCTAGATAAGTTCGGCGCATACTTTTCAATAATTTCGTTTAATCGTAAAATTTTTCCGTCTTGAATCGCTTTATCCGGGCTATTCTTTGACCAATCCGTATAGATGACATCGGGTAGCTCGCCAGAGGCCATCATCAAATGAAACTGATCCTGCGCCGGCACTGCCCCAATTGGGGGATGCAGGAAAGTAACCTGGGTTCCCGTAATTTTCGTCAATTGCTTGTAGAGTCCCATATCCCCATAGCTTTTTAGTGTAACAGCCGCATCCGTATCCATCGGCACCCAATAGGTTAGAGAGGATGGGTATGGGCTAGAATCATTTAGCGGGGAATGCCTTACTGGCAACTCAGCGGTATCTTCGCATGCCACAGTAAGGCTGAGCATCGCACAGACCACCAATGTTGATTTCAGCAGCGAGACAATTCCCTTCTCACGATAATGGAGCATGCCCACATCCCCTTTCTTCCGCTCTATCGACTCAGCATTTCGCGATACTTGCCTGGCGGCACGCCTTCCACCTTCTTGAAAAATCGGACAAAGCCGACCGCATTGGCGTACCCGACCTTAAGCGCAATCTCCGCAATCGTCATATTCGGATCGGATAACATGCTTTTCGCCTGCTTAATGCGTACGGTGGCAATATAGTCTGTAATGTTCTCTCCGCTGTGTCGCTTGAAGAACGTCGACAAGTATTGAAGGCTGATTTGAAAATGATCTGCCATGGAAGCGAGGCTTAAGCCATTTTCCGAATAATGCTCGTCGATGTAGTGACAAATACGGCCATATAATCGATCACCATGGTCGGTTTTTTCTTCCCGTGTCAACGTGCAGATCGCCTGGTAAATGTCTTTCGTTCTCTGAATGGCTTCTTCGGCCGTCGTACATTCAACCAAGACTTTCGCAGGATCGAACGAGTCTTTGAATGGCGATTTGTCGGTAAATTGCAGAGCGTTCATCACTTTCACAACGGTGCTGAGCAGATCAATCAAAAGAAACTTCCCCATTTCCGGAGTCATAACATTCGATTGGAAATTCGCGGTATAAATCTGATTGAGGAGTCGTTCCGCGCTTGTATAGTCGCCGCTCTTGGCAAAGTTCATTAACTGGACTTCGTCCTCCAGCTGATAATGGTAAAAGCGAGGCTCAAAGCCTGCTATTTCTTCATGATAAATGATCGAATTCGCGCCCTTAATCATGCGATAATCGAGTGCGATCAACGCCTCGCGGTAGCATCGACCGATGTCCTCAAGCCCCTTATGGAACTGGCTAACCGCGATCGATATTTTCAAATGAAAGCGATGGACTGCTGTTTTCTGCAGAAGATCGATAAGCGCCGCCACCTCCTGCTTGATCGGGCCGGCATTGCTGCTGACATTGAGAAGGATAGCCATTCGGCTGCGATCCATCTCTACGGTAAAACCTCTACTGTCTAACAGTTCGCTGCTTATATTGGAAAGGATAAATCGCACGTGCGCCCATTCCTGCTCCGTATTATCTTGAATAAAGTCGCGGCAATCCTCGATATCCAGCACAATGACACCGAAATAGTCATATTCAAAATGAACGTCCATGAAAGCAAGGGAGTCGTCGCTGAGCGACGATTCGTCGATGTGTCCCTTAATCAGCCGGGATAAGAAATTGGCCTGGATAACGGGCGCATGGCGTTTTAATGTTTGGCCCATTTCCTTATTTTCGCTAAATGTGCGGACGAACGATTGTTTGATATAATCGAGCTCATTTTCGTCAATATCCTGTTTATGTGCGGTGTTCTCTTTCATAATGGTTTGGACAACATCGCGAATCGGGGAATAATTGCGGTAAGCCATGATATAGGAAGCAATAATTCCGGCAACGACGATCATGGAAAGCAACAGCAGTGCGATTTCCTTTACCGCGTTCACTTGCTTCAACACCACTTGCATCGGGACGACCGAGACGAATTTCCAGCCGTTCTGCCCTGTCGTATAGGATAGCATCATCGATTGATTGTTTTGCTGAAAGGTTTGGTACCCAGCCTTATTTCCAAGCTGCGCAAACACACCACTTCCCAATGGGCTCTTCTTTGCGGTCGTCATGATGACCTGATTGTGTTCGTCAAGAATATAAATCGAGCTTTGGTTCACCTTTTCAATCTGTTTGATCAGTCGATCAAATTCTGCTTCATTGATGAGGATGACGAGATAACCCTTTACATTCACGGTTTCTCCAAGCGGGAGGGACTGGACATACGTTAGGACGTTGGTGACCCGCTCGCCTTCCTTAATCGAAGTGACCGGAAAATACGATTTGTAATGAGCGCCAGTTAACAACGTATCTCTGACCCAACCTGTGCCTTTTTCGTTAAAGTTGAGGATTTTATCAAAATAGAAGGAGGAATCTGCTTTTCCGGATGAGGTGAGAATCATATCCGAATTTTTGAAGTAGGTCATAAAATCATAGATAAAGCTAGTGGATTTATTGGCATTGCGGAAATCTTTCATAATGTCGGCTAAATCGAACTCGTTCTTCGTATAATCGGTTTCCAGGTTACTGAGAGACCATTGAAGCTTCGGATTAAAAGCAAGCTGGACGGCCATGCCATCGACCTCTTTAAATCGGTCCTCAACGACCAGCGTTATTTGCTCGAGCAAGCCAAGATTGGTTCGGTTCGCATTGTCCACCATGATGCTCTCTACCCGATGATAGAGATATACGCCGGCTGTGACGGGAAAGAGTAGGATGGCGATATACGAGATCAGAATCGTCATCAGGATACTTTTTCTTCGATTCGACTTTCGCAGTCTATTCATTCTAAACCACCCTCCCTATTTCGTCATGTTTCGTGGAGAATTTACATTGTCCGACAAATTTAGAGATTATTCAGAATTATCAGACTTTTAGATTTAAAATAAATCCCTTCGGACTCCCTATTTCCATATCATAACCTGCCTTCTTTCTCGAGACAAGACTATTTCTTCCAGTTCTATGCAATCGCAAAAAGCCGGAATGTACCCATTCCGGCGGATCTGTGCTCGGTTAAGGCACGAGCAGCACCTTGGCGGTTTTCCCAGGTTTCGCGATAAGCTGATCGAACCAAGCCGCACCTGCCTCCAGCGGAGCTTCCTCTATCCACTCGTCAAGTTCGACCCAACCGTGTGCGAGGTAGGCAAGCGCCTTCTCGAAGGTCACGGCTGAGTAGGCGAATGAGCCGAGCAGCGAGATTTCACTGCGGATCATCGTGTTAACCTGCAAGGACGATTCCGCCTCGTGCAGCCCTGTTACGATGACTCGCCCGCCAGGCGCGGTAAAGTCGATGCACTGTCGGCGCGTAACACTTGCCCCGACGGCGTCCACGGCAATGTCTGCCCCGCCGCCGGTAAGGCGTCGTACTTCAGCAGCCACGTCGGAAGTACTGTTTGGCATTATGGGGATCGCGCCAAGCGACTCGGCGATTTCGAGCCGCTCCGGACTGAGGTCGATCGCATAGAGGTCCGTGACGCCATGCAGCTTCAGCGCCTGCAGCGCGAACAGGCCGATTGGTCCCATGCCGGCGACAACCGCCCGTTCGCCGGGCTTCGGTGCGGCCAACTCCGCTACCCGCACACCGCAGGCGACCGGCTCGACGAGCGCTCCACGTCTGAGCGGCATCCCGCTAGGCAGCGGGTAGACGAAGCGCGCCGGGATTTTGACCAGCTCGGCGTTGCTGCCAGGAAGCGCAGCGCTGAGTAACTGTCGCGACGGACACAGCTGCTGCCGCCCGCTCAAACAGTAGCGGCACTCGCCGCATGTCACGAGCGGGTTCGCTGTCACGTGGGCACCGACGTGCAGCCCGTTGCGAACCACGCGTGCGCCAAGCGCTTCAATCGTGCCTGAAAACTCGTGCCCGAACACCATCGGCGGCTTACGGAGCGCATTATGGCCTAAAAATCCGCTCAGTTCTGAGCCACATATCCCCGAGTACGCGACCCGGATCAGCACCTCGTCTTCCAGAGGTTCGGGGTCTACTAGTTGACGAAGGTTCATCTCTCGCGGACCTTCATACACCAATGCTTTCATCAGTTGACCTCTCCCCTCTAAACAGCCTTATGCCCAAGCCCCGCTTTAAAGCCGAGCATGACCTCTTGCAGACGATGCTCTGTAACTGGGAGCAGTGGCGATCTCACCTCGTTACTGGCGAAGATGCCCAGCTGGTGGAAAAGCGACTTTGTTGTGGGAATTTCATCCCCTGGCCCGAACATATGAATGAAAGGTAGAATCACTTCAGAGAAGATGCGGTAGCTTTCTTCGCGTCTTCCTGCTTTGTAGGCTTGCCAGCTTGCGCGGAACTCTTCCGGATAAATGATTGGGGCAATGATCATGCTGCCATCCACCCCGGCCTCGAACGAACGGAAGCAGATGATGTCATCTCCACCGAACACGGTCAAGCTAGAACGAGCTTTGAGTTGACGAATTTTTTCGAAGTGGTGATCCGTCATTTTGATCGCTTTGATCTGTGGAATGTCGCTCGCCATTTGGAGAAGCTCATCCGTCGTAAAATGCGTCTTTGTCGTCACGGGATTGTCGTAGAAGACGATGTCAAGCTGCGTGCCTTCTGCCAGTTGCCCTACATAATCCGTCACCATGGCTGGCGAATTCGGAAAATAATACGGACTTGGTACAAGCGCTGCTCGTACGCCGCTCTCTTTGGCTGCGCAGCCGATGCGAATCGCTTCTTGCAAATTCGTGTGTCCGAGACCAATGACGAGCTCTTTGCCTGCCGGCATTTTCGGAGCCATATAGTTAACGATGTCGATTCGCTCCTGCATGGACAACGCCGGGGCTTCTCCCGTGCTGCCGCAAACGACATAGCCTTCGAGGTGGTCGATCGTTCGTTCCATTAGGCGATCTAAACCAGCGTATTCAATTTTACCCTGTAGAAATGGCGTTGGGATTACAGGAATATTGCCTGATAATGTCATAATGAGTCCCTCCAAAATTTTATTTACCAACACTCGTCAAACGGAGTCAGATTCTCGGATCATCCATCGGCGCGAACGACGTACATATTTTCTATTCGCACCCCAGCTCCCTCTAGATAAATGCCTGGCTCTATACAAACGACAATCCCTTCATCAAGAACCTCTTCACACTCGGCCATCGCTTCGAGCAAGCTCTTCTGTAGTTGCCACATGTTCATAGATCACGTTTATCCTCCTTCCGTGATTGGCATTAGGATTGCCCGGCAAGGCGCACCGCAGACACCTGGGATGGACAGCGGTAGTGCGGCCAGCATCCATGGCCCCGTTGCCGCCTTCCGCAGACCGACTAGTGGCGCAAGGAGCAGTCTTTCCTGCTTGAAAAACTGTCGGCACAGTGTCCCGTCATCCGCACGAGGATCCTGCATGCAAGGAACATCCACCCCCAGTAGCCCGACATCCCGTTCAATCACCCATTTCATCGTTTCCTCTGTAAAAAACGGACAATGCGTGACGAACTCTGGCTCCTGCCATCGCTTATCCCAACCGGTCGCGATCAGAAGCGCATCCCCCGGTCGGTGGGCATGCCCCTCGCAAGCTGCCGCAAGTTCAGCTGCCGTAATCGGCTCTAGCTCCCGCTTATCCGAGAGCTGCGCGATCCACGCACGGCGGACGAAACTCTCAACCGGCAGCTCGCCTATCGTCTTCCTACCTGGCAGCAGGTGATCGGCAGACTCGATATACGTTCCGGCCAAGGTGTGCAGCTGTAAGCGATGGCCTTTCCAACCTTCGCCTTCGAGCATGGCTACTTGTTCAATTTCCACTGAAGGAAGCGGGTCGCCGTATGTCCACATCCCGTTCCGAATGGGTCCAGTAATGTCCAGTATCATGGCATGCCCCCACCGAGGTGAGTCACCTCCTTGCCCACAAATTTAATTTTCGATATAACAAAAACATATTTGTTATATTAAATAATAATTTTAAAATAACATTCCTATTGGTATCGGTCAAGATATTTTCGCTAAATTCACTATTTATTTTCAAAAATCCAAATTACTTTTTTATATGACAAATAAATAGTCTCCTCCAGTTGCAAGAGGCGTTATTTCAAAGCTCTCAGCGATCTTTTGAACCGCAAATAACCTCTTGGCTTGGAGGCCAGGAGGTTACTTATATCAATTGAATTAGAAACACTATTTACAAAGGACGGATTCGTTTTTCAGTTATTTCGAATAAAACCCGTTCTAATGTTCGCCCGGTTTTTGATAAAACAAAAGTTCTGCTACTATGAGCATACTTATCGAAGCTTTATAAATTCACTGTTTTTGTACCGATACCCCCTTGATACAGGAAGTTGCCCCTCTCTGGGCTGAAGCGAAGCAAATCGATGATCGGATTGAACTATCTGATCCCAGAACTGTTCTGTTGTTTGAAAAGACAGGAACTGACTATCCTCGGCGGCACCTCTGCTTGCAGCAAGTAGCTGGACACGTTCTGCAAGTGAAGCAATACATGCGTTAAGGATTTCCTCTCCGTATTCAGTTGTGGCTTCAAGACTGGAAGGATCCAAAGCAAAACGTTTGCCGTCATCCAAAACCGTCCGGGTTGCATCGACTAAATCCGGACGAAGGTATAGAAATGTAGATATTTCGTATTTTCCAGCATGATCACCCGGGTATTTCCCCCCAGCTAAGGCAAAATCAGTCGTATACATCACCTGCATGCCTGTTAAATGCTCAAATTGAAAGCTGATCCATTCCAGATCGGCAACATGTGCACCACCATGGCCAGAAACGACAACCGCTGTGCGGAAACCCGCATTATAAAAAGTTCTAAGTAAGTAAATGTATAACTGAAAAAAGACATTGGATGGCACTGAAGTCAGACGAGGATTAAGCGCCCCTACTTGATCCTCTAGCCAGCGTGCCGAGGGACCGTTTTCATGAATATGATAGGGCATCGTTGGCGCAACGATGCCCCCTGTTCTGCGAGCTGTTTCTTGGCAAATAAATTCCGCTTTAAACGTATCCAATCCGAATGCGCTAATTAGCCCGTGCGGCTCACATAAGCCTAATGGCAAATAAACGACAGGACATGCCTTCAACTTTTCCTCAAATTCGCGCGGAAATAATTCAGCCCAACTTACAATCTGACTCATAAATATCTCCTAGCATGATAAAAGTTACGGATCCATCGGTGTTGATAACATAGTTCTTCATAAACTTGATTGGCAAGTGGAGGCTGCTGTGAAGCTGCAATGTTCTGTTCGGCATATTCATGCACTTGCATCGAAGTAATGGCGACTGTGACTCCTGGATCCTGAAGAGCAAACCGAATCGCTAACTCCGCAAGGCTTCCGGCATGTTCTGGCACATAAGAACGAAGAGCGTCCACTTTGCTCATATAGGTTTCTCTGGGAAGGACATCGAAATAACTACGCCGGAAATCACCTTCGTTGAATACGGTATCTTGACGAAGAAAGCCGGTTAGACCACCTTCATCCAAAATGATTCTGGCAATAAATGCAACGTCATGTTCCTGGCATTCCGGAATGACTGCATCCAGCGCTGTCGAGTCAAAAATGTTAAAAAGCGCCTGTAAAAAATCAATGTGTCCGCTGCGAATCAGCGAAAGTGTCAGATCGTGACGATGATCGATTGCAGAAATGCCAACAAAACGCGTTTTGCCTTCCTCTTTGAGACGCAGAAGTTCCTCCATCCAATAATCGGTTCGATCCCAGATCGGCCAATATTTATGAAGCTGAAGAAGATCGACACATTCTAGTTGCAGCTCTTGGAGCGACTTCTCCAGTGATGCGCGAATGGAGCCAGGGGGAAAAGCTTCTTCTACCCGATGCGGCTCGTGCCAGGCTGCTCCCGGATGCTTGCGGCCGCCACCTCCGGCCATCGCTTCCGCTTTCGTTGCAATGAAAGGCTTATCTCCACGCCACTGCTTGATCGCCTTTCCAACAAGTTCTTCAGACCTGCCATATGCTCGAGCAGTATCGATAAAGTTAATCCCCTTTTCCAGCGACATCAAGATCGAACGAACCATATAGTCATCGTCCTGAGATCCGAACATGCCGGAAAGTCCCATCGCTCCAAAGCCTAGTCGAGATACTTTTTCGCCGCTTCGGGGAAGTACAGATAAGGGCACAGTAGCATTAATATTTGTCATAAACAAGCTCCTTTGTCGTAAATCCGCACATTTCAGGAAAGTGCTTTAACAGGTGTCCAATCTCTTCATCTGGAATGCCGATGTTTTGAAGACGACGGGCACGGACCTTTTCTTGTACCGATTGAGCCGTTTGAAAATCGTTGATATGCTCGAAGAGCTTTGCCCCCCACTTTTGTCCGAAATCGACATGAAGCCGCTCATCAGCTATATCAAATTCGGACTGAATGGCTGATTCCACATCGCCAAATTTCCAGAAAGCATCGATGGACTTCCTCTTTTTAAAGAAAGAACATGGCTCTGCAATCATTGTTAGGCCGGCATAAAATTCGGGGAAAATCGAATCTAGATTATCTTGCGTAAGCGATTGCGTACCTGCCCACAAGAACTGCTCGGTATCGTAGCCCCACTGACGCAAACGCCGAACCCCCATCTGGCTATGACGCGCTTCATCCCACGTATGACGGGCAACGTCAAGGTAGAACTCAATCGGCATCCCCTGCACACCATAATATAGATAGGCTAACGATTCAGCCGAAGTCATTTCGGATGCGTTGATAAAAACCATCTGTTTGACACTGTCATTCACTGGACTACTCGGATGCCGCAATAAATTTCCCTCACCATGTATGGCCGGGTCAAACAAAGGGAAACGCTTATCGGGCGCTGCCACAGTAGGAACCGGACCAAGCGCAGCATCATTTGGCGGCGCAATCCATGCAACTTCCTTTGAATGCGCACCCATGAGCATAATAGCAATCATTTTTTTACAATAATCTTCCCATCTGTCTAGCCTGTCGAGATCTATTTGCTCTTCGGCTTTAGCATGAAGGATATAAGATTTCGTCCAATTTAAAAGTTCACTTCGATCTATTTCAGCGATTCGCAGCGTATGAAAAGAAGGAGCATCCAGAATTGGATCCATGTCTAGACGTAGCTTATCGTAAAAAGAATAAACTGCTGTAAGAATGAGTGCATAGCCTTGGGCAAATTCCGCTAGACCTGTTGCAAGAGAAAGTGCTTCAAAACCATCCTGAATGACGGCAGGCGTGCGCGATCTATCGTTCAGACCTGGTCCTGGCAGTTCTTGTATACGCTCCTTAATCGCTTTCATATGCAATGTATGCAAATATGACATACGCATTAACTCGCCCTTGATGTCCCAGTCAGGAAAGCAAGGTACCCAGCCCATCGTCATTCGTGAAAGTTCAAACTCGAGCCAAAACAGTGTCATTAATCGGCGGTTCGTATCAACGGGACGAAGTTGTTTTCCCCCGACGGATATATCATCTGGCAACTCAGTACGATCAATATCAACCTCAAATTCCTCTCCATTCTGTTGCTGCAGACCCATAGTAAATCCCCCCCATAAGAAGTGAATATAAATTTCATTTAATAAAAATGTTATGCTTTCAATCATTATTATAATGGTATAATAGATCCGAAAGTGCTTCATACATGAGGTGAAATGACGTTATTCTCAGATGTATTTGTTAACATGGAGGAACTTTACTTTGAATACACCATTAAAACCGAAGCATGTCCAACATTTGGGACTTCACCAATTTCCTTATCGTTCCGTTTATCGTAGTAACTTAGACTATAAGCAGGATGTTTTTCACTCTCATCAGGGTCTGGAGCTATACTATGTACATGAGGGATCCGGCATTTTAATTTGTGACGGTTATCAACTGCAGCTTTCTCCTGGTATGTTAGTTGTATTTCGGCCCTTTCAGCTCCATCGCATGCGTTTTCACATCGATGGTTGTGTCCGTTCTTTTCTTTTGTTCGAGCCTGCAGCTTTACAGACATTACTACCAGCCTTCCCTACGGCCAATCAGTATTTACGAAAGCTTTTGGAATCTCCTATCCCCTCGCCTTTCCTAACTGATATTAGTGAGAACCATCCTTTGATTCAAAGCATGCGACTCCTACATGAAGCCATGCATGAAGCAAACAACGCATGGAATCATGTCTTGGAGTTATGCTCTTCCTCTGTACTGGCTATGCTGCAATGGCTGCATCAGCTTCAGCCCTTGAAAGATGGCGCCACCCGGGATCGTGACAGAGGGATCACACATATAGAGCGGGCATTAGAATGGATTGAAAGTCACTTAACTGAGGAACTGAGATTAGAAGAGCTCTCGCTCGTTCTTCATCTTCATCCGAACTATATATCGACCCTATTTCAACAAGAAATCGGTTGTTCTATCCGGGAATATGTCGCAATCCGTAGAGTAAATCTAGCTCGAAAGTGGTTGTTGAATTCAGATATGCAAGTGCAAGAAATTGCAGCCAAACTTGGATTAGCGAATACATCTCATTTTTGCAAAATGTTCAAAAAACACAGTGGCATCACACCTTATCAATTTAAAAAACAATTCAACACAAGCATATTGGCAACAAATATATAGAGGTAAAATAAAAAGGCAGTAAAAAGGCGGCTCTCGCTAAAGGCCGCCCTACTGTTCAAATTATAACGAATCTTATATCTACCAACCTTGTAAAGTACCAACCTCAATACTAGAGTTCTGCTGTCATCCCGCCATCTGCTACTAGCGTGGCCCCTGTCATGAATGAATTTTCCGGACTGGCGGCAAACAAAATAACTGAGGCGATCTCTTCAGGTTGTCCTACGCGGCCGATCGGTTGTGCTTCATTCCATTGCTTCATGATTTCCTCACGAGGTGTATTTAGGTTCTTTACACTGCTTTCCAGCATCGCAGTCTGAACCGCTCCGGGAAGTACAGTATTAACTCGTATGTTCTGGCGGGCATAATCGAGAGCAATAGCCCTTGTCATTGCGACTATTCCCCCCTTAGAAGCTGAATATGCGGAATATCCATCAAGCGTAGCCAGAGCATGAACAGAACTTACATTCACGATTGAGCCTCCGGCATTCTCAAGCATGTGGGGTATGACCTCCCTGCAAAACAGAAATACGGAGGTAAGGTTATTCGTTATCACTTGATTCCACTGTTCAAGGTTCATATCCGTAAGGCGAATTTGAGGACACATTGCCGCATTATTCACCAAAACGTCGATCTTCCCAAACCAATCCAGCGTAGTTTGAACTACCCTTTTCACATCACTTTCAAGAGCAACATCCGCCTGCACGGCAATAGCTTGGCCGCCTGCGTCACTAATTTCCTGTGCGACAGCCTCTGCTTTACTAGCCGTTCTATTGACAACAACAACCTGTCCACCTTGGGCAGCGAACTTGTGTGCAACGGATCGCCCAATGCCGCCACCGCCACCTGTCACGATGATAACCTTCCCTTTCCAAACCATTCCACACACCTCACTTCTTTTTACAAACTTAATATAATTTTTGCAATCCTACCTGGACCGGAAATCAATTTCTCAAAACACATATTACCTTCAGCTAAGGGTGCGTATTCAACCCATGGGAGCATATTCACTCTACCTTGTCCTATCCAAAGCAGCGCGGTTTCAAAATCTTCTTGTGAGTAAGCAAATGCCCCCATAGTTGTTATCTCACTGCGAATCATGTCGTTTACAGCCAACTTACTTTCAGCTTCATGCAAACCAGTAAAGATAACCTTGCCTCCAGGACGGGTTGCCTCTATGCTTTTTCTGCGAGTCGTTTCAGCTCCAACTGCATCAATAACGGCATCAAAATCTCCTTTTAATAATGGATCAAGCTGATCCAAGTTGGTGATGGCAATTCCGCCTAGTTCCTTAGCAATTTCGAGTCTAGTTGCGTTTAGATCTACGATAACAATGTTCTGAAGGCCATACACATGAGCTGCCTGCAAGGCAAACAAACCGATAGGACCAGCACCATAAATGAGCAATCGTTCAGTTGGCGTCAATGCCAGCATCCGGCATACATGAATCGCGCAAGCAAAAGGTTCGGCAAAAGCACCTTCTTCCAATGATACGTAATTCTCCAATTGAAAAACATTTCTCGCAGGTACAGCAATATATTCGGCAAATGCTCCCGGTCTGTGCGCCCCTAGTAATTTTCTCTCGCTACACAATTGAGACTGACCGTTTCGGCAAAATCTACATTGTCCGCAAGTCACCAATGGGTTAGCTGTAACACGGTCTCCAACTTGCAATCCATTTACCTGTGAGCCCAATCTTTCAATGACTCCTGAGAACTCATGTCCCATGATAAGCGGTGGCTTACGGAGTGAGTTATGACCTAAGTAACCACTTAGTTCGGAACCACAAATCCCAGCTCGCTTCACTTGGATTAACACCTCATCTTGCATAAACTCAGGGATTGGAACCTCACGAATGTTCATTGCCCGGGGACCTTCATATATTAATGCTTTCATGTTGATTACATCTCCTTTAATTGACTCTCTCCCGTTTTTCCCAGCCTTGTCTAAATAATGGCAGCCAATGGCCAGGATCATAGGGATGTTTGGAAATTTCGTCCAAATTAAGATCGAAACCTAGTCCGGGTCTTTCCGGCGGCTGCAGGTAACCATTCTCCACTTTGAACGAAGTAGACAGGATATCCTGTGCCCAAGAAGCATTAAACTCATCGAAAATTTCATGCAAGAAAAAATTCGGACTTGCCATGTTCAAATGAGCACAGACAATGGAACAAATCGGACCTTGTGCACTGTGCGGAGCGGTTACGCCGTTATGCGCATGCACCATGCCGCAAATTTGCTTGGATGCGCTTAGTCCCAGGAATTGCGGCTCCAATTGAATAATATGCACAGCATCATGCTTGAGTAGTTCTGCGAACTGCTCGCGATTATAGTAATCCTCGCCAGTTGCAATAGGCACAGGACTACGTTTAGCCACTTCAATCACAGATGATTGCCGATATGGCGGAACTGGCGCTTCAAACCAAGTCGGACGATACAGTGCCATTGCATCTGCAAACTGTAGGGCTGTATGCACACTGAAACGGTTATGCCCCTCGATTAAGATATCAACATCCTGGCCAACCGCCTCGCGGACAACGGCTATTCTGCGAATTGCAGAAGTGAAATCTGATCGTTCTACGGTACGCCACGCTGCCCCAAACGGATCGAACTTTAACGCCGTATAGCCTTTAGCCACGACTTCTTTTGCTTGGTGAAATAAGCTTTCTTCATCTGTACCGCCACGGTACCATCCGTTTGCATAGCAGCGCAGTTTATCATGACATTTCCCTCCAAGTAGCTTGTAAACTGGCTGTCCTGTTGCTTTACCCATAATATCCCAGCAAGCGGTTTCAATTGCTGCGAGCGCGGAACCTTGAATTTGACCGCCGTCTGAGTAAACGTCCCGGATCATTTTTAATGAAATTGTCTCTACATCAAACGGACTCATACCAATGACTAGATGCTTAAGTTCATGGATGGCTGCCTCAACGGTCTTGGCAAAAGCATTTAATGTTCCTTCCCCAATCCCTGTGATCCCTTCGTCGGTATGAACTTGTATAAAAAGCCAATTTTTCCATGAATTACCTATAATATAAGTACTAACATCTGTAATCTTCATGCTCTGTACCTCCTAGAATGTATAATCCCCTGTCGTGTTATTTAGTGCTCCAATCCTTCAGTCAGCATGAGCAGAGTCATGGATTGACCGTATGGCATCGGGCAAATTGGAATGTCACGATATTCCTGAAGCGTGCGCCCCATCCCTGTGCCGTAGGATACGCCGTTCACAACGCCTTCCGCGTCAATCTGAGAGACGACAGCAGCATACGCTTTGGCGCCAACTTCTCTATAAGACTCAGGCAAGTAACCTTTTCTTACTGCCTTTAAGATGCCGTAGGCAAAAGCTGCCGTGGCCGAAGTTTCCGTGTAGGAGTTTGGATCATCCAGCAATGTGTGCCACATGCCGTCTTCAGCCTGCAGCTCAGCAAGCTTTGACGCTTGCTGTTCAAGCGCTGATAGTAGATGACGTTCAACAGATTTCGGAAGCTCGACCATTTCCAAATAATCGACGAGTCCTGCTGTATACCAAGAGTTGCCTCTAGCCCATAACGCTTCAGCGAAGTGGTGACGTCCGTTAAAGGTCCAACCGTGGAACAACAAACCCGTGCGGCGGTCGGTTAAATATTTGATATGCATCAGAAATTGGTACACACTCTCATCGATAAAGGATTCCTCATTCAGCAGAAGACCCATGCGGCACACGAACAACACGGTCATGTACAAAGTGTCATCCCAAACTTCACCTTCGTTTAAATGACCCGAAACAACGTGCTGAATGCCGCCTTCCTCCGTTCTTGGCATCTCCTTCACGGCATATTCCGCCCATTCTCGGCACAAAGCCATGTAATCCTCACGCCCTGTTTCCTCGGCAAGGAAGCTAAGCGTCAGCATCGGACACATGGTATTTACATTTTTGAAAGGAATACCCTCCGCAATTCTCCGATCAAACCAGTCGATCAAATACATTTTGATATCCTGTCTCGCTGTCTTCCGATAGTATAAGTAAAGGGAGAATAGACCAACGCCCTGCGGCCATTCCCAGTTTTCCATGGAAATAATCCCTATTGGACATGTTTCTTCCACAGCGCCACCTTGTAAATGCTTGAGCTGCCCGATGACTTTCTCAATGATTGCGTGCGTTTCCATCTTGTTAAGTTCGATCGTTGTATTCATTACGCTTCACCGCTTTCTATTTTATGGGGATCGACAATAAGCTCTGTCAGCTTCGTGTCTCCTTCAAATAATGTTGCACGTCTCATTTCCATATAGCTTTCGCGAGGAACCTCGCCATCTCTATACGATGCCTCTTCAAGACGCAATCGCGCTGCGAGTGCCGTGGCTTCACTTAGGCTGCTTATGCCGTCGGCATAATAAATCGCCCAACCTGTTTCCAACCTCGGTTGCTGAAGCATTTGCAATTTACCAGCATAAAGTACTTGCCTTAATCGAAGCGTATCACCATCAACATCAGAATGGAGTGTAGGTAATTGGCGAGCAAGATCGCCATGTGCAATGCCTAGCAGAGGTGCGATCAATACGGCCGATTGCGGATATTGCAAAATAGTCCACTCTCGACCATCAGAACCAGCTGCCGTGTGCAATTCGCCTGTCCAGCGATGGACGACCCACTCATCTGCAAGCTCGTCTACTTCGTTGTGAATTCGGCTCATACTGCGTACAACCAATACGGCCTGATCTTGCTGAACCGATCTGAGTTGGGTGTCCGGATACCAGGATTCCCGAAACAGTGCCGGACTTAGATACGCCTGCTGCATGGCAGCAGGATGGATTCTTTCGCGCTCACCGTCGTGTGCATACCAGCGCAGGTAAGAAACTTGATGTCCAGATACTGCAAGAGATACCGGATAGGATTGCCAAGCTAAGCCCCAAGTCGGCCATTGATACGAACCTGCAATGACCGGGAATCGGTTTATGCTGCCTATTCTGCCAGTCTCGCCAACCCATGTATGCGCATGGCTCGAATCCATGATTCGTTCCGACCTTCTGCGAGGGAGTGGAAGTTTCGAGAATGTTACAAGCTGCAACTCCTCCTCAAAAAGCAGATAAGACAGTCCGTACCACAGTTCGCCTCCTGTCTCAGCCTCAATCGATGAAGGCATTTCTATCCCTGCGATCCTCCACATTAAGCTAATCGGCTGTAACTTACCTTGTACATTGTAGCTCCGTATGGACGGCACAAATTCATAACCATCATGAAAACGAACATAATCCAATAGTCCATTCATGATAGTTCCAATTTTCTCTTTCAACTCAGCGTTCTCCTCATGCAAGGAAACATTTGAAATGCGCAGCGCATTCATGATGATAAGAATATATAACAGGCTGATATTTTCTCCCCAGCCCCAACCTCTACGATGCGTATAATTCGTCCATTGTTCAAAAAAAGCTATGCCTGCTTGATAGTGATGAGGTAAATTTCGTATTTTCGAAATTGCCAACAACAGAGCACCGTCGCTCACAATTTTGTTCGAATAATACAAGATCGGCTCCTTTAATTCATGCTCGAACCAAGCTGCACCGTGATCCATCATTTGATCAAGAAGTTCTCGATGAGCAACTGGCACTTGTTCTTCCATGTAAAGTCTCAACACAACCAATGGCATCAGAATAAAAAAGGCAGCATTTGAGTCGTTGACTCGTGTCTCTTCCCCGTACCAGCGAAAAGCGCCATAATGCGGACTCAACTTGTCGGTAAACTGTAATTCTGCGAGCGACTGAAGGATTTGCAAACTTTGCTCCTCCTCCAAAATTCCTAAAGCCATGCCAATAGCATAATAAGCCGCCGTTGCTCTTCCGTCATGCGCTTCCTGAACTTGTGATCCTTCTGCCGTATGCCCCGGCTTCCCCGAATTCACAAGACCATCCTCCACCTTGAGCTTGCAACCAAATTGCTCCCACATTTCCCGCCAAACACGTTCCGTTTGAATATTCATGTTTCCCTGCTCCAATCTTTTAACTATTTCCATTACAGATATACCCTTTTCATTGGTATTTCTTAAAACGGCCTCTGTCCAATGGAATTCAGGACAAAGGCCGCTTAACTATATTGTTATTTATACTCGATTACTTCTTATTTGCCGCCGCCCAAGCGTCTAGCTGCTTCTGCTTCTCAGCGATAATTTTATCCATACCTGCCGCTTTCAGCTCTTTATTCATTGTAGCCAGCGTACTGTCTACATCCATCATGCCGTAAGCCAAACCTTGGATATATTTATCAGTAATGGTTTTAGCTTGAGCAAGTTCCGCTTTAACTGGCTCCGCATCGAAGGAGAAGCCCATAATTCTAGAAGCCTTCGCGCTTTTATTTAGTTGGTCTGTCTTCTGTGGAATGTCCGCAGCAACCCCCGGCAGCAGGTAAGCGTTCAACTGGTTACCCAGCATCCAGGCGACGTTCGTCGCGTATCCGGAATCTGGAATCAATTCGATTGTATTTTCTCCCGTTTTCTTGTAGTTCTTACCTTCAAGTCCATAAAGGACCATGTTGTACAACTGCTTGTCGGTGTTCATTAACTCCAAGAACATCATAGCCCGATCCGGATTTTTGGACGTGCGGCTGATCGCCTGCATCGTGGCATTTACGGAATTTGTGGTAACGAAAGGCTCTGATAGATTCGCAAACACAGAGTCGTAATTATAGCGAGCTTTCGTTTCAGCTTCTATGCCAGGTTTGTAAGTAGTCAGCCCGTAGGAAAGGATTTTGCCGGTTTTCATAAGCTCAGTTGGGTCTTTCACCAAAGCTAGATCTTTATTAAGATAGCCCTTTTCCGACCAGCTTTTCATCAATTTCACCAAGTTCACGAACGCTGGATGTTCGTATTGATTGATGACTTTAAAGTCGGAGCCTACAGATTCAATCGCTCCTGGCGATCCGTCTTGGCCTAACGTTTCCAATTTCATATAATTCATGATATCAATACCGGTGAGAGTTAGGCCGGGACCGTTAAAAATGAATTTGTCGGCTTCGCCGGCCTTCATTTTCGCTAAAGCTGGTTCCAGATCTTCCATTTTCTTAATCGCGTTGACATCGATGCCATATTTATCGACCATATCTTTTCTGAAACTAATAACGGACTGACGAGCTGCGATTTGATAGTTAGGGAAACCGTACACTTTATTATTGACTTTCATCGCGTTCCAGAAGTTAGGCGGAATCTGGCCATACGCTTTCGATGCATATTTCGTCAGTAATTCGTCCATCGGAATGAAGGCGCCTTTGGCAACGTTATCATAAAAATTGTAGCCTGGGGCAGTGAACATGATATCGAAGTCTTCACCCGCAGCAATCATCAGCTTCGTCTTCTCCGCATAAGCTGCAGCCTCAATAAACTGAATCTCAAGCGTGGCATTAATCTTTGCTTGCAAAATCTTGTTAATCTCGGTTAATACCGCCGCTCCTTCTTTTTGCGCAGGAATGCGGAGCACCCATTTGAGCTTAACCGGTGCTAGCGTTGCTGCAGTCGGCGACGCTGCAACTTTAGGAGACTGCGTCGCTTCACTTGCGCTTTCCTTCGCGGTACAAGCTACCAAACTAGTTGCCGTCACCATTACTACTGTCATCGTTGTAAGTGCTTTCAACATTTTCAATCTGAACAACTCCCTTTTATTTGTTATATCGACGTTTAAGATCAAACAGTTGATATTATCCTTTAACTGCTCCGGCTGTAATGCCTCTAACAAAATATTTTTGGAAAAACGGAAATACGAACATCATCGGACCCGCTGCAATGACGGCAATCGCCATTCTCGCGCTGTCGGAAGGGAATTCTGTCCCCCCGATGCTTAAACCCATTTGAGAGTCTTTCATCATAATTTCAGCATTTAGTAAAATTTTGTACAGCAAATACTGCAGCATAAATTTGCTTTCCGTGTCGATGTAGATCAATGAACGGAACCACTCATTCCAGTAGGTAAGCATTAAAATCAGTCCAATCGTCGCGAGTGCTGGCTTGGACATCGGGAGAACAATTTGCCAGAAAATGCGCATCTCGCTGCAACCGTCGATACTCGCCGACTCCAGCACTTCCTGCGGCAAATCGAAGAAAAATGTGCGCAGCAGGATGACATTCCACGCGGAGACGAGACCTGGAAGAATGAGAATCCAAAACGTATCCTTGAGCAAATAAAATTTGGTATATACAATATAACTTGGAATCAACCCCGCATTGAACAGAAGCGAGAAGAACACCAGAAACCCGATTATGCCTGCAAGCTTATACTCCTTACGCGATAGCGAATATGATATCATCGCTGTCAACAGCAATCCTACAACAGTTCCGACTACAGTGACGAATAACGTCGTGCCATAGGAATTTAGAATAAGCTTAGGCGATTGGAAAATAAACTGATAAGCGGCTGAGCTCCATAAGCTTGGGAACAGACTGTACCCGCGCTCCACAATACTTTTCGAATCGCTGACGGAGATTATCACCACCAGCAACATCGGTATTACACAGCTTATTGCCAGCAGTGTAAATACCGAGTGCGGAATCCAGTTGTTCAGGCGTAGTCTCCGCTTTTTTACAGCTGATATCATTCTGTTTTCCCCCTTCTAGAACATGGCGCTATCCCGGCCACTTCTGTACCGGATGAAAAAGTTTACGGCTAATACAAGTATGAATCCAGCGATGGATTGAAATAATCCTGCCGCAGCACCCATCCCTAGATCTGCCCCTCCGCGTAATGCGCTGTATACATACGTATCCAGAACAGACGAGACGTCATGCAACGCTGGTGACTCCAAAGGCACCAAGAAGAACTGCCCGAAATCTGCATTAAAGATTCGACCCAATGCTAATAGGAAATTGATTAGAATAATGGGCCGCAAAGCTGGAATCGTAATTCTCAACGCCATCTGGAACCTGCTTGCTCCGTCGATGGATGCCGCTTCATAATAGGCAGGATCCACAGATAAGATGTATGCGTAATTCAATAGCGTTGTATAACCCATTAATTTCCAAAAGTGCAAGATAACATGAATCCAGAACCAGTATTGCGGATCAAAATACCACTCCACTGACGAGAAGCCCAATCCATGCAAAATGAAGTTCACCATTCCCTTGCTGTTATCCAGCAAAGCAAACACAATGTAAGAAACAATCGTCCAGGAAAGAAAGTACGGCAAGAATATGGCGGTTTGATACACTTTCAACATCTTTCTGCTCAATACTTCATTTAACAGAATCGCCAGCAGGACACTTCCGCTAATTCCCGTAATAATAAAAACGGCATTATATATAAGCGTGTTTTTTAGTGCCAGCACAGCATCGGTCGTTGAAAAAATAAACATAAAGTTTTTAAGCCCGACCCATGGGCTACCAAAAATACCATCGACAAAATTGTAGTTCTTAAAGGCAAGTATAATGCCCGGCAGAGGTACAAAATTAAATACAATCATAAGCACCAATGCCGGAAGCGCCAATAACGTATAATCCACATTTTTCCGAAGGGTACTTCTGCGAGACACCTTTCTCACGCTCGGCGCAGTTTTAGATATTGCGGTAGTTTTCATCTATACACCTCCTCTTCGTCTTCTAAGCTGCTGCTATGCAAATTGAATATACCGCCGAACGCCCAATTGCACCACTGTTCAATTCCATTTTCTTGTTCTAATGACTGTACGATTTAAAGAAAAGTGTCCATTTACACAAAAAAAGAGAAAAAACACGACGTTTGCGTGTCATTTCTCCAGTTTGTTCATAATTTCTTTGTCTACGCGATAGGCTTTTGGCGTAGTGCCGAACCTGCGCTTAAACAGTTTATAGTAGCTGCTTTCATTGTAGAAGCCCGTTCTCTCCATAATATCGCCGATGCTCAGCTCCGTCGCAAGCAGCAGTTCGGCTGACTTGTCCAACCTGAAATTATGAATATAGTCCATAACGGACAATCCGACCGAATCCTTAAAGATCGTACCTAGATAGCCTTGGGATAGCTTAAACTCTACCGCTATGCCCTTCAAGCTCAGCTCTTCCTTAAAATGATCCTGAATGTAGCGTTTAATCGATTCAACCAAGGCGTCGTGACGCATCTCCACAAGCGGCTTCTGATTTGCAATTTTCATGATATCCTCATAAAATTTGCTTTTGAGTTCATCAATGGATTCAAAGGAAGCCATCCGCATGTAAAAATCTTTCATAGAGATCGGAATTTTCTCAATTCTCGTTTTGTTCAAAATATCAAAGGCTTTGCCCAGCGCCAAGGAAAAGCGGGTCATGGACAGCATGAAGCTTTCGATGTCTCCTTTGGACGATACTTCAATGAACTGATCGAACAGTGCTTTGGCTTCATCCCCGTCTCCTGCACGAATCGAATCTAAGATTCGTTCTTCCAGCTTCTCATCGTAGGTAACCTTCATCTGCTCATGAAGATCCAAAACAGCAGGATCCAGAATAGCTTCATGGCTATAGAACACGCTATATTTCAGCAAAAGAGATGCGGTACGGTACGAGTGAATGAGTGCTCCGACGCCTTGCACATATCCGCCGAGGAAAGCTGAAAGTGAAATGCCTGTAAACCCTTTTACAGTATTTTGCAACACTCTAATTTTCTCGTCCCAGCTGATGTCACGCTTTCCTTCCGGAAGGAAGGCAAGAATAATAAACTGCCCCTCCCCAATATAGATGGCCTTTGCCGCATTGCCCGAATCAAGAACTTCCTCAGCTACATTCATGATGATAAAACGATAAGCCTTTTTTCGATCGGAGTCCAGCATCTCGAACTGCTCCCGTCGATCAATCTTCAGGAGAATCAGCATCATCTCACGATCGAGCATATTGCCAAACACAGTAGAAAATTCGCCGGTCAACTGATTGGCAATCGAATTGTTCTCCATCAACACAGCTTTAATGTAATTTTCCAGTAAAATCGTATCCGCTGACTGTTTATAGCTGTTATAGTCCTTCAGCAAGTCTTTATTTTTTTGAAACACATCCGAAAGAAGCTTAAACTCGTCAATGAGCGGCCCCTTGTTCTCCGTTTTGCCCCTAGGCCCCATGACTTCGCGAAATACACGGCCGAAAGGGAGGTAGATACGGTAAGCGATAAAACCAGCTGCGACGAGAGCAATAAGCGCGATGCCCAACGTCATCTGTAGCATGATTTTGCGCACGAATTGCAGCGATTGGTTCAGAAACTCATTGGATTCTTCCACCACAAGCACCCAGTTGGTTTCGGGCATCCAGAGATAAGAAATGATTTTTTGATCCTTCTTCGCTCCTGTCTCAAAGCTGCCCGAGTCCTGATTAGTTTCCATTATTTTGTGTACCAGTTCGGAGTTGAGCACATCCAAGTTCCGAATTTGCTTGGAATCGTCAATGAATGTCCGGCTCGTTTTATCAATAATGTAAGCTTTATTATTCTGCCCCTTAAGCTTGCTTAACGTGTCGCATAACCAAGCTGCGTCAATATTCACGCCCAACGCTTTGGATAACTTGTTGTCACTGTCGGTTAAAAAATAAAAATACGTAAACACAGTGGCGCTAGTGTTATAAGCCTCACTGGGTAGCACTCTTGGAATCGGTTGAAGCACCGGTATGCCCCTGTAGTTTTGAATCGCGTTCACAAAGAAAGTATCCTTCTGTACCATGGAGCCAAGCGTTGAGTAAAAATTTCCAGTCTTTCCGCTGTATAGCGTATCCGAGTGAAAGATAGGATTGATTTCAAACGATTTACTGATTAACTCCATATACTTGAACATTTCGAAATATTCGAGATTCTTCTTCTCGAATAATGCGGCAAGAGCTGGATCGTCTAGTTGGCGGAATGTAAACGCCTTCACATCTTCATTCATTCGCTTGATCGTATCACTGATAATGCGAAGTTCCTTGCTGTTCTCTTCAAAGGTTCGCTGCTTAACAATACCTTCAAAACTTTTGAATGCCGTAATGGAGAACCCCCCAAGCACGACCAGGAGCAGCACTGAAAGCAAAACTACGATGTTAATGAACGTCCGGCTCATACTCCACCTAAACATATCATGCATTCTCCCCTTAACTCGTCGATATATTAGCCCTCATGCATGGCAGAATTGTTGAGTTTCATTATACAATCATGGTAATGTACATGGCTACAAAATTCTTAAAACCCTAGTCAGCATCAAGATCGTCATCAAACTAAT
Source organism: Paenibacillus qinlingensis (assembly GCF_031455095.1). Taxonomy (GTDB): domain Bacteria; phylum Bacillota; class Bacilli; order Paenibacillales; family NBRC-103111; genus Paenibacillus_E; species Paenibacillus_E qinlingensis_A. Next base: position 1,792,283 of record NZ_JAVDSB010000001.1, read on the forward strand.
CCTCTAATAGAGAATCTCGATGGCAGCAGTTCACGCAAAAAATGCCCCAGAGTCGTGTAACCTACACGGCTCTGGGGATTTTCACGACTCCCTGCCTTAATTCGCAAATACGTTCACATTATCCACATAAATCGTACCCGTACTGCCGCTATAAAACCCACTGGAGTTACAATAAATCATTCACTTCCCATGTCTGCTCGGTTCATGAAACATTGGGGTATAGACCGAACAAAACAAATTGTATGTACTATCCTCATTAAAGCCTAGTTTTTTTGCCATTTGGAATGATGGCACGTTTTCAGTATCACAAGTCCAATTCGGTATTATACCTCGATTCATACAATCCTGAATGAAATTTCTCGCAAGTTGATAGCCAAGCCCCTGACCTCGTACTGATTTATTCACTTGGATTGCAAGCTCTGCCAACCCACCTCCAAGAAATGCGGCATTACACCGTCCCATAATACCTCCATCTGATGACATAGAGATCCATCCAACGTCATGTTGAAGATAATTTTCTATACTCCCCCAAAGACCTTGTATCTCCCTACGCAAAGATTCATGTGACTGAAGCATCGCTGCATCTATCCGAAACATGTCTTTGTCGTTTTCGACTGGTCCTAGACTTTCGAAGACGTGTCTGTCAAATTTAAATTGTGTCCTGCTTATACGAAATACCTTATAACCAAATACGCGAAAAATTAACTCATCCCATGTCTCGGAGGCAGTTGACCAGAATAATCTAAAGTTGTTGGAAGAAACATTTGAAATAAAATGTTCTTTCATCGTCGCAATAAATCCTTCATTAAACTCCTTATCGACAGCATGACCAATCAAACGCCCCCCTATGTAATCGCTAGACATTACAGCAGCACACTGAGGATGATCTTGGTTGTCTACAAAGACGATTCCATCAATCGTTTCTTCTAAAATTGAGAGTGGATAGGGCGTAAACACCGATTCTCCCCCAGAGATTAACCCCTTAACAACATGATATTGATCTCTTTTAATGCGAACAAAAGACATATAGGTACTCCTCCATTGGAATGATTCTTCCTTAAGTTAAAAGTCGCTAACTACCCATTTCTTCCCTTAATTCACTAACTTATTTATCATCGGAATGATATAAATAGCCTTCTTTTTTTGCGAAACTCCATAGATGATTAAATATTTTCGAAAAGGACTCATTATGACTTCTCCAGCTTTCGTTATAAGTTAATATCTTCTCGGGTGCAATTTGATTTTCTTTCCAAACCATTCCCTTTGTATGTACGTTCTGAGCAAAAGCCTGCATCTTGTCTATCGTCTTAACGAATTGTGATTCGAGTGTTTCTCCTGATTCATACTCAACCCATAACTCATTGAATTCACTTTTGAAGTCCTCTGGGAGCTGTGCAAACAGAATCTCAGCAGCTTCATCCTCTCTTACCTTCTTACCAACACGTGCCTTAACATCATGGGTGAAGGTATCACCAGCATAAATCTCAACTAAATCGTGAATTAGAATCAATTTTAAAGTTTTTTCTAAGTTAACTTCATAACCTATTTCCTTATGTAACAAAAGAGCAAACATGCACATATGCCAGGTATGCTCTGCATCATTTTCACGCCGTGCCGTATTCGATACGTAGGTTTTACGTTCGATAGTTTTAAATTTGTCTAATACGGAAAGAAAATCAATTAATTGAGTAATACGGGTGATCATTTAAGTTTCTCCCTCTCTATAGAAAATACTATTCTCTTTGCCAAGTTATTTTTTTTTTAAAACGACGGATTTGTTTCGATTCATATAAACCATTACTTTACTGCACTTTCCAACTTAAAAATCAATTCGTTCGCCATACGTTTATTTAAACGATATTTTTCTGCTTTACCAAGCTTATCGGATAAATCAGTTATCTTTTTGATCTGTGTGTTTGTTGGTGGTTGAAGCTCAATAAATCTTTCGTAATTTTGATAAGCTACTTTAAGTGCTGTTTCAGGTGAAAGTAAATCAATAGTTTCGTAAAGTGCCTTTGCTGCTTTTTCAGTTGTTAAACCATATCCCGAGTCGGTAGACAACATAAACCGATCTGGAAATTGCTCTATAAGTGGTATGAAATCCACTAATTTGTTGCTGCTGTCGGGGTTATACGACGTAAATCCTGGAAAAAAGTCAATATATAAATTTGTGTGCTTTTCCAATATCTTTTTAATGTTATCAGGAGAGTTATAAGCATTCGCATGCCCAAAGATTATGTTGGTATTAGGGTGCTCATTAAGCGCTTCCTCAAGATGCACAATTGCTGAACCGTTTGGTGGATCGATATGCAAAAGAATCGGTACATGGTAATCTGCTGCCAACTCATAGATTTGCGGAAAATATCCGTCATTTGGATGAGCGGCTTTCCACTTTACTTTGGAAACAACTGGCGATGCCGTAGATGCGGCGGCGACTTCTCCAATGTTCAAATAACCCTGCTCCAATTTTTCCTTAATAATGGATAAACCTTCTGGTTCATAAATTGGAAAACCTGCGAAGGAGGGATAAAGATTAGTTGGCTCTAATTGATAGTGTTGCCATGCCAATAGATCCGTAGCTTGAGCACTTGGTTCTGATATATCCCCAAATAACACGATTCTGTCTATTCCATATTGCCCCCACTTACTTACAACATTCGGATTACCAGCATCGTGGTTATGGATGTCAATTAACGTAAGATCCCGATAAATCTCGTATAGTTCTTTTCCAGAATTTCTATTTTTACGAATGTTTTGAATTACTTGCAGATCATGCTTAGGAGAATATTCGTTTATAGGCACAACGATTGATTTACTAGCCGATGCTGACTCAATCAACTTATTGTTGACGGAATTTGTTGATGAACATCCAATCAATACGAGAAAACTAAATGAAAATATGCAAACTGTCATTTTACTTTTCTTTTGTTGCATGACCATTCCTCCAATATCAATATTTTCTTACGCTTTTTCCTTCGAATAATTTGGGCATCACTCTTACCGTTTTACCGCTGCCTCCATTTATCAATTCAAGAAGCAATTCTGCTGCTCTTACCCCGATTGCTGCATTATCAATGACTACGGATGCCAATGGCGGATTGTAATATTTACAGACAAATAGACCGTCATATCCAATGATTGAGATGTCTTTTGGAACAAGAATTCCTGACTCAGCCATTGATGAGATTGCCCCCATAGCCATTAAGTCATTCGCAAAAAAAACAGCTGTTATTGCAGGATTGTTTTGTATCAGCTGATGAATGCTATCTTTTCCACCGCTCCCAGTGTAATTGCTCCAAATGATTGCAGTGTCTGATATTTGCAATTGAGATTCTTCAATTGCTTTCTGAAAACCCTCAAATCTTTCGTTGCTAATCTCAAAATTTTGGGGACCATTAACGAAACCGATCTGTTTGTGACCGTTATCGATCAGGTAACGTGTTGCCATATAGCCACCCATGACTTCATCCGTGTTAATATTGGAACAGATTCGGGTTAATATAGAGCTTTCGAGCACAACAATCGGATTATTTAAGCTTTTGATATCCTCATATATCGGGTGGTTTTCTCTGAAAACGCTAACAACGATACATCCGCTCAAATTACGCAGATTTATGATATCGGTTATTTCTCCTCTTATGTAACTGTTAGAATTAATTGTGTAGATGATCGCTCGATAGTTAAAAATAGCTAAAGTCTTATTGATGTGAGGAAGTAATTCGAAAAAGGCAGGACGTGCCTCACCATCACCGTCACTCTCGTTAAGAATAATTCCGATTAGTTTGCTCTTTTGGCTAACTAATTCCTTTGCAGCGATATTTGGCACGTAGCCCAGTTCTTTGGCTACCTTCATAACACTAGTTCTTGTCGCACTTTTGACGCCATAATCACCATTTAGTGCCCTGGATACTGTACTAACGGATAAGTTGCACTTAAGTGCTATATCTTTAATAGAAACCCTCATATCATATCTCCGTTTCGGGAACGTTTGCAAAATATAATTCCATAATATTAAATATAGATTACTAATTCAACTGATTTTCGGGAACGTTCTCTAAAATATTATGAATTGTCAAAAGCGGATTGCCAGAAACAAAAATCAATATGAGTCCAACTGGATACAGAAAACATAAAAAATTGGACAACATAACTGCTCATGATCCTGATTTCCTCATTCGATTCGAACATATCAACGCTTCTACAGACATGGTATATTATAGTATGGAAGCCAGATACGAAGGTTCCCTCTAGAAAATTCATAATGCAAAAAGTAAAGGGGGATCTGCGTATGGAGATCAAAACATTAAAAAATCATTTACAAGTCGTGCTGAAGCCAGATTCATCTTCGCGAAGTGCTGTCTTTGCTTACGCAATTAAAGCAGGATGTAACATGGAAGTAGGCGTCCCTGCCGGGACTGCTCATTTTCTCGAACATATGCTCTTTAAAGGTAGTGCCACGAAAACGGCAAAAAAGATCAACCAGGACGCCGCGGACCTCGGCGCGCTTCCCAATGCCTATACCTCGGAAGATGAAACCAAATACTACATCCAGGTGCAAAGCAAGTACAGCATGGAGGCGCTAAACCTACTATCTGACTTTTTTTGGCAGCCGGCGCTTCCAGAAGAAGAAATCGAAAAAGAAAAGCAGGTCATCATCGAAGAAATTCATATGTATGCCGATCAACCTTCTTCGGTTTCCGGCGAGGTGCTCGAAGGTCTGTTGAAGCGAAGCTCCCTTTTGGGTACTAAGAAAAGCGTGCGGAAAATCCAGCGCTCACATCTCCTTCAGTTTTATAACGCGCACTATCACACAGGCGATGTGATCTTTGTAGCAACGGGCAATTTTGATGAATATGCGGTGCTCTCCTATTTGGAACGCCTACACGTTCATCAGCAGAAGGATCGTGCCGAGCAAATGAAGCGTGAATATGAACTGCATCAAAAAGAAGCGTTTGTCAAACGCAGCGTCAGCCAGGCGCATATTTCATGGGCAATTCCGGTGGCAGGTGACGGGAGCGGCGATGAGCCTGCGCTTGAAGTTATTGCTACGATTTTAGGAGCGCATGGAAATGCGTCTTCTCGTTTGTATGATGAAATTCGTGAAGAAAAAGGACTCGCGTATGCGGTCGATGTGGATTACGAATCATTTCATGACCACGGCTACCTTTTGGGATATATGGGACTGCCGGCAACGCACGTAAACGAAGTAAGAAAGATTCTGTTCAAGCACCTGACGGATCTGGAGACAAGTCTCGTCAGTACTGCGGAGCTCCGTCGCGCCATTGCCTGTGTGACCGGACAGTTGGCAATCGGTATGGATGATGTGCTCGCACAAAATGATTCTCTGAGTTATAGCACACTGTATGGACTGGAGTTTGATGTTGATGCTTTCGTAGCCAAAGTAGAGGCGGTGACCGCAGATGAGGTACTGCGGGTGGCTCAGAAATATACCTTGGCGAAGAACGTCTATGTGGCATTCGTGGTGCCAAAGAATTGGAGCACCATCGAACAACTTTCTTAAAATCCCTATTAAAATTCGCTCTCCTGTCTCAATCGTTTTTCAATATGGAATCACAACCTAGCAAAGTCCCAGGCTCCACATCGCTTTTTCGTTACTTTAACGGACAAAGGTAGCCAGTCGTGTGCTGGCTACCTTCATGTCGTGATTGAACTATCGGTAACAATAGGTAAGCGTTTGATGCAATCTCCAGCTTTTCCCCTGTCCCACACGGAGCGAGCCTGTTTCCAAGCACTCCGCCTTCCATCTAACTGAATTTACTAAATCATAACTTCCTCGTTACTCATTGATTTGGGATATGTTAAACTGGATCTAATGCATATTTTTCACGGTATTGGTTGATCTTGTTCATCATCATTTCCGTTAAACCCAGTTTATTTTTGAGTACGTCAATCGTCTCTTTTTGTGTTTGGAGGATAAGTTGCCCGACCTCTTTGTGGAGGATGCGCAAATTAGTAAACTTGTCGTTTCCACCTGCGTTGGGCGGGATATAGTGGTGGCAGTGAACATCGGATGCGAAGAGATACATGCCTGTAATTTCGCATTTCCCCATCTTCATACTGTACCGACTAATTCGATTATCCATATATTCTACACTTTGATTCGGGATGCTAGATTTCGATAGGAAGTAAATTTCCTGACGTAAATCTGGTCGAAGTTTTTTGTATATTAGTTCTCTGCCTGCTGTGGTAAAGAGTGAAAGACCTGTACTAAAGCCCATCGTGTTCTTGGTTTTCACATTGGCAAGAGGATATAAATAAACATCTGCTATTTTATAAGTCCTGTAACCCAAGCTGTAAAATTTACTGTACGTTGGCGGTGGGTTTGCAGGATGCTCGTATTTCCCGATTTGTTTGAGGCGATTGTACATGAAAGCTCGCAGATCGTAGGCAAGACGTGAGAACCCAACACTAACATGTGTTGCCCGATTGAAGTAATTATGAATTCCTAATACAAAGCTATTGAAACGTGCAGCGTTTAGAGCCGTTGGCGAAGTCCTCATTTTGAGAATGTGTTTCTTAGCTTCGCTTTTGATTTTCTGCCTTTTGCTCGCTTTGATGCCCGTATGCGCCACTCGTTTTTGACTCTTTTTGTTCGCTCGGATTGTAAACCCAAGAAATTCCGACTCTCGTTTTCGTAGATTAATGATCTGCGATTTCTCTGGAGAGACGTCGAGTTTCAAGCGGTCTTTGAGATACAGAACAACCGCATGATACCACCTCTGGGCTGACTTCCAGTCGCGACAAATGATTTTGAAGTCATCGGCGTAACGCACCAGATAGCCTTCTTTCAGGCTAGACCGTATTTTCGCGCGCCTTTCTCCATCCCTAGATTTGAAAGGTTGTGTCAGCGGAAAGAGTTCCCATTGACCAGCCACCCAGTGATCGAGGTCGTTCAGTACAATATTCGAAAGCAATGTTGACAACAATCCCCCTTGAGGTACTCC
>NZ_JAVDSB010000002.1:0-761135 GCF_031455095.1 Paenibacillus qinlingensis
TCTCACGATGGACACCCTTGCCTTAAGCTATGGTTACTACTGCCTTCACCATTCGGGACTTGAACCCTAGAGATAGCGCCCATGCTGGGCGCACTGAAAAAGTAAGAAACCTGAGTCAGCCTCAGGTTTCTTACTTAAAACTTATGGAATGTAGCTTACTTTGGCATCATCCACACTCATTGTGCTGACGTTGCCGCCGATGGAGGAGACAAACTTGTCGACCTTGGTCACTCCGGCATAACGATAGCTCCACTGCGAGCCTCGCAGCTCGCCATTTACGTAGACATCGAACTTTTTCGTCGCTGTGTTAATAATGACTTTCAGATGGTAAGGTTCTCCGTTCGCAGTCGAAGTCTGGATGTTCGTTGCCATTCCGCCGTTGTAGCCCCAAATTCTGCCCTCTTGCATAATAATCTGCGCAGCTGCGCTGTTCGAGGTGAGACTGCTATCCGCGATAACCAAGGCATTTTTCCAGTTGTCATCATCCGCAATAACCGTTGCTTCTGCAATGACCGTGCTGTTCGTTGGCGCAGTGAACACTTTATACGCTTCTGCTTTTCCGCTCGTCGTAGTCGTAGTCAATTTGAGGGATTTGTTCGATCCGCTCACCATCTGTACTACGCCTGTGTTCCCCGTTGCTCCGCCGTTATCGAGCACCCATCCGCTTTGTCCGTTGATGTTACCAAGCGTCAAGCTGTCGAAACTTTCGTTGATGAGCGAAGTTAACGTAAGCGGCTTATACGATACTTTCACATCGTCTACGCTCATCGAGCTCGCATTACCTGCGATGGAAGTAGATATTTTATCAAGTGCAGTCAAGCCTGTATAGCGATAATCCCAGCCTGTCGCTAGCAGCGCATCGTTGACATAGACGTCGAATTTTTGTGTCGACGCGTTGATTACTACTTTAAGACGATAAGGCTGGCCATTCGTAATCCCCGTTAACACATCGGTTTTCGTGCCGCCGTTATAACCCCAAATTTTGCCTGATTGCATAACCAATTGAGCCGCATTGTTATTCGATGTCAAACTGCTATCCGAGATAATGAGTGCATTTTTCCAATTGGCATCATCCGCCGTTACGGTTGCTTCCGCTACAATGTAACCATTTTGCGGAGCATTGAACAAACGGTAGGCCTCCGCGCTTCCACTTGCCACGCCCGTCGTTACTTTCAATGATTTTTCCGTGTTATCCGCGTTTAACGGCTGTACAACAACGGTATTCGCTGCAACACCTGCGTTGTTGAAAATCCAACCATTTTGCCCAGTAAGTGAACCAGGCAGCATGTCGTTAAAATCTTCGTTTACCGTATAACCGGCAACCGGAACGCCTGTCGACGTTGCAAAATACGCCTTAATGCTCTTGCCGCCAGCGCCATTTACATTAATCGTAAGGGTTGTCGTGCCGCCACTTGTGCTTGTCGTAATCCGTGAATCCTTATATACAACTGGTCCCAGGTTTTGCGCAATCGTCAATTGAATCGTGCCCGTATTGGAAAGCGTTGGATCCGATACGGAAACTTCTGTGCCGTTCTCGGTCGTGCTGACCATTACGGATGCTTTTTTATTACTAGTGATACCACTCACTGTTTTAACCGCATCATTCCAGAAATTGATACCTAAAACGCCCAGTGAGTTTTCCTTTACAGCCTGTGCAGCTGTGGAATTCTCAACCACCGTAATATCTGGATTTGCCGCATACGTATCTACTTGACTGCTGGACTTACCAGGCAGTAGTACATACGAGTACGTGCCGTTTGTCGGATTCGTACCATGATCGAACCATAGATTCATGAAGTTGCGTGTAAAATTCGTCGTGTAATCGGTGCCTAGATTGTAATGGTTGATGCTCGACCATTGGTTTGTTCGCGCTTCGCGCAATCCCTTGATCGTAGTTGCCGTAGGGAAATAGTAACCGACATCCGAACCAGCCACACTGCCGGTCAAATGAATGCGATTGACGCCAGTCATCGTCTCGCTCCAACCGAGTGCAGACGATTTTGCTGCGCCGTTAACTGTTAGGGCATTGTTTCCGCTGCTGTTCAGCTTGCGGTTATCGACAATCGTTTCGACGACTTTACTGTCCGTGGACGTAATGCCAGCGCCTAGGTTAACAATTTCATCATCAAACATAAACCAGGATTTCTTCGCTGTCAGATTGTAGCCATTCGCTGTGTATTGCATGCCTGTTGCGCCGTACAAGCCTGCAACTTCCGTGCCTCCGACCCAACTATTCGGATTTTTGGCATTAGCAGCAGCCGTGGTATTCTGATTCACGGTCGTACCTGGCATGCGGTAACTATTGACGGTTGGCCAGAAGGAATCTTTGTATTGAGTCAAGTCCGAGTTATACAGATAGGTCATCCCGTCGCCGGTATGCCAACCTCTTAAATTGACTTCATTAACAAGCTCATAATTCCCAATTCGATTGGAAGACATACTGATACCAAAAGCAAATCCCGGTCTATGGTGCACAGCTCTAGCCATACTAGGGTATTGTTTATTCATAATCAGCGGTGATCTTGGGGTAACGGATGTATCACCCTCGATTAGCTTCGCTTGGACAATATCGCTCATCATGACCAAATCCGCGTACTTGGTTGGCGATGTGGCTTCGAGCAACCATTTTTTGATCATCGATTTGTAGGCGGAACGATCGCTGGCATTGGGTGCAGACAGAGCCATTCGAACGATGGCAGGACCGATCGCTTTAATTGAAGTTAATCCTTTATCATCGTCTCTGAATCCGGCAATACCTCTTCCTCTGACACTATCAAACATGGAGTTATTATAATAAAGGGGTTCAAACGCCGTATAAATCCATTGATAAATGTTGCTCACATCTGGATCGACAATATCCCAAGTGGACCCTGCTACGACATACATCAGCTTTGTCAAATTATCGAGCAATGCTGTGCCATATCCTCCATTGTAAGGAATGAGTGCGGTATGTTGAATAAAGGAACCATCGCTGTACACGCCTTCTCCGGAAGTCACATAATCAAACACCGAGCTAAGCTGGTCTCTGCCCTCCATAATTTTGGCGCTGTTCTTGACGATAATTCCGCTTTGGATTTTAATGTAGCAAGCCCACACGCGATTGGCTCCCGTTAATCCAGTCCCCCAAGCAAGCGCTTGCCAATCGATAACGGCATGCCAATTGGTAATTTGCGTAGGTGTTAAACTGTCATACAACCACGTCGTGATGTTATTGATCACAAGAGGTGACGTAACCTGCCAGTCAAACCAATTGTCGTACCCTCTTTTAGGAATGCTGGTATTGTATCTGTTCGTATACATCCAGTCCATGGCGCTGATAATATCCGTACGCAATGTTGCGTTGCCTTTAAGTGATGAACCTCTCGTTACATATGCGAGCGTCATCGACTCTAAACGTTGATAGCTTTGGGAAACGTGTTCCGACTCCGTCGTTGTTGCCAAGTCACTCCACAGATACGTTCTGCCTGAAGCCTTATTCATCGTGTCCCAGTTCGATTGAGCACTTGCTGTAATGTTGGCGACTTTGGTGACGATGTCCGGATCATTCGTATCGTACGTCGATCCTCCTGTGGTAAAATCGTACATTTTCGCGCGCAAGGTGTCATACTCGTCTGCTGCATGGGCAGGTTGAACCGGTACTGCCACGACGTTGATTACCAGGGCTAGCACCAATACAAGCGCTTTCAAGAATAGACCTTTTTTTAACATAACTAACTCCTCTCATAAATAAAATGTCTTTCCGCTCGGATTATACGTAGTAAATTAACGTTTGAACAATATACAAGATTCCTGTCAATGGAAAAAAGCTCCTCTACGATGAATGGATGAAGTTGCTAACCACACGATTGAAAGAGGAGCCATGAACTTGACTAGTTGTTAGGATTATCTACTTGAAAACCTTAAGGAATATAGCTCACTTGGACATTACCTACGCTCATCGAGCTGGCGTTGCCACCAATGGATGAACCCAGTCTATCCACCTTCGTCAGACCGGAATAGCGATAATTCCACTGCAAGCCAAGCAGCACGCCATTCACGTAGACATCGAACTTTTTCGTCGCTGTGTTGATGATGACTTTGAGACGGTAAGATTCACCGTTTGTCGTGGAGGTCAAAATGTTCGTTTGCGTCCCCCCGTTGTAACCCCAAATTTTTCCGTTCTGCATAATCAACTGAGCGGCAATGTTGCTCGAAGTAAGACTGCTGTCAGAGATAACTAACGCATTCTTCCAGTTGTTATCATCTGCGGTCACGGTCGCTTCTGCAATAACTGTGCTGTTTGCCGGTGCGATAAAGGCGTGATACGCTTCGGCTTTGCCGCTGGTGGACGTTGTTGTCAATTTGGCGGATTTATTGGATCCGCTCACCGTTTGTACAACGCCTGTATTTCCCGCTACGCCACCGTTATCGAACACCCAACCACCTTGCCCGTTCAAATTGCCAAGCGTCAAGCCGTCAAAATTCTCATCAACGAGGGAAGTTATCGTCAGCGGCTTATACGATACTTTTACATCGTCTACGCTCATCGAGCTAGCGTTGCCGGCGATAGAGGTTGAGAACTTGTCGAGCGCAGTTATCCCCGTGAAGCGATAATTCCAACCGGAAGCGAGCAGCGCATCATTGACGTAGACATCGTATTTTTTCGTAGATGCATTAAGGACGACTTTCAAACGGTACGGTTGGCCGCTCGTGATTCCCGTTAACACATCGGTTTTGGTGCTGCCATTATAGCCCCAAATTTTACCGTTTTGCATAACCAGTTGAGCAGCTACATTATTGGAAGTTAAGCTGTTGTCCGAAATAATCAACGCATTTTTCCAATTGATGTCATCCGCTGTTACGGTTGCTTCCGCTGTGATGTAGCCGGTTTGAGGCGCATTAAACAGTCGGGATGCATCTGCACTTCCGCTAGTTGAAGCTGTTGTTACTTTCAGCGATTTGTCCGTAGAAGAGCCATTATCCTTCTGTACCACAACCGTATTCTCAGCAACGCCTGCGTTATTGAAAATCCAGCCATTTTGACCTGTCAAGTCACCAAGCATCAGATCGTTGAAATCTTCGTTCACCGTATATCCGGTAACTGGAACGCCAGTAGGCGTTGCGAAATAGGCTTTGATGCTTTTGCCGCCAGCGCCATTCACATTGACAGTGAGGATCGTATTACCTCCGCTGGTACTTGTTGTAATGCGAGAATCTTTATAAGCCACCGGCCCAAGACTTTGGGACAGTGTAAGTTGAATCGTGCCGGTATTGGCCAGCGTTGGGTCAGATACGGAAACTTCAGTTCCGTTCTCGCCCGTGCGTACTAGGACAGACGCTTTTTTGTTGCTTGTGACACCGCTCACTGTTTTGGACGCATCGTTCCAGAAGTTAATGCCTAGAATGCCCAAGGAATTTTCCTTCACAGCCTGTGCATCGGCTGAATTCTCAACTACCGTGATGTCTGGATTAGCGGCATAGGCATCTACCTGCGTGCTGGACTTGCCTGGCAGCGTTACATAGGCATAGGTGCCATTCGTCGGATTGGTGCCGTGATCAAACCACATATTGACGTAGTTGCGTGTATAGTTCGTCAAGTATGCCGGATCTGCAGAAAGGTTAACGCTATACCAATTGTCTGTTCGTGCCTCGCGCACGCCCTTGATTGTCGCTGCTGTCGGGAAATAATACCCAACGTCTGAGCCTGCCACATTCCCAGCCAAATGAATTTTGCTCACGCTGGTCATGGTTTCACTCCAACCTAGCGCAGTTGATTTGGTCGTACCGTTGACAGTAAGCGCATTGTTGCCGCTGCTGTTCAGCTTGCGATTCTCAACTATAGACTCTACAACCTTGTTGTCTGTGGAGGTAATACCTGCTCCTAGGCTTACGATTTCGTCATCAAACTGAAACCAAGATTTCTTCGCAGACAAATTGTAGCCATTGGCGGTGTACTGCATACCCGTAGCTCCGTACAAACCGGAGATTTCCGTACCGCCAACCCAGCTGTTTGGATTTTTCGCATTCGCTGTTGCCGTTGTGTTCTGATTCACAGTCGTACCAGGTAAGCGGTAGCTGTTAACGGTCGGCCAGTAATTATCCTTGTACTGGGTCAAATCGGCATCATACAGATACGTCATTCCATCGCCAGTATGCCAGCCTTTTAGATTCTCATTATTAATGAGTTCATAATTTCCAATTTTATTGGATGACATACTAATGCCAAATGCAAAACCAGGTCTGAGGTGGATCGCTCTAGCCATGTTAGGATATTGTTTGTTCATCACAAGCTCATCTCTCATCGTAACGGATGGATCGCTCATGATTTGTTTCGCTTGCACGATAGAGCTGATCATAATCAGATCAGAATATTTCGTTGGAGACGTGGCTTCCGTCATCCACTTTTTAACCATTGATTTATACTCTGCCCGATCGTCTGCCGACGGAGCGGACAATGCCATCCTTGCTACGGAAGCTCCGAGCGCCCCCATCGACGATAAACCTAGATCATCATTTCCTTTTCTGGAAATGTTGCGTCCTTTGACCATATCCGCCATATTCGTATTATAAAATAGCGGCTCAAATGCGTTGTACACCCATTGAAAAATGTTATCAACGTCAGAATCCGTAATATCCCATGTAGAACCTGCAATGATGTACATCACCTTGGTCAAATTATCAATCAAGTTAATGCCATATCCGCCGTTATAAGCAATGAGCGCAGTATGTTGAAGAAACGAACCATCGCTATACATGCCTTCGCCAGAAGTCACATAATCAAATACGGGACTAAGCTGGTCTCTGCCTAGGATGATTTTGGCACTATTCTTCACAATAATGCCACTCGTAATTTTAATGTTGCAGGCCCATACGCGATTGGCTCCAGTCAGGCCAGTGCTCCATTGAAGCGCTTGATAGTCGATGACAGCATGCCAATTGGTAATCTGCGTCGAGGTTAAACTCGAATAAATCCAAGTTGTAATATTGTTGATGCTGAGTGGCGAGGAGATCTGCCAGTCGAACCAGTTGTCATAACCTCTATACACGACACTCGTGTTATATCTGTTCGTGTACATCCAATCCATACCGCTAATAATATCTGCCAGCATAGCGGCGTTATCCTTAAGTGATGAGCCTCTTGTCACATAAGCTAGCGTCATGGCTTCTAACCGTGCGTAGCTTCCAGATACGTGCTCGGACTCTGTCGTTGTGGCCAAGTCACTCCACAAGTACGTCCTACCAGCACTTTTATTCATCGTATCCCAGTTCGTCTGTGCAGCCGTCACAATATTGGCGATCTTGCCGCTGATGTCTGGATCATTCGGATCGTAGGTCGGCCCTCCCGTGGTTAAATCAAAAACCTTTTGTCGCAAGGTGTCATACTCATCTGCCGCATAGGCAGAGTTCATTGGCAGTGCTTGTAAGGTAACTGTCATAACCAAAACCAATAAAAGCGCTTTCATAAAACGTAATTTAATCATTAATAATCCCCTTTCATATTTAAAATTGCTTCCTTCCCGAACATATTCGCTGCAGGAAGGAAGCACATGATGAACTACTTGTATGAATTTATCATTCTTAATTTATAATTCTTATTTCGTCAACAATTTATAGTAATCTTTGGTGTAAATAACGTCTTTTTTGTTATCTGCATAGGCTTTTGTTAAGAAGTCATCGACTTTCTTACCGCCGCCTTTTTCCCAAGCGTCTTGCGCATCTTTCATCGCTTGATCAACTGTATAGCTTGTGCCACCAACAACTGCTTTTGTATAGATGTTTGTTAGCGTGTTCTTCAATGTGTTCTTGATCACTGTCAGATCTTCCGTCAATGTTACTGGAAGCACGACTTCGGACGTTGTAGGACGATCCGCTGTAATGTAAGCAGCCCTTGCTTGCTTTACTAATTCAGTATACGCTTTATCAAGTGGCTTCGAAGGATCCAGTGTATTCGTATAATCTACACATTTACCCATTGTGCCTGTCTGAGACATCATTTGGAAATCGCCATTCCAATTGAGTTCTTTCTTGTTTTTCTCCGTATCAATCGGTTTCGGACAGCCATCAACTAATTTATAGTGAACGCCTTCCATACCGTACATTAATGTTGTTTGAACCTCTGGTTGCATCAACCAATCAACATATTTTACAACAGCTTCTACGTTCTTCGCTGTAGCATTAATGGCAGTCGTAAATTGCATCGGTACAGCGCCTGCAGGTGAGAATTGACCAAATTCAGATTTTGGAAGAGGTATAACTGTCACTTTTGCATCTGGATTATTTTTCATCAACGCAGTGTAAACATCGTATCCTTTAATTCCTTCAATTACATCAGAACCATAAATACCAAGCTTACCGTTTACCCAATCCTGCTTTGCTTTCTCCATGTTTTTATCTGTGAACGTATCTTTATCAACAGTGCCAGCATCATAAAGCGCTTTTCTGTATGCTAAATCTGCTTTTGGACGATCCCATGTTCGTACATATTGATCATTGATCAGATGATAGGACGTGATCATCGGCAATGTCTCATCACTCGCTTGATATAATTGGAAGAATGCATCCACATCATAGAAAGTCGAACCAAGTGTATCCTTTTTGCCATTTCCATCAGGATCTTGCTCAGTAAATGCTTTGGCAACTTGGAGATATTCCTCCGTTGTTTTTGGAACTGGAAGTTTCAATTTATCTAGCCAATCCTGGCGAACCATCACATAATGGTTGGCTGTAAATGGCAATGTGCGACCCATGAAGTACGTTTTTCCATTAAATCTCGTTAATTTCTGCAAAGACTCATTGCCAGCAATCACTTTTTTGTAATTCGTGGAATACTTCGCAATCGCATCATCGAGAGGAATAATTTGCCCCTTTGCCGCCAAATCTTTCATATATGGATTCGAGAATTCCATAACTAAGTCAGGAGCTTGACCTGAAGCGAATAATACGTTCCACTTCTCGGAAGAGTTTGTACGTGGGACTGGGATAAACTCAACTTGTACAGGTGCATTCTCGTTAATCCACTTCGTCCAACGGTTATTTGTAATCGTGCCTTCGCCTTCAGGTACGTTGTTGCGATCGTAAATGGAAACTGTGATTTTAGGTTTAGGACCAGCTGGTTTCGCACTTGCCGCAGCTGTGCTTGCAGCGCCTGGCGTCGTCGTTGCGGTATCTGTCTTCTTATCGGATGCACAAGCTGTTAGAAGTGCTGTGCTTGAGAGTACAAGAGCTAAGGATACGGACGTTGCTTTCATTTTGCTAATTTTCTTCATATGAATAAGTCACCCCTCATGTTATGTACGTGCAATTTTTAAGATAACCCCAATATTTTCATATCCTTGTACAGCTAAGCCTACCATGTTTCGCGCTGCACATCACTCCTTTCAAAGAATTACCATTACCCTTTCACAGCACCAATCATGACACCCTTCACAAAGAAACGTTGTAAGAATGGATAGACAATTAACATCGGTAATGTCATCACAACGACACCTGATGCTTTCACACCTTCCGGCGTAATCATTGCGGCCATTTCAGGCTGTGTATTGCTCAGTTCTTGCATCAAACTTTGATTCTGAATCATTTGTTGAACCAATACAGCTAGATTTAATTTGCTAGAATCATTAATGAAAATTAGAACATTCATAAAAGAATTCCAATGAGCAACCGCATAGAATAAAGTTAAGGCAGCTAGAACTGGCAGTGACAAAGGCAATACAATTTGAATGATCAAGCGCCATTCAGAGCAGCCATCAATACGCGAAGACTCCTCCAACTCTTCCGGCAAACCTTCGAAAAAACTTCTTAAAACCAAAAGATTATACACCGTAATCAAGCCAGGCAGCCACAGAGCGCCATAACTATTGAGAAGCCCCAACTTTTGGACCAATAAATAGGTTGGAATGAGTCCGGCTGAGAAGAGCATGGTGAAAATAATCGCGAATGAATAGAATTTGCGTCCAATAAAATAACGCTTAGACAGCGGGTATGCAGCCAGGATCGTGAATACCATGTTCAAGCAGGTACCTACCACGGTAATAATTACACTATTTTTAAAATCCGTAATGATTGGGCTTTCCTTAAATAGCGCTCTATAACCATCTAAGCTAAAGTTTACTGGCCAAAAGCTGACCATTCCTGACATTAACGCATGTTTATCACTGAGTGACAGAGCGAATATATGCACAATTGGCAACAAACAGCTGAGACCAATGATGAACAAAATAATATAGTTGAGGCCGAAAAACATTTTTTCTCCACGTGTATGATTCATAAGCTTCTCCTTCTTAACGTTGTCCGTGCACAGCGAGGTCGCCTACCATAAGCCTTGGCCGAAACGGCGTGCAATGCGATTAGCTGCAAGTACCAAGATTAGACCTACAAGGGATTCAAACAATCCCATGGCTGTCGCAAGACTGAAATTCGCTTGCTGAATTCCGATTTTGTACATGAAGGTACTTATGACCTCCGAGACTTCAAGTACGGCATTATTCTGTAGGACAAACACTTGATCGAAACCTAACTCCATCAGATGTCCGATTTTCAAAATCAACATGATAATGATCGTCGGCATAATCGCAGGCAGTGTAATCCGAGTCGTCTGCTGCCATTTATTCGCCCCATCAATACTGGATGCTTCATATAAGCTCTGGTCAATCGATGTAAGTGCAGCGAGATAAATAATCGCGTTCCAACCCGCTTCTTTCCAAACACCCGCTCCCAGATAAATGGCAATCCAGGAACCCTCTTTATATAAGAACGGATACGTTTCGCCGAAAATCCTTTCAATCACATGACTGAGTGTTCCTGTACTTTGTGAAAAGACCGTAACGACGATCCCCCCCACAATAACCCAGTTCAGAAAATGTGGTAGATATACCAGCGTCTGAACCACTCGCTTAAACGCCATCTTTCTTACTTCATTGAGCAAGAGGGCTAGTACGATGGGAAGCGGAAAGCCGATTATGATACTTAACCCGCTTAGTTTAAGGGTGTTCCAAATGATACTAAAAATTTGTTTCGTCTGAAAAATCATTTTAAAGTTATCGAAAGCTGCCCAAGGGCTGCCCCAGATCCCTTTAATGAAGCTGTACTTCTTAAAGGCAATGACTAACCCCGTCATCGGGTAATATTTAAAAATAAGGAAGAAAGCGATGACAGGCACAAACATGATGTACAACGGAATGTTTTGTTTTAGTATGCGTTTGCCATACTTCCTTACTAACCAATTGCTTTTGGTTTTAACTGTACTCGCCTTCTGATTCACCATCGCTGGTGTTGAAGGAGGGAGTGTTTGACTCATCGGGTTCACATCCTTGCGCTGTAATTTGTTGAGCTCATCGTACCTGTTGATCCGCCATCTGGACAATATACATGATTTCGATCAGTTAACAGGCTGATTTATCGTGGATATTTTCTGTCTGATATACACTTTTTCTTGGGATATACATGTGCAATTATGCGCTTTAGGGCCTGATAGAACGATGGATATACCATTCTTTATCGATTAACCTCTTCATGCTTTTGCTATTGAAAATGTAGGGTAACCTTTCAGCTTTGCCAATGCTTCCATATAGTAGTAATCGCCGTAAATGAGCGGTTTGTTAATATTCTGATTGCCTGGCAGGTTGCCAGTCCCTGAAAGCAGAATCGCTTCTTCCGAATCATCTGCACGATAATGTTGCGTTAATGACTGCAAGATCGCACACGCTTGTTCCTTATAAAAGAGTGCTCGATCGCCTTCACATACCTCAGCTAGATCCAGCAATCCGCTTGCCGCAATCGCTGCGGCACTGGTATCGCGCGATGCCCTCTCGAAGGTAGGCAATCGGAAGTCCCAATACGGCACCTTATCCTCAGGTAAGTGTGAGAGGAAGAATCCCGCCGCATGCTCCGCTGCTTCCAGCAGGTCGGCACGGCCGGTATGACGGTAGCTGAGCACCGAGCCATAGATCGACCATGCCGAGCCCCGTGCCCATGCGGACTCTTCCGCATAGCCTTGGCCGCCAAGAGCGCCGGTGCGTTCCCCCGTCTCCGGGTCGAAGCAAACGACATGATACGCAGACCCATCCTTGCGAATAAACTGCTTGGTGACCATCTCAGCATGTGCTTCCGCGATATGCTTAAAGCGCGGATCGCCAGTTTGCTGCGTAGCCCAGTAGAGCACTGGCAAATTCATCAAACAATCGATGATTGCCCATCCTACACGCTCCGGATGATTCCATGCCCGGATGAAGCTTCCCTTGATGTTGAATCGCCCCGCCAAATGGCTAGCAATCTTCAAAGCTCGGCGTTTCGACTGTTCGTTGCCGGTCAGGTGCCAATTCGTGATCGCAGTTAATGTCCACATGAAGCCCATATCATGATCGAGAGCTTCATAAGCCTCGATGACAGTATCCATTTGTGTTTCACAGCTCTCAGCCAAGAGGCGTAATTGTTCATCTTGGCGATCTTGATAAATAAGCCACAAGATCCCTGGCCAGAACCCTGCTGTCCAGTAATGCGGCGAGGTCAATTGGAATTGCCCCTCATTCGATCCGTGAGGAAATGCTGCACCTACTCGCAGGCTCGTGTTCTTTACTTTGCGGACGCCTTGTTCCCAGGCATCTCCTATCCATTGTTCTTGTGTCATTCTCTCTACACTCCCTCCGTTGAATGTCCCAAGCATATCTATCGGAAGCCGCTGGCTCAATATACATGTTTTCGTTGGGTTAACAGGAACATGAAAAAGGCGCCATGCAAGGGATATACCCTTGCGTGGCGCCTCATGGCGGGTGGGATTTTAAAATAAATGGTTTACATAAATTCTACCCACTTGCAATCTTCTTCCAAATAATCTCTTATCCCATTCTTATTGCGGTTCACTCGTGGAATAAGACCGATTCGTTCATAATAGCGAAGTGTATCCTGAGATAATTCATACGTTTGGCTTACTTCCGCAATCAGCATTTAGACTGCACCCACTACCCGATGCGGAACATATTGCTCTTCTAATGAAGCAATTTCTTCCGGGGTTAATGTAACGGAAAGCGCAGCTACCGCATCATCCAGATGGGCGTTTTTCGTAACGCCGATAATCGGAGCCGTGACAGGTTCCTTCTGCAGCAACCAGGCAAGTGCAATTTGTGCCCGCGGCAGACTACGTTTTTCAGCAATGACTGCAAGTTGTTCCACAATCGGGAGATCCTTGCTTGCAAACGCATCATATTTGGATTTCTGCGCTTGGTCAGTTTCAGAACGATGCGTCGTTTCCGACCAATCACGTGTTAACCTTCCTGATGCGAGTGGGCTGTAGGGGATCACGCCGATTTTTTGATCCTTACAAAGCGGCATCATCTCCCGCTCCTCTTCGCGGTAAATGAGGTTTAGATGATTCTGCATCGATACAAACCGGGTCCACCCATTTTTTTCAGCGACATGTAAGGCCTTCTGAAACTGCCATGCGTACATCGCAGAAGCACCAATATATCTTGCTTTTCCAGCTTTCACAACATCATGCAGGGCTTCCATCGTTTCTTCAATAGGGGTATGGTAATCCCAGCGATGGATTTGATAAAGATCTACATAATCCGTTCCTAGTCGCTTAAGGCTCTTATCAATCTCACTCAGGATTGCTTTTCGGGAAAGACCAGCCCCATTGGGACCTTGATGCATACGAAAATGAACCTTTGTCGCGATGACAAGCTCATCCCGGTTCGCATAATCTTTCAGTGCTCGTCCAACAATCTCTTCGCTAGTTCCGTCCGAATAAATATTAGCCGTATCAAAAAAATTGATACCGAGCTCTAATGCCCTTTTGATAATAGGCCGACTGTCCTCCTCATTAAGGACCCAAGGATGCGTCCACCGCTCAGCAACACCAAAGCTCATACAACCCAGACTGATTCGCGATACGTCCAAGCCCGTATTTCCAAGTTTCACATAGTCCATCTTCGTGTTCCTCGCTTCCCTATACATCGTATTTTCTACCTCTTCATTCTACTCCTTGGAGTTAACTCCAAGTCAAGACAAGGTTTATCTCGTTCCTATTCTCAGGACAATGAACGCATCAAGGTAAATTGCTTTGCTAGAAACACTGGTGTATAGGGCATATCCTTGCGGAGCCAAGCAACAATCGTTCCGATTAAAGCAGAAGAACCGTACCAGATGGCAATATCCTTTTGAACACCATTCGTAGTTAACGCAGCGTCTCCACCCATTCTTTCTATTCTTAAAGTAATTAATTCCGTCAACAAATTTAACAATCGCTCCGTAAAGATCGGCGTACGTCTGGACGCAAGGACGACTTTATAAAACTTAGCATTCTCAGCAAAATGCTCAAGCAAGTTCACCAACATCGTCCAATCATCTTCTTCGGTCATAGGTTGACTTTCTGAAGTCATGTTCAAACTACGATGGATGTCTTCAATCATGTCATCTGCTATTTTCTCCATCATGTCTGGGATGTCCTTATAATGAAGATAAAAAGTAACACGGTTGATTGTGGCACGCTCTGCGATCCGATTCACGGAAATTTTCTCAATATCCATCTCCTGAAGTAACTCTATAAAAGCATCTTTCAGCAATTGACGTGTGCGAATAACTCGCGGGTCTGTACGTATTGTTCGATTATCCATTGTTCTAATGTCCTCTACTCTTACATGATAATTGGGTGAAACATGTATTTATTTACGCCATTTTAAAACGTGTAAATTATACTACAATCTGTAAATTTAGTCTAATGAACACTTTATTCACATCAATTAGTAAGCTTACATGACATGTAAATTTTGATTGCCCAATTGGCCGGAATAGGGTAAAACTATACTAATAACTTTTTACCCTATTTTAAAATTGCGAAGGTGGATGACAGCGTGTTAGTTCAAGTGGACAATGATGTAGCAGCAAGAGAATATGTAAATGGCATTTACGAAACTGTAGTCAAAAGAAACCCCAACGAAACAGAGTTCCATCAAGCTGTGAAAGAGATTATCGAGTCACTGATTCCGGTTCTCTCCAAGCAACCGAAGTATATCAAACACGGCATTCTTGAGCGTCTTGTAGAGCCTGAGCGTTTAATTACATTCCGAGTACCTTGGGTAGATGACCAAGGCGTTACACAAGTAAATCGCGGTTTCCGCGTTCAATTCAACAGTGCAATTGGACCTTACAAAGGTGGCTTGCGTTTCCACCCTTCCGTTAATGCCAGTATTATCAAATTTCTTGGATTTGAACAAACATTCAAAAATTCCCTTACAGGTCAGCCGATTGGCGGCGGTAAAGGCGGCGCCGATTTTGATCCTAAAGGCAAGTCTGACAATGAAATCATGCGTTTCACTCAAAGTTTCATGACAGAGCTTTATAAATATATCGGTCAAGACACAGACGTGCCAGCTGGCGATATCGGCGTAGGCGCTCGTGAGATTGGTTACATGTTCGGACAGTACAAACGCATTAGCGGCGTGCATGAATCTGGTGTTCTGACAGGCAAAGGTATCATCTATGGCGGAAGCTTAGGTCGTACCGAAGCCACTGGCTATGGTTGTGTGTACTTTGTGAATGAAATGCTGCAAGCCCAAGGACTAAGCTTTGAGGGCAGCACAGTCGTCGTTTCAGGTTCCGGTAACGTTGCCACCTACTCCATCGAGAAAGCGGTTCAGCTAGGCGCGACAGTCGTCGCATGCAGCGACTCTAACGGCTACATTTATGATCCAAAAGGCATTTGCCTCGAGACGGTTAGACGCCTCAAAGAAGTTGAGAGATCCAGAATCAGCGAGTATGTCAAAGTACACCCTCACGCAACCTACCATGAAGGCTGTAATGGCATCTGGACGATTCCGTGCGATATCGCGCTTCCTAGCGCCACACAGAACGAGATTAATGAGGATGCTGCTAAGATTCTTGTACGTAACGGTGTCAAAGCTGTCGGTGAAGGTGCGAACATGCCATCGACTCTGGAAGCCATTGACGTCTTCCTGCAAGCAGGCGTGCTATTTGGGCCGGCTAAGGCAGCTAATGCAGGCGGAGTTGCCGTATCCGCTCTTGAGATGTCACAGAACAGCATGAGATACTCCTGGCAGTTCCATGAGGTTGACGATAAGCTTCATGCGATCATGAAAAATATCTACAGAAGCGCTGTCCAAGCTGCTGAGGAATATGGCCATCCAGGTAACTTTGTCGTTGGTGCCAATATTGCAGGATTTACCAAAGTGGCTGACGCCATGATCGCTCAAGGTGTTGTTTAAGAAGCATAAGGCTAGAGTTTAAGAAACATAAGGCTAACAGTAGTTAAAGTACCTAACATGTCTTTTATTGCTAGGTACAAGTAATAGACATGGCATGGGAACTTTAGTGCCTTAAAGTGATAGGGTGTCCCAAAGTAGTTTCAGCTACTTTGGGACACCCTATTTTTGGTATGCTCGACCTCGGCGCTGCTGGCACTTACTTGCTTGCGCACAGAAAATTGTGCGCTAGGGCGTCAGCGCTGCTGGCAGTTGTAATGGAATTCATGTCGACAGTCTCTTATTTCGAGTTACACCGCTGCTTTCGCTCTTTCTCTCGCCTGTAACTCGATTATTGAGACTGTCGATTAATTATTTTGAGGGGTCCCAATTCCGTTAAATAGCTGAGATTCGTTCTACCAAGTCATTTCTAATCGATTAAATATTTTTTCGGTTTGAACTAACTCATTAAAATCGATTGTAGGGCAAACGCTTGGGAATTAATCGACAGTCTCTTATTTCGAGTTACACAGCTGTTTAAACGCTGCTGCACTCCACCTCCCGCAGCTTCCCCAACACGCAAAAAGAGCTGCCTCCCGGCAGCTCTTCCTTTCCTTCCCAACCCTCTATGTCGCTCGTACCCGCAGCTTCCCCTCAACCTCTTCAATCTCAAGAAATAGCGGTCGCTCATTCGGCGTCTGGTTCGGCGTGTGGATCGCAAGCATCAATGCTCCGTCGAACGCATGGAACATCATCGCATGTCCGCCATCGCTTTGGAATAGTGCCTCATCCTCCTGCTCCCATGGACCCAACACGTCGCCCGAAGCAGATTTCGCCACACCTAGGGCATAGGTATTATTAATGAAGCTCGCCCACAACATGAATAAGTCTCCATTCGCTGCACGATAAAAGGATGGGCCATCCGTTACGTAGTTGTCCTGTCCAGGGTAACGGGGATGCTGGAAGGAAGTCGGCCATTTCGCATGAGATGCGGAAAAGAGGACGACTGGCTCTCCAACGATATCCTTCAGATCTGCAGTTAGTCGTACCGCACAAACTTGGCCATCACCTACCTGCTGCCATTCACGGCAAAACACAATCCATGGCAGCCCTTCCTCATCGACGAACAGCGTCCCGTCCAGCGAACACCAGTCCTTCGGCGTAACTGGCCCGTCACTATGAGGCGTAAATGGGCCTAACAGGCTGTCACTTGCCAAAACAGCCGTTCCTAGCAAATTATTATCCTTCCGACGGAAGGTTGCGAACATATAATAACGTCCCTCGTACTTATGCACTTCCGGTGCCCAGAAGTTGTTCTCGGCATAGAAATCCTCCTCGGGCTTAAAGACCGTGTAAGGTCCTTCCCATTCCTCCAAATCTCGCCCTACATAGGCATTAAATCCAGTTCCATTGCCCCAAATATTCGAATCCGTGCTGCCGAACAAATAATACTTTCCTTCTTCTTTTACGGGAACAACGAAGGGATCCCTAATTTGTATGTCCTTATTTTTTATCATCGCCATACCTAACTACCTCCCATTTTACCGATACGTTGGATAAATAACGCCCACATCGCGCACACTAACAAATCGCCCTTCTAAAAGCTCAACCCCCTCGTTCCCTTTCACAAGAAGCGGAATATCGCGACCTTCATAAGTGACAGTCCCCTCGATGGTCCGCACGCTCATACCAATAATTGCTTTCAGTTGACCGCTGCGATCCGTCACTGCCCTAGTGCCGATCGGTATCTGCAAATAAGCTTTCCCGTTCCGATACACAGTGCTGCCTTCACTCGTCGTGACGAACTCAAATGTCATTCCATCTACGATTCGACTATAACCCGTCTCTGCTGCCATGACCTCCCCGTGATCTTGCGGATACGGTAGTAATGACGTGAACCATAGCTCTCCATCCGGCCTTGGCACGATTCCACACATCCGTTCAACGAAGTCTAGCAGGCACAGAATAGCTGGTGAATAAGACTCCGTATAACCTTCTTTTCCTGTCCACGGGCTTACCGTTTGGGCAAAACGAGTCATCTGCGCTAAGGCTGTAACAATCGGGTTCAGCACCCAAGTTAGTTCCACATAGCGATGATGATATTCGAACGCATGCGGTGTACGAATTAAACTCAAGAAATTAGACGTTCCTGCCCATGTATTGTAGCTTGAAAACGGATCGAAGCGCGGATCGTCCATCGCCACCGAAGTAAACGGATACTTAGCGAAAAACTTGCTCGTGTTGAGCAAATATTTCCGCAACGAAGCTGCGAAAAACTCCCCATCGCCTACCTCACAGGCGAGCACTCGCAGTAAGACATCTGACTGAACTCGAACGAATTCGTCGTTCCGATCGCGATCATAGAAGAAAGCATCACTTTCATCGAAACAATGAGCGAACAAACTGTCTAAGCTTATTCCTGCCTTCACTCTCCACTCTGATGCTGCATGCTCGTCCCCTAGCTCCTCCGCCATACGTGATAAATAGAGACGCTGACAATACACATTCGCCGTCAAATCAGGCGCCAAGAAAGGCAAGGTTGGTGAATCTGGATTAAACTGCCGAGCATCATCCAGATGCGCTGAATCAGGAACATGCCAGAATCGCGGAGACAAGTCATGCCCTGTATCAAACGTACAAAATGCCTCTACACAGCCGGTATTCCGAGTATCCCGATACGTCGCAAGCCATGTATCATGACGTACCATCGCCTCATACATTTTGCGCAAAAATGCTTGATTTCGCCCATTCAATTCATAATGATTCCACACGCTTCTCGCCAGCGGAGTAACCATCTGAATCTGCCGAAACGCCGGGCCATTCTCGGTCACTTTATATGGAAGCTGACCATCTTCCTTCTGATAGTCTGCGAACAATTCGAAGGTATCCTCCGACACCGTAGGAAGAAACCGAGACAACAGTTCATTGTTGATCGTCCCCGTGCTTTCCATCCAACAACCTAGATAAATGCCACCCTCGTGCAGCACAGGCGCGTCCCCCATCGTAGGTACGATGCAATCAAACAACTTGCTCAGCGCATTGTAATACGTTTCCTCCAATCGACCACCAGTGGATGTAAATTTAACTCCTGATTGGAGCCACTCGTTCAGCACATCGCGATCTGTGGCCTTCTTCAGTTGACCTAACTGCTCCGCTACGGATAGCTCACGAAGCCGATGTAAGATGTTCTCACTCATCGTAATTGCCTCCCCAAAAGAAATGGACTGCCTAAGGCAGCCCCTGTATTAACCTTTTACACTGCCCATAACTAGGCCCTTCATGAAATATTTCTGTAAGAATGGATAAAATACTAAGATTGGCAAAGCCGCCAGGAAAACTTGTGCCGCCTTGAAAGTACGATCTGATACCTCTGACATGTACAGTTCTGTTGATGAAAGCGTACTGGAGTCAGGATTGACTATGATCGTTTGCAAATAGCTTTGCAGTGGATAATTCGAAGGCGAATTCATGTAAATCAAACCATCGAACCACGAATTCCAATGCATGACTACGGTAAAGAGCGTGATTGTTGCCAACGCCGGTTTGGATAATGGAATGTACATACTCCATAGTACCTTCCAGTGACCCGCTCCATCGATGTATGCTGCTTCTTCAATTTCTTTAGGTAAATTTCGGAAGAAGTTCAACAACAATATCATGTTGAATACATGTACGGCCCCAGGTAGGACTAATGCCCAAATGGTATCGAGTAAGCCGAGTGCTTTCATCGTCATATAGCTAGGAATTAATCCGCCATGGAAAAGCATCGTGATAATGAAGAACCAAGCATATACATTTCTTGCACGAAGTGTAGTTGTTTCTTTCGAAAGCGGATAGGCAATTAGGATGGTAACGACCATATTAATCGCATAGCCGAGCACTACTCTTTGGATGGAAACGAACAACCCTTCAAGGAATTCCTTCTTTGTTAGAGCATGTTTATAAGAAGCGATCGTGAACTCCACGGGCCAAAGTTTGACGAGGCCTCCTGCTGCAGCGCTGCTAGAGCTAAAAGAGACAGCTAGCACGTTAATCAGCGGCAATAGACATAGGAATGCTATTAAACCCAACAAAATATAGTTGATTAGCAGAAATAATTTTCTGCTTGTTGAAACTTTTTGCATAGCCTTTCCCCCTGACCTTAAAATATCCGATAACCCGTATACCGATTGGCAAGCTTATTCGAAATGACAATTAAGATGAAAGCAATCACGGATTTAAACAAGCCAACCGCCGTTGCTACGCCATATTGCGCATCCACTAAACCGATCCGATAAACCATCGTATCAATAATATCTCCAGTACTGTAAACCATCGGACTGTACAGATTAAACACCTGGTCAAACCCAGCGTTCAGTACATTTCCTAAGCTCAGAACAGTCATCAGCGTGACAATAGGCAGCATGCCGGGAATAGTAACGTGGAGTGTTTGCTTCCAACGATTAGCTCCATCTACAACCGCAGCTTCATACAAAGACTGATCTATTGCCGTCAGGGCAGCTAAATAAACGATCGTGCTATATCCGAATTCCTTCCACGTGTCGGAAGCGACAAGTGTAAATGGAAACCAGTTTTCGTTGCCAAGGAAAAAGATCGGTTCAATACCTAGCAGGCCAAGCATCTGATTCACTATGCCGGCTGAAGGCGAGAGAATATCAATGAGAATGCCTCCCAGGATGACCCAGGACAAAAAATAAGGGAAGTAGATAATCGTTTGAACGGTCCGTTTGAACGCCGTGCTGATGACCTCATTTAAAAGCAGGGCAAAAATGACGGGCACAATCAAATGTACAATGATTTTCATAACAGCAATGAACACCGTATTCCATACCACACTGCTAAAATTGGGCATCTCCAGCATATAGCGGAAATTATCAAGCCCGATCCATTTGGAATGAAAGATTCCTTTGGACGGTACAAACTTTTGAAACGCAATGACAATCCCCGCGATCGGGACATAGCTAAAGATTATCGTAAGAATAACACCAGGTAACAACATAAGATGCAAAGGAATTTCCTGCAGTTTTTTGTTCATCTCCGTTTTACTCCTCTCCATTTGCATAATGGCACAAATAACGAAAGGGAAAGCAGTGTACGACCGCTTCCCCTAAGCTCCAATCCGTATTAAGCCGCCAACTTTTTATTTACTTTTTGCATACCAGTCGTTGACTTCCTTCGTAATCTGTTCACCGCCAAGCTTCTTCCAGTCTTCAACAAATTTATCAAACGTATCAATGGATTGGCCCATAATAATCTTTGTAAATACTTCTTCTTCCAATTTCAGAAGCGATGCATTTTTCTCCACCATCGTTGGTGTTGCTGCACCATAGAAAGCATCCAGCATGTAATTATCGTCTTTTACGTACTTGCTAATAACATCGAAGCTGCTCGGCGTACCGAATACACGCTCCGTACCCCAATTCGCATTGTTTCCTTTACGGTAATCTACGATTTTGTCGTAATAACCCTTCTCTTCCGTTGTCAGCTTAGATGCATCGTTCGCAGCAATCGCACTTAGCGTATTGTTATGCGCACTCAAGTTTTTGTTTGCTGGCTCTGGGTTCATCAGACTATAAAGATAGACAGGAACATTCGTAGGGGAGAAGCTCATCTCTGGTTTGATCTTCTTACTCTCGTCATACCCATCCATTGCGAAGTTCAGAAGCTTAATAATGGCTTCCGGATTTTTGCTTTTCTTGCTAACAGCATAGTAGCGTTGAATTGGCATTTTACCGATCGGTGTTGCCTTCTTATCGTCGACAGATACCAACGGAATCGCTTTCCAATCTGCTTTTGGATCGTTATCGATGTTCTTTTGGATGATTGACAATGGAGCAGACATGCTGCCGTAGAAGATACCTACTTTGCCGCCAACAACGGATTCCGTTACCTTCGCACGATCTTTAACGCCGAATTCCTTATCGAGCAAACCTTGCGCGTACATATCTTGGAGCTGCTTCAGTGCCGTCTTCACTTCTGGCAGAACACTTCCGTAGGCAAGCTTGTTACCAGAAGCATCCTTCACCCATTTACCCGCATAAGCATGAAAGCCTGAGAAGAAGCCCGTTGTTCCAAAATGCGTATCCGCTAAGAACGATTTCGTAAATGCCATTCCGAAGGTATCATCTTTGCCGTTTCCGTCCGGATCCTTCTTCGTGAAAGCTTCTGCAACTGCCAGCACTTCTTTCATCGATTTCGGCTCTGAAAGACCAAGCTTTGTTAACCAATCCGCTCGTACATACAAAAGCGGAAGACCGTCGATTGCCGACGATGTCTGAGGAATCGCCATTAGCTTACCGCCAATCTTAGCCGTATCGAAAGCCTTCTGATCCTGCTGCAGAATACTCTTCGCCATCGGTGAGGCATACTTGTCATACAGCTCCGTCAAGTCATAGAGCATGTCGTTATCAGCTAAATCCGTAAGTTGCTTATTTTTCAGCCACATGACATCAGGAAGATCCCCCGCTGCGATTGCCACGTTCAGCTTCTGATCGAATTGCTCGACAGGTACGGTCCATTGATATTTCAAGTTAATGTTCAGGTCGTTTTGATACGCTTTTGTATAAATATTATTTTCAATCGTGTCGCCATTCTCATACTTGTAGGTTGCTTCTGTGTAGCGCCAAGCTGTTATATCCACCGGTTTTTCATATTTTGCCATCAAGTTAGCCCCAGACGCAGAAGTCGCAGGCGTCGCCGTTGATTTACTATCCTTTGAACCCTCTGAACTACAAGCAGAGAGCACCAATAGTCCTGCTGCTGAGAGAATAACGGCCGATTTAGCTTTATCTCTTTTTCTCATGTGAACCTCCCCGAAAGATCTGAATGTACTAGAGTTGCTACATCTCTAATGGTAATGCGCAATCAATCGGCATTCAATATTCATGTCTTTACATTTGAATCACTTGTTTACTTGTTGAAAATGGAGGTCCTATACTCCAGTGGGGTCATACGTGTAATCTTGCGAAAATAGCGCGTAAAGTTCGTCGCTGTTCCATAGCCAACCTGTTCGGCAACCTCTTGGATTTTAATATTCGGATTTTCCAGTAAGCTCTTGGCTCTTGATAGACGGGTTGCCGAAATGTAATCAGATAAATTGGTTCCCGTGACCTGTTTAAATAATCGTGACAAATAGGACGGATTAAAATACACCAGCTCCGCTAATTTCACCAGTGACACCTCATCCGGATTATGAAGATGATCCTTAATGTGTTTCTGAATCAGAGATATAATTGCATTTGCCCGTCTCTCTTCTTCTTGATTCTGAAGATTGAATAGAATTTCTTCTACACGGCTCAGATACTCAAATGCCACCCGCCATGACTCATGCTCGCCTGGCTGCATAAGCTTGTGCAAGCCAATCTGGGTAGCAACCGTCTCTACCAAATTCCAACGGTTCATATAGGATAAAAAAACAAGTCCAATGGAATAATAAAGCTCTTGCGCAGGGACATCATGCATGCTCTCGATATTCTTTAGCGATTCCGCACAAGCAAGTAACGTATTGCGGAACTCCACACGTTGACCATGCTCTAATTGATCGGCTAGTTGGTCCAATTTTGCTTGCCGAATCTGCGACTTCTCACGCTGACTCCCATCCGACTTCTGAAGCTCATGCTCCACCATTTGTTTATCTAGAAGCAGCATGCCACCGCCTTGACCAATCCGATAATTCATCAGCATCGTAAGCGTTGAGAACCGCTCTGCTGTGCCGCCCCATGCCACTGTACTATCATCCAAAACAAAAGAAAGTATTTCGCCGACGGATTCGCGACAAGCTGCTTGAACCAACTCCAAATTCCCTTGTACGAACGTCAGCGTGCGCTCCCATCCCTCTTGCTCCAAATTATTTCCTAGGGGTTGAATCAGCCAAATAAGGTCCATATGCTCATTCACCGCATCGATAAAAGAAACATGGGATGACATGTATTGTTCGGCAATTTTCTTAATCCTGTATAGCTGCCTAGACTTCTCCGAATACGTCGTCCTGTTAGACAAACTATTGCTTCTACCCAGCATAATAAGGACAGGGTGATCCGCTTTCAGCGGTATTCCTAGCTCATCGAATTGCTCTTGATTAATCTCACGTACATCGAGCTGCTCATTCAGAATCTGCTTCACATAATCGTTTTGGAGCATCCCCCTCATATCGTCCAACTGCTCCTGAGCGATCTTCAGCAATGACTGCGCCCTCAACTCCGTTTCAATCTCAGCAACGGTATGCTCAACCATTTGAATCACTTTCTCATAGCCTTCGGTTTTCAGTAAGTAACTGACCCGTTCATACTGAATAGCGGAGTAAATATAGGAGAATTCATTGTATCCCGTGAGAAAAATAACCCTGCATTGCGGCCATCTCTCCCGTATTTTCTCTAGCAGCTGCAAGCCATCAAGCCCTGGCATCCGAATGTCCGTAAGTACGATATCGAAGCGTGTTCGATCGAATTGCCGCATAGCCTCAATACCCGAGTATGCTTTATACACATCTAACTCCAGCTGAGGAATACTCTGTAGAACCTCATAGACCCCGTCTGCAATAATCATCTC
Organism: Paenibacillus qinlingensis; assembly: GCF_031455095.1. Taxonomy (GTDB): domain Bacteria; phylum Bacillota; class Bacilli; order Paenibacillales; family NBRC-103111; genus Paenibacillus_E; species Paenibacillus_E qinlingensis_A. The sequence continues at coordinate 24,720 of NZ_JAVDSB010000002.1, forward strand.
ATCGTCTACGACTAGCACCCTGTACATTTATACGCCTCCATTCGTGTAATCGATCTGAATCGTCGTCTTCAACCCGCCCCATTCACTGCGTTCCACAACTAACCCGCTAGTCTGTCCGAATTTCAATCGAATTCTCTGGTGGATGTTCAAAATACCTGTCGTCTCCACCCCATCTTGGTTAGATAAGGCAACTCTTAGCAGCTCGATTCGCTTCTCATCAAGTTCCTCGCCGTTATCTTCAACAATCATATGAATCACATTAGCGATCTTAAGAATACGAACCCGCAAAATGCCATTCGCTGGCTTCCTTTCCAGTCCATGTTCAAAAGCGTTCTCAATAATCGGTTGGAGAATCAACCTCGGCACCATGACATGCCCAACATGTTCAGGCAGTTCATCGAATTCAACTCGCAGTCGATTCGAGAATCGCATAGCTTGAATATCCGCATACACTTTAGCATGATTCACTTCTTTCCAGAGCGGTACCTCATCTGAACTATTCCGTGTAACGAATTGGAAATATTCGCCCAGTTGATTCGTAAATTGCTCCAGATTCTCATAGTCACCAAGCCGTGCCATCGTACTCAGAATAAAGAGGTTATTGTACAGAAAATGAGGATTAATCTGGGATTGAAGCTGCTTCAATTCCGCCTTCTGTGTTAAGAATTGCTGTTTATATACTTGATCAATTAAGGATTTCAAATTTCCAGACATGACATTGAACCGCTTATAAATATACTGAAATTCATCGTTAATCGTATGATCAATCTGAACGTCTAGATCGCCATGCTCGATTTTACGGAAAGCTTTGACCAGTTTATCCAACGGTTTATGAATGTATTTGTACACATATAACGAGTAAATAATGATTATAAAGAGCGCTACTGCTGCTAGTAAAACAAACCAACTTCTATACTTCTGCAGCGGTTGAAATACGGCATTTTCCGGTACATATTTGCTTAAGACAGCACCAAAAAAATGAGAAGATGCGTATACAGCGAGATAATGCTTGTCATTGATGATGAGCTTCTGCGCCTTGCCCATATTCACGTCGCTCGTCATGCGGGCAGTGATCTGTTGATCGAAAGCAGGATCATGACTAGTCGTGATAACAAACTGAGAGCTGTTGAATATCAGTCCCTCATCCTGTGAATTCACCATTAATTTCAAATGCTCTTCCAGCTTTTCCTTCGACAGTTCGATGGCTACAATAAAGAGAGGCCCCCTCTTGCTACTTGGTGTAGAGAAAGGATACACAGCGCTCAAATACATTCGACCGTCAACATTCATCACTTGCGAATCTAAGGTCAGCGGAATGTTCCTTAATTTTTGAAAGGCTTCCTGATCAAAAGAAGAGATCGTTAGCGCCGACACATTCTTCTGGATGGCCGGGATGTAAGCGTACACATCCTTTATATATGTGCTGCTGTTCCGAATGGCATTGAGGCGCTGCTGGAGACGCAGAATACTTTGCATTTTCTCAATATCATTCAAGGAATCCGGAATCGCTCCTAAGGCATTCAAATTGTCATCACTTAACACATCGTACTGCAGTGTTTGTATACGTCGGAATTCCTCCTCCAGCCCGCTGAAATACCCTGAAACTTGCGAGATCATTGATTTGGATATTTCATCTTGCAGCGTTCGAATCCCCCAATTGTATATAATCATGCTAAGCAGGTAGAGTGGCAAAAGAATGCAAATAAATGAAAGAATTAATCTTTTGAGTGCATTCTTCTTCCAAGGATGTCTCGTTATATTCAGATTCATTAGTAGTCCCCCTTTCGTGGAAAAATTATCCACTTCTGTTATACTCCGGTTCATTCACCAGACGACCGAAAGTTAGTTTAACAACAATACTAACATGAAAAATTTAAACTTAGTAGTGAATGATTCTTCACAATCTGGCCTTATACAGTTTAACCATTCATTGATCTTTGCATTTTTGTCTCTACTGCTGCTTCAACCTTCTGTCACAACCAAACCGTTCTCTGCTACTCAAAACAAATTAAATGCCACACATTACTCATGCGCCCCTCCGAGACTTTCAACTAGTTTAAGTGACTCTTTCAGCTCTCGACCATGCCAGCTAGCTCACGGAACTTTTAAAAACTGCGAAAATACATCTTTTAATAGGGTTTTGAGCTAAAAAGTGGAAATTGCTGAGATTATGCATCTTTTTCCACCGCATTTATCCTTTTTAGGAAATATCGGTAAAAAAGGATGTATTTTCGCAGCAATTCCTCGATAATCGGTCTATTCTCCTTAAAAAGATGCATTTTCGCAGCAATTTCTCCTCTGCTCCTATCGAGATGGCCTAACAAGAAAAACACCTTCTCCAATGAGAAGGTGTCTTGAGAAGGTGTCGCCTTTATTTGCTATCCGTAGCTGGCTCGATCAATCGATGACGATACCACTGATCCCCCTTGAAGCGCATGAGGAATATAAGCCCACGAACGCCCCATTCGATATTCATCGCTAACCATACACCAATGATGCCCATATGAAACATGATGCCCAGTATATAGCCCAGAACGACTCGGAACAACCACATGGACAGCATCGATGTCAAGGATGTGAATTTGGAATCACCCGCAGCTCGAAGCGCTGCTGGCAAGAGAAAGCTGATTGGCCAGAGCGGCACTTGTGCAATCGCATTAATCAACACGATAATGAAAAGCTCCCGAATGATATCATCCGGTGGGTGAAATAAGCTGACCAGCGGCTTGAACAACGGAATAAGGATCAACGCCATGACGAAGAGTGTAAAAGACGCTAGCCAAAGGAATGATTTGGCAAATTTGCGGGCATCTTTCACATTTTGCGCCCCCATACATTGCCCAATTACAGTTACCGTAGTCAGAGATAACGCGGCTGCCGGGATCTGCAACACACCTGCTAGTGTACCGCCAATGGCATTCGTTGCCATGGCATGCGTGCCGAGACTAACGATAAATATCTGCGTAACAATTTTCCCGCCATTAAAGAACATCTGCTCCGCCGCAAAGGGAAGCCCGATAAATAAAATTTTCTTCATCATCGCTATATTTACATGCAATAAATCATACAATCGCATTTTAAAATTCGTATCTAATTTTACCACATACAATACCGCTATGAATGCCGCCAGAAATCTAGACACATTCACAGCGATAATTAATCCATGTACTCCCATATGTAAGAAATGGATACCTATCACATTCAAAAGTACATACGAGACATTCATGATTAAGGAGAGTTTCAAGGAAGTTCGAGACTTTCCAATCCCTCTAAGCGCACCGCAAACAGCCTCTACAATAGCAATCCCCACATAAGATACACTGCTCCCGATCAGATAGGTCTTGGCATAAGCGAACACCTCAGGAGAAGCTGTGCCAAATAGGAGCGATAAGACGGGACTATGAAACACAATCAGTAACAAACTAATACCGAGCGCAAATGCCGACACCAAGGAAATAGAGCTAGCAGCAGCTTTGGCTACCATCCCATCATTGCCGCTTCCTTTGTACTGGGCGACCACAACGGTTCCACCTGTCGAGACGGCTATGAATACGCTGATTAGAAATATATGGAGCGAATCAATCATACTTACTGCACTAACCGCAGCAACACCTGAGGAACTAATCATCGCAATGTTCACCAAGTTGAGGCCAACCAGGAAAGTCTGATCAATCAGAATCGGTATGTATAAGCCAATAATCTGTTGATAATCCATTACTTTTCCGGAGAAATACTTATGCATAAAAGCTTTTCGTCTCAAGCTAAATGCAGTTCCCATCACATCATCTTCTTTTTCGTTAATTTATTGTCAGGTAATCAATCTTCGACCTCGCTAGTACAATTCCCTTTTTCACTCACGACTTCCTTGGTCCATTGTTGTAGATGAACAGAGAAAAAGCAAGTCTCTACCATCATAAATGGGAGAGCTTGCTTGGCTTGCGAAGCATTTTATTATACAGATGCCTTACTGCCATAACGCCGCACGCGCAGATCAGCTTGTTCCTTATGACCCATGAAATTTTCAATTTCACAGAGACGTGAAACATACGATCCGACGGTTGCGCTAGCGTCTTTCGTACATCGCTGATAGGTGCAAGTTTTCAAAAATTTACCAACCCACAGTCCACCGGTATACCTAGCAGCTCCTTTTGTCGGAAGCGTATGATTCGTGCCAATAGCTTTATCCCCATAAGCAACATTCGTTTCGGGACCTAGAAACAAAGCTCCGTAGTTCGACATGTTCGCCAAGAAGTAATCGGGATCCTCCGTCAGTACTTCGACATGCTCGTAGGCGAGTTTATCCACTTCAATAAGGGCTTCCTCCAAGCTATCCACTACCAAAATGGTGCCATAATCACGCCAGGCGACACCAGCAATATCCGCTGTTGGTAGAACCTTAAGCTGCTTCTCAATTTCCAGCAGCGTCTCCCTTGCCAATGCCTCGGAGGTTGTAATCAAAGCTGCGGGAGAAGTCGGTCCATGTTCAGCTTGACCTAGCAAGTCAACAGCCACCATTTCGGCATCCGCTGTATGATCGGCGATGACCAACACTTCAGTCGGCCCGGCAATTAGGTCGATGCCCACCTTGCCAAATAGCTGACGTTTGGCCTCAGCCACGTAGCTATTACCTGGTCCGACAAGCATATCAACGGACTCGATCGTTTCCGTCCCATGCGCCATTGCAGCCATCGCTTGAATACCGCCAAGCAAGTAGATCTCATCTGCGCCAGCGAAGGCCATCGCACATACGGTCGCAGCTGGTATCTCTCCTTTAATCGGCGGTGTGCAAGCAATAACTTTTGGAACACCAGCCACTTTGGCTGTTAGGATGCTCATATGAGCCGAGGCTACCATCGGATAGCGTCCCCCAGGTATATAGCAGCCTACTCGCCCTACGGGAATATGTTTATGTCCCAGAAAAACACCCGGAAGGGTTTCAACTTCGAGGTCATGGATCGTTGCCAATTGCTTTTCGGCGAAATGGCGAATTTGCTGCTGAGCAAAACGAATGTCATCCTTCACACGATCGGGTACGCTGGCTATAATTTCTTGAATCTGAGCTTCGCTCAATCGGAAGCTTTCTGGTGACCAGTTATCGAATTTCTCCGAAATCTGACGAACCGCTGCATCCCCACGGCTAGCAATGGCTTGAATGACATCCTTAACGGTGTGATAGACCGTCTCTTCGCTAAGTGCAGATGCTGATTGCGCATTACCTTGTTTGAGATAGGTGACCATGGTATTCTCCTCATTTTTTCGAATATTTGGATTGCCTGGCGATAATCAGACTGCCCACATGGAAGGCGAAATCACGAGTTCAGGGACTTCAGAGAAAGCAGTTTCCAATACTTGCAGTGTCCTTTCGCTGATAGCAGGTGTGGCTAGAAGCGCAATATTATCTTCTACTTGCTTTGGCGTTTCGGCACCAAACACGATGCTTGCAATACCCGGCATATGGTGGATATAAGAAAAGGCTAATTCAGGTACAGTCATTCCTTCTTGATCCGCACAAGTGCGCAATAAGGTAAGCCAACGATCCGCGACCTGCAGATTGCCTTTTAATTCCGTTGGCTGAAGGAAGAACAGTCCTTGCAAATAAATACTTCTGGCAAACAGTTTCTTATTTGCGTTTCTAAGCCTATCAAAGGCCCCATTCGCAAACATCCGACGATCCATGACGTTGATAGGCAATTGGATAATTTCGTAAAAATCATCCTGAAGCTGCTGCCAATTTGCTGCAAATTCCTGAGCTTCGTAGGAAAGGAGTGACGCTCCCACCGTGCCGATATTCCCTCTTTTTACCTGCTTACGCAGCAATTCAGTCACTTTGTCACCGAACATGCCTAATACATTTGGCCGATGAAGCAGCACGGCGGGAATACATGAGGTCTGCAAGCGTTCCATCGACCTTTGAACACTTGCTTCTATCTGTTCTTCCACATGGGTAATCGTTGTTTCATGATCCACCGTCAAGTGGATTTTGGTTATGATGTGGGCTGAACGTGCTTGTTGTTCAAAATAAGTGCCTAGAATCTGCTCTGAGCTTCCGTACACGCTTGCCGTATCTAGACAGGTAATGCCACCTTCCATGGCAGCATCCAAGATACGTCCTGCTACGCTCTCATCGGGCTGACCCAACTGATTCGCAATCCCATAGGGCATCCCCAACTGCACCGTGCCGAGCGTCAAAGGGGAGATCGTAGATGTCCATCGTTTATCGTAGCTTAACAGAAAGAATCATCTCACTTTCTCTGACTCATGCCATTATTCTCGCTTGCGAATACGCTTGGTATAAGGTGGGCGCCCGAACGGTTCTACAGGCACTTCACCCTGCGGATGGTAACCGAACTCGTCGATTCCTTGCATCATGAAAATTTCGAAATTAGGGTAGATTTGTGGATCCCATCTCACCGTCGTCTTCGAATACCGAATCACAAATCCGATGCGCCAGCGCTCAGAGTTATTGGGACCCGAACCATGAATGAGGGAATCGACATGCATCGAAATACCGCCTGCCGGGATAATCATGGATACGGCATCCTTTTCGCTGAAAGTTCCTTGGTCCAGTTCGAAAGATAAAATGGCGTCCTCGCCTGCAATTTTATGTTGAATCAGACCCGCTTTATGTGTACCAGGAATAACCTGCATGGCACCGTTCGCTTCATCTACATCCGTGATAGCCAGCCAGACGGTAACCGTGTTATTCAGTGCAGTGGACCAATAATAAGAATCTTGATGCCAAGGAACAATTTTGTCTGAATGCGGCGATTTCGTAATAAACTCAGTAGCTGCCAAATAAAAATCCTTGCCCAATACGCCTTCAACACAGCTGAGAATCTGCGGATGCGCACAAATGTCATATAGAAAGCGGCTCGTCTTATGCCAACCCATGATGTCAGACGGATTCTCATCCCCTTGCAACAAAGAAATGACCTGCTCATAACCCCTTTGCATGCGCTTCGCTTCTTCACCAAGGAAAATAGCAGGTAGATCCAATAAATACCCCTGATCTTCAAAAAATTGTTGCTGCGCTGTCGTTAATTTGTTCAGTTCCATCATCAATCTCCCTTAATCAAGATCGAATTGAGTGTCCTGCTTTCATTCAACAAGCACCTGCTCAGTGGTACCACCTCTTGCATAGGACTGGTTCAACGCCTCCGCTACATATAGTGGGTAAATCCCATCTGCCAACGTACAAAGCGGTTCCAAGCCCTCATCCAGGATATGGACCAAGTGAGCGACCGCATTGACCATTGGGCTGGCTTTGCCAAGGTCATCTTTCTCTGCTCGTTCGAATACTAGCTGCCGCATGCCAGCTTGCAATGGATGAGGCTCGGTCCCATAGTAGCGAATCTCAGTTCCGCCTTGAACCATTTCGATCATGCCGCCTTCCAAGTACAGCACGAGTTCAAACAGATTGTAATTGCGGTCATCAAACCCCTCCGCGTACCCGGTAACCCCATTGTTTGCTGCTGTAAACAAGAAGGAATACGTCCAATCCTCTCTCTCATCCAAGTTGGTCGAAACTCGCTCTACGACCTTTACTTGCTCAATGGATCCCGCCACATATCGCACCATATCGAAGAGATGAGAGCCAGTGTTGGAAATTCCACGACTATACCGTACATGTATTTTCTTCAGCTTCCCATATGTCTCGTTCTGGACTGCCCTACGAACCTGCATGGCTCCTTCACTCCATCTTCGCGATAAGTTAACGACGACGGTTCGTTCGCTATGCAGTTTGCATAAAGCCGCTATACGCTCCGCTTCTTCAAGTTCATTCGCCACGGGTTTTTCTAGAAAGATGACCCTTGCCTTCGACTGCTCGAGTACAGTCTGAAGCAAGTCATACCTCACGGCAGGCGGCGTGCAAATACTGATGATATCCAGGTGATGATCCCTTAGCATGGATGATAATTCATGATCCCCATAGAATTGAGCCTCTGGTGCGATCATTGCCAACTGTTCCGCCTGTTCTTGCCGTCTTCCGACGGTTGCAACCAATGCCACCTCTGGATGCAAATGATAGGCCATTGCATGGCTGTTTACTCTTCCTTTATAGGGAATATCAAAGGTTAAGCCGATCTTGCCCAGTCCAATTATCGCAGCGTGATACATGGCAGTCCCTTCTTTCGTCGCGCTAAAGAATTAACCTTTCAATGCACCTAAGGTAATGCCTTCCGTAAAGTATTTCTGAAAGTAGAGAAATATGACCAATACGGGAAGTGTCGCGAACATCGCACCCGCCATGGCGACACCATAGTTTGTTTCCAGTTCTGATATTTTTTGGGCAACTTTAATACCCACAGGTAAGGTGTATGTCTTCTCTCCACTTAACACGATAACTTGCCACACATAGTCATTCCACGTGTTAACAAATGTGAAGATCGCTAAGACACCAAGACCCGGCTTGGCAAGCGGCAGGATGACGCGCCAGAAAGTCTGCCATTCCCCGCAGCCATCAATTTTGGATGCTTCTACCAGTTCACTGGGAAGCGTGCCCATAAATTGTTTTAACAGGAACACACCAAAAGGCCATCCCACAACGGGCAGTAGTACCCCCCATTTGGTATTAATGAGACCTATCTCATTTAACAATTGAAAAAGTGGGATGAACAGCACCGTGTGCGGAATCGTCATCGCTGCAATCATTAACGAAAACAGCCATTTAGAGCCTTTGAAAGGAATTTTGGCTAAAGCGTAGGCGGACAATGAACTGACCGTAATAACCAGAACGGTGGCTATCAACGAGATAAACATGCTGTTATAAAACCAGGTGAACACAGGGCTATTTGTTATTAAGGACGTATAGTTATGAAATGATGGGTGAATCGGTATCCATTCCGGTGGAATTTGCAGCGCAACTTTGAGGTTCTTGAGGGAACCGCTAACCATCCAGTAGAAGGGCCAGAGGAAGAACAAGGTTAATACCCATAGAAATAAATGCCCCCCCCATAGTGGTGACTTTTTATTCGGCATCCTCATCCCACCTTCCTTAATATTCGTTATCTGATTTAAGCAGCTTAAATTGCACAAAGGCAATAAGGCTGATGATGATACATAAGACAATTCCCATCGCATTCGCAATCCCGAAGTTCATGTTAACGAACGCCTGCTGGTAGATCAGCATCATGATCGTAGTGGTGCGATACGCCGGACCGCCTCCCGTCATAATCATGATGATGGCGAATACTTGAAAAGCACCGATCGTCCCCGTCACAACGACATATAACAGCGTCGGTTTTAACATCGGAAGTGTGATTCGAGCGAACATATGCCACGGTTTTGCTCCGTCCAGTGAGGCAGATTCGTAGAAATCCTTGGGAATCCCTCCAAGTGCCGCCGAGAAAACAACGACCGCGGATCCTACGGAAATGGTTAGTACAATCACCGACAAAGCCAGCGTGGCTGAGTTGACCCCGAGCCAGTTCACAGCATCCATGCCCAATCGATCCAACACATAATTGCCAAGGCCGAACTGTCCGTTATAGATGTATTGCCAAACTAATGTTAGGGAAACAATCGATGTCACGCCAGGTATATAAAAGGCAGCTTTGAAAAAGGATTGCATTTTTTTCGGATACGTATGAATCGTTACGGCGATCATCAAAGCAATAACCGTAATGGACGGCACTAAATATAAGACAAACTCCAGCGTATTACGAATCGACTTCCAGAACAGCGGGTCCATGAAAATGGTGCGATAATTGTCCAAGCCTGACCAGTAGTACTTCGTATAATCAAAGCCATAGAAACTGCTCTTGATTGCTTTAAGAATGGGATACACGACGAACAGCACAAAAAACAACAACATCGGCAGGACGAATAACCAACCGCTGATTTCTCTACGTAAACGGATGCTGCTGATTTTCCCCTGTTTCATGAATTTCTCCTTCCTACTGCCGCTAATCTGTTATGGAAATGACGGCAAGAGACCACGGTCATCCTGCCGCCCAGTACCCCTTATTTATTGTATTTGGCTATCGTGTCATTAAACTTCTTGGAGATCGTATCTATCGTTTGCTTCGGCGTTGACATTCCGATGAACAGCTTTTGAATCTCAGGGAACATCGCAGCTCTCATCTCAGGATAGCCTTTAATTCCCCAACCTGGGTCAATAACCGGCCATTCTTTCGTTTTCGTAGCTAACTTAGCTAGGAATTGAAGCTCTGGGTCACTTTCGGTCCAAGCAGGCGCTTTCCCAAGCGGATTGAATGATTTCATAGCAGTTTGGAAAATCGTATTATCTCTCATCGTCCAGTAAAGGAATTTCTTCGCCCATTCTTCTTTCACAGCATCCGAGTTCTTGAACACAACACCAAAGCCAATTTCAGACTTTAATGCCGCTTGACCAGGCGTTGTTGAAGGGAAGTTGACGTACATATACTCATGAGGTCCACTTACACTTCCATCCTTCAAGCCGTTCTTGATAATATCGGAGTGAGCTGCTGACGCAACGACCATCCCGTTCTTCCGCTGCTTCCAGTAATCGAGCGCGTTCGTGGATGTCAATGTTTCAGGATGCGGCGTGACAAGCCCTTCATCGACGAGTGATTTGAAGAAGGTTAAAGCCTTTTCCGATTCAGGGCTGTCACCTGCTGTATATTTCGTGTAATCAGCATTGAACAACTTCGCTCCGTATCCGGAAATGATATTGTTATAGATTTGATCCCCTTGTTCATTCAATGCGAATAGCGTTAGTCCATAAACGCCTTTTTCTTTATTAGCTACAGCCTTCAAAGCGGCTTTGAACTGATCCGGCGTCCATGTCCGGAATTCATCCTGAGGAAGCAATTTCTCGGCTCCCGCTTCTTTCCATAAGGATTTATCAAGTATTAATCCGAGTTGGGTCGAATAATACGGCATCGTTACGACATTGCCGCCGACCGAAACCATTTTCATCATATCCGCACTCTTCTTCACTTGGGCCAAATCTTGGGCAGGGATAATATCCTCAAGCGAAGCCAATGCGCCCATTTGTCCATACGCTAATGTACGCCCTGGATAATCCAGAAATACGTTTGGAGCCGACTTGGAGGCGATGGCTGTTGTGACTTTCTCATTAATCCCATCAAAGGGAATAAGCTCTATGTTGACTTTGACATTCGGATGGAGCTTCGTCCATTCCGGCAGCAAATCTTCTTTAAACCAGTCGCCAGCTTTTTGACCTGGCTTATACGTGCCGTTCGGCGCTGCCCATACTGTCAACTCGATCTTAGGATCCTCTTTCGGCGCTTGCGTGGCTGCCGCTGTCGGACTGGTGCTGCCCGCAGGTGCTGTGCTAGGCGTCGGCTTACTAGCCCCCTCATCTGTGCTGCACCCTACTGTTGTCGCCATCAAGAGTGATACACTCGTTGCTACAAAAAGTGATTTGAATGAACGTTTTTTCATGATAGAAATCATGCTCGTCTTCCTCCCTTTTCCAAATAAATATGAATTGGATATGCAAAGTCTCTTCGTCTTGTCAGACATTTCCGAAAACGTTTACATGGTGAAGGTTCTATGCTCTTGATGGAGTAGGGTAGGTAACATCATGTGCGTGGATTGGAAGATCGTAAGAAGGGGGAGGCCTAGCCGTTACTCAGGCAGGGGAAACATCTCTCTTATACTCATTGTTGAGTAACTGAGGTGCCTCATCAGTAGATCACTTTCTTGCGCAGCTGCTGTCAGCGGCAGATGTTCATGGGTTTCGTTATAGACTCTGAAAAAGCCTTCGGCAAAATTAACACCAGCCGCTCGGCCATACTCGCCGTTATAGGATTCAAGCAGCTTACGAGCGAATAAGCCGCTGTAGCCTTGGCTTTTGAATTCGTCCATCGCCTTGATCTTTTCACCTACAACTGAACTAATGTCAATAAACACATCATTACGAATGCCGTACAGACTTAATCCATCAATCGGACTTACCGGAAGGGAGGTTAAAAAGATTTGTTTGACTTGATACTCAGGCTGACCATCAAGATTTTTCAAATAAAGGGATACCTTGCTGAGGCCAGCGAAGGCCATTTGTGTTGCGATGGTATGGGGATTGTGAAAGGCGGTGTTCATGGGGTAATCACAGATGACGATGTCAGGCCGCTCCTTCGAGACCTCTTCTGCAATTCGATTCACGATTTCTTCATTGACCGTTGAATAGTTGTCGTCGTAATCGAGCATGATCAGCTTGGAAATACCGATTGTCTGAGCTGCACGTTCCAATTCGCGTTTTTTATTCAACGCAATTTCTTCCAAGCCCGCCTGCAGGAGACTCGCATCGGGGTTTTCTTTGCGCCACTCCTCTGCATACTTGTTCGGATGAAGTCGTCCGCCGTGTGTCAAAATGAGCGCGACAACGTCATCCCCTCGTTTGGCATGAAGCGCGAGCGTCCCGCCGCAATTCGTAATCGTATCCGCGGGATGCGCGTAAATCGTCATAACTTTCATAGAACCCTCCTCGTTATCTCCGATTAATTGCGTAACCTACTTACAAGTTAGCATCTGCTCCTCGTACTTGCGTAGGTGAAATTAATTAGATACCCGTGGATTTCGTTAGTCCTACAAGCAAATATAAAGAAATTGACCTATTTCTGATAATAACAAAGCTTCCTGATCAACTAATTTGCCCTAGAAGCTGCTTCCGAAATTGCGAAGGAGACAGCCCTGTATTCTCTTTGAACCAAATGCTAAAGTAATGCGGGTTGGTGAAGCCGATCTGCAGTGCCACATCTTTGATTTTATTGGCAGGATCCTCCAACAGCCGTTTGGCATGTTCCATTCGCACTTGGCCCACATAGTCAGTAAACCCAACGCCGACTTCCTTCTTAAATAATTGGCTGAAATAGTTCGCATTCAGTCCAACTTGCTCCACAACGGAATCGATACCAAGCCCAATATCGCTGTATTGCTCGTTAATAATCTGCAAGGATTTGAGAATATTCCGGCTATGCTTTTTCTCTTTCTGTTCATTCACACCTAAATGTTCCCTCAGACGTGTAATGAATTGTCTGCCGTTCTTCTCAAGCGGTTGTGATAATAACTTCTCTTGCACATCACCGAACCAATTTTTGTCCATGACCGTGGATTGACCCGACTTGATGAGCAGCTTATACAAGTGATTATACAGTGCTGCCATAAAGGCATATAGGACATGCGGAACGAGATGACTGGCCCTCGCGTAAACGATGAGTTCTTCCATCACAGCCGCACAATTGTCTATATCTCGTTCGTCCATATAATAGAGGAGCTTATTTTCAAAAGCTTCCGGATATTGTGACTTCCAAGAATCCCCGACAAAATAGGTATTCGTTTGGTCATCCATCTGCTCTCCGACGAGGTAATTGAGAAGTGCTTTTGCTTCTTCGAACGAGGTCTTAATCAGGTTAAAATGCTCGTAATGATTGCCAACAAACGCATAAATTTGTAGTTCCTGACGCTCTTTTAGTTCACTGATTAACGCATGGATGTTCGGCAATGCCTCATCATTCTCACCGTTAAATATCAGGCAATACTGTTCATTTGATAAATAAATACTAATCATCTCATGCCCCTCTTCGAATTCGTGCATAATCGATTCCAGCTGATCTAATTCTTCTTTCTCATAACTACTGTGCAAATGAAGCAATACTACCCGAAATGATGCCGCATCGAGCTGGAAGTTCAGCCGTTCCGTGAAAAAGCTAGCCTCTGTTTCGGTCATTCTACCTTCCAAAAGAGAGCGAACCAGCTTCTCCCTCATGAGCGGTTCACCTTCACGTACCTTATCGATCATATGATTGAAAGCCCGGCCAAGATCTCCAAGCTCATCTTTAAACAACGGCTGAAATTTCATATTCAGATTGCCATGCTCCACATTTCGGAGCATACGAATCATTTTACGGAGTGGCATAGAAATCGTTTTGGAAATATACACGGAGACTACGACCATCAGGATGAGGGATACGCCAAGAAAGGCTACCCATAAATTGTTGATATGTTTAAGATCCTTCAGCAGCAAGCTCTGAGGAATCGTATGTACGAATGTCCATTGGGTCAAAGGGTGCTTCGAATAAGCGACGACATAATCGTCGGATTCATTCGTATAATGACCTTTCATCCCAGTTAATTGATCAGTATGAATAGGAGGAATACTTTCGCCGCTCCCCGCTGAGAAGATATAGCCGTTCGAATCAACGATGCTGTTCGTCCCTTCGTCCAGATTCGATGAAGCTAAGTAGTTGTTAAGGATCGTAGGGGAAATGGAAATGATGAGATATCCGAGGACTTGCAAATTATTTTTATCATAAATCGTCTTGAACATCACAATGGATGTTTGCTTATCACGCCACTTGATGAAGGACCATAAGGAATTGCTGCTTTTGTTGTTTGCCATTTTGTCATACCAGCCCTGGCTAGTAAATTCATCACTGACCAAATAGCTGGGCGTGAAATTCATGCCAACTCCGCTGTCGTACACATTTTGAAATTTATCAACCAAATAAATGGCTTCAATGCCAATAAATCGAGCTGATAATTGCCTTAATTGATCATAGATGTAGTTGTAAGAAAGAATACGTTCCATACCATTCAAACTTGCGGCGTTCGCACTTAAAGGTTCTTGCACATTCTCATTGTAGACAAGCAATTGAGATGATTTCTCAATACTTTGGAAATAGCTGTCCATACTGCCTGTGAAATACTCAATCTTTTGCAGCATGGCATTGCCTTCTTGATCGGTCATCATTCGCTTGATATAGGTCGACGACAATAAGGCAAAGATCACGAGTGCTAGAAGTGTGACAAGCGAGAACGATAACCATAGCTTCTTCACCAATTTTAAATCGTGAAAAATTCTGAAACCATTCGAAAACATTCTCATACTCTTTCACCACCCCTATTTTTCTATTGTTGAAAAAGAAAACGGCATCACTCGCTGATGCCGCTTCCCCCTTACTTGGCTGTATAGCCGCCATCCACAGGCAGGTTCGTGCCCGTTACATATTGCGAGGCATCCGATGCGAGAAATACGACAGGCCCCCAAATATCATCCGCTTTGGCCATGCGGCCTAACATCGTTCTGTCATTATAACGTTGAATAAACTCGGGGAGATTCTTCTCCGTCTGAAAACCGCCTGGTGAGATGCAGTTGCACCGAACCTGACTTGCACCATAATAACTGGCGATAAATCGGGTAAAGTTGATCATGCCGCCCTTATGGAAGAAATAGTCGGGGATCAGACCATTTAACGGCAACCCCTCATACAGCGTAGGATCGGGTCCGACCATGCCTTGAATCGAACCGATGTTAATGATCGAGCCGCCGCTCCCTTTCTCGGCCATCCAATCGCCAATTACCCGCGTTAACTCAAACAATCCTGTTGCGTTAACCGCCATGCTGCGCGCGAAGGTTTCCAACGAATCGTTATAATGAGACATCGTACGGGCGACAGCATTGTTGATGAGGACATCACATTTGCCTTCCCGCGCTTCTAATTTCTTTCGAATCGAAGAGATCGATCCGAGATCTTCTTGATCGAAAGGAATGGCGTTCACCTTAATTCCGTCTCTTCTAAAATTCTCTTCAATCTCCTCTAAACGAGCTTCATCGCGAGATGTCACGTATACGCTGCCTCCTGCTTGCGCGCAGGCTCTTGCGATTTGTGACCCATAAAGGCCCGCGCCTCCGGTAATGAGCACCGTCTTGTCAGCAAGTGAGAAGCTATTCATTACATTCGTACTCACATCGATTTCCTCCTATCGAATGACACAACCTCCCGCGTTACCAAGCGGTCCATCCACCGTCCACCATGAGATTCGATCCGGTCATATAACTGGAGGCATCGGATGCCAGCATAATGATCGCGCCTACCATTTCCTCGGGTTTGCCTACTCGGCCGAGCATGGTTTTGGCTTGCAGCTGCTGTAGGAAAGCTTCGTTTTGAGCGATTGCCGCATTGGGAAAAGGTCCTGGCGACACGCTGTTGCAACGAATCCCATACTTGGCCAAGTGTGCCGCACAGTATCGGGTCAGTTGAACAACGCCGGCCTTCCCAACACCATAATTCGGCGGATTGTTGGCACCACTATCCCCATAGATCGAAGGATCAGGCGAGACGACTCCGTACATCGAAGCGAAGTTAACGATGGACCCGCCTCCGCTCTCTCTCAGATAGGGGATGGCTTCTCGAATGCAACGGAACGTCGTACCGAGAGCTCCATCTACGCCTTTATCCCATACTTCATCTGTCATAAATTCAAGCTCAGCCTCTTGGCCATAGCCAGCACCATAGGTGGCACAGTTAACAACAACGTTCAATCGACCGCTGGCTGTGTGATGTGACGCAAACATGTCTTGAATCGATGTTGTTTGGGAGACATCGCAGACCACCTGCCGTAATCGCCCCTCCTCCAGGGCAGATGCCAAGTTCGGGTTTGTTCGGAAGGCTAGGTCTGCTACCGTCACATCAGCGCCGAATGCCAGTAATGCTTCCGTAATCGCGGTTCCAAGATACCCTGAACCCCCTGTTAGAATGACACTTTTATCCTGTAATGAGAAAAGCTCCGTATACATGTCGTGGCCTCCCTTAGCTTTTGGTTGAGCCGTAGACGGAATCCGTACCTGTTCCGGAGCTGCGGTTGATGCTGGATGCGATCCCGCTTAAATACTGACCAAAACCAACCACATCGGCCCCAACACTTACAAATTGATAGCCCATCGCTACTAAATCATCCATATTACTCGGACTGCCAACCGTCCCTGCATATTTCCCATGCTTTCTTGCCAGTCTAGCCACCGATTGCCGTGTTTCAACGAGCAGCGGATGATCCCACTTGCCAGGAGCACCAATCCCTTGACTGAAATCTCCGGGACCGAAAAATATCATGTCCAGCCCAGGCAGTGCGATGATATCTTCCAGCTCATTAAGCGGCTCTGGATCTTCAATTTGCAGGACGTTGAATCGTTGATCATTCGCTTGCGATATATAGTCACCCAGCTCCAAATTGCAAAAAGCACCGTCCGAATTTCCACCATCAAGCGGTCGTCTGCCGATCGGGTAGAACTTGGTGTGATAAATGATTTGCTTAGCATCCGCTAAACTCATGACATGTGGAACCATGATCCCTGCCGCATCCATCTCTAACGGACGAATCAGTTCACTGTAGCTTCCTCTTGCTACACGGACAAGCACATCCACATCATAGGCTTTTGCTGCCCAAATCTGGCGTTCAATGACAGCCAAATCATTGGGGACATGCTCCATGTCCGTCCATAGGCAGTCTACGCCAGAAATTCTGGCGGCCATTTCTGTTATGCGTGGATCGGCGAGATTCAGCTTCAACGCGATTGCTGTTTCTCCTGCCCGCAGTTTACGTAAAACTCGACTTTGACGCATATGAAAGTTAGTAGCCATCCGTTTTCGTCCTCCTTAAGGTTATGTACGAAAAGCGTGCTTCACTACGTTAGTTCGCAGTGATTTCCTCTAGCCTTACAACTCTTCCACCTTCGTCTCGGCTGCGAATGCCGGCAATGATCATGCGCATTAATTCTTCCGTTTCACTGAACGGAAAGGGTCTTTCTCCTGTTTTCAAAAAGTGTATGAAAGCTTCAAGCTGTGATTTGAAGGAATAAAACGTATCTTGAGCGGTAACCGTGACATTGGCTTGTGTCCCACATAGCTGTAGAATACCGTGCGAACCATACATGTCATCCATCGCAAGCACCATCACATCGCCATGCAGGCGATGCTTGAAGTGAACGATGTTGCGATCTTGCGTTCCTACGTTTTGAGCGGAAATAAAACCGGGGCCTAGAATGGGGTAAATCGACTCCAATGCATGGATACCGTAACGTTCCCAGCTTTTGCAAGTCGTGATGCTTGTGTAACGAAGTTCTCCTAAGGAGTGAATGGAAGTGCGATAAGGCATATATTCTTTACAATAGCGCATGCAGCTAGATGACATAATCGGGGCACCATCGCGCACCCACCTTCGGAACTGCGCAAGATCGGACTCATTATCGACCAGAGGCTTATCGACAAATAGGGGGAGACCCGCCTCAACAAACGGCCGACAGCGTTCCACATGCTCATGGCCTTTATCCGTTGTAATCATGACGGCATCTACGTGTCCGATAACATCCTCTGGCCTGGATACGACATGTGGGATCAGCGAAGCCTTAGCCACATGTGCGGCATCTCGGGGATCATCCGTCCAAATATGGGTGACAGATGCTCCTTGTATTTGCAGCTTTTCTGCGGGCTCTTTAGCTAAATAATTCGGTATTGCGGGGTAAGGACACTCGGCCATCGTCTGCTTGTCATAGTTATTGAACATGGCACTCCAGGAATATGGGTGCCCATTGCCTTCCACCATGCCTAGAACTGCTATTCGTAATGGTTGCATGAGGAACTCCCCCTCTCCATTATGTAAACTGATAGCCTAGTTTCCGCGAGATCTGATTTGCAGCAAATTTAATACTTTCGGCCATATCGGGCAATAAATCAGGAGCAAACCGATGCATAGCCCCCGAAATGCTAACCGCACCCTCGATGTTCCCATACATGTTGAAGATCGGAGCAGCCACACAACGTGCACCCTCTACAATTTCTTGATCATCCATGGAAAATCCTTGTTCGTGTACAACTTTTAATTGGGCAAAAAGTTGATCGACCGAAGTAATCGTATTTGGTGTGATAGCCGGCAAGCCGTGAAGTGTGATAAACGCTTTAACCTTATCCTCTGGTAGAAAAGCGGACATGGCTTTGCCCATAGCAGTCGCGTGAAAAGGTGCTTTGGATCCTACGGTATCCGTCATTCGCAGTGGCTGTGTACTCTCGATAATCTCTACATATAACACCTCACCTTCCAACATAACACCTAAGTTAATGGTGTCGCCATAGAGCTCAGAGAGCCTCTTCATCTCGTGCATCGCCGCGGTTCTTAGCTTATTTCGCTCTAACAACCCGCGTGTCAGCATCAGCTGTTTGTAGCCTAAGCAGTATTTGCCATTGTCATCGTCTCTACTGATGAATCCCCTATTTTCCAAGGTTAAAATGATTCGGTACGTCGACGATTTAGGCTGATCCAGCATCTCTGTTAGTTCCAAAAGATTCAGGGAATCGTGCTCCGCCAAAAGCTCCAGTAAATCCAATGCTTTATCGATGGCTTGTATGGTGTAACGCTCTTGTTTCTCTCCTACATCCTTGCTCATTGTATAGTGAGTTCTCCTTTGTCAAGATAACTTAATTAACTGCCCGCCATCTACAACTAAGCAATGCCCCGTCATATAACGTGAATCACTAGTTGCCATGAATAGTGCAGCGTCTGCGATTTCCTCGGGTACGCCAGCTCGGCCCATAGGGATCGTTTCGAGGTAGGGAGCAAATGCCGCTGGATTATCAATCAACGGTTTCGTCAGCCTCGTCTCAATAAAGCCCGGGCAAAGTGCGTTGACACGTATACCTAGTGGCGCAAGCTCCAAAGCCATAGACATCGTAAGAAGATTAATGCCGCCTTTCGTTGCGTTATAATGCGCTTGATCTTTCTCCGCAGCTAAGCCATTCACACTGGACATATTAATGATGGATCCACTTTTCCCTTGTTGTACCATGCATCTTGCCACCGCCTGCCCGACGAGAAAAGTTCCTTTCAAATTAATCGCCATATGTCGGTCCCACTCAGATTCCTCAATCTCCAAGAAGGAAGCTGGGCTGCAAATACCCGCATTATTCACTAACACATCAATGGTTCCCCAATTCCCCAGAACAGTATCCACCATGCGATTAACATCTGATTTCAACTGTACATCACCATCGATCCAGATGACTTCACCACCCTGAGCTGCAATCTCCTCAGCTGTTGCTTGCAAAACTGCCTTTTCACGACCAGTAATGGCCACCTTCGCACCTTCAGCGGCAAACCGCACAGCGGTTGCTTTACCTATGCCAGTTGAACCGCCCGTTATGAGCACGACCATATCTTTCATTCTCATCCGGCATGCCTCCTTATAAATTGACTAGCGCTCGATCGACAGCCTTCAATGTTTCTTCAATTTCTTGAGCGCCATGCGTCGCGGATAAATACCATAATCCATTGGAACGAACGAGCACGCCTTCTTCTAGCATTTTGCCTGCAAAATCTGCATACTTAGCTCCGTCCCGCTTCGTAAAGGAAGCAAAATCTTCAACCGCTGGCTCGTGAGTAAACATCATATGGAAGACTGGACCAACATGATTGACGATGCCTGGAATGCCGTGCTTGGCGAGTAAACTACGAATCCCTTCAACGAGATGAGTTGCGTTATTTTCCATTTCATGGTAAATTGTTCCATCCTCTTTGGACAGTTCTGCTATTGTCGCTAAGGCTGCTGATGTCGCAACGCAATTCCCGTTCAAGGTACCCAAATGGCTGACGGTTCCGTTCTCAATCAGCGCCATAATGTCCTTGCGGCCAGCTACAGCACTTATGGCAACGCCTCCGCCTAATGCTTTGCCAATGGTAATTAGATCTGGCTCCAATCCAAATTTCCCATGTGCCCCGCTTAAGCCAAGTCGAAATCCGGTGATGACTTCATCCAAAATCATGACCATATTCAGCTCTTGAGTTAGATCCTGCATGTGCTCGAGATAGCCAGATTTCGGGAGCACGCAACCGGAGTTGCACATCACTGGCTCAGAAATTACCGCAGCAATGTCATCCTTATATTCCCGTAAAGTTGCCTCCAAGACTGCGGAATCATTCCACGGAAGCAAGATGATATCTTCCAGCGCTAGCTCACTCTGACCGCTTGTGCCTGGCAGAAGCCGTTGCTCCTGCGTAGCAGCAGCGGAACTGGACTGGCGCATGTCTGAGCTTGGGAACGCGGTAAATATCGCATCCGACCACCCATGATAATGCCCATGAAAGCGAACGATCTTCCGCTTGCCCGTAAAAGCGCGAGCTAATCGCAGAGCCAGCATAACCGCTTCTGTGCCAGAACCGCTTAAAGCCACCTTATCCGCGCAAGGTAAAATCTCAGTCAAGCGGCGGGCCAGTTCAATCTCCCCTTCATGCTGCAACCCGAAAGTAACGCCACGCTTCATCGCTGCATGGACACTCTCCGTCGTTGCCTCATGCGCATGGCCCAGAATCAAGGGTCCATAGGCAAACAAATAATCAATATAGGTGTTACCATCCACATCCGTTATTCGTGGACCGGTGCCCGATGCAGCGAATAACGGCGTCGGCTTCATGGCGCTTCTTAACGAGCTCGCCACTCCGCCTGCCAAATAGGCCTGTGATTCCGTGTATTTCTGCCTCGATTTCTCAACATGCTTCATACTTACATCCTCCCTAATCCGCACTTCCTTGGAGAGTGATTTCGTTATGTAAGTTCATAGATGATATTGAAGTTTAATCATAGGTTCCAAATCTCGGCTGCGGCAACGAATCCATGGGATATATTGGACGACTTACGTGTTGATATTGAAAATGGGCAAGATTGGCATTACAGCATCCAGGTGAATCCACGTTAATCACATGCTTGGCGAACGATCCAAAGGCTGTCTGCCAAGCAAGCGCTGATTTGGCCACAATCATGTGATAATCCCCAGGCCATAAACCAACGGATCGCACATGCCCTACATCCCAAGGGGCCACCCGCTTCTCCGTCAATACGAGCGTGAGTAATCCGCATTCAACAACGGCAGTTAAACCCATCTCCGCATGTTGGCCGGTCATATACGGACCCGCATGTCGGTAATGTCCGTCAAACAGTAACCGAATCTTCCCCTTCACCGCTACAGGCGTTCCGTGCAAGGAGTCGCTTTTACCTCCTACCAAGCCTTCGAAAAGGCCTCCGATTCCGTGCCAATAAGCTACTTTCACGGCTTCGGGATCGCGAATCACAATGAATGCTTTCTTCGGCACATTGATTAATTCAGCGAGTAGATGCGTTGCATCAGCTGGTGCGCCTCCCCCTACATTGTCGGAACCTTCCGCCAAGATAACAGGACCTTCCAGCTGCGCCAACGCCTCGGTTACGGCTTCACGCGGTGTTGCATAGCTGACATTGAACGTCTCCTTCCGGTCAATCGCCATCTGTGCGAGTTCTGCCGCACAGCGTTCAGCTAAGCCGGAATCGCCATCTGTCGTGACGACAACAGACATTCCCGCATCGGGCACGTCACTGTAGGGAAAGCCTCCAGCTACCGTCACGTTCAGCACACCAGGCATACGCTCCATCTCAAAGGCATGATCCATTATCAGTTTCATACTGCCTACACTTGTCAGCATGCCTTGCGGTACAACGAGCATGCCGGTATGAACCATTGCCCGAACAGGGCGAATCTCACCGCGAATTGAACGAACGAGCAGGTCGAAGGCTTCAACCGCCCGCTCATACATATCCACATGCGGGTAGGTATCGTAGCCTACGATGAGATCCGCATGGCGAACCATCGCTTGGCTGATATTGCCATGCAGATCGATTGTCATGGCAATAGGGAAATCGGGTCCTAGCTTCGCGCGAAGACGTCGGAGGCACTCCCCTTCATAGTCGGCGTACTGCTCCGACACCATAGCGCCATGCATGATCAAGAGAAGGCCATCTGATCTGCTGTCGATGGTGTCCACGAGGGCATCAATCAGCGTGTCGCCCGTTACTGCCTCCACCATCCCGCTTGGTGTCGCCGCCACATACAAGCCTGGCAACAAGCTGACGCCTTGTACAGCTGCAGCGGCGATTACGCCCCCCATCGTAGTGCGCGTCCCTGCGTAGCGGGCTACAAAAGCATCACCGCCCATCGTCCACTGTTCCCGAAAATGAGCGATGTCCGTAATGCCAGGAGCGAACGTATTCGTTTCATGCAAAATACCGGCTACAGCAATCTGAAGCTGGTCATTCCTCATTTTAAAGGCTCTCTCCACGACGAGTAACTGCATAAGCGATCGCATCAATCTCTACTAAATAACTGCCGATGGAACAACCAATAGAGGTCCTCGTTGGAAAAGGTTGCTTCATCAAGCTTTGATAAGCTTGATTGTAGCCAGGAAAATCCTCTTGTCTGGAGAGGAATGCATTGATTTTTACAATATGATCGAGCGTAAGATCAGCCTCTGCAAGAATAGTCTCGATGTTGCGCAAGCATTGGAGCGTCTGTTCTTCAATCGTTTCTCCAACAACTTCACGTGTTACAGGATCTACGCCGACTTGGCCAGACACGTAGACGAAATCACCTGCGCGAAGTGCTTGCGAGAAAGGAAGTGGAAATTGGGGTGCTGCTGAAGAATGAATGGGCTGTGACATAAGTAATCGTCTCCTTTGTATGTACGTTTTTAGATTTGCTGTTAAGTAACTTTACCTCTGGCATCGACCGTTAGGATACGTTCAAGTTGCCCCCCACGTACGCCAAGGAGTCGATCATGTAGGTTGGTCACGGCGCAGCAATGATTAGGTATAATCTCCACGATGTCACCGATCTGAAGATCGGTGCCGTCAGGCACGGAGAGAATACCATGTTCTTCGTTAAGCCGCTCGACGAAGATAGCGGGATTCTCCGGTATGAATCCGTAACCTTTGCGGTGTGCGCTGCTATCGTTGGACAGCGTCTTCGAGCCCGCATCGATGATGACGGTTCCCTGCCTAGGCGTGCTGACGACCGTGGCATAGATGCGCATCGCACAGGCCTCTTCGCCGATTAAGCCTGTATACAGCTGGGAGCCATCACCGAAAACATAAGCCCCAGGCCGCATCTCCGTTACACCCAAGCCGGCGAGAGCACCGATGAACTTGGATGTCGGTGTGGAGCCAACGCTAATGTCCGGCACATCCACACCTAATCGCCGCAGCACGCGTTGTGATTCCAGTAAAGCTTCCGCTTCAGCAAGGGCAACTTCCAGACAGTCGTCGGCACGACTCTTGCTATAGGCCTGACCCGCATGAGTCATTAATGCGCTTAGACGAATACCTGGCAGCTTAGCAATTTGCACAGCCAACGCAGCTGTCTCCTCACCCGGTTCTTTCCCACAGCGGTTCAACCCGCTATTCACATCTAAGTAGAGCGGTACGCGAAGTTGCAAATGCTCACCAAGATCGGACAATCCTTTAGCCACTTCATAACTGTCCACACTAACGGAAACTTGAGTCTGTTGTTGTAACAGTCGTCCCAAACGCTCCAGCTTCAATCGGCCCACAAGCGGATAAGCGATCAGAATATCATCTATACCGCCAGCTGCCATGACTTCAGCCTCGCCAAGCTTTGCCACCGTAATGCCTGAAGCGCCATGTCGCAGCTGCTCTTGCGCGATCCAAATGCTCTTGTGAGTCTTCGTATGTGGCCGTAATCGTACGCCAGCTTTGGCAGCCAATTCAGCGGTACTCTGCAGATTGGCATCCAATCGATCCAAATCGATGACGATTGCTGGCGTATCCATATCCGTTGGCCATGTTGCATCATTCATCTCAACACCTACCATCCTGCGTATTAGAAACTAACGCTTTGACCTTGTAGAATAACTTGTTTCACCTGAATCTCTTCATCAATGAGTAGGAGATTGGCTAACTTCCCAGGCTCGATACTCCCCATCTGACCGTCCATATGAATCACTTTTGCTGGATTCAGCGAGGCCATACGGAAGGCATCCACAAGCCCGATTGAGGCATGCTTCATCATATTGCGAACGGCTTTGTCCATCGTTAGACAACTGCCGGCCAAGTGACCAAGATGATTCCAATTCAGATCAGAACTGTTGCCATTGTTAACACCTGCATCAGGCATGGCATCCGTAATAATGATGACACGATCAGTACCTTTGGTTTTATGAATAAGCTTCAGCATCAAGGGACGGACATGAACCCCCTCTGCATCAGGAATGACTTCAGCATAAATATCGTCATGAACGAGAACCGCCTCATCGACACCAACCTCACGAGTTCCCCCATATCTGGAGGGAGAGGGCGTTGTGCCTGACGCATTCGTACAGTGACAGCCGATACGCAGACCTTGCGGGACAAAGCGGAATATTTGCTCCGCAGTCGCTTCGGAATGTCCAACGGAGAATGAAATCTCATATTTCGCCGCCTCATTCACAAACGCTTCTTGACCATCCAGCTCAGGTGCGAGCGTCCAAACTTTAATGTGATTCCCAGCAGCTTGTAATATTTCTTGGTATTCAATAGGGTCAACAGGACGAATAGGTGAAGTGATAGCGCCATATTTATTATTAATGTAAGGGCCTTCCATATGAATGCCTACAATGGCCTGTGCGAAGGGTTTTTCGGAGTTCATACTGGTTAAAATCGTTTGAATGCCTGTCTTTACCTGCTCTCTACTCTCGTTGTAGGTAAAGGTTGGAAGAATAGCTGTCGTCCCATGTTTCAAATGGGCAAGTGCGAACTCATACGGATGCTCCCATGACCATACGCCGCCACCACCATGACAGTGGATATCGATGAAGCCTGGAGCTATGTAGGCGCCTTGTGCATCTAACACAGTGTACCCCTGTGGTATATGCACTTGTTCTGCTTCGCCGACACTCACGATGAGACCGTTCTCGACGAGAACTACCCCATTTGGAATTAAGCGATGGGCTGTAATAATCGTGCCGTTTTGAATGACTAACGTATTCGTTGCCGGCATTCATTCACCTCTTTCCCAAAAATGAAACCATGGTTTTATTTTTAGTATAGCATGCCTTTCACCACTGTAAAGATCCATTTGCAAATTTTCTCAACCACTCTTTTTCTTACTTATAACGACAAAAAATCTGGATTCTCCTCGCATCACCTGTCTACCTTGAATGTGCAGTCAAATAATCGGTATTTCCTAGAATTCAACTAAAAAAAATCCATCTATTCGCCTCGTCTTCCTCCATTCTTTTTCCAATTCCCTCCACTATCCCCTTCACTCAGGATACACTTCCTTAACTAGCCCTCCACGACTGTTCTTCTGAGCCAAAGGGATAGTGCGGAGATAAATTTTTGAACACCGCCTAACGTGATATACATCAATTACTCTCACTCCACTTCCACTATCCCCTTCACTCAGGATACACCTGCCTAACTAGCCCTCCACGACTGTTCTTCTGAGCCAAAGGGATAGTGCGGTGATAAAGTTTTGAGCACCGCCTAACGTGATATTCATCAATTACTCTCACTCCACTTCCACTATCCCCTTCACTCAGGATACACTTCCTTAACTAGCCCTCCACAACTGCTCTTCTGAGCCAAAGGGATAGTGAGCAGATAAATTTTTGAACACCGCCTAACGTGATATACATCAATTATTCTCACTCCACTTCCACTATCCCCTTCACTCAGGATACACTTCCTTAACTAACCCTCCACAACTGCTCTTCTGAGCCAAAGGGATAGTGAGCAGATAAATTTCTGAGCACCGCCTAACGTGATATACATCAATTACTCTCACTCCACTTCCACTATCCCCTTCACTCAGGATACACCTGCCTAACTAGCCCTCCACGACTGTTCTTCTGAGCCAAAGGGATAGTGAGGAGGTAAATGGGTGAACAAATAAGCGACTACGCCGGCCGGTTTACTAAGGCGGGAGTATCACTATATAGAAAAACCTCCGGAACAGCTGCTTCCGGAGGTCTCTATCAGTTGTATGCTCTGTTACCCTGCCCGCTCCTCTAAGGAGGACTCACACATAGCTAGCGGAAGGCGTAGCGTGATGCGGGTTCCCATGTGAGAACCGCTCTCGAAGAGAAACTGTGATTCATTGCCATAGTACATTTTCATTCGGGCAACGACGTTACGCAGACCAAATAGATCCTTCTCCTTTTTCAAATCCGTAGATATGCCTTCCACAGCCTGCTTAGAAGCCTCCTCCAATTTGCCACAAATATAGGTGAGTCGATCTGGACTGACGCCTACTCCGTTGTCGCACACTTCAAGAACGAGATGGCCACCATCCAGATAGGAGGAAATGGCGAGTTCACCGCCACCACTCTGTTTCTCCAAACCATGCAAAACCGCATTTTCCACCAAAGGCTGTAGGAGAAGCTTCAGCACATGATAGTGCGCGCTTTCCTCAGCAATCTCGAAGCGAACCGTGAAATGATCAAGGAATCGCAACTGTTGCACTTTAATGTAGTATTTCAAATGCTCGATCGTTTCCCTCACCGGAAATGTCTCATTTCCCTTGTTAAGACTTAGTCGGAAAAATTTCGACAAATTCAACACCATTTCGCTGATTTCATCCGCCTCATAGTTTTTAGCTGTCCAATAAATGGAATCCAGCGTGTTGTAGAGGAAATGGGGATTGATTTGTGACTGCAGAAATTTCAATTCCATTTTAGACAATAACAATTGTTTCTCATAGTGATCTCGGATCAGCGTTTTCTGATTCTCCGCCATCCGATTAAAGGATTCGATCACATAGCCCAATTCATCGATCCGTGTATCTTCCAGCTGAATGGTGAAATTACCGGTCCGGAGCTGCTTCATCCCATAGGCCAGCTTCCTCAGTGGCGCGGAAATACCTCGATAAATGATCCAGGATGTCCAGATAGCAAGTACCAAGCTGACGACTAGAATGCCATAAGAGAAAATTTTTAACGAGTCGGTATGACTCCGAATTTCCCACAAAGGCTGCTCCATCATCAGCGTCCACCCGGATAGTTTCGACTTCACGTTGATCGTTACCATCTCCGTACCGGTCTGTGGTGATTTACGAATCGTTCTTACTTTATCCACCTTGCCCCACACCTGGGAATTCACACTTCTGCCCGTGCCGGTTATCGATCTTCCTTCATTATCAAATAAATAGATATTCGCATTTTCCGAAGGCAAAAGCGGTTTGGCGAGCTCGATTAGCGCACTCTTTTTAACCGAAAGGATGAGCAAGTTTGGATTCATCAACGTACGATTATAAGGGTCCATTGTCCGAATTAGATGCACACTATCGCTATCAAAATACGACTCACCTTGCTGCGGAGTAAAGAAAATCGTCCCCCCATTCGCTTCCATTAAATTGCGATACCATTCCTGATTCTCTGCTCCACCAGGCAGCTTGCCTCCTCCGAATTTCGTGGAAATGACGGTGCGTGATGGCATATGGATAATTGTAATTTGGTCGATTATGAGATTAACCGTCGTCATACTCGTGATCTGATCCATCACTTGAGCAAAATGAACGAATGACTGTTTCTCGGGTTCTTGACCGACAGACTGCAGCGTGGCATTGACATTCGTATCGAAAGCGATCAAAGAGGACAACTGCTCGATATTTTGTAAAGTCAGATCGATATAATCCGTCATGGTATGCAGCGCGCCTTGTGTCCGCTCTCCCGTCTGCACCTCTACGATCGACTGCGATTTGGCAATGGCAAACAGACTGAACCCTGCTAACGGAAGTAGAATAAGTAAAAAATACCAAGTTAACCGAACTTGGATGTAACCAGCAAGCAATTTGCGAATTTTGGGAAGTATTTCTTTGGTCATTTCGGCAACCTCCATTCATGACCGATTACACTCCGACAGATTGCCGGATTCACACGCCTTATTTGGTGGTTTCGCGCCACCACTCGTTTACTTCCCCGGCAATTTCATCACCGCCGGATTCCTTCCACTTTTTCACAAACGCATCAAATTCTTCTATCGGACTCAATCCCGCAATGATTCGTGTAAATGTCTCTTCTTGCAGCTTAGACAGCTTAACTTGGTGCTTACCCATAGCCGGTGTTGGCGGTCCATTGAACTGATCTTCCATTAAATTGTTCTCAATCCGCTGTATGTTGTCGTATAAATGAAACTGCTCACCGAGTGCCTCCAGTCGATCTTTTGTTACGACCGGATCTGCCATATCCGCTAATGCGCCATAAATGCCACGATAACCTTGCTTCGCGTGTTCATCAAAACGAATAGATAATTTCCCGTTCACTCGGTTCCAAACTTCGTTCTCAAAACCTAGCTTGAGGCTTGTTTGACCTGGGCCAGCGACGAAATCCAACAATTTAACGACCGCTTCTGGCTTCTCACTTTTGATAGGAACCACATTGTAGGATCGGACGATGGAGGTGCTGTATACGCCATGCTTCCCGCCAGGACCGACCGGAAATTCTAGCGGAATCCACACGGCATTCGGATCTTTTTTACGATTGGCTGCAATATGGGCGCGCGTATCCGACCAAGCTGCCGAGAATAGGCCGACTCGTCCATTTACAATCTTTTCACCTAGGACGTCAATTTTATTCAGCGGGAATTCCGGATCTAGAACACCCTCGTCGTACAAGCCCCGAAGATATAGCAGCGCCTCTTTCATTTCCGGAAGAATACCCGAATATATCAGCTTTCCGTCCCGTTTGTACCATGCTTTCATTTGTACGCCAAATGCACCAAGAAAAGGCGACGTTCTGCGAAGACGCTCTAGAATCGATACGCCATAGGTATCATTTTTCCCATTACCATCCGGGTCTCTTTGAGCAAAAGCCCTCATTACCGTCTTATATTCTTCTACCGTCTTCGGGGGCTGAAGACCGAGCTTATCGAGCCAGTCTTTGCGAGCATACATGATTTCGGTTCCCTTTACTTCGTTTAAGCTTGGTATCGCATAGATCTTGCCATTCACTGTGACATTATCCCAAGCTTCTTTTGGAATCTTGGCTTTTAAATTAGCCCCATATTTATCAATGTAATCATTTAATGGGGTGAGCGCTTTTTGATTAACAAAATGTATAAACCACGATGGATCACTGGTATTCAACAAATCTGGCGGCTCGCCGGATGCCATGATAACGTTTAACTTTTCATCATAACCATTCAGTGGAGGAAGCGTGACATTGACCTGAACGCCAATATTCTTTTCTATATAGCTTAGATAGGGATTATGATTCTCATCCATGTTTTCTGGAAAGTTCATACCTAAGCTATTCGCCACGATTCGTATCGTAGGTTCGTTAGCGGTATCTACTCTATTATCTTCATTCATATCCAATTTAGGAATGCCACAGCCAGCTGTTAAACAGCCTAAGAGAATGACCAGCAAGGTTGTTTGCAATCTTTTCATCGAACCATCACCCCTTCAGACTTAGCCAAACAAGCAATCAAGAAGAGAGTATCTTCTTCAGTAACGGTGTCAGTCCATCTGCCATCCGCATAAACCCGAGATCCGTCGGATGAACACCATCGACTGTACATTCGTGAGCATTTTCACCAAGCAATTGAGCGCCCTCGTAATAATAAATGTTAGCGTCACCATTTTCTTGCAGCTGTTCAACCGTTCGCATCTGGACTTGCTTGCGCTTCTCTTTCTCCTGCCGCAACTGTGTTTGAAAGCGTTCCTTTGCGTATGAAATGCTTGAGATCACGAGTATTGGCGTCAGCGCATGTTGGTTGCGGTAAATACGAATAAATTCAGGCAATGTCTGTTGTAGTCTTTCTGACGAAACGCAATTTGCCTCATAGTCCAACACGAGACACGCTGGGTCTGGTATTTCTGCTACAAGATGCGCAAGCTCTGGCTCTCCTTTGCCATTCCCTGAGAAACCTAAGTTCAGGAATTCTCTATTAATACGCCTTGATAATATATTGGTATACGCCATGCCAGGTCGTGAAGCACAACCTCCCTGCGTGATAGATGTACCATAAAAAATGATTTTCTCCTTGCTTTCGTAGGCAATAGGAGATGTGATTTGAGCAGCTGGGTCTACACCGACCCAAACTTCTACTACGCCTTGATAGAGTGGAAAATTCAACGTAATACTTCGATATTCTCGTTCCATATCCGCAAACAATACACTTTCGAATTCCGTAAGTTTGGCATCATACAGGGTTGTGCTGTAATAAAACTGTTCCCCATAAGCGCCTATGTAGCAGTCGAAACCGCACTGTCCCGTTGCTGGCATATGGTACATATTCGCAGCCCCTGCCAGTTTCACTTGGATAGCTAACGAAGTTGCGTTCGTCGTGAAGCGAATTTGTCCGCCAGCCGTGCAATTTGCCAAGCTATTCACTGCTTCCGGGAGTTCCCACGCTGGGTGTGTTGGCAACCTGCGATAAAGCCTCTCCTCGTTCAGCCAGCCAAAGCCTGCTACGTGAAATGGCTGCTCGAGGGGTGAAAACCAATGATACGTATCGTCCACCAATTGTTGAATCCGCATATTCGAATCCAAGTGCAAGGGGTTACTTGATTGTTGTTGATTCGCCATCTTGCATATCCTCCTCTACCTTCGCTTACCGTCTATTCCTCTACTTGCTTGTTATGAAACTTCGCCTTCTAGGAGGCAATCCCTTTTTTTCATAGCCAATGGGTTATTAAAGTACCAAAAGAAGTCATGGTCCTCCGCTGTGGCTCTTTACCAGCTGTAATACAATAGGGATAACCTGTGAATGCTTGCAGGCGAATTGGAAAAGGAGGGACTATCTGCATTGGTGACCACAAACAACACACCTATTAGGCATGAATACCATGCTGATATCGTCGTAATCGGCGGTGGTACCGGTGGCTGCACAGCTGCTCTCGCTGCTGCTAAGTCAGGGAAACAAGTCATCATGACCGAGGAAACGGACTGGATTGGCGGCCAATTAACGAGCCAGGCCGTTCCGCCAGATGAACATCCGTGGATCGAACAATTTGGCTGCACACGCACCTATCGCCAGTTTCGGGAAGGAGTACGTGACTATTATCGCCGCCATTTCCCGCTTACAGCAGAGGCACGTACACGAACGTTGCTTAATCCCGGTAATGGCGGTGTTTCACGCTTATGCCACGAGCCGCGCGCTGCTCTAGCCGTCTTGCAGGATATGCTCGCTCCCTACGTGAACAGCGGGAGGTTGCAGATTCTAACTCGCCATCGGATAGAATCCGTCTCAGTCGATGGCAATGATGTCCGTTCTGTCACGGTTCGCAATCTGATGAGTGGCGATCCGGTGTTGTTAACTGCCGCCTATTTCCTTGACGCCACAGAGTGTGGCGATATGCTCCCGCTAGCTGGCGCGGAATATGTGACAGGGGCTGAGTCCAAAAGCGAGACTGGTGAGCCGCATGCAGTAGATGGCGAAGCATTGCCACAGGACATGCAGGGCTTTACTTACTGCTTCGCCATGGATTATATCGAAGGCGAAGATCACACCATTGCGCGTCCTGAGCGCTACGATTTCTGGAAAGAATACAAAGCGGAATTCTGGCCTGATCGCTTGCTCAGCTGGTCCGGTGTTCGCCCTCAAACGCTGGAACCTGTTTCCTATGAACTATTTGAAGGTACAGAAAAGTACTCCCTATTTTTCTACCGACGCATCATTGATAGCAAGAATTTTCAGGATGGCTTTTATCCTGGCGACATCACGCTCGTCAACTGGCCGCAGAATGACTACTGGCTGGGTTCGATTATCGATGTCAACGAGGAGGACAGAGAGCGAAGCCTCTGGGATGCCAAACAGCTCAGTCTATCGCTGCTCTATTGGCTGCAAGCAGAAGCACCACGTCCTGACGGAGGGCAAGGCTACCCTGGCCTTCGACTGCGCAAAGATATCGTGGGGACCGAGGACGGACTGGCTATGTATCCCTACATACGAGAGTCGCGCAGAATTAAAGCGGAATTCACCGTCTTGGAGCAGCATGTGAGCACTGCTTGCCGGCCTGATGGGAAAGCCGAGAACTTCCCCGATTCCGTGGGTATCGGCTGTTATCGCATAGACCTGCATCCGAGCACGGGCAACCGTCATTATATAGATATTTCTTCTTTGCCGTTCCAGATTCCACTAGGCAGCTTGATTCCCATTCGTATGAACAATTTACTCCCAGCATGTAAGAATCTAGGTGTTACCCACATTACTAACGGCTGTTATCGTCTCCATCCTGTCGAATGGAACATTGGCGAAGCCGCTGGATATCTAGCTAGTCACTGCATCGATCGCGGAATCATCCCCCGTGAGGTACGTAATACGGAATCTGAGCTTCACGTTTTTCAACGTAAGCTTGAAAGCTATGGCATCGAGCTGTCTTGGCCCACGATTCGTCCCGTCTAAGCTTAACTATTCTAATGAAGAGGTGTTCGTAGATGAGCAAAATACGTATTGGCGTTATTGGCGCAGGCTCTATTTCTGAAATGCATTTGAAATCCTACCATAATAATCCGGATGCAGAACTTTATGCGATTTGTGATTTGAATGAGGAGCGCGCACAAGCAAAAGCAGAGAAATACGGAATTCCCCACATTTATACAGACTATAAGGAGCTGCTCGCCAATGAGGCTGTAGATGCGATTAGTATCTGTACGTGGAACAATAGTCATGCTCAAATCTCCATAGCTGCTTTAGAAGCTGGTAAAAACGTACTCACCGAAAAACCGCTCTGTACCTCGGTTAACGAAGCGCTTGCTGTAGAGGATGCTGTTCGACGTACAGGTAAAACGCTTCAGGTCGGCTTTGTGCGCCGATACGCTTCAAATACCCGCATCATCAAATCCTTTCTGGATAACAACGAGCTTGGCGAAATTTATTATGCAAAAGCTTCGTGTATTCGTCGTCTGGGCAATCCAGGTGGCTGGTTCTCCGATGTTGAACGTTCTGGCGGCGGCCCGTTAATTGATGTTGGGGTGCATGTCATTGACCTGTGCTGGTATTTGATGGGTCGACCAAAAGTGAAGTCCATCTCCGGCAATACGTACAAGAAACTTGGCAACCGTGCCAATGTGAAAAATCTCGCCTTTTACAAAGCAGCAGATTATGACCCTACGCATAATACGGTCGAGGACTTGGCGAATGCCTTAATTCGCTTTGAGAACGGTGCCTCCATTCTCGTTGATGTCAGTTTTACGCTTCATGCCAAGGAAGATGAATTGACAGTGAAGCTGTACGGTGAAAAAGGCGGAGCCGAGTTGGAGCCGCAGCTATCCATCATTACGGAGAAGTACGATACGATCTTGAACCTCACACCGCAGATCAATAACTTAAGCTTCGATTTTGTTGCCGGTTTTCAGGATGAAATCAATTACTTTATTGAAGTGTGTCAAGGTAAAAAGGAAACCCTCTCGCCTGTACAAGACGGAGTCGAGATGATGAAAATACTTTGCGGTGTCTATGAATCTAGCGAAAAAGGTGAAGAAATCCGCTTCTAGGGAAGGAACGTGAAACCAGTGAAACAATCGAAATGGCTAATCATGACCTTATTGATTACATTACTCGCTTCTTCTTGGTCCATAACCGCATCTGCGGCAATCAGTCCCACCGATTTTATTGAAGTTGAAGCTGCGCCCGTCGATATCACCATTGATATTGAAGGTCCGCGCAAGCAAATTAATGCCGTTGACACCGATATGAGTCGAATCACCGATTATGTGGCTTTGTACACGACGGAATTTGCTTCACAAATTACGGTTGGTACCACCTCTATCGGCGTTGTCGTTGACTCAACGAATCACGTGACACGGGTTGTTAACCCTTCCATCAACGGAGCTGTGCCCGTCTGGACAGGGCCAACGACCCTTGTGATCCCGCAAGGCGGCTTCATCCTCGTAGCGAACGATGACAGTTGGGCGAATAAAACTTTTAAACAGTATCTCGCCAAAAACTTCAAGGTCGGCGACCTCATTAAGCTGCGCAAAAATGGTGAAGCCGTTCCCGTCAGTGCACTTATGACAGGCCAAGGACCACAAGCACGTCTTAAACTAGATAATGACGACTGGTTTACAGTAACCACACCGAAAACGACGGTCTCCGGTAAGCTTGAAAACGTAGAATCCGGCGTCACCTATGGGCTCCGCATCAACCAACAAGCAGTTACTTTACAGACGAACGGCACCTTCCAAGGTGAGATTAACCTTACGGAGGGGGTTAATTATTTAGATGTCGTCGCCTCTAAAAACGGCGTAGAAAACGATCGTAAGACGTTAGTCGCGTTTTATAAGAAACAAACGAGCACGGCTAAGGAAGTCGTCCTCTGGGTTGACCAAGGCACGAATATTTTCAAGCTGCAAACTCCTGAAAACATTCGCGATATGCTAACCAAGGCGAAGGATGCTGGCGTTACAGCCGTAGCGCTTGATGTCAAAGGCGTCGAAGGCTTCGCCAACTATAAAAAGAACGATTTGACTGGGCGTCCGCATATCTCACAGATGACCGCACCAACGCGTGCGGGTGCGAATCCGAATCTGGATATGCTGGAGGAGTTTATCAAGTATGGGCATCAGCTGGGGATTAAAATCCACGCAGCCTTCAACGTGTTTGCGGAAGGTTCACCTGCGCACAACGAGTATGCACTGCTGAACCAGCATCTAGATTGGGAAGAGCAAGTGTATCGCCCTGAGGATAACGGTCAAATTTTGCGGCTGCGTGAAAGCAAATACTACACATCGGGCAAATCTCTCGTTGCTTTTGTAAACCCAGCCAATGATGATGTTCGAGCGTTTGAGTTAAAGAACATGGAAGAAGTAATCAAGAACTATGATGTAGATGGCGTAGTTCTCGATCGCACCCGTTATGACAACGAAACAGCCGACTTTAGCCCGTTAACACGAGCTAAATTTGAGACGTTCCTCGCTGCACGGGGCAAATCGTTGACAAATTGGCCTGCGGATGTGTTTAGCTATGTGAACAACGTGCGCCAAGCGGGGCCGCTCATCAATGACTGGTGGGAGTTCCGCTCACAAACGATCAAGACATTTACGGATGAGGTCCGTTTACTCACGGATCGTTACACCGCTTTGAAAGGTCATAAAGTCTATTCCTCTGCTTACGTGGGGTCCTGGTTCGAGTCCTACTACTTGAACGGCGTGCACTGGGGCAGCCCGAATTTCAAATACGACAGTCGTTTACAACTACCGGACGATAGCTTATATACAGACTCATATGCACAGACCGGCTATGCAGGCAACATCGATTTCCTTATGATTGGTACGTATCAAACGACACAAAAAGAAATCGAACATCATATTACCTTGGGCAATATCGTAACAAACGGTGAAGTTCCCATGTACGCGAGTATCGCTCTGGCGAACATCCAAGATCCTCCTCTGCAGCGTTCGGTGTTCCAAGCCGGCTTATCGCAATCGAACGGACTGATGCTTTTTGATCTTTCCCAAGTCAACTGGTCCGTAGTGAAGGCATCGCTCCATGATGTGGCCTATGTAAAAGATTATCAAATCGGCTCCAGTGTTCCTGGCAGTCCTGAGTCTTTCCTTGAAGCCGATCTGTTTAATGTGAGTCGAAACGAGAACAATCTAAACATTTATTCAAACGACTTCGGTCAAACAACAGCAACCAGTACGTTCGGCGTGGAGGCCATTGTAGACAGCGCAGGTAAAGTCACAAAGGTTGTAAACCAACAACAGGCCCTTAACTGGAACTGGGCCACAATGTCTCCGAATAACAGCGTGATCCCACAAGGCGGTTTCGTCATCTCAGCACTGGATGCTTCTGGCGTAAGAACGAGAAGGCAGCTAGTCGCTAGAACCTACAAGGTCGGAGATGACGTACGCTCGGCTGTGCTTCAGGGGTATCTGGATGATGCAAACACGAGTACAGCACTTCCTAATCTGGAGATGAAAGGCGAGGTTGACGTCGTTGGACCGGGGACAGCACGTGTTCTTTTGAATGGTGTACCTGCAACAGTCGCAAGTAATGGCGAATTTGTTGGCACTGTCCCGCTTGTCATAGGTAACAATGCCGTAAAAATCTCCGTTTATGTTGACGGTCGCAAAACGAATGAAAAAACGATTAACGTCACACGCACAGCTCCCATCCTCACCGGTATCGAGCTTGATTCAACTGCCTATCGACTTGTTGCTGGCGACAAACATGCATCGGTTACGACCGCTGTCTACTCAGATCAAACTAAAGCCGTTGTAGCTGGGGTTTCTTACACATCTAGTAATCCGTCGGTAGCCTCTGTTTCAGCTGATGGAATCGTAACCGCCTTGAAAGCAGGTACAGCTGAAATCACGGCTACGTTTGAGGGTAAAACCGCTAAGTCCACAGTAATTGTCGTAGCCGTGACAAAACTTAGTTTTGACGAAAGCAAACATAGCCTTGTCAAAGGTGAAACGTACCTAGCACCACTCAAATTAACTTATTCCGATGGCGTAGAGAGCTATCTCACGCAAGATGTCATCTACCGTTCCTCGCATGATAAAGTGGCATCTATTGCGGCTGACGGCACGATCACAGCGGTGAAGCCAGGGTCGGCTACCATCACAGCCACCTATCGAGGCAAGCAAGCGGACATCAAGATTAAAGTCTTCAATAGCCACAAAGATAAGAGTGAAGCAAGCGTGACGGATGCTGAGGAAGAGCTTGAGTAATTAGGCCACTCCGTACTCATTACCGCTGCTGCGCAGGAGATAGTCGGTTTAACCGGCTATCTCCTTTCTATTTGCTGCTTCCGGCGTCCCCGATGCCATTTTTAACGCAAAAAAAAGATCCGGCCACTCCCACCAGGAGAAGCCAGATCCCTCATTTACTTCAACGTCAGCCACTGATGGGGCGTCTTTGCAGCTTGCATACCCACATCTAGAATCGTAGCAATCGTAATTGTCTCCTCGGAGGAGACAGGTGGATTGCCTGATTCGAAAAACCCCACTAATTTTGTAATAAAAGCCCCAAAGAAATCCGACTCAATGGTCATAAACTTCGACATTCCCGCTTCATAACTGAGCGCCATATTGAATGGACATTCCCAGCCGTAGAGGTTGATCGTCGCTTGGCGTCCGTCTGCATAACCGATAAGAAGAGAAGGCGTCTTGTCGGTTCCCGTCCACATCACTCGTCTGACATCCGTTCCCATCAAGGAAACGATCGGCTCGACTTGATGGATGGCATAATTGTCAAACTTTCCTGGCCCTAAACTGTTAATAGACTCTATTCCGGCATTATCGATTCCTGCATACTCCGCTGCAAATCTTAACGCCGAGGTTGAAAACATAGGGGTCTTGTACTGCTCAGCTAGCTCAAACATGCGTAATGCCGCAGCTCGATCAGGAGCAAACGTTTTGTCAATATAGGTGGGCTTGCCCGATTGCAACGCCAATCTGGATAGCTCCTCGTGGTACTCGGGATGATCCGGTGACAGAACGACCAAATAATCACTCTTCTCTACGACCTCTTCAATGGTCTTAAGCAGCTGGATTCCCTTCTTCTCACTCCACGCATCATTACTAAGCTTCCCCTCTATGTTGGTCTTCCCATAAGCATACGCAACCTGCATACGGCCATCCGTCGCTTTGTCGATCCAACCTGGGTATTTCTCCGCGTGCCATTCATCTAAAAAATAATCGATAAACCCGATTTTAGGCATCTCAATCTCCACTCCCTCTAGGAAATAACCCCCCACGGCATAACCGCAGGGGGCACATGACTACTTTTTATTTGCTGCGTACCATTCGTTAGCCGCTTTGGTCATTTCGTCGCCGCCTTCTGCTTTCCATTGAGCAACGAACTTGTCATAGTTTTCAATTGGTTCTGCACCCGTGATGTACTTCAAGAACGTATCTTCCATCAGCTTTTGCAACTTCAAGTTGTATTTCCCAATCGCTTCAAGCGGTGGTGCAAATGCAAGCGGGTCAAGAACGATGTTCCCTTTAGCCGCTTCTTGAATTTTTGTAAAAGACTCCGTTAAGATCGGATCTTTCCGTACGCGAGCTTGCCAGTAGATCGGATAGTTTTTCTCATCCACACCTGTTAAGAAGGTCGAAGCATTGTTGTATTCATCATTAAATTTCGGCAAAATTGGGAAATAATTGCCGTTTTCCATTTTATAATGAACGCCTTCTTTACCAATCGCTGCTTCTTTGAAAATATCTTTATCCAGCTTAAGATCCAAATATTTAATAATGTCTTCCTTGTTATCCGCCCATTTCGGGATGCCCACGTAGAAGCTGATTCCTGCGCTGCCCATAACTTGAACTTTGCCATCATCCCCTTTGAGGTAAGGGAAGCTGCCAATTTTCGCGTTTGGTGAATTTTTCAGCAACGCATTTTGGACAGTTGGCGCGTTAAAATAGGCATTTGAAATGATCGCCGCTTTACCGCTTGTGAAATTCTCAATTACTTTATTCGCTTGGTTCAACGACCATTCCTGATCGATCAATTTCTCCGTGTACAATTTTTTCATGAATTCCACATATTTCTTCATATTCGGATTCTCAATCGCATTCACAAGCTTGCCATTCACATCTTGCCAGCCAGTTGTTGCGTTGGATTGCACCATCGGTATGCCAAATGTCGGAAGAACCTCAGGGAGAAGCGGACTTTTCCCTCCAGATAACCCCATTACATTCTTCTTTTCTTTCAGCGTTTTCAAAACGGTATACAATTCATCACGTGTCGTTGGTGCTTTTAATCCAAGTTCATCCATCCAATCCTGACGAACGATTAGTTGTGTATTAACAATCGTTCCCGATCCCGTTTGCGGAATACCGAAAATTTTACCATTCAGCTTCGCACCGTTCCAGGAAGTTTGTGAGATCACGTTTTTCATATTCGTGCCATATTTATTTACCAGCTCGTCAATCGGCTCAAGCGCACCAGAGGCAGCAAGCTTGGAATACTGCGGGCCGCTAAGAAGCATGTAGGCATACTTTTCTTTGTTAGCCATGAGCAAGTTCAGCTTATCATCCGGATTTTCAACTGGCAGCATGTCGTAGGTAACCTTGTAGCCCGTTTTTTCATTCAGGAACTTAGCCACAACTTCTGTATTCGGATCAAATCGTGCATATTGCAGCAGTGCTTTAAATTCTGGTTTCGGCTTATTAGCTTCTACGGTTGCCACAGGAGCTGTAGAAGCAGCTGGCGTGGTGGAACTGCTAGTCGTAGTCTGAGTACTTCCGCCACAAGCCGTAATTGCCGCTGCCATCGATGTGATGGACATGAGAACTAACATCTTTTTAACCATTGTAAGAGCCTCCCTATTTTTCCCTTTGAGTATGGATAGCGCAATATACCAAATATCATGGAACCCTTGTAGAGCCGGCCCACCACCACCCTTCAAAAATTTGTTTCCAGATTCAACCCTTTACAGAGCCTACAAGAACACCTTTCACAAAATATTTTTGTAGAAATGGATACACACAAATAATGGGAAGTGTAGCTAAAATGATCGATGCCGCTTGAATAGACTGCGGTGAAACATTGAGTGAAGCGTCAACATTCGTGCGCATAAACGTGTCCGTTGATGAAACGAACAATTCTTTCAAATATAATTGCAGAGGTTTCAAATCTGCCGAGTTAATATAGATTAGCGAAGTAAAATAATCGTTCCAGAACGTAACCGCATAGAACAAGGCGATAGTCGCTAGTACCGGCATGGAAAGGGGTAAAATAATACGAACAAGAATCGTCATGTTGCTAGCCCCATCCATTTTCGCTGATTCCTCAAGGCTGTCTGGCAGACTTTCGAAGTAGTTTTTGACAATGAGCATGTTGTACACATTGATCATATAGGGCAGGAATAGCACAGGCAGCTTATTAATTAGATGAAGCTTATGCATGAGCAGATACGTGGGGATCAACCCACCGCTAAACAACATCGTAAATAAAAACAGCAGGATGAAAAACTTGCGTCCTCTCAATCTAGGCTTAGAGAGCGGGTAAGCGGCAAGCGTGGTCATACTTAACGAGAT
This sequence comes from Paenibacillus qinlingensis, assembly GCF_031455095.1. Lineage (GTDB taxonomy): Bacteria > Bacillota > Bacilli > Paenibacillales > NBRC-103111 > Paenibacillus_E > Paenibacillus_E qinlingensis_A. Next base: position 65,226 of record NZ_JAVDSB010000002.1, read on the forward strand.
GATGGATCCAACCAAGGTGACTGTAATCGAAATCATGAACGCACTTAGAAACATGGCGTTACTAGCTACATACGTATACGTCCCTATTTGAAAATCAATTGGAATGAGATTAACCATTCCCGAAACAACTGCCGCCTCACTGCTCAGCGATTTCGCGATAAGATTAATAAACGGAAAGATCGTCGATAAGCCAAGAAGTATAAAGAATAGGTGGTTAAGGACTGTAAAAATCTTCTCGCCGAGCGATGAAGGGATGCCCGAAGATCTTCTGGCTGATTTGGGTTTCAGCATACTTTGCATATTCATCTTCCATGCCTCCTAAAGCTTTGCTAGTACAAAACTCGCATTGTAAGCAGAAGCACTTACCAAATGCCTCGTCCAAAAAACTTTCGAGCCAGACCATTGCCCGATAGGATCAAAATAAACGCGACAACCGATTCAAATACCCCTACAGCAGTTGAAAAGCTATAATCTTGTTCGCCGAGACCAATTCGATACACATACGTACCAATTACGTCTGCGACGTTGTATACACTTGGATTGTACATGACGAGAATTTGTTCCGTTCCAGCCTCCAGCACGTAGCCGAGCCGCAAAATAAACATAAGTAAAATGATCGGAATTAAGCCAGGCAACGTGATATGTACGATTTGTTTCCATTTATTCGCACCATCTATCTTCGCCGCTTCATACAGGCCAGGATCAATACTTGCCAAGGCAGCGAGATAAATAATCGTATTCCATCCCGTTTCCTTCCAGCCAGCCGACCCAATGAGTACAGAGCGGAAAATTTGACTGTCTAGGAAAAAGCGGATAGGCTCACCACCCATGGCAACGATGATTTTGTTGACCATTCCACCGTTCGTGGAAAGTAGATCAATGAATAATCCGCTGACGATGACCCAGGATAAGAAGTGTGGCAAGTAGACGACAGTTTGCACGCTTCGCTTGAACGCGATGTTTTTCAATTCATTAAGTAAAATGGCAATCACAATGGGGAGTGGAAAAAGAAACAAGATTTTATAAACGGAAATCAGCAACGTATTCTGAAATACTTGCAAGAAGCTTGCAGACGAAACCAGTTTATCAAAATGCTTCATGCCGACCCATGGACTCGCTGCCATTCCATCAAAAATATTAAAATCCTTGAAAGCAATAATAATTCCGTACATCGGCGTGTACTTGAACAGTAAGAGGAATGCGATGCCAGGTATTAGTGCGAGGTATAAATCCCAATCTTTCCTGACATCGATCCACAACTGCTGCATATATCTCTTTTTAACATTTTTTTTCAACGATAGGACAGTTTCCTTTGTAGTGTTCGTATCTCTCAAGGTGCCTCCTCCTTCGTACTGTCTTTCTAAACTTAGTGTATCACCCTCCGTTTTTTTGCGAATTAGAGGAATATTACTTGTTTTGGTACTTTGATAACTTCTCGACTGTAAAAATGAAAAAACCTTCCCGATGATGATCGAGAAGGCTGATAAAACGGCTTCTATACGATTTAATTACGAATCTCCCCAGGCGTGACACCCCAGTATTTGCGAAATACTCTTGTAAAATAACTCACATCCCGGTACCCAACGCCAGATGCGGCATCGTACACACGTGAGCCCTCCTGCAGAATGGCTTTGGCCCGCTCCATTTTCCTTTCCAGTACATAGGTCGAAAAGGCTTTCCCTGTTTCTTGCTTGAAAAGGCGGCTCAGATAGGACGAATTGACATACATTCTATCTGCGACAGCATGCAGCGTCATTTCTTGGTCAATCTCATTTTCCACTAGGCTCAAAATGGTCTTGATCATGCCATGACTCGTCGATTTCCGCCTATGGCCAGCATAATCCAAATACGCTCTTATCATACGCTGCAGCCAAAAAAGGATTTGTTCCTTCGATGCGAGCTCTGAATGGTTATGAAAATACACATAATCCTCGCCAGCTACTTCCCTCACCGGCCAACCCTGCTTTTGGATCATGCTGATAAATAAACAAGTGAAATAGAGAATATGCTCCCGAATATCATCAACGGTTTCCGCTTTGGCCATCCCGCTATTCCAAAGTCCTGTTAACGTTTCCATTGCCTTCTCACAATCCCCTGTTTCGAGCGCAATTTCCAGTGTCTTTTCTAGGTTAGGCTGAAACGTCAGCTCTGGCTCTCTCCCCTGTTCAGCACGATACGGGATTGCCAAATCATGGCCAAGTACAATTCGATCCTGCAACGCGCGTACCGCTTGAACATATAGCTTATTCATATCTGCTATGCTGCCGGTCATACCGCTGATCCCTGCACTCGCACTTAGCTTGAGGCAGCTTTTCACTGTGAATAGCAGCTTTTCAGTTAAAGCATTGATTTTCTGCAGCGCAATTCTAGGCTCCTCATCACTTGCAAGTTGAAAAATGATAACCGTACAGCCCGCAAAATTGGTGGACACCCAGCTCTGTGTATTCGAAAGTGCTTCCTTCACGATACTGCCGAGTGAAAATTGGAGCAGTGACATATCTTTTCTGCTGAATCGCTGTTCAGTCTCCGAAATCGGATCCATATCGACGATAGCTATAGCGTATGAAGCTTCTTTTGGCAAATCCAATTGTAAATCCTTGCACTTCTGCTCAATCTCCCAAGCTTCGAATTTCCCATTAAACAACCCTTGAAAGAATTCATTTACCAATTGCGGAAGGTGCAGCTTCCACTTCATCTTTAGCTCATCTTCGTTATGACGCTGCTCAAGCTCGCTCTGCAACCTCTCCGCTGCTTCGAGCACCGTCTCCAAAATCTCCTCATCGCCGGCTGGCTTCAACAAATATTTCATAACGCCAAGACCCAGCGCCTGTTGGGCATACGTGAAATCATCATGTCCACTAAGCACAATGATCTTTAACAAAGGATCGACTTGACGCAGGTGCCTTGCTAAGGTTAACCCATCCATTTCTGGCATTTGCAAATCCAACAGGATAATATCAGGCTTTTTGCGATCGATGATTCGAAGTGCTTCCGCTCCGTTACCAGCTTGACCTACGACCTCAATCCCATGTTTATCCCACGGAATATTGTTGGCTAGCGCGTTTCTGAGACGGATTTCATCTTCCACAATTAATAAATTCATAATGGGGACCCCCGCTCAATTTTACTTCACTTGCTTGATCTCGGAGTAACATAGAATCTCTTGTACTTCTGTTAACGTGTTCATCAACTGTTGCACGACAGAGGCGTGAATCGTCTCCTCTTCACTCGCTTTCAACAGCAATTGCTTACACGCTTCAATCTTCTCATCTAGCAGGGCATACAATTCTTCTACTTCATGCCTTTGCAAAATAGAAAGGAGGGAGTCCACTCTGCCTACAAGATCATTCGCCATTTTCTCATGAACCGCTTGGCGTGGAAGGTAAACTTGCTCTACGTCTGTTTTCATCGCGTTTAATGCCGCTTGAACAGCACCCAGCGGATACATGCCTGTCGATATGGCATCGATTCGCCAAGGTCCTTGTCGCAAAGCGCGTATCGTTTCATCTGTCGCTTGCCCGAAGGCAAATATGACGGTTCCGCAGTCAATCTCACGTGCAGCAAGGAGCTGCTCTACGGTCTCATGCGCTCCCAATTTGGCGTACATCGGGTAGATCCCGCTATATACAAGATTACCTGGGAGCAGCTCGTTTTTGTGCAGCTGAACAGATGCACGAATTAGCTTTGCTTTATCAAAGTAAGCCTGCGGAATAACGACATCGACATGCTGCGACCAGTTGCCAATTTTCTCAGACTCCGCACCTGGTTCTGGCGCAGCCGATACTATTATTTTCGGGTTGATCTGCTTAATCTCCTTGTACAGTTCCCTTACAAAATCATCCTCGATCTGCTCGACCCACTTCATCCACGTAGTCCAAAGTTCCGTCTGCTTGTCTGCACGAATCTCAAGTGGATCCTTGCCATAATCTCGTTGAAAAGTTTCACGGGCATATGCGCTGAAGCAGTACCCGTCCTGCCAGTCGTTATCCACATGCGGAAACCGCATGAAATCTAGGTTAATACCCGCAACGCTATATCTCGTAATGATCTCTTTCACGATGTCCAGTAGATACTGACGCACATTAGGGTTCGTTATATCGAGCCAAAAGTAACCCGTCCCCCGCTGTGGCATTGGCCTCTGCGCATCCGCTTGTCTTCTCGAGCATGCAGACCATTCGGGATAAGCACGCAGTACAGGGCCACCCGTTGGGTCGATACCGACCATGAACCCATCCAACCAAGCGTGCACTGCGATCCCTCTTTTTTCACCTTCAAGAACGAAAGCCTCCAGTGGATCCCACCCGCGAAAAGCAGGATGCTGCTCTTCAATCTGTTTCTCCACTGCCATTCGGCTTGGATAAATCGTATAGCCCCAGAGCCAAGTCTCGAGATATAACTCATTGAATCCAGCAGCCTGCATGCGATCTAACGTGAGGATTACCTCCTCAAAGTTATGTTCAGTAGGGCGATACCACACGCCACGAGCTTCCGCTGTTCTACTTGGCAAAGCGCATAGATAGCCTTCCATAGCTTCTATGGATGCCAGCTTAGCCTTGCTCGAAGTTGTTTCTGCATCCGCAGCCTGGCGTGCCTCTACCAGCAGCCCTTCTGCTTTTTTCACATGTTCTCTTGCCGAATCAAAGGGAGCATTGATGTAGCTTTTCCAATTTTCCTCTATCATTTTTTGGGCATAGGTTATCTTCTTTTCAGCCTCTTCCAAACAATGGGCGATTTCCTGCTCTGCCATAGGTAACACCCCTTCATGTGTTTGGTATAGAAAATATCATATCCATGATGAGCTTCATAGAGGAGAGTGATTACTTTCTTTGGTAGATTGATGTGGAATAATCGAGACCTCTAGATCTGACATTAGGACATAAATAACATCCTTATGAACATTGTCATCTGGTCCAAATCTCTCTAGAATGTAACTTATTCACATGATTAGGAGGTTCGAAAATGACTTATTCAGCTAGTTCATCCCGATATGAAGCCATGACCTATACCCGGAGTGGTCGCAGCGGTCTGAAGCTGCCTGCCATTTCATTAGGACTGTGGCATAATTTTGGCGGTATTGACACGTTCGAGAACGGCAGAACGATGCTCAAGAGAGCTTTCGATTTAGGGATTACGCATTTCGATTTAGCGAACAATTATGGGCCGCCGCCTGGCTCTGCAGAAGAAATGTTCGGGAAGATGCTCAAAGGAGATTTCGCTGCTTATCGAGATGAGATGATCATTTCGACGAAAGCAGGTTACTATATGTGGCCAGGTCCTTATGGGGAGTGGGGTTCTAAAAAGAATCTTATTGCCAGTTTGGATCAAAGCTTGAAACGTATGCAAGTCGACTATGTCGACATCTTCTATCATCACCGTCCAGATCCGAATACACCGCTTGAAGAAACGATGGCTGCTTTGCACCAAATCGTTCAACAAGGTAAAGCGCTCTATGTTGGCCTTTCCAACTATAAGCCTGAGGAGACCAAAGAAGCATCCCGCATTTTGAAACAATTAGGGACACCTTGTGTCATTCATCAACCTAGTTATTCCATGATGAACCGTTGGATTGAAGATGGTCTTCAGGATGTATTAGACCAAGAAGGCATCGGCTCCATTGCTTTTTCACCGCTATTTAAGGGTATTCTTACAGATCGTTATCTGAACGGCATTGCCCCTGATTCCAGAGCTGCTAGTTCAAGCGTCTTCCTCAAAGAAGAGGATATTAATGAAGAGCGGATTTCGAAGGTGAGACAATTAAATGTACTTGCGAATGAGCGTGGTCAAAAAATGTCCCAAATGGCACTAGCATGGGTGCTGCGAGGTGGTCGTGTGACTTCGGCTTTAATTGGTGCGAGTAAAGTCAGCCAAATTGAAGATGCCGTTGAAGCATTGAAGGCTCCTGCGTTTACGAAAGAGGAGCTATCCACCATTGATGGGATTTTAAATGCCTAACAGATCTGCAATTTGAACATTCCTACGCTAATTTAGTTCGAATTCCGATATTGTTTAGGTGATACACCCTTTACACGTTTGAACATTTTGGAGAAAATCAGTTGATCCTGGTAGCCGACTGAGTTGGCAATTTCTCCAATGGCATAGTTGCTCTTCTCCAGCAAATCACTTGCTTTATTCATTCGATATTGCAGGAGATATTGTTGGGGAGGCAGCCCTGTCGCTTCTTTGAAAATAGCCGAAAAATATTTACGATCCAGCTTAAGCAGCGCTGCAATCCCTTCAATTGAAATGGGTTCATTGTAGTGAGCATGGATGAATTCCATACTTTGAATGATATAACTATCCCATTTGGTAGGCAGTACATCACTACTTGAGGAGGCAGGAGCCACATCAAGTAGCGCCGTCATAAACGAAAATAAGGTCGCTTTGATGTGTAAATCGGCACTGTTTGAATAGGTATTCGCCTCTGTTAATTGTTCGTACATCGTCGGCATGACTTTCCGATCCATCGGAAAAATAGCATTTTCCGGCGATAATCGTGTACGCGATACGATTGATTCCACCTGCGCCCCTTGAAAGCCAATCCACGAATACGTCCATGGCTCGATTTGATCCGCTTCATAGTAGCTAATCACATGAGGAAAAATAAGAAATCCTTGACCCGGATTAAGTTGATGCGTCACATTTCCAATACGAACAATTCCTTTCCCTTTATGGATAAGGTGAATCTTGTACATATCACGGACACCAGGCCCAACAGCATGGCCAGGCTTACAATCCTCTTTGCCCCAATGCAGCAAATGTAAATCCGGATCCTTGCGAAATAAACGTTCCTGATTGTAATGAAAGATGGCCATACGGAACTCCCTCCTCCTCTTTTGCACAGACATTATACCATAAACAAGACATCAATCTACCTTGGCACCATGTGAAAGTGAAAATAAGACCGTTTGCTCAAAAGAGCCTAGCAAATAAGGAGCCACGCTGCTGTAAGCTGCGGGCTCCTTGTTCTTCATCGTGCAATACTCGATTTATTACTCTACTTCATATAGGAGAGGCTCCATCGCTTGGATAAATGGCGTCCACTCCTCTGTCGCGTAGAGGACAAGCCGGTGCATCGCACGCGTACATGCCGTATAGAAGAGCTTGCGTTCACTTTCTCTAGCGTAGGTTTGAGAAGAGGCATCATAGATCAGAACCGCGTCGAACTCGACTCCCTTCGCCAGATATGAAGGAATCACCATGGCTCCCTTCTCGAACGTGAGCGTCTCCTTCGTAATCAGCCGCAGCGCATCGGAGCCCTGCGATTGCAAGACGTCATACGCCTGACGGCTCTCGTCTGCCGTTCTCGTAATAACGGCGATAGAGTCGTAGCCTTCCGCCCGAAGCGCCGCGATGTCGGCTATTATGCGTTCGGCCCTCTTCTCGCTGCTGATAACGTTGACGAGGCAGGGCTTTCGGCCACTCCTCTCAAAAGGCACAATCTCTTCGTTCGGCAATAACGCCTTCGTAAACGCCACAATCTCGCGCGTGGAGCGATAGCTTCGGACAAGCCGAATGAGGTTAGTTTCGCCTTCTCCGTAAAGCTTGGTCAATGGCGAATCCAGCTCGTGCAGATTCGTCGCCTGCGGGAAGATCGCTTGACTGAAATCTCCTAGCACCGTCATGCGAGCGCGAGGAAAAAGCATCTTGAGGAAGTAAAATTGGAACGGCGAGTAATCCTGACCTTCATCCACGAATAAATGACGTACTTCTGTGTTCGTCCGATTGCCTTCGACGAGCTCCTTCAAGAACAGGAAGGGAGCCGCATCCTCGTAAAACAACTCAGACTGACTCAACTTCTCCTTTGTTTGCTTGCTTATTTCCTGCCAATGCATAGGCATATCCATCTCGTTCGTCATTTCCTGATAGGCAGCCGCGTCACCGAACAGACGAGCATACAGGCCGATCATATCGATGAACTTTAGCCGTTTCACCTGCTGCCTTAGTGGTTTAAACCATGCTTTCACGATCATCTGTCGCAGCAGCTCTTCTTCCTGCATGGCATAATCAAAGTCAAAGTCTTCGGCTTCACCCAGCCCTTCTTCCGCATCACCATAAATACCCACATATTCTTCGTTAAAATGAATGACAGTTCCCTCTTGCTTATGTCTCCGTACTAGCTCCTTGTAGGCTTCTGCGTATTGTTCGTTGTCGAGATAGTTGAGTTCATCTTGAATCCATTGCGCCCTCCGCTCCTTACGTTCAAGTACGGATAGTTTTTTCAGCAGCCATTCCTGCAAAAGAGCGACCCGATTAGCTAGACGAATTGAGCTGTCGTAGCTGTAAAATTGGGCTTCCATCTGCTCCGTGGATACCAACTCGCCATCTCGAAAAGGGATGCTTTGGAATAACATTCCTTCTTTACGCAACCACAGCCCATACTGCTGAAGCGCCTTTAAATAAGATTTTGATGCTTTGTAATGAATGCCGCTCAGCCGTGCTTCATAGCCATATGAGTTCGTCCCTGACAGGACATATTCAATCTGGTCAAAAGGGTTCTCGAGTTGGAACGTGGAGGCTAGCCAGTAGGCCAGATATTCCTGCATCGTCGTTTGCTGCAGGTTCTCCTCACCGAGCTCTGGCAGAACCGTAGATACATAACTATTAAACATCGGATTTGGTGAAAAGAGCACAATTTGATCCGCTTTTAGTTTATCGCGGTGCTTATATAGCAGGTAGGCTGCCCGTTGCAATGCCGCGGAAGTTTTTCCGCTGCCTGCTGCTCCCTGCACGATGAGCATAGCACTTGTATCATCCCGAATAACCGCATTTTGCTCTCTTTGGATGGTCGCTACAATGCTCTTCATTTGTGTATCTGCGCCTTTGCCAAGCACCTGCTGAAGCAATTCATCGCCAATCGTTACACTGGTGTCGAATACCGTGTGAAGTTGACCGCCGCTAATCTGGTATTGACGCTTCAACCTCATGTCCCCTGTTACTCGGCCTCCTGGCGTATCATAAATCGCCGCTCCTGGCGAGAAGTCATAATACATGCTTGCGATAGGCGTTCGCCAGTCGTAAACAAGAAAGTCTATCCCGTCTCGATCAACGAAGGATGACACACCGATATAAATGTGCTCGCTGAGGCTGCTTCCTTCCTCTTGAAAATCGATGCGCCCGAAATAAGGAGACGTTAGCAGCCGCTTCATACTTTTCAACCGCTGCATCCGTTGTCTGTGACTGCGCTCCCGTTCAGACAATAGAGCTTCTTGCTGTTTCATGCTGTAAAATGTTTCTTCGAAATCTTCGGCGTTGCTTGTATTAATCGTTACTTCCTCCCAGAAGCGCTTGCGAATGTCCGTCACCTGATCGCGCAACCCGGATACCTCCGGTTCCAATTCAGCAATAGTTCCTCGCAATTTGTCCATAACCGTAGTTAACCGCTCTTGTTCTTGCTGCCAATCTTTCGCATTTATCATCTTTAGGAACACTCTCCTTCGTGGTCTTATGAGAAAAACAAAAAATGTTTGACAAACGGTAAGTCATCATGCTAAAATTGAATTATAGATAAAATGCATTAACTTTATATTTTTTACTCATAAAAACAGAAATGACTTTTCGATTTTAACATAGATCTCACTCGCATGTAAATGATTAATTCAAAAAGAAGAACCGGCATTTTTTGCCGGTTCTTCTTTTTGTTGCCTTATGATTCCTCTACTTAACAAGGATAGGAAACGTAAACGCTACAACTGCCGCCCACACCCCATACACGGGCAAATACTTCGTAACGGCATCTTGGATCGCTGTAGGACCTGTTTGATTTCGTAGAAACCGTAGATAAGATAGCATGATCCAAATGAGATTAGCCCAGATTAGCAGGTTCACACCAAGAACAGCAAGTCTGTTCGGTGAAATCCCGTAAGAGGAAAGCCTGAACACGATCGCGGATAGGGCTACACTATCAACGATGAGCGCAAGAACAATGAGGCCTAAGTTGATATAATCAGACAGGTTCTTCCTCTCTTCTGTTCCGCTTTCAGTTATGGAAAAAATGGTGACAGCCAAAACACTAAGAAGCACGCCATTGAAGGAGAGCAGAAAATCGCGGTCCATGAAAGGATTTTTCCCGACCCAGATAACCGTGATCAGATACACCAATAGGGTTGCCAATACGAGTGGACTAAAAATTTTCGCTATATAAGGTGCAATATTTTTAGCAATTCTAAGATTCCGTGCTACGAGATAAGTACCAACAATGGAGAGCGCGGCTGCACCAAATAATACGACATTTTTGAAATAGAAATCGCCAATATCCATACCAACAAAACGAAATAGCTGCATTGTTAGTCCTGTTAAAAGCATGCCGCTAATGGCCATGATCGCATAGAGTATCCCGAATTCCCCATTAAACTTCAGATAAGCTAACCTAGTACTCCCTTTCCGATAGTCATTTCCTGTAAAAGCTAGCCCCACAACTACCCATAAGAAAATGGGAAGATGAATATAAGCCAAGATCATACTGTCCGTTTGCTCGAGTGGCAGTATATTCAGATAGACACAAGAGATTAGGAATAATGCGCCAAGCGTGTAGAGCACATTTCGGTTAGGACGATTATTCGTTACAAAATAGATCGCCATGATGGGCAGAATACCAAATGCCAAGTTAATTGGGGCAATCGTTTCTTGTTCCACAAATTGAAAAATAATCCTTGTGAATAACCCTGCCAATATAGCTAAGATCCCCATGAAGATAAAATTTTTCTGAAACAGGGGCGCTTTTTCTGTATGTACGCTCTCCTTGAAATGCAATCTTTCGTGCCAAACGGCAAGCACCTCCGAATGAGGGTTGTGTTGCCATGCGGCTGTGAAAGACTGTTTAAAAGCATCGGGATCCTGTCTAAACATTCTCTCTAGCTCGTGGGGATTCGTCATATGTTCGATAATCCGATTGTTGATGTCCACGGTTATACCTCCCTCTCATCTTTGTCACTTTCGTCAATTTGATATTAACTCACAATTTATCGTTTTGCAATATATAATTACCGAATATAACGATATAATTGTCGTTATGTAGAAAAGGCAGCCAACCCACTGGGTCAACTGCCTTCTGATGTAATTATCCTAGTGTTCGTTTCTTAATCAAGCTGATCTGTCCTCTATGGTTGATTTCATCTTCCATGACGTGGAACCACATAAAATAATGATTAGCTTGCTTTTTATACCAAAACTCTTCTTCTTGATATAACCACTCATCATCAACGGTCTTAAACAACTCAAACGTACGATTCCTGATTTCATTTAAGGTATTTACATAATAATCGATCGCATTCCCTTTAATCTTTTCACGACCTTCATCACCTAGATTGATCGCGGCTCCCCAGATGAGCATCTCTTCTTCATTCAAATCTCGCTTTTCAAACGTTTCAACTTGATAGGCGTATTCGACCGCTGCACAATGTGATAATAAGGCACCGATGGAATTGCTTTTCGCGTCTAACAAGAAATCCAGTTGCTGCACAGTTAAATTTTTCGTCATTTCTAAGGTGACATATCTGGCATAGTTCATCATCGATAGTAACCGACTAACTTGGGGTGTATAACCTGGTATATCCGTAATGAGATAAATATTGTTCATGTTGATCATATTTTCCTCCGGCATGGTAGTTGTTCAGAACGGCCGTAACGCCCGACTTTTAGTAATTCGCGAAAGAACTCTACGTTCCTGCTCTCTAACTTCCTTCCTCGAAAACTTGAATAGACAGTAATTTCCCATCTGCTATATTTTCCTCAAACGTTATTGGCACTATGCTGTTTGGAAAAGGCACTTCTAACCGCTGCGCACGAATTTTTTCATTGCTTTGCTCCGAAAGCTTCTTACTTTCATAACCACCCTGAATGCCAGCTTTAGACAGCAGTTCCAGGGACTTCTGGACATCGGCACCTTGATATCGGTTACGCAAGTTGTCGGTCCAAGTCTCGTCATTCCAATCTGGTGCTTTCACGATAATGCCAGATCTCCGCATCGTACCTAGCACCATGTTGACCATGTGACCGTCACCTTCCTGCAGCGCACAAGCTAGCATAAGGTAAGCGCGGTTCATCGTACCTATAATATTAAACTCATTTTTAGCCGCCAACAATTCGAATAGATTCTCTACTCGCTGATCTGCCGTTAACCAATAGGCATGAAAATCCATCGGATTTACTTGACTTGTTGCCGGGATCAAATACTTCCCATCCTTCGATACACGGAACACCTTGGAGACATCAAATCGCGTCGGGTATTGCAAGACAAACACATGCTTTCCGTTTTCACTTACCATGATTTGTACGGACAATGGATCCCGAGGCCGCGCCTCACCTGGAAGGATCGTGGAAAAACCATGTAAACTAGAATAGTAGTTGCTGCCGTCAGCGGCGGTCTCCCTAACAAGGCGATACATCAAACGACTCTTCTTAACAACCGACTGAGCAGTTTCATACACCGAGTTTCCATTCTTGATACGGACTTCCTCATTGATTTGCCACGTGATGTCGGCTATCCCTCGCAGTTCATCAGGCTTCGATTTCGATAAATCCGGCAGTTTTATTTCCATATGGTAACCGTTGTTCTGCCATTCATAAGCAGTATATTGTTGCTGGGATGCGTGGAAGACATCTGAGAAGGTATTGGAATAAGCAACGCCTTCGAGCCGCTCTTTACTCCCCCAATCAAACGCACTTAAGTGCTTGCCCACAGCAGTGAGGCTACCTGTTGCAAGAAGCACTGGCACAAGCAGTACAACGAGAATGTTTACAATTCTACGTGTTCGGACCTCATCCGATAGCAGTTCTGAAGCCGGTCGGCGGTCTAGACTCAGTTTGACAGAGAGGTGACTCATAAACGAACCAATTAACCAGGTCCCTATGAATGAGTAAGCTATTAAGGGTACCACAAATCCCCAAGGGGCAGCCCAAGTCTGCAAGGAGCTGATTACTAACGTGCACAGCATCGTAAACAACGCAAGCGGCAGCATGGAGGTAAAATAGCGCCTAAATAGCCGCGGAGCTTTCCCTATTGCCTCATGGAAAGGAATATCTTGAAGAACTATCAAATACGGTGTAAGTGAGTACAACATGATTGTAATTATCAAGACGAGACCCAAAGGAAAGAAAACTGCAGCAAGGACGAGAGTCAACACGCTTATTACGCCTTGAAATAACGACCAAGCGATCATATCGCTGAAGTACCTGCATCCACAAGCAAATAGCGGGACGACCTTACGGTTCAGAACCCATCCTTTCAAACCCCCAAGGTACATGCCTCGAACAAAACTTTGCAATCCCATGACAGCCAATGAAACCAGAATGGCTGTGATTCCCCATACGTTTGTCCCTGCCTGAAGATACGTATATGGGATTTTCAGGTCCTTAAGCGAAGGCATATATAACGGAATCGTTGCGTTAAATCCGACGTTTCCCATAGCAGCCGTTGTCGATACCGTTGACGGAGAATAGGGAAACACGGAAAACCCCCAGTATAAGCCAAGACCAACTAGTGCCGAGATCAGTACTTCAAACACCATCACCACAACAATCAAACGTGTGTAGGCCATCGTTACCTCCTCTTTGTATGATCAAAGCTGTGTACCGCTAACCAAATCATATAGGAAATTAATGGGAAACCAAGTGCCAATTGACATAGAAAAGGCTGCCCTCCCTGGGCAGCCTCTCCTACTTAATGATGATGGTCATTACATTTACATTTGCAATGCTTAAACGGATCGTGCGGAGGTTTGAACTTAGGATTAATCTTATCTGGACCAATTTCTTTAATCAGTTTGCTAATGGCTTTATTGATCCTTCTCTCTCTCTCGGATTCTTCTGGAGGCTTAGGTCGGTCACAACACGGACAAGCAGGTACCTTCTGCAACGTATGATTCGGAGCATGACTGATGCTTGCTGTTTGCCCGGATGCACTTAGACTTACGGTAGCCATTTGGATCGTTGAGTTCTCCAGCAGCATTCGGCTCTGAAGTGCAACTGTAGCCTGAGCTTCATTAATGAAAGGCGCGCTCGCTGGGACGAAACCGTTCATCAAGTTTTGCGGATTATTATTATGGTCATTCCCTGGGTTCGATGGATCATTGATTGTAAAGCTGTTGGAACTATTGCTTGTAAACCGCCCGAAAAGCGCGTGTCCAGCTTCATGCGCTAACAGATACGAATCGGCCGCATTGTCCGATAAGACTGTCTGTCCATAAACGCCATAGTTATTTGTGTTATTAAAATTTATGATCTGGGGTCCGCCATTTCCTACCGCACCAGAGCTCAAATTACCGCCGCTTACGTAAACAACATAAAGCGCAGTCGCATTGTTGTTTACCGTTCTTGCTTGTAAAATTAGCGATTGCACCCTTTCATCATTCACACTCGAAACCGTATTCGATGGAATCGTTACATCTGAGATGTAATACTCATTCAAGGAAACAAAGTTTATATTACCACGAACGCCTGGGAAAAATCCGGTCCCCCATGCTTCAGTTGCACGACTAAGATCGCTTTGTACTCTAGCTCTGCGCATTTCAAACGTATCGCTAGATCTTGCCCCCCTAGTAAAAATGCTAACAACAGAAACAGTTGCCATTATCTATCTCCTCCTAGTATCTAGTAGCTCTATCTACTATAGGAGATGCAAAACGATAGAAAATCGTGTGGACAAATTAAACGGGGGATTCGTTTATTTTTGCCCCTTATTCTAGCAGTTGGCGAACCATTATCTAACTCGATATTGCTCAAAATAGGTTGGGAGAATCGTAGTCGAAGCTCCTGGCATCTGCGGCAACACATAGTGTCCATCTATCACCGTAGCAGGCTCCTCGAAGATATGTCGAATCCATGGAATGTACTCCAACATGATGGCACTCGGCGTCGCAGCTACAAGATGCTGATGAATTTGTCCCATATCGCCTACGTGCGGACAGATCGGCACATCATAGGATGCCGCTAAGCCCGCTACTTGTAACCACTCTGTAATCCCACCTACGCGGGTAACGTCAACTTGACAATATTCAATCGCACCTTGATGAATGTAATCACGGAACGCATATTTATTATACACATGCTCGCCAAGTGCAATGGGAACATTGAGCTCGTCTGCTAGCTTCTTATGCCCCATAATATCATCCGGATTCAATGGCTCTTCTAGCCAGAAGAGATCGAATTCTTCTAGTTTTTTGCCCCAAGTCATCGCCGTATTGATATCCCATTGTTGATTCACATCGATCATGAAAATAACCTCTTCACCGATCGCTTTTCTAACCGCTTTACAGCGAAGATAATCCTCACGCGGATCGGGCTTACCGACCTTAATTTTGACACCTGTAAAGCCTGATTCTACGATCTCCGTTACATCCTTGAGCAACCGATCTTGCGACCAGTTCAACCAGCCGCCATTGGTATTATAGGCTTTAATCGGTTTCGTCTTCGCTCCCCCAAGATACTGCCAAAGTGGTTTATTGGAGGCTTTCGCCATGATGTCCCACAGGGCAATATCCACAGCAGCAAGCGCCATGTGTGTCACGCCTGCTCGACCGATCCAGTGCATCTTGCCAAAACGCATCTCCTCCCAGAGTGCTCTGACCATGAAAGGATCTTTGCCAATCAAGAGAGGTGCATAGTAGTTATCAATGGTATCCACGATCATCCCATCACCATTGGCACAAGTCCCTGTGTAACCATAGCCAACAAAGCCTTCATCTGTATAAATCCGAACGCCTGCTAATCCCCAATGAGTAGCTATGTTAATTGCATCTGTTATCGGGGGTGTAATCGGTACATGCAAAACAAAACTCTCAACTTTCGTAATTTTCATGGCATCCATCTCCTTTGTTGTAACTATCCTACCTTAGCAAATAAAACCTCGGGTTCGTTGATGTGAATGGCTTAAGTGCTGTAGTAAAGCATCCTCTGCCATCACAGTATCCCTTGCCATTAAGCCTTGAACGACTAGCATGTGTTCATTCCACTCATCCTGTAATAGTTGCTGTTCCATTCCCTTCTGGAAGAGTGATGAATAACGTTGAATGCGATCAATATACACATGAATCAGGTTTCTTAGTGCCAGGTTGTCACAATATTCTAGTATCAAACCGTGCAAGCTCTGGTTCATCTCTGCGATTAAGGCAACTTTGTCCTCATCTTCGGCAGGATGACTTGTCGACCATATTTTCATTTGCTGATCTAAATTAGCAATCTTCTCCTCTGGAATTTGCGGCAGCGCTTTGCGAATCGCTAATGATTCCAGCTCCTTACGGATTTCATACATATCATCCAACTCTTGCATTGAAATCTGAGCCACATACATCCCCTTGAAAGGCACCGTATACACCAATTCTTCCGCCATTAACCGTGAGAGTGCTTCACGAATCGGAATATTGCTCACTTCAAGATCACGGGCCAACTGATCAATATTAATCTTTTCACCGGATGGGATGTCATGCTGAAGGATTTGTGCCTTTAATAACGTATAGATTTCATCGGTCAAAACATAACGGTTTAAGCCTTTTTTCATCGTAGCCACCTTTTCTTTTACCTCATATCATAAATCATACACGATTTATGATTCGAAATAAATAGTTAATTTAACGATACATACAACTACCGATTCTGATCGCGGTATGCTCGTGGTGACTGACCGTGCAACTTGTCAAACAATTTCGAAAAATAATGCAGGGATGAAAAACCGTGCTTCTCTGCAATTTCCGTAATCGTCAAACTTGAAAAAAGGAGATCTTCCTTAGCCCGATTAACTCGGTACTGTGTAACATATTGTGTCGGTGTCATTCCCGTAGCCTGTTTAAATAGGTCAAAAAAATAACCGCGACTTATACTTAACTCTCGATAGTAAGTCTCAAAAGGTTGCAGTTTTCCTTGTACCAGATCCTGATCCAATCGCTCGAGCAATTTAGACATGTAAAGATTGGGGATGTGTTCTTTTTTCAAGGCAAACGTCAAATAAAACTCGATAAACTGTTGGAAATTACTCTGTATTCGCAAATTACGCATGTATGTCCGATCATTGACATACTGATTGTCCGTGTAAAATTTCTCGAAGAAATCCACCCACACCCGAAGCTTTTCCACGTTTAAATGGACGGGCAAAACATAAGGAAATTCAGGTCCAATTAAATGAGAAATTAACGTCTCCGAATGAAAACAAATTTTGGCTGGATAAGAGAAGTGCGTTTGTCGATCTATATAGGCCCAATCAAAATAACAGCAGACGTGGACCATCGGGTCATCCCGATCAGCAATCCAATGGTGAAGCTGCCCCGCCGGTACGTATACGAGAGAACCCACTCCCGTTTCATAGGTTCGGCCTCCTGTGTGAAGGGTCCCCTTCCCTTCACTTATCAGGTAGAGTGAAGCCACATAACTAACCCGATTGTTACTTGACTGAGCCTTGGAGAACGGATACCGAGTAGCATAGTAGACGTATGGATGGATATCTGCAAAGTTCAACCTTGATCACCGTCCCATCCTTCATGTAAATGAATTTCATATGACGATTGTACAAAGATTTGACGATCTTGCAAATACAAATCACACCGAACCTTGTAATGTTTATCGTATAAATAACGATCTACAGGGAGGATGTACGATGTTAGACAGCAACTACTTACTGACTGATGAACAAATGCTCCAGTTTATTACCAAGGGCTTTTTAGTACTGCAAAACGACTTACCCTTTCAACTTCATAATCGTATTATGAAGCAGATTCATTATGTATTGCATAATGAAGGGAATCCAGGAAATAACATACTCCCTCGTGTGCCAGATATTCAGCAGCTATTTGAGACACCGATTGTCAAAGGGGCCTTGAGCAGCGTTCTCGGTCCTGACTACTACATGCATCCTCATCGCCACTGTCATTACAACCGACCGGGGAGTGAAATGCCTGGTGGTGGACAATGGCATAAAGATGGGTATTGGTCCGCCATGCGCAGCCATCGACCTTGGTGGGCTATGGTCTTCTATTACACGCAAGACGTTACGGAGGAGCTTGGACCTACTGCCATCATGCCTGGCAGCCAATACTACGAGAAATTCCTTGGTGAACGAGGCGAGACCTACTTGCCCACAGGTAAGGCAGGTACGATGGTTTTAGTCCACTTTGACTTGTGGCATAAAGCATCCCTGAATATCTCAAATATAGATCGTTACATGCTCAAATTCCAGTTCCTCAGACTGCAGGCACCTACGTCGCCAAGCTGGAATCATCAACAGAAAGAGCTGCTTATTCCGGAGGGCTTACCCGCTGTCCATAAGACGTTGTGGCAGGATGTGTGGCAATGGCTGCGTGGAGATGATGCGTCTAAGCAAGTTCGTCAAGTAGCTTCTGAGGAGCGACTAGTTGCCTTACGGCAACAGCTTGAAAATGAAGATCCCTTCAATCGCGGATGTGCAGCCGATGAATTAGGACTACTGGGTGTGGAGGCCGCTTCCTGCGCGTCATCCCTAGCTCCGCTAGTAAACGATCACACGGAAACGACAGCTCTGAATGCAGCTTATGCGCTCGGGCAACTTGGCACTCCAGGAGTGGGAGCCTTGATACAGCAGATGACAGTGGGCTCGAAACTAGCAGCAGAACGTGCAGCATACGGGCTGCACGGAGCAGGCGTGCAAGCAATTCCCCAGCTGCTCCGCATGTTGCATCATGAAGATCAACATCGGAGAGCATTGGCGGTTTTCGTGCTCGGCATGATTGGTTCATCGGAAGGCGAAGTGGTATCTTCGTTGATCTCTAGCCTTCACGATGAGAGTGAAT
This sequence comes from Paenibacillus qinlingensis, assembly GCF_031455095.1. Classification (GTDB taxonomy): domain Bacteria; phylum Bacillota; class Bacilli; order Paenibacillales; family NBRC-103111; genus Paenibacillus_E; species Paenibacillus_E qinlingensis_A. Next base: position 83,975 of record NZ_JAVDSB010000002.1, read on the forward strand.
GGGTACGTCGACATGCCGTTGAAGCATTAGGATTACTTAAACATCCTGGTGAACATGCCGTCTCCGCTATTGCAAAAGTATTGCTGGCTTCTTTACAAGATGAGCTGAATGCTGACACGCTTCATAAGGAGTCCACTAAGCCTAACGCCAACTTTCAACCTTACATTACGAATAAAATCGGCTATGCCGCAGCACTTTCCCTCCTGCGTATCGGCCAAACTGGGCAAGTGGATCAAGTGGATGAGACTGTTCATTCTCTTGAACAAGCACTGCGCAGTAAGGATCGCTATGTTAGAGCTTATGCCATGGAAGCACTATCGCATCTGCGAACGGAGGAAGCTGTCGATATCTTAATTCGATTTATTCGCTCTGCTCGCTGGTGTCCAGATACAAGCAAAGCAAGTACGTTCTAGATCGTCCAACGCACAAGAGGCTGTTCAAAAAGTCTAAATCGACTTTGAACAGCTTCTTCTTTGTGCGCTGTAAAATAGCTAACGCAACGAAAGACTTATAAGAGTTCCTTCAGCTTACTTATTGCTTCGACATAATAATAATCACCATAAATGAGTGCACCATTCTCAACCGCTGTGCGCTTATTGTTACCGGGATGGAAGGCCGCTGTCGCGTTGGTCAGAATACACTCATCCGAAAGATCCCAGATTGCACATTTTTCATCGAGTGCTTTAAGAATGAATAGGGCCGATTGAAGATACAACGCCTTTTCTGCTTCTGGCACAGCCTTGGCAATTTCAATTAAGCCGCACGCGGTAATAGCTCCTGCACTGCTATCTAGCAACGGAGATTCTTGCGGCTGTCTATAATCACACAATGGCACGTACCCCGTGAGTGGTAGGCAGGCTAACACATAATGTGCAATTCGTTTGGCTGCGTGCAAATACTCTGGTTTTTGTGTCCAGCTGAATGTTTGCGCGAAGCCGTATATCGCCCAGCTCTGACCTCGCGACCAGGACGAACCGCTCTCATAGCCTTGTCCTCTTGGATTATCCAGGACTTCGCCTGTCTCCTTGTCAAAGCTAACAATATGATTCACCGAACCATCTTCTCGGATAAAGGCCTTTATTGTCTTGTCTGCGTGTTGAATACCGATATGCTTAAAGCGATCATCCTTACTTTGTTCAGTAGCCCAGAACAACAGCGGAATATTCATCATGCAATCGATAATAGCCCAGCCTTCTGTGCCTTCTCCATTCCAAGCACGGATGTAGCCGCCTGCTAGATTGTACCTGGCGGAAAGTACATTGGCTGCAAGCATAGCGCGTTGTCTTGCTTGTTGATTACCTGTAAGATCGTAGTTCAATACACTTGTTAACAACCACATAAAGCCTACATCATGATGTAACTCATCGTAACTGTGGAGAACCTGATCTAATTTTTTCTCAATACTTTGCGCATATTGCTTGTACTCATCGGTATTCGTGTCTTTGTACAGCTGCCATAGAATGCCAGCCCAGAATGAATTGGTCCACCAGGAAAGTTCATCATGCCAATCATCATAGACCCCGTTATTCGTCGTGTGCGGGAACCCGTCTTGAATGCGGGTAGAGGTCTTGGCTATTTTCGCAGTAATTCGATCCCATGTCCCTTGAATGTAAGCTTTATTCTCCTGTAAAATCGCTTTCATCTTGTTGCCTCCCTGAACAAATCTGTTTGAATATGCTAAGTATAGCGAGAATCGAAGTTTCTACCTATGGTAGACTTTGCGTGATACATTGCAAAAGTTGCTTTTTCATTTTGCCTTTTATGATATAGTTAACATATTAAATCTTAGCCACCGAGGGCCGCTATGAATGAAATTCTTACCACCATCTCCTTGCTAAATAACGCATTTAGCTACATCCACTCCATTACGCAAAGTCCTCATGACAACCAACACCACACTTATACGTTGGATTGCTACGAAATCTATTATTTAATCTCTGGCAATGTCGATTATCAAGTAGAAGAGATGACGTACTCCCTCAATCCTGGGGATCTATTAATTATTAATAATAGGGAAATGCATCGTCCTTATTTTACGAGTGATGCTAGCTATGAACGAATCCTCATTTTTTTCACGCCGGAATTCTGTCAACATTATCAGCAGATGAACTATCCCATTTTGCAATATTTTGAACGCAAAAAGCCCGGAAGCTTTAATCGCATCCCGAGCAAGCTAGTAGAACAACTAAGCGGCTATTTCACGGAGATTGAAGAACATAATCGTAATCAGCAACCAGCAAGTCAGGTGCTCATTGAATTAACGTTTATCCGACTCCTCATCCATCTTAATGAGCTGATCGCCACACATCTGCATACTTTTGAGCTTGAGGGCAACTATCATGCCAAAATTGAACATATCGTCACGTATATACATAATCACCTATACCAGCAACTGACACTCCAGCATATTGAGGAAGTCTTCTATATGAATCGCTATTACTTCTCTCATCTCTTCAAAAAAGTAACAGGGTATAGTTTTAAACAATATATCATTCATAAACGCATCGCTAAGGCGATTGAATTACTAAAGTTATCCATTCCACCAGCAGAAGTATGTAAAATGACAGGCTTCGAGGACTACTCTAATTTCTATAAGGCATTTAAGAAAATTACTGGTGTTTCGCCGAAGGGATATTCATAGAAAGTGAGGCTGTCTCCTCTGCCTCCTCTGCTTCCCGAATATATAAACTCTACTTCGCGCCAGCAAGTCTTAATATCTGCTCGATTTCAGTAAATCGATTTCGTTTCGCATGCTGAAGCGCGGTAACGCCGTCCCGATCAGCTATATGCACGTTGGCACCATGTTCAATGAGAAGTCGGGTGATGTCTTGATACTTGGGTCCGCCATTGGTGAGAATAGCAACTTCAAGCAACGCGGTCCAACCCAAATTGTTAATGTGGTTGACATCCACATCAGTCGTTGTAAGCAGCACTCGCACATTTTCCAAATGTCCTTTTTCTGCTGCAGGGATGAGCGCATTCCCCCCGTAACGGTTCGTCAGCTTCGTATTGGCCCCAGCTTCAATTAGGAGCTGTAAAATAGAAAGAAGCCCTTCTGCTCCAGCGTATAGAAAAGGGTTATCCTGCATGGCGTCCTTGATATGGATATCGGCTCCAGCATCAATTAATAGCTTTACAATCGCTGGATTGTTGGCATGTGTGGCTGCCATAATGGCCGTCCTACCTCTGTTGTCCTGCTCATTCAAGTTAACACCATTGCTCAGGAGTTGCTGTACTTGCTCAATGTCACCGCGCTCAACGGCAGCTATCAATGATTGACTCATCTATGTATCTACCTCCCTTTCAAAAATGCCCCGCCATTCCATTATGCCATAATTAGAAGTGTTCGATATACATGTGATACACTGCTTCTCCATCCTCGAAAAGTCAGAACCTAAAATAGATGCGAATCTGCATCTTTTTCCATTAGATAAGTCACAATCCATTAGGAAAGATGCGAATATGCATCTTTTTTCACCCCACTCAGCCTTTTTATGGCATATCGGTAGAAAAGGATGTATTTTTGCAGCAATTCTTCGATAAATAGTCTATTCTCCTTAAAAAAGATGTATTTTTGCAGTTCTCCGCTCCAATCGCTTAATAGCACCAAAAAGCCCGCGTTTTACGCGGACTTCATCCCTTTCCGTTGCAGCTTCCAGGAACAACTGGCATAGTCCCCTATTAGAACAGGGACATTTAATCCGGCATACATCAGCATGTACGAGCCGCAAGACGAATAATTAGGCTTTGGTAATCTCCTTTGAGAGCAGGTAACACATATCCAACTCGCTGCAGATAGTCACCACCGAAGACGTCCCCCTGGTCACTTCCCCCGATATGTCCTCCGCTTAGAAGTCGGTAGTTGAACTTTTCGTCCAACCCGTTAAGCCGCAGTCTTTTTATTTGACCCGCAACCGCAGCCTGTACCTGGAAATAGAACACTACGGCTTCCTTACGATCCTCTGTTACAAACATCCACGCAGCTTCTCCTATTTCAAATGGGTTTAACAAGCGATAAAAGTCGCCAAATTGCACAATACTTCTAATTTCTTTGTAGAGGGCAACTTGCTCGCGAATAGCCAACTTCTCATCTTCATTTAGCTTGGTTAAATCGAGTTGATACCCGAAGGATCCTGACATCGCAACATAACCGCGGGTCTGCAAGGGGGACATTCGGCTAATTTGATGATTGGGCACTGCAGACACATTCGCGCCCATGGTCACGGGTGGATAGACCAAACTAGTACCGTATTGGATTTGCAGACGGCTTACCGCGTCAGAGTTATCGCTTGCCCATGTTTGCGGCATGTAATAAAGCATGCCCGGATCGAAGCGACCACCGCCACCTGCACAGCTTTCGAATAAGATATGGGGAAACTTCGATGTGATTCGCTCGAGTGCTCCGTACAAACCAAGCATGTAACGATGCGCCGTCTCACGCTGCCGTTCTTTCGGCAGAAGCTTGGAGCCGATCTCTGTGAAATTGCGATTGAGGTCCCACTTCACATAAGCAATTGGGGCGCTTTCCAGCACGCTGCACACGGCCTCTACAACGTACTCAACAACGTCGTTGCGAGATAGATCGAGAACTAATTGGCTTCGACTTTCCGTACGCCGCCGATCAGGTACATGTAAGCACCAGTCGGGATGTGTACGGTAAAGGTCACTGTCCGGCGAAACCATCTCCGGCTCGAACCAAAGTCCCAGCTGCATACCTTGCCTTGCAATGCGATCAGCGAGATCCTGCAGCCCGTCTGGCAGTTTGCTCGGATTCACAACCCAGTCACCCAGTGACACGTTGTCGCTGTTGCGTTTGCCGAACCAACCGTCATCTAACACGAACAACTCCATGCCAAGACTTGAACCTTCTTTGGCAATGTGCTCCAGTTTATCAGCATTGAAGTCGAAATACGTAGCCTCCCAATTGTTAATAAGAATCGGCCGTTCCTTGTGTCGGTATGAGCCACGGCAAAGTCGATCACGGTAAAGACGATGATAGATACGGGACATTCCACCCAATCCTTGAGCAGAGAATACTAACACCACCTCTGGTGTTTGGAAGAATTCCCCTGGCGAGAGCAGCCAGCTGAAATCAAATGGATTAACCCCCATCTGTACTCTCGTTGTAAAGAACTGATCTACTTCCGCGTGTGCAAGAAAGCTGCCGCTATAAATGAGACTAAATCCGTAAACTTCTCCCTGGTTCTCATCCGTCCCTTTGGATAGCAGCGCTACGAAAGGATTCTGCTGATGACCGCTCACACCGCGTCTGCTTTCTACCGTATGACCACCTGGCGTGAGCTGCCTGCGATAAATCGCCCTTTCCCGAAGATGTGCACCAGACAAATGAAGGAAATCAAAGTCAGAATGGGGCAAATCGATACTCATTGTCAACACGCGTTGAAGTCTCAGCAGTTCGTGGCCACTATGAACAAACCTTGCTGAACGAGTGATTGCATCATACGAGGCGTAGACGGTGTAGGTCAGAAACACAGACAATCCGATCTGTGCATCATAGAGCTCGATCTCCAGCGTCTGCGCTTCCTCCTCCGCTTCCACATAAGTTGCCGGCAATCCCTCCAACGTGGGTTTCCCATTCATTATGCGGTGCGATCGGTATGTCAAATCAGTGACGGAAGTGCCATTTGCAAGCAGTACTTCAAAGGCTGGAGCACGGAAATCTCCAGCGCCGTAGGCAGGAAATTCCTGCGGAATTGTATCTGGAGAGTACGCAGGTTCAGAGGGGTCGGGACGAGGCGAGACTGTACTGCGAGCGCGAAGTTCTAGATTCCTGTGAAGGTTATCTGTGCGCACCTTTTTTCCCCAATACGTATGTGCAAGCAGTCCCCATTGGGTGACTTGAAAAGCATAACTTGTCTGTGCAGTCATGAGATGGAACAACTGATGGGCTTCATCGTACAGAATAGGCATACCAACACCTCGCAAGTTAGAAATCATTATCCCAACAAAGTATCACGTTTCCTCGACTTGAAAATAGGTTAAATTTGTAAGGAAACGTGTCTTTTCCTATGCTGCTACAGAAAAACTGTGCATTTTAACTGTATTCTAAGAAAAATGATTGTTCAGACACCAAAGAACCTGCTTCAGGGAGAAACAGGCTCTACATTAAATTGCTATTCTTTTATTTCTCCGAACGTTACTACCGCTTAAATAACGTCGGAAAATACACATTATCAAAAGGCTGTCCATGATAAGGACGCGGTCCGAGCAATCGAATGTTGGAATGATGTTGAATACCCGAAAGATACGACGTGCCGCCCGGCATGACGTGTGCAACAATGGATAGGCGAGCCTCGTTCGTTTGATTGGCACCTGATCCATGGAACGTGAGTCCATGATGGAAACTCGCTTGCCCTGCTTTTAAGATACACGGCTCCTCTACCCATTCACGCCCGCCAGCGTACTTCTCCTTGAGCTCATCCATATTCTGATTAAAGAAGGTATTACTGTCTGGAATGAGTCCCCATTTATGCGACCCCAGGATAGTCATCATACCACCATTCGTCAAATCCGTATCCTGAAGCGCTATCCAGACCGTAATCATTTCACTTGTACTGCTGCACTGCCAATAGCCATAATCTTGATGCCAACCTACATTTCCTGAGCTCGTTTCTTTGTTCCCTACACCTGGCTTTAAGATGACTTGATCATGCCAAAGTCGTATCTCATTAACTTGAAGCAGATCGGCCACAAGTTCTCCAATGAAAGGATCCGTTACGGTATCCCGAATGTCGTCGTTAATCCACCACCCATTATCCAGCTTCCGTAGCGCATCGGGATTAACTGACGGTCGATATGGATTCATTGGCATCCCATCTCCGTCATAATCACCAGACCAGACGCGATCATGCGCTTTGCGAAGTCTTTCAATTTGGTTGTCATCCAAAATCTTTGGGCTAATCCAATAACCGTCTCTCTCAAATGTTGCCTTATCCGCTTCCGTTATTTTATACGTTTTCTGAGCTTGAATGGCCATATTCATCCTCCCTTTCATCTTCAGATCTATTATATATCGCTTGAATATGTCTTGACGTTCCCCTCCTTGCAGAGTAGTATCAGAAACAATTAGACTATATTCTGTACAAAGGGATGATGTCATGGCGCCTGCCGCCAAGCACCGTTGGACGTATAATCGCGAGTATCAAGAGCCAATTGAGGCTGTTCCTGAGTTGCTTGTTTTCGGATTTGATGAAATTAACAGTGCGCTTCGACTTGGCTACCATGAACATCATGGTTACGAATTTGTTTTTATTGAACGTGGGAAAGCAAGCTGGGAGCTAGCTAATCGAACCTACGAAACAAAAGCTGGTGAAGTGTTTCATACACGGCCTGGTGAAATTCATCGAGGTGGTTTTAATGTGATTGAACCTAGTCGCTTCTGGTGGTTTATCCTCTCCCCTCCCTCGGAAGTTGACTGGCTTTGCTTACCTAAGCATGAGATTGCAACGATTCGAACAAAGCTAGATCAGTTGCAGCGGATTGTACATACCGGCATTCAACCCCTAGCTGCTTTGCAACGGTTAAAAGATGCCCTTCAAGCCTCCAGTCCTTTACGTTCTACGGCTATTCGTCAAGCGATCGTTGAATTGCTGCTTCAGATTCTCCAGCCCTCTCAAGAAAGTGGTACGCTCTCTCCTGATCTCGTTCATGCATTCGACTCCATGATCAGAAAAGTGGATGAAGAACCCGATTGGCGGCCAACAATTGAGGAAATGGCAGAATTCGCGTCTATTAGTCCTTCTCACTTCATGCGAACATTCCGACAGTACACTGGCAATACCCCGATGGCCTTTCTAGAACGACAAAGGATTAAACAGGCGTGTGTTATTCTCACTCATACCGACAATTCGGTTCTGACCATATCGACGAATCTGGGGTACGCATCCAGCCAACATTTTGCTACCGTGTTCAAAAGAATAACGGGCGTTACGCCGCTGAATTGGCGCAAAACAAACAGTCCTTTGGGTATATAAGCGAAAGAAGCTGTTACCAAAAGTCTAAATTGACTTTTGGCACAGCTTCTTTCATTTCTCTACTTAGTTCCCCCAAATCGAGTTCAAATACGTATCATTTGGCATTGGCGGCATGGTTGGATTCGTAGCGGACATAGTCGTATCCACTGTCCAAGCACCGCTGGCTGGCTGCTGGGAAGCCTGATAAGCATAGCTGGTTTTCGTGTTCGTTGCGGAAGTCCATGATGCCGAGCCTATTCCACCAATGATCACGGAATCTAGTGCTACAAAGTTCGTACCGTTGCCATTGAATGCCGCTGTCCCTGCTTCCGTAGATCCTCCAGCAAGGAAAGGATAGCGGCTTCGAGCCACGCTCCCCGCTGCAAGATAACTATGCTCGAGGACCAATCCGTTCAAGCTGCCTGTCTGAATGGCGCAATTGTTACTGGAGAAGATCGCAGAATCGCGGATTGTCATATTCGTATAGGCCCCTGCACCAGCGAATTGCATCGTATCCGTATGTGGCTTCGGTGTGGTAGCTGGATTAAAGAAATGCGGCGCAAGATAGATGCCGTCGAAGCGCCACCCGTCAATAGGGCCGGAAGATACAGAATAGAAATCGGAGGCATCCCCATCGACGACTTGAGAATCCGGCATAACGACTTCGCTGAATTCTACCAGGGATGTTGTCTGGTTTGCGATACCGTACCCTGCCAACCAACGGGTTACTTTGGTCCAAGCCAAGGCTGAGCGGTCACAGCCTTCCAGCTTGATTTGGTCAGCCATCAGTCCAGCGAAAGCCACACTGCGCACATTCTTAATCAAAGTTCCTCCCGTAATGGTCACAGTTCCATAACCGTCACGAGGAGCTACTGTAATGCGCTTCGTCCATGACGAAGAACCAAGATTTTGTAGAACTGGCGTATTACCTGAACCGGCCCCGTTGCCCGTCAATGTCCCAGGAGCGACACGGATCAGAACCCCTGCTGCTGCCTGCTCAGGCGTCACGGCCGCAATTGCCGTGCTGATTGCCGACCAAGAGTTGCTAACATCGACAATGTTCGTTACCGTGGTGTCGTACATAAAAGGCGTAGGAATTAGCGACGGCCAGTGCGTACCGTTTGGTCCAAATGAGGCATCGCGATCTGGCTCTTCACCCGGGTCAGGACCTGGATCCGTCGTCCCTGACGGTGCATAAACCTCTAATTCATAGATGGAATAACCATACGTTGTTGCAGGAGTAATCCCCTGCACGCGCACATATCTGGCTGTGGCTGCTGCTGCAAGTGTAATGGCATCAACGCCGCCATCACCACTCGTAGTTGAATACACATCCGTCCAGGTGGAGGCATTGCTGGATAACTGGATTTTAAAGGCCGCAGCGTAGGATGACCCCCACTGTATTGTCACGCCGCCTACATTTTGCGATGAGCCCAGATCGACATACAACCATTCGCTGCTTGAATAGTTCGAGCCCCAGCGGGTAGTCGTACTGTCACCGTCCGTAGCTTTATTGGCGGCTAAAGAGCTATTCTTCACAGAACTCGCGACAGCTGTTTTCCCTAGTGCCAAGTTACTGGACGCATAAGCCGGTGTTTCCCATCCCGGAAGTAAACAAGCCAGTGTAAACAAAACAACCAGACAGAAAGCGAACATCGACATATTCTTTTTCATGGAATCATCTCCTCGTACGCTGTCCTTCATAGACTAGCGTGTTTTATCAAACATTATGCTGCCAGCAGTCGCTTCACAGCCTTCAGGGCTTTGATACTTTGACAATCATCGTATCGCTAGATGTGGCACCCGCATCGTTCACAAGTTCACCACGATACTCATACGTACCTTTTACTTTATTCGTTAAAATGGCCACAGCGGATTGAGCGTTTGGTGTATGCGCAGTCAATGCTTGTGAATAAACGAGTACCCCATTTTCATACAAGTTATATGTCGTACCATTGGTTCCCCACCACATGTTCATGTTAACGTTGTAATTGCCGTCACCATCCCAATTATCGTTAGCAAGAACTGGTTTAGCAGGAGCTGCATGTTTGACTGTTACCGTTAAATCTGCGCTTTTACTCGTACCGAATTTATTCGTGAGTTCAGCATGGTACTTATATGTACCATTCGGCTTGTGGTTTATGGAAGTTACCGCAGATTGTGCGTTCGGCGATTTGTCCGTAAGAACTTGTGTATCCATTAACACATCATTCTCATAGAGTTTGTAAAGCGTGCCATTATCGCCATACCACATATGCATGGTAACATTGTACTGACCATCCAATAGACCCGTATCCTGCCCATTGTCGTCTGAAAGCACGATAGTACCTGGTTTGGCAACAGCTAAGCCTTGAGGCTCAGGTTCCACTTCCCGCAATGGAATTAGTGACGGCTGGCTAATCACATTTTCCCAAAGCTCCTTCAGCCAATCGTAACCCACATTAGCATCAGCGGTGAATTCATCGCGAATGCCAAGTGACTTCCCTTTCGCATAACCGGAATACCCATTTACCGCTTTGTAGATGAGATCAGTACTCCCAATTGCATATCGAGATTGGATCAATGCAAGATCATCTGGCGAACCCGATGCAGCAACACCATAATAATAGGCCTCCAGCAAACTAAGAATGCTGTTATTCCAGCCCCTTGTCACATAATCGAGATCGCTTCGAATTCCATTAGCATCCACCGAGTCAAATTCCTGCGCCATACCCATCATGCCTACATTCGGCAATCCTTCCGGGTTAAGGACGAAAGCACGAACCGTATCGTTGCTGGATAACTGTGCTTTTACTGTTTTGTTGTACATAATCAAGGCGCGATCTTTCATCCATTCAAACGGTTGATCCAACGTGTGGCCTCTAAACGTAAATTCATTCTTCACCGCTGCCTCGAGCGCAGATTTGCCTGTTTGACGGAAAGTCCACGCAATGCTGGAAAGTCCTGCTGCCTGAAGCTTGCTCATAAAGTTGTCGTAATCGAAACTGAGCAGGAACTCATTCGCCTTGTCTGCCCCGCCTAAATAACGAACCGTTGCTAGCGCACTGGCAATAGCGCCTTCCACATAATTGGGATTCCATCCTTTGTTGAAATTGCCCAACTGATCGATTCCCGTCGAGAAATTGTTGTCATCATCATGTCCCCAATGCGCCGCTACCAAATGCGCTTGCATGATGAGGTTGATTTTGACTTTCTCCTCCGAGGTCAGCTCGTTCCAGACTGCTGGAATCGTCGAAGCGAGATCGAGTGCTTGAATTGCGAGTGATGTTGCTGAGGTATCCAGTGAACCGGACGCGCCAGGCTCCCGCTTGCTTCCGGGTACGAGCATATTGCGAATATGTGCCAGAATCCGATCCTTAATTAACGTACCGTCGCTGCCCTTATAGGATGGGTCATATAAAGCAGCCGTCGTCAGATACATCAGGGCGGTACCGCTTCGCAGGCTGTGCGATGTCCACTCTAGACTTAGCTGATATTGCAACAGCGGCTCGCGAAGTGCGCTGTCGATCAATTTGTGACTGAACGGGAACGTATGCAGATCTTGTTCCAGAGTGGTTGTCGTCACGATGGCACTTGACTCCGAAACCTTATTCGAGACGTCGGTTGCCGTCACGTAATAGCTGTATTCGCTCAGCGGTGCCAATCCCTCATCCACATAAGCAGTGAGGTTTGTCGTTCCTAGCAACACGCCATTCCGATAAACAGAATAAAGCTTAATGCCCGAATCGTCTGTGGAAGCTGTCCACGATAAGCGAATAGCCTTTGAGGATTGTGCCTCCGCTGTGAATTGTCCAGGCGAGCTTGGCGGCTGTAGATCGATCAACTCTGTTCCGTATACATTCATTTCGGAAAGCGTGACCCGATCGTTTGCACTTGCGAAGCCTACACGACCAGTCGTATACTGAGATTCCTCTGCTTCACCGATATAATCAGCGTCTAGATACACACGGATGATCGAACCTAGCCGGTCAATCCTTAATTCCTGTGCCGTGCCAGGCTTTAGCAGGCCTATGTTAAAATCCTTGAGTTGAACAAGCGAATTGTTTACGACACGGAAAATCCCGTTAGTCGCATCATCATTGCTCTTATTCAAGGAAACAAAGCAATAGTTCTTCTCATCTACGTAGTTGAACACAATAGCTAGATCATCCCAATCGCTGCGAGGTGTCACCATGACCTTACCGGTCCAGACGAAGTCACCTATCAACGGAGTCTGATGAACAATGACGTTGCGGAGCGGATCAGACCCTGCGCTCGCATATGTCGTTAAAGCGAGATTGCCACTTGGCGTCTCCCACACGCCTTTGCCATCTGAATTCACACCCACAGTCCAAGCAGCCAGATTGAAAGCACCGCTTGCAATTGAAGTTACCTGTGGCAACGCTGGTGGACTCAGTTCCGTCACTACGTTCAACGACGGGCCCGACGTCCAATTCCCCTCGCTGTCCCCAGCTTCGATACGGAAGTGATACGAGGTTGAAGGTGTTAATCCTGTGAGCGAAAGCGACAAAGTATCACCGCTTAAAGTACGCATAAGATTCTCCCCGTCAAACAATCGATAGCCCGTCACATCCTCATTATCTAAGGCTTGGGGCCAAGTTAGCATTGTCTTCGTCTTAGACGTACCTGTCGCTGTAAGCGTACTTCCGACAGGCCACGTAGGGATATTTACCCCAGATGGCGGACGTACATCTACGTTGAAATGGGTTGTTCGGCCTTCGGCAGTCAAGCTAATTTGCTGCGCTGAGGCTGGCGCGCTGCTATCAAAGCCGCTCACTGAGTAAGCGGTCAATGGCGTCACCGAGCCATCTTCATAATGCCCATTGACGACCAGACCCGCCAGATCCAGCTTATCACCCGGATAATAGACCGTTTTCAGCGGCGGATTGACGACTTCAATGGCAGTCAGGGGCAATTGAGTCGTCCTCAGGACAAGCCGCGGTTCTTTGCCCACGCCTGCTGCATTCTGCTCCTTAGAGGCAAAAGTGATTTGCTGACCGTGCACCTGTCCTAAGAAAGCAAAAGACAAGGCTTCATCCTGCCAATGGGACTTTACATACGCTGTCACATCGAAATCATAGAACTTGGTAGCTGGTCCTACCGTGACGACAGCTAGTGGATCTGCCACATTGGCAGGCGCATTATTCCACGTAATGCCTAGCTCCTGCCAGGAATTATCATTGACCGGATACACACCTACGCCGCCGGTTGTTCCCGTCGTATCGGTTCGATAAACTTGGAGCGTGACGCTGATTACCTTCTGAGGATCCCGGATGCCTAGGTCTGCCAGCGCGAACCTCGTATAAATTTTGCGGTTTGTATTGCTGTTGTTATCCCTCTTCAGAACAAGTAGATCCCAACTGCCATAATTGGTGTCTGCCCTTGAGTTCAGGGTATAGGCATCAGCTGAAGGCTTTACCACTACCTCTTTGTACACGCTTTCATTAATACTTGTAGTGACACTGCTGTGCGGACTAGCATCGCCATCACTTGCAGCATATGATGTAGAGCCGATCCCAGGTGAAAGCAATCCAAGCATCATAACCCATATAAGACTTATTGCCATTGTCCTTCTCATCCTCATTTTCCCTCCCATGCTCATTTTTGGTGGCGTTTATTGTACTACCGGGCTGCGCAAAATACACAGCCCGGAAATAAATTGATTGATCAGCCTTTTTTATAGCGCAAGTAAGCCTCATTCTTAATTTTTAGTACTTCGTCAATTCCTAGTGTTTTGAGTTGTTTGACGAAATCGTTGTATTTGGCCTCAGGTGATTCAGCACCCAACAACCACTTCTGCCCCGTCTCCACACGATACGTTTCAATTTGCCCTTCCAACTCTTTCAAGCGCTCTTGTTCTTTCACTGTAAAGTTTAAGTTCGGCACGCTAACTTTCTTAATATACTTCGCGTTATACTCATCAATGGAAGATAGTACGCCTTCTGGGGTATATTGCTTCTCATAATCAAAATTCTGATAGAAGCCGATTTCTTGTTGAGCCCCCATCTTTTGCAGATTGAGCAGCACATTCCCAGTGTCCAGCAGCGACTTCTTGAAAACCGGTTTGCCGCTTACCATGTCATAAGTTTGACCTTCCAAACCGTAATTCGCCATTCGACGTCCTTCCTCACTGAACCAGAAATCCATGTACTTAATTGTTTCTAATTGATTCTTGTTAGAACTGGCAATTCCCCAGCCGGATGGACTCACTGTGGCACGGTAATCGAACCAGGACACATCCCCGGTCATACTAGCTACTGGCGGGATTGGCGCAAGATTCACAGTAGGTACTTTATCCTTGGCTTTCACATTGTAACCATACGTACTTGCAAACCAGTCATGCGTAGAACCACCGAGGTTATCTGATAGCATAACCAGCCTAGTGTCGCCTTTACGAGTGAAAATTTCTTTGTCGATTAGCCCTTCCGAATACCACTTAGCGAGGTTCATCATTCCCGTTTTGTAAGTAGGGTTGATCGGATCATAGACAACGGTATCCGTTTTCGGGTCTACTTTGTAGCCCGTACCAGCATCCCATAGGTTAAGCAGCGAGTACACGCCAAAGGATTGACGATTAAAATAAGGAATCTCATCTTTCTTACCGTTTCCATTCGGATCGTTATCTCGGAATGCCTTCAAAACACTGTAGTACTCATCTGCCGTAGTCGGCTTTTTGAGTCCCAGTTTATCGAGCCAATCCTGGCGAATAAACCAACCTGTGGAAGCTGCTCCATCTGGAACGAAAGAGATATAATAGATTTTGCCATCGGCGGAAGTCAAATATTTACGAACGTCCGGACGACTGTCCAAGAACTTCTTGATGTTTGGCGCGTTTTTATCAATTAAATCATTAAGCGCAACAAGGCCGCCCTCGCCGCCAAGCTTGTTGGCATCTTCTTTCTTACTAAAATGAATAATATCGGATAGCGTTCCTGACGCCAGCATCAAATTGTAAGCTTCAGCACTGTTGGTCAGCGTTTTGGAGGCGGTTCCTTTTAAGCTAACATTCGTTAATTCCGCTGCTTTTTTGAAGACGGGCCACTCATCATTAAATACCTTATCCCCGCCACCGCCGTTCCCATAGTGCATATGAATGCTTAACGTAATCGGTTTGGAGCTCGCTTTAGTAGATTGCGGATTTGCCGGAGCCGCCGATGCGGATTGCGGTGAAGCCTGTGTAGAAGGAGAAGCTTGCGTCTGTTCCTTCTCTGATGAACAACCTGTAATTATACTAACTAGTGCAGCTGCTGCTGCTGCAGTCTTCCATGCTTTGCGTTTCATTGACATGCAACCTCCCTAGGATTGTATAAAATGAGTATGATATAATTTTTCTACGACTTGTGCCTATCGAGGAGGCACCACCTCCCTTAAGATGCAGTTTGCCTGCTGCTTACCCCTTGACGGAGCCCACCATAGCACCGGCGGTAAAATATTTTTGAATAAAAGGGTACACCACAATAACTGGAATAATCGCGATAACAATCGTTGCGTAAATAACGGTTTCTTGAGAGAACAGCACGGTCGTATCGGTGGTAGCCATCATGCCTTCCGTTGGATTCATAGATACGACTAGTCTGCGCAGAAGCACTTGCAACGGAATCTTGCTCTCATCTTGGATCAGCACCATGGCCCAGAAATAGGAGTTCCAAGTGCCCACTGCATAGAACAGTGAAATGGTAGCCAGTGCAGGCTTGGATACGGGTAAATAGATGCGGGTTAAAATTTGAAAGTCTGACGCACCGTCCACCTTAGCCGCCTCTTCCATCTCTTCTGGTACGGACTGGAAGTTCGTTCGCAGCAGGATGACCAGAAAGGTTGTTACAGCAAAAGGAATCAAGAGTCCCCACCTACTGTTCAACATGCCAAGCTCTTTGATTGTCAAGTAGAAAGGAATCATGCCAGCATTGAATAGCATCGTAAATGCGATGAAGAAACTGATCGGGGTTCTGCCCATGAATCTTTTTTTGGATAATGGATACGCGCCCATAATGGTGAAGGCCATCTGTATACAGGTTGCAGCTACCGTGTAGAATACTGTGTTACCGTAGGCTAGCCAAATGCCCTGCTCTGTCAAAACTTGCCTGAAAGCCTGCAATGTTAACTCTTTGGGAAACAGCACCACATCTCCAGATAACACGGCATTTGAGGAGCTTAAGGAGGCTGAGACGACATACAGAAATGGATACAAGGTGGCTGCAGCCAAAAGAGCTAGAAATAGATAATTGCAGATGCTAAAAATCTTTTCGCCAGGTGTCAGAAATTTCATAGGTCATCTCCTACCATAAACCGCTTTCGGTATATTTTTTACTTAATTTGTTCGCACAGATGACCAATACCAGACCAACAACTGAATTGAACAAACCTACGGCGGTACCGATATCATAACGTCCATCTTGCAATCCAGTCCGATACACATACGTGCTAATCACATCGGAAACCTCATACGTAGAGGGCTGATACAATAAAATGATGGCCTCATACCCGACATCCAACAAATTGCCGATTTTTAAAATCAACATAATCATGATCGTCGGCATAATACCTGGCAGGGTTACGTGCAGCACTCGCTTCCATTTGTTCGCCCCGTCAATGACAGCGGCTTCATGAAGTTCTGGATGAATGCCAGAGAGTGCAGCGATGTAGATGATGGATCCAAACCCTACTTCACGCCATATATTCATGGAGATGAAGATCGTTCGAAAATATTCCGGTACCACCAGAAAGTACAGTTTTTCCAGACCCAATTTCGCTAACAGCAAGTTTACAATGCCATTGGTCGGAGATAAAAAATTAGTAACAAATCCCGCTACAATGACAATGGATATAAAATGCGGCAAGTAAGTGAGCGTCTGTACGGTACGTTTGAACAGCATGTTCTTCACTTCATTCAACAGCAAAGCCAATATAATGGGTGCCGGAAAAGCGAAAATCAAACTGTATAGAGAGATCAAGATCGTATTTTTCAACGTTCTTAAGAAGTAGGGACCTTTGAAAAAAGTTACAAAATTATCAAAACCTACCCAAGGACTTCCAGATAGTCCCTTGTATATACTGTATTTTTTGAAAGCCATTTGCAACCCCAGCATAGGATAATACTGAAAGACAAGGTACCAGGCGATAAAAGGAACAATAAGTAAGTAAAGGAAACGGTCTCTTTTTAGATTGCGCAGTATTCTGTGACCTGATCTCGCTCTCGCATGTGCTCTTGGTTCCCATATTGCTGTTTTCATACTCATGGACAATTCCCACTCCTTCTCGTTCTCTTGTTGCTTGGTTCTCACGGTTGAAGTGTAGCATCGGCTTCCTTTCCCAGTAAATCCTTATTATTTTTCTGCATGTCGATAATTTTGATGGGTAGGCGATATTGATTATTTTGATTATCATGAATTTATTGATAACGCTTTCATTTTTATGGGCATCCTCTATTGGTAACAATACAAAAGCCCACAGCATGTGCCGGGGCTTGGTTTCAATATCTGTTTTTTGATGTAGGTTCATTCATTACGCTTCGCATACTGGCCGGGAGATACACCTTCATACTTTTTGAAAATACGGATGAACGTATTGACATTGTTGCAGCCTACCTTGCCTGCCACATCATTGATACTGTATACTTCCTCAGCTTTTAGATATTCCTTTGCCTTGCTTACTCGGTATTGGTTCAAGTACTCTTTGAAATTCTCCCCTGTGAACTTTTTGAACAATAGACTGATGTAGCCCAATGAGAGGTTAAATTGCTCAGCGATATCAGAGAGCGAAATATCCTCATTGAAATGCGCATGAATGTGCGCCAGAAGTTGCTCCGCTACGGTATGATCCTGCTTCTCACTGCGGTTCGCCATACTCGCCATAATGACCGCAAATACGTCATAAATTCTTTCCCGCACCCGTTTACGGTTCCCCGTCTGCTTCAGCTCATCATAGAGTGAGTCTTGTCCAAATAGCTCCCTGTAGCTCTTATTCATCTGATTTAGAATCCGATGCACCGTTACATCGACAGCAAGCACAAAACGGGCCAACTTCTCCCCGCCTAGATAACTTTCCTCCATGTGCTCATCCAGAATACGAGATAGAATAGCCTGTACCTGGTCTGTCTTCCCTTGTAGGACAAAGGTAATCAGTTCACGCTCGAGCTCTAGCGGATAGGTGTACATATCAGATCTTTGCAGCACGACATCATTCACGGTAATGACTGTGTTCTTTTCCAGCGAGAAACGTCGCTCTAGCAAACGTACGGCATCTTGGTAAGATTCTGCACTGTTGCCTAATGAGACAACTGGGCGTCCGATGGCAGCAACCACTCGAATCTCCGTGTCGGCTTCAATGCCCGATAAAATATGGGTGAAAATCCGTTTCATTCGATCAATTTGCTGCTCTTTCACGATGAGAACATGCCGCTTGTGTTCCAGTTCTACTTGTTCATAGTCAAATTCTTTCTTGACCGCCTCTAGGATCATCCTGAATATCCCCGCTTTAATCTCTACCACCGTCTCAACCGGGAACTGCGCATCTAAGTCTTGAGCATCCACAAGTTCCATCACGACAACGGTCACATCATGCTGCACGTGCTCTAACCCATATTTATCCGCATTGTTCCTAACCTCCGCCTCGCCAGTAATTCCATAAAGCATGTTGCGTAAAAAATGATCACGCAGAGACAGCCGATTATTCTGGATGGTTTCCTTCAGGCTGTCGTTCATGCGGGAGATGTTCACAGCGGTTGCCGTAATAAAGGACATGTCATCAGTACTCTCCAATGCTTCTTCACCAACACCTCTTCGGCCCTGATCCAATCCTTTGAAAATCGTCAGCACATTATGAATGGGCCGGTAAATATTCCGTGAAGCCAAGAAAGCCACGCCGGCACCGATCACAAGCAGCAGCCCGAACAACAATAACGAATGAGACATCAGGCCGGACAACTGCGGCTGCCAAGCATACCCTGTAAGCATGAACAAATATCTGACATTCGGCAGCACAGAAGAGCTCACGAGATGCGCCTGATCGCCGCCGTATTGTTCGACATAAGGAGCTCTCCGCTCCTTCAGCTGAGCCAGCACCTCATCTGGAATTTCGCCATTAGCCTTATTTTCTTTGACATCCACTAATTGGTCACCAGATAGGACGCCGATACGGTTCACCTGGGTATCTAATTTAAGCAAATCCGGGTAAAACCCGCCTTTGAAAAAAGAAATGACAAACATGAGGTCGTTTCTGCCGGTAAGCTCTTTTTTCACAAAGGAGATCGTATCGTAACCGTAATTCTCCATCTCGGACAGTCGTTGTTGGACTAGAACCACATTGGAATACTTCGAATCTTTGATGTACCCATCGATCTGCTCAATGTCCGTGGTTTTTAGCGCCATTTCCTTATAGTACTTGTCCTTATCGATAGTACCAAAGGTCGTAATGACCAAATTGTCATCCGGCTTCATCACATCAATACGGTAGCCATAGTTTTCGAAAGCTTCCCTATTTTTCTTGAGTTGTTCTAGCACCAACGTGATATTAGCATAATTGCGCGTGGAATCGTTGCTGTAATTTAGAAAATACTCCGTTCGCTTCAATTGGTACACTAAATTAAAGGCCACCTGCAGCCGAATGTCCATCTGTTCCCGCATCTGTTCCACAGATCTTGTGGCGTTGGCATCCCACTTCTGGTTGAGGGACTCCATGTTCTTATAGACCAGAAATCCAACCGCAATACTGGCGTATAAAAAAACAATCAAGATACATACGATATACACCTTGGTGAAGAACTTCTTTTTTTGTACATCCGCTGTTCTTAACATCCACTTCTCCCTCCTCCGCCCACTGGATGCCATTTCCAAGTAACCGCTATCATTTTACTATTCTCTACATCCTAAGCTAACTCTCAGCGGCTGTAAAGAGTATCCTCCTATTTCACTGCATATTTGGAATAAACAAACAAAAATGACCCAGCCATTACGGCCAGGTCAACAGTTAGGTTAGTCTAATGCCCCATAAATGGCATTCCGCAGTCGCGGATGTATGATCGGTTCTTGGCTTGGAACCAACTGCTGCATGTACACCACGGATAGCTCTTCCTTCGGATCGATCAACATGTATGACCCGGCTAGACCGGCCCAGCCGAATTCACCGATGGAACTATTGATGCCGCCAGCGGCTGGATCCATCATGACGCGAACGCCTAAACCATAGCCATAACCACGCAATTGCTGCCAATTGAAATCACTCAGCTGCTGCGGATTTAAATGATTGGTCGCCATCAATTGAATCGTCTTCGGACTAAGAATCCGCACACCTTCGTGCTCCCCGCCTTTCGCAAGCATCTGCGCATACCGGCTGTAATCCCCAAGCGTCGAAAGCAGGCCAGCTCCGCCACTTTCATATCGACTTTGGGGTTGATAGCTAGCGTCCATCTTGGTATTCGGTGTCAGCGCCCCGCCTTCTGCTCGATCATAGATGGTGCAGAGACGATCCCGCTTGTCTTCCGTAATCCGGAAAGAGGTGTCGATCATCCCTAACGGATCAAATATTTCCTTTTGGAGAAACGCTCCAAACGTTTGGCCTGTCAGCACCTCGATCAATGCGGTCAATACATCATGACTGAAGCCATACTTCCAGCGCGTGCCAGGCTCAAATTCCAACGGAATGGATGCCAGTCCATTGGACAATGTCTGCATGTCCATCGTCTCTCTTCTAGCGTTCTCCAACATGCTACGGGTGAGCCTTTCGGTTTCTGTGCCATCTCCACCGTAGGTCAACCCTGAGGTCATTGTAAACAAATCCTTGATCAGGATTGGATTGGTTACAGGAGAGGAAGACTTCGTACCATTTTCGTTGTCTTGAAAGGCTTGTTGATTTTTGAACGCGGGCAGGTATTTCTCTAATGGATCGTTCAGCAGATAAAGCCCCTTCTCATACAGCATAAGCGCCGCTGTGCAAGTAATGACCTTCGTCATCGAATAGATCCGATAGATCGTATCCAGTGTGATCTCCTTCTGTTTCTCTACATCCGCATATCCTAGGGTCTCCTCATAAAGGACTTCTCCCCGTCGTACTACCGTACATGCACAGCCAGCCGGTCCATTTTCCATCATACGCTTCAGCAGCGGAGTCACACGTTCATTTAAGCGCTTACTTACGTTCATTTCCAATCGCCTCCCTGAAATGATTTCCTCGCCAATTATAACATATTGTTCCATTTAAATAGGAAGTCTTTCTCGGCGTTGTACTATTTTTGCTCGTCTTCTCCCTCCGTCCACGTATAATAAATAAGTGAACATTCCTCCAAAAATAGTGAATACAACTTGCAAATGCTCAAAATAATGAACAGTTCCATCTCAAAACAGTATTGAATCCACGCTTTTAATTTAGTTTACTTATAACAGCAACGAATTCGGAGGTCACCCATGAAACTCCAAACTAAAATTATGTTTTCTGTGGTCTTGTTTCTGATCATTCCATTCTGCTTCACTTTTTACTTGATTGATAAACCCATGGAAAAAACGATTGAACAAAAAATTGGCAAATCTAATCAGGAAGCGCTTCACATTACGCAATTAAACCTGCAGGAAGCTGTGGGAGAAATGATGTCTTTGACGACATCCATTTCACTCGACGAGTCATTAATTCGTATCTTAAAACAACCTGATCAATTTAGCGTCTATGAAAGACTGCGTGCAGCTGACCAGACGCTTTCCAAAATGTTCAGCATTTATCTGCATCGCTGGGAATATTCCATATCCATCCTGGATGAACAGGGTCATCTGTATTCCTCGCTGAATAATCAGAAGACTTCGGATGCTTGGCTCTCTTTTTACGACAACTATACACGAACCGAAGGAACGCGAGACCGTTTTCAATGGGTCTACCATGAGAATCCCTGGTTTGCACCATCCAAGGGTCCGTTTATTTCACTCGTCAAATCGATCAATGATTTCGAAACGAATCGACGCGCCGGCGTGGTTGTCATGACTGCTAGCTCCAGTGAATTTCTTCATCTTTTTAGCGAGCTGGAAGGAGAAGTTCTGATTCTTGATGACCAAGGCAAAGTCCTTGTACATCCAGACCGAGCCATGCTTGGCAAAGATTTATCGAGTGAAAGCTACGTTGGGCGGATTCTCAGTGGTACAAGCGGACAGTTGGTAGATGAAACCGCAGAGAATAAGGAGAGAATGATTATCAGTTATGCAACCGTTTCCAAGACGGGTTGGAAGCTCATCCAGCGCATCCCTTATAATTCCGTTTTCAAAGAAATTTTCAAGCTGCGGGAAATCAACATCACCATTGTTGGGGTCATTTTTGTCGTGTTTCTATTGATCACCTATTCGATTGCCTATGGGGTAACGAGACCATTGAAACTGCTCCGAAGAAAGATGCTTCACATCGAAAAAGGAAGTCTGAACTCCCCCATTCAAGTACGCGGCTCCGATGAAGTCGCGGCGTTAATGATGTCCTACAATCAGATGATTGTACAGATCAAAGAACTAATCGAAAATGTGAAATACGAACATCAGCAGAAGGAGCATCTCAGGTTCAAAGCGCTGCAAGCGCAGATCAAACCGCATTTTGTCCTGAACACGCTCAACAATATTAAATGGATGGCCTACATGCGACAGGATCATGAAGTTGGTGAAATGATTTCCGATTTGGCGTTGATGATGGAAGCCAGTATCGGCCGAGGTGAAGATCAGATACCACTAAGTATGGAATTGGGCTATATTCAAAGCTATGTGCACCTGCAGAAGATTAAATATAACGAGAAAGTATCGCTGGTGATCGATGTGCCGGAAAAGCTGCTGAGTGTATCCATCATTAAATTTTCTTTGCAGCCCCTAGTGGAAAATAGTATCTATCATGGCATCGAGCCACTCGATGGTAAAGGGCTTATCGAAGTTAAAGCCTGGGCTGAGCATCAACAGCTGTTCATCCAAGTGGCCGACAATGGAATTGGCATAAAATCTGAGAAAGTACTAGAGATTCAAGAATCCTTGCAATTGCCCGATCCGCCAGCAGATTCATTGCATGTGGGCTTACTCAATGTCCATCATAGAATCAGGCATCAATTCGGCGCTGCATATGGCCTTTCACTGACCAGCTCGGAAAATGAAGGAACAAGAATTCTCATTACGATTCCATACGCCAAAGAGGAGGCAGATCTGGATGCTGAAAGTATTAATCGTCGACGATGAGATGCTCGTACGTGTCGGGATGAAGTCATTAATTTCCTGGGAAAATCATGGCTTTGAAATTATCGGGGATGCTGGCGATGGCGAGAAAGCGCTTGAGATTATGGATAAACAACTGCCCGACATCGTCCTAACGGATATACTTATGCCCAATATGAATGGCCTGGAGCTGATTGGCAGGGTCAAAAAGCGCTCTGAGCATATCCGAGTCGTTGTCCTCAGCAGTCATAGTGACTATGACTATGTCCGTGAAGCGATGAAACTTGGTGCGGATGATTATATTCTCAAAGCATCGGTTAAGCCGACGGAACTGCTCTCTTTGCTCCAAGAACTTGCGGAGTCCATTCATCAGGAGCACAAGCTGATCATGAATCGATTAGAATCCACGACAGATTCCAAAAGTGGTACATTAGAGGATCGGACCCAGTCGTATCTTCGACTCCTTTGTGAGAGTGAGTTGACCGATGAACAGTTTGCCGATTATTATAATCGATTGCACTGGGAGGAAGCCTCCGGTTCTCAGATGGCGCTATTGTTAAGGAATCATCCCATGGATGCCTTCAACAAAGATCAGGATCAGCTGTTGAAATCGCTGACTTATTTGGCCGAACAACAGCTGTCACCGCTAGGCCGTATCGATTCCGTACGTTATAAGAACAATGAACTAGCTATATTCCTGTTAAATATGGATTTACATCGAGAACCACTGATCGAGGAACATGTGCAGGATTTGATCATTGCCGCCAAACGTTTCCTCAATATCACAATCAGTGCAGGGCGAAGTCGTTTGTTTCAGGGAATAGGCGGCCTATTAACAGCATTCATCGAGGCTAAGGAAGCGTCCAAATATAGTTTTTATCAGGACACCGGTGGCAATTACGGCTATCAGAGTGATTATTTCAGCCGACGCTCCACAACGGGGTTCCCCTACGCGATCAAAATCGGTGTTGATTTGGAGCAAACGATACAGAGATGCGATACTGACAAACTTGATCAGTGGTTATCTGGCTTATTCATGGACCTGCAAACAAAGCGCTATGAAATAAGCATCGTCCTCGATATCTACATGGACGTCTATCATCAGTTAAAAACGATCGGCAACGGACTGGAGCTCGATTGGTCGGCAATTGACACGACCCACTCTCCTCTATTTGAGCAAGTTCTTCACCTGGAGACGCTTCAGGATATGGAAATACGCGTCAGGCAGCTAGCTACTTCGCTCATTGAAGCATCCGAACGCAAAAGAAAAGGTACGTACCGAGAAGAAATTCATTACCTTATCGATTATATGCAGCAGCATTACGCCAGCAATATTACGCTGAGCAGTGCTGCCAAATTAGTCAACATGAGCGAGAGTTACATCAGTCATTTATTTAAAAAAGAGACGGACATCTCCTTCATCGAATTTTTAACCACTGTACGAATGAATAAAGCAGCTGAATATTTGCATTCTACGCATTTGCCTAGTTATTTAATCGCGGAAAAGGTTGGCTATGACAATATTAACTATTTTGGCCGAGCTTTCAAAAAGGTCATGGGAGTAAGTCCGAGTGAGTATCGGGAGCATGGTGCAAAAACCTTCCAATAAAAGTGAATACGATTACCCGAAAAAATGAATACGAGAAAAAAGACCAAATTTAATGAATCAACACCATAATAATAGTCATTCTGGTACATTTAGCCCCCCTTTATAATGGGAATAGAAAGAAGCAAAGCCAGTTTGCCTATCAACCATGGAGGTGCCATTCATGAAAAAGATTACAAGAGGGTCAAGCATCACTTCACTCGTACTTGCTACAATGATGATTGCAGGCTGCGGCTCATCTGGAAGCACAGGAAATTCGCAGACTTCCAGCCAACCGGAAGCTGCAAAATCAGCTGCACCAGCAGCGACGACAGCCGCACCAGCTGCGGCCGATAAAGCTGCGAAAATATCGTGGTGGGGCGCTTGGAACGAGGATCAAGGGCCTGGTGACATGATCAAAGAGTTCAATAAAAAGTTTCCCAATATCAAAGTGGAGTACGTCAAATTCGCGAACACCGATGAAGGGAATGTTAAGGTCGATACCTCGCTGATTGCAGGTCAAGAAATGGATGTTTTCTTCAATTATGGTGTGCCACGGGTGGAAGCTCGCGCGAAGAAAAAGCTGCTGCAAGACTTAACGGAATTTATCAGTAAAGATAAATTTGATGTTGAAGCTGAGCTGGGCAAAGAAATTTACAAGCAGGATGGCAAGTATTTCGGACTGCCTGTCAGTTCGTTAACGGACTCCGTTTTTATTAACAAAAAGTTGCTTGATGAAGCTGGTTTACCCGTACCGAAAAGCTGGTCTTTGGACGAATACAAAGAGTATGCGAAGAAGCTGACGAAGGGCGATGGTCCTGCGAGAGTTTATGGCACAAGCGATTTCCATTCCTTGTATTACTGGACAATGCCGGTTCGAAGCGTGTTGGGAACAAATGCCTGGTACAACAAGGACGGAGCTTCGAATTTTGACTATGCTGGCTACAAGAAGGCTTTAGAATTCAAATTCGCGATGGAAAATGTGGATAAAATTCAATATCCGTACACCGAGATTAAATCAACCAAAGCACAGGTTTTCGATTTATTTATGCAAAAGAAGACCGCCATGGCTGTAGCTTCCAATGCGATTTCTCGCTTTATCGGTGATACGACTCAGTATCCGAGGGACTTTATCACAACCGTTGCCCCACTTCCGACTCTAGAGAAAGATCAGAAGCAAAATCTCAATAACGGCCTGCATTATTTTGGCTACTTATCCATGAATCCGAACACGAAAGAGAAAGAAGCTTCCTGGCAGTTTATGAAATGGCTGGCAACGGAAGGCTCCATTCATCTAGCCAAAGTTGGACATATCCCAACATGGAAGAAAACGAATAAGGATGCGCTTGTGAAGGTGATGTTTGGCGAGGATGCTGATAAAAAGATTGATTTGGAAGCATTTAAGCGAGTTGTGCTCGATTACGACTCCGTTTCTTACAACGACACGATCTTTACAGGTTATGCTGAGCTCAATAAACTCCTGCAGGATGAAGCCGAGAAAGCACTCTTTGGTGTACAAAAGATTGATGAAGCCCTTGCCAATATGAAGAAGAAATCAGACGAAGCTATTAAAAATAGCAAGTAAACACAAATGACCCGCTGACAAAGCGGGTTATTTGTCATTGCTTTTTACGCTGACCCATTTAGGTTCGTAGGGCTATAAACAAAATAATGAACACCCTTTTAAAAAATGTGAACAGCCCCAAAAGGGCATGGAATAGTGAAGAAAGCCGATAAGATAGTTGATTCTAGCCAAGCCTCGTTTCTTCTACAATAAAGTCATCCTCAACACAACATTAGAGAAGGTGAGAATCTTGAACTCCAAACGAGAGTTAACAACCGGCTATTTATTTTTACTGCCCAGCTTGCTTGGTTATGTGGTATTTCTTTTGTTTCCTATTCTGTTTTCCTTATGGCTGGCCTTCAGTGAATGGGATCTGATTTCGGGCTTAGACCATATTCAGTTTGTTGGACTTCGTAATTTTATCGACATGTGGCAGGATGAGCTATTTCTAAAATCTTTGAAAAACAACGTGATTTATTCCATTGTCGTTGTCCCGGTAACGTTAGCCGTCTCCTTATGTGTCGCGCTGATATTAAACCAAATGGTGTATGCTCGAAATTTTCTTCGGCTGCTGTATTTCCTCCCTTATATTACGACGATTGTCGCAGTTGCCATCGTTTGGATGCAGTTATATCATCCGACCCAGGGTCCGATTAATCAGCTGCTCATGACGCTTGGCATCGATAACCCGCCCAAATGGCTAGGCAGTACCGAATGGGCGCTTCCATCCCTCATGATCATGATGGTTTGGGTAGGTCTCGGCTATGATCTAATCATTTACATGGCAGGACTGCAAGGCGTTCCGAAGGAGCTGTATGAAGCTGCTCAAATGGATGGCGCCGGCCGGTTTCGTCAGTTTCTCAACGTCACGATTCCCATGCTGTCACCTACCACCTTCTTCTTGTTCATCACACGGATTATTCACTCCTTTGAAGTGTTTGCCCCGGTCAATATCATGACCAATGGCGGGCCAGGCGATTCAACCTCTGTGCTTGTTTACTACATTTATGAGCTCTCTTTTAAATTTTACAAATTTGGCTACGGCTCTGCAGTGGCTTGGGTGCTGTTCGCGATTATCTTCGTCATTACACTCATTCAATGGAACCGCCAAAAAAAATGGGTTACTTACTAGAAACGGAGGTCTTGCACGATGGATCAAGCAGCAGTAATCACTAAGCCTTCTCGTCCAACCAAAATGTCGTTCCACTTGGATGTTCCTAAACTCATCATCACACTCCTTATGCTGCTGTTCGGGTTATTGATGATGATGCCTTTTGCCTGGATGATATCAGCCTCACTCAAGAAACCAATCGAAGTCTTTCAATATCCGATTCAGTGGATACCTCATGAACTGCAATTTAGCAACTATAGCAAGGTCTGGTTTAACAAAACGTATCCCTTCTACTTGTTCTACTGGAACTCCATTAAAGTCGCCATCCTAACGATTGGCGGTACCGTGTTGATAAGCGCTACAGCCGCGTATGCGTTTGCCCGTATGGATTTTAGAGGGAAGAATATCGTATTCATGTTGTATCTGTCTACGCTGATGATTCCTCCTCACGTTACGCTTGTGCCGCGATTTATTTTATTCCACTGGATAGGGGTCTACAATACGCATTGGGCGCTGATTCTACCGGGAATGTTTAATGTCATCGGCATCTTCATGCTGCGGCAGTTCTTCATCAGTATTCCAAAGGAAATATCGGAAGCTGCGCATATCGATGGGGCCCATCATTTCAAAATATTTTATAAAATCATCATGCCTCTCTCTATTCCCGGCGTCATTTCGCTGGTCATCTTGTCCTTTGTATGGAACTGGAACAGCTACATGGATCCGTTGATATTTATTACAAGCAAGTCCCTCTATACGATTCCACTTGGACTTCAAACCTTGAATGATGCCGAAGGCGCTCAATACAACTTGGTTATGGCCGGGGCTACTTGTGCGATCATCCCTATTATTGCGGTGTTTCTTGCTGGACAGAAGTATTTTATACAAGGCATTGCTTCAAGCGGGGTTAAAGGTTAAGGCTTAATCGAAATCGGTTGATTTACAAACTATACCATATACAGAAACGAGGTCATTTTCATGTTACAAAATAAAAAACTAGCCGGTGTCATCCCTCCTATCATCACACCATTAAATGCTGATCGAACCGTAGATACGGCGGCACTTCAAGGATTGGCCCGCTATATGATGGATTCTGGCGTTGACGGTATTTTTGCTATGGGAACTGCGGCAGAATCTCCCATGTTGACAAGAGCACAACGTGAACAAGCGCTCATCGCTTTATCGGAAACGTGTAAAGGCAAGATCCCCCTACTATTTGGTGTGATGGAGACAAGTACCGACCGTGTGCTTGA
The DNA here is from genome assembly GCF_031455095.1 of Paenibacillus qinlingensis. Taxonomy (GTDB): domain Bacteria; phylum Bacillota; class Bacilli; order Paenibacillales; family NBRC-103111; genus Paenibacillus_E; species Paenibacillus_E qinlingensis_A. The sequence continues at coordinate 112,616 of NZ_JAVDSB010000002.1, forward strand.
GCTTGTCCGAGAAGCCGAGGAGCTTGGCGCTGATGCCATCGTAGCTGTAACTCCCTACTATTTCCGCGTGAAGCAGCAAGAAATTGTTAAGCACTTTGCGGCAATACGCGAAGCAACCGATCTGCCTCTCATTATTTATAACGTTCCGGTTTATACAGGCAATCCAATCGAAGCGGAGACCGTTAAACAGATTGCGCAATTCCCCAATGTCATCGCCTTTAAAGATAGTTCAGGGAACATGCAGCAGTTTCAGAAAACAATCCGCTTGATGGAATCGGACCCTACCTTCTCTGTTCTGCAAGGGGTTCAAGTATTGAGCATCATCAGCTTGCAGATGGGAGCTAGCGGCCTGATCCCAGGTGTCGGGAATCTCATACCAGACCAGCTCGTTTCCCTCTACAAGGCTGTGAATAGCAATAACCTGGCGGAAGCATACCGCATTCAGGATTTTATTGAACAATTGGAGGCTTCCTTCTCCATCGAGGGCTATTCCCTTCCTGTGCTCAAAGCAATGCCGCAGCTGCTCGGTTTCGGTCAAGGCATCCCGCATTACCCGCTCTCTCCTTTATCCTCAGATGGGCTGGATCGCCTTAGAGCCGTGCTCCGGCGTGGCGGTGTATCGATGAAAGAGCTTCACTCGATTTAGACTTCAGCAATGCTGCCGATATGAGCAGCATTGCTTTTTTTGGCTTTTGCAGGCATAGCGTGGCTCACTTCGTACTGCGTAAATATTTGAACACGGCAGAAAAGGCAATGAAAAAATGAACATTTTCAACAAAATCGTTGCTTCTTGACTATAATTAAAACGCTTACAATTAATATGAATTTACTACTTTATGTGCGAAAGGAGCTATGATTATGGTTGTGAAACGTATTCGAAAAGTAAGCTATCATTTGTTATTGAGTCTATTTGCATGTTGCCTGACACTCCATTTATTTCCCGGGAAAAGTGAAGCAGCCGCACCCCTCTTTACTACATCGACGATTTGGAGCAGCGGGGAAGACAGCATTGCGGAGCATTTTGTTTACGGATTGACCGTTGCGGGGAATGGCGATGTACTAGCTTTTGCAGAAGGACGCATTACGACAGGTGATACCTCACCGCATCATATTATGATGAAACGCAGCACAGACAATGGTGCTACTTGGAGTTCAACAAGTACGATCGTTACCAGTTCAAGCGGGGAATGCTATGCCAATCCCACGCCTGTCATTGATCGAACCAACGGCAAGATCTTCTTGTTTTATGCGCAAAATTACAGTAATAACTCTTCCGACGTTTATTATATTTCCAGCACGGACAATGGCACGAGTTGGTCCTCTCCTGTCAGTGTAACTTCTAAGTTCAGCGGTGATCCAGAAGCGAGAGAGTTTCACCTCCCTGGTCCTGGTCACGGCATACAACTTAGTGGAGGACGGTTGCTGATGCAGGTCTGGCATCGCCACCCCGTCAACCTGTCAGTCAATTTACGTGAATATGGGGTGTCTGTTCTCTATAGTGACGACGGAGGCACAACTTGGAATGCCGGAGGTTATACGCCAGTTAGCAGTGCTTACCCCGCTAACGAATCACGACTTGTTGAGCTCGATAACGGCAAAATCATGATTAACGCGCGTTACGCCGCAGGGGGTACACAGCAGCGGATTATCTCCACTAGCAGCGACAACGGGTTAACATGGTCAAGTCCTACCTACGATACGGGCATGATTCCCTTTAGTGCCGTAGACGCCGGCATGGTGAAATTATCCACAGCCTCAGGAGGATATCCAGGTCGTATTCTGTTCAGCCGACCAGCTCATCCAACCTCGCGCGAGAACATGGTCGTCAGCCTCAGCTATGATGATACGAATTCTTGGGCAACCAGCAAAACGATAACAACGGGCAGCGCCTCGTATTCTGACTTAACGGTGATGCAGGACAATTCCGTCTTACTGCTGTATGGGGTAGGCACTACCGTTGTGAAAGCTGCCCGTTTTAATCTAGAATGGCTGACGGACAGCAAAGATTCGTTTGCTGACGGGCCTTCAACGCTTCAACGCAAGTATGAAGCTGAAACGATGAGCGTAGCCGCCACATCAGGGGATGTCATTGGCACCTATGCGGATACCGCTGCAAGCGGTGGCGCAGTATTAAAGTATTTAGGCACAGCCGTAGGTGACTACGTCTCACTGAACGCTGCCGTACCTTATGCGGTTAACGGCAACATCACCGTCCGTTCTCGTACAGCGGACAACCGTGCCACCGTTCAGCTTTCCATTGACGGCGCAGCACAAGGCAGCGTATTTGATCCGTACAGCTCTGTGATCGGTTACCGCACCGATAACTTAGGGATCAAATCATTCACCACCGCGGGGACCAAAATATTCAAATTTGCGGCAACTGGCAAAAATGCGAGCAGCACCGGGTACGGAATGTTCCCGGATGCCATTACGCTAACACCGGAGCAAATCTACGAAGTTGAAGGACTACCGGTCATCGCTTCCTCCGGAGATACTCGGAGTTTAACGAGTAACGAGCCAAGCGCCAGCAGCACAGCGGTTAGTCAGTATGCCTCGAATGCCGTAAATGACTACCTAACCTTTAACGTGAATGTCAAATATCCGGGCACCTATCAGGTTAAAGTTCGCACAAAGAATTCAAGTACAACGGGTACCGTTCAGTTGAATATCGACGGCACCAATCTAGGTTCAGCATTTGATACGTACGCCGCTGCAGCTACCTATCAGGAACATACTCTTGGTACGCTAAACTTTAGTACTACTGGCAACAAGGCCTTCAAACTGACCGTAAGTGGAAAGAATGCCTCAAGCACCGGGTATACTATGATGCTGGATTCGATCATTTTGATCCCGCAATAAGAATTAAGGAATGGATGCTGTAACTCGATTATTGAGACTGTCGATTAATGAAACGAGACTTAATAAATATGCAACTTAGTGAATTCTTATAAAAATTGACGGTTTTAGAGGAGGTTGTCTCTCCTTACAAAGGTACGCTCACATGCTCACATGCGATTTCAAATAAAGGTGTGCCATAACGTTATTTGCTACATTGGCATGTTCTGCGAAGAAATTGCATTACGGAATAACGCTATTTCGACCGAATGGAGTGGTATTTATCCATTTAGGGTGAAATAGCGTTATTTTATAACGTTATTCTCCCGTATTCTCTTCTACACTAACAAATAAGATGTTTTCATAACATTATTTTGCGAACGACGTTCATCTCTATGTCATGGGAGCGATAAGTTATCTCGAGTTGCAAAAGTTCCCCGTTGTTTCTCTTAATTTTAAATGATGCATTTGATTATTCAGGATAAACTGTTAATCGACAGTCTCATTTTTCGAGTTACGCAACTGCTTTTGCTCTTCTCGCTGCGCGTTACTCGAATTACTCGTTCACGCGCCTGAAACCACACTGCGCACATTACTTGGTCGCACCAGCCCCAGATTCTCACGAAGGGTTCTTCCTTCGTAAGCCGTGCGAAATAACCCCCGGTTCTGAAGCTCTGGAATGACCTTGTTCACAAAAGCCTCTAACCCGCCGGGAAACGTCTGCGGCAAAATATTAAATCCATCGGACGCGCCGCCACGGAACCATTTCTCGATGAAATCGGCAACCTGCAGCGTTGAGCCCGTGAAAGTAATATGTCCATGGCCGCCGGCATGGCGGTAGATCAACTGCCGGATCGTCATTCCCTCACGCCGCACCGCATCGAGAATGACTTCCTGACGGCTGCGAATGCCGTTAAACGCTTCCGCCGTTTTGGCTTTGTCGAGCGGCACGGGGCCATCCAAAGGATACGCCGCCAAATCAACATCGAAGCGCTCCGACATCGCCCGCAGCGCTTTGGGCAGATCCATTAACCCATTCAGCTCAGCCTCAATGTCTCGGGCTTCCCCTTCCGTGTCCGCCACGATCGGGCTGAGCCCTGGCAGAATATGCAGCTCATCCACAGACCGACCGTACTTCTTCAGTCTTCCTTTGACATCGGCGTAGAACTCCTGACCAGCGCCAAATGTCTGTTGCGCTGTAAAGATGACCTCCGCTGTACGCGCAGCCAGCTCCCTGCCTTGCTCTGATGAGCCTGCCTGAACAAGAACAGGGTAACCTTGCGGTGGACGAGGAATGTTGAGCGGTCCTTTGACGGCATATACATTCCCCTTAAAGTTAATCTCTCGCACTTTCTCTTCTGCGATAAAAATCCCCGCCTGTTTATCGTACACGAGCGCGTCATCCTCCCAGCTATCCCATAGCTGTTTGACGACTTCAACAAATTCATCTGCGCTAATATAGCGATCGGAAAGTTCAGGATGCGCGGATCGGCCAAAGTTCTGTGAAGCATCGCCAGCACCTGTTACGATATTCCATCCTGCCCGTCCTCCGCTAATATGGTCTAACGAAGCAAATTGTCTCGCAACATGAAACGGTTCATTATAGACGGTCCCCACAGTGGCAATTAATCCGATATGGCGGGTAACCGCAGCCAAGGCCGCTAATTGGGTAAACGGCTCGAGTTTGGCTGTTCGCCCTGCATAGCCATCCGCCAAAAAAACCGAGTCCATCAATCCTTCTTCGGCAATCAGCGCCATTTTCGCTAAATAATGAATATCGAGATCCCCTTCGGGATGTACCTCTGGATGTCGCCACGCTGCTTCATGATGGCCGGCTGCCCGCAAAAACACATTCAAATGCAGCTTACGCTCTTTTGCACTCATCGCGCAATCAACTCCAATTGTGTCCCGCTTGTGATTGCATCAATCTGTTTAAGTTCCTCGCGATCCAGCTTCTCGCCTAGAACTGGGAGTGCTTCCGTGATATGCTGCGGCTTCGAGATACCTAGGATAGCTGACGTAATCGCTGGTTGACTAAGCACCCAGTTCAGCGCTAACTGACCTAATGTCCAGCCTCTTCGCTCAGCTAACGGCTTCAATTGTTCTACGATCCGGAAATTGCGCTCCTGCTCTAGCAGAACCTTCAGACGCTGCTCGCCAGCTGCCCCACGCGTTCCTACCGGCGGCTGTCCGCCATAGCTGTACTTGCCTGTCAACAGACCGCGTCCAAGCGGACTATACACAATAACACCGACGCCCTCTGAAGCCGCCAATGGAAGAATCTCCTGCTCAATACCACGGGCAATGAGGCTATATTCAGGCTGGATACTTTCGTATCGTTCCAGTCCAAGCCGAGCTGATATCCCGTGCGCTTTGGCGATCTGCCAAGCAGCATAATTGGAGGCGCCGATATAGCGTACTTTTCCTTTTCGCACAAGGTCATCTAGCGCTCTCAGAGTTTCTTCCAGCGGTGTCTCTTCGTCGAAACGGTGCACCTGATAGAGATCAATATAGTCCGTTTGCAGCCTTCGCAAGCTATTATCAATTGCCCTTTCAATATGGTATCTGCTTTGGCCAGCATCATTAGGTCCAAGTCCTACTCTGCCGTGCACCTTGGTGGCAAGTACGATTTCATGCCTACGCGCTCCAAGGAGATTTCCAAGAATCGTTTCCGATTCCCCCGTTTCGAGTGGGTTGCCTTTATCCATACCAGAGCCGTACACATCGGCTGTATCGATCAAAGTAACACCCGAATCTAACGCCGTATCGAGTACTTCTGCCGACGCCTTCTCATCAATCCAACGACCGAAAGCCATCGTTCCGAGACTTACTTCCGATACTTTTAACCCAGTTCTGCCTAAACGTCTTTGCCCGATACTCATACCAACATCTCCTCAGCCTTATGTTTATCTACCCTCTGTGCTCCGTTCAATTTCGGACCTTTATCCATTAAAGCTATCTCGCCATTTCAGCAGCTTTTTCTCTAATATCCGTACAAGTGAATCCGAACCTTTTCCAACAAAAGCAAATATCAAAATACCGACAAATACAACCGCTGTCTGTGAAAATTGACGGGCATCCATGATCAAATAGCCAACGCCTTCGCTTGAGCCCATGATTTCAGCCACAACTAAGCCCAGCCAAGCTACCCCGATGGATAAACGCAAGCCTAATAAAATATTGGGCAACGCTGCCGGAAGCACCAGCTTCGTAATTTGCTTGAACCGATTGAATTCCAGTACACGCGCTACGTCGAACAACTTGGAATCCACGTTCCGAATACCTAGGAAGGTCTGTACATAGAGTGGAAAAAAAGCGCCTTTGGCAATGAGCAATATTTTTGAAAACTCCCCAAAGCCGAACCATAAAATGAATAGCGGAGTAATCGCTAGATGCGGAATTGTCCGCAGCATTTGGACCGAAGGATCGACCGATTGCTCAAATTTGCGGAATAGACCAACCAATAAACCAAATAACAGCCCCAAACTTCCCCCTACCAAGAATCCAACCGCTGCACGCCAAATACTTATTTTCAAATGCTTAAACAACTCACCGGTAATTAACAGGTCATAAAAAGCAACTGCAATCTCTGCAGGCGTCGGCAGCAGCGTTTTGGAAATAATGCCTAACGATCCGACGATTTGCCAAATAATAAGCACCGTTAACGGCAAAATAGTTCCTCTTACGATGAGCAGCCATTTCGGATCTTTTTTAACCACTTTCAGTGTGCTTTGTCTTTGTTGAGGAGCTTGCGCATCTTGAGGAGACTTGGCTTGCACTAGCCCCTTGCCAACCCCTGTTACCACTTCTGCTTGACTCATACGAATTCACCTCTTCTCTCATTTTTGATTAAATGCCCGAGCTATCAATAAGTTCTAGTTCCTCGACACGTTCGAATTCATTCATGACAACCTTGCGCAATTCCAGAAACGAAACCGATGCTTTCTTTCTCGGATGGGGAAGATCGACTGGAATAATATTGCGGATCGTACCTGGCCTTGCATTCATCACCACAACACGGTTCGCCAGAAAAACGGCCTCATCAATATCATGGGTAACCAGCACCATGGTCGTGCGTTTCGCTTCCCAAATATTCAGAGCTACCTCCTGCAGATGTGATCTTGTAAAAGCATCCAACGCGCCGAATGGTTCATCCAGCAGCAATACTTTTGGATCACGCAGCAGCGCTCTCGCAATCGCCACACGTTGGGACATGCCCCCAGACAATTCACGTGGGTAAGCTTTCTCGAAACCCTGCAATTTGACCAATTCTATCAATTCATCGACTCTTTTACGCACCACAGGATCTTTCAGGGAAAGATCGGCTGCTATATTCTTCTCAACAGTTAACCAAGGGAATAAGCGATGCTCTTGAAAAATAAATCCTTTATCAATGCCAGGCTTCACGACCTGCTGCCCATCGAGTAATACATTTCCCTCGTGATCCGTATCTAGTCCTGCGATTATCTTCAAAAGTGTGCTTTTACCGCATCCACTAGGTCCGATAATGGTAATAAATTCACCTTGTTTGATCGTTAGATGAATGTTGTTGAGAGCCTCAATACGAGTGCCCTGCGGTGTGTGAAACCATTTGTGCGGCAGATCAATCTCTAATGTAGTTACACTCATAGGGCACTCCTCCTTACTTGCTTCTGCGATTGAATAATGGTCATTACAAATCACTCCTTCAGGAATCTTAGAAACACAAAGACTCCCGACCCGATTCTATGTAAGAATCGAATTGGAAGCCTCCAGTTGTCCGGTGGACTTATTCATATGAGATATGAGATAACGCCAAACTAAAACTGTCAAAACTTTGGATATAAACCGATCTTAACACCGCCTTACCATCGGGTCAATCATTATTTCTAACAAAACCCACTTGAATAATCGGATTAAACCTGATAACATAACTCCAACATCACATATCGCCCATTGGTCATCCAAAGGCTCCCTAACTGACAGCGTCTACGACGGTGAACAGCTTATGGAGTCTTTTTATTTTATTTAAGGAGGTACAATCATGAGTCATCACAATCAGCGACATATGCATCTTGGCGCATTTTTATTTCAGGTCGGTCACCATGTAGCCGCCTGGCGTTATCCGGAAACAGATGCGCACGGCATTCTCACTCATACCTTCTACGAAAACTTCGCACAGCTGGCTGAACGTGGAAAATTCGATATGATTTTTCTCGCCGATACATTGGCTGTTGTAGATCGTGGTCAAACGGGCATCAAGCATACCGTCTCGGTTAGACCTGAACCCTTAACCCTCCTCGCTTATTTATCCGGTGTGACGAAGCACATTGGACTAGCGGCTACAGTCTCAACAACGTATAACGAGCCTTACAATTTAGCACGCGAGTTTTCTACCCTCGATCATCTCAGCGGTGGTCGTGCTGCATGGAACGTCGTGACATCAGGTCGCGATGAAGAAGCGCACAATTTCAGCCTCGCAGCACATCCCGGTCACGAGGAGAGATACGAACGAGCGCGCGAATTCGTCGATATCGCCAATGCGCTCTGGGATAGCTGGGAAGATGACGCGATCATCGGCGATAAACAAAGCGAGCAATTCGCTGATCCCGACAAGGTTCATGAGCTTCACCACCGAGGTCAGGCCTTCTCGGTCCGCGGTCCGCTGAACCTTCCCCGTTCCCCGCAAGGCAGACCCGTCATCATTCAAGCTGGCGCTTCAGAAACCGGACGACGGCTTGCAGCCGAAACGGCCGAGGTCGTCTTCACCGCTTGGCAGACATTAGAAGAAGCGCAGCGTTTTTACCGTGAGGTGAAATCACTTGCCGTTGCGAATGGCCGCCCACCGGAGGATATCAAGATTATGCCCGGCATCTATGCTGTCATTGGAACAACTGAGGAAGAAGCACGGGCTAAAGAGGCCGCCCTCCAGGATCAAGTGCTGCCGGCCGTTGGACTTTCCATGCTGTCCGCTTCACTGAATGTTGATTTGACCGGCTACCCGCTGGATGGCCCCCTGCCGGATCTCCCTGAGCTTGCCTCCATTAATGGCGGCAAAAGCCGCTTCCAGCTCGTCTCCGAGATGGCAAAGCGAGAAGGCCTGACGATTCGCCAGCTCATCTATCGCGTAACCGGCGCTCGCGGGCACCGTACGATTGCCGGCACACCAAGTCAGATCGCTGACCAACTCGAAGAGTGGTTCACGCAAGGCGCTTGCGACGGCTTTAACATTATGCCGCCAACGCTCCCTGGCGGCCTCGAGGAATTCGTTGAGCACGTCATTCCCGAGCTTCAACGAAGAGGGTTATTCCGTACCGCATACACAGGAACAACTTTGCGCGAGCATCTCGGGCTCGTTCGTCCTGTGAGCCAATTTGCTAAGGGCACTTCAACAGTTTAAACAAAGGAGGCATCCATTATGGGGAATACAAAAAAACAGCTTCATCTTGGGGCATTTATTTTCGGTGTCGGCCATCACGTCGCCGCTTGGCGTCATCCGCATACGGATACTAAAGGTCTCCTCACGTTAGATTTCTATCGCAAGTTTGCACAAATCGCCGAACGAGGCAAATTCGATATGATTTTCGTCGAGGATATCCCTACATTGCCAGAACGTTTGGACACCGCTGTTCGGCATACCGTGCCCGTTCGAGCAGAGCCGCTTACACTACTCTCTGCGCTGGCATCCGTCACCAAGCATATTGGTCTTGCGGGTACCGTATCGACGACCTACAGCGAACCTTACCATGTAGCCCGTAAGTTCGCCTCGCTCGACCATCTTAGTGGCGGCCGAGCGGCATGGAATGTGGTGACGACAAGTATGGAAATTACGGCGCAGAACTTCGGCCGTGATCATCACTTGGACCACTCCCTTCGCTACGAGCGAGCAAAAGAATTCGTCGATGTGGTCACTGCGCTCTGGGACAGTTGGGAAGAGGACGCGCTTGTTATTGACAAAGCTTCCGGCATTTTCGCTGATCCAGATAAGGTGCATACCACAGCCCATCAAGGCACACACTTCTCCGTCCGTGGACCATTAAACGTCCCCCGCACACCGCAAGGCAGACCTGTTATTGTTCAAGCTGGCTCATCCACAACAGGTCAAGCTTTTGCAGCGCAAACCGCCGAAGTCGTGTTCACAGCATGGCAAACACTTGCGGAAGCGCAAGGCTTCTACGCTAGCTTGAAAGGACAACTGCCTGCATACGGTCGATCACCTGATGAGTTAAAAATAATGCCAGGCATCCTACCGATCATCGGAAGGACCGAAGAAGAAGCGCGCGAAAAGGAAGCTGCGCTACAGGAACTCGTCCACCCCAGCGTTGGCCTCTCCATGGTCTCCGGTGTGCTACGGCATGATCTTTCCGCATATCCCCTAGACGGTCCGTTGCCAGATCTGCCAGACTCAACTGAGATTAACGGAGGCAAGAGCCGCTATCAGCTTATTCTGGATATGGCAAGACGGGAGCAGTTAACCATTCGTCAACTTATTGCTAGGGTAACTGGCGCTCGCGGACACCGTACGATTGCAGGAACGCCGGTCCAAATCGCAGATATGCTCGAAGAGTGGTTTCTCAAGGAAGCCTGCGATGGCTTTAACATTATGCCGCCCTATTTGCCTGAAGGATTAGAGCAGTTCGTTGACCTTGTTGTCCCTGAGCTTCAGCGACGCGGATTGTATCGCACAGCCTATACGGGGCGAACCCTGCGAGAGCATCTCGGGCTTGCCCAGCCGAAGAATCGATATACGAAGTCAGCCATTTCATTATGAGATTCGATAAGATCTAACAACCATTATATATAAAGGAGTTTTTAAACTATGTCGATTAAAAGAGGGTCATTCAAGCACTTATCCGTTTTCCTATTTCTGATTTTTGCACTTACATTAACAGCTTGCGGTCAAGGAAGCACTACGCCTGCATCAGGATCTAATGCTGCAACGCCTGCTACTGCATCAACCCCTGGAACAGCAGCAGCCACAGAAGCAGCAAAACCGAAGGAAAAAGTGAAGATCAATATCGGTGTACAAGGCAAAACAGGTATCCTAGTTTACGCTCGTGAGAATAACTTTTTCGAAAAAGCATTCGCTGCCGTTGGCGCAGAAGTAACATGGAACGAGTTCGCCAGCGGTCCTCCCCACTTTGAAGCGTTGGCTTCAGGCAGACTCGATTTTGGCAGCGTCGGTGGAACCCCGGTCGTCTCCGGTCAAGTTGGCGGCATCGACTTCAAAGCTATCGGCGTTACGAGTGATGGCAAGAAAGGTAATATGATTGTCATTCCAAAAGGCAGCCCGATCAAAGAGCTTAAAGATCTGAAAGGCAAAAAAATAGCTGTTGCCAAAGGGAGCAGCGCTTATAACTTCCTCTATATGGCCATTGCGAAAGCGGGGCTAAAAGATGATGATATCAAGGTTATTCAACTGCAGCCTGATGATGCCAGACCAGCGCTGGACAGCGGCGCTATCGACGCTTGGTCCATTTGGGATCCCTATGCAACCATCGCTGTGTTCCAAGCAGGCGCCAAAGTGTTAGTCTCTGGTGAAGATCTCAATATTAATGCCCCAGGCTTCCTGATTGCCAGAACCAAATTCACACAAGAACACCCAGATCTCACTGTGCTGTTCCTCAAAACCTATGAGCAGGCTCGTAAATATTACTTAGACCATCAAGATGAAGTAGCGGATAGCTTTGTCAAAACACAAAAACTAGATAAACCAATTATTGAAACTGTGCTTAAAAACTCATTCCCATTGCTATCCCCTATCACGCCGGAATTCGCCAAAGCTCATCAGGAGCAAGCTGATTTCCTTTTTGCCCAAGGAGCTATTAATAAAAAATTAGACACTTCCCAAGTGTTGGAAAGTAAATTCGTGGAACAAGCGCTGAAGGAATTAAGCGCCCAGAAGTAATGCAACGCCCAGTGTGCCGGTAAGGCACGCTGGGCTATTCGAACCCATTCGAACCCATTCAACCCCATACATACCCAAGAAGGAGAAGATAATAATGACAGAAACCAAACGACAAATGCGACTTGGCGCATTTCTTAGTGGAGCAGGACATCATCTGGCCGCATGGCGGTATCCAGGCGCTAATGTGCAAGGAATTCTAGACTTCCAACACTATAAATACTTGGCACAGTTGGCTGAACGCGGGAAGTTTGATATGATTTTTTTCGCTGATATTCTAGCCGTCTCCGAGAATTTCGATACAGCCATCTCACGTATGGCCGCTATTCGACCTGAGCCCATCACCTTGTTATCTGCCCTTTCCGTAGTAACTGAACACATTGGCTTGACGGGCACTTTGTCCTCTACATTCAGTGAGCCCTATAACGTTGCGCGACAATTCGCGATGTTGGATCATTTGAGTAATGGACGCGCTGCTTGGAATGTCGTTACAACGTCTAATCAGGGAGCGGCGGGTAACTTCGGTGAATCACCGCATTTGGATCATCATCTGCGCTATGAACGGGCCAAAGAATATCTCGACGTCGTATCCAAGCTATGGGATAGCTGGGAAGATGACGCGCTAATACTCGACAAAGAGAACGGCTTATTCGCCGATAAAGACAAAGTGCATGCAGCCAATCACCATGGCACCTGGTTTTCCGTGAGAGGTCCGCTGAATATGCCGCGTTCACCGCAAGGTCGCCCTGTCGTCATTCAAGCGGGCTCCTCAGCGGATGGCAGGGATTTTGCAGCGCAGACTGCCGAAGTTATTTTCACGGCCTGGCAAACGTTGGAAGAAGCGCGAGCTTTTTATCAAGATGTGAAAAGTCGGGCTGTTACGTACGGACGATCTGAAGGCGACCTTCTCATCTTGCCTGGCGTTCTTCCAATCATCGGCGAGACCGATGACGAAGCACTTCGGAAATATGAGCATTTCCAAAGCCTCATCCATCCGGAAGCAGCCATAACGCTGCTCTCTGGCATGATCGGCCACGATCTCACCTCCTATGATTCGAATGCACCCTTTCCCGATCTTCCCGATATCTCCAATGGAGTGAAGGGCAGGCTGCATTTAATCCAAGATATTGCCAAACGAGATCAACTTAGTATCCTAGAAGTTAGCCGTAGAATTGCTGGTGCTCGGGGACACTGGACGATCTTTGGCACCCCTTCCTCCATTGCTGATCAGCTTGAATCATGGTTTGTCGGGGGAGGCTGCGACGGCTTTAATATTATGGCTCCTTATTTCCCAGGGGGGCTTGAAGAGTTTGTCGATCTCGTGCTGCCTGAATTAAGGAAGCGCGGTCTGTTCCGCAACGAGTACGAGGGCACAACCCTTCGCGAGAATCTCGGCTTATCGAGGCCGGCGAATCGATATGCGAAAGAAGTGACGCCTATTTAAAGAAAGAAGCCATCTTCCCGCTCAGGGGAAATGGCTTCTTCTTATTTCTTAACAGCTATTGCCGACGCCACCGCGACTACGCAGCCTTTTGGGGACGAGTCTACTCATGTTATATCTAAAAAGATGCGATTATACATCCTTTTAGCTAGTTTCCCCTTTAAAATCGCAAATTGATGCAAATACGCATCTTTATTTACCTTATTTATCCATTTATGATCAAACTCCATTAAAAACCTGCATTTTCGCAGTTTTTCTCCTATTTCACGAAAAATCTCCACAAAAAGATGTATATTTGCAGTTATAGAGAGCTTAATTCCCTACGCTCGTCCTAACCCGTGACGACTTCCCTAGGCTATACGCTAAGAGGAATTGAGCCGCATAATAGGACGTCATAATCAACGGACCTGAGTAGGTGACATCGGAGATAAACATGTTCCACGAGAGAATCGAATCGGATACGACGAAGAGCAGACTTCCGAGGATCGCCCATGGATGTCCGGTCATGATCGCTGAGAATGCCATGAAAGAAATGACAATTAAATAGAGAAGTACCGGGACAATCAAGCCCTCTTTTCCATCGCTAACTAAAGCATGAAGAAGTTCTCGTCCCATAATTAGACCATACAGCGTGAGTGGAATAATCACTGCAAAGCGCAGCTTCGAGAAACTCCACCTTTGTAGGAAGCTTGCCGTATAGAACAAATGTCCAATGAGAAAAGCCGAAAGACCGATAACGAACATACTTAATAGGCCGTCACCCAACATGCAAAAAAACAATCCTATGAGGATGTACATGTGGTAACGCTGTCTTTGAATGGGTATTTGCAGATACGCATACCACATAATAAGCCACATGGGAATAAGCTTAAACAGGAGTTTAACTGCGGTTGGATCGGATGGAATGAAGAATATGTAAAGCAAGCTCATCCCAACAATGCACACTGGTAACCCGATTTTTTTCATCATATAATCCCCTAACAAGTCATGTTACACACTCTATTCGACAACCTTCCTTACAATCCTTTGCAGTTCATCTATTGGCGTTATCCACACGCAAAAACGTACATGTAGTTATCCGTCCATTCAGGGCTAGAACTGTTTGAATATACTAAATTTGATTATCGGAACGGGATTGTAACTTTGCTGCTGAATCGTTTCGAATACTGCAACAAGGAGGTCATCTATGAAAAAAGTTCTCCTGCTAGCACCTAGGAAGGCCCCCCAACCGAGCCGGAAAAGTAAAATATTTAAAAGTAGCCGCAGTAAAACGGTCACCAACAGGAAACGACCGCGGAGAAGCGTACCTTTGCGCAAAACGGGGCTGCGACTCGTCAAAAAACGCATACCGAGAAGAGCATCTGTCCGATCGACTCGTCTGGTGAAGCGACTGCGTCGACCTATCATTAACATTCCACTAGCGCCTGAACCGGTGGGGGTACCACACCCGCCCTTAATCGAACCCAGGCCAACGCTATCTGTCATCGTACCACTCTTGAATGAGGAACCCGTTCTCCCCTTGTTTCTCGAAAGCGTTGCTTCCTATGCGGATGAAATTCTAATCATGCTCGCAGGTAGCAGCGATGCCAATGTAAGCATCCTGAATGCTTGGAAAAACCGTGCTAACATTCGGATGTTCCATCATAAGCCGTCTGGTCTCCCCGCGGACGATTGGAACGAGTCTGCCGCAAGGAATTTCCTCCTCGATCAAGCCGTAGGGGATTGGATCATGGCAATCGATGTACATGAAATCATGGACGATGGCTTCCATGAGGCATTGCCTGCGCTCATGGCCCAGAAGGATGCAGATACCGTCGCATTCCCGAGGGTACAATTCTGGACGAATCCCGATACGATTCGAATACGTGCAGCAAATGACAGCCACGCGTCTGGGGATAGATACCTCATGTGGCGCAATCACATTGGCATACGTTACGACGACGCTAAGAAGGATAGTAAACTCCAGCTGTATGGACGCTACATGTGGGAACTACCCAGTCGGTTTGAGCCTATTTCTGTCTTTCAATACACGGACGCCTTCAGTTCCCAATCCAAATTACGACTTGAACCTGGCGTGTTGACGAAAGCTTTTACGGGGAAACATCCGTCTGTTATGGACAGATACTTGGCTGAACGATGGAAAAAGCGGAACGTTAATGGTTAAACGTCAACACTACTCGCAACTAAAAAAGTGACTGAAAGTGGAAGCTTTCAGTCACTTTTTCTCATCTATCGCGCTATAAAGCTGATTGGATAGACGCCAAAGCTTTTGATTTGGAAAAGTACATTTCCACATACTGCTTACTTTGCTCCGCCTTCTGGTCTAGTAAACGGTTATCATGATATAACCGAATGATTTCCGAAGCGAATGCCTGAGGCGTATTCTTAGGTTCAATCGTTGGGCTTATATTTTGCAATCCTTCGATCCCTGTACTGGTTGCAACCAACGGCATCTGATGGCACATGGCTTCCACCGTTTTGCCTTTCACACCTGCGCCGTAACGTAACGGGATGACAGCCATCTTCGTCGTACTATACAGCTCCCGAAGCTCTTGATCGGAGACGAAACCCTTGACAATGACCCGATCGGATTGTAAACCAAGCACCTCTGGCGGAGGATTAGAGCCAGCGATGAACAGCTGTATGCCAGGAATAGCTTGCACCACAATAGGCAAGATTTCGCGACAGAACCATACAATCCCATCGGTATTCGGACTGTGGCTGAAACCGCCAATAAAGAGCAGACCACTGCGTTGTTCCCAAGTTTTATCTCTTGGTATCGTTTGCTCAAAAAAATAAGCTGGGAGCAATGTCGCTTTTTTATGGGGAAAATGTCCATCGATAATGCGTTTCTCGGATTCGCTGCAGGTTAAGACGATATCCGCTTTGGCAAACATGTCGAACTCCAGACTTTTATAGTAATTGGAAGAAAGAAGCAGTTCGCGATTATTCTCCAATCCGAACCGTTTCAACTCACGGACGTAATGCAAGTCGTGGCCATAATACAAAATTTTAGCACGGGTATGCGCTTTGATGAGATCGATATACTTATGAGAAATGTTAGGCCGGTTCAACAGAACATAATCCAAGTAATCCTTGTGCTGAAGAATCCATTGTTCGTAATAGTTGTGATTCTGCGGTCCGTGTATAATCTCAATGCCAAGTTGTTCGAGCTCAGAGCTATAAGGTTCCGGCTTAACGAAGTTATCTGGCATAAACTTTACATTAAAGCCCATGTCCACAAATAGTTTCAAATACATATACGTTGTTCGACTACCCGCATCTTTGTCATAACTTGGAACGCCGTAATCAATAATGACAATGGTCTTTTTATCCTTGGAGCGTTCCCTTGACCAATAGAGATGTTCACCGACAGGAAGATGATGTCGTTGGAGGACTTCTGCCCATTTCTCTTTGAATTTCTGGTGATTAATGACCTGATACTGCTTAACGCCAGTTTTGACGTCTGTCCCATGGGATACACCCTCGTAGTGCACAACAACCGATTTGGGTTGATAAACGACTTTGAATCCAAGTTGTCTTACTTTGAATGCTATATCTACATCCTCCGAGTATGCGGGTGCAAACCGTTCATCAAAGCCGCCTACATGCTGCCAGATATCTTTACGAATCATGAGCGATGCCCCGGAGATATAATCCACTTCTTTGACATAGTTGTATTCATGTTTGTCCGGACTATCCAATCGACCGTAATTCCATGCATAGCCGCTATTAAAGACAATACCACCGGCTTCCTGGAGTTTTCCGTCGGGATAGATCAATTTAGATCCAATGATCCCAATGGTTGCGTCTTTTTCAGCTGATACAACTAAATGCGCCAACCAACCTGGTGTCACTTTGGTATCGTTATTTAAAAACAAAACATACTTTCCTTTGGATACGGCTGCCCCATGATTGCAGTTCCGCAGAAACCCCCTCTTCACTTGATTGCGGATGACTGTGATTGGGTTAACGAACTGTCCGATTCGGGCAGTCAGATCATTAGAAAGATCATCCACCACAATGATTTCATAAGGGATGTCATGGGTGTGTTCCACAATGGATACCAAACAACGATAGGTATAATCCCATTTGTTGTAAACCGGGATAATAATGCTGACTAGCGGATGTTCCCAAACCGGTACCGTCAGCTTACCAATGGGGGGCACTCCTCTGTGAATCCGTCGTCGTTTCAATCTTAGCGAACGTCTGCGTTTCATTACCATCGTAAGAGACCGTTTATTCCGCTTCTTCCAACGGGCATGTACGTTTTTTCCACGTTTAAGTATGAATCGCCGTCTTGCTGTTGTTCGTCTCCGCTTCTTACTCCGAGCCTTCAGCTTCACCCTTACACCCCCGTGCCGGAAATCAATTTCACATAGCTATACTATTCCTTTGGCAAAAGGGATGAATGGGACAATCGTTTATTTTCAAAAAGCATACGATCATGGAATTTTTCACGTTGTACAATCCGTCCATACAAGTCGTCCTACGCGCACATATGCTGAATTGGTTACGCATATTTTGGACATCAAATGAACGGAGGAAGCACATGATTATTCGCTCAAAAGCCCCTTTACGGTTGGGACTAGCCGGAGGCGGTACGGATGTGTCGCCCTACTGCGACCTATATGGAGGATGCGTACTCAATGCGACGATTGATTTGTACGCCTATTGTACGATTGAGGTCGTCGATGACGGTACCCTTACCTTTGTCGCTGCGGATCTTAATGAGAACTTCCATTCTAACGCTCTTCCAGAGCTTGTGTTGGACGGCTGTTTGAGCTTGCATAAAGGCGTGTATAACCGGATTATCCGGCAGTTTATGCCCAATCAACCGCTCTCTTTTCGGATGACCACTTATTCTGACGCTCCCGCCGGTTCTGGCCTCGGTTCCTCTTCCACCATGGTGGTCGCGATGCTGAAAGCTTTCGTAGAATGGCTTAATTTACCGCTTGGCGAGTATGAAATTGCTCAACTTGCTTATGAAATCGAGCGTGTCGATGTCGGCTGGGGCGGTGGAAGGCAGGATCAATATGCAGCCACTTTCGGCGGGTTTAACTTTATTGAGTTTTACGAAAACAATCGTGTTATTGTGAATCCGCTTCGGGTGAAAAACTGGATTATCAGCGAATTGGAAAGTTCTATGATTGTATATTACACGGGAGCATCAAGGGAATCTTCCCGAATTATTGACGAACAAATTCGCAATACCATAGACCAAAACCAGGCAGCTCTGAAAGCGACCCATATGGTGAAAGCCGAGGCTTTTGCCATCAAGGAATGTATTTTGAAGGGAGACATTACGAAGTTCGCTGAGCATTTGGGGAAATCCTGGATGGCCAAAAAGAAGATGGCAGCCTCGATCACGAACAACCGAATCGACTTCATCTATGAAACGGCGATCCAAGCAGGTGCCTTAGCAGGCAAGGTATCTGGCGCAGGTGGCGGCGGGTTCATGATGTTCATTGTAGACCCCGTCAAACGCATACAGGTCACCCATCGTTTGAACGAATTAGGAGGCAAGGTATATCAAGTCCATTTCACAAAAAACGGTACGCTTGGATGGAGGATATAAGTGTGAAGGCCTATATTACCAGCGAAATATTGCGAGCAATGGAAATTAAACGGGTGATGGCGTCGGATCGAGCTATACTCAATGTCATCGAACGCACAGCTAGAAAAATGATCGAGGTATACCGAAACGGAAATAAAATTATGATTGGCGGCAATGGCGGAAGTGCGGCAGATGCTCAGCATATTGCGGGGGAATTCGTCAGTCGGTTTTATTTCGATCGCCCTGGCTTGCCTTGCATCGCACTTACCACAGATACCTCTGTGCTTACGGCAATTGGAAACGACTACGGATATGAACAGTTATTTGCTCGGCAAATTCAAGCGTGCGGCCGTTCTGGGGATTTATTTATTGCCCTTTCAACTTCTGGAAACTCCCCCAATGTGATAAAAGGATTAGAGATGTGCCGTGCCATGGGGATTACTACCATCGGTTTCACTGGCGAAACGGGCGGACGTATGGCTGCATTATGTGATATGTGCATTTGTATCCCCTCCCACGAAACCCCGAGAATTCAAGAAGCGCATATCTTAGTTGGTCATATTTTGTGCGCGATTGTTGAAGAATCCCTATTTGGGAAGGGATTTTAAGCCTATGGAAGCTATTATTTTAGCTGGTGGACCCGGGACGCGATTGCGCAAGGTTATAAGGGATGTACCGAAACCGATGGCTCCTATTCAGGGCAGACCTTTCCTAAGTTACATTCTTGAACGCTTGGAGCTGCAAGGTGTTCGCAGAGTTGTACTCGCGGTAGGGTACAAACATGAAATCATACGCTCCTATTTCGGACACCGCTGGGGAGCCTTACAAATCGTTTATTCAATAGAAGAAGAACCTCTAGGAACCGGGGGTGCTTGCAAAAAGGCGATGGATCACATCTCCGACAAGCAAGTATTATTACTAAATGGAGACACGATGTTCCACGTCGATATCCCTCAGTTGGTGCAATATCATCAAGACTCTGCTGCCGACTTAACGCTTTCACTCAAACCAATGAAGCAATTTGACCGATACGGTACCGTTACGCTAAGCTCAGACAATCGAGTCACAAGCTTCCAGGAGAAACAGATGTGCGAATCTGGTTTTATCAATGCTGGTGTCTACGTCGCTCGTGCCGACATATGGTGTCCATTTAAGGTGACTGCTCCTTTTTCGTTTGAGCAATTCCTGCAAAATCCTGGCGTGCATGCACTTAACATGTATGGCTTCCCTAGCGAAAGTTATTTTATCGATATTGGTATTCCGGCTGACTATGAACTAGCGAAGAACAAGCTTGGCTCCAGAGGTGGCGACCAATGAGACCAAAAGCGCTTTTGCTAGACAGGGACGGCGTCATCAACCTGGATAAATCGTATGTGTACAAAGTGGAGGATTTCGAGTTCAGCGAGGGGATCTTCGAGAGTTTACTGCGATTTCAGCAAGCAGGTTTTTTACTCATCATCGTGACCAATCAAGCCGGTATCGGACGGGGATACTACACGGAAATTGACTTTTGGGCATTAACAGCATGGATGGTGAGGCAGTTCAAAAATCATGGTATCCATATAGACAAAGTGTATTATTGCCCCTATCACCCCGTACACGGTATCGGTGCTTACAAACGAGAGGCATCGTGCCGAAAACCAAATCCAGGTATGATTTTGCAAGCCATAGAAGAGTTCCAGCTAGACCCCGCCTCATCGGTTATCATAGGGGACCACGAGAGTGATATTGAAGCCGGTATGCGAGCGGGAATCGGGACCACGATCTTACTAAGTGACAGTGAGGCACGTGCTGCCTCAGCGGCTAGTTTTACTGTACGACATGTGAGTGAGGCTGTTGAGCTTTATTTTGGGAATTAAAAGTCAATAAAAATTCCGAGGATCATTGGCATCCTCGGAATTTTTGTTTGTGCCTGTTACCCTTGACCGTTCGCAATTTCAGCGAGACGTTCTTTAATATTAGCTGTACATACGCCGCCATGAAACGTAATAACCGTTTCAATATCATAATCCAACAGCTTGGCTACCGATTCCAGCGCTAACGGCATGTCCGGCGTGAATTGCGGATTTGGAGGCATCAGCATGCCGTCAAGCGACGTTAGAGCATCTCCGGTAATTAATGTTCGGCTGTTGATGTGATACAAACTGATATGATCTGGTGTATGTCCAGGCGTAAAAATGACTTGAATGCCTCCACAATACGGGAGAATATCGCCATCTTGCAGCGTTACATCCACTTTGGTCGGGGGAGCTAATATCTGGCGTTTCACAGTAGGCACTTCGCCTTGAATATAAGGCTTGCCTAGTTCGTGCGCCAACACTTCGATCCGTCCTTCTGAAGCCTTAACTAGCTCTGGCAAGCTGCCGATATGATCCATGTCATGGTGAGTGATTATGATTTTGGTCAACTTGTCAAAAGGAAAGGAAGCTTCAGCAAGTTGCTCGCGTATAAGTCCTAACTGACCTGGGATACCCGTATCCACAAGAATGACTTCCTGCTCGTCCCAAAGTAATGCCGCGTGTACGAGGAATGAATTCCCGTTGACATTCATATCCAAAATTAAAGGTTGAATTCCTGCTTGATTTGCCATAATTGCACCTCCAGAAAAGTTAGAAAGCCTATACTTATATTGTAAGGGTTGGTGTAGGCAAGAGCAATTTTTGCCCTAGATGTGATTGCTGACGATTACAGTAGTGAGACCAAGTGCAAATATCAATATTCCTAACGGTGTCGCTATACGTTTAGCTGAAAGTCCGCTTTTTCCAATAAGGTAATTAGCAAGGCCGACACTCAAAGCAAAGATGATGGCTTTCAAATAAAGATTGGATACCCAACTAATCAGGAATTTATCTGCAAGAATAGACAGTAAACAGATCGCAGCGAAAAATAATGGAAAGTGTAATTTCATGAGTCCCCCTTAGCAGACAGTAGAATTAGCATATTTTCACTATTTTACCACAAAAAGATTATTACGTCCTTTACGAAGGGCTGTCCCTAACGTCTTCCCGCGAGAGGGAACGAGGATGTCCTAATTGCGGATACATAGGTGAAATCGTCATCAAAGGGGAACTACAATACCCTATTTCGCCGAAAAATGCGATAAATTACAAAAATTGGCCAAATAGCGTATCTAGGTTCCTTTCAGATTAAATTTCAGCCAATTTCATCCAAATAAGGCATCTAGGTTCCCCTTAATGGTCGCCTCAGCACTCTATCCATTACTGAAAAGCAAAAAAAGCCCTAATCGATAAGGCTTCGCGTTTGGTTATGGGTATCATTCACTTCTTCATATGAGCTAACACCTGACGAACGGAATCGGCTGATCTATCTAGATCACGTTTTTCTTGTTCCGTTAGTTGCACTTCCAGTATCTTCTCAACACCGTCTCCACCGATAACCGTTGGAACACCAAGATAGATGTCTCGATAACCATACTCCCCTTCTAAATAAGCAACGGATGGGAGCACACGCTTCTTATCCTTCAGAATGGCTTCTGCCATGTGCACCAAAGCGGCGGCTGGCGCATAATAAGCACTTCCATTCCCTAGCAGACTTACGATTTCACCGCCGCCTTTACGGGTTCTTTCAACAATAACCTCCAAGCGATCTGGAGGAATAAGTTTATCGATCGGAATACCGCCAACACTTGAATACCGTATTAACGGAACCATATCATCACCATGACCACCAAGTACAAATCCTGTGATGTCCTCTACGGATACTTGCAATTCCATGGCAACAAACGCATTGAACCTAGCTGTGTCCAACACACCTGATTGACCAATGACACGATTTTTGGGGAAGCCGGTCGTTTGGTAACAGACATACGTCATGACATCTACCGGATTGCTCAGAACGAGAATGTAACTGGTTGGCGCATAGTTGGCCACATTTTCAGCGACGGACTTCATAATGGCTGCATTCGTATGTACTAATTCATCCCGACTCATGCCCGGCTTTCGAGCCATCCCTGCCGTTATGATCACCATGTCGGCGTCATGCATATCTTCATAACGAGATGTACCCCTAATATGACTGTTAAAAGCTTGCACAGGTCCGGCTTCCAGCATATCCAGCGCTTTGCCTTTCGTTGCATTTTCTAGATCCGGAATATCCAGTAACACGATATCGCCCAGCTCTTTTTGCGCCAGCATTAGTGCAGTCGTTGCACCGGTAAAGCCAGCTCCAATCACTGCGATTTTTTTTCGTTTAAACACCAATGTCCTCACCTCTACTGCCTATTCAAGTACATCCCTTTTCGTAAGAATGTGATTGACTCCATCGTCTGGGCGTGCAATCATGTGCGCAGCAATCATGACGCCGACTCGCTTCGCTGCTTCTTTCCCTGCATCTAATGCTGCTTGAACAGCACCAACATCACCTGCCACCAAGATCGTCATCAGTCCCGCGTCAACACTCTCCTGCCTAATCAATGTGACATTCGCTGATTTAATCATAGCGTCGGCAGCGACGACGGAAGCGATATAGCCTCTCGTCTCAATCATACCCAATGCTTGTGACATCCCCTCACCCCCTTTCTACATCGATTGAATCTATAATTCCGATAATGACAGCATCAATCGGCAAGTCTTTATCCTTGATAACAAGTCGGGCCGCGCTGCCTTTGGTCACCATGACGCGATCTCCAACGCCTGCGCCAATACGATCCAAAGCGACCAATGGCGTATCAATGGGTGACCCATTCGGCCCTTCCGGCTGAACGAACAGAAACTTTAACCCTGTAAGTTCATCCTCTTTTCGAGTCGCCCACACATTTCCGATGACTGTACCCACTTGCATAAGTTCACCGCCTCATGACTGTTTGAATAGAATCGTAATCCCTTTATCTTTGGCTGTATCACGCGCTAGCGGGGTAATAATGGTATGTTTGGATACGGTAATCGTCGAGGCGTCCAGCTCCTGTATATCGCGCTGTGTGAGTAATTTTTGCTCGATAAGCTGCACATTCTCCTGGTAGCCGCGATTACGTCTAGCTGGTTCGGCCAGTTGCTCATCCAATTCAGTAGTTTGGCGCATCCACTTACTATCGGATGGGTGTAGGATTATTCCCGTATCTCCCGTTGCAAGCCATGCGGCATTCGCCTCATCTGTATCCATGTGCATCTCTAGTTTGTATCGCTCAGACACTCTAATTCGCACGTTGTCATACACAATGGATCTTGGCCCAGCGATCTGGACTAAAACATCTTCACCCTGCTTGAAGCCATACATCTTCGCATCTTGAGGCGACATATGAATATGACGCTGCGCGATAATGAGGCCCTCAGTCAGATATAAGCTGCCCTTCGGGCCTACGATTGTAACGGGTGAAGACCCCTGAACATCTCCTGATTCTCGAAGAGGCGGCTGATATCCGAGCTTCATAGCATCGGTCCTGCTTATCTCTACTTGGGTCGCTCCACGTACAGGTCCAAGAATTCTAACATTTTCTATACTGCCTTTCGGTCCGACAATAAGCACAGTTTCGTTAGCGGCAAATTGACCCGGTTGAAATAGATCTGACTTTTGGGTTAACTCGTATCCGGCACCAAATAAGGTCTCCAGATGTTCTATGGACACATGCGCATGCCGTGCTGAGACGCCAATAGGTATCCCTGGTGTTGTTTGGCCAGCCCGTTTGAGCCGAAGTACGACTTCTTCTACAATGGACTGGACGATTTGCGGATCCATGATGAATCACCTCAGCTTCCCTTCTGCATGATGTGCAAACACTTATTTTTCTTGCTCAAATTTAGGCAAAATGCTGTCCAGTTCATTGTGCGGACGCGCAATGACATGGACGGATAGCAGCTCACCTACACGTTGTGCCGCTGCTGCTCCTGCATCCGTTGCCGCTTTGACAGCACCAACATCTCCGCGAACAAGCACCGTTACAAGGCCGCCTCCAGCATGTACCTTCCCGACAATATGCACATTGGCCGCTTTGACCATCGCATCTGCCGCTTCAATGGACGCAACCAACCCTTTTGTTTCAATCATACCTAACGCTGTCAGTTCTCTGGACATATGAAATTCCTCCTAAGTTTATTGGGATTATATGTGAGCCATCACTTGTTGTACTAATTTGATCACAGTGGCCTTATCTACATGTCCTGTAGCTCCAACCTTATCTAACACAAGATTCACGAATTCTGCGATCCGCTCTTCTTGGTTAGGCTGTCCCGTAGACTTTGAGACAGGGTAAGTTTGGATTGCCGGCTTAGGGATATCTACTTGTTTGATCCCATAGGCCAGACGTTTTACAGTCATAAGATGATGGGCCGTCAGATTATCGGATGTTATATTTCCTCCAAATGAACCACAACCTAGTGTAAAAGAAGGCTGGAGTCCCGTCGTACTGCCAACCGCACCAAGTGCCGAAGGGGTATTCACTACAATGCGTGACACAGGCATTCGCAAAGCGAAGGTTCGTGCGATTTCATCATCCGTCGTATGCAGGGCTAACGTATGCCCTCTTCCTCCTAAATCCAACAGCTGCTCGCAGATCACAGCCGCCTCCTCCCAACCAGCTGCCGTGTAAAAAGCAAAAACCGGCGCCAATTTTTCGATGGAAAATGGCACATCCCTTCCAATTTGCGATTCTTCTGCAATCAACAACCTCGTCTCAGATGGAACATGCACACCTGCCATATCGGCGATCGCTTTGGCGCTACGGCCAACAATCTTTGAATTGAGCTTGCCAGGAGCTGGTGAAATGAGGGGTTCCAGTCTCTTCTTCTCTTCTTCATTCAAGAAATATGCACCTTGGTTCTTAAATTCGCGCATGACCATCTCACGAATAACCCGATCGACTACGACCGCTTGTTCTGATGCACAAATCGTTCCATGATCAAATGTTTTGCTATCGACAATGCGTTGAACAGCTTTGGCTATTTCAGCGGATTTCTCAATGTAAACCGGTACGTTGCCAGGGCCTACGCCGTACGCTGGTTTACCTGAGCTGTAAGCTGCCTTGACCAAAGCACTTCCGCCTGTAGCCAAAATCAAGTGAATATCCGCATGCTTCATTAAGCCTTCTGTGGCTTCCATCGTCGGCTGTGTGATCCACCCGATCAAGCCTTCCGGTGCGCCAGCTGCTACAGCTGCTCGCGAACAAATCCGGGCAGCTTCAACCGTACACTTCGCTGCTGAAGGATGGGGACTAAAGACAATGGCATTCCGCGCTTTCAATGCAATCAAGCTTGTAAAAATAGCCGTGGACGTTGGGTTCGTTGTTGGAACAATACCTGCAATGACACCGAAGGGTGCAGCCAGCTCGATGATTTTCTTATCTCGAAATTCATTAATGACGCCGACCGTCTTCAGATCACGAATAGACGCATATACGTCTCGAGAAGCCACTTGGTTCTTAATCACTTTGTGCTCAACAACACCTAGCCCCGTTTCCTCGACGGCAAGTGAAGCTAACTCGAAAGCTTTCCCAAATGCTGCATCTGCCAAGGCTTTGACGATGCGATCTACGTCTTGTTGCGAGAAAGCTTGAAACTGTGATTGAGCTGCCTTCGCCCGCTTAACGGCATCTCTCATTTCTTGCATAGCTTGCAAATCTTTGTCCAGCTGCATCGTTCCCCTTCTCCTTTCTGTCCATCCTTTTCCTCGGGCAAATTAGTAGAGTAGCGGCTTATTGGCAATTTCAATAATACTCGCCCTAAATGCATCCGCTGCAGCCTGGCAAGCAGCTTGCTTGCCTGTCAACAATCCACCGCCAAAGTTCGTCTCCGAAGGCGGGCCAAAAAACTTCATGAGCCGCACATCAGCGGCTTTCAAAGCCGCGTCGAGACCATACATCGCTTCGAGTGGCGGAGCAATTAAATACGCGATTGGCTCTCCCTCGTTAATGCCAGCCAACTTGGAGAGATAACTTCCCGTTCTTGCTACCACGTGTGCATATAAAGCATGACTCTGATTCTCATTTAGCGATTCAAAAAAAGCCTCATAGTGAATCGTATGTGCAATCGCTTCAAGCCCGCTTCTAACCTCATCTGGATTCGATCCCGCAATAACTCCGATGAATTCGCCCGATAACGGCCCAGAGGCATGGCTGGCGCCTGCATAAAAGGAGCGTGCATACACAACCTCAACATCCGCTTGTTTCGTTGCTTCATCTAGCGCCGTATAGCCGACATCATCAATTGTCGTTGTCAGCATACCTAAGCTTCGATACCCCGGTTTTAACTGATATTCAATCGCTAACGACTCATCTACATGTGGAATGATACGAACAGCCAATATTTCAGCCCTAATCTTTTCCGGCATGACGGGCTGACGCCTCCTTCTGTACCAACGATATCCCACTCGCTTGATAGGCAAGAATTTTGGCGATGACATCCCCCAAGTAAGCCCCCGCCTCGACAGGTGGAATGCCACCTGAATGAATGTTGGAAACGACCATCCGTTCCGCCTCAATCATGCCTCTTCGAGGTCGATAGCAAAGGTAAGCACTTAATGATTCGGCACTTAGCAAGCCAGGACGTTCCCCGATAAGGAGGATGATCACTTCCGGCTGCAACACTTCTCCGACTTCATCCATGACCGCTACCCGACCCTTTTCAATGTAAAAAGACGTGCCATAGGCAATCCCTAATTTGTTTAATGACTGCTGAAGTGATAACAGCACATCGGCCGCATTTCGCTCAATGGCTTGCGAGCTGAGTCCATCAGATACGATCATTTGTACTTTGGGCCCATGAACACATCGTTCGGAAATGATCTGAATGGCCTCAGGGGACAGCCGCCTTCCCAAATCCGGACGACGGATATATGCTTCTTTATCCGAAACTTGCGTCTGTACCGCAAATAAGTGGAGACGCTTCAGCCATTCCGGTGAAACTTCCCCGTATACAGCATCCACTGCTGCCGCATGATCCAGTCGAAACTTTAACCATGCTTCCGTTTTGGGTCGCAAACCAGCTCTTCCCACACCAATTCTGGCAGGGGTTGTACGGGTAAGTGCTAACAACTCATCCTTGCTATGAGCATCGTCGATACCCACTCGTGTCTGTAGTTCCTGCAAAACGTCATCCAACTGATCTGTTACACGAACAGAACCTGTTTCAATGGATACCGCCGCCTTAGGCAAATGATCCCACACCTTCACCATACCGTCCGTCTGGTGGGTATTCGTCATTTTATCCAGTACCAATCTGGTAATAGATTCAATGAGCTCATGATTCATCCTGTGTTCACCTCCTCAGCAACCTGCATGAACCACTTCTCAGAAATCATGCCAAACGAGAAAAAATAGAGGGATCCCCTGCCCTGCGGCTTAATTTGCCGTCTTCCATAATCCCCATCTTCTCTAGCCAGGTTTCAAACAGAGGGGATGGCTTCCTATTCATTGTTTGGCGCAATGTGGCCACATCGTGATAACTCATTGATTGGTAATTGAGCATACAGTCGTCCCCCATTGGCGTAGCGATAATAAAATTGACGCCTGCGGCTGTAAGCAGAACACCTAAATCTTCCATATCATTTTGATCTGCTTTAATATGATTGGTGTAGCAAATGTCCACACCCATCGAAATGCCATGCATTTTGCCCATAAAATGATCTTCAAGCCCCGCCCGTTTCACTTGCTTACTGTCATACAAATATTCAGGGCCGATAAATCCGACTACTGTGTTCAAAATATACGGATTATACCGACGGGCGAAGCCATAATTCCTCGCCTCCATCGTTAGTTGATCGATGCCATAATGAGCTTCTGCCGACAATTCCGATCCTTGTCCCGTCTCAAAATATAATCGCTCTGGGCCCGTCCCCGTCCCTAGCGTCCGAGCCATATCATTCGCTTCATCCAGCAAAGCTGCTGTTATGCCGAACGATCGATTGGCAGCCTCCGTGCCCGCGATACTCTGAAAAATCATATCCGCAGGCGCACCTTGTTCGATGGCCTTCATTTGTGTAATCACATGTGCCAATACACAGTTCTGCGTAGGAATTCCCCAGACGTTCATGAAATCATGCGACGCGTGCAACAGCCGCTTCACGCTCTCAACCGAATCCTCAACGGGATTGATGCCTATAACGGCATCACCCATTCCATAGGATAAACCCTCTTTCAAGGAAGCGAGCATGCCCGCCACATCATCCGTAGGATGATTAGGTTGAAGCCGGGAAGCCAGAACACCTTTTTGCCCAATCGCTATATTGCATTTAGTAATGATTTCCACTTTATTCGCGCTATGTATCAAATCAAGATTGGACATCAACTTCGCCACAGCCGCAATCATCTCACTGGTAAGTCCTCTACTGATCCGCTTTAAATCCTCGCCTGATGTGCGATCATCCAGTATGTACTCGCGCAATTCAGAGACAGACCACCCTGCTATGCGCTTATAAATAGGTTCATTGACTTGCTCCTCAATGATGCGGGAAACTTCGTCTTCTTCTGCGGGAAGCAAGGGATTGTCGCGAATATCACGAAGTAACAGTGCGCCAAGCACTTGTTTCGCTGCAATTCGCTCCTGCACGGTTTCAGCGGCAAGCCCCGCAAGTCGATCACCGGATTTTTCTTCGTTTGCTTTCGCAAACACTTCCTTCAAAGTCTTGAACGTATACATATGCCCCATGAGCAGTGCTTTCAATTTCATTGTCTGGCCTCCTTTCGCTAAGGGTGAAAGATCAAATGACGCACTGCCGTTCGCGTACAATATGTCTTCATTTCCTCCAATGTTGCACATTGTTGTACCAAATCTTTAATCTCCTGCATGCCTTGACCTGTAAAAGAAGAGGAAATGACAATAGCGCCTCTAGGGATGGCTTGTCTTACTAATTTCACAGCGCGATCAACTTGCGCTATCGGAGCATCCGCTTTGGATACAACGCCAATCGGCAATTTATTAAATCCACTGGCAAAGTTGGGAGGAAAAATAGTCTTTGCATGGGTGGCATCTTGAACAAACAGGACGTGAGTGACCTCCTGTGCGGTTGCCAGAATACTCCTGTAAAAGAACGGATTTTCTGTATATTCACCCGGTGTATCCACAAGCCAATCCTCAAAGTTTAACGCTTGCGTTTTGAGCGTCTTGACCTGACGGCCAAGCAAAGCATCGAGCAGCGTAGATTTTCCTGCACCGATAGATCCGATCAGCATCGCTCGATAATTGGCGTTCAATGCAAGCACTTCCTTTTAGGATTTGGTGATGCGGGATGTCGTATAACCTAGTTGTTCAGATAGGAAGGTATTAATGTGACCCATCGCCACGTCAATTTCCGAGACACTCCCTACTAATACAAGACTTCCTGTAAACCGATCCAGAAATCCGATAGAGACATTGGCAGCTTTTGTCGCCAAATCGGCAGCGATAATGACCGTTTCACTTGGGGTCAGTGTCAGGATACCAATTGCTCCTGACTCTATCATGCCTAATTTCTGGAATAATGCCAGATCCGGATTCGCAATAAGATGACTTAGCGTGACCTGCTTGCCTGGTACAAACTCTTGAATAAATCTTTTCTTTTCTTCTTGCATGATGTCAGTCTCCATTCAGTAGATTACGATTTGGAGAAGCATGTCTATTGTTATGTTTATGCCGCCTGCCTCCAAATCATAACGGATAACATTTCTATGCTTATAGATAGAAAAATCCGGATCGGTTACTAAGTAACCGTCCGGATTCTATGATAATGATTCTACTTTTTACTCAACTTATCATAAATACCTTTGCCTTCTTTCGTAAACCAATCCTGCGATGCCTTGATCACATCTTGTCGTCCAGCTGCATCTGCTTTCTTGAAATAGTCATCCAAAGCAGTAATCGGCAACGCACCATTGATGATTTTGGCAACATACTCATTTCTAAGATCGATTAACGCTCTTCCTTTTGCAAGCTCCGCATCCGTCTGAGGTCTATATTGGTTAATATTGAACGCAGTTAGCTGAGGACCAGCTTGGGCAAAGCTTTTCATAGCCTGTTCATAACCGCCAAGCAGGGCGTTCGGAAGCCAGATCTCAGGTGTATTCCACATTCTGTAATAGAGCTTATAGATGATCTGATCGTAAGCAGGTTTCTTCGGAGTGAGCTTATTATCAACCATATCGTAGTGAACGCCTTCTTTACCGAAATTCACATACTTCTGTAAATCCTTATCTTTTAGGTACGAATTTAGTAAATCAACCGCTTCATTCGCATTTTTGGCATTCTTAGGGATGATATAAAAGTTGGACACTGGAGCAGGCATTGGATATCCCTTCACTCCGTCTTTTCCTTCAACCGTTGGCAGGAAGCTTAGCTTTGCGTTAGCATCTGTTTTCGTTAACCCTGCCAAGTAACTAGCTGGATCCCAATACCCCGCGAATGCAGCTGCAGCTTTCCCCGAGGACATTTTTTCGGATACCTGTTGTGTTTTGTTAAATAAGTACTCGTTATCAATCAAACCTTCTTTAAACAGCTTATTCAAATAGGTCAGCATCTCTTTAAAATAAACATCCTGTGCGTCAACTAACTTGCCATCTTTGACGATGAAAGGTACAGCAAGGTTACTGATGCCGGATAACCCGAATGCAGATGTAATAATATCTAGTCCGTCTAGTGGATTGCCATTGTTACCCGCTGCAGCAACGTAAGGAATCGTTCCTTTACCACTCGGATCTTTATCCTTGATGGTTTTTAAGAACGTATAGAGTTCGTCGAGATTTTTGGGAGCTGTAAGTCCCAGCTTATCCATCCAGTCCTGTCTAGCCAAGAAACCTGAGCCCAAATCTACATTTTCAAACTTTTGGTATGGAGGTACTGGAATCGCATATTTTTTCCCTTCCAGTGTAACTGCCGTCCATGCGTTATCCGTCACTAATTTACCAATTTCACTGCCAAATTGCTTAATAGGTTCTTCCAACGGCAGGAGTGCCCCTTGAGCACTAAAACGTTTGTAGATGTTCAAATCTGACGTGTAAATAAGGTCATAGACATCACCGGATGCGAACATCAAGTTGTACGTTTCTAATTGATTTGCAGTTGGAATGACATTCCATTCTATATTGGTGTACCCTGTTTTCTCTTTAATAGCGTTCAGAAATTGGTTATCATTCGCGCTAGCTCCTTGCTCGTAGCCCTTAACTCCCGCATTATCAGGTACGGCGATTCGGATCTTAGCCGATTTATTCAGCTTAGGACCTTGTGCAGGCGTCTGGGATGCCGCTGTTGTTCCTTTACTTTCTTGCGTCGGTTTTTCCTCTTGCTTACTGCAACCAGCCAGAACTAAACCAGCTGAAAGCGCTACCAACATTGACTTCGTCGACCATTTTCTTACTCTAATTTGCATTGTTTTTGTCCCCTTCCTTTATGTACATCTATTGTTTAACAGCGCCAAGCGTCAATCCTGTAACAAAATACTTTTGCAAAAATGGATACACTAGCAGAATTGGAAGAGCTGATACGAAAATAGCTGCTGCCCGGAAAGTCTCAGAAGCGATATTTGCCAATTCCTCGGGATTTTCCAGCCCGTTCTTATTCGCTGCAGCTACGACGCTTTGCAAGAACAATGGCAATACTTGAACCTCTTTTTTCGTTAAATATAGGAGGGGTTCCATATAATTGTTCCAAATGCCTACCGCACTAAAAATTGCGATAGTCGCCAGTAGAGGCTTGGAAATCGGAAGCATAATACGAAATAAAACGGTGAGATTGCTAGCTCCATCTATTCTTGCAGATTCCTCCAGGCTGTGAGGCAGCGATTCGAAATAATTTCGAACCAGAATTAGATTGAATGCGCTTACCATCCCAGGAATAACGAGCACCCATAAATGATTGATTAAGCCTGTTTCTTTGATAACCAGATAGGTTGGAATCATGCCGCCATTGAACAGCATCGTGAACACATAAAGAATATTAATCGCTTTTCGACCGGGCAAATCCCGCTTAGCAATGGCATATCCCACACATGCGGTAAAAAACACTTGAATGGCGGTTCCCACTACAGCAACGACTATACTGTTCTTGAATGCGTTGCGAAAATCGGCGCCTGAGAGCAGTACTTCATAGGCTTTCAGCTGAAAGCCCTTCGGCCATAAACTGACCTGACCGCTTACGACATAGGCTTCTTCGCTAACCGATTTGGCTAACAGTGTGATAAACGGCAGGACGCAAATGAGACCTACTATTATTAACAAGGTGTAATTAAAAACGGTAAACAGTTTCTCCCCGGTTGTCATTCGTTTGTCGAACAAAGCTGTTTGCTCCTCTCCACTGTTTATTTACCAGATGCCCCTATCTGAATATCTTCGACTCACTTTATTCGCGATGATCATCAAGGTAAATCCGATCGTAGAGATAAACAGACCGACCGCGGTTGTATAGCTGTAACTCCCGTTCTGAATCCCTTCGCGATACACATAGGTGCCAATAATATCCCCAACGCCATACACGAGCGGATTGTATAGCAATAGTACTTGTTCCGTATCACTGCCCAATAAGGTTGACACCCTCAGAATAATAATGAATACAATCGTGCTGGATATCCCAGGCAAGGTAATATGCCACGTTTGTTTGAGTTTACCCGCTCCGTCGACACTCGCTGCCGCATAGAGATCGGGATCTACGGCGGTTAAAGCAGCGAGATAAATGATCGCGCTCCACCCTGTTTCCTTCCACGCCGTTGATGCAACGAGAACGCTTCGGAAGTAGCTGTCGTCTCCAAGAAAGGCAATTGGCGATATCCCAAAAGTTTTCAGCATTGCATTGATAATGCCCGTGCTAGGCGACAGAATGTCGACAAAAATGCCGGCAATGACGACCCAAGAAAGAAAATGCGGAAGATACGTAAGCGTTTGCGTCATGCGCTTTACAATGCTGTGTCTGACTTCATTAAGAAGCAGCGCCAGTATAATGGGCAATGGAAATTGAAACACAAATTTGAAGAGATTGATCAATAATGTATTACCTAAAACACTCAAAAATTTAGGATCCATGATCAACGTTTGAAAGTGTGCTAACCCTACCCATTTACTAGCCAAAATGCCATCGAATACCCGATAGTTCTTAAATGCAATGACGATCCCCAGCATCGGGACATAACTGTAAATCAAAAGCACCAGTAAAGGTATCGAGATAATCAAATAGATATCCAGATTATGTACGATTCTTGCCTTTAGGCGATTTTTACTCTTGGGGATCACACCTGCATCCTGTGACTTGAGCGCGTGGGACGGTGTAATCTTGGCCATTTCATCACCTCAACTCCTTGTTATTTACTTATATTTTACGTAAATGTACCGATCGATCACAACAGGACAGAAGTAAGATATCTCTGACAAAAACATGGATTATAAGGCAGCTGACGTCTTCAACTTCGCAACAGCACGGCAGCCACTGCGTGGCTCGCTGTAGAACGCCAACCCACATTCTGCACCATAGTAAACTTGAATGCGCTGATGTACGTTTTTAACGCCATACCCTCTGCTCTCCATTTCGAACATGTGCTGAATTCTCTCTGATGACATACCCACCCCATCATCGATGACCTCAAGATACATATACGCATCTTCCCGATAAGCACGGACGATAATCGTTCCGGATTTGCCTTTTTTATGTCGAATACCATGCACAACGGCATTTTCAACGAGTGGTTGCAAAATCATTTTGATCATCACCCGCTCATTCATGCCTGCTTCAATGTCCGTAATAAACTGAATCGCACCACGGTAGCGATAATTGATAATGTGCATATATTTACTGACCTCTAGAACCTCTTCCGCCACGCTAATATGCTCCTTGCCTTCGTTTAGACTCAGACGCAAAAATTTGGCAAGCGATTCCGTCAGTTCAGCGATTTCCTTCGCATCAATGCGTAAAGCACTCCACTGAATAATGTCCAGGGTATTGTATACAAAGTGAGGATTAATTTGCGCGTAGAGCAGCTTCATTTCTGCTTCTTGCTTACTGATTTGAGCCTGATACACTTCTTCGATTAGCGTTTTGATTCGCATACTCATCTTGTTGAAAGAGCGCTGAAGTCGCGCATACTCATCATTTCCTCGAATATTATCTTCGGTTTCAAAGTTCCCCTTCTCAGCGTGCTTAATCAATTGTACGAGTTTCTTTAACCTCTTCGTAATGCTACCCGAAATAAAAAATGCAGTAATAATGGCGATAATCGAGACTATACCTGCCAAAGCCAACATGAAGTTCTGGATCCACCTGCTATTCATCCCAAGGTGATTCTCTGTCATCAGCAACGCGATGTTCCAATCCAACGCTGTCGCCTTGCTAAAGACGGCATAGTTAGCTCTATCCTGTTTTCCGAAGCTAGCAATGCCCTCATCTTCGATTGGTAAATCACGCATGTAAATTTGACTTAAACCGCCATCTCCAGAGGCTAACTGATCTAAGCCGATCCGCTTATGAGGGGTCATCACAACCTTTTCTGCTCCAGTTGGAAGCTTGATATCCCCAAGAATATTCCATATAAATTTAGCATCAAGCTCCACCATGATATAACCTAACACCTGCTGGAATTTATTAATGTCCTTGATTTCCTTAATGAAAATGACTTCATCGGATTGAACCAAGCTTAGATGCTCGACATCACCGCCATAGAGCCACGTTTCCCTCGTTTCACCGTTCAAAAGCGATTGAAGGCTTGCTTCTTGTCCCAGCTGATCGACCGCAAAAAAATTGGGATTAGCAGAAACAAAAGCCGGATTCCCTTTCATGTAATAGTTAACCTTAAGGACATTGTTCTTCCCTACGTGATTGCTCACGTTCTTATTTAGCAGATTGAAAAAGTCAATAACCTCAGCCGATGTTAGCGGACGCTCAGCTATCGTTCTTAATATTTGCTGAATTTCGTAATTGCTTTGCGTCAGATCAGCGATACTGTAAGCGGATTCAATTCCAAAAGTGATGTTTTTCTCCGCCTGCTTTAAGGTTTCCAAATAAGCTTTCCCCGTCTGTTCCACCACCGATTTATGAATCGTCACATAGGAGAAATAGACTAGAACAACGACCGGAATAATGATCAATATTAAATATGACATAACCAGCTTGGTCCGCAAATTGATATTGTAATACAGGCTGCTGAGCTTATTCATCACTATCCTCATCGCGTATTCTCCCGGTATTCCATGGGATTAACTCCCACCACTTTTTTAAATATTTTTGTAAAATAGTACGTGTCCTGGTATCCGACCTGATTGGCTACTTCATATATTTTGATCGAGGCGTCCTTAAGCAGCAGCTGCGCCTTTTCTAACCGTACTTGGGTAATATAATCGTTAATCGTTTGCCCCATCTCTTTCTTAAATAACGTCTGAAGATGCCCTGGAGACATGAATACTTCCCCCGCCAGCTGTCCTATCGTCAAATTCTGGTCGTACATCCTACGGATAATGTCCTCTACTTCCCTAATAATTCTGCGGGATTTACTGTTTCGCAATTCATTTGAGGCCATTTCTAAGTAGGTCATCTTCTCGATTACAAACATTTCGATTTGCTGAGGACTTTGCATCGTTCTGAATTGATGCAAGGATTCTTTCACCTCTTGGGCAATGGCAGAATCGATATGGG
This sequence comes from Paenibacillus qinlingensis, assembly GCF_031455095.1. Lineage (GTDB taxonomy): Bacteria > Bacillota > Bacilli > Paenibacillales > NBRC-103111 > Paenibacillus_E > Paenibacillus_E qinlingensis_A. The sequence goes on from NZ_JAVDSB010000002.1 coordinate 148,858, forward strand.
TGGCTGCGCTTCGAATTGCTTTTATAAGCAGCTCACTGCAGATCGTCGTTAGGAACAGCATACTTTCCATTTTCAATCGCCGAATCGTAAGGAATAACTGCTGAACCTCAGTTGTCAATGCTTCTGTTTGCCCTGTGCTGCATAATCCTATGATCTTCTCCACAGACTCCACAATCACCGGCAAACCTGTTGAGGAAATACTGCCTGAATAGTATTGGCTCACGTCGTCCTTTAATCGCTTCTCTGCTCTTTCTTTATCCAGCTTAGCGACAACTTTGCCTACAACTTGCTTTAATTCCTCCCGATTGAAGGGCTTTAATATGTAATCAATCGCATCCAATTTAATGGAGGCCTTCACATAGTGAATATCTTGATGAGCGCTGATCATGATGATCATGACCGCAGGCTGCTCCTGTTTCAACTTGTCAACAAATTGAATGCCATCCATTACAGGCATCACGACATCGGTAATGACAATATCCGGTGTTAGGTCACGGGCAACGAGCAATGCTTCCGCTCCATCTTCGGCTTCACCAGTAATCTCGATACCCAGACGATCCCAGTCGATGAGATCCCGCAAGCCTTCCCTTGAAATATAATCGTCATCAACAAGCATCATGGTATACATTAGCAGAGCCCCCCCTTGGCAAATTGAGCGCGTTCACTTACTTGTATCTTACTCCCCTAGATTTGCTCAATCAATGCTCCTTTGCATAAAATAAAAGATTCGGGAGAATTGGTGTAATAGAACCAATCTCCCGAAGTGTGGACAGCTATTCGATTTTCATGACAACTGCAACCATATCCAAATAATCGATCTTCAAATCCTGATTGACATCGTATTGTTGAGCAGTCGACCAATCAGGACTTGTTGAATTTTTGCCATAATGAATTAATATGGGGTACAAGTCGCTGACGCTGATCCGATTGTCACCGTTCAAATCCTCAGGCTTCCGCTTATTCACGGTCAGTTTAAATGCATCGACAGCCCCTAAAAGTAAGCTCGTTGCCGCGTCAATCTGTACCTGTGTCGCAGTAGTGTCCGTCTCTACTGACTTCGCTGCGTTAATCGCCGATTGGAGAGTCGCTTTAGCTCCAGCTGGATACTGTCCGATCAACGTTCCTTCCACCGAACTATTGTAGAGCGCTTCTGCGGCAACAATCGCTGCAGTTAAGTTTGTTTTGTTCGCATACTGCACGTTGAAAGTGAGTTTGAAGGAAGCCAGCGTGCTTTCAAGTCCCTCACCGACAACGGCAATGGAAGCTGCATGAAGATCTACATCGCCGTTCGTTCCATTCGCTTTGGGTTTAAACGTCAACTCCAATACATCACCATCTGTCTGTATGGCGGTAGCTACACCTAGACTTGAGGCAATGATGCGGACATGGTCCGCAATGGAAGTTCTCGTCGATACGATTTCGAAACCATCCTTCAACGACGCAGCTGAGATGAAATCTAACTTCGTTGAATCGTAGGTTACAATCGTATCCAGCGCATAAACGCTGTCTGTCACACTGTCCAGACCGTATGTGACTTTGAAGTTTTGTCCCCTATCTACGGTTGCCGGACCTGTCAGCTTATTGTTCAAGTCCTGATTCGGAATCGGTATTGGACCTGTACGCGTAAAGCGGACCCCATCAGCCAGAATAAAGTTGCCTTGTGTATAAGAATTGGTAACAACAACGCTGCCTGATTCCCCTTTATGAAAAGGGTAGCTGCCAATTTTATACCAACTCTTGCCGTTTTGGGATTGATTCACGGAGACGGTCTCGGAACCGTTTGCATGATGAATGGTAAAAGGAGCGTTCTGCGTTCCAGTCGTAAAATGTTGCCATACATAGACATCATACATGCCGTCAATCGGAATGACTGGCTTGTAACTCACGCTAGATGCTCCGTCTTTGGTTGTATTTAAAGCGAAATTACCTTTGTTTGCATCTGCATTTGTCCTGGTTTCCCATTGGCCCAAGAGGGTCACGCCAGTCGGATCTGAATTATCCATGGAGATGGTAACGTTCTCTGGTACCAACTCAAAGCTAATGTTATCAAACACAACTTTACCTACTCCTGAAAGGATGCCCACATTAAGCACTAAGTTTATGGGACCAGTGACTTCATAAGTTTGACTGTAATTAACATACTGATTCGTTAGCGTAACAGGGGCAAGCTGATGATCGACAGTCCCATCCCAAATGTTCAATTCAGGCTGCACATCGCTGCCTTCCAGCTTTTTAATTTGTGCTGAAAGCACGTACGTACCAGGCTGCGTGATAGATACTTGCTGGTACATAAACGTTCTATTACTCGGCGCTCCCGCCGAATTGAATTCAGCCGCGTTTTGTCCTGCAAATTGAGAAGTCTTCGTTACATAGGCATTAGTTCCATAAACACCTCTGTTCCAGCCCATCATCCAATCTGGTAATAACACTGCGGACGGGCCGCCTGCTGGGTCTCCGCTGACGCGTTCGAAGTCCCCATTCTTCACTATCGCAAGCGGAACATCTCCCGTAGCTTTCGTGATTTGTAATGGAGCTTGAGAGACAATAAACAAGCTATTCTTTTTCATTAACCGTTTCGTTCCATCGAAATCCGTAACCGGAACTGCATTGCCGTAGGCATCTTGCGCACTTACAATTTGCTCTGGGTTGGCAACAGTCACATAGAGTAATAGGTCATCCGCTGAAAGTACACTTAGATATTTGCCATCCGTATCCTTCAGATAATGATTAACTTTCAGGAAATTAGCCCCTTCAAAGCCAGTATAAGAACCTACATATTCGTCAGCTTTACGAATATGGTGCTGCAAAGTCGCCATCGCCTGATACATTTCTGTAGGAGATTGGGAATGCCGTGTAACAAATGTATCATCACCCGGTGTGCCCATGTTGAAATATTTGGCTGTACCTGCTCCCAAGAAATCCATATAATTCCACACCGTGTCGTAGATGCGCCATGGCGTATAGGTGCTATTAAGTGGGAACACCTCCGATTGCCACAGCTGTAGGTTGGGGTGAGTCGTTTTCGCTTGCCCATAAGCGGTAAGTATATCCGCTATTCCCTGCGTTCCGCCATACCCATGCACATTGTAAATATCGTAGTAGTTGACGTTATCACCCTTCAGCATATTAACGGCCAACTGACGATCCGCCGACGGGTCAGGGGTTGCAAATCCGCTTGTTGTTACGAAGAGCTCAAGGTCTTGCCCCGTTGCCAGCTTATATTCGGATTTCACCCGTTGTGCTTGTTCATAAGCTATTTTTTGCATCAAAATATACTCTTCGTTCGTTCCTGAGAAAGCAGCTGCGATCGTCTTGGGATTCGAAGTTGGGTGGAAATTCACCTCGTTGATAACCTCCCAGTACTTTACCTTACCAGCATAGCGCTTCATTGTCTGGTAGACATAATTGGACCAGTCCTCGCCAGTTCCTGGCGTTCCATTCGTATACTTGATATCCTTAGGTACCCAACGCTCTGCTCGATACATAAGTTCGTTCATGCCGGCTGGAATATCCCCTTCGGCTGGTCTGGTAGAAGCCCAATCAGATGGGTACCCCAGCACGGCGAGCACATCCATGCCAGCTTCTTGTGCTTTCTCGACGTATGCATCGCTTTTGGTCCAATTGAAATTGCCTTTGATTGGCTCAACAGCATACCACAAGAACTGTAACGCACCTTCCCAACCGCGTGTGGCACTCGTATGAATTTTGGTCCATGCTGACATATCATAGTCATAATTCGCATGCTGTCCATAATAATTAGCATATTTCCCATCAGCTACGCCCGCTTCATCTACGGGTACTTTGGATATGCCACTCTTATAGTTGATAGGTGCAGAGTCGCTTGAACTCACCGTTGTTTCCAAATACCAGAAGCCTACCTTATTCTTCAGTAAGGGAAGCGGCAACTCCTCAATACCATATGTACCCCCAGCCGCTACTTGCACAGTATGGTTCTCGGTAAACTCCACTTTGCCATAGGGATCTGTTGCTTTAATGCTTACGTTATAAACCTTGTTGCCCTCTCCATAATTAACCTTCATAACGGGATAAACAGCATCTTCGCCTGAATAGAAAACCTGTTTCTCATTGCGAAATGCAGGCTTTACGATGCTATATTTGGATGAGTTATGCCAAGGAGTAATAAACTTTTGGGATTGAATGTCTTGGCCAAATGTAATGTCAGCGAGTAGTGCTGTATCCGTTCCTCGGCTGAAAGTCTGTGCCGTGTGCTCCAGTTCACTTGCACTTAGCGCTTTGGTCGAAACCTTTACTTGACTGACATTGAACGGACTGCTGCGTTCTACCATGAATTCGTAGGGCATGAATTTCTCCAATACCGCTGCTGCAGTAACAGGCGTTGGAGGTGTAACTTCAACACCGTCTTTATAGATGGCGGCATAACCGCCAGTTCCCATTTTCCAGGTAAATGCTAGATTAAACGACTGACCGACTTGATAGTTGAGCTGATTCGGCTGCGCATAAGCATAAGCACCATTACTTCCCTCGCCGTTTCTCACAAAGAAGGTAAGCGGTTGTTCATACACCGCATTTGTACCGGTAGGCTTCTTAGTCGGGGGCGGAATATGCGCTTGAATCAACGTATTACCAGGACCGCTTTGTTCCGGAATTAATTTGAACAAGAAATCCCACGTGTTACCGAATTCTTCATAGGGCTTATCCATTCGCACTCGAAGTTCAATTGTCCCTTCATTCGGATTGAATATACCGGGTGCATAATCGCGGTACCAGGTTGGCGTATCTGTGAAATTGTCTCCATCACCATCGTTCGTGACTGGACTTGGCGCAATCGTTACTGCAAGGTTAAGATTTGCTGATGCATTCCCCATACTCAATTTAATGATAGCGTTTTCATTTACATCCGAAGTTGTCAAATTCTTAGCTTTGAGTATGAGATTCCCATCAACCACTTTCAAATAGGTACCGTCAACAGGAGCTACTGCGGTTATTTGAACATTGGGATTACTTGTAATCCCCGTCTTTAATCGAAGAACTTGATCATACACGTTCGAACCAACTGTCGTACTAGCAGCCACTGTGCCTGCTGCTTCGTATTTCACTTTTTCTAAATCAACAGCCCATTGATTCATGGATGTCGTCATGTCGGCATCACGCGCTGCTTTGACGGCATCCAATCCTGCTTGATTCGGCAGCTCTCCGACTTTGACAAACTTAATGCCGTCGATCGCTATTGGAATTGTGCCATTCGCAGCAGGCGCTACTGGCGGGAAATTCTGATACCCGGTTCCACCTGCGATAACGGAATACGTCTGCCCGCTTCGGAAAGGGTATACACCGTATGGCACCCATGCGTCTGTTCCGTTACCCGAGCTCGGGTTGTTAATGATATGCTCACCTGTAGCATTCGTAATCGTATAAGGAACGTTGCCCGCATACCAGCGCGTCGTAGCAGGTTTCCTTACATAAAAAGCGTACATCCCGTCCTGCGGAAACTGAGGAGCAAACGTCATACTTTGCGGCGTGGCCTTATTCAAATTCGCATAAGTAAATCTGTTAAGATACGTTCCACTTGCGCCTTGAATAAAGTTCGCACCGCTTGGCGGAGCTGCAAGACCTGTGTAAGTAACACTTGGATCTTGATCATCAATGATTACGCCAATTTCCTCAGCCCCAAGCACATCACCTGTAGCTGCATAAACAGCTGTCATTCCAATCGGGACGATACTGATAAGCAGCGCAGCAAGCATGATTAGCGCTAGTACCTTTTTAACAACACCAATTCTCCGTCCTCTTGCCTTCCTGTTCAACATTTCAAGACACACCTCCATTGATTATGATCACACCAGTAATAAGACTTCAGTCACCTCCGCTCTTATGGGTATGATCCTATTCTAAGAAATGGATGGATGCGTCCACAACAGGACAGAAGTAAGATATCTATGACAAAAATAAGGACTATTTCAATGTCTGCCAATATTGGAATTCATCGCCATAAACTGGCTGGGCATAATCCCAACCATAGCCTTGAAAGATCGGCTGAATAAATAAATACTTGAAAAGCCCACTAGCTCAGCAATAGCGGTTAAGGTTTGAGTTCCTTCAATCATGCGTATTTTCGACTGCTCAATTCGAATATGGGTCAAATATTTATGAATCGTAATGCCAAGCTGATCTTTAAATAAAAACGATAAATGATTAGTCGATATGCCAACATGCTCACTTATCGTATGATTATCCAGATCTGGGTCCCCATATCTTTCATTAATAAACGTAATGGTGTTTTCAATGAACACCCAGCCCTTCGTCAGCTTTCCTTCTCTACTGTTATGACCCACTTGTCCCTTCATAAAAAGGACTAATAACTCTAAACAAATCCCTTTGAGGATCAACGAATAACCTGATCTCCGATCCAGAAACTCCTTCTGCATGATCAAAAATCTTTTCTTTAATTCGATCTGGTCCGGCAATTGCAAATGGGAAATGGGGCTTGTAGAAGCAAACTGCATCTCTTTATCGGTGATGGCTTTACGCTCTTCTGTAATCGCTTGGTCCTCCCAAGTGCTTCGTTGTTCGTCATAATACAAATCAAAATGAATGATATATTGAATCAGTGGCACCTCTGACGTAGAGCGAATTATATGCGCCATGAAGGGAGGCATGAGAAGAATGTCGCCTTCCTTCACCTGATATTTGACCCCGTCCAAAAAAAACTCGGCTTCCCCTTGTTCAATATAGGTATACACATGGTCATAATCCATCCATTCACCCGCCAGAGAGAAGGATTTATGAATTTTGACTACTCTGACAAAAGGCGATATGTTATTCATCCATGTCTCCATGTTCTTCCCTCCTGCGGAATCAATGACGATGAATACAACGATCATTTACCAAGTATAACTGAAGCATATTCCTATTTTCTATAACCAAACGAAGAGAAGTTTCTGATCATGCCGATAGGAACATTTCTTTAGGTACTCATGTCAGGCTCCAATCAAATAATACACCGCTGTACTGATCCTTATTCACCCGAAGCCCCTCATAAGCTTCCTTCGCTTGTTCCGGCTTCAGCACATGGCTGATGAGAGGTTCAACCAACAACCGTCTCTGCTTCATCAGTTCAAAAACGATGCTCGTGTTTCTTACTAACGAGTGCTTGATAAATTCATTAGGTTCGACCGGATAACGCCATTCATGCGCTCCCTTGAACGTAATGCAGCCCCTGCCATAGAGATGGCAGTAATTCAGAATATCCGTCACATCTGTGTTGTATTCACCACGCGGACTGCCTAACAGAATGAGTTCGCCTAATTTCGCGATATAGGAAAGACTTTGGATCGCTACTTGCGGGACACCCGTTGCCTCTATATGAGTAGAAACACCTCTCCCATGGGTATTCTCAGCAATTTGTTCCTGTACGCTGCCTCTTCCACCATGAATGCTATGCAATAAGCCGCATTGCTTAGCCATTCGGATTCGTTCTTCCGATAAATCGATGCCAATCACAGTCGCACCTTGGGTATGAGCCAGTTGAGCAGCCATATTCCCAATGAGTCCAAGCCCTGTAACGCTGACATAATCGCCAAACTCGATATGCGAGACGCGAATGGCTGTTGATGCCACCGTAGCCATCCGGGCGAATGGCACCCACTTCAACTCCAAATTCTCCGGTACTTTTAGAAATGCCCCCCTCGTGGAAACAACCTCATACTTCGCGTGACTCCCATAATGAAAAACGATATCACCGGCTATAAAACCCGTCACACCTTCGCCAACTTCCAAGATCTCACTTACAGCTGCATAACCTGGAACGCCAGGCATCTGGAACCAATTTTCGCTCCCCGATAACATCGCTAATTCAGTTCCTGGACTGATTAAGGTGTACAGCTTCTTAACCAGGACTTCATCGTACCCAATTGGACACGAGAAGTTCTCTTCTATCATGTCAACTTGCCATGGATGTAAAAATACAATTTTTTTGTTGATCATCGCGCCGAAACACTCCCTCATTTTAATTTCATTTTCAATATAAATGTTTTACAGGAGAGCGTCTTTGACAGAAAGAATGATTTTTTATCGAAAACAACGATGTGAGTTGAGATCAAAAAAATGGCCCCCCTATTACCCAAGGGGGACCGATTTTTTTCTAAAAGCTTTTAACAACCGCTACGGATTCAAAATTTCATCCGCATACCGCTGGCCAAGCAGCCTTTGACTCGTTGCATTAAAGTGCGATCCGTCACCGATCGAGACAGTGCCCGCATTGGAAACCCAATATGAACCCGCAATGTACTGTGGTATCGTCGTAATCATTTGATTAAAGTCCTCGCTTTTGGTCGGCAGCAGTTGACCGGCGACGAAAGGAATGGAAGGACTGACCAAATCGGCTCTCAAATCACCGACTAGCTGCTGTAGACTGCTGATGTAGGTGGTGTTCGCCTTTGACTGATCCGACTCCCCCTGATGCCAGATGATCCCTTTCAATGTTCCCGTCTTCATCGCTTCTTTCGTCCTTCTCACTGCTTCTTCGTACAGACCCGTTCCGGCTCCTTTTTGCCATTCTGCGATACTAGTCCCGCCTCTTGCATTGGAAATAATGCCGACCGTTAGCTGCGGGTTGCTCAGCGTAATCGCTTTGGCAAAGCTGCTAGCGACATTCAAACCATTCACTTTCGTGCTCTCTTCAACAGAAGAATAACGGTTAAACCCTTGCGTCGTCGTCAGGGAACTGCGGTTAGTCACGAGACCTGGCTTCGCTTCCTCCCATTGATTCAACCCATTAAACAAGTAGGCTCTGCTGATCGCTGGCAAATCCTGTGATTCCACCGGTGCCCGACCGGACATATTGGATTGTCCGATGAACAGGTACAGATGGAAGTCTGCTTTGGCCGCTGTGATGGTTTGAGCCGCTCCTCCATACAATCCTGTATGCACAATCATGCTGCCGTTCGGACTAGATGGCGGACTCGCAGCGTTGTACACCTCCAGTTCATAAATACCGAACGCATAGACCGCATTAGGAACTGTAATCCGAATATAACGAGCGGTCAAATTGTCTACGGCAATCGTCGTCACACGGTTGGTCGTACCTGTATTAGTAAACGTATGTGTATAAACTTGATTCCAATCCGTTTGATTATCTGAGATGTCTACGATCATCTGGACCGCTTTTTGCTTATATTCGGTCAACTCGATCGTATTGAACAGCTGTTGGCTGCCCAGATCCAGCGTCACTTGCGCCGATAAGGACGCTGGACTGCCATCTGCATAGGTTCTCCACATCGTGGCGGGATCACCGTCCGTTATGTTGGCAGCCACATTGGTGCTGAAAGTGCCTCCCTGATTAATCGTGACCGTTTTGCCCAGCGCTAGATTGCCACCATAGACTTCAAGCTCATAAATACCGAATGCATATACAGCACTAGGTGCTGTAATTCGGACATACCTCGCCGATTGATTAGTCAACTGCATGTCGGTGACTCGGTTGGTCGAACCCGTCGCGGTGAACGAATTCGTATACACTTGCGTCCACTGCGTATTGTCGATCGATACGTCAACCGTCAGTTGAACGGCTTTTTGCTTGTACTCGGTCAGCACAACCTTGTTGAACGACTGTACGCTACCTAGGTCCAACGTCACCTGAGCTGAAAGAGTGGTTGGCGTACCAACGTCATAGGATCGCCACATCGTGGCGGAGTCTCCATCGGTCATCATGCTGGCTGCAGTACTGCCCAGTGTGCCGCCTTGATTGATCGTGACAGATTTGCCTATTGCTAGATTCACCCCCGCCGCTTGCGCATGCCCAGAGAGTCCGGGAGCGAGCGGGAGTATCCCCAAACCTAAGATAACAATCCATACAGCACGTAAAAGCTTTCTGATCATTCGTCCCTCCGTTCCGAAGTGGTAGATTCACTTCCTTGAACCTGTCATTCTGCCACGTTAAAACTCTGATAATTCCTTTGATTCAGCTCGACTTTCGCTTGCTTTGTTAACTGCTCAATCTGCTGATTAAACGCTTGGTCGGTCCATTGGCGAAGCATGGCTTCTTTAACCTGATCGAATGGAAAATATTGATTACTCGTTTTACTAATTAGCTGAATAACAGAAGTATACTTGGCAAAATCAACTCGAATCGCTTCTCCTTCTTGCAACACTAGCGCCGCCTGTAAGAGGCGTTCCTCCGCTTCAGCCCGATCCTCCGATCCGGATCCTCCCAATAGGATGCCCTCCCCATCCGCGCGACGGTTCATCACAAACGGTGATAGCTCGCTTCTCACTTGGGCGAACAGAACGCCGCTGGCTAGCTGAGACACCGCATCCTCAGCTCGATTCCCGTCACCCATCGGAAAAGACATTACATTCACCGTAACTTCGTCTGGTATCCGGTAAGCGACATCTTTTTGTGCCTCATATGCCTTGTGAAGCTCTTCATCCGTGGCAACCGCGCCGCCTTCCAGCAGCTTATCCTTCAGCTTGATCACCATGTTGGAATGTACATAATCATAAAAGCCCCATTCGCTATACTGGGTAGGACCGTAGATAGGACTTCCTGTTTGCAGCAGTGCCTTACGCCGTTCGTTCTCCTCCCGCAGGCGCTGCAGAAATTGTCCGTAATCTGCCGGTACGTCCAGTCCATTGCTTTGTGCAAGGAGCTGCTCAACCCGATATTCAATCAGTTGGTCCAGCGCTGCTTGCTTGGCATAATCCGCGGGTGTCACGCCCTCATAGGCGGTCGTCCAAAATGTTCCGTTAACGGCGGCGTTGTACTTCTTCTTGTAGGTTTGGACGGTCTGCGATCGCTGCTGGGAGAGAAGCAAGGCAAACTCTCTGCGGTCTATCAGCGAATCGTTGATGCGGCCCAGACTATCGTCCTGAAAACCAGTCAACACAGCCACTGTCACCGTTCCTCCCGTAAGCAGTGCAATGGCCAAGAGCCAGCCTGCAAGCTGCTTTTTTACCCGTTGTTTACCTTTCATCGCTTTCTTCTCCCTCTTGAACCGCATATCGTCCTATCGTCCAAAGTCAATTATCACTGCTTAGTAAGCACAACATAGTCAAATGACAGGATATAGTCCGAACTGGCTGCGTTTTTCCCTGTTACCGTAAACTTCAGCCCTTTATCTCCAGCTTGGTTGTACGTGACGTTGCCGATATTCAGCTCAACTACGGAAGAGGTCACTGAATACAAATCCTGCTCCGTACCAATGGGGCTCCCCGCACCTGACAATTGGAATTTACCCCGATCGTTCAGCTTCTTCACGCCTACCTTCACGTTATAGGTGCCGGGCTGCGGGATATTGATGCCATAGATAACATTGTCGCCAACCCCGTCAGACGAAAATTTGGTACACCGCCCTCCGCTGCAAGCTGTATCCGCAAACGAAATATGTCTCTCACCTGTACTACCGGTCACCAGTAAATCTTCCGTCTGGCGTGTAAAACCGGTGTACGTCACCCCAGCTCCGCCGTAAGCTCCGCGATTAGGTGCAGCTGTCGGCGATACGGTATTGCCCCAGTAATCTTTGCCTCCGTTGCTGGCTATCACTTTCCCGCTGCCAATCGCAGGCGATCCAGCAAGCAGTCTATAACCGTCCACCCCATTGCGACCAATACCTCCCGTACCAGGCCCTACAAGCATCGGATCCGAAGTGAGCTTATGCGTATCCACCGCCGATGAAGGTTCACTCGTCGGATGCTGTCCATAGAACGTATTTGAGTCCAGTGAGCGCGTCGTCCCGCTGGATGCAAATACATAGCCAGCCGTGGAGCTATTGTTGTAAATGATGTTATTGTCAAAAGAATACGTGTGTGCGTTAACTGGATTTTCCCTAATGATCTTAGGAGAGAGTCCCGAGCCGATAAAGAACGTGTTGTTATAAATAGAAGCTCCTGTGAACGCATAGTTGATGTAGACCAGATTTCCTTTGTCATTCTGGCTGATGTTGTACCGGACGATCAGCCCGCTATCCTCCGGATCCGTACAAAACCAGATCAATCCATGACTATTATCATGACTATAGCTGTACTGCCACACCGTTCCCGGACTTCTCAGGTCGGGGTCGTACATGTTACCGTCAACGCCCGGACTCCTATTCAAGTAGCCTTCATTGTATTGAAGCACCGTATTTCTGGAGCTCCTTGTAAACATCGTATTCCCCGTCGTCCCTGTCGCTGTATCGTGAGCGACGTTGTACTCGACGACACCCCCATCTGCAAGCCGGACAATCATCGCATTCTTGGAAATGTTGTAGATCGTATTACTGCGGATCGCCAGATTCGAATATTTGACATTATTCCAGCCGGATTCGCCCGGGTAATACTCGTCTGCGCTAAAATCGATAGCCGAGTTATTCGTCACGATGCCTTGATTCTTTACGTCGTGGATGACATTATTCTCGATCACGATATCATTAAACTGCGTCATCTCCGACTGGCCCTCGAAATAGATGGCAGCTGTCTTCTTGTTGGTGAGTGTGCCTCCGACTGAACCCTCAATGTCGTGAATGAGATTATTCCGGATATAAAAATGGTTAATCGTCCCAGGGGTATCCGCGATGATTTCAATCCCTCTGCGATCTCCCTCTGTCAACGCGTCATTGGTAATTTCGAGATTATTAATTTCCCAGTATTGCTGATTGGAGAAAAAGACGACCCCCTGCCCCGTCATTCCGTTGCCGTCGATAATTGGCTTGTTCCCTGTGCCGTACATGTCGATCGCAATCGCGCCGCCAGCTGAGCTTCCTGATCCCCCTGGATGCAGTTGCCCCGTCCAGATGCCATCAGCTTTGAACAAGATTTTATCGCCTGGCTGGAAAGTGACGCTGTTGACTTTCGTCAATGACTTCCAAGCCGTTGCCGTGCTTGTGCCATTCCCGCTGTCATCGGGCATCGATGCATCTACATAAAAGGTCGTGCCCGCCGCTTCGGCAGGCTTCGGGATGGATAAAGCACCTGCCAGTGAAACGAAAGAAAGGGATAGGGTGAGTACCACATGCGTCCATAAACGGTGTTTGAACATGAACAAATAACCTCCTCTAGCGATTATTAAAGCCATCTTGCTCCATCTACCCATGAAATGATAGCGTTATCAAAATGAAACGCGATCCACCACCCTCCTTTAACATCCGGGAGACTGGAGCGTGTTATGCCCCACTTTTTTTATCGCATGCACCCGGTTAGCCCCATCATAGCGATAGCCGGAATCTTATGTAAATCTTCAATTTTTTGGCGGCATTGTTTTCTTGCAAACGTTGCTGCAGCCGCTTCTGTGCAAATTTACAAAGCCGTTCAAAAATAAAGAGACGCTCAGCAGCATCAAATATAAAAAGGATCGTCAAAGGAGGTTTAATCCTGACGATCCTTTAGAATATCCACACGAATACCTTTGTCATACGCAGGGGCTCGTCGCTCGAGCGATGTAGTGGCGTTTGTTCGTTTTATTTTGAGGGGCTAGTGTTCGGGAAATTTGTATTAACTGGAAAATACACAGCTATTCTTGAGCAATTTCCTCATAGATTCGATTTAACTGTAAAAAATGTAGTTAAATATAGCGATTTCTCTCATATTAGTAAAAATCACCAATATTAACTGTATGTTTTACATCTAATCTGTGTTTACAAGGAAAATCCTAAAATTTAACTGTAGAAAATCCATCTATTCACCTGCAGAACAGGATCTACGCGCAACCCGCCTATTTGCTCAGCCAAGCTCGAACTCATCTTGAAGGAAAGCTAGAATCGACTGTATGGACCGCTGCTGCGCATCCGATGTAATGCCATAGCTGAAGCCGTGCTTCACACCCGGCAGAGCGATCACCTCTGCGCGTGAGCCTGCCTCAAGCAGCTTCTCAGCAAAAGCGCGAACTTCCGCCAGAGGCGTCGTATTATCTTCATCCCCATTCAGAATGAGGAATGAGGGTTCCCCTCCCGATATCCGATCAATCGGAGAGCCTTCGCGATACCGCTCTGGCGCTTCCAATTCGGGGACAGCCATAAACTTCAAGACAAACTCCTTGTCGACATGGAGCGTCGTCACCGGACAATAGAGGGCTACCGCGTTCGCACGTGTATCCGTCATAACCAACTCTGCCGTTCTTCCTAGCTCGTCATCTGGCTGAATCAGTGCTAACATCGCGGCCAAGTAGCCGCCAGCCGATGATCCAGCTGACGCTATCTTCGTCGGACTGAAGCCTAATTCGTCTGCGTGAACGCGCATATACTGCATCGCCAGCCTCGCGTCCTCCAAGGCGGCGGGATACGGCTTCTCAGTGCTCAGCCGATACTTCATCGAAGCACATACGAAGCCGCGCTCCGCAAACCAAGCAGCAACATCGCGGAATTGCTGCTTGTCTCCTTTGGCCCATCCGCCGCCATGAATGAAGAGAATAGCTGCGCCATTCTTGATACCATCCGGTAAGAATAAATCCAACACACGCGTCTCCGGCAGCTCATTGCAATAACTAACATCATAATGTACTGGCAATATTTTTCACCTCGATCAACTTTTTCTCTTGTAACGACCTACCAACTAAGCGAGCATCCGGAATTTCCCTGGCGTAATCCCTTCGTATTTCTTGAACGTCGTAATGAAAGACGTTGCGGAAATAAATCCGACTCGCCCCGCAACCTCCTCCATGTTCAGCTCGGTTTCCTTCAACAGCTCCTTGGCTTTATTTAGCCTGACCCTGGCGACATAATCGACAAATTTCTCCGACGTGTAGTCCTTGAAGATGCGGCTGAAATGGCCCATAGACATGCCGAGTTGGCGCGCGAACTGCTCAAGTCCGAGATTTTCTGCGTAGTGCTCGTGGATATACGAGGTGACTTGCTCCAGCTGCAACGATCGTTCTTCCTTGCTCTCCGCTTCAGCCAGCATCGTTCCGCAAGCTTCGGAGAAGACGAGCTTGAACTCCTCCAATTCCACACACATGGACAACTGTTCCAGCAACGCAGGATACGTCTCCAAATTGACTTCGACGCCGGCTGCCATGCTCCCTTCTCGGATAAAAGCGTTGAGCATATCCCGTGCGAGCCCCTTCGTCTCCTTCAGTGTATACTGCTTCCGAACGCTTTCGTCCAGCAGTTCACAGCTATATCGGACAAGTCCAGGTCGATCCATCGTCTTGACCAGATTCGTGATTCGACTTAGCTCTTGTTGAGTTAGACAGCCGTCAAATGAGCTTCGTTCATGCTTCAAGCCCTCACCCTTCAAGATATGTTCCAGCTTCGATACCGGCTTATTCTCTAACAGATCTGCCGCTTGGCAGTACGATTCGTACAACTGCTGAGGCTGGTGCGCAACAGCCCCAAGCGAGATGACGCTGCGGAAATAGACCGCGAACGGCTGCAAGATCTCCTGGATGAGCAGCGCATCCTCTGTGCCGCTTTCCCCTTCCGGAATCAGCCGAATAACGCAGACAAGCTGGGTTTCCGTCGGCTGCGTGAACCATATACGCCCGGGTAAAGCAGCTGCAATTTTGCTTCGCAGTTCTGTGCTATGCAGCGTCTTCTCACTAACGCTCGTCGTTCGATGCGTATTCACATCGTAGAGCAGCTCGATAATCAGCACGCATTTGGGTACGTCTTCGTACAAATTAAAGCCAATCTCTTTCGCGTATTGCTGAACAAGATAGGGATTTCGCCACTCTCCGGTCACAATTTTCCCGACAAAATGTTCGTGAATAATCGGCTCAACCGCCCGCAGCGTGACCTCCATCTCACTACTTCGATTCAGTAGATGATTGGACCATTTCGAGATCATATGCAGCTCATCTTGCGCTCCGTCCGGCGCGTCCTGCTTGTATTCAGGCATGAGCTCGAACTTCGATTTGATGCGGTAGATCGGCGACGCCATCCGGCGGCTTAAGAACCCGGAGACCACCAACCCGATGACCGTGAAGCCAAGCAAAAACCAGATCGAGGCCGTCCGCATCAGATTCGCGGACTTTCGCAGCTCGGATAGCTTCGTTAGCGTCACGTAGTACCAATTGTTCAACCGTGAGCTGACGTAAGATACGTGAACTTTCGTTCCATCCAGCTCGACAATGCCTGAACCCCGTCCGCTCGCAGCGACCAGACTCTCTACCTGCAAGACGCTCATCTCCGAATAACCTGGCGTCATCGCGATAACGGAATGATTAGCCACGTCCAGAATGGCCGTTTCTTTGCCGAGATCGGTCTCTAGCGTAATGTCGGACTGCAGCGACTGTCCTTGAAGATCTGCAACCAAATACACCTCAGGCGTGTCGGAGGCGATCGGATAGCTCATCAGCAGGCTAACGGCCGGAGAAGAGGCAGCTACCTCTCTATTCAAAATATCATACCGCTGAATATTTAGCTTAGGGGTGAACGTCATCCGATGTTTGCCGGTGAACAACTTCGCCAGCTCTGCTGCAGACACCCCCTTGTACACATGTCGATAAGTGAAAAACGTGTCCTTAGGAGACACGCCGTTCTTATCGATGACAAGCTGTTGTTCTGGAAAATATAGAAAAGCATGGCTGAGCTGATAGGCGTTCTCGATTGTAGCCAGCTCCCGGTAGATTTCTTTAATTGTATCTACCCGCTCCACCTGATCAACCGATTGCGGACTTGCTCCGTATTCGCTGAATTTGCTGACGAAGTAGGAGCCGGCCAGCTGAACCATATCTTCTCGCAGGTTGAACAGCATTTTGTCCGTGCTCTGCGAGAAGTTTTGCAGCATAAGGAGGTCTGATTTCTCTACCTCGCTGTCCATCATGCTTACCATGTACGTATAGATCAGGAAACACGCGGAAATGGCAGGCAGTAAGATCAAAATGATGTAGCTCGAGAAATATTTCCAGAAAATCCGGCCTTTTCTCTTTTTCCACATGTTCCGGGTTCCTTTCGTTCCTAGACACCTTTTTTGAATAAAGTGCCTATTTCTTCACCGCTCTTAGCAGCTGCTCGTTATACATCTTGATTAGATCATCGCTTCCGAGCTTTTTGCACTGAGCGATAAAATCAGTTAAAGCGGCGTCCGTTATCGGTGTTTTCCCCATGACGAACTCTGTTAACTTCTGCTCGATATATTTTTCGAGACTCGGAAGCTTCGACTTCTCAAGACTCAGTTCAGCTTCTGTCGCTACAACAGAAGGAGCAGGGTCAACCGCTGACTTGGCGTTCATTGTTTCGAGTTCTTGTAGCTTCTTGGTCATCGGAGGCTCAGCATCTCTGCCTTTGTTCACATAATTCATCATCGGAAAGTTGTTATAGCGAACCCCAAATTCCGTTTTTAATTTGGATTGAATGGCTGTCGGAATCGTTCCAAATGCCGGCATATACTGTGCTTTACCATTCACCTTCTGGTAAGTAACGCCCTCTGCACCCAGCATGTAAATATCCGATCCTTCATCACTGTAGAGATAATCGAAGAACTGTACAGCAATTTCCGGATTCTTAATATTAGCGGATAGCGCGACAGATACGGGGGCGTTCACTTTCGCTTTGATCAGTTGGAAGGGCCTCATGCCAGGTGCCGCCACAGGCGTCATACCAACCATGTTATATTTTGCGTTCGGATCTGCTTTCACGGCTGCATCAGTAAAGATATCAATTCGGCCTTTATTGTAATAGGTCATGAAGGAAGTGCCTGATTGCACCCGTTGCTCCCAGTTCTGCGTTTTCATAATGGCAAATTCCTGATCCAGAAGCCCTTCTGTATACAGCTTGTTTAAGTACGTTAGCATGTTTTTATACTGCGGATGGCTTGGTGCAAATTCGTATTTCTTATTAAAAGGATTATATCCTAACGCAGACGTCGTTTCTGTAAACATCGTTGTAAACACGTTAAATAAACTTGGGACGTTGGAGCCGGCTGCCGCCGCATTCTGTGTAATAAGAGGGTATGATTTCGGATATTTCTCCTTCATCGCCTTCAGCATGCGATACAGTTCGTCCGTATCCTTCGGCGCCTGCAGACCAAGTTCCTTCATTATATCGTCACGTATCATCCAGGAATAACTCAACCAATTCGGCTCACTCAAGCCTGGCAGCGAATAAATACCACCGTCCCCTGCCGTTGCCACAGCTGTAATATCCGGAATTTCAGACATCAGCTTTTTCACATTGGGCATCAACCCTTTGTCGATATACGGCTTCAAATTTAGAAACACTTTATCAGGACCTGCTTTAAGCGCATCCGTCTCGTTCACTAAGGAGAAGTCAGGCACGTTATTCGTCGCGATAAGCAGCTTCTTCTTCTCTTCGTAGCCCGTCGATGGGACCGGTTCAAACTGAATGTTTACGTTCGTTTTCTTAGCTAGCTCCTTGAGAACGAGCCAGTCATTCTTGACGGGAATATCCGCCACCTCACGAATTAGGAATTTGTACGTCACCGGCGTAGCGCTAAACGGTAAATTCAGCCCCCCAGTACGGGGATTGCTCTGCGCAGTTGGCGTCGTTGCCCCATCTTTCTTCGTTGTCGCTTCCTTTGTGTCTGTACAACCTGCGATCAGTGTGACAGTTGCGGCAACGGCGGTGACGCCTGCCAGCCATTTGATTGCTTTGCCCATTTTTACATAGACCTCCCATAATCAATTATATGCTAATTTAAGCCCCGCTTCAGTAGTTTCTACCCTTTAATGCCGCCGATCATGCTTCCTTGTACGAAATATTTTTGGATAAAAGGATATACAAGTAAAATTGGCAGCGTCGCAAAAATAATCGTGGAGTACTTTACGGTCTCCAAAATGTACACATCGGCATCCTGGTTACTTGACACCTGCGAAGCTGCAGAGCTGGAAATGACGATATTACGCAGATGAATCTGCAAGGGATACATGTGTTTATCGGACAAATAGATAAGCGCTTCGAAGAATGAGTTCCACTGACCAACTGCCGTGAATAAGGCAACAGTTGCCATAATTGGTGCAGACAAAGGAAGGACAACCCGGAATAACACACCCAGCGCACTGCAGCCGTCCATTGTAGCCGCATCCTCCAGCTCTTCTGGAATTCCTTCGAAGAACGTTCGCATCAGAAATAAGTACCACGTACTAATTAAGGATGGAATTATCAAAGCCCATGTTGTGTTGATCAGACTGAGTTGCTTTACCACTAGGAACGTGGGAATGAGTCCTCCGTTGAACAGCATCGTGAAGGCGATCAGCAGCATAATCGTGCGCCGGCCAAGCAGCCTTTTTTTAGCTAGTGGATAGGCTAGCATGGCCGTGAAGATAAGCGTAAGCAGCGTCTGCAATACCGTATATTTAATCGTGTTGTAATAGCTGATCCAGATATAGGGATCCTTCGCGACGAGCCGATATGCTTCCAGCGTGATTTGCTTGGGGAACATGATGACTTCCCCTTTGACGACTAAACTTGGATTGCTGATGGAAGCCGAGAATACGTAAAGAAACGGGTATACCATCAGCATCATTAGTGCGAGCATTACGAGCACATTACATACATCAAAAAGCTTAGAGCCAAAGCTCGTCTTCATTCTCATTGGTTCACCCCTCCGCTACCATAAGCTTGTCTCCGAATACTTCCGAGCCAGCCGGTTAAAAGCAATCACCAGTATCAGCCCAATCACCGATTGAAACAGGCTGACTGCCGATGCGAAGCTATAATCGGCATCTAGCAGCCCTCTTCGGTACACAAAAGTGCTGATGACATCTGCTTTATCGTAGACGAGAGGGTTGTAGAGCAGAATAATTTTCTGAACGCCTAGTTCGAGAATGTGCCCAATTTTAATAATGAATAAAATAATCATGACTGGAATCATCCCGACAAGCGTCACATGGCGAATTTGCTGCCAGCGGTTCGCTCCGTCAATCTTAGCCGCTTCGTATAGGGTAGGATTGACCCCAGCGATCGCCGCCAAATAAATAATCGTGTCCCAACCGGCCTTTTGCCATAACTCGGATGCGATATAGATGGGTCGGAACCATTGCGATTCCCCGAGAAACATAATCGGCTTGATTCCGAGTGCCTGAAGCAGATGATTCACGATACCTGTCGACGGTGACAAGAAATTAACGATAATGCCGCAGATGACGACAGTTGAAATAAAATGCGGTAAATAGCTTATCGTTTGTGCCAGCCTTTTAAATAGCGCGAAGCGAAGCTCATGGAACAGAACTGCCAACAGGATAGGCGCCGGAAAGACAACCAGCAGCTCTAGCGCATTCAAAACGAGTGTATTGCGAATGAGCACCGCTGCATCCGGGGAATCGAAGAACGCCCGAAAATGCTCAAACCCTACCCATTTGCTTCCCCATACCCCTTTAGAGATGGAGTAGTTTTGGAAAGCCATCAACAAGCCATACATCGGCACATACCTGAATATCAAATAAAACAGCAGCCCGGGAAACATCATGATATATAGCACGCGATCCCGGACGATCGTACGGAAGACCAGCTTCATCCCCACTATCTCCTTATTCCTTTTTATCATTCGTTGGTCACTCCCCGATCGGATAGCCCTATCATAGCGGCTTGCCGAAAAGGATGTAAATCTTCGATATTTTCGTGGTTTTGTTTTTTTGCATAGCAGATCGAGGACCGTACCGCGCAAAAAACCGTGATCAGCAAAAAAGAAAAGCACCTTTATCGCACAGTATGCTGTGGGATAAAGGTGCTTTGTCTATCGGTCTACTTCGACAACTACAAGCGACTCTGCATTTCCTCCGCTAATCGTTGACCCATCAGAATATGACCATAGTCCGATGGATGAATGAGATCTCCAGCCAACGCTGAGAAATCCGTCAATATCGTTTCCCCTTCTAGCAGATGTAGATTCGGCAGATCAAGCTGCTGAGAAATGCTTCGGAGCGCCTCTCGGAACTCGCGATTTGCGACTGTCAGCGGATGAGAAGCATCACGTAAAAAGTCTGAGCTGTTTGGAAACATATTTAGGAGGAAAATCGGTTTACCAGGATGTTTGACAGCTATTTGTTCAACAAGATAACGCGCTCTCCCCGTAAATTCCTCGACCGTAAAATGTCCCCTCATATTCACGCCTAATTCCAACGTAGCGATTTCCCACCCATTATGAGCCGCCAGGAAGTCTGCCGCTTCCGGCTCGCATAGGCATGCTCCGCCCAGACCTTTATTCAGCACATCGAGGCCAAGTCTTCTAGCCGCCTGTTGAATGTAAGCCTGATGGTGCAGCGTAGCGCCTGATCCTTGCGTAATGGAAGACCCGTAGGCAAGCCATCGACGTGCCGGAATTTCATTTGTGAGTGGCGGACGGTGACCATGCCCAAATGTATCCAGTTCATGAAACGCGACCTGGAATCCAGGCCCACCTAGATAGCTGCGGCTGACGAATATCCGCCACACGTCTGGTGAGAAGCGCCCATCTTGACGCAGCGCTTCGGGGCGCACGCCAGCAAAATCTGCGGGTACTTCCAGATGGAGCGTTTTCGGTACACCAGCCTCAAGCTGATGCACCGAGTTGACATAATCGCCGTTGTACACGACGATATCTCCTCCTGTGATAGGTGCGGATAACGTGATCCGAATAACTGGTGCTTCGGTGACAAACCGAATTTCGCAGCCTGTTGACATGGCAGCGATGAAACGGCCTCTTTGGTCGCCTGAACGACCAAGCCGGTGGCGTACTTCCTTCGGATAACGCTGCAAGATGTGCCCTGAGAAGGTAGTGGACGGTTCCAGCTCTTCTACATTATGAAATTGGATTTGTTCAAATATCACCATATCGTCTCTCTCCCTCTTCTCCATTTTTCTATTTATCAAATAAGGCTTTGAACGTTTTTCCTTTTGCCCCGCTGACATTCACTGTGACTTTAATCGTCGGACTTAACTGAGTGACGGTAACTGCAGGATCACTGGAGATGAGACTGCTAGCACTGCGGTTGATTTCGAGCTGAATGGTTCCTGTATTCGCTTGTGTCGGGTCAGAGACCGTAAGCTCAATATCGTTCGCCGATTCTAGGGACAGAACGGATGCTTTCTTGTTGCTGGTTAAAAATGCAACACCACCGACGTTGATCGTTGCAGCCGTATCCGTCCAGAAGTTAGCACCTACCGCATTCAGGCTCGTTTCCTTAACCGCTTGAGCGCTAGTTGAATTTTCTAGCACCGCAATGTCAGGACTTGCGGCGTAGTTGCTCACCTGTGTGCTGGTTTTGTTCGGGAGCAGCACATAAGCATAGTTGGCGTTGGAAGGATTAGAGCCGTGATCCAGCCACATCGTTAGGAAATTGCGGGTCAGAGAAGTATTGTCAATGCTTTTGGCATACGTATTCATGCTTGCCCACGTGCCAGTTCGCGCTTCCCGTAAACCTTTGACCGTTGCTGAACCTGGAAAATAATAACCGATATCCGAATTAGAACCATTGCCGGCAAGATGCATCCAATTGACCCCAGTCATCGTTTCGGACCAAGATAGCGAAGTAGATTTCGCTGTATTATTGACGGTCAAAGCGTTATTTCCCGAGCTGTTAATCTTACGATTTTCAACCGTTGTTTCTATCGTCCTGTTGTCTGTACTCGTGATTCCGGCACCCAACGAGACGATCTCATCATCAAACATAAACCACGATTTTTTGGCTGTGAGCGTATTATTATAGCTATCCAGCTCCATACCCGATACACCATACGAACCGTTTGTCGTGCCGCCGACCCAATTTTTGCTGCTGGTGTATCCCTGCCCGGAGGAATTTCCTCTGGTCTGTGTATCTACCGTTGTTCCTGGAAGTCTGTATTTGTTCACAAGCCCCCAGTATTCATCACTGTACTGTCCAAGGTCATTGTTATATAGATAGGTCATGCCGTCCCCTGTGTACCAGCCTTTAAGGTTCTCGTTATTAATGGATTCGTAGTTTTTAATCCGACTTGAGGACATGGCTAAAGCAAATCCAAATCCAGGCCGCACATGTATGGCACGATCCATGGAGGCGAAGATCTTGGTCGTAATCAGCTCCGCTCTAGCAGTGACACCGGTGTCACCTACGATCTCCTTGGCT
Organism: Paenibacillus qinlingensis; assembly: GCF_031455095.1. Classification (GTDB taxonomy): domain Bacteria; phylum Bacillota; class Bacilli; order Paenibacillales; family NBRC-103111; genus Paenibacillus_E; species Paenibacillus_E qinlingensis_A. Next base: position 171,788 of record NZ_JAVDSB010000002.1, read on the forward strand.
TTGCTAATATGATAGATGGAGCCAGCGTTAGCATAATAATTGTGGAATGTATCTTGCTGTATCCAATACTTCACCATGCTTTTATACTTAGCCGCATCAAGGGATGGAGCAAATTGAGACAGCTGCAGAATAGCGCTAATCGCTTCATTACCTACAACATGATCCTGAGTTTCACGCCGCGAAATACCACGCCCTCTGGACATATCCATCATAGCGCCTTTATAAATAATAGGCTCAAACGAGTCATATACCCATTTGTACAAATTCTGTGAATTGGTGCTGGTTACGGCCCATGTGGAGCCATCCAGGACATACATGAAGGGAACAATCTCCCGCAACAGTGAGTTTCCATAACCTCCTGTATACGCGAAGCCTGTGTGCTGAATGAACGATCCATCTGTATAAAAGCCGTCACCACTCGTTACATAGTCGAACACTTGTGTGAGCGCATCGCGTCCCGCCGCAATCTTCGTGCTGCTATCGACAAGGATACCCCGAATGCCAACAACCTTGGCTTTCCACACCCGATTAGCCCCAGTGGCCGTCCCTCCGTTAGCCGTTGTCGCACTTGGAGAAAACTGATTCACCGCATTCATATAGTTCGTAATTTGCGTGGAACTGAGCTGATCGTACAAGAATGTCGTCGTATTGTTAAGCGTCAGTGGAGTTCCGATCTCCCAGTCGAACCAATTCCCTGTTTTGGTCTTGGTTTCATTGTATTTGTTCGCATACAGCCAATCGAGACCGCCGATGATATCGGCTAATAGTCCACTATTATGATAAAGACTAGAGCCAATCGAAGAATAGGCCAAGGCCATAGCTTCTAAGCGCTCATAGGACAACGTCATATAACTGGATTTCGTATTGGCCACAGAAGTCGTTCCATCATCTAGATCTGACCACAAATAGGTGCGGCCTGCAGACGTATTCATCGTGGATTGATAATCGGATGCCGTCGTCGTCAAAGCGGTCAATTGCGCAGAGATATCCGAATCCGTTGTCGAATAAACTCCGCCTGTCAGAAAGCTCCGCCATTTCTTTCTTAAGTCCTCGTACTCACTAGAAGGTGCAGTTATGGCGTCTGCGGAAATATTATCCCAATAGACAGTGCCGGTTTGTGCGGTGGACGTGGAAACTTTAACGTCCGTCAGAGTGCTTACCGCATTTTTCAAGCTTTGATTACTGCTTTTCAATACGCCGTCGATGTATAAGTCAAAGGTATCGCTACTGGTACGGGCTACGATTTTAACATGGTACCAGGTGTTGGCTGAGTACGTTTGAATGGTCGTCTTGGTGGCGCCATAATAGGTGTACACATTACCAGTTTCATCAAAAGCAACCGTAACCGCCTGCAGCCCGGAATTGCCGCTCAGGTAGAATGCGCTGAGCATATTCGTTTGCGCGGACATCACATCGAATTCGACGGTGTAAATATCCCCGGATACGGAAAAAGATTTGGCTGCTTCAATCTTTTGCGATGTGCTGGTATCCGTCAATTTCAAGCTTTTATTGACGCCGTCCGGTATGTTCGCGACAAGCGCAGTGCCGCCAGTTCCTGTAAGGGTCCAGCCAGATGGTGCGGCACCCGTCGTGCCAGCATTAAAGTTTTCATTGATGGCTGCGGCGAAAGCTGTACGCGAACCCGTGAAAGCGCTGCCAACACTTAGTAGCATGACGGCCCCTACCATAAGACTAATTGTTCTTTTGGATACAATCTCATGCATGTTAAATGTCATGAACAAGCCTCCTCTTTTTTACTTAAACGTAATCTCTAAATGAACCCGCTTAGCTGGAAATCAACTCCTTTACGACAGAGGTACCACTTCTAAGATAAAAAAAAGAGACTGTAGAAACAATAGTCAGATCCACGAATGAATCCTCTAATCGTCCAATCTCTATCAATCGGCTTTATTGTATATAAGTTGATGAATCGGAGGATTGCTGTTTTCTAGCCATTTCCCTGAATTGTCCTGGTGTAATGCTGCGATGCTTCCTGAAAGCACGAATCAGACTGTTCTCATTCTGGTAGCCGACTTTTACGGCTATATCCGCTATTTTCAGATCGGTCCCTTCCAATTGTGCCTCGATCTCATGCATACGCAGTTCGGTCAAATAATCATATAAAGTCCTGTTCATTTCCTGTTTGAAAATGCTGTTGACGGAAGACTTGCTCAGCCCGACAGAATCGGCAATTTCGGATACACCGATATTTTCATGAAGATGCTGCTTCATATAATGAACCATTTGCTGGACAACCAGATAATCCCGGCTGTTCGAGCGCTGCTCAGATAGCTGTGAGGATTCCTGATACACTTGAACAAACACTTGGATAATATCATCGAGATGCATTGTCTTAAACCAAAAACTATTATATCTACGCAGGATACTGAGTTTGGCAATACCTTGTTCGCCGAAATGAGAAACGAGACCATCCATCAATTGCTGAAAAAAAGAAATAGCTTCAACTGGTGACACGAGCGATTCTTTCATAAATTGTTTTAAAGCATCTAGCAGCTTGAAGGCAATTTCTTCGTTCCCCCCTTCTAGGCAGGTTAACAAATCCTTTTTCCATAGGGGATCAATCGTCTTATTGTCTTCAGACTCCACTAGTTCACTGAACAAGGTAATACTCGAATAGCCTTGATAAAGCCGGTAGGTCAACGCCAACTCCGCTTGCAAACAACTATTGCGCAAGTTTACATAATCGCCAAATTCATTCCCCACTGCTGCCGAGACTTCAACATGGATCAGCTTATGAATCGTATCCGCTAAATAGGACAAGTCTTCCTTCAGCAGCTGAATATGTTGCCTCTCCTCTGTTTTCTGCACAATCAAGAGCAAGTTCAAATCGCGCTCAACGAGGGCAATCCGCCAATGGCTGCCCATGATTTCCTCGGTGACATTTTTAATGGCAAACCAGAGCAAGTTCTGGTCTTCCTCATTGTAAGAGCTAGTCCATTGATAATACTTATCGATGGATAAGAGAACGGTGAACAACGATTGATCCGTCCAATCTGTAAAATGGCGATGCCAACGATCCTTCATTTCCCAAGAGCTCATTCGTCCAGCAATCAAATCATGCATATATTTGGCGTGCAGCTCACTGCGATTATGCTTAACTAGACTTGACACATTGGACAAATCCGTCGTCAACTTCACCAAGTAATCCTCCAGATCACGATTTTCCAGATTCGTAGGGTGTGTTTGACCCCCCAATAGCAAATGCCTGATTCTCCGGACCGGTTTGAACGTAATATAGTGCGTAATAATGATGCCGATAATGCCCGCAATAATGGAAATGATCGATAATCCGAACACCGCATTTCGAATTGTGCTAACCTTTTGCAATAATCGCTGCTGGGTAATAATAGATACGAATTTCCATCCGGTTATATCCGAAGACACCTGGGAAATCAGATAGGTTTCCTTGTCATCGGAGAAATCAAAATACGTCTTATTATTTTGCGAAATAGCTGAGGCAATCCCATCTTGTGATTGAATTCGATTGTTGGTCTCGTAAATAATATGATTGTTGCTATCTATAACAAATCGGGATGCGTCCGTTTGTGAGGTGTAATTTTCAAATATTTTATCAAAAAGCTTCTTTTTATTCACATTGACCATGATAACGCCGACGATGGCATCCTCGCGTACCACGGGTCTGAATAAAGTAATCGTTTCAATTTTTTGCTCCGTGCCGAATTGACTGCTTTTGGTCCGATCCACGATCGTGAAGCGATTGGGATTTAAATCAGCAATATAACTTTGCCATCCCGTGTCAAACAGATTCGACAGCTGCGAGCTATAGCCATAAGGAGTACTGCCGACAATTCGTTGACGTACAAGATCATAAATCATGACGGCTTCAACCGCTGGAGACACGGTAAGATTGTCTAGATACTCGACCAAGTGGGCAATTTCCGTTTGCTGCATATCTGATACGGGATTCAGAAACTGATAGGTCAACTTGGATAATAAAATATTAACGCCGATTTGATCTGCTGTGTTGATCGAGTTATTGACGGCTTCCATTCCGAGGCGGAGCAGGTGAATCTGCGGCTCGCTGACTTCCCCCTGCAGCACGGACTTGCTGCTCACATAGGAAGTCGAACCTGCTGTCGTAATAATAATGAACATGCCTATCGTTAAGAGAAGTATGAGTCGTGAACTTCGGTTAGAATGAAAGTAGTCATACCAGCTTTTCATCGTTTTCAACAGGCAGTTCCCCCCTTTCTAGATGCCTCAACTTATCGTCAAATCAACAGCTTTCGTTACTTCAAACCTTTAGTTACATTATAAGTATTCTTCATTAAATATACAGCCGTCAAGAGGCCTCCGAGCAATATTCCATTCCAACAGCGGATATGCATAAACAATAATTGGCGTCAGTTTTGGCGAATTGGCCTATATTTAAGCGTTTTCAACTATTGATAGCATCGTTCCAAGCATCTTATGATACAGGTGTATCGAGCAAAAGAACAGAAGAGGGGTTGACGTATGAAACAATTACGTTGGAGAAATTTGGCAAGTTCCGGAGCATTAGTTGTAATAGCAACATCGTTAGTTATAGGCTGCAGCAATAATGCTCCCGCACCAACTAGTGGCGCTGCCGATGCCAAAAAGGTAGAAAAAATAAGAGTATTCCGAGGACCCATTGATCCTCCTCTGCCTGATACTAACAATAAGTATACACAGTATTTCATCAAGCAGCTTGGGATCGAGCCTGTTTATGAAACCGCACCTTGGGGCGGCGGAGCGGATTATGCCCAGAAGCTGCAGACGATGATTGCATCCGGCGATCTGCCGGACATTATCAGGCCGATGAATGGCGTCGAACAGACGCTGATTACGCAAGGTGGAGCTCTAGCGCTCGATGAATTGCTGCCCAAGTATGCGCCAAACTTATGGAAGTACTTTCCGAAAGAGATCTGGGATATCGTTCGCTCTACCTCCCCAGACGGCAAGATTTATTACATTCCTTCCCTGCAAAATACGAATAACCGTGGTTTGATTTTACGAACGGACTGGTTGAAGAACGTGGGACTGGGTCTCCCTGAGACACAAGATCAATTTGTCGAGATGCTGCGGGCTTTCCGGGACAAAGATCCTAACGGCAACGGGAAAAAGGATGAAATTCCAACAAGCGGACGCGAGCAAGGCCGGTGGATGGATCATATTTTTGCCATGTACGGGGTGGCGATGTGGGAAGGTTATCCAGAATGGGATTTAATCGATGGTAAGCTTCAATATTCAGGGATTCAGCCTAATATGAAGGAAGCGATTAAGTTCGCTCGTGATCTGTACAAGGAAAAGCTGCTGGATAACGAAACCTTCCTCAATAAACAAGAAGTCTGGACTGGTAAAATCCTGAACGATACGGTAGGGGCTTTCTATCATATCGTAGATAGTACCATCACAGTCGGGGGCTATGAGGGCTTAAGGAAGAAAAATCCGAACGCGGATTTCACCATGGTGCCCGTTCCTAAAGTTACTGGCTATAACGGCTTCTACTCGCTGAAAAGATTCGGATTCGTGGAATGGGTCATTCCCAAAAAAGCAGAGGCTAAAGCCGCTTCCGTATTGAAATATCTCGACTTTTATTACACACCGGAAGGTGTTGATTTTAACTCCTACGGACTTGAGAATGACAGCTTCGTGATGGAAAACGGGAAAAAGAAATATTTACCGGACAAAGATACGACGGAAAATTGGACACAGCGTAAAACGATTTTCTCCGCATCCGTCAGTACATTTGATTACAAGTCCAAAGTAGCCGAGCTAACGATTAAATATCCAACCCGCTATAAAGACATGATCGAGATGTACGATCGGATTAACAAAACGACCAAAGTACTCGCAGGTGATGGCATGCCAATCAGCGTATACGACGGTTTCGCGGATATTAAAACGCATAAGTTGTTCCAGCAGTACATGGCCAACATTATTATCGGTGAATGGCCGATTGAGAAGTTCGACGAATTGGTTAAAAAATGGAATGAATCCGGCGGAACGGAAGTAACCAAACGCGCCAATGAGTGGTATCAGAAAGTAAACAAGAAGTAACATAGCGCGGGAGAGGTCTCCAGCAGGAGCCCTCCCCTTCCTTTCAAGCCATGTGATTAGCGAATGAGAAGGAGGCACCATGTACGAGAACCAGATGGAAGTAAGAGTAAGCCAACGAAGAACCCTATCTCAGAAAGCCTTTCGTACATTTCGAGCCCAATGGATGTTGTATACGATGGTTTTACCTGGACTGCTCTTTTTTATCGTATTCAAATATGTTCCACTCCTCGGATCGGTTATCGCTTTTCAGGACTTTCAAATTTTAAACGGCATATTAAAAAGTCCGTGGGTCGGCCTCAAGCATTTTGAATTTATGTTTACGTATCCCAACATTGTTGTTGTGCTCAAAAATACGTTAGTGCTCGGCACGTACCAGCTCGTGTTCGGATTTCCTGCGCCCATCATTCTAGCCCTCTTATTAAATGAGGTACGCATGATGTTCCTGAAAAAGACGATTCAAACGTTCTTCTATTTACCTCACTTTTTATCCTGGGTTATTGTGGGCGGTTTAATCTTTGAATTACTCTCCTTGGGCGGATTCGTCAATTCGCTTCGAACCTGGCTTGGAGCTGAGCCTGTCTTATATATGCAGCGCGAGAGCTTTTTCCGTACCATTGTTGTCCTGTCTTCGATTTGGAAGGAGATTGGTTGGGGAGCCATTATTTATTTGGCGGCTATCGCTGGCATCAACCCGAGTTTGTATGAAGCGGCCAGAGTTGACGGGGCCAATCGATTCTTGCAAATCTGGTACATTACATTACCTTCGCTGCTGCCGACGATTATTATTTTATTGCTGCTGAAAATAGGGAATTTCCTCGAGCTTGGGTTTGATCACATTTACGTGCTTCTTACACCGTCTACCACAGCTGTTGGAGATATTATCGATACGTATGTATACCGAACAGGCATATTGGAAGGGCAATATAGTTTCACTACGGCCGTAGGATTGTTCAAATCCATTGTGGGCTTCGTTCTGCTGTATGGCTGTAATATCATCTCCAAAAAAACAACACAACAGGGGTTGTTCTAATATGAAGTCCAGTCTGGGAGAAACTAGCTTTCGCATGATCAATTATATCGTGCTGCTCCTCCTGTCCGTCACGATGATTCTACCTATTATCCACGTATTTGCGATTTCACTAAGCGATCCAGCAGCCGTAGATGCCCATCAGGTACAGTTTCTACCCGTTGAAATAACCAGCTCCGCTTGGACGCATATTCTAGCAAAAGTGGATTTGTGGCGCTCGTTAGGTGTCAATATATTCGTTACCGTGGTTGGTACACTGCTTAGCCTGCTATTTACATCCTTATTGGCTTACCCGCTGGCGCGCAAAGACTTCCGCATACGCCATACCATTATGATGGGCATTGTTTTTACGATGATTTTTCAGGCACCAATGATCCCCTACTTCTTGACGATCAAGTCTCTCGGCCTGCTTGACAGCATTTGGGTATTGATCCTTCCCTCTACAATCAGCGCATTCAATCTGATCATTCTGCGCACCTTTTTTCAGCAGCTGCCCTATGAGTTGGAGGAATCTGCCCGCATAGATGGTTGTACGGATTACGGCATCTTATTCCGAGTGGTCATCCCCCTTTCCAAACCGGCTTTGGCCACAATGGGATTATTCTACGCCGTCATTTATTGGAACATGTTCTATCATGCTATTTTATTTATCCGTAATCCCAACCTGTATCCGCTGCAGCTCAAACTGCGGGAAACGATGGTGAACACGGATCTGGCCGCTAACTTGAATGCGATGGCCTACAATTCTCAAACCTTGCAGGCTGCTACGATTATTTTCGTGACGCTGCCGATTCTTCTGGTGTATCCATTTATACAAAAATATTTTGTTCAAGGAGCCACGCTTGGGGCTGTTAAGGAATAGAAAAAGGAAGTCAAGGATATGGGATTATCCTTGACTTCCTTTTTTGGCAAACAACTATTTGAACCAAATCCAATAGACCAAAAACAAACTAAACACGATAACAAACAGGACATTCAACACAAGTAATCCGTTTAAGTTCTTTGCCGTGCTTTTGGTATAATGATCGTTGGTTTCTTGGTTTCTCCTCGAAAATCCTACGTATAACGTCGCAACTAAAGAAATCAAACATATGATCCCCGTTGACCAGTAGTAGAACATAGTAATCCTCCCTTTCTCTCTCTACGTATCTGCTTGTTTGAAAATCTCTTACCTACTCTCTCCATAGTGTAACTCTTTATACATGAATGAGCAGTGATTCAAATCACATGCCCGAACAAAAAACCTTGAACGAATCTGCAGGATAGGCAGATGTTCAAGGTTTAATTGAATAAAGGTCTTTCGACAAAGCTACATTTCCTTCCCCTGCTTTACCCGCTCCGCAAGCAAGGCCAAATCATGCCCTTTTAATGCCCCCTCCATCAATTCCGGAAGCTTCTCAGGTGAGCATCCAAAGCAGGGGATACCGTATGTAGCCAGCTTTTTGGCAACAGCATCATCATACGAGGGCACGCCCTGATCAGATAATGCGAGCAGACAGATCGTCTTCACGCCAGCCTGATGCATGTCGACAAGCCGCCTAATCATCTCTGTCCGATTGCCGCCTTCATACAAATCGGAGACTAAGATAAACAGTGTTTTCTTCGGCTCCGTGATAAAAGATTCGCAGTAAGTTATCGATTTGTTAATATCGGTTCCTCCACCAAGCTGAATCCCAAATAGCATATCAACGGGATCTTCTGCACACTGCTCACTTAAATCTACGACCTCCGTGTCAAAAGCAACCACTCGCGTGTCCAGCGCTGGCATGCTGGCAAAAATAGAACCAATAATGGAAGCATAAATGACCGAACCTGCCATCGATCCGCTTTGATCAATATCTAAGATAACCGTCCACTCTTTGCTGCGCCGTGCGCGGTCAAAGAAGTAGACTTTCTCAGGCAGCAGAAGCCCACGCTCCTTGTCATAGTGCTTAAGATTTTTGCGAATGGTCGTGTTCCAGTCCAGTCCTGTTGCCGATGGAAGCGGTGAATGCTGCCTGCGATTCAAGGCCCCTGTAACCGCTCGGCGCAAATCCTGCGCAAGCCGCTGGACGATGTCATCTACAACGGCCTTTACTAATTGTCTAGCAGTTTCTTTCGTTTTCTCGGGTATTTTCCCTTTAAGCGCCATTAAGGTAGCTACCATTTGGATGTCCGGCTTCACTTGGGAGAGAAGCTCCGGTTCGAAAAGCAGCTGTTTCAAACCTTTGCGCTCAATCGCATCGGACTGAATGACCGAGACCACGTCTGCCGGGAAAAAGGTGCGGATATCGCCCAACCATTTGGCTAGCTTCGGGGATGAAGGGCCAAGCCCTGCTTTGCGGGAGCCGCCGGTATGTGAACCATCATCAACACTCGAGCTAGAGGTCTCATCATAGATCGCGGCAAGCGCTTCGTCCATGAGTCTGGACTCTTCGTCGAGCATGCCGTCTCCAGAGCCGAAAGACAGCAGCTTCTCTTCAGATGCCGCACCTAATATTAATCGCCAACGCTTTAATTGTTCCTGATCCATTATTGTCATAGGCTATAAATCCCCGAAATCAAAGTCACCCAGCTCATCCAGCTTCTCCTTCTCTTCCTCACTTAGTGGCTGCTGTAAAGCAGCTCCACCTTGATCTGCGCCAACTCCCCAAATATCGCCCATCATCTCGGCCACAGATGCCTTCTCCCTCGGTTCAAATGAACCGAAAGCTCGGCGCAAAAACACAAGGGAACGCCTAAATGCTGCTTTATCCAGCGATCCGATATACAGATCAAGCTGCTGCCACAACGATATCCGTGATAGCAGTGCATAACGATTGCGCATGGACATGCCTTCAAACCATCCCGCTCCCAAATCAACGGGGATACCCGGGGATAACCTGCGTGAAACTTCCGTCGCAACACGCTCATTCGATATTTCATTGCGTTCCAGTAAAATAGCGAAAGCAAAGCCTGACAGTTTGGCGTTTCGATCATCACGCGAAGCCAGCTCTTGCAGTTGACTCAACCATAAACCATCGTCTACCGATTCAAAATGGTCTCGGGCAATGGTGTGCAGCGATTGAATCGCTCGAACCATCCCCTGAGCAGCGTCATCGTTGCATCCCGCGCTGTCTACAAGAAGCAGTGTTCCGCGCAAGAACAACTGTTGGAGCAGCGGAACAAGGGTAGCCGTATCGATTCGCCGAAGCGATCCATAACGGATCAACACCGACAGCTCATAGGCCGCCCCCGCGATCTGCTCGAAGTTGCCCGCATCCACCGCAAGCCCTTGCAGCGCAGATTGGGCCTGCTCCATCAACGCGGTCAACGCGCAGTCGCAGGCGGCCCGAATGATACGCGAAGCATCCGCGATATCAACGCAAATGTCGAGCCGTTCCTTCAGCACAAAAGCTGCAGCCAGCTCAATTGTCTCCCCCTTCAGGGTCGACTCCACTGCTTGAATCTCAGCTTCTGGCGTCCACTGAAGCACCCAATTCTCCGCCCATGATGCGGAGTCTTGATGCACGCTTTCCTTCTTGGCAAAGTTAATGCCAAGCAGTTCTAGCCGGTGCAAGAGAACGGACCGCTTCAAATCTAGAAATGCCGCTTCCTCTGACTTCACTCTGCGATTTTCACGTAAATCCAGCTCTAAGGATGACGCAACCGTCGATTTGTATTTCTCCAATTTGAGCCGCTTAAGCTCTCTATTCAAATCATCTTGAATTGGCGTCTGGCTGACGCCCTCTGGCAATCTGCCGATGGCCGTGCCCACATCCGTCCTCGTCAAAGCTTCCACGATTGTCGAAAGCTCCCCATGTCCAAGACATACGATTGCTGCGTCTCGGAGGTCTTTCCATGTAGGTTGAGTACCATCATGTAACGCAGCAAGAGCCTCAGCCAGCCTCACACTTTCAATGAGCGAAGCTGTGGATCTATAAGTACCATGTTCCCTAAGGTAGGCAGCTACCTGTGAGAAATACAATGATGGAAGCCTGTTTAAGTCACCCTTTTGCAGGCACTGCCACAACAATTCAAAGTACGCCGGTGCCTGATTCCCAGCACCATAGCCGGAGTGGGTAGACAACTTATAGAAAGAATATGGCATCAGTGTAAGTTTCGTTCTTGTCTTAGGCAGTCCCTTCAACTGTTCGTCCGTCATCCGTGGAAAGCGAAAATCTAATGCGGAGGCATGATGCGCACCGGTTACGACAACAATTTTCTCCGGAGCGTGCCCAGCTTCGATGGTATCCTGAATTTTGCGCCGCATGTAGGCTTCCCGAATCTCATTGTAAGCCGCTTCTTGCGGTGCGAATTGCCACTCCTGCTGCGAGGTCAACTCCCGCATCTGAGCCGAGAATTGATAAATGCCATGGCGGTAGGCATCCTTTTGCAAATTATGTTCAAAATGACGCTCCCAGTACGCTTCGTAATCCGGCTCATCCGATAATTCAGCAAGCTGCTCATACAGTCTCCGCTGTCCTTGGACATACGTCTGAAAATCATCATCCGCCTGACTGATCTCACCCGCAGCAGAAGATGACCTAGGTTTCCTTTGTTCGTATAGCGCCAAGGCATGTTCAGTCGGCAGGTCGATAAATGCAGCCTGTGCACCGTTCTGAGAAGCCCATTGAAATGCCTGATACTCCGGCGAATAACTCGCATACGGGTACAATAACGTCCTGACAGGCAGTTGATCCGTATAGGCTAAAATAGCAATGGGCGGGACCACGCCATGAGAGGTTAGCTCTGCAATTAAACTGCTTGCGTCGCTAGGGCCTTCAACGAGCACGGCCGTCGGCTTCACTTCATCTAAGAAAGCAAGCAGGTGGAAAGCACCTGTAGGAGATAAGTGTCGTATACCAAAAACATGAAACTCCTGACTGCGATCTAGTTGTTCATCTCCGAGCACGCGAAGTACAGATTTCTCCATGTCGATCCCCGCTTTTTCATCACATTTTCTAAATATTCCTTCCACACGAGGCGGTCCTTCTCTTCGTCTTTCACAATAGCCCCCTGCAGCCCTGCGGCAATATCTTCTTCACTTATCTGACCGCTCCCAAAGCTACCAGCCAACGCCATACTGCCCGTTAAAAGCGAAATCGCTTCAGCAGTTGAGATCACACCGCTCGGCCCCTTCACTTTCTCTTTGCCATCTAGTGTCATGCCGCTGCGCAGCTCGCGAAAAATGGTCACAACCTTCCGCACAGCTTCCTCCTCGGGAAGCGAAGCTCTTAACTCATAGCTCGCCGAGATCTCTCTGACACGTTTGCGAACAATCTCGACTTCCGTCTCAATATCAGATGGGGATGGGAGCACTATGATGTTAAAGCGCCGCTTCAGAGCGGCTGACATCTCATTTACGCCACGGTCACGCGTGTTCGCTGTTGCAATAATCGAGAATCCTCGTGCGGCGAACACTTCTCTCCCCAACTCGGGGATCGAAATCGTCTTCTCTGACAAGATGGAAATTAAAGCGTCCTGTACTTCAGAAGCGCAGCGTGAGATTTCTTCAAATCTGGCAATTCCCCCTGTTTCCATCGCGCGGAAAATTGGACTTTTAATAATCGCTTGATCGGAAGGTCCTTGTGCCAGCAGCATCGCATAATTCCATGAATATCGAATATGCTCCTCGCTCGTGCCTGCCGTTCCTTGAATGACTTTACCAGAATCCCCGTGGATGGCAGCTGTCAAATTTTCCGAAAGCCACGACTTTGCCGTTCCTGGTTCCCCGATCAGCATGAGCGCTCGATCTGTCAACAGCGTAGCTATGGCCATTTCTACCAGCCGCTTGTTGCCTATGTATTTTGGTGTAATCGTGATCCCTTTGGCATTCCCACCGGTCAGAAACGTCAGTACCGCCTTCGGCGAAAGCTGCCACCCTGCTGGCTTCGCATCTTGATCTATCTTTTTCAAAGCCTCCAACTCTTCCCTGTATAAACGTTCAGAGGGCAATCTTACGACATCTTGCTTTTGATCCATCCCCATAATCCCTGTCCCTTCTCTTCATAATCTGTTGGTTCCGTATGTTCCGGCTTCGCAGCGATCGTCTCAACGATGTCCAGCAGTTGATTCCTCAAGTACTCATTGGACACACTTTGCGCAAAAAGCTGCAATCTCTCCGAATAAGTACGCGGTAATAATTTCAGAAGCACCCCTTGCGCATGATTGAAGTAATACATCTGTTTCTTGCCTTTCTCCAAAATCTCCATAAGAAGCTCAGGAGCTTCCTTGTACGGCATACGGAATAAGGCAAGGAGACAATGATTCGTTGTATGGTTGAAAAAGTCAGGTTTCTTCCGGCACGCTTCTACCAAATAAGCAGCAATTTGTGCATTCTTGTCATGGGCAAGTCGGCAAACGAGCTCCGTTTCATCCAACTTCACAAACAAATGCACCCATCTAGGATCCCACGCCTGATGCTGGGCCTCATACTCGGCAGTTGCATAGTACATTTGATGTTCCAAAGACGGAAACATCGTGCGCAGAACGAGTAACAAGTCCTTGGCCGCCGTCTGCTTTTTATCTTTTAGATCATGGTAAAAGCGTTCATAAACATCGTCTGGTGGAAGTATCTTGATGGCCGCTCTAAAGCTGTATGATATAAATTTGCGATTGTATAATTCATGCAAAGTGACAGCAAAACGGTCTGCCTCAGGTAGATCAACTTGCAGGAGAAGTTCAGCTGCAGCCTCCTGTACAGCTTCCGTTTGGGGAATAATAAAACTAGGTGTAGTCAGCAATTTTTCTAGGAAATGTACAACTTCCGGTACTCTTTTTCCTTGTAAGCTGCGGATGTCCGTCAATAACTGCTGTGCGGCCTCTTCATCATTTGTCCGTTGAACGAATCGCTCCAATAAACTTTCCGCATGCCCGATGACACGAAGTGTTAGATCATTGGCCCTGCATAATTGAATCGGCTCTATCGCAAGATCTCGATCCTTCGATTCCAATGCCTTGTAGAGGCGAGCAACGGCTTGCTCCGTTCCCAAGCGAGATAGGGCCAAGAAAGCGGCTCTGCGTATCTCTTTTTTCTTATCGTCTGCTTGTTCTACAATAAATTCTTCCTGCTCTGGATAGTCGCCTAGAAGCTCAATTGCTGTGGATCGGACCTCTGTAGAACCTTGCCCAGCAGCTTCAAGCAAGAGATCTAAGGCTGATAAGCCAAGCAAATCGTGGATAAGATTCAATCTACGTGCGTCACCTTTCCCGCCATCTAGCTTAAATTGCTGCTGAAGTGCTGGGAGAGCCTCCATTCCGAGAGAAGGCAGCACCGTTCGATGAAGATACTCGGGTATTTCGGCATAACTATCGTCTAACCCCGAAACAGCAGCAGGTATGACGCGGAGATCGTGAAATAGGCCATCCTCATACCCTTGACGGATCTGCTCCATTCGTCCCTGACCTTTTTGCGTTAACGCCTCAATCAAAGGAGACAGTTTACGATAAGCTATGGTCGTCGAAAGCTTGGCTCCCGTTCCTTCCACAGGTACGAGTGTCTCTTTCGTCTCCGTTTTCCCTTGCGTATACAGCACGGAATTCAAGAGTGTTCCTAACTCTAGAAGTCTACTCGCTGAGGAGCTTGTCTCTGCCTCAAGAACTTGACTAACTCCCTGTGCCACTCGATTAAACACAGGCGCTGACTCACCGAGCTTCTGAAGATTGGGAAGCATTTTCTGTAACCGCAAATCGCCTGCCGCCATGCCACTACCTGCTATAAACAACCGGCGCACCTCGTGCTGCAGTTCAAACAATAGATCTATACTCATGAGTTCGTCTCCTCATTTTATTCATCAATAGAGCAAGCGAACGACTTCATTCGTCGTTACGATGCTTAGTGGCTGTGCCTCAAGTCTGTTATGCTGCCAATTGTGCTCGAACATAACCAGCATCACCTGATTCTGTAAGAACGCTTTATTTAACATAGGCAGCAAATGTGTCGTAGGCTCACTGAGATATGGAATATCTCCTAGTGGCAGTTGCTTACCTTGTTCATCCAAAAGCACATAGGAAGTTTCCGTCTTTTTCATATCCGCAAATTGCAACAATACGACTGGGCGCTTGTCCGAAAGCGGATTTTTAATCTGGTTTTTCACGTTTTTAATCATTTCCGGGAATGACTTGTGAGCTGCAGAACGGATTGTCTGAAAATCTTGTGAGTCAGCATCTCGGAACGCCGCTTCTTCCCAACGCACCCTCGTGTTAAGCTCACCTGGGTATTGGGCTAGTTCTTTCGCTTTGACGACTCCAAAGACAGAGTCATCTTCACGTATGTATTTCGCTGCACGGAAGGGTCGATACGTTCTTGTAAAGTGAATCTGTCCGCTTCGTAAGTCTGACCAGTATCCTTCATCTATGTACTCGCCTCTAGCATGATCTGTGTAGGATCGGAACGATAACTGCACTAATTCTGAGGAATCGCTGCGAACACGACCAAGCTCCCGCAGTTCTGCGATTTGCCAGGCATGCCCAAGCCATTCTTCCAACGTTGATTCCGAATCCATAGGAAGATCTGGATTTTCCAATCTACGGTTGAGATACTCTCTGCTTTTCTTGATCAACGCTTGCAGGATGGTCAGCTGCTCAATCGCATTTGTGTACACGGTCTCCCGATCTGCCTCAGCATGAAACTGAAGGTTCACATCACGAAGTGCCGTTTGAACCCCTGGAATATAATAGTTACCAAGCTGTTTAGCCTGCTCTTCAACGGTTTTCAGTACCTTTTTGTCCAGGCTTCCCAGCCCTGACTGTACAAGCTGCAAGATAAGCTTCTCTGCAATGCTGATTCCTTCCAACTGTGCCGCTATTTTCTTCAATAAAGCTGACTTATTCGTCTTTCGCTTAGCAACCGACGCATCCGGGTCTACAGGTTCTTTCTTCTTCTCCTCCCGCTTCTCCGCCTTTTCCCGCTTATCCACGATATCTTGAGGCACAGATGCCGTAGTAAATGATTTGCCTGACGTATAGGCATACATCAAACCTAGATTGTGTTTGCATGGAAATTGGCGGCTTGGGCATGAACAGCGAAACACGGGATTCCCCTCTTTTGCCATATCAACCGAGCATTGATACGGGTCTTTGCCACTCCCTTTACACTCTCCAAAAATAATCGTGCTGTCCTCCGATTGACATAACAGCGGAAAACTATTTTTTTTCACCAAATCCTTGCCGTTCTTGATTGCACTGCTGTTCTGAGCCAAACTATCTACATAGGATTCCGTTAAATAATTCATCTTGTACCCCTCACAACTTGGTTATATAAACCATTTCCACACCTTGCCTAAATTTCCTTTTTCATGGGTATGGCATTCCTGCCTCAAATAGAACTATGGATTAGGAAATGACAAAAAGAGGATTTCTCCTCTGACTTTTCGCACCACTTTTTTTAGTCACATATATTCATTTGAATTAAAATTACTGTTATAATGCCCTTGTCAGGTTATTCATGTAGCTATGTTAAAGGGAGGATCGGATGTTATCTCAATTCAACGACCATAGTCTTCTCCTACGTTCATTTGAAAAATCGCCAATTGGCGTGGCGTTTATTTCTTTAGATGGAAGCCTTTTTAAGGTTAATTCCTCTTTCTGCCAAATGTTAGGATATAGTGAAAGTGAATTAGTAGAACTCGGTGTCGCAGCCGTCACTCATCCTGAAGATTTACAGGCAGATCTGGCATTGTGGTATAAAGTGGTACAAGGTGAAATTGATGGCTATCAATTAGAAAAACGATATATACATAAATCTGGTGCCATTGTGTGGGGGCTTCTCAATGTTACTTTAGTCAGAAACCAGGAGGAACTCACTGGAAGTGACATATCCATCTGTCAAATTGTTGATATTACCAAACAAAAAAACAATGAAGAAGAGTATAAAAAGATTGAAGAACTGCACAAGCTTATTTCCGACCATTCACAGGACGTTATTTTGCGTTTAACGCCAGACGGCATCATCTCGTACGTCTCCCCAGCTGTTCGTAATCAGCTCGGATATGAGCCAGATGAGCTCATTGGAACATCTGCCTATGATTATTGGCATCAAGATGATATGAACTCCAACTTGTTAAAGAACGGATATGCTAATAACGCGGATAGCCGAATATATGTTTATCGTGTTCGGCATAAAAACGGTCA
The DNA here is from genome assembly GCF_031455095.1 of Paenibacillus qinlingensis. GTDB lineage: Bacteria > Bacillota > Bacilli > Paenibacillales > NBRC-103111 > Paenibacillus_E > Paenibacillus_E qinlingensis_A. Next base: position 188,970 of record NZ_JAVDSB010000002.1, read on the forward strand.
GTATATTTGGCAAGAAGCACACTCTAAAAGAATAAGAAATGCGGCAGGAGAGCTTCAACACGTAATCAGTATGGGGCGTGATATTACAGAACGGATGCAATCTGAAGAATTAATTCGCAGATCTGAGAAACTTTCCTTGGTTGGCGAACTTGCAGCTGGCATTGCCCATGAAATTAGAAATCCATTGACTAGTTTACGAGGATTTATGCAACTGTATGTCAAAGAGGATATTGACGGTACAAACAATTTACGTAATGAAGTCATGCTATCAGAAATTGATCGAATCAATGAAATAGTAAGTGAGCTTTTAGTGTTAGCTAAACCTTCAAATGAAGCTTATGAGCTAAGGAACGTGGTCCATGAATTAATTCACGTCATCACATTATTCGAAGGACAAGCCAACCTTTATAACGTTCAAATAAAGAAAGATTTTGATACCGAATTATCACTCATTCAGTGTCAGCGCAGTATCAATCAAGTATTTGTCAATATTCTAAAGAATGCGATTGAATCCATGCCTAAAGGCGGGGAAGTGGTCATACAAACCGAGCAAATCAACGGTAAAATCCACATTCGAATTCAAGACTCCGGCTATGGCATCCCACAAAGTGAAATAAACAAGATTGGAAGTCCTTTTTTTACAACGAAAGAAACAGGAACAGGGTTAGGTTTAATGGTTTCCATGCGGATTATCCAAAATCATAAGGGAACTATACGAATCGAAAGTGAAGTTGGGAAAGGGACTATGGTTGAAGTGATATTGCCAATCGTTACTCTTTCTGAATCCTAACTGAATGACGATAGGAGGCTGTCTCAAAAGTTGATCTAGACTTTTGGGGAACAGCCTCTTTTCGTTCATGACCTTTGAGTGATGAACCTACTTCTTTTACTTCCCTCAATCTAACTGGATTTTCTCCATCTATTTGAATCGGATTTCGCGAATCTGAATGGTTAACTGGATTTTCTGTAGTTAAATTCCTCCGATTTGCTCGTTTCTTCAAATTTCTAGCAAATTAGCTGTAGTTTTTCCATCTAATCCTGCAAACAGGTCAGATTTGGATAAATTAGCTGTAGTTTATACATCTAAACACGTAGTGGCAGCTATGAAGAATATCCCAGAGTTTAAAGGTTACTGCTTCACGTCTTCCACAAAAAGTAAGAGCTAAGCGTGAAAATTACCAAACATTATCGTGACACAAACCTGACTTCCGACCGCTGTCGAAGCAGCTCTCGAATTCCGTCTCCGATGCGCCGAATGCCGGACTCGATAAGTCCGTCCTCCACCTGTGAGACGCTCAACCGGAGGACACCCTCCTGTCGAAACTCCGGCAGATACATCCGCTGGGCAGGATCAACCCGGACCCCGCGCTCCAGCAGGTAGTCAGCCGCAGCTTGCGCCCGGAGCGATGCCGGCAGTCCGATCGTGGTATAGAAGCCGGAGGATGAACGGCTATAAGCCGTTCCTGGCGGTAAATACTTGCTGTAGGCTTCTTGCAGCAGCACCGCTTTCCGGCGGTAAATGTCTCGCATCCGGCCGATGTGGGCGGTGAACATACCGCTCTCGAGGTACACCTCCAGAGCCCCTTGCGTCAGCAGAGGCGAATGCACGTCAGCTGCGGACTTCGCCTGCAAGAAAGCCTCCCGCAGCCCATCAGGTAAGACAGCCAGCCCGAGACGCAATCCGGGAAGCATGACTTTGGAAAAGCTTTTGACATAGATAATCCGTCCGGACGGATCATACGCGAACATGGGGTCGTTCCTCGCATAGCCATCCAAGTCCCCCATGTAATCATCCTCGATGATGTACACATCATATCGCTGCGCGAGCTCAACCATGCGCTTACGGGCCTCGTTCGTGTGGCTGTACCCGGTCGGGTTGTGAAATCGCGAAACGGTGTAAAAGAACTTGACGTCCCCTTCCCGAAAGAACGCCTCCAACCGCTCCAGATCCATACCACCTTCCTCGTACGTGATGCCGTACACTTCGCCCTCATATCCCCGCAGCGATTCGATCATGCCGGGATGAACAGGCTGTTCCACGACGATGTTCCGCTTGCCGTTCGGAAAAGGTAGCCCCACAAGCACATTCAACGCCTGCTGCGAGCCTGTCACCACATAAATACGCTCTGGAACAGTAAATACTTGCAGATCCCTTAGATGCCGTGCCAGCTGGAATCGCAGCGATGCGAGACCCTGTCCCTCCGAATACGTGAACATATCTTCGCGATATCTCTCGATCGCCTCGTTCATGCAGATCTGAAAATCCCTGTACGGCATGGCACTTCGGTCCGGCCCCGCCCATTCGAAATCGATGACATCCTGTACCCCAGCTGCGCTTCCTACCTCTTCCCCGCCATGACGGCGATGCGCGACATAATAACCGCTCTGTGGTACAGCATAGATCCGGTGAGTTTGCTCGAGCTCTCTGTACGCCCGAATCACCGTATTGCGACTACAGGCGAACGCATCCGCCCCTTCCCGAATTGACGGCAGCTTGTCCCCTGGCATCCGCTTCCCAGCCTTCATCTCCTGCAAAAGTTGTTCCACAATCACTTCATACAGCATCTCCATTTGCACGCCTCCCAACGAACTGTATGGGTACAATCACCGCAAACGTCGGTGCAGCCCAGCCGTATATTGCTCTATACTCAGTGTTGTCGACACGAGCCTTACTACTATTTCATTATGAAGAAGCTGAAGGAGGAATTCAAATTGCTTACTTGGAAAAAGAAAAACAAACTCGGCCTGGCACTCGCCACCCTACTATTCGCCGGTGGTACGGCCCTTGCCGCACTTCCTGTGCACGCTGCCCCAAAAGAATCGAAGCTCCCCTGCCAGGAGCTGTTCCACGACATGCAAGGCACCCTCGTCATCAAAAACTTGAAGACAGACCGCACCTTCGTCTGCAATTCTGAAAGAAGCCAGCAGCGGTTCACACCAGAGTCGTCGTTCAAGGTGCCGAACGCACTCATCGGTCTCGAGGTGGCAGCCGTTCAGGATGAATATGACGTCAAGAGATGGGACGGCGTCGTCAGACCATTCGAGGTGTGGAACCGAGACCATTCCCTGGCTTCGGCGATGCGGGCATCCGCAATCTGGTATTACCAAGCGATGGCCAGGGACATTGGCGCCGAGCGGATGAAGAGTTATGTCAATCGCCTGCAATATGGCAATATGGATATTAGCGGGGGGATCGATACCTTTTGGTTGAACAGCTCGCTAAAGATCTCGGCAGAGGAGCAGGTCGGCTTCATGGAAGAACTGGTGGAAGAGACACTCCCTTTCCAGGAGCAGACGATGAAGACCGTCAAGCGTATCATGATCGATAACGACCAGGACGATTACACGGTGCATGGCAAAACGGGGACACGCCTGTCCGACATGGGACTCGGCTGGTATGTGGGTTATGTCGAGCGCGGGAAGACCGACTGGGTGTTCGCAACTAACGTAGACAGCAGCGGGACGACCGCTAAGACAGTTACAATGGAAGCCTTGAAGCGTCTCGGCATTCTATAATCACCGGCTGCCGTAACGAATCGGCAGCCTTTCTCCTTACACCTTTAGCTTCTTCAACTTTAATAACGCTTCAACAAAGTAATAATCCCCATAGATCAGCGAAGTGTCTACAAATATATTTTGCATGAAATATCCCGTCGCATGTAGCAGTAATCCCTCGGACTCCTCCTGCCAATCCGCATAGTGATGTGCGAGTGAATACAGAATCTCCTCCGCTGCTTGCTGATAAAGTAATTTCTCATCACCCATCCCGAGAGCGGAGATTTCAAGTAGTCCGGAAGCTGCAATAGCAGCAGCTGAAGAATCCCTAGGCTCCTCTGCCTCTTGGTCGGGCAGACGAAAATCCCAATATGGCACCTTATCCGCGGGCAAATGGTCCAGGAAGAAGTGCGCTACACGCTTTGCAGCAGCTAGATATTTCTCTTTGCCTGTATATCTATAGCTGAGTGCAAATCCATAAAGTGCCCAAGCCGCTCCTCTTGACCAGGCAGAATCTGCGGCATAGCCTTGCCCCGCCAACGCGCCCACACATGCGCCTGTCTCCGGATCAAAAGCCACAATATGATGAACCGATCCATCTTGTTGCATAAAATGATTGAGCACCATATCGGCGTGCCCCTCTGCCACATGACGATAACGTGGATCGGCAATCGTTGCTGAAGCCCAATATAAGAGAGGCAAATTCATCATACAATCGATGATTGCCCAGCCGCTGTGATCTTCGCCACCCCAGTTTGGCCATGCGCGAATGAAGGAACCGACAGGATTAAATCTTCCGGCAAGAAGATTGGCCGCCATCAAGGCGTGTCGTTTTGCATCCTCATCAGCCAGGAACTCATACTGCTTTATACTGCTTAGACCGAACATAAATCCCATGTCATGATGTAAATGCTCATATTCCCATAAGCTTAGACTCATTTGTCTTTCGCAATCTACAGCCAACGTTTTCAACCGTTCATTGTTCGTTTCACCATAAACCAACCAGAGTATTCCCGGCCAAAATCCGGCTACCCAATCATGGGCTGGCGAAGTGACGTAACGGCCATTTTCGGTTCCATTCGGAAACGATGCACCAATGTTATAACTTGTTTTTTCTATCTTATGAACGACCTGTTCCCAAGCCCTCTCTACCCATGTGTTGGCCATGATCTACGCTCCTTCATTCTTCTACACCTTACTGCTTCCGAAAGCCGTCAGGCGTCACGCCATAATAATGTTTAAATCGCCGAATAAAATGCTGTGGGCTTTGGTATCCGACTTTTTCTGTAATCTCATAAATTTTAAAAGACGTCTTTTCAAGCAGCCGCTTCGCTTCTTCCATCCGTGCATGTAAAATGTATTCGCTCAAATTTAAGCCCGTAATCTCTTTATATATTTTCGATAAGTAGACAGCATGCAAATAGACATGTTCACTAATGGATTGCAAAGTAACATCCTTGGATAGATTCTGCTCAATATATGCATGAATTTTATTGACGAGCTGGAGATGATTCTCATCATCAACGGACGAATCTTCCTCAATGAGCGCTTCGAGAATGAGGCTGCACCAAGCTTTCAATTGCTTCGCGGAATGAATCACACTGTGTTCTTTATGAACGGAACCGATGCCGATAATATCTTCCAAGACTTTGCCTTTCTTATGGGCCAAAAAGGTAAAGCAGCTCAATACATGCAGGTAGGCTTCTCGCAGATGGGCGCGGGAATCCGTCTGTTTTTGCTCTAATTCTTGAAAAATGGCATGAAATTTCTCATTCAATTTATCTAGATTGTTGCTATCCATCAGTTGAATCAGCATTGGGGATTGATACAAAGTTCGCAAAGGTTCCACTCCGCGGCTAATGACATGTTGCTTACTTAAAATAAATACGCCCTGTCGTTCCGACGAACTCATGGCTGAGGAAACAACCGAAGTGTAGCAAGCCTGGGCTTCTTCAGGAAATTGTGCCGGCGTAGATACGTAGATTGCCACCTTACCTTTGAGATACCGATTCACCTGCTCCAACAAAAGAGTCGCAATCGACAGCAGCCCTTCCTCGTGCCAAGCAGCACCTTCGGCATGCATCGGCTTGAGCATCAGGGTGACATTTTCTTGCGGCGCTCTCCTTGTCCACAGACTAAAATGACTTCGGAGCAATTCCTCTGCTATATTCGATACCGCATACTCTAATAAATGCATATCTGAGAGAGTATAAGATTCATAGAATTGCGAATCGAATTGTATCACGATGAATCGAATCTCATCGCCACAGGAAAATGGGATTTGATACATCTCCAGTTTCTCTATCAGTTGTTTAGGGGAGATTTTCGCGCCTTGCAAAAGATCATGCAATAAATTTTCTTTTAGGAGTGGTAAATTTTGATGCAGGATAGCATTGGCCTGTTCAAAGGCTTGCGAATGTTGTAACTCATTCTGACGCTTACTAATGATGCGGCTTACAGCGTCGATGAGCAATTGATCGCGCACAGGTTTAATCAGGTACTCCAGGGCATGCAGCTCGATCGCTTTCTTCGCATACTCAAATTCAGCATACCCAGTTAACAGAATGGCATCAATTTTCCGATTGGATTCGTTAACGCGTTCTAATAACTCCAAACCACTCATGCCAGGCATACGAATATCGGTGATGACAATATCAACGGGATGCGCCTCCAGAATAGCTAGCGCCCCTTGGCCTTCATAGGCTTTATAAATCGTGGTTATCCCTAACTCTTCCCAGGGTAACGTAACCGCTAACGTATCCACTTGATGCTTATGATCATCTACAATCAGTAATGAAAACATCTCCGAGCTCACTCCCCTGCTGCTTTCTCCCAGATCAATTCAATCCTTAATCCGCCTAGCGCCGAATTATCCAAACGCATACTTGAGCGTTCTCCAAAATAATAGTGAAAGCGATGATGAACATTCCAAATCCCCTTCTGAGGAGAATCATTCTGTTCATCTGCTGTCTTACGTCTAAGTTCTTGCAAGGCTTCCGCCGACAACCCTGGCCCATTATCCTCGATAATGAGCCGATAGCGAGGACTGTCATCCAAACCAACAATGGTGATAAGGCCGTTCATTGAAATCTCCTCAAGCCCGTGTACGATCGCATTTTCAATGAGGGGTTGAATGATTAGTTTGGGAATTTTCATCGCTTTCATCGTCTCTGGGACGGAAACAATATACCGAAATTTATCCAGCTGCTGATTCATAATATTCATATAATTAACAGCCAGCTCTAGCTCCGTGCCGAGTGTGGTCTCCAGCGTCTCATTCCGAGTCGTATATTTATAGTAGTCTCCCAAATTATGAGCCATTGCAATAACCGACTGAGGTTTGTTCATTTTCGCCATATTTACGATATACGCCAGGCAATTATAGAGGAAATGAGGATTAATTTGCGATTGAAGCTGTTTCATTACGGCTTCTCTAGAGCGAATTTCTTCTACATACACACGTTTAATCAACTCATCAATTTCCTTCGCCATGTCATTAAAAGAATCAAATAATTGTTTAAACTCATCCTTCCGCAAGCTTTGGATGCGATATGAGAAATTTTTGTTCTTGATATGCTCAGAGCTGCGTATCAAGATACGAATGGGTACCTGAATATAAAAATACAAGAAATAAGCAGCCACCATACCGAGTAATAGCAGTAAAAATAAAATGAGATAAAATAAATTGCGACTATGATTCACCGGGTTGAGAATTTCCTCCAGGGGCTCAATATCTACCAAGCTCCAGTTCAGCTTTTCAGATGGCAGCACATAGAGAATATACTTCTTTCCACTCAACTCAACGACCGTTGAACTCTTCTTCAATCCCTTTCCATCCTGGAAAGGAGACTTCTGCATCAGCTGCTGAATGAGTGTCATATTCGCTGTGCTGTTATACACAATTTGATTGGAGCTGCCATAGAAAAAGGCGTCACCGTTGCCGGCGATTTTAAACTCATCTAGTAAATTCGCAATATTTTTCGTAAAAAAATCAACACGGATAATGAAATCCGATTTCATGATATTCGTTGCTTCTGCCTGATACGGCGATATGAAAAATCGTGAAAACGCATCCATTTTGACACCGCTTATATCGACTTTCGTTAATTTCCAATTGGCTGTGTAATCCTTTAAGATCTCCTCTTGATTCAGTCCTGTTGAAGGTACCGTAGACAAAGCAAGATCGATTTTTGGAAAATAGAGCGTAATAATGTTCATAATTTGATTGGTCATGCTAAAAAGGTTGAGCTTGCTTTCAATGGATTGAACTACACTTACGCGATCATAACTGGCAGGAGGCAGTTCGCCGAAGGCGACTTTTTTAATTTCCGGATCTTTGGTGACGAGCGTGGCGTAGATCATATTCTGATCCAATAGGCTTTCAATTCGGTTGAGAAAGTACGATAGCTTCTCTTCATTCCGTGTATTAATTTGATTTTCAATGACATGTACACTTTGTTTATAGGAATAGGCGTAAAGGGCAAGAATGACGATTAAACTCATCACGATAAGAAGGATTACTCTCTTGATTAGATTCATTAGCCGGTGCTCCCTATCTTCCGTTTGCTCTATTATACCAATTGAAAGCTCATGATTGTAACAATCATACAGTGAAAACAGCTCCTAGGATTGCCCTAACAGCCATTTCACTTGGATTTATTCTTTTACCGACCCCAATGTCATCCCCTGTACGAAATACTTTTGCAGAAAAGGATACACAAGCAAGATCGGGACTGTACCAATAAAGATTAGAGCTGATTTTAAAGAACGTTCCGATAATTTATTCAAGTCCTCTGGATTAAGACCGATTTTTGTAAAATCAAAACTGGCAATTAAAGCTTGCAAAAAGGTAGCTAATGGAAAAAGCTCTGCTTTGTTCATATAAATCATGCCGTCAAACCATGCATTCCAATGAAAAACCATCGTAAACAATGACAATGTAGCAATAGATGGTAAAGAAATTGGCATGAATATGGTGAACAAGATTCGGAAATGTCCCGCCCCATCCATCATCGCAGCTTCTTGCAATTCCTTGGGAATTCCTCGAAAAAAATTCATCATTAGGACGACGTTGAAGACATTAACAGCCGAAGGCAAGATTAATGCTAGTAGAGAATTCGTTAGTCCTATTTTCTGAACGACCAGATAGGTTGGAATGAGTCCGCCGTGGAAAAGCATCGTAAAGACAAAGAACCACGCATAGAAGGTTCTTCCTTTAAAGTAAAGATCCTCTTTGGACATCGAATACGCTGCCAGCATGGTCAGAAACATCGTAAGTGCTGTTCCAAGCACCGTCCTGAACACACTGACTTTGAAGGCAACCAGAAAGTTATTACTGTTCAAAGCCTTCTCGTATGCCGTGAGATTAAAGCCGACGGGCCAAAATTTTACTAAGTAAGCTGTCGTCGCATAGTCTGAACTAAAGGATACAGCCAAGACATGAACCATAGGAAGAATGCAGAGAAAAGCGGCAATCGATAGAAAAATATAGTTCGAGAATTGAAACATTTTCGTGGAGAACGATAATTTAATCATAGCTATATCCCCTCAGAAAATCCTGTAATTTGCATATTTAGATGCTAATTTGTACGTCGTCGCAATGAGAATAAATCCAATGATGGACTTGAAAAATCCAACTGCAGTTGCGAAACTATACGAACCTTGTTGTAAACCAATCCGGTAGACATAGGTGTCAATAATATCGCCTTTGGGATATACAAGTGGATTATAGGTGTTAAATACTTGATCAAATCCAGCGTTCAGAATGTTGCCTAACGATAAAGTAACAATAACAATGGCTATAGGAATCACAGCTGGAATGGTAATGTGAATCGTTTTCTGCCAATTATTTGCACCGTCAATATCGGCAGCCTCATACATATTCGGGTTAATACCTGCCATAGCAGCCAAATAGATGATCGTACCGAATCCAAAATCCTTCCACACATCACTGACGACAAGGGTAAAGCGATACCAGTTTCCACTTCCCAGAAAGAAGATCTTATCCAAGCCCATCCCGACGAGAAGTTGATTGATCATCCCATTCGTAGACAGCAGATCCGTCAGGATGCCACCGAGAATGACCCAGGAGATAAAATGAGGCAAGTACACCAGCGATTGAATCACTCGCTTGAAGATGACGACACGAACTTCATTCAGTAGTAAGGCGAAAGTGAAAGGTGCAATGGCACCAGCGATAATTTTGAATACAGCAATGACAAGCGTATTCCAAATGACTTGCAAGGCTGTTGGATCGTGAAACATAAATGCAAAATGCTTCCATCCCACAAAAGGTGAGCCAAAAATGCCTAACCATGGTTTGAAGTCTTGAAAGCCAATTGCAAATCCGACCATCGGCGTATAGCTGAAAATGAGCAATAACACAACGGAAGGCAACAAGAACACATGTAGGGGCCACGTTTGTCTTAGATTGAGGAAGCCTTTTCTCTTTTTCAGGGGGATTGCCCTCTCTTGTAAAGCGTATTGTATTGTTTCCGTTTTCATCCAGTTCGTCTCCTATCGATCGTTAGGACTTCTCTATAAAAAGAAAATGCGGAGAACCCCAGTTACACCAGCACTCCGCATTTCTTATCACATCGTGGAACAATTACTTCAGGCTAGCTGTATACTCATTCACTTCTTTGGTAATTTGTGCCCCGCCTTGATCATTCCATTGCTTCACGAAGGTATCAAAATAGTCTGGTTTCTGTTTACCGTAAATGATCTGCAGGAACGCTTGCTCTTCCAAGGCAATGAGCTGTTCCCATTTGTCTTTCATGGTCGGCGTGTTAGCGCCGAAGAATCCGCTTTGCACATCTTTGTTCAGCTGCTGAAAGGCAACTGCAAAGCCATCAATCGTTAATTGGCCATTCTCAGCGGCTAGCTTTTGCTCAAAGATGTTGTCTTTCTTCCCAGCTGCGACCCGTTGGTAAATGTTAGGTCCAGACATGACGTTCGTAGGAGCTGTTCCTGATCCTGGCGACATCAACAGATAAGCATTCAGACTGAGCGTACCTTCCGGAATGTTCTTCCAATCCGGCTTTCCATCTTTCATCACAAAGTCATAGCCTTCGCCCTTACCATTTGCAAATGGACATTGGGCATCCTCAACGGAGCAGCCGTACATCGTATCCCAATACTTAAAGATGGCTTCCATATTTTTAAACCCTTCGCGGAAAACATAATTTCCATAGGACGGCGGTGATGCCTGCCTTCCCACCTCACCTTTGATTCCCGCTGGAATCGGATATGGTTTGAAATCCAAGGCTAGATTTTTGGTTTTGGCTTCTGTCACTGCCGTACCTACTGGCCAGCCGCCAGCCCATCCTGGCGCAAAAGCGATTCCAGCTTTACCTGAAGTAAAGTCTGCCATAGCTTTCGCTGCGTCTTGCGTACCGAAGTCAGGACTAATATACCCCTTACTGAACCATTCTTGTAATTTGCCTAAAGCATCCTTCACACTTGGCTTCGTTGAGCCGTATTGCAGCTTGCCATCTGTCCCTTTCAACCATTGGTAAGGCTGATCTTGACCAAAGATAAACGAAGCATCCGACATGAAGTTCATCGTTGGTTTATGGTAGCCGGTGTTTGCCCCGAAGGCCATACCATACGTATCTTTTTTTCCATTGCCATCAGGATCTTTGTTTGTAAACGCATCCATGACCGCTTCATATTCTTGCACATTCGTTGGTGCTTTGAGATTTAACTTCTTGAGCCAATCCTCTCGGATCCACATCACGGTGTTCCCTACAATTCCATTGGACAGGGTAGGCAACCCATACAGTTTTCCGTTTCGTTTGACCAAATTCCATACTTCCGGATTTTTCTGATAGGATTCTTTCACCCTTGGCGTTGCATACTTCTCGAAGGCCTCATCAATGGATTGAATTTTCTTGGAGGCAACAAGATCTTCAAACACGGTACCAGAGGCAGTGAGAACGTCAGGCAATGCTTCACCGCTTGTTAGAGCTAAACGAACTTTCGTTTCCAGCGCACTCGCATCCGTGACCACCCATTGATATTTCGTTACAATGCCTAGCGTGTCTTTAAACCAACGGGAGATTGGATTATTCTCAGGCGTGTCACCATTGCGCAGCTTATCGGATGGTTTTAGGGCAATCGCTGCTGTGATCGTAACAGGCGGATCAAACTTCGTTCGATCATTCTCCTTCGCTACAACTGCTGTGCTCTTCGTCGCTGCTGGACTTGCAGCAGGTGAAGTTGATGGACTAACTGCTGCGTTGGTACAACCTGCTAAAACGCTCATGCCAAGCACGATGCTTACTAATGCTTTTGGTGATGTGAACTTACGCTTCATGTTATTTGTATGCCCCCTTGTAAACTAACTATCTTACACTTTTATTATGGCATCCGGCCAAAAGGAATGAAATGATCGAGATTTAAGATCATGAACTTTCGTTAATCATTCACTTCACTGAAAAACTCGACCTTACCAATCTGTGGATTCCACACGTTGGCCGTATGCTGTTTGTAAACAATTTTTAAATACTGCGTACCTATCGGTAAATTCCCGCTGTAAGTTCTCTTCAACCACCTAACCAACAAATCGGTTTTCACAGGCGAAATCTGCGTATAGGTGACATTATCCCATGAACTATACAATTCAAAATCCGCCGATGGTTCATAGGTCCAGAACCACGTATCGATGGCGTAGGATTTCATATCCATCTCTGGTGCAGCCTTATAGACAATGTATTCGTCTGTATTCGTATTTCGCGCTAACCGGGAACCATCCTCACCAAATGCGACGGCATTGGAAGTGTCAAAGTAGAGATGGCTAGAATGATCGTACATCTTGCTGAAATTATACACATCATCGGTAACTGTGGCACTTGTAGGCGTCGGTACTTTACTCGTCAGAGTCACTTTACCAATCTGAGCATTCCAGCTATTCGCCGAGTGCTGCTTATAAATGATTTTCAAATACTGCGTCCCTCTAGGCAATGTGCCACTGTAGGTCACTTTATTCCAGGTACCTGTGACGGTTGCTTTAGCCGGCGTATAAACGGTATAGCTCACATTATCTGGAGATACAGCAAATTGAAAATCAGTAGAAGTCTCATAAGGCCAGAACCACGTATCCGCGCTAAAATTCCGCAGTTCCATGTCTGTTGCCGCTTGATACACAATATACTCGTCGGTGTTCGTAAGTCTGACTAATCGTGTAGCATCATCGCCAAATGCTTGAGGATTAGATCCGCTGATACTAAGGTTTGCGCTTCGTGCGAACATCTTGGTGTAGTCGTACACATTGTCAACGACTGTTACGCTCGTTGGAGCAGGCAATTTACTCGTCAATGTGACTTCAGCAAGCTGCGGGTTCCATACATTGCTGGTAGTGTGCATGTAAACAATTTTTAGATACTGCGTTCCCGTCGGCAGCGAACCGCTGTAATTCACATCTTTCCAGCCATTTGCGCCAACTACTTTAGCTGGAGTGAAAGCTGTATAGGTGACATTATCCTGCGAGCTGTAAAACGCAAAGTCAGTTACAGCTTCATTCGCCCAGAACCATGCCTTTGCTGCAAATTCAGTGATATCTTTATTCGGCAATGCTTTGTAAATGATATACTCGTTCGTGTTTTTGGTTCTGATTAACCGTGACGTATCACCAAGAAATGCTTCAGCTTGCCCGCGATCAAAACTTAAATTTGCACTGTGTGCGAAAGTTTGTGTGAAATCATCCAACACATCGACAATCGTATCTGGAATTGGGTCAACGGTATGCGTTGGAGGTGCTGTCGGTGTTGGCAAAGGCGTCGTAACAGCCGTGTTAATCTGCAGTTTTAATTTGTGAGATTTGCCATCCATAGCTTGGGTATTGATCTCAAACTTTATTGTAGGACTCAACTGTAGGAGGGTTATACTTGGGTCTTTTTCAATCACAGATAACCCAGCTTTATGAATTTCATACGTAACCTTAGCTTGCAAGTGTGTAGGATCTGAAACAGCGATATCTAAGACATTGCCTTGATCCTTTACCATCATGGAGGAGGGATTCGATGCCGTTAGATAGCCGAAAGTGCTAGGTGACCAGAAATTAGCCCCCAGTATTCCCAGTGTTTTCTCCTTCACAGCTTGCACGTTCGTATTGTTAACTAGGATTTCAATATTAGGGTTCGAGCTGTAACTCGCAGTTTCTGCAGCTGTTTTATTGGGCAGTAACACGTAGGCGTAATCCTGATAGAACGGATTGGTTCCATGATCTAACCAGAGTGTTAGATAATTTTTACTCAATACAGTCGTAGGTCCACCTTTATTGAGCTGTGACCAGCTGCCTTGGGAGACGTTTCTCGTCCCTTTTAAAGAAGTGGGCTGCGGGAAGTAGTAACCACCTGTTCCCTCCAAATACGCATAAGACACATTGTTCATCGTTTCTGTCCATCCTAATCCAGCAGGCTTCGTTACACCATTCACAACGAATTGCTCATCCCCTTTGACTTTTTTCGTCGCATGCAGAGGATCTAACACTGGCCCTGAAGCATCTGGGGCATATACTTGAATTTCAGAGACGTGATTGGACAGATCCGCATCATTTCCATGGAAAATGAATTTAATGTATCTGGCTGTTGTATCCAGGACATCATAGGCACGAATCTCCGAAGATAGGATCGTATTTTGGCCGCTGTACATAGGTGTCCAAGTTGTGCCGTCCACGGAGGATTGGATCTCAAAGGCATAATGCTTCTCCGTACCTTGCTCGAAGCTGATCCCTACGTGTCCTATTGCTGTAGGGCTGCCTAAGTCAACTTGCAGCCACTGACCATCTCCAGTTGCCGACCAAAACGTCCGAATATCATTGTCATTGACTGGTGGAACATCGCTTGAACCTAAGCTACTCGTCACCCCATTCACATTCAATGCCGCAACTGTAGGAAGGATAAGGAGATTGCCTGCCGTACATGGTGCATAGATTTGCACTTCCGTGATGCTGTTCCACGGCCCTGTCGAGTTCTGATGACCGATAATTTTGACATATCTGCCTTGGGTATCCGGAAAATCAACGATTTGTAGCTGTGCATCGCTCATGATACTAGAAGTTCCATTGAAGACCTGATCCCATACCTGCCCATCCTCGGAAACCAAGACTTCATAATTAGTCGTTCTTGCAGATTGAAGCATGAAGCTTATTCCCACATAGCCAATAGATTGTATTTTACCAAGATCATATTGAATCCATTGTCCATCTCCACTGGATGACCATCTCGAACCAAAGTTATTGTCAAACGTATTTTCCGGCACATTGCCATCGTTCACACTATCTGTCACCGCATACACTTTATGACGCAAGGGTTCGCTTCCAGTAGGTGTGGATGGAGGTGAAGTGGGATCGATGCCTTGTGTAACTTGTGTCTTCGTGAGCATTCTATTGTCAACGGTTGTCTCGATGGTTCGGTTGTCCGTACTTGTTATTCCTGTCCCAAGTGCAACCACTTCATCGTCAAACATAAACCAGGATTTCTTGGCTTTTAACGTACTGCCATATCCTTTATAGTCCAGACCAGCCGTTGCATATTGACCTAGTAATTCTGTACCTCCTGCCCATGTTTTGGGACTCAAATACCCTGCGCCTTCCTCATCAGCTCTTGGCATCGTATCCACCGTCGTTCCCGGGAGTCGGTACTTATTCACGGTCGGCCAGTAGTCGGTAAACTGAAGTGGATCTTTGTTGTAGAGATACGTCATGCCAGCGCCTGTGTACCAGCCTTTCAAATTCTCACCATTGGTCGCTTCATAAGTGCCAATGCGATGCGATGACATACTGACACCGAATCCAAACCCTGGACGAAGATGTAGCACCTGATCCATGCCAGCATAAACTTTGGTCTGCACCTTTTCATCTCTAGGCACTATGGTGTTATCACTCATAATGGCCTTAGCCATGACTGTTGTGCTTAAGTTAGCATCCTTGTAGAAATTAAACTGGGTATCAGCACCGATCCATGCTTTCACCATCGCTTTCATTCGCTGTGCATCAACCGTAGGAGCACTTTGAGCTAAGCGGATGATGGAAGCGATCACATTATGGCCAACAACATGATCTTGCTCATAATTTCTGGAGATGGCTCTCCCTCTTGTCATATCCATCATGGCACCGTTATAGATGAGCGGTTCATACGCGTCATAGATCCATTTGTACACATTTGCTCCGCCAGCATAGGTAGGCTGCCAAGGAGAACTATTCAATAAAAGCAGCAAATTCGTTAGTTCTTGCAGCAAACTTACCCCGTAGCTCCCCGTGTAAGCGTAAACATTATGTTGGATAAACGATCCATCCGTATAGAAACCATCCCCAGATGTCACATAATCAAACACCGGATTTAACGCATCTCTTGCTGACGTCAGCTTCGTGGCGGATTTTAGAATTACACCTCGCAAAGCAACCACTTGGCATTTCCAAACTAAGTTCGCCCCAGTCGGCACATATTGCGCGTTGTTCACTTTGTTCGGATCAGGGGAGAACTTCTCAATCCCTTTCATATAGTTGGTTATTTTTTGCGGCGTATTGATGAGATCGTCATACATGAGTACGACAATATCATTAATATGCAGAGGTGTACCTATTTCCCAATCCCACCAATTCCCATAGGCTGATTTACTTTCATTGTAGCGATTGGTATACATCCAATCCATCGCATCAATAATATCTGCCTTTAGATCCTGATTTCCGTATAAACTGGAACCCATCGTGCTGTACGCAAGCGCCATTCCCTTTATTCGAAGGTAGCTCCCTGTTATATGGGAAGAATCGACCGTGCTGTTCAAATCGCTCCATAAATAATTCTGATTCGGATTAATTTGCATCGTACTCCAACTGGTTTGATTTATACTGTTCAGCTTAGACGCTATATCCGGATCTGATGTGTCTAACGAAACTCCTCCTGTCAAATAATTCTTCCACCTGATCCGCATCGTATCATAATCATCATTTGTCGCGTGTACTTGTGTTGCCCCTAACAATCCTACAATCGCAAACACGACAACCATCAATAATAAATACACCTTCCATCCACTTCGTCTTACTAGCATTCATCAATCACCATCTTTCCCTAGAATAGAAACAGGTTCGTTTCCCCATCATTATTCCACCAGCGGCTAGTTATTGGATATGATCCTTTATGAAGATCATGAACTTTCGTTAACACATGTGGGTAAAATGACAAAAGCCCGCACCATCAAGGTACGAGCCTGCAACTTTTGTGTTCAATTTACACATTGCTCTTTTATATAGAGATCCCTTTAAGTTTCAATTCTTCACGTAAAGCATCCGCCATAATATCGTAGCCAATCACATGTGGGTGAAGTCCATCATCTGCAAGCCCATTGCGCAACTGGATGCCGTCGTCCGTAACCATCCGTGAATGGTAATCGACGTAGATGGCGCCATGTTCGCTAGCTACTTTTTGAAGGTCCTCATTTACACGGCAAATGCTAGCGTTTCGTATCGCATTATTTCCCGATTGTGGCATATTCGTTGGCAAAATAGAACAGATCACAGGTATAATTCCGTGTGCTTTTGCCTGTACAACCATGGCCTGAATATCATGAACAAGTGCTGGTATAATTTGCTCCGCAGTTCTCTTATGCTCAGTTATCGCGCCATCCAACGCCCAAAAATTGTTTACGCCAATTTTAATCACCACAACCTTCGGTTTCAGTTGAATGACATCAGCTTCAAATCTTCTTAACACATGGCTGCTAATATCTCCACCAATTCCTCGGTTTACAATATAACGACCGTCGCGTCCAAAATAGGCATTCAGCTCCCACATATGCGTAATGGAATCACCAATAAATACAAAATCAACAGGTACTTTGTGCGCAATCAAGACTTCATTACCTAAATCAAATTCTCCTCTGCGGCTATCCGCTGCTGCAGCCGTTGCAAAGAAACCTGGTTTTACTATTTCCACACGTTGTAATGTCATATTTCATTCCCCTTCCGATTGACTTTGGCGTGACATGGAGTAAGGCCAATGTCTATTCTCTACCTCTGTATTCGTCGGTGTGTCCGACATGGCAAACTGGATGACAGCACCATTCATAAGTTGATCATGCGAAAAAAATAAAGACAGATGCCGTTGCTTGTTGACATGCACGCTTTCTACATAACGGTGACTTTGAGCGTTGTGATCGGCTTCTATCACAATCTGTTTACCGTTCTCCAAGTGAAGGGTCATCCGCTCAAACATCGGACTCCCAATCACATACTCAGGCACACCGGGACATAACGGGTACATCCCCATGCAGGCAAAAATGTACCAAGCGCACAAACTCCCGTTATCTTCATCGCCGGGCAAGCCATCAGGTGCAGAACTAAATAGCTCCTCTGCCGTTTTTCTAACCCAGAATTGCGTCCTCGCAGGCGAGCCTACCGCCGCAAAAAGATAAGGGATATGAAAGCTTGGTTGATTGCTAATTGCAAATTGTCCAAAGTTAATTGAAGCCATTTCCGACATTTCATGGATTTCAAAACCATAGCTGCCCACTTTAAATGAGGGTTCCGTCGTCATTAACTCGCTCATTCGAGCTAAGAATATTTCTTTTCCTCCCATTAACTCTGCTAATCCAGCGATATCGTGTTGAACAGCCCAACTACACTGCCAGGCACCACCTTCACAATAGGCACCTCCCCACTCCGTCGGGTCGAAGGGCTCAACCCAACTGCCATCTGTCTTTCTCCCTCTCATAAAACCTACGGAAGGGTCCAATAATTGGGCATAATTCGTTGCCCTATTCATGAGAAGCGTATAGTCCTCTTCTTTTCCTAAACTTTTCGCCAGTTGAGCAATACAAAAATCGCCATATACATAATCCAATGTATTGCTGACACTCTCGTGGAACTGATCCCCTGGCAAATACCCATATTGTTGGTAAGCACGAACACCTTTTCTTCCGAAATGGGCATCTTCCGCCGCTTGACTGGCATGCTTCAGTAATCCTTCATAAGCCGACTGCGCGTCATACCCTGCTATCCCCTTGACTGTCGCATCTGCAAAGACTGCATCAATTAACGTACCCGGCATTGCACTTCGTTCGCCAGGTGAAGACCACTTCGGCATCCAACCACCTTCCTTATAGGCGTTTACGTAAGATTCTAAGATTTCGCCTAAACGAGATGGACATAACAGACTGAACAAAGGATAAGTGGTACGATACGTATCCCAAAATCCATTATCACAATACATCGGTCCTTGAACGATTTGACCGTTGTATGGACTGTAATGCACCTTATCCCCCTTCTCTGTAAACTCATGCCACATCCTAGGAAACAAGCAGACACGGTATAAGCACGTATAAAAAGTGCTTAATTTATCTTCATTTGGCTCTTCCACTTGTATGCGATTTAGCATCTTTTCCCAAGCTTCGGCTGCTTCTGTTCGTACTACATCGAATGACTTTGAACCAATTTCCTGTGAAAGGTTGCTTATCGCTTGCTCCAAACTAATAAAGGAAGTGCCCATTCGAAGATTAACCTCGCCTGAATGTGGGAGTTTAAGTCCAATAAAAGCACCCGTACCATCTCCTACTTCATGTAAGCGTAGGGATGCTTCGCCATCCCCATCCCAAATACCGCTCGCTTGCACATCCAACTCACAATCCAAGTCAATCACATAATACATCGCAAAATTCTCAGGAACTCCACCCGAATTCGCACGGGTATACCCAGTTAACCTGCTGCCGTTAGGGTCTATGGTGATGGATGACTCTCCCTTAAATGGCGCAACAATAACCCTCGCCTCTTGCAGATCCTCAAACGTTATTCGCATACTTGCACAACGTTCTGTTGGACTCAGTTCGAATAACGTGTTATAGCGTTGGAGCCTTACACGGAAATAATCGGGCCTAACCGTCATCTCTTCACTTCGAAAAGAGGACGATCGCTTGGCAGCCTCCAGGGCAAGTGGACCGGTTTGCGGCATAATCGTTAGGTGTCCATAGTCCCCGATCCATGGGCTTGGCTGATGCGTCAGTCGAATTCCTTCCAAATGACGATGTGAGGGATGAAAAAACCAGCCTCCGCCTCCTTCATCGGTTTGAGGACTCCATGCCGTCATGCCGAAAGGTCGTGCAACTAGCGGAAGTGTATTCCCATTGGAGAAACGAAAGGTAGAAGCTGTACCCTGCAAAGGATTTACATAGTGCAAAACATCCATCATCATAACAACCTTCCCATTGAGTGTGTTTTCTTCATTCTAATGACTCCTTGCCATCACTTCCTATCAATATTATGGAAAGTATCTCATTTTTTAAGATTTTAGATTATGATACAAGTAATCGAGATTCTATTAAGGGCGTGATTCCTTCCATGATTCCTTTTAACCTGCCTGGAGATCAAGAACTGCACGAAGCCTTTCCTTATACTTTCAAAATTCATAAACTAACTGCCGATATCCCTCCGCATACGCATAATTTTCTTGAATATACCTACGCTTTTTACGGCAGCGGCACAGAAATTATTAATGGCATCGAACGTCCTATCGGGCCTGGTACCTTCACACTGCTGCTTCCGCATCAAGTGCATCAAATCCGAATAGTGCGAGGTCAAGAACTGCATCTATATGTTGGAGCCATCGGACTGCAAGCCATCTATAGTTCTGATGAGTCTACGGCAGCTTTTAGCGATTTACTGCTTCGTGCTGGCACGGAAGGTGAGCCTTCCTACCAGTTGGAGGATGAACTGTCCAAACTGCTACTTCCTATTTTCCAGAGCATGCATCAGGAAATTCTCAGCCATCAACCTTTAAGCCAACTCATGTTCAAAACGAAACTAACGGAAGCTTTCATCTTATTAGAACGCAATTGCTTTGCTCACCCAGACACACCAACACAAACAACCCCTAAACATAGAAAGGGGAAAATGTGGGAGATTATTCTCTTTGTCTACCGACATTTCCGAGAAGACATTAAACTGGAAACGTTGGCCGAACGCTTTTATCTAAGCGTCCCTCATATTAGCACTTCTTTTAAATCACTCATTGGCGACAACTTTCATAATTTTCTAGAAAAAATACGCATATCGCACGCTTGCAGTTTG
The DNA here is from genome assembly GCF_031455095.1 of Paenibacillus qinlingensis. Lineage (GTDB taxonomy): Bacteria > Bacillota > Bacilli > Paenibacillales > NBRC-103111 > Paenibacillus_E > Paenibacillus_E qinlingensis_A. The sequence continues at coordinate 209,524 of NZ_JAVDSB010000002.1, forward strand.
CTCATTTCTAGCAATATCCCCGTGACCTCTGTCTGTTTCGAGGTCGGGTTCACTTCCTATTCTACCTTCTCGCGCGTATTTAGAGAACGGCTTACCATGTCCCCGTCTGATTATCGCAAGCTCAATCATGGTCATGGTTCGAACTAGTAATTTGGCCAAAATCGAATCAAACGGTTGAATGTTAGCAAAAAAAAAAGAGGGTGTTTACAGGAGTAAACACCCTCTTTTCATTTAACCCTCTTTCGGTACACAAGGTAAGAATATTGCCTCACCAGCAGCAACCGATAATAAACTGCAACTATTTCCAGGAAATAATGCAGATAGATCCACCTCAAAGACTCGATCCGACTCCGATAAATTGGTCAAGCTAAACCCTGAAGACGTGTATTCATAAGCGATCTGAAAATGGGATTGCTGCAATTCAACTCGCCCATAACTTCGCAGTTTGGGTTCAATTCTCAAATCAGCCTCCAAAGAGAACCTTATCCCTACATATTCATGGATGAATACCCAGGAGAAGACACAAGGATATTCATAGTAATGGGCCGCACCATGCCAATCCTTCCCGTCCACATAGTAAACATAATCCATATCATAGCGTTCTCCCATGATGTAGCTTTCTTTGGCTGCCTGCTCCGAAACACGCTGCAATTGTCCAGCTAGCATGTCCCGATCTTTTTTCCAGGACCAGAAGGCTGCATCCCAGCACCAATAGCGTCCCGCTGCACATAAGTCGTACGGTCCGCCATCGCCAAGCTCAGTGTCTGTATAGTGCTCGATTTCAGCAGCCACAAAGCTAGGAAAGCGCTGAAACGCTGTGCGTTTGGCATCCATCAGAGCCATAACTGCCTTTTCCTGTTCTGCGGTAGCATAGCTGAACATAACCGGCAATTCATTGGCTAATAGATGAATATGATCATGTACTTCGCCATGGCGATCAATCCAATCGACAAATCGGCGATTAGCGGGATCCCAGTAGCCGTTTGGCAGTGGCTCAACCATAACCTCTGATAAACGTGATGCTATTTTAGCGTAACATTCCGCTTTATCTTCACGTTGTAAGTACTGCTCTAATTGGCTGAGCAACTGAAAGGAATTGGCAGCAAGTGCCGTAGCCAACGATTCCCGTCCATCCTTCATCACCTGATCTTCGTAATACACATCTGACCACAACCGCCCTTTGCGGTCGATATAGGCCTCAATTCCGCTGGCAGCACCTTCAAGATCTTCGATATGTCTGCTTAGCCATTCTCTATCTTTTGTTACAGCCACATAGAGCCAAGCTGATTCCACAACTTCAACGTTGCCTGTAATGAGGAACATGTTCGCATTCGCTTTGCCATCCAGGGAATTTCGCCGTACATGATACTCTCTAGTTCCATCTGGTTGAACAGCGCAAGGGTTCCTCCACAACTCTTGGGGATCTTCCCTCATGAGCTTGAATTGCAGCTCCATCATTCGACGAATAACTGCGGTATCCAGATCATTGCCCCAGGCCATTCTCCCTTTAATTTGAAACTCATGATCCACATCAGGGTAAGTCCCTGCGTATACATCCTTCATGAGCGTACTCAATACGAATCCATCCGATTCCGGGTAATCAGCCGCTTTCGTCTTTTCAATGACAGTAGGGAGCATGGTTCCCCAATAAAAAGCAGCCAATGTTTTTCCCAGTTGTTCCCCCTGCTCAAAGTCGAATCTATACCGGTTACCAAAACAATCCGCATGAGGTCTGCACTCAAATGGTATTAACTCACAATGTTCAGAAGTAACATGCACCCGAATCTCTTGCTCAGGATCTGCGATAATTCGAATCGTTCCTTCTGCTCTAATTAGCCATGAGTTATCGGTTGAATGAGGATCTTGGGGCAATACCCAAGCATAGGAATCCCCCTCAAGATCCATCCCCCCTTCATCCATTGGGAGAATATACCATTCCCTAGTTTTTTGCAGAACAAATGAAGGCCCGAAGCCAAAGCAAAGCTCAATTGTATGTGTTTCTTTTGCACTTATCTTCCAAATTAAGTCTTCCTCATGAACCGACTCCGCCTTGATCGATTGAAGAATGCCGAACGGAAGCTTGTGCTTGATATTTAAATCAGAAAACAACGTCATCGTCTCAACTCATTTCGTATGTAGTTTCTCAAGACCAGATGGAAGCCATTTCCCATACGCAAAACGTCTGCAACAGAACGTCTTCCTTGCCCAAAGCAAAGAGACTTACCCCATCGCTGGATACCAGAGTTGGATATATCCTTGCGGTTAGGCATTGCGTATCGTTGATAAACACCTCTAACACCGAATGATCTAAGAAAAGTTGTACCTTAACATCGTGATTCGCAGTAAAATCCAACGTACCACTTACCCTTGATTTATCAGGCTGCTCTGACAAGCTGGATCGCAATCTATCTATGGAGACTTTCCCTTTCTCAGGTTCGAAAATAAGAACCGTTTCCTCTTCACCCTTAGGTGATCGGAGCAGTTTAATTCCGAATGGCTGTGCATCTGCTTCCATATGAAAAAGAGCGGTCATTTCCAATGCCCGTCCATGAATTTCAAGGGGCTCATTACCGGAGAGAATTCGCTTATTGTCAAGCCGATACTCATTTCTTCTCAGTATCTGCAATTCAACTGCCGGCTCCATGCGCAACGTCTCATCAGGTGCCAAAGTCAATACACGAGGTATGGATTGCATACCTGCCCAACCCGCATTTCCTTTGAATTCGCCTCTTGCAGCTTCAGGTATCCAGCCCCACAACAGACGTCGGCTATCCGGACCTATCATACTGTTGGGCGCATAGAAACCATCCGAACCACTGCAATCCATCACACCACGAATCTCAGACGTAAAGGAGTAGTCCGAGTTCCATGTCCCTATCGCATACTTCACTTGACCCGCAGGCGAGTATATCAATACATACTTATTTCCAAGTTTAAAGAAATTCGGACATTCCCAGATTCCCTCCGTGCCCTCATCAAGTTTATTCAAAAACTGCCACTCTGTTAAATCCGAAGAACTGTAAATCAACGCACACCCCTTGTCCTCGTGGATGCCGCCAACTACCATGTACCATACGTCCCCTTCCTTCCAAACAAAGGGATCCCGCCATTCTTTAATTTGCATATCACCATGAGCTTTCAGACTTAATACAGGATTCGCACGATATTTCTCCCAGCTCAGCATACCGTCACGACTGGTCGCAAGCCATTGCTCAGGTCCATCGGTTGCACTCCGTTCACCAGCTCCGATACTTGTATAGAGAATTGTCGGCACGCCATCATGATCTACGGCACAGCCTGAAAAACAATGAAGCTCCCCCAATTCGTGCGAAGGAGTCAAGGCTATCGCCAAATGTTCCCAGTGTACCAAATCCTTGCTTTTGGCGTGTCCCCAATGCATGGTGTCCCAATGATCCGCATACGGGTTGTATTGGTAGAAAAGATGATATTCTTGATTCACATATAACAACCCATTCGGATCGTTCATCCAATTGTTCTCAGGAAGAAAATGATAAATTGGTCGGTATAGATTCATTTCCGCATTCCCCTTTTAATGTGATACGGCTATAATTTTGCTGCCACCTTAACTTTGCGTACTCTGCCTAATAATAAGCTTAGGTTCCAACACCGTCACTTTCTTCACCTTTTCCTTCTCGATCAACCTCGATAAAATTTCCATCGCTCGAATCCCGAGTCGTTCACTATGCTGTGACACCGTTGTGAGTTCAGGGTTCATCGCCGAAGAAAGCTGCGTGTCGTCAAATCCGGCAATAGCTAGGTCTTCTGGTATTCTGACACCATGAGAAATAGCCGACTTCATCGCGCCAATGGCCGTATAATCATTGATACAGAGAATAGCTGTTGGTCGATTGGTCATCGTCATAAATCGATCCATCAAATGATGACCATTTTGCATGGAAAATCCGCCAAACAACACATTTTTCTTGTGAAAATGGAGATCATTCAAAGCTAGAGTAGCTCGGAAAGCTCTTAACTTTTCTAACGTCGTCGTCGTTTCTGAATTTCCTCCAAGAAAGCCAATATGACGATGCCCTTGATTAATAAGATGCTGCACAACAAGCTGCGTACCTGCATATTCGTCTGTTTTAACTTGGTAACAGGGGTTTCCGGGAAGGCTTCCGTTGATCAAAACAATCGGAATTCTGCTCTGAATATTCACGACTTCCTGCACGAGGGCATCTGGACAGTGACGTGCATTGACGCGTCCTCCCATGAAAATGAGCCCCTCTACTTGTCTTTCACAGAGTTGACTCAAATATTCCGACTCTCGATCGAAATTGCTGAACGTGTTGCAGAGAAAGAGGGTATAGCCCAATTTCTGTGCAGCGATTTCAGCCCCTCCGAACACTTCTGGAAAAAACATGTTGGTACTGTCCGGAATCAACATGCCGATCATCCCTGTTTTCTTATTCACCAAACTCCGTGCGAGGGCATTGGGCTGAAACTTATGCTTCTCGATAATGGCAATGATTTTCTGTCTGGTCGATGCCCGCACAGGGGCTGTATCGTTCAGAACACGTGAAACCGTTGCAACAGAGACATTCGCTTCGCGGGCAATATCATAGACCGTGACAGATTCCAATACAGACACTTCCATTTCATCAATGTAACCATGATATAAAGATCGAAGGCCTGTTAGAACAGACCTTCGATCTTTCTTTCATTTATTTGCTACTTTCTACTAATGTTTTGAATGCATCCAGTTGTTTTTGAACCTCAGCTTGCAGTTTGTCGAAGCCAGCAGATTTTAATTTAGTGCGGAAATCTTCAACAGCTTTGACCGGATCACCCGCTTTACCATAAATAAGGGCAGGCGCCATTTGATTAACCACTTGCGTAACGGCCGTCAATTCGTTATTCACACTTGCTTTATCGAAAACGAACCGACCGTAAGGATATGGCTTTTTAATTTTGTCATAGGAAGCAAATAGATTCTCTTTACCTGCCCAAGTATCTCCTTCTGGAATTTCGTTCTTGTCGATACGGCCACCCCAGAAATTGGAGTAGAACTCGTCTCTTTGAACATCATAGCCATCTGGACGATAACGCTTGCCATCTTTAACTACATATTGTACGCCTTCCATACCATAGTTCATCAAACGATACACTTCCGGATCTTGACGGAGCACCTCATAAACCATCATTGCTCGCTCTGGGTGTTTACTATGAGCACCTAAGGAAGTACCACCATGGGTAATAGACAAGGATACGAGATTGTTACGAGTTGCTGAGAACGGGAATAACTGAAGATCAGATCCTGGCTGCAGTTGATCCATCTTCTTGCGCTCACCGAGGTACGTTTGGGTATGATGTTGATCTATAGAGGATTTGCCTGCCTCCATTAAAGACCTATTATCTCCTTTATAGTTGAGCACATCTTCACGCCAGAAGCCTTTGTCCCCCCACTCCTTCGTCATCTTCGCTAAGTTAACAAAGGTATCATCAAAGACTGGGCTGTAAGCTTTATATTTGTCATTAAAGGATTTACCGAAAATAACATTGATCATGCCTGTACCGATCGGCAACTCAATGGCATCCGTAACGGAATTGACATAACCATTGGCAATCCCTAAGCCTGTACCGTTAGTGTCCCAAGGAATTACACCCGGTTTTTTATCTTTCACGGCTTGCAGATAGGCGCCCAATCCTTGGAAATCTGTAATCGGCTTCGTAATGCCGAATTCCTTCGCCCAATCACCACGATAGAAGAAGCCATGATTGACCCATTGCGTGTAATGGTTCTCTGGAATGATCATAATCTGATTCTTATATTTGGATTCTGCCCAATCTTCTGGAGGTATTTCTTTCCATGTAATTGGCGCATATTGTGGAAGCAGCTTATCCATCGGCATAAAAGCTCCTTTTTGGGAGTTTTGCCAAGTATCCAGCCAATCTGTCGCACCGGTAATGAGATCAACAGGTTCTCCGGAAGCAAGCAAAAGGTTATATTTCGTTTGCCAATCCGCCCACTCCACCCATTTAATTTCCAATTTTGCATTCACTTTCTGTTTCAAAAGGGCATTGACTTTGTCCATGACTTTCTCAAATTGGCCATTCTTCGGTTTATCCCCCAGCATGACATAAGAGATGGCTTGGAATTCGGACGTGTTTATTTTACCTGAACTTGCACCTGCAGTAGCGACTGCCGTATCTGTCTTGCCAGTTCCCTTATCCGTTGCGCTTGTTTCCGTGCTGGATGAACTACTGCATGCTGATAAGCTGACCGCTAGTGTGGCGGCTAACGCTACACTTAACACTTTCCCTTTTCTCTTCACCATTGAACTGCCTCCCCATTGTTATTAATTATGAATACGTCAGCCTTTAACAGCACCAACGGTAATACCTTTAATGAAAAATTTCTGCACCATCGGATAAAACAGAATGACAGGTCCTGTGGCAATAACAGCCGTAGCCATTTTCATGGACTCGAGCGGCATATCACGCGGTTGAATGTTGGAGGAGACGGAAGAATTTTTAATGAAATCAGCACTTGTTACTACGTTGTACAAGAAGAGCTGCAACGGTCTGTAATCCATATCAGGTGAGAGGAACAACAGCGCATTATACCACTCGTTCCAATAACCAAGTGCGATAAACAAGCCAATTGTAGCCAAAGCTGGTGTGGTCATGGGCAGGATCAGCCTCGTAAAGATTTTAAAGTCGCCAGCGCCGTCCATTTTGGCAGATTCGGTAATCGCATGAGGAATGGATCTCACGAAGCTTTTCATCATAATAATGAGAAATGGACTCATGAGCCCTGGCAGCAATACGGCCAAATAATTATCTTTTAGATGCAGCCACTGCGTCATGATCAGGTAGAAAGGGACCACGCCCCCATGAAACAAGGTTGTAAAATAGATGAAGAAAGAGATCCGATTGCGATATGGAAAATCAGGCCGCTGCAGGGAATATCCCGTCATGGCAACGATGAATAATCCGATGCTTGTTCCAATAACTGTGATTGCCAATGTCACGACGTAAGACCCAATAATAACTTTGGGATTCTCAAACACAATTTTATAAGCAAATGTATCAAAAACTCTTGGCCAAAGATTGTAGCCGTGCAGTGTAATTGATTTCTCGGATGTAAATGATGTACCCAGCACAACAAGAAAAGGTACTAAACAACATAGAGCGAATAGAGCAATAAAAACATAACCGAATACTCGAATCCCAACTGAGGATATATCAGATCCCCGTCCACGTGTAATTGCCTGCATCACTGTATACGCCTCCTTACCTAGCACATATCGTGCCTATTAATTTAGAATAATGTGTTCTCTGGTGAGACTTTCTTCACAAACCAATTTGATGTCAGAATAATGAAGAAACCGAAAACCGACTGATACAAACTGACAGCGCTTCCCATTGAGAAGTTGAAATTATTTAGCAATGAACGGAAGACAAACGTTTCAATAATATCTGTCGTATCGAATAAGGCCGTATTATTAGCTCCAACCAAGTTATAAAACAGTCCAAAATTACCTCGGAGAATACCTCCCAATGAGAATAACAGCAAGATAATGAAGGTTGGCTTTAACCATGGAAGAATAATATAGCGGATACGTTGCAGCGCATTCGCACCGTCAATCTCGGAAGCTTCAACAATCTCGGAATCCAAGCCCATTATGGCGGCAAAATAGACGATAGATCCATAACCGGTTGATTGCCACAAATAGGTAATGACGATAATAAACGGCCAAATGGATGGATTCGAGTACGTTTTAACAGGATCCCAACCCATCGATTTGAGCACCCCGTTCAGCAGTCCGTAATCATAACTTAGAATATTGTAGGCAATGAGACCAACCAGTACGAAAGATATGAAGAAAGGTAAAAACATCAATGACTGTGTTAGTTTCTTAAACCACTTTTTGCGCAGCTCATTGAGCAGAATGGCAATCCCTATTTGCAATGAATTACCGATCAGAATAAAAGCCAAGTTATAGGCAATCGTATTGAATGTTAGTTTCCAAAGTTCACCCGAGGTCACAAGAAACTTGAAGTTATCAAACCCGACAAATTGACTTCCGAATATCCCATCGGTGTAGTTGTAATTAATAAAAGCTAGATACAGTCCCGGCATCGGGAGATACGACATAAGCAGAAAAAATAGGATGGCCGGGACACACATTAGGAGTAATGTCCGAAAACTCCACAATCTTCGAAACCGTGACGTACGTCTTTGTATGCTAATGTTAACGCCACTCTGCACATGTAATTTAGCATCTGTATTCATCTTTCTACTCCTTCCTTTTTAAGCCTCTGCGATGGGCACGAATCGTAATGGCTCCAGCCATGCATGCTCGCTGGCTCCTACAGCCTCAAGCAAGATAACCATTTCACTGCCCGAACCCTCCTCCTTGAACCATGGTCCTGGCAAATAAAATGATTCCTCGTTTCCTCCACGAAACTCAGGACGATTTGCTCCCCCTTTGGTCCATAATCGGCCCACCACAAGACCATTAAAGATAACCGTCAGCTTCATATCACTGCCAGAAGCATATACACGCCAGCCTCTGCCCTCGTTGGTATTGCTTAGCGTTCCGTAAAGCCAGGCCAAGTCCCCTGGTGTGAGCGTAACAGCTGCATCAACGGGTGTTGCATTTGCCTTAGCAAGCTCAGCATGTTTCAACAAACCATCTTCCTCACAAGCTGATAATGACCATTTCGTTGCCTTCGTTCCTTCATAGAGATCGATTTGACCGCTTAATGTCTCATAGGATTTCACCAGATACACAGTCAGTATTGCTGTCTCCCCCGCTTCTACATACGGAGTCAGATCAAAGAATGGATTGTGCGGATTTAATTGCCCCAGCGCATGTCCGTTTACATAAATGAAAGCATTAGCAACCATGCCATTCGCATGCAGGACCCATGCATTCGCCCCAGCATTTAGCTTAATTTGTTTCCGGTAACACTCATAAGACGGTTGATCCGCCGAAAGCCAACCCCCCAAGCCAACGATTGGCCATAGGGAATCATCGTGCACAGGGTCTGCGAATATGTCTCTATCTGCGTCTGATTGAAGATGCTTAACGCGCCAATTCCGCCTCAAATCGATCGTAGACGTCACACCTACAACGCCTGTTAAACCCTTGAGCCCATTCAAACTAAGTGCGGGTAAACGCTTATCATGGAAGTTCGTGTGACCCCAAATCTCAACACGCATACGCAGATCACAGTCCCTATCTGAATCTTCTATAAAAGGTAGATAGTGACTTCCGCCACCAGGTGTAACGGTTCCTAGATATGTTGCTCCTGCATAGATAGAAACAACATCACTTGCTTGTTGAATCAAGACACCTTTATACGTTTCCTGCGCTAAAGGCATAGCTAATTCCGAGCTGTACCAAGCAAAGCCACGGTAGACGCCATGCTTTTCTAAGTAGTCCGCCTGATCTCCAAGCGAAATCGTTTCTTCAGCTATCGGTGAGGATGGACTCAACTGGCTCAGCGTCCAATTAACATCAACCTCACGTGGCTCGGTAACTCGATCGATTTTGGTGCTGTAACACATTTGCCCACTATCATCTATGAACGCTAGGAGTAATGCTTGGGAACGGCTAATTCCCACAAGCTCTATGAGACGATCTCCCTCCAAACGGATGAGTACGGAACTGGCTTGCTCCTCTGCCTGAAAGCTGACAGTCAACGACGAACCCTTCTGCTCACACAGCTTCATCGTATTCTTAACAACGTGAAGCTCGGATTGAAATTGGAAGCTGATTTCTCCCTCGTCTTCGGAATGGAAGAAAAATAGCGTTCGATCGTTCGTATGCCTCACCATGGAAAGCTCCGCAGTCGCGTAAACCAGCGTGCCTTCATCTAACCCCCACGTGTGCATGGGAATTCCGATAGGGAGTATCGGACAACGACCAGGCTTGGCAATAAGCGTTGAGTAGCTTGGCAAGCTAGCTTGTTCGGTTGGTAAGTAAGCGCATTCATCTTGATCGGTGACATTGCATAAGAAAAGCAGACACCCGCCTTGCTTCAAGGCTAATTGAAAGTAAGGTCCGCTGTCCTTCGCATCAGGTTCCGCCTCTGCCAACGAGCTGCCATAGACTTGAATCACTTGATACAGCAGTCTCCCCTCAAAAGCCTCGTCTCTCACATGTCCTTCGGGTGTAATCATCCCATGAAAGTCGTAATCGGATGTTAAGAACGAGAGTGGATTCCCCCAATTGTTAATGGCATTCGTGAATCCAATATTGGTCCCAGATGCTTGCAAATAAGGGCCGAGCAATTTGACACCACAAGACAATAACCTACGCAGCAAGTAGTGTGAACGATTCGTCTCCGTCACCAGCAAGGGGAGCCCAGTTTTGCCTAATTCGCTTTTGTAGTGCAGCACTTTTTCTTCCAAAACAGGGTCACGGTCATTGGGATAAAAGTTGCAAGTTGGCACAACTCCTTCTGCTAATCCCGATGCTTCAACCAAGCCGCCCTGTCCCGCACAAGCAATGAGCGGTACAGTAATTCCATGTGCTAACGCCATATCTCGCAAGGCAGAGATATATCCCTTAGGGTCCGTACAAGGATAGAAATCAAGCTCGTTCTCCAGTTGAACAGCAATGATCGTTCCGCCTTGTCCGAATTGATACGACTTCAAGATGGGAAGAATGCGATCATACCAGCGTGCCACATTCTGTAGGTAGTGTTGATCGTTCTGTCTGATGTGCAGGTTGTCTTTGACAAACAAGTAAGCAGGAAGCGCGCCGCCATCCCATTCCGAACAAATATAAGGTCCTGGTCGCGCGATTACCCACAATCCCGCTTGCGAGGCGTCTTGCAAGAACTGAGCTGCGTCCTTCTCCTCGCTGAAGTCCCAATTCCCTTCCTCTTTTTCGTGATAGTTCCAAGGAAAATAAACATCAATGGCATTATATCCATAGGCTTTCACTTTCTGAAGCCGTTCCTTCCATAGTGCCCGAGGTAAACGAAAATAAAATAAAGAGGCACATACTACGATCTCTGGTTTTCCATTGATTCGTAAGGCATCAGCTGATAATTGGACAAATGCTTCTTGGGTATTACATACATTCATGCTTGTAGAACCTCCCTCGACTGAATCGTCAATTCCGTTTATGAAACCCGTTTCATTTCCAACGGTTTGTTAGTCGCTGCTCTATGTAGTTATTATAGCCTCGTGTAAAAGCGCTTACATTAAACAAAACTTCAAGTTTTATCAAAAAACACCGATGTTTACTCCGCTAGAAAATAAAAAAAGCCTCGAATTGTATGTCAATTCGAAGCCATTTACATTCCAAGAATCACAGATTTATTATACAATTCACGGAAGTCGTCGATAATCCTTGACTGTTTTATCCTCTAACTCTTTAAATACTTTGCAAAAGTAAGACGTTTCTTGAAAGCCCGTACGTTCTGCGACTTCATAGACTTTGAGATTTGAATCTCGAAGCAGTTCCTTCGCTTTGCGAATTCGGCAGCGATTGATGTATTCAATCATTCGCATACCGGTTTCACTTTTGAATAAATTCGATAAGTAATTCGTACTGAGATGAAGAATCTCAGCAATTTGAGCTACCGTAATATCTCCCGCATAATGCTCATCGATGTAAGCCATCGCTAATTGGATTTCCTTACGGACAACGGGGCTTCCAGAAGCTTCACCCGTAAGTTGCCGGTTCACATGCAGAAACTGCTGTTGCAACTGCTTCAGAGGCTGATTACTTCGTTCCAATACAGACCTCATTTCCTTACAGCTTTGTTCAACTTCGACCGTGAAGTTGTTCTTCTCTATTGCAATTGTTTTGAATAGGAGCACCAACTCCGTTAAGATCGTCTTTATCTGGCTAACGGGGGGTCTAAGCACATTCAGCGTTTGAAAGAGCTTCTCCGTTTGTATCTGTATCTCTTCAAAATTCCCGCTCTTCATTGCCATAATAAGCGGTTGCAGCTGCACGTTCATACGCGTTATCGTTTCCGTCGCTTCCCTAACCTTGACCGCGGAATACTGGTAGATTTGTTCAACTCCCTCATAGACGAATAACTCCAAGGCACTTTCGGCTTGTTTGTAGAGAAGAGCTAAATCTTTCAAACCGATTCCCACATCGCTAATACCAATTATCGCTGATCCGCTATGTCTCTTCGTGTCCATATAGAGCTGCGAAGCCAATTGCTGCGCCATTTCCACACACTTCCTCTCACTCTTCTCGTGAGGGTAATACGTGATGATGGCTGATCTTTGCTTCGATATCGGAACGATCATCGAATAGCGATTCAGCAGCTCTTTGGATACATAGGCACCAGATTCGCTATGCCCTTCGAGGAGTATGACGATTGATCGTTCTATATGAATCGGGAATTCCATCGCATTCGCTTGATCATTGACTTCCTCTGCCTGAACGTCCCCTAAGAGCAGCTTGCGGCCAAGCATTCCTCTCATTTCTTCAAAGCTGGACGTCCGAAGCTCATCCTGTTTCCTTTTCTGATTGTCCGCAATGATTTTTTTCGACATTTGCTCCAGCAGTTGCTGAAGTGTACTCGGCTCCAAATCATGCTTCAGCAAATAATCCTCTGCACCTAGCTTCAATGCTTCTTTTACGTACCTAAAATCATCGAAGGAGCTTAGCGCTACCATTTTAATCGACGCATCTAACTGTTTCACCTTCTGAATAAGGTCAATGCCACCCATCTCTGGCATCGAAATATCCGTGACAATTAAATCAACATGATGATGTTGAAGTAAATCGAGCGCATGAACGCCATTCAACGCCTCGCCTACAATATGAAACCCATAATCCTCCCATCGAATGATCGACTTGATGGCATATCGGTAAATCGCATTGTCTTCAACGATCATCGCATTCAACATCATTAGGCCTCCTCTATTGGCAGCTTTTTATAGGGCATTCGCAATATTGCCTTCGTACCTAACCCTGGAACACTTTCGTAACTTAGCCCATAACTCTCACCATAGTACAGTTGCATCCGTTCATGTACATTGCGGATACCTATGCCGTTCAAGCCTGGAACGGTCTCTTTCTGGTTCACCCCGCTAAGTAAGTTATCTACTTGATGAGCATCCATCCCCATTCCGTTGTCTTCCACAATCAATACAAGCTGCTCCCCTTCAATGAAAGCCCCTAGTGTGATCAGGCCTAACCCTTTAGACATTTCAATGCCATGAAGAATCGCATTCTCGACAAGCGGTTGAAGAATGAAATAGGGAACCTCACAATCCAGTAAGCTATCATCGATTTCGTTTCTCAGCTGGAAAGCGTCGCCATATCCCATCTTTTGAATGAAAATATAATTGTTCAGTAGATTAACTTCCAGTTCTAACCGATGGAATTCACCAACACGTCTAACCGAAGACTTCAGCATGTCGATTACTGCACTAACCATCCCTACAATCTCCGACTGTTGATTCATATGCGCATACCATTTCACCGTACCTAGTGTATTGTACAGAAAATGGGGATTAATTTGACTTATCAATACTGTAAATTCTGCTTGCTGCTTGGCAATGCGCTCTTTATATACCGTATTAATCAAATCATTAATCCGGGACAACATGAAGTTGAAACGCACAGATAAAATGCCAACTTCATCATTTCCCTGCGGGACAATTCGGACATCAAAATTACCGTCTTCGACTTTACGCATGGTTTGTTCTAATACTTTGATATTCCTCGTTGTTGACTTCGAGAGTTGTATCGCAATCCCAGTCGAGATGACAACAGCTATACAGATAACGAGAACTATAAGCAACACGAGAATACGCGTATTCGACAAGAGTTCGGACAAAGGAATGAAACATAGCACTCGCCACCCCAGTGTAGCGGTTTGTTCTTGCACAAATAAGTGACTTCCTGTTTGAACCGTCTCCATCGTTGCCATGGAGTAATCCCCTTCTTTGAGCTGATAGCTCAAACTCTTGGCAATGAGTTCATTCGTCCCTGGGGTACCGCCACCAGCCAATAATTCATTAAAGGGATTCATAATCACCATATTGTTTTGTTTAATAATGGAGCTGCTATTGCCTAGTGATAAGAAATATTCCGTATCCAAATTAAAAACAAGCGTCCCTAAGCTTTGATCCAGCTGACTAACGTCGACGAAGTCTCGAATGAGGAGCACTTCTTTTTGCTGACGCAAGGAAGGAGACCAGCCTAAATTCACGCCATGCAATTTTAAATAGGCCGATGCCTGATTCGTCTCTTCTGAAATATCCCCTTGCTGATAGGAATGCGTGATGCCTTTTCTATTTTCCCACCAATATACTTGCCCCGTTCGGGTTTGGATCATGATTGAATTCAAGTAGGGAATACTATTCCCATACTGCGCCAGAAGAAATTCCATGCGGCTTCGAAAGGTAGGATAATTGTCTGACGTTACTTTCTCCCCCTGCTCTGCGACAATTTGGCGAATACCGCTGTCACTTAACACATAAACCGATGAATTTAAAGCCTCCTTAGCTCTGTTCTCAATATTATCAGCTACTTGATGAATAACTTGCATGGAAAGATCCCTTGTATTCGATTCAATGAACTTTGTAGAGACATATATCGCGACGCCACCTATGGCGGATGAGATAAATAGGATAATAATCATATTAGACAAGAATATTTTCATGCGGATACGATAATCTTTGATAGGCTTGAAAATCCAGGGGAAACTACTCATGTGCATTACTCCTTATTCGCACGTCATTTTACAGGCTTACGAATCCGATCGAAAGCTTGATCAAGCTCACTTAGGAAGACATCCGTGTTGCGATTCTTATCCAGAGCAAATCTCGTAAGCGCATCCACATATATTTTCTGAAGATCTTGGTTAACGAAGTCGGTCGTCATCTTCGACCAGTCATAGACTTTGGAAGTTTGAATATAAGCTTTGTCCAGTTCTACATAGGTTGGATCGAAATCAGTTGGCAGTCCTTTTATTACAGATAATGCTTTCTTATTCGTCTGAAAATTAAGCCCCATTTCCTTAGAGGCAAATATGTCTAACGCTTGTAAGGCCGCTTCCTTATGGGGAGATTTCGGATTAATTACTATGCCCCCTGTTGATTTTAAAGGGAACTTTGCATCCTCTTGATGCTCCGAATATGGAAAAGCGAATAGGCCAAGATTGCTCGATGGATTCTTAGATTTAACGCCATCTACTGTCCATGTCCCATTGATGATCATGCCCGCTTTGCCATCAGCCAGCATATCTAACGCTTGATTCCAATCTGTTTCGAACGGTTTACTGTTTACATACGCCAGTCGTTCTTCATATCGCTTAAGGACATTTTCGAAATGAATATGATCCTCCTTAAACGTCGTTCGGCCCGCTTCCACATTGGTGATCCAATTGGGCTCAAAGGCATATTGGCTGACCAAGAGGTCCGCAGCGACATCCCAGAGTATCGTCCAGCTATCCTTATAACCTGCCGCGATAGGCGTTATTCCTGCATTCTCCAGCTTGCGGCAATCCAGCAAGAATTCGGACCAAGTCGAAGGCGGGTTAAGGATTCCCGCTTTAGCAAAGGCGTCTTTATTATAAATAACACCCACACCATTTACGTCAATGGGAAGCGCCCATATTTTACCGTCAGACGACTTGACGCCTTGAAGGTATCGTTCATCGATCTGCGAAAGAAACGGCTGCCCTGTTAAGTCCAACGCATATCCACTTTGAATTAAATCTTTCGCAGCCGAAATGGAATCCACCATATAGATATCAGGCATCGTGTTTGAGACCGCCTTAGACCGCAGCAAGCTCATGTAATTTCCAGCATCGACCCCCGTTAGAGCAAACGAATAGGCTGGGTACTTTTTATCGAACAGCTGTGTACCCGCTTCTAACCATTTACGAGCGCCCTCTTCATCAAAATGATGAACCCACGTTAATGTCTGCTCTTTCGGTGTTGGCTTAGGAATGGTCGTCGAAATCTGAGATTCGCAGGCTGTTAGTAGAAGGAGTGATACCCCTATGGGGAGTAAACGAGCACATATTTTCAAGATAAACCTCCTTTTATTCGAACGCTACGCTTGGCTTGCTATCGCTAAGTCTTTATTGTGCACGATGCCGTTAAAAACAATCTCAATTGCCCCTCTCAACGCTTCCTCGTACGTCAAATTGGTTTCCATTAAAAATCGATCTTTCAGCATGCGATCCATTGTGGCTAATAATACTTCTTTGAAAATGAGAGGATTGATCGGTTTGAGGCGTTTGAGCTTGATTCCCTCTTCAATTAATAACAAAGTCGTTTCCCAATCCGCTTGCAAATTGTTTTCTATTTCTACAAAGAGCTCTGGAAATGATTTCTCAATTTCATAGATTCGCCGATAGTCTAGTACAGCAGAGAAGTTGGGCATAATTTGAATAATCGCCATTAACTTCGTAACCACGTCCAGCGATTCATCTGACATAATGCGCTGTTCCTGTTCCTTAATGCTCGTGAATGCTTCTCGAATGAACAACCGAATAATGTCTTCCTTGTTCCCTATTTGCTCATAAAGTGTCCTCTTGGAAACGCCTAGCTTGGCGGAAAGGTCATCCATCGTAAAGCGGATTCCTTTCTCCTCAAATTCCTCGATTGCCGCTTTCATGACACGAGATTTGAAATCCATGTTTTCCCCTTCACTTCCTTAGGAACAGATTATTCTCCCACTAAAATGAAAGCGCTTTTAAAATATGCAAACTAAAAAAACTCATTTCGTTTTCCCAGTTTTCTTTTACTTGTTTACGATTATACACACTTCTATTCAACTAGACCATAGTTAAAAATGAGTAGAGGGAGCCGTCGATTCAAATCGACACTCCCCTTAGATCCTATTTATCGCCGCAACTCCTTTTACAGCATGACACCCGAATTCAATATCCGAACTTCTACTTCCGGACGAATTTTCAAATTCGGATACACGTCCCGCCAGTTCATTTGGCTCCATTCCTTGTAATGGTACCCATGAATATCCCGCCCGAGACCCAGATAATCGCAATTCGCTTTCTGTAACAACTGGATGGTTTGAGTCGCTTGTTTATTGATTTCTTCCGTCAGCATTTTCTCTATACTATCCAACTTTGTTTCTGATAGCGCCTTGTTACTTTTTCCCGAATCTGTCAAGAAAACTTGCATCTCTAGCGGTAAAATAATTTCGCTAATTTTATTATCGTTGGTTTTCACAACCAACTTTCTTTTTGCTTTTTTAATCCATATTTGATAGGTTTGATTATTAATTTCGGTGATAAAAAAGACACTCGTACCCTTCGACTCTTTTAAGAGTAGGGCTAGTTTGGTCTGTGTCGCTGACAAATCGATTCCTGAATAACTGCCATCCCGAAATAAAGCAGATCCATCTAGTTGAACATCATCGTCTTGCATTTTAAGTAAAGGCAATATAGCATCAACGTACGGATCTTGTTTCTCCAAAATAAAACGAAATAACGTAACTGTAGGTGAGTAGTTTAACTTCTGCGCTTCCTTCAACAAGACGACTAAAAAATTAGCGACCGTCTTCCCAGCGATTCTCTGTTTAGCAAGAAGTTCGGAAACATCGCCATCAAATACCGCAACACTCGCATTTAAAGGGGAGTTCGGAATCCTCCCTAATACTTTCAACTCCTCGTCCGGCTTTTCTTTGGCGAATGATTTGCTAAAAATGTAGAGACGACTTTGATTAAACGTTATGCCTCCAGCAATTTTAGAGTCCAAATGTTCAATAGCTGTTGATACACTTTTGCCTTCACCTGTCATTAACTGCATGCTGGGTTTCCCCCCGCCCTGATGCGCTTCATGGAGTGAGGATATGGCAATGCTCATTTTTTTATTGTCGGATTGCTCAGCCTTGTCCAAGCCTATGACATCGATCATCTGCAAATCCTGTATACTGGTCTGATCCCAACATCCGCACAGTATGACCAATAAGAGGAGTGATCCTGCAATCTTTCTCACGCATGCCTCCTCCTCAAACTTGAAATGTGAGAAACGATCAACAAAAGCAAGGGAATAGCTACGACACACATTATTGACGAAATACGATAAGGAGTTCCGCCTATAAGGGTAATGACTTTTTTATCGGGAAACCATATCCCAATCGCATAGCAAATCACGGTAATTATTATGACCCATCGAACATGGTTTCCTTTATGACCTTTCCCGATATGGCTCATTGCTTTTCCAGCCAAAAACAGATATACATACACGGTAGCAGATAGAATCGTAAACCAAAAAACAATAAACACAATATCTATACTTTGAAATAATTGCCAATCATACTGCTTCAATATGAAGACGATCGGTTCCGGCACAATGCTTAATTGTTCTGGCGTGAAGCTTAATGAGCAAATCAAGACAACTGTAAAATAATACAAGGTTGTTAATCCGTTTGCCCATGTCATCGCGCCTAGAATCTTCTTGTTACTATGACCTCGTACGTAAGGGAAGGCATATAAGAGGAGATCATATCCCAGACATGCTGAGAAACCTTGGAAGATGCCTTGCACAAAGGAAGAACCTTGGGTATGCTGCCATAACGGCAGCAGATTGCTAAACTCCGATTGTTTGATCCCGCTGAAGAGAACCAGTAAATAACTGACAACAAGAATACTAACCAGTGATTGGCTAATAAATGTAAGTACACGTAAGGAAGACATTGCCGCATACCCGCTTGCAAGTAAAAATAACAGCAATAGCACCCACCATGGCGTCTTGACCATAACCCAACGATTAAGTATTTCCAAATAGATGAGCGTGACCACGCAAGCAGAATACGTAAAATACAGTGCATATAACAAGGTTAAAGCGGCGCCAATGGGGCGGCCGACACTGCTCTGCAGGTATTGAAAAATATTTTGTGTAGGATATCGTTTCCCTAACCACCAGATCAGCATGATGCCTATTTGTGCGGCAAACCCTCCTAGCAGGACAGCTAGCCAGCCATGGTTCCCCGCATACTTCGCCTCGTCGTAAGGTAAAATTAATACCCTTGTACCAATTTGCGTCAGTATGACAAGGTAGATGAGTTGTAAGTTCGAAATGGAATCTTCTTTCATCATACTTTCACCTTCTTGAGTTTCTGAAACGCTGCTTATTTACTGGAGCTGCTTCCTTGGGCCGCCTTTTTAAACGCCATATCGGTGCCCTTATTATCGTATCTAGTACATCACTGTCCACTAAGGACGGATAAAAGTACGGAAGCCCCATTGTATTCATTCTGCATAAATAAATCGTAAGACAGAAGAACGAAAAGACTAATCCCACTAGTCCAAAAAGAGCGGAAAACAACGTAATTATTAAGTTAATGAGCCTCACGGAACTGCTCATTTCGTAAGAAGGTATGATGAACGAAGCCAGTCCTGTAATCGAAGCAACAATAACGGCCGTATTGGAAACGAGATTGGATTGTACGACCGCTGTTCCGATGACGATACCGCCCACAACGCTAATTGCTTGCCCAATGGGATTAGCTAGCCTTACAGTCGCTTCTCTTAATACTTCAAGTGCGAACAGCATGACGATGACTTCAATCACAGGCTGCAGTGTAATATACTTTAGGGCTCCTTGGATGGTTAAAGCGACAGTCAGTGGGAGTACATACGTTTGAAAGGAAACGAGCGATACATATAGCCCAGGAAGTCCAAGTCCAATGAAAAAGCAGAGAATCCGGAGAAGTCGAAATACACTGCCAATCCACCAACTAATTTGATAATCATCTGGCGATTGAAAAAAGGACCAAAATGAGACCGGCAAGATCGTTACCTCCGGCGCTCCCTCCGCTAAGATCACAACCTTGCCTTCCATTAAATAAGCTCTCGCTCGATCTACCCTTTCCGTTGTCAACAATTGCGGGAACAAACTAAACTTCGTCTCTTGTATGTATTCCTGAATGAATCCAGGTGCTTCCGCGATATCGATATCGATGTTTTGCAATCTTTGTTCAATCACGTTGTTGACGTCCGGATTCGCAATCCCCTTCATGTGAATAACGGCAATTCTGGTCCGTGAAACGCTTCCTATTATAAAATAAGTCACCACAAGATCAGGAGAAGCAATATTTTTGCGAATCATATTGATATTCGTATCCAAATTCTCAATAAATGCTTCATGCGGCCCCCGAAGCACTCGTTCATTCGTAGGGATATTAATGGCTCGCTCTTTTTTCTGCTCAGTTCCAAGCAAGTATAAGGTAGTCTCGCCTTCCTTTTGTAAGACAGTCTGCCCTTTTACAATGGCAGCAATGGCTTCTTGGATATCATCTGATTCTTTCATGACCCTGATCGTGACGACCTCTTTGACAGCCAAATCAGGTCTTAGTGAGATCGGCCTTACGATGTGATCCTGAAAAACCTCCGAATCGACCATCGTCTCCAAGTAAAATAAGCCATATTTACAATGTGCAAAATCCATCGATTTCATAACGAAATCTGTACTATGGGAAACAGCATCTTTCAGCTGATCAAACGTAACTTGAACGGAAGGGCTCGGTTTCATGTGCTGTTCCTTTCCATATACATTGTTATATTTGCCCAATTCTGCTAAACCGTATGCATGATTTTCCATTTCGGACTTACAGAATAATCCATTGGAAAATTGGTGAAATTAACTTCAACATGCTATACTGAATCTAATAACATACTTGCATGAACCGGAGGAGCCTGCCAACAGCAGGCTCTTTCTGCATTTTTAGGGTCATGTCGAAAGGATGACGTCATAAATGGCATTTATTTTACAGTTAATGGTGATTATTTTAAGTACGAAGATTGCAGGCGATGTCTCCGTACGATTAGGGCAGCCGTCCGTACTCGGTAAGTTAATTATCGGTGTATTGATTGGACCTGCCGTCTTAGGATGGGTCCAACCTTCCGAGATTATTTCTGCTTTTAGCAATATCGGGGTTCTCCTACTGATGTTCTTTGCAGGTTTGGAAACGGACATCAAGGAGTTAAACAACAATCGTACTTCTTCCCTATCCGTTGCAGTAGGAGGAATCATTCTCCCTTTACTCCTCGGCTATATCACGGGAATCATCATCGGCATGGAGACTGCCCATGCTTTATTTCTTGGATTGTTACTATCGGCAACTTCTGTTAGTATCTCCGTTCAAACATTTAAGGAGCTCGGTCAATTACAAAGTAGAGAAAGCACAACTGTCCTTGGCGCGGCTCTAGTTGATGATATCATCGTCGTCATTTCATTAGCTGTCATGATGAGTTTCTTATCAACGGAAGAAGTTAAGATGGGAATGGTTATTCTCAAGAAAGTCGTATTCTTTGCGCTAGTCATCCTCATCGGCTGGAAGGTCGTGCCTTGGTTAATGAGAAAACTGTCAGCCCTTCAGGTGACTGAATCCGTCATCAGTATTGGCATTGTCATTTGTCTCTTCTTTGCCTATATGGCCGAGTACTTCGGAGTGGCAGGGATTATCGGTACTTTTGCAGCAGGCATTGCCATCTCTAGAACAGAGTTCAAGAAAGAAGTTGAAAAGAAGCTTGAACCTATCGCTTATGCAATCTTTGTACCCGTGTTTTTTGTAAGTATAGGACTCTCCGTATCTCTTGATGGAATTATGTCTCAATTAGTTCTCATTATTTGTTTAACCGTGGTGGCGATATTAGCCAAGTTACTGGGGTCAGGCTTCGGGGCCAAAATAACAGGATTTAACTGGCGTTCATCTGCGGTTATCGGAGCAGGGATGATTTCACGCGGTGAAGTTGCCTTAATAATTGCAGCTATCGGTCTCGAGGAGGGACTGTTGAGTCAAACGTATTTTACCTCCCTAGTTATCGTGGTCATATTGACTACCTTGGTAACTCCACCATTATTGAAGGCACTATTGAAAAAATAAAGCCGGAATCCCATAACCCATGGAATTCTGGCCTCGTATATTAACTAGTTTTCGTTTATTGGTTGAAACCTCAGCATTTCCTCAAACAAGACGAAGGTTCAAGCAACGCATGGGTTTCCTGCGCCATCGGAGTAAAGAAATTATCATGCATCAGATTTACACCGTCATCGTTAAAATAAGAACCAAGATAATCCGAAGCATCCTTTATGGGATGCACAGCCTTACAGTCCGGCCACGCACATAGCGATCCGTCCTTCCAAGTTCCTTGCATGTAATAAACACAATGCTCTTGGGACACTACAATTTTTGCTCCATCGTGCCGTTCCAAGACCAGAAGGGTAACGAGCGGTGCTCCACAGGAGGATTCTCAAACTTTTGCAACAATTCAGCCTTATTCACTTCTATTCTCCCTTCTCCGTTCAACCATTTCACCTTTATCTTGGCGTTAATCGACGATAGTGATCTAGCGTCACTCTTCCTAGAAGCTCTTGCCCGTTCACAAAACGGTGCAACTCATCTACAATGAAATCGCACAGCTCGCGTTTGAGCAGTCCGTGATATCCCCCAATATGCGGCAAACATAGCACATTGGGCAACGATAACAGTTTATTATTTGCAGGCAGCGGCTCTTGTTTGTACACATCAAGTGCTGCATAGATACGTCCTGTACGCAACTCGTTCATGAGAGCTTGCTCCTGAATAATTGGACCACGCGCCGTATTCACGAATAGCGCCCCGTCTCGCAGCCGTTTCATCTGCTCTTCTCCGATCATTCCCTGCGTCCGAGGGGTCCATGTATTATGAAGCGAGACGATGTCACTGCGCTCGAACAGTTCGTTAAGCTCACAGAGCTCAACGCCCCATTCGGCAGCTTCCTCTTCCGTGCAATAACTGGAATGGAGCAGGATTGTCGGGTGAAAAGGCTGCAGCATACGGATCACATGCTTCGAAATTTCTCCAAAGCCGACTAGTCCGATCACTCTTCGCGTCACGCCAAGAATCGTATCGCGGTTATTCTGACTCCACTGCCCCTGTTTCAGTCGGCTGCTATAACCGGCATGATCCCATGCGCCAGCAAGGATTAAAGATACCGCACACTCAGCGGTAGATAGCGCGAGTACTTTGTTCGCCGATGTGACAGCAATCGGCGTTTCAAAAACATCTTCATTCACAATCGCCATCACACTACCTGCGCCATGTCCGATGAATTTCAATTGCTGCGCGCGCGCCAGCACCTCCGAGGTGAATATGGGAGATCCCCAAGATGTAATACACGCATCATATTCATGAATTCGCTCTGCCAGCCGTTCGCTGCTGAATCGATCATGGAGAGGAACGAAATCCACATCCGTCTGGCCAGCTAACTTCTTAACAGTCGAATTCGACCACAATAATTTACGAAGATTTTCATCAGCAATGGTCACTAATGTTTTCACAATATATTCCTCATTTCTCCAACGGATGACAGGCCGTTTGCATAAATTCATAATAGGCTGGAAACACAATTTCTGGCTCCATGCCAAAGATTTGCAGCTCTTTGCGCCATTTGGTTTCCCATTCTAAAGAGTAGAATCCCTTATAGCCTGCTTGATTCAACAGCTGGAGGATCTCTGCAATTGGTATATGACCCTCTCCCAGCTTCGTGTATTTCCAATTTAGCTCCATAGGATCTTCAAAAGGCATGCCGTCTTTCATATGCACATGTACGATTCGAGAGCCAAGCAAGGCAATCGTATCTTGTGGTAACTCCCCTTCCTCCAGTGGATGAATGATATCGTAAATCACCGCACAATTGGACCGATTCACATCATCCAGTAGCTTCTTCAACGATCGCCCCGTAGCATATTCATTATGTGTTTCGATCCAGACTTGGACATTGTAAGCGCGCGCATAATCACAAGCTGCTTGTACGCTTTTCACAATTTTGAGGGTAATGAATGGCTGGAACCACCTCATCCCTTCGGTTACGAAAATAACCTAAGAAGATGCGCACACCAGCAGCCTTAAGATCACTTGCAAGTGAGAGTACTTTTTGGAAGTGAGCCAACTTCGCTTGATCCTCTTCGTGGCCAGTGAGGCATACGCCGGAACCGATATTGCTAATCCTTATCTCGGCCTCTTCGCATTTCTGAAGTGTTACTTGTCTCTCCTTCGCATTCATCTCCGTGGAAATTCCCCAATTCGTCCCTTCTCGCAGCTCCATCGCACTAAAGCCGCACTTCTTCGCTATCTGGATCATCTCCTCCAAGGACCAACCTTCACAAGGGAGCGTGCTAAAAGCTAACTTCGTCATGCGTCATTCCTCCTCTCGCTATAAGGATGATTATGGCAGGACCGGATCGGAAACGCTTTCCCTTTTCCACGATTTCTTTGAATAAATCAACGATTCCATGTATCGTAAAATAGAAATGCAGGGCAATTGAAACTCGCGGAGGTCTATATGTCCGATTATCCGATCTATGCTACCAAAGAAATGCTCGACGATACGTTCCCCTTCAAAATAGAAATTCGCCGGCCGCATTCGATGAATCGCATCCTGCATGCGCATGAGCATCTCCAACTATGCTATATGCTGTCTGGCAGTTGTCTACATTGGGTTGCTGGTCAGCAATATGTGCTCGCCAAAGGTGATCTTTTTTCGATTCCCCCCTACCAGGAGCATCGCTTGGAACTCCGTGAATCGATGGATTTCGTTATGATTCAAGTCGATTTTATGCCCCATGCACTTAATGACAGCCTTCGAGATTTGGCGCATATGGAGACTTTCGTTGATTTTGCCTATATTAGACCTCTGATTACCGACGCGGACTTGCTTCACAAAATGACACTTCCGCCCTCTACGCAAACGGTCGTTGAAAGCCTGCTTCATGTTATTCTCGCCGAATGGGAGTCTCAAGAAGAAGGTTACCGCTTAGCGATAAAAGCCGAACTGCTCAAACTTCTCGTCATCACCGTCAGACAGTATAAGCGGTTTGTCCACCTGCAGAGCCAACAGGATAGCCATAGAGTAGCTTTGCATAGAAAAGCCTTCTATGAAGCAATTCATTATATGGAGTCGCATTACCATGATGACCTTCATTTGGAAGATGTCGCAGCCAAAGCATTGATGGCCCCTTCTTATTTCAGTCATATGTTGAAGCTTGTTAGAGGAAAAACCTATATCGAGCTATTAACAGACATTCGCATTTTGTCAGCCATGACGTTGCTCAAAGAAACAGATTTGAATGTGACTGAAATTGCCGCACGTGTTGGTTATAATCACATCATCATTTCAATCGAACGTTCAAAAAGCATATAGGCATCACACCGGGAGACTATCGGAAGCATCAAACTTAAACAAAATCTACGATATAGAAACTAAAAAGACCGCCATTTTGGCGGTCTTTCCATTATTCGCTGATTAACCAACTACGTTCGTTATGACTTCGATATTACCTTGGGTTGCTCTAGCATATGGGCATACCAAATGGGCTTCCGCGACAACTTCCTCAGCCACACTGGTTTCTACTCCGCTTATCGTGATGTCCATATTCACGGCTAGTACATAGCCGTCGCTCGCGTCCTTGCCTAGGGTAACATTAGAAACGATAGATATACCCTCTGCTTTAATACTCTTTTTTCTAAGGACAGTGCCCATCGCACCTTCAAAACAAGCGGCAAATCCAGCAGCGAACAGCTGCTCTGGGTTGGTTCCAGCTCCGTTGCCTCCTAATTCCTTGGGATATCTCAAGTCTAAGTCAAGATTACCATCACTGGAAACAGCTTTGCCGTCTCTTCCACCTTTAACGTTTACAGTAGCTGTATACAACTTCTTTTCCACTTTTACCATTTCTGAAATTCTCCTTTTATGACTGGATTATTTATCGCTCATGTTACGAGGTCATACTAGATAGGCTACCGCGACTTTCCTTAGCCACTCTGGTTTATATTTTCTTAATTGTGTTATCCATATTCATCATCTTGTCATAGCGTAAATTAGGTTGTTTGTACTTTCACTTTGGATAAATGTGAAGCAGCTGCCTCAGCCTCTTTGTAGGCTTTCTCTAATATCTCATCCCGATCGAAAACAGCAGTCCCTTGAGCTCTGATAATTTGATAATCTTCAATTCCGAAGAAATTAAACATGGATTTGAGATATTTGTGTGAAAATTCTACTTCCGCATACCAGTCATTGTTTGTGTAGACGCCGCCGCTTCCTTGGATAACAAGTAGGCTTCGACCATCCTTCAGCAACCCCACTGAACCGTTTTCCGTATATTTGAATGTCGCGCGAGGAATCATGATGTTGTCCATATAGTCCTTTAGTTTGGATGGAATGTTGAAGTTATGCAGCGGCATCGCGATGACATACTTAGTAGCGCTCATAAATTGTTGCAGTACCTCAGCCATCCGCCCGGTCACCTTCTGTTCTTCTGCATTGATCGGCTCACCCTTCGCCAGCTTATCCCATGCACTTAGTACCACGTGATCAATTGCTGGTATTTCTTCACTATATAGATTGATTTGTTCTATCGTCTCACTTGGGTTTAACTCCTTATATGTCTTCAAAAAATGATGAAGCACATTCGAACTGAAAGAAGATGCGGAATCTACTTTCGGGTGGGCATTAATGATTAGTATTTTATTCATGGTACAGCTCCTTATTGGTCAAGTGGTGGCCCAGTGAAGATAACTTGGTATTTGGTTCTAGACAGTTCCACGATTTCTTCAATTGTCTTTCCAACACAATCCTGGAAAGCAAGCGGTTCTTAGATGTACATGAATTGGCGGACCTAACGCTGAACCATAGGAAGAATCCTTGACTAAATCCAAAATGGCGTATGCACCATTCGTATCTTCCCCTTTTACTCGAATACAGATTCGCTCTCCTGGAATTCCAAATCGTCGATAACATATATCGTCTATTAACATTGTCTACAATATCCCTTTCCCTCCTGATTGTCAATCTTCGATCATGTGTAATTATTGCAAAATCCGCCAAACCTTGATTTGACAAGGGCCATTTATCCACTTAAGATATTTAGTATCAAGTTTGGTTGTCCAGAAAGCAGGTGTTTGCATGCAGTACAGTATAGGTGTTGAATATGCGCTGCATTGCTTGGTATATTTGATCGACATTCCGTCTAAGTCGACTATAGGGATTAAAGAACTATCTACGTTCCAAGGCATCTCGGAGACCTATCTCTCGAAAATTTTCGGTAAATTAACAAAGGCAGGTATTGTTAGCTCCGTTCCTGGGGTAAAAGGCGGTTATCGATTAGCCAAGCCTCCTGCGGAAATCTCATTTTGGGATGTCGTAGAAGCCGTTGAGGGCTCATCTCCCATTTTTCAATGCAAAAATATTAAAGATAACAGTTATTTGTGCCGAGATGAGGAGGTTGCGGCATGCACCCGAGCCACTCCCTGTATTATTAACTTGACGATGCGCGATGCCGAGGAAAGTATGCGTAAGCATCTCCACAATAAATCGTTGCTTTGGCTGAATGAAGAGTTAGATCGCACGTTAAAGCCTAAAACCCGCCAAGATACGCGTGACTTCTTCGCTCTAAGTAACAATGAATAATCAGAGAAATCCGCTTCAAATAAATGGAGAAAATCCAGTTAGATTGTGGAAATCAGAGGAAGCAAATCATTAACGAAAGAAGAGGCTGGTGCAAAAGTCTAAATTGACTTTGAACCAGCCTCTTTTATTTGCATATTCTTTTTAAAAATGTAAAATCACAGGAAAGACTGCAATTGGATTGGCACCCGGAAACTCAATATCTAACCGGTACAATTGGGATTTCTTATAACTTTATTGTCACAGAAATGTTACTTCATTTGTCTACTCTGATATAACATCCTAGAACCAAAGTTTAAGGAGGAAGTATCGATGAAAAATCTAATCGCTGATATCAAGATTCCAGATAGTAAACTAGCCGTTGAAGCCGCTGAACTCATACGTGAGCATAGCAACGATCTTCTATGGAACCACTCGAATCGGGTATATCTATTTGCAGCTATGAAGGGCAATCTTAATCAACTGAAATACGATTCTGAACTGCTTTATATCAGTTCGCTTTTCCACGATATCGGTCTTACTTCCGCATTCCGAAGCACGGACAAACGCTTTGAGGTCGATGGAGCTAATGCCGCCCGAGATTTCCTTAAAAGTCGAGGCGTTCCAGACGATGCCGTTCGGCTTGTATGGGATGCAGTAGCCCTGCATACAAGCATCGGAATCGTAGAGTACAAGGAAACCGAAGCGGCGCTTATGAATTTTGGCGTAGGTTATGATGTGGTTGGGAAGAACTTTGATCTCATCTCAGCAGAAACACGGCAACAAGTTGTCGAGGCTTTTCCTCGCAACCAGTTCAAACAAAACATCTTACACACTTTCTTGGATGGATTTAAAGACAAACCAGAAACAACATACGGCACGATTAACGCGGACATTTGTGAAATGCTTCTTCCGGGATACAAGCGCCCTAACTTTTGCCATCATGTCCTTCACTCCAAATGGGATGAGTAATTTGGACTACGTGTTAAACACGATTACCTGATAGAATGCTGGCGGTCGTACGACTGAAAAATAATAATCCTCAACAGGGTCCCATCTGCGATGCCAATCCACATCGTCAGTCCCCTCTCTTGTATTATGTCGGCATCGGCGAAGTTCGGGTAATACGTCCACGAGAACCGTAAGGTGATCAACATCGAACATCTCAGGGAGAGCGCTATAAATCCCATCGAGGATGATTAGGTTGGAAGGTTGTAACGTAACCATTTGCGATGCCAAAGCATTTTCTGATGAAAAAGAAAAAGGGTGATATTGAGCAATCTTACCTGCCAGTAGTGGTAATAATGCTTCATTCCGCATACGCTGCCAATCAATGCAACGATTACATTTTTGATCCACCGTAAATGAATCCCACGCATTGTCAGTAATCGTCGCATCAAAAAAGTCGTCACACTGGATGATTGTGGCATCCAATTCTGAAGCCAACTCAGCAGCCAATGTAGATTTGCCGGCCCCGCTTCCCCCATCCAGTGACACTACCAAAGGACCAGTTCGTCCAATCATATACGGATTAATAGCAGACACAATAGTCTGAATAGCTTGCTGTAATTGGGCTGATGGATGGTTGTTCTGCATGATTTCACCCCTTTAACAAAAAACTATTTACCTAATAATACCTTCTCTTGGATATGAAGAAAACGGATAAAACAGTTATAGCTATACAAGATCTTATGTCCATGCATAAACCAAAGATCTAATACCAACATTAACGAAGTTACGTTAACCTCAACGCCAAAGGAGACTTCGTTATGCAACAGCAAATACAACCTAATAATCAAATGCAAGCTATGCCGAGCACAAACCATGGGGGTCATGAGCTTTTCGATTTACATGAGGTGTTGGCCTGTACCATCAATGTGCTCGACCAATTCATGATGTTTAGGCAGTTTGTACAAGATAGCGAGCTGCTGGACATTCTGGATCGACAATACCAGTTCACACTTGCCCAGTACAATCTAACCGCTGAGTGTTTCACTACCGGACAAAAGCCAAGCCAAGAAACGTCCACCTATATGATTAGGCAACTATCCGAGCCGATCTATGGCATAAAGCCCACTCAACCGAAAAAACCAAACCAATCTCTCGCCGATGTGAAGGATGCGGGAATCAGCGGGCATATGTTGGGTCTAGTCAAAACGCATGCTTCATTACTAACGATGACTGCCGTGGAAGTGACGAATCCCGTTGTTCGGCGTGTATTAGCTTCTCAGGTACAAAATTTCATAGAAATGGCTTATGAAATCTTCCTTTATCAAAATAGACTTGCCTACTACCAAGTGCCACAATTAGCCCCTTCCGATATGCAAAGCATGCTGACAGCATTCGTCCCTGCAACCGGGGCCCCACAAATGCCGCCGAATAACAGAGCAGGAATGTCTGTGCATTAGCTAGCAGCATGAGAAGCCCAACATTGGCCCAAATGCCCTGTTTGGGCTTTCTCACATTTAAGCAAGGGAAGAGGTTCATCACTTATGGAGACTTTGCGGCATACGAACAGCAATAACAACTCGAACAAGCTGTCCTGGTGGCAGTTAGCCCTATTCGGCATTGGATGCACAATCGGAACAGGTTTCTTCCTCGGATCCAGCATCGCCATTCAGAAGAGTGGATTCCTGGTCGTCGCCATATTTTTATTGGCAGCACTAGCTACCTTATTTGTATATGAAGCTTTAGCACAGATGACGGCCGCTAACCCTGAAAAAGGTTCTTTTCGAAATTATGTGAGGGAAGCTTATGGCCGCTGGGCAGGGTTTGGTGTGGGATGGCTATATTGGTCCTCGGAAATGCTCATTCTTGGCAGTTCCTTAACAGCCATTGGGATTTTCACACAATTCTGGTTTCCTAATCTGCCACTCTGGTTGCTGACTGCTTGTTATTCGATCCTTGCCATCTTTGTTATCATTCTTGGCTCCAAAGGCATTAACAAAACCGAGAATATATGCGCTATCGTGAAAATGGGGGCAGTGTTCCTATTCATCGCAATCGCAGGCATTGTTTTCATTAAAGGGACCCATGGGATAAACACCATTCAGGGCAGTACGGCTCATTGGTTTGGTTCCGGTTGGACAGGCGCATGGAAAGGACTTTTGTATGCGTTTTATGCGTTTAGCGGCATAGAGGTCATGGGCTTTATGGCCATCCATTTGCGAAACCCCAAAGAGGCTACTAAAGCTGGGAGGATTATGCTGCTTGCAATCACAGTGCTCTACGTAGTGGCTATTAGTTTAGCGCTTCTTTTTATTACCAAGGAGCACGTAACACCTGATAAAAGCCCCCTGCTGCTCGCACTTGGCATCATGAAATTACCCATTCTCGTGCATATCATGAATGGAGTTCTAATTATTGCAGGATTTTCTATCCTTGTTGCCTCGCTATACGGTGTATCCACGATGCTGGTTGCTTTAGCGGAAGGCGGCGATGCCCCTCCATGGCTGGCCAACAAGAAAGGCAAGAAGCAATTACCGCTGTATGCACTAGGGGTGAATACGATCGGGCTCAGTGTATCTATCGTTCTAGCGCTAGTTATGCCAAGTAAAATCTTTGAACATATAACGACAGCCGGGGGCTTGGTGCTCTTATACACGTGGCTGCTTATCGTCGCATCTTATCTGAAACAACTTCGGCCAACGCTTAGCGGCCATCTGAAATCTTGGAGCGCTATCCTTCTTATTATGGTAGCCGTAACGGGACCACTTCTGGAGCAAACCGGTAGACCTGGGTTTTGGACTAGCCTTCTTATCGTGCTGGTAATTATCCTAATTACTTGGTGGATGAAGCATCATTCGGAACGAACTGAGCCAGCGTAACGATATTTTATTTATGAAAAAGCACACCAACAGCTTTTAGTTTATTTTTCATAAACGTGTAAGGACATTTAGAAGGGACGCTTTCGTCATCACGTAAAAAGTATTGCTTCCATTCTTGGTTATCCTCTTGTCCGTACCATTTCAGAGATGGATGTGCGGGGATACTGTCGTATGCTTCTAATTTTTGGCGAATGCGTTTCTTCATATTGCGTCCAAAAGGAGTAGAATCGTTGATTTCTTCGAACACCCATCGCGGCTGAAAAGCAATGAGGAAATGCGGAAACATTCGGCTCTTTCTAACCATGTGGGCAGGTGTCCCGCAAAAGGAGAAATAGGGCTCCCCATCACAACAAAATTCCCAAGAATGATGGGCAGGATCCTTTGAAATATGCGCAGGCCATGGCGCCTCATCTTTGGCACTAACCCCACTAAGAACAGACCAAAAAAGCTGCTCATAGTCTTCTACTGAGAAGCTTTTCAGCATGTCTGCAGGTGTTTCGAAAAAGATAACCAGAGAGGCAAATTTCCCTGTTTCCCGCGAGCAACGACCATAAGCTTGCAAGAGCTCCATGGTATCAAGGGCCGCCTGCTCTGATCTTGGATCAGCCCCAAAACCAAAGCGCAGGTTGTTGGTCAGAAAGCCTTGACGGCCGGGTATACAAGGGTACGTATTGCCTGGATCTGCAATCATATTCCCGAATTGACGGAAGGCATCCTGTTTCCATGCGGCAAGTGTGTCCATATGTGTATCAAGCCAGTCTTTGGCGTATAGATTACCCATGCATAATAACCTCCTTCTTAAGTACGAAGCATACTATGCGAAGGAGGTGATATGGGTGAGTATCTCGGTTAGACCTCATCTAACCCGTTAGCTGCTTATAGGCTTGATAACCGAAATAGAACCCGAAGCCAATGAGAGAAAGGCCAGCTATAACAGAAATGATTTGCAGGGTAGTGCGACTCCCGAACTTATGAAAGGAACTAGCGAGCGTGGCCATAGCAACATCCCACAATAGAATGCCTGCAAAGATACCGGAGGTATGCCAAAGCACTTGGGTTAGTCCATAATTCTGCACACTTTCGGCTAAAATAGAGCCATAAATACCTAGCCAAAATAAGATATTGAGCGGATTCGTAAGCGCCATAATAAATCCAGAACGGAAGGAACTTACGCTGGATTGGGCCTCGCGGGGGCTAGCTTCCTTGGTTGTCTTCACGTTTCTTAGCGTATCTACGCCAGTGTAGATAAGTACAAAACAGCCAAACAACCACAGAAATGTTTTCATAAACGGGGTGGTCAAGAAATGGGCTAAACCAAAATAAATCAGCAGCATATACAGCAAATCGGCACACATCGCGCCTAGTCCGATCAACCACGCGGCAGTAAAACCATATCTGGCTCCTTTGTCGAGTTGAGCGGCGTTAATAGGACCGATGGGAGCCGATAATGAAATTCCTAGAATGACATACGTGACAAAAGCATGCATAAGTTCGCCCCCTGAATATCAAATAACTTGTACAAGTTATTGTATGAGAGGTACTAGTTCATTAGAAGATTAAATGATGTCGACACGAATAGGTGTACATTTGTACCCATTGCAGAGACTTTCTTCGCAGGGACAAGCAGATATCGCCACAACCAGGTCCATTTCAGCACGAAGTTCGATATAATCCCCTGCTTTCGATAAAGGCTTTTCTACAAGGATTTGCCCCGATGGCTGAATGATGGTGTTCATGAAAATATTAAAGGGATAATGTTGATCTGGGGCGGGGATCTCAAATGGTGCCAGTGCTTCATTTAAGTTCATATAGCAGCTGGTGTGGTCCCGCTTATTATACAGCAACTCGTACATTTCAGGCCGACAGGCCGAATTAATAAAGTCGTGCTGTCCTACCTTATCCCTAATAATCGTGAGCATAGGCGTATATTTATTGGAGTAAATCATATCCCCAGGCTTCACTTTCATCGCATGTAATGCGTCCATTGTAACCGTAGGGTCCAGTCGCTCGCTGAAATCATTCGCACGATAGGCCACAAAGTCGGCCACTTGTTCCCCCTCCACATCCGTAATTCGAATCACTTGGTCCCGTTTGACCCGGAAACCGAGACCCTCTGTAGCTGGGATTTGCCAATGCTGCTTGCTCATTCAGGTCCTCCTAATTGTAAATAAGTTACCTTACAGTATGGCTTATCGTTCGTGGATTTATGATAAAAAATAAATAACACTAAAGACTACTCAGGAAGCACTCTGCCTTTATATTTTCCGGTTTGCGTAATTTTCACTTTGACATCAATCTTATTGATGGAGTCCTCTTTCAAAACCAAGTGGCCTCCGTCGTGTAACCGATGCCATGCTTGAGGCTTATTTCTATAAATTTCTCCAAATAAATTCAACAGGTCTGTCTGTGTAGACAAGCCCTTTCGATACGTCGAAAGAATCTCTTCTCGAACTACTTGTGCAGCTTGTTCTTCCATCATCTTAACAGATACGTTTTTGGTCATTTCCTCCACTACCGCACGAACCTTTATGGTTAGATTAAAGCGTGCTTTATCTTGATCAATTAGTGTTTCTATCTTAGGATGAGGTTTGGATAATACTAACGATCCTTCCGGTTTTTTATTATCGGGTATTTGAACAAATACGCGGTTCGATTTCTTATCAAACCATCTCACTCCTTTGAGATCGTCTTCTGAAAACCACCCCGTCAATACATGTTCTTGCATGGCGTAGGCACCATTTATTTTAAACATAGGCTTCTCTTTTCGATCTTCCTGCCATTCTTTTTTCGTGGTAGACAGTGTTGGAAGGATGACCGTTCTGCCCTTTTCGTTAAGTTGGGCAATTTGTTTGTAACCATACTGTGGCTGAATGAAAGATCTCTGAGCAAAGTTTTCCTCTGGTGAATCCATGATTGTGTCCAGCGGCGAAAGATTAAGCACTGATTTCTGCGTTAAGATGTCAGAGAAGCTTTCTTTCGTAGTATAAAGTAAGATATTATATCGAACCTCATGATAGCGATCTATCGCATCGTAGATTTGCCTAAGCGCCAATTTGTTATTCAATACACCTTCTTTTAAGACAATTGCTTTAATGTGCCCCCAGAATACCCTTATTTGAGATGTTGCATAAATAGATGATAAGGCCTCTACGACCGTCTTCCCCTCTCCCTTACCAATCCATACGGGGACATTTTTACCAAGTTCTAATTTATCGCTCTTTGCCACATTCGAAAAGTTAAGCACCTGAATATAAGCAATAAAATGTCCCTCCTCATAATCAAGCCCCAGTGCTGTTACATACGTCATATTTTGAATCGTTTTGGAATCCCAACATCCTGATACCACTAAAAGTATAGTAAACACGATATACGTTTTAATGATTATTTTCATGCGGATCTTCCCCTTGCTTATCAGTATCAACAGTGTTTAAGTCATTAGGTCTCTTTGTATATTGGCTCCAAGGAAGTCGTAGGATAGATCGTGCTATTTCTTTAAACACCGGGGGTGACAGGGGCGTCATATAGGGAACCCCAAAGGAGCTTAGTTTGCACAAATAGCCAATAAACAACACAACACTAACGATTAAGCCAAACATGCCAAATACAGCAGAAATGAAAAAAAACGCAAAGCGGAGGACGATAACGGCCCCGATCAAATTTTGACTAACTAAAGTTGAACCGGTCACTCCCACGATGGCCCCAACAACGATGACACTCGGAGAAACGAAACCTGCTCGAATGGCGGCATCCCCAATAATTAATCCACCTACAACGGTCAAGGTCTGGCCAATATTACTTGGCAGGCGAAGGCCAGCTTCTCGAAAGATCTCCAACAACATCAGCAATATCAACATTTCAACTTGTCCAGAGAACGGTAATCCAATCCGAGCCGTGGCAATGGTTGCCATCAACCGAAAGGGAATCTGATCCGGATGAAACGAAGTGAGTGCTACCCATGCGCTTGGTAATAAAATCGATAAGAAAAAACTGATTGCACGAATCATTCGCGCAAACGAAATATACTGGAAACTAAAGTAGATATCTTCAGGTGATTTTAGTAATAGTAAAAAGGTTCCCGGCCCTATTAGAACCATTGGATTCCCATCTACGATAATGACAAATCTTCCGTTCAGTAAACTGGTGACTGCCTTGTCCGGCCGGCCGGTATAATCAAATAAAGGCATTAGCGTAAACGGTTTATCAGCAATCTTCTGCTCAAGTTGATTAACACTTTGAAGTCCATACACATCAATTTTATTTATTCTTTTTCGAACTTCGTTCAGCACATTTGGAGCAATAATATCAGAAAAATAGAGCAAACCTACTTTGGTTCTTGTTCTTCTTCCCAATGTAAAACTTTCAAAACAAAGGGAGTGGTTCCGAATGCGTTTTCGTATTAAGGCCACATTAATATTGATATCTTCAACAAATCCATCTTTGGGTCCGTTGATGGAAATTTCCGTGCTTGATTCCTCAGGAGTACGCTCTGGACGATTAGCAATACACATTCTGAATAGCAGATTCGTCGGTGTGAACAGCAGAATGAGATCTCCTTGAAAGATCCACTCTGATATTTGCTCTTTCAAGGCTGTGGGTTCTATCGCTGTCAACGGCAACGGAATGGAAATATGTTTCAGTTGCAATTCCCATAATCTTTGTTGCCGGTACAAGTTATCCAACTCTGGAAGTATGACTTTTGCAATCTGTGAGGAGTCACTTAATCCTCCGCTATAGATCAGAATAACTTCGGAGGAGCTGCCCTCTTCAAATCGATATGGCTGTATTTCTACGTCTGCAGAGTGAAGAAATTGCGCCTTAATTTTCTGCTTGTCCCAACCCTCTACGGGTTCAAGTTCAGTTGCAGTCATGCCGTTCCCTCCTTGAATCTCTTAGAAAACAACAAGATCACTATACAAACTATCGATACGAACAATGCCACAACTAAGGAGATTGGGAAATAGAATCGATACATCCATAAATAAACCGTATATTTCTCAAGGGGAATCATTGATAGCAGCAAATAGCTGACCGTCACACAAAGGATAAACCAACTACGTTTTTTCGCATGTATAAAAGGGACCATTTCGGCCAATAAAAATTGCGAGAAACCGACTCGAATAATCGCACCAGACATCCACTGGAAGACAGATAGGAAATCGACATGTTCAATATTGCTGCCCAATTTGACCAAGCGCCACTGTTCATAAGGCGGCTCAGACTGTTTTGCAGCTTCAACAGGACCGAATTCGGTCACAGCACCAATGATAGGGCCTAACGAGATATAGACCATAAGCACTGCCAATATGCCGATTTTCCAAACCTTAACGCCTGACTTAAGCCGATGTTGGACAGCTATGATCATCATGAATTCAATAAACCCGCTACCGACATAAACCATGCCATGCAAGACGGGCTGCCATCCATGCTCTAGAACAGGCTTTAGCAGCTTTGGGTGAGCCCAGGATACTGAAGCATTTGATTTCCCCGGAAATAATCCTACAAAAAAAAGAATGGTCTGCTTATACTAGCAGCCATTCTTTCAGGGAGATGATCTCATTCCTTATATGTTTCACGCAGCCGATCAGCCATCCACAGACATGTCTTCCATAAATCACTCACCGGTTCATTCGTAAAAGGGATTGTCGGCATATAGCCCGGTGGACCGAACTCTGGGGTGATTGTCGTATAAGCGAATCCTTTCCTTACACGTGTTGCAACAATTTGCTTCCACCACGACTCATGTGTTCGCAGTTCATTGGCATACTCTGGTGCTCCGGGATGTGGAACTTGAGGTCCTTGGGCATAGCCGACACGGGCATGAATGTGAATCGTTCGCTCCATGGCCAGTTGCAGATGCTCGTTCTGATCTTCAAGCAACGATTCACACACACAGCACCAGTGACTAAAGTCAGCTGTCAGTTTCAAATCTGGGAGGGCGCGCAACAATTTTGCGGTCGTCCACGGCGTAAACATCGCGCGATGCCGATGTGTCTCATGTCCGACAGGGATCCCGTATTTATTTTCAACCTCTACTGCATGTTCGAAAAATTTCAATTGCCTTTCAATATCCATGCAATCCCGCGCACTGTGGGAAATAATTAACTCCGGCGCAAGCGCAGCGGTCGCTTTCACACCTGCTGTAAAAGCGGCCTCATGCTCACCAGAAGTCGAAATGAGTGCGATATACGATAGGTTGTGCGCTTGCAAAAGCGCCTTAAATTCCTCGCGATCTTTCTCCGATGGAACAGGACCTTCCACACCGTCATATCCGGCAGCGGCGATTGCAGCTAAAGCATCCTTGTAGGTAAAAGATTCCATTCCCCACAATGATTTTATTACTCGAATCTCCTCCATTGCTGCATTCCCCTTATTTAGAATGGCCCTTCGGCTTTTTGCCGCTCCATCTTTCATCTACCTTCTCATTCGCGGACTGATACCTGGCGTCTACACTAATCCGGTATTGGTTCGTCGTATTTTCAAGCGAACAATGCATCAAGAACATGCCAAAGATGAGCACATCTCCTGCCTGAAATTCCGTTGTTGCCCACTTACCACCAAACTTCTCCGTAATGAACAGCGGATCATCCGTATAGTGGTTAACCCCATCACGATCAGCATCCTTGGAACCATAGGACGCTTTCAATTTCTCGAAACGGTGTGAACCAAGGCAGATGGCTAGACCTCCCATTTCATAAGAAACATCTCCCAGCGGGGACCATACGGTATACACATTTTGAGTACCTCTGCCCATGTAAACAATATCATAATGCGCCCCTGTGAAATCACCTTTCCCCACAGCTCTCAGCCATTTGTAATGGTAAGTTAACGATTGGTCACCCAGATATTCATCAAAGAAGCGCATGATATGATCGCCATTCAAGACATTCAAGAGGGCAGGCAAATCTTCATTCGTTCCTCCAAAGAAAATGGTTTTGCTGCCATCCGCCATCACACCTTCCTCTAGCTGCGTATCGCGATCTAATTTGCCCATTTGCGCCATTTTTTCCAAAATGCTTGTACGAGCGGTTAGCACTTTGTCCCGATCATGAAATCCACGAATGAGCAAGTAGCCATCCTCCTCCATGCGCTCACGCAATGCTGCAATATCATGAATAATATCATTAGAACTTCTAAGTTCCTCTAAATGCTGTCCATCCATCTCTAATTCGCGATTGCCGACTTTCAACAACATATGCATCCACACTCCTAGGTGTTTTCTTACTTGCTTATAGTCTAAGTATAGGGTGCGACAATGATTACAACCATGGATTAGCGTTATCATTTCATGTATAATCGTACAATAACAAAGAACGAATGAAAGGAGTAAACCATGACCTTAATCGACATTCCCCATAAGTTAGAGAAGTCAGACGTTCCTCTTCCTCTATTTCACTCCATTTGGAAGGTTCATGCCGATAATAGCTATGAAGTATCGAAGCGGGAGGGCTTTAACGTTCCAGGTTTATTCCTTACTTATGATGGAAAAGGGATCATTACCTTGCATAATCATACGTATGAGTTGGAGAAAAACACCTTTTTCTTCGTGGAACACGGCATCCCCACCATGTACAAATGTCTGAATAACGATTGGAAGTTTTATTTCCTAGATTTTAGCCAACTAAACATGACCCGTCATCTACAGCTTCCAGTAATGGAAGTTATCTCTACCGGCAAAATGGCAGAAGCCATTCAATTGTGCGAACGGATGATTGACGGCTTAATTGCTCAGCTCCATGGCTACGAATATGCGTCAAACATTTTATTGCAAGAAATTTTACTCCTGTTAACTAGAGAACATTCCTTGGTTGCCCTTTCTCACCACACAGAGCTCAACCAAATCCTCATCTATATCCATCGGAATTTGGATAAACAAATTCGTATTGAAGACCTGCTCCAGCTAAGCGGCTGGTCGCGTACGACCTTTTTCAACCGGTTCCGTGCCCTCACAGGCTTGTCTCCAAACGACTATCTCATAAAACTAAAGCTAGCAGCTGCGAGAGTTACTCTCGAAACCACTAGCTTATCGTTGAAAGAAATTGCAGCTAAGCTGCATTTTTATGATGAATTCCATTTTTCCAAGCTATTTAAGAAAGCATATGATCAATCTCCCAGCACGTACCGTAAGGTAAAATTAATGGGAACCGAGAAGCACTAGTTATACTAGACGGTTATTGGGAAATCAAACTCTCCCGATACAACTTCGGGCTATACCCCGTCGTTTTCTTGAACATTCTGCTGAAATGCTCCACATTCAAGTACCCGACCGTTTCAGCGATATACGTAATTTTATTACCCTTCTTTTTCATTAACCGTTTCGATTCCTCAATGCGTAAGTTCGTTAAATACTGAATAAAATTACAGCCTACCTCTTTGGTAAATTGCTTACTTAAGTACCCTTCGCTAACGCCCACCATTTCGCTGATCAACGTGAGGTTGACGTCCTCCGTATAATGGAGATCTAGAAATTGCTTGGCTAGTGTGACGACACTGCTATAGTTAGCTTCTGTAGTCTTGCCGTGAATGTGTTGAAATAACTGACTGCACATGCGATGCAGCCAGGTCTTCGTTTCATCCAGTGTCTCCAAGCTCTTCATATATTCAAAAGGATGCTGAAGTTGTTCGTCGAGATCATCCCAACGAATGCCTTTTCGATAAAGCAGTCCTCCTAGCTCCCAAAGCAAATCCTCAAACGCGGTGTGAACATCTTGCGGTCTCCAGCCCCATGTTTGCCCAAGCAGCAGCTCCATCTGCTCAAATGCCTTAGACCATAGCTGAGCGTTACTTTGCTCGAGTAGCTGCGCGATGCTTGCACCTGTTGATTTCAACGTAACCTGAAGCTTACGGGCATGCTCAATCCCGCTTTCCCCACCGTATTTCCCCAACTCCATACAACTTTCTGGATAGAATACTTTATTAAATCCGGCAAAATAACACATAGAAGCCAAATGGGCTGCTTGCTGATACAAACGGTACCAAACCTTCGTGCCGCTAGCCAGATCGCTAATCCCAATGGATATGGACACATTGACATATTGATTGAGTCGCGTTTGAATCATAGAGAAAGCCGCCTGTACTTTTTCCCGAATCATACTTTCGCTTCGAAATGCTGCGAACGAGCAGAATAGCACGTATTCCGACTCGCTCTTTCCATATAACTGAGACTTCATTGACATGGCGTCCAGAACGGTTTGCACAGACTGCATGATGAACCGCTGTGTCTGTCCATCCCTTAAGCTTCTCCCCGTCCTTGCCCCCTCAGATGAGCCTTGCGAAATGGTAATAACAGCCACGAGTTGATTCGTTTCTTCGAGCCACTCTGTGATACTAGCCCCTGCAGCAGCATACGCCGATTCATCTTGTTGAGGATTGATGGAGATGAGCTGCCGAAGGATTTCACTCCTCCGATCGATCTCTTCTTCCACACGTTCGACAACAGGCGTCGACGTCTCACGCGTTTGAAGTTCATTAAGCGCCTTCAAAATAACTGGCACCAAGTGTTCCTCATCCATATCCGACTTCACAATGAAATCAATGGCGCCAAGCACAAAGGCTTCTCGGACATAGCTATACTCGCTGTAGGCACTCAGCATGATGGCGACAGGTTTTCGCTTCTGTACAATTGCCGGATGTGCTCGCAGCAGCTCAATGCCGCTCAGTCTGGGCATCTCAATATCAAGCAGCATCAGGTCGATATCGCCGTGCTGCTCTAGAATAGCAAGTGCTTCCATACCATCGTCAGCTTCTATGACAACCTGTATGCCCATGCTATCCCAGTCAATCATATGTAGAAGCGCTAGACGAACAAGCGGTTCATCGTCGACAATCATCATTTTAAACAACCTGTCCATCCCCCATCTGAGAAGTTGATTCTTTCGTAGTTATCCTTTCACCGCACCATCCATAAGACCTTTAAAAATATACCGTTGAAAAACGATATAGAAAATAGCACTCGGCAATAAAACGATAATAATACCTGCACAGAGCATAGACAAGTCCGAACTGCGCGTACTCACAAATGCAGTTAAGGAAGTAGCCAGTGTCGCCAACTTCTTATCAGGCATATATAACTGCTGGACGAAGATATCATTCATGATCGTGACACTTTTAAGAATCGCAAGAGTGGCCGTTGCAGGCAGCAGCAGCGGGAAAATGATCGAACGGAAGATTCGAGCATAAGAAGCCCCATCCAGCATCGCACTCTCGTCAAGCTGAACCGAAATCTTTTCGAGAAATTGCATGTATATATAAATCTGCATAATATCCGTGCCAACATAAATTAGAAGCGGCGCCCCAAGCGTATTGTAAACGCCCAGTGTATGCAGAAGCTGAAAGCGAGCAATTTCCGTCGTGTAGGCGGGAATAATCATCGACATCATAAAAAGAAGGAGAATCCACTTTTTCATACGGAACTGAAACCGATTAAGCACAAATGCGGTCATCGTCCCGAGCAGCATATTGCCAAGCATACTCAACACGACAAGCAGGAATGAATTCCCCAGCCCGCGTATCATATTTCCTTCTTTTAGCGCACCTACATAATTATCGATATGCAGAAAACTCTTCGGAAGCGAAAATGGGGAGGTTTCGGCAAGTTCCAAATTCGTTTTAAACGAACCAAATACAACGAGTAAGATGGGTACGAATATCAGTATAGCCATGAGCGTAAAAAGCACATAGTACACGATATTCGCTACTATCCGTTGCTTGCCCATCGATCGCGTACGGCTTGGCAACGGCTGCTTTCTCATTTGTTCAAGCGATAGTGCACGTTCCATGTTAAGCCTCACTCCTGTCTTTCACGATCCATGCTTGCAACGATGAAAAAACGATAATCATGAGCAAGAGAATAACTGCCATCGCTGAGGCCAGACCGTAATTGTTGTAAGTAAATGCCGTTTGGAGTGAAAAGAGTCCAAATGTACTGCTCGCACTGCCAGGACCACCGTTCGTCATAACAAGCGGGATGTCATACTGTAGAAGGGCTCCAGACACATTCATGAATAATATGATCTCGATTACGCGTCGAATGCCTGGGAGCGTTACATACCTTTGCTGCTGCCAAAAGTTCGCACCATCAATTTCTGCGGCTTCATACAAGTCCTTCGGAATCGATTGCAGTCCTGCTAGAAACAACACGATATGCACGCCGCTATAACGCCATAAGGAAACAACGACTAAGGAATAATTCACAATTTTCGCATCGCTCAACCAGCTTTGAATCCAGGATTCGAGCCCCATTGCTTTCAATAGTTCATTCAATGGACCATTGATCGGATTATAAATGTAGCTGAACATATAGGCCACAGCGATACCATTGATGATATAAGGCATCAACACCGAGAAGCGGAAGAACGCACTCCCTCGCAGTGCTCTTGTTAAGAGAACAGCCATGATGATTTCAAGCGGGATCGCGATGGCATGTAAAATAAAATAAGTGACGTTGTTTCGAATGGCATGCCACGCTTCAGGAAAATCAAACAACATCTGCTTGTAATTATTAAAACCAATGTACTTAAAACTTGGGCTATACCCATCCCAACTCGTAAAGCTATAACGAAACAACTGCAACGTTGGATAGATCAGAAACAACAATAATAGAGCCACAGGAACGAATAAAAACGAAACGATGACGACTTTTTGCTGCATGCGATAATTCATGTAATCACTCCTGTATACAAGAGAGGGCACTATTCCAATCGCTCAGAAAGTACCCTCTATTTAATTACCTATTTGTTCGATTCAACCGCTTTCTTCCACTTGTTGTTCAGTTCTTTCTCCAAGGTGTCGATCGGTTTACCTGAGTAAATTTCCTGCGCAGCTTTTTTGAAATCAAATTGTGCCGCACCGCTCACTTTGGCAAAGCCTTCATCTGTTGCTGAGTAGATAAATGGTTTAAACGGATACTTTTCTGTCCATTTGTTAAAGAAAGGAAGGTCCGTGCTCACGCCATTGATCGTCGAGAATTGTTGTGCCATATTAATGAAGCCCTGGTACACATCTTTACTGAACATCCAGTCGAAGAATGCTTTCGCCTCTTCTACATTTTTACTGTTTTTATTAATCCCAACGTTCATATCGGATACAGTCATGGAAGTAAGTGGTTCGCTTTCTGTGGTGCGGAACGGAAGAGGGAATACGCCAAGATCTTCATCCGTTTTCACTTTCGTCGCGTAGTCACCGTAATACCATTGACCCGCTGCGATCATGGCTGCTTTTTTCGATTCAAATAACTGTGTGGATTGATCAAAAGATATGGATAAGGCATCAAGTCCTGCCAACTTCTTTGTTGACATTTCTTTAATAATTTTCCCAGCTTTATCAAATGTACTGCCCTCTCCGAAAGGCTCCGGCGTCTTCGCCAAATTCGCTAAGTAATTCTCATCCCCAGAGAGGATGTGAGGGCCGAACTCCATGAATGGATAGAACGTCCAGTCTTCCTTGCCACCAATGGCGATTGGCGTATATTTCCCATTCGTTTTAATTTTCTCCATCGTGGACAAGAACTCAGGCATTGTTTTCGGCACATCCAAGTTCAACTCTTTGAAGATACTTGGGTGGAAGTAGACGAACTCCGAGAAGGAAACGAGCGGTGCGCCTAATATTTTGCCATCAATTTTCGCTGGAAACTTATTATTCTTGGCACCTGCTAAGTCATCAAGTGGAAGAAGGGATTGTTTATAAATTTGCATATGCGCTGGCTTGAGGTAGAACAAATCAGGCAAATCATTGGCAGCTAATCGCACCTTTAAGTATTGACCGCCGTTATCCGGCACCATTTCAATATCTACCGTCACGTTCGGCTTTACCTTCGTGTATTCCTTCACTTTATCTGTCCAAAATTTAAGATCCCCTTTGGCATCCCACATCGCAAGTTTTAACTTAACGGGTTCCGCTGGTTTTGGTGTCGCTGCTGCCGCTTTCGTTTCGGCTGGTTTGACTGAAGCTGCTGCGGGTGTTGCTGTATCCTTGGCGCAGCCTGTCAGTGCACTTAGCACAACAAGTCCGCCCACTAGCATTGTGCTTACAAATTTACTTTTCCCCATTCTTGAAACCCCTCCAATGAATGTATCTTTGATTCGGTTAGTTTTTTAACCTGTCTTTATCATACACGGGATGAAAACGCATCCAAATGATCTTTTCGGCTATGAAGTTGATCTTTTATGAACTGCTTTAAGCTTCCAACCGAAGCGGTTGCTCTTCTTCCTGATCACGATGAATAATCGGGATTTTCATCGCCACTCTCGTGCCTCTGGGGTCATTCGCAGTCAAAATAATACCGTAATCCTCGCCATGGTGCAGCTGAATTCGGTGATGGACATTGGCAACACCCATGCCTGTAAACGTATGCGGGCTGCGCCTTGTACGGAATTCCTCGAGCTGCTCTTCTGTCATTCCCTCGCCATTATCGGAGATCACGATATGCAGACTGCCTTCATGAATACGTGCTTGAATGACGATTTTCCCACGTGTTTCTTTGCCAGCCATACCGTGTACGATGCTATTTTCCAAAATCGGTTGCAGCAACAGTTTGAGTAAATACTTCGATTCTGCTTGCGGATCAATGTGCCATTCAACTTCAAATTTGTTGCCATAACGAATTTCCATAATGTATAGGTAATGCTTTAGATTAGCGATTTCATCGGAAAAACGGATAAGCACGCCGCCTC
Source organism: Paenibacillus qinlingensis (assembly GCF_031455095.1). GTDB lineage: Bacteria > Bacillota > Bacilli > Paenibacillales > NBRC-103111 > Paenibacillus_E > Paenibacillus_E qinlingensis_A. Next base: position 254,378 of record NZ_JAVDSB010000002.1, read on the forward strand.
GATTAAATGCGGAGGAGACGAGTCGCATCAGGGCATTCGTCATGTTACGAATATTGTCCGCCTTGCTGATCAGCGCCATTAACTTGATCGCATTTAATGTATTAATAAGAAAGTGCGGATTAATTTGCGACTGCAAGGCAGCGAACTCCGCTTTCCGCTTCGCTTGCTCTTGTTCCTCTCGCTGCCGGAGAAGCAGCTTCATTTGATCCAGCATATGATTGAACGTTCTGCCTAGCGCTGCCATTTCTGCTATTTTAGAAGTCCCAATCTTGGCGTTTAGCTCCCCTTCCATCACAAGGGACATTTTACGGACTAAGACATGAATAGGCCTCGTCAAGCTATGAACTAAATAAAAGGAAATTAACAAAAATACAATGATAACCGCAATGGTTGCGAAAAGGACAAACTTAAAAATACGTTCATAATTGGCTGTTACTTTACTGTAAGGGATCTCTTGAATTGCTTTCCAACCTGTTTCTCCAACACTCGCATAGGTCACCATCATCTTGCGATCACTCACCTGATCGATAAAATGGCCCTCACGCGCACTTCTGATCTGCTCAAGTTTGGCCGGTGTTAAGCTCGATTGCTCCCAATTGTAACTAGCTGTGACAACTTGACCTTCTTTGCTCACAATGACATAAGTGGAATCATCGTTGGGCTGCTGTCGCAAGATTTTATCAAAGGCTTCTTCATTCAGTGAAAAATAGATCATTTCGACATTACTAAGTGTATGGTAGTCACTGGGAGCAATCACTGCTGTCACCGCTAACGGCTCCCTCACTCCGTATAGAAGCGTTTCCTGAAGGCTAAGAAACTGCACACTATCTTTGTGTTGAAGCAAGTTCTGATACCATGACGCCGAACGCAGCTCCTGCTCATCCTTGATCAAGTTCTGCTTAAACGAATACACGCCGCCATCTTTATAAAAAAAGTGGATCGCGAGCAACTGGCTGGACATCGAGTAGGTGTATCTGCTGAGCGCAAGCGTTAGATCGTTGATATACTTAAAACGGTTGCTTTCATCCGCTTGAATCAAGGATGTAACCGTTGAAAGCACATCACGATCGACACCGACGGCAGCTGCAGCGTATTCGATTTTACCGATCTCCTGCTGAGCTGAATAGGTAACAGCATGGAGAGTCTGCAAGGTCCGCTCCGTTGTCTGCTGCAATAAGTCGCGTTTGTAGACTTGAAGAATCATGGTTGAGATGGTCACGATCGGAAAGACAACCATGACGACTAATAAGATATGGAGAGTCACTGAAAACGACCATGGTTTCGTAAATAACTTCAACACTTTCACCCCGTAATTTCTATAATACGAAATAAGACTTCGTAGACATACATTCTGTCTTTTTAGGGCGATGTCCTTTAATTGGTTGAACGACAAAATCTCCCTGTATCCCAGCAGTCAGGCAGACCGGATCTCCATCACTCTCTCTCAGCCAAGAGCCGCTTCAGAACAACAACCGCTTCGGCCCGACTTGCAGAGGCCCTTGGCGCAAAGTCTGTCGTCGTTCGCCCCTCCATGAGTTTTGCTCCGACGGCAAGTTTAACGAAGGGAGCCGCCCAATCACTCACTGCGGTATCATCTCCAAAATGGATCGATTCGTCCATCTTCATATCCTCCACGTTTATCCCGCTGGCGTAAGCCTTAGCTCTGATCAGCATCGCTGTCATTTCCTCCCGTGTAATGATGGTCTCGGGAGCAAATGCCGTTGCTGAAACCCCATTGATCATCCCAGCCGCGAAGGCTTTCTTCACGGTCCCTTCGTACCAGCTGCCAGCTGCTACATCGTTGAATGGCACTTGGATTGCATCGTCGTTTTTCAGCTGCAGCGATTTTGCGAGCAGGGTCGCAAATTGTGCCCTAGTCACGCTCGTATCCGGTGCAAAATGATCGTCATCCATTCCCTCTACGATACCTTTAATAACCATTTGCATAACATCCGTCTTACCCCAATGCCCTGCAAGATCGCTAAAAATTTTAGTGAAATCTACGGCATCATTCCGTGTAAAAGATTGACTTTTTAAATTGTGGTCTACAATTTTAAGTGTGGTCCATTTGATATTCGTCATGCCAACTTTCTTAGCACGGAAGGTGATTGTGCTAACATCTATATTCCCCTTCTCACCATCTACCTTGCCCACTTTGGTATGCGCTATAGTAAGCTCATTCCCTTTTATCATTGGTGAGATGGAGAAGCCATCTATGTTCGTGTCTGCATGTACAACCTCCAGTTCGCTAGGATCAAAGCTAAATTTGGCCTCATAGGCATATAAATCCTGGACATGTTCACCTTTCACGGTAACGGTAAATTCACCCGTCGATTCAAGCTCTGATGTCTTCATGGCAAATTGGGAAGCATTCTCCGCGAATGCGGGAGCTGTCCCACTAACACCCAAACAAAGATTGCAGACTACGGCAGTCAGGATTATTTTACATTTCATCCCCACTCATCCTCTCGTATAAAACGACATTTTTTGCAAGCGTTTGCATATTTGCTAATAACAAAATCACTTCCATCTCTAAGCAAATTATAGCTATTCTCCTGACGTAATTTCATGATCTTTTTGGTTGTCCACATGATGTTTTTGGGTCAAAACCATGTCTTGCACCCTATGTTCAGATCCTTGGTCATAAACGAAAGAAGAGGCTGTTTCAAAAAGTCAGTCTAAATTGACTTTTGAACAGCCTCTCTTCATATGCAGCTTTGCACAACTCTATGCCTCTCCCTAACAGCCGGTTCAAAACAATGGCACCCTGTATTTATCCCCTTTTTCTGAATAGAGAATAGCCTCTGAGCTATATAAATCAACTTGGATAAGAGGGGTTTGAAAGTTCCCTAACGTCAGTTTATTGCTCTTTAATGCATGCAGCAAAGAAGGTATGTGTTTATGATCCGTACCGATTAAGTTCACGTTCACCGTTTCTTGATTGAACAGGATATTGGTTTGATTCATTGCTCTTTCCTCCTTATCGTTAATCATGGCTTCACCCCAACGATCCACTTTACTTAAGCTTGCAAGTTTTAAAGAGTCCAATAATATGCCCATTTCCTATCCACTCCTCTTAAAAAGCAAAAATAGCATGGATCCATTAGATCCATGCTTCCGGGTGACCAGTCAGCTAATTGCGTTAATTCCGATTAAATCAATGTGTTTTATATGTTTTAAATTAACATGGTTTCGCTTGATTGTCAACCAAGGTTTTAAGTCTCTGTCTAAGTATGATTAACCCGACTTTCCCCTAAATCAATCTCTTCATGCCGCGCAACCATTCATAAAAACCATCATCGAAGAAGAGATCCGGAATGTACGTCTGCGTATAATTGCAATTAGGGCAAAGAAGAACCAACCCTTGTTCAAGAACCTTAGGGTATAACTTCTCGTGTTTACTATGTAGTCCGCATAGGAGTGGTTTCACTCCATCTGCCTGCTGGTAATCTTTAATCCGTTGCTTAACATCCTCTTCGTTCATTGTGATCCCCTTTTTTTGTTTCATTCAGAATGATTCTAAGCTACATCAAGTCATACACTTTTCTGCAGAAATTCCTTCATGTACTTTTCTTTAAAGCCAAGGCTGTCATACAGACTTCTGGCATAATTCCCGGAAACACACCAAAGATCAACTTTTTCATGGCCGCGCTGATAGATTTCATTGCATAAAAACATAACGAATCTTCTACCTATCCCAAGACCCTGAAAGTCAGTACGAACAGAAATGCTGCTTAGTACATGACCAGAAAGATGGCTATAAGCGACGATTTCTCCGTTGATTTCATATACAAAACGATCTCCTGCATCCTCATTCCATGCTTTTCGATCTTTTTCACTCGGCTCAGCAATGACTGAATCAGGAAAGCACCCGACACGGACGCGCATTTCATGAAAAGCTTTGGCATACAGTGACTGAGTGATCGAATAGTCTTCGTCAGAATATGGCCTCACCGGAAGCTTATCCAGAAGAAAGGGATCACCGATTCTCTGCATAAAAGTCGATGAAAAATAATTATCATAACCGAGCTTGCGTGCAAACGCAAGCGATGTTTCATGACCACTCCGATAGGAGCTCCTTATTTTCTGAGTTCCACCCTCACGCAATATCGTTTCGGCATACTTTACCGTTGCAGATCCGATTCCTTGTCTACGAAATTGCGGAGCAACAAATACAGTTACATAAGACTGTGTTGCAGGCTCGTTTACTTGAGCTATAGCAACAACCTTATCCTCCAGGGATACGGTAATAAATAATTCCGGTTGTTCCGAAAGTAACCTTAGCATATCTTCGCCCGCGTCAACGTCCTTGCTTATTAATTCACTTACAACAGAATAATCTTTTTCAGTGAAGCGTTCAAATCGGATATCTGTTATATGCATCCGTTTTCGATTCCTCCGTTGCTTCTGGAACTCTAGCACTCCTTAAGTGGTATGGAAAATTCAACATAAAAAGGATGAAACTCTTCATTCAAGCAAAGCTCGATTCGTTGTTTGAAATTCTTCCATTTTACCATTTCCAAAGCTGTTTCTATTGGAAAGTAGCCAACTTCCAATGACTCCTTTGATGTTGTTAATTCGCCTCCAACTGGTCTCCCTAAAAATAACGTGTTGCAAATACTAGCACTTACATTTTGAAATATACCGCAAAACTTGGTCACTTCTATATTTATTCCGCTCTCCTCTTTCGTTTCCCTAACTGCTGCATCCTTTAATGATTCTCCTTCTTCAACTTGCCCGCCTGGCATTTCCCATCCTCGTTTTGGCCCTTTGATCAATAGAATTTCATTCCGTTCATTTAGAACAATTGCTGCCGCGGAAACGATATGTTTGGGAACCATTTTTTCTTCCTCCTTGATTCTGGTATTAATCATTAAATCTGTACAGTTGTTCTTTTGTAAAAGTCCATTCCGGCGTCTTCAACTTTCCTTCAAACACAGCGGAGTACCAAGGATTGCCTTCCCCGTTATCCTCGTTTTCTAGGATGTGGATGTCTTGTGCGGGCGTGTAGCCTTGAGCTAAAATAAAGAGTTTTTCACCTGTCTTGGCGTTTTGAGCCACATCTAATACAACGATGGCATGGCCTGGCGTACCCCCTTCCAGAAACACATCTCCAGCCTGAATCTCTGAGAGCGGCACCTTCTTCATTTCCTTGGACAAGGACAACGTTCCTGCGTAAGCAAATACCATGTTCAGATAACTACGAAACACCTCGTAACTGTCCGAAGCCGCTCCCCGTTTGGTCCATGAGACCTTGTTCCCGGAAACTTCAATCCGATTTCCTTTCCTCCATGTTGCATAGTCAGCTTTAAAGCCATTTGTAAAATTGAAGTGAATTTGATCAAAGTTGCCACGACCATATAAGTATTCCGCACGCAGTCTCATAACCGCATCAGCGCACTGCTGAAGATCCCGCTCCCCACATCCACATCGAGCACCGCTTCGTAAACCTCTTTCGCCTTAAGCTCTCCATTAAACAAATGCACCTTGGAGCCATGGGGCTTTAGAGGCAGATTCCGCAAATAATTCCCGTAAGAATCATCTTCTACAGAGACCCTCTCATAACCTTTAGGAACGGCTATCCGTTCCATCACATTTGTTCCTTCTGGAAGTATCAATTGTTGTTTGTGGGATTTGTTTCCCGTAACAAGTTCAATGGCTTTCGACCGTTCTTCTCCAACAGCAGAGCAGGAACTAAGCAACAGCGCAGTAAACGCAGTCATGATTATCCATTTTTTCATTATCAGCTCCAACTCCGATCATGTTGCTTTATATGTATTCGATGACTTGGGAAATAGTGGAACCAACAAGTAGACGATCCTCTGTGACAAATAGTTGCTTTCTGACGTTCGTTCCCTCATATGGATTATTTACGCCATACTTCGAATACTATTTTCTTATGGGCATGGATAACAAAGGGGATATAGGAAATCCTATCCCTTACGATCTGGAAGGGGTGAACAGTGTGGCAGATGAGGCAAATGTTCCTCAAGAGCAAGAGACGGCACACATCGCAGAAGTTGAGATTAATCATGATTACGATCTGATGCGTGCCTATGCTGAACAATTAAATGGCGAGGTCAATAACGGAGAAGATTAGCCGCTCGAATGACTTGGTTTACTTGAACAAACCCGAACAAGTTGATTAGCTCACTGTTCGGGTTTTTTATATCGTATTTAATTAAAGTTTGAAGTATCAACATGCCATGCTCTCTTATACAAAATAGGTATTGCCGCTGCGATAAGAATCATCCCCATAAAAGCGGGTGCGGCATGACCGAATGAAACATAAATTCGACCTCCAAGGATGGGTCCAATCATTCTTGCTAAAGCTTGAATCGATTGGCTGCCTCCTTGAATTCTTCCTTGTTCACGGGAATCGACTGACTTGGAGAGCATGCCATTATATGAAGGCCCAAAAATCGAATCACCAAAACCAAAAATAACCATGCCAGCAATTAAAAGAGGAAAGAATGAGAACAAAGCAGATAGCGCAATAAGACTGTATCCTGCAATCTCCGAAACCATGCCAAGAATAGCAATCTGTTTATCCTTCCATTTTATCAAAAGCTTGGGCATGATGAAACTTTGTGAAAGGATATCTTGAACGCCAATTATTGAAAACAGTAATCCGATTAGTACTGGCTTCCAACTGAACGTATCTAAGGTAAATTGGGAGAAAACAGCTTGCAGAGATCCATTGGGTATCCATAGTAAGAATGCGGAGATAAGCAGCCATTTCACATTTTTTATGGAGAGTAAATGAACAAGCTGTATACATGGATTCAGTCTAGCTAGGGTTATCTCCTTCAATCTATCTTTCTTGCGAAGGCTTTCCGGCATATAAAAGAATCCATAAACAACATTCAATAAAGTTATAAGAGCACCAGCATACATGGGTGCCGCATAACCAAACTTGGCAAGTAATCCGCCTATCGTTGGACCCATGACAGTACCTACACCTACAACCGCACTTACCCAGCCAAAGTATTTGGTTCTTTGCTCAGCAGGAATGATGTCTGCAAAATAGGCGAAAATCGCACCTATGCTTCCACCTGTTATGCCTTCTATGATGCGCCCAGCAAATAGTACCCATAGTGCGCCTCCAATACCAAATACGAAGTACCCGACTGCAGATCCCAGAAGGCATAGTAAGAGGATTGGACGACGGCCATATCTATCGCTCCATGCGCCAAGTACGGGAGCCGCAACAAATACGCAAAGGGCATATACAGACGTCAGCAGCGTAACAACAATAGCTTGTTCTCCGGGATTACTTGTAAATGGCTGCACGAAGTAGGGGACGACTGGTGCAATGATACTAAAGCTTATTCCGCAAAGAAACACAGCGATAAGGCCGAATCGTATAGCGTGTTTATTCGCAATGATTTCTTTGTTCTGTTGATTACGTGATTTAAATAGGGGCATACCAGTTCTCTCCTTAAAAACATAACTTTGATTCCTAGGAAACAAACTCATCCTATCGCAGTTTTGTTTCCTTGTCAACAAAATAAAGGGTGATAAAAAAGGCAGCAGGTCTCAAAAGAGAGCCCAACTGCCTGAATTTATTTACAGCATTCACATTTATTCCGACTTCTTATCTATACCTAGTTTCTTTATTTCCTCATCTAAATGGCGGCTATACCTGTCTACGAAACTAAGTATACTGTCAAACTGTTCCTCCGTTACCTGCTCAAATACAACTTGATCCCGCTCTTGAAATTCTTTATGCAGATCGTTATGAATCTGATTAACTTCTTTCCCCTGCTCCGTAAGCCTGAAATAGATTTCTTTCTTGTTATCTGACTTCTGGTAGCTTTCGATAAGGCCTTTTTCAATGAGTTTCTTCGTTAATTTACTTATCGCACCGCGCGTCATATAAAAGGACTCGGCAAGCTGCGTCACGTTGGAATCTGGATTTTTGTCAATGTATTCGATGCAATGTACTTCCGAAGACGTAAACCCTTTAAGACTTTCTTCCATCTTATCTTTATTAAGCCAAACCAACTTATTATATAGTTGCCTGAAACCACTTATGACCTGGTCTTCTTTGTTCATGTCTTGTCCTCCCACCCGCGGGTGCATAAACAATCTTATATTTTTAGGGCTCGTATTGCTCGTCACTCACGTGTTCCAACCATTCGACGGCCTTTCCGTCAAGTCGTTCTTGAATGGCTGTATGCGTCATTGCCGTGGTAGGGGAAGCTCCATGCCAGTGTTTCTCGCCTGACGGAAACCAAACCACATCACTGGGGTTAATTTCCTCGATCTGGCCACCCCAGCGCTGAACCCTTCCTTTACCCGCTGTTACAATAAGTGTTTGCCCGAGTGGATGGGTGTGCCATGCTGTCCGCGCACCTGGCTCGAACGTCACATTTGCTCCTGCTACGCGGGCAGGATCCGCTGCTTCAAACAGTGGATCGATACGAACTGTACCAGTAAAATAGTCAGACGAGCCTTTACCTGAAGGCTGGGACCCTACTCTTCTGATTTCCATTTGCTACATTCCTCCATTAGCATTATGTATTTGTTTTCCGAATAGAATAGTTGAATTCTCTTTGTGATTCCCGTTAATAATAACCTTAATAGCCCCAAGATGACAAACGCGCCAACCCTCAGAATGAAAAAAAGACGCGAAAATCGCGTCTATTGATGTTATACCGAATGTTCTACCATTACCAAGCAGAAGCCCCGCCATCGACCATATAGTTGGCTCCTGTAATGTAAGAGGCCCGGTCAGAAGCGAGGAATACAGCTAGTTCCACGAGTTCTTCGGGTTGTCCAAAACGCTTGAGCAGCGTTTTTTTCGTTATCTCGTTCCGAGCCTCTTGGTTGTCACCAAGGTCGCGGTCGCTGGCAGGAGTCAAGAAAGGTCCCGGACTTATCGCCACCGCACGGATCCCATGGCGAGCACCTTCCAACGCGAATTGTCGTGTCATTGAGATGACACCAGCTTTCGCTGCGGTGTGCCCAACCATTGGAGGGGTTTCTCCTGCAATTACACCTGCCATTGATGCAACGTTGATGATTACGCCGCCTCCGCGCTGAACCAGATGAGGCCAAGCGAATTTGGACACAAAGAATGGAATGTCGAGTTCGCCGGCTATTGTTTTTCGCCAGTCTTCAATCGAGAAATCGGGCATTGGACCGAAGTATTGGATCGCGGCGTTATTGTAAACGACATCGAGTCCACCGTAGACAGCTACGGCCTCCTCAACCATTTTCCGCGCCTGTTCAGGGTCGGTGAGATCAATTGGTGCGATACCCGTCATTTCACCGCCAGAGCTGCGCACAAGTTCGACGGTCTCATTGTTAGCATTCACGTTGATATCAGATCCGACAACTTTGGCTCCTTCACGAGCAAAAGCTAGCGCTGCCGCGCGCCCTAGCCCTCCACCAGTACCTGTAATCAAAACAACTTTATTATCTAAAATTCCCATGTTTATCTCCTCCTATTTAATATCCTAAAATTATTTAATTTAATATAATAAAATATATAACTATGATAATTATTTGTCAACATATGAATAACGCAAAAAGCGTTCACCCCATAGAGTGAACGCCTACATGCCTTCCGAACATTATTTGTCATACGTGAAATGAGAAGCGACCCAATGTACAAACCGCATCACTTCAGATATGATAAACGAATCAGGTGAAGTACGATTGTCGGTACGCCACGACCGCGATCGTTCAACTAATGAACGCCATGGCTCGGGAAACGTTTTAAGTGCCCAACTGACAGCATGCGGTTTACTACAGATAACTCCGCAATCCAACGTATACATGATTCGACACATTGTCTCTACCACATAAGCTTTATGACCAAGGGGACTACGCCAATCAGGATCATCTAGCTGATTGGCGAAATTGACCCAATCGCGCATACGCATGGAGACAGCTGAAAGAATATCCTCCTTTGAAATCGGTTCGATGAGCGTTTTTGGATCCGGGCCGATGAGAGTAATTCCGCGTTCGCGTAACGTCCACCGTTCTAAGATCCAGTTCGTATGGTGCTCATTCCACCGCAAAAAGCCTTCTCTTTCTAGGGTTGGATGCCGTTCCCCTGTACGGAAACGTTTCAGGGAATTGTGCTCGATGTACGCCCCTTCCAGTTGCTGGGCATACGCATTCGGGATTGTGGCAAGTTGGGTATGCAGCTCGTTCAAGACAGCAAACTTCTCATCTGAAACGGGAAATTTGGTTACAGCCACGAAGTCCAGATCGCTAGTAACAGGGTCGAAATCACCTAAAGCGAGGGAACCACGCAAATAAACACCGATAAGTTCGTCTCCTATCGCTTCTTGCATGTTAAGCAGTAAAGTATGCAGCATATCAATTACTGGATTTGGAAGATGACTTAACTTGACAGAAACATTTGATAAAGACAAGAACTCCCCTCCAGATAGCAAGAATATCGTTTTACTCCTCATAGAAATAGACGTTTCACTTCGATTTTTGTGTACCAAATAACGATTCATAGTAACCACTACGGCCGAATATCCCTCCATTATACTCATAAAAGTCAGCATGCAGTTGGAATTGCCCATCCATGGCCTGGATCCAGCTGCCACCCGGCATTGAATGATTTTTTTTCATAACTTCCCAGTTGCTATAATTTTGACTCCCGTTGGATTCGATCAAACCCATGGAGAGTCCCGGCACAGGTGGTAGATGGGCAGCAAGATTCTTATTCCAATCCACCATCATCGGATTAGCAGTCAAGTCAGCACAGAAGCAAGGAATGCCATGTTCACTAGCCAACTTCGCAATGCGCAAGCTCATGCTCATCGTCTTGGCCACAGGCTTTAAGGCAAAGGCCCCGTACCCCATTTGGATTCGCTCCATAGCATCCTTTTCATCATGTACACTTTCATCCCCTGTCACCCTTACCGGAATATCTGAAACATCCAGGTGCACATGCTCCGGAAACGGCTCTTCCACCAATAAAATATGTTCTAAAGCTCCTATTCGCTCTGCTGCGTCCACTAACCTGCAAAGAAGATCCTTGCTGCCGTACCTCCCATTGATGTCAAGGTAATAAGCAATTTTTCCATTGGCCGTATGGAGGCAGTCACGGTTCCCCGCGATGCGATGAATCTCCTTCAATCTATGAATATCCCACTCCAGCATTTTCTCGGGATCTCCATCCTGATTCGGATCTGAGCCTAATTTAATTTTCAGCACAAAATAACCCTCGTCAAGCAGCGCTACAACATCCGCCTCTGTCATCCCATAAGAAACGACTGGCGTACATGCAAGCCTTTCATGCCGAGATGCTAGTATGGATCTATACGCCTCAGGAATCAGTTCTGTAAAGTGGATACCAGGTGATTTGCGACTCAGCAGCATCCAAGCTGCATGATCAATAGGAACGAGTGCGTTTAGCGCAAAAGTAACCCTAAGCGGATCCCCACCCCATGCGCGGGAAGCATATTCATAGGCCTGCACCACCAGAGGATCCAGCATGTCCATAGGGGTTTCGAATGGGATATGCTGAGCGGCTAACAACGCATGTTTGGTAATCTCATTCATGAATACATTGCCTCGTTCATTGCCCCACTGTGTATAGACCTGTGGATCAGACCAAAGTATGCTCTGGACACCTAACCCCACACCCCTATCTCCCTCCATATCCTCCAAAGAAACGAAGGATTGCCAGAGCTCATTCACATAGCCGCCTTTGAAACCGAATGGAGCGAGCAATGGTTCACGTTCTACCATAAAATTCGTTTTCTTAATCGTTATCATCCTAATGTCCTTTCACTTTCATTCGATACTCTACAGCGAAGGAAGCTCCATCATACCCTTGATCTTCCTCTGATAAATGCTTCAAGGCTACTTCCTCACCTCCCAACAAGAGCGATTTTTTTGCGGCCATTGCAGCGAGCTCCACCTCGAGCAGTTGACTTATAGAAACGAAAGGTTCTATATCCCCAGACAAGTATGGCAAGCTTGCTTCCAAAAATGAACGATACAATCGGCTGCTATCCACCTGTAGATGCTTGACGGTATGTTCAGTCACAATCGTCGCATAAAATGGCAAATATCCTTGTGTCGCGCCGACACTCAAGATACCCTTGCGCCCATCCTGCCATACGAGCTCAATTTGATGCTGTAGATGGACACCTGTAGATCGTACGCTTTCGATTCCCGCTCCCATAATCGCTTGTAGGAAGTAGAATGCATGTATGCCGTAATTAAATTCATCAACGGAACAGCCCGCCAGCACCGTCACGATCTCATCGTAGGGATCATGTTGTCGATGCCATTCTTTGGCCTCTTCGCAGACGCTTAACGAAGAACCTCCTGTAATACGAGCACCACTGCGTTCCCACTCCAAGAGTTGCTGGATGTCGCGCATGTTCCCTGCCATAGGTTTATCAATCAATATAGCTTTACCCGCGTTGACAAAAGGACGTGCACGCTCCACATGCAAATCCCAATTCACGCTATGGATAATGACCGCATCTACGTGTGGCACCATGTCTTCCAATGCATCACACACCATTTGGATTTCATGCTTCTCGGCAAATTGGGTCGCATACCCTTCCTCATGAACGGTTCCCCCATCGAAGACGGCAACAACTTGATGGCCAAGTTCTTTAATAATAGGCACCCAATTGTTTGGATGTGATGTGTCCAAATCGACAATTCCAATTCGTAGCGTTTGCATGCTTTTGCCTCCTCATTAAAGCTCCATTCGCCCAGGCATGTACCTCGCCTCTTCTGCTCGACGGAAATAATCATCCATTAACTCCAGCCCAAACTCCGCAATAACATCGTTCACAGTCAGATCCTCAGATTCGCTTGTCAACAATACACAACCAAGAAAACCAGGGTCATGAATCTTGACTTTCGCCCCATACTTCTGTTTGATCGTATGAAAATGAGCACTATTCTCGTCAATGTGAATGACAGCGTAATCCAAATTAATTTTGGTTGTGATAAACGAATAGTAATTCGTGCTTTGTGCCGCTACCTCTCCCAAGGGAGTTACAATCGTGCAAGGCAAGCCTGCGATTGATCCGGCAAAATAAGATCTGCAGGAGTAAGCCCAATAGTTTTGCATAAATCCACCATGATACATGGAAGGAAATAGGATTAAGTCCGGCTTGGCTTTCGCATACTGCAGCCGAATCGCTTCAAAATTTAAATCAAAGCAGATCGCCGAGGCCACTCTCCCAAAATCACATTCGAAGATAGGAGTTCCCTTCCCATAAAGGATATTCGTCTTATTATATTCATCAGGTACTAGATAGTTTTTATGGTAGGTCCCCATCACTTGACCCTCACGATCAATTAACTGCATCGCATTGCGCCAGCTGCCGTCCTCAGCTTCCGTATGTGCCGGGTACGTGATATAGCAACGATGCCGCTTGGCAACCCCTGCTAGAAAATCGCGGATTTGATTTTTCCGAACCCGATAATACGCTAATCTTTGCTCCAGCGGGAACTTCCCTTGATCCGGTCTATCACAAAGTTCAGGCAATACGATCAGATCTGGGCAATCTGGCAGCACCTGATCCAGTTGCCTTTGCCAATGTTGGATCATCCGCTCCACCGCCTCTTGGGCAGGAACATCTGCCTCTATCACCAACGGTCTAGGCCCTACACAACTTATCGTTACATAATTCGCCATGGATACTCTCCTTCCCCACATTCATACATACATCCAACATAAACTGGAATACGAACAAAAGAATAGTGCAAGATCTGCACTTTTCTCCTTTATGAAACGGTATGTTTTACATTTTTACTAATGCGTAATGGCGGTTCACAAAAATATAAATGTTGCAGCTAGATACAGGAGTAAAGTACGGATATTGGACTTTTTATTATTGGGCCAATTGGTAAGTTAGAAGTATGGAAAATGTCCATAACTACTTATCGAGGAGGAATCAATAATGCGAACAAAAACGAAGCTTGGTTATGGCTTGGCGTTCACATTGACGCTAGGCTTTATCAGTGGGGTGCTTCCCACACCAAGCGCATTAGCGGCTGCAACGACCTACTACGTAGCACCGAATGGAAATGACACAGCAGCAGGGAATACAGAGACAGCTCCCTTCAAAACCATCAATAAATGCGCCCAACTCGTGCAGCCTGGAGATACTTGCGTCATCGCATCGGGAACATATCGTGAGACGGTAACTCCAGCTGCGTCTGGCAGCAGCGGTCTACCCATTACCTTTAAGCCTGCCCCAGGCGCAACCGTAGTTGTAAGCGGTACCGAGCCGATCAGCGGGTGGACGCAACACGCAGGACAGATATATAAAGCAGATCTGCCTTGGAGCCTTGGAAAAGAGAACCAGCTTTTCGTTAATAATGGCTCAGCTGTAGCTCCGCTTTGGGAAGCGCGTTGGCCCAATATCAGCGAATACACGCTGCCTGGCTTAAAAGCAGGTACGGCAACTGCTGATGCAGGATCAGCCACAACGATTGTGGATTCCAGCATTACGCAGCCTACTGATTTTTGGAAGGGCGCTCTAGTCTGGGAAAGAGGCGGGAACGCTTACCAAGGCATGACCAGCAAGGTGACAGGCTATAATAGTGCAACCCATACCCTCACCTATGAACCGATTGCAGGCGATTATGCGGAATTGTACCCTCGATTGGGAAGTACGTACTTCCTTAGCGGCGTATTAGGCGCTTTGGACGCTCCGAATGAGTGGTTTGTGGATGAGGCCGCACAGAAAGTTTATCTATGGGCACCGGATGGCGGTGTTCCTGCAAACGTTGAAGTTAAAAAGCGCAAAACTGCATTTAATTTAAACGGAAAAGCCTTTATTCAAATGAAAGGAATTCGTACTTTCGCTGCCAACATCACGATGAATGGTTCGAACAATAACATCTTGGATGGCATTCAGGTGGATTACGTGTATTTCTCAAATTACTCACAAAATACAACGAATGCTGATCAACTTAATGGTGGAATTAGCATCGTCGGAAACAATAACGAAATTAAGAACAGTAAGATTGGCTACTCCTCAGGAACACTGATCAATATTGATGGGAGCAGCAACCGCATTGTAAACAACGTTATTCATAACGGCAGCTATATGGCGTCCTACGATCCGTTGGTTAAGCTTACTAGCGGTACCGCCAACTTGATCAGCTACAACGAAATTAGAGACTCTGGAAGATTCAACCTTTATTGGAGATCTGGCAGCGGGGAGATTTCGTACAACGATATTTCTAATGGGATGTGGCTTTCCCGTGACGGAGCCCTGATATACAGCTGGGGGCTTGATATGGGCAACTCCGATATCCACCACAATTTGATCCATGACAGTAAAGGAACCGATATGAGCGTCGGCCTCTACTTTGACAACTACGCGAACAATGTGGTGGCGCATCATAACGTCATCTACAACAACGATGTAGGCATCCAGATGAATACGCCAGGCAACTACCGACTCATTTATAACAACACGGTTGTGAATTCTAGAACCAACAGCATAGCTTACTGGGGATCTCCACCGTATAACCAAGAGTTATTTGGATCTAGGGTGTATAACAACATTTTTACAAACGGTGTCTCCTTAACGGCGGATGCTGTAAACGGCTATAACACGACTTCGAGCGTCGGCTTGAATTTTGTGAATCCAGCTGCGAATAATTACCGGATAAATGCCGGATCAACGGCCATTAACACAGGGGCAGAGATTAAGGGAGTCACGGACGGTTTCGTTGGTATTGCCCCGGATGCAGGGGCTTATGAGTACGGCGGAACCAATTGGACGGCAGGTCCGAATTTCACCAATCCTCCAAGCGTAACCTATACCCAAATCAATACACCCTATATGAACTTGATTACGAACAGCGGCTTTAACGGGACTACCGATGGCTGGTTGAAATGGACGACCAACGGCACTACGGATGTTCAATCCGTACCGGCCACTCCAGACTGGCAAGTACGTGGTAGACAATTCCGCTTGAAATTAGGGCCTGGCGGAGCCGGTGTGGAACAAAAAATCAATGGTCTTAAACCAGATACCGAATATAAATTCGTGACTTGGGTGTACAATGAGCCAGGTGAGTCTATCGTAATCGGTGTCTTTAACTTTGGTGGAACCGCAATCGATCAGACCGTAAAAGATACGCAATATGTGCGCAAGGAAATTACATTCCGAACAGGTCCAACCAATACCGATGCACGCGTGCGCATTTATAAACCTGGTTCAGCTGTTGGCCTCTCCTATGCAGATGATACAGGTTTGATTGAAAACACACCTTTTAATGCAGGTGCAGCCCAAACCTTCTTGAAAGACGTCCAATTCACGACACCAGTAAATCTCTTTACTGTTGGAGAGCAAGGAATTTTGAATGTGACCGGTACACAACAAAATGGCTTACCGGCAGATCTGTCTACCGCAGATATCCAGTTGGTTTCCAGTGACCCGCAAGTACTACGTATTAATAGTGTCAGCAATGGCGCCGCTTCTGTGACAGCCCTTGCACCGGGTCAAGTCACAATATCGGCAACTGTCTCCAAGGACGGTATTACGAAAGCGACAACTCAAATCTCGACGGTCTTCCCTACAGCGGGATCGAATACGGGGCCAGCAGGCTGGGATTTGAAGACGTACGGCACTCATAGCAAGGGCTTTGTTACGACAGACTCCAATAACAACTCTTCGCTAGTAGGTGTTGGAGACAATGTATGGGGCCAGGCGGATGATTTCGTTTACCTCAGCAAAAACGTGCATCTCTCCGATCCTAGTGCAAAAGTTACGTTTACCGCAACGATTGACTCCTTCGACTACGCGGATCCGGCATCAGTCGGCTTAATGTTCCGCGCCAAGGATACGGCGGATTCCAAACATGTCCAATTCCGTACGGACGGTACGGGTAAAGTGCTCCGTTATGTATTCCGCAATAGCGAGAGTATTCTGGATTCACAAAATCCACCTGCCCAGCAGAACTACTGGGGTTCGCAAACAGGCCTGCTGCTAGATTATGCGGGCAAGAGCATCAACTCGCCGTTCCAGATGAAATTGGTCAAAGAAGGCAACTTGGTCACTGGTTATTACTTTAAAGAATCGCAATGGTTATCCATTGGTTCCACTACGGTAGAGTTCGAAGGAACCGACTTCCTCGCGGGAATTGGTATGTTCTCAGGAAGCGGCAAGCCGCCGGTGAAAGCCGTGATCTCGCAGTTGGACATCGAAGTTGAAGATGTACTTGATTCCGTTTCACTGTCAGCAGATAAAATGTTTGTAGGCGCTGGAAGCCCAGCTTCCATAGCGGTTACAGGTTATGTAACAGATGGTTCGCTTGCCGACTTGAGCCAAGCAACGATCTCGTACAAAAGCGACAATAACGCAATTGCAACAGTGAATAACAACGGACTGGTAACTGCAACAGGCGAAGGCATTACTTCCATTCATGCTACTGTTAATTTAGGGCCTGTTACGAAGCAAGCGAGCATTGGCTTCCTGACAGATCTTAGTGCTCCAGTCACAGTAGCTGAGGCTGTCTATGGGACACAGATTACGGTAATAGCCCTCTCAGCAACGGATCATTTATCAGGTGTCGCTAGAACTGAATATCGGATCGGTGGCAACGGAGCTTGGACACCGTATGCAGGACTTATTATCGTCCCACAAATGGGTTCAACTACGGTTCAGTATCGTTCTGTCGATAAAGCAGGCAATGCGGAACCAATCAAAACTATCTTGATTGGCAGCCAAGACGTAACTGCTCCTTCTTTGTCCGTCACGCTGGACAAAACAGTGATTTGGCCACCAAACAAAAAGATGATCGCCATTAATGCCACAGTAAACGCAACCGATGCAGATTCGGGCGTGGCTTCGGTCATATTGACCTCCATCGTTTGTAGCGACCCGACTAGCAGCCCAAGCGATATTCAAGCGGCCATCGGTACATCTGCTACAACGTTCAGTGTGAGGGCCGAGAAAGATCGTACGTACACGATCACCTACACGGCTACCGATAACGCAGGTAATAAAAAGGTTGCTACCAGTGTTGTCACCGTTCCTCGTAATATGGCCGGGAATTAAACGGCAGGAGAAAGTAAAGGAGCTAAGCGATGATACGCTTAGCTCCTTTGCTTTTGGTATTTTAAATCCCCTAGTTATCGATCGGTCATATGCGATACCAAATAAGGTTCTGCCATGAAACTATTTGTCCCAGATTTATGTTTCTCGTAAAAATAGCGTTACAAATGCTATTTCATTCGAAATGAGTGAAATTCAGCCATTTTGATGAAATAGCGCCCTGCCATAACGTTAATCACCCCAAATTTCTACCTGACGAGCAAATAAGGTGTTTTCGTAACGCTAAATATGTGAACGTCAGTATAGTGTGCTTACATTTTGAACTGTTGGACTTACTCTATCGCATCAAGCTGCTCCAATCAATTTCTAACGAATTCCCAGATTCCATGGAAGCATCCGCTCGAAATCCGACTAGGTGTCCGACGATGCTATGCTCCAAAGACGTGGAAAATTGGGCGGAAGTATCTCCTCGCACGACACGTACAAAATCTTCGACGAGCCGGTGATCACCGCCGCCATGCATATCCCGGCTGACCGGAATGTCGACCCGGTGCTCGCTATAAACGCCGCCTTCGCGCAGATGCGGGTGGCGCACTACGAAAGAGCCTTCCTCAAGCTCACCGTAAATCTCGCCCTTCGTTCCCGTAATATGCACGGTGCGACAGGCTTTCGCCGCTCCCCCCACCAGATTGTGAACAGCGGTGCTTCCGTTCTCAAATTCCATAATAACCGCCTGGTGATCGACAATGTCGTTATCACACCGCCATACGCAGCGGCCGAAAGGGTTGTCTGTGCGTAGACTCTCTAGCTTCTCATCGTCACTGAGCCGCACGCCGTCCAGGTAACGTGGCCACACGTAAACCGGCCACAGCGGCTGTTCTACGTACAGCTTTTTCGCCGAGTACACGCAGTTCTCTTCAATTGCGCAGTCGGTTAAGCAACGGGAGCCAGACCCTTCCGGAGCCCGCGACTCGCGAAAATACGAGCGGCCGCCATAGCTGCTCACCTTGACCGGCTTCACCTGTGATTGGAACCAGGTAACGAGGTCGAGGTCGTGACAGCATTTTTGCATGAGGAAGGACGAGCCTCCTCGCTCCTTGTTTGCGAATTTGCCACGAACGAACGCCGTGGCCATGTGGTGAAAGTCCACATTTTCCTCCGTCTGAATGTGAAGGATGTCCCCGATTGTCCCTGCCTCCAGCTCCCTTTTCAGCTCCACGTAAAACGGGGCATACCGCAGCACATGGCAGATCATGACTTTGCGGCCGTACGCTTGCGCCGTGCGATGCAGCTCCAGCACCTCGTCCTCTGCGATCCCGATCGGCTTCTCCAGCAGCAGGTCGTAGCCTTTCTGCAGCAATGGCAGGCTCGTCGACACGTGCTCGGCATCCAAGGTCCCGTTAATCACTGCGTCAGCTAGCTTCGGCCGTGCCACTAGCGCTTCCACATCGGCGAACACCATGTCCTCCGCCAAATCATAACGTTCAGCCGTATGCGCGCGCCGAAGCGGATTAGGGTCAATCACCCCAACTACCCGCATCTGATCCGGATGCTTCAGAGCATAGCTCGCGTAATTCATACTTCGGCTGCCTGCACCGACGATGATGACTTCTACTGGGTTATTTTCAGCTATCATAACTCTCTCCCTTTCTGCTTGACTCCGTAGCAATGCTTATCTCCCGATTGACTCTTTCACGAAGTCCTAGCAGCCATTCGGCATCTAACGGATACCGACTAAAGCTTATTGGCTCTGCCAGTTCCTCTTCAATCAACGCCAGCACGCGGTCACGCCCGACCAAGCTTTCCAGCAGCTGCAGCGCTCTAAGGTCCTGCAAACCCTCATAGAACACTTCCATGCGGATCGATTCTATCGGGCCTTCCTCCCCAGGATAGACCAGAAAGGCATCGCCAGATGGGAAGCTGCGGCCAGCATCCGTCACGCGATATGGATCGATCGCTTGCAGCGAATATTGTGTATTCCAGAAGTTATAGCCCCAATGCAAGAAGCCGGCAATCTGGAACTTATACAGCTGAACGCCGATGATTCGATTGCGGGCGGACGGCATGTTGAAGAATCGATTGGATACTTGCCGGTACTGCACGCAGCAGTAATACGTCCATAGATCTGGCACCCCCCGCTCGAGGAAGGGTTCGATGTGGTCGTTCGCTGGGATCGGCCCCTTCACAAGCCCCTGTTCATAGTATTCAACATTCGTCAACGCATCGATAATCGGAAAATCCCCCAAGTGTGCCTGCATCAACTCGCTTGCGCTGCGATACCAGGGCATATGTTCAAGCAAGGGCTCATCCGATATATGAAAATAACACCGATGCTCAAGGCCTTGCTCACGAAGGAACACCGTCAAAGCAGACAGGTACTGACCGAGGAACGACTTATACGCCTCTCCAGTCGCATCAGTCTCCCAACCGAAAATACGACGTTGCTCTTCCTGCTCCATCGCCACCACCTTCGGTGCGTGCTTCGCCCCCCATTGGGTGAACAGATGCGAAAATTCAAAATAGCGAATCCCAACCCGATCGCATAGCTCAATCCAACGCAGCAGCCGATCGAATCCAAATTCGTATGTGCTGTCTGCTTCCTTGCGAACATCCACAAGCTGGACCGTCGGGCGCTCGCCGCCAACCTGAGTATCCAGCGGTGGTGTGAAGTGCGGCGTGAGCACCATATTCATGCCGTGACGCACGGCAGTTTGCAGATACTGCTCAATCAGCTCCCAGTGTGCCTCACTAAACACTTCAACCCGATAGTAATTCGCCAAGCAGTCGGCATGAAACCACTCTGTGTGAATTAACGTCTGTGACGGCAGCACGGCAGGAATGACCGCTAGTTGAAAGCTCTCCTCGCCGAGCATCTCCCCCGTCATCGTTGCAAATTGCACCGTGATGGCATACTCTCCCGCTGAAGTCTCTTCATCCAACTCGACAGTGACCCATATGGATCTCCATTGATAATGGATCCCCACAACACCTCGTTCTCCATGGATAGGGTACAACGGATCGGGATAAAGGCCTGGTGTGACCCGCAGCACATTCTCGTCATGGCGGCGCTGGCAAGGGAGTTCTGAAGGTGCCAAGCCAACCTCTCGTAAAGTAATTGCTCCATCATGTAAGGTAGAACTGACGTTCACCAGAATCGGTTTGGTCAAAGCAGGCGCCCGATAAGCAATCTGAAAAGTAAACGTCTCCCCGCGTAAAGCGGAGCCTTGCGAATATGACGCATTCCGAAGTTCTTCGTCCGGAAACACTTTTACTAAGGAATGGAGACTGCGTGTCTCGAATTCAAATACATTCTGCATGTGAAATCCCCTTTGTCTCTTGACCTAGCATCAGCGTAACCCCCTGAAAAAGCAAAAGAAAGTGCAAGATTCGCACTTTCTTTCACCAAAACAATGAACAATTTGAACTTTTATGCACGATGAAGATTGTGAACCGAATTGTCTACAATGACAGCGATTTTTTGATGCGGTAATCCTTCGGTGTCGTACCGAAACGCTTTTTGAACAACTTGAAGAAATAGCTTGGCGAGCTAAATCCAACCTTCTCAGAGATCTCGTTCACCGGCAGGTTATTGTTCTCAAGCAGCATGACCGATTTCAACAGTCGAATTTCATTGATGTAATCCGCCACTGAGATCGTTTCCTGCTTTTTGAAAATCCGGCCGACATACGCTGATGACATCCGAAGCATATCGGCGATTTCTTGCAGGCTCAAATTCGGATTGGCGTAATTCGCCTGAATGACATCTTTAATCGTATCGATGATAAAATGGTCCTTCGACTCCGTCCCGCGTTTCTGATCCTCAAAAATCGCACTGAGGATGGCGCCGAACTCCGCAAAAATTTCGTCCAGCGTTTCCTTCTCGAATACGAGGCGATCGATGGAGCGAAGATCGATAAGCAGTGGTGACAGCTTGTTCTGGTTAATCTCACGGACCGTTTGTTTGATCAAGATGCCGATCTGAATAACCGACTGCACAACAGCGTCGGAGCTCATCCCAGCGATCAATTTGCGCAGGTGCTCCAGCTCCTGGACGACACTATCTGGATGGCTCGCCTTGATCGCCTCCGCAAATTTCCGCTCGAGCTCAAGTGGGATGTGAGCCTCAACATTGGCGAGGTTGCTCTTCACCATCTCCGGCGTGATCACAGAGCCGTGGCCAAAATTCATTTTGTAGAGATGGTAATCCAATGCTTTCTCATAACGTGACGTCAACTCGCGATAATGAGACGCGACATCCCCAAGCGCTGTCGTAAAGGTAACATGGTAGTAATCGCCGATAATCTGCTGAGCCTGCTGCAGTAGCTTGGTAATAGCTATGTAGCTTTCTTCCGGGCGCGCGCCAGCTTCAAAAACCAATACCAGGTGCTCTCCCCGAATGTCGACAATGTCTCCGCTCATCTCTTCCGGAATTACCTCTCGAATAATATTGGACAAGGCAAAATTCAGCAAATCCACATCCACACCGAGCATTTTTTCTTTCAAGTCTTCGTAACGATCGAGTTTAAGTACACCTACGATGCAAGCTTTTTCCAAATCAACGTTCACATATCCGCCTCGCACGCACTCGGCCCATTCCTCCGACGAAAAAGCACCGCTGTCTGTCACAAGCTTGCGCAGATAATAAGAGCGCATAATCGCTTCATTGCTATCGTGCTTCGTCTGCTCGGTCATTAGCTTCTCGATCAATTGATTGTAGATATGCGAAATGTAGCTGATCTCGTCCTGCTCGTTCGTCCGATCCGGTTCGCCGCCAGGGAGTCGCTTCGTCTGTTTGAGCAGACCATTAATCGGCGAGTACAGTCGGTTTGAGATGACCCAGGAGGCAACGACCGCAAGAACGAGACAGATAGCGGCGACTGTGATGAAGACAACCTTCAGCTGATCGACCGCTGCGAGCACGCCTACATAGGGTTCGACATCGAGGATCACCCAGTTGACCGAACGGTTCACAATGTAGTTCACGATCTGTTTCTTGTCGTTAGCCGTATATGTAAATTGAGAAACCTGGCGTTTGGAGGCATCAATCTGGCGATATACCTCGTTCTTCAGATCACCCAGATCTTGGTCAGCTTGAACGTCAGGACTGTACATTTCTTTATTCTGGTCCAAGACGAAAATCCGGTTGGCCCGGTTCGTAGACTGCCTGTTCATCAGCTCCAGCTTCTCAAACAGCCATTCTGGCTTGACATTGATAATCAGTGCGCTCTCTTTCTTCGTATATGCGTCTAAAGAGTCAAAAATAAACAGGGAGAATACTTGCTGCGAGCGCTCCGGATGCTTGAGATCAGGGACGTAGCGAAGCGGCATCATTTGCATTTTGAAAATTGGCTTACCGCCGCTCAGAAATTCACCGATTCCATTCATGAGATTGCTGGTTGAGCTCGTGATCGCGTCGTCACCACTGGTAAAGAACATGTTTCGCTTGCTATTGTAGATGACAATGGAGTGAATAAAGGAATTATACGCAATCGTCTTGGTCAATTTATTTATGCGGTTGGTATCTTCAAAAGTGTCCTGTTCGCCGCTAAATAGCAGATGGGCCATATCCGTATCGTAAAACATGGAGATCGCGAAATTTTTCACGGTGTCATTCATGTACGAGATGTTGTAGTTAATCTGAGAAAGGACTTTCTCGTTGGCTTCTTGCTGGGAATCTAAGCTAATCTTCTTCGAATACAAAAAAGCGGACAGCAAAGAGGCCAACATAACAGATATAATGAGCAGATTGATTGACAGAATGATACGCATGAAATATTTCCGTTCCCGATACTTCCGCAAGTAGTTATTCATCGGTGCATCCCCTCATCCACGAGTTCCCTTACAGTGCCAATCACCCCGGCATTCAATCCACGGTTAGCCTGATCTTTACATAATTCAACATGGAAGGCTTACTTCCTTTTCATAGATAGATACACCCCTCGGATAACCGAAGGGTGTACGCTGAGTAACAGGACCTGTGGTTAGTAATTACGCGTCAGCTGCAGATCCGTTATGACCGCCTTTGCATCAGGCCGCCCGGCGCTGGCGTATAACGCAATTCCCGCAAGAATGTTGGCGCCGTCCGGGAAGTTGACCGTCGTTTGGCCGAACATAATGTAATTGTTGCCGTCCAGATAATACCCTTTCACGACGTTCCCTTCCTTAGTCAACATGATCGGCATTAGGCGAGGCACCACACCAGTTGCAGCAGGTATGAGTTTCACGCCAGTTTTGTAATGGTTGATCAGATCAGTTGATCCCGAAGCTGCATTCCGGAACACAAGTCGGAGGATATCGCCTGCTCCATCCATACGGAACTCCGCATGCTCGGAACCAGCAGTGTCTTGCTCCCGGAACATAAGACCGATGGAGGCCGGGTCGTACGAGCTAAACTCAACATTCGCCTTCAGCGTCAGCTTGTTGCCTGCCGTATTGGAGTTAAGCACCGACTTATTCAGAAAGACGAAGTCGTCAGAGGTGCCCCAAATGTTATCCCCTTTGCCGACGAGTGTGTACGTATTCGTGGAGCTATTGAACGTCGTAAACCCGCTAGCATTCGTTCCGTATGCTTTGGCAGTGAAGTCCGTCACAGCAGGTGTGCCAACCGGATACACAGTGACGATTTGGCTCGTTGCTCTAGCGATATTCCCTTTACGTGCAATCGCGGTCACGGTCGTTTGACCTGGCCCCGCCGCCGTATAATTGACCGTTCCACCGGTGGAGCTGGTGATACTCACAACGCTAGGATCGTTCGAAGCAAATGTAATTGTCGCTCCTGACCAGCTAGCTGCACTACCGTTCTGAAGCGTGCCATTCAAGGTCAAGCTTCCTGTTGCTCCCGCTGTCGTGCTCGTTGCTGGCGAACCGACGAAAGCCACATCCTTCAGGTTCGTACCGTCGCTAAGCCCTGAATTGAACGGTGCAGATTCGATCAAGCCGGCGTCGTCAGCGAAGGAGAAATGGTTGGCATATGACTTGTTCTTGAAAATTTGTATGCGTGGTTTGATTGCGTTTCCGCCCGAATCCGTAAGCGATCCCGTTGTAAAATTCAACTCTTGGCGGACATACTTCCCACTGGTCGAAGCTACCGACACTTTCGGCATTGGCGATGCAGCTGCATCGTAATTCTCCGCCCCTAGTAAAATCGTTTCTGTCGAAACAGGTGTCGTTATATTTGGGTCCGTCGGGATGTTGTAGACCCAAGCGGAGAACGTATAGGCCGTATTCGGCTTAAGTCCTGAGATCGACTGTTCTACTCCATCGCCGGCCGTCGATCCGCCCGCAGGGCTGGCTCCGTCCCCAAGACGCAGCTTATTATTCTTGCCCCGGTTAATCCAATTCGGCTTAGCTGGCATTGGAGACGCAGGTACGGCATATTGCGTGTCAGAGCCGACTGTTGTTGCAGTTGCTGCCCAAGGAAGCCAATCATTCAACCCTTTCTCGAAGGCACTATTCTTAATACGGTTCATGTACGGCGTATCGATCAATTGCCAAGCCGGTGAAGACGGATAATTGGAGTGATTGTAAGACGGAATCCAGTTGGAACTGTTCGACCCACCACCAAACTCATAAGCCCCAGCGTCAGGTGCGGTACCGCCCCAAGTATATGTGCTGGTAATGCCTGCAATCGCCGCCCCGCTGTCAATCGCTGTGGAGCCTGTTTGCAGACGGAAATCATTGCCGTTGGCACCTGCCGGGTTTACGAAGTTCAGACCAACGGGCGAGATGGTGTTGTAGCCCTGGGCGACGGGTGTAGGAAACAGCTTACGATCCGAATCAATCGCAAAAGCCTTATCCGTCATAATGTTATTGTAAAAGCGTGTGCCGTAGAACTCATCTGGATATCCAGCCGCACCGTGAAACCCAATGCTCTTATCATTATTGACGATGGTGTTGTTGTAGGCGAGCTTGAAATTACCTGGCGCCCCCATCTGAATCCCCGTATCGTTGTTATAGATGACATTGTGATGAATGATCGCGTTCTCCGTGTAGTTGTCAAAATAGATGCCAACACTTGTGTCGTCCCCTTTGCTGTCGTGAATCCAGTTATGGTGGATTTCAGTGTTAGCAAGCTCGGATCCCCACGCGTAGATCAGGCCGCCGTCTCGGGAGAGCCTCATGCCCCGATTCATATCGTTGTAGCTGATCACTCCGCTACCTCCATAAATAGATAGCAGTCCTCTCCCGGAATCGCGGATCTCATTATGGTCGATCACGTTCTCGGTTCCGCTAGATAAACGGATGAGCGAATCGTGCGTGGCCATGAAACTACCGTCATGGATACTGTTGTTCACGACCCGATTGCCTTTGCCCGCGATATGAACCAACGTGCCAGTGGAATAGGCGATGGTACTGTTTTTTAGCTCATTGTAATCGCCTACCATATTGATGCCCCGTTCGCGTTGACTCTCGATCGACGTGCCATGGCTATAATCAGAGAAATACAAATACTCAGCTTTTACTTTGTCGAGCACATTGTAAGTAGACGGTGTGCTGCCGACCGTTCCCATCAAGATGTTCGCCGCCATCGTGCGAATGCCGGAGATCGTGATATAGGATTTACCTTTCAGATTGAAGGCGGTTTGACGCGTTTTGGCTTCAACATTAGCGGGTACGCCGCCAGAAGGAGCCCATAAGTAAAGGTGCGTCGCATCCGTATACCACTCGCTGGCCACGTCGAGCGCTCCCAATACGCCAGAAAGGAAATACGTACTTCCTTGCCGAGGCGAATAATACGATTGGTCGTTTGTGACCGGATTCATTGTAAGCGTTTTTGTCGCATTATTGAAAGCGGTAATTGTCGAAGTTTGCCCGGTGTAGGCGTCTCCTCCCCGCTCCCAGATCGAAGCTCCAACCCAATTGATGTTAGGCAACGTGCTATCTGTAACTGTATAATAGGTTGTCATATTCGTGGCTGATTCCATGTAAGCCATCTTGTCTTTTAACGCGTTTAAGTTATACGCTGTAATGTTAGGCCAGCGAGCCTCCCAAAGCAAGGTCGGATCTCCGTTCAGATAGCCGTTTGCATCCTTATTAACAACAAAGAACTGCTCCTCTGTCTCATCTAAAAGCGAGCTCCTCGTGTACGGCACTTTGTACACCGACGGTGTACCGGCGATTCCTGCGGATGCCCACGTTCCAGTGATCAAATCGGTACCACTAACCACGACGTTGGCGCCAGATGCTGCTTGTATTGTAATCGGCGAACCAGAGGTACCGCTATTTGTTGGTGTGATGGTTTCACGGTATATACCTGAGGCTATGAGGCAAGTGTCTCCTGGGCCTGCGATGCTGGCGCATTTCTGAATAGTACGGTACGGTTTCGTCGAACTTCCGTCATTAGGCGCACTATCACTGGCTCCTGCGGCTTGCGACACGTAGTAAGTAACTCCCGCTGCCGAAACCGGACCTGCTGGCAATCCTCCCATCACCATGGCAAAACTCATTGTAGCGATTAGACTTAAGCGGCATAAAGACTTTACTTTCATTAGTTAGCCTCCTTTTATAATCCATAATCGATACGAACTGTGTGTAGTCTTTTTTGTGTACTCTCCTTTCTGTTTAATAAATTAAAAACCCTGCAACGTATTCTGCAGAATTTGACGGAATCCTGGTATCTACTTAGCAAAAATCCTAAAGAGAAGGATTATTTCCAGAAATAGATACCATTTTTCCATTTATGTAGTTGTCAGCACGTAATTTATGCCAACAAATGCATCTGTTCTGCTCGAACTTCGCCACTTAGAGGGCGACCGTCGAGAAAAGCTCGTAGGTCGTTCACTACCGATTTCGCGATGCGGCCCATCCCGTTATTAACGGCGCCAGCAATATGCGGGGTTAGAATCACGTTCGGCAGATTACGAAACGGATGGTCCACTTGCGGTGGTTCTGGATCCGTGACATCGAGACAAGCGAACAATCTTCCCTTGCTTAATTCTGCTGCAAGAGCTTCCTCATCAATTACTGAACCGCGGGCTGTATTGATAAGCACGCAGTCGTCTTTCATCAGTGCTAGTCGTTCAGCGTTAAACATGTGATTCGTCTCAGGCAGCGATGGCAAATGAATCGAAATGACGTCGCTCTGACGCAGCAAGTCCTCAAGCTCAAGCTTCTGAGCACCCATCTCCCTAGCTCGCTCTTCGGAGACGAATGGATCGTACAGTGCGATCCTTACATCAAACTGGCGAAGCAGTTTAATATAATGAGAGCCCGCACGTCCTGCTCCCACAACTCCGACGGTAAGTCCATACACTTCACGCACGCGTGAACCGTCGCCCCAACCGCCAGCCGCTGTCTCCCGGCTGAGTCGCCACATGTCTTTCAGCGACACAATCGTAAAGCCGAGTGCTGTCTCAGCTACCCCTTGGCCAAGCGCTTCCGTCGCGTTGGATACACGGACCCCGCGCTGCCACAGCGCATCGGTCACGATAGGCTTAACCGTGCCTGCCGCATGGAGAACGAGCTTTAAATTCGGTGCGCTCTCAAGCACACGTTCCGTTAAAGCACAGCAGCCCCATGACGTGATAACAACATCTGCATCGGCAATGAGTGCACGTGCGTGCTCCTCCGTTGGGTTTACATTTTCTTCATTAAGTACAACTTCACCAATTTCGCGAAGCTGAGCTAATTGTTCAGAGCTAAATACGCGTTCACGCAAGTCTTTTCTTTGCAGTAGGACAATCTTCACTTCAAATCCTCCTCATTCTCTCTGTTCTCGGAAACCGAAAACCTTAACTTTCATATGTGTAAAAACCTGGGCTATTCCAGAAAAACATTGCTGTTTTAGGGAGATAGCCCAGGTAATTCATACATTTGTTAGCCTAGCTTATTTCTTCTTGCCGTTCGCCACTAACCATGCATCAAGTTGTTTTTGACGCTCAGCTACGATTTTATCGGCGCCAGCTTTCTGCAGCTTCTCTTCATAGATCGGCAAGTACTTATCCGTATCGAGAGTACCCGTCGCTAGACCCTGTAAATACTCATCTTGTACTGCTTTGACGTTCGCTGTTTCTGTCTTGACTGGTTCCGAATTGAAGACAAATCCATTAAGCTGGGAAACTTCAGCTTCCGCATTAACCTTCGCCGTTTGCTCTAGCTTGTCAGCTGGTGAGCCTTCTGGCAAATACTCGTTGATGATGCTGCCGAAGATCCAGTCCGTGTTCGTGAAGTAGCCTGCTTCTTGGTTGATTTTGATGAAATTGCCTGTCGTTTTCGTGTAATGCTTGCCTTCAATACCGTATACAAGCGTGTTATACAATTGCTTATCGGTATTAACCAGTTCCAAGAACATCATAGCTCTCTCTGGATTTTTGGAAGTACGGGAGATCGCGTTCATTGTGCTAGCTGCACCGGTAAAGGTTGCTTTAGCCAGTGGTACGAGCACGACGTCATTTCCACCTGCTGTTGCTTTGAACTCAACCTCAGAGCCTGGCTTGCCAGTAAAATCGAACCAGACTGCTGTTGTGCCTTTGTTGTAAGCGTCTGCTGCACTTTTTAGTGTTGCAGCATCTTTATTAATGTAACCTTTCGTGAACCAGGAGTTCGCCAGTTTGAATTGGGCTTTCATTTCAGTTGTCACTTCTGGTAGGGTTTTGAACGTTGGATCGTTTTTGTAAACATTACCCTTCGTATCAATGTTGTAGAGAGCACCTTGATACCATCCTTTTTGGGTCCCGAAAGGTGTGATTCCAGGCTCGTTATCCTTGATCTGTTTCAGGAATGGCTCGAGGTCTTCCATTTTCTTAATCGTGTTAACATCCAATTTGTATTTATCTACAAAACGCTTCTGTATGACCACTCCTAAACGTTGTGCGGAGATTTGATAGTTGGGTACCGCATAGATTTTGCCGTCTAACTTCGCATCATTCCAGAATTTCTCTTCTAATGATTTGTAAAGCTTCTGGCCTTGATTCTTCAACAAATCATCGATTGGCTGGAATACACCTTTCTTCTGATTTTGTTCAAATTTAAACGACCAGTTCGACGTCCAGATAATATCCGTTACTTCGTTAGCAGCTACAATCGTGTTCATCTTCTGCTCATACGTACCGAAGTCAATCGGCATCAACTTGATTGTTGCATTAATTTTCTCTTGCGTAATCTTATTAACAGCATCATTCACCAGTTGTAAATCTGGATTAGCTTTGTTCTGTGGGTAGTACCAAGTCAGTTCGACTGGGTCAAGCTTTTTAGGGGCTGCCGTTGCAGATGCAGCAGGTGCTGTAGAGCTCGATGGGGAAGGCGTGCTAGTGTTGTCTGTACTACTGCCGCATGCAGTTACGGCAAGGGCAAGCGCGGAACTAACTGCGAGTGTGGACATCCACTGAAACCGTGTATTTATAATCTTTTTCAATGAAAAAACCTCCCTTAATCTAATTATCAAGCTTATTTATGAAAGCGGATGTGAAAAAGCCGATTCCTACACCTTTGTTTCCCCTCCTTTCTAACTTTCCCCATCCGAGGCTTGCAACTTAACCTTTAATAGCGCCAATCGTTAGTCCCTTAACGAAAAACCGTTGAAAGAACGGGAATACCAACAACATCGGACCAGCGGATAGAACAGCTACTGCAAATTTAGAAGCCGTCTTCGGAAAATCTGCCATATCAGCACCCAGCGTAACCATCGCTGTGGCGAACTCGGGACGC
Source organism: Paenibacillus qinlingensis (assembly GCF_031455095.1). Classification (GTDB taxonomy): domain Bacteria; phylum Bacillota; class Bacilli; order Paenibacillales; family NBRC-103111; genus Paenibacillus_E; species Paenibacillus_E qinlingensis_A. The sequence continues at coordinate 285,046 of NZ_JAVDSB010000002.1, forward strand.
GATGTGATGAAGTCAAGTGTGTTGATGGTCCTCACGAGCAGCAACTGAAGCGGAACCAGTTTCTCGTTGTTGATAAACAAAAGTGCGTTGAACCATTCATTCCAATAGTTAAACATGATAAACAATCCCAATGTAGCGAGTGCGGGCTTCGAGAGCGGTAGGATCAGTGCCGTGTAAATTCGCCATTCACGCGCTCCCTCCACTTTCGCCGACTCAATAATTTCGGTCGGGATTTTGGCCATGAAACCCTTCATAATCAATACGTAAAATGGACTGAGTAAACCAGGCACGATAAGTGCCCATATGGAATCTTTTATATGTAAGATCTGGGTCATCATAATGTAGAACGGCACAAGACCACCGTTGAACAGCATGGTGAAAAACACATAGAATGATGTTGCTCGCTGCAGACCATAATCCCGCCTCGACAGCACATAGCCCATCGTAGAGGTTAGAATTAGACTAATGCATGTGCCAATGACAGCGACGATAATTGTCACACCGTAGGCACGTAGGATCGTTTCCGGCGTTTTTAGAAAGTAATGGTACGCTGCAACGCTGAACTGATCCGGAATAAGGCGGAAGCCTTGATGCAGAATCGACTGTTCATCAGAAAACGAGATTACGATTACGAGGGCAAATGGAACCAGCATTGCGATCGTGAGCAAAATGAATATGGTATGTATGATGAGTTGGCTCCATACCGCTTTGGACTGTTGGACTACCACAATTGTTCCCTCCTTAGAACAGAGAATTGTCCTCATTAATTCGTCTAACGATTAAATTGGCGCTGACTACGAGAACAAAACCGACAAACGACTGGTACAAACCTACGGCTGATGCCATACTAACGTCCGCAAGTTCACTGAGCGCCCGATAGATGTACGTATCGATAATATCCGTAGTCGAATACGTCGCCCCGATGTTGTTCGGGATGAAAAAATGTAAGCCGAAGTCGCCTCGGAACATATTCCCGATACTGAGGATTAACAGGATAATAATGAGCGGAGTCAGCTGCGGGATCGTAATATTCGTTACCATCTGCATCCGCTTAGCGCCGTCTATTCGCGCCGCTTCATACAACTCTCCATCAATCCCGAGAATACCAGCGTAGTACACCATCGCCGAAAAACCGATCGCTTTCCACAAATGCACAATGTTTAGAATGTAGGGCCAATATTGGGATTCGAAGTACCACGAAATCTTTTCCATGCCTGCTGACGCTAGCAAGCTGTTGATAAATCCATTTTCATGATCAAGAAACGCCTGAGTAATGTAGCTCATAACGACCCATGAGAGAAAAAAGGGCAATATCAACGATGTCTGATAAATTTTAAGCCACTTTTTTGCAATTTCATTGAGAAGAATGGCTACGGTGAGTGCTGCAATCGTCGTAAGTAACATATAACCCAGGTTATACAAGACCGTGTTGCGGGTGATTCGAAATGCGGTTTCGCTTGTAAACAGAAACTCGAAGTTTTTGAATCCAACCCAATCACTTCCCAAAATGCCCTTGTCATACTTATAATTTTTGAAAGCTATGACGACCCCGAACATTGGTATGTACGCCATGATAAAAATATAGATGACTGCGGGAAGCGAGAGCGTAAACAGTTCGATGTTCCTGCCAAAAAACCGGAATGCCTTCTTGCGCTTCATAAGATGTCTTCCTCCTTGCCTGTAAGCGATTTGCTTGGCTTGCTGCCTGAGATCAATTTATCTGAAATAACACCTATAAAACAGTGCAAAAACTGTACTTTTATCGCCACTTTGAGTAAACGATCTGCATTTTACTAACTGAAGTTCGAGCAGGCCTTGTATACTCCGTGGGCTTGGGCAGGGGTTACCTCGTGCATACGCCAAAAAAGGCCGAGAACCGCACAGTGTGATCGCACTGTCGTTCTCAGCCTTTATTTGGATATGCTTGCTTGCGGTTATTTCGTCCCTTTCGCTTTCAGCCAGTCGTCAAGCTGCCTTTGTTTCTCAGCCCTGATTACTTCACTGCCGGCCCTTTTCAGCTTCTCTTCATAGATCAGCATAAACTTCGCGGGATCGACCGTTCCAGTGGCGAGCGCTGCATAATACTCGTCATTGACAGCTTTCACATTGGCAAGTTCCGCCTTCAAGTCATCGGTTCGGAACACAAAGTCGTAGTAAGGGGATACCTCCGCCTCTTCGTTGATGCGAACAGTCTGTTCGATCTTATCCGCTGGCGCTCCCTCTGGCAAATATTCGTTACGGATGTTGCCGAATACCCAATCCGTGTTCGTGAAGTACCCAGAATCCACATTCAGCTTGACGTAGTTTCCGTCACCTCGCTTATAGTGTTTTCCTTCAATCCCATAAACAAGCGTATTGTACAACTGCTTATCGGTGTTCACCAGCTCGAGCAGCTGCATCGCTTTCTCTGGATGCTTCGACGTCCGGCTGATCGCGTTCATCGAGCTGACTGCTCCGTTGAATGACGGCTTCGCCAGGGGAACTAGCACGACGTCGAAGCCGCCGCCGCCGGCCTTAAACTCCGCTTCGGAACCCGGCTTCCCCGTAAAATCGAACCAAACAGCCGTGTTGCCCTTATTGTAGACGTCCGCAGCGTTCTTCAGTGTAGCGGCGTCCTGATTAATATATCCTTTGTCGTACCAGGAGTGGGCCAAAGCAAAGTTTTGTCTCATTTCCGGTGTAACATCAGGAAGTACTCGGTGGTTCGCATCGCCCTGATAAACGGACACACGCCAGTCGATGCCATAGATGTGGTTCATAAAGAAGCCTCTTGTCGTACCGAAAGGGATAATGCCCGGCTCACCTTCTTTCAGCTGCTTTAAGAAAGGTTCGATATCGTCGATTTTACGGATCGCACTTAGATTGAGCTTGTATTTATCGACGAACCGCTTCTGAATGACCAAGCTCGGGCGCATAGCGGCAATTTGGTAGTTCGGCACGGCAAGCTGCTTGCCATCTAGCTTACCGTCATTCCAGAATCGCGGAGACATCGATGCGCGAAGTTTCTGTCCATAGCGCTGCAACAACTCGTCCAGCGGCTGGAATACGCCCTTTCTGGCATTGGCGTCCCACGAGAACAGCCAGTTCGAGGTCCAGACAATATCCATGGGATCGCTTGCCGCTACGAGCGTATTCAATTTCTGCTCGTAGTTCGCGAAATCGACGGGCTGCAGCTTGACACTTGCATGGATTTTATCCTTGATCAGCCTATTGACTTCGGCATTCACGAGATGTAAGTCGGTACTGGCCTTATTCTGCGGATAATACCAGATCAGCTCATCCACCTCAGTGCCGCCTCCGCCACCTTCTTGCTGTAACTTCGTGCAGCCGCTCGCGACAAACATCAAGAACACAACTAAGCTCAGAACAGCAAACAACATAAAACGATGACCTAGAACCTCGCCCCGGATTATCCCAACGTTTATCTTGTTCATGGCCATTCTCCCCTCTCCCACTTCGATCTTCCGTTCACTACCCCTATTATATCTTATTATCTAAAGAGGCATAAACAGTTTCGAGGTAAACAACTGACACTTGCTCCGCTTCTCTTTATATTCGCATAAACAGGGAGCAGCTTCCAGTCGTATCCACATACATATTCTTTGGATTTTTAATCCATATTATAGATATGTTGGTATTAAAGGAAGGGAAATAAGTTGAAAACCATTATAAAACCGTCCCATGAGAAAACAAGGAAAGAAGTTAATATTGAAAAGACTCTTGCAACATTAGAGGGTAGTTTCGACCTTGTTCACCGTTCATTTCATCACAATGATACTCATATTATCTATTTAAATTCATTGGTAGACGCCAACACATTAGAGTGGGAAATCCTTTCACCCTTACGAGAACTGTCATTTACTGATTTCGAAAGGTCGGTACAACAATCACTTTTTAAACCTGTAACGAATCAAGAGGAAGTTGTCCAAGGCATATTAGACGGTAATGTGACATTGTTCACTGAGGAGAATACGTATTTAATCAATGTGTCTGGATTCGAGGAACGTGCCCTATCACAATCTGAAACAGAAACTGTCATCAGTGGGCCACATGACTCCTTTAATGAAGCATTAAAAACAAATGTATCGTTGATAAGAAGAAGGGTCAGAAGTTCTCGCTTAAAAATGATTACGTTATCTGTCGGGGAACTATCCAGAACGAAAGTTCTACTCATCTATATTGAGGGTCTTGCAAACATGGATGTTGTCAATCAACTTCAAGAAAGAATTCAATCCATTAAAGTTGATTCCATAACGGACTCCAATGTATTGGTTCAAAAGTTAGATGATCATAAAAGCTCACCTTTCCCTCAATTTTATACCACGGAAAGGCCAGACATTGCGGTGACAAAACTTTATGCCGGAAAGGTAATTGGACTTGTCGATGATAGCCCCAACATTTTTTGTACACCTTCCACTTTCTTTGATTTTTTCGAGTCATCTGATGATTATAATCAGCGTTGGTCTATTGGTACAGCGGTTAGGATTCTACGATACTTTGCTTTGTTTATTACCTTAATACTCACAGCTTTTTATGTCTCTATATGCACGTTTCATTACGAAATGATTCCGCAATCCCTTCTACAAAGCCTTATGCAATCTAGAAGTAGAGTCCCTTTTCCTCCTTTCGTTGAAGCTATGTTTTTAGAAATCGTCATTGAGCTTTTAAGAGAGGCGGGCGCGAGACTGCCTACAAAAATTGGTCAAACAATTGGCGTGGTAGGCGGAATTGTCATCGGCCAAGCAGCTGTTGAAGCTGGAGTTACCAGTAATATCTTAATCATTGTTGTTTCTGTATCAGCCATAGCCTCATTCATCGTACCAAGTTATATGATGAGTTCTTCCGTAAGAATCGTTCGGTTCCTATTTATTGTAATGGCAGGCGCCCTGGGCAATATCGGTATTTTTTTCGCGTTAGGAATTGTCGTTATCCACTTAACCGGAATAAGAAACGTATCCTCACCTTATATCAATCTTGATTCTCCTGCCTTCTTCAAAAATTGGATGGACCGTATGGCTAGAAAACTTTTTTTTAAACATAAAAAGGGGCAACCGTGAAAATGAGAGGAATGAATGGTGAGAATATGAAAGCACGGCTCCATCCCCTTCAACTGTCTATATTCATCTATAGCATCCAAAATAGCCTTGTCTTGTATACGTTACCGCGATTAACTGCCCAGTATTTTGGCACGAATGGCTGGTTAAGTCTTATTTTCATTTTCATACTTGTGAATATGAATATTGGGTTGATTGCAATAAGTTATAAGCTGGGCAAAGGAAGATCCATTTTTGAAATCATTGAAGTAACAGTTCCCCGATGGGTCATGGTCCCCTTCTATTTGTTTATCATCGGTGTTTGGATTGGAATGGCCAGCATGATAATGAGGGAATATATCTTCATCATGAAATTAATGTTTTATCCAACATTACCTGCCATATTTTTTGTCATCTTCTTTAGCCTACTTAGTTTTCAACTCTTACGAGGTGGATTTCACCATATTGTTAAAGCCATTGTGGTTTTATTTTTCTTCGTGATTCCAATGATCTTTTTACTCTTTTATTTGACACCAGAATTTGAATTCGCACGTTTCACACCTTTCTTTTTTAAAGGTGGAACCGATTTTTTTAAGGGGACCCTTCAAGTTTATTCCGCTTTTTTAGGTATTGAAGTCTCCATGCTTTTTTTTCCTATCGTAGAAAATAAATGGACCAAAACTCTCTTTATTGGCAATTTCCTCTCAACATTCACCAATTTACTTGTCTCCTTTATGTGCTTTGGCTTTTTTAGCTTCAATCAAATCTTAAATGATCTATACCCCGTTATGACCTTGTTTGAATATACGGAAGTTTCTTTCCTTTCACGTGCCGAAAATCTTTGTTTTTGTGTTTTTTCCTTTAAGGTACTTTCGACAGCTATCATCTATTATTGGGGAGCTCAGCAATTTTTGGGGAATATGATGAAGAGTGTAAAACCTACGGTTTGGATAATAATCATTGTAACAATGGGATTTATACTTGCATTGCTTCCTGATTCGATGTTGGATGTTAAAAAATGGTTGACCCTATTGAGTAATTGTTCAATCGGAATTGCTTGGGCATTGCCTCTATTCGTATTGGGCAACTTGTCTATCCAAATTCTTAAAAAAAGGATGCCTAGGGAGACAGAACATGCAAAATAAAAGACTTGTAGGGATCGGACTATGCTGTTTGTTACTAACAGGTTGTGCAGAGAAGAATATTATTGAAGACTTAGCCATACTAGAAGCTGGTGCTTACGATTTGTCGGAAAGTGCTGACAATCCCCTTACTACAACAGTCCTTTTCCCCACGGTTACGAAAGAAGGAAAGGTCGATACCATGACGCTTACTGCTAATGGTAAATCCGTTCATGATACTTTCCTTAAAATTCAAAATTTAACTAATTTAAAACTAGTCGGTGGACAGGGTACAATTCTTTTTGGTGAGGAACTTTTGAAAAAAGGTCTTATTTCTGTTGTGAAATCATTTACAAGGGATCCTGAAATCGGTACGCGCGTTAAATTTGCTATTGTCGAGGGAAATGCAGGAAAATTGCTTAAAAAAAAGTTACGCTCTGTCGAAGATAATGCGGAATATCTTTACACGTTCTTGGATAAAGCCGGCAAACTAAATAAAGCTTTAACTACAAATCAATATCGTTTTTTAAGAGATTATTATGACGATGGCATTGATCCGGTACTGCCTGTCTTTTCATCTGAAGGCGACAACTTTGAATTAAAAGGATTGGGTATTTTTAAAAAAGATCACTATATTACGCACCTATCCTTAAGTGAAACACAGATCCTTAATTTACTATTAGGTAACATCAAACATGGCAGATTAATGATTAATATGGAAGAGATAGGGGACCATTTTCAGCTTTTGTTAAATAGCGTTCATTCTAAAAATGATAAGAACATGAATTCAGGAAATATGTCGGTTGAAATCCGATTAGATGTAAAAGGGAGCGTCCTTGAATACACTGGTACCATGGATTTAAGTCAAGAGAAGTATCAAAAAGAACTCGAAACACAGGTTGAAAAATATCTAATAACTAGTTCACAAAAACTGTTAACCAAATTACAAAACTATCAGACAGATCCTATCGGCATAGGAAAGGTGGTACGCAATCATTCATCCTATGAAAAGTGGACCCATATGAACTGGAATATGATTTACCCCAACTTACCGATAACTGTAAAAGCAAAAGTTGATCTTGTTAATATTGGAAAATCAAAGTGAAAGGCGATGGCTACGATGTTTCCACTACGTAATGTGAAACGAAGCTCTACGGATGACGATAAAATCCAAAACTTTCTTAAACAAGCCGACATTGGATTTCTTGGCCTATCTTCCGAAGATGTGCCCTATGTCATTCCACTTAATTTCTCATTTCTAAACAACGCTATTTATTTTCATGGGGCTGAGGAAGGAAGAAAAATCACATATATCGAGCAAAACCCTCGCGCCTGTTTCACCATAAGCGAAAATTACGGAACGATTACGAGTCCGGTACCCGCTAAAACAGATACTGCCTTTATGAGTGTTATCATCGAAGGCAACTTGGAACGCGTAACCGATTTAGATGAAGCGACAGCAGCTATGCAGGTCATGTTGGACAAGTATGTACCAGGCTATTATGATAAGCCGCTGGGGCGAACTCATTTGGATCGCTACGTTTCTCCGTTAGGTAGTAAAACCGCGATCTATAAATTAAGCGCGGCCTCCTTGGCAGCCAAAGAGAAAGTAGAAATCCCTGATCGTATGTTCTATGAAGGCAGAACCGTTCAGAACGACCGAGGGTAATGTAGATTATTGTCTCGGTAATTCCAAAGGTGCAATCACTTCCCAATAAGAAGTGATTGCACCTTTTATTTCACACTACCAATATCTAAAAAAGGCGTAATCTAGTAGTTAAAAGCCTTTCCTAGTACTTCGTTGCGTTCATATCATAAGTAGAGAGGAGGGATCATAGATGGAAGAAGACATGCTGCACAAATTGAATCAAATTCGAGTACGAAAAAGCGAGACGGTTGTTAACATCGATAATCCGTCAGGCTACCGTTTAATTGGTAAAGGCAAGCAAGGCGCTGTTTTTCAAATTGATGAGCATCGTTGTGTAAAAGTATATTACCGTGAAGAAAGCTGTCAGCAAGAACTGCGCAACTTAATGCTAGGTGGACAAGCAGGTATTTGTCCAAAGGTGCATTTCTGGGGCAGTGATTTTATTGTGATGGACTATTTAACTGTTCCAAGCTTGTATGATTATTTGCAGCAAAATGCAATGACTCGCTCATTAGCTGCAAAAATTATTAAACTGTTGGAGACGTTTGAGGAAGTCGGATACAACCGATTTGACCACTCGGCGCGGCATATTTTTATGATGCCGGATGAGACTATGAAAATCATCGATGTCGTCCACGTGATTAAACCGACTCCGGTTTATTTCGCGCAAAAGCTGATTTCGGATATGGGACAATACGCTCCGGAATTTATCGACTATGTGCGTGAGATCAGTCCCCAATGGTACGATCTTTGGGTGAGTCAACCAGATTTTGAGCAAGTCATGACTATGATTAAAGAAAAAAGCGAAGCTTCGAACGACAACGACTAACGCAATCTTCCTTACCTCCTTGCTTTTGAACTAATCATACAAACTAAAAATACTCGTTTTACGCGACGTAAGTAGCATAGAACGAGTATTTTTCAATTAAGAAGAACCGCATAATTTTTTGAATTTCACTAAGAGGTCAGGCAATTTATTTCTTGTGTTGATGAGATGCGATAACAAAGCTTCTCTCTCCGCAACTGACACATCCCAATCCTGAGGAATCGAGAACACAACTTGCTTAATCGTTTCATCAGACAAAGACAAGATCCGCACCAAATAATCATTTAACGCATTCCTATCTTTTAAAAGAGAGTAACACCATTGGTGAACCTTTAGATTCAAATTCATCTTCGTGTTTTTGAGCGTTTTTATAGTCCAATTCGAATCAGCAAAGCATCGTCCATGATCCATCATGTAAAAGTAGTGTTCATTGGCACCAAGCGGCTTTAACAGTGTATTTTTTTCTTTCCGATCCGTATTACTGAGCCAGAGATCAAATAAAATCACACCGGCAAGTATGTCCTGATTGTGGATCCGAAAGCTGCCTATTTTAAAAAAATCTGGGGTAAGATACGTGCTGCCCTCGATATACTGGCTAGCGAACTGACTGCCGGATTTAAATTTACTTTTAACCATTTCAGGTATGGCTTTAATAAAGTCATTGGAAACAGAGACAACTTGAAACGGGATTACTGGCAGAGAAAGAAGCTGCCCTAAGCTTGCCGCCACATATTCATTAACCAACACCCTTGTTCCGGTTGGGTTATTTTTGAATTTAACTACATAGCTCATGCCATCGCTAAACTGAATCAATTGGGGCTTCGAGTATCCTTCCGGCATACAGCTTATATGTTGAACAGGAACTAAATTAAGATCCATACCCGCAATCAACTCCCATGTCAAATGATCCTTCGAAATGTGTCAGCGTTAATCCGATACAGATACCGTGGCCGAAAACGGGGGACCGGGGAATATGCCATTTGACACCTGAAGTTGTTGGATAGACCCAAGCAAACAGGTTACCGGCTCGAATCCCCCGTTTCCCCCCTTCTGTATAGGAATCTAAGGAAGCACGGCCCTCCCGTATAAGTCGAAGGTAGTCGGTAGACATCCCAATATCGAGTGAAAGTGGCAATATGGCAGGAGGAATCTGCTCATATCGGATACGGATTCGGCTTTCATTCTTGTTTAACAGGAACCGTTTCTTTAAACCATACGCAGGGCTGTTGACCCCTCTATTCACAAGTACTAACTCGGCCTGGAAGTCTTCTGGAGAAGTACTACTTTCGATTTCATACACATCATGCTCGTACCCATAATCCGCTAGTGCTCCTGGATGATTCATAGGCGTATCCATAAAACCGTTCAGCTCTTCAAGCAAGTTCCAATCGTCCGTTGGATTGCCTATAAACATGCGTCCCGCCTGCTCTTTGAACGAAAAAGCATAGAGAATCCGCCCACCGTACGTAGGACTAATGACCACAGCTAAATCTTGGTTGCGCAATATGACTTCTTCGTGTCCGTCCTCGTCAATATCCTGTACCTCCAGCTTCAAAAGTCCCTCGCTATCTGTATCCTGCTGCCATTCTGCCGCCTTCAGTAATACATAAGCAGCGCGAGCGTGACTTGCAAGTGCGCGTGCCCATGGCGCTGGAGAGGCATCCTCCCATGATACGCCCGGATCGTGCCAGCCCGTTTCATAAGCGGAGGCAAGCAAATGCTTAATAGCCAGATCGATGAGCAAGCATGGTGCAGCCTGCCCTTTGGCAAACGTGAACACACTCTCCCACGCTTTTTCAATCATTTGCTGATACGGAGCCCAAGCGGACGAACCTGCCCAACCGGAATAATCCTCTCCAGCACCGAATATCCCTGCGAGCTCCATATACGTGCCCGGGCCAACGGAGCGAGATGGCCAATCCGTACGCTTGTTGAGCCAGTCTCCAAGTAAAACCGATACGACATCCTGTCTATTTGTCAGCCACTTCAAAAACAACTCGTAATGCTGAATAGATTGGGGATCCCACATAGGAGGAATTCCCGCTGCCTTTTCCATATCATCACCGTAGATGGCGATAACATCCTCCCCACGGTCAACCTCCTGCTGCAATTCATTCATTAATTGATCTAGCTTTTCTTCATTTAACCTACTTTGGAAAGGCATATTCAGTCTCATCTCCGTAGAAATAGGCAGAGCAATTAAACCGCTAGTGTCTTTCACCACATATGGCTTGTATAAGCTTGGATCGAAACGGCGTTGTTCGTCGAAGCTGGCGCGCTCATCCCCTTGCAGGAACAAACGGTCATCAGCCAAAACATATCGGTACCCACCGTTACAAAGGCTTGCATTCCTTACAGTTTCAGCAAGGCGTTCCGTGTCCCATACCCTCTCAGGTATCCAGAATCCCTTTACATCTGACGTACTTACACCTAGCCATGCTTGATATAACCGCAATTCTTCTTCCAATTGAAATCGGTTAAAGTCTTGACTGAACAGCGTCATGATATTTTGCGCGTAGGTTGAACCTATCAGTTCCACCAATCCAGCCCTCCATAAATCGGAGATTTCTTCCAGAAAAAGTGGATCAAACCATGCACAGGTTTCAATTAATGTACCGCTGATATGAAGGTGAAACGGAATGTCATATTTGCTGTGAAGTTCTAGTATGGCACGCAGTCCCGACGATCCGTCCGTTGGTCCGATCGTTTCCCCGATACCAGGACGATTCACATAGCCATTGGTTATCAAATACTGGTTCGCATGATGGACAATCGCAACCGGAATTCTGGCGGGCCTCATCAGAAAGCACTTCCCTGCAAAGATAGCTCACATTCTTGAAGGAATGGATCAACGATATCCAAGGCTCCGGTCTTACATACGCATAGTTCATAATGGAGACTTTCAAACAAAGAGCGGGAACGGCATTGACATAAGCGTATCAGGAAGGACGCATGTTCCGATTCCGGAATCCCGGTAAGGTAAGTATCCATCAACATGTTCACGGCCGGCTGAAAGAAATGGAAATCACCCTTCTTATAAAATGCGCTCAACTGAATTTGGCAGGCATGATAAGCGACATCCCAAGCCGGATCTCCAATAAAGTGGTGGTCAAAATCAATGGCCGTCACCTTATGCTCGTCCCAAAAAACATTTTTGATATGAAAATCCCCGTGCAGCATGGATAAGTTATCTCTACTAGCCGTTACTGGATGGAGCATCAACTGATTAACAAGCGATTGGAAAGCTGCCTCCTTTTCAGGAACGACTTTCGTCAACTCTGTGATTAAACGGGTAAAATCTACATCCGCCCTCGTCCTTCTGAGCTGCTTGATTGGCATAAGCGGGACTCCGTGCAGTTGCTTTAACCAGATAGCCACTTGGTAAGCTGCCTCAACAGCTTGGTCCGTTTCATACATCCAATCCCTTATGATTTTCCCAGGCGCTTTGGACATCAGCAGCAGATTATAGGATTGAAGATAGGCAATAGGGCGTACAATCGTATAGTCAACTTCATCATTCATTCCGTTTGCCCAAAGATGCCGCATTAAATAGTAGCCCGCCATCCCTTTCTCCGGGTCCGAAAATATTTTCCCTATGACCGCTTCCTGGACTTCCTCACCATTCTGTTTGCTGTACGTTACTGCATATTCCAGAATCCATTTTTTCATTTTGGGCATGCACGCTACTAAAGTGAACGATAGGACATGCCTCGGTTCATCGATAAAATCCGCTTCATAAGCGGCAATCATTTCCTCCATAGGGAGAATGGGATATTCCTCTTTCATTGGTAAGGCTCCTTTCTATCAGCCTGAGCACACCACTGCGAATAGAGCAGAATGGTTTGGTCGGCTATCGATTTCCATGAAAAGCGCTGTATTTCTTGAACTCCCCTTCGAGCTAAAGACTGCTGCATGGCGGGATCATCTAACAAGGTAAGGATGGCTTTAGCCAATTGTTTCGGGTTACCCGGTTCCACGCGGCATACGTTTTGAACGATTTCACTAGCTCCTGTCGTCGTTGTGATAATTGTCGGAACCCCCGAGGCCATCGCCTCTAGCACAGTAATTCCAAACGGCTCCGATATAGACGGAAGCACATAAACCTGGGCATCCTTATAGCATTTCTGTAGCTGTTCTCCTTTAACAGTGCCTGTGAAGGTTATATGTTCATCGATTTTCCAGCGGTGCGCTTGCCGACGCAGTGGCCCGAGCAAGTTGCCATCCCCTGCGATCATAAAGCGTGTCTCTCTTTCAGCGAGAATCATACGTGCCGCCTTCAGAAAATCACTAGGTCCCTTTTGCCCAGTCACTCTTCCTAAAAATAACACATACCCTTCTGATGTTCCGTAATCCCGATCTGCTGCCAAGCTTTGAAAGGAGAAGGCATGAATACCGTTATAAATCACGGAGACTGTGCTCGGGTCAGCACCGTATCTCTGCACCAAACTTTCTTTCGTACGGGCAGAAACAGTGATGGTATGTGTTGCTGCTTGAAACGCCTCATGCTCAATAGCTAAAATTCCGGGGTGAGGGGGCAAGCCTGCCGCTCGGTCATACTCTGTAGAGTGAACGGTCCAAATTAGGGGAATTCCGTACAGTTCTTGGAGACGCATCGCTGCAAAAACGCCCATCCAATCATGTGCATGAATGACATCCACTCCCTGCGGTTGAAAAACCTCCTCAAGCCGGTCTCGGAACGCGTGAATACTCGCCCAAACCCTATTATCTCCTTCCGAATAAGCGGATGATTGCTGACCAATATCCAACCGGTGCATAACCATCCCCTCCGGGATATGAAATACCGTATCCCTGTCAGTCGGGAGATAAAAATCAATACATACCGCTTGTTTGACCAGCTCCTCAACCAGCGATTGGCAGTGTACACCCAGTCCTCCTGAAAATTGCGGAGGGAACTCCCAAGCGATCATAGCAATTTTCATCGAGAATCCCTCCTAAAGCGATGTCTTTGTAACGTATTTTTGCGACTCAGGATGATTGATCCATTGTTGGTGCAACTCGGGATTCAGTACCTCCAGGTGTTGGAGAAACACACCAGTCCACGTCCCCAACCCTTTCAACAGCTTCTTAGGGGGATAATCCGCAGAGACAGCTTTATCACTGATATTGACAACCTTTAGGGTCCCGTCCGGCATGACATAAATGTCTTCAGGTGCATGACCAGATCCCCATCCCAATTCTTTAGAGACGCTTAGCAACCGCAACAGACGGCTTGTAAATTCCTGTGAAAGTCCGTTCATCTCCATGTAGCTGAGCAGGTTCGGAGTCTTCAGGGATTCCAACACCAAGAAGGTCGGGCCAAATAAGTAAACCTTTGGCGTAATGCCGTAGACAGCTCCTTTATGAAGCAGATTGTATTCCTCCTCTGCTCTGCCTTCCTTGGCATAAATCTTAACGATACGTGTTTCATCCAAGTGAAAGGTTACACTTTTTTTGCCAATACCGATCAGTGTCAGGTCTGTTGGGTTATCTACAGTTAATTCTTCAGTAGGATCCACTCGATCCACTTTGATAGATTTAATCTTCCTAGTCACACTTGCCTCCATAAGCTTTCTCAACTCATTCATCATTGAAAACATGTCTATCATCCTTTCCTCTGTTTAATAGATTAATCGTTTAATTAATAGTTTTCCCACTCTAAACCTTTATTGTCATTTTTTAAAACTAAATAAAAAAAGAACTCCCGTATTCCCCCCTAAACGAATAAATTCACACGATAAACAGAACCTTTTCTGCCTGTCTTACCCTGATAATCTAAAGTATGATTAAGAAATTATTAAGGAACGGCTAATCTATTAATCTATCAGTCCATTCCTATCCTATCTTTACAAAATATTAATAATGCATAGATAGAAAGATACACGAAAAAGCCCATACTGGCGTATGGACTTTGGTTGGACAATATTCTGTAAAGTTACATGAGTATTCCTTCCATTAACTGCTAATAATATCGAGTATAACTATGAGATAAATGAGTGGTGAACAATGAAAGACATTACGTTTAAGGCGTTGGCTATTACCAATGAAATCGATCTGAACAAAATTGCTATTCATTGCGGTATTCCCAAAAAATACACATGGGAACAACCTTTAATTCTCAGTAATAAAGTTCTTCAAAAAATCTATCACAAGGAAATAGATGAACTACAACAAGTGCTGGTCTTTTCCTTTGGCAGTGTTGTCTTCGTGAATTTGACACATCAGGATGAAATCAAGGCTTTATTGAAGTTTATTCAATCATTTGAGACCGATATCGCACTCGAAAGAGCGGATAAATTCACAGATGATTATAGTCTGCATATCGAAGAAACCGATAGTATGACATTAACGGATGAATATGTGGTCGTTGCGGAGTATGAGTTCTTCTTTCCTGAAATCATTGCTACGGTTCTCGCCAAATCAGTGGCACTTGAGAGGAGTGAGGAGCAGCTCGGGAAGATTCAAGATAACCTCGAAGTCATCATAGACCGGCTGGAAAAAGGAAAGCTTCGCGTTGGCAACAAAGAATTGGCAAAAACGACTGCCAAGATTGTTCGCCACGAGTATAACACGTTAGCCTATATCATGATTTTGGATAAACCTGAGTTGACATGGACACATAGCTCAGCAAGCCAATTTTACGAGGAGATGATCGTATTTTTTGAGTTAAATGATCGTTATACTATATTAAAAAGTAAAACTGATATTCTCTATCATATCTTAGAAGGCTTTTCGACGATTAGTCATTCGATACGAGGACTTTTTGTTGAATGGATTGTTGTGATTCTTATCGTCATCGAGGTTGTGTTAACAGTATTGCAAATTATCGGTTGGCTTCCATCTTCACATTGAATAGATTAAACACGCTGTTCCCCGCGTTGCTCCAGTCCCGCCTTCGCAACTTGGACAGCTCTCTGAATCTCTTCGTAACTGGTACAGCGGCACAGATTGGACTGCAGCCAGCCCCGAATCTCATCCTCATCCGCATCTGGCTTAGATTGCAGCAGGGCATGACAAACCATAATAAATCCCGATGTACAAAATCCGCATTGAAAAGCAAACGTTTCTATAAACGCTTGCTGCACGGCCGTTTCTCCGCCTAAGCCTTCGATTGTTGTCACCTTGCTGCCAGGAGCTTCAACGGCAAGCATAAAGCAGGACTTGATTGGCGTCCCATTGACCAGTACAGTGCACGCGCCGCAATCCCCATTCTCGCATCCAGCTTTAGCGCCGGTAAGTCCAAGACTTTCCCGCAACACGCGCAGCAGCGTATCCGCTGAACGAATGGTCAATTGGTGCCTTTTCCCATTGACTGTGAGCTCGACTTCTCTCTTTCCACTACCTCGAGCTTGCATCGTCAACCTCCTCTCCGTTCCAGTGCAGCTAATGAATCTGATAAAGAATTGCGAAGCACGAATCTGCGATAATCGGCTGAAGCGAGTATATCGTTGAGAACGGGGAACGGCCAGTTTCGGATGATCTGATCGATTCGCATTTCAGGAGAAAGTGACGCATCGTTCAGCCGCTCATCGATCTGTTGTGAGCGAAAGGGCACTGCGCTGACGCCACTGAAGGCGAACCGCATCCAGCCTCCCGTGTTCATCGCGCAAATGCGAACGATTGGGTAATCGATGTAAGCTATTTTGGTACGCTTCACAGTGAACGTCGGTTGATCCAGATACTTTCGATCGGTGATGATCTGGATTAGCATTTCCCCTCGCTCTAACCGGAGTCCTCCGTTGAAGACGGAGTGAATCGATGCCTGCCGAGCCCCATTGGGACTTGCAAGAACAACTTCGCTGTCTGTGAGTAAGAAGGGCAGCAGAGCCTCCCGATAAAATAACGTTCCGCACAAATGGCCTCCAATCGTTATTTTGTTACGGTTTGTCTGATCTGCCAAATGATGAACGGTCTCGGTGAGCAGTGGAAAAGAATTGTCACCGGCGAGCTCCGTAAGTGTCCGTGCCGCCCCGACGATCCATTGCCCCTCTTTATGCAGCAGCACATTGGATTCAGGAATGCCCTTTACATCGATCACTGCCCCTGTTCGAAGCTGATTTAGGCGGGCCCTCGTTATAATCTCTGTGCCTCCGGAGTAATAAATCGGATCCAGTCCCAATGAGTCAGCGCGCTGAAACGCCTGAATGGCTTCTTCCACCGTAGATGGCAATTCATACTCGAAATCAAAAGAGATCACGTACAGACCCCCTTACGCGCCATATATACTCAGGTGTAAGCGGCAGCTGATTCAGCTCAACCCCCGCTGCGATCGAGAGTGCGTTCGCCAGAGCGCCTGGCATACCGATCGTTCCATTCTCCGCTATGCCTCGAGCACCGTAAGGGCCATCGATAAAAGGCGTCTCGACGAAATCAACTAGATATTCGGGCTGATCGCCAAATCGGGTTATTTTATAACTCCGCAACTGAGGATTCAGTACGACACCTGCATGGTTGAACAGGAACGCCTCACGTGTCGCGAAGCTCAAACCCATATTCATTCCGCCTACGACTTGCCCATGGGCCGTCCCAGCGTTGATCACTTTACCCGCGTCAATGACCGAGACTGCTTTCAAGATCCGGTATGTACACTCCCTCGAATCGAACTCAACGACAACCGCTTGTGCGCTTACCGTCCATTGTTGACCAGGAATTCCCTTCCCCGTCTGCGGATCCAGCGACTTCAGATGATGCACACGATATCTTCCGCGACCGATCACCAAATTTCCAGAAGCACTGCCATCCGGATACATATATCCACTAACGAGCGTTCGTATCTCTAGATAAACACTGGGCTCATTTTTCACATATACGTTTCCACCGCCAACCACAAGCTCTTCCGTAGGCTTCTTTAGAACGATCGAAGCGTTGTGCTTCAGCTGTGCGATTGCATCATCTGCTGCATCAAGAACAGCCCGGCCAACCATCATCGTGGAGCTGCTTGCAACCGTCTTCCAATGCTCAGGCGTGATTTGGGTATCAATATCCATTTTGATATGAATCTGATGGACCGGCATATTCATTCTCTCCGCTGCAAGCTGAGCCATGGCCGTTCGATTCCCTTGACCGATTTCGACAGCGCCAACACTCAGGTTAAGCGACCCGTCGTGATTGAACGTGATGGTAGCGCCTGATCCTAGGTCGATCATCGAACCGGACACTTTCCAAATGCACGAGACCCCTGTGGCTATAACTTTATAGGGATCTTGCGGCACGCGATGCGCATCTTCCCACTGCATGAGCTCTTTCAACTTGCGAATGCATTGCCTTAGATCGCCAACACTGCTACGGCTCAGTAACGTTTGCGTCGGAGTAGTGTCCCCCGGTTGAATAGCATTGCGATCCCTTAGTTCTAAGGGATCCATTTGCAGCTTTTTCGCCAACATATCCATCGCTCGCTCTGTACAATAGAGCACTTCGGAGTGCCCGAACCCTCGAAACGCGGTTGCATAGGGATGGTTCGTATACACGCTGAGTGCGTCACAATGAACATTGTCAATTCGGTATGGCCCTGTACAATCCACGGCTGCAGATTCCGTAACGATAGCACCTACATCCGTATAGCCACCATTGTCAAACAAAAGTGTGATCTCTGCCGCAGTTAGCCGCCCGTCACGAGTAGCGCCGAGCTTTACTTGCGCTTCCAATCCGATATGGCTCGGCGATCCGATCATATCGCTCTCGCGGGTATTGTTCAGCTTGACCGGACGGCCGCCGCAGGCAAGTGATGCCAAATAACCGATATATTCGAGTTGGACGGATCCTTTCCCCCCGAAAGCACCCCCGACCAGCGGTACGCGAACAATGACTTTCGATTGGTCTATCCCAAAAAAGCGCTGAAACAATCGCTTCATCGTGAAAGGGTCTTGCGTTGACGTTTCAATTTCTACCGTACCGTCTGGCTTCGCTTCTACAATGGCACATCGCGGTTCCATCGCGCAGTGATCTGACGTATTGAAGGCGTAACTGCCTTCAACCGTGACTTCGCTTAATGCCCAGCCGGCTTGCATGTCACCTTTTCTAATTTTCACGTGATTTCCAATATTCGTCCCTGGTACAGGATGAACATCATTTGTCTTATGATAGCTGGATAAGTTCTCATGAATTAATGGTGCTCCTGTCCGCAGCGCGCTACTAGGAGAATTAACGACAGGCAGCGGCTCGAAACCAGTTCGAATCAGCCTTGCTGCTTCCTTGGCAATCTGTTCGTTATCCGCAACGACGACTGCATAGGGCTCGCCGTAATACCTGACTTTCCCTTGTGCTATCGGTGGTCGATCGAACAGTACGGTACCGACAAGCACGGAGTGATCATCCCCCGTTACAACAGCATGAACACCCGTTACTTGCAGGGCTGCAGCGTAGTCGATATATTGAATTCGGGCATGGGCATGGGGACTTGTCACCAGCCAGCCATGCAAGTGACTAGGAGACTGCCTATCATTCGTATATCGAGCAACGCCTGTCACTTTATCTTTGGATTCGACTCGTGGAATCGCTTTGCCAATGACGGTCAAGTCTCACTCCCCCCTTTTTCCAATCGTCATTGTACATCTTATATGGAAAAGGGTCGTCCTATACTCACCAAATTAAAACCAAAATGATGGATACCTGCGTTTTTTGTCTAGATTATTAATTAGTAAAGCTACAATGACAATAACAACTGATCCTAACAGAACGGGCGTAATCAAAAAAGACCAACTGCTGCCGCTTAGAATAACTACCAATGGATCTGCACCTGCAGGTGGATGTGTTGTTTTGCTCAACATCATCAAACCAATCGCCAGACCCACAGCAACTGCCATAACCCAAGTGCCATGACCAAAGAGATGCAAACAAAGTAACCCTATTGAAGTTGAAATCACATGTCCTCCGATAATATTGCGCGGCTGCGACAATGGGGCATCCCAAAGTCCGAAAGCCAAAACGCAGGTTGCACCAAAGGGAGCCATCATCCATACGCTCGAGGTTAGTTCCGACAATAAGGCTAAAAGTGCTATAGCCGTAAATCCGCCTAACGAACCGATTAACACATGCCTTGGAACGATTTTTAACGGACTTCTATTTTTACTTCTCATCTTCTGCCAAAATCCTAGGTTTTCATTGTTATTCATTTTTCAACTTCACCCCAAAAGTCAAAGTACTAGTTAACTAGTTATATGACATTTTTAGTGATGTGTCAACCGCTATATTTTTTTATGAATTCGTACATTTTCTTGGATTTCGAATGAAATACCTTTATAATTTAACTAGCTAACTATGAAAAGAGGTTGTTTGTAGTGGAAGAAGAGAAAACCTATATCCTTCAAGTTAATCCCCAATTGACCTTTAACGTAAATACACAAATCAAAGAACAAATAAAATGGCTCATCGGAATTGGACAAATGAAAAGCGGTGATATGCTGCCTACAGCAAGTCAATTAGCGGATGAGCTCGGGCTTAATCGAAATACAGTCAATTGGGTATATAACCAACTGCGTGATGAGGGGCTCGTTACGATACAGAAAGGACGCGGTACGCAGGTCAGCAGTGGATGCGAGATTAAACAACTCTTGGAAGAGCGGAAACCTATGCAGCAGCTTTTGAATGAGACGATTAGCGAAGCCGCTTCATTGGGATTCGATTTACAATCCTTTTTCACGGCTGGTCTTGCCTACTCGTTACTGCACCCTCCTTACCAAACTGATAAGCCGCGAATTCTACTAGTCGAATGCCGAGGTCATGATTATCCTTTTTATCGCCAGCAGATCGAACAAGCTACTGACTGTGAAGTCGAGACTTTATTTCTCGAGGATAACTCCTTAGATGATGATTCTGTTCGAGAAGCGGCCATGCGTTTTGATGTTATCATTACAACTTTGAATCACGCTGAGGAAGTTAAAGAACGTTTTGCCCGCTTCGACTCTAAGGTTATCGTGATCGGAGCAACAATCGAAACATCTCTTCTGCTTGAGATCGCTAAACTGCAGCAAGGAACCCATGTTACCTTTGTTTGTTTGGGAAAAGTAGGGGGAGAATGGATGGCCAACCGGATTCAGGAAGCGGGGATTACTCAGCTTCATTGTGAGAGTGTAGGGATGAGTGAAACCGAACGTCTGGCAGAGACATTTCAGAACTCGGACAAAATTTATGCCTCTGCCGCCGTATTTCCAGAACTGAGTAAATTACTGCCTGAAAAAACAGAGCTATACCCTATGAGGTTGGAAAAAAGCAGCGAGAACTTATTGCATGAAATCGCTTCTCAAGTGAAGCGATAATTCAAAAAGATCCCCTAGACGGAACACCTCTGAAAAGTGTCCAGTCTATGGGGATCCTTTTTACCTGGAAGCCTGTCATTTGAACCATCCCTTCTCTTTAAAACGCATAATAGCCTCAATTCGGTTACTGACATTGAGCTTATCGAGAATAACGGAGATGTAGTTGCGAACAGTACCTCTTGTTATGAACATATGATCCGCGATTTCCTTTGTAGTTTTGCCATCGGCGATCAGGTTCAGCACTTCCTTTTCCCTCTCGGTCAAAGGATTTTCTTCCTTGTAAGTCTCATCTACCAGTTCTGAGGCGTAGATGCGTCTGCCTGCCATCACACTCCGAATCGAAGTTGCCAGTTCCTCGCTTGGGCTATCTTTCAGCAAATATCCGTTGGCCCCAGCCTTCACGGCCCTTTCAAAATACCCGTAACGAGCAAACGTGGTCAATATAATGACTTTGCAACCCAGTCCCTTCAGTTCCTCCGCCGCATCTAAACCGTTCATAATAGGCATCTCGATATCCATGACACAAATATCTGGCTTATGCAGTTTAACCAGTTTCACAGCATCCTCGCCATTGCTTGCTTTACCAACGACCTGCATATCCTCTTCCAAATCCAGTAAGGATGCAAGTGCACCGAGTAGCATCCGTTGATCTTCGGCAATCACAATTCGAATCATAGCTGCACCTCCCTTTCTGGTGGTATGATGGCATTCGGTACTTTGATAACAATAATGGTTCCATTGTCTGAGACGATTTCCATACAACCGTTTACAAACTCAAGTCGCTCTTTCATGCCCCGTAATCCATTACCAAGTAACACAAGGCATTCTTTCGTCATGCCAATCCCATTATCCCCAACCTTAATAATGAGGTCGCTAGGCGACGGCTCAATGGAGATCGAACACGTCGTTGCAGAGCTATGTTTGATAATATTCGTAACGGATTCCTTCAAACACATGCTCAGCACATTCTCATTGATCAGCGACGTGTTTGTTAACTTCGGATCTCCCTCCAGAACGAGGTCGATCTCTGCAGCTTTCAAAATCTGTTTGATTCGAAAAATCTCTTCCACTAGTCTCGTTCCGCGCATTTGCGTTACGATTTCCCGGACTTCCTTTAACGCGATTCTAGCTGTCTGGCGAACATCATTGATTTCGATTTGTGCTTGCGCCGGATTTTTGGTAATTAACTTCCCAGCCAAATCACTCTTCAAACCAATTAACGAGAGCTTCTGACCCAGTGTATCGTGTAGGTCGCGGGCAATTCTTTGACGCTCTTCTAGCTTTACCAACTCCGAAATCCGCTTATTGGCATCCTCAAGTTGGCCCTGGAGCTGCTCACTCCGATTTCGGTTAAATGTGGTGACTGGAATGAGAATAACGGCAATCACACTAATAATGATAAAAGGCAATTGGTCAAAATACACAGGATTTTGTGATACCAATCCATAGTTAATCGTGACAATCGTCGTTACTAGATGAATGCAGTACAACGTAATAAATCCTGCCTTACTTTTCATGGTGCCAATAAAAAATGCCAAAAACAGAGAGAAGTACACATAGCTGAATACAACAGCCATGATAATCGAAATAATAATTTGTACGCTAGTCCAAAAGTACACAATCCATCCTTTAGATACAAAAGACAGCACATAGCAACTAAAGAAAACCATGATCATGATTGTGCCTAATACAATGTGGTAGGTCGTCGAAGAACGAAATATGAAATAAAAAGGAAGGATATAAAAGACTACCCACACATACGGACTAAGACCGGTGTTTTTGTGAAAAATTTGATACCACTTTTGCATAGTCCGCTTAGCCTCTTTTTCTTCAACATAGATTTACCTATATTTTAGCACAAACATGAAACGATGTATTTATTGCCCTTGTAAACTTGAGTTATGGACTTTTACTTTTATTTTGTTACCCAAAAGATCTTGCTCGTCTTCCTTAAGGTGTACCTGTTTCCTATTTTTATAACCGACAAACGTTTTGTTTTGCTCATCCCATAGACGGAAACGTAGCGACTTCAAACTGGTGCCGATTGTAATGGTCGTAGCTTTTTGAAGTGGAGGCGTTGCATTATGCGCTTTTTCCAAATTATAATTTGGCACTTTTGGACTCAAATGATGGACATGATGAAACCCAATGTTGCCAGTAATCCATTGCAAAAGCTTCGGCAACTTATAATAGGAGCTTCCATCTACCGCGGCTTTCACATAACTCCACTCATCTTCATTCTCGAAGTAGGAGTCTTCAAACTGATGTTGCACATAAAATAACCAGATTCCCAACAAGCCTGCTACGAACATGATTGGAGCTTGTACCAGAACAAATGACTGCCATCCAATGAGCCAGATCAGTCCACCATATAAAGCAAGGATAGAGACGTTGGTCAAATAAGTACTGATTCTCTCCTTACGTCTTGCGCCTTTCGTATTAAAACGATTCGTAACTAGGAACAAAAAGATAGGACCCAGTCCGAACATAATAAATGGATTTCGGTATAAACGATAAGCAATTCGAACCCATATGGAAGAAGCCGCATATTCATCGACGGTAAGTACCCACATATCACCTACGCCACGT
Source organism: Paenibacillus qinlingensis (assembly GCF_031455095.1). Lineage (GTDB taxonomy): Bacteria > Bacillota > Bacilli > Paenibacillales > NBRC-103111 > Paenibacillus_E > Paenibacillus_E qinlingensis_A. The sequence goes on from NZ_JAVDSB010000002.1 coordinate 308,514, forward strand.
TTCTCGAGATTGCTGCTCGTTGCATGATGGATGGAATGACTATTCTTCCATTGCTGATAGGGAAAGAGTGTAAGGATACCGGTAATTGTACCGATAATTTCGTTTGCTCTACGGCTTTTGAAGAACGATTGATGACAACAATCATGGAAAATGATAAAAGTTCGTATCACGAATCCAGATGCGATGATCGTAATTGGTAATGTGATCCAATAAGAAATAGATAGGCTTATATACGCAGCTAACCAGAGTAGGACTAGAGGTCCTAAGGTGTTTATCAGCTGTTTAATACTAGCCCTCGTATTTGATATTTCATAAGGGGCAACCTGTTTTTTCAAGTTAGTTAGCGTCGATTGTGTCATCGTATAGTTCCTCCTCGATATGGTGCGCAGGACTTGTTAGCGATTATCAGTGGTAGTTTCCTATCTTCATTATAGATATCGCTTTCAATTCGTTGCAGTCATAAACATCATGTAGTCGGTATGACATTTGTCATATAGGACAGAGAGAACGAATACAAATTTGCTTATCATAGAAGTGTGTGCTATGATTGTTGAACAAACGGCTTTGACATAAACTCACATATTGAAAAAGTGATCATTTGTGTATGGTACCTTTTTCAATGTGTGATTTTTTTTGTTTAAAAAAGCATGTTAATAACAATTTGGAGGTAATTATATTATGGAAACAGGAACAGTGAAATGGTTTAACGCAGAGAAAGGTTTTGGATTTATTGAAATGGAAGGCGGAAATGACGTATTCGTTCATTTCTCCGCAATTCAAGGAGATGGCTTCAAATCATTGGACGAAGGACAACGCGTAGAATTCAATGTTGCTCAAGGCAACCGCGGTCCTCAAGCTGAAAATGTTGTAAAACTGTAAATCACAACGAACTGCCCTTAACACGAGTTAAGGGCAGTTTTTTTATTAGAAGGAGGAACAAACTATGTATTTTCGAAGAAAATCGGTTGAGGATCTCATTCAAGAAAACACAAAAGTCTGGGCATGTAATAATGAAGATTGTAAGGGTTGGATTCGGGACAATTTCTCCTTTGAATACGTACCAACTTGCCACCAATGCCTTTCTCCCATGATTAGCAGCTTAAAGATGCTCCCTATCATTTCTAACTCCAATAAGAATATGAAGTCTCTTCATAAAGGTAGATTGATCTCCTAGTCAATTAATGGCATATATGGGCTGTTGTTGATTTCTTTGATCATTGTGAACACGAAACAACATCAAATAGGCGTTCACCCCATAGAGTGAACGCCATAAAACCATTTAGATTCAGTTACACGCGAGTAGAACAAGGAAACTCTTTTAAGAAGAAATGCTGGGTTTCCTATTTACTTGCTGTGGCTTCCCCCACTTTTCAACCCATTTATTCATCTCGTTCAGCGCAGTTTGGAAATCGCATCCCTTTTCTGTTAATGAATATTCCACCGTTACAGGTACTGTCGGAAAGACTTGGCGCAGGACAAGACCATTATGTTCTAAATGGCGAAGTGTATCCGTAAGGGACTGTGTTTTAATAATAGCTACATTCCTTTGCAGCTGATTAAATCGCTGTGGCCCGCGAAGCAATTCGTTCAATACAAGAAACGCCCACTTGGCTCCAAGAGGACCAGCAACTCAAACGTATTTCATTCAACAAGCTCCCCACTCTTCCAGTCTCGTGCTAAGTCTAAATACATCAATCATTCATTTAGGATTAGCGACAGGTGCTGGGGCAGGCGGAGCAATGATAAGTGCCAATTCCACCGTCCTCTATAATCCTTGGATGGCCAGTTTTATTGTCGTGTAGCACTTATATCTGCCTTCATAAGTTTCTCCATAGGGAAAAAACAGCTGAGCCATCTACAAAAACATCAGATTTCGTAAACTATGTATTTGTCGCAAGATATAATAATTTCTCTTCATATATTCTCATTTCCCTCAAAAACAATTCATATTTTTCTCTGAAATTTTGGAAAACAAAATAGAATTGACTAGAGACAAAACTTGTTGCATCATGTTGAGTAAATAGGTTTTCTACTTATCAGGGGGGCACAAATTTTGAACAATCTTTGGTCTACGTCGATGTCCGAATCTTTCATGCTGCAATATCCACTCGTATCTGACATGCCATTTCAAAAGAGTCGATGCTGGAATTACGAAAACGGTTGCATTTTAACGGCTTTTGAACGGATGTATCATGCAACGGGTGAAGAACGCTACTTTACGTACATCAAAGATAACATGGATTTGTTTATTCAAGATGACGGTTCCATTACGACTTACAATTTGAATGAATATAACGTCGATATGATTAACCAGGGGAAAACGTTGTTCCTGCTGCTCGAGAAAACCGGCGAACCCAAGTACCGTAAGGCCATTGAGTTATTGGTGGCGCAATTGAAGGGCCATCCCCGCACCAAAGAAGGCGGTTTGTGGCACAAAAAAATATATCCGTTCCAAATGTGGTTAGATGGTGTGTATATGACGTCTCCTTTTTTGGCTCAATATGCACACGTGTTCAATGAACATGAATGGTTTGATGATATCGCCAATGAAATTCTGTTAATGGAGCGTGTCGTTCGCGATCCGCAAACCGGATTACTGTACCACGGATGGGATGAGAGCCGAGAGGAGCGTTGGGCCAATAAAGTAACTGGCTGTTCCGAACATTTCTGGGGACGTGCTATTGGCTGGTACGTTATGGCGATTGTTGATGTACTTGATTTCTTGCCGCTTGATCATTCGCAGCGCGGGCAAATTATCGGTATTTTCCACCGTTTGGCAAAGGCAATTGTCAAGGTGCAAGACGCTGAGAGTGGTTTGTGGTGGCAAGTCATGGATCGTGCCGGTGAGGAAGGGAACTATTTGGAGGCTTCCAGCACCACGATGTTTACTTATGCACTGGCCAAGGGCGCAAATAAAGGATATCTTGAAAAATGGGCCATTGAAGCGGCTCGTAAAGCTTACGAAGGAAGCCTAATACAATTTGTAGAGCGCGACGCTGACGAATCCTTGCATCTGAACGGCATTTGCAGCGTAGCAGGATTAGGCAATACGCCGTACCGCGATGGATCTTATGCCTATTACATTAGCGAACCGATCCGACGCGACGATCCGAAAGGTTTTGCACCCTTTGTTTTGGCTTGCCTAGAAATTGAAGCCTTTTTGAGAAAAGAATAAGTCAAATGTGTCTGCCTCAGATACGATAAATACAAACAATAAATCCGCTAACCAGATTGGTTGCGGATTTTTGTTGTGTTCTAATTATTCACTTTTGAAGTTAAGTGCGTTTACTATATTCCAATCCCAGAAGAAAGAGCCTTGCGATACTACGAGACGTTCAAACCATAATTCGAAGTTTAGAACAATATCTTCTGCATCGGGAACATACGTTGATCCAACAAACATATAATCCTCTCTTCCTTCTTTTACTCTAGATGAATTAACATAGATAAGAATTGAATGATACTTGGCAATCACATACATATTCTCAGGAACTTCTTTTTTATCGATAAAATCAATAATGTCCTCTAAGCCAAAAATATGCCAAGCACCATTAGCTTTTTCAGAGATATCTTTAAACAAGAGTGCACCATCATTAATCATTAGAAAATCTTTGTAACTCTCCGGCAAATAGTACCCTGTTTCCTTAACAAAATTCATCATGTGTATCTCTGATGTTGGTTTATAAAAGGAAAAGGAACATGGCTGTAAGTGCCCCGATCCGCGATGGACATACATTGTTGGTGATTTTTCGATATGCTCTTTCAATCCCATTAATGTCTTGTAAACTATTTGTTTCATATAGACGTCAGCAGCCTAAGCTAAACCATAATCTTTCGCTAAACCACCAAGACCATCTCTATATCCACTGCCTACAGCTGAGAACTTCCACTCACCCGCATTTCTATATAACTCCCCTACGACAACAGCAGTTTCAATGGAGAAATCTTCACCTAGGTCAAAACGGATGAGTTCTTGGCCATCTGTTTCGTTAACAATACGAACATAAGCATTTGAAACTTGACCGAAGTTTTGATTACGCTCAGCAGCTTCATGAATCGTAATAGCAAAAGCAATTTTCTCGATACTAGCAGGAACCTTGGATAAATCAACTTTAATTTGCTCGTCATCACCATCGCCAGCACCTGTACGATTGTCACCATTATGTACAACAGATCCATTTTCATTTTCCTTGTTGTTATAAAAAACAAAGTTTTTTTCGTTATCCACTTTACCTGCAGCGTTTGTGCAAAATACAGAAGAATCAAGATCGAAAGCGCCACCGCCATCGTATTTATTCGTGTCCCAACCAAGACCGACAAAGATTTTAGCAAGTCCAGGATTTGTTTTTGTAAGATCTACTTTCTGACCTTTAGATAGATTAATTGCCATTGTATAATTACCTCGCTTTGTAATGAATTATTTTTCCCCGCATGATACATACGACCTTATTCTCAAATAGTTCCAAAAAAGAAATAACGTTCAAAGTTAAATTACTGTTAAATGTTTCTAATTGACTTAAAGTGTTTACATATGATTTATAGCGTTAAAATAAAACATAGGAGAGTGGTTAGTATGAGTTTTCTAAAAACAAAACTGATGTTGCTTGTTGCATGTTCGAGTATAATGGTTCCTAGCGTAATTAGCGCTGCAACTGAAACGGTAGATGCGCCAGACTACACTTATATGAATGGCAGTGTTCACACCCTTATCCATGGTATTTATATTCCTGGCCGTTATTTAATTGATGAAGATACAGTAGCCGTTTATATCCCTGGAGGGATAGGTATTATTGCAGTCGATAAGAACACTGTATTACCTGAAGGTTCTATCGTCTTAAACTAGGCTCATCGTTGCTCACTGCAAGGGAGACTCTTTACAAAAACAAAATGTCCGCGATATCAAAACCTCTGACTGAGAGGAATCGATAATGCGGACATTTTGTTTTGTGATATGTTATGTAGCTATACTTAAAAAGTTGTATTGTTGCTCAGTGCATCTGCGAATATGGAAAAGAAAATAATTGCAATAATCGCATAGAAGGCAATTACAATAAGCATCAGCAATAAACTTGCTTTGGCGTAATTAGCTTTATTTTTGTTCGCATTGTCACCAAATGCCCAAACAAATAACATGACGATATTTACGATTGGGATCATCAGAATTAAGCTAGTAATGAGCCAATTCTTCACCGTCATCACATTTTCTCTTTGATCTAGCCCATAGTTTGTTGTTTCCATCGACATTTTAAAAAATCCCCCTTAAGTATCTCTGTGAATAATTTCCATTACTTAATATATCTGAAAATACACAAATGTAAAGGAATATTTTTACAATTTTTAAATATTACACCACAAAACAAAAAAACCGCGCTACACGCGGATCTCTTTCGTTGTTTCGTCTGTACGCATACATGTCGATAGCGATGCGGCGGCACCTGATTAGCAAGTTTCACGAAATCCCTATATGCTCCTTTGCAGGTCTAAAAGAGCATCTGCAAAATGTGAGGTTCCATTTTTCCCTACTAATTCATTTAACTGCAACTCCAATTCACTATCCAACATGCTCACAATCGACGTATTTCTTACTTGATTCTTCACCTTATTCAGAATAGTTCCCTTTTTAATATGGAGGAGTTCTAAAAAATAACGCAATAGTCTATTGTATTTATCCATCTTTTGAAGCTTATACAGATCTTCCACGATATCGTTTAACTCTTTTTCATCCATAGATAGAGAACCTCGCAAAAATGTCGTGATGCAAGCGAGAACAATATCAATATGTGAAATATCATTATATTTATGACAAATATAATCGAAGCTTTTAAGAGCTTCCCCTCTTGCGTAATTTCTTGGATGTGCCTGATGGACATTAATAATATCCAGAAGTTTAAAATGACATCCTGCCTTATATAGCCGAATCCCAAGATCATAGTCTTCAAAACCCCAATTCACGATCTTTTCATCAAATCGTCCGACTTCGACTACTTTACTTCTTGATACGGATGAATTATTGGTGATAAAAAACCGCCAAGGTAGATGATATCCTTTTAAGTCTGAACCAAATTCTTGAATGACTTTTTCTAAAGAATGGATAAAAGGCGTGTCTTTTCTAAAGCTATAGTTCATGAAACTACCATCGATAATTTTTTCTCTTGGTATCAAAGGGCGTACATCAAGTTCTAAATCATCGGATGGGAAATCAAATTGATCTTTCACTTTATTAAATTCAGGGATTCTGAAATCCTCAAAATTTTTATAATAATAGGTGAAAATCTCCTTCCAAGTCTTCCCGCACACGACCGTATTCTCATTTATATGTGCTTCGATATGTTTTCTTACAAAACTTCTCTCAGCGATCATATCACTGTCATGAAAAATGAGGATGTCTCCTGCCGCCTTCGAAATACCCTGATTTCTTCCATGCGCAATTCCTTTATTCTCATCTATTCGAACAACTTCAAGGCGGAAACTCGCTTGAAATTCGGATAGCATTCTCGCCGTATTGTCAGCAGAACCATTATCGATCACGATGACTTCAAATTGGTCATGTGGATAGTCCTGTAGATTTAAGGATAGTAGATTATAATAAAGACGCTCACAGGCGTTGTAGGACGGAATAATAATGGTTCCCTTCACAAAGGTTACACCTCACTTATTTTAGCGTGAACGTGTAAGTCAAGCACTAACCACGTTCTTGCAACACTTTTACCCCTTCGGGGGAGAGTACCCATTCAACTAATTTCTGTTGCTTGGTAAACGCAAGATCTCCTTTATTAATAAAACTCCCAAAAAATAATCCAAGTTTAGCAATCATACTAGGGAGTACGCTTTGCTCTTGTTCAGATAATCCTCCATAACCTTGAATAAAAGGCTTCACCAAAAACTTACCTTTATCTTTTAATAAGAAAAAGTAAAGGGCGTAGGCCACATCGAAGACACATTCCCCTCGCTGAATCGAATCGAAGTCTAATATACAGCACACTTCTCCGCTTGCTTGATAAAGTTGATTACCTGGGTTCCAATCCCCATGTAGAATCGTTGTTGGTAAATTTTCGGGGAAGCTTTCTAGATGCTGGATATGTTTCTGGATCAAATTATTGATGTGATAGATTTGGGCCATATGTTGGGGCGTCCAGTTGTACAGTAACTGCAATTTAGGCGCGTCATCCAAAACATGCCAATTGTAAAAATGATAGATAGACTCTCTTGTTGGAGGATCTTTATGAGTAGTCAAAAGTGTTTGGTGCATGTTTCGCAGCATGCTCCCGCTGAAATAGGCTTGCTTCGGAAGCCATTGAAAATGATGGGCATCTATGAATGGTGTCACTTCTATAAAGTAGTCATTATAGGTAGAGAAATAGCTGCCAAGTTTATTTTTTAAAGGCAATAATGCCGGTAGATTGAATGAACGTAAAATGGAAACAATCTCGTGTGCATAGTGAATACGCTCGGGGTCAAACTTTTCGCGATAGATTCTGATGACAAAAAAGCCTTTTTTCGTTCTGATCTTTATATTCGTATTGACATATCCGCCAAGTTTACCTTCAGCGGAGATGAAGTCTCCAATATCATATTCCCTGCAGATCGATTGGAGATCATGGAATGGATAATCCATATAGAGCCCCCTTCGCTTTTTAAAACCCTCCATTTTACGTCTTTAAAATATATTGATGTAAGGTAGATAAAGCTTCAGAAAAACGAATCATGCCATATTTCTCATTAAGCTCATTTACCATGTCATAACATGCATCCGAATGGATTGGCGTGAGCTCAAGCTCCCTATGGTTCAAGTAGGTATTTTTTGCATGCTGCAGCATTTCCCGAAAAAGTTCCAAATGATCTTGATAGTCCGCTGGTTTCTGCATTTCGTTTATTTCTTCCATTAACTCGTTTAAATGACTCGGGTCGATAATCGGTTGCATAGGGGGGAAAATGGCTGAAATATCAAATAATAAGCTTAATAGCATATCTATACTATGAATGTCGTTATACTTCTCAAACCAATAGTCCGTACTTAATTTAATTTCTTTAGTCGTATAATTTCGCTCATGTTCTTGATGGGCACTAACGATATCGTGTTTGACTGTAAATTCACTTCCGGATTTGTAGAGCCTATAGCCTAAGTCAAAGTCTTCAAATCCCCAATTCGGATTATTTTCATCAAATAACCCCAGTTCCACAACTCTTTTACGTTCAACGGATGCGTTATTGGTTAGGAAATATCTCCATGGAAAATGGTAACCCCTTAAATTCTCCCCATAGGTTTGAACGGTATCTTTTAGATAGGAAAAGAGCAAAAGGTTATCAAAATCGAACGAATAGTTCATAAACGAGCCGTCTTTGATCTGTTTCTCCGTAATGAGTTGATAGATCTGATCGTTTACACGTTGAATCTCAGGATATGTGTTGTTTAACTTTTTGAATAGCTGCTGGTGAAAAGATTTAAAACTTTTATAATAATAGCTGTAAATTCTTCGCCAACATAATCCACAAACCACCTTGTTTGTTATCCGATGTGCCTCGATATGCTTTCTAACATAATCTTGGGATGCGATCATATCACTATCATGAAAAATCAGAATATCTCCAACAGCCTTTAATATACCTTGGTTCCTTCCATGGGCAATTCCCTTATTCTGCTCGATTCGTACGGTTATAAGGGGGAAGTTCGCTTCAAACTTGGACAGCATGTCAGCCGTATCATCTGTCGATCCATTGTCGACCACAACGACTTCAAAATCCTGCAGTGGGTAATCTTGGTACGACAAGGAGACTAGATTTAGATATAACCGATGCTTGGCGTTATAAGACGGGATAATCAGACTTGCTTTCATTTTTCACCTTCTTTACTTCGTGGGGATGGGGCTACCAGTATCGTTTCAAATCTTCTTCCGATGCATATCCGCTGAAAGACGAGTCGATTTGTTCTGTCAAAACAATTGCTTCCCGGAGCTTCTGTTGATAAAACTCAAAGATGAATGGAATATGTTTTTGGTTAAATAGTAACTCGATTTTATTTTTATTTACCATTCTTAAACCACAAAAATGATAAAAAATTAACCTATGTTCATTGACATAAACCGAATCTTCATCTTCAGTGAATTGGAATTTCAAATCATTCCATATCCCGATATTGACGCCGGGGGTTGTGATATCACAACTACTGGGAAATAATTTTGGAACTTGATCTAGATATTTTTGATCACCGAAAAAACCTTCAGTCGGTTTAATTTCGCATCGTTCCATACATTTCTCTTTCCACCACGCCAAACAAGCTAAACCCATTTCATCTTTTTTAAAACTTATATAGCCAGAGTTATAATACCCGGTTACTTTTTGCATATAGCGTGTAAAACTGTCACTCCATGAGGGGTTGTATTTTTCTTCCGGAGACAAGAGGACCGAGCAGTCTGGTTGATTTTCGAAGATGATTGAAGGGTCGTTCCAAAAATATAAATCACAATCCAGATAAGTTAATCTAGTAGCTGAAGGATGTGTCATCATAAGATGCTCTAAAAAAATAGGTTTTAACGTCCAACAGTATTCATGGATCTTTCTTGTTTTCTTGATTGCTAAAACATCGTCCCCCAGTGCTTTATCATGAACTACATGAAGTTCTTTCATGTTTATTTTTCTTAATAACTCATATACCTCGTCGTCAACACAAAGTACAAATAGTTCAAAATCCTCTTTAGACACCTTTTTCATCGAACCAAGCAGGGCTAGGAACTGGTATACCCTCCCCTTAGATAAAATGGAACAATATACATTGTCCATGGAACCACCTCATTTCGACTTTATTTACACATCCATTTATTTGTTTTGATACTCGTCAATCTGCTTCATGCAAATTGCCATCAAATCACCATTAGATTGATAGACTTGTGACCATTCCATAACTTTGACTATGGCGGTTTCGACACACCATTTAGGATGCCAGCCTAATTTGAATTTTGCTTTTGAACAATCCAGCTTTAAATAATGGGCTTCGTGCAGATGATGGCCATTTTCCACTTCATAAGCAGCGCCATTACCCCACTTGGCACACAGATGTTTCACAACCCACTCTACTGTTTTTCCCCCGTCGTCATCTGGTCCAAAGTTCCAACCTTCGCTATACCGTGTGCCATCTTCAACTAATTTTTCCGCCAATAACAGGTACCCACTTAGCGGATCCAGTACATGCTGCCAGGGCCGAATGGCATAAGGACTTCGAATTTTTATTGTCGCACCCTCTGATAAGGTTCTAAGACAATCCGGGATTAAGCGATCAGCTGCCCAATCACCGCCGCCAATGACGTTACCCGCCCTTCCAGTTGCAATTGCCACTCCGTGAGATTCATAATTCTTGATAGGAAAAAATGATTTGCGGTAAGCATCTGTTACTAATTCCGAACAGGCTTTACTATTAGAATAGGGATCATATCCGCCAAGCGCATCATTTTCACGGTAACCCCATAGCCACTCCTTATTCTCATAGCATTTGTCCGTCGTTACATTGATTACTGCTTTAATAGAAATGCCTTGATGGACGGCATTGCGGACGGCTTCTAGTAGGTTAACGGTTCCCATGATATTAATTTCAAAGGTTTCAACAGGGTTTAAGTACGAGGCTCTAACTAGCGGCTGTGCGGCCATATGAATAATAATGTCAGGCTTTTCTTCTAAAATGGTCGCTTGTAACGAGTTGAGATCCCGAATATCGGCATATCGGGTAGGGACAAGTCGTTCAATCTGGCCTAATTCAAATAAACTGGGAGAAGTAGGAGGTCTTAAACTGTATCCAGTTACAGTGGCACCTAGGGATGAAAGCAACAAACATAACCAGGAACCTTTAAACCCTGTATGACCAGTAACAAGCACCTTTTTTCCTTTCCAAAACTCTTTATTCATCAATGAGCACCTTCTTTATTCCTCCACATGTCATATTCACTCGGATAAGTCCCCTAAGTTAGTGAAGTATTTTTTATACCAGTCGATCGTTCTTACTAAACCTGTATCCCAATCAAAGATGGGTTGCCAGCCTAATAGTTCTCTTGCTTTTTGGGCAGATAAATATTGCCTCTGTGTTTCATTGGAAGCTACATTCAGAACGATTGGCTGCAAATCGCTATCCATGCCATTCAGTATTGAGGTGACGACATGCGAGACACTGAACGGATTTTCATTACTAAAGTTAAATGCTTCTCCAGTAATCCCTGATTCCTCCATCTTTTCTGCTAATCGCATCATGGCATGTACAGCATCCTCGACATATAAGTAGTCACGAACCAACGTGCCGTCGCTCCTAATAACGGGCGATACATGATGAATGACAGAGCTTATGGTATGAGGAATAATGCGATTGAAGTTTAAATCCCCGCCCCCAAAGACATTTCCAAATCGGGCAATACAAACAGGTAATTGGTACGTGTAAAAATAGGCTTGAGTGATTAAATCCCCACAGCTTTTTGAAACGTCATAAGGATGTCTTCCTTGAAGGGGGAAGCTTTCATCCAATGGAAGACTTGCGTGCTCACCATAGGATTTTTCACTGGATGCAATAATGATTCTTTTAACTGGATGCTGCCTGCAAGACTCCAACACATTCCAAGTGCCTTGTATATTGGTCTCAAACGTTTGAATGGGATTCCGGTTGGCTGTCCCTGCGATGGATTGTGCTGCTACATGAAAAACGGTGTCGATACGATTGTTTTCCAGAGCTTCCTGGATTATCGAGAGATCCTTTAATGATCCGTGAACAAGGTTGATTTTAGAAAAAAGCTCCTCTTGAAACGTAGACGTAACAGAGTCCTGCACATTCCCCCGTACAAGCCCTGTAATATGGGCACCTGACTTTATCAATTCTTTTATTAAATGTCTGCCCAGAAAGCCTGTACATCCTGTAATAAACACATTTCGATCCTTCCAAAATGGTTTCATATGACTCATCATCATTCATTATCACTTACTTTGCCCAGAGATTCTTTCCTTGTTTCCACATCTCATTCAGCTCTAGCACGTTTTTATAGGTATCTGCTGCCATCCAGAATCCCTCATGCAGATACACGGCCAATTCACGATCTAGTGCCAAATTTTTCAAGGACTCTTCTTCAAATACGCAAAGGGGGCTATCTGACACGTAATCGAAAACTTTAGGTTCTAATACAAAAAAACCACCGTTAATGATCCCTTCGCTCTGTGTTTTTTCATGAAAGGATTCCGCTAACCCGTTTTTAACCGTTAACGTACCGAATTGGCTAATTCTATTAACTCCTGTTACGGTTGCAATAGCCCCCGTATTTTTATGAAAATTTAGTAGATTCAATAGATTGATATCTGCTAATCCGTCCGCATAGGTTAGCATAAATGTTTCGGTTCCTAGATGTTTCTCTGCTATCTTGATTCTTCCGCCCGTCATCGTCTCTAATCCGGTATCAAGAAATGTAATTTTCCAATTTTCTGGCTCTTGCAGCAACTGAATGCTGCCACTAGATGTATCTAACGTAAAACTATGATTCTTCCAGTTATAGTTCATAAAGTATTCTTTGATCATTTCTCCCTTATAGCCTAGCAGGAGAATAAATTCATCGAAACCATATTGGTTGTAACGTTTCATGATATGCCACAGCAAGGGTTTATCTCCTACTTTGGCCAAAGGTTTGGGGACTTCATTTGTCAGCTCGCTCATCCTCGTTCCCTTTCCGCCGCAGAGGATCACTACTTTCATCCGCTTCCCCCCATTTACATTTTGATTTTTCCATCTTATTCGGTCAGTTCCTCCTTGATAACGGCTTATACCTATAACCCAAAAAAAGAAAACCGGGCTATCCGGTTTCCTTTTCACATCGTTGCTATCATCTTCAATTGAAGAACGATCATCTATTCATGATATCCTTATATAATTGCTCACTTTCCTCATACTGATCTTGATAGACACCAAGGTAATCAAATATTTCAAAAGAGAAATCAACAAATGCGCGACCAGCGGCAGTAATGACATGACCGTCTCTAACCACACGTTTATCTACATAGGTATCACGTGGAAATGGGTCTATGACATGTAATTGCTTGATTCTATCAACTGAGCATGAAGTCGTAAAATGTCTTGCAAGTAGAATACCAGCTCTACCTAAATATTGAGGGCCATTACATATGGCTGCTAGCATCTTTTTCTCGCGATCCAGTTTTATGATGAGTTCGGTCAACTCCTTCTGTTGATCCCGAATCGGTCCGCCGGGGATAATAAGTCCCTCTATATCCTCCAGTTCCAAGGCCTCAGATACGGTCACATTCGGTTTATAAAACAGACCAGATTCACTAATGACAGACGCCAGATTGTATCCCATGGATACGACTTCTTTGTTGCCAACATTTTTAATCTTATGGCATGCTAAGGTAATCTCAAAATCAGCAAAATCTTCTGATATAAAACAAATGATCTTCCCCATTTATTACACCTCAATCGTAATAGATTAACTCATTATCGGACTACTCATTTCTTACTTCCTTAAGCTGATAATACAGACCACTCGCATCTGACCATTCCGCAAAAAGCACGCGCTCATGATGTGTAATTCCGCTTAGCTGCAACAACTGCTCCACCCAAGTCCTGTCTCGCCCGAGGCGTTTCAACGTATCTTCATTAATACTGCCGTTTTCAATGATGTAAGCGGGAAGGCTGACGCTGCCCTGTTGGTCTTTTGCATTGCCGCTGAACATTTCCGGATCCTTCTGGCGCAGCACGCTGATGCTGCCGTTCGTCTCGAACAAGGCATAGGCCACTTCGCGCAGCGAGAAAACATTATTTTCCCTAAGCAGCATGCCCAATTGGGCGAAATCGAGATTGTTGCGCTTCATCGCCTTGAAATCAACGACGCCGTTCCGGATAATCAGATCAGGCGTTCCCGCAGCATAGCGGGACAGTCTGGGGAATCGGGCAATAAACTTTTCCAATCCCAGCGCTAAAATCGTCCAAATAATCAGAGCAAAAAGCAGATGGCTAAGATGAATTTCATTATCATAAATCGTATTGCCGACCAGTTCGCTGAGCATTAAAGAGGAAACGAAATCAAAAGCGGTCAATTGGGATATCTCTTTTTTCCCCAGCAGTCTGGTCATAATCAAAAGACCTATTAAAGCGACTGTAAGCTTGACACCGATACTTACGTAGAGATTACTATCCACCTTCATCTTTCCCTTCGGAGTATACCTTCAGTAGAAATCATATTTTATCAAATTACCTGATTATATAATAAATAATACCACATATTGGAACTACCCTGCCCATTCCGATAAGTCATATCTTAGATGTCAGAATAACGCTGAATAAAAATATCAATCAAGATATACTGATCATAGAACTTGACTATGAAATTTATATCTGATAAAACGAAGCTACAACGGAAGAAGGCGGTGTTAGGGATGGGGAAACCAATAACATTTAGCATTATAGGCGGTGGAGGCTTTCGCGCACAGTATTTTCTAAGAATTGCGCAGGCTCTTCCAGAACAATTTTGCGTGAGCGGGATGGTCATTCGTGACGAATTGAAAGGCAAGGAAATGGAAGACTTATGGCGAGTGAGAACTTATCGAACAATGGATCAGCTCCTGCTAAATGAACAACCGGACTTTGTTGTACTATCTATTAATGCGTCGGCCGCCGTCGATTATATGCTGGAGTTAGCGGAACGGGGAATCCCCGTACTCACAGAGACACCTCCTGCACCTCATTTAGAAGGTTTACTTCAGATCCATGACAAACTTACACGACAAGGCGCGCGAATTCAAGTTGCAGAACAATATCAATTCCATCCGATACAAGAAGCCCGACATCAGATTATTATGTCAGGACAGTTAGGCAATGTTAATCAAGTGACTGTATCCATATCTCAGTACTATCATGCAGTAAGCTTAATACGGAAAATGTTAGGTGTGCGCTTTGAAGAAGTCAGAATCAAGGGAATGCGATTTGAATCCGATTGGGTCGCCGGGCCGAACCGAAGTGGTCCGCCTACTGAAGATAAATTAATTAAATCTGAGCGAGATATTGCTTGGTTGGATTTTGGTGGAAAACTGGGGATTTATGATTTCACCAAGGATCAACATCGTTCATGGACCCGTTCAAATCACCTAAGTATTAGGGGGGAACGTGGGGAAATATTTGATAATCGAATTAGTATCCAAGATCCTTCTTGCACTCAGATTCAAATGGAATTAAAGCGCATCAATAAAGGTGAGTATGAGAACGCGGAAGGCTATTTCCTTAAAGGAATTATGGCAGGTGACCGTTGGGTATACGAAAACCCTTATATGCCTGCCAGACTATATGACGATGAAATTGCGATTGCAGACTGTTTGAAAAAAATGGCGGTCTATGCCGAAGGCGGGCCGGGATTCTATGGTCTTCCGGAAGCTTCACAGGATCACTATATCGGCATGCTGATTGAGCAGGCTATTAGAACCGGGGAGACCGTAGCGTCTGTTCGACAACCATGGGCTGATAACGAATAAATAGTAATGGCACCCCATTCGGGTGCCATTATTTCAATTATATCCCCTCCCTCCGTTAGCCTAGTGAAGCGTTATATATTCACATTCATGTGAATATGTTTGTATCATGCAATTCAACTCCTGCGCCATACCTGTCACTTCTATATTTGAGGAGGATTTATGGAACCAAGAGCGCCATACCTTTATTTCAAACCCCGTCGCGCCGCAAGCTGGTGGAACACGCTGGAAGACATCCAATGGCCCCAAAAGTCGATTAAGGACAAAATCAAACGCCGCGCAGAAGGCTTTGCCGAAGCTGGGATCGACACGGCACTGAATTTCGGCTTCCATATCCGCTTCGATTTTTCTAACTATTTTAGCCAACTGCACGGTTATCTGAACAACGTCTGCGAGGAATTGCACAAATACGACATCAAGTTTCTCGACCACTACTCCTGCAACCTGATGGAACGGCCCCGGGATAAGGAGGAATTCTTGAAGCTGCACGCTGCACAAAGACATCACGTCCTGCTCCATCATGATCCAATCGCTGCCAAGTACGCTGGATATGCCGGTTACCGGTTCAATGATTTATGCCAGGTTGATGTGCGCGACGGAAGTCGTGGTTACAGCCCTTCCTATCAAGCGGAGTTGTTCTGCCATAACAACCCTTATTACCTGGAAATGCACGAAAACTACTTGGAGCGGCTGCTCCGTGAGGTGGATCTCGATGGCGCACAGATTGACGACATGACGGACTACGGTTGGTTCTCAACGTGTGCGTGCACATATTGCCGCGAGCGGTTCATGCGGGAATACGGGCACGTATTGCCCGACTTCGAGGACAAGTCATTCTGGGGCAACACGACCGGCACTCCCCTCACATGGGGCAACTATGACAACCCGACATTTCGCGACTGGGTCAGATTGCGAACAGACATCATCGCCGATCATGTGAAGATGATCAAGGGTTACTTTCAAGACAAGCCGCTCACGACCTGCTGCTCCAGTACAGGTCCGATTATTCTCAATGCCGCCTCGCTCAATCTGGAGAAAATGGCGCCCCACCTCGACTTAGTTATGTTGGAAAACTGCGGCATTGGCACTGGCAGCGTGCAGTGGGTTCGCACCGATGCCGAGGCGCTGCAGCAAAAAGACATCGCCGCCCACATGGGCAACGCCCCAGCAATCGCACTCAGCTACACGATTTATGAGAGAGGCGGCTACTTGGGCTGGGGTCTGAGCCGATTCTGGGGCGTCGTGAACTGGAGCAGCACGCTGCCTGGCCGACTACTAGAAGATCCATCTGGGATGAAAGAAATCCACGCGATCATCGGACCGCTCAACAACTGGGAGAAGATCTATAGCGATCTGGACGGTCAAATGGGACGAGACGTCGTGGAGGTACGCCTCGTTAGCAACCGCTACTGCCGTGACAACGGTTGGCGCGATGTGAATGGCCGCGAGCACTGGGACAGCGTGCTGCGCTGGTCCAGCGCCTTCATTGAGCGGAACATCGGCTACCGCATTCTGCGGACCGATGAGCTGGCAGATTCGGCCGCGCTTCGGCAGGATCACACCCCGCTCGTGCTTGACGCGGTGGGCTGCGTCTCCGACGCTCAATTCTCAGCGGTGACGGGGTTACTCGCCGAAGGCGGTGAGGTGTGGCTGAGCCTGCCGTTCGGCACGCACGACGAGCGCGGCTTCCTGCGCGCTCAACCACTGTCGGACGCGCTGCTTGCCTCGCCCTTTTCAAGTCTGCGCCTGCTGGACACCGCAGGCGAGGCCGGTGCGACGGCGGCGTTGCAGCAGCTCATCGCGAGCGGCTCGTTCTTGCCGCGCATCCGGCAAACCGCCGGCGACACCTGCTGGGCGTTGCGCTTGCGCTTGCATGACGACGGCCCGGTGCTACATCTAATGAACCGCTCGCTCGAAGCAATCCCCGATCCGCAGTTCAAAGATGAGCACAACCATGCGATCGTGCTGAAGGACTTCCGCTCGCTCAGCACGAATAACCGGCTGTGCTACGAGATAGACTTCTACGGAACCGGATGCACACCATGGACGAGCGCTTTTGTCCGCAGTCCCGAGCTTAGAGCGGAAGCACGCGAATTGGTTGTCGAGCGCGTGACCGACACAGTAGTCCGAGTTTCGATTAATTTGGACGGCGTAGACTTGTATGGCGTAGTTGGATGACGTAAATGGGGCGAACACAATAGAGCATGCTGCTAATCGTAGCCAGCATGCTCTATTCGTATTGGCCTATAGTTTAGTGAGCAGACCCTTCCATTTCCATCTGTTCCTTATCATTTGGCTTGTAGTAATACCAAAACAACACTACTGCAGCCACGCAGATGAAGGAGCTAACTGCAAACCCTGAACGGATGCCGAACCAGCCGGCGTACAGTCCGCCTAGCAGCGAACCCAATGTACGACTGATGGCGTTCATCGTCAAGGAATTCATCATTTGGCCGCTTGCTTTCAACTCTTTGGGCACATGGGTACTCACGTATTCGGCAAGACATAAGTAAAACAGCATGAACGTTCCGCCGTGTAACACCCAGGTCGCGAGATAGACGGCTGGGCTTAGAGCGCCGCTGAATAGTAACCACCGCACGGCAAGGATAATCCCGGAGCAGAGCAATATTTTAAAAATCCCGAACCTTCGATAAAGGGGTTGAAAAAACAGCATGAACGGAAACTGGCTGATTGAACCTATACTGACCCCAATGCCGATCAGCGCCGTGCTCATTCCCTGCTCTTTACTGTAAACAGCTTGAAATGTCGTAAAAAAGCCCAGCGTACAGTTGACCAGCAACGTGTATAAGTAAATAACAACAAGCTTTCTGCTGGTGAATAGCTGTTTCAGTTCCACCTTCGACTTATTCTGATGCCCTTCCACCTTAGGGATGCCCCACGCCAGCACGAAGGCGAGGAACACGAGCCCAGAGAATAAAGGGAACATATAATTCAGGTTACGGTCCAGCAGCCAGCCAGCAATAATCGCCATCAAGGCATAACCGACGGACCCTGCTGTACGGATGCGAGAAAAATTAAATCCCGACTTGCGTGAGATCTCTAGCGTAATCGTGTCGCCAAGCGGGTTGATCACGCATTGGACAGCGCCTAACACAACGGTGCATGCAAATAGCAGCCAGAATCGATTACCTGCAGCCGGCAGCGTCCAGACGAGGATGGAGGTCAGCAACAGGGCAATAAGCAGCAAATGATTTTTCGATGCGGCTCGGTCGGCGGCCAATCCCCAGCGTGGCTGAGCAATCATCGCGGTAACCGCTGCTGCTGTCGAGAGCAAACCTATCTGGAAATGATCAAGCTGAATGTCATTGTAATAGATCGGAATATAGTTACTGAAGGCGCCTAGTGCCATAAATACCAGCGAGTAATAGACGGACATGTAGACATACGTTGATTTTCCTGCCATCGAGTGTTTCGCCTTCCCCATCGGAAATGCCGTTACACGGAATTTGCCGTTCTTTTATAATAACTTCTTACATATTCAAACGCGTGCCACGCAGCTGCTTCATAGATCATTTTAGTGGGTAACTCTTTTTCCTGAATCACTAGATTCATATGCTTGTCGAGTGTGTTTCTAATTCCACCATTGATTTCACGGATGGCATCTATATAGGAAAAATAATCATTAAGCAATTCTTGCGCTTTTTCATTACCTTCATGTATAACGAACAACGCCTCATCTTCTGAGATCTGATAGCACTCTTTCAGAACATCTTTGATTCCAACCAATAACTCGGTGTATTCGTCCTCTTGTAGATTCGCTAAAATGAAAGTCATTCTATGCCACCTCCGAAGGTCTATGATCCAGATTCTCTGCAAGCACCATTGTCACCAATCATGACGACAACGTATAATTAGAAGGTATCGACAGTACTATCATAGCTCATTTTTAGGCCAAAATAGTTATATTCTTGAGTCACAAAATATCACTCAAATGATATTTTAAAATGATGGTTGGATGGTGAACATCGTTGAAACATACGAATCAAATAGATGAACGTGCGCAAGTCTTTCATGTTCTCAACAATCGGGGGATCCGACTTAAATACAAGGATGTGTCCACAGAGTGCCCCCCTACTATTTACCATTATCATAAAGGAATCGAGATCCTATATGTCCATCAAGGAACAGGAACCCTGACCCTCAATCGCAAGATTTACACCTTAGAGGCTGGGTGCGTCCTCATTCTACACCCCTTCCAGCTTCACCGTATTCAATTTGATGCTACTCCTCAACATCCGTATATACGAACAGTTTTAACCTTTGAACCCTCTATCGTTGCTCCTTATTTAAAACATTTTTCTGTGCTGTCTCGTTTTTTGGATCAGATATGGAAAGGACAATTGTCCAATCAGGTGTTCCGTGAGGAGCACAACTCGACTTATCTGTTAGGCGTTCTTGAACGATTCAATGACTTGGTTTCGGGGTGGAACGAAAAGGATGAAGATCACGAGACTGCTTCCATGTTGATTCTCAACATTTTAGATTATCTAATCTCGCTGCATATTGGAGGATTTGGAGGCGTCGCTCGTCCGGAACGACATGCTGAAAAGATAATGAATTGGGTCGAAGAGCATTATACGGAGCCTTTTGACTTGATTGAATTAGCCAAAGCACTGCATCTCTCTACGAATCATGTCTCTCGATTATTTCGGACCGAAACAGGGGGAAGCATTACCGAATATGTGATCGCACGAAGAATACGGCAAGCTTGCTGGTTGTTAAAAACAGAATCAAAATCAATCGAACACATCGGTTCTTTGGTTGGCATACCGAATTTCCCTTACTTCTGTAAGATTTTTAAACAGATAACGGGATTTACACCTATTCAGTATCGTAAAAGCCAGTTAAATTAATTAGATTTTTCGCATGGTACTAGGCACAATAAAAGAGTCCATCCTCAAGTAGTTGACCTACTAAAAGATAGACTCTTTATTTGCCTTTCATTTATTGCTTGGTTGTCAGCAACTTCACAGTTTCATCGACAATTAAGGAATAAGCCGTCGGTCCGAAGCCTTGGAACCACAAATCATATTGAACTGGATAAACGTGATTGTTTTGCGCGGCCTTAAGTTTGCTCCAAATCGGATTTTTCTTCAATTCCTCGTACTTATCGTTATTCTCATTCAGAACGAGGATGTGATCTGGATTAATTTCAGGCAGCTTTTCAAACTGCAAAATAGCAAAGGTGGCTTTATTATCCGGAAAAAGTATCGGTGCTTTCAAGCCGAGATCTCGATACAGAATGTCATAGTTTTTGGCACCATAATAACGCAGTTCTTTATCGGTTACCCTTAGAAACATGACAGTCTCATTACCAATTGTTGATGCAATTTTCTCTTTCGCAAGCTTCACCTTGTTGTCGTAAGTTTCAATCACTTTTTTAGCTTCATCTTCTTTTTGAAGAACGTTTGCCACGGTCATGAAAGTTTTACGCCAGTCCTTGGCGCCGTCTTGTGTTTCTTCTGGTTTCAATACAATAGTTGGTGCAATCTTGCTCAGTTCCTCGTACCCTTTGCCCATCCCGTCATTAGCGAGAATAAGATCAGGTGATGCCTGTAAAATAGCTTCAAAACTAGTCTCTGACTGCCAGCCAAGGTTTTTCGTTCCAGCCAGTTGATCCTTTAAATACCATGAGAAATCTTTGGTATCCGGTCCCGCAGAAACCGCTGAGCTGGGCTTTACACCAAGCGCCAACATGAAATCGGTAATCCAAGGATTAAGTGCAGCAACAGCTTTGGGTTTACCCGTCAGGACAGTTTCACCTGAGAAATGTTTAATTGTTCGAGGTTCCACTTTTTCTTGGGTTGAAGTGGTGGCTGAACCGCTTTCCACGGGCTCTTGTTTGCTGCAAGCGGATAGTAAAAAGATAGATAGGCTTAATAGGAGCATCATCAGAATATAGCTGCGTTTAGTCGTTTTCATAGTTAGTAGGTTCCTCTCTTACAGTTATATTGCCAAATATGTGTGTTTTGAGTTCTGCTCGTGTTCGAGGCTTCTTCGGAGCCGGGACCTGATCCTCTTTAAAATGGCCCAGATGCAGCATTCCTGTAATCTTCTCTCCGGACTGAACACCGAGCAATTCCCGCACGAAGGGATTCCAATTATGGTCATTGGTTTTCCAAACAACACCGAGCTTACGCTCCCAAGCTAGGAGCTGAAAATTCTGAATCAGTGCTGCTGAGGCCATGAGATCTTCTTCCCATTGCTTATCGTGCCCCCCTTTGTCAGGCATGATCACAATTAGAAAGGCAGAGGCCTGTGCATGCAGATAGACCCTCATTTTCTCTGCTTGTGCCGTGTCAAAAGCAGGCAACAAATGCTCAATGAAAGCCCCCTTCTGCTCGGTTGGTACGAACAAGAATCGCCAAGGCTCTCGAAGGCCGTGATTGGGAGCCCACACGGCATCATTCAACAGCTCCATGACTAGCTGTTCAGAGACTGCCTCATTGGTAAACTCTCTCAATGTACGACGAGCTCGAATCGTGTGGGCAATAGAAACGGATGATTCATCCCCAGTTATTGGCTGCGTCAATTAAAACCACCTCAATACGTTTAATTGATAATAATTATCATCGGGATTAATCGTATGCGATAGCCAGCCTTCATTCAATGGATAAAATCATCCAAAGAGATGGACAAAATTCAAAACCAGACTAAGAGGAACGTGACGTCAAATAGTTCACGATTAAGTTCATTGACCTGAGATGCTGCATAGGAGCATGCATGTTGAACCAACTCGGCACCTCCATCACTTGATTGCTTTGTACGGCACGCAGAGCTGACCATGTTCCACTTTGCTTCAACTCGTCGGTTAATTGGGTGTTGAAATTGCTGTTACAGGTCGAAAGAATGAGATAATCTGGGTTTAATCGGCACAAATCCTGTTGGGAAATGACGGTGTAATGACTTGCAGATGAGATGCCTTGAGGAGGCGAAAGCCCTAAATCTCTATACAAAATATCCCCGAGTTGACGCTTCCCGCCATAAACGCGCCATTCATCTGAAGCGGCAACAAGCACCATAACACTTTTGCCTCTCTGATTACTTGCTCGCAAACGGGCTCTGGCTTCTGCTACTCGCTGATCATACATGCGCAGCCAGTCGGCTGCTTGTTCCTTTTTCCCAAACAATCCTGCTACATCATAGAGCGTGCTTCGCCAGTCATCCTTCATCCAAACCGTAATGGTTGGAGCTACATTACGATAACTGTCCATCATCAGACTATGCCAATTTGTGCCAAGAATAAGCTGGGGATCGGCCCGAAGCACCGTTTCTTTATCGGGGTGGTCCCAGCGCCCCATGATTTTGACATCCTTTAGATCCTCTGCGATGTGCGGCAACAGTCCTCTGATTTGATCGTTACCTGCGTAAGAAAGAGTGGCAAAGGGCCGTAGATCAAGAGCAGGCAAGTAATCATTTAATTGCGGGAAGACTGTCATTAATTTATCTTCGGAATGCTTTTTGGCGTACAGGGTGGGAGACACACCGACAATCTTCTTGAAGGTGCGGCTAAAATACAGTTCATCGCGGTATCCAACTTTGGTGGCCACCGTTTTGAGTCCTTCGCGAGCGGCTAACGATGCCTTGGCATGTTGCATACGCAAATGAGCCAGATATTCAACAGGTCGCATGCCGGTTTGCTTTTTGAACATGCCCGCAAAGTTACTTGGACTGATCCCTTGGTTCTGCGCCAATGAGCGAATTGAAATTTCATCCATATAGTGGGATTCCATATACGCAATGGCCTTTTCAACTGCAAGCTGCGTGCTCCCCTGCTCATTCGCCATTTGTCTATCCAACATGATGGTATGCAGTAACTCTTGAAAAATAAGTTGCTGCTTCCACCGAGCTAACGTTCCTTCGGCATCATTGCGAACATGCAGCTGTTCCAAACAACGCAGCACTGCTGCACTATCGTTTAAGCTGATGAGCCCTTCTTGATTAAATAACAAATGTTCCGGATCTGAGTAGGGGGAGTTCGCCAACTGAGGCGGACTGTTCCAGCGATAGTGAAATGCTTGTACAAACATTAGCACAGGATACTTCTCGCTTCCTCTAGCCTCTATTAGGCTACCTGGATGCAACAAGAAAAGCGTTTTGGGCGCTACGGTATACTCATTTCCATTAATAGAGAGGATTCCTTCCCCTTCTTTTATATAAACCAGGCAATAGCACGGAATAAATCTACGTTTAAAATGTGCCGCTGCTTTGCAGCGTTTGACAAGCACCTTATGCAACATAAAACTGACTTGTCCCATTTTTTCTATTAAGTCGTCATTCATCATAGCTACAATTAAACATCCTTTCGGTATATGATAATAATGATAATCATTATCATTTGGATCATCTAGTGAAATTTTTTTTCACCTCTCCCATTGAGTGCTAGAGTTGCATTGAGAACGCAAAGAGACTGCCGGTTACTACCAGCAGCCTCCAAAATATAAGTTTCACAAGTCGATTCACCAATGCCTTAGATAAAAGGATTTCTCATTATTTCAGACGCTAACATGACGTGTCCCTTTTTTTCTGATTCCGAACTCACCATTTGTTCTAAATCATTTTGTATAACTTCGTCTAGTTCTTGCAGTACAATTATGAATCTCCCTTTCCCAGGAAAAAAGAATTGGCATATAGAATCCTCTTTGTTCATGTTTGACATCTGTAACTTCAACTCTTCCATTGATCGAACTTCTTTCATATGAATCACCACCTATTGTAAGATCATGATTAAGGTTACTAGATTCGATATTTCGTAATCAGAACTACAAAACATCCTACGGATTTACTCCTGCCGCGAATGGACGAGTTCCCACGGGAACGGTAGCGATCACGACATTGGTTAATCCATCTATGACGGAAACGTTATTATCATCCTGATTTGTTACATAAATGCGATTTGTTATTGAATTGACACCTACTCCATTTGGATTAACCCCGACAGGAATCGTAGTAATCACCGTGTTCGTTAATCCATTAATCACGGAAACATCGTTAGTGCCTCGATTTGCTACGTATATAGCATTAGTAGTTGGATTAACTCCCACCTCTCCTGGTGTAGTCCCGACCGGAACAGAAGTAATTACTGTATTGGTTACTCCATCAATCACAGAAACCGTATCACTGGTAAAATTTGATACATAAATAAGATTAGTGGCTGAATTAACTGCGATTCTAAATGGATTAACTTGGACTGGGATATTTGTAATTATGGTATTGGTGACTCCATCTATTACAGAAACGGTATCAAAATTAAAATTGGAAACATAAATACGGTTAGTTAATGGGTTGGCGCCTACCCCTGTTGATAAATTGAGCCCAGGGATTACAATGGTTGCAAACACCGTGTTGGTCAATCCGCTAATCACGGTAACATCTTCAGTTATGTCCAATGAATTAAAATTTGCCGTATAAATGGCATTGGTAGCTATATTGACCCCAACGTCGCCTGATTCATCCCCGACTGAAACAGTAGCAATTACCGTATTAGTGACTCCATCGATTACAGAAACGGTATCAATTCCCCTATTCGCTACATAAATACGATTTGTTAACGGATTGACGTCAACGCCTGCTGGATTAATCCCAACTGGAATAGTAGCAATTACCGTATTGGTGACTCCATCAATTACAGAAACATTGTTACTATTAAAATTTGCAACATAAATGAGATTTGCTGATACTGTTCCGGTAGGTCCCGTTGCTCCCGTGTCACCTGTTGCTCCTGTTGCTCCTGTTGCTCCTGTTGCTCCAGTGTCACCCGTTGCTCCTGTCGATCCTGTTGCCCCTGTTGCTCCTGTTGCTCCTGTTGCTCCTGTCGATCCTGTTGCCCCTGTGTCACCCGTTGCTCCTGTCGATCCTGTTGCCCCTGTGTCACCCGTTGCTCCTGTCGATCCTGTTGCTCCCGTTGCTCCTGTGTCACCCGTTGCTCCTGTCGATCCTGTTGCTCCTGTTGCTCCTATTGCTCCCGTTGCTCCTGTTGCTCCTGTTGCTCCTGTTGCTCCGGTTGCTCCTGTTGCTCCTGTTGCTCCTGTTGCTCCGGTTGCTCCCGTTGCTCCCGTTGCTCCCGTGGCTCCTCCGGCTGGACCTGTTGCTCCGGTTGCTCCTGTGTCACCCGTTACTCCTGTCGATCCTGTTGTTCCTGTTGCTCCGGTTGCTCCCGTTGCACCAGTTTCACCCGTTGCTCCTGTGTCACCCGTTGCTCCATTTGTCCCTGCTACTCCAGTAGCACCTGTTGCACCAGTTGCACCAGTCGCTCCAGTCGGCCCAGTCGGCCCAGTCGGTCCAGTCGGTCCGCGTCTGCCATCGTGATGGTGATGATCATCCTCGTATTCAATCTTAATTTTGGTTCCATTGTAAAGTTCTATTTCAATTTCTTCAACATGCTTCCAATTGATTGTAAATAGAAAATCCTCAAGCTCTTCCTCTCTCTCATTCAGATCTTGGCTGCTAAACTTCAACTCGAATTTATTTCCATTTATATCTTTTATTTCTATTTTTCTGATTTTCTCAATTCCAACTTTATCAATAGCCTTTTCTAATTTCTTTCCATTGCTCAAGTCACTTACCTCC
This sequence comes from Paenibacillus qinlingensis, assembly GCF_031455095.1. Classification (GTDB taxonomy): domain Bacteria; phylum Bacillota; class Bacilli; order Paenibacillales; family NBRC-103111; genus Paenibacillus_E; species Paenibacillus_E qinlingensis_A. The sequence goes on from NZ_JAVDSB010000002.1 coordinate 334,593, forward strand.
TCTATAATTAAACTTCTGAAAGTTTCTTAAACAAGGTTTTTTAACATGGTATTGTCATCGTAAGTAACTCTCATAGTCTATTGTATGAGTTCTATTTGAATATGCTTGGACGAATGACAAAGAACATATAGAAGTAGCATATAATGGTAATACCCATTATAAAAAGCTCTTATTCCCGAAATGAAGGGAACAGAGCCTTTTACATTATTTCTTTTTTTATTACCTCTCCTACATAATAAATGTAACTGCTCGTTTGCTGAGAAAGTTTCAGACCCGTTTATGCGGCATCTAACACATCAGTACGAATCACTTACACAAATAATCAGACCATATAAAATAGTAAGTTTTTATTGAATGGGTGACAAACGTCTGCCTTTCTTATTTTACTGAACCTGAATAATCGAAACAGAACCATCAGTAGGATTAGCAGGGGCCGAGCCATTATAAAGAAAATCAATTGTAACAGCACTTGCAGTAGCGTCAGCTAAGAACGTACCAGATACACTTGCATTAGCATCTAAAGCCCCAGTATTTGCTTTACCTGAAAAATCACCTTTAAATACTAAATTAAGCCTTGGTGTAACAGTAATGTTCCCAGCTACTGAACTAGTTGCTCTGAAAGTATATGAAACCAAATAAATGTGCCCTGTTGCTAATAAAAAGGTTGTAGCTGTTGGATGCGAAATATTAGAGCCATTAATAAATGAGGTTGCATATGAAATAGCTGTACCATCTGCAATAGGTGATACACTAACAAGGAAGAGCCCGTTTTGTATTGTTGCAACAGTTCCTGTTGCTCCTGTTGCTCCCGTGGATCCTGTTGCTCCTGTTGCACCAATCTCACCTGTTGCTCCTGTTGCACCAATCTCACCTGTTGCTCCTGTTGCTCCTGTTTCACCCGTTGCTCCTGTTGCTCCCGTTTCACCTGTTGCTCCTGTTGCTCCTGTTGCTCCTGTTGCTCCTGTTGCTCCCGTTGCTCCTGTTGCTCCCGTGGCTCCCGTGGATCCTGTTGCTCCCGTCGCTCCCGTAGCTCCCGTGGATCCTGTTGCTCCCGTTGCTCCCGTTGCTCCCGTTGTTCCTGTAGCTCCTGTTACCCCTGTTGCTCCCGTTGCACCAATTTCTCCTGTTGCTCCTGTTGCTCCTGTTCCTCCCGTAGCTCCAGTTGCCCCAGTTGTACCCGTAGCTCCCGTTTCACCTGTTCCTCCCGTAGCTCCTGTGGATCCGATTGTTCCTGTTACCCCCGTGGCTCCTGTTGCCCCCGTGGCTCCTGTTGCTCCCGTTTCACCTGTTACTCCCGTGGCTCCCGTTGCTCCTGTTGCTCCTGTTGCTCCTGTTGCTCCTGTTTCACCTGTTGCTCCAGTTGCTCCTGTTGCTCCCGTTGCTCCTGTTTCACCTGTTGCTCCCGTTGCTCCTGTTGCTCCTGTTGCTCCTGTTGCTCCTGTTGCTCCTGTTGCTCCTGTTGCTCCTGTTGCTCCTGTTGCTCCTGTTGCTCCCGTGGCTCCTGTTGCTCCGGTTGCTCCTGTGGATCCGGTTGCTCCAGTTGCTCCCGTGGCTCCCATTGCTCCCGTTTCACCAGCTCCAGTTGCACCCGTAGCTCCAGTCTCACCTGTTGCACCCGTTGCTCCCGTTGCTCCTGTTGCTCCTGTTGCTCCTGATGCTCCTGATGCTCCTGTTGCTCCTGTTGCTCCTGTAGCACCAGTTTCTCCCGTTTCACCTGTTGCTCCTGTTGCCCCGGTTGCTCCTGTAGCACCAGTTTCTCCCGTTTCACCTGTTGCTCCTGTTGCCCCGGTTGCTCCCGTTGCTCCTGTTGCTCCCGTTTCACCAGCTCCAGTTGCACCCGTAGCTCCAGTCTCACCTGTTGCACCCGTTTCACCTGTTGCTCCCGTTGCTCCAGTTGCACCTGTAGCACACCCATTACTCCCGTGGCTCCTGTAGCTCCTGTAGCTCCAGTGGATCCTTTTAGCCCCGTGTCACCCGCAGTTCCTGTCGCACCCAATCCTCCTGTAGCACCAGTGGGTCCGGCTTTTCCCATAGCGCCCGTGGTACCAGTTGCACCCGTATCGCCTTTAATCCCACGAAACCCACGTAAACCTCTAAGGCCTCTTTTACAACGGTCATTCATTTTCTTCTTCTTAATCGATTTGCACTTACATGGTATCTCACGGTATTTCATACACTTTACAGATGTTTTTTTCTTTTTTTTGGGTCTAAGCTCTTTTTTATTAAGTTTTGATTTTGAACTTTGGATTATTTTGGATTTTTGAGATATTCGGTCTTTTTCTACAGTACTGGACACAATCAACATATGTCACCTCCATAGCAATAAAGTATGAAGACAATCGTTGACTGGAATAGACACTTGTCTCAATCTGAAGATAATAGTACCTCTTTCCAGTGCTGCAGAAGGACATGCATGAAATTCTCCTTTTTTATGAATATCCAACCCCTTTTTCCAGAAATTCGGACAGATATTTCATAAGTAATCAAGTGAAATATGATGAATACCCTTTTCGGGAATTCGATAAAAAAACATTTTTTAGGTTATATCTGTAAAAAATATCTCGTGCTATCACTTGAACACAAAGTAGGGATAATCGCATGTGAGTACAAGTTACTACATTGTATTCTTACTTTGATTAACGAAATATTGATTAGTTAAGTTAGTAATCTATCACTGAATGTTGTGAAACAGGAGATAAATGTATAATCGGGCAATAGATTACAACATAGTATAAAAAGAGAAGAAAAGGCTTGTTTAAATCGGTACAAGAGAAGTAATTGAGTAAAACTATCAAGACTCAAGAAGATATGCAAAGTATTTTTAAAGGTTTAAGGCAGCGGTTGCGGATCACGCTCAAAATATGTTCCTGACCAAAATCCAAACGGAATGGAAAATGATCGTTTGGTCATCACCTTATCCAACCCCAGCGAAAAAAAACAGAGAAATCTATGTAAAGATATACTATTACGAGGTACTTAATACTGGATTTACTTTCACCTATTTCCAGTATTAATCACATGCAATATTACTTGTTGATTTCGGCAAAGTCCTTGTCGATCCCAATACCTCCATGCTTTTGGAAAAGCAACTTTTGGCAAGCAATCGTCAGTATCCTCGTATTACGGCTAGGGGTGATTTTAAACGAAAGATAGTCGCGCTTCTTTAGGGAAACTTGAAATTAGCTCCGTTACCGGACATGGCAATAGGTTACTTGAAACTACTGTTGAGGGATTTTTTCCTGGTTTAGATTCGGCAGACCCAGTTACCTTCTTCCGTTTTAGCGATTATATGTCGCATGATTAATTGATTAAACACCAACGGTATAAAAAAAGCAGCCGATCAACATGGGTCGACTGCCCTTCTTTTTGATGCTGAACTGGAATATTTAGTTCTACTTCCGCTCTTAGCTGCTATGACTGAAAACTTGAGTTTAAATTTTATTGAGGCTAACTTAATTTTTTGATAACAACAGAAGCGTTTGCATTTGCTTGTGTCCCTCCAGCTAAAGTCTGAAGGGTGACAGCAGCAGCTGAACTATGATTTCGTAGAGTAAGAACATCACCAGCGACTAACGCGATTATAGACTGACCATTGTTTTGCTGGGTACCTGCACCGGAACCGTATACGGAACCCGTAACCAGAACGTTATTTAAAAAGAGTGCGAATTGGTTTGGCTCAACTCCTGAAATGGAGTAAGTAACCTCATAGAAACCTGGAGTAGAACTGGTAATTACAATTTGAGAGGTTCCGGGAGTATGCGTAATGCCTAATGCAATAATGCCATTTGTATCAAATATAACATCTGCCTCTATTGGAACCGTCTGAGCTCCTAAATTGAAAATGTACCCGAACTCGAATACCCCTCCTGTTGCCCCAGTGGCACCTGTTGCACCAGTTACCCCAGTTGCACCCGTAGCTCCTGTTGCTCCTGTCGCTCCCGTGGCCCCAGTTGCACCTGTTGCTCCTGTTGCACCCGTTGTTCCTGTTGCTCCTGTTGCTCCTGTTTCACCAATTTCACCTGTTGCTCCTGTCGCCCCAGTTGCACCTGCTGCTCCTGTGGCCCCAGTTGCTCCCGTTGCTCCTGTTGCTCCTGTGGCTCCTGTTGCTCCTGTTGCTCCTGTTGCTCCTGTTGCTCCTGTTGCTCCAGTTACTCCCGTTGCTCCTGTTTCACCTGTTGCTCCTGTTTCACCAATTTCACCTGTTGCTCCTGTCGCCCCAGTTGCACCTGCTGCTCCTGTGGCCCCAGTTGCTCCTGTTGCTCCTGTGGCTCCTGTGGCTCCCGTTGCTCCTGTTGCACCCGTTGTTCCTGTTGCTCCTGTTGCACCAGTTACTCCCGTTGCCCCTGTGGCTCCCGTTGCACCATTTTCACCTGTCGCTCCCGTGGCCCCAGTTGCACCTGTTGCACCCGTTGTTCCTGTTGCTCCTGTTGCCCCAGCTGCACCTGTTGCTCCTGTTTCACCTGCTGCTCCTGTTGCTCCCGTTGCTCCTGTTGCACCCGTTGTTCCTGTTGCTCCTGTTGCTCCTGTTGCACCAGTTACTCCTGTGGCTCCTGTTGCACCCGTTGTTCCTGTGGCTCCTGTTGCACCCGTTGTTCCTGTTGCTCCTGTTGATCCTGTTGCTCCTGTTGCACCAGTTACTCCTGTGGCTCCTGTTGCACCAGTTACTCCTGTCGCTCCCGTTGCACCAATTTCACCTGTTGCTCCTGTTGCTCCTGTTGCTCCCGTGGCACCAGTTACTCCCGTTGCCCCTGTGGCTCCCATTGCACCAATTTCACCTGTTGCTCCTGTCGCTCCCGTTGCCCCAGTTGCACCCGTTGCTCCTGTTGCACCCGTTGTTCCTGTTGCTCCTGTTGCACCAGTTACTCCTGTGGCTCCTGTGGCTCCTGTTGCTCCTGTTGCACCCGTTGTTCCTGTTGCTCCTGTTCCACCCGTTGCACCTGTTGCTCCCGTTGCTCCTGTTGCACCCGTTGTTCCTGTTGCTCCTGTTGCTCCCGTGGCTCCTGTTGCTCCTGTTGCTCCTGTTGCTCCTGTTGCTCCTGTTGCACCAGTTACTCCCGTTGCCCCTGTGGCTCCCGTGGCTCCCGTGGCCCCAGTTGCACCTGCTCCTGTCGTACCCGTTGTTCCTGTTGCTCCTGTTTCACCCGTAGCTCCAGTTTCACCGGCTGCTCCTGTTGCCCCAGTTGCACCGGTAGCTCCTGTTTCACCTGTTGCTCCCGTGGCTCCTGTTGCACCCGTTGTTCCTGTTGCTCCTGTTGCTCCTGTTGCACCAGTTACTCCCGTTGCTCCTGTTGCTCCCGTTTCTCCTGTTGCTCCTGCTTCTCCAGTTGCTCCAGTGTCCCCAGTTGCACCAGTAGCTCCTGTTTCACCCGTTGCTCCTGAGTCCCCTGTTGCACCAGTAGCTCCTGGTTCACCCGTTGCTCCTGTTGCACCCGTTGCTCCTGTTTCACCCGTTGCTCCTGTGTTCCCTGTCGCTCCTCCTGCTTCTCCAGTTGCACCAGTGACCCCTGTTGCACCAGTTGATCCTATTGGACCTGTGTCACCCGTAGTTCCTGTTGCTCCTGATACCCCCGTGGCTCCTGTAGCTCCAGTGGAACCTGTTGCTCCAGTGGAACCTGTTGCTCCGGTTAAACCTGTGGCACCTGTCGCACCTGTCGCACCTGTTGCTCCTGTGTTCCCTGTCGCTCCTCCTGCCTCTCCAGTTGCTCCAGTTGCACCGGTAGCTCCAGTGGAACCTGTTGCTCCTGTTACACCTGAGGAACCTGTTGCTCCAGTGGATCCTGTTGGACCCGTGTCCCCCGTAGTTCCTGTCCTACCTAATCCTCCTGTAGCACCGGTGGCTCCAGCTTTTCCCGTAGCTCCAATGGCACCAGTTGCACCAGTGGATCCTCTTGGACCCGTGTCACCTGTAGTTCCTGTCCCACCTAATCCTCCTGTAGCACCGGTGGTTCCGGCTTTTCCCATAGCTCCCGTTGCACCAGTTGCACCCGTATCGCCCTGAATCCCACGTAAACCTCTAAGACCTCTTTTACAACACTTTTTTATTTCCTTCTTTTTACTCGATTTGCACTTACTTGGCATCTTACGGCATTTCATACATCTTACAGATGTTTTTTTCTTTTTTTTGGGACTAGGTTTTGATTTTGTTCTTTGAATTATTTTGGATTTTTGAGATATTCGGTCTTTTTTTTCTACAGTACTGAAAACAATCAACATATGTCACCTCCTTTGCATTAAAGTATGAGGGCAATCGTTGACTGGAATAGACACTTGTCTCAATCCGTAAAAATTATGGTAGCTTTTTCCTGTGAACGGTATGGTATTCGTGTAATTCTCCTTGTTTTATGAAAATATAACCTTTTATTTTAAAATTCGGGACATATATTCCAAAGTAATCAGTTTAAAATAAAAAACGTCACTTTCGCATAATTGCGAAGAGAGACGTTTTTTTTGTCATTATTTTAGCAAATAAAATCAACAAGGAGTGCGAAATCCGCCGCCTTAAAATTAAGCTAGATTATTAAATTCATACTCTTTCGACCCTTATCATAGAAGGCTACCGATAATTTCCCTGTTTTCCTCATCCTTCTCACATGCTCTAATAAACGGTATCTTTAGAGGTTGACGATTAAGGAGCCCTTTTTTGGGGGCACGCTATTCTTAAGAAGGAGTATAAGATAAACTAGCGCTAAATGAGAGTTGAGTAACATCAGCTGCTGAAGGATCGGTCGAAGCAAGTGTCCTTACACGAATTCCAATACGATCACCTGCTGCGACTATTAATGATCCCAGATTTATATTGGTTGCTGTACGGAAAGTGCCGGCAATAATTATATTATTTGGAAATCCGAATCTAACTGAACTAGTCAGCGGAGTTGTCACGTAAGGTGAAGAAATATGATCAATACCGTTATTAGGAACGGAAGGCGCTAGGAATACAGTAAAATCATATTGAAGACCGAGCGTATTTATTGAAACCACTGAAGCAACCAGTAAATCTGCGCTTATTTGTAAGTTTTGTACAGTTCCCGCAAAGGGAATTGGGAAAGCAAAACCACCGGCTTCGGGTGGACTTGTTGATTCTCCAGAGCCGTCGATAACTTCAACCGTGTGATTACCAAATCCCATTAAAATTGGAGCAGCAGATACTACAGTAGCACCACTCAGAATGATGCCTGTAGAGAATGGAATAAGTCCTCCTGATGTTCCCGTAGCTCCTGTTGCTCCCGTTCCACCGGTTGCTCCTGTTGCTCCCGTTCCACCGGTTGCTCCTGTTGCTCCCGTTCCACCGGTTGCTCCTGTTGCTCCTGTTCCACCTGTTGCCCCTGTTGCTCCTGTTCCACCTGTTGCCCCTGTTGCTCCCGTTCCACCAGTTGCCCCTGTTGCCCCCGTTTCTCCAGCTTCTCCAGTTGCTCCTGTTCCACCAGTTGCTCCTGTTGCTCCTGTTCCACCAGTTGCTCCAGCTTCTCCAGCTTCTCCTGTTGCTCCTGTTCCACCTGTTGCCCCTGTTGCTCCAGTTCCACCCGTTGCACCAGTTGCTCCTGTTCCACCCGTTGCACCAGTTGCTCCAGTTCCACCCGTTGCACCAGTTGCTCCAGCTTCTCCAGCTTCTCCAGTTGCTCCTGTTGCCCCAGTTGGGCCGGTTGGGCCACCGGCAGGTCCGGTCGCACCAGTTGCTCCTGTTGCTCCTGTTGCTCCTGTTGCTCCTTCACCAGTTGCTCCAGTTGACCCAGTTGCTCCCGTTCCACCCGTAGCTCCTTGGGGTCCACGTGGTCCTTCTGCTCCTTCTTCACCTTGGAATCCTCGTGGTCCACGCGGTCCTTCTGGTCCTACTGGACCTTGGTGTCCTCGCGGTCCTTCTGCTCCTGTTGGCCCTTGGTGTCCTCGTGGTCCTTCTGCTCCTGTTGGCCCTATTGCACCTTGGAGTCCTCGCGGTCCTTCTGGTCCTGTCGGTCCTATTGCTCCTTGGGGGCCTCGCGGTCCTTCAGGACCCGGAGGTCCTGGAGGGCAATTACATTTTCCCATACTAATCTCATCTCCCTGTAATCAGTGTATTTCATCATATTAAAAGCCTAAAAAGATAGACACAGTATATGCCTACCAAAATAAAATAGTGGGAATAAAACCCAAATTTTCATATTTCAGAACTTCTATGTGATTGTCCCATACAAAGTTAACGGCGTTTGCATTATATAATTTTAGGATAGATGACTAGGGAGTGATCAGAATGGACGAGCGCCCATTGATAGGTATTATGGTAAGTAATAGGCGTAGCAGAAAAAGAATTTTGAACCTTTGTCTTCGTTATCAAAACCTAAACATTAAACTTTACGCCTTTACGCCAACAGATATACAGTGGAATAAAAAACGTATTATTGGACTTAGCTTGAAAAAAGGCAAATGGACACAAAGTTTGTTCCCATTTCCTCATGCTGTCTATAACCGTTGTTATAATAAAAAACCAATCAACATTCAACACTTTGAAGCATTAATAGGCAAGAATAAGTGTTTCAACACTATCAATTTTTTCAACAAATGGGATCTCTATAACCAATTAGTACAATCTAATCTAGAACCATATGTACCGGACACATTTCTATATAATGAAGTGAACATATCAGAACTATTAAACTCCTATAAACTTGTCTACTTAAAACCAATTTATGGAAATAAAGGAGCATCGGTATATCGGGTTGAAATAATGGAAAATGAAGATATACACATTTCATTGCACAGCTTAGCTCCAAGATATATTTGTAGAAAAAATGAAAGCATTCAGGAAAAATTGGATGAACTTCTTGGACCAACGACATACATAGTCCAGCAAGGGATTCCAATGTGTCAACTTGATCATCAGTATTTTGATGTCCGCGTCCTAGTTCAAAAGGGAATTACGGGAGAATGGGCGATCTCCACAATAACATGTAGAGTAGCTCACAAACGATATTTTAACACTAGTATGTGTGAACATATCTATAATGTAGATGAGGTTCTCCCCCGATTATTTTCGCAGGAAAAAGTGAATGACATTCTTCAATCACTTCGTGATGTAAGTATAAAAGCCGCGCAAGAAGCAGAAATTCATTTGAGTTCACTGGGAGAATTGAGTGTGGATTTTGCCATTGACATAGAAAGCAAGCTGCGGATTATTGAAATAAACGGAATGCCTCAAAAAAGTATATACAATGACATAAAGAACTTTAAATACAAAAAAATAATTCATTGTAGACCATTGGAATATGCTTATTACCTCTCTCAGTCATAACTAATGAAAAATGGAGCATGTGCCGAGATGGCATCTGCTCCATGAAGTTAGTTAACTAGCATTTATTTAGATAATTTATTTGCCACGAGACTCCGAAGCGGTCATTCAGCCAACTGAACTTTTTATTAGACCCATAATTACCTAGCGTTGGTTATTTCACCCTGAAGGTGCGATGACCGAATCGTCGTACGAGAATAAGCGCGGCGGTCAAGTAAACGAGTGTTACAATCATGACTGCTGCAGTGAAAGGGAGCGCCGGGGCTTTCACTCCTATACTGATCCCAGATGCCGTTGACACCAGCAAGTTAACGATATAAAAAATAGGATTTTTCACATTCAGTTCGGTTGAGTAAGGCTGAAAGATATAGTACATGAACAGGTGATGGATGGAGAAAAAAACAGACAGCACTAGTAGGCACCCCCACAGCAGGAGCAACTCCAGATTTACCGCTGCGCCGGCGACCAGGATAATCAGCGTCAGCGCGACTCCCAGAGCAGCGGCAACCGATTCAATGGGGTCCGCAGCCTCCTCTGATGTTATCGAACCCCCGTTCCCCATTTCTATATAAATCCAAATGCACTCTCGGTATCAAAAAAAAGACCTGGGTTCATGACCCCAGATCTTCCTCTCTCATTAATCAATAACTGCCGCAGTAAACGTAATAGGTCCTATGACACTTGCTGATGATTGTCCATTAAAAAGCAGCTCACCCGTAAGCGTGTATACAATTTTATCATCATCATCGGGGCTATCAACATGAGCAAGTTGTGTCACTGCAAAGTGATCATCAGGGTATGCCTGAGCCGAGTCAGCAGCAGTGTAGATGGTTGTTCCCGTCAGTTGGTCCCCTCTCCAGATACGGAATAATACGTCAACATGATCGAATGTTGTGCCATTGGTAACTACATTCCAACCTACATTGGCAGTTAACCATACAGTTGCATCACCTTTTACAGAAACCGTTGCTAACGTAACAGGGACTTTAAACAATAGTGAAATATTAACACTACCGCCTGTATTTGGTGTCAAGACTTCATACTTGAATTTTTTGAGTTCATCGGACATGACTATCACCTCCTTGATTTGAGTTACTATATCGTATTCAATTCTACTAATCTATGAATCTATCAATTGACTGATAGTAATCGTACATTTTTGAAAGAACAAATTGTCCTGAGCGAGTTTTCTCATTTTCACGGAGCCGGCTCCAATAGAAGCCTCTGCACCTGGAAGCACCTGCTGGATCACTTTTGTGGTTCGATCTAAATGAAATGTCCTCAAGGCGTTTATCAGTCGTATCGTAAGATGAATAAAACAAAATATGAGGCTGAGTTACTGCAGTTGGTCAATAGCATCAATCCCAAGCTTATTGTTTCCGCCGCCATTAGCGAATACGGCCCTTTATTTGTTGTCCGCTTATCTAATGGAAAGCGCTATAACCTTACTTTTGAGCCATCTTGAAGATCAGAATTTGATCTATTAGAGGCTAGGACTATCTAGTTATTCCCCCACACCGACTCTTTGGGTTCCACATATGTTGTGAGAGTACACACCAATTAAATGAGGGAGTGATAGCTATGCCCGGACTACTACGCACAGTCAACGGAACGACCACCCTTTTTGCAACAACAAGTATAAAATCCAAGCAAGAAGGCATCTTGAGTGCGAACATAGGAATCGTTTTGAACGCCAGTCGAGGTGTCTCCGACATCTTCCTAAACATCACCCAGAATGCCTCTAACTTAGTAATATTCAAAATACAATCTCTGGATCGCACAAGCAGCAGACTCACGGCTTCCTTTGGTAAACAAGTGGACGGCGTCTCCAGTGCCAACATTATTCTCCAAGATAAGAACAACACTATCACTGCTAGAGGATTTATTAATAAGAAAGCAATCGTTCCCGTTAGACTTGAAAGCGCTTGTCAATGTGGTTGCTCTTGCACGCACACCAAAAAAATTAGATTCAAAGACGGTACAACATTAAAGATCAGCATCGATAAATCGCTCCAATTTGCCCTTAAACGACTATTTACTAAACTTGAGCGTGTGATAAAGAAACTGACTCCGAAACGAGGCAAAGGTGCGACCGCTGATCCCGAATGCAATGCAAAATGTTATCGTATCGGAAACGCTTGTCGGGCCGCATGCGGCATCTTCGCTGTCTTATGCACACCGGTATGTTTGAGCGCGCAGGCGGTTTGCCTCATTAGCTGTTTGCCCACCTGACCGGCAACCTTTCTACGCTTGGAAGAATCCGTACTTGGCACATGAGATCAAATCACCTACTTAATAATTATTTCCGGGGAAATGGATCGTTTAGCTTTTTTTCATAGTGAGACACCAAAAAAACGGCAGCAGAATAAATAGCTACCGCCTCTTTGTTTTTTTACATAATTTGCCACATGCACAAATAACCAACGGACACCGAACGTATGCCGGTTTCCGTTGGATCATGATAAAACTTCCTTAGAGTCTTTTTATCATGTCTTCTACTTTTGCTTGCATGGATTGCACCGTTGTTTTCCTATATTGAATACCAAGCCGAATTACCTTCAACTGCTGACTGCGAGAGAGCATCCGAAAACGTGGTTCTTGCTTTAAAAATTTTCGAATAATGGTCCAACTGTTGATTTCAAACCGATTTGGTTTGAGGTACGGGATGTCATAAGGCAGTTGCCGTTTCCGAAATCGATTAACAAAATTCCCGAAATTAGTTGACATCTTGCTTTCATCCACGAGGCACACAGCCCGATTTTTATTGGTATGCTTTTTGAGGAATGCGAAATGATGATGTCCATCCTGGATAATATAGTCACCATCTTTCTTGCTTTTTTGCACAATGAGTAATTGCATAAGGTCCTGTGCAACTTTTTTAAACTCCTTCTTACGTGGTGAAGTCTTCGTATTGGTATTGTCCTGCTTAATCTTATTTAGAGGTATATATTGCACTGTATATCTCAACGCTACCCCTCCTCAATACCGCTGCTTAATGTAATGTATTCCATGGTGTTACAGTGTATGTATGTTAGCGTATTGGAGGTGCATGCCATAAATGGATACAACTTGGCAGTAATACCTATTCTTATGCTCCCAGAGAGTATAAGTAAACCAGGTGCTTTTCGCACTAAAATAGCCCCCACCTGATAAATCAGATGAGGACTACGGCTATTTATTACCGAAGAAGATTGGTTTTCGCCAGCTCGATAATTTCGTTGCCTTGCCCGTTCAAAACGGCTTTCAGCATCCACATCGTAAATCCGCGTGCCTGCTCGAAGTTGATCTTAGGCGGCATAGCCAGCTCCTGACGATTGACGATGACATCCAGCAGTACCGGACCGTTGTGTTCGAACGCTCGACGAACGGCGCTTTCCAAGTCATTCGGATCCTCGACCCGAATTCCTTCGATTCCCATAGCTTGAGCCAGAGCCGCAAAATTCGGATTGTCGAGTTCCGTTCCGAATTCCAAAAAGCCGGCTGCTTTCATTTCCAATTCCACGAATGCAAGCGCGCCATTATTAAAGACAACGATCTTGATCGGGAGCTTATGCTGACGGAGGGTCAACAGATCTCCGAGCAGCATGGTGATTCCCCCATCTCCCGACAGAGATACGACCTGGCGTCCCGGCTGCGCAACCTGCGCCCCAATCGCCTGGGGCATTGCGTTCGCCATTGTTCCATGGTTAAACGAGCCAAGAAGCCTTCTTTTTCCATTCATTCTCAAATATCGGGCAGCCCACACAGTCGGCGTTCCAACATCGCAAGTCAAAACGGCATCTTCATCTGCGAGATCACTGATTACCTTCATGAGGAATTGCGGATGAATAGGCGCTCTGCCGGGAGCTGCAAGATTGTCCAGTTCCTGGCGGACTTTGGCATAATGTGCGGCAAAATACTGCAAATGATCAGAGGAGTGCGGTTCGTTTAGCAAGGGTATCAACATTTCGACCGTCGTCTTCACGTCTCCGCACACTCCGTATGCTAACGTCGTTCGCCGGCCTAGTCGGGATGAATCCAAATCAACCTGAAGGATGGTCGCTTCGTGCGGATAAAATTGTCGGTATGGAAAATCAGTACCCAGCATGAGCAAGACATCGCATTCCATCATAGCGTGGTATCCGGAAGAAGATCCGATGAGGCCGGTTAATCCAACGGAATACGGGTTGTCGTATTCCAGATATTCTTTTCCTCGCAGCGCTATCACCATCGGGGATTGTAGTTTCTCGCACAACTTCATGAGCGAAGCATGAGCTCCCGCGCAACCAGCACCGCACAGCAAAGTGATTCTCTTACCTTTGTTTAAGTAGTCGGCAAGCGTCTTCAATTCTTCTGCAGAAGGGCATACAATCGGATGTGTGGAATGGATAATGCGTTCCGGAACGGGGCTTTCGTCGTATTCGAAAGCTGCTACATCACCTGGAAGCACTAAGACAGAAACTCCTGACCTTGCCGTCGCGGTTTGCATTGCCATTGTAACCGCTCGAGGCATTTGCCCAGGTCCAGTTACGACCTCACAAAAAAAGCTGCATTCCTGAAACAACATGTCCGGACGGGTCTCTTGAAAAAAACTGCTGCCAATTTCACTGCTCGGTATATGAGCGGCAATTGCAAGAACTGGCACCCTGTTTCGATGGCAATCGTATAATCCGTTAATGAGATGCAAATTACCTGGTCCACTGCTACCTGCACATACGGCGATTCCTCCGTTCATGGCGGCATCTGCCCCCGCCGCGAAAGCTGCAACCTCTTCATGGCGGACATGGATCCATTCTATTTTTCCAGAACGTCGGATTGCATCTAGCAAGGCATTTAGCGAATCGCCGATAATGCCGTAAATTCGCTTCACCCCGGCATTTAGCAGGGATTCCACGATGGAATCCGCAATCGTTCTTCTCAAGGGAATCTCTCCTTTTTGTTTTTACTAATTGCCTAATGTTGCACTCATACATAGAATACAACCGTGTAAGGGATTGATTTTAGGATTGGAAAACGTCGACATTAGGCACACCACTTGCTGCTATATTTTCCTATAAGTTATATTTTTATCCCCAAAATAAGTAATAGGTAACTATCAAGTTAAGAAACAAAAAAATCCCCTCACAGCAGAAGTATTTAAGCTCATAAGCTTAAACACTCTCCACCATAAGGGGACGATTTTTACTAGGCTGTTGCTTCAACTTCCTCATGAACGGTTTTGATTTGAATCATAACCGTATTCGCATCCGTCAACACTTCAATGCCATCCTTGAAGATCAAGTCGGAAACGAGAAGCTTGTCGCCAGTATCAAGGCCACTGATATCCACTTCCATGGAAGTCGGCAAATCACCAGGCATACAACGTACTTCTACTTCATAGATTTCAATCTGTAGAACCCCACCGGATTTAACCCCGATTGCCTCTCCAGAAAATTGAATAGTAACTTTGCTGTCCATGATTTCAGTCATGTTCACATGATGAAAGTCGATATGCAGCAGATTGCCCGACATCGCATCCTTTTGGACACTCTGAACGATGATCGGAATTATTTTCTCATCGGATGTATTACCCTGCAGAATAGCTCGTGGATTTTTTTTCAAAATATCCAACATTTCTTTTTCATTTACTTCTACAGACAAAGTATCTTTACCAATCCCATACAACACAGCCGGGATGCGTCCCTGTTTTCTTGCTAGATTCATAGTGGACTTTGTTTCACCAGTGCGCTTGTTCAATTGAATAAATTTACTCATTGTTTGTTTCCTGCTCTCTTTGACCATAAATTCTTGTCAAAGTAATTATAACATGACCATAAAATCTAGTCAAACTTTAAGGGGAACTCCCTCGATACTTTTCATTCTTGCATGTAAAAAAAGAAGAGTTGAGAGAACTCGCTGTCCCGTTCCTCAACTCTTCTTAAGATGACTTTCTCCCGTAGTAGTGAAACGGGGCTGCTATATGTATACATCGCGATTTCCAAACTCAATAAACACTAGTTTCAGCACTTTTAATTGAATTCCTTGTCATTGACGTCTTCCTGATAATCCATTGATGCATCTATCGTCCAATCACTTTCTACATCCATGTCGATGCCGATGAGCTGCCCAGGCTGGACATTAAAATACAGACAAAGCTTCAGTAATAAGTCCCTAGGATACTGTACCATCTCATCCTTATACATACGACGAACGGAGTCAAAGTGGTAGTTAATCTCTTTCGCAAGCTTGCGTATCGATAATTTAGGATCGTGATTTTCCATAACTTCTTTTAATTTACTGCGTATGACTGACACACATACACCCCCTCCATAAATATATAGGGAACGCAATGGAGAGTCAATGAATTGACAAGAAAAAATGGTCATAGGAAGCTAGTATTTGCTAGTTGTTTCGTTTGACTGATTGACGAAAGTGATTTGGGGACATGCCCACCATATTTCTAAACGTACGGTAAAAAGCGGACACCGTCTCATAGCCTACTTCAAAGCAGATGGAGACGATATCTTTATCCGTTTCTAGCAAAAGTTTGCTGGCAACTCCAATACGTACCTCGCTTAAATATTGCGACGGCGTTTTCTGATATCGTTCTTTGAAAATACTGCTCACATGCCGTACGCTCATATTCATCCGAACGGCAATGTCTGTCGATGTGATGGGTTCGAAATAGTGGGTATCTATATAGTTACAAATGCGTTCCGCGCGAAGTGAGTTAGCATCAGGAGTATGAGGAATTTGTTGGGAACGGGCAAGTTCAAGCAGAAGCTCTTCCATATGCAGCTTAATCGCAAATGTGTTCAGTAAATCTTCCTGCAATTGCTCGTAAAGCATTTTGCGCAGCAATCTCCGAAGCTCACTACTTGCAAACGCATTCAGTTTTAACAAGGAAGAAGCTCCGAAGAACTTGCCAAGCAATTCCTCTTGCGCATAGATATCGATCGAAGTTCGGTGAAAGGCAAGCACGAGAAGTGTCAATTTGGAGGTCGTACTAATCGAATGCTCGGAATAAGGCACAATCAATGCGGCTACATCTTGCCCAATCTGATATGTTTTACCATTGAGCGTTATTTGTCCTTCGCCCTCCATACCATATAACAATTGATAGACGTCATGATGATGACTGCCTACAACATTACGATCCCGATGCTGGCTTTCATACAAGTGGACACCATGATGTGGAAGATATAATTTTCTAAACGTCATGATGGGCTCGCCTCCTTTATAACCCCCAACTTGGAAACCCTTTCATCCATTGTAGATCGGAGTTTAGCAGGAGACAAGCGCTTTCTTTTCGTAAAGTTGATTAGCATCCCTTTTTACCTGATGTCTTTCGTTTCGTATATTTTTTGGTGACTTTGGGCTTCAGCTTCGTTTGCTTCCTCTGATCTTCTGGGACGATGACTTTACCATCATCCTCTCTCCAATAGAGCAACTGCGCTACGAAATCCGCATCATGAATAATGACCACCTGCCTACCCTCGTCTATACAGACGTATGATTGACCTAGAATAACCTTTACACATACTCCGTGTATCGCTGTTTCATTGTAGTAATGACTTCATCGCCGGGGAGATCCCAGATCGACTTATTGAAAATTTCAACTTCAATAGGACCCTGATAACCGACCTCTTCAACCATTTGCCGTATTCTTCTTAGCTCTATCACGCCGTCGCCCATCATCCCACGGCCAAGAAGCAAATCCGGCGTCGGAACGATCCAATCGGATACGTGAAAGCCTAGTATGCGATTGCCTGCCCTGCGTATTTCCGTATATAACTGGGGATCCCACCAGACATGAAACACATCTACAACTACGCCTACTTCGCTTGCTGCGTACTGCTCCGCCATTTGATTAGCTTGACCCAGCGTGACAATAACAGACCGTTCTGCCGCATACATGGGATGAAGCGGTTCGATGCCAAGTTTAATACCTCTATCTTTTGCATAGGGGACTAGACGGTCTATGCCTTCTTGAACCCACCCCCTCGCACGATCGATGTCGCGGTCAGGAGCAGGGCCACAAACGAGAACGAGCGTCTCTGCTCCAAGCGCTGCTGCTTCATCAACAGCACGCCGATTATCATCCAGACGCGCTTCTCGTTCAGCCGCCGTTGCTGCAGGAAAATATCCCCCTCGACACAGACTCGATACGCGCAAACCAGAGTCTGTAATGATTTTCACACTTTCATTAAGCCCCAGTTCAGCTACTTTGTGTCGCCAAGGTGCGATCCACGGAATGCCTGCACGAACGCATCCATCGACTGCCTCTCGCAAACTCCAGTTATCCGTTGTTATTTGATTCAAACTAAGACGTGACATCGAAGGTTGACTGTACATCTCATAAGCCCTCCTCATTATTAATTTGTGGAGTTGTTAAATAATGCCATGCATAGCCAACACGAGTCGCATCCGCTCCGATGCTAGTTCGGGATCCACAAGGAGCCCAGCTCTATCGGCAAGTACAAATAACTCACATAAATGAGTAAGCGAACGCGAGCTTTCCTGTCCGCCTAGCATGCGAAAGTGTGATTGATGTCCATTCAAATAAGCCATGAATACAATGCCAGTCTTGTAAGCATAAGTAGGCGTTTGAAAAATATGACGAGAAAGTGCGACAGTCGGCTCTAGAATTCTTTCATATGCCGCCATGTCTCCCCGATCAAGCGCTTGAATGGCAGCAGAAGCTGCAGGTGCAATCGCATCAAATATACCGAGGAGTGCATGACTGTATCCTTGCTCATCACCACGGATAAGTGTTGGATAATTGAAATCATCTCCGGTATACATCTTAACCGTGCTAGGCAGACGTCGACGCATTGCGATTTCTTTATCTGCATCGAGCAGCGAAATCTTAATTCCATCCACCTTATCGGCATGAGCGTGAATGACTCTCAAGCATACATCCATAGCCTCATTCAGATTCCGATGCCCCCAGTACCCTGCGAGTGCAGGATCGAACATATCTCCAAGCCAATGCAAGATTACGGGCTGAGAGACTTGGCTCAAAATACGGCTGTAAACCCTTTCATAATCTTCAGGTCCCCGAGCAGCCGCAGTAAGTGCCCGGCTTGCCATAAGTATAATTTGCCCGCCTTCTCCTTCTACGAACGCGCATTGCTGCTCGTATGCTGCCTCAACATCTTCGAGTGTTACCTCATTCGATGGCAGCAGATGATCCGTTCCAGCACCGCAAGCGATGCGGCCATTCACTGCTTTGGCCTCCGTAATCGAACGCGAGATAAGCTCTTGCGCCCGTGTCCAATGAAGACCCATGCCGCGTTGAGCCGTGTCCATGGCCTCGGCGACTGAAAGACCAAGCGACCATAAATGCCTTCGATAAGCTAGCGTGGCATCCCAATCTATTCGCGAATCATGCAGTGGATTCGTATCAGCAAACGGATCGCAAACGACATGAGCAGCGGAAAACGCCGTACGGCTAATAAGTGGGTTTTGCGGTTGTGTGAACGAACCGCTTCGCCCTGGCGTGTAAGGAGATAAGGTTCCTCCTGTTCGTAGGAGCTTCAACACCGTAGACAACGTGGTTTCCCCCTAATCAAGATTAATATCGAGAGCTTGAGATCAGTTCAAGCTATCCGCTTACTATTTATCACAGCGGTAACTCTGGTATATCAATCCAGCGTCGTTCTTTCCACGACTGCAACCCAAGTTCGGCTAGCTGAGTACCTTTTGCTCCTTCGAACAAGTCCCATTTGAACGGTTGATCTGCCACTACATGCTTAAGGAACATTTCCCATTGCACTTTAAAGCCGTTATCGAAAACCATATTATCTGGAACATTCTGCCATTGTTCACGGAATGAATGCGGGTTCGGAATATCCGGATTCCACACTGGTTTTGGTGTTTGGACGCGATGTTGCGTTTTGCATTCACGTAACCCAGCGACCGCGCTACCTTCGGTACCGTCAACTTGAATGGTCAATAAATCATCGCGATCCACTCGAACTACCCATGACGAATTGGCCTGTACGATGATGCCGCCCTCCAATTCAAATGTCGCGTAGGCAGCATCATCTGCTGTGCCTTCATAGACTTGATTGAGTTCGTCCACGCGTTGTGGGATATGAGTGACACCAAGGCAAGATACAGAGCGCACTTCTCCGAACAAATTGTCCAATACATACCGCCAATGTGCGAACATATCGACAATAATTCCACCGCCATCTTCTTTCCGATAGTTCCAGGAAGGCCGTTGAGCTGGCTGCCAATCCCCTTCGAACACCCAATAGCCAAATTCCATTCGGACAGATAGAATAGTCCCAAAAAAACCAGAGTCAACCAAACGCTTTAGCTTCAACAAGCCAGGAAGAAATAGTTTGTCCTGAACGACGCCGTTCTTCAAGCCTGCTTCCCTTGCCAATCTGGCTAATTCAAGCGATTCTTCCAAGCTGGTAGCAGTAGGCTTTTCCGTATAGATATGTTTTCCCGCACGAATAGCTTTGCGCAAGCTCTCTGCCCTCATTACCGTCGTCTGAGAATCAAAATAGATTACGTTATAAGGATCGGCAAGCGCGGCATCCACATCCGTACTCCAACGGGCAACGCCGTACTTTTCTGCTAGTGCCTTAATTTTCTTCTCCTGCCGTCCAATTAATATCGGGTCAGGCATAATGGTATCGCCATTGGGCAATGTCACGCCGCCTTGTTCGCGAATAGCGACGATGGAGCGTGATAAGTGCTGGTTCGTTCCCATGCGCCCTGTCACGCCGTTCATAATAATACCAATAGAATGTGTCGTCATCAGAAAACCCCTTCCTTCTTCTCAGGAATATTCTACCTTTTGCATAGACAGATTGTCGTACTAAAAGCCGAAATGGATTCCTGAAATTGGAAGTGTTTCTTTGTTCTGATTACCGAATATAAAGTTTTTCTGACTGAGCTACATGTATTGCTGCCTGAACTGCATTGGCGTTAAACCCGTATAGCTCCGAAAATGCTTCGTAAAATAACTTGGCGACATATAACCGATCTGATCTGCTACAGCGTTAATGGGAAGTTCCATGTTGCGCAGGAGCTCCTTCGCCTTCTCCATTCGGCTGAACTGCAGCTTCTCTCGAAAGGTCACACCATAGTAACTCTGCATGAGACGTTCCAATTGACGCTGGCTAATGCCTATCTGAGCTGCAAGCTCCTTGGAACTCATATCCTTATGCGGTAATCGGAAGTAATCATCAGCTAGGAAGCGTCTGGAATCATTCAGCAGTTTCTTGGGAATATGGTAGGTGGAACGCCTCTCCCCCGCAAAACTACGCACCGCATTGACAATAATTTGGGTAGCGAGACTCTGAATCACGGTATATTGACCGAGCCATTGTTGTTCAAACTCGTCCATGATACTGCCAAAAAGGTTGACTGTTCCCAGCTCATCCTGTCCGAACCAGAAGGAAGTGTTCAACAATGTATTCCATATGTCTTTCGTTTCTTGGGTCAGATATGTATCGTTCTTTTGCGGCTTTCGCTTTCGCAGTCTTACTTCGAAATTAATACAAAATTCATCCATAGGATCTTCACTGTCAGCAAGCTGCCGATGATAGACGCCCGGACCTGTTAAATAAAAAGTTCCCGGCTTTATGAGAAACGTCTTTTCCGCTACCTCCAGCGTACCTTTTCCTCTAGTAATGTAGTGTAGCTCATAACTGCTGTGACAATGGTTAGGATATCCCCACGAAGCAATCGGTGCTTCATAGTTAATGTAGATTAGATTGATTAACATGGGGCCAAGCGGAATTTTAATATCTAGATCGGTATAGCGCATTGCTACTTGTGGCGATTCATGAGCTGTGGACATGAGAATCAGCCTCCTCGTCTATCCACTATAACAGGAACGACATTTTTACGAAACAATGTCGTTCCTGTCTCTTTTCGACTAGACTGTGAGTTTGTATGCTGATAGTAGCAACATAATATAGGAGGCTCACCTACTCATGCTACCTCAATTCCGCTATTCGCCAACACCTGCGCTTATCCCTCAACCCGACTGCGATTGGGCTAATAAAATGGTGCTCAACCCCGCTATCGTGCAAGATCCGAAGTCTGAGCGGCTTCACATGCTATTCCGGGCAACTGGACCGTGGCCGCAAGCGCGTCAGGAAGGCAAACATGACCCCTATCCGATATTTCTCGGATATGCTTTCAGTGACGATAAAGGAGTAACTTGGGAAGTGGATTTCACTCGCCCTGCTATTATTCCTGGCTTAAAGCAAGAGAAAGAAGATATCTATATTACAGATATCCACGGCAAACGTGTACGCGATTATTCGAACGGTTGTATCGAGGATCCACGTATTTTTTACATCGAAGACGAACTCTATGTGTCTGTTGCCTGCCGCATGTTCCCCCCAGGCCCTTACTGGTTGGAAGATCAGGATCCGCCGGTTATAACCAGGTATGCGTATGTACCCGATTGGGTTCATGAAGGAGATGATGCCTTCACTCAAACCGCTCGTACCAATGACACCGTGACCGTTCTGTATAGACTGCATCTCGATAAACTTAGCGAGGGCAAGTATGAGGAAGCATTCCAGTACGTGTGCCCGTTATCTGAGGGTCATGTCAGTGATAACCGCGACGTCTTCTTGTTCCCTGAAAAAATGGTGATCGACGGTAAGCCGCAATACGTTATGCTCCATCGTCCAATGAACCCTAAGCCGTTCCCGCAAGGCGACGAAGTAACCCGACCGTCGATTTTTTTGGCGGCCGCAGAGCACATTGAAGATTTTGCATCCCCAAAAGCAACTCACCGATTGCTCGCAACCTCTCTCTTCGATTGGGAGGCTAACAAGGTAGGTGCTTCTTGGCCGCCACTTTCAATTGGGGATGGGGAATGGCTTGTGTCGTATCATGGTAAGAAAGATATTTACTTTGGGTATACGCAATCCTTCATGATCGTGAAGGAGCAGGAGAACGACTTCCCTGTGGTCACACATCGCTGCTCGAATCGGTTAATGTATGCGCAGCAAGAATGGGAAATGCCCTCTGACTACCCAACTCCATGCCTATTCACCACCGCAGGTATTTTTGTCGGCGAAGAATTGATTATGGCTTATGGTGCTGCTGATCAGAAGGTCGGCATCTCTTGGGTAAACCGCGAGGAGCTTATTGCGCACATTCGCCAATACGATTCACAAGGCAATCCTATTCACAGGTAATAGGAATAGGCTGTCTCAAAAGTCGATAAAGACTTTTTGAGACAGCCTATTTTTTCTTAATAACCTTCCCCCTTCCTACCGCTGAATCCCGATTGTTACAATCTCACAAGGACCTACTGGCAACGTTAATGCGCCGTCTGCCTCTACGGCCAAACGCTCGCCTTGTATTTCCAAGATCGTGCTCTTGTAGAAATTCTGCTGAGGAAGTTGCGTACTGACTTTAACCTCTGCATGCTGTGAACGCATGTTGTACCAACGAAGCAGTACATCCTCTGATGCTTCATTTAGTTTCATTGAGGAAAAGGCAAGCCCTTCACCCTCCCATTGGAGAGGAGCATATGTCAAACCAATTTGGCCATCATGGATGCCAGTCTGTGCCAATGTCCAAGGAATTTGGAACTGGTATGCGGCCGTATAGGCTTCGTATTGTGCGCCATCCCCATTATGCGGGAAAATCGCCAATCGAACGGTGTGCTCGCCTAGACATTGCGCTTCCGGCGTCGGGAACAAGCCCCAATCGCCGAGTTCGCCAACTGCACGCAGGAGCGTTACAGCGATCGTATTCCGCCCATCGCGCAGAACCTCGTATTCGTTCAATCCGAGATTGGCAACAACCAAGCCCGTACCTGTTTCGCTGACATCAACGAATGCTTGTTGATGCTGGGTATTGCTTGGGTTCTCCCATTCTGAAGCCGGCGTATTATCGCGCTTCACAACTTCAAACATCGAATCAACATGATGCGTTTGCGCTGTCAGATCCGTTGGGAATAACATCCGCAGACGATGATCCTTCGCCTGATTGTTGAAGGATGATTCGATCTCTACCCCTTGCCCGCTGCGGCTCAAGCTGACCACCGTGCGAATCCGCATCGGAATCATGCGCGTAGAACGCTGTGCTTTACGATGCGGATAGTACACCAAGTCACGTTGTTCAACGTCCAGCATGTCGTCGCCCGACGCAGGAATCGACCACTCGTGGACGATTTCAACGGAAGCTTGGAATGCTGTATCTTGAAGTACACGGATTTGTGCTTGCAAGGCGCTCGTTGTCAATGACGTTTCGCCATCCGGTTGACGGAACATATACTCGTTGCCAATATCTCCGACATTCTCGTATACACCTAAATCCCGGTACGTGCGGCCGTTCTTCTTATCCGTCAGCGTGAAAGAACCGTTATCCGCGATGTCAATCTTGATCGCAGCATTTTCCATGACCCGCTCATTTGTGAACAGCGAAGAAGTGACCAATTCCGCTTCCTTCTTCACCCAAGCGTACGTTTTCAAACCTAGTGCCGGCACCTTATCGGCTTCGAACGTCAATCTTACTTTTCGGCACATATACGGCTGACGGAACTTGTCGTCCGGCAAATCGTATCCGAATTGCAAGCCGAGATCTTCGACCGTACATGGCAGAGACTGCGAAGAAGCATCCACGAGTACGCGTCCTGTAAGATCTGCTGCTTTGGCAAGAGCGCTTGCTTCTTCAAGTGTATAGCCATCTCGGAAATAGAGACGTAAAGCATCCATCTCGATACTTACTACTCCCGAGCGTTCCCAACCCGACGTATTAAACACGACTACGGGCAGAGCACCTTCGCCAGTCACCGTAAAGCCAAACGTATTGATCGCATCCGCGATGGCTTGCTTGCTGTCATCGATAATGGCCTCAGCAACATGACGGCTCTTATCGAAGCGTGTGACCATTTCACGGTGCACTTCATCCACAGAACAGCCGCAAATGCTGTCATGCGGATGGTTTTGCATTAAGGTCTTCCAAGCATAAGTGAACAGGTGATGCGGGTACTTCTCCCCGACTTTAAGAACATGGGCGAATGCCGCGAGCGGCTCTGCCACTTTCTCCAACATCGATTGTCCAAGCTGATTCATCTGCTTCAAGTACACACGCGCCGAAGCTGTATTGACAAGTGTTGACCATCCATCCGTTCGCTGACTGCGAAGTTCACCTTTGACCGTCGAAAGTTCCTGCTTCCCTGAACGCTGAACAGCCGCCAAGTAATCGTTAAAATTCGAGTGAACAAAAGTTGTATCTGGGAAAAGCTCGCTCGCCGTTTGAATGGCTTCTGGCAAATCAAGTTGAACAGGCTGATGATCACAGCCATTCATGAAGAGCAATTCCCCCGTAGAAGCATACTTCTCCGCGTCTGCCAGCTTGCGTTCCCAATAAGCTTTGGCTTCTTCCTTGTCAGCAGGGATCTCATTCCCATTGGAATACCAGTTGGCAAATAGAATACCCAGCACCTGGGAGCCATCCGGACCTTCCCAAACCAGCTCCGAGAAGGAAGATTCAAAATCACCATCGGAGACTGTGTTATTGAATCCCGTCGGCTTCACGCCGCGTCCGAATAAGGCATTCGTGATGCCGGACTGCTGCATCAATTGCGGCGTCTGCCCGACTAAACCGAACGTGTCGGGAAAATAGCCGATTTTCGACACATCGCCATAAGCTTTCGCATCTTGATGCCCAATCTGCATATTACGGACATTCGCTTCGCCACTCGTTAAGAAGGCATCCTGCAAAATGTACCAAGGTCCGATGAGAATACGGCCATCCTGAATCAATTTGGTTAGACGATCCTTCTGCTCGGGTCTGACCTGCAAGTAATCCTCCAGAATAATTGTCTGACCATCCAGAAAGAAACTGCGATAATTGGCATCTTGATCCATTTTATCTAATAACGTATCTACGAGTTTAACTAGTCGCACGTGGTGCTTTTCATATGGTAAATACCACTCCCGATCCCAATGGGTATGGGAGATGATATGAGCCGTTCGTTTGGTACTCATGGGTTAGCTCCTTTCAATATGAACTTCATCTGGGCGATAAATGGAAATCAATTGCCCTTGTCGATCTGCGGCAAAGAGCACAGAACGCTCTTTCTCTAGGGTGAACGCATATGTCGTGTCACTATCGGTATCGCGAACTTTAACATTCACATCCCAAGCAAATTCGGAGACAAATACATATAAGAAACCGTCCTTAAAACGCAGCTTCCTTCCGTAAATCCCTGCAAGATCGCCTTGAAGCCACTGCAATCCGCTGCTGCAATCAGCAGCAGTCACTGCATACCGGTAAAGTGCCTCTACCGTGTCCATCCGGTCGTTTACTTCCACTGGCAGCGGACTCCAAATCAATCGACCATTGCCTAAAGGAATATCGACAACACGATCCCCGCCAGTACTTGCTGCTCCACCTTTAACACGCACTTCTTTCATTGTTTCCGCAATTCGGCGACGCCCATAGGAAACAGGATACAAAGTGCCTTGAAGTTCAAGCATTTCTTCCCGGCGAACATTGTGAAGTTCTGCTTCACCTAGCTCATCGACGAGACGCTGCTTCATCTTCCAGTACGCGTCCAAACTAATTGGACCTGTAGCCAGTAATGTTGCACCTGTGCGTTTCACAATGTCGATCAGCTTATGCCATGCTTGCTCATCCACATTATGCGCACTTGGAAGCAAAATCAGCTTCGCAGGTTGCCCCTCCAGCGCTTCCAAGTGATATTCCGAAGCCGCGCGGAATGGCAGCTTCATCTCGTATGACAGCACACGCGTCATGGTCGTCGTGGCATCAAATGCCAATTTCCGATTGGAAAAATCGTTGGAATAGGGGAATACAGCCACAATATCTTCCAGCTCCCGCTCCTGGAATAGATCTCTTATCTCAGCCATAAAGCGGCCGAATTCATAGGAAACATCCGCTTCCGGCTTCTCTGTGCCATCGGCACGAAGCGCTCCGATGTGTGACTCATTCGCGTTATCCATATAGAAATTGGTGTTCCAAATCCAATGAATAGCTCCTGCCCCTCCAGTTGCAAAGGCATAAGCATATTTGCGCTCCAACATACTGCGCAGCTCGATCTCCGAACGTTTCGCACGTCCATCCGGTGTCTCTACATACATAATGCCCGTCTCTTGAATCACATTCGGCTTATGGGCTGTTTTGGCAAAGATACCATCCCAAACAAGGTTATCATTCAGCCACCACGAATGGACGGTTGTGTAATCTACCGCCTCTTCGTAGAAGAGCGGAGAAGGACGCTGCGCGCCAAGTGCTTCGTCTTGGCCGACTACGACAAGATGCTCAGGTACGACTTCTTTGATGGTATCATACAGCTGTTTGGCCCACTGGTTGTGCATCTCCATTGAGAATAAGCAATAATCGAGCCAGCGTGTTCCTTTTTTCGCCCGATGCATATCCTGCACGTCGAAATTGATGTCATCCGCTTCGGGAATTGCAGCTGCTTCATACGTTGGAAGCTCAATAGGCGTCATATTCCAGCGCTCTTGCAGCTCTTCAATACGTTCATGACGCTGCTTCAACCATGCGATGAAAGCTGCCCGCTCATACTTATCCCGACTGGAACGAGGTCCATTCGAGAATATCTGAGCGGGATCGAACATCGATGGCTCGTTAATCAAGTCCCAATCAACATGAGTCGTCTCCCCATGTCGGGATACGATGGAGCGGATGAATCTCTTCTGAGCTTCCACACTTTGCGGATCGAGATAGGGATTAACCCCTTCCCAAGTTTCAGGTGTGAAGGAGAAGAAGGTAAACGTCACCTGCAGATTATGTTTTTTAGCCGTCAAGAGGAAGGCATCGATCGCTCTCAATACTTCTTCCGAAGCATGGCCATCCACCTGCATAATATTGCGGTAGGCAGTCCAAATGCCCGTACGAATCCAGTTGATTCCTGCTTTGGACATTTGAGCCATATCCCGATCCCAGACATCGCTATTCGGCAGGAATAAGAATTTGCGAGCTACATCGGACGTCATGTATGTCATGCCAACGACTGGCAATGGACGTCCATCTTTGATGAAATAATCGCGACCGCAAGTGATGGGCTGGCCTTCTGAAAGCAGCCCTGCATCGTGCCCCCAGAATCCTTGACGAAGCATACGCTGTTCGCCATCCTCGGAGATTGCCTTGCACGTTACGCGATATAAACCACGCTGTATATCTAGCGGCACCGGAATGCGCACCACATTGAATTCTTTGTTAACTTTAACAGTTAAACGAGAGGTCCAAGCATCTTGCGTACCGTTGTCATGCTCGACACGAAGGTCGAGTGTCCACTCTTTAACGGCGGCATCTTTCTCCCCGATAAGTTGTGTTTGAATCGTAAGCATCGCATGCTCGCCTGGTTCATAGCTGGCATAATTCGGCTTGATCCACAACTCCGTCACACCGCTCGCACAGAATCTCGCCCACTCGGCCAAGCGCTGCGCACCACCTTCGCTCCAGAACGAGGGGCTCAGCGGCACATTAACGAACATCCAGCGCGAACCGATAAACGCACCGCGCGAATTCTCCCATAGGACGACAGGAGCCGCTAGTTCCCGGCCTGTCTTACCTATGCTCTTCAGCAGCGGATAAATCTGCGTGCTCATCGTCCCCGCCGCACCCATCTGATGAGGCAAATCACTGTCTCGCGTCGTATGCGGCACCATATTCCAAGTATCAGCAAGCGCGAATAGCGACTCTTGCCCTTGCAATAATGGTAAGGTTTCTGACGTGATATAAGAACGGAATGGCGTACTTTCAATTCGTAGCATTTCATGAATATGCAGCTGCTGGTGGTAGCCAGTCTGCTCCGATTCCACAAGCCAATTCTCATTTTCCCAGCGTACAGGACGCTTGAAGGCTGCGCCGCCAACACTCAGCAGACCGCCGCCGCGCTGCAAGAACGCCAGAATGTCA
Source organism: Paenibacillus qinlingensis (assembly GCF_031455095.1). GTDB lineage: Bacteria > Bacillota > Bacilli > Paenibacillales > NBRC-103111 > Paenibacillus_E > Paenibacillus_E qinlingensis_A. The sequence goes on from NZ_JAVDSB010000002.1 coordinate 362,719, forward strand.
GGCCACGCCGCTTTTGGAAAATATGGCGCATGCAAATTGACGAAACATCCGTTGGTTGCTGATCGTAGTGCCTCTCCAAGCGCATCGGCACCTACCACAACCGCTCCCAGCGCCGTCAATTGCTCGATGGGTACATCGCTCAACGAACTGCTCGGGAATCCGGGCTCATGGAAGATAAGGATCGGGCGACTCATAGAAGACCATCCTTCATCGCTTGATACACCAATTGAGAGAACAAGCTGTTCGACCATGCAAACCATTTACGCGTGAAAATCGTTGGATCATCAACGTGAAAACCTTCATGCATGAATCCCGTATCTGCATCTGTCGCTTCCAGCATCGCGATCATCTCCAGCTTCTCTTCCGATGTGGACGCCGTAATGCCTTGCATGGACAGTGCCATATGCCAAATGTAATCATCCGGCGTATGCGGACTGCCTATTCCACGAGCCACCTTGCCTTCAAAATAGAACGGATTCTCTTTGCTAAGCGCAAACCGTCTTGTGTTTTGATAAATAGGATCGTCCGCTGATACATAGCCCAAGTAAGGAATCGACATTAGACCTGGTGTCCCGGCATCATCCATCAGGCAGTGATTGCCAAAGCCGTCCGTTTCATACGCATAAATGGGTCCAAATGTTGGATGACGATAAATCCCATACAATTGAATGCCATGATCAATGTCTGCTTCAAGTGCTTTAAGTTGTGCCAAGAAATCCATGTCGCGGAACACCCATTCCGCGAATTCTTGCATATGACGAAGAGCAACGACCGCGAACATATTCGCTGGAATGTTGTAATGAAAGTCACACGCATCGTCACTAGAACGGAAGCCTGACCACACCATTCCTGTATAATTCACAGGCATGCCCAAGCCGTTATTGCGGAGAGAATCGGTAGGAATCCCGTTATTGCGAGTAAAGCGATAAGGCGACTTTTCAAAATGATGCTGCTCGGTTAGGAACAACTCATAGATCTTAACCATCGCGGCTTTAAAACCAGCGTCAAAGATATCCGTCAATTCGGTTTCCTTCCAATAGGCATAAGCGAGACGCATCGAGAAACACAAAGAATCGAGCTCAAATTTGCGCTCCCATACCCATGGCGACATCTCGGTTTGGTCTGCCTTGTTCCAATGCCAGTCATTGGCCGACTCATTAAACGCATTCGCATAAGGATCAATATGAATGTACTGAATATGACGTTTAATTAACCCGCTAATGATACGTTGAAGATCCGTATCTTCTTTGGCAAAAGGCACGTAATGCATAACCTGTTCGACAGAATCACGCAGCCAGGACGCTGGAATATCACCCGTGATGACAAACGTGGTGCCATCTGGCATCAGCTTCGTTGTCGTTTCTAATGTATTTGGAAAACAATTTTTAAATAATTGCAGGAGTTTAGGACGATGCGCCAGCTTTTCTTCGGCTTCCAGCAAGACATCTTGAATGGCTTGGGGCAGTTCCAGTTTGGGCATCGGAATTTTGGGCAGTCTGAATTGTTCCACGGTAAATCCTCCACATTTCTATAATCTACGTAGTTGCTTACAGTACTACTCTTTTACAGCGCCGATCGTTAAACCTTGAATGAAGTACCGTTGGAAGAACGGATAAGCGAAAATAATCGGTCCTGTCGCAAGTACAACCATCGCCATCCGCGAAGTATCCTGCGGCAGCGATTGCAGCAAGCCTATGCCAACCGACGGGTTGCTCGTGTTCTGGAGCAGGAACTGCATGCTGTTCTCAATCCGCATGAGCATCGATTGCAGTGGTACTAAGTTTGGCGTGTCGATGTACAACAGCGCATTGAACCAATCATTCCAGTACCCCAAGGTACTGAATAACCCAATCGTCGCCAGCCCTGGCAGGGACAGCGGCAGCACGAGTTTGATGAAGATCCCAAATTCGCCGGCTCCATCAATTTTGCCTGATTCGATAATGGCATCCGGTACAGATGTACTAAAGAAAGTACGCATAATCATGATATAGAAGGCGTTGCCCGCTAATGGCAGAACCAAAGCCCACAGGGAATCCTTGAGCCCAAGCAATTGCGTCATCACAATATAAGTCGGTACAAGTCCACCGTTAAAGAGCATCGTAAAAAAGGCGAAGAAGCCGAAGAAATTCCGAAATTTAAAACTTTTCCGCGAAATCGCATAAGCAAACGTAGCGGTCAGAATCAAGCTAACAAGCGTACCAACGACAGTCACAAGGATTGTGACGCCATAGGACATCAGCAATTGATCGCCTGCTTTGAAGAGATAACGGTACGCTTCTAGGCTCCATTTCTCCGGGATGATGCGGTACCCGTTCGTATTCAGCGATTTCTCATCGGTGAACGAAATGATCGTCACAAACAGAAACGGGAATACACAGGCAATTGTAAAAAGTCCCGCGGCCAAATGAGCAAACACATTCAAAAGTGGCGGTAATTTATGAAAGTCATGTTTTTTCATCGGTTTGACAGCATTCATAATCAGTTCCTCCTTTCCGCAATCCTAGGTTAAAAGAGTGCATTGTCCCTATCAAATTTTCTAACGACATAGTTCGAAGTCATCACGAGAATGAAACCGATCACGGACTGATACAAGCCAGCCGCTGTACTCATGCCGATTTCTCCCGTAGATTTAAGGCCGCGGTACACGTAAGTATCAATAACATTGGTTACAGGGTATAACGTCCCAGAATCCCTAGGCACTTGCAGGAACAAGCCAAAGTCTGCATAGAAAATGCGCCCGATCGCCAGCAGCGTCAGAATCGTCATTAATGGTTTTAACATCGGGAAGGTAATGTGGCGGATCTGCTGCCATTTGCTCGCACCGTCAATCATAGCTGCTTCATAGAGCGATTTATCGATCCCCATGATCGCCGCCAAATAGACAACAGAGCTGTATCCGACTGATTTCCAGAGGTACACGAGAACAATAATAAGCGGCCAATACGTCTTGTCGTTATACCAACGAATCGGATCCACGCCAAACCAGGGAAGTATATGATTAAGCATTCCTTTATCCACACTTAGGAAACTGAATACAAAATAGCCGACGATGACCCAAGATAAGAAATAGGGCATGAACATACCTGTTTGATAAAGCTTAGCAAGCTTTTTATTCGTAATTTCAGATAACACAATGGCGAGTCCAACGGACAACACCAGACCTGCAATAATGAACACAATATTGTATAGCAGCGTGTTTCGCGTAATGATATAAGCATCGTTCGTACTAAAAAGGAATTTGAAGTTCTGTAAGCCAACCCACTTGCTCTCCACAATACTTGCCCAAAAACCATCACGGCTGTAACGGTACTGCTTGAAAGCAATCACCATGCCTGCCATCGGTAAATACGAGAAGAACAGGAACCAAAGCGTTGCCGGTAATGCCATGAGCAGCAGCACTCTGCTTTGTTTAACATCTTTGAAAAAAGTTCCTATTCTGTTCATACAATCACCCCTTCGCTGATAACAAGACAAAGATCAGGTGAATGCAGAACATTCACCTCATCCTCGGGCTTGCTTCTATTTTTTGTTAGCTGTTTTCCAAGCGTCAATTTGACTTTGTGCTTCTGTCATGATTTTATCCAATCCAGCTGCTTTGAATTTCTCGTTTGCAAGTGGAATGTATTTATCCGGATCAACAGTACCCGTCATCAGTGTTGCCCAGAACTCTTCTTTCACGTTCTGTACAGCGGCGATTTCGTTGATGACTTTCGTTGGATCGAAGTTAAAGCCAAGAAGCGGAGCAGGTACGCCTGTATCGTTAAATTTCTTGAACTCTTCCCACTTGTTCTCAGGGTCTTTCACATCTTTGTATGTCAAAAGTACATTACCAAGGGAGAACGTAGGCATATCATAGTTTTTGGATGCCGGTAAGTTTTCCATTTTGTCAGTGCCGACTTTTTTGTAGTGCTCGCCATCAATACCGGAATCAACCATGTTGCGAAGAACTGGATCTGTATTAAGCAGGTTCAGGAATTCCATCGCTTTTTCTGGATATTTGGAGTTGGCCGAGATCGCTTGCATGGAGCCCATGACGGACCAGTTATAAATAAGAGCAGGGCTAGCTGGTTTGGATACAACAGGGTATCCATAGCTTGCTGACCAAAGGTTGTCCGCGAAAGGTTGATTGGTCGCTTTATCAGCGAACCATTTGCCCGTCACTTGAACATCATTCAGGGATGTCAATGTGGATGCTTCTGTTGGAATGTAGCCCGCTTTGTAATACTTATTCATTGTTTTCAAAGCTTGTTTCATTTCTGGTGTATCTAAAATGTTAACGACTTTCAAAACTTTGTTGTCTACGCTAACCGCCATTGGCATCTTCTCAATGATGTAGTCGTAAGGCACATACGGCATATAGTTTTTATCAACAGCCAATCCATAAACATTCGGCTCTTTCGCTTTAATCGCTGAAAGCAGCGGCTCTAAGCTTTCCAATGATTTCACGTTATCTAGACTAAGGCTATATTTGTCAGCCAGTGTTTTGTTGAAACGCCATACATCTTGTGCAGGCAACTCTTTATTCGCTGGAACACCGTAATTATGTCCATCTACTTTGGAGCCGTTCAGGAAAGCAGGATCCAATACTTTGACGATGCCTTGTCCATTTTTTTGCAACAGCTCGTCAATCGACTTGAATGCACCTTTACGTGCATTTTGCACATAATCAAATGCCCATGAAGACGTGAACATAATGTCCATAGGTGTGCCGGAAGCCGTCATGACTTGCATTTTTTGAGCATAATCGCCCCAATCTGTCATATTCATTTTCACGGTAACACCGATTTTTTCCGCGGTGTACTTGCTGACTTCAGCCATAACGCGATCCACATCTTTCTGTGGTGTTCCGATTGTATACCAAATTAATTCAACAGGTTTATTCGCTGCCGCATTCCCTTTCGCATCGCCGGCATCTTTGCTGCCACATGCGCTAAGCGTCAAGGAAACAGCTAACGTTAATCCTAGTGTTGTGACCAAGTTTTTTTTCATTCTTCTCATTTTTTGAGTCCTCCCAAGTGAATACTCTTTTTCTACGCCCGTAGGGGCTATATTTACAGTACTGCATGAAAGCAATTACAAATAGACGATAAACTAAATGAACCCTGTCTAAACTAAAGAAAAAAACGCTGTCAATTAATTTTTTGTAAAAAAAGGACTGCTACTAAGTTTCCCTAGAGCAATCCACGATAATCCGTTGGCGAAATACCAACATATTTTTTGAATTGTTTATAAAAATAACCCAATTCGGAGTAACCTACCTCACTCGCGATCTGATGAACCTTGGCATGTGTTGTCTTCAGCAGTTCTTTCGCCTTCTCGACTCGAAAACGGTTCATATACTCCGTGAATGTCTCATTCATTTCTTTCTGAAACAATTGCCCTAAGTAAACGGGATGGATGTGGTAATGAGCGCCAAGCATTTTGAGCGAGAGCTCCTCCGCATAGGATTGTTGCACATATTTTAACACCTGCTGCACAATCGGACTTCGAACGTCCGACACCAAAAAGCCAATGGTCGTCTCCGCAATTTCCAGGATGGCAGCTTCCAATTCTTCCAGCACCACCGCCTCGCGAATCTGGTCAAAAGCAAGATGATACATCTCTAGGACTTCGGTATGGCGGATAGCTTTGATTTCCAACTTGAAATGAATGACCATCTCAAAAGCGATATTCTGAAAATCGCGCGGCGTAACGCCAGGCAAAGATTGAATTCGCTTGAAGTCGTTATGGATACCAGTACGTAAGTTTTCTATATCTTTGGCAATAATAAGCTTCGCATAGGCCGGCCAATCAATGATCGAGAAATCCACCTTGGGATTGTCTTGATGCATCGCCAACTCCTGATAATCTATGACTGGCAGCTCAGGATAAATCCAGAAATACTCCTGTGCTTTTTTGGCGGCTTCATAGCTTTGTGCGACGCCATCCGGCATGTGACCGACGCTCCCAATCGAGATGCGAACCGCTTGGTCTTGCAGCGCGGTATGAAGCTGATGAAGCAGTGCCATCAGTTCTCTTTTCCCCTCTTCCATGTGATCCATGGAGGCAAGCAGCAAGATATCTCCGTCCATATCACGGAAAACGGTCACCCATTCATAGGCATCCAGCTGGCCAGCAATAAATTCCTGGCCCCTATCTGCGTGGGCGGGCATTCGTAGAACGGCTGCGACCATATAGGCGCTTGCTAAGTTGATACCTAAAAGTTCTGCACGCTCATAGAACTCCAGTGGCGCAATCTGTTGCGTCAACCACCGATGCAGCGTGTTATCTTTCAATATTTGCTTACTGTACGCCTGAACCAACTGCGTCTCGTTCATGGTATTCAGCTTCTCTACGATATTTTGCAGCGAAGCTTTAAGTTCTTGGATGTTAATAGGCTTGAGCAAGTAATTTTCGATGCCCAGCTGCATGCCTTCTTTTAAGTAAGAAAACTCATCAAATCCACTGAGCACGATCACTTTTAATTCCGGGTGAACCAATCGTGCCTGTCGAATCAAATCCAGCCCATTCATAATCGGCATGGAGATATCTGTCAACAAAATATCGACCGATGTTTCCTGCAAAGCGTCCAAAGCCTTCTGTCCATTGCTGGCGTGTCCCACAATTTCCAAACCAACTTCTGCCCAATCAATAATGTCATATAACCCTTCAATAATGAAAGGCTCATCATCCACAAGAAAGACCCTAAACATCGTCCGCCTCCCCTTCACAGTCTATCGGCATCCAGATATCAATAATCGTTCCTTGGCCAGGCTGGCTATGTAATTTTACACCGTATTTACTGCCGTAGAGCAGTTTAAGCCGTTGATTGATGCTTCGCAAACCAAAAGACTCCCCTTCTAATTCCTCATCTTGCAGAAATAACGTCAATTCATTGAGCCGCTGGGGCGAGATTCCATTGCCGTTGTCTTCAATCTGCACATGGAGATACGTCTCTACCTGCTTCACTCGAATGTGAATCTCATTATCCGAGCTTTCGCTTCGCAAACCGTGCACAATGTAATTCTCAATGATGGGTTGCAGTGACATTTTCATCACGCGTACAGAGCCGAGCCGCGGGTCCCAATCCATGGCGTACGTAAATTTATCCTTGTATCGAATTTGAAATAGTTCCAGATACAGACGACAGGCTTCCAACTCATGTTTGAGCGTATAGATTTTCTTCTGTTGGACAAAACTTCGGAACAGCGCTGATAAACTGTAGATCATTTCCCCTACGTCATGTGCGCCTTGCGAAATTGCCCGCATCCGAATCACTTCCAGCGTATTGTAGAGGAAATGCGGATTCACTCTAGCTTGCAGTGCCGTCAGCTCCGTCTGTTTTTGCTTAATGTTCGCCTTATACACCCGATCAATATAGAGGTTCAATTCCTCAATCATCTCGTTAAAGCTCCGGGAAATTTGCCCGATCTCATCCTCCCGTACATCAGGTATTCGCACACTAAGATCGCCTTGTTTCACCTTTCGGGTGAAACGGATGATTTGATTCGTCCGTTTGGCGACACTCATCACAACTAGGAACGGAATCAGGATGGCGAAAAAAATACATATCGCACTAATGAGGAAAATCGTACTGCGGATTTTCTTTGAGGAAGCATCCAGCTCTTGGCGGGGAATAATGCTGACTGTGCTGAAATTCCCCTTGCTTTGTGTCAACTTCGTTACATAGTCGCTCTGACTGGAACCACTATTCTCATACATCGCATTGATTTGATCCATATGTGGATAGATCTGACCCACGTATTGATTCGACGAATCGAAGAGCACGCCGCCATCCGGCGCCAAGACAAGAATCATCCCTTTTAGCTCATCCTTATCATTCTTCAGAATATTCCAAATCCCATCCGTACTAAAAAAAACGACTTGCTGACCAATCGTCTTCAGCGTTAACTTGTCCGAGATTGGCGTTCGAATCGCATACAGGTTGGGATCCCACTGTCCGATTGCGTCACGCACCCAAATATTTGGCAGTTCCACACTCTTACTTTCGAGAGCCATGACATCTGGGATATAAGAGCGTGCGCGATTGGTGGGAACAAGTTTCATCTGTCCATTTCGCCCTAGCGCATATAAGGTCTGCTGATCTTCACTGTATAACAGCAAATTACTAATTTCTTTGTTGTCTTCCACTTGATTTTTAAAATACTGCAGCCCATCATTCCACATGCTTTTGCCGCCTAAATTGTACTGCTCCAAACTGTGTTGCACATATTCTTGAAAAGGATGTTGCAACATAAAAGATAGACCCGAGGCTAGCGAACTATCCCGATAAAGGCCAAATAGGATCGACTGTGCTGCATCATAATTTCCACCCAAATAATTATTAACGCTCGTTAGGGCTTTCTTATGGATATCCAACTCTCTATGAATGGCTGCTTGCGACATCGAATAATACATAAAATAAGAGAACGAAATTATCGTTACAACCGTTATCATCGAAAAGAGGAGCAGCAGCCTCATAAATAAATTATTTTGCAAATAATTCCGATATATCTTGCGCAATACCATCGCGTTATCATCTCCTGCTGTTAATCGGGTACATTATAGCATAATAATCTCAAGCACATAAATTTTGTCCTACTGCAATAACCCCTCAAACGCATCAAAGGACTGCAACGTTGCAGCCCTTGTGATCGTTAAGTATGGTTACCACGTTTACGTATTGCGGAGTCTTTGTCTTCGCATCCACTGGGTCGCTACCCATTTTTCCCCGATGGTGACGGGATTTCCTGCATGTAAGGTTAGCTCATTTAAGAGATTATCTGTATATAAATATTCAAAATAAACAGCCCTTCCTTTTTTCGGTGTTACGGTAAAACGAAGCGAAGGGAAATACGTTTCGCCCCCTTTTTCCACGTCATTTAAATACATCACTAGCGTGCTGATGCGATTATTGACAACATTCTCCGATGTGAAATAGTCCAAATGAGGCATATACTGTTCACCAGCTTTATAATGTAAAATTTGCATGGGTTCTGCATGTGAAATCGGTATATTCATCAGTTCAGAAACTCTGCTCTCGATGACTCCAATCCATTCATTTTCGCTTTCCTCAAAAAACATGTTGCTGCTTGTTCGAACATCGCTTACTACACGAGATTTACCAATTTTAGCTCGCTGCAATCGGTTATTCGCTAAATTAATCAACGTGTCACATTCTGTATGGCTTAATACATTGTCCAAAATCAAAATAAGCGGTTCATCCAATTTGCCGACAATATGAATCTCTCTATCCTTCGTAGTAATTGTGTTGCCAGATGAATTGAAAATCGTCTGCTCACTAATGGGCATCGTTGTATCCTCCTCATAAACATGACTACGATGAATGAGACATCCTCATCTATGATAAAAATTATTCTATTATATTTATTTTAGAACCTACGAAATGACCATAAAAAAACGGCAAGCCCTAGTGGCCTACCGTTCTTCATATTTATTGAGCTAGTAGCATGTTTTTCAAACTAATCTTTGGTTAGTCCATTAACCATATTTATGTTAATATTTTCTCAAATAAACTTGCACTCCAATGCTTTTTATCAATCCTTGAAATAAAGTTGTACCCAGCATCCAAATAAAACTGATTAAGTAGGTCGTTATCTGCCATACAATCTAGCTTCGCTGATTTTTTCCCAGCAAGTTTTATGTACTCCTCCGCGGTAGCAAGTAAATTAAGTCCTAAATTCCGCCCCTTAAATGCTCTCCCAATTACTAATCTATGGATATAACCTGAGTTATCATCATTATGATCCTGCCAAATAAATGCATCAGACCATTGAATTGAAAAACTCCCTATGACTACATCTGTAACTTTTTCAATATCGCCCTTGCCCTTCGTTGTGAGTCCTCTAGTTCTTTCGGTTCCTTCATTGTATGGTGATTCTGCATGCCTAACCATATAGATGATCGTCTTCATATGATCCTCCTTCAAAAGTTACCCTAAACTTGTTTATAAAAGTATGGTCCGCACATTGCTTCATGCGTGTGTACGTACGTCCACGTGAAATTCTTATCAAATACATATATATCTTGTTCATAATCAAAATCGGATGCAACAATTTCATTTGCGTTATTATATTCAAATACGATATCAGGAAGATCTTGATACATGACATATACTTCGTTTTTAGTCATTGCATCAAATTCGTTTCTCGCTGCTTCATTTTCAAAACAATCTTGCTTCTTATAACTAAAAATATGCCACTTATACTGATTATAATGAATTTCACTTTTGGTCTCGTCGCTAATGTTCTTTGCAAATGAACTATCCCATAGTTCCTTAATTCTATGTTCTTTTTCCAATAAGGTTAAAATAACTACCCCTTTATCAAGCATGTTTTTACTGAATAGATATTTTTGGCGAATAACTTCAATGGACCAGTAAACTTTCACTAATTCTTCATCAGGTAAACTGTCTATCATTTGATTAATTTCTTGTCTATACATACTGAAACTCATTCAAATCCCTCTCCTCGCTAGCCAATATCCCAACAGTATTTATACGAAAATGGAAAGTAATGGTTGCGCTAGCTTTGAGGGAAGTCGCTATCCAAACTTTCTACATACAAAAAAAGCACCAAAATGGTGCTTCTTATACTATGAAAAAAAATGCATATTTCAGCCCCACCGGACCAAAATATGCATGACATTTCCATCCATTATTTAATGTCTATTTAACGAAATAAACTGATTAAAACTGTTGTCGCTCCAAATAACACTATTATAGAAATAAAGAAGTATCCGAATGCCTTTAGAGGACGTGGCAATGTATTCAAAGCAATTTTATTAATTGGTCCTCCACCCTCAATATTCTGAATAGAACGAAGGTCCTCGTTAACAAAATTATCGTTGTTATACATTATTTCCTTCTCAGGCTGGGTCTCGTGGATTTTAATAGTGCTCATTCCAAATCCCCTTTCAACTTCATATTCATGGAATATTATACCATATACACCATATCCATGATCACGCTAATCTGATCGATACTTGAATGAAAAAAATGGAGCAACTGCCACGGCAGTTTGCTCCATTTTAATTGTGCTATCGTTTCTCGTTATCTTACCGTCTGGTACACGAGGCCTAAGGCTCCAGAATTAAATGTCTTGTTTTCGATAAGTTTAAGATTGATTTTCTCCTTGATACCTTGGAATAACGGCAAACCGCTGCCGATTAGGACGGGAGAAACGGTAATTTTATACTCATCTATTAAATCAAGCTGCATTAGGTAGTGTGCTAACCTAGGACTGCCGAGAATAACCATATCCTTGCCTGGCTGCTGCTTGAGGTTCTTGATCTCTTCCTCGACATTTTCTTTCACGAGTCTAGAATTGTTCCATTCGACGTTCTCCAGCGTTGTGGAAAAAACAATTTTGGCTGTGTTTTCGATCCACTCGGCATGATCCCGTTCATGCTCTGAAGATGAGGGGTCCGAAGGCACAGATGGCCAATAATTGTGCATCATCTGATAAGTCCCACGTCCCCAAATGACCGTGTCGGCTGTACTCAGAATTTCTTTTGCGTGTTTCTCCAATTCAGCATCGTAGGCAACCCAGCCAATATCCATTTCACCTTTCGGCCCTTCTACAAAACTATCAAGCGATGCGTGCAAAAATAGAACGAGTTTTCTCATCTTCAGTTCTCCTTTTTCATGAGGGATATCTACATTATACATGAACTACTAATCTAAACTCTTATTCGTCATCCTAAACCTAAAACTTCTAATTCATTGTTTTGTCCTGCTGTTATGTTCATTATAAATCATTACGTAACGTAAGGATCAAGGGGAATCTGTTTTTTAATTACTCTCTTCGAGTTCAGGAATGGAGGGTAGTATTCCATTAGGAGCAACTGACACTTTTAACAAGGTCCATTTAGGGAATAATTTATGGAAATTTGATTGGGTATCTACTTTCATATACACATGAAGCGGTCTATCTCCGAAGAGGGTAGCTAAATAACTAATTTCTTTAGAACCTCCTTGGAAATCAGAAGTTTTATGTGCCTTCGTGTTTTTTGGTAATTGTAAAAGATATTCATTTGTTGTTTGATCTAATGAAATCGTTTGAATTTTAGCAGGATCATGTTCATGGATGATGTTTTCTAGTTGAACACTTAATTCGATTTTCGAATCAAATTGACCAAACCGATATAAACCATAGAAAAATGCAGTAACAAAAACAATTAAGACGATACTTAAGGTTTTTCTCAATAACTTGTTCTCCTCTATAATGTATTAGCGTATCTGAACACATCTAACTATTCGCTATACATAAAATGATGCTTTATCGAATTACTCGAAACGCAAATGGTCACTTTCTGATTATTACCGTCATTGCCTGTAATGAAATAGTATACCGGAGTCAAATCTGAAGCATCCGGTGGGATTTGATTTCTTTCTTGATTACTAAGTATCCTTATATTAATTTGTTCATCAACATGAACAAGATGATATGTCTCATAGGCAACAATCTTCGCTTGATCTGGTGTAACTTTTGGCCCTATTACTTGGCTAGAATCAGACGAGTTATGCGTATATAAAATGACTGTGGACGTTTCAGCATCATATTCTATCGAACCTTCGATTTGATTAGCAATAAACCGAATGGGGACGTAAAGATGGCCATTATAGTTTAAGGTTGCGTACTCGCCTTCCGTTTCAACATGTTTTGAATTAATAACGTAATGAACTGTCTGAAAAACTGGATCCGATACGCCATTATCCCCGAACGCCTCGCTTGATTTCGAAAGGAAAATCAGTATGGTGACCATGAATAACAACTTTTTCATAAAAACACTCCTTCTATTTTTGTAACAATCCAACCTATATCTTCTATTAAATGAACCTTATATGTTTGAATGCCGCTGTTCTTTCCATTTTTAAAGTTACACTCACATTCCAGCACATATATACGGTCTCTAAACTTCTTCTCACTTAAAGTGATATTTATTACCTTGTATTCATTGGTATTGGAGCTTAAATAATGTTCGATTGAAGCTTCGGGACTAGCATCCACATTTCTTGTATCCAAGAACAATTTTATGATGCTCGCAAAATAGACGATAGAAATAAATAAGAAACAACTTAAAAAAACTACTATAATCCTAGTCTTTGTAAGTCTCACAAATCCCACCTCGCTCCATTCAAAGTATACCATAATTTGGAATACCACTACCCGTTAGCTCATGAGATAAATTAACATTTTCCCCTATTTCTGAACAAGAAAAAGCTGACATTCCTCAATATGGAGGACGTCAGCTTTCTCAAACTTACTATATACTTCTCAGTCTCCAAGAGGAATTACCATATTCCATGTGTTCCGACCGCCAAAATTCCCATCACCATCTGCCGTAGCCGCGAACAGATGCGTTGGTCTGCCATCTTGGAACAGCAGAAACGGCCTCTCAAAATTGCCCATCTGTTTCTTGGTCCCGTCATCCCAAGTGACATGCCTTGAATACGCTTTGGGATGCTCAGCGATCTGCCAGTTCAACCCATCCCGTGAGTAGGCTTGAATGCCGCCGTGCCTTTCGTTACAGATGTTCCCCTTCATATCCTTGGCAATCATGGCGTACCCATCTTCCGTTTTCCAAATGAAAGGATCTTCCAAATGAACATCCTCCGGTGGAAAAATCGGGTTCTCGCTTAAAGAGCGGTAAGCGCCGGTATAGTGATCTGCCCAAGCTGCACCCAACGCCATATCACTGAACGTATGGCCTTGATAGGCTCTGGATTTGTAAATGAGCAGCACCGAGCCGTCTTCATGTACACAAGGAGCTGGATTCGACGTTAAATAGCTGTCAAACTTCCCAGGGCGAACATCCAGAATTGGCTCATCCCGTCGCACCCACGGTCCCTGTACCTGTTCAGCGACTGCCAGTCCGATTCGTTTGTTAGATCTGGCCACAATGCAGCGGGGATCATCCAAACCGTAGGCTTCTCCTGGCTTGACATCTGAGAATGGGTACGTAGTCCCCATATAAAACAGAAGATATTTACCATCGTGTTTGACGATGTGGGGATTGTGCGTGCTGCGACCGTCCCAGAATTCGGCTCCTCTCGCGGGAAGCACAACTTCTTCGAACTGGTACGGTCCTTCCGGTTTATCGGATACGGCCCGCACGACTTCGGAATGCACTAACCATCCGGGATGCATGGGCAGATGCTTGGGCCAACGCGAAGCAAACATATGATATTGCCCGTCGTCCCCATGCACAACCGAACCGCACCAGACCCAGTAACCCGACATTTGGAATCCTCCGTTTACGGGAGCCGGCAGGAGCCGTTCATATAAGTTTGTGGTCATCGAATCTACTCTCCAATCCAAGCCAGATTTGGCCTTTTATTCTTATATTATATAAGTCCTCCACTTACCTTACTAGGAATAGAATCATCTTATATAAGTACAAAATCATTCTTTTTCGACTTGCATCCCCCTCCTCATCCACCTATACTTAGACTACAATTGTCATCAGAAAGGTGTCACTTCATGATCTGTGTAGCGCTCTCTGTACCGCCTATCCCTGTTATGGTTACCATAAACAAAGTGAAATTGCCCCAGTCGTATCATCATCCTGACCGCGTCTTTACCCTATACGATATCATTCTCGTTCGAAGCGGAACTTTATATGTGACAGAAGACAACGTCCCCTATGAGATTGGTGAGAATCAAATGCTCGTTCTGGAACCTGGCAAGCGGCATTATGGTCACCGCGACTGCCAAGAAGACACCGTTGTCTACTATTTGCACATTCAGCACCCCACTGCTCCGAGGCTTGTCCATAATGAAGAGATTCACTGGCAAACCGTGTTCCCCACCCGTTCCTATCGTGATATCACACCACAGGAGCATTTCATCTACATCCCTAAATTCAAAGAGCAGAACTCCAAACAAATTTGGTCGCTGCTCGATATGATGATCGAACTACATAACGCTTCTACGCTAGAGAATATGCTCCCGCTTCAGACGATGTTCGGACAACTGCTTCTCTTCTTTCAAAATATGACTAAAATATCCCATCACGAGCATAGTCGACAGGTTTGCGACAACGTGATGAAGTATCTAACCGAGCATGTCGAACAACCATTCCGTCTTAAAGCGATGGCCCAGCATTTGAATTTTTCCATTGATTACTCCTCCAAATGTTTGAGAAAGCATACGGGTCTTACGCCGCTTCAATACTTGAACCGAATTCGAATTCAGAAAGCCAGGGAATTACTGGAACATACCAACTTAACCTTGCGGGAAATCAGCACGAAAGTCGGCATCCCTGAAATGAACTATTTCTTTCGGCTTTTTCGCAAACATACAGGCATGCCTCCAGCGAAATATCGCTCTTCACTCTATGTCTAAGAAATAGCTTATGTATGAAAATAAAACGGGACCCCCTATTTCATTGGAGTCCCGTCTTATCTATGGTTTCATTAGAAAATTGTATAAAGCTTTCGCTGTTTCCTTGCGCAAAGCTGCTGAAGTAGGAGAGAAGATCTCGTTGGATGTTCCTGATAGTATGCCGAGGTCGATCGCCTTATTCACATCTGATACTGCCCAAGTTGAGATTTCACTTTGGTCTGTATAGTTGTCAAGTTTACGTTGGACTGACGCATAGGTGCCATGCAAATACTCATAGGCTCTAACGAATAAGATGGCCATCTGTTCACGAGTCAACTCCGCATTGGGATCAAATGTCTGATCAGTGACACCCGAAACCAAACCAGCCTGACTTGCTGCAGCAACATCTTGGGCATACCATGCGTCTGGCTTAACATCATCGAATACGGAAGTCACCTCGTCTTGCTGCTGTAGGTTCAACGCCCGTACCAATAATGCCGTAAACTGTGCTCGCGTGGTCTTCCCATTGGGATTAAACTCACTTGAAGTAACCCCTTCAATGATGTGCTTGGCTGACAATACTTGTACCGCTCGTAAAGCCCAGTCCATATCAGGCATATCTTCAAACTTTTTGTCATATTCGAACACTGCATAAATGCCTGGTTGGTCCGGCGTGAATGTAGCTTCGTTAGACGTTAGATCTATCGTCCCACCGACATATTTCCATTTCCCACTAGCTTTATTGTAACTGTACACACCCAGCAGTTCGGGATCCTTGCCTGTAGGATCAAACGGCAGAACAACTTCAACGCCGCCGTGAAACTTGTTCGCTGACCACGTGTTGCCCTCATCGGAGCGAATACTTAAATCCAATTCAATGGCTTGACTTGCCAGAATGAAACGAGCTTTAGGATCTGCCGTTCCAGCCTGCGTTATCCCAATATCCGTGACTGGCCGCGATGTGATTTCGAGTGTTGTTTGGTGAACTTCCCCACCTACTCTCGCAATGAGCGCCTTAATTACTTCAGGGAGAAGTGTCATCTGTGCATGCTCTCCGTGAATTTCCATTGGAACATTCGGAATCTGCTCAGTTGGTACGGAAACTGTATCCTTGTCAGGTTCCATAATCACCGTAGCTTTACCGTCTTTCACGATGACGATATCGGGGTGAACATGGGGTTCAGGACTCGTTGTACCAGCTCCCGTTTCCCCTTCTGGATCCGTTGGCCCCCCTATTGGTGCGGTTGTGTCGGGTACTGGCACCATTTGCAAAGAAATAACCTGCGATGCCCCCATCGTATTTTGCACATTAACTTTCAATTTCACCTTAGGACTTAGCTGTTGAATCTCTATCCGCTCATCTTTGCTAATCACACTTTGCGCTGACTTATCCAGTTCAAGCTCAATAAAGCCATTGTTCTCTAATGTCGAATCTGCCACTGCTAACTCATAAAGCCCGGTGTGCTTATTCCCCTGCATAAGAACGGATGCTTTGCTATTTACGGTCAATCCGTCTACGGTCGTCACTTTATCCCTCCAAAAGTTAAAGCCGACCAAGCCAAGCTTATTCTCGCGAACCGCTTGCACATCCTCTGAATTAGCCAGAACTGTGTAATCTGGAGATGAAGCGTACACAGAAGTTTCTGCCTTACTTGCATTGGGCAAAATGGCATATTCATAGCTAGCCTGGTTAGGATTTGAGCCATGATCAAACCACATAGTCAAAAAATTATTAGTCAATAGCTCGGTTGGCACCGTTGATTCTGGCGGATTACTCAGGTTCGTATCGGAGTATCTGCCTTCTTGCTCCGCACGCATCAGTTTCAGAGGTTGCGTTCCAGGGAATACATAACCGATATCAGCTCCCGCTGCATTCCCTTGCAAATGAGCCCATTGCGGATGCTCTACCGTTTCTTCGCCTAAGAAACCGCTCTTGAGCTCACCATTTACATAGAGCTCATTCGTGTTATTTTTAGCAAGCTTGCGCTGTTCAACGATGGTCTCTACAGTCTTATTATCTGTACTTGTCAGTTCGGACCCCATCGCAACAATTTCATTGTCAAATGTAAACCACGACTTATTCACTTTCATTTGTGTGCCATTCTGAATTAAGTTCATACCTGTCACGCCATATTTACCTAAAACCGCGCCTCCAGCCCAAGCATTCGCTGGCGTCGCTTCGCCATCCCCGTATTGATAGATAGCTGATGATCTCGGTCTTACGACGACGGTCGTCCCTGGTAATCGATACCAGTTTATGGTTGCCCAGTACTGATCGGTGTATTGCAATAAATCGTTATTGTAGAGGTACGTCATGCCATCGCCGGTATACCAGCCTTTGGGATTCTCACCATTCGTCAACTCATAGGTTGCAATTCGCTTCGAACTCTTGCTAACGCCAAAGAGATACCCATCGCCAATGTGTACGCTGCGAGCCATCGCGTTAAGTTCAAAGTGCTTCTGCATGTCAGCAGTCGGTTGAATAGCAGGGTCTTCCATCCATCCTTTTATCGTATCAGCCAAATCTAGCGGAAGTTTATAATACGTCATCCCACTGGCCATTTGGAATTGGAAATGATACTTAATGAAGCTCTTTAGAGCGGCTGCCCGATCTGGAGAAGCGGTTTGGGCAATACGCGACATGCCTACTAGAATGCTTTTGGCTGAACCATAGGCATCTGACGTATCCCTGACAATCGCACGTCCGCGTGTCATATCTAGAATCTGCCCTTTGTACATCACAGGTGCATAGCCTTCTTGGATCCAACGATAGACATTTTCCGCCCCAGGAACAATCGGCTGCCACGTGCTGCCATTCAATAACAGCAACAAATTCCCCATGCCATTAATAAGCACTTCGCCATAACTGCCTGTATACGCAATCGTCCCGTGTTGAATAAACGAACCATCCTCATAGAAACCGTCACCCGTTGTCACATAATCAAATAGAGGTGTCAGTCCATCCCGGGCTTTGATCAGACGATCATAGTTTTTCTCGACGAGTCCTAATCTCGTTTCAATCAGCATAATATCCGAACGATTCGCGCCAACTTGGGTAAAAGTAGGTAAACTTACGTCGCCAATATAATGGTCAACGCTCGTCGTGTTTCTGGTAATTTGCTCAGGCGTCAAATCATCATACATAAAGATGAGGATATCCGCCAACCGTGCGGGAATACCAATATCCCAGTTCCACCAATTTCCAAATTCAATTCCTGTGCTTGTGTATAAATGATCCAATAGCCAATCTAAAGATTGCACAATATCCGTCTTCAACGCAGGATTGTTATAGAGGGACGATCCCTTCGTCGCATAAGCCTGTGCCATCGTTTTCAGACGAGAATAGTGCTCAATGACATAGCTTGAATCCGTAGCAGCAGGCACGAGATCCGACCATAACGTAGTCGTGGCCCCGCTCAACTGCAGGCTATCCCAGTATGTTTGTGCATTCGCTGCATTGGCATCAATTCTACCTTTGATCTCGCTGTTCGTCGTATCCAAGGAATCCTTGCCTGTTATTGTTTCCTTCCAGCGAATCCTGATTTTATCGTATTCTAGCGGGTCAGCCAGCACGGGGGCTTTCACCTCAATCGTCGCCGA
Organism: Paenibacillus qinlingensis; assembly: GCF_031455095.1. Taxonomy (GTDB): domain Bacteria; phylum Bacillota; class Bacilli; order Paenibacillales; family NBRC-103111; genus Paenibacillus_E; species Paenibacillus_E qinlingensis_A. Next base: position 381,645 of record NZ_JAVDSB010000002.1, read on the forward strand.
TGCCACCTTAAGATTGGACGATGTTGCCGTAATCGTTGCTGTACCTACTTTCACAGCCGTTAATTTCCCATTCGTATCCACACGAATCACATTGGGGTTTGAGGATTGCCATGTTAATAGCTGATCGGTTGCGTTAGCTGGCGCTACCATGGCTTCCAATTGATTGGTCGTGTAGTTGGTCATGTCTAATGGGGCATTCGTAAAATTTACACTTGTAAGAGGGACATACGGCGTTACAGTTACTAGCGTTTGACTTGTAATCGCCCCGTTCAATTCAGAGACAGCGGTAATCGTCACAGGACCATGACCAATTCCGGTTACTACCCCATTCCTATCTACCGTTGCAATATTCGTATCGGAAGAATGCCATACCAACTTCTTGTTCGTAGCATTATTCGGTTGGAACGTGACTGGGAGCGTAAGCGCTTTCCCTTCAACTAAAGAAGCTTCGCTCGGTAAGCTAATGTTCGTTAAAATAATGGGTCTGACGACCGTTATCGGAATGGTCTTCATATACGCACCTTCATACGTGGTAACCGTAACCGTCGTGTTTCCTTCATGTAAGGCTTGAACCAAACCATAAGTCACCGTTGCCACAGTTGGATCAGCCACCTGCCATATCAAGCGTTTGTCGGAGGCATCTGCTGGCAGGGCAGCTGCTGTGATTGTGGAATTAGCTGTCTCTGCTAATTCGAGTCCAGCAGGTGAGGCAGTTAGCCCTGTCACGGGTGCATAGTCAGATAGCTTCAAATCGTCCACATACCACTCGCCCTGAGTGCCACTTTTAGAATTATTATAGAGATAAATGTGCCTAATATTTAACCATGCGGCAGGCAGTGACGTTTCTCCAAGCCATTGGTCATTTACAAAATAGGTTACTTTCCTAGCCGCATTATTTACAAAGAGTTTCACACGGTACCATGTATTCGCCTCATAATTAGCCAACGCTAGATTATTGGCATCTCGTATTTTTCCTGTATTATCAAAATAAATGACATTGACATTCGTAGTAGCCGTAGCAGGAGCTGCTGCGTTCAGACTCCTGAATTGAATGTCTCTGCGATGCTGGGTGCTATTCATAAGGACCGTAGCTTCGAATACGAGATTTCCCATGATTCCGGTACTTCCTGCTGTTGTTCCTCCTAGATTGTTCCTTCCCGTATTCACGTTTGCCGTATTCGAAACTAGCTTAAGACTGTAATCATTGCGTGAGGGAGCTCTCTCCATGATGACATAGTCTGTACCTGCAGCTGAATTATAAGTCCCCCAAGCGCCTCCAATGGTCCCGTTGTACGTTGTGCCATTGTAGATCTTCGTGTCTTTCACGGTCGTACTTTCATCATAATTCACACTCACATGCGTCGTCGCTGCTGCTTGACCAACTGGCATCCCGCCAACGCCTGGGAACCCAATCGAGAAGACAATGACAATAACTAGTACACAAACCAACCATTTTTTAACCGATACACGCATACCTATACCTCCCCTATGGCTGCCCTTTCTGCAAAACAAACTCCCTCGGCATTGCGTTTTCACATTCAATTGCTACTACGGTATAATCATCTCCATTTGCAGCGATTCGAGCACTCTCACAATCTCCTTTCAGCAACCAATGTCCTCTCAAAGTGAGCTGTATCGTGGACGGAATGCTTTCAGCATGGATCCAATCTCGGGAATACACGCTAACTTCCACTCGGTTGCCTTCCGCATCATATTGATCGGATTCAATGCCCTCATATAATCGCAAGTCAGGATCGACTGCGCTTATGATAAGTTCATCGTTAGCTTCCCGAATCATAATCATCGCTGGCGTATCGGTTTCGACAATCCACCCCGTATCTACGCTCGAATGGGCCTCGAACAACGCATAAGCGGTCGTTTGGTTCGCATGATCCTTCACGATATGTGCGTTGCGGTCTTTCTGCAATACGCAATAGGGCGCCGCTTCCAGGCTTTGCATGTGCTGGCTAAATGCTTCGATGCTATCGCGATCTGTTTTCACAAGTATCGTATATTCATAGCTGCCTTGTTTTGGCGCATCCCCATGTCCCAGCCAGGCTGTAGCAAAATCTCCCTGCGTATCTGCGTCGGCCGCTTGATGTTTGGAATGCTGAGTGTCCTTAGAAATGGACAGCGTTTGTCCCGCTGGGATATAGTAGCCATTCTCCAAGTGATCCAGCAGCCATACAGGTTCCTCCAACACTTGCTCATACGCATAGGGAAACTCATCAATTTGCGTTTGGTCATTGACCCAAATCGGATTCCCCTGATCTGCGAGGTGATTCTGAAACAACGTCGTTTCCGTTGCATACACTGTGTTGCTATTCTCAATATCTGAACCCAGACAGATGACGCGATTATCAAAAAAGAAGACCGATTTACGCGCACGATGGCTGCCTTCATATTTGGGATGCTCGTGCAGCTTCATCGCGAACATGCCGCTGCGTCCTTCCAGGTTCAAACCACCCGCATACGTTTCATCCGAAAGCAGCATTTCTTCAAAGCCACTGAATGTATCCACGTTTCGCACGTCTGAGCGCAGTTCTGGTATCGGTTTATGCACTGTCGTTGTTCCCGGCCAGCGGTTCCAATCCCAGCCATCATGATGATACCCGCTAGCCTCATTCGTAATCGGCTCGCCTTGACTCATAATTTGCACATGTCCATGGGAAATGTATCGACCATAGAGGTTCGCGCTGACATACGACTCGTTTGCCCACAAATAACGGCTGTGCCCCCTTGCTCCAACAAGCCATGATCCTCTGCGATGGATCGCTAGCGCAGCAAAATTCATAGTCCAATGCCCGTTAGGATCCTCTTCGGGTGTAATCCCCTTCGCTAAGAACTGTTCAGCAACTTCTGATTTCTCCTCGTGATGACGAAGTCGTAAATAAGCAGCCGCCACCTCTTGGTCAACCAATTGTAAGCCATCGGGAGTACCCGAGAGTGCCATATATTTGAATGGCTCTACTTCCAATGCTCCTTTCCCCGTGGGATGGCGTGATGACAGACTCACCAGCCATTCGTACTTATTGCAGTACAATCGCATAGCTAGCAAAGCCTTTCGTACAGACTTGTGAGCGAGTCCATCTATTCGGTAGACCGTACCGCTAATCAGATAGACAACTGGCGTAACGCCTAAGAATCCGCCAATGGCATACGCGGGGTAATGGTTAACATGATGGTACGCAGATCCATCCAATTTGTAAGCCGACCTCAGTCCATGTGCGGGTAATAGCGATTGACTGAGCCATTCTCGAAACGCAGTCAGCTCACGTACTTTAAGGGGCGCGTCAGGCATGATGAGTAGACTTGCCAAGATACCTTGCAGTGTTGTGTTGAAAATATCGATATTTCCTTCAATTTCGTTCAATGGCGTATGAATGCGTCCTGCACCGCTATACCAATACATGGTATTCTGTGTTCGTTGGAGTCGCTCGGCTAGCTCCAGCTCATCACGCATCAAGAAAACAGCTTGATAGAATGATCGGAAGTTGTAGCCAAAATGATGTACCGTTCCTTGTGAACTGCCATAGGCCCACCCTTGGTCATGCAGATGATCCAACAAATCGATAAACATTACCTGTAGGTCATCTTTCCAACTTGGATCTTCGATGGAGCGGTAGCTCGTCGCAATATCCAGCATGAAATCGGTGTAAGCAGCAAGTTGTATACTGTTTGCCAAGGCTTTCAAGCGTTCCTTGTCCGCTTGTGGGTAATGATCAAAGAAAGGAAGCTCAATGGGCCTTCCAGTGATGACATCACCCCGTCGTGAAATTCCATAGGACGAGAATGTCCCCTTCATTTGCAGGAAGTCTTCTTCAGCGACGATTCGAGCTTGAAAGATTAGCTCTTCTAACCGCTGACTCATTACCCCATGCGCCCATTGCTGCTCGGATGAGATCACATCGGGGATTCGATGCCTACGCTCTAGCTCCTCAAAAGCTAGCAAACTCAGCCAATGCGCATTCGCTTTCTGATCGGCCTCCAGATTAACAAACGGTACTTGCTTATCCCGTGTATGGAACCGTGGATCAATTGGCGTGTTCAGCATGAGCTGATTGATGTACAAAGTCCCCGTGCTTACTGTTTTCGGTGCGCGAATAGTCAACGTATCCATCTCGGGATGCGGAACCCCGCGCATATCGCGCTCATACGCAACCCAAGCTGTTCGCCATCCCCGGAAATTAAGGTGAAACTCAAACTCACAATCGACCTCCTCTTGACGTCCCAATTGAAAGGTAAGCACATCGGCTAGGGGTTCATTGTTATAGATCCATACCACGAACGAATCGCGCTCCTGGCTGGTCGCCCCCTCTTGAAATGGACGATACTCAACACGCTCGGTCAATCTTAAGTAGGAATGGGAATGATACTTCCATTGCAGACTATGGCTACCGTATTTGTAATGTCGATCACTTATCGATAAGTCAGAATCTTCATCCCATCCGAGATGTTGCGGAATATCATGATCAAAAGAAAATATCTTCATATCTGCTCCCCTTGTTGTGCTTTGTAATGAGATCTTTGTAATGATGTCTTTGTAATGAGAAAAGAAAGACCATCCCTTCGTCCTTAGACTATGGAACAGTCTTCCCTGTCGTTGTTCAAGAGAAGCGACTGTCGTTATTTCGTAGCTTCATAACGGTCATAAACGGTTTGATAAATTTTCATCATTTTATCAAGGCCCATTTCGTTCAGCTTCTTCACGTAGTCGTCCCACTCTTTATCAATACCGCCGGACATCATCCATTTCGCATACATTTTAGCAACATACGCATCTACATCCGTTAAATAACGAGAAATTTGATCATTTTCTTCTGCCGTGAAATAAGCTTTCGGGAACGCATCATTCACAAGAAACGGCGCATACACGCTATCAATGTCAATTTTGGTCCGTTTACCGGATGATGGAGCAACAGCCATGTCAGCAATTGCTTTCGTGGTGGCCCATACAGAGTACGCCGTAGGAGGAACTTGTTTGAAATCATCCTCATTCGCCCCTTGCGGAAGGTTCACAACATCATATTTGCCATCTGTACGTTCTTTCAAGCTTTGGCCACCAATGACACCTCTGCTTAACTGTAAGGAATTCTTCGCATCATACATGTTATCAATCCAGCGCATCGTTGCTTCTGGGTTCTTGTTTACATTTGTAATCGCGAAGGAACCTCGAAGAAGAATGCCTGCCGGATACTCCGCCCACACTTGCTTCTGACCATTTGGTCCTTTCAGTGGCGGCAGTGAGACGTAATCTTGATTGGCTGGATTCCAGTCAAAAGCAACACCGACAATCCCCTTTGCCGTTTTGGCATTAAATACCTTCGCATCCTGCGTGAAACTCTCCTGATCAATTAAGCCTTCGGTGATTAATTTGTTCACATACTGAATAGCTTCTTTGTATGCTGGCTGCACAGCTGTGTAAATCACTTTGTTATTCACAACGGACAAGTGATTGTTACCGGATTTATGAACATCGCGATCGATTTGACCAAAAGCGCCGAATAACGAATTGATGTCGTTATTCCAATTTTGCAGGAAGGACATCGGGATTTGATCTTTCTTGCTATTGCCGCCAATATCGTTCTCTTTGAACGCCTTCAACGTTTTATACAGTTCGTCGGTCGTCGTTGGCATCGGAAGCTTCAGTTCATCCAGCCACTTCTTGTTGATAAACATCGTTGACTTCGTTCTCGAATACGTTTCATCAATCGTCGGCAAGGCATAAATATGTCCGTCTGGCGCCGTCAATTGCTTTTTGTAAACGGGATTATCCTGCAGCAGCTTCTTCAAATTCGGTGCATAGGTATCGATATAACCTTCCAATGGGATGAGAATCCCTTGCGAGCCATATTTAACAACGTCGGTATCTTCGTTCAAAATACCATGTGCATAGAAAGCGTCAGGCAGCTCACCACCGGCGAATAACAGGTTTTTCTTTTCCTGCCAGCTGCTTGCCGGGGTAAGATTCCAATTAATATGGATGTTCGTTTTCGCTTCAATATCCTGAAAAAACTTATAATCATTCAAATCTTTCCCTGACGGTGGTTTGAAAGCTGCAATGTTTAATGTGAGCTTCTCTTTGGCAATGGGAAAATCGGTTGCGTTCAGATTACTTGGCACTTGCGACTTCGTCTGTTTCTCATCAACGGTTGCAGCTTGCTTGTCTCCACAGCCTGCTAGTCCAACAGCCAAACTTAATGTTAATGCAATTGTCCCTATTGATCCTTTACGATTCATTGTGAGCACCTGTCCCTTCGAATAGTTCATCTCTTAACCTTTTAACGACCCCACTAACGCACCTTTAACAAAATATCTCTGAAGAAACGGGTACAAGATCATCATAGGTAAACTAGAGACAATGATAATGGCATATTTCATAAGTTCTAGCTTCTTCTGCTGCTCTTGTGAGCCGTCCATTAGATTCTGTAAATCAGAGCCTTCATTCATAATTAAAATGTTCCGTAAAATAATTTGCAGGGGCTGCAAGGCATTGCTTTTCAGATAGATCAACGCCTGGAAATAGGAATTCCAATGGCCTACGGCATAGAATAGCACCATCACCGCCACAATCGGCATCGCCAGCGGTATTGCGATTTTCACAAAAAACTTCGTATTCGAGCAACCATCAATCATCGCCGATTCAAGCACCTCAGCAGGCACATTGGATTGAAAAAAGGTCCGGACAATGATGACATTAAACACGGAAACCGCATTGGGAAGGATCATCGCCCACGTTGTATTTAATAAACCGAGGTCTTTCACCAGCAGGTAAGTTGGGATCAGCCCGCCTCCAAAGAACATCGTAAACACAAGCAGGAACATAAATACATTGCGACCGACCAAATCGGATCTAGACAGCGCATAGCCAGCCATCACCGTCAGTACAACATTTAGTGTGGTACCAGTAACTGTATACCATAATGAATTTTTAAATCCCGTCCAGATAGTAGCATCGGAGAATAGCCTTTTGTAGCCATCCCATGTCACTTGTTCAGGTAAAAACAACAGTTTACCGGAGTAAACCACGTCCGGATTGGTCACGGAAGCCGTTACTACGAAATAAAGCGGATAGACAACAAGTAGGAGCAAGATGATGATCAACGAATAATTAATCACGTCGAACGTCCAATCCGCCTTATTTTTAGCCACCTTCATACATTTCCCTCCTTTCTTTTACCAAAGGCTCGATTGTTTTAACGATTTGGCAATTTGGTTTACGCTCAACAATAAGATGAAGTTGATGACCGTATTAAACAAACCAATTGCCGAAGAATAGCTGTACTGCGCTTGGACAAGTCCTGCTTTATACACGTACGTCTGGATTGTTTCCGAAGAATCGATATTTAATTGGTTTTGCATCAAATACACTTTCTCGAAACCCACGCTCATCATATGACCCATGTTCATAATCAGCATGATAATGACCGTCGGCAAGATTGCTGGGATATCAATGTGGAACACGCGCTGAAGCTTCGATGCTCCGTCAACCACCGCTGCCTCGTGATATTCCGGATTGACAGCCGTCAGTGCTGCCAGATAGATGATCGTTCCCCAGCCGATATTTTGCCAAATCCCAGAGAAAACGAACACCGTCTTAAACCATTCCGGACTGCCCATAAAGAAGATCGGTTCAATATGGAACATACCGAGCAGGCTATTCACTGCGCCTGTTTTGGGAGATAAGAGCAAATACACAATCCCGGCAACAACCACGGTGGAGATGAAATGCGGTGCATATGTAACCGTTTGCACGAAGCGTTTAAATCGCTCGTTGGTCAATTGATTAATCATTAACGCGAGAATGATCGGTGCAGGAAATGCCACGAGCAGTTCATATACACTAATCCCAAGCGTGTTTCTAATGATCGTTCCCAATTGATACGATTGAAAGAAGCGCTCGAAGTTATCCAAGCCCACCCACGGACTGCCCATAATTCCTTTAATGGGATTGAAGTTTTTGAATGCAATCTGCACACCGTACATCGGGATATAGTGAAAAATAATAAAGTAGGCCAACGTCGGCAGCAGAAGCAAATATAAATCGTAGTTACGTACAATTCTTTTTACTAACATGTTGGATTCACCTCCACGGCATCTGATTTCGTCTTGAAGTTATTGGCGTGTTCACTTGTGTGTATCCGCCTTCATAACGTCATTTAATCATCAGCATGGCCGTCGGTAAATAAGTGAGATCGGTAATCCGACTATGCGAAATCTATTATAGGGCCTGATTGCCTCTTCCATGTGTCGAATCTGAACCCCACACATGCGATTTCATGCAACAACCTCTTACTTATTTTGCTTCCGATATTCCCCAGGCGTTAAGCCTACTTGTTGTTTGAACTTACGGATAAAACTAGAGACATCATAATAGCCGATCTGCTGCACAATGTCCTTCACGGAGCTGTTATCGTTGCGAAGCAACCGTTTGGCTTGTTCAATCCGAACCTCATTCAAATAATCCATGACTGTTCGGCCTGTCTGCTCTTTGTAATAACGGCTCAAGTAGGACAACGATATCGAAAAGTGCTCGGCGATCTTTTGTACGGAGAAATCATACTCACTATAGGATTGCAAAATATAGTGATGAATTTGGCCAATCATGATGGCAGGTGATGCCTGCTTAGGTTCTTCCAGGGCTTGACATAACGTTGTGCATGCTCCGATAAGCAAATCAGCAATGTCATCCAATGTGGTATAGTCGGTCAACGTTAAGATATCGGGCATGTTATCACTTACGCTTCCCGGATGTCTTGTTTCCATGAACGAAATAAATAGGCGATTCATGTCATAACACAGCTCTTTCGCGATGAATAACGTCATGCCGCTTTGCTTTATTTTCAAAGCCATTTGTTGAACACCCGCTGTGATCCGCGCAGTATCCCCTTGTTGCAGCAACCTATCCAATTCGTCGAGCATACGTCTAGGATTCAGCAGATCCGCATGATCATGTGCCATCAAATCTTCGAAGAAGATCACGTGTTGATTGCCTTTAATCATTTTATAATCAATCGCTGTTGAGGCTTCCAAATAGGAACGTCCGACTTGCGTAAGCTCCTGATAACTATGTCCGATTCCCATCGTGATTGACACGTCCAACACTGTACTTATCTGTCCATGTAGATGATTCAACCAAGCTTTCCGATCCATTCGCGCATCTCGCCATGACAAAATGAAAATCACTCTGCTTGCTTCCAAGCTCATCTTCACATGCCCGACGACATCTTCCCCGAACTGGCGCTCCACTTCTGCAATTAGCATTTCCTTATAAAACGCTTGGGAAACAGGGACTTCTAAGATCATCACGGTGAGATTGGCAAAAGGGAACATCACGCCAACTTCCTCGCCCCGCTCGTTTACCTCGTCTAGCGTTAGAAATTCCCCATTGAGTAAGCTGCCCAGCAAATGGTCCTTGATGGCGGACCTATTCTCTTCCAATTTGCGGCCTAACGTCTGATTGGAATGGGCTATATCATAGATAGCACTGCCAATCGCTTCGAATAGGTTCGTCCTCTGAAGCGATTGACCGCGCAGCGTCTCGACAAGATGGGCTAACTTTTTAACTGGATTATAATTTAATACCATGACCAAATAAACGAACCCGCAGCCTATGATTCCAATAATAAACAAGCAAATAATCCACTTCCAGATGACTTCTTTAACAGGGGCTACGACAGCAGCATGGGGCAGCATCGTGACATATGTCAGACCACTTTGCGTTGATTTTTGTACCGAGATGACATATTTTTTGTGCTGTAATACCTGAATATGATTTTTATTGTCCCCCTTCACAATTTGCTTGTAAAAGCCTTCGGATTTCAAGATCTCCTCTTGTTTATACGCGGAAATGACCCGTCCATTCTGATCAAATACAATCGCGTTCCCGTTCTGTAAAAGCAAATCCGGATTCAACCCTTTGAGTAAAGAATCTTCTTTCAGCTCAAATAAGACCGTCCCATACGGTTTCTGATTCCGAATCGGAATTGGCACCAGATAGGAAATCAACCGTTGGACGGGCAGCCCATCCATCCGAACATCTTCTGCCGGCCGAAGCATCGTGGAGGTAATCTGGTTCAGATCATGATAAAATTGTTCCTCCTTCCACTCAGCAAAATAGTAAAAGCTGTCCACATAGTCTTTCACTTTATAAGTGCTTAACGAGGAATATAACTTCTCCGAGCCGCGAACATGAAGTACAATTTCACGAATACTGTCATCTACAGCCATGCCTGCCAATATCTTTTTCCCTTGATACTCACTAAACATATCCTGTGACAGGGTGTACGGTGACAACTCAGGAGATTCCGTAATCTGAATCGCTAGCTTATTCATCAGAATAAGTTTGTTATCCACCTCATTTTGGAACGAATTCAACAGCGATTGATTGTTTCTCTCCATTTCGTCCCCGACAATTGTGGTTAGTTGGTAATACCCCGTAATCCCCAATAAAAGAAGGGGGACAAAGAGCAGCAAAATAAACGAAAGCAAATAGCGATTAAAGACGGTCATTACCTTCCGCCGGCGTAGCGTAGCATTCATCATCATTTCGTTCATCCTTTTGGGTTGAGATATGAGTTCATCTGCAGGACACGTTCCATCTAACTTTCATTTCATTATGCATACTTTACCCCTCATCCAACAGGTGAATGTTTTATACCCCCATTTGGATGTCAAAAAGAGCGCACAGCTTATTCGCTGTACGCCTATAAGAATTGCCCGTTGTAAAACATTACCTCGTATTCCGTTCGTACCAGTAACCTGGAATCCCCCGCTCCATCCGCATCAAGGCTTCCAAATAGTAATAATCGCCCCAAATCATATAGTCATCTAAGCCGTTATTACCTCGCACATGATAGGAACCATGCTTCAGCAACCCTTCCGCTTCTTCGCCAATGGTTGCATACTTATTCACAAGGGAATGCATCGTGTGATCCAGTCCCTGCTTGATCCAGCTGTGATCCACATCTTCTTCCGAGATCAAATCAAGCAGCTCCAGCATTCCGCATGCCGTGATCGCCGACGCTGAGCTATCGCGACTTGTATTCTCCTCAATCGGCACGTTGAAGTCCCAGTATGCCACATGATCTTCGGGTAAATGATCGAGGAAGTACTTTAACAACCGCTTCGCCGTTTCCAAGAATGCAGGATCCTTGGTGTAACGGTACGAAAGTGCAAATCCGTAAATCCCCCACGCCTGACCGCGCGTCCAAGTCGAGCCATCCGTATAACCTTGGTGGGTGCCACCGCCAAGCGGGTTTCCGGTCTCCTTTTGAAAATAAAACGTATGATAAGAAGAATCATCGCCACGCACCAGATACCGTCTGGACAGCTCAGCCTGCTTGTAAGCGACTTCGGCATAGTGGGATTGGCCAGTGACTTCGGAAGCCCAATACAGCAAAGGCAAATTCAACAAGCAATCAATAATGATCCGGCCGCCATTCTTCTCATCGTTCTCCGGTCCCCATGCTTGTAAAAATCCACCCTGCTCACGCCATCTGCCGAGCAAATGATCCGCCGCCTGCAAGGCGAGCTCACGTGCGCTTTCATTCTTCTCCACGATCCATCCGGCTAGTGCGGACAACCCGTACAGAAAGCCAATATCGTGATGATCTAAGCATATTTTCGCTTCCAGCCGTTGTTTAAAATCAGCAATTTGTTGGTTCGCTTGCCCTTGAAAAAAGTCATCTTGACTATACTCATAGCTGAGCCAAGTTAGTCCTGTATGAAACCCTTCAATCCAATCCTCATTCGCGGACCATGCATAGCGCTTCTCATTCGTAATATGTGGAAAAGTACCTGGATGCTGTTCCAAATTCTTGCGAACTTTGCCGATTGCGTCTTCAATTGCCTCACGCCACATTGTTGTCATCCTCCCTTAAGCCAGTTCAAACTGATCTTGTGTCCGATCTAACCAAGCCTGTAATTCTTCTTCTAAAGCTAGGAATAGCTCCGTCTGCGGTCGTTCCTTTAAGATGACAGGTTCGAGCTGATACGGATCCTTCGCATGATCATAAAATAACCGTTGTATCTCAGCGCCAGGCGCATAACCTTTATGCACGACATAGGTGTACTGGCTTGTACGGATTCCCCGCCAACCATATCTCCGATTGTCTAAACCAGCGGAGGCGAACAGCTCCATCGCATCCTTCCTTCCAGGGAAGGCGCAGATGAAAGCAGAAGATATGTCTGTAAAGCTCGTTCCGAGAAGATCACCAGACAGATCCCATCCTTCAACTGTCGTTGGAACGGGAACGCCGAGAAGCCCGAGCAGCGTAGGCATAATATCCACACTATTAAAAAGCACATCCGTACTTCCCTGCTCAATCGTCCCTTTCCAGCTCATCACACAAGGAATTGCAATGGACTCCTCATGCCAGGAATGCTTCGCCATTAGACCGTGTGAACCCATAAGCTCACCATGATCCGATGAGAGTACGATCAGCGTGTTCTCTGCGAGGCCTAGTTCCTGAACCTCTCGCCAAATCCGGCCGAACTGTTCATCCATGCCTGATACCGCAGCGAAATAATCGCGCGTGTACCCAAGCAGGGCCTCATCCCCGCTCTTAAAGGGCTCACCTGTATGCGCAGCCAGCCCCTCCGAACTTACATTCGGACGCAAGCTCAGCTCCCTCCCGCGATATAGCTCCTTGTAGCGTTCAGGTACAAGCTCGAAGGGGCTATGCGGCGGATTCCAGGAGACGAATAACGCAAACGGATCCGATTGTTCCTTCCCTTTAGCCCGGATAAAGTCCAGCGCCACATCCGTCTCATGCTCCAAGGACCATTGATCGACTTGAATCATCTCCGGCGTGTCCCTCCAATAATGCGGCTTGAGATGATGATCGTACGCACCGTAAGAATACCAGAAATCAAAGCCGTGCCGTTTCGGCCCCGGCGGTGTATAAGCATCCCACTCGCGTGCACCGGATTTTGGCTCTGGACATTCATTCTGCTCAGGCACATCCAGATGCCATTTGCCAATATAGCCTGTTTGATACCCCGCAGCTTTCAGCGCATCTCCAACACCTACTTCATCAGGACTCAGCATGATGTCTGCACCATTTTTACAATTCGTATAGACGCCCGTCGATTGCGGATACTTGCCAGTCATGAGCGCCGCCCGGTGCGGCGAGCACAGTGGCGTACAAGAGAGCGCATGATTAAATACCAGACTCTCCTGTGCAAACTGGTCGATATTCGGCGTGATAACGGGATCTTCACCCGCGAACCCAACAGCCTGCTTACGCCATTGATCCGCAAAAATATAAATGATATTCGGCTTCATGTCGGGCTCACCCTTTCACCGCTCCTGCGGAAATCCCTTCAACGAAATGGTCTTGTGCCATAAAGTAAATGAGAATAGTTGGAATAATCGCGCATACTGCAGCTGCCATTAACGGGCCGTACTCTGTAGCATGTTCCGATTGGAAATGCTGCATTCCCAGCTGGAGCGTAAACAAACTATCCGAGTTCAAGTAAATCAAAGGACCGAGGAAATCGTTCCACGCATGCATAAATGTGAAAATCGTCAAGCTGGCAATCGCCGGCCGAATTAACGGTAGAATGACCCTTGCATAAATACCAAACTCACTCAGCCCGTCAATTCTAGCCGCCTCCGAGAGTTCTTCTGGGATAGACATAAAAAATTGTCTAAACAAAAACACACCGAATGGACTAAATGCCCCTAGAAGAATCAACGCCCAATGCGAATCCATAAGCCCAATTTTTTTCATTAACATGAACTGTGGAATCATCATGACCTGATAGGGTACCATCATCGTCGCCACATATAGGAAAAACAATTTATCCCGTTCCGGGAATTTCACTTTGGCAAATGCGTACGCTGCCGTGGAACATGTAATAATTTGCAGCAGCGTGGTCAGTACAGCAATTTTAATCGTATTCAAGTAGTAGGTGAAAAATGGCAGCTCGGTCCACACTTTGCTATAGTTCGACCAATAAAACTGGCTCGGTATCCACTGAATGGGGAAGCTAAATATTTCCGCCTCTGACTTCACGGATGCCGAAAGCATCCAAAGGAAAGGGACAACCATGGACAAGGCTACAGCAGTCACGACCAGATATACCACTGTTTTTCTAATTAGTGCGCCAATCTGTGGACGTCGCGACAGCCTCATTGTTATCTGGCTTGATTCTAATTGCATACTACTCATGCTGGTTCCTCCTGTCTCTCATCCAATCCGCTCGCTAGGAATAGTTCACCCAACGCTTTTGTCCTCTAAATTGAATCAGCGTAATAATTAGAATAATCGTGAACAACACGTAAGCCATTGCCGAGGCATAGCCATACTCAAAGCGTTGAAAAGCCGTATAGTAAATATCGTAAACCAACATGTGCGTTGAGCGGCCAGGTCCGCCTTTAGTTAAAACGAACACCAGATCGAAGACTTTGAACGAATTGATAATGCCCATAATGACGGTAAAGAAAATGACAGGAGACAGCATAGGAATTGTAATATTACGGAATTGCTTTACTTTGCCTGCGCCATCAATTTCAGCCGCTTCATAGAGATCCTTAGGAATTCCTTGTAAGCCAGCTAAATAGAGCACCATGTAATAACCGATAGAATGCCAGATACTGACGATAATAACCGAAGCAAGCGCCCATTGTGTGGAGGCAAGCCAAGTAGGTGGATGATCAATTCCTATGCTTCTTAGCACCCCATTGATGGGACCCATGGTGGGATTATAAAGCAGCTGCCACACGACCGCTACGGCAATCGTCGCTGTAATGTGCGGCAGGAAAATCGCCGTCCGAAATATTTTAACGCCTCTCAAACCTTTATTGAGGGCGACTGCTGCCAATATCGCAAGAAGCAATGTCACCGGTACGGAGACCGCCGTCATGATTAAACTGTTGAACAGGGAGATACGAAACGTTTCATCACGCCATAAGTGAATATAATTTGATAAGCCAGCCCATTTAATTTCATCAAACCCATTCCATTCTGTAAAGCTCATGAGGAAGGAAGCGCAAACCGGTATGCAAATGAAAAGTAAAAATCCAAGTATATTGGGAAGTAGAAATGTATATCCTGTCAACCGATTGCGTCGTAATGCTTTGCTTGAATTCTTCATCTGCTTCACCCCTATCGAAGCAATCGAGCTTCACCTTCATTCGGCGAAGCCCGACTGTCTTTGTTCTTATTCCTTAGTTCTTGCCTGCTTTGTAATCCTTCGCATATTTATCTGCCCACTCTGTAGCAACGCGCTGACCTATCTTTTGAATCGCTTGATCGACGGTTTGTGCCCCAGTTAGCGCCATTTCGCCCTCTTGTTTGTAGACGCTGTTAACCAAGATGTTCTTCACCCCTGGCAGCAACGGATATTCGGGATATTCTTTTTGTTCCACGAAATAATGGATGTTTTTCGGCTTCAAGCTGCCGTCGCCAATATAGGTCTTGCGAATATCATCATTGATAAAGCCTGTAAGGAAGCCTTTGGCTGCAAATTGTTTCGCGCCTTTGGCACCCGTCATGAACTGAACCACTTTGAACGCTTCTTCTTTATGTTTGGAGTTCTTACTAACCATCAAGGATACGGGTGTCGCTAAGCTAGTGTTCGCAGCTACACCTTCTGGATGAGGAATGGGTACAACATCCCAATCAAAGCTGATTTTCTTCTCTGCTTCTGCTTGTCTGAGCTGTGCAACATGCCAATCGCCGATGAGATTCATCGCCACATTGCCTTTTTGGAAAGCAGCGTTGTAATGTGCGGATGTTGTAATTTGCTCTGCCCAGCCCATGATTGAACCATCTTTTTCCATGTCCATACGGAACTGAAGTCCCTTTTTGAATGCGGATAAGTCTTTATCGATAATGGAAGCCCCGGCTTGAACGCCTTGCATATACCACGTTTGTGCCCATGGATGTACGAAAGCGCCATACACTTTATTTGAGCCCTCGCCTTTTGTCATCTTTTTCGCCAGTTCCCGGAAATCGTTCCACGTCATATCCGCTTTCGGATACGTAACGCCAGCTTGGTCGAATAATGTTTTGTTGTAAAAGAGGATCCAATTGGATTTCCGATACGGAAGTCCGAACACTTTATCATTTACTTTTAAGGCATCGTACAATGGACCGTATCCGGATACATCTACATTTGCTTTTTTCACATAATCATCTAAAGGCTCTAAGATACCCGTGTCCAAGAACACGTCCATCGTGCCCCCGAACAAATCCATATTCTCACCAGAGGACAGCTGCATGCGAAGCTTCTCATAGTACTGTGCTTGTGGAATGGTTTCGAATTGCACTTGAATATTCGGATTCTCTTTGCTAAACTCCGCATAAGCCGTTTTGAACGTTTCCAAATCATCCGGAAGGACCGTTGCTTTCAAGTTAACTGGTGCTGATTTGGCATCCGGCGACGTTGTGTTTTTATCTCCTGTTGTGGTCCCAGCGGATCCGCATCCTGCCAGCAATCCTAACAGTACTGTACCGGTTACACCGAGCTGTAATTTTTTTTTCATTGGACACTCACCCTTTTTTTGATATGATTTGTTTGCGTTTTCTTACTTTGAATTATACGTACATGCCAAAGAGTCAGACAGATGAATGTTTTATTCCCCCATTTGGCAATGAGAAGGATGTGATTCCATGCTGTTCGTTACCTTAGTCCTGCTTATTTTCACGATATTGTTCACGTATAAAAAGCTAAATCATGCCTCTACTCGCTTCATGTATGGCATCATTATCGGCTGGGTGCTTTCGTTCGTATCCTTCATGTTGTACCTAAGTAAATTCAATTATTATTACAATGTCATTCAAGGGTTCTTTGATTTCAGCCCTGGTACATGGAATTATTTGGTATTAACCAAATTCAACCCTAACTGGCTCATTCGCATGCTGAACGTCGGTGTCGGACTGTTTTACTGCTCCTTGCTTGGCTTCTCGGTGGCCTTCACCCGCAGTCTCAGCCTGTCGAAGCAGCGTTTGGTTTATGGCGGCATCTCCCTCTTTTTTATCGTGGAGACGTTGTACTATGATCCTGTTTTTCATATCTCCTTGAGCCATTGGATGGATAGTCTTGTCGTCCTTACCACGATCGAAACAACCTTAACGTGCCTTCGTTATCTCATACTTTTTGTTGCTTTTGGCGTACTTTTCAACTACTATTTGAATTATCCAAAAATTAAATTTATTAAAAATCTAACCCTGTATCATGTTCTGCTTTTTATTCCGCTCGTCGTCATCCATCTATTCATTTTCTCATGGGCCCCCAAAGTATTGGTTAAAGAAACATATTTGAAGGATTATTTCAACTATCTGCAGCCTCCGCTTGGCTATCAGTCGATTCTACTCCCTGTGTTTCCATTTGCCATCTATTTAACCCTAATCTTGATGATTTACTTCGTTTTCAAATTTAATGCCATTGAGAATTACCGTAAAAACCGTGATATTCAAATTAATAAAAGTCTCGACACGGCTACGCTCGGAACGCGCGCTTTTACACATGCACTCAAGAATCATTTGATTGGCATTCAGTCCGAGGCTGCTTATTTGAAAGAGCGTCATCAAGCAGACAGTGAGTCGCTGTATAGTCTCAACCTTATTTTACAATCGTCGCAGACAGCACTCTCCAGCATAAACGATGCAGCAGATAAATTAAAAAATATGAACCTGAATCTCCAACCGATGTCCATCGATCTTCCCGTTCAGGCGGCTATTGCTCGATTAAGCGAGCAAGCTAGCAGCTGCCAAGTCGACTATTCGCCTGGCACGCTGCACACGATCAGCTATATGGATTTCGCTCATTTGACCGAAGCTATCTATAACCTGCTCCTCAATGCCAGCGAATCCCTGCAGTTCCGAGCAGATGGACGCATTGTGGTTGAACGGAGTCAGCAGAACGGCTGGGCGCTTTTGCGAATTTCCGATAACGGACCTGGCGTGCCTGAGGAACATTTGGAAGCCATTTTCGATCCATTTTTCACGACAAAAGCTTCGGTTAATAATTGGGGGATCGGCTTGTCTTATTGTCATAAAATCATTCTAGGCCACGATGGTAAGATTGTCGTAGAAAGCAAGAAAGACGTCGGGACATCCTTTACGGTGTTCCTGCCGATCATCTAGAGGAATGGACAGCTGATGAAAGGGGAACCTGCACAATGACACAACAACCAATCCGCATTCTCATCGCCGATGATATGGAAGCCCACCTCCGAAGGCTGGAAAGAACATTCGCCAAATATGATGATTTTACTTGTGTAGCCCGTGCTTCAACGGGGCACGATGCCGTTATTCAAGCAGCGCTTCATCAACCGAATGTGATTCTCATGGATATCGAGATGGAGTCTCAGTTTGCTGGCATTCAAGCGGCTAAATTAATTAGCGAAAAGTACCCGCAGATGAAAATCATCGTACTCACCGTTCACAAGGATGAGAACTTCATCTTTGCAGCCTTCCAGACAGGTATTACGGACTATTTGCTTAAAAACGCTGCTGACGTTGAAATCGTGGAGGCCGTGCGTGCCGCTTATATGAATGCTTCTCCAATTCGTCCTATGATCGCTGAGAAAATTCGCGAGGAATTTGCTCGGGTGAAGCGAGCCGAAAGTTCCCTGCTGAACATTATTCAGATCATATCCGAGCTAACGCCCAGCGAATTACAAGTGCTACGACTTCTGTGCGAAGGCAAGAAGCGGAAGCAAATTGCTGAGGAGCGCTGCGTGGAATATGAAACGATCAAAAAACAAATCAACTCCATTCTCAAAAAATTCCAAATGCCCGATTCGGCATTGGTCATCCAAACGATTAACGATTTACGCATTTTCGAGGTAATGAAGAAGCTCTAGTCTAGGTTCGAGTCGACGTAAGAGAAACCGTCAGTTCAATTGAACTGACGGTCCTTTTTATTTCAGAATCTAAAAAAGGATGCGAATATACATCTTTTTCCACTAGAAAAGTCGTAGTCTACTAGCAAAGATGCAATAATACATCTTTTTATACCATATTTACCCTTTTTATGGAATATCGGTAAAAAAGGATGTATTTTCGCAGCAATTCCTAAATAAACGGTCTATTCTTCTTAAAAAAGATGTATTTTTGCAGTTCTCTGCTCATAGCGAGATGCTGAATGGGAACCCAAATAGGGGTAAGCGCTGCTTACCCCAAAACCCAAAACATATAAGAACTGATTAATTCTCCTCACGAACTCGCCGTAACTTCCGGAGTAGTTGATACAATGGACGATTGCCTTTAAATATGCCTACTAATTCAGCTCCAGCTAATGTTAGCAGGGCTAGCAGTAACAACAACATAACGAGAGTGATAGCCGATGTGGATGCTTTGGTAAGTATAATGGCACACATACCCAGGAATGATGAAATGCCATATAACGTATATACCGTGCTACGACGACTAACCCCAATGTCAGTCAGTCTGTGATGAACATGTCCACGATCAGCCTCATATAATGGGCGACCTTGAATACCACGACGTGTCATCGCAAGGAGCGTATCTAATAGCGGAACACCTAAAATGAGTAAAGGAATGATAAAAGATACGAATACAGCTTGTTTGAAGCCAAGTATTGAAATGACAGCCAGTACAAATCCAAGAAACGCAGAGCCTGATTCACCCATAAAAATTGAAGCAGGTTCAGAGTTGAACATATAAAAGCCTGCTAAGCTTCCAAGCAAGGTTGCACTTAATACCAGTACGATCATATTGCCAGTTAACCCTGCGATAATACAGAGCGTAATACATGAAATTCCCGCGATTCCAGTAGCCAAACCGTCTAAACCATCTATCCAATTAAGCGCATTGATTAATCCCACAATCCATAAGACTGTTAGTACGATTGAAATCCATCCTGGGAAATAAAGATCTTGAGCAAATGGAATATGTACTTGGTCAACCGTGTAACCCGATAAGGCTACTGTCATCGCAGCAAGAATTTGGCCAAGCAATTTCCACTTCGCAGACAACGTGTACACATCATCAAGGACACCTACGATTTCAATCATAAACGCTGCAACAAGTAGCCCCCAGAATGCGGGAAGTGACGGTATGATTTGGGGATACATCATAGAAAGGGCTGACATAAAGGAGATGAATATAGCTAGTCCCCCTAGTCGAGGCATAATTGTACTATGCATTGTACGATGATTCGGAACAGCTACAGCACCTATCGCAATGGAAATCCGTCGTATTAAAGGTATGATTAGTACTACGATGATTCCTGAAATCATAAATCCAATTAGTGATGAAACAAACATTACCTACCACTCCTAAAATATAATAATGAAGCATTCACTCTTACGGTATACCGACTATTTGTTGGTCAACGATATCCTCTGTATGCTGGATCCGCTGGATGTATCAACAAGAATCCCCTCGTCCGACGTAAGCATGCGCGAAATAGGATTCGCTACTTTCAACTGCAGGCGGCCTAAGTTATCCAGGATTATGACACCGTAGTCTTCTTTTTCATCAAGCCGGCAGATGAGTTGATTGTTCAACACTCGCACTTCGGAGACAGGTGTACGCCATACGAGCGGGTCTTCTCTGTTCAAATCGACCTGGTACAGATTGAATTGGTTCGCTACTTTCTTCGTTGCGTAAAATACGTTGCCATCAATGCTGTCAAACCATGATGTCGGATGGTCGGAAAGTTTCGTTTCGCCCGTTCCATCCAGTGCGGACGAATATAAGGCGTAATTCTCATCTTTTACATAGTACAGCTTGTTAGCAATGATTCGGAATAAGTTGACACTTGCATCGACGATCATCGTGCTTTTATTCGTTTTCAGGTTGATTTTATATATGTTGTTTAAGTCAGTTTGCCCATGAGATGCTAACACGTACACATCGTCTCCGATTACGGATGTCGAGAAACCATTGTCAATATTTTCCACGTCTCCATTATACGTGACATGACTGCCGTATAACACGCCCGAATCTCCAACACGCTTTCTGTTCGTTCCATCTTGACCTGGAGGCACTATATACAAATTGCCTCTTTCGTATGCCGCAGCGCCTTGAAGAACAATTAACGTGCCGTCATGCGTGTCGTGGAAGTCCAAATATCCGGAGAGCATCAACTCAGCTTTCCCGTCATCACTGATTTTCACAAACCTGTCGCTGCCCGTAAAACCTCCCCCCATGTGGTAGGTAAACCACAGCGAGTTGTCACGGATTTGAAAGGATATTACCCATGGTGTCCTATCTGTATTGCCGAAGCTATATGCATATATCTCCTCCTTGAGGGAGGGCTGCTGCACAGGAGCACGATATACATGGTTCGTAGTCCCCGTCGTCTCGACGAAATAATAATATCCCTTGAAAAGGGCAACACCGTTCTTATCCGCATATGCAGGAAGGTCGACTGTTTGCATTTGCGTGTTATGGGACGTGATGCTAAGTCCGCTGGAATTGTCCCATTTGTACTCCCATCCAAAATCGTCATGCGCGAAGCGCCATGTCATTGGGAAATACGTTACGTCTCGGAAGCTTAACAGTGGATACTTTTCTTTGGTATTGTCAATGACCTTCCCGTTAATAGTAACACTCGATGTGGGGACCTCGGCTGCATAGGTAACCGCATTACGATGATTAGAATGATAGGGCATATAGGAGGAAGTCACCTCGTTTTGCCTAATGTTCAAACCTTCATCTGGTGACCAATTCGCTTCCAAGCCAAGCAGTCTCGTATCATACCAGGTCATCGGAAAGTAAGTGATATCACGATAAACCAAGAGCGGATATTCACGGAACTGATTGTCAACCGTATTGCCGTTCAAGTTTACCTCGAAGTCTGGCAGCGTAACCTTCACGCTAACATCTGCGGCTAGAGCACTCCCCACAGGCATCAATATACTCATGCATAATGAAAATATACTAACTAGACCGATACCAAGCTTATTCACATTCATCGCTCCCAGTATTCATTTCTAATCAATTAGACGAAGCAAAAAGTAATAAGTTTCCATTTACAACTTCAAGCACTTGATTTTTTCAAAATCCGATTAAAAAAAGCCCGCAAATTACGCGGACTTGATTCGTATTATAGATTAAATATTAGATAACACTACCGAAGCAATCATGCCAGTAACAGGAATCCAAAAGAGATATGATTTAAAAAGTTTTACTAATCGACTGTGTTGTGCATTTACCATTTTTGTATGGTCGTGATTCATTTGTAAGTCGGTTGCTGCACCAGTCGTATTCCAAGTGTTGAAAAAGTTACTGCCAGAGGAAAATAGAAATACAGTAATTACCAAAAAAATTAATGAACCCATAAATAAATAATCCGATATTTGTTCTAGCATATCTGATCACTCTCCTCCTCGATGTTCTCTATTTCATTATACAGCAACAACGACTTGGATTCTATTTATTTACTTTTTTGGAATGTTTTTTACCGTTCTTTTAGCTTTCATTGACATTACCTAATGCAGTTCCGCCTGATCAGCTAGTGTCCATATATGTTCATCTGTATTCCATATCGTGGATTTGGTCTTTAATACGATATCCGCTATATGAAAGTTTCCGTTAGAACGTTCCCATACTACTCTGGCTGCTTTGTGATCTTTACGCAACAAAATGCCATATTGAGAGTCACCCGTTTTATATGCTTTTTTTGCCTCGTTTAGCGCCATAAAGAACGATTGCTCTTCAACATCTGAAAGTTGGTTGGTGAAATGCTTGTCAATATCTACGCCGTAAATTAAATCCCAGTCATCCTTTTTAAATTCTTCACCATAACTCTCTTCAATCTTACTAATTCCATTTCCCCATGATTTGTACAATCGCTCTACGACTTCCTTCTTCTGATGTTGCTCTGCTGGTACAGTTACTACTTTAAAGGTCGTTGTATGTTCTTTTTCTTTTGGAGTAGAAGTAGTAGAAGTTGTAGAAGTAGCGAATGCAGGAGTAAGTGCGAGTATTCCTGCAACTACCGCACCAGTAATTGTCATAGTGATCCACATTTTTTTCATATCCTATTCCCTCTCCAAAGTACTAACAAATAATCCCATATATATAGACGCTGCCAATGCATGGATAGTTGCATTTCCTTTCCAACAGTTCATGAATGCGGAAGATTCGCGATCGTTTTGATGTATAATAACCAAAGGATACTCTATACCATTAAAAAGGGGGCGTTCCATTGAATAAGTATATATGTATTGGCTTAACATTCATGGTTCTAGGCTTTTTAGGCTTAATCATTTTTATAACTACCATAAATAATAATCCACACCATATTTACCTTTTGCCCGAAAATTTTGTTGGAGAAGTACAAGTTACTTTCGATCAATTGGATTACCCACCGCTTCCAAAAGAAGAAAATGCATTTATTTATACCATTCCAAAATCAGGTAAGTTGAAAACCTCAAATACCATGGAAAGTGGAGGTGTTGAGGTTAACTATGTTGATAATCAAGGTCAGCGTAAGAAAGTAAGCCATGAACAATTTCATGGTGTGTCTTCGCATGGTGGAGGCGAAGATAATCTAACAGTTGCTAGAACATTTATAGGCACAAAAGAACAGTACGATGATTATTTGAAGCAACAATAGTGTGCAATAAAGTTACGGGAAAACGCTAATCCGTGCTAACGGACGACCAGTTGAACAATAACGTTATGCGATAACGTTAGAAGCTCCAAAATCGAAGTTTCCTGCGTATTTCAACGCTTTAGCGTTATACCATCACTTTATTTCCTGTGCTAATAAGAAAACACGCAAGATAAGATGATGCCTGCATCTAGAATAAAAAGTGGACGTCTCTTAGTGTAGAAGTAATAATAATCTTAACTATGAACTAAGAGGTGTTTGTCCATGAGCGATTCAAGACAACGATATAATGAAACTTTTAAACGTGAAGCTGTAAAGTATGTGCAAGAGCAAACGAAATCTCTCGAGCATATCGCCGATGAGTTGAATATTAATCCTGGTACCCTACGAAACTGGTTGGGGAAATATCGGGAGTTCGATCATGAACCTGTGAACAAAATGGAAAACCTTCGTGAACAGTCTCAGCTTATTGACGATCAGAAACGGGAAATTGAGGATTTGAAAGAAGAGATCGCAATTCTAAAAAAGGCCATGCACATCTTCAGCAAAGAAAAGAACTGAGGTTTAAGTTTATTGAAGATCACCGCTCCGAGTTTCGATTGGAGAAGATGTGCAAAGTGTTAAAGGTCTCCAAGAGCGGATATTACAAATGGCGAGTAGCTGAGGTCTCTGAGCAGTGCAAACGCAAAGAAGAAATAACAGATCGTATTAAATATTACTTTCAATTCAAGCATGAAATCTATGGCAGCCCACGCATACACAAAGAACTTTTGAAGGAAGGCCTGTGTGTCTCGGAACGGACGGTCGGCCTTATTATGCGTGAACAAGGGCTGCGCTCTTGTATGGCACGGAAATTTAGAGTTCAAACAACGGATTCAAATCACGATCAGCCGATTGCTCCCAATCTCCTTCAGCAAGACTTTACAGCAACAAAGCCAAATGAAAAATGGGTGGCCGATATTACTTACATTCCATGTCGCCAAGGAAAGCTCTACCTTGCAAGCATTCTGGACCTCTACACGAAGCAAATTGTTGGATGGAAACTAAGCGACCGAATGACAACAGACCTCGTCTTAGATGCACTTAAACAGGCTCATAGCGTCAAAAAGCCTGGTAAAGACCTGATTCACCATTCCGACCGAGGCTCTCAATATGCCTCTAAGGAGTACCGCAGTCAGCTAGAAAGCTACGAGATAACGCCGAGTATGAGTCGTAAAGGTAACTGTTATGACAATGCTTGTATTGAGGCATTTCATAGCATTTTGAAGCGCGAGTTCATCTACAGTAACCCTAAATTTAAGACTAAACAGGAAGCCCAGCAAAAGCTGTACAGGTATCTTGAGTTCTTTTACAACAGAACAAGGTCGAATAGCACAATTGGTTACATATCTCCCGCTCAATTTGAGCAGCTATACTACCAGCAGGTGGCTTAACTTAGTGACGTCCACTTTCTTGACAGAAGAGCAGCCATCACCTTGTCTTGCGTGTTCTTCAGCCATTTAGCCATTATTCCCTAAACGTAATATTCAACCACTCTATACATAATTTCATCCAATTCGCGTTGTGTTGATAGTTCATCGGATCAGGCAAAGGCTTTTTGGGCTTAACTGCAGGCTCGTTGAAGAAATCCAATAATTCCGCATCACTGACACTTGAATTCCCCTTACTTTCCGTCAATTCCTTAATCGCTACTTTTCTGTATAGCTGCGCACAATCCGCATTAAGATAATCCTGACCATTCGTATACCACGAATCATCTGACGTTGAAGTACCGTGGCCGATGAAGGGGAATATGTGCAACTCAAAAGGAACAAGGCTTTTCCTTAACGCAGAAGCGAAAATCATGGCATTTTCAACTGGAACCGTCATATCCTGAATGGTATGCCAAAGGAACACTGGCGGCGTATGTGGACCAACGCTATGCTCAAGCGAGACTTCGTCAAGTTGCTCCTTCGTCGCGTCATCCCCGAGCAAGTTAACAAACGATCCTTTATGCACGAATTCACCCGTAGAAATGACCGGATAGCCCAAAATAACGGCATTCGGCTTGTTGCTATTCGCCTGAATGCCTCGAACATTCTGGAGGAAGTCCCTATTCCAATGGACAGCGAGACTAGCTGCGAGATGTCCGCCAGCGGAAAAGCCGCAAATCGCGATATGATCAGGATGGATACGCCATTTTTCCGCATTTTCGCGGATCAGAATCATAGCCCGGGAAAGGTCACGCAGTGCCTGTTTCTGCACGGGTTGCATGCTTGGTCTTAACCGTGTCGTGTACGTCAGCACAAAAGCGGACTTCCCCGCCTCCAAAAACTTCATCGCAACTCCTTCCGCTTCAGCAGAACTGCACCCCTTATATCCCCCGCCGGGAATAACGAGAACGGCATCTTTGGCGTAAAGACCATCTAATATATACGTTGTAAGTGTCGGAATGAAATCTGTACCTGTGTCATAGGTATACTCTTCTTTTGTCCAAAGATTAATGGTCTGATTTAACATTGCGATCTCCCTTGATTCCAACTTTTATACGATTGAACGTATTACTCTTGATCCCTACCTAAACTAGGCCTACTGATGAAATCTGCCTGGATTAGGTCTGATTCTACATCGCCATGATGGCCGCCAATCAACTGAATCAGCTTCTCCACTGCCATATTGGCTGCCTGGATTCTTGGATATTCTACTGCAGCAATAGGCGGGTTCGTCTCGCCAACCATGAGAATGTTCTCAGAGCCGATGACCGCTAACTCGTTAGGTACTCGCCAGCCTTTGTCACGGCATGCGGCAATTGTGCCGATAGCCATCAAGTCATTTGCGCATAGGATAGCGGTAAAATGAGGTTCAGACAACTGCATGATGGCATGATAAGCATTTTCATATCTCCCTCGACCTTCAAGCACTTGATACTTCATATGGCGAAAAGATTCATCCGTTTCCAAGAGATGAATGGCTGATGCCATTCGCGCTTGCAGCGGATTCAAGCTGTTGCCGTGGGACATTAAAGCAATTTCACTATGACCTTGCTGCTTCAGGAGCCGAAAGATCTTACCATAAGCCGCCTGCCAGTCCACGTCCACATAAGTCAACGGGATTTCCAAGTGGGCAGGTTTCATGATAGAGACCAGAGGAATGTTCCTTTTGTTAAACGTATCCAGGAGATCATCTGGCAGACTTTGACCGAGCAGAATAATCCCATCTACTCGTCCCGCTAGTTGAGCCTTAAGTACCTCTGCATGTTCATCTCTATAGGTATGATAAGTAATCATGTAACCATACTGGCGAGCCGCTTCCTCCAGATGGAGGAGTATTCCCGCTTCAAATGGATTACCGATAAAATTGGTCAGTACCCCAAGTTGTCCGCTCCGCTTAGTCTTCAA
This sequence comes from Paenibacillus qinlingensis, assembly GCF_031455095.1. GTDB lineage: Bacteria > Bacillota > Bacilli > Paenibacillales > NBRC-103111 > Paenibacillus_E > Paenibacillus_E qinlingensis_A. The sequence goes on from NZ_JAVDSB010000002.1 coordinate 408,566, forward strand.
GCTGCGGGCCGTTAGGTTCGGCTGGTAATTTAACTCTTCCATAGCCCTAAGCACCCTAAGGCGTGTCTCTTCCTTTACGATGCTTTTATTATTTAATACATAAGAAACCACTGCCACCGAGACTCCGGCATGTCGCGCTACATCGTTGCGAGTGACCATCAACTATACTCCTTATCATTCTTTACTCGAGTAAACAAAGTGTATAGCATGATGACCTCACAATGCAACTCCCTAGTAACAACGAACTTCGTAGATTGCGGCAGAAGGGTCTCCGTTCGTTGCATGAACAATGATTCGTAATTTATCCGTCTTCACGGATTCAGACAAGTTATGCTTCATCTGTCTTTGATAATTGTCCTTCACATGCACAAGATCCTCCCAGCGATCATCTCTCCATGCTTGGATGGTGTAAACACTCGGACACTGCGGATCTTTATAAAATGGCGGGTAATAATGGTATTCCGTCAGCAATTGACCTGGGAATGCGAGATGCACTTCACGAATCGTCACAGCTTGTTCCCACGCCAACTGAAGCCACTGAGATAGCGGTTGCTGCGGGTCGGACTTCCATAAATTCGTGGACTGCTGAGGCCGTTTAACGCCACTAATGACATTCACTGCGCCATAGCTCGGCTGCGCGGGTTCCACCCGGTAACTGAGTGCGTATTTCACACCGCGCATTTGTCCGTTGCCCATATCCCAAGCGGAAGTTTGACCAGGTTCAATTCCGCCCGCGCGATGCCAGATCACATGCTCGTTGCTGGAAAGATCGAGACGAATGTACGAGTTTGGCTGCAGATTCGTCAACTGCACCCCCCACTCGATCCATTGCACTTCGCCAGGGGCAACTGATAATTCCGTTGAGGCGAGCACTGTTCCCGTGTTCACACGGTAATCCCAAATATCGTTTACCGGAATAAGCGACGCATGGACGATTTGTTGCTGATCCGACGTGTTGGTCAAGCATACAGAGACTTTACGCAGCTCCGAAGTCCCCATCGCAATCCATTGTCCGAGTTTCGTTACCAGCTGAACCTCAGGCTTCTTAACCACATTCAACTCCAGTTTCTTAGGCGCTGTATCCCACCAGCGTTTCAATAAAGGCGTTTCCGAATCGCGACTTTCTGGACCAACGCCATGAACGACGGCTTCACTGCTGGCAGTCAACTGTGCCGAACGTGCGAGATCGAGCTCATCTTCATTTCTGTTGTTCGGTAGAAAACAGCCATCCTTTACCAGCGTTTGCTTCAACTCATGAATATGTTCATTGGAAATGGTTCTAATCGTGACGTTCTTGCTGACCGCGAGACCCGCTGCTGTTCCTACAGCCTGCCCCATTAGAGCCGTTGTCCCCATGACACGAACGGTTCCCAAAGCTGCATGAGTCACACTCACATTGCGTCCGGCCATCATTAGATTGTTCATGTCTTTGGCTATACAAATGCTAAGCGGTACTCCGTAGGGTCCACAGTAACTTTTCACATCGTAATCACCCTGATAACCTGCTGCAGAATTCGGTTCGCTGGTTGGTGCCAGCAATCCGCCAGGTGTGTGCAAATCGATAAACCAGCCACCGAATGCAATTTCATCTTCAAAAACCTTACGGTTTAAAATATCATGCTCGGTCATAAAATAATCCCCGATTATCCTGCGGCTTTCGCGTTTGCCCGGAACTTGACCGATCCAATCGATGGCATAGTTAGCTGCAAGCTCCATCGTCTCCGGATCCTTGTTCTTGATCCAATCCCATACGCCTAAGGTATGCCGCGTCAGTTCATGCCGGATATTCTCTGTATCATAAATCGTATGCCAAGGAATCCCGATTTCTAGCCACCAATACCCGCCTCGGACATCATACGGCGTTCTGCCCTGCTTATAGAAGAAGCTCGCATCGTCATACTTCACTGCCCAGTCAGGAGCTTTGAACGGTACAGGACGTCCCATATCCTTGGCCTTGAAATGGATGGAATTGCCCATTGTATCTTGGCTGGCTATTAGCGGGGCATGAGGCTCGTTAAATTCCTCGCGGCCTTCAGACCCCATCCGCCATTCGCAACCAGCCAAGTCGGCTACAATACCGTCTCCTGTACAATCAATAAACACACTTCCGGAGATGGTTATCTCTGTTTCGCCATTCGCAATGCGTCCAATGACAGATTGGATATTTTTATTCCCATCCGTAATCACATGCTGGATTGAAGTATTTAAATGAAAAGTAAGGTTAGGTGTATGCATAGCCATATCGTACATGACCATATCCCATACACTGTTCGTCCAACCGTTCTCCAAAATTTCCTCATGATTGCGAGCCCGCTCTTCAATCAGAAGCTCGGAAAGAATGCCCGTTTCCCTCGCATAGGCGTGGAAGGCAGCCGCCCCGTGGGGTGTTACCCGAATTTCGGATGAGCTATTCCCTCCGAAAACGGGTCGGTCTTGTATGATGCAAGCTTTAGCGCCTTGTCTTGCTGCAGCTACCCCTGCACAGAATCCAGCTAGACCGCCTCCGCAAACGACTACGTCATAGTGCTCATTAGTTTGTTTCATGAATATGATCCTCCCATTAATTTTACTCGAGTAAATTTAAAAGAAATAGAAAACCAAACAACGTTGTTGAATGGTTATTGTGTTCATTACATCATTAATTTACTCGAGTAAATAGTATCATAGCTCTTTTGTCTGTTCAAGAATAATTTTCAATATGCGCCTCAACTTCATACCCCTTGTGAGAGATCTTTGAGCTATATACAAAGATCTCTCCTAGGTAAACTTGTGGCGAGCAGTCCCTTATGATTTCAGCTTACATGCCCCACACTTCAATCTCAAACAACCGGGCATCCTTGTTACTTCCAACCGTAGTGGCATCGGTGATGTACATCCTGATCTTCGTCGTTGTCACTGCCGCGAAACTTAGATCGTTGTACTGACCGCTCATGCCGTCCTTAGTATTGCCCGTGACGCTCGCTCCGGGAATATCTACCCAGGAGCTTCCACTCCAGTACTGCATCTTATACGTGTCGATCTGCCAGTCTGGCCCACTTGTGGAGCCGCTCCAAATCTTGACATTACTGATTGTCTTACTTGACGGCCAATCCAATTGGAACCAGTGTGGTTCCGCCGTATTCGTGGACAACCACCTGCTGCTTTGAACATTTTTGATACCGTCAACAGCTAATTCCTTGGTGAAAGCGCCATTCGTCGAATCAACAGAAAGCGTTGCGGAAGGCGAAAGGTTAGTCAAGCTGACAGGACTAAACTTCATTGCGTCAGCGTTTACATAAGTGCCATTGGCATTATCCGTCAACTCAACATAACCAGTAGTTCCTGCTGCAAAGTTATACGTTCCTAGCATAACCCAAGCTCCCCCAGGTACCGTCTGCTCGTTAACCGTATACAGTTGAGACCCTCCGTTATAATACACGGTAAATGGGGCATTGGTTGAACGACCTGAGTTGCCATCCGGTATTCGATAATACACTTGATAATTGCCTGTCGTTGGAATCGTTGGTCGCCATCTCACTTTATCTGCGCCTGTCCCTGAATTATTATAGACATAGTCGGATCCATAATAGTTCGGCAATACCGTCGAAGATAGCCATGTACCCGTAAATTCAGCTGAAGTATTATCAATGATGATATCGCTTGGCGTAATTGGTGTCCCGCCCGTATAGCTCAACTTAACTTTAAACGTTTTTCCTTTAGCCGCATTCACGTTAACGCTCAATTTAATCGTTGGGGATAACTGGGTAATCGTAACTCCCGAATCGTAGGAGAGATAACCCGTTGCACTTCGGTTAATTTCAATGTTGATGCTGCCCGTGTTGGCTTGTGTCGGATCGGACACGGCTAATTCAATATCAGAACCTGCATTTTCCTTTGTCATGATGGAGGCTTTCTTATCGCTGGAAAGGAAATTGGTTCCGCTGACCTGCACCCATTTGAGTGCATCTCCCCAGAAATTCATGCCAACAACATTTAATGCCGTTTCTTTCACGGCTTGAACAGAAGTAGAGTTCTCCAATTCAGTAGCATTGGGACTGCTCGCATAGCTGCTTACCTGTGTACTCGTTTTACCTGGCAACATCACATACGAATAGGTCGAATCCGTCGGATTAACGCCATGATCAAACCACATCGTCATATAATTGCTCGTTATATTCGTCGTGGAGGTTCCTGCTCTTCCATCAAGATCGCTCCATTTGCCTGTTCTAGCTTCACGTTTTCCATTCAACGTCGTGCCTCCAGGGAAATAATAGCCGATATCCGAACCGGATACACTCCCTGCTAGATGAGCCCAGTTCACACCTGTCATGGTCTCCGACCACCCTAATGCGGTGGACTTAGCGGCTCCATTTACCGTTAACGCATTATTGCCGCTGCTGTTCAGCTTGCGGTTCTCTGCAATGGTCTCCACTTTTCTAGCTGTGCCGTCCCATCCATTGCCAGTCTGTCCCGTATTCGTAATCCCGGCACCGAGCGCAACAACTTCATCGTCGAACATAAACCACGATTTCTTCGCTGTTAAATTACTGTTCCAGGCAACGAGCTCCATTCCCGTTGTCCCGTACGTCCCCAAAATCGATGTACCGCCAACCCAATCTTTCGAACTCAAATAACTGCTCCCACTGCTGTTGGTCCTTGTCATTGTATCTACCGTTACGCCAGGTAACCGATATTTATTGACAGTCGGCCAGAAATCATTGGAGAATTGAGAAAGATCATGATTATATAAATAAGTCATCCCATCTCCGGTATACCAACCTTTTAAATTCTCGCTATTGATAGCTTCGAAATTGTAAATGCGATTAGACGACATGCTGATTCCCAAACCAAACCCAGGACGCAGATGAACCGTGCGTGCCATATTGGGGAACTGCTTATTCGCAATGAGCTCCCCTCGAGAAGTTGCATTGGCAGCAATCTCTTTGCCTAGAACGATCATATTGGTTGGAACATACGTGTAAAAATTCTTATACGTATTCGTGTCTATCCAGTATTTCACCATACTCCTAAACGCTGCTTCGTCCGTTGTCGGTGCAGATTGTGAAATGCGTATAATCGCTTTTATCACACTGATGGCGGCGTCCTGGTCTTGCGCATAGGAACGCGAAATATTCCTACCTCTCGTCAAATCCATCATTGCACCTTTGTAAATTAAGGGCTCAAACGAATCATGTACCCATTTATATACGTTGTGCTTGTCGACATCTGTGACAGCCCATGTGGAGCCATTAAGTACATACATGAGATTGGCTATATCCTGCAATAACCCCGTTCCATAACCTCCGGTATACGGATGCTTCTCATGCTGGATAAACGAGCCATCTGCATAGAACCCATCACCGTTAGTCACATAATTAAATACCGTGCTCAGCCCATCTCGAGCGTTGGCTATTTTCGTTGCGTTTTTGACTATGATACCGCGAACACCGATAATCGTGCACTCCCATGTTCGATTAGCCCCAGTCATCGTAACGGTTGGTTGGAAATGATCGATGGCATTCATATTGTTGGTTATTTGCGTGGCGCTTAATTGTCCGTACAGCAGCACCACAATATCATTGAGCGCAAGTGGTGCGCCTATCTCCCAATCCCACCAGTTATCATATTTCGTATTACTCGGATTAGTAGGTGTACTGCTTGCGTTATACCGATTCGTATTCATCCAATCTAGACCTGTGAGAATATCAGCGAGCAACGTCGCATCGTTCTGAAGCGTTGAACCTGTCGTGGCATAAGCAAGTGCCATTGACTTTAACCGACCATACGTCGAAGTAATTTGACTAGAATTCGTCGTGCTTGCCAGATCACTCCACAGATAGGTACCCGGTGTATTGTCCATGTTGCTCCAATTAGCACTCGCTGTAGCGGTAAGCGCCGTAATTTGAGCAGCAATATCCGGATCGAGTGGATTATAAGCTGTTCCTCCCGTTAGCATCTCCTTCCATTTGTCCCGGAGCGTATCATACTCATCCGCGGCTGAAACTTGTTTCACATAAACTGAATTCATCGTTACCAAAAACAAGAGAGTAAGTAACGTGATGATTGTCCGTTTTACGGTTGTACGCATGGCTATTGCCTCCTTCGTATGTACTCATTTCCCACTAATTTCCCCACGCTCCATTTTCAAATAAAGTTTATTTGTCAAACACCTCCCTTCAAATGATAACGCTTTCATTCTTTTCGAAATCAGACAGGAGACATTTCAATCTCCTGTGTCTTCATCTAAGTTGCCTTTAATGACATCTGATTTCAAAAATTCTGGCATGATCCAACCCATTCGTGCTTAGGACATCTAGACGAATCTTACTTACCTGTTCCAATTGAACATCGGTTGTAACCTGTCTCTGATAGTTATCCTGAATGTTCATCACTTCACGTGTGTCGCCGAGTGGGCTTGCCAAATAAGCAATGACACGGAAATCTTTTAATGTCTCAGGTTGTGGTCCCCATTCGAGCTTCTTTTGCAAGTTGTTCTCGTGTGTTAATGTCAGTCTCCGGTGCATACCTGTGTCCAGAACAATGGTTATTTCATTGATGGATGTGGGGATTTCCCATTCTAGCTCAATCCACGGCTCCCGATCTTCAGGAAGTGACATCCATCTGTGCGTACCGGGAAGGACCCTATCCAGTCTGACGCCGTTGGTGCCATGCATGGAACGGGTATATCCATCTATGATATTGGATGCTTGCCCTTCTGGCTGCTCGGATGAAGCCCGAACAACAGCTTGACTTGCCAAATTGTCACTCGCAGGAATACCAGGAAGGAAGGCATCCTGTTTAATCAGCTGCTGTTGTGTTTTCCGAACCAATTCTTCGTTACGGTACGCCACGTCCAGCGGAAGACTTTCTTTTATGGCCATTGCCGCAAATGTGCCAGCGCCTTGTCCCATCACACCACAGGTAGCCATGACCCGTGTACTTGAAAAGGCAATATGCGTAGCGGAAATATTACGGCCTACAAACATGAGATTCACCACATTCGCGCTAATCATTGCACCTAGTGGTATGCCATACACATGATTGGTATGCGGTTGTTGGCAGGGATCGATCTCTTTGGCCTCTATCCCCTGCGGTGGATGTGTATCCATCGGCCACCCGCCATAGGCGATCACATCTTCAAAATGGACGGAATGTTGTAAATCCCCTTGTGTTAGCACATGCTTGCCGATGAATCTGCGCGATTCCCGCTTGCCAGGTAAGAAGCCAAACCAATCTAGCGCCCAATTCTCAGACTCTGGGTGGTTACCGCTATTTTTGATATGATCCCAGACGCCCATCATGATGGCAAGCAACTCATCTCGGATCATTTCGTTATCTGAAATCGTATCCAATAATCCGCCAAACTCCACCCACCAATATCCGTATTCCCACGAGGAATGATCGCGATATTTCAAATCCTCCTCTGAATAGCGTTTCGCCCATTCCGGTGCTATAAACTTCATCGGTTTTCCCATATTTCGTGCAGTAAACAACAACGAAGAACCAAGACGATACGGATCGGAGATTTCTCCTGCAAATGACTCCCCAAATTGCGCGGATGATTCCCGACCTGTCGTAAATAACGCGCCAGCCTCTTTCCCGAGACGTCCGTCTCCGGTACAATCCATGAAGATATTAGCATTAATTTCGAAGCTATGTTCTGTACTTTCTCTAGTAGCTAACGCAGAAATAATGCGATTGCCATCCATTTGTACGGCGATAATCGCGGTATTAAGCATCAAGGTCAAGTTCGCTTCTGCACGGCACTTTTCATATAAAAGGAGATCGAGCATCGAAGCGCTTCGCTGTGGATTGCGAACAGCACATTCCAATAGGATTTCTTCCAAAATGCCGCCTTCCCTGGCTTCTGTCTCTAAGGCCGTTCCCCGCTTGGAATGCGCCGCCCCAACGATATGCATGCGAATTTCTGATGAAGCATTGCCGCCTAGAACGGAACGATCCTGACATAGAACAACTTTCGCACCGTTCCGAGCAGCGGCAATGGCTGCTATTACGCCAGATATTCCGCCTCCAGCTACTAAAACATCTGCCTGTACGAGTTCCCGCTTATTTTCTCCACTCATGATCGATGATCTCCCCTCACTATCTATCTTCCGCATTAGAATAAAGAACGAATGACATCCTTGTTGCCATTGTGTAAATACAGCAGACCTGCCATTAAAAAACCGACTCCATCGACAGCATCGTACCACTTGGCACCTGTATGTCCAACAAACATTTCCTGTTGATAAAGGGATTTTACTGCTTCTTCTGCAAGCCTCTCTGCTGCAATTCGATACTCCGGCCTCCCGCTAATACGAGCATATTCAGCGAGAAATACAATATTCCGCCCATAGTGCTCGGCATATCTAACTTGTCCGTGTGGCATAGACATACAGTCCCGAACTGTCACATCTGCCCATCTTTTAGCGCTAAGTGCAAACAACTCGCTATGATCTATATGTTCCAATATTGTCATTGCCATTGACATCGGATAATCATGACTTGGGAACAAAAAAGCCCACACATCACTGTATGAATCCGGCATATATACCGTTTCTTGCTGCCCGAGATCCGGTGTTCCATCTAGATTCACTCTGCCATAGTAACTCTCTTGCTTTGAATCATAGCCATATATCAAATAGGCTTGCAGGGCTGACAGTGCCATCGTTTTTAATTCTAAAGCAATTTCACCAGCCCGCCCATCACCTTCATTGGTTACAGACTGGATGTATTCGACTGTGCGGAGCAATGTTCTAGCCCAAATGCCGACCTCTGTGGTTGTTACTTTGCTGTCCCAGCGCTGTTGAGTTGGACAATTGACAATTAGATTCGTCGTTGTATTTCGATGGCTATAACTGAACACAGCAATTTTACGTGCTTTCTCCAACAACGCAGTATCCTTCGTTTTGCTGAATAAAAAACCCAATGATTGCACCAGAATGCCCCCCGCTTCAATGAAGGCATAATCCTTCTGCTGGGAAGAATGACGATCGAAACCACCCGTTAACGGATCGTAAACATGATGTTTCTCACACATCCTAATATGAGTTTCTACAGCTGTTGGATTCAGACGATACATATGTTCCCAATCAGGAACATACGGCCTCATTTCATGAAAGGTAGGTTGCTGAGTTGAATCGAAATCCATCAATGGAGGTCCGTAGTAAAACCATACATTGCGATCTCGAAAAGCATCATAGAAATGGTGATTTCCCCATAAGAAAAGGCCTTGTTCTGATACACAGTGTTTCATAAAATAATCAAGATACTGATCAGCCTCTTCAAGATAACGAGACTCTCCGGTCTGATTAGCAAGATGAACCATCGCGTTTAATGTAGAATGATCCCAGTAGGCTGAGCAGCCTTTCGGTGCATGAATGAGTCGATAAGCTCTTTGCATAAAATCGTCCGAACGTGAATCGTCCACAGGATATTTCTTAGTCATAGGATCTAACGTAGCCATAAACATCGGAGTATGTACATCGCCATATGTATCTTTGCCATGCTCGATTAGCATATTTATATGGGATTGAACAATATCCAATATATTTACATTCATAACAGTTCTACCCCCGCTGAAATTCCGATTAGCCTTTCAAGCCTGTATTTGCAATACCCTCAACAAACCATCGTTGACAGATAGCTACAATCGCAATTAAGGGAGCAAGTGCCGATACGGAAGCGGCCATGATACGTGGGTAATCCGTGCCATTCTCATCGGAGAAACTCGATAAACCGATAGGTATCGTAAATAAATCTCTGCTTCTAAGTAGAATTAGCGGGTTCTCATACTCGTTCCAATGCCATGTAAACGTTAGAATTAACAACGTAACTAAAGCCGGTTTTGTTAAGGGCAGTGAGAGCTGCCAGAACATCCGCCAATACCCCGCTCCATCTACCTTGCTAGCCTCTAGCAGCTCGTTAGGCAAAGTTAAGAAAAACTGACGCATGAGAAAGGTCCCCAGAACCGTAAACATCCCTGGCAAAATGATTGCAGCATGTGTATTCACTAAATTCATTTGATCAAACAGAATGAACCTTGGAACGAACAGCACCTGATGCGGAATTATCATTGTACAAATATAAATTAAGAAGATACCTTCTTTAAATTTAAACCTCAATTTAGCAAAAGCAAACCCTGCCAGCGCACTCGTTACAATTGAACCTAAAACCTGCAAAAAAGTAATCTTAATCGAGTTTATATAGAAGACCGAAAACGGGACCGATCCTGACCATACACGTTTATAATTATCAAAGTTCCATTCCTTCGGAATCCAACGAATCGGATACTCGAATAAGCTAGCGCTATTCTTAAAGGATCCCGATAACATCCAAATAAATGGTAGAACCATACCAATTGCAATGGCCGCAAATACTAGCGTCAGCATACTTTTTAGAATAACACTCCTATTTAACACTTGCCTATTCACTCTGTTCACCTCCCTAGTAGTAATCTTGCCATTTCTTCTGGCCTTTCCATTGAACGATTGTAACGATGAAAATGACGATAAATAGCAACCATGATACCGTAGATGCATAGCTCATTTGTTTGAGTTCAAATGCTTGTGAGTATATGTATAGCGCTAACACCAAAGTAGAATTGAGTGGCCCGCCATTGGTCATAACTTGAACAGATGCAAATACTTGAAAAGAAGCAATCACAAGTGTTATTGCAATCATGAAGCTTGTCGGTTTAAGCAGTGGCAATGTAATATGCCAGAAGCGCTTCGTTCCGTTCGCGCCATCAATTTCTGATGCCTCATAGTAATCCTTGGAGATACCTTGAAGTCCTGCCATGTAAAGCACCATCGCATACCCAACGTAGATCCATACCGTCATGATCATAATACTAATGAGTGACCAATCGGGACTTGCCAACCATCCAGGAGGATTACTTACGCCTAGCGACCTTAAGATGCTGTTGATAGGGCCTTCTGATGAGTTGTACATGACTCTCCACACCACAGCAATAGCAATCAAACTGCTCATATAAGGAAGGAAAACTAACGTACGCAGTGTCTCTTTAAAAAAGACATATTTGTTCAGGACAATTGCTAAAAGCAATCCACCAAACATCGCTGCAGGAACGGTAACAGCAGAGAAAATAACATTATTCGTTAATGCTTTTAACACCTTTTCATCATGAAATAGTTTAATTACGTTATCCAATCCGATATAGGTGAGTCCCTGCAATCCCTTTAAATAATTCCAATCTGTAAATATCAATATCAAACTAAATACCAATGGGAGTAAAATAAACGCACAAAATCCCAGCAGATTTGGAAGTATGAATAAATAACCAGCTACGTTTTCTCTTGTTTTTTCTTTCCATTTCATTGCTCGCAGCTCCCTTCTTAGTATTAAGTATAAAATAACTTCATCCTCAGCAGAATGGGAAAAAGTAAGCATAAACCGTGATATCCTATGATTTCACCTACCGGAATTGTCGAAGTAAGACTACGATAGTCCAGCATTCATTTGTAACCCGTAGCACTCGCGTTCGTTCCTATTTTCGTTAAACGGAGCAGAAGTGTCTCTATATAAAAAAACAGACCACCTCCTTAGGTACAAGGGTGTGGTCTAATTGGGGTGTCTCTCTATTCAATTATTTGGTAGCTGCTTTAATGGCGTCATCAGCCTTTTTCTTGATCGTCTCAACCGTTTTATCAAGTGGTTGAACGTTCATAAAGTATTTCTCTGCTTCTTCCATCAATGCTTTTCTTTGCTCAGCTAAGGCTGTCGTTTTCGTGGTCAACTTATACGTATAGTTACCTTTAAGCACACTCATGAACGAATCTTTATCAAAGTACTGACCTTTATCCGCGATGATAATATCTGCAACTTTGTTAATGTCGGACTTCAGGTTACTCGGGATGCGTCCACCAGCAACCATTTCCAAGTTGCCCTCTTTCAAGTACCAATCTAAGAACTTCATCGCCGCTTCCTTATTTGCACTTTTCGCATTAATGGAAATGTAGTCACTAAATCCGCCGCCATTCACATTTTTACCCTTTTCCATTTGCGGTACAGGTGCGAAAGCCACAGTGAATTTACGATCTGGATATGCTTTATCATCCTTAATATATCTAAATAAATACGTTCCCGAATAAACCATAGCCGTTCTACCCTTTAGCAATTCATCCTGCGGTTGAAGCTTATTGGCTATGCCCTCCGCATATGGTACCATAGCTTTTGCATCTAACAACTGCTTCTGTACCTCTAAGCCTTTCTTTAAGGCTGGATTGTTCAAGTTGGAGCTGCCATCTGCTGCGAAGTAGGCATTGTTAGGCTGCGCCGACAAAAGTACGTCAATCGCAATCGGCTCCCATGTTGGATTTAAGTAAGCACCTATTTGCCCTGGTTTCGTCAGCTTCTTGCCAAGAGCCACGTACTCATCCCACGTCCAATCTGTCGGGATTTTCTCGCCAGCCGCATCTAACATCGCCTTATTGAAGAACATGACCTGCAAGCTTTTCGCTCCTGGTAGATAATACGTTTTATTGTCCTTCTTAATCAGATTATTGGCGCCAATGATCCCATTAACATCAAAATTGACCTTCTTAATCAGATCATCTAGTGGCTCAGCCATGCCTGACGTGATTCTTCGATCCAAGTTGGCGTCGCTGTATGAAACGTATAGATCAGGTGCGTCATTCGTTGAAAGTAAAGCTGTCTCAAGCTTCGTATTACCAGGCTCATCATTTACGAATCGCACATATTCAACTTGAATATCTTTATTAGCCGCATTCCATTTATCCACGACGGCTTTAGGGCCACTTTCTTCAGGAACGCCACCCCAGAACTTTAACTTCACTGTTTTTGCAGGTGCTGCTGGTGTTGCCGTTGCTGCTGCTGACGTAGCTGTAGCGGTCGTAGTGCTTGTACCGCCATTGTTCGTTTCTGTTTTACCACAAGCGCTCAAAGCCAACGATGATAACATCGCAACTGACAAGCCAATAACTGAAAGCCTTTTCATTTAGTATTTCCCCCTCAACTTAATTTGACCACATTTCAGTTATACCAAATGGCGTGACAACTTCGAATGGGAGATTCTATAGACTTCAAGTGTTTTTCTTAGATTCGTATTTATTTACCCCATATCATTTTGCGATATTCCAGCGGAAATACCCCTTCTGTTTTTTTGAAATATTTACTAAAATGGTTCGAATCTCCATATCCGACCATTTCACTGATTTCATATATTTTATACGTAGGATCAGCTAAGAGCTCACGAGCCCGCTTCATCCTAACCTTGGTTATATAGTCAACAATTTTATCGCCTGTTTCTTTTTTAAAGAGAACACTTAGATAATTCTCAACAAACCCGATTCGCTTAGCCAATTCAGATACCTTGATGGAGTGATTGAATTCCTTATGAATGATATCGATCACTTCTTGAATTTCTGGCCGATAACGTCCAGCTGCGACATTTTGTTTATCTGAATAAAACATATGCTTATCCAGATCATGAAACTTGCGATCCAAGCTCATCTCAGCTGCTTCATAGGCGCGATGTAATTCATAAATCGTACAGGGTTGAGAAATACCGAAGCTAAGCGATACACGGGCATAAGTAGCCGAAGCATCGCGCATTTCTTCCAAAGTGATCTCAGAGAAACCGCTTAAGATCAAGGCGAACTTACCATTTAACGTTTCTACTAACTCGCCTCCGCCATTCTTCTTCATGATTTCCTCCAAAATATTACCCACGGTATAGCTCAGCAATTGTTCACTTTTGAACCTATTCTCCTCATTGACCCGCCGATACTCATCGATCGAAATGCAGACAACGCGATAAGGCGGTTCGCCACATTGCAAATTCAATTCCTTCAGTAAAGCATCCGTTTCCAGTTTGGAACTGTGTTTCATTAATAAATTCTGCAATTGTCCCCGCTTTACGCCACTTTTTAACTGTACCACCTTTGAGACGAGTTGATCTTTTTCCGATTGCTGAATGCGCGAATTTTCAATCTCCTCACCAATGCGCTTGCATTTCTCAAGCAACTCCTCTGGCACCCAGGCTAACTTGAGCATGTAGTCAACTGCACCTAATTGCAAAGCTTTTTGTACATAATTAAAATCATTATAATTAGATAAAATCATGCACCGTGTATGCGGCCACTGCCTCGTAATGTTCGTCATTAATTCAATGCCATCCATCTCTGGCATACGAATATCCATAAGCACAATATCGCAGGGAAATCTCTCTAGCAGAGCCAAGGCTTCCACCCCGTTCTCAGCTTCGCCAATCACTTCAAAACCATGTTCCTGCCATGGAATGAGCGTTTTTAAAGATAATCGAACCAAAATCTCGTCATCAACAATTAATATCCGTATCATAGCGTCGGCTCCTTATTTATGAATGGTAATTGAATACGGGCTTCTAACCCGCATTCCTCAAGTTGATGTAAGGTAATGCCGTAGGAAGCACCAAAATATAGTTTGATTCGTTGATCTACATTTCCAATGCCAATACCGCTATATTTGGCATGTGAGGGGGTTAACCCCTCCTGAATGCTTATTAATTCCTCTGGAGCTACACCTTTGCCGTTATCTTGAATGGAGATGGTATATCCTAAACGATCCTCCTGCCAATACGCATGAATCTGAATATGTAAGGGCAATCGCCCCCCATGTATAAGACTATTCTCTACAAGGGGTTGAAGGCTAAATTTCAAGACATAGCTATCCAAGAGGTCCTCGGGAACATCCATAGCAATACTGATGTTGTCATTATATCTAATTTTCTGCAAATACATATAAAGCTCTAAATATTCTAATTCTTGTCGAAGTGTGACATAGTGATGCTGCTGCTTCATTGAGAACTCGAGTAGCTTACCTAATGCTGTTATCATGTCACTCACATTGCGGTTCGTATTGGACAACATGGCCATAAGTTTAATAGAGTTCAGTGTGTTGAATAGAAAATGAGGATTAATTTGTGCCTGTAACGCTTGAAAATGGGCTTCCTCTTTCTTCTGTTGTTCTTCCACGACATGGGACATCAGCTCTTGAAGCTTGACTGTCATGCGATTAAAGCTATTACCTAGCAGCGATATCTCATCTCGCCCTTTTACCTGAACAACCGTCTTAAAATCCCCTGCTCCTACTAACCCCATGGAATGCAAGAGTGAATAGATCGGCTTGGTAAATCGCAGCAGGAAATAGATAAATAACAGAATAGCAGCAGCAAAAATCAACAAAATACTAAGAATAGATTTGGTTTTCGACTTGTTTAACTGAGCAGTAAATTGATCATTGGGTATAAAAGTCAGCAAACTCACGCCTAGTATAGAAACTTTGGCTTCATTAACCAAATAGGTGTTGCCGTCATGATTAAAGCGCATGCCCTGATCTTTGGCTCGATTTAATTCTAATAATTGTTCATTTGTGAAATTTGTAAACGCATTACCTTGCGTGTCCATGAATCGCCCTTCATGGTCTCTCATCAACATATCCGGCAAGCTTTGAGAAGACAGTTCACGTTTGCCGAAGAACACTTCCCACGGCACACCTACACTAATAACTCCTGCACTTTTCGTACCCGTAGCGTCTCGTACAGTTCTGGATATCGTGACATAGCTGCTCGAAGTTCCTGCGTCGGCATAGCCAAATTGAGGGTTAAGTTTGTAGAACAATGTCCATATCGGATAGCCCATCTGCTTATTAGCAGCGATATACCAGGGCTCCTGAATGAGATTGGCGTAATTATTATCAATGTTAAAATCATATAACGTACTGAGCGCTAACTGATTATTATCCAGATAGATGAGGAAGGCCCTGGTATCGAGGAGTAAATCTCGAATGGTCCCCAGCGACGTTTGTACCCTTTTAATGGTCGAATAGGACTGATAATCATTCTTCCAATTAGCAAGCTTGGAGATATCACTTTGTTTCACATCTGACTCTACAAAAGCTGTTGCTTTAACCATTTTACCAAGCAGATCGTCAATCCCTTTGGCCTTACTTTCAACCAATTCTTGATTGGTCGTATACACTTCTTTCTCTAGCAAACTCTTTGAAGAATACGTATAGGAGAGAAAGATAAATAAAATCGGTACAACAATTAAGATAATAAACGTAAAAATCAACTTACCTCTAATGGAGTGGATGATGTATTTAATGCCTTTCATGCTGCTCCTCCGTCCCCTTAAAAATGCCCTATAAAATTAGTTTACATGAATGCCTTCCTTTGCAACAGGGAGATTCTTAACTTTTATCGTGTATTTCTAAGAGGTTTTCGAATCACCGCAAAAACAAACAGACTGTTTAGCCTTATTCGCTAAACAGTCTGTTCTAGTTATTAAGCTTAGTGCCTGTCTTCCTTATTTTTTACATTGCGAAGGACTGTAGTACTTGAACTGTTTGAAGATGCGAATAAAATAATTAATGCTACCAAAACCTACACGATCCGCTGCCTCAGTCACCGATATGTCCGTTGTTCGTAACAAATGTTCCGCCACGTTGACCCGGTGCAAATTGACGAATTCTACGAATGTACGTCCAGTTAAGCGTTTGAACGTTTTGCAAAAATGATGAATGCTCATATTGACCATTTGTGCAGCCTCTTCCAAAGCGATGTGCCTTGCGTAATGTTCTCGAATAAATGGGAATAATAGGTCAAAACTCTTCGTTCGTCTCCGGTCTTCAAAGAGCTGCTTGTCCCTCTGCGCTATCCCCTCGAAATTAGCATTCCGTCTGACTGCCGCTGTCATAATCAATTGTAAATATGAGCGAACAGCTAACTCGTAGCCAAGCTTCCTCTCTTCAAACTCACGAATAATTTGAAGAACAGCTTGTTCAAATTGTCCATAATCCCCATCTTCAGAGCTCAGTTTTACAGGAAATCTCTTTTGTCCTAACAGAAATGGCAAGATCAAGGCACCATATAGAGGATCACCTGCGTCACTACTGAACAACGACTTATTAAAAACAATCGCATAATAGTCAACATCCATATTGTTAACGGAATAACCTGAATGCAGCTCACCTGAATGTATAAAAAGTAAGTCACCTGGCGAACTGTCGTAGGGACTCCCCCCAATATCAAATACAGCATGCCCTTTTACAAGATAAATAATTTCTAAGTGATCATGCCAGTGTAAATAGAGCATTCGTTCGCCTGCACTATAGTTATGAAATATGTTGATAGGGAATTGTTTTTCAGGCAAATACGTCATTTCTTTCAGTTCCTGATTAGCCGTCACGTTGTCTTCCCTCCACACGATAACAAAATAGTGCAACTTTTCAACAAGATCATATATAGAACAGAATTTCTTAATTGGTTATCCTTATTATATACATCTACTAGGAGGAATTCATCTTATGAAAGCAATAAGAATTGTCCAAGCTGGTTGCGGTGGCATGGCGAATGCATGGATTCAATACGCTTTAGAACGTCAAGACACGGAACTCGTTGCCTTGGTAGACATCTTTGAAGAAGCAGCGAAGAAAATGAATGAGAAATATGGTTTGTCCCTCCCCTGGTACGCCTCTGTCGAAGAAGCCATTCGTCAATCAAATGCTAACGTTGTTTTTGATTGTACGATTCCAACAGCTCATCAAGCCGTTGCGACAGCTGCGCTTAATGGCGGATGCCATATCCTTAGTGAGAAGCCGATGGCCTCCACCTTAGAGGAAGCCGAACAACTTGCAGATTTGGCAACATCCAAACCAGAATTGCAATATGCGATTATGCAAAATCGTCGCTATCTGAAGGATATCCGCGCGCTGCGTGGACTCATCGCACAAGATGTTATAGGTCATGTGAACTTCGTTACCGCAAACTTTTTTATCGGTGCTCACTTCGGAGGTTTTCGAGATGCAATGAGCAGCCCGCTCATTCTTGATATGGCTATTCATACGTTCGACCAAGCTCGTTTTATCATCCAAGCTAACCCCGTATCTGTCTATTGCCATGAGTTTAATCCTAAGGGCTCCTGGTATGAAGGTAATGCTGCCGCCGCTTGTATATTTGAATTCGATAATGGCGCGGTCTTCACATACAACGGTTCTTGGTGCTCGGAAGGAGCTCCTACCTCATGGGAAGCTGCTTGGCGTATCGCAGGCAATAAGGGAACAGCCATTTGGAACCAAGCAGCGCCTTATGCCGAAATTGTTGCACCTGGCCAAGATAATAAATTTATCTACGACTATCAACGTGTTGAGGCGCCTTATGTTTGGACGGGGCGTGAAGGTCACGCAGGCTGCCTAGATGACATGTTTCAAGCTATTCTAGAAGGACGGCAGGCTGAAACCGCCTATTCGGATAATATTTTTAGCACGAAGATGGTATTTGGTGCAATCGAGAGTGCGAAGACAGGGCGAAAGGTGACTCTCTAGGGAGACCACCTGTACGCCCCCAATGTCCTCCCCTAGAAAGAGATATACGCCCCCGAATGCTCAAATAAATAATTGCGATCACTTAGAAAACTCAAATCTTCTTTCCCGTATGCCTGTGAGGCATGTTCAAGCTTTTTGGACAGATCCGTTAGAGCTGATTGGATTAAAAGTGTGCGTACTTCTCCCCATGCCTCTTGTCTCTGATGAGCGTACTGCAAGCCATCCTTAAGGTTCAGTCCTTTGAGTTTCTGAAAAACAGTTGCCCATTGCACAAAATCTCCCTTTAGATTGCCGCATGGAATGACGTATTGCCCTAAACCGCATGTTCCAAGATTCGTTGAAATCGTCAGTAAGCCGCAATGACAATCGTCACCATGTTCGGGCTGCAGCTTATCGGACAATTCACAATCAAATTGGAAACATTCAATACGGGTAATTTTACATGCTTGCGTACATTCATCTGATTCTCTTACTAGAGTCAGGGGTTCGGGATACATAATAGATTCACTCTCCTCCAATTGTGAACAACAAAAAGAAGCCAAAGAGCAGAGAAAC
This sequence comes from Paenibacillus qinlingensis, assembly GCF_031455095.1. Lineage (GTDB taxonomy): Bacteria > Bacillota > Bacilli > Paenibacillales > NBRC-103111 > Paenibacillus_E > Paenibacillus_E qinlingensis_A. The sequence goes on from NZ_JAVDSB010000002.1 coordinate 427,445, forward strand.
TCTACTCTCGGGCTTCGAAGTCGCATACCAATGCGCGCTAAGAAGGCTCGAAAAGAAGGTGGTTCTCTCCCAATTCGCTTACGAGGTTAGCTGTCGGATTTGGGCTTGGAAGTGCCCTACTTTGGCAAGCTATGCCTGCTTTAGATTCACCCCTGAAACCGATTCTACCTGCGATCGGCTTCGGTTGGTTCCCCCGTTTTCCTTACGGAAACTCAGCGTTTTGCTTCACATCTGTTGTTGTTGAATCGAATGTTACGCCGATTGCTCATAAATGTAAAATGCGATGGAGACACTTATTTCGCACTCTGTCGCATTCAGCGCTTATGAAAGCGCGTCCAATTAGTAATCATTTGTATTATCGATAGAAATGCTTCGGTTTTCTTTCATTCTTGCCTTCTTTCACAATAGTAGGCTAGTGGCAAACTGACTTTGATAAAGTCGCCTGGTTTGTTTTTATTCCATTTTTATACGTTTCTAGTCATTCTTTACCCCATGTTTATACAGTTCAACGTTACAATAATGACATATTCGCTTACAACCGACTTTGAGATTAAGTCAAAAGGAGAAATGCCATGACTTCCTCCCCCCATTATTATTTAGGGATAGCGCCTCATTTGTTGAATCCAATTGATTTACATTACGAATGGTTTGGTGTTTTATGGTTAGAAGAAGAGAATCATTTTCCCATTATTGTTGGTTACTGGTTTTCTAAGGAAAGGTCTGAAATTACACAAGATGCGATCCTGTCAGGTTTCTCAACATGGACCGAAATAGGGGATCATTCAATGATTATGAGAATGTATCAATCTATTAGAAACAAGCAGAAAAAACAAGATTGGGAGAAGCGTACGCGTTTATCCCTCCGCACTATTTTCAATTCACCTTGGAATGAAGTATCCCCAGGGTTATATCTCATCAAATCGCGGGACACATACCCCCTTCATGTTTCAGCCATTCTAAAGAAGAAATTTTGGGTTTGGTTAGAACATACTGCCGTTTGTGAAACCAAAGAAGAGCTTCAAGCGTTTATGCAACGCGTACATGAAGAGCATCAAATGGAAATCTCCATGAAAAACACAAAACCGAAGTTCCTATAAGAGAGGAATTTCGGCTTTGTTTGTTATTTCGTAAAGTGAATCGACTCCGTAGTTAAACAAGATATCTTCCCGCAGGTACCAGAACGCCCCCCCATTCATGATCAATACCTTGATAGCTGGATGGTAAATTCGGATCGCCACCCACGTATTCCGGGAACTTCGGATAAGGGAAAATAGGTCGCTGAAAGCTGATCCCATTCGGAGCAAAACTATCCTTGAACGCCGTTGCGATTAATTTCTCTGGTGCTTTTCCATGTTCCACCCAAGCAACGAGTGCGTTTAACATATCATGTTCGCTATCTAGCTGATCACTTTGGACACCGCCAAGACCAATGTCGTTCAACCCCGGACCGCCTCCACAATGTCCCATTCCCGGGACAAGGAAAAATCTGAAAAAATCTTGTGTTTGGGGGAGTCCACCTTGGGCTTCCATAACCCGTTCGTAATAATGAAGCGCATCTTGATACGGAACAAGTGGGTCTGACAACCCTGTGTACATCACTATTTTCCCGCCTAGTGCTTTCATCGCACTTAAATCAGGATTATTTGCATTTAGAAGATGAGCCAATCTTTCATTTAATACATCCAAATCGTGGTCAAAATCGAATGTCCTGTAATCAAATCCTGCACCGAACACCCAACGAAACATATAAAGCAGTGATGAGGGCAACCGCTCGGGATCTTGTTGAAGATCTAACCCCCCTGAGCAATTCTCGCTCCCATAGGGAAATGGTGTATAGATCTGTTCTCCGGTTCGCGGATTAGTTGGACCCGCATAGATCTTCTTCAGCGCCAACACTTGGGCATTCGTAAGCCCCTTGTCGTTAGCTAGATTGCTGCGATTTGAAATCGTGTCAGGATCGAAACCGCATTTCCTTGGATCGGTCAAGAAGTTATCTCCAGGAGCACCGCCATCTTTCCCCCGCCATTGCTCAATCACCGCATTTGTTATTTCATCTACTTTTTCTTTTGAGAAAACCTCACCCTCAAGCACCTGATTCACGGCTTTATAATTCCACAAGAATCCAGCATGCAGGTGCGTGCGATTGTTAGCTGGAGCTCCTGCTAGGATGCCGTTATAATCGTCCGGATACCGCTGTGCTTCCATCAATGCCTGTTGACCGCCAGTCGAACAGCCTACGAAGTAAGCGTAACTAGCGGGTCTTCTGTAGTACAACGCGATGATTTCCTTCGCGACAACCGTCATCTCATGTGTAGCGCGATAGCCGAAATCCGCCCAACGTTCCGGTTGACCAATGGCTGAATCGACATGAGGGGAAGTGCCTAGATCCGTGTTTGCCGTTGCGTATCCTCTCCTTAATCCGAAAGCAAGGTGCGCATAGGCGATGGCACCAGCACTCCCTCCGTTGCCCGTACCGAGGAATTTGCCATTCCAATTCTCTTGAGGCAGCCAAACCTCTACGTGGATATTCGAAATGGGAGTTGGTTTCAGTTGCATGGCAATACGGCAAAATGCTGGAAGATCGGTTATGATTCCACCGTCTGGAAGTGTAAAATTTCCTTCAGGCACCATTTGAACACATGTAATTGTACATCCCTCGATATTAGCATCTGTAAACATTTCTTCCGTCATAATTTCAACCTCCTTCACTTATTAAGATTCTAGCTACTGTGCGGTATAACCTCCATCAATCACAATCGCTTGACTACCCTAGTGTTCATAACCAGCAGATTGAAGAGTGTGGATTGAATTTATGAAGGATAGGTTATATATTAGTAAAATATAGCAGGACTTTTGACCCAGACTAATAATGACTATGATTACTTAGAGGGTGTAAAATGAATTTTTTTGCATGGATGGATATTATCTTATTTTTCGTTTTATTTGTTTTATTCGTATATGTATTTGTGTCTGTTACCATCACTAGCTTGCATAAAATTTATTTAACCTTCCATTTTTCAATGATGCTTTGGCCAATCTGCCAGTTTGCTATTAAAATGGTGGATGCTCCTAACGTTCAACTCATTTATCTAAAACTATCCTTTGTTGACACGTGTCTGCTTGCCGTTGGTTGGCTTCTCTTTACAATTTTCCTCACCGGACAGTCACGATTTCTGAAAACGAAAATATCATTACTGCTTTATGTTCCAGCTCTCCTAGCAGCAACCTGCGTGATCATGAATCCTAATGGCAAATTCGTTCTACCCTTACAAGGAAGTTACATCCATAGGTATTATGGACCACTTTTTTGGTGTATCATTACGATCTTGATTGGCTATATTATCGTTTCGCTATCGATTATGAGTCGCGTATTACTATCCGACAAGGCACCTCGCATCAAGACGCAGGTTAAGCAAGTGCTAAAAGGTATTATCGTAATGACCCTATTTATATTATTAGATGTCATCTTAAACGTTGTCCTATATTCTTTTCTACCCGTCATTACAGGATTGACCTCATTTGGTGTTCTACTTTCTGCTATTTTCTTTGTCATTGCCATTCATCGCGATAAAGTATTTGATATTGTGAACATCGCCCATCAAGATATTATTGATACCATCGATTATGGCATTCTGGTACTTGATGATAATGACATCGTTGTAGAAATAAATCGCTCTCTATTACCTCATCTCGACTTGACCATAGGTTTCCGTTTTGATATCGCTAACATTCTCACCAAGGGACAGTCAAGCAGTCATATAGATTCATTCCTCCAAACATACCTCAATTACCCTATGGAGAGATCTGCAATCGAAATGAAATTCGCTGATGGTCGCCATATCAACATGCAAACCGCACCTATCACGGTTAACCGTACAAGGGTTGGACGAATCATCACATTTCAAGATGTGAGTGAACTTCATCGCCTCATGGAAGCAACAAACCTTCAGAACGAAATCCTACAAGAACGCAACCGATCGTTAATTAACATTCAAAATGAATTGTCTCAAACAAATCAGAAACTCGAGCACATGGCAATAACCGATGCTCTGACAGGTATTTATAACCGCCTCTATTTGACACAAAAGCTAGAGTATGAAGTATTACATCATATCAAGTATCAAATGCCGTTTGCGCTAATTTTATTAGATATCGACTATTTTAAATTAATCAATGACAATTATGGCCATTTAGTCGGTGATCAAATGATCCAAAGCACGGTGGAGGTCATCAAACAGAGCCTGAGGCCAACTGACATTTTTGCGCGTTTTGGCGGGGAGGAGTTTATCATTTACTTACCGCAAACGAGTCCTTCACAAGCAAAATTTTTAGCCGAACGTATCAAATCCACCGTTGAATCGAATAAGTTGATAGCGAAAAAAATACCTTATTCTTTATCCATTACGATAAGTATTGGACTACTATCTATTACTAATTTCACTTTAGAACATTCAAAAAATCCCAGTACATATTTAACCGATTTACTCGAAGCTGTAGATAAAGCCTTATATATGGCAAAAGATGAAGGCCGTAATCGCATTGTCAGTATCGCAAGATGATGATCCTAATGTTCATCAAACAGACAAGCAGGCCAGCATCCTGTCGGACGCTAGCCTGCCTGAATTTACTCCCTATCGCCCCATGATGGCGCTGCCTGAGCTGTGGTGGTCGGAGAAATCGCTCGTTGATTTACCCTTTTCCCACACATCGGCATACGTGGAGTCTTTCTTGAATTCTTCCAACGCAAAGGCGCAGGAAGGGATGATTTTGCGCCCTTTGTCACGGGCTTCTCGGACGACCATGTTCAATAGTTGTTTACCCAGTTGATGACCACGGTAGCGCGGGTCCACGTAAGTATGATCAATTACCCAAGTTCCAGCTTCGACCAGCCTGAAAGTAATCTCACCAACCGTACCAGACAGCGTGCTGAGGATGTAGGCGTTCCCTTGTTTTTGGAGGACGATTTCCTCCTCCGTTTCGTGAAACGTGTTGTTAGCTTCCATAGTGAAACACCTCCTGAAGGATGAATGCTTGCTTCTATTTATTACCCTTTAGGAGAGTCGGTGAAACAAAGATCAAAAGCAACTACGTCCCACTCAGTGATTACTTTTTCAGGCTAGTGATATAATCGTTCATTTGTTTCGCATACTCATCCCCACCATTTTTATACCAGCCTGTTTGTAGCTCTGTAAATTTGTCGACAGTTTCCTTCCCCATAATAATTTTCATAATCGTTTGATCCCACGTTTTTTGATAATCTTGATAGATCGGTTTTCTTGCTGCTTCAGGCTGGAAGCCCAAATCTTTGGAAGTAACGACCGTGTCAATCGACGTTTTTAACCATGGTGTGATTTTATCAACAACATCTTTAGGTGTACCTACTTTAATAAAGAAAGAAGAATCGTTTGCGCGTCGCATGGAATTCTTACGAACATAATCCGTTGGCAGTGTTGCTGGTGCTACTTTTTGACCGTCTTTAATCGTATAATCATTGCCTTCATATCCGTTCTTAACCGTTTCCCACATACTATCTGTTAACCATGAATTCAGGAGAACTGCTGCTTTTTCTGGATTTTTTGCTGTTTTGGTGATACCCCAAAAACCCCAAATGCCAGTCGAATTAACCGAACCTGTGTTGAAGCTTGCTTTGCCATCTTCTCCTTTTACCCAGATATAAGTAAGATCTGCACTAGGCGTTTGCTTTTGGATCTCTGGCAAATGATACGTATAATGGGCAGCAAATCCTGGGTACACACCCGTCATCCCACGCCAGAAGCGTTCTCTGCGTTTCGTTTCATCATTGGTGGCTGAATCGGGATCGAATACGCCTTCCTTATACAGCTTAGCCGTGAACGCCAACGCATCTTTATAACTAGTCTTACTGGTGTCATACTTGGCATCCATGTATGTATAAGTTCCGCTGTTTGCTTCCTGCCAACCAAGCACACCAAAAGCTCCAGTAAGAATAGGATCAAACACTTTAGACTGCGGATTCACAGCGCCAGCATATCCGTATGTGTCGTTTTTACCATTTTTGTCAGGGTCATTAAAAGTAAACTTTCCTAGAATATCTGCGAATTGCTCTTTGGTTACAAGCCCATCCCCAGGCAATGTAATGCCAACATTCTGCAGCCAATCTTTTCTGACCCAATAACCATCATTGCGAAGAATCGACGTTCTTGGAATGCCATAGATTTTGTCGTCATTTTTCACTTTGAGCGAATCCCATTCCGACTGGTACGTATATTGTTTTAGCTCAGGCAGCTTATTGATATAATCGTTCACAGGTAAAAGTAAGCCATCTCTCACGGCATTTTGGAAGGCGACATCCCTCGTATCAGGAAAGAAAACGATATCAGGATACGTGCCGGAAGCCAGCATCAGCTGTAGTTTCTCTGCATAGCCGCTCATCGGTGGAATATCGAATTGAATCTTTACATTATTTTTCTCTTCCAACGTTTTAATGAATTTTTGATCAGCTTCAGTCAAGGTAGGCGAATCATAATTCGCCATAATTTTGAGTGAGACAGGCTCGCTTGCTTTTTTGACGGCGTCATCAGAGTTTTTTGCAGTGTCTGTACTGTTTCCGCAACCCGCAACAAGCAAGCTGATCGTCGTAACGCTCAACAAACTAGTGAGTACCCCTTTTTTTGAACTTTTCATGGTTTCATCTCCTAGGTAGATTAATTGGTATTGTATATGATCAACAGGAAAATTCCCAGTGTCACCTCATCCTTTTACCGAGCCAAGCAGCATGCCTTTGACAAAATATTTTTGCAGAAACGGATAGACAAGCAGAATGGGAACCATAACAATCATCAATGTAGCGTACTGGAGGGTTTCCGAAGTTACCGCATTAGCACCTAGCTCAGCAGCATTGGCATTCAGGGCCATCGTACTTGCAGCTTCAATAACTTCCCTCAGATACAGCATCAGTGGCCACTTGGCTTCCGATTGAATATACAGAATCGCATTGAAAAAGTTATTCCAGTAGCCCACAGCTCCGAATAGGGCAAGTGTTGCAAGAATCGGCTTGGAGAGTGGTACGATAATTCGCAGCAAGATATAGGGATAAGACGCTCCGTCAATGCTTGCTGCTTCCTCCAGCTCGTCAGGTAAAGATTCAATGAAGCTCTTCATCAGGATGAGATTAAAGCCCGTGAATAACGAAGGAAGAATCAACGCGGCTAATGTATCTAGGAGCCCTAATGACCTCATTAAGTAATAATTGGGAATGATGCCTCCATTGAATAGCATTGTAAAAACAACAGCGACAAGGATGAAGCTCCGTCCTTTTAGAAACTTTTTGGACAAAGGATAAGCCATGAGCACATAAAGAACTAAACTTCCGAATACCCCAATGATTGTGATTGTAATCGTATTGAGATAGCTGCTCCAAAGTACGGGACGAGACAAGATTTCTTTATAGGAAGCGAAATTGATATCATGCGGCCAAATCATCAAAGGATGGTTGATAAAAGCATCATAAGAACTAAATGAAACGCTAGCGACGTTAACGAATGGATACAGCATTGCAAGCGTTATCAGAGTGAGCAGTGTGTAATTGATACAATCGAATACATCTATTTTTTTTGTCATTTTGATTCTCCTACCAAATATTATGACCGAACAGTTTTGCGATCCGATTCGCCCCAAGAACCAACACAAAACCTACAAAAGCTTTAAACAACCCGACTGCTGCTGAAAATGATAACCGTCCATCGATTAAACCGATTCGATACGTGTAGGTTTCAAGGACATCAGCTACTTCATAGGTTGAAGGGTTATAGAGTAGGAATACCTGCTCGAAACCATTATCAAGAATATGTCCCAATTGTAAGACGATCAGAATCACGATTGTCGGGAGAATACCTGGAATCGTGATGTGGAGAATCTGTTTAACTCTACTCGCACCATCCATTTTGGCTGCTTCATAAAGGGAAGAGTCAATACCGGTCATGGCAGCTAAATAGATGATTGTTCCCCAACCCATTCCTTTCCATACTTCGGCTGAAACGAGAATCGTTCGAAAGTAACTGGGTTCAAGTAAAAACGGAATCGGCTTATAGCCAAAGGACGTAATGATTGTATTAACTGCCCCAGTAGACGGTGATAAGAAATTGATAATCATCCCTGCCAATACAACCCAAGAGATGAAATGAGGTAAATACAAAATGGTTTGGGATACACGTTTAAAAGCCATGTGTCTAACTTCATTGAGCATGATCGCCAAAATGATAGGTGCAGGGAACCCCCAGAGCAACTGGTAAAAACTTAAAATAAGCGTGTTTCGAAGTACGACATAGAAGTCTTTGGACTGAAACAAGTATTGGAAATTATCCAAACCTACCCATTCACTTGCCCAAATGCCCCGTACTAAGCTAAAGTCCTTGAACGCAATAACAACACCAAAGATCGGAATATACTTGAATATCAACAGATACAAACATCCTGGGATCAAAAACAAATACAGCCATTTGTGCTTTGCAAAATGCCGCCTACGCTCGCTTCTTTTATCAATAACTTTAATCAGTGACTGGTTTTCTAACCTAACTGCCATGATGTCTCTTCCTTTCTATCCGACAATCTATAACCTCTCTATGGCTCTATTTTACTGCCGCAGATTGTTGAGTTATATGAATGATCAATCGTTTTTTTACACTATTCCACGATGTTGTCGCCCCTATATATCAAATAGCCCTGCTGAAAGAACCAGCAGGGCTAACATACGAGTAGGGGATTTATTGGTACATGAATGAGAATGATATGTTTTTATTGTAAATCTCTATAGGTAAAACGATCTATAGTCATAAAAAGCTTGTAATGTAATAGAAAGTGACGAACGTGCCCGACTCTATTTGATTTTGTTGCTTTCATCCACGAAAAAAATTACAGTGGTTAATTAGTTCGAAGGATACAGACGAGGCTTATGAAAAGTGATTCTACCTACGATTGTGAAGCCCAAAATCACTTCTTAGAGGGCAACAGTACCTATTGATCTTTCTTAATGTGATCTTATATAATCGCTCTAATTGCATTTCCAATAATTTCATGTTAATTTTTGTGGAAATTTGTCAGTTATTAATCAGGATCATGAGGGAGGATAACTAGGAATGAACTTACTTTCAAAAATCACACCAAGAAATGTATTAAAAGTCACTTCAATGTCTCTTGCTTTATCTGTGCTTTTGAGTTCTTATAACTTGTCACCTGTCTCACACGCTACTTCTGCTTCTATCCAGAGCAGCGCAACTAACGCGCAACAGCTACTTGATGCGCCAAAGTTGATTGCTGATAGTACGAGGAATACGGTTCGTCGCAACGTCGATATCGAGTTTACAGATGATCTTGCATGGAGGAATGCGATCACTGCGGTAAAGTTAAATGGGTATGATTTAAGCAAAACCTCTCTCATCACCGTATCACCGGGTAGGATCACATTCGACAGTGCTCTATTCCAAGGTGAAGGCACGAATTCAATTCTAATTGAAGCAACAGGTTATTCCAATGCAGACATAACTCAATTAATTGTATCGAATTATGAAGTCAACCTCGCCTTAAATAAACCTACGTTTACCTCAGAAAATGCGAAACAGAATGGCAAAAATGCAGTAGATGGTGATCCGCTAACAAGATGGGAATCCGAATTCGCTGACTCCCAATATATGACAGTCGATCTAGGCGCGGTATATGATGTTTGCCGCGTAGTCTTAAATTGGGAAAACGCAGCTGGCAAAAATTATGATATTGAGCTATCTCTGGATGGTACGAATTGGACGACCGTTTATACGACCAACCAAGGAGAGTCTAACAACACCGATGTTGTGTATTTTACACCTGATAAAGCAAGATATGTGAAAATGAACGGTCATACGCGCACAACGGATTACGGGTTCTCTCTTTGGGAAATGGAAGTGAACGGTCTCCCTGGCGATGTATCGCCTATTGCACCAGCACCTACATTACATGCAGATGCAACAGATAATACGCTCGGTCAACCGATTGATATTACTTTTACTGACAATGTAGAGTGGAGAAACGCGATCAGTGAAGTAAAAGTCAACGGCGCCGTTATTCCCCCTTCTCAATACACAATGACGTCTGGCAAAATGGTCATAAACAGTTCTTGTTTTACAGAATCACAACCCTATTGGATATCCGTTCAGGCAAAGGGATTTAATGAATCGTTAGTTTATCAAACGATCCTGCCTAAGAACGACACAGGCGTGCCTACGAATCCACCAACGAATCCACCATCCAATCCACCCACGTACCCACCAGCAACACCTGGTAGCAATGTCGGGTTGGGTAAGCCAACGTTATCGTCGCCTAATTACCACCGCTCTAGCGAGGATGCTGTGGATGGCAGATTTGATCGCCGTTGGGAATCTGATTTTAACGATAACCAATGGATGAGCGTTGATCTTGGAACGCCAACTATGATTAACCGTGTGCTTTTAAATTGGGAAAATGCTTACGGCAAAGCCTACACAATTGACGTATCCGCAGATGGTAATAATTGGAATACTGTATACGCTACTGACCATGCAAATGGCGGTATTGACGACATTTCCTTCTCACCCGTAAATGCCAGATATGTGAAAATGAATGGAATTAAACGTGGCACACCTTACGGCTTTTCGTTGTGGGAATTCGAAGTATATGCGGGTACGGCGGATTTGATCGAAGGTGCTGTATTGACAGCTAGCACTACCGCCACAATAGGAAAGCCAGTTACATATACTTTCGCTGATGACACAGCATGGAGATATGCAATCAACTCAGTTGAATTGAATGGCGCAGCAGTGAGCCCTTCCAACTATCGTTTGGAAGCAGGTAAAATCACTTTAGATGCCTCCTTATTCATTGACCCTAAAGCGTATCAACTAACGATTGGAGCAACTGGCTACACCAATAGCTCTGTTGTACAAACGATTACACTAGGTTCTTCCTATAATCTAGCTTTGAACAAACCAACTACAACTTCAAACGAGCCACTTAAAAGCAGCAATTACGCAGTTGATGGTGACAAGAGCACACGTTGGGAGTCACCTTTCAGTGATCCACAATGGATTAGCGTCGATCTTGGTGAATCCTCTACGATCAACCGTATTGTCCTGGATTGGGAGAACGCTGCAGCTAAAAGTTACCGTGTAGAAGTTTCCATAGACGGTAAAACTTGGACAACCGTTTACGCCACAACAAGTGGTCACGAGGGCACCAATAACCTAATTATTAACCAAACTGAAGCACGCTACGTTAAAGTAACAGGTACAGAGCGTACCACGCAATACGGTTACTCCTTATTCGAACTAGGCGTATATTAATCTCTAGAATAGACCAGCTAAAAGTCAAGGACTGGGAAAGCATTTATTAGGTGCTCCCGGTCCTTTTTAAACACCCTTAATGCTCACTGCGCATTTTGTCGGTGACTTCCAGGTAGAGAACTTGGAGAAATTTTTTAACATTAACCTTCCCCTTCTCCGGCTTCCAATTCTCATCGATTTCTTTCATCTTCATACGCACATCCTGAAATTCAAAATATAGAGGTGCATAATGCTCAAACTTGGGATTGCCATAATCCGTCAAGCCAATGCTCGCTATATGGGTTAATGCCGTGCTGATCGTTCGACGAATTCGCTGTTCCACAGCTTTGCCCTCTTTCTCAACATCCGCTTCATTTACCTTGTGGCAGCGGGCCACCGTTTCATAGAGCTCCTTCAGCGGTGGGATTCCCTCCCCTTTATGATGACGAACAAGATGCTCCATAATGTCCATCACGTCGCGACTTCCACTATCGCCTACTATCCCTATATCCATGAGAATCGGCTGTAGGATTTCACGGACACCTCGTTTTTTACGCATACTTTCCGAACCGGTGTGCAATAGACTTAGTTTGGTTAAAGACTCCTGTATTTCCTGCAAATATCGGCTAATCTTCCACTGCTCATGAACCTTGGATAGCACTGCTTCGACTTCAATCTTATTGATCGGCTTTTGAATATAGAATTCAACACCAGCTTGATAAGCCTTACCGATCATTTCTTTATTTTCAATTTGCGAAATCATCACGTACTTCCCTTGAAAACCGCGCTCCTTCAAGCGAATAATGGTTTCAATACCATCTTGATCCGGCATAAGCAAATCGATAACTACGACATCCGGTGTCGTTTCCAGAAGAATTTTTTCTCCTTCGCTACCGCTGTCTGCTGTCCCTACAACTTCGCCTAAACCACCATTTTCAATGATCCTTTGCAGCATCAGTCTGCTTACTGCATCATCGTCTACGATTCCGAATGACAGCATCATCGCTATGCTCCTTTTTTCAACGTATGGGTCAATAAGGTAATGACGAAAGAGGTCTGAGAGCCTGGCTCGTCAGAGCGCAAAAGAATGTCCCCACCTAGTGAATGAACAATATCTCGAACGTGTGAGAGGCCAATCCCTGTCGCAGCAAAGCCTTCCTGATTGAATTTCGTTGTGAAACCTGGAGCAAATATCATCTCTTTATCCTGCTCCGAAATACCAACACCCGTGTCCGATACGGTCAAGATGGTCTTAAAACCCTGCTCATAGGCCCTAACCAGAATTGATCCTTGATCTTCAATGGCTTCTACAGCATTCGATACGAGATTATTGAGTACGGTTAAAAGGGGTATATATTGATCCGAGTGATAGTCCGTTTGAATGTCGCTTGTAAATTGAATCTTTTTTCCAATCATGGTACTGTATCCAAGGTTGGACTTAATGGCGAATTCCACAACTTCAGCCAGTCTCATGTCGGCAGCATAATCTCGATCAAACAGCTTCAACAAACCAGCGAGGATGCGTTGAGAGTCCTTCTTTACCTCATGAATTTGCTGGGTAATTCCTAAAATGGTGCGAGCATAGCTCTTTAACCCCGTCCCATTCACTTTTTCATATAAATTATGGCTTTTCGCGGTTATTTGTTCTATGGTTTCCATTGACTTTCGTAAGTAAAATACTTCGCCATACAATCCGCTATTCGTATTTAACATTTGCTCAATACGCTTCTGCTGCTCAATATGCAAGACTCTCATCTGATTAATGGTTACACTACTGTAGATGCCGACCACAAAGTAACTTCGTACGACAGCGGTCACGGTAATAAACACGAATTGTTGGGAGAACAGGTAAGGTGAATGAAATATGAAGCTGCGCGCCAATAATTCCAGTTCATTTGACATGAGGTCAATAACAGATAAGAATAATCCTAGTATGAAGGGGTGGAAGCGATCCCACTTGTCCTTAATCAGACTCATGGCAATCGCATAGGTTATATAATAAAACGTGGCTGACAAATGCATTTGCGCGCTGGTGATGAAAGATAAGGCGCCATGCGAAGTAATACCATCTTCTAACATTCGAAATAGCAGAACAGTGATGCCCGTAATGATACCTGTATACACATAGGGTAGATGCCTCATTAATAACAAGCAGAGAAGAAAGGCGCTGCTGCCAAGTCCGATGCGAAACACTTCACCACTGAAAGGTGTTATTTTAAACTCCCCGGCAATTGCTGTTACAATCGCGATGAGGATCATCTGTAGCCCTTCGTTCTTCAATCGTCCCAGGCGCTCACCCCCTCGATAGATCATGCTATTAACCCATTCTTGATTCCATCCTGCGGGCTGCTAATGATAGCGCATAATTCACAGTAAAATACATAAGGGCCACTAAACATAAAATGGGCAACGTGTAATTATAGTTCTGTCCAATTACTATTTTCGCATGATGCATCAATTCAGGCAAGGAAATAACAATCGCTAGGGAAGTATCTTTCAACAGGGAAATAAATTGACTCACCAGTGGCGGCACCATACGGCGCAGACCCTGTGGAAGGACGATATGCCAGAGAGTTTGCACAGAACCTAGTCCTGAAGAACGTGCCGCTTCAATCTGTCCTTTATCGATAGAATTTAGGCCGCTTCGTACAATTTCTGCAATCATTGCCCCTTCAAATATCGTTAAAGCAAAAATAGTTGCCTGCATGGCTCCAAATTTGATGCCAATATCCGGCAAGGCGAATCGTGCGAAAAATATGATTAACAATAATGGTAAATTACGTATGAGCTCGACTACGATGGCTAGAATGGGGGACACAACCATCAGCTTGGTATACCGAATTGTGCCGACGACAACTCCTACGATGAAGCTCAAAACAATTGAAATGGCAGCGACTTTAAGCGTCATGTAGAAGCCTTCCAATACAAATCTCATATTATCTGCTGAAAAAGCATGTAAGATATCCATTCGTTCACCCCCTCTTCCAATCAGTCCGTACGAGCTAATTTACGTTCTAGAAGCAGTGCCGTGTAACTTAAGGGCAATGTCAGTACCAGATACAGCACAGCAACAAAGATATAGGTATCGAACGTAGCAAAGGTCTCACTTGCAACTTGATCCCCGAAATACATGAGATCAAAGCCTGCGAATACGCCTAGTACGGACGAGTTCTTAACGAGGTTTATGAATTGGTTGCTGAGCGGAGGGATCACAATTTTGATTGCTTGGGGAAGGACGATATGCCACATCGTTTGAAGATACGTCAGTCCCGAGGATTGTGCAGCCTCAGACTGACCTTTTGGCACCGACATAATGCCAGCACGGATCGCTTCCGCAATAAAAGATGCCGTATATACCGTAAGACCTAAAGTTCCGCATACGAACCCGCTTAGGGTAATGCCCAACGAAGGCAGCCCATAAAAGAATACAAAAACAACAAGCAAGAGCGGAATATTTCGAATGAACTCCACAAAGGCCGTACCTAACCATTGCAGTATTTTCACAGATCCGATACGAAAAATGGCAATGATCGTGCCCAGCACAAAGCTCCCAATTAAAGCAATAACGCTAGCAATGATGGTGTTCAAGAAGCCCTTCATATAGATATCAAAATAGTTCGTAAAAATTGAGAAATCCAACATGCGCTCCCCCCTCATAGACAGAAAATGGGCAGCGGCAGCCACCCATATATCCTCTTATTCCTATTATTTAGATGGCGCTTTGCCAATCCATTTTTCGTATATTTTCGCGTATTGACCGCTTGACTCCAGCTTCTTCAATCCGTCATTCACTGCAGCTTGAAGCGTTGTTTCACCTTTTTTCATCGCAATGCCGTAAGGTTCATCTGTAAAAGGTTCCCCAACTACTTCGAAGTTCTTATCCTGCTCCATCATGCCATAGAGGATGGCGTTATCCGTAGTCAACGTATCGCCTTGACCTGCTTTCAGCGCGCTAAATGCATCTTGATAATTATCAAACTCGAGTATGGTGGCATCTGGCGATTTCGCTTTAATATTCGCAACCGATGTGGCGCCTTTTACAGCCAGTACCTTCGTTCCTTTTTTAACATCCGCAACACTCTTTATAGGGCTGCCCTTTTTGACGAGCAAGGACTGTCCCGCTTTAAAATACACCTGAGAAAATTCAACTTGCTTCATACGCTCTTCGGTAATTGTCATCGTGGCAACAATCATGTCAATTTCTTTGTTATCGAGCATCGGAATCCGTGTCTTAGACGTTACTTCTTTGAACTCAATTTTCTTCTCATCGCCGAGAATTTCTTTGGCTAGTGCCTTGGCGATATCAATGTCGAAACCTTCAACTTCGCCTCCGGTTGGATTTTTCAATCCGAAGAGCTTCGTATCATACTTCACACCCACGACAACTTTCCCTCTACTTTTGATTTCATCCAAAACCGTTGTCCCACCCGCTGGCTTCGTCGTGCTTGGAACTGTGCTTGCTGCTGGCGTGCTCGATTCGCCCCCTGATATACTTGTTGTAGAGGCACACCCTGTCAATGCGATAATGGTAACCAACATCAACATGAAATTCCATTTTCTTGACATCATGGTATCGTTCATCTCCCTTATTTAATGGTTAAGTACGCGATTCAAAAACAGTTTCGCTCTTTCTTCACGCGGATTAACGAAAAATTCATCTGGAGGTGATTCTTCGACAATCTGACCTTTATCCATAAATACGACACGATCGGCTACTTCTCGGGCAAAGCCCATCTCGTGTGTGACCACAACCATTGTCATTCCCTCATCGGCTAGCGTTTTCATTACGTCCAAAACTTCACCAACCATTTCTGGATCCAAAGCTGAAGTCGGCTCATCGAACAACATGATCTTCGGTTTCATCGCAAGCCCCCTAGCAATGGCGACACGTTGTTGCTGCCCGCCAGACAACTGCGAAGGAAAGCTGTGCGCCTTATCCTGAATACCTACCTTATCCAGATAATACATCGCGATCTCTTCAGCTTCTTTCTTATCCATACCGCGTACCTTCATTGGCGCAAGCGTAATGTTATGGATTACTTTCTTATGCGGATATAGATTGAAATGCTGGAATACCATGCCGATATCCCGACGCAGCTTGTTCATATCCATCTTCTTGTCGCTGACCTTGTATTCATTCACGACAAGTTCTCCACTTGTGATGGTCTCTAGACGATTAATGCATCTTAACAGTGTACTCTTGCCTGAACCGGATGGACCTACGATAACAACGACTTCACCCTGCTGAATCTGAAGATCAATTCCTTTGAGAACATGAAAATCGCCGTAATGCTTCTCGACTTGACGAAATGAAATCAATGGAACCCCCCCTTCGAAGAATCTCTGTGAATGTAATCTTTTTGTTATGTAAACTGACAATAGATGTATCTAAATAATATGGAAAACCTATAGAATCTTATGTAATCCGACATTACCTCTTTAAAAAAAGGCCGTGGTAACATGATTCGGTACGGAAAGAAACCTAGGCAGTGGCCTAGGTTTCACGGTTAACGACTATTTTTATATCATATTCACAAGCCGTGCTTGCCTAACCAAGCTTACCTTGCTAGTCGCTTTTCACTCTTCAACGTTTTATCCCAATCTGCTCTAGCCATGTAGACATTGGATTTGCCGCCTCTGTCGGAGGAGAACAGAATATGCTCGTCATTTCGGGTAAAGATGGGATGCGGATGTGACATCTGACTGCCCCAGGAAGTGCCATGCGCACAAAGAAGGCCAACTTCTATCGAGTCCCCTTCGTATTTTAACAATGACATATAGTTCCCGCAATCCTTCATCACTTCGCGAATGTGTGCACGATCACCGACACCCATCGTTTCCTGATAGTTCATCTGTACATGGGATGGCCTAGTGTAAGGGTAATAATATCTTCTCTCGTTCGATCCATCTGTGTTTATGAAAATATCGCCATGCAACAAAAATTCGTCGCCGACCCGCTCCCTAGATGAATACTGGGCACCAACCCTTCCGCTGGCGGTAAAAAATTCATGTCCGATCCGTTCCAATCCTACCTTCTGATCTACTAGTGGATACACTTTGTCATGGTCGATGCGTGCCGTCCACATTCTCTGAACCTGGAGCCAGGGACCTTCGTGGCAAAATAAAATCAAATTCGAATCGACCGGGCTTATATTCACATGCGAGATATACTGTCCTTCTCCCCATACCACATAGGGAGCTTTTCTATCAATATCAAAGCGGATGACAACACTCCTTGGTCTGCGGAAGTGTTTTTCTCTATGTGTTGAATAAGTACCACCACTATCCGTACAAAGCTCCATATGCTCCACATACGAAAAAGCGAGATATTTCCCCGCATTATCGACAGATAAATCGACGGGATGAAAGCCACGTGGAATTTCCATGAGCTCCTCGGTTTCTAGATTATCAAGGCGAACACGCATTAGCGTGCGATCTGCAAAATAATAAACAATATGATGCCAGGCATCGAGTACGGAACTGAAAGGAATGACCCCCTCCTGATCGGTGATTTGCACCATTTGTCCGTCTCTGAACCGCAGTGTGTATAATTGCATGGAACCGGAACGATTAGATGCCAGAAGCATGTAATTATTGTCAGAATCAATTAATGTTTTGGTGAAATAGGGATGATACGTATCGCCGGAATTGTCGGTGAGCTGTATAACCTCGACACCTGTTAGCTCGTCTTGCTTTTTGGTTATCGTTGAGTAATAGACATCGCCTTTCATAGCACTTTTCACTCCTTGTTTATTTGTTCGGCAGCATGAATCGTCGTCGTCGACGCTTTAGGGCATCGACGACGACCGTGCAATCTTCTAGTTACCCGCAAGCACTCCAATATCCGTGCCCGTCAGTGCGCAGCCAAAAACATATACTTCGTCTATCTTACCGTTAAACGCATTCGAAAAATCCGGCCGTCTCCCTATAAACACATGTTGATTGTTGTTATATTGGGTAGACGGAATTGAACTCAGATTGGAGCTGCTTAACGCTCCGTTGACGTAGAGCTTTAACGCAGTTCCCGGCTCGAATACGCCCGCCAGATGAACCCATTGCCCAACCGGCAGCGTTCCTGCCGTCACTACATTTATAGAAGTAGTTGCACCGGTTGCGATCTGGAAGACACCTTTGCCTGCAGCATTCAAATACAGGCTCCATGACCTGGAATTGGAGCCATTCTCCTTCGAGATGATTCTGCCATCATTTGCGAAGCTGTCGATATAGACCCAGGCTGTCAGAGACATGGCGCCCGTAAATTGCAGTTCAGTGGGAGTCCCCAGATCAACTTCATCGTTCGCACCGTCAAAATCCAAGCTGTTTCCAATCTTGCCTGCTGTCCATACGGGACCATTAATCAAGGTTCCACTCAAAAGATTGCCTGAGGAATCCGATGCGACGGTTCCCGATGTCTCGTCAAGCTTCCAGTATCCCACAGGGGATACTGAGCCAGAGCCAGACGATACGGTAAAATGAAGCGTATACGTATTACTCGTCGTTCCATCGGAAGATGTCACCGTTACGACTGCTGTGCCCGGCAAACTCGCCGGTAAGTCATACGCAATCGTAGAAGGCGATGCTGAGCTGGCATCGAGCGAGGCCGCAGACACCGTGGGTACGCCAGAGCCGACCGGTAGTAGGACATTGTAGCTGTACGTACCCGGATCGAACCCCGTAACTGTCTGCCCATTCACTTGCAGGTCACTGAGCATCGCCGGTACGCGCACCCTGTACTCTGCTTGGTTGACGCCATTAACCGAGCTATTCGCCGTGATTGTTGCTGTACCCGCATACATACCAGCGACGTTAACGGATGATACATCGATCACCGACGATGAGGTAAGCGGAGCCGCCGAACTGCTGGATATCCAATCGGCATTCAGATTCGAAGTGTTCGGGAATGGCTTCGTAGCGTTTAGCTGAATCGTTTGCCCTAGCGGCACTGTAACGGCGCTATTCTCTGCTTTAATGGTAATCGGTACCGAATACCCGTTGGTCAATCTCACAAACAAAGTGGAGTATTCGACAGCCCGGTTAAAAGATGCTTTCGTACGGTCCACATTAACCGTAAACGTTACGGAAGTGTTGCTTGCAAAAGTTCCCGTTGAAGGCGTAACCGAGTACCAATCTTCCTCCGCATTACGTCGAATCGTATAACTGCCGGATCCGCCGAGTGTGCCTGTCGAGATTGTAAACGTAGCTGAGTTGCTCGCTTCCGGGATACTAACCAAATACTTATCTGATTGGAATGGAATCGGCCGTTTCGGGAACAAGCTGCTCGCCCCTTGCTCAAAAGCACCGATATCAGGAGACGCACCAGAGTACGCATCCGCAAAATTGTTCACGATGGTTCCCTTATCCACAACGTTAACTTCCCTTGCCGTATTGATGCCTGAAGTCGTTGGTGTAAAAACACCTGCGTCCGGATTCATCATCTTACCAATCTTGAACAATCCGTGTGCCTCGGCACCTGGATTGGCATAAATATCCCCCGAGCCGTCGGCATCCGTCGTCCGGCCCAACGCATCATAATCGAAATTCGTGCCGGGATTCACGGACGGATTATTATCCTCAATGTTGTAAAATTTAGACGAACCCTTGGTGAGATCTCTCATCACCACAATGAGATTATTTCGAGTGCCGCCGTACCAATTCTTTGGCGTACTGCTGCCAGTAATCGCTTTGGGAACGGCATAAATCGTATTGTTGAAGAACCAGGTCTCACCCTTATACACGGTGCTGCTGTTACCTCCCAATTTGACTACCGAGCCCGTGCCTGTTCTTCTATAATCATTCAGATTATGGAAGACATTATTAAATGCATAGCTCGGCCCGACCATGTTCGGAGCGAAGCTGGTGCCGGAATAGCTCATCTCGAAGCGATTGTCGAACACCCGAATATTGGACTGTCCACCGTCAAATTCGACACTATCATCATTCGCGTATCCGAAGAAGTTGCCGTAGATATCTGCATCCTTATAAAAGCCGCCGCTCTCTTGATTATTGTAATAGCCGCTGATCACGTCATTGAATCGGTGGTACTCATCCGTTCCACTAAAATCGTTATATCTGACCACCATGCCACCTGCACTTCGGAGGTACATCGCTTCTGGCCCTTGAGGGTGTGAATTGCTATACACTTGCCCATCCGAGGTGATACCTCCCCACGGGTTCGCATAACCTCTTGGCTCATGCACGTAGCTTCGTTCTACAACGATGTTTTTCGCGTCCTCGATCCGGAAGCCTGCATCACCTTCCAACATATCTCCCTGTGCATCAATCGGTGTGCCATAGCCTACATCACTCTTATTGATATAAGCCAACTGTGCAGCTGTATGCACGGTATCCACTGCCGTGCGTCCCCAGCCGGAAATATCCGCATTTGTAATCCGAACGTCGTGATTCGTACTGTTCAGATAGATGCCATTCTTGTTGCCGCCCTTGACAATGAAGCCATCCAGAATGGTATATACCGTATTCGTAATCGTTACCGCATGCTGAGTTAATGTACCGGCATCAATGGTGAGACCTGTATCATTAACAATTTTGATCCACCCGCTGTTCGTTCCAGTCAACCCGTTAATGACGAACCCGCCGCTCGAGTACAAGCTGGATAACGAAATCGTCTGCGCAATCACGGGGTTCGAGGTCCAGGTTTGGACGGTTCCCGTCTCCGATTTGATGAGTGTACTTCCGTAGTACACATCCGACTTGACATCGTAGGACGTATTCTCATCCAACCTGACAATACTGCCTGAGAAAATCTCCTTGCCTGGAATATAGATGGGATCCAGTGCATTCTTCCACACCGTGTCCGCTGTCTTCTTGTAGGACAGATGACGAGTCAAATCGTCCCGCCCGCCTGCAATATAAGCACTGATGGAGTTAAAAGATGGCGTCAGCGTCAACCCGTAAACCGGCGTAGGCATTCCTGCCGTCACTGTCACTTGAGCTGAAGCCGTGTACACCGCAGGGGTTGTGCTCGGCGGCGTAGTTGTGGTAGACGTGGCTGTGATGGTCGCCGTTCCGGTATTCACCGCCGTGACCAGCCCTGTGTTGGCATCAACAGTAGCAACTGAGGAATTGCTGCTGCTCCAGACGACTGCCTGCGGTGCTCCGGAAGGAGCAACCGTGGCGGTAAGTGTCTCGGTCCCCGCTTTCTCGATAGACGTCGATGTCTTATTCAAACTGACGCCTGTCACGGAGCTCGGTGCCGTGCCTCCGGTTTGCACGAGGCTGATATCATCGACATAAGCGGTCATACTGCCGCTGACTGCACTGCTGGAGAACACGTAGATCCGCATATATTTGGCGTTTGCGGGCACAGTGAAGTTACTTTGATACAATGTGTATCCAGATGTAGTTGTTCCTACAACCGAACCCACGATGACATCCGAACCAACTGTCGTGGAGCCGGTTGTATTAAAGTTATCTGGCCCTGCCTTGTCATAAAATCGAACAACCATTCCCGCCGAAGATGCCGAGTTCGTACAAGCCGTTACATTCATATAGAAGGAAATGTTATATGTCTGACCGGGAATGACTGACACGAATTGCTGTGCGGGCGTTTTTTGGCTGCCCGATCCAGCCGATACCTTCAAGGCATTATTGCCTGAACGGGCATAGGTCGATCCCGCCGGAGTACCGTTTGTCGCCTTCGACCCTGTCGAATCGATCTTCCAGTTGTCAAAGATTAGAACACCTGATCCTGTTGCACTCTCGAACCCGCCGTTTAATAGATTTCCATTCCCGAAAGCTGCAGCAGGCTTCGCCATTCCTAACGGGATACAACCTAATACCAAGCAAAACATGATGAGCTTGCATAATCGACTCCTCAACACGTTACTCATTCAGTAGTTCCTCCTTTGTGATGGATCCTAACAGATTCGTACGTTTTGCGCGTTATGAGCTTCGTTATCGTATGTTTCTCTGGTTGTGCAAGCAGCCTGCAATGTAAGCGGCCTGCCGCATGCAAATCTCTGAAGTGTGATGCACATGATCGCGGAACAACGTCTTGCCATCGCCTAGCCTTTGCGTATAGCTGTACAAATCGATGGATTGAACGCCAGCCGCCTCCATCATTCGATCGGCAACTTCATTGTAGAGATTGACGTCGCGATTGAAACGGTTGAATTTCTTCATCCGTTCTTCATGAATAGCATCATGAACAGGCGTGGTCCTCACCCAAACCATTCGTACAGGGAGTGGCTGCATAAGTTCTAAAATAGCCTTTAAATTGGTTTCATACTGTTCCAGTGGAACTTGCAGCTCGCCCGTTGACGCATTTCGTTTCATATCGTGCAGACCGCAATTCAGCAACAATAGGGTGTAATCGAATAAGCGATTTGCTACGAGATAAGATAAATATTGCAGCACCATCCCGCTGTCCCCACCGTTTGAGCCTCTCATCGCCTCGGGGAGATCTTGGTTTTCGTTAATTGAATCCCGATCCTTCTTACGATCGTAAATCATGCTCCCTTCCACCATTGGCTCCAAGTAGACTCCGTAATCGATGGATATGCTGTCCCCTAACACGAACAATTTATCCAACACTGCCCCTCCTTTTCAAATCTGATTTACATTCAGCAACCACCTCCTCCGGCGGTACTTTACTGTTTCGTTTGATCTCGATATTTGCCAGGTGTGATGTTCTCCGAACTTTTAAATGAACGAATAAAATTGCCGGAATTGCTAAAATGAAGCTTCTGGGCGATGTCACTAATCGTCATATCTGTTTCTCGTAACCATCGTTTCGCGATTCCAAGACGAACGTTCGCCAGATACTCGCCGAAATTAATGCCCATCTCTTGTCGAAACACTCGGCTGACATAGACTGGGTGATAGTTTAGCCGTTCAGCGCACAGTTCCAAGGTAAGATTGGTTTCTGCTTCGTTGTTAATCATCGTACAGACCTCTTTGGAGATGCGATGATGCGCCTTATCTTTTTGCTCGTTGATCAACTTGACTAATGGCATGATCAGCATGTGCATAAACCAACCTTCAATTTCCGGAATCGTCTTTATCTCAAACAATTTTTCAAATAACGAAACTGTACCGTCGTATGGCATGACGCCGCCAATTTCCTGGTGAAGACGAAGGAGATCAGTCAGAAGTCTCGCCACAAAGATTTGGTAATCTCGATGGTTAGCCGCATTCTTGTAAATTTCCTGAAGAAAACCGCTAAGCTTCTGCCGGATCTCATCTTCATTGCCTAGTGGAATCGAGTCGATCAGGTCATTCTCCATTTGCAATGGAAAAATGGGGGGTAGCTCGCGGTTAGGCTGAACCTCATCGAAGAAAAGAAGCGATTCTTGCTCATAGCGAATTCGGTATTTTAAAGCTTCCAACCCTTCTAAATAAGCCTTCGGTATTTCTTTTAAATCTTTATGCACCCTGCTTACTCCGATGCTTAACGGCAAGCGCAAAAACTCTCTTACCTTTTGCTGAATGGCCATCGCCCGTTCAAAAGCCAGAAGTCGAGCCTCCTGAGCGTCGGCGCCTTCACTGCCAATGATCAACACTTGCGAATGGTTAATTACGACCGATTCAAAGCGCTCATGGGAAGGAACAATCTCACCTGCAATATTGCTGATTGCAAACATTAATAGATAGCGATCTTTCTCTGTATAACTGGTTCCTTCCAGTGAATCAATTTCCGATACAAACACCATATATTGCTTCAGATTGGTTGGGTAATTGTAACTCTTCATCATCTCTTCGATTTCATTACGACGCCATTCGCCTAACAGGAGCTTGGTGACGAAAAACTGCTTCAACTGTTCGCTCATTTGCTGCCGCAAGTGAAGCAGTGACTTCAACTTTCCGCTGATAATGTCAATCTCGTTTCCTTTGTCAGAGCCCGACACTAAATCCCGGAGCACGCCATACCATCTTTTGATAGGCGAATAAATAACGCGTGAGCTGTAAAGCGAGACCAGAAAGGTGAGAATTAAAATTCCCGTACAAATATAAATCGTGTACCGGCCAATTTCCCTTGAATCCTTCGAAATATCGTCTAACGAAATAACCGATAAATACAACCAATTGTTATAGCTCGAACGGTAAGGAATAATAACGGACGGCTTGCCGTTCAGTTGAGCGGTAATGGCCTTATCATTTTCAAGATTGGCTGTTTGCGCCACGACAGCGTCGAGTGCACTTTGCAATTGCGAATCCGTGCTCGTTCCAGCTACAAATTTGTGATCTTCGTCCATAATGAACATTTCGCCGAACTCTTTATTTTTCGTAAGAATGGCATCCAAGTCATCCAACGAAATATCGACGAGCAACAAGGCAATTGGATTCGCTGAATGAAGAGGTAGCCTCTCGACGACCGTAACCGTTTTATCAGATAAATAGTAACGATTAAACTGCTGACCGGCTTCCGTATAGCGAGCGAAAAGCGATGGATCTGAATAGTAGGTAAAATTGTTAAAACGGCCGCCACTGCTGATCAACCAATTTTTTTGAAGATTGACGAGCACGACATCCGAGATCCCAAGCTCATAGGACTGCATAAAAGAAATTTCCTGCTGAATTTGCCCCACAGCCTGAAAGTCGTGTTGGGTAACGGCTTTGTTTATCGTCTGGGCGACTAGCGTGGAGTACATTAATTGATTCATCATCTTATCGACCAGACTTAATTCCCTTTCCGTTCGCAGATGAATCTGAGACAAGATCAAATCGTTGCCACGGATCACTTTTTCTTTAATCGAATTGGAGGAAATGACATAGGAAAGTAACCCCAGCGTAATAACCGGAATGGCACCCAGCAATATACTGATCGCGAGCAGCTTGGTAAAGTATCGAGACACCTCAATGTTCATGCGCTTTCTTCCCGACCCATATGAAAACTTCATCGCTACTCCTCCGTTAAGACGACTGGGGCTATCTCCAGTAAAACGATATAAAGAAAGCCCAGGCATTGTTCGCTAGTTGGTTAATGGCTACTTCTTAACCGCCTGATAAGCGGCGTTTATTTCATCAATGTACTTGGTACCTCCGCTGCTCTTCCATTGCTCAACCGCTTTTTTCCATCCCGCTGCGTCAAGCTCGCCGAGAATAAATTTGCTTTGAGCGTCGTTGATTGTTTGATCCAACGTCTTGCCGAGTGTGATATAGGTTGCCGATTTAAAAGGTGCCGCAGGATTGAACACAGCAAACTTCTCATTGTCCCTGCGGACTTCTGTCGATCTAGCGACTTGCGGATCGTCCGATTTTAATTGCGGTAACAGATCAGTCAAAATATTCATGTTATAGATACCTGGACCTGCGCCAGTCGACTTGGTGAAACCATCTTGATCCTTCCACACGACTTTGTCGCCGTCCAACGTATAGTGCACCCCTTCGATGCCATAGCTCAACAGAAGCTGCGCTTCTTTACTGCCCAATTTATCAATAAAACCTAATACTTGGCGCAGCTGTTCCTCTGTCTTTACGACTTTCTTTGGAATCATCATCATCAAGTTAAAGCCAGCTTCACCTCGAGTTTTGATGCCTGCCGGACCTGTAAATTGATTAATCATCATCACTTGTGCCTTCGGATCATTTTTCTGAACTGACTTCTCCCGAGTGGAATCAGACACCTGATAATAAATACCCGCTTTGCCGCCATAGAAGATTTCGTTCTTCTTGTTGGAATCGACCAGTAGGAAGTCTTGATTGACGCCATGCTCGTCATATAACTTTTTCATGGCATTAAGGGCGTCTGTATATTGTGGTGTTAATACGGCCGGAACCAATTTTCCACCGTCTTCTGCCCATTCGTTTGGTCCACCGAACCATGTCATTAACGCCTTGAAATCCGAACCACCATTATCCATCACCCATCCGGTTGTATCTTTCTTCCCGTTCTTGTCTGGATCACCAGTTCCGAAAGCGATTGCTGTACTTAACAATTCCTGCGGCGTAGACGGCACTTTAAGCCCCATATTGTCCAACCAGTCTTTACGAATAAATATTGTACTTCTCGCTTTATCTCGTGCACGGTAGATCCCGTAATTTTTTCCTTTGTAGGAAGCATTATTCAGGACACCAGCGTCAAGTCGCTTTAAATTAGGGTAATCTTTTAGATATGGCGATAAATCCCAGAACACACCCGCATCGACGGCACTAGTAACTGCCGGTAGATTGAGATCAGCAACTACGATCATAGGCAAATCTGCTGCTGCGAGGGAGGCGGTCAGCTTGTCATTGTATGCCGCGTTCGGCACCCAGTTGATGTTTAACTTCGAGTTGGTAACCTCCATCAGTTTCTTCATGACATCACTGTCGGCTGCTGGTGCATTAGGCGAGGTGTACATGGCCATCATCGAGATATCCACCGCAACAGCTGGTTTGGCGCTGGACGTTCCCGTTGCCGCAGTCGCGGATGATGATGGGGTTGCTTTTGACGTATCCCCACTTTTAGTTCCATCGCTGCATGCCGCTAATAACGCAGTGCTTAGTACTAGAACTAGCATAGCTCTCTTCTTTTGATTAGTAACCGTTTTCATTTATACCAATACCCTCTTTCTATTAAAATTATATATTAAATAATGACGAACTGCATCCCGAAGGTAGTAGCTGCATCATCCTTTAACCGAACCGAGTAAAACGCCCTTGGTAAAATATTTCTGCAGAAACGGATACAAGAGTAAGATTGGAAGAGTCGCCACTACGATGACAGCCGCACGAACGATGTTTGAAGGCGGAATGTACCCAAACTCATCATCTCCGACCCCGGCGGTACTAACCGTTACGATCTGCCGGAGCAGAACCTGAATCGGCCACTTGGACTGATCATTCATATACAGAATCGCAGATAGGAAAGTATTCCAATGACCCACCGCATAGAAAAGAGAAATCGTGGCAATCGCCGGCAGCGACAAGGGCAGAATGATGCGAAACAGGATTATGGGGTCACTCGCGCCATCGATCTTCGCTGATTCCTCCAGTTCATCTGGGAGTGCCTGAAAGAAACTTTTTAGGATGATTAAAATGAACGGACTTACTAAACCAGTAAGCCATAACGACCAGTAGGAATTCAGCAGCCCCATCGATTTCACCAGCAAGAAATTAGGTATCAGTCCGCCACTGAACAGCATGGTAAACAAGATCATCAGCATAATCGGATTTCGGACTTTTAAATATTTTCTCGATAGCGGATAAGCGATTAGCGATGTCACAATGACATTAAGTGCGGTCCCTATCACGGTAATGAAAATTGTGTTCAGGAGACTTCGCGGTAACGTATTGGAGGAGAAAATAAAC
Organism: Paenibacillus qinlingensis; assembly: GCF_031455095.1. Classification (GTDB taxonomy): domain Bacteria; phylum Bacillota; class Bacilli; order Paenibacillales; family NBRC-103111; genus Paenibacillus_E; species Paenibacillus_E qinlingensis_A. The sequence continues at coordinate 455,002 of NZ_JAVDSB010000002.1, forward strand.
CGGAATCCATCTAAGCTAAATTGTGTCGGGATAAGAAGAAACGGATGTGCTGCCAGCTGAGAAGAAGCAGCTATGGAAGTCGCGAAGACATGCAAAATCGGAATAAAACAAACCAGTGCATAAAGAAGTAACAGCACATAGTTGATCCCATCGAATAGCGTGTTTCTCGATCGCTTATGGGATGGGATGAGTGACACAGATACGCTTCCTGCCGTTGTCGGTTTCGTTTGTTCCATTACCATATACCCTCTTCTCCGAACTGTTTGGCTAAGCGGTTTGCGAAAAACACCATAATCAAGCCCGCTACCGATTTAAATAGACCGACTGCTGTGCTGTAACTAAATTGACCGCCTAGAATTCCGACATTATAGACGTAAGTATCGAACACATCCGCCACACCTCGATTCATCGCGTTCGACATCAGAAACACATGATCGAAGCTAAGATCCATGATATCCCCTACTTTAAGGATGAGCAGAATGACAACGACATTGCGTATGCCTGGCAATGTAATATGCCAAATTTGGCGTAGTCTGCTTGCTCCGTCGATCTCTGCCGCCTCATAAAGACTCGTGTCCACACCAGCTATGGCAGCTAGATAAATAATCGTCCCCCACCCCGCATCATGCCAGATAGACTGAATTGTATATAACGGGCGGAACCATCCAGCGTCGAGCATAAAGTTAACTTTATTGCCGCCAAGCGATACCAATACATTGTTAACGATTCCGCCTTCGGTCGTCAGCATGAGGTAAGACAGTGAGACCACAACGACCCAGGAAAGAAAATGTGGTATATAAATAACCGTCTGAATAAATCGCTTGAACAACTGCTTGCGGACTTCATTTAACATAAGTGCGAGAAGGATAGGAATTGGAAAAGCAAATACAAATCCATACACGAACAACATCAATGTGTTTCGGAGCAATATAAGAAATGTATCTTCCGTAAACAACCTGTGGAAATGCTTGAATCCAACCCAAGGACTGCCCGAAAATCCGAGAAACGGTTGATAATCTTGAAAAGCGATCATGTTACCGAACATTGGCAAGTATCGAAAAATGATAAAATATAAAATACCAGGAATCATCATGAGATATAGCCATCGATATTTACCTAGCTCTAATTGCACTGCCTATAGCACCACCTTGTCTTATGATTAAGCGCTTGCAACCTTACTATAATCGGCTTAGCGATTATCGGTATATCCTCTTTGCTGAACCACATGCCGGACAACACTGTTTCTGCACTGTTTATCCTTCGATTATCATTAGTTAGCCTAGTTATCATTCGTTAGGATAGAAGACAAATTCATCCGATACACGTGCCGTTGTCCTTCATGCGTTGAATCAAAGGAAATCCATGTGCCCTCTCGATTCCAGCGTGGATGTAGATCGCAGCGAATATCACCGTCTAGTTCAGGCATGGAGTAATACGAGCCGAGCTTGATTCCCTTTTGGGTTTGTAGGTTGTTGATATACAAATGCCGATAAGAATCGCTATCTGGGTAACTGTCATAAAGCATGAAACGCCGATCTGGAGAGTAGCTGCAATGTCCATCTTTTAGAAAAAAAGACGTATCAATCGTCTGTATCTCATGCTTCTTGTCTTTCCACACATAGAGCTGCTCGCCCTCAGGATGGGTCTGCACTTCACCAGCGTGAATCACCAAATGCTCGCGATCCCGCCAATGATAATGCGATGCATACCCATAGTCGGCAAGCAGGAATACATCGGAACCGTCCCTATTCATCGTCACGATAGCCGTTTTCCATATCTTATCTGTATCTGGAAAACAGCGTACTAGCGCGATCAGGCGCGAGCCATCCGTGTTAAAGGTGATATGGTTAATCAATATTTTTCTATCCTCACCTTGAAAATATGATTTCGTAAATTTCCATATCTCCTGTAATGAAATCGTCAGCTGACTCTTTCCTGACTGCAAGTCGATTAGATAGATACCATCATCGTGCGGATGAAGGACGTTCGCATAGGGATCGGCTTCACCAGCATAGCCATATCCCGGACGAAAATCGTACATGCGGGGAAAATTGATGCTAACCGCATAGCGTCCAGTCGGGTCCACATTGGCAACTGGCCTCTCCAAGGAGTATGACTTGCCTGTTGTCAGATTCAGCACAACACCTTCATAATTGCTACCGTTCCTCGCATTATAAATAACCGTATCCTGCGGGTAGACGGGATGCCATTGCAGCATGCTCCCCTGCTGGAAGTTCCATGCTGTTGTCTCTGCGATGACGGTAAAGCTGTTGTTGCTTAAATCGATATATCCAAGCTCGGCTTGGTCTTTCGCATGCGGGAGACGATTGCAAAACGCGACTCTATGGCAGAGATGATACCGATCATTCCCGCTCCAAGCCGGTGTGTCATAATAACCGAAAAAATAATGACCATCTTGTTTTGTTATTCGTTCTGCTTGTAACACCTCGTCCTTTATCCGATCCATTGCTCGTGACCTCCAGCTTCCACTGATGTGTAGTTATAGCTAACACTCGTCGAATACGCGAGGCATATGTCATGACGCTTGTGTTCAGCCGCCTCTGCGCAATCGAAAACTTGAATATGATCAAGTCGTAAATTCGTTCCATACGCAATCGTCATATAAGCAGGCTTAATCATGAATTCCGTATCTCGTTGCTCTTTAAGCGTCCGCCTACCCGTGACAGGTTTGTAGCGATTGCCGAAAGGCGTATAACCTGTAATGCGCATCGTGATTTGTTGAAACGATAGGTTGTCAATTCGACTATCCGGTGCTCCTTGCACAACAATGGAGCTTCGCGTGCTTATAAAGAGATCGCGGAAAGCAATATCTCGCACACTCCCCAACTTGGAATCGGCATGCCGTTTCTCAATATCCATGAACACGGGAACCACTGGCTTGATATCGTACAGATCTGCCGATTCAATTGTGATCCCACTCATTTGCACTCTCTCCACAGTTCCTCCGTCTTTAACGAAGATACCGATCCCAATCGCTGATTGAATGGTGCAGTGACTAATATAGACATCACTAATCGTCCCATAAATCTCCGTTCCAAACTTAATGGCTGTATTCGGGGACTCCAAGATGCAATTCATCACGAAAATGGGCCCGCAAGCTCGATTTTCCGTGCTCTTAATCGGAATGCAATCATCCCCAGTCGATAGGTGACAATCCTTAATAAATACATTTCGACAGCCATCTGGTACGATGCCATCTGTATTCAAGTGATAACGATAATTGTGAATGGAAATTCGGTTAATATGAACGGTATCGCAATGCTTCAAATGAACAGTCCAAAACGCGCTGTCCCGAATACAGATATCTTCCAACGTCACAGAGCGGCAATCATCTAAGAGCATGGTGCATACCCGTAATTCAGGATGCTGTGGTACCCCCCACCAGGAACCGAACTTCTCTGTGCCGAACCCTCGAATCGTGCCTTTGCCCGTAATACCGAACGACTCTGCATTCGTCGCTTTAATTAAAACCTTGCTCTTGTCCACGCCTGACCAATCTTCTCGGTAATCGGCACGATGCGTTGAAGCCCAAAGCGTAGCCCCTATATCCAAATGAAGCAGTACCCCGCTCTTCATCTCTATACTTCCAATCGTATAGTCGCCAACCGGAACGTTCACCGTCCCTCCGCCATTCCAGTGACATTCATCTATGGCTGCCTGAAATGCTGCGCTATCCAGTTTAGATCGATCCCCCACAGCTCCATAAGCCTTCACATCCAACATGTTCGACCACGATCCTTTCTTTTTCTTGAACACGAAAGTATCGTAACGTGTTTGAGAATTATCCGTATATATTCATTACCTAACCATTTACAAATCCGATCGCACGCAACTCTCCAATATCCGGTCGATTGCCTCTCGATACACCTCGTCCGGATGCACCTTCACTACGTAAGCATGCTTCCCATCTGCATGCACGTCGAACGAGTTCCTGCCGGAATCCACATCCACGTGGGCAGTGCCCACGACGGTCCGATAGCCAGCCTCTTCCTCGTCTCCGAGGCAGGCGAGCAGCACGAGCATCGGGTCCCACGAGCTGCGGCCGTTCGGAAAGCCGTGGTCGCGCAGCGCCAGTGCAACGTTGTCGTCCTCCGGCAGCGTACCGCCCGTCAAAATCTTGTTCGACACCTCCCAGCCTAGGAACGTGATCGGAGTCGGCCAGTGTGCACAGACATGATGCCCGGCGACAATGGAGCGTCGGTTACGGGCGAAATTATTTTCCACACCGCTCCCGTCATTCTCCCAGTGCCCAGCCATCACCCACAGCTTGTTCACCTTCAGTGTCACCAACTCCAAGCCCGTCAGCGGTGACAAGTCGTCCCCGGGGCTCTGCAGTAGAGCGGCCAGCACTTGCTGGTAGCCAATCTCGATGAGGTCAAGCTTGTTCGGCATCTCAGCGAGCGTACGACGGTACATCCTTACCGCATCTTCACAGTCCTCGTTCCGCTTGGCTCCGTTTAAGCGTTCCGCCATATTTTTCTGGTACTTCGGCACTTTGCCGAAATCTGTAGCCTCTATATCAATGCCGATCCGCACCCCCGGCCTGCCCTCCGCCGTCAAAAAAGCATCCAGCGATGCCGCCGAATACGGCATGCATGCGCTCATCCCGACCGCAGCAATCTTCACCATGCCTTGTTGCTCCGCCCAAACGAGCACGCGCATCGCGACTACATCATCACTGTCTGTCCACCAATCGGTACCGACGATGACCGATCTACACCTACGTGATATTCCCATGCTAATCTCCCTCACTTTCCATAAGCTTTCACATCCAACACGTTCGACTACGATCCTAGCCTTATTCCGTGATATAAAGAAGAACCTTGGTCAGGAGTTCCTAACAAGGATCTTGAGCACGGAAATATCGTAACGTAATTGCGAATGATCCGTATATATTCATTTCCTAACTATTTTGTTGGACATCATTAAAAAAGGAGTAGCCTGCCACATAGCAAGCTGCTCCCTTAATGATTTACCTATCGTTATCTGTCGTACTTCATTTCATAGATTTTTTGGAGAGTATGAACATGCTTCGTCTTCCCGTCACCAGCCTCTGTGCGAAGATACCCCTCCACAAACCGGTACCCGAATATAAGAAGGATGAACTCGTAAACACAATGATCAGCGATCTGGGATACATCCGCATACTCCGAAAAACCTTTGTAATACGCAGGGATACATCGTTGGTAGTGTTCGACCATGCGATCAATATCCGCTTCATCTGCAATCAGGCTTGCGAGATCCTCGCCCAGGTAGCCCCATCCGGCAGAGTCCCAATCGATAAGTGCAAAACTCCCGTCTGCATAGATAAGATTGGTTATCCAGAAGTCTCGGTGACATAGCACGAGGGGTAATTGTTCAATACGGGAAAAAATCTCATCTGATTGCTCATCAATGTCGATGAGCATCTGCCGCAAGTGTCCAGGCAATTCGCAGTCCTTCGTTCGTATATAATCGTAGACGACCGGCCATGAACGGTAACGCATATATCTATTCTTCATGAGATCCGCATGGCTCAGGTTAGTTAGTTTCTGCAGCACTGCGGGTTGCTCTGCATATAGTTTACCTTGAAAGCGCCCTAACGCCAGCGCGGCATTTTCATACATGTCACTGGTCAAGTCTAAACCAGTTACACCATCGATATATTCCAGCCACAGCTGGTATTCATTCCCTTCGGTATTAAACTCGGCGTGATAACATGTTGGCCAACGGAGGGCTTGCGAGAAAGTCTCCCCCAAGTCAGACGAATAGAGATCATATTCCCGACGCCATGAACCCGGATCACCATAACGATCCCATTTTTTCTGGATTTTCAGCACTAAACGGTAAGGCAATTTGTCACCATCTTCGGTTTCGGCGATCCCTGTTACCAGATAAACATTTCCCACAGTTCCGCCCTGTAACGGCATAGTTTGCCAATCGGTAGTGATGATATTCGTCTTGAACCGTTGTTCTAATACGTAAATCAGCTTTTTAAGCTCAAAATTCATTTATTTCCTCCATTTTCTTCTTTATCGATGCTATTGAGAAAACGACAGCCATTTATCAGCTGTTTAGATAATTATATCAAATGTAATTCCTTATTATGGGAAGACTTTCGTTATAACTGTTCTCTCCCTAATAAAAACAGCAGCCGATTATCGCTACCGGCTGCTGTCGTATTATTCTGAACTAACGATCCTCGTCCCTCAAAACGATATAACGAACCCCCTTGGCAGAGCGGGGGCATATCCTATTTCGGACTTCTGCGATTTCTGGAAAAAACCACGAGCGCTGCGATTACCATCGCACCAAAACCTACAGATTTGGCTGACTCGGCTTCCATTCCCAGCAGCATGCAAAGATTGGTAACCAAGCTTTTCGTTAGGAGTGCAACCACAATCAGCATAATCGGACGAATAAAATTGTACTTTTTCATATGTGCCACCTTTTCTTGTATGTCTTCCCCTTTCTATTATAAACAAAACAAGAGTTGTCGCGAGACAAATCTATCAACTATCACATGGGTGTTACCCTAGTGGTCAACCTGTACAGCTCCCCTTGGTATCAGCTCAAGAAACTCAAGACGATTTCCGAATGGATCATGTAAATAGAAACGTTTTACCCCTTCATCTGTTCTTGCATCATCGTCTATTACTTGAGCATTTTTTTCGAGCAAGTATTTTCGTAATGAATCGATATTCTGAACATGAAATGCGGGATGAGCTTTTGTAGCAGGAACAAAATCCTTTTGAACACCAATGTGTACCTGATGAATACCGCATTGAAACCAAACTCCACCACGCTTTCTCAAGTTTTCAGGCTTAGCAATTTCTCTCCAACCAAGTAAGTCAGTAAAGAACGTTTTCGCAGTTAGTTCGCAGCCTTCAGGAGCAGCCAATTGAATGTGATCAATACCTAGAAAATTAAAAGACATCATGTTACCACTCCTTAAAGTTTCATTAAGTGAAACTAAGTTTCATTTTATTAATTTTACATTAAAATCCAATAGAAATCTATAGATATTCAACTCTGCGTTAGTTAAACCATATTTAAATACTTCGATAGGCGATATTGATTCCATTCGATGTGGGTACCTGCGTACAAAAAAGAGAGGCAGTTAGAAACCGTATGGTTTCTAACTGCCTCATTTTTATTCATTTATCTTCGTTGCTTTGATGCGATGAATCACATTTTTTTCTTGTTGGTGATTCATCTCTTCGATTCTTCTGTTTAGAAAAAAAGCATCGACCCAACTCCACAGCAAAGATCCAGATAGTATGATTATGCTAAACCATAAGAGAAATTGACTAAATGATTCTAAATCTGTGTAGATTGCCAATAGAATAATGCCAATACCCGGAAAGACTGTGGCTGTAAACATAAGGCTTGCATACAGATAATTTTCTGTATAATAACGATGCGCTCCAAAATAGTGCAACACCGACCATAACGCCCATACAACTTCCTTGGATTTGCGCTTCTTAAGAAGTTCCGCTTCTAAGATAGCTAGCTCTTCTAGTGTTAACGTACGTAATAAATGTAAATTATCCATACGTTATGCAGGTGATAGCTGAGCCGCAGCAACTTCTGAGTTTTCCCGTGCTTGGTGAATCAAACGAATTTCTGAAATAATTTCATTTTCAACTTTTTCATTTGTATCTCTAATCATACCTGAAAGCAAGAACAAGTCCACCAGGGTCCAAATACCTAACCCACCTAATGTGAGTAACATTGCAACTCCTGTTCCAGTTCTACCCAAGTAGAAACGATGTCCCCCAATTCCGCCAGTGAAAAACCAAAGTAACCATGCGATACCACCTGTTTTTTGCTTCTTACTCATCTCGGAAGCAAGTAATTGAAGCTGTTCTGACGTTAAACTCTGTTTTTGTAATAGTGACGACATAATTCGACCTCTTTTCCTATGATGGTTAAATTATATCGTGTTCATCTACATTTTATATCAAATTACTATAAAAACTGGTTAATTTTTGATAAAGTTTTGTATAAATATTACAAATTACTATTGTATTTTGCACTCACCTGGATGCGGGTAAAGGTCCGTTAAACGTTTTTTACCTTTCATTCCTTAACCAAGAGGTACATCATTCAAGATCACACCGACTTCCGAAACACCATCCACTGGATCGCCATAGTCATATCTTGCGGTAATCTTTCCCTTCTTGTATATATAGCCTTGAAAAAATGATTCACCTGTCGGTGAAAATCCTGCCATTCCGTTTATAGCAAAAAGAGACCCTCAGCAACGGGCTGAGAGTCTAAGTTTATATTTAAAAAGGGGGTCGACTATTATTATAATCTTTAATGATTAATACCAGATGAAAATAAGATTTCAATCATGTAACAAATATTCCTGTCAATCAAGGGGTTTTCGAAACTGCAATCCATACCTCTGCTGATGGATGATGACCTGGTGGGTAGTAGCACTCAATACCAGGTAAGTTGGCGAGTTCGTATCCTGATGTTGGAACCCACTCTGTATACAGCCTTTTCCAAATACCTTGAACATCTAGTTCAGGAGTTACTTCAAAAACCGCCCATGTGCTCGCGGAGAAGTTCAGCTTTTCCATGTCATCGGGGAGCCCCTCGCCGCTAAGAGCTGCAAAGTAATAATCGAACTCCTCATTATTTCCAAAATCGCCGTTGGCGCAAATCCCAAATATACCTCTCGGATTTCTTGGCGGATGTGCCCATAATATCTCAATCAGTTTATCTAACTGTCCGTTATGTTTTGCCTTTTCCCAAAGACCTGGAATCACATCGAAAGCTTCATTCGTATTTACACGCTCTTTGAAACCAACCGTTGAAAACGCTTCAAGTCGCTCTATTTTGTAATTCATACCAACAGCTCCTTTCATACTAAATGAAAAAGTCATACTAGGAAAAGCTATGAGTGCTTAAATGACCATAAATTTTCAAATAAAATGTATTGCGTTTCCCCCCTTCAATGACAACAAAGAGGAGCTACTGCTGAACCTGATTTACTAAATTAATGAAGTCGGATTGAGCTAATGCATGGCTGCCTAGTTGCTCACGATTTCCGTCGATATAATAAACAAATCGAGCTAAAAAACCATTTTGACCTTCCCACCATATGGATTGGCTAGTCATATCTTCTTGGTAATACGCTTGTTTCCCACTTTTAAGTTCCAGGGGCTGCTTGCTTTGTTTGGGTAGTTCCTCTGGTTTATCAATTACCTTGCTTAAAATGTATTTTATTTCTTGAAGAGTCTGCTTGTTTTTATAATGAAATATGAATTGTTGGAGATATTCTGGATTATCCATTGCGATCTCTGAACGAACCTCATTAACTTCAAATGGAAAGCTAAAAGGTTCTCTAAAATCATAAAGTATTGATTTGCTTTTTACTTCAACTTGTTTGCTGCTACTACACCCACTTATTAAAATACAAAGTATGAATAACACACTAAATTTCCTCATTTATCCACCTCTTCTAATTTAACGCATTACTTACCATGAATAGAAGCTAGCAACAAACTTCTATTCTATTCATCCTAAGTTGAATCAGCTATAATATGTCCATCACTTGTAGTTTAGATTGGAGTTTAATCATGAAGATAAGAAATTTAGTACTATCTGCATTAATTGCTTTTTCTACGATTTTGGCTACACTGCCGGTATTTTCCCCTCGAGCAGAAGCTTATACGCCTATTCTGGAACGAATTAGTGCTAATCATGTCAACATCGTTCAGGGGAATTCTACAAAAGTAATAGTTACAGCATTTTATACGGATGGTTCCACATCTGACATAACACCTAACGTGTCCTGGAAAATTTATACGCCAGCAGTGGCCACAATTTCAGACGGAAATCTCATAGTTGGTTTAAAAGAGGGAGGGACTTATGCTACAGCTACATACAAAGGAAAGGACAGTACAATTCTTGTTACTGTAGATAGTAAGAGTAGTAGCACTTCAAATAATAGTGCTTCAACTAATTCTTCGATAAACAATTCAACTATGAAGACTACTAATCCTAATTCCCCTGAGATCACTTCATTTTACTATGACAAGGAGGTTAAAGGTGTTAGTTTAAAATTTACAAGTTATGATGTTTTACTCGAGAAGAAAAATAATAAAAATGAATGGGTACTTGTAGGCAAATACTCCAACACGTATAGTGAAAAGAATCTTCTACCCGGCATTTACACGTATAGATTAAAGCATTTATCTGGTGCAAGCCCAGAAGTTTCGGTGACGGTTCCAGAGCACTTTGTTGATATGAAACCGGATGTGTTCGGTCGTGATGAGGTCTATAAGCTTTATATGGACGGGATTATTGACGGTTACCCAGATGGTTCTTTTAGGCCCTATGGAACGATTACAAGAGCAGAGGTAGCTAAGATTCTTCATCCTCTTTTTCATGATACGGAATCAAATAAAAGGAGTACATTCAAGGATATTGATGGACATTGGGGGTTTAAGTACATTTTTCACCTCTATCAAATTGGATTAATTCAGGGAGTAACTGAAGATAAATTTGATCCAGACGGAAATATGACAGGAGAGCAATTGGCCGTTATTTTGAAGAGAGCGTTAGAGGGAAGGATTTCGTTAGATCATACCTATAAATCTATGAATGCTTCTCCTTGGGCGAAGGAGAGTTTGGACTTTGTCTATTCCGCGAGATTGTATGACTTTGATATGATGTATCTTGCAAAAAAAGATTTTGGGAGAAGTGAAGTCGCTTATGCAGTTGCAAAAGCTCTTCAGTATTTAAACAAAAATAAACCCCCGGGATGGTAAGAGTGAAGTATGCTAAATCATGATGTTCTCTTGAATAACCTGTAATACACATAAACGCTAACAAAATAAATTGGAAATAAGATTAATCCTGTAAAAGCAGAAAGCATAACAAAATCAACCTTGCTACTTTCATTATCCGAATCAAAATTTATAAATCCATAAGCAACAAAGAAAAGCCAGAATACGGTTACTAAATATCCAACTCTATAAGGCAGTTTCATTTTTTCACTTCCTTACGCTTACTTGGCAAAGTAATGCCCCCTATGAATTATATGCCTCTTACATATAGACGGCAATAAATGGAAAAAGTTTTAGATTCACCACGTTAAACTGTTATTCTCAATCCCACTTTAGTCCCCCCCTCCTACACGAACAAAAGGACGTGCTTGTCAGCACGCCCTTCCTTGCATTATTGACGCGGTAAGTACACACCTTCTTTTTTGTTGTACCTGTCTGTCGCCTCTTTTATCACGACATCGCCGCCTTTTTTCTTATACTCCTCAATGACTTTCGGCCAGTCCGAAATTGGTTCTTGACCGTAAATCATTTTGACCATATGCCCCACGAGAAGCGGAGGGAATGCGCCGTTTAGATCTGGATTTTTCACCAAGGAATCTAATTGTGGATCAAATACGATGGAATCCCGACCTTCTTTGGTCAGCGTATTTTTCATGAAATCAATAACCGGTACTCCAAGCGGATTCAGCATCAACGATTTGGTAAACGTATTATCTTTTACAAACCAGAGATCTTTCTGACGGAACTCCTCTACGTTAATTTCATCTGGCGTCTCTGCGATTTTATAGTTGACTTTGCCGTTTTCTGTTTTGTAAGTATCCCCTTCAATGCCATAAGTAAAGTATTTATCTGCATCATCGGTCAGCATCCAATCGAAGAATTTAATAATGCCAATCGCCTTTTCTTTGGACACTTTTTTATTAATGAGATAGGTACGATTAATGGACTGACCTAAAGCCGATCCGCCTTTTCCATCAGGTCCAGTTGGAGCCAATGTTTGAATGATGCTGCCATCTGGAATCGCAGCTTTTAGCTTTTTCTCAATGTTCAGCTTATCTTTGGCACCAAGCATATACATGCCTGTTTTTGCACTATAGACATTTTGCGCTAGGTTATTTCCGTTATTCGTTGGAAACTCTTTGCTCATTAAACCTTCATCCAGCAACGTTTTGTAGGTTTGAAGAGCTTTCATCATCGCATCAACCTTGAAGAATTTGGGTACAACCTGATCCCCTTGCAACTCAAATTGGTTAGGAAGCACATCGTAAGCACCAAAGAATTGGTCTGATAGGTTGAATTTGTCCAGGGCAAGGAATGGTTGCTCCACACCATTTTTCTTAAATGCTCTAAACATATTGAGATATTCATCGACCGTTTTTGGCGGCTGCAAGCCTGCTTTATCCAGATAATCTTTGCGAATATAGGTGGACAAGGTATTGGGAATGGAGACAAATTCAGGAATCGCAACGATTTGGCCTTTGTACTTGACGCGGTCCCAAGCAGCTGCCGGAATCTTCTTCAGCAGATTTTGACCATATTCTTTGAGTAAATCGTCTAGCGGCATGAATACATTCGATTGCACGGCACCTGCAAGTTCTTTACCGTAAATGGAAGAGCCCCCACCGCTGCTCATGACGACATCAGGAATGTCACCTGAGCTGAATTTAAGAATTAATTTTTGTTCATAATCTTTTTGCAAAATGAGTTCGATCTTCGGTGCTGTGTTCGTCAATTCCGCTAATTTCTTAACGAATTTGTCGTTATTAATATCCGTTATCGTTTCCAGATATTTACCACGTCCCTCCATCACCATGGAGAAAGCCGTTGGACCTTTCACTTCTGCCGATTTCGTCTCCGTTGCTTTCTTTTCTCCCTCAGGTTGTGCCGAGTTAGAAGAACATGCGGCTAGTAAGGATCCAAATGCCATCGTAGCAGCTACTGCGAGTATACTTGCTTTTCTTTTACCCATACCCAATCCCCCTCATCACTTGTTTACATGTTGCTGTGAATCCTATGAAGCGCTTCCATCCAAACTATAGATGCATTTTAGAAAAGGGTACATTGTTTTTCTTTACCATAGTTGTCAAATTTTTAGGTACTTATGATTTGATGGAGCCAATCATTAGCCCTTTAACAAAATATTTTTGTAGAAAAGGATATACCACAATGATCGGTAATGAAGACACAACGACGACCGCCATCTTAATCCCGTCAGGGGTAATATTATTCATATCGATCAGCAGACTGGCATCTGTCATAATATTGGCATTTGCAATAATTTCCTGCACTTTGACCTGCAACGGATACAAGGCACGGTTATTGATATAGAAAATCGCTGACATATAGGAATTCCAATGCCCTACTGCGTAAAATAAGCCCATTGTGGCTAATACTGGCTTGGATAAGGGAAGTACAATATTCCAAAGAATCCGCTGCTCACCACAACCATCGATCCGTGCGCTGTCAATTAATTCTGAAGGAATCTCTTGAAAAAAAGAGCGCGTCACAAAAAAGTTAAACGCCGAGATCGCACCTGGCAGCACCAAAACCCATAGTGTATTTAACAAACCTAGCTGCTTCAGCCACAAGTAATTGGGAATAAGGGGAGCTTGAAAAATCATCGTAAGCAGCACGAGCAATAGAATGACTGTTGCCCCTCGATATTCCTTTCTAGACAAAGGATAAGCTAAAGATGACGTTGCAAGCAAGTTAAACGCTGTGCCAAAAACAGCCAAACAAATGGTGATGGCAAAGGCACGCCAAATGGTATGGTTATGGATGACATAATCATAACTGATCAGGGTAAACTGCACAGGCCAAAAGAAAACATGACCGCCTTCAATGGCTTTTGCACTGCTCAATGACTGTGCCCATACGTTTAACAACGGCAGAAATGCAAGCAAAGCAATCGCAGCCATCAGAAGACCATTGCAGGCCAGAAAAATTTTACGAGACATACTTGTTGTTCTCATGCTTTGTCCTCCTGAACAAACTAAAATAACCCTTGGCCTGTCGCTTTTTTACTCAGTGTATTTCCGAGCACAAGCAAGATAAGGCCTACAAGTGACTTAAACAAACCAATCGCTGTCGTATAGCTGTATTGTTGCTGCAGTAAACCTACCCGATAGATATAGGTATCCAATGTATCCCCGCCCGCTTGGTTCAAGGAATTAAGAAATACGAAGACTCGCTCAAAACCGAAATCCAAAAAATGACCAATCTGCATTAAAAATAAGATCGTGATTGTGGGCAGCAAGGCAGGAAGTGTAATGGCCGTCGTTTGCCGCCACCGATTCGCACCATCCATCTCAGCAGCCTCGTATAAATCAGGATTAATGCCTGTAATAGCGGCCAGATAGATGATCGTGCCCCACCCTGTATCACGCCATAACCCAGCGCCTACAATGACGCCTTTTACATACTGCTCTTCTCCGAGGAAAAACACGCGATCAAGTCCTAAAGCAGCCAATCCATGGTTAATAAGTCCATGTTCTTGACTTAAGAGCGCAAGGGCAATTCCGCTAATGATGACCCATGATAAGAAATGCGGCATGTACACAACCGTTTGGAGAACACGTTTATACATCATACTGCGAACTTCATTGAGCAGAAGGGCAATTAGAATAGGCGCCGGAAAGGCAAAAAGCAGATCGAACCCCGCGATCAATAAAGTATTCTTCAGAATGCGGAGAAATTCGTCATACTGAACCATTTTGACATAATTATCCCATCCTACCCATTCGCTGCCCCAGAAGCCTTTAAAAATGTTATAATCCTGGAAGGCAATGACAGACCCTCCTAATGGAATATACTTGAAAACTAAAAAATACAAGATGCCTGGAACCGACATCCAATATAAGGTTCTCATTTTCCAAATGTAGCTCCAGATGGGTATTTGCTTCGTATTCACTTTGGTCGTCGTTTGGGACTGTGTTCCTGTAAGAGCCATGATCCCCCTCCTTCTTCTAGTTGATCTACCTCCATACTACCGTGGGGTACACAAAGAAACCATGAAGTCTTTTTGGACTTCATGGTTTTTTTTTAGGTGGCGCGCACCTTAGGCTATATAAAATATTTATCTCGATTTTCCCTTGGCAGCCGCATGGTAATCGTCGTCCCTATCCCTTCCTTACTTGTAATGACAAGTCCGTAAGATTCCCCAAAAACCATTTGAATACGACGATGTACATTCAGTATTCCCGTACCGCCATCACCAAAGGATTCTGGCCCTTGGTCAAAGGCTAATTTATTCGCACGCAATCTTTCTCTTAGTTCTTCGAGCTTCTCAGATGATAGGCCTAGGCCATTATCCTCCACTGTAATGATGAACTCATTCTCATGAAGCATCGCGTCGATGCGAATAAAGTGATGCGGCGCTATTTTTTTACGAAATGCATGCTCGAAGACGTTTTCAATCAGCGGTTGAAGGGTAAAGCAGACCATCTTTTCCAGCAGTAAACTAGGAGGAATGGCCACATCAATCTCAAATTCGCGATCCATGCGGTGCTTGAGAATCATCATATAATTGCGAATGTGATTGAGTTCATTCACCACGGTAATTTCTTTCAGATTCGTCTGAGAGGCATAGCGCAGCATGTATGCCATGCTGTCTACAATTTCACGGATTTCCCCTGAATCCTGAATGATAGCGTAGCAGTTAATTGTTTCTAGCGTGTTGTAGAGAAAATGTGGATTGATCTGCAGTTGAAGCGCCTGAAACTCGGCACGTTGACGTTCGAGCTGCTGCGTTCGGTACGCTAATTCTGCTTTCTGCTGCTCAAGCTCGGCATGATACACTTTATCAATCATTTCGGATAATCGTGTGACCATGAGGTTATAGCTTCGCGTCAAGAGACCCAATTCATCCAATCGATCCCCGATCGGAATTTGCTGCCAAACCCCGCGCTCCGTCTGCCGCATGCCTTGCTTAAGAATTTGCACGGGACGATGAATCGATTGCGAGAATCGATAAGCCATCCATAATCCGACCAATAAGGTAAGGGCACCCACAGGAATAATGACAGAGCGGATCGCCATAATAGGTTTACGTAATTCTTTTACCGGCAATGATACGACTAATTTCCAGCCTGAGTAAGCCGAACTTCGCCATACATACAAGCGTTCATCCTTCGGATCACCTAACCGTATCGAGCCTTCACCATTTGGTAAAATGGCTTTTGCCACAGTCTGAGTTAATTGCTTTCCCATTAAGCCCTTATCAGGATGGTAGATGAGATTACCCTCTTCATCCACGATAAAAAAGTAACCGTCATCACCAATATCGACTTTTTCCCAAAGCGTAGATAGTTCATTCACATTCACTTCCATCGCAATCAAACCATTGAAATCGTAAGTGGCATATCCCCGAAAAGGACGAACTAACGTGACGACTGACCCTGACTTATCTGGCTTAATCGATGTATGCAAGATAGTCAGCCTAGTCGGATCTTGGATGGATGACATGAGTGTTTCGTACAATTTACTAGGATCCGCAATCGCAAATTCGCCTGTCACGTAGTTGTTATCCAACACATAACGTCCATTCGCTCCTATAATGTAGATCGAGTTCATATGAGGATAATGTAAAAAAGTAGTCTGGATCGCTTTCGTTTTGACCAGATCCGCGTAGTAAACGTACTCATAACTATTCGTCGGTTGAATATCGACAAATCGTTTGACTTCGTCTTGCGTGATCAGAACATTGCTCGCCCGCTCGTAGGATTGCAGATAGAGCTCGGTCTGATGTGCAGTGCTTGTAATAATTTGACTCAGCTGTTTCTCCTGCTGGGCATCTAGGATACGTGAAGCCGTCGAATAGGAAAAGAAACCGATGACCGAGAGAGACACGATAATCACAATGACAAAATAAATAAGCAGTCGAAACGACAGCGACATCCTACGCAGCGTATACATTAGTCAATCCCCAACTTAGCTCTATACTCCGAGGGAGATAATTGGTACAGCTTTTTAAACGATTTGGCAAAGTGTGAATAATCGATATAGCCCACCTCTTCAGCAATATCGCTCATGCGATAATGTGGAATTTCTAGTAAGCTTATCGCCTTCTCCATGCGCTTCTTCATGCGATAGTGTACGAATGTCTCTTGCGTAACTTGTTTAAATAATTGGCTAAAATAGGAGGCATTCAGCCCCAGATGCTTGGCTACCTCTTCTAACGAAACCTCCTCCGTCAAATGCGCATCAATATACGATTTGGCAGCCGCAATGGGGTCAATTAACTTTCCTTTGCGCTTATAATGCAGATCGCTGAACATTTTTCGAATCAGGGTATTAAATTGAAGGAAGGATGCTTCCTCTTCCTTGTCCGCTAACAAAGTTAATGCTTCAACGGTGTTAAATACATACACATCCTTGGCTGCAAGGAACTTATGAATCATTTGCAGACAATCCTGCAGCAATTGCTGAACTTGATCCGAACTCAGTTGAAGGTGCTGGAGGTAATGATGCCATTCTTTTAGCGCAAGCTCTAAGTTCTCTTCTTCAAGAAACCAGATACCTTCGGCAATACGCTCCGTTAATGACTCACATGTCCGAATGGAGAATACAGGTTTAGCCGAATCCCCGCGTCTGCTCTCAATGAGTTTGTCTAGTACTCTTTCAAGCTCTGTTTGGTTGATTGGCTTCAGCAAATATTCTTTTACTCCGTAAGATAGACATTTCTGCGCGTACTGAAACTCACCAAAGCCGGAAATAACGGCAACTTGGATCGGATACTCACGCTCTTGAATTGTCCTGCATAGTTCCAAACCGTCCATATCCGCCATACGAATATCCGTAAGCAGAAAATCGGGCATTTGCTCAGCAATCATCCTAAGCGCTTCCTGACCACTATCCGCTAGTCGGATGGATTCAATTGATCGATTGCTTGCATCAACAAGCTTCAGCAGACCTTTACGGATAATCGGTTCATCATCAACGATGATGAGGTCAAAGGTAGTCTTCATCCTTGTAGCTCCTCCTCGACTCGCACGGTCCCAATTGTAGATCCCCCTGAAATGGTGACAGGAATTGTCATTTGTATGGCATCATGCGCTTTATTCCGATCTACAATGAGTTGATTCAACATGTGAACCGCAGCAGCCCCCATGGCAAGCTTCGGTATGTTGATCATCACCAGCTCTTGTGCCACTTGTGTCGGTAGATACGCCAGATCGTTGTCACTCAAAGCGGCGATACTGAAATCATCTGGGCACGTTCTTCCAATTTGACGAGCCCCCTCTGCAAAAGCGTGCGCCATAGCCGGTTCCTCCATCAGAATTGCAGTTACCCCTGCATCAAGAACGTCCCTGCAAAATGCTGGTGTTATTTCCTGCACAGTCAATTGCCTCTTCATATGGGTAACACTCGAATGGTAATTTTCAGCCAGTGCTGCATGGTACCCCCGCTCGCGATCCTTGGTTGCATCATTATACAACCGATAAAAGAAGCCCGTTTGACGATGCCCAAGTGCCATCATTCTACTAAGAATCGTCTGGGTGCCCCTGAAGTAATCAGCTGCAACATATGAAATGTCGCCATCCGGCACTTCCCTTTTCCCAATAAATACAAATGGATACTCTTCTTTCATAAGTCTAGCTAATTCTTCTTTGTTTTCGAGACCTAACAGAATGGAGCCGTCGGCGATCCGTAAATGATTCAAACCGTTGCGGTAAATACGTCTGACACCTTCCCCGCCATCAGAGCGAGTAAATAGCAGCATATCATAATCGTGCCGGATACAAGCTTCCTCAATACCGACCAAATAAGGATGATAGAACCCATGCTGATCAAGTGGAAAGGCTGAGCCGTTGATGAAAACGCCCATCAACCGGTTCTGCCCCCCGGCAAGCGTCCGAGCCGCAGGGTTAATGACATATCCGAGCTCCTGGATGGCAGCTTGCACTTTCTCACGCGTTTCTTCACTGATGAGGAGATGATCCTTCCCTTGCGGATTCAAAATGATCGAAACCGTGCTCTGCGAGACACCGGCTAATTTCGCCACATCCGCCTGTGTTGGCTGTTTTTTCCTCATGTAGACGTCCCTTTCTCCCATGCCAAAAAAAATGCCACACCCCTAAAATTTTGACATGTTCTTTATTTTCGGATGACGATATAGTTAAATCGTAAGCTATTAATGCGCATTAGTAAAGTGGAATTTCAAACAAAACACCACAAGGGAGCGATGGTCCATGAACGTAACAATGAAGAACTACATGCCTGCTGTGAATGAGCATTTAGAAAAAGATATTGCGCTTAGAGAACTTTATGCATTTGATTTGAATGGTTATTTGGTCGTCGAAGATGCGATTGATCCTGAGGTATTGGAAGCCTTAACCCGTAAAGTTGATGAGATTGAGAAGGAAATTGGGATGACCGTGAATGGCATTCCCTCTGGGGATGATAAACCGAATGCGAAGAATTATCGCCGAAACAATATTATCTTTGAAGATCCTGCCTTCCTAGCAGCGGCCATGAGCCCTAAAGTACTTGCCAAAATTGCTAACTTTATCAAGTATCCTAAGATGAAATCCACTTGGTTGGATTTTAAAGCGCAAGGCGGTGGCATTGGCTTCCATTCTAATCATACGCCTTATACACCAGTTGACGCTTACTTATGTCACAACTATCAAATTCATTGTAATCTCGTTACCGTCTGCTACGCGCTTTGCGATATTCCGCTCGATGGCGCTGCGCTAACTGTTATTCCAGGCAGTCACAAATCCAACTTTCCGCTGCCAACCGATGAGGAGCAAAAAGCGTTTCAAATTCAAGTTCCGATGAAGAAAGGTTCAGCTCTTATTTTTACACATGATATGAACCATGGTTCATTCAATGAACTGCCCTATACGCGCAGAACGATGTTCACCTCCTTCTCAACAGGCTTCTCTGCCCATACACTTGGTGACGATACGCTCTACGATTCACTGTTCGAGCAAGCTCCTGATAACACGTGGGAAAAATACTTCCTGCGCCGTCCCAAAGGCGACCGCGACACGTACCCACAACCGCACCATCGCATCACGGAAGAACCTGGCTTAGGTCAGCTGCGCAAATAAACCCAGGAGGGCATCCGCATGCAACTTCACATAGTAGATATACAGGCAGTGCCTCTTGCAGCCAAATGGGAGCAGCTTTTCGGGGGAATTGAGAATGTGCCCGCCTCCCTGCTTCGGCCTGCTGCTCATTTTCAAAGTGTTCCTCGGCTTGGGCAATTTTCAACCATCGTCTATATTACTGCCAGCGACGGTACCATTGGTATCGGGGAGTGCTGGGGCCTTCCGCTTTCCAGCGTGACAGCGACCATCGTGAACCATTTATTTCGTCCTTTGCTGATTGGACGTGATCCCCGAGACATTGGCCCTATTTGGGAGATGCTCATTAAATCCGCAGAGTCTCTTGGGCATACCAGAGGATTCATGATGGATGCAATTAGCGGTATTGATATAGCCCTCTGGGATCTTGAGGGCAAGCGGCGGGGTCAACCTTTGCATGAAATGGCTGGCGGCAAACTTAGAGACCACATTGCGTGCTATGCGAGTCCAATTCGTTTTAGTGACAATACACAAGACACCATCGACAACGCTCGTGAGTTTACAGATCTAGGCTTTACAGCTGTAAAAGTAAAAGCAGGGCGCACCATCGAGAATGACGCTGCCTACATTGGCGCTATTCGTGAAGCTTTAGGTCCAGATATTCGAATTCTGATTGACTTTAATTGTTCATTTACTGTACAGCAGACGATTGAATTTGCTCGAGAAGTCGAGCAGTACAACATTTTCTGGTTTGAAGAACCGCTGCCGCCTGATCATGTCGATGAGCTTGCCCAAATTCGTAAAGCCATCAATATCCCAGTAAGTACAGGCGAAAATGATTTCTCCGTCCAGAGTTTCCGCTTGCTGGCAGAGAAGGGCGCTGTGGATATTATTAATCCGAATATTACACGATGCGGAGGTATCACCGGTTTGCAGCGGATTCAATCGGTCATTGAACCGCATGGCGTACAAACTGCGCTTCACGGCGTGGGCGCTGGCATCATGATGTCTGCGTCCCTTCATATGATGAGCACACTGCGTAACGGATTGGTTATGGAGTATAACCGATTCCTCAATCCGCTTCGTGAAACCTTGATCGAACCTGCCATTGCTTTTAAAGACGGTCTTCTGCAGGTTCCAGACGGGCCTGGGCTTGGCTGCAGCCTAGTCGAGGAGACTATTCAGACTTTTGCCGTGTTATAAGGGAGCTGATTGCATGTGTAAAACGGTCAAATTCGAATCTAACGTGTGGTCTTCGACTTCATTTCGTGAGCGAAGGTTACCGTATCTCCTCTTCAAGCCAACGTGTGCAACGACCACAGGAACCAAGCTGCCGCTACTATTATATCTGCACGGTGCTGGTTCCAAGGGCGAGAATTTGCAACTTGTTGAGCAATCTGTATTGCCGCAAACACTCGCGGAAACTGGCCTGCCTTTTCCTTGTATTGTAGTCTGTCCACAGTGTCCAGGCTCGCGTAGCGGCTGGCAGCCAGACCTCCTTGGTGAGCTGCTTGATGAGCTTATCACCGCACTACAAATTGATCCCTCTCGCGTATATGCGACAGGGATCAGTATGGGCGGCCGTGGGGTCTATGAGCTTGCCTATGATTATGGGGACAGACTCGCAGCCATTGTGCCTCTCTGCGCTTTTGGCATCCCAAATCTGGCACCACGCTTGCGGCAACTGCCTATCTGGGCTTTTCACGGTGATCAAGATGAGGTGTTGCCTTTCGCTCGCGGACAGGAAATGGCAGAGGCTTTACAAGCCACTGGCTCACCTGCCATCTTTACTCGTTTGGAAGGGTTACATCATGATATTGGTGAGACGGTATATAGATCCAAAGAAATGTGGGAATGGTTGAAGGGGCAACAGCGAACTAAAGAATTCAGCGAATAACCTATAAAAAGCTCCCTACCTTTTATCGAGTAGGGAGCTTGTCTTTCCGATACTCACTTGGAGATACCCCAACCTCTTTTTTAAACATTTTACTAAAATGCTTCTCGTCCCAATAGCCCACCTTCTTCGCGATCATCCCGACGGTAAGCTCCCTAGGATCCTGAAGCAGCCTCTTGGCTTCGGTCATTCGAACCTCTGTCAAGTATTGCACAAAGCCCTTGCCCGTCTCCAACTTGAAAATTCGGCTCAAATAGGAGGAGTTGAATCCTGCCTTTTCCGATAGCCTAGAGATGGACAGCTCCTCCATATAAGAGCTCTCGACCACAGCCTTGAGCTTCTGTACAAGCTGCGTTCCCTGGTGTAATTCCTCTGGGCTTAGTGCGAGCGCATCCGTCGTAGTCGTAAGCTCCAGACCGTTATTCTCAGCATCCAGCTGACTCTTTATTTTGAGAAGAATCTGACGAATCTCTTCCTTATCAATTGGTTTGAGCACATAATCTATGGCTCCGTAGCGAAGAGCTGCTCTAGCATATTGAAATTCGTCATGACCGGACATGAAAATGACAGGAATGGAAATTTGACGGTTGCGCATCTCCTTCAGCAAGGTAATACCGTCCATCTCTGGCATGCGGACATCCGTAATGAGGAGATCGAAATCTTCTTTCTCTAACAACTGAAGTACTTCTAAGCCATCCCTTGCCATGGCTGTAACAATGAAATCCACAGCGCACTTCTCGATGACCTTCTTGAGTCCTTCACACATCCATCGTTCATCATCAGCAATCAGTATGTTATACATGATCGGGAGCCTCCAATTCGATCTTACGGGCAAGAATTAACTCGACGATCGTCCCCTGTCCCACTCGGCTTGCGATACGAATCTTGCCTTGCTGTCCATAATGCAGTCTGATTCGCTGCGCTACATTGAACAGCCCGATGTGTTGATCTTTGCTGAACGGCATATCCGCTTGTTCCATCGATTCGCGCAGTGCTAGCAACCTTGTCTCAGGAATCCCGACACCATCATCGGTTACTCGAACGACGACTTCTTTCCCCCGCTCGAAAATATGAATCCATATATTGCCTCCACCTCTTCGTCCTTCTAATCCATGAACCACAGCGTTTTCGACGATGGGCTGAATGATAAGTTTGACGAGAAGGAAGTCGTCAAGGTGCGGCTCGATGTCCCAATGACATTTGATTTGACCATCGAAGCGTACATCAATAATACTCATATAAGCTCTAACGTGCTCAATTTCGTCCTGCAGCAGGGCGAAGTTGGAACCACTAATGCTATATTTAAACATCTGGGCCAAGCAGGTACTCACCTTCGCTATACTGTCTATGTCGTGCACCTCTGCGATGCAAGTCATCGTATTGAGTGTATTATAGAGAAAATGCGGGTTAATCTGCGCTTGCAGCGCTTTCATTTCGGATTCCCGGCGCAGCAGCTCCAGCGAGTATTCACGAAGTTGAGATGAGGTCACTTCCTGCCTCATCTTGTCCAACTCAACAAGCATATGATTAAATCGCTTGCTCAATCGTCCAATTTCATCCACGCGATCAATCGGAGCACGTACGTTTAAGTTGCCCTGCTCCACCAGCTTCATGCTTACCTCTAACTTTTTAATTGGCTTGGTTATGATCCGACTCGCGACAACAGCTACAGCTGTCATTAGTACAATAGCAAGCAGAACGATAATAAGCAGCACATATTGAACCTTGTACAGCCCCTTGGCAACTTCACCAAACGGGACAACACCGACAATCTTCCAGCCCGTCTGCGGAGAGGTCGTGAAGCCGACCAGGGTCTTCACCCCTTGGTAATTGACCAAGAAATGGCCCGAACGGTTTGCAAATACTTGCTGAAACTCCGGAGATTGCTGCAAGGCTTGCGGATATCTCCCTTGTGGACTGAGCGGTTCTCCTTGCCCCGTGACAGCGAAGACATACCCCGTCTCCCCCAGTTGGATATGGCTGCTCATCTCATCAATCATGTAGGGATCGAAATCAATTAACAACGTCCCTCGTTCTTGAAAATGTGCAAACTCTGTCAACCGTCCAGCATACGTGATGACCGGTTTGCCCTCCATATACGCCTGAGCTCTTAAGGGGAAGAGGTTGAAGCCCTTTCGGGTCTTGAGTGCTTGGAACCAAGAATCGGCTCCGTAGTCATAATCGAATTGGATAACCCGATCGGTCCCGTCATAAACAACAAGTCCGGAGTCATTCACGATGAAGATCCCCGATAGATTGCCCCGCAGAATACCAATAGATCGCAATAATTTACGCGTATCCGCCACCACTTGCAGCGTTTTGTCATCATCCGTCAACTTGGGAAGTCTGAGGAACTCTTGGACATCCCGGTCAAATCGGATAATATTTGCCAACTTCTGCAGTTCCTCCTCGAAGGAAGCGAGTCTCCGCTCTGCCTGAACCGTAATCTCCACGGTATACTCCCCAAGTTCTTCCTCCAGTGCCGAACTGGCGCTCTTCTGATAGATGACCGATGCTATCAGCAGCGGAACTAGACCAACCAAGAAGAACAAAATAAGCAGCTTCCGCGACATGCTGGCATTTCCAATTAATCCTAGCATAATACCCGTCAACCGCTTCATAACTGAAGCCCTGTCTTACCCCTTGACGGAGCCGGCAACCCCTTCAACAAAATAGCGCTGAAAGAGAAGGAAGACGATAATAATAGGCAAAAGTGAGATACTCGATGCTGCAGCCATTCCCGTCCAATCAATGCTATGTTCACCCACAAATTGATACATACCAACTCCCAATGTTCGCAGCTCTGGCTTGTTTAGTGTAAAAATGAGAGGTACCAGGAAGGAATTCCAAGTCCACATAAACTGCATAATCGCTGTCGTTGCAATAATCGGCTTAGATAAAGGAAGCATGACTTGAACAAACGTACGGATGTATCCGCAGCCATCCATTTCCGCAGCCTCCTCCAACTCCTTTGGCAATCCTCGGAAATGAGCCATGAATAGCAAGATGAAGAGGATATGTGCTCCACCCGCTTCCGCTAGGATAACACCATATAGCGTATTATTCAGGCCCAGTGCATTAATTAAAGCATAGACCGGGATGATTGTGTACCCTTTAGGCATAAACATGGTGGCGGTAATCGCGGAAATAATGAACAGCCGTCCCTTGAATTGATAACGTCCCAACGCATAGCCCGTAAGCGAGCACATGAGTATAACAAGCAAGACAACAGAGACGGTGACGATGACCGTATTAAAAAAATAAGTTGAAAATTTCGCCGTCTCCCATGCTCTCGCATAATTGGCGAATTGAAGTTTCTTCGGAAGCAGTGACCATCCGCCCGTCATGTATTCTTGATTCGTTTTCAGCGATGCTGTAATCATCCAGATAAAAGGGTAAATCCATACGACGCCAATGAGAATGAGTAAACTATGGAGTAAATAAATCGGACCTCGCTTGGTGAGCTTCATGCGAATCATCCTCCCGCTTTTATAATTAATGTCTTAATGCGATTTCGATTTACCACCGGTCAGTTTCACCAGCAGCCCTAACCCCATGGAAATGATGAGAACCGCAATTCCGTACCAGATACCGGCAGCCGATGCGAACCCGACTCGCGCTTCCCCGCCGCCGCCAAAGGCATAACGGTAAATGTACACATCCACCATATCCGTGGAAAAGGCAGGACCGCCTTCGGTCATGGATTTCACAAGGTCGAACACATGCAGGGCATTCACCGCCGACAGCAGTAAAATGACACTGCCTACTGGCAGGAGCAGCGGTACCGTAATCATCCGAAACGTCTGAAACACGTTCGCTCCATCGACCTTGGCTGCTTCGAAGATGTCCTTCGGCAGCGATTGCAGCCCGGCGAGCCAGTAGATCATCTTCATGCCGAACGTTTTCCACACGCCTACGAGTAGTATAATGAGCAATGCTGTATCTGTTGAGCCGAGCCAATCTATAGGCTTATCCAGCAGCCCTAAGGAGATAAGAATTTCATTCACCAAACCTTTGTAAGCTCCGAAGATAAAACGCATCACGATGCCAACAACCGCCGTTGTTGTAACAACCGGTAAAAAGTAGATCGCACGGTAGAAGGCGCTTCCCTTCAACCATGACGCATTTAGAATGAGGGCGATAATTAGCGCTAAAGGTACTTGAACGGCTACCATAACCCCCATGAAGATGAAGTTATTTTTAAATGCATTCCAGAAATACGTATCCTTGATCGTCTCCAAGAAGTTCGCGAACCCTACGAAATGCTGGAGCTCACCAACGCCGTTCCAGCGATAAAAGCTGTATACATAGCTCATGACGATCGGATACAGCGTAAAGGCTAGAAACATGAGAATTTGGGGAAGGACGAACACGTAGCACCAGAAAATCTTCCTTCTATGGTACGCAGCCCCCTTTTTAACCGGTACCCCACGTACGGTAGAGGACGCGTTCAGTTGCAATTCATTCATTGTGCATCAGCCTCCTGGACTAAACGATTAATCGATCTGTTGTTTCTATTGTAAACAGACAAAACGGTTGTAAAAAGAAGCTCCTTTTTACAACCGTTCGTGTTTTTTTTACTTTTATGCGCTGCTAGTGAAGTCCTCTCGGACTATGGTATACCGCCATGCGCGCCAACTGCTCCTTAGGAACAGCTGACCATGCATCCCGCGCGGGCATAAGTCTATCTTTGTCCACTGCCGGGTCGTTGCTTCGCGTCGAAAGTCTCCGAATAAGTTGCTGGCGCCAATCCGCCAAAACATCCTTCGCCTGTTCTGTTCGGTCCATCAGCTCATCGGGATCGGAAGCGATATGAAACAGCAGCTCCGTCCCATCCTCTTCATACCACAGATACTTCCATATCCCGTCCGTCATCATAAAAGCTCGCTTGCGCGCGGGCCCGAATTCGCCAAGCACGGTTTCCCGAACGGCCGCTGTCGGATCTTGCACCAACGGCAGCAGGCTGAGGCCATCCACTGAGCCTGAATAGTCGATCCCAGCGATTCCTAGGCACGTTGGCAGCAGATCCTGAAGACCCACGACTGCTTCGCTCGTATTTCCTGGATGGAAGGCATAACTCGGCGGCGGAGTAATGATATATGGAATATTCGCCGATCCACGAAGTAGGTTCGACTTAGACCACAAGCCGTGGTCCCCCATGTTGTCCCCGTGATCCGAGGTGAAAATAATCCACGTCTCCTCCAATATTCCCGCTTCGCGCAGCGTTCCGAGAATGCGATTGATTTGGCGGTCCACATGGGTGATCGATGCATAGAATCCACGGGACGCTTGGTCTACCGTCTTCTTGGACAGGCTGTTGCCGTGCCACTGAGCCAGATTTTCCTGATGTACTGACGGATGGCGGTGTACCCAATCCCCCATGGCGGGTGCAAGCATCTCATCACGTTCATACATATATAAATCCCGAAGGAGCGGAGTTAGTGGCGGATGCGGTGCTGTGAATGAAGCCCACAGAAATAATGGCCGTGTCCAGTCACGCTGCTTAATCGCCTTGCAAGCCTCCGTCCCGATCCACTCCGTAGGGTGCAAATGATCAGGCAGATGCCAAGGCGTCATCGTAATCGCATTATTGGACATGCCATGGGCGAAAGCTTGGCCTGCATAGCCTTGCTCCGCCAGCCACTGCTCATAATCGTCGTAGCCGTGATTGTGACCGTGTGCCTGACCGAACAGCCGTCCCTCTTCACAGAGCCGCATGCTTTCGAAGCCATAATGGCAGCGCTCGGGATACACATGCATCTTGCCGACGCTCTTCGTCTGGTACCCGGCATCTTTTAACAAGCCGGGCAGCGTGTCTTGAACCGGTAATTCGTAACCTTCTCGATACGTTGTGATGCCAAGGCTATGGCCTTCAAGCCCAGTCATAATGGAAGCACGCGCCGGAATACACACAGGCTGAAGCGAATAGCCTTGGGTGAACCGTATGCCTCGCTTGGCAAGTAAATCGAGATGAGGCGTCTGCACAATCGGATGGCCGGCGCATCCCATTAAGTCTGCTCTCATCTGGTCACATGTAATGAGTACGATATGCGGGGGCTTTTTCATAACTTTGCCTCCCGAGCGAATTCCACTGGGTGTGGATGCTGGAATGCGCGTTTCAATCCCTCAACAGCAAAATCTTGATGCTCTACCGCCCAAGCCACAAGCCGTTTCCGCAAGTCCAAGGCAATCTCTCTATATTGTGGATCGGAAATCCGGTTGAGGAGCTCGTGAGGGTCCACTTCCAGATCATAGAGTTCATCAATTTCATGGGCACGGAACACATACTTGTACCGTTGGTCTCGAATCGCTCGGACCGTGTTCCAGTGGATGGTGGCGCCATGATGTTCAATGACAACCTCTTTTCGAGAGGGAAAATCTCGGCCGTACAAAGCAGGTGCGAACGAAACGCTGTCCAGCTCGGTATTCTTTTCAGCTCCTGCTAGATCTAGCACGGTGTTAAACAAATCGCACAAAGTGACGAGCTCTCGGCACTCACCTGCTTGAAAGTGATTTTTCCAATAGGCTACCATCGGAATTCGAATTAGATCCTCTAGCATAATCTCATTTTTCCCAATCATGCCGTGTCGTCCCATCATTTCCCCATGATCCGTAGTGAAGAGAATAATGGTATTGTCCAGTAGTCCCCTTTGTTCCAGATCATCAACGATTCGGCCGACTGCGTCATCCACTAGGGTAACCGCACCGAAATAGTGTTGCAGCAAACCTTTCATCCGTGGCCAATCGTTCTGGATCCGGCAAAAGTTAATATCGTTATAATGCTTGCTGTACGTCATCGGCTTATCGGAATAATCGTCGTTATAGCTGGGCCAAGGTTCCAGCTCCATCGAGCTGTACATGGAGGCATAAGGCTCTGGCACAATCCAAGGCACATGCGGCTCATGACAGGAAGCGAATAGAAAAAATGGCTTCTCGCTGCTGCCGTCGTACCCATCCAGCCAGTGCCCAATCTCCTTCGCCAATCGGAATACGTAGGAATCCTCCGCTGGATAAATGGCGGTAGCCGCAATCGTCTTCTTATTACCGTTCCACTCTTCAATTACAGCTTCATTCGTGTAATTACCCTTGCTATAGCTCTCCTCAATAGGGAGAGCATTGTCAAAGCCATGCTCCAGAGGTGAGCCTGAGCCTACATGCCACTTGCCCCCGTACACCGTCTCATAGCCTGCTTGTTGCATGGCACTTCCAATCGTCACGTCCTCTACCGCCAAACTATCCTTAATTCGCATAAGCGAATGCGCATTTTGTACGAGCTTATGCTGATGGGGGTTCGTACCCGTCATTGTAGAAGCCCGAGCTGGCGTACACATGGGGCAAGGTGTGAAAGCACTTGTAAAGGTGACCCCCTCCTTCATAAGCCTATCAATGTTCGGGGTCTTGCAAAGCCCATTGGGGCCGATTGTTTCCGCATGCTGCTGATCCGTCATGATGACGAGAATGTTAGGTCTGTTCATGGTTTCGTCCTCCGCGTTCAATTTAAGAGAAAGAGCCGTTCCGATGCTGTCTGCTAGACAGAACGAATGACGGCCCTCCTACCCTGCTATTTCTTCAACGCTTTGTAATCATTGTCGGTGTAGTCCTTCGACGGATCCCAGTTCGGGAAGATGAATTCTTCCGGCGTAATCTTAGCGCCGCCTTGCTTCATTTTATTAATACCATCCTGCAAGCCTTTATTCAGCTTCTCATCGTATTGCTTGAGCAGGCTGTCCGCGTCCTTCTGTGCACCTGTTAAAAGCATCTGCAGAATGTCATTCATCGTCGGCTTCACATTCGGCTGATCAGCTCCTCCAACCTCGGCGATTACTTTGGCTGCTTCAGGATTTCTAACCGAAAATTCTGGACGTACTCGCAGCAAATCCTGGTGCAGTTTCACAAAGGTCGCGTATTCTGGATAAGGATACAATGACTTATTATCATTGAGCTTGGCGAACGGCGTGAGCGCAACTCCGCTTTTCATATACTTCTCGTAGAAGCTCTGTGAAGCTAAGCCTTCTTCTATAAATGTACCAATGGCTTCCGTATTCTTCGAGGTTGCTGAGACTACGAAGCCCGATGTGTAATTAGCTGTAATATAACCATTCATTGCCGGCTTCCCGTCTGGTGTTGGAAGAGCAGCGATGCCGAAATTCGTGTCAGGCGTGTCACGCTTGATCTGCCACATTCTCCAGCGGCCGTCCAAGAGGAAAGCGGCTTTGCCCGAGCCGAACAGCACGCCTGCTTCGGCACTCTTCAGCGTATACGACGAAGGAAGAATACTTCCGTCTTTCTTCATATCCATCAGCAGCTTGATGCTGTCTGTGAATGCTTGTGTTGAGAACGTATATTTCCCCGTCTTATAGTTGTAGCCTCCTGCATCCTGTGTGGATACGCCGGCAGCGAAGCCTTTCACGGCATTGGTCAAGTAGTTGTTCTGTCCTCCGGCAAACACTAAGCCGAAGACGTCACCCTTCCCTTTATCGGCTACCGCTTTGGACATCGTACGCAGTTCGTCCCAAGTTTCCGGTGCCTTTTCCGGATCCATGCCGGCCTTTTTCAGTACATCCTTGTTAATATAGAGCATCTGTTGGAGTTCTGGACCGGTAATCGGCCAGCTATATGTTTTACCGCCAATTACGTTGACCCCGTCCGAGAACGATCCCGGATAAAACTGCTTCTTCCAGTTATCAGACACCAGTCCGTCCAGAGGACGCACCCACTTCGCTTCAATGACTTGTCTTAGATCCATGTTCTGCGGGAGTGCGAATAGGTCGGGCATATCTTGGGAGGTGAACGCCGCCTGCATCGCCGTATTAAATTCAGCCCATGGCATATAGCGAATTTCTACTTTTATTTTACCCTTGTTTTTTTCATTAAACTCCTTCACCATTTGCCCGCCTGGACTGTCATCACCCTTCAGGAAGTCATTGCCACCCCAAAGCTTTAAAACCACTTCTTTCTGTGGTGTGCTTGCCTTCGTCGTCTCGCTGACCTTCGAATCCGCACCCTTGCTACAGCCTGCTGCAATTGTACCGACTAAGAGCATACTCATTAAGACTGATACGCTTTTACGCATGGTGTACCCCCTGCTTACGTTTGATTTGTCTTGCTTAAGTTAAGTGTAGTAGCTTTGAAGGCCATCATATAGACTATCTTTTTTACATTTAGGGTGCTTTTTTTTACTTCGAAAAGGAAGCTTAAGGCTTCTTTAGGGCAATAATGCCGCGCCCCCCGAGGCCTACATACACTTGATCCTGATTGCGGTCGCCTTCTAGTACAGTGGCTCTTCCTATGAGCTTATCATGAATCTGTGTCCAGTGAAGTCCATTATCATCGGAGCGGAAAATGCCCTTCGTATCCGAGCCGTCATTCAATACGCCATACAAGTACAAGGCCGAAGTAGACGAAGTTGTTCCTTTACCAAAAGAGAACAAGTACGCTTCTTTCACCGTATTCAGCTTGGTAAAGCTATAGCCGGCATTGGTCGAATAGAGAAGTCCGCCCTCGTCCAAGCTCATCCACACCTCGCCATTGCTGTTCGGTACCGCTTTGACCGAGAATACCCCGCTTGCATGCGTTGTCAAATTAGTCGCAGGGGTACTTAAGAAGGTAACGCCATTATCGGTACTGCGGTAGAACGTACCCGGATTGCCAGCAACGCCAGGCTCATAGTAGTAAAATTTACCATTTACTCGATCTGCAGCAAGCGGCTGCTTCATCCGATCCCACTCACTGACAACGACCCTTGGATACACAGTGGTCGACCCTTGCTTGAAGGTGACATCGTTCCAAGTCGTACCCCCGTTGGCTGTATATTTCGCATTATAATTCGTTGGTGTTCCGTCCTGCGCCGGCTCGTTACTAGGTACCCAGACGATGGTGTTTGGATCGGTTTGCGACATCGCAACGCGTCCTCCGCGGAAATCCGCAGGCAGACCTGTTACGACTGGATTGCCCCAAGCTGCGATCGAATCAATTCCGTTGCCGTTGGTGGTGGAATAGAAGAAATTGCCCACATTCGCGTTACGCTTTTCCGTTACCCTGACAGCCAGATTCGGGTTCGCTTCATAGAAATCAATGGAGAGTGTATCCTGTTCCGAGAATCGGAATTTTGGAAAGTTAGAGGCACTCATCGCTATATTTTGCGTATCATGCCAGAATCCGCCCTTATCCGCTGCTCCGCTTAATAATCCTCTATATTGACCTGGCTGCCGCTCGCCCGGTGTACTCTTCAGCGCATGAAAGGAGACCTCCTCATGGCCCAGCTCTATCGCTGTCCAAGAGGTTGATGCTGCCGGCAAGGCCGTTATATTATCCGTTCGCCATACACCATTGAAGGCCGTATACCATACGCGTGAAGAACGTCCACTCGTCTGATGGAACGGATCAATGGCAAGCGAAGAAATCTCAGCCCCCCAGAAGGACGGCGGCCACCAACTCACTGGCGTTTTGATCGTATTACTGTTGTCTATTTTCATCCACGACGTATTGCTCGTGCAAGAACCTGGATTTCCTTGACTTGTTGAACGGAAAAACATACTGTTGTTATTCCTGTCCTCTCTCGCCACCATGACCGTATTTCCCGTAGGGTCCGATGGGTCCACACTGACGCCAGAATAACTGAACGCCCCTTCACTGTTATAAGTAAAATCGCACTCCTTAGGCGTAATATCCGTCCATGTTGTGCCGTCGAAACGCTCGACTCCACCTTTGTACTGTGGGATTCCAGTAGCATAATCCATTTTCCCAGCGTATGTGACATAGAGGTTATGATTGACGGGATCGACAGCTGCCCGAATTGGACGGTGATAGGTCCCGCTGAGTGCATGGCCCGTAAGCAGTTGGAAGTGATCTCCCCCATCGATGCTGCGCCAGACTCCCCCGTTACCGGGGCTTCCGTCCTCGAATACGCCGACGTAGATGGTCTGCGTCCTCACGCCAGCTGCTTCATTCTTACGATCGAAGAGAACAAAGGTGATGCCCACGGCATCCGAAGTTCCGTTCGCTTTGGTATAGGATCCCCCTACAGCAGGGAAGACTGTGGCATCGACTCTCCGCCATTCATTGGAGCCGACCGGCTTCTTCCAAAGCCCATCCCGACGGGAACCGAAATACGCAATATCTGCGCCTGGATCAATGGCCAATCGCTCCCCAGCCCAGCGATACTCATAATTGCCCCCCATACTGAGCGATTGATCCGCACCCAGATTGGTCGTATTGTTATAGGCTGCGTTAATATTCATTAAGTTCCAGCTGCCCAGCTGTCCTTTGGACGTGGACTTGTAGATGCCGCTCGGTGGCACAATGGCGCCTGGCACGAGAGGCTCGACAGCCATATCTCTCCCGAGTGCGGTATAGACAACATTCGGATCTTTTGGATCAATGGCAATGCTCTCGACGCCGTATAAGTTTTCCTTATCCTGCTCCCAATCAAACATCTGCACCCACTTATCCGTTCCTCCTGTCGTGTCCAGACGGAAAGCTCCCCCAACATCCGTACGCATATATACGATATCCTGCGTGGTCGGATGAACAATCATCCCGGTCACAAAACCTCCGCCGCCAATCGGCATTTGATTCACCGTGTATGGCTGAACCGCATCAACAGCTAAAGCCGACGGAACACTCGTTATCATCAGGGATAGTCCTAAGAACGTGGGGATACCCACTTTGCCAAACACACTTTTTAACATCATATCTCCCCATTTCGAATAATTGAAAAGCATTAACCCAGACTCATTGTAACCGCTTTCTCTAATTGAAAAATAGAAGGATATTTTTACTTTTGTGCGTGTATTTTTTACTGGGTCTCAATCTGCCCCCTTAAATGCCATGCGAAATGCACTTGGAGAAACACCATTGAATTGCTTGAACGATTTACTAAAATGGTACTCATCCAGGTAACCGCATACTTCAGCGATTTCTTTGACAGAGAAACTGGAATACATTAAGTAATGCCGGGCATGCTCATGGCGAATATGCGTGTGATAATGCTTAGGACTCATGCCAACGGCTTTATGGAGCATTTTGCGTAAATACGACAAGGAAATCCCGAAACGTTCGGCTAATTCGTGAATTTTGAAATCGGTATTGTAGGACGTCTCCAAATATTGTTTGACTTGTTCAACGGCTCCATGGGCCGATTCCACTTGGCTTTCCGTAGCCGAATGCAGATCATAAAGGAGTGATAGCAATTTAGCTTGTGAAAGCATAGCCCCACCAGCTACACCGGGTACCCAGCTTCGATAAATATCTTGGAAAAGCAAACTAAGCTCTCTCATTTTGTCCGAATGGAAGGTTCGAAGAAAGGGCAGTTCCAACTGGGTCACACGCGTAATTCTCAACGAGGGCTCATCGTAGTCTACTTCAGCACAATCGAATAAAATCATCGTCATTTGCAAGGGATACAGCTCGTCCGATTCCATGTCCATTTGAAGACCGGGCAGCATATAGGCGAGCATCCCACCATGTACGGGATAAGAGCGGTCCGTATGAAACGTTCCTCTCCCTTCGTGTATCCAATAAAGCGTATGCAATCCTGTCGTGTTCCGTTTGTCTCTCCAGCCAGGGGCCGTAGGCTTATCGAGTACCCAGCGAATATGGAGGTTTAATTGATTAGTATTATACATCGACGCTTATGCTCCTTATTAGAATTTATAGTTCAACTTTACTGTAATAGGAGCGTTTTTTACAAGTAGGAAGCATTATTTTTCCATTCTCAAGATCAGGTATTCGGTATTAAAATGTCGGTAAATAACAAATCCAAGTTGATACTAGGAACCAATGGGAGGTACTTCACATGATTAGAACGTTCGCAGAACATCACATTCGCCAAACACAAGAAATAAGCGGTCAGTGGGATTTCATCAAAGACCCTAGCAATATCGGCATGCAGGATGCCTGGTACCAGCAGTTTCCTACGCCAGAAACCAATCTCTTCGTCCCGGGCTGCTGGAACAATGAATTCGGTTTATATGATTACGAAGGTGTGGCCTGGTACCGGACTAGCTTCGAGTTGTCTTCACCGGAACATTTGCGCCTCGTCTTTCATGCGGTGCTCGGTCATGCAGACATTTATTTGGATGGTGTGCATCTCGGGTATCATTACGGCGGATATTCGCCATTCCAATTTGTTGTCCCGAACGCTGCAGCAGGTATTCACGAACTGATCGTACGCACGGACAGTACATTAACCAGACAAACGATTCCGATCGATGTCGTCGATTGGTTCCATTACGGCGGTATTATTCGCCCTGTTGAGCTTCAATTCATTTCGGATGTTTACATTGAAAAGCTTTGGGTTGACTATACATTAGGCAACCAAGCGAACGCAGATGTTTCAGTAAACGTCACCCTACGCTCACTGACAGACAGTGCGCAAACGGTACCACTTACGCTGCAGGCAAATGGCGTTAGTTTCCATCAGGAGAACGTCATTGTCCCTGCTGGCCAAGCCCTCACTGTGGAAATCAAACAGACTTGGGATAAGGTTCGACTGTGGCATGTTGGCAAAGCCGAGCTCTACACAATATGTGCTTTAACTGGCTCTGACGATGTCATCGACCGGATTGGTTTCCGACGTATTGAAGTGAAGGATCGGCGGATCTGTATTAATGGGAAACCCATCTACTTGCAGGGCGTCAATCGCCATGAAGAGCATCCCGAATGGGGCTTCGCTTTCCCTCCAAAGCTCATGAAAAAAGACTTAGATTTAATTAAGGAGCTGGGTTGTAACACCGTTCGTGGCTCCCATTATCCACAAAGTCAGTACTGGATCGATTTGTTAGATGAGCATGGCTTCGTCTATTGGAGCGAAATTCCGATGTGGGGCGCGCATATGCCGAAGGAAGTGACGACAGATGCCTTATTTCGCTCACGTGCGATGCAGATGGTTGATGAAATGATTGAACGCGACTTCCATCATCCGAGCATCGTGTTCTGGTCGGTTCACAACGAAATCGACACGACCTGTCAGGAGGCACTGGATATAACCCTGCCTATGATCGATCTAGTGCGGAGCAAAGATTCTTCCAGACTAGTTTCCTATGCGACCATGCATCCGTTGAATGACGTGCTGCTGCCTCACTTCGATATCATTGGCATCAACAAGTACAATGGCTGGTACGAAGGCAATGTGGAGGGCTTCGAGACAATGCTGGAGCAGTTCCACGCATACGCGGAATCGATGGGAGCTGGAGATAAGCCGATTTTGATGACCGAGTTTGGCGCTGCGGGAATTTATGGCGATACCGGCTGGGAGCCACGCCTGTTCAGCGAGGATTACCAAGCGCACGTCCTAACGGAAGCCCTGCGTATTTTCCGAAACGATCCAAAAATCGGCGGCACTTATATCTGGCAGTTTGCTGACGTCCGTGCCGAATTGAAAAGCCATAAAACCAACTTCCGTGACCGTGCAAGAAGCTTTAACAACAAGGGAGTGCTGAATGAATTCCGCAAGCCCAAGCAGGCTTATCGCGTAGTCAGAGAGATTTATAAGTCTGGCGATACGAAATAATAACAAAAAGCGGCAGTCGGTCAGGTTCCGGCTGTCGCTTTTACATGTATGGCGCTTTGGACAGGATAATCTTCCTTACTTCCAATACCTTCTAGAAACGCAATGCTCTTTGCTCAGCTTACATGTGCTCAAGTCAACAATTTCAATACATTTCATGGTTTCTGGGGAATGTATCATCTGATCGTCTCCCATGTAAATCCCTACATGGTGAATTGCTCCCGTTCCTTCTTCATGAGCGAAAAAGAGCAAATCCCCCGGTTCCAGCTGTTCCTTGTCAACGAGAGTTCCTTGCTTGGCTTGGTCCGAGGCATCTCTTGGTATTAGAATCCCAAAATATCTGTGCATGGCATAAGCAAAACCGGAGCAGTCATAACCATAAGAGGACACGCCTCCCCATAGATAAGGGAGATCGAGGAACCTCCTCCCCTGCTCCACGATCCCCTGTCCCACGTGAGCTTCTCCCGCTTTGGAAGCTAAGGGACCATCCACCCAGCGAATGTCATCCCCTTTTAAATATCCGATCCCTTCTGGAGTCTGCACTTTCACCCATTCATTATTTGCCTCTAGCATAGGAAGCGAGGTCAGATAACTCAGCTCGATCAACCGTTCGGACGGATTTTTATATAACCATGCTTTATCAGAGATCACTTCTGCTCTCTTCAATTCAAGAGGGGATTCCGCCTCTACAACTAGCTGGCAGCTTGGTACCCAGCCCGGATATCCCAAAGTATCCTTGCGTGTTCCCTGCTGAGGGATTTGCACCTTGCTCCAACCTTCACGTTCTTCCACGACAAGCACAGAGGTACCATAAAGAATTTGTGTTTGAACCCGGTTCGCTAGACACAAATCCAGCTTATCACGAAGCGTCATGCAGCCTAGCCATTCTCTTAATTCGACTGGATATGTTAATGCAGGCTCATCTATAGGCCGAGGAGATTGCGGCTTCGTCCATACTGTTGCGACAGAGACAACGACCGTCATTCGTTTCAGCCTGCTCATGATCCCACTACACTTTGGCTGTGGACCACGTCAACAATACCAAGTCCCGCAGCTCTAGGGAAAGTCATTACCCTTCCGTCATACTGTACACCGCCTACTACAATATCTTGAAGCATCATTAGCGGAGCATCGAAATCGAAACGGGTGATATTTTTCTTACTAGCAGCAAAATGAGCTGCAGCTGTTACGGCCACACGGGACTCGATCATACTTCCCATCATGCACGCCACACCGAATTCTTCCGCAATTTGATTAATAATTTGCGCTTTGAATATACCGCCAGATTTCATCAATTTGATATTAATCAGGTCGGCAGCGCGATTTTTCAACACTTCAAAGGCTTGAATTGGAGAAAACACACTCTCATCCGCCATGATGGGAGTTTCCACATGATCTGTAACCATTTTCAATCCTTCGATATCAAACGCTTTCACTGGCTGCTCGACCAGCTCAATATCAAGTCCTAAATCCTCCATACGGCGTATCGTGCGAATGGCATCCTTCACTCCCCATCCTTGATTCGCATCTATGCGAATTCTCACGCTGTTACCTACGCATCTGCGGATTTCCATTATTCGTTCAATGTCCTCTTGCAGGTTATCCTTGCCAACTTTAATTTTCAGTACATTGAAGCCTTCTTGTACGTAACGAATCGCGTCTTCTCCCATTTCCTTTGGGGAATTGACGCTGACGGTAAAGTCTGTTTCAATCTGATCCTTATATCCTCCAAGGAACTGGTACAACGGCAGACCACAGTTTTGCGCAACAAGATCGTATACAGCCATATCCACTGCCGCTTTAGCACTGCTGCTCCCAATCATCGATTGATGAATCTCTTGCAGAATGCGTTCGTAAGCTAGTAGGCTCTTGCCGATTAAGATGGGGGTGAACGTATGTAAGATCGCCGAATGTATACTATCCAAGCTGTCACCTGTTATAACGATGGTCGCCGGAGCCTCCCCCCAACCGACTCTGCCGTCGTTCGTCTGAATTCGAACAATAATAGACTCCGTTTTATAGACAGTACGCAGTGCTGTTTTGAACGGTTTTTTGAGCGGAGTCGACTGTCGCATGACTTCAACACTTTGAATAATGTTCATATTCGTTGCCTCCATAAACGGTCAGCTAAAAGTGAGTATTTCACTGTGCGTGATACTGTTCGATTACCGTTCGAATCTTTCCTCTGGCAAGTTCAATGAGGTGAACTGTTTTCTCCAAGTCCAAACCCGTTTTTTGCATCACGATAGCGGTTCGAACGTCTCCTCCCGCACGAGTGATAAGCTCCTCAGACTCCCTATAGGTAATGCCTGTCAAATTCATGATGATTCGTTTTGCGCGTTCTTTAAGTTTATAATTGGACGCTTTCAAATTCACCATTTGATTGCCATAGACTTTCCCAAGCTTAATCATGGTTGCTGTTGAGAGCATATTAAGAATCATTTTCTGTGCTGTTGCGGCTTTCAGTCTAGTAGATCCTGTAACCACTTCGGGTCCAACAACAACATTTATAGCTACATGGACGCCATGATCTATGAGGGATCTTGGATTACATGAAACCGAAATCGTCTTTGCATGCTGTGCTCTCGCCTCTTCCAGGACTCCGATGACATAGGGAGTTCTTCCACTTGCAGCTATGCCTACCACAACGTCGCCAGCTTTGACCCCATATTTAATTACGTCCTCTTTGCCCAATTCCGGGCGGTCCTCCTCTCCCTCAGCAGCCTGTACCAGCGCATTGTAGCCCCCTGCGATCACACCTTGAACCATCTCAGATGCTGTCCCATAGGTAGGCGGGCACTCCGAAGAATCCAACACGCCCAAACGACCGCTTGTACCCGCACCAAAGTAGAAGAGCCGACCTCCCCTTTCCAAGGAAGCATGTATAATGTCAATAGCTTGTGCTATGTTTCCCAATGCCTGTTCTACAGCTAAAGCTACTTTTTTGTCTTCGTCATTCATCAAATTCACAAGTTGTAAGCTATCCAACTCATCTAGCTCTAGAGCACTTGCGTGACTCATTTCGGTTGTAAGCTCATCAAGTTTATCAAGCATGCTTATCACCCCTTCAATTTTGAAAAGATCCGATTATGATGCATTCTGCGCCATTGTTTGATTTGTAGGCTAACAGTTGGGTTCACCCGGTTGGTTAAAGTAATTAATGTAGCCTGACGAAGCGGATCATGCCAAATCGAGGTACCCGTAAATCCTGTATGGCCATATGCTTCGGGTGAAACCAGATCGCCTCCGGTACATCCGGATATCACCGCACTCATGGTGCCTCCTGTCGGAGACACTTCCCAACCAAGCCCTCTCTGAATCGAAGACAATGTACTTGTATGAGAACGGGTTGCAAAATTACAAAGAATGGGATCGATACATCCGTTTTCCGCTTTTCCCGTCCACATTTTCATATAGTTCTGCATATCCGAAATGCTCGCGAATAATCCAGCATGGCCGCTAACCCCATCCAAGCCGTAATGGGCATTTCCGTCATGGACGGTTCCGCAAATGACGCCTTGCCGCCATGGAAATTCATCAACTCGGCGAACTAAATGGGGATAAGCGTTATCCTCAGTAATCATCGCCTGTTCAAAAATATTCCCGTCTTCCGTTGGGGCTATGTTCGCAGCTAGCGTAGATAGCTGTTCCAGCGGTTTGTAAGATGCTGTAGCCATTCCATTGGCTTGGAAAAGCATTCTTCTGGCAAGTTGATCGAGAGGCTCATTCCAGACGCTTTCAATAATGAAACCGAGCAGTATAAATCCCAAATCACTATAAACAACCTGGTTTCCCGGTTTACCGACTAATGCTTCTTCTGCAATCAAGCGAAGATAAGACTCCCTGCCATTACCTTGTAGGTAAAAAGGTCTCCATCCTGGCAATCCCGAAGTATGTGTTAGAAGATGGTACACTGTAATCTGCTGCTTACCTTCGATATCCTGTCCTTTTGCGAGCTCAGGAAGATAGGTCAGGATCGGGTCGGTTACAGATAAGCGGCCCGTCTGCACGCTGAGTAAAATAAGCGGCAGCGCTACAACTACCTTCGTAAGTGAAGCCAGATCGTAAAGGGTATCCTTCTTAACAGGACTATCTTTACGACCGGCTTCAAAAGTACCTCTAGTAATAACTATGGGAGGATAGTTCTCGACTTCCAAGCTGCAAATTCCCCCCGGGAATATGCCCTCTTGGATTCCCCGTTCTATACTTAAGGAAATTTCATCAACGATAGCTTCAATTTGAAAGGGAACATCCTGTTTCCTCATCCCTTTGGCCTCCGATTACTTAGTATTGAAATCTGCCAATGTCTGTAAATCTTGGAGGGCATAATCGGGATTCACAGCATCTATCGGAATCGTCGATGAACCGCTTGGTCCGTACAGCCAAATCGTTTTCATCCCAGAAGAGCTACCTCCGGCGATGTCCGTATAGAGATTGTCGCCAACCATCACACAAGCTTTAGAACTTCGTATCCCACACTTTTCCATTGTGAGTTGGAACATGTATGGCGCCGGTTTACCGAAGTAATCGACCTTCTTACGCGTAATAGCCTCCACCGGCGCATATAAAGCTCCCGTTTCCAACACTTTCTGCCCCCTGTTCCCTGGATGGGTCAGATCGGGATTAGTCGCTAGCAACGGCGTACCACGATCTGCTTCTTCTACAAGGAATTGAAGTTTGTTGTAATCGAACTCGGTATCCCTACCAACGACAACCATCTGTGCCTGAATGGTACTGTCTAACGGAAGCACATCATGCCCATATTGCTCTAAAGCTGCATGCAGCGACGGACTGCCAATCACTTTCAGTGTCTGTTTTCCATATGTCTTTAACAGATGAAGGCCTACAAGCTCCGTTGCTGTCATTACATGTTCCGGTCGGACCTCCAGCCCCATTCTAGATAAGCGAGCCGCTACTTGTACGCCCGAATCAGTTGAGTTATTCGTAACAAATCTTATTTGTTTCTTCTTCTCTTCCAGAAAATGAAGCAGCTCTTTGGCTCCTCCTGCTAATCTATCGCTAAAATAGATGCACCCATCCAGATCGAAAAAAACGGCTTCTGCTTGAAGCAGCGTTTCCCATGCGCCAGAAACTGTTTGATAATCAAGCTCTTGTTCTTGCATGACTACTCGCTTCCTCTCGCTAGTTGGAGTATTTCCCCGTCGGCATTCGGTAATGTCGTACCGAACCAGCTCGCAATTGTAGGCGCCGCATCAATAATGTTAATTTCTGACAGCGAAAGTCCTTGCCCCAGCTCCGGTCCGGCAGCTACGAACATCGCTTTCATCGCATCCCGATCGGCAAAATAGCCGTGCATCCCGGTAAATTTCGCCCGTTCCACCGTGACATCATGACCTTTATGCCCAAAGTTAACAAAACAATCTAGTTCCATTTCAAACACAAAATCAGGTTTAAATCGGGCATGCTCATCACCGACAGGAAGCCCCCATAAGGCAAAGTCGTCATCGGACTCGAGCAATCTCACGACTCCTTTGGTCTCCGCTATGAGTGAACGCACTTTTGAGCGAAGTACTTCACGCTTTATCGGATCCTGTTCCAACAAATAGGCGTATCCGCTTCCACCATTGGAGACCGCCATAACCTTGCTCTTTTCTGGGTGCTCTTCATCGAATAAACCATGCTGCTTAAACAATACGTTAGGATAAAATGTCCAAAGTGCATCAGAGAAACCATGATCAGACATAACGACCACGTAAGTATCTTCTAAGCGACCTGCTTCCTCCAATTCCTTGAGGAGCTCACCGATTCGCTCGTCCGTGTAAGTCAAGGACCAATCAAGTTCAGGAGAATTCGTTCCGTAGTCATGCTGGTAGCTGTCTGGAAGCAGATAATGAACAAGCATCAGATTCGGAGAATGCTTACGGATAAGATGCTTAGCCACTTCCGTTGTCAGCCAATCCTGCATCTGTCCACGTGCATGATCTTTGCTCCAAGGTCCATAACATTGCATGGGAAGTCCAAGCTCCACCAATTCCTTCCACAATTCCGGCGTACTGCCGGACTCCATTAACTCTTGTTCGTAGCATTCAGGGATAACGAAATCCAGACTTTTAGCGCCAAACGTCTTAGGCCAACAAATCGCTGCAGTCGTTCCGCCCAGCCTTTTAACCGCATCATAAATCGTTTCACTATGAACCGATTCTTCTTTCGGATACATGCGTTCTCCAAAATGTTCTCCGACCGCGTTGGTTTCTCTGTCAATGACCCAATTTCCCA
This sequence comes from Paenibacillus qinlingensis, assembly GCF_031455095.1. GTDB lineage: Bacteria > Bacillota > Bacilli > Paenibacillales > NBRC-103111 > Paenibacillus_E > Paenibacillus_E qinlingensis_A. The sequence goes on from NZ_JAVDSB010000002.1 coordinate 497,479, forward strand.
ACACCCCATGTTTACGGGGATCTGTTCCGCATGCAACGCTAGTATGAATCGCCCAGGTAGCCGTAGGAGTAATGCTTCTCATTTTAGCTTTTACGCCTCTCTCCGCAAGCTTTTTCAAGTTGGGCATGGGTACGTTTTCCCGATTCCAGCTATTGTAAGATAATCCATCAATGCTTATCACTAATACTGTAGGCAATTGTGCTTTTTCTTGTCCGGACATTGTAGGTGCCTCCCAATAAAAAATTATTATTTTACGTGAATTCACGAGGATGGCGGCGTTTGAGTTCAGAGACTGCATGCCCCCTGCCGGTTAGTTCCAACCTCTCCGTATAATCCTTTAAATACCCTTTCGCGTGGAAGGGGCCGCCTTCTTTCATGACCGTCCACAATGGATCTGTATCGAACGGCATTGACTTCATCATGTCATCGTGCCATTGAGTTAAGTAATACACAGCATCCTTGCAAATATGCCTATACTGTAAAGCGACATTGTTCAGCTCCAAGGGATCCTCACCCAAGTGAAATAGCATCTCATCGTCAAATAAGTGATAGCCGTCATGATAAGTGCGAATATACAGCCAATCTCCGAATCGGACGCTTCTTTGACAGACGTGCGCACATTGGGACACAACCAGATACTCCCGTCCAAGCAACGAAGAGGATTCCTCCTTCATTACGGCAGCATAGCTCTGTCCGTCCCAGCTTGGCGCAGGAGTTTTTTGAAATAGATCGGCCAATGTCGGCAATAAGTCCAAGTGATAATGCAAGCCTTCGTCAACAAGACCTTCTGGGGTACCGGGCCAGCGAATGATCATTGGGATACGGCAAGTACCCTGATCGGCTGTTCCGTGTTCTCCGTATATGCCTAGTTGGCCCATATTTTCTCCATGGTCGGAGGTAATGATGATGACTAGGTCTTCCAGAACGCCTTTGGAAGCCAGAGATTGAAACAACAGGCCGATATGATCGTCCATATGGCGAATTCCGCAATCGTATCCATCGATCATCATTCGCATACTGTCCATATCGGTAATTTCGCCTGGGTAACGCGGGTATTGCGGGTACGTATGATTGTCAAACATATTAATTTCATGAACGCTGTGGGGTCCAACTTTCTCCTTATTGCGCTGAAGATTATCTTCTGTACACCAATCCGGCAATGATTCATCCTTAAATGGATTTCCGAAGCTTTCCGGTGCTCTGTATGGCGTATGCGGGTCCCAATAATTCACATACAGGAACCAATTGTCTTCTTCACCATTCTGTTCAATCCACTTCAAGACGGAGGGCGTCACCTCTTCTGCGGACTCCATCCCTCTTCTTCCGGTGTTGTGCATTTCGTTGAACCCTGCATAGAACGACCAGGAAGCATGCCTTTCGGCAAAGGGACTGATTAGAATCGTTTTCAATCCGACAGTACGCAAAAATGCGGGTAAGCTGTCTTTGGACAGCTGATCGCGAAATCCACGCTCTGCCCCTTCATAACGGACATCTGCCGCAGTTCCCCCGTGGCCAACGACACCGTTATGTATACCGAATCGTCCCGTCATCAGCGCCGTTCTGGAAGGGAAACAGGGAGCGTCTGATGTATAGTAATTCGTGAATCGGGTTCCTTGATTAGCTATTGCGTCTATATTTGGAGAGGTGTTTCGGTGATACCCGTAACAACCCAAATGTTCAGGATTTAACGAATCAAGATCTAGCAGCAATATTCGCATAATAACTACAACCTCCTATGGATTAGCCTTTTACTGAACCTAGAAGCATTCCCTTGTTGAAGTATTTTTGCATAAAAGGGTAAACAATCAACAGCGGGAGCGCCGTCAAGATGACTGCAGCCATTTTAACAGCCGGTCCGAATTCAAAACTTCCTGCTTGGTTCTCCATGCTCGATTCCGATACGATCAGCATTTGTCTCAGAAACACTTGCAGAGGCCATTTCGTAGAATCATTGATATACAAGATGGCTAAGAAATAAGTGTTCCAATTGTGCACCGCATAAAACAATGTGAACGTAGCAATGGCAGGCATGGACAGCGGTATGACAATCGTCCAGAATAGGCGCAGTTCACTACAACCATCCATCTTAGCTGCTTCCTCGAGCTCAGGTGGAATGTTCTGAAAGAAACTGCGCATCACAATTAAGTTGAAAGGCGCGATGGCGCCTACCAGAAATAAAGACCAATAACTGTCCAGCAAGTGAAGTTCTCGTACGACCAGATACGTGGGAATCATTCCCCCGCTGAATAGCATCGTGAACAATACAATAAAATTCAGTGTTCTGCGTCCTTTCAACCACGTTTTGGATAGCCCATATGCCATCAAGCTGGTAAACACAATATTAATTAGTGTTCCTACCACCGTGATGACAACGGAATTAGAAAAGGCCGTTTTAAAATTCTCGTTGCTGAGCAAATAACCGTAGGCATCAATCACCCATTCGTGCGGAATAAGAAAAAAACCTCTGGTTACAATTTCGTGTTTGCTTGAAAAAGAACTGATTAACACATACAGAAGAGGCAGCAGTATTAGGATTAATGTAACACCTAGCAAGCCGTAAACAAGAGTGGTGAACACAGCATTTTTGCCCCGTGCATCGAATTTACGCATCATTAGTACACCCCCTCCTCTCCAACCTTTTTAGACGCGAAGTTAGCAATAATGATGAGAACAAGTCCAACAACGGATTTGAACAGCCCAACAGCCGTTGTATAACTGAATTCTCCCTGCATAACCCCGTTCCGGTACACGTAAGTGTCGAACACATCAGAGACTTCGCGATTTAAGCTGTTCTGCATGAGATATAGATGTTCAAAGCCAATCTCCATCACACTTCCGAGTCTTAAGATAAATAAGATAATAATCGTCGTGCGCAACGCTGGCAGCGTAATATGCCAAATCTGACGCCAACGTCCTGCTCCATCCACAACTGCTGCTTCATACAAGCTCGGATCTACCGAAGCAAGCGCCGCAAGGAAAATGATCGCGCTCCAGCCAGCTTCTTTCCAAATATTTTGAAACAAATAGACATAGCGGAAATAATTCATATCAGTCAATAGTTCGAGTCTAGGTAAATTCCAGTTCGCGAGCACTTGATTAATTCCGCCGCTTTGTGTGGCAAACAGCAACACTGTGATGCCGACAATGACAACCCAGGATAAGAAATGCGGCATATAGACAAGGGTCTGCATCGTTTTACGAAACCAGGATACTCTTACTTCATTTAATAAAACAGCAAGAAGAATTGGTATAGGGAAAAACAGAAACAAATTGAATGCACTGAGAATCATCGTATTTTTCAACAGCAGCAAAAAGTCCTGTTCGGCAAATAAATTCTTGAAATGCAGGAGTCCAACCCAAGGGCTGTCCTGATAACCTAGAAACGGGTCGTATTGCTGAAAGGCGATGACAATGCCTGCCATTGGCAAATATTTGAACAACAGAAAAAACAAAAGTCCTGGTAAAATCATCACATATAGCGGAATTCCTCTGGTCCATTGTCTCCATACAAGTCGTTTAGACATGATCATTCTTCACCTCCTAATAGAGAACCCTCCAAAAAGGAGGGCTCACGATTTTTATTTAGATTTCACGTATTCCGCATTCATTTCTTCTACGATTTTATCTCCACCGCCTGTTTTCCAAGCTTGTACAGCTTTATCGATAGATTCCACAGGTTCCTTACCAGAGATCACTTTTACCAAGGTATCCACATATTTGGCGTTGAGCGGAGTTGATAACTTGGCACTTGTTTCCGGGTTAAAGGCCGCACCAGGGTTATAAATAGGGAACTTGGCATTGTTCGTGTATAAATCCTTGATTTTAGCAACCAAATCTTGATTGTCCCACTTACGAATAAGGATCATCGGGTCATATCTTCGTAGGAACCACGACGGAAACAAGTACGGACGATCTTTGTCAAATGCATCAAGCTTCTCGAATTTCCCGTCCGCTGTCTTCTTGTAGTGAACACCCTCAATACCATGGCGAGTCAAATTGTCGCCTTCATCGGATAGCAGATAGTCCATAAATGCCAAAATGCGGTCTTGCTTCTTTTTATCAATTTTGGCATTGATGACAAATTTGGTGGTGCCCGGCGTGAAGGTTTTCGTTCCACGTTGACCCGTAGGTCCCTTAGGAGGATCGATTTGAAGCACTTCGGCTTTCGGTTGTACTTTCATTAGAGCGGGTTCAACTTTATCGTAATATTGGTTCGGGTTGATCCAGCTGATGCCAAGCTTACCTGCCGTAAACTTCTCAAGTGGATCGCCAATTTTGTTAATCGCAAAATCTTTGTCAAGAACGCCCTCTGCATACGCTTTGCGGTAGTAAGAGGCGAACGCTTTCGTTTCTTCTACTTGCTCTTGCACAGGAACAATCTTACCGTTTAGCTCTTTCCATGCATTACCTAAGCCAAATGCATATCGAATATGGTCATTATCCGTAAAAGCTCCTGTTGCAGCTGTGACAGCAAAAGACATTCCGATCGTATCATTCTGCCCGTTTCCGTCTGGATCTTTTGTTGCGAATGCTTTGGCAACTTCATACAGTTCGTCTGTCGTTGTTGGTACTTTCAACCCAAGCTTATCCAGCCAGTCTTTACGAATGACGAGAGAATCCCGGATATCCGTAGAATAATAAGGAAGTCCATAATACTTGCCTTTCGGGCTCATAAATTGGAACTGGTTCTCAGGAATATATTTCTTTAAGTTTGGATACTTATCGATTTCAGGCTTAAGATCCATAAACAAGCCCTTGTCGATCCATTTCGCGAATTCAGCTGTATATACCATAAAGACGTCCGGAAATTCGTTCGAAGCTGCCATGACATTTAGTTTCTCTTTGTAATTGTCACCGGGCACCCACTGAATCTTCAGATCAATGTTAAGCTTTTTGTTGATTTCGTCAACAATCGGATTCTTTTCCGGCCACCCTCCGCCTTCCCAGCTGTTGGTCATCATTGTAATCGTCAGTTTTTCTGCTTTGTCATCTTTCGCCGTCGCTGCTGCCGTGGGCGTACTTGTACCTGCAACCGATTGCGTCGCGGGTTCTTTACTGCTGCAACCAACTAAACTAGAAGCCAAAATCGCAAGTGATGACGTTGCTAGTAGCCATTTTCTCATTGTCTATTTCCCTCCAATATGGTTAATCTTTTATGATTTAGGTTCATTATATCGAAAACAAACATGCCGTTCGTTACACAAAACCTTGTTTTCTTCTCCTATTCTATTGACTCCAATTCATGGGATGAAGAAATACGATAAGGTATTCTCACCGATATGACAGATCCTCTTCCGGGATACGAAGTCAGCGTAATGCCATACTCCTCTCCATATTTCATGACGAGCCTAGCATGAACATTCGTCAATCCTAATGAATCCTGTTTTACGATCCCTTCATCGATGTGAGAGGTCATGTAGGTTAACCGTTTCTTTAGTTCCATAATTTCAGATTTCTCGAATCCAGGTCCATTGTCTGTAATTTCAATAATGAGATCGTTTTTTTCGGTATAGGCGCTAACCAGAATACTCCCTCTTCCGCCTAATGGCTCTATGGCGTATTTAACTGCATTTTCAACAATGGGCTGTAGCGTAAGTTTGACAATTTCAGATGATAGGTACTGTTCCGGAACTACAATTTCACTTTGAAAATACTTAGGAAACCGAATATGAATAATCTCCAGATATTTTTTCAAATGATGAAGTTCTTCCTTTAGCGATACCGTCATCTCCGTCCATTTCGCCGTATAGCGGTATAAGTCAGCCAAATTGCGGGACATCGTTTCGATCATGGGAACATTTTCTAAATAGGCTAGACTGCGGATAATTTCTAATGAATTATAGAGCAAATGAGGGTTTATTTGATTTTGCAGAGCATGAATGACGGCCACTTTCTGTCGAAGTTGACTCTGCACCTCCTGAACCCTTAAATCCGCAACAGTCACCATCAAGTCGTTCAACTGTTGAATCATGACATTAAAACTGAGATTCAATTGCTGAAACTCGTCATTTCCAGGTATCATATCCGCTCTAACGTCTAAATTGCCTTTAGCGACTTGACTCATTAATCTTTTTAGCTTGCGAATTGGCTGAACGAATCGAAAAGATAATAAAGGGACCACCAGCACAATGCCTATGAAAATAATAAAGATCACAATGTACGTAGAATTTCGGGCTGCAACAAGTCCGCTGTTCATTTCGTCAAAGGGAACAAGAGTAACGACAGACCATCCTGTACTTTGAGATTCAATTACTGCATGCAGCATTTTCTTGCCCTGCCACAACTGCACCGATGTTTCCTCTGATTTCTTCAGATTAAGCGGAGCTAGATCTGTCTCAGAGCGTGGCAGTCCAAGCCACTTACTCTCAGGGTGGTAGATGACAACATCGTCTTTGGATAAGATGAAGAATATTCCTGTTTTGCCTAGGTTGGAACGACTAAATGTTGCATCTAATTCGGTTAGCTTCAGATCAATAATGAGCATCCCGCTTAATTCCAGTGTCCTTGTGCTGTATATCGGGACTAGCAACGTCAGAATAGGTTCTCCATCCGATTGATTATTTGATAACTTATGCGTCTGCATAACCTTCATCTCTGGAACTAATGGAAGCTCGGACCACCGTTGTTGCTGCTCTATTTTTTGTGATCCATAATAGTCTGTAATCGAAGCAAGTCGTCCATCTTTGGACAGCAGACCCATACCTGCAATTTCCGAGTAATTGAGGGCAATATATCTTTTCAAATCTTTTCCAAGATCATCAATATCGACAGGCGCTTCATTGGAGAGCCATTGCTGGACAATCTGGCTTTGCAGCAGCGAGGAGGACGAAAGACGAATCTGCTTAAAATAATATTCCATATGATGATTCAACCGGGTTACCGCTTCTTTAGAGATATTGAAAAAATCTTTTTCAACAGCCTTACTGTAGTAGACATTTGAGAAGTAACCGAGCAACAGAATGGAAATCAGACTAACACTCAAAAAGGCGACGGTCATTTTCACATTAATGGATGTGCTTTTCACCCTCATATCACAAGCCCATGCTCTTTCTATATTCATTTGGCGACATACCAACCATTTGTTTAAACACCCGGTTAAAATAAGGTAATGTCACAAAACCGATCTGATCCGCGACTCTATAAATTTTCATCTCAGGATCCAGCAGCAGTTGTTTGGCTTTATCAATTCGAACTCGATTTAAGTAAAGAATGAAAGTGGAACCCGTTTGCTTTTTGAACAAGGTACTGAAATACGATTCACTCATAAATGACATTTCTGCTATCTTTGCAGGTTCTAAATCCTCGGCATAGTGACTTTGAATATACTCACATGCTTTTTTGATTACGATTTTGATGTCGGATTTCGAGTGATCCTTATAGTGTTTCACCCAAGTTTCCGTTAAAGTCTGAACATGATGCTTCAACTCCGACTCTTCCGTGCCAATGATCGAAATACGTTCAAATTCGGGGTACACACCTGCAATAAGTTCGCTCATTTTGTTAATTAAGATACGAAAATAGCTGGAACGGATGCTTGGATGAGTGACTTTCAGCTTTAAAATATAGTTCGTAAGCGTCTGCTGTTCCAGCATGAGCTCTTGCTTATCCAACTCAGAAAGTTGTTCAATAAATGATTGTATCCGTAAGCAAGCATTGCGCATCTCCGTAAATCCTTGGAGTTTTTGAATGGATCTTTTCAATGCTCCGGATAATTCTTCCTCATTAATCGGTTTGAGCAAGTATTCAGACACTCCCGAACGCATCGCTTGCTTCGCGTATGTAAAGTTGTCATAGCCGCTCACTATGATAGGAACGATCGGAATGTTGTATTGCGAGATCTGTTGGATAAGCCATAATCCGTCCTTCTTTGGCATCATGATATCCGTAATTAAGATATTCGGCCAGCTCTCCTGTATGTAATTCCAAGCTTCCTCACCATTAGCCGCCTCTGCCACAACAGTAAAATCCAGGTCTAAGCGCTCGATCATTTCCGTAATTGCGCTGCGAATCCAAATTTCATCTTCTGCTACAAGTACTGTAAACATTCCTATAATTCTCCTATCTTCCTAGTTAGTTTAACTGCTTGCCCATGATCAACTCATTCTATCCCACTTACTCTTAAGGGAAGGAAATTTCGCAAACTTACTTTTCACTATACCACACCAATTCTATTACATTTGTTAGAAATATTTCCAAGGATATTGGTTGGTTTAACTGAAAACCAGTACCATTTCCATTGATTACTACAAACAATCCAACCCAATTGGTAAAGGCGACGAATTCAATACATGCCCCTTGCATTCAACTTGAGAAATCAAATAGCCCTACGATTTCTCGTAAGGCCATTATCAATTAACCCTTATTCTCCTTCATATGCTTCCTTGGCAACAGATAAGCCTGCATAATCTCCAACATGCTCCCCCAGTCCAGCAGGAACAATCTCACACACATCTAGAGCCAACGATAAGGCTTCCTGTCTCAAGGTAGTCATGACAATAGGCTCGAGTAGCTCTTGTTGCCTCCCATAGATACTACCGATAACGATTTTTTCGGGATTGAGTACATCTACCAACATAGCAAGTCCTTTCCCTAACTGACGACCTACCACATGAAAGACATCCCGTGCGAATAAATCCCCTTCTTGCGCTGCCTTTCCTACTATTTCAGCAGACAAACTGGCCAAATCGTTCATATTTTTACAAAAGGATGGTGCACTACCTTCTTGTATAGCTTTCATCGCCATCGTTTGCGCGAGCTTGGCAATACCCCCGCCGCTACAAAAACCTTCAAATGACCCCATTTTTCCATATCCCACTGGTCCTTCAGCATCTAAACGAACATGCCCCACTTCACCTGCCATGTCATTCGTTCCTTTATAGAGTTGTCCGTTAAGAATGAGACCTGCCCCCATACCTGTACCGAAGGTAAGAAAGACCATGTTTTTACAACCCTTCCCTGCCCCCAAACGCCATTCAGCTAACGCACAGGCATTCGCATCGTTCTGTAAGCCAATTGGGATGGCATAACGTGAACGAAAAGGAGTAATTACGTCAATATGATTCCAATCTGGAAGATTTGGTGGGGAAAGAATGAGTCCCTTCTGACTATTCAATGGACCTCCACAACTAATGCCAAGTGCCGCAGGTGTCCGATCAGGATGCTTGCTAATGACAATTTCTAGTGACCTTGTGATTTCATTGATTGCCACGCTTGGCATAGACGGAGTAGGGAAACTAATTTTGTCTATAATAACGATTCGCTCATTTCCATTACTCCCAAACTCACTGCACATTTAGTTCCGCCAATATCGATTGCTGCCAGCGTGGTCATGTGGGAAAAAACGCCTCCTCTAGCATACTACATAGCGCATGATAGATGGGCGGATGTCTTTCTTGTATCTCAGTCGTTCTTTCCCAAGGAACACATATGGCCACATCACAAAGCGACTTCATTGCACCTCCGCTATAACCAGAGAATCCAATGGTTTTCAATCCTTGCATCCTGGCAATTTGCAATGCCCGAAGTATATTAGGAGAGTTACCAGACGTGCTAAAAGCAATTAAAACATCTCCCGGACGTCCATAGCCGTATACTTGCTGAGCATAAATCATTTCTGGAGAAACGTCGTTAGCATAGGCGCTTATCAACGCTGAGTGACAAACGAGTGAAATCGCTGGCAACGCGCCTTGCAGCTTTTCGACCATGCTGGCACCTTCCCCCGGGTATTGAAGTTCATAACTCTCTCTAATCAATGGGGGCAATGGCCTCTTAGACATAAATCCCTTCATTAATTCACCAACAACGTGGTCGCAATCTGCCGCACTTCCACCATTTCCACATAATAACAGCTTGCCATTGTGACGAAATGAATTGTATAAAATTTCATATCCCAATTCAATATCTGGCAAACAATCACTTAACTCTGGATAACGTGTGATCATTACACGCAAAATAGGATTCATTCAACCATGCCTCCTTTTTTACAAAGACTATCTCTGCCCGGCAGTTTATTTCGGTCTTGTAAGTTTTAAAATGACTATATTTCGACTACTTTCCGATGTTCTGCTGATTCATAACAGGCATATACAATCCGCTGCGAGGTAAGATACACTTCCCCTTCAGTTTCAAACGGGGCTCCGGACCTCAAACAATCAATAAAGTGCTGCTGAGCTCCGGTTGCACAACCGCCATTCCAGCCTTCGGGAATGGTATACCTATGCTCTTGTTCTACGGAACCTCGTAACGTAACATAAATCCGTCCATGTTCATCTAATCGCAGTTTCCCTTGCTCGCCTTCAAGGATCATCCACCCATAGGCTGGCGGGCGCTCTATTTCGGTATACACAACCCGATTGGCATCGAGTACACCTGTCATCCCGTTCCTAAAATCGAACTGCACAATAACAGCGTCCTCTCCTTTTACAACCGGATTCCACGTCCTCTTTTGACAGTAAACAGATTGGATTTCCCCGAATAAATAACGGTAGGTATCAAACCAATGTACAGCTGTTTCATAGAGCAGCAGCTTATCCATGTCCTTGAAATAGGGCTGGAGCGGGTAAGGGGACTCACCGTAACCATCCCCCGTTCGCATTGCGGAATACACATGAAACAGTCGACCTAGAACTCCCGTTGAGATGATCCTTTTGATTTCACGGTACCATCCTGACCATCTCCAGTTTTCGTTAATCATAATGGGAACGTTACGATCTGTGCAATATTGCACCAATTCCCGGCTTTCCTCTTGTGTAGGTGCAACCTGCTTTTGACACAGAACTGGAATGCCCCTATTCGCAGCCTGTTTGACATAATAAAAGTGGGAGTCAGGCGGGGTGCAAATATCCATAAAGTCCGGCTTCACCCACGCGATCATTTCGTCCAAGCTGTTGCTTGCATGCGCAATTCCGAATCGTTCACTTAACCGAATCGCGTCCTCCTTATGAAGACTCACAATGCCACCAATTTCGGCTCCATTCACCCGTGACCAGGCCTCCATCTGAATATTGGCAAAATGCCCTGCCCCTATTGTAATTCCCTTGCGTGTTTTCATCTCTTCACTCCTGTCCAGACGCACCGGTGATCTCCTGCACTTTACGGAAGAAAGCCATCTTACGCTCCGTAGAAAGTCCCCAGTTGACGGGCACGCTCTGGTAGCCGTTCAGATAATCATTTGCTCCTGGATCAAAATATCCCCATGATACGCCCAATTGGATTGAGCGAATGAGGTGATTATCCTCCAAGTCAAAATCGAAATGATCATCCTCGTTATTCACGATCGGCTGCCCGCGATAGGCTGTCTTCCTGCGCACCGCTTCGATCTGCAATGGCAGCCAATTCATGTCCATCCCGTTGCCATGGATAAGAATGAAGTCCGACAGTTCGACCACCCGGTCAGTTGGAATGGAGCCGCCTATAAAGCTGGTACCAACAGCCAGTTGCTGCTCGGGCGAGATAGCGCGAGACATGATTTGGACCAGCTCGATTAATTCCGTAATCCGGTCAGGCTTTAAGATCGGCTGATAATACTTCACGTTGTCGCACTCGTTCGCGATCTCGATCAGCACGTTTGTATAGCCTTTGTCGTGCAACCAGGCTGTCGCATTGGCAGTCGCTTGTTGTACAGCTCGCTCGCTTTCGAATCGATTATCTTGGCCGAAGTAAAAATAATTAAGAATAACGACCATGCCTAGTTCATCGGCTTGATCCAGAATTACTTCCAGACGATTCATGTAAGCGATATCGAGCGAACCGTCCGGAAGGAATGCTGAATTGCGCCAAGGCTGGCTCCTGGAATAGCCCTCAGGACTTCCCCCTTGCAAACCGAGCGTGAAGGCAAGCAGACCGTGGCTTCGCCATTCCTTCATATGCTGGGCGAATTCCCTGGTGTTTCGATCCGGGCACCATACACCTGTATCGGGATACGCCCATCGATGCTGAGTCTGCGGATTGCTGTCGTCAAAAATACCTTGAACCATTCGCGAATTTAGCAGCAGCCCTTCGATGGAGCAGTTATGCCACTCTCTGCATTTATAGGTGAGCTGTCCGTTGATGAGAAATTGACCGCCATTGATCTGCACGTGCGTGTGCCGTCTCTTGCTCATGACCCATCTCCTAGGTTGTGACTTCTTTTTTGCCGGGAACGACATGCCCTCCCCAGCACTATACAGCTATCTCATGATTTAAGCTTTCTACTAGCAAAAGCAGCGCCATCGATTGGCCATACGCCATTGGACATATCGGAATATCCCGATATTCCTGCAGGGTGCGTCCCATCCCAGTACCATAGGATACTCCCTGTACGATACCATCCTCGGTAATCTGCTCTTTAACGGCAGCAAGCGCCTTTAGCGCGACCGATTTATACGTCTCATCCAGCAGCCCCGTGCGCACTGCCTTTAGAATTCCGTAGGCAAAACCTGCCGAAGCCGACGTTTCCAAATAAGAAGATGGATCATTCAGCAGCGTATGCCATAGCCCTGACTCGGACTGCAGCTCGGCCAAGCTCTTAACCTGCCTCTCCAGGGATGACAGCAGGAACCACCGTACCCCCTCCGGAATAACCGCCATATCCAGGTAATCAATGAGCCCGGCGGTATACCACGCATTGCCGCGTCCCCATAATGCATTGGCAAAATGATGATGCCCTTCAAAGGTCCATCCGTGGAAGAACAACCCGCTAACAGGATCTGTCAAATATTTTAGATGAACGAGAAATTGCCGAATACTCTCTTGGATATAAGTATCATCCTGCAGCAGAATTCCCATCCTCGTGACAAAGAGGACCGTCATATAGAGCGTATCGTCCCATATCTCCCCAGGATTACTATGGCCAGACACCACATGCTGAAATCCGTGCTCGGTTGTACGTGGCAGCTCGTTCATGGCGTAATGCGCCCATTCCTTGCATAAGTTCAAGTAGCGCTCATCGCCAACCTCCTCATACAGATAGGTTAGGGTAAGCATCGGGCACATCGTGTTAATATTTTTGTCCGGCAGTCCCTTAGCCATTTGTTGATCAAACCATGTACGTATGTAATCCAGAATGTCTCTTCGTCCTGTTGTCTTGTAAAATGAATAAAGGGAAAACAATCCTACCCCCTGCGGCCATTCCCAGTTATCCATGGAAATAATACCGATCGGGCAAGTTTCATCCACCGCGCCGCCCTTTAGCTCCTTTAATTGCTCAATGACCATGTTAATGAGATGCAGTGAATCTGTTTTATAAGGAATACTCATGCGTGTATGAACCCTCCTTCATCCTGTTCAGTTAAGCTAGAGAAATGGCAATCTGCTCACATCGAGCCCCGTAATGAAGAGTCGTGGATTCTCCGGAATCACGCCTCCAATTTCCACATATTTAATTCCTTCGCTAGCTGGACTGTATTCACATGCGAGCTTAACGCCTCTGCCCTCAAATGACGTACGGCGGAGCGTCGTCTGCCGGGAATGTGCATGCGCCGATGCTTCATCTCGAATTAGCGCTTGAGCCGCTTCTTCTTTGAAGGCTTCAAAACTTCCAACCTCGGACTCGCTGACGATTTGTGCAACAAAGCCGTTGCCAGTAAGGACGAACGCTTCCGGCTCAAAATCTCTGCAATCGCCTTCATAATTCATGAAGGAAAGCAGCAAATAGCCATTCACTTTCTCGATTCGGACGGCATGCTGACGCCCATGGTTCGTCAAGAGCAGCGGGTGAAACGCCATGTATACAGGTCCATCTTTAATAAAGACTGGCACCGGCAGCACAGACGCTCCGCATAAGTCCGTCAAACGGGTTTCACCTAACCAGACTTCCTCAGGATCTCCGTATTGACATGGCAAAATGATGGAAAGCCTCATGCTGCTAACCTGCAAACGCCCCATCACTTTGGGCTTGTAGAGCACCATGACCGTTCCCTTATCTTGGATCGCCAGTTTGCGTCCTTCGTCCCACAATAAACTATCTGCTGATGTGGATGACAGGCGGGCGTAAGTATTTGTCTGTCCCGGCACATGATCATTCAACACATATCTGGCATATACCGCACGCGTATCCTGTTGTGCTTTCGCTTCCGACACTCGGCGATACATGAGGTGAAAAGAATCCGTCTGGACACCGTTATGAAATTCATGCGTTGAGGTACCTAACGCATAGTCTTCTTGCATGTACGTTGTAATAAGGCCAACGCCAGCTGGGTATTCCACCATATCGCGTTCCAATAAGGGATTTCCATGGGGCAGCCCACTTGCAGGTGCGTCAGTCGATGAGCTGAATTCTGTCGTTCCGATCACCTGATACGGATACGTTTTGTTCAGCGCGTGATGGACGTGTTCCTCGGGACAATGGTAAGTCGTATTCAGAACATCAGCTGCGCTTACGTGCATGAAAGCTGCACTGTGATGGATCGACTCCCCGTATTCGCCTTCTTTGGAGGTAAATAGCGTATTACGAAGATGAATAGGCATCTTGTCGCCGAACAGCGCATACAAAGCGAAACGGGAATGATGCGTATGCCCAACGGAATCAACCGTATAGGCACGTGAATACGGTCCTGCTACCTGAGACGTCGGCAAGTGAAGATGGCTGAGTTGATCCATCCATATGCGTTCCTCACAAGCCAGACTGATTTGCTTCAGTTCGCCTTCTTCCAAATAATTGGAAATTTCAGCCAATGCGCGTAATTGCACACCTGTATATGTCGGGCTATTGAACTCCGTTGCAAAGCCACGTCTCGTTAACAAGCTTTTCAGTTGATATAAACGTTTAACTCCCACAGCTTCAAACGCCGGAAGGTTTAAGAGTCGCCCGCCAATAAGCGTAATAAAAGTACTCATGCATGGAAAGTTATCGTTGACGCCTACGAAATCCATATCGGCATTTCCGCTGGTCATCATACTATCTTCCAGATATGTATACAGCTTCGTATATGCTTGAACGGTCAGAAGTTCCTTATATGAACATAAGATTTGAATCGCCGTCATCGGTGCAAAATGGCATGAACGAAAAGGTGTCGTCACAATGATGCGATTCGCCAACTTCCTGGCTTCTTGACTTTCGGAAGCTAAGAAGGCACGCGCGAACCATAGGCGTTCCCGCATGCCACTGACGCCAGGAGGTCCATGATAGATCCCCTCCTTGTCAAAGTCGGCAAGATGAAACTCCACCAATAAGTTGATGATTTCTTTGGCACGAAGCTGCTGGCCTGCGATATCGTAATAACGTTGCATCCGTTATCCTTCTTTCAGTGCGTATTTAAGTTGTGACTCCCGAAATTCACCAGGTGTCATGCCCTCAAGTTTCTTGAACACTCGTATTAACTGCTGCGCATTGCTATATCCCACTTCTTCTGAAATCTTGGCAATACTGAGCTCAGATTCCAATAGTAGCTCCTTCACCCGCTCAATCCGATACCGAATGACATAATTAATGAAGGTATCGCCAACTTCCTTTTTAAATAATTGACTCAAGTAGGAAGGGCTCACACGGAAATAATCCGCTACAAACTGGAGACTTAAATCTTGGGCATACCGATCTGCGATGAACTCCTTGGTTTGATCAATCATTCCTTTGGTACGATTCTTACGCAAGGTCTGGATATAGGCAATAATCGGAATAATAACACTGTTCTTAAACCAATCTTGTATCGAATTCGTACTTTCCAAGGCTACTAGATCTGCATAGGGATTATGATTGCCAAACACATTTGTCAAATTATCTTCATACTCTTGAAGCACCCGGATCATGGATACGAGCAGCTGTACATAATAGGTCTTCATTAATTGCAAGGTAATGCCTTCTTGTTTCAGATGCACGCCAAATCGATCTAACTCATGACTAGCTCCCTCTGCATTGCCATCTCTCAACTGCTCGAGAATCGATTTCTCGATATCCGACGGATAAATAAACGTTTCATTTAACGGGTAGGCCGCGTCGCGATAAGAAATAACTTCATTTCCTTGCTTAAACCAATTGTCCTGAATCGTCTTGAGCGCATCATTATACGACAATGCAACATGATATAGATTATCAACCGTTCGTCCGATGGCCAGTGTAACCGACTGCTTCAAATACATCTCTACGGCATAACGGATCGCTTGAGCGAGCTCTGTCGGTTCATGTTCGATAGCATCCTCTTGCAGATTTAATAAAATAACAGCATGTCGCGAAGTCAGGACCGTTTCGCCAACGATTTTACTTTTCATCAATTCTTTGGAAATGTTAGCCACAGAGAATAGAAACAATCGCGCGTCTTCACTGGCGAATCTTGCCCCATCCAAAGGGTTATCCATTTCGATGACGATGACTGAAAAATAAGGAGCTTCAAAGAGAGGTTTCACTCTCGCATTCTCGACAGAGCGACTATGTAAATCACCGAATAGTACGGATAATAAATACTGCTCCCTCAGCAAGGGCAGCTGTTCCTGCCATTCGGCTTTGACATCATCTACCTCGTCCAGAAGTCCGGCTATGCGATATTCAATTTCATCTACACGATGATGGTATGAGAAAACTTGCTGCTTATCTTTGGACGAAGGCTTACTGTTTCTGCCCTCTCCGAACACTAATTGGCTGATACGTCTAAGTCCGCGTTGGAAAACATTATAACTAAAGAAGAAGACAAGCAGCGCCGCAAAGCAGAGTATCAGCGTAGTGATCATAATGAGTTTCTTGAGCAGCTCTACACTGTGCATAGTTGCCTCTTCCGGAATTAACATGGCATAGGTCCAACCATTTAGCGTAGACACTTCATATTGTGCATACATGTCATCACCATCAAGCTTAAGCGTTGGAGATGACAAATCACTTGATTTGGACGTATTGAAAATCGTTTGAGCTTCGGCAATCGTTACATTAGCAAGAGGTCCGCCTTGCGCAATTAAAGTGCCATCCGGACCGAAGATAAGTAGTTTGCCTTTCGCACCAAACGGATACGAACTCACACTATCAACCAAGTAAGCGGTATCAATGTTAACGATGAGTGCTGCCTTCATTTCTGAATAAAAGAAGGGCAGCATCTGCATGTACGTGATGACTTCTCTGGAAGCGCCCGTTGTTTCAGCAAATACACGCGGAGTAATCCACAAACTTAATTTCCGCTGTGCCACAGCCTCTTCCAGAATGGGTAGCCAGCTTTTATCCGTCAGCAAGCCGTCTGTCACGTTGGTAATTCGCCAAGCGCCTCCTCCTCCGAGGACAATTTGCTGCTTAGCATGATATAAATAAGCAGAATGTAGGGCTGGCATAGAGCTGACAAAATTAGAAATATCATTAATGAGCGTATTCGATTGGGGCAGAGAGCCAATCGTTGGCGATGCGTCGACTTCCATGAATCCCATCACATTCGATTGCGCTGAGAATTGGGAACTAAATTTCTCTACTTGGCTTACCAGACGATCCATCTGATCACGTACCTGCGTAATCGCCATCTGGGAGGAACGACTAACTTCCGATTCTACGATGCGACTTCCTGTCACATACATAGTCGTACCGAATCCTAGTACTGGAATAATGGAAATAATCAGCAGCACAACGATTAATTTTTGACTAAACAACTGTCTGGCCCAGTTAAACGCGCGCATACATTCACCATCCTTCATTATGAATCAATGGATATTTCAACCATTCACTATCATTATAAAGGATATCGGTAACTTACGAACAGCAGAAGAGGAGAAGCCTACCTCCCAGCTTCTCCTCTTTCAGCGCAACATGCATCCCTTATTTCTTCATACTGGCATACAATTCATTCGCTTCTTTTTCAAGCTGTGTACCGCCTTTGTCATTCCATTGCTTCACGAAATCATCGAAATAAGATACCGGCTTGTCACCACGAACGATCGCCGCATAAGTATCTGTTTTCAGTTTAATCAGATCTCCCCAAAACTTTCCGGAAGACGGCAAGCTGTCCGATTTACCGAAAATGTCATTGACCGGTTTGTTATACGTTTTGAAGGCATCCAAAATGTTTTTATTGTAGTATTTAGCAACAATATCAATATTCGGTTGAGCAGCCCAAGCTGTTGTACCGTTAGCAAGATCCGGAATTCCTTCTGCCTGCAGCTTGCTCGGATCAGTGAATGCTCCTATACGTTTTAACCCTGCGCTAACGCCGGCAGCCGGATCATTGAAATCATAGTGCTTCCCTTTCTCGCCCCATGCGAGTGCCAGCCAAACTTCTTCGTTGTTTTGAATTTCGTCAATAATTTGAAGTGCCTTCTGCAATTTTTCAGGAGATTTCTCCAGTTGCTTGCCGAAGGCCCAGATGTTGCCTGCAGTCCCCCAAGCCCATGCGCCGGATTTGCCTTGTGGTCCTACTGGCGGAGGGCCAAACACTATGGTTCCGTTCGGATTCGCTTTTTTCAGCAAACTGATGGCAGAGTTTGGATTTGATTCATCGACTGCGGAAACATTGGAGTTATCGTTAAACGCGAATTTTCCTTGCGTAAACTTAGGCCCCAAATCTTGACCCGTGACGAAATCCGGATCGATATAGCCCGCTTTATACCACTCTACCAGCTTGGTAAGCGCTTCCTTGGCTTCGGGTTGAACAGCGGCATTCACAACTTTCCCATCTTTCAGCATCCATTGTGTCGGCTGTACGCCATAGGCACCAAAGATGGAGTGGAATTGATTGTAGTAGGAATTTCCAGGGGTGCTCATGCCATATACACCGATTTTCTTCAATGCTGCGAAGGCGGCCGTGAATTCGTCAATCGTCTCGGGCACTTTCGTAATCCCTGCTTGCTTCAACAAATCGGTGCGCCATGTTTGCTTCGCATTGAATTGTCCTGTGAAGTAGAAAGTCGTCAAGCCATAATTTTTCCCGCCTACATTACTGTAATACCACCCTTGAGGGGCTTGCTTGTCTAGATTCGCTTTGGTTCGAGGCGCATATTTTTCTAACAAGCTCTTAGGCACTTCTGCAAGTAAACCTTGAGAAGCATACTTATTTAACTCGCCTGGATCAAATACGAACATAACGTCCGGGATCTCACCGGAAGATAATTGCAATTGCAGCTTTTGCTTATAATCGGCATAAGCCGTCGTGTACACTTTATTTAATTTAATATTGAATTTCTTTTCCAAATATTGCGAAGCATAATTCGATTCCGTCGATACACCGGGAAAATTGACCCAATTGAATGTCAGCGTCTGAGCCGGTGTCGCAGCTGCTGTACTTGGAGCCGCACTTGAAGCGGCTGTCGGTTGTGAGGCTGGTTCTTCTTTCGTACACCCGATTAACGTTAAGCTTGCTGCGAGTAGCAGCGTACTGCCTTTCATCCAATTGACCCTTTTCTGATTAGTCATCTTTTTTTGGCCTCCTCATATCTTTCATCATAATATGTCAAGTCTATTTAGACCACATACCCACGTCAGGAAAGTACAATTAACCTTTTACAGAGCCCATCATGATGCCCTTAACGAAAAATCGTTGGATAAAGGGATAGGCTAACAAAATCGGAAATGAAATCGTAAGAATCATCGCTGCTTTCAAATTTTCAGGTGTCACTTTGGTCACTTCGACCAAGTTATACTCTTGCGCCAGATTCACTGTTCGATCAATAACCCGATGCCTCAGGAATAATTGAAGAACTTCTCTGGACTTGCTATTCGTATAGATCATCGCATCAAACCAGGCATTCCAGTGAAAGACGACGACCCATAGTCCAATGACCGCTAAAACAGGTGCCGATAACGGTATCACAATACGCATGAAAATACCCCATTCCGAAGCACCATCCATCTTCGCAGACTCCATGATTTCCGCGGAAATCGACTGAAAGAAATTTCGCATCACAATCACATTATAAGCACTTACAGCTCCAGGTAAAATTAGTACCCAGAACGTGTCGATTAAATGAAGCTGCTTCATCAGCAGGTAACTTGGAATTGTCCCACCGCTAAACATCATACTGAAGACGAACAACTTCATGATGGTAGATTTGAGAGGGAAGCCTGGCCTTGAAATGGGATAAGCAGTCATCGCTGTCAATAACATAGCTACGAAGCTACCGACGACGGTTCTAAGAATTGTATTCGTATAAGCAACAACAAGTTGCGGATCGTTCACAACTTTGCGGTAAGCTTCCAGCGTCGGATTAAGGGGGATAATTTGAAACCCCGTTTTGTAAATATCTGCTGCCTCGCTAAGGGATACCGTAACTACGTATAGAAATGGATATAGGGTGATTAACCCAAACAAGCATAGAAGCAATAAATTCACATGTTCAAATATGCGCTCGCCTTTCGTTTGTTGCATAGGCTATTCCTTCTCCCCTTCTCAGATTTTTACCACAAGCCTTGTTCTCGATCATAGAGCTTAACAAGCCAATTCCCAGCTACTACCAGGAATAAACCAATCACTGATGTAAATATGCCAGCAGCCGCACCCAGCTCATAATCCATGCTTAACAGACGACGTAATACATACGTATCCAAAATGTCAGCTCGAGCGGAGTTGGTTGGTGTGGTCAAATTATAAATTTGATCGAAACCTACCGATAGGAAATGACCAATATACAGAAGTAGCATGATGATCACTGTCGGCATAATCGAAGGAAGCGTAATGTGCCATATTTGTCGATACCGGTTCGCTCCATCCACGACCGCAGCCTCATACAGGGTGGGGTCGATCGAAGACAAAGCGGCAAAATAAATGATGGAGCCCCAGCCTACGCCTTGCCAGATGGCAGAACCCAACACGACAACGTAAAATTTGTTCGCATCCAGCATCCAGTCCACGCGATTCATTCCCAGCGCCTGCAGCGTTTGGTTCACAATGCCGTCTGTTCCAAGGACAGTAAAGAGGATCCCCCCCAGAATAACCCAGGAAAAAAAGTGAGGCAGATAGGAGACCGTCTGAATAACTCTTCGCGCTTTCTTTTGCCGGACTTCATTTAACAGAATCGCCAATATAATCGGAGCCGGAAAAATGAATACGAGCTTGAGCACCGCAATCATCAGGGTATTATAGAACGCTTGGTTAAAATCATCGCCTGCGAAAAGCCTGCGGAAATGGTCCAACCCTGCCCATGGACTCGCCCATATGCCGTTCAGGAGCTGAAAATTTTTGAAAGCAATGATTATTCCGTACATCGGTACATAGTGAAACAACATAAATAAAGCGAATCCAGGTATAAACATGAGAATAAGTGCACGATTCTGTATACATGCCTGAGCGAATTCAGCGAATTTACTTTTTGACCGGGCAGCCGGCCTTGCTGCATGTCGATTCTTACTCTCGATTACTGCTTGTCGACCTCTTAAGCTCAAACCTTTCACCTCTTCATCTTGTTGAGTGGGTTGTCATCACCTACTGTAGCTGTAACGCATATTCCACTTCAATGATCAGTATTTCACCGTTAAAAACGGTTAAATATCGCCGAAACATGCCCTATTCAGCCTTATTCCACTGGTATGATGATTATTTTATGATCCCTTCGTCAGGGTAACGCAATTCTGATTTGCGCGCATTCCCCCAGTGATCGAAGCCATGATAGCCATACTCATGACTTGGCGTATATCTCCGGAAGCCTTGCTCCGGTTGCGGATCCCATTCCGCTAAACCGCCTGCAGCCGTATCACGGAGAAGGGATTTCATGCCTTCCCCGTTGCCGTTACATGCACTTACTGCATATTCGTATACGTTTGGTAGTCCGCTTATTTCCGTATCGATCCATTCGCTGGCTGCCCCTTCATATATCAAATGGAAAAGCTCGGCACCTTGAACTCTGCGATACAGCTTATATCCGCGAACACCTAGTTGTCTGCCCCATAGGATTCGGTAAGCGCTCCCCCACTTCCATACTTTCAATCCTTCCGGAGCCAATGGCACACGAGTCGTAACATAAACAGGATAATCATGCGACCACTTCCCACATTTGTCCGCATGGCAAGCTCTCACTCTGAGATGGATTTTCGATTCATTATCCAGCCCGGTCAGCAAAGTGCGCGTACCCGAAATCTCCTGACCGGCAAGCGTCCAGCTTTGTCCGCCATCCTTGCTTTGCTCCATTTGATAGCCGCTGGCTCCTTCTGCATGCCGCCATGTGACCTCTGCTTGATGGGACGAGACAACTACCGATGTAATTTCCGTTTCTTGCGGAGTTGGTGCCAAATTCGTCCATTCCCACGTATAACTGCCTTTTGGTAGATGGAACGTGAATGAATGGTTCTCCGAGAGTTCTGCTTCATATTCAACAGCATTAACATAGAGTCTGTAGCCGCTTGCCGTCTCACGCTCCTGCCATTCCACCTTAATTTGAACACGTTGAGCGCACTTCACTTGCCCAGACAGCCTGCCTCCTTGGATAATAAAAGAAAGCCCGCTTCCGTTCGCTTCCTGTTCAATAGGCTGTACCGTCACCTTCACACCTAAAGCTCCGATGCTGGTTCCCTTAAATAAGGCAGCTTCCGCTTTAAACTCGCCGTACAACCGTACAATGCCCGCATAGCCTGTGAAACTGCAGTGTTGATCGGTATATTGAATGATGCCGCCATCTCGGAAAATGCGATCGGTTCGCCCTTGCAGCTTAACTTCTGCGCCATATTCCGTTCTTCGCGTGTACGTATTGTAGTCGCAATTCAATTGGCGATGCGTAACCACCGTCAGAAAATCGCCTGACCCATCATACACGACTCCCTTTGATTTATGAGTAGTCCTTAATGGATCCTGCGTCGCGTCCGCTGGGATCCCCGGCAGCACTTGAACCCCTTTGACACCTGGCTTGAGTTGATCAATATGGGGAAATGGCTCCCCCTCCTTGACGAACCAGGCAAACCTTCCTCGCACACGCATGTCGCCAACCTGATCGTACACGACGATATAATCATTCCCACTGAGCAGTACACTCCTGGATTGATAGAAAGGTTTCGCATAGTCACCGGCATTCGCCTGAACGAATTGCGCAAATCCGAAATCATACAGCGGTTCCGTCAGTTCATTTCTGCCAATACTTCGATATTCATGACCGACCAGAACACCGAAATTGCTGCTCGCCTGCACATCCCCCATATCATAATCGCCTACGTCTTCCGGTCTGTTATAGCTGTAGCGCTTGCCTGCCGCGTAGTAATACAGCACACCGCATCCGCCTTGACCGGCCCTGCCCCATCGATAATTAGGTCCTTCATCAATTTGCTGAAGGTGGACAGATACTTCACTTTCCTCTCCGACCGCTGCCCGCAAAATATACCCATACCCGGTATACTTCATCGATGCCAATCGTGGCCGGGTTCCTTCATTCCCTCTCAGATTAGGATCAAAGAGGACATGGTACAAATTGGACTTTGGTATTCGCTCTTCGTGGGTCACCGCGTCCTGCTTGCAGACGTACATGAGATATTCCGCCAATAGCGGCTCATAATGAACTAACCGCTCTGCGAGCAAACGCACGGATTCCGTTGGAACCATCGGATCCAAATGTACGCCGCTATGCGCCCCCTGTGGCGGATAGGTCCGTTTGCCATCCACCGGGGCGCTTAACGTATTCAGCATCCACTCGGTCCACTTCGTGATATTCGGGTACATGAGTACATTGTCGCCAAATGTGCGGTAAATGAGGGTGCCGGTTTTCATCATAGGCACAAGCGAAGCCCAGTTATAGCAACCCAGATTTTCCGTCCATCTACCTCCCACACTATCCCAAGCTGGAACATCTGGACGAATATGATACTTCATATTCCGCGCCATAGCCTTCTCAAACTGCGCCACCCAGTTGCCGGCATGAGGATGGTTGGGGAACAGCGAAGCCATCAAAGCGGGCACAGATCTCATATCAGCCAGGAAATTCGGATGTCCTGCCAACATATTGTCGATCGGCATAAAGCATTCACTGCTATGCGCGTAAGCCATAAAGGCAAAACATGCTTTAAAGTCATCAAACTGCTGATCCGTCATTTTCGTCGACGCCATATCAAATACCGGCACCCAACTGAAAAACTCCCTTGCCGATACAGGCCCTGCTTCATAGAGCTGATTCATGTTATGCGACAAATGATAGATCATCTCTTCCATAAAGGCAGGCGTGAAAGGCTCCTTCCTGACGCCGTAATGCCACACTTCTTTACCTGAAGCCGGCATGCTCTCTTCTGGGAAATATCGAGGATATTGGCTTCTATCTTCCTTCCAACGAAGAATCCAATCCTTCACTTTATTTAGATGGATAAATTCATACCAGAACCATAGGAATTCTACGTAATTCTTTTGCTCATACTGGTCATTCTTCTCACTCTTATAGATCGCTATAGCTGTTGTTCTCGTACCCGAAATGAATGGATATTCCCATTGCAAAGTACCGCTTAAATCCATATTCATGCAATAGCGAAAACGTATAGCCGTGTTCTCAGGTGATCCCCACAGCGCGTACTCCGGATACTTCCACTGCTCAGCACCTTTCACGAATAGAGCTGCACTTGTCCCCTTGTGAGTATCTGTAAATGAAGCGACAGCCGTACTCCACCAACTGTTATAACTAGCGTAAGGTAATAATTTGTAAGGCAAATAATCATTGTCATCCTTATACAGGTCTACCTTCTCATTTCCGCGATTCCGGGCGTACCGGATTTGCGGTTGAAACTGCTCCCAATTCAAGACGAGTTTACCTTCGTATTCCTCCGTAAAACCAGTCAATTCTTCCTGCATCTCCACAAATTCCATCTCATCAATGATCTTAAGCTGCAACTTGTAGCTCGTTTCATCCGCGAAATGAGCCGTAAGCACACAATCGGCGTACAAGCATCCAGCATTACGTACCTCCAACTCATAAGAAGCCAACGGGACGTTGCTCTGTAAGTACGCTGCTCCCCTGATGTTCTCATTCCCAATCGTGAAAATGGGGTATCTGCCGCTCTCATCAAGCGAAGTCTCACGACGAATGGCGACCGTTAGTACCGTTGTTGTTATCGTCACACAGCCAGCTTCATTTTCGTCCATAACTAACCCCAAGAGTGGAGGTTGACTCTGCATATCAGCTTGTTCCAAGCGATAGATTTGCTTACTACCACTTGGTAAATCTGTTAAGAACGAGAGCGTTGCCTGCCTATTGCTTACCGATTCCGACAACTGATAGCGGTGTTCGCGCTGTTTTTCATCAATCAGTTTATACACTTGTGGATCCGCCAGAGATAGCTCAATTGGATATGACAACAACGTCTTCGGCCAACGGTATTTGTGGTGGCGTAAGTCATCATTCAATCTGATTTCCTTCATATGTAGTTCCTCTCTCTCCGCTATTTCGATTGCAGTTTAAGTCTAGTAACTTTGAATTTCCACTTCAATGATCAAAAATTAAGTTAAGAAAAACCTGAGTCAAACCAAACTAGTCTCGACACTAACGCTTCTGCAACTTTCTGAGCCATAGGTATCGTGGATTCATTCATCGCGGATTTTGCGACAAACCTATTGTATATACCGCAGAAAGTAGCTTAGTTGGATATGTGAAGGGTGGCAGTAGTCATGACACAAAAAATCATTTTCTGTGATATCTACAAGGATTTACCCACCCTCCAAAATCCACAAACCTATTGTATATACCACAGAAAGTAGCTTAGTTAGATAGGAGTGGGGTGGCAGTAGTCATCTCGCAAAAAATCATTTTCTGTGATATCTACAAGGATTCAACTCCCCCTCCAAAATCCACAAACCTATTGTATAAACCACAGAAAGTAGCTTAGTTGGATAGGTGTAGGGTGGCAGTTTTGGCGTTAGATGGTGTGGGGGTTGGGGTTGGGGTTGGGGTTGGGGTTGGGGTTGGGGTTGGGGTTGGGGTTGGGGTTGGGGTTGGGGTTGGGGTTGGGGTTGGGGTTGGGGTTGGTAGTTGTTGTCGGTGGCCGTGTGTTACTAGATGAAAAAAAAGCGCAACCGATTCGCATCGGTTACGCCTTTTCTAGTTAGAGCGTTATTCAATTTACGCGTGAATCATCGCTTTCGACTTCCTTACTTCGTCACTTGAACGGCGATGATCTCGCTGGACGTCGATCCAGCAGCATTCACTAGCTCTGCGCGATACTGATACGTACCTACCGGCTTATTAGTCAGCGTAGTAGTTGCACTTTGCGCCGTTGGAGAATGACTTGTTAGGGACTGACTGTCAATTGGCACGCCGTTCTCGTACAGACGATACTCGGTACCGTTCGTCCCCCACCACATATTCATGGTAATTACAAAGTTTCCAGTACCATTCCAGTTGTTGTGGGCAATTACAGGCTTGCCTGGTGTGGCATGGGTCACTTCAACGACGAGTGTACGGCTGCTTTGCGTAGTTCCGAAGCTGTTGATCAGCTCCGCATCGTAGCGATACGTACCGTTCGCTTTACCTGTGATGTCTGTCGTCACAGCTTGTGCTTTGGGCGCATCATCCGTCAGCTTCACTTCTTTGATGAGCTTGCCATTCTCATACAAACGGTAGAGACTTCCATTATTTCCGTACCACATATTCATACTGATGTGATAATCCCCATCCAATATACCGGTGTCGTGACCGTTATTGTCCGAAAGAACAGGCGTCCCCGGCTTTCCTTGGCTTTTCGGAACAGGCAGCGTGCTCACGTTCAGGTACAATGGTGTTGTACTCTCGTGGTTGGCTGCATCCAATGCTTTCACCATGAACGTGTAGGCTGAATTCGGTGTTAAGTCAGCAGCAGTGAAGGAAGTCGAATCTGCATTCGTTGTACCGACCAAGCTGTTGTTGGCGTACACGTTATAACCCGTTACTTGATTGATATCGAGTGCAGGTGCCCACGACAAGCCAATCTCTGTGCTCGATATGGATGAAGCTGAAAGTGAGCTGCCCGCCTGGAAGAAGGCACCACTGTTATCTGTATAACTGCCTGGCAACGACAGGATTCGCTCACCTGGACCGTCCAAGTTGTTGATTTCGACTTGCGGCGTCACATTCGTAAGCACATTCCCTTCCAATACGTGCCCGTAGTTGGCTTTCGTCATCACGATGCCACCATTGGCAATGTTCAGCAAACGATTGTTCTCAATAATCAGATTAGTCGTATCGCCTACTTTATCGTCCCTCGCCAAATCTGAGCTATCGAATACGGCTGTCGATACAATCCCGTTATACGCAGGGGCTTCCGTTTTGTCCACCGGCACGATGGACGGATTCCCGATAATTAGGTTGTCTCGAATATCAATGCCATAAATGCTGACAGCGTTATATAACCCGCTGGAGCCTTGTCTTGCCGAGTTCAGCGAAATGGCGCCAGCCTGACTTCTTCTGGATACACCGCTGATCAGATTCCCTTTTACCGTAACAAAGTAGCCAGGCGTCATACGAGCGTTCGTCAAAACCTGAGACGAGTAGACGTAAATCCCTTCGGAATCAATACTCCGGTTATCCGCAGCTACCCCGTCAATTTCATTGCCATAGAACCAGATGCCTTTAGCCGCGTTAATGGCTGCATTTCGGTGGTAGGTGACATTGTTATTCAATGTGATGAGCGTAAATTTACTCGAGCTATCCGGCATAATATCCCAAGGTTTATCTAGCTGAAGACGGTTATCCTGACGACTAATGACTTTACGCGATTGCGCCAAGCCTTGCCCATCAATGATTGTAATGAACAGTCCACCAGAGTTCACCACATAATCGGTTAGCGGGATGTGCGGTGCAACCGCAACACCAGAAGCCGTAGCGCCAAGTACGGTTCCTTCATTAAAATATCCGCCTGGCATCTCTACACAGAACGCTTCGCCATCATTAAACGTATTGGCCGTTGGACCCGTGCCCTCCACGATATTGTTGGCCATATGCACGTTGCTGCGAGCAAAAAATCCGTGAGTTTCCGCTTGCGACTCTGGGTGCGCGACGATATGGTTATCTTCGATAAAGTTATAGCTTGCTGTCGAAACCACATTACCGTAACTGTATTCTTGATAGTTGTTACGCAGACTCTGGTAGTAATTCACATAGGCTCTGTTCAGCTCTGCGGCCCAACCTCTGTAGTAATTGTCCTGAAACAGAAATCTTTCTTTCGCCAGCACGATCGTACCTAGACCTCTGGCATTTCCTTGGGTGGTTAGCTCATAATCCAGCTTCACATGACTGACAAACAACTGTGTGGCTGTCCGTTTTGTCATATCGGAATTGTAGCCATTGCCCCAATCGTGACCTAACCAAATGAAGGTATCCGGACGATACTGAGGATTGCTTAATTGAATGCCTAGTTTCGCGATACCGTGGTGTCCAATGCTTTTACCATCTCCAGAGGACTGAATGAAGTTGGCGCCGTTCGTTCCTGTATAAACAAGGACCGTTTTCTCTTCGCCTTCCCCTAAAATGACAACTTCAGCCGGCACGTCGATTCTCGAAGCCTGATATTGACCTTCAGGCAGCAGGACGACGCCTCCGCCGCTGCT
This sequence comes from Paenibacillus qinlingensis, assembly GCF_031455095.1. Taxonomy (GTDB): domain Bacteria; phylum Bacillota; class Bacilli; order Paenibacillales; family NBRC-103111; genus Paenibacillus_E; species Paenibacillus_E qinlingensis_A. The sequence goes on from NZ_JAVDSB010000002.1 coordinate 525,828, forward strand.
TTTTGCTGCTGCGATGGCACTCGCGATGGCTGCTGTATCATCTTGGGTATCGTTAGGTGTTGCCCCGTAATTCGTGACATTAAAGATGGTATTCCACTTGAAGTTGCTTGCCCATGCCACGCCCAATCCAAGCGGATCAGCACCAGTTGGGACAACGGTCAGTTTCTGTCCATTGTCCAAGCCGGACCAATTGACTCCTGCATCGTTGGACACTTCTACGGCATATTCACCCAGAGCAATATCCGGCACTTTAAATTTGATCGAGTACGGCGTTAATTCTTGAATCTCCGCTGCGAAGGATTGACCTTGCGCATTCGCTAACCGAATACTTGAAGCCGAGTTCCCTTCAAATTCTGCAGCAGCCAAATTGCGGCCCGACATCTCAATCGTGAGTCCCGCATAGGCTTCATACTCCGAAATAAACAACGGTCTTGTTCCGTTCAAAAGGCTAGGACGGCTCCAACCGTATTGATTTTTCACCCAGAGATCATAAACCCCCGCAACGGCAGATTCGGGCAGTCTGGTAACAAGGAATTGCCCATTCATGGGATCGGATTGTTCGATAGCAAGACTCAGCGCGTCAGCTGGCGGCTCACTTGCCGGGTGTCCTTGTGACAGGGATGCTTTCACCTGCACATCACTTATCTCCGCACCACCCATCGCTGTCCCATTAATCGACAGTAATGTGCCTGGCTGTATGGCATCGGACAGACGAAGAATGACAGGCGGCTTCGTCCAGGCTTCCCGTTTCACTTTCAAGGGAAGAATGCTCTGAACTTCATCGATTCCGTTCACATCGTCACGCAGTACAATACCTTGGATCGTATAGTCGCCTGCGAACTCAGGCGTGTACGTAAGCTGAATGCCCCCATTCGCATTCGTCGTGGATGTGCCTATCGTTTTATCAATATACGTACCGACATTGGCTCCACCCAATTCGAAAGTAACGACACGGTCCGCGAGTGGCTGATTGTGACTATCCGTTAATCGCGCTTGAATCTGAACGGTTTCACCAGGCTTATTCGTAACCAACTGGGATTCGCTATACGTCAAGTACGCTGTTTGATAGGATGGTGTTGTCAGCGACAACACAGGTGACGCCAATGCGTACTTCGTATTCGCTTTGCTGCGAAGCTTATACTGATAAACCGTTCCGGCCTGCAGATTGCTGTCGGTGTAGGTCATGGTCGTCCCGCTGACGAGGGCAACCTCCGTAAAGGCTGTTTCGGAAGCAGATTTTCTCAAAATGCTGGTTTGACCAGCCGGATTGGTGTTGTTCCAGCTGATTTGTGCCGTCATTGGTGTGACATAGGTAACCGTTGGATTCGTTATCGTATTCGGTGCTAAACTATCAAAGAAGAAACCTTCTGCATAAGCATTACTGCCTCCCAGTTTAGTCGCTTTCATGGTGAAACTTCCATTCACGATGAAACTGAGGTAAACCCCATTGTTAAGCTGGCTAACGGTTTGGGCAGCGAGCACCTTCCCTTTGAGATCCCTGATCTCAAACAGTTCTTGTGTCGTTTCCTTCGACCCGAAATCGGTCGTATACAACGTAAACATATGATTATTCGTGTCTGTAAGATTAAACGTATAACTGAAATCTGTTCCGCTGTATACCGTAAATCTCTTTCTTGCTCCCCCGCTGATTGGGTTTTGTAGACTGCGTACATCGGTTGACGGGTTCTGTGTAACATTATAACTGCCTCTAGCCTGCGAGTAGCTGGCGACATAACTAGGGAGACTAGCAATATCAGCCGCAACGGGATTATCCCGGCCACTGCTTAATTGCGTCGTATAATAGGGAAGGACATAGCCGTCGCTTCCATAGGCGCCAATCCAGCTCCCTTGTGTCGTCCGATTCTCACCTACAAATTCTGCCACTGTATCGGATGCTGGCGTTGGTGTCGGCGAAACTGTTGGTGTGGGTGTTACGGTTGGTGTTACCGTTGGGGTAGGCGTTACGGTTGGTGTAGGCGTTACCGTTGGCGTTGGTACAGGCGTTGTCGATGTTAACTGCTCTGCCGTGATCTGAATATTATCCCAGTCAACGACGGATGGGTTCGCAGTAACGCCGGAGAAATGGATAAGTCTTAAGTCAAAATTCGTAAAAGAACCTGCAACAAATTCATCCGTTTTCCCATTCGCATCATCGTTAGAGGTGCTGGCATTGGCATATATTTGCACAGGAACTGTCGCTGAATAGTGGGTGAACTTATTGTCACCTATTACCGTTGAAGCGTCACGCTCCATGAAGACATTACTTAGAAGTACATACGACGAGTTCGTTAACCCGGTAACCGCACTCGTACCAAAGAAGCGCAAGTTAATACCCGGAGCTCTCGTATCATTTCTGGCAACAATGTCGTAATCCAAGTTAATCTTGATGTTATACAGCCCTGGCGTCAACGCATTCAGCGCATTCTTAGCACTCAAACCAGTCGCTGAAGCCAGTGTAACATTAACTGGGGCAAGACTCTGACCTGGCGTTGCCGCAAATCTTGCATAAGTGCCTGCAGCATGCACATCAACAGCATTCGTTTTGGCCGTTTCCTCATACACTTGGCTGGAAACCGTTAGTTTCGTTGGATCTGGGTTTGTGAGAACGAGGGAAGGCGCATTCGCGCCTTCAAAGTCAAGATTTAAGAGCGTTGTGTTCGTATCGGCAACACTGGCTTTGACTGACTTAGGTAGAATGGAACCGTTGCCGATGAGTAAGCTTACGATGATGATAATGCTTAAAGCATAAACCATAATCTTTTTCGACATGATGATCCTCCATTAGGTAGTGAGTTTAATAGCCACTAATATCGTTGTTCGGAACTGTCACACTCGTAAAGGTATTGCCAACTTTAATTAATCCGTTGCTATTCAAATCTTTCGTAATCCCTTTATTTAACGTGTTCAGGATATTATTCTGGATATTAACTGCCTCTGAAATTGTCCGTGATTGAGAATACCCTGTATTGCGATAAGCATAAATCCCATTGACATCAGGCGCTTCCGAATAATTGCCAATCGCAGGCGCAGGCAGTACACCTGTGATTTGATTGCCTTTAATATCGGTACCATAGGCCAAATTACCAAATATAAAAGGTGCCGTTTTGGCTTCTGGCGATAAGCGTAAACCAACACCTGCTACCTTGGATAAAGGGGAATATCCCGTTACGATATTGCGCTCCAACCGATTGAAATAACTAATATTGAATCGTTTGTTGTTGTGATTGTAAACCGTATTCGCGAGGACGCCTTCGCTATCTACACTTGTGTTATTTGCAATAACACCACCGATGTTATCTCCATAGAACCAGAAGCCTTTGGCGTTATTCGTAGAGGTATTCTGATAATAAACACTGCCCCGCAGCGGTAAAAATACGATAAACGTACTCGTCGAATCCGGCGTTACCTTCCAATTATCCTTTACAGTCACTGTACTAGCCGTAGAATCAAGCGCTGAGACTTCATTCAGTTGCCCCATGCCTTTTCCATCTACAATTAATAGATGCCATTTATCCCACCGATTGTTGGTTAGATCCCAATCAACAGCCGTAACGCCGTTCACGGTCAAGACTTTGGAGGCAACAGAAGATACAGCCCCATACAGTTTGGTTCCCCCTCCTGCCGGCTCACCCATGATCGCTTCACCATCATTATGGTTAATGTTGCCTAGATTCCGGATATCATTATTGTACAAATAAGCCTGAGAGCGTACGGTAAAACCGTGTGCGTCCCCGCGATTGTAATCCGAATGGCCGATAATGACGTTATTTTGTGCCACACTATAATTCGCAGTAAGATGCACGGCAGATCCCGCGTATTCAAATGTGTTATTGGAAATATCCAAGTACTGGTTCACGTATGAGGCGGACATCGCAGCTACGGTTGTTTTAAACGTGTTGTTCTGGATAGCGACGTTTTTGAGCGCAACGATATTGAGTCCCATACCTCGCTGACCAGAGGCGATAGCACGATCAATGGTATAATCCAGTGTGACTTCTTTGACAAAAATTTGGGCTGCGGTACGCGTATCGGCATGAGTGACCGTCGCATCAAAATTATGACCTAATCTCAAGGCAATATCCGGAAAGTTACTTCCCGCTACGTTGATTGTCATTCGGGCAACGCCGACATTACCTAAGGTAATGCCATCATCTTTCGTTTTAATAATCGACCCTCCGCCTGGTCCATCATACTTGATGATTGTACCCGACTGACTCTGACCTTGAAGGATGATGCCCGCAGGCAATTGCAGACTACTCGTAATGCGATATGTCCCATTTGGCAAATACAGAACACCGTGACCTGGGGAACTCTTGATATCGTCGATACCGCTCTGAATCGCTGCCGTATCATCCGTCGTTCCATTCCCTGTCGCGCCGTAAGGCGTAACGCCGTGCTGCGTCCAGACCATATTCGTCGCCCAATATACACCTAGACCTAATGGATCTGAGCCTGCTTTACGAGTGGAATAAGGTTGCGGACCGCTATAAGCCGTCCAGGATGTACCGCCATTGGTACTCACTTGCACGGTATACCCCTGATTCGGACACGTAGGGACAACAAAATCAATACTGAATGGATTTACAGCTGTTACCGTTGCAGGATACATGTTGGTGCCATTCACCAGCCTCACAAGGGTGTTGGTCGTGCCGCCGAATTCCGCATAATCCAAATTTCTGCCAACTAGCTTGGTCGTTTGCCCTGTCCACGGATTATTGTTGTAGATCCAATCAACTTTGGGAGCATTCACCGTAAAAGAACTGCTCCAGCCCACACTATTGCTTGCTTCCATGGTAAAAATACCTGCTGTTTGTGCAGCCGGTATCGTACATGTCACATAGTGGCCCTGTGGGTCTGTGTAAGTAATGGGACAATACGTTGTTGTTCCTGTAAAGCGAACTTGCGTGATACCGCTTTCAAAATATTCGCCATAAACCGTCAACAGCTCTCCGGGCTTTACCGCCTCGGACGTTCGTAAAATAACAGGTACTACCGTTGGTGCAGCATAAGAAGCATAGGGCAGCAATACACTCAGCAGAAACATTGGCAGCAGTAAAAATAAGAATCGGTTCATTCTCATCAATTCATCTCCCTGTTCTTTTTATATAAACGGAGGCTGTCTCCGGAAACATCCCCCGTTGATATTGTTTCTACACCCTGATGACTGACCTCTTCCCTGCTTTCACCTGCTTCCTAATTCGTGTTTATTATATAGTTGCAAGCAATTCCATCTCCATTATCATTTATTTACAACCTTCGATGGCCGTTTTAACAGGCGTTTTCATGAAAAATAAAAAAGAGTGAACGTAAATTAAGAAGCCAGCAAAGGTTGCTGGCTTCTCATACAGATTAATTTCACTACTGATTCAAAACGACTATATCATCAAACTGAACGGAAGATTTATATGATGTCAAGCCAATTTTACCGGAGGTAAAGGTTGCGTCAGAAGCTGTGAGTTCTTTTACCCCGTTCACATATAACTCCAATGTACTACCATTCAACTGGGCCTTAAACGTATAAGTAGTGCCTGGGATCAGCGAATATGCCTTAGACGCCAGAGCGGTGGCTACCCCATTAACTCGCTTGCTAATATCTAGAACGCCATTGGAATAGGTGAAATTATAGCGGTTATTAACATCCGTGTATCTCGCTACGAGTCCTACTACAGCGGTGGAAATTGGAAATGACATCGGTTTGATTTTAGCTTCGACTGAATAGTCAGTCCATGACGCACTACCAGCTGTAGCAAATATACCGCTGCTTAACGTTGTGTTAGTTTGGCTGTACATCTTGGACCCATCCGTGACGACCGACCAAGTTCCGCCTGTTGTACTCCATCCGTCTGCATTTCCATCCTCAAAATTGTCGGAGAACAAAGCACTTTGGATCGACAATTTCGCCTTGAATGTCTTCCCCTTTGCTCCTGCAACGTTGATGTTTAGCTTGACCGTAGGGCTAAGTTGCGTAACCGTCACCTGAGGGTCCGATGACAGCAGCACAGCCGCGGCTTGGTTCAACTCAAGCTGGATATTGCCCGTGTTGGCCTGCGTGGGATCGGATACGGCCAATTCCAACTCTTGCCCATTCTGTTTGATCATAACAGATGCTTTCTTATTACTAGTTATGCCACCACTGGTAACCGTCGTATCCGTCCAGAAATTGGCGGCAGTCAGATTCAGAGTATTGTCCTTGACAGCTTGCACACTTCCGCTATTAGCCAACACGGAGATTTCAGGATTCCCTGCGTAATTGGCAACCTGAGCTGAAGTGGCATTCGGTAACAGCACATAGGCATACTGGCTTCCGACCGGATTAGTACCATGACTATTCCACAGCGTTAGGTAAGAATCTGTAAACGAGGTGCTAATGTTATAAGGAACCGATTGATTAATTGCCGCCCATGTCCCCGTACGGGCTGCGCGCAGTCCCTGTAACGTAGTCGGAGTTGGAAAATAGTAACCAATCGACGCTCCCGATGTATTGCCCGCCAAATGCATCCAATTTACATTGGACATCGTCTCCGACCAATTAAGCGCGGTGGATTTAGCCGTTCCATTTACAGTGAAGACGTTATTGCCAGCGGCGTTTAGTTTACGGTTTTCAATCACGGTCTCAATATTTACATTATCCGTACTTATAATGTCTGCACCCAATGCGACGATCTCATTATCTAGCATAAACCATGATTTTTTGCTAGTCAGCGTCTTTCCTGGCGTCTTCAGTTCCATACCTACAGCGCCGTACACATTGTTCAGGCTGCTGCCCCCCGCCCAATTGGCCGTCCCCTTCGCGCTGCTATTCGATGTACCCGTTAAAACTGTGGTTCCTGGCAACCGATAGGGATTCACAGTAGCCCAATAATTTCCGCTAAAAGTATCAAGCTCCCCATCCACGTACAAATGGGTCATGCCATCGGATTGGTGCCATCCCTTCGTGTTCTCTCCGTTGATACTTTCATAATTTTTTGTACGAGTGGAGAACATGCTAATACCAAAAGCATAGCCTGGACGTTGATAAACGGCTTTATCCATGATGGGAAACAACTTAGACACCGACTGTCCACCGCTAGGGGTAATACTGGTGTCATTCATCAGCACCTGAGCTTTTAACAGATGGAAAATTGAAACGCTATTGAAGTAGTTCCGGTAGGTGTCACTTTGAATCCAATCCTTTACTTGCCGTTTCAAGTTAATTGCTTCACTTGGTGAGGCAATATCCGTTGCAAGCAGTATACTTGCTATTGCTCCATGGCCGGAAGCATGGTCACTGTCTGTGTAGCGTGCCACATCCCGTCCTCTGGAGAAATCGAAGATCGCTCCTTTGTAAATTAAAGGCTGGAAGGCTTCGGATGCCCATTTGACCAGATTGGCTTTATTGGCATCCGTTACTTCCCAGGGAGAATTATCCAGCCAATATACCAAAGACAGAACAGTCGCGTAATACCACGCCCCATATCCCCCTGCATAAGAGAAGTAGCTATGCCCAACGTACGAACCGTCCTCAAAGAAGCCATCGACATTCATACTGGTCTGATAAGTAAGCAAGGCACTGATGCCGTTCTTAGCTGCCGTAATTTTCGCATCACTGCCAACAATCATCCCCCGTACCATCAACACCTGTGCCTGCCAAGCTCGGTTGGTACCGTCGGCCCACGTGATACTAGGTGTAAAGTGTTCGACTGCATCCATGTAATTGGTTCTCTGCGTGCTGGTCAAGTCATCATAGAGGAGCAGGGTAATATCATTTAAATTCATAGGTGCTCCCAACTCCCAGGTAAACCAATTGTCAAAATCCACTGTGTTTTTGTTGTACCAATTCGCATTCAACCAATCAAGCGCAAGAATGATATCGTTTTGAAGCGTTGTGTTGTTTTCCAAATCTGCCCCTCTTGTTTTTAAAGCCAGTGTCATAGCTTTTAGTCGACTGTAGGTAATTTGGATAAATTCCGACGAAGAAGCGCTCGGAGCAAGATCGCTCCATAGAAACGTCCTATTCGCAGACTTGTTCATTGAATTCCACAACGTCTCCGCATTATCATTAATCAACCCGACCTTACTTATAATGTAGGGATCGGTTGTGGCGTACGAGCTGCCTCCGGTCAAAAAGTTATAATACTTGGTCCTCATCGTTGTATAATCGGCTGGCACCGCAGCATGTATGGGCTTATAAGCGGACATACACATCCCAATTAGGAGCATTGCCAAGAACAAAAACACTCTACTGCTACTTTTCATCATGTAGGCAGTTCCTCCTTTAAAATGAGCTTACCGTTCTTTGTTGGGTACTTAGTAGGTTAATTCTCCATTTCCTACGCGAACTTCATCTACCACGATATTAGCTGTCGGCGTGTTGCTTCCGCCGATCATCAGTGCGTTGGACCCAGTTCCTACACTTACAGCGCCGCTCCAAGCTAATACGCCGTCTACATACAGATCGTATGTAGAATTGGAATGGACAACCGCACGGTACGTGTGCAAGATCGTCGTATCCAGTGTATACGTCTTGAACGGACTCGTGCGATCATTCTGAACCGTGCCAGAGGTACCGTACGTGATGTAAACAGGAATTAAGTAATTGGCGCTGCGCACGATCACATCGTTCATTGTATTGGCAGCATTTATTTGCGCAATAAATTCCAGAGTAAATGCTCCCGTTGGCGGGGTGAAGCCCGATTTCGACAAGTAGTAGTAGCTTCCCGTAGTGCCAGTCCCCGTATCGACGACGGTAACCGTACCCGTATTTTGGGTAACTGAGCCTGTCGTTCCGCTGATCGTCCAACCTGTCGTATTGTTCATCGACTCGTTGACCACATCCCACTGAGAAGCTGGCGTGATCTCACCATTCCCCATTTTAAAGTTATCTACTGTAAGATTGGCTGTGTTCGTATTATTGCCGCCTAACTTAAGATTCGCCGTGCCTGCCGTATCGCTGACCGCCCCTGACCATACAAGAGCATCATCTACATACAGATCATACGTATAATTGGCGTGAACCACGACCCGATACGAATGATAGATCGTGGTGTCCAGGGTATACGTTTTGGTCGGAGATACTTCGCGATCCTTCACGACACCAGCAGTACCATGTGTAATGAAAATTGGAATTTGATAAAGAGTGCTTCGAACCGCAATTTCATTCACCGTATTCGCAGCATTCGATTTTAATCGGGTTTCGAAAGTGAATGCCCCTGTTGGCGGTACAAAACTGTTCTTGGTCAAATAATAGTAGCTGCCGGTTGCGGCTGTTCCTGTGTCTATTACGGTGACCGTTCCCGAATTTTGTGTGACCGAACCTGTCGTGCCTGTAACACTCCAGCCATTTGCATAATTGCTCAGATTGTCATCGATCACATTCCATTCGCTGCCTGTTCCTCCGCCAGTACCTGATTTACTAATGACCGCATGAAACGTTTTTCCTTTTGACCCGTTTACATTTACACTCAGAATCAAGGTTGGCGAGCTTTGAATGACGCTAATCGCTGGATCTAACGAGATTGTACTCCCTAATGGTTTGTGCACCTCGAGTTGTATCGTTCCCGTATTGCTCATCGTCGTATCGGATACGGATAGCGCCAATTGATCGTTCGTTTCACTTACCAAGACGGACGCTTTTTTATTGCTTGTCAAATAACCGGTACCGTCTACATTCACGGTCTTAGACGCATCGTTCCAGAAATTCGCAGCCACCAAATGAAGACCTTCTTCTTTAACGGCTTGCACGTCTCCTGAATTTTCTAAAATCGTCACGTCCGGATTGCTTGCGTACGTGGACAGTTGACTGGTAGACTTCCCTGGCATAATCACGTACGAATACGTTTTGTTCGATGGATTATTACCGTGGTCGAACCAAAAGTTCACATAATTATTGGTGATCGAAGTTGTCGGTGTGCTCGGACGGTCATTAATACTTTTCCAAGTGCCGGTACGCGCCTCTCTTTTCCCCATGATCGTAGATGCTGTTGGGAAATAATAGCCAATATCCGCACCTGACACGCTGCCAGCCAAATGAATCGTATTGACGCCAGTCATCGTTTCCGACCATGTTAGAGCCGTGCTTTTCGCAGTGCCATTCACGGATAGTGCATTGCTGCCGGAACTGTTCAGCTTGCGATTTTCCACAATCGTTTCGACGACCGCATTATCCGATGAGGTGATTCCGGCACCGAGTGCGACTATCTCATCATCCAACATAAACCATGATTTCTTTGCCGTAAGCGTCTTGCCATCTGGTTTAAGCTCCATGCCCGTAGCCCCATAAATGCCTTGATGCTCGGCACCGCCTACCCAAGTCTTTGTACTCGACTTACTGCTAGCAGCGGTCGTATTCGCATTCACCGTTGTTCCAGGCAGACGGTAAGGGTTCACGGTTGGCCAATAGCCGTCGCTGAATTGGTTTAAATCGTTATTATACAAATAGGTCATGCCATCACCTGTATGCCAGGCTTTGGTATTTTCATTATTAATCGATTCGTAGTTATAAATACGGTTAGAGTGCATACTGATGCCAAAACCGAATCCAGGCCTTAACTGAACTGCACGATCCATGGAAGGATACTGCTTGTATTTCGTTAGTTCGCCTCGTGATGGAATGCTGGAATCATTCATGATCCCTTTCGCTAGCGACACAATTTCAAGTGGCGCATCCAAATAAAAGCTACGATACGTATCAGATTGAATCCAGTATTTCACCATCTTTTTAAACGCCAACGCATCGTTAGGCGGAGCGAATAACGAAAGACGAATAAATGGGATCATCGCATCATGACCGGACGTGTGATCCTCGGAATAATCTCTAGAAATATTACGTCCTCGCACCATATCCATCATGGCTCCCTTGTAAATCAAGGGCTCGAAAGCATCATAGGCCCATTTGTAAATGTTCACTTTATCTGGGTCTGTTATTTCCCAATTGGATCCCGCAAGCAAATACATCATGTTGGCGACATCTTTAAACATGTTCTTTCCATAGCCACCTGAACACGGGTGTTTGGCATGCTGGATGAAAGAGCCGTCTGCATAAAAACCGTCGCTTGAGGTAACATAGTCCAACTCTGAGCTGATGCCATCTCTTCCCAGCCCGATCTTCGTGCCATTCTTAACAATGACACCTCTAACACTAACAACGGTTGCGGACCATACAAGATTAGCACCTGTTCCTTTGGTGGTTGGAGCAAATTGGTTGACAGCGTTCATGTAGTTAGTAATTTGTGTGGGGGTCAAGTCTGCATACATAATCACCACGGTATCATTTAAACGAAGCGGTGCGCCAATCTCCCAATCCCACCAATTGTCCTCCCCCACCGCATTGTATGCATCGCGGTTGTAACGATTGGCATACATCCAATCGAGTCCATTAATAATATCATCGCGAAGCTGCACATTCCCATTCAAACTTGAACCCGTAACCGTATAGGCTAACGCCATTTCTTTTAGCCGATCATATGCTGTTGTTAAGTTGGCTGATATGGAGGCACTGCTCAAGTCCGACCATAACTTCGTTCTGCCGACAGACCGATCCATCGTATCCCAATAACCGGTTCCTGCCGCGCATGGCGGTGCTCCGCAACCATTCGTCACGCCCAATTCAATCAAATCAATTTTCGCAGCAATGTCGGGGTCCGTCGTTACAATTCCTGTTCCGCCCGTCCACACATTCTTCCATTTATCGCGGAGCGTATCATATTCGTCTGCATATATGGTACTCCCGCCAATCAACATGCCTACAATTGCCAACCCTAAAATAAATCGTTTCCTCATTTCACACCTCTCTCCATGAATATAATGTGTAAGCGCTTCCCAACCAGCGCTATTCTAAGTATAAGAGCCCCCTTTTAATTAACATAGACACGTACGATTACTTCTTATAATCCTAGGATGACTTTTTAGATATGCTAATGACCCTCATCCTCTCAATTCACTAGGCAGAACTCCCCAGATCTTAGCAAATGTCCGTGAGAAATAGCTGACATTGATGTAACCGACCTGACTCGCCACATCTTGAACTTTATCCCCCTGCAGCAGCAATTCCTTGGCTTTTTCCATTTTCTTCGTAATGACATATTGGCTAAAAGGTTGCCCTGTTTGCATTTTAAACAGCCTGCTGAGATACGAGGAGTTGACGAACAGCTTTTCGGCAATCGTATGTAAGCTCAAATTTTCATGTAAATTCGCCTCAATTATCGCTACCACAGCTGAAGTGAGCTTATTGACTCCTTTCGTGCGTTGATTGTCAAGGTAAGCCAATACGGCATACAAGGAACGAACCAGCCATTCTTTAATTTGACGACGAGATTTCAATTCTTGATTGTTCAAATAATAATGAAGATCAGCACCCAACACTTCCTTGGAGAGAAGACCCTTTCCATGCATCCACTGCACCAACATACTGCTTAGAAGCAGGACTTGGAGTTGGATTTCCTCGATCGACTGCTCTGGTTGGATCATTTCCTCTAGCAGTTCCTCTACAGCTTCGAGCACAAGCTCTTTGCTGCACATATCCAGAGCTACTGTCAGCTTCTTAATTGCAGCTGCTGGAAGCTCTCTAACATCTGCAGATTCTTTTTCGTCTCTAGAGTGAATCGCTACATAGTGACCATAGATCACTCTTTCTTGTAAGGCTGCGTTAGCCTGTGAATACGACCGTGCAACATCCGTTAATCGGCGCGCCGTTTGACCAATCCCAGCGCTTGCCGTAACCTTTAGACATTCCTTCACAATCGACAGTAGTCTGGTTAAGGAGTAGTTCACTCGATGGCAGAATACTTCCTCATTTTCCAATTCCGTCTGACTAAAAATAACCGTTGTGTTCCCCGTTGAATCTTGAAATACATAACAGGCATCGTTCTCCAGTACCTCTTTCGTTATACTTTGTATGGAGAACTGAAGCAGCGACTCATCACTTCTGCTAAAGCGGGAATCTTCATCACTTAACGGATCAATGGCCAGAATACCAACCTGATAGAGTCTGTCTTCAGGCAACTGGAGCTGTAGTTCTCCGCCCTTGTGAAGAATCTCCCACTCCGCATATTGTCCTGTTACCCAGTTGTTCCAAAAGACACTCTGAAGTGCCGAGAGGTGGTAGCTCCACTTTTCCCTCAACGAAATACTGTTAAAACGCTCCTGTTGCTCACTTTGTATTTTTTGCTTGGCTTGCAGCACGGCCTCCAGAATTTCCTCGTTGCGTGCCGGCTTTAGGAGATATTTCATGACGCCAAGCTGAACTGCTTTTTGCGCATATTCGAATTGCTCGTAACCGCTCAAGATAATCATACACACCTGAGGATGGCACTTATTTATTTCCGCTGCAAGCGTCAATCCGTCCATTTCCGGCATCTGAATGTCGACCAGCATAATATCAACCTTCTTGATTTTCACGATATGAAGGGCTTCAATTCCATTTTGTGCCATACCAACAATTGTGATGCCATGCTGATCCCATGGGATAAATTCTGCAATTCGCGTACGTATGCCTACTTCATCTTCAACCAAGAGTAGATTCATGTTCCATGCCCCCTAAACCATTAATCGTTTCGGTATTCGAATGAAAACCTTCGTTCCTTCGCTCCAAATGCTTTCTATCCACATGTCCGCCTCCTCCCCGTAAGTTAGCTTTAAGCGAGCCTTTACATTACGCAAACCAAAGAGATCAGCGAAACTGAGCTCTTCATTAATGATCAGCGGCATATTTTGGACGGTTACCTGTTGTAACTGTTCTTGGATATACTGCAGCCTCTCTGGCGTAATGCCCACTCCGTTATCGCTCACTTCCAGCAGAACGTCCCCCTCTGGCGTCAAATCACACTTCACATGAATATCCGAATTCCCTGATTTGCACTCGACTCCATGAATAATCGCATTCTCTACGAGAGGCTGCAACAGCAGTTTGACCAGCTTTAGTTGTGAACACTCAGGATTCATAACAACATGCACCCGAAGATTATCCTGAAATCGGATTTGCTGAACCTTCACATAATAGAGCATATGTTCGAAAGTTTCTTCAATGGTGAATCTATCCTTTTTCCCTTTTCCCAGACTAATTCGCATAAATTTAGAGAGATTGTAAACCATTTCTCCTATATCATCTACCCCGCTTATAACCGCTGACGAATAGATAGAATCCAATGTATTATATAAAAAATGTGGATTAATCTGAGCTTGCATGAGACGCAGCTCCGCCTGACTCGCACGAAGTTGTTGCTCATAAATGCCTTGAATTAAATGTCGCTGTTCGGCTGTCAGCAAATTAAACGAGTCCATCAAAAAACCAAATTCATCCTTGCGCTTGTGTTGAATAGCTGTATCGAGCTGTCCTTGACGAAACTGCTTCATTCCCAGAATGAGTTTAGTCAGAGGTGAAGAAATACCGCTATAGACGAACCAAGAAATCCATACAGCTACAATGGCGCTAATAAAAATAGTTAGCAGTGTATTCCGCTGTACCTGCCGGGTCCAGGCGAAAATTTCCGCTTCCGGCTGAATCATCACTAAAGACCAGCGAGAGACGGCTGATGTCGTTTTGACAAAAAGCTGCCGTTCTCCGTTCATCTGCTGCCGCTTTGTCCAAATATGAGAATTTTCCTCATCAAAATCGGAGGCGTTCAGAGGGCTGCTGGAACCTGTTCCTACAATATACCTCTTCTGACTATCATAAAGATGTACCTGAGCATTGCCTTTGGGCAGCAAATGTTCAATGAGCTTTTTTAAATAATCGCTGCTTACGGTCATGAGCACAATATTTTGTTTGCTTTGCGGATCGCTGAAATTCATTAGTCGCAGCAGGTGGATGTTATTTTGATCTACATCGTTTCCAAAAATGGTCTGAATATCTTTCTTTTCCTCGCCAGGTCGGACGATAACAATATTGCCATTTGACTCTACCGCTTTACGTAGTAATGGTATCTCCCCTCTGTTATTGATCTTTCGATAAGCCCCATTACTGATAAGAAATCCAGACGGTTGATGTAGCACAGCCGCCTGATTAATCGCTTTATTCACTGATGTCATGCTGGAAATTTGCGAAGAAGCCTTCTGAAACTGCAGAATATCTGTAGCTGTAGGTACTGCAGCCCCTTCCTCAAACGTTCGAATTAAGTACGGATCTGTAGCCAGCGTTGTGGACATATCATAAAATCCTTGCATGATGAGATCGATGTATTCCAAGGATGATTCCATCCCGTTGATCGTTCGCTCAGCAAACTGCGCTTCCATATTTCGCTTCGATTGCACATTGGAGAGTAGGCTGACTGTCACTAAGGGCAGCAAAATAATTAAAAAGTAAACCGTTAACCGAACTTGCACCGACTGTTTAAATCTCCTGTACATCCATGTCATCCCCAAGCACTCCTCTTCCTGTAAAAAAGAAAACAGGGAAGAGGGCGCATGTTCTGGCTGCGCGCTCTTCCTGAGCTTTATTTCTTCTTATTCGTTTTGTACCACTCGTTCACTTCTTTGGTAAGCTCTTCGCCGCCATCTTTCAAAAATTGCGCTGTAAACTTATCAAAGTCATCTAATGGCAGTGCTCCCATAATAATTTTCGTTAATGTCTCCTCCGTCATTTGGTTCAATTTGACACCATATTTGGCGAGAGCAGGCGTTGGCGAACCTGTGTACATATTGGGAATGACATTCTTATTAATGTTATTGATATTCTCGTTCATCTTAAATTCAAGCCCCGTTGCGTCCAGACGTTCCCCTTCCAACTCCGCATCCCATGTACTACCCAAATCAACAAGTACATTTCGGTAAATATGCTTCTCATGGGCTGCGATATCGATTGTCAATTTACCATCTTTGCGGTTCCAAATGTTATGCTCCGGCAAACCTAGTTTAATCGCTTCCCAGTTTTCTTTCTTCATGATAAAATTCAACAGCTTAAGCGTACTTTCCGCATTTGTGCTCTTAGCCGGGATTACCATGTAGGCCGCAACTGGGTTCTTGGAGCCAACGCCGGATTTTCCTTCAGGACCAACTGGATAAGGCAGGGAAATCCATTCAGCCTTTGGATCGTTCTTTTTACTGCCAAGAATGATCGTAGGTTCTTTCGTATCAAACCAAGTAGCCGAGAAAATGCCGACCTTGCCTGACACAATTTTTTCTCCAATATTTTTTGGCTTATTCAAAGCCCATTCTTGATCAAGTATCTTTTGTTGATAAAGATCTGCCATATATTTTAGGGCTTGCTTTGTTTCTGGAAGCACCAGCGCATTTACCAATTGGCCATTGCGTTCAACCCAGTTGTTAACTTTAATCGCCTCGTTGGTCGCAATCGGTACGCCAAAAGCTCCGAAATACGTACCAGAACGAACTAGCTTCTCGCCTATCAACATGCCGATTGTATCCGCTTTACCGTTTCCGTCTGGATCCTGCTCGGTAAATGCTTTCATGACTTTCGTGTATTCATCTAACGTTTTTGGTGGTTTTAAGCCAAGCTTATCCAGCCAGTCCTTGCGCACATACATAATTTCGTCGCCAAGCTTCGTAGAAACCGTTGGCAGTGCGTAGATTTTCCCATCGAACGTTACGCGATCCCATATATCCGCAGGTATGCTTTTCTTAATATCCGGGGCAAACTTATCGATTAAATCATTCAATGGCAGTATCGCCTTTTGTTTCGCTAAGTTGGAAACCCAACTGACATCACGTGAATGAATGAGGTCGTATTGCTCCCCAGATGCTAGTAGCACGTTCAACTTATCTTGATAGCCATCTGCAGCCAGCTCGTTAAGCTTCAGGTTAAACCCGCTTTTCTCACGGATATATTTGATATAATCGTTGTTATTCGCATCGGTTCCTTCTAAATACTTACGACCATTGTTATTGATAACAAAATTGAGATCCACAGGCGGCTTCTTCACGTCAGGCGTGCTGCTAGTCGTTGTTGTAGTTGTCTTATCCCCTTGCGCACAGCCAGATGCCAATCCAACTAGCAAAAGCGATGCAACTGTTAATGATACACTTTTCAATAATTTGTTGTTCATATTGTAGCCTCCTCTAATAGTATAAAACGTGTAAGCCTTTTCATCTATAGGAATTATCCTTTTACTGAACCGATAAGGATGCCTTTAACAAAATAACGCTGCAAGAAAGGATATACCAGTACAATGGGTAACGTACTCACAATTAAGGCAGCTGCTTTCAATGACTCGATTGCCGCAGCATTCTTCTCCATCGCTCGCGTCTCCAGATTCGTTTCATTAGAAAGAATCAGGTCTCTCAAATACATCTGTAAGGGATGCAAATCACGTCCATTTAGATAAAGCACGGCATCGAAGAAAGCATTCCAATGAGCCACACCGTGGAAAAGCGCAATGGTCGCAATGACTGGCATAGAGAGTGGAATCACGATTCTAAAAAAGATCCCCGTGTTGCTGCATCCATCCATTCTTGCGGATTCTTCCAACTCCATCGGCACGCTTTGAAAGAAGCTGCGCATAATAATGACATTAAAAGCGCTAATCGCACCGGGAATAATCAAAGCCCAAAAAGAATTGATGAGGCCTACTCCTTTTACAACCAAATAAGTAGGAATGAGTCCTCCAGAGAACAGCATGGTAAAGACAATCATGAATTGAATCCACTGCCGTCCTAAAATGTAAGGCCTCGATAAAGGATAGGCGAGCAAGCTTGTCAATGCGACACTAAGTA
Organism: Paenibacillus qinlingensis; assembly: GCF_031455095.1. GTDB lineage: Bacteria > Bacillota > Bacilli > Paenibacillales > NBRC-103111 > Paenibacillus_E > Paenibacillus_E qinlingensis_A. The sequence goes on from NZ_JAVDSB010000002.1 coordinate 543,471, forward strand.
TGGTGCCAATCAGTGTGCGAGCGACGCTAATACGAAAAGCTTGAATAAAAGCCGTGTCTTTAAATACATTTTTATACGCATCGATATTCCAGCCTATCGGCCAGAAGCCAACGATTCCTGAAATAACGGCTTGTTGACTGCTGAATGATTGGGCGACAATATGAACGAAAGGCGCTAAAGCAAGCAATGAGAACAAAGCTAATAGCGAATAGTTCGCAGTTGAAAACCATTTTTCCCCTCTGGAGCCTAACATCCTAGTAACACCTCCCTTCCACGATTAGTACAAGCCGTCTTGACCGAACTTCTTAACCAACTTATTGGCAACGAGTACAAATATGAGACTGACTACCGATTTAAATAGTCCAATAGCCGTGGTATAGCTGAATTCGGCTTGTGCAATACCCGTGCGATACACATAAGTCTCAAATACATCAGCCACTTGATAAACAAGGGAATTGTAAAGAATAAAGATTTGTTCGAATCCAACATCTAAGACATGACCCAATCGCAGCAAGAACAAAATAATAATCGTGCTCGTCAGCGAAGGCAAAGTAATATGCCAGAGTTGCTTCCATTTGTTGGCTCCATCCACAACAGCAGCCTCATACAACTGTGGATCGATTGAGGCTAACGCTGCCAAATAAATGATCGCCCCCCAGCCCACATCTTTCCAAATATCGCTTGCGACCAATACAGTACGGAACCACGCAGGATTAGCAAGGAAAAAAATGGGCTCCAGCCCCATAAATACAAGCAGCTTGTTGATTGTTCCGCTAGTCGGTGATAAGAGCGTAATCAGGATACCACCCAAAATGACCCAAGACAGAAAATGAGGCAAATAAGCTAAGGTCTGTACAGTTCTTTTAAAAAACATGTGTTTAATCTCATTTAGCAGCAGGGCTAAAACAATCGGTCCTGGGAACCCCCAAACAATTTTATACAAGCTAATCAATAACGTATTTCGAAAAATCGAGTAGAACTGTGGATCTGAAAACATGTTACGGAAGTGCTCCAGCCCGACCCACTCGCTGCCAGTAAACCCAGCAAAAATACTGAAATCTTGGAAAGCAATCACGATGCCAGCCATTGGCACATACTTAAACACAATAAAATAAATAATGCCAGGAATCATAAGTAGATACAGATCCCAATAAGATCGAAAATTTGCCAAGTAACTACGGCGTAATTGAGACTTCTCTGCTTTCTGTAAGGTTTTTCTGCTCGCTTCTGAGGTTAACGTATTCGATTGCATGTCCTTGCCTCCTTACTGTTTAATTAGAGCATCAAGTATGCGCCTTGTTTATTGCGGCTATGGCTCCGGAAACGCCTTGACTCAATTGCTGATCTCCTTATTACTATAAGGTATAGCCTTTCCAATGCGTATATAGGCACTATGACTTCTTATAGTTCATTTATTACCACTTGACCAAATGAAAAAAACCTTACGATTTCTCGTAAGGTTAGACTAAATCGGAGCTTACAGTAGGGAAATTACTAGCAAGTTATACAATACCAGCGGTAAAATCACATTTTGCTGATAAGCCCATGGACTCGGCCCCCATGGATTAAAGAAGGCGCGGTTGTCGGACTGCCCAACCTGCAAATAGAGATGACCCTCATCTATATTTACAATAACCCCTTCATGTACTTGCCCATTCATCATCTGGATACGAACAGGCCGGGAATTATGATGATGGCAGACATTATAAAGCTTTTCGTGCACAGATTTGACGGATTGCGAGAAAGCTGGATCGGCTTGATACAAGGGTTGCTGTGATTGAGGCAAGTTAGGAGACATGGCAATTCCTCCTCATGTTCATGTTGTTGGATTATCCTATGCAGTAGCCTAGTCAGATGTGTGCATGAAGCGTCGCCTACATGGTTCAGTCAAGAAAGTAAGAATCAAGCTACTTGATTCGCAATCTTTTGCTAGATGAAGTTGTCCAAATTGCAATTCGTTACGATTCCCTAAGGAGTTCCTGTTCTCTGTAGTTAAACGAGAACCTAACAAGGCTATATAAACTCATTCGCCTCTTTGTTCTTTCTAGCATCCCCCGCGATCAAGTAGGCTTGGAGGAGTTTCAGGAACGCTTGTCAGTTACTTCTCCAAGCTATAAAGCGCGCAAGTACTGCTGATACTTCAGCTCGAGAGACAACACTAGCAGGCTCCAGAAGGTTCCCTGGCTTGCCATTCAGGATACCCGTCGCCACAGCCCACCTCATGGCTTCACTTGCCCACGCGGAAATATCGTTGCTGTCCGCAAAGCTCTTGCTGTCGCCGTTGGCAGCAGATTGTCCAGCGTACCGATGTAAAAGAGTGATTAACTGCTCCCGGGTTATGGCAGCCTCCGGAGCGCTGCCGTCGCTGATTCCGGCAGCCACAGCCCAATCTTGCGCGTTGCTGTACCAATTTGCGCCGCCTTCAGCTTGTGCGCCGTCCAACCGGGCTAATACGGTGAATAGCATTGCACGGCTCATGGACGCATCGGGGGCAAAAACCCTTTGCTCTGTTCCAAGGAATAGTTCACGACTGGCACTAAAGGCAATTGCCTCGGCAGCCCAATAGTTGTCAGGAACATCCCTAAAAGGGATTTTATTGTCTATCAGTTTTACCGTCATATCTCCCGAGGCTATGAAACTCAATCCATCTTCTGTTAGAACAGAGGTCCCAATGATTTGCCTAGATCCGTCTTTCCTCACCATCAAGGCAACTGTGGTGGCAGAGGCATGCTTGACAGGAATCGTAATCCGCGATTGCGTAACTCCTTCGGGCAGATGAACGTCGGCTGTTACTTCCCCATCGGAAGACGTGATAGTCTCAACCTTGACTCTCTTCAAATCGGTGACGACAGAGCGGCTGCTCCCGTCGGACCTCGTCACGACCTCGCGCTTGCTTCCATTCTGCCCAGTGAAGACTTCCGTAACTGTACCATTGCTTTCTTTGGTTACGACTTTATGATCTCCGTTTGGCCAAGTTGTGGTCTCGGTCAACGTTCCGGTCGTTTGGTCGGTTAGTATAGTGCTCGTACTTCCGTCCTCGTTCTTGATTATAGTGGCAGGTGCAGTTGGGACGGTGGAACCGTCATGTCCGTCGTAAGGGCTGGTTTCTTCTTCATATATCGTCGTAGTCACAAGGCAAGTCGCTGAGTAAGTGCCGTCTGCCGTTGTCGCCGTAATCACAGCAATGCCGGGTGTGTGGACACTCACGAGACCGTATTCGTCCACCGTAGCTACATTCGGGTTTGACGTGCTCCATGTTACAGTCTTGTTAGTCGCATCAGTAGGTTGCACATTTGCAGTGAGCTGGACGGTGGAGCTTCCATAGTTGGTATACAGCTGAGCACTGGTTTTGTCCAAACTTAGACCTGTGACATGGATTGGTGGATTTCCTGGATGGTCAGGGCCACCATACACACTAACTGTCACTGTGCTCGTATCAGAGTAACCGCCATCTACGGTCGTTACCGTGATTATGGCTTCGCCTGCAGAATGAGCTGTTACTAGACCGTCATATACGGAAGCTACGACAGAATTCGAAGTATGCCATGTTACAGCCTTGTTGATGGCGCCAATGGGTTCTACCCATGCAGTAAGTTGAAAAGCAAGGCTTCCATAGTTGGTATACAGATGGGCATTGGTTTTGTCCAAGCTTACGCCAGTGACATTGCCAGGCAGACTAAAGCGCAGAATGTTCAGCTCCATCTGGGCACTGGCTGTATGGGTATTCGTCTCACGGTATCGAACCCAATAAGTCCCGGGCGGCAAATTCAGAATGGTACCCCCCTCAACACTTGACCAAGTGTTACCATAGTTCGAGGACCATTCCATGGAGCCATCTACGCCGATGATACGACCATCATTGGCGCCTGCCGCTGTTTCATTGATTTTCCCGAGTCCCTCGGGGGCAGCCTGTTCAACTTTTTGCGGTTCACCTGTAACAATAACTATGGCAGCCGCTTTGTGTTCATGGGTGTTGGTTATTACGCCCGTCAGGGTGATCGTTCCTGTAAAAAGGTATTCACCAGACTTCGTTGCGTCATAAGTCTCGTTATCCCAGGTGACATTTAGGTTGGCCTTGTCATCACTACCAAGTGTAACCTCAACCGTCTTGGGCAGACTCTCCAAGACGACTGCTTTATTGGTGCCGAGAGCTACAGGCGGAAAGGAAACAGGGGTAACATCCCTAATATCATTTGGTGTAACCGGCTTGGAAGGATTAATAATACTAACCTTAAAATCGTCGAAGTCGATTGAGCCGTTAGGCATGTTATCCACTCCAAAGCGCTGGCCAGTCAACTTGCTGCCGCCTGTGTTGCGGAAGTTAAAGTCGGTAGCTACCGGGACAGAATCATTGTCCATATAGACGGTATAAGTTCGGGCGTCCCAGTTGGCCACCATTTTAAAGGTATGCCATTGATTGTAATTAAACGATTTGACACTAACTTTATCTGCATTGGATGTGCCCTTATGCACTTTAATCTGATGCACGCCACTTGCATTCTCAAAGGCAGTCACCATAGCATAATTGTTAGTGCCGCTGTCATTTCTCACCATGGCGCCATTGGCGTATTGAAAGTTACCGTTAAACCTGGAGCGGTATTCGATGACGATGCGCTGATCCGCAGCTGCCTTTACTTCACCTGTATACGGCAGGAACAGATCGGCCTTGCCGGCAGTAGCAGTTGTCGTCAGACGCAGGAATTGATTCCCCTCCTCTTCTTGTACAGTAGCCGTAGCGCCATTGGTCATCCCTTCAATATGAAAGCCGTAAGGATATTTGCCCGCCTCATCACCGGAAAAATCTCTGTAAGCATGATAGCTCATGCCATTCTGTGTAAGGACAAGAGCGTTATCCAGAGCTGTTTCGGCAGCAGTGATGGCGTCTAGGGCTTCATCGGCTTGCTGCACTGTAGCGGTACCACTCTTTGCCAAGGCATCCGCTGCGTTCAGAGCACCCATAACGGTGTCATAAGCGTCTTGACGGTAACGACCGAGGGCATTACCTAATGGATAAGAAATTCCAGCCATCTCGGTGCGCTTCGCGTTCACAGTTTCCTGGAGCCTTTGTCCAATAGTGCTCTCGTTCCTGAGAGAAGGTTTCCAGAGGGCGTCTGTTGGAGTCTCACTACTCTTCGTAAGGTAGATGCGGTCTACATACAGACCGTCCTCGCGCATCCACAGGCTGAAGGAATGCTCAGCGGTTGTGGCGACGTTAACCTTGCCCACGTTTTTCCAGTGCCATTTCTCATCCATATTATTGGAGAAAAAAACATCGGTCGAGAAGTTCCCGAGACTACCATCAAGGCCGCCACGAATGGAGTCGGAAGCGTTGTCTACATACCGCCAGCGCACCCAGACGTTATAAGTGCCTGTGTTGCTAAAATTGATTTTGTACGTCAATTCCGGACTATACACAGGGAATTCGGCATTCTCTGACCACTGTCCGCCTCGATCGGGAAGACGCATTGCCATGCCAGTGTCGGATTGTGTAAGGCGCCAGGCATTGGGAATTTTCCCTGCTAACTGGGAAGCCTTATCCCGTTTGGAAACGGTGTACGCTTTCATATCAGCTGTAATCTGGCTTTCAGATTCAAGATCATGTTCCATGGCGTACTCGGCCTCAAGGCTTACCTTTCCATCCACTTCAACAAAATCGCCCGCTCCCCAGCCAGCCGGGATGTTTTTCGGTTCGGCTGCTGTTGAGATCCGAGGCAGAGAATCGGTGCCCGAGTTAAACTCTGTATTGAATTCATGATGGTAACTCTCGTCTGGACCAAGCTCGGTGGGAATGACACCCTCTGGACCGGTGTACAGCACCATCTTGTCAATCATGATAAAGCTATCCACCATCCACAGCTTGATGGTATGTTTTCCAGCTGACAGTGCGGGCAGATTCACCACATGCTTCTCAATCATGTGGAAGAGATTGCTCACCCAAATGGTTCCTTGCCCCTCATCGGCCGCTGCAGATTCCACTACAATTGGGGATCCGCCATCCACAGATACGGCAAAACGCACCTTTCCTTTCGCGTTCAGCGTGGGGATCCTATATATCTCCAACGGGAACTCGCCCGTCGAGGTAAGGTTGATGTCATACTCCAAGCTGGGGGCAGTTGAGCTGATCGCAGACTCATCCACAGCGTTCAGGTCAGGCGCATAAGCACGCACTACATCACCGCCAAAAGCACGGCCCGCGTCATGGATGATTTGCCAGGTCTTGTCGCCATTCGTATTCAAGCGGCTGAAATGCTCGGTTTCAATAGATACATAGCCGTCAGCCTCTGCGTATCCAATGATTGCGGACAGGGCTATTGTCGGATTCTCAATCGCCACCTGAATAGTCTTGGTCGTGTTGGTCGCAGTATCAGAAATCGAAATCGTTGCGGTTGCACCTTTGTGTGCTTCCATCCCATCAATCGTAACCCAGAGACGTGTCTCGTCGTTGACGGTTCCGGCTGAGGAAGAGAGCTTTACCCAAGGCTGATCGGCAGCGGCAGTCCAATTGATACTGCCAGCTCCCTTATTGAAAACGTCGATGAATTTTCCATCCTGATTATAAGGAGAAAATATAAGCTTCGTGTTCCCCTGAGGCACTGTCTCACCTTGTACTACCACACCTAATGACGGTTCGCCCAGCACCAACGCTGGCGTCCCAGGGGGAAGCTGGTTAATGACAGGAGGCGACGCATTCTCGGGATCAATGAATCCCTTCCACTTGCCATCTGCCATCGTGCTGTAACGCGCAATTTCCGCTTTCTTCGCCAGATCAGCTTCCTGAGAAAGTTTGAGCATAGCGTCGGCGGAAGCCATCCTGCCCTGATCGAAGGCCAAATTGCTTTTATCCGCATAATAATAGGCTTTATTGACATAATACGCCCAGTTAATTTTGGATTGCACCAGTTCATAGAAGGCCAGCTTCTGCGTAGCAGGCAGCGCTTGATAAATCGCCGCAGTGCGGTTGAATAAATCATGATAAACAGCCATCCGCTTCGAGCTCTCATCTCCGTAATGCGTCTGGTTGAATAAGCCATCCTTCATATGCTCAAGCTTACGAACGTTGGCATGATGGTAGAAAGTTGTGAGAATATCAGCAACCTCATTGCTATACTGACTGCCGAAATGTTCACCAATCCAGTCTTTCAGAAATTGATCCGGCTGATTTTTGTACTTCTCTACGTCCCATCCATAACGGATAAAATAGGTCATCTCAGCTTCTTGCGGCTTAATATCGCCAACATTCAGTATCCATGACTGCTGGATATGATGCTCCCAGGACTTGCCGAGCTCCTCTCCCATTAAGGCAAGGGGGATTGAGCTGAGCCACAAATAGCTTTGGTCGACAGGAGCCCAGTAGGAAGCGTGATAGTATAACCCGTGTCCACCTTCGCGTGTGCGTTCTACAGCGTCAGGCATCCTCCGCATGATTCCGTGATTATCGTCGGTCCAGATGACTGTCACATTCTCGGGCAGATCAAATCTGGGGTGATTATAGATAGGCAGGACTTCCTTATACGGAATAAACGCCTGGAAGGACTTCGCATATTTCTCCTGACCCAGTAATTCCTTAAGCAACTGCTGCTGATCACGGATAATCTCATTCATGAGACCAGCTTTTCGCTCCTCAAGATCATTACCTAAGTAATTATAGGCAGGTTCCATGAGATTCTTTACATTAAAGGCCTCATCATGTATGCCCCGCATACCTAGTGTCCATTGCGCATCGGTGTCTTTATGGCGTTCAATGGTTTCCCGCCAGTACCGGAGAACAGCCTCCTTGCTTAGGGTATAGTCATATTGGATCGTGTCGGGATTAACACCCTTCTGTCCGGCATAGTTCATTTTCCACTCATCCCACTCGTGGGAGTTCGTCCGCAGGAGCATATCGGGGTGACTGGAGCCCAGCACAATGCCATATTCCTTCACCAAATCAATATTACCCGGTACATTGTTAATCGAGTTGACGTGCATGGCAGCCCAGATGTAGTTGCCTTTCAGCCGCAAAATGAGCTCGAAAATTTTAGCATACGTTTTCGGCCCCATCGTGTCAGGGTCTTTAAACACCTCGGATGCCCAGCGACTGAGCTTCTCCTCATCATTGAGGAAAACCCCTCGGTACCGCACATCGGGCATATCTTTGACGGAAGTACCATCAGCTACATAGACTGCATTCTTCGTTTTAATTGCTGCATCAGCAAAAAAATACCAGGGATTTACACCCATTCTTTCCGAGAGCTCGTATACGCCAAAGATGGATCCGCGAGAATCCGATCCTGCTATGACTAGGGTATTTTCGTCTATTACCTTGATTAAGTTGGCTTCCCATCTATCTTTGATAGCGTTTACTTCACTTTCAGTAATTTTTCCTTCTTGAACTAACGCCTTGATTTGAGTGCTTCCATCCAGTGTTCCAACGATCACGACAGGACCTGCGGGAAGAGTAGCCGCACTGCTCACAGTGGTGTCCAAATTGGTGACCCGCTTGATGTCCTCCTTCAAGTCTTTCACCACACGTCTGACCGAGGCGTCCTCTGCAGGGTCAACCCAAATGGCTGCCGCCGATCCGTAAGCCGCTAAAGGGAAATCGCCTGCTTTCCCCGTTTCCGAAATAATTCCTCCGTCAGGGTTAGCAGGGGGTTGATTGAAGCCCGTAAGGGTCAACACCACATGAGGACTGGCTGTATGGGTATTCGTCTCACGGTATCGAACCCAATACATCCCGGGCTGCAGATTCTCGATGGTATCCCCTGCCACATTGGACCAGGTGCCCCCATTGTCATGGGACCATTCCATAGATGCGTTCACACCGGTGATGCGTCCATCATTTGCTCCAAGCGCTGTTTCATTGATTCCTTTAAGATCTTTAGGCGCAACCTTTGCCCCTCCGATTACCATGGCTTTGAAATCGTCAAAGTCAATGGAGGCGTTGGCGTATCCATCGATTCCGAATCGCTGGCCAGTCAACTTATTGCCCCCCGTGTGGCGGAAATTGTAGTCAGTAGCCACCAGAACATCGTCGATATAGACGGTATAGGTCTTGTTGCCCCAGTTAGCCACCATCTTGATTTTGTACCATGTATTGGTTTGATAGTCTTTGACTTTGACCTTCGTAGACGCTCCATTTTGCACGACAATTTTTCCCGTATCAAAAGCCGTGACCATCGAATAATTGCTAGTACCGCTGTCATTTCTCATCATCGCGCCATTGGCATACTGAAAGTTGGTGTTTAATCTGGCCCGATATTCGATAACGATGCGCTGATCCGAGTCAGCCTTTACCTCGCCTGCATATGGCAGGAACAGGTTCGCCTTGCCGGAAGTAGCCGTGGTGGACAGCCGAAGGAATTTATTCCCGTTCTCTGCTTGCACAGTGGCGGTAGCTCCATTGGTTAAATCTTCGACATTAATTCCAAAAGGGTACTTGGCCGTCTCATCGCCGGAGAAATCTCGGTAAGCGTTATAAAACACACCATCCTGTGTACTGTTGAGCGAACCTAACAGATCTGCTTCCGCTTGAGCAAGGGAACTCCGCTCCTGGTTAAACTGCTCTTCCGTCAGACTCCCCTCTGCGGATATTTCCTCCACATGAATCAGCTTGGCCAGAAGGGCATTAAATGCAGATTGACTATAGTTGCCCATGCCTTCACCTAGCGGGTATGAGAAATTGTCTATCCTGCTGTGAACTTGATTCACAATTTCATCAAGGCCCCATCCTGGGACAACCTCCACGGAAACGGCAGCAGATATCTTCTCACCATTCAGTGTCAAAATGACAGGCACCTGAACAGGGCCAAGCGAGTTGAAGCTAATTCCCTCCAGCTTCCAACTTACCTCAGCAATGCCACTCTCCCCCTTGTAAATCACGTCCACAACACTGGGGAATTTAGGTGTGACACCAGAGGGAGTCTTTACTTGCGTAAGAATCTGAGGAACCTGAGACGGATTAGGTGTTACCGTCAAGTTGAGTTTTGCTTCCTTGCCACCGTATACGGCTTTAAGCTCTGTTTCCCCCGGATATGTATCATATACCTGACCGTTGACTGTTACTTTAGCCACGCCATGGTTGCTGCTGGAGTACGTGCCACCAGCCGTCACATCCTGAATTTCAAAGGTGTTGTAGCGTGCTGTTAACTGCAATTGCTTCGTCAGACCGCTGGTCAGAACGCTGTCCAATCCTTTGATAGCAATCGACTGCACATTCTTAGGTTCAGCGGCAACAGTAACTGTGGTTGTAGCCGTTTTCCCGTTATATGTCGCAGTGATCGTGGCACTACCCGCCTTGAGCCCCTTTATCTCAGTCCCAACAATATCAGCAATCTCCTTATTGGAAGAACTGAAGGAAACTCCGCTTTCAATAAGTGAATTGGAAGTGCCCGTTACCATATATACAGGCAAACTGCGACTTTCACCTAACCCCAGCGTGTACCCTGGAGAATCGAATAGCAATTCTGATTCAACTTCAAGCTGGGTGACATCCATACTGTCAATTTGGGCAAGGTTGGTACCCGTCCCGAAGCGGATGCTATTGTCGCCTTGTTTAAGATAGACTTTTGCCGTGGATGCCCCCCAGCGATTCCAGTCTGAATACACGACATTTAATTTGGCACCGGAACTACCGTTGACCGAGAAGATGTGGGAAGCATCCGCCCCATTCGAGGAACCGTTGGCATTACGCACGGACAGCACATAAAACCCCGCCTGTGGCACGTTGACAGTAAATTGAGCATAATCATTGGCGTTCTTGATATTGGTGATCTTCTTCCCATCGGAAGCGGTACTTTCCCGCCAGATAGCGGGACCTATTCCACTGTTGGGATCTTTCACCAACTGGGCCGCCTCCGCCTCGTAGCGCTGACGTACCGGCTCCCCTGAAGGAGTGGCAATTGGTTTGTTGGGATCGACGGGCTCGCCCAGGTTCGGCGTTCCGTCTATATTCCAGGTGAATTTCTGAGTGCGGACATTGCGAGTCCACCCTGATCCTGGCCAGCGGGCGGAATGGTAGATAATCCAGTCCTCACTGCCGTCGGGAGAGGTGGTGAGACTGTGGTGACCTGGTCCGAATACGCCGTTGGCGCTGGAGAAAATTGGTTTGTCCTGTTTTACCCAGGAGCCCGGATTCATCAAATCGTCGCCAATCTTGGCATTGATCAGTCCAAGGCAGTAACTGTCTGTCCAGCTTCCGTTTGCGGAATAGACCAGGTTAATGGTATTGCCACGTATCGTGACTTCGGGGCCTTCATTAATCCTGCCCGGGGACGATTCCCAATCATACTCAGGCGTAGATATCAATACACGCCCCGAGCTGATAGTCCGTGGATCGCTCATCTCAGCGATGTATAAATTTTGGAAACTCCCGTCCGTTTCCTCCCACCCGGACCAGATGAAATAGTGTTTCTCATTTATTGTCATTACAGTGCCGTCAATTGCCCATCTGTCGGTGGAATCAGTAATTTTCCCTTTGAATACCCAGCTTCCGGTCATCGGATTCTCACTGGTGTTCTCCAGCACGTACATGCGATGGTTTGCGTTGGTTCCGTTGTCAGCTGCGAAGTAAATATACCATTTGTAATTCCCATCCGTATCTTTGAGATAGTGCATTTCCGGAGCCCACACATTGGAACTGTAGTTCGTACCCTGAACCGGTGTCCAGGCTAAGCTCCTCTCGCCCGCATCAATGCCGGTGATCGTCTTCGATCTACGGATCATGATGCCGCTAGCGTTGACAAAGACGTTGTAGTAATATCCGTCCTTATGCTTGTAAACCCAAGGGTCGGCTCCCGCCTGCATGATAACATTGTAGAAATTTGACACTGAATTCGTAATTGGTTCCGACGACACCTGATTTGCCGCAACGGGATTACTCCATTGCGGTAGCGGTAGCATCAGCAGCACTGTGAGCCAAATGAACAAAAACCTGAACTTTTTATTGACCATCTGCAGTCCTCCTTGGAATCATTAGGAACGGGGAGAATGGCTAAATTGTTAGTTAATCGCCATTTTAAACCGCTTTCATTTTCACTTTCTTGATTGTCTTAATTAAATAATTTTTGTAATAAATTATTGTCACATTTAACCCTTAAGCGCACCAACCATTACGCCCTTAACAAAATACTTCTGCAAGAATGGATATGCTGCCAAGATCGGGAGTGTAGCAACCATGATGGTTGCATACTTTATCGTTTCTCCAATTGCTGCTCTGTCCTGAGCTACGGCTCCGGCCATCATATCATCCGTACTATTGGAAATCAGGATTTCTCTCAGCACCAACTGCAACGGCCATAATTCTCTATTTCTTAAGTAGATCATGGCGCCAAACCATGCATTCCAGTGACCTACCCCATAATACAGCACCATAACGGCGATGGTTGGCAATGCCAGTGGGATAATGATTCTAAATAAAATGGTAAAATCATGTGCACCATCGATATAAGCAGATTCTACCAAGCTGTCTGGAATCCCCTGAAACGCCGTTCTCATGATAATCAGATTCCAGGTACCTATTGCTCCAGGAATGATCAGAGACCATATGGAATTCATTAAACCGAGATCTTTGACTAACAAGAAACTGGGAATCAGCCCGCCACCGAAAAACATGGTGAAGACAATCAAGATGGTGATCGGCTTTCTCCAGAAGAAATTTTTCCTAGAGAGAACAAAAGCTCCCATAGATGTCATGATAATATTGTAGGTCGTTCCCACCACGACGATAAATAGCGTATTCATATACCCGGAATAAATCATGGGATTATTTAACACAGCTTTATAAGCATCGAGGCTAAATTCTAATGGCTTTAGGAGCAAGCCGCTATGGGCTGTAAGCTCATCTGCACTGCTCAAGGATGCAAAAGCAACATAAACAAACGGATAGGCTGTTATCACAGCCAGTGCGATTAATACAATAACAGTCATCGAATCGAAAATGTAATCCCCGACTGTCTTTTTGACAACCATATCTTCCACTCCTTACCACAGGCTGGTTTCATTAACCTTCCGGCTAACATAGTTTGCTGTTACGATTAAAATCAGGTTCACCAAAGAGTTAAATAGCCCCACTGCTGCACTGAAGCTATAATTGGCCTCTACCAATCCGCGCCGGTACACATAGGATGAAATGATATCTGCTGTTTCATACGTACTCGGATTATAAAGCAAGATGATTTTTTCATATCCTTCACTCATCATATGGCCAAAATTCATGATTAATAGGATCACGATTGTCGGAGCAATTCCCGGCAGCGTGATATGAATAAACTGTCTCCATCTCCCTGCTCCGTCGATGGTTACCGCCTCATATAGCTCCGTGTCAATAGCGGACAAGGCAGCGAGATAGATAATCGACCCCCAACCTACGCCTTGCCAAATACCTGTGCTTACATAGATGGTACGGAACCATCCTGCTTCCACAAGAAACATCGTGCGAGATCCACCAAAAAAGGCAATGATATCATTGATCAGACCGCTTTTTGCAAAGAAGTCGATAATCATACCACAGATAACCACCGTGGAAACAAAGTGCGGTAGATAAGTAACGGTTTGGATCGTCTTTTTAAAATACTTACCTTTGACTTCATTCAGCAATAGCGCCAGAATAATGGGTGCTGGAAAACCAAAGATAAGCTGATAGAAATTGATCATTAACGTATTTTGGATGACTCTCCATGCGGAGAAACTGTTGAAGAAATCATGAAAATGTTTTAGGCCTACCCAGGTACTGCCCCAGATTCCTTTTACGGGGCTAAATTGTTTAAATGCGATGATAACACCATACATGGGAACGTAGTGAAACAAGATATACCAGGCTACAACAGGCAAGGCCATCAAGATCAACCATTTATTTTTCTTATAATCTTTTTTTATGGCCTGAATGAGGCTTGGTTTATTGTATATCAAAGGTTGCGGCTGTATCTTTACCTCTGGCACGAGTGGAACCTCCCTATATGGTGAAATGGGGGGGGGGATTTCCCCCCTTTTCACTCGTACTATTTAAAGATGTCGCTGATATTAAATGATTGCGGATTTAATGCCTGCGGGAATTTCTTAATAAAACGATCATAGGCATTCTGTCTAACCTTGTTGATATCTTCAATACCTAGTTTTTTGATTTGCTCCACATATTTGTCCCATGTGGCATCTACATCCTCTTTGCCCATGAGCCACTTCAGGAACATTTCATCCTTATACGTGTTAATTTCATTTTGTTTGCTAGTGATCTGAGAAACTTCCTCAGGCGTCAAGTTGCCTCTATAGTTCTTGTTGGCTTTGGTGACTTGGTCAGCATATTTGGTCCAGACTTTCAGCGACTCTTGTTGCTGCGGTAAGACCATATACTGCTCAAAATACCGTTTGTCTTGTACGAAAGGGCCATCCTTCAAAGCGCGGGTATACATCTGCCCCATCGTTGCAAAAGGCTGTCCGTTAGGATTATTCGTAACTAGATCCGTATATTTTGGATAACCGTTCTCCATCTTATAGCTTACACCTTCAATACCGAAGTTATAGAGCATAGAGCCTTCCTTCGTGTATCCATAATTCAGGAATGCCAGTGCTTCTGGAATATTCTTAGCTGCACTGGTAATATTCCATGTCCCATTGTTAACGGTAGGTCCATCCTTGGGCATAAAGGGATTGAAGTCACCCTTGTTACGTACGAGGTATGGCACAGCGACCAAGTCAAATTTGGGATCCTTGCTCTTCATCAGCGGCAAATATTTCCCGAGGCCTGAACCGGTATTTCCAAGAGTTGCGCCAGCTTGATTTGCGGTAATTTTGGCATCGATCGTTTTTCCATTATTCGTAGCCAATTCGGGGTCAAGTATGCCATCCTTATACCATTTCACCATCGTCTTGGTATATTCCTTAAATCTGGGGTCAATCGCTCCGTATACGACCTTACCATTTTCAATGAAGTGATCTTGATTAATCCCCCATGCACCGGTAAAGTAGGTTCCTTTAATATTTCCGACAGTTCCGGTAAAAGGTGCCGTTGCCCCCTTCTTTTCTTTGAAAGTTTTCATTACCGTATAGAATTCATCGATGGTTTCCGGCACAGGCATTCCCAGCTCAGTCAACCAATCCTTACGAAGAAAACCTCCAAAGAAGGTGAAGATACTTTGATCACCTTTGAGGAATGGGGCACCGAACTGTTTTCCTCCCTCTGTCTCTACATCCATTAACAGATCGGGATAGGTTTCATAGATTTTAGCCAGATCTGGTGCATACTTGGGGATTTCATTCTTTAAGTCAACCAGAATGCCATCCTCAAAGGCTTTTTCCCTTCCACCCGGATAATCCCCAAAGGTGCCCACAATAAAATCGGGTATGTCCCCGGATGTAAGCATCAGGTTAAACTGCTCTTTCGCCGATCCTTCTGTAGGATGAATATACTCAATCGTAACATTCAGTCTCTTCTGCAACTCTTTATTTAGCTCTGACTCGGCATAGTTCTTCATGATTGGAAGCGCAGTACTCATCAGAGGATCCCAGACACGGAATTTTACCGGCTTCTCAAAAGGTAATTTTATTGCAGTACCCGTCGGAGTCGAATTCGTTTGCTCAGCTTTTTTTTCCTCTCCTATACATCCTGACATCACCGTAGATGTCAAAAGTGCGATTAAGAGGGAACCCGTAGTCATCTTGTTAAAAATCTTTTTACTTTTCACAATTTTTTCTCCCCTCAAATTTCATATTTTTGCTACACGTAATTGTAACCTGACTGCCTACGTGCAAACTTCACCAACAATTACATTTGCTAGGGTAAGTGTAGTATTTCTAACAAACGTAAATCAATCTCCATCCAACAAAAAGCGTATTGAATATCCCCAAATGCCATATTAAATATGGAAAAATCATCATCAAAAAACAAAAAACGGTGCCCAATTGGTGGATCCAGAAGGATCTCTGGCTCGCTCCAAGTTGTACGCCGTTGATGGTCTTGTAAAGCTTTTTGGGAAAATTATGGAATTTCATTCCTATTGTATAGTAGTATACTATTTAGGAACTTGCGGAATTTGGATACCTGAACTCACTAGTCAAGATAATGAGGGGGATTTCATGAACATAAAGCGTGTCTTGAACACTAGAAATAGTATCATTTACACCCAAATTCTATCTTATATATTGATTCTGTTAATTCCTATCATTTTCACTGGAATCGTTTATTTTGTTACTGTAAGAACGATTGAGCAAGAAACAAGCAGGGCAAATCTTGCTATGCTGAAGCAAGTCCAGCTCAATATGGACAATATCTTAAAGGATGCGGAGCGCTTAAGTTTTGACATTGCCTTTAACCCGGATATTCAAATGCTAGCCACTTCGCAGGAAACGAACTGGAATAACAAACAGTATGAAGTTGCTCAGATTGTAAAAGATTTCAAAAGGATGAATATAACGAATGGCTACATAGATGATTTTTATGTGTACTTTAAAAACTTGGATGCTGTGATATCTTCGTCAGCAGCTTCAAGGAGTAATTATATGTACTCTTTTCTTGTCAAGGATGGGCTAAGGTATGAACAATGGATAGATACTCTTCAACATGCATACAATGGTAGGTATATCTCAAAAGACAATAAGACAAGCACAAATGAGAATTCAGGAGCGCTGGCTTACATGCGTTCAATCCCAATATCAAATTCCGGGGATCCTCTTGCCACAATCGTCATCCAGTTAAAAAGAGAACGATTTACTGAAATGATTCAAAATTTACAATCGGCGCAGTATGGAAGTATCTTTATTTTAGACAATGATAATAACCTTCTTGCATCGACTGCTTCTTTTCATTTATCAGATATCTTGCAGGTGGATGAGCTTACGCGTAGCGATAATATGCTAGTAAAAGGACAAGGAAAGGATTCGTTCATCATTTCCTATACGAAATCTGATGTATCCAACCTAAAGTATGTTTCCATTGTTCGGCGTGAGATTGTGATGGAAAAAAGTGAGTTTACAGAAAAATTAATGATTGCAAGTATTATTCTATGTTTAATTTTTGGAGGAGCCGTATCGGTTTTACTTACATGGCGTAATTATAATCCAGTTCGTAATCTGATCCGTATTGTCCAACATGGGAAAATTAAGAATTCCTATGACAGATCCAGTAATGAATATCAGTTTATTTATGAGGCAATCCAAGATGCTCTTCAAGAAAAGGAACATATCAACCTGAAACTGAAGCAGCAAAGTAGTGTAGTGCGAGCGGATTTTCTGCAAAAGCTTCTAAAAGGGAAGTTTGGGAATATATCTGTCCATCACAATGCCTTTTACGCGCTTGATATGCAGTTTCGATCCAGCGATTTTATCGTCGTGCTCCTATCCATAGAAGATAGAGGAAAGCTTATTTCCTTAGGAATTGGAGATGATTTTGAAGCAAAGTCTAAGCTCCCCTGCTTTGTAATCACCAATGTTTTTGAGGAGCTGTTGGGACAAAGGTATCAGAATTTCACCACAGAGATTGATGAGAAAATAGTATTCCTAGTGAACCTGCATGATCTTGAAGCGGAAGATCATGTGCAAGAAATGATCAACCTTACAGAAGAGCTGCAAAAGTTTTTTGGGAAATATTACAATATGACCCTTACAGTTTCCATCAGTGATGCTCACTCGGGTATCCATGGCATGCAAGAAGCCTATCAGGAAGCCGCCCAAGCCCTAGAATACAAGTTAATTGCCGGTAACGGAAAGATCATCCCCTTCCAAAGTCTGAAATATAATGTCAGAGATTATGTCTATCCGCTTGAAAAAGAGCAAAAGTTAGTGAATTGCATCAAATCTGGAGAGTTTGAAAAAGGAAAGCAACTACTTGACGACATTATTCACTCTAACTTTATTGACAGCACCCCCACTGCCGAAATGACAAGGTATTTTATGTTTGATCTTGCAAGTACAGTTGTAAAAACAGTAAAAGAAATTTCTGCTGATGAGCCTGTAGAGAAATTATTTGAATGTGAAACCTTAGTGGAACTGCAGACGGAAATTACAGCTACACTCGCATCAGTATGTAAACGTATACAGTCAAAAACCAGTAATCGTTACTACGAATTAAGCAGGAATATCATCGAGTTTGTAAACAGCCACTATGTAGAAGTTACCTTAAATGTAGCGATGATTTCAGAACATCTGGGGATTTCTCCAAGCTATATGTCCAAGCTTTTCAAAGAACAAACCGGAGAAACCTTGCCAGATTATATCAATAAAGTAAGATTGGAAAAAGCGAAAGTATTATTAAGGGACGAAAAACTCAATATCTCCGACGCCGCTGTCAAAGTAGGGTATTTAAACAGTAATGCGTTGATACGCAGTTTTAAAAAGTACGAAGGCGTCACTCCAGGAAAATATAAAGAGTGATGATCCTTTTATTAAGAAACCTAAAAATAAACCCTCCATCAATTAAACAGAAGGAGGGTTTTCTTACTGTCTATTTAATTATTTTTGTGGCCGTACTCTCTGTTGGGAAATGACTTAATAGCAGCTACCGCCCACAACCTCTCCATTGAGTCTTTTCCTTAATAGTGACCACAAAAAGGCAACTAAATCTTGGCCTTTTTCACTTTCAAAATGTTCATGATCCAGAAAGGCACGCCATTTGTTATCCCCTCTAGTCCTAAATTCGAAAGTCAAATCGAATGATAGCAGCTCAATGAGATTACCTGTACTTAATAAGGGAAAGCATTCTTCATATATGAACTCGCAATCTTCTGTACTGTAAATACAAAAGACCAACTGTTCATTACAATCTGCAACCTTTACAATGTGTACTCCCCCAGTTGGAAGGTGAACAAACATTTCCCCCTCTACTGGATCACCCCATAGTATGTACTTATCAAATTTCACCCTTTCTTTTTCAATTAGTCCTTGTGCCTCTTCTACAGAGATTCTATCTCGTTTTAATATCATTTGACGATGCCCTCCTTTCCGCTATACTTTAAATTTCATAACAAGGTTTTCTAAATTTCGGGAATCTTTGCTGAGTAATTCGGTAAAAGTTGAAACCTCTTTAACTAAGATATTTTGCTTTACCGTCATATCGTTAACACTTTTCACGCCTTTGAGCGATTCTTCAGCAAGAACATCTCTAATAATCGATTGCAGCGCTTCCATCATCGCATTTAAAGAATTAGAAATTTCTCCAATCTCATCCTTGCTTGTATAATGCAGTCTTGCCGTGAGATCGCCACCGCTCTTTGCAAGTTCGGCTATTTTTTCATTGACGAGCTGAAGGGGTTTTAATTTCACAAAAATCATAATGATCATTGCAAGTAGGATTGCAAATGTAATAACGAGAAAGAGTATCGTTAGCGTAAGCAATAAGCTTGCCTCATTTTTTGCAGCAGTCGCTTCACTTTCCTCTCTCGTATTCATTAAATGCTGAAATTGTTGTACTGATTCCATAATGATATTTCTGCTTGAATCATAGTTACTGTCAAACATGAGCTGCCGGGCTTTCGTAAAATCCTTGCTCTCCACAGCTTTCATAGCTGCTTCTTCCGTTGTGACAAGCATATCTGAATTTTGTTTTGCGTTTGCAATGACATCCAGTTCCTCTTTCGGTGCACCCAATTGAGTCAATTTCGCCAAGACGTTATCTACTGTTTTGGTTTCGTTAACTTCTCTCCAATAGTTGTCATAATGAACTTTATCTCCAAACTGCACATAAGCTCTTGCTTCGTTTGTTAAATAGTCAGAGGCATTGGCTAAATCGATCCCTAATTGCTTGAATACAGCTTGTTGTTCCACAGCGGATCGCTCATGCGCCACACTGCTATCAAGCAGATAAATACTCGCCCCATTCAAAACCGATAATAAAATAAAAACACCACTTGTTGCCTTAAGCCAAGTTGTAATCTTCATAAGAATGTCCAACTCCCATGTTAGTTATTGATTTATATTTATATCTCTAATTTCTCCGGTATCATGAACGATATATGATTAAATGAGTAGGATCAATCTAGAGATTATTAACACTGTGTATAGTTTTATTTAACCACTTGACGTTGTAAACACGAAGCAAAAAAGACTTGATTCCTCAAGCCTTTAAAATGAACTAATTATGTAGCTTACTTAGGCAAAACGCGCGGCTTGCTGGAGTTGATCAGCAGAGATGACAACTTTATCGGTCGCCTGGCCGATCTCCTCAATTGAAACGACAATCTGCCGCATTCCGGCTAACGAACTCTCCACATCATGCAGGCTGCTGTTCATCGAGTGTACGATTCGCTCAAACGCGGCTTCCGTTGCCTCCGCCTCAGATTTGCTCAACTCGATAATCTTGTTCGCCTGATGAATTTCGGCGGCAACTTTGGCCGCAAAATCACCCGTTTCCCCAATATATGCCTTAATCTGATCGACCGATTGCTTCGTTTGGTTCGACAGCTTGCGCACTTCGTCGGAAACCACCGCGAAGCCTTTGCCGTGCTCGCCCGCCCGGGCCGCTTCGATCGCCGAATTCAGCGCCAGCAAATTCGTCTGGCTGGCAATCTCCTGCACAATGTTGACGACTCGACCGATCTGAGTAACCGACGAAGTGAGTTGCACAACCAGCGCTTCAGCTGTCGCCGAGCGTTGATAGATTGCCGTGATGCTCGCCTCCAGCGCGGTCAACTGGTTTGCCCTTCCGTGGCGAGCGACTGCGTCTCACGGGACGCCCCAGCACTGCGCTCGACGGAAACGTTCACTTCGTCCGCCGCTGCGATCAGATTTTGCACCGAAGTGTTCGTCTGCTCGGACACTGCCGCAATCTCTTCGCTGACAGTGGTGACTTTCCGCTTTAATTCCTCTTTGACCTGTTCGTACTGCAGTTCCCGCTGCCTGACGTTTTCCTTTTCATACGCCTCCAGCACAATTTGTTGCTCAAAATTGAGAATTTTCGTAATCGCTTTGCTGATGCGCAGGCTTTCATCGCGATCTTCGACATTGCGGTTTACAAGGAGCATCAGCGTGTTCTGCAAGTTCTGAAACGCGCCCATGTACCATTTGGGCTCGAGTCCAATCCGGCTATGCACATCGGCGACGCGCATCCGCTTTTGCAAATACTCCTCGTCAATTCGCCCGCTGAACATCTCGATCAGATGCGACTTTAGCGTTTGTCTAAGCCGTTCGACCGTACTATTGCTTGTAATGATTGCTTGGAGCGATTCTACGCCTGTGATCGTTTGGTAAAAACCGTCCACAATATCCTCGATGTACAGACGCACGAGTGGCTGAACAGACTGTATACACCGCACTTCGTCCAGCGTCAGATCGATCATCTCCAGTTGTTTCAGAATGACCGGGTCTTTCATTTCGATCGTCGCCGGAACTGTCGACTGGTGCCCACTTCGCCAACTTTCATCGAACTTGCGGTATTTGTCCCCGGCGAAGCGCTTCAAAAAAGGAATGAACAACTGCCTTTTTTTAATGGGTGGCTTATTCTGGGTCATTCTTCGTCACTCTCCCACTCTCTCAAGTCTAGTAATCTAGTCTTAAATCGTTATTAGTTGCAGTCACTGCTATTTCTCCAATATCATAAATTTTATATTATGGAAAAAGAGTATGATCAAACTAGATTTTATTAACACTGTGTATAGTTTCATTTAACCATTTCATGCAAGGTAACCCAATGAATTCTAAACAGATCTGATATATACTACAAGGAGCACTCATGTAACGTTAAATTCAATGTGATTCGGGCTCTGCTCCTGAATATAGAGTTCCTCCATATACACAATTGACTTTTCCATATATAATATGGATAATTATTCAACCCGCTGAATGAGCTGTTTACATGCAAGAATGATGTCAAGCAAGGATTCATTCGAGCCGTTTATTTAACCACTTGAGGTAGGTGCCCCCATGTATTCAGAACAAATCCGATATATTCTACAAGTAGCCTCAGATAAATCAATACGAAAAGCAGCAGATAAATTACATATAACTGCCTCAGCGATTAGTCAATCCATTCAAGCATTAGAAAATGAACTAGGTATAACCATATTCCAACGAACTAGCAAAGGAACAATTCCAACACTTGAAGGCGAAATTGTACTTTTAAAACTTTTGGATATGAAAGCTAAATATTTAGAATTATACGAAGAAATTAATCGCGCAAAAAATGGGGATTATTTGAAATTAAGAATATCGTATTCGAATACGTTCGGACATATCATTAAACAAGCGTTAGTTTCTTTCAAAAAAGAATTTAAAGATATACAAATAGAGCTCTTAGAAAAATTGCCTCAGCAGATTTGCGAAGAAATTACTACCAATTGCATCGATCTTGCTTTTATTGGTGAACAACAAGATTTAATGAATCGGAATTTTGATATTGAAAAGCTATATACAAGCCATCTTTGCATTTGCGTTGGAAAAAAGTCTCGTTTTCGATTTAAAGAATTTTTAACTTTAAAAGATTTAAGAAACGAATCCATCATTATTCTCGACTCTATCTCTCATAGAGAAATGATTAAAAGAGCAAATCTAGATGGGAATCCGATTTATGTAACGGTAACCGTTACTGAACCAATTGGTGAGTTTATGTTGAATTCGAATGCCTTTACAATTTTCGATAATTTTTCATTGAAGGGCCATGATCACGTTCTTAATGGAACTCTCATTCAAATTCCATATAAAAATCCAGATTTATTATATAGGGATATCTGGGCCGTTCATTGCAATACGAATTTATCCAGCTATACCAAGGCATTCTCAAAACATGTGCGTGCTCAATTTGACTAATAGAGTAAATTGTATGGAAATTAAAGAAACCGATGTTGATGACAAATTGGTTTCCAAATGAACAAAGCCAGCAAACACTGAAAAGTGTTTGCTGGCTTTTTCGTGTAAATTACAGTGACATCAATCAGATACGACGTCCACAATATATCAACGTAAATCACAGAAATTAACGAAGTCGCTTCTCTCTCAACAAGCGTATTCTTATGCCTGTTTTCTACATAATTCTGGTTACGATTGCCAATACTAAAGCTCAGGTGATGGAAATGCTTGTAAAGCACAGCAAGACGCAGCGAAAACAGATCGTTGAGCAACTGGGGCACGCATTAGACTTCCACATTCAGCCCCTTCTGATACGCGGGATCCCGTTAGAAATAATCGCTTTGAGCAGTCTGGTGGATGTTGCTGCAACTGCTCGACGCCTGTCGGAAGCCGGACGTGAACACGCATCGAATTGGGAGGAGCTGCTCGGAGAGCTTGGTGCGGAAACACCGCGAGGAGATCTTGTTCAAGGCCTTCTTGAAGGCAAGACCCTGATTCTGCAGCCAGAAGGAACAGGTGCAGCCTGGGTGCAGTCGGAAATGCAGCAGCTGTATCGCCCAGTCGGCACAACGAACAATCAGAACATCCTCATTTCATCGCAAACCGGTTTCATCGAAAACCTGACGACCAATATCGGTCTGATCCGGAGCGAGCTTCGTTCCCCGGATTTAAAGCAGGTGAATGTCGACATTGGTTCACACGAGAAGAGAAGAATTCTCGTGCTCTCATTGACAAACGTGGCGGATCCAGCCTTAGTAACCGATATCGAGAAAGCGCTGCAAGCGCACGCGAACAAGCCGTTCGCTTCGCTTCAGCAAGTCTCCCGCTGGCTACGCAGTACGCCAAAATGGAGTCCCCTACCATCGTTTGTCAAGACGGAGTCGCCGCACGAGGTCGCTTTTTTCCTGAAAAAAGGCCGAATTGTATTGCTTATCGATGGCTATCCCGAAGCCATCGTCATTCCCGTGGAGCTATCTGACCTATTCATCGCGGATACCGATCGCGAATATACGCCCGTTACCGCGTTCATGATCGTTTCGTTCCGTATTCTAGGCGTACTCATCGCCATTTGCGCGCCAGCGTCTTATGTTGCTCTCATATCGGTGAATCCAGACGTCATGAAAATCGAACTCATCTATTCCATCGCGTTGAGCCGAGTCGGCGTTCCCTACCCCTCTTTAACGGAAGCGCTCATTCTGCTTTTCATTATCGAGATGTTGTTCGAAGCGCTCGTTCGGCTTCCGAAGAGCATCGGTCCAGCGATGACCATGGTCGGCGGCATTATTCTCGGACAGGCTGTCGTCGAAGCGAGTCTTGTCAGCAGTCTGGTGATTATCATCATCGCGGCTTCTACCATCGCCAATTTTACTGTCATTGGGTATCACTTTACGCTCGTCATCCGGTTATGGCGTTATATCATGCTCTTCTTTGCTTCGATGTTCGGTCCGCTCGGCATCGTATGCGGATTCTATATATTGCTCTCGCTCGTCAGCTCGGCTGCGCTAATGCGGCATCCAATGATTCCATTCGAGCCCATTAGGAAAAAGGAGTGAACAGAATGATCCGCGGAATCAGTGTCGCAACCTTCTTTCTTGTGCTACAGTTCGGGTTGTTAATATTCGTGTTCCCAAAAAGCATCATTCAATCCCAACCCAGCGGCCATTGGTTCGTCATCATCATCGGATGGCTGGTTCAAGGTTTGATGCTGCGTCTGTTCATCGGAGGCTTTCGCGCCGATAAGACAAATCTGCTTACCAATCTCCAACAGTCCGGAACATGGTTTCGCTTAGGCTTGGTTTGGCCTTTCATATTCAGCAATATAATTGCCATCGGGATTATGATCCGCGGACATGCCCAAATTCTCAGCATCCTGTATTTGCCTCAGACTCCGTTATGGGTATTGTTAGTGCTGCTGATCGCAACTGCGCTTAGTATTTCTTACGCCGAGCGCGATTCGCTGCTGCGGCTTTCACTCGTGATTGGCAGCTTTGGGCTCCCCCTTTTGTCCTTAACCCTCATTTCCGCCATAGAGTATGCGAATCTGGACATGATTTTTCCGATCAAGCCAACATTGGAGTTCATGGGTGAACCGCGAATTCTGCCGGCGTTCTCAATTTTCGTAAATGTCTTCGGCCTGATCGGCTTCTTCGGGCCTTATGCCGAATCCGAAAAGCGCTGGCTATGGGGAGCATGGGTCGTTTCGCTCTTCTTATTTCTGTTGAACGTCTATCTTCCGATCAGCGCATTCGGCCAAGAAGTCGCGGACAATTTCCGATTTCCAATGATCGTGCTGTTGGACACGGTTCGAGTAAATTGGTTTTTCTTCGACCGAATGTCCATGTTCTACATCATGGCCACCATGTTCAGCACATTGATTAATATCAGCGGTCTGCTATGGGTAACAAGACAGCTTGCTCTTCATTCTTCCTTCGTCCCAAGACTGATTACAAATCCAGTAATCGTGGGAACGGTTGCGATAATCTTCGCGTATTTCGTGCCCAGTTTGGAAGATTTAGAACGGTTATTGCTCTCGGGAGGGCCGTTGCGTCTCTGCTTACTATTCATCCTTTCGCTGGTCAGCTTTTATTACCGCAATAGGGCAAAGATCGGAGGAAAACCACGTGTGTAAGCGAGTGCGAACAGGGATATGTCTCCTCGCCGTCTGGCTCGGATGCGGCCTAATAACAACAGGATGCTGGGATTATCATGATATCAATCAGCGTACCGTACCGGTAATCATGGGTGTTTCCAAAGGGCAGGAGAAGAAGTATAAAGTTTCGCTGCAGATCCCGATTCCAGCAGAACGGCAGCTGAACGTCAAAGTCGTTTCTCGGGAAGCTTCTACGATCAGTGAAGGTATTGACAACATTCGTACTGATATCGAGAATTACATCGATTTACTCAGCATACAGCTAATAGTCGTCAGCCAAGAGCTCGCCCGGGAAGGACTGCAAGACGCATTGGCTAATGCGATCCGAGCTACGGCATTCCCCCCAAAGACATTGCTTGCCGTAACAGACAGCGACATGGAAGAATTGTTGAGCAATACGAAGAAGGCTATTACAAGCGACGTCACGACATTCTACAAGTTCGCGAACAAACGCGCCGGATGGACGCCAAAAACGGCGAAGGCCAGCTTAATGGAGTCCTTCTCCTCGACACAATCTTATACACAAGACGTCTTGCTCCCGATCATTAAGCCGGGCCGTGAGACAGTCCTCGAGTTCGATGGATCCGCCATTATGAAGAAAGGGAAAATGATCGGCCGACTGAGCGATAAAGAAACGCTGGTCGTAAACGTGATCACCAACCGCTTTTACGGCGCGGACGTCGAAGTGTTGGAAAATGCGAGTCTCACCATTCGATCCGCCCATATGAACTGGAGCAGCCGCGTGACGGAGAATGGTCCGGAATTGGTAGGCAAGCTCAGCTTGCAGACTAGCCTATCGGAATCGATCATCGAGAAGCCAAAAAGCGAGCACAAGTCCGATCTCGAAAAGTTATTCTTGAAAGACTTGGATAGTGTCACGAACAAGCTGATTCAAACAGGCGCCGATCCGTTGGGTCTGGGCAATCATTTCCGCAGCAAAATCCCATTCGAGAAACTTGCAAAGTGGCGAAGCGATTATTATCCTGAATTAAAAGTTCACTATCTCGTTCAAGTCAAGATTAATAACCTAGGTAGCCTAGTGCAAGCGGAATAGCTTAAGTAACACCGGACTCCAGCAGTTACCCTCAAACATTCACGAAATGCAATAATGAATTTTGAGGGTAAGGACGCTGGCGACGTCGACAAGAAGAGCAATTAATGACTTCGTGCGGCGAACAACATCTTGCTCACTTTCATTTCCACATCAATTAAGGAGAATGGTTTAAACATATACGCATCTGCACCAAGTTTAAGCCCCTTTTGTACATCCTCTTCGCTGCTTCTACCGGATAGGAGTATGATTTGGGTTTTTGCAGCACGTGTGCCTTCCGTTCTTAATCTATCGAGCACTTCAAATCCGCTCATCCCCGGCATAATGCAGTCCAAGATACAAATATCTGGCTGATCCTCGACTAAGATCCGATAAGCAGTTTCTCCGTCTTGCGCTTCGATCAGTTTGTAGGGCTTTTTCCTGAATTGATCAGCTAGCATCGTACGGAGCAAACGATCATCGTCAGCAATCAATATTGTTATGGACTTTTCGGATGGAAGTCGCAAGTCAGCCGGATTTTCCCTCGTCATCCCGTAGGATGTTCGAAGAACACGATTCCGCCCGTTGCATTTCGCTTTGTACATTGTATAATCCACGACTTGAAACCAGTTCTGAACAGACTTGTTTGAATTCCAGGACGAGATGCCTGCCGAAAAAGTAATAAAATAGTCAAAAAAATCGTGTTGGGCAATCGGCTCTCTTCGGACTTGTTCCAAGATGCGGTTCATGATTTGTTCCGCTTCAAGATCGGTAATCCCCGGCAAAATAACACCAAACTCTTCACCACCAAGGCGTGCCAGTATATCGGTGTTCCTCAGGCAGCTTTGCAGCAAGTGACTGAATTTCTGCAGCACGAGATCGCCAAATGGATGACCATGTTTATCGTTAATGGCTTTAAAAAAATCAATGTCAATAATGACCAGCGTCAACGGCTCATTGTATCTTTGTGCACGGTTTACTTCTACTTGAAGCTGCAGGTCGAAATACCGCCGATTATGAATTCCGGTCAACGGATCGTTAAACGCCATGAGCGCAAACTCCATGTGACGCAGTAGCATCCGTTGAATCCGCGCGCTCAGATCTTCATAGCGAAATGGTTTGGTGACGAAATCGTCAGCGCCCATTCGAAAGCATCGGACGACATCTTTCATATCATTGCGGCCGGACAACACAAGCATGGGAAGCCATTTAATCATTGGATCTTCTTTCAGCACCTCGAATATTTCATATCCGCTCTGCGGATGCATCATAAGATCAAGCGTAATTAACTGATAGTCATTCTCTTTCAGCAGCTTGATTGCAGTTTCCACATTCGATGCCTCATCTACGTTATAACCCTCAAGCCTAAGCTTGCGAGCCAAATAAGACCGTAACACGCGGTCATCATCTACAACCAGCAATCTGCTGCCTAAGAGTTGAGAGGGGAGGACCTCCTTGAGTGGTGCTTGCTTTTGTTCCAACAGAAGTTCCTTGCAGTTGACTTCAAATTCCATTTGAAGCTCATTTAAAAGGGAGCGACTGGCTATGTAGCAATCCTGAACCTGACTTTGAATGTCGTTTCCTGATAAGTAATTCGTTTCGTAGCTCCATTCCCAGCATTCGGCGAACAGGGCAGCTACTCTTCCCATGCGAACCATTCCCAGAATCGGGGCGGTTCCTTTGATGGTATGACCGATACGGTACCATTCTCTCGATTGTTCAATCATTTCATCAGAGCTGATTGTGTTTGTAGGATTATTCAAAACTTCCAATTGCTTCCTTAGTTCATCGAGATACTTTTGTCTACTTTCAAACTCCAAACTCAGGCTAGCTTTCTCGTAATCATGGATATTCTCATCCAAGCTGTATTCCTCATTTCTCTCATGTTGTCAAAATCACATATATGAGCATAGATGATTTACAGGCCGATATACTTATGTAATTACAGATATTATTACGTTCATAATTCTTTTCTTTGATAAAACCTGGAGACTTGTTGCACTGGACGTTAAGATGAGGAGAATATCGTGGATAAGAAGCATTAAGAAGGAGATTGTTGGGTCATACCCGTTGCCATATTCTCCATCATCTTGTAATTATATTATTTAAATGAGTAGGTTCAACCCAGATATTGTTAACACTGTGTACAGTTTTATTTATCAACCTAAAACGACATTAAAAGTTCAATTCGGTTTGTACCAATCAATTTTCATTAGCTTCACATACTTAAACTAGAGGATGATCCTCCCTCAATTATTGGCGCATAGTTACTTACCCGATTACACGCCAAAATGCCCCCTTAGGCTGAAGTTCCCCATCGAATAGAAACGGCCAATTCTTTCTGCCGCGAACAGGGAAGTTATCCAACCATGTATAATTGTCAGCCGCCCCCCAGAACGTTACCGACGTAATGACTTCTCGATATTCCTTAAATAGTCTGAAAATATCCTCGTAGCGCTGTTCCTGCAGCTCCACCATCTGCTCAGTGGGTACCAACAGATCGGTCCGTCTGTCCTCAAATTGAAACATAGAAAGATCTAACTCCGTGATGTGAAGCTGAAGATCAAGGGATGCATAAAGCTCGATCGCTTGCCTTATTTCATCCAAGGAAGGACCATAGATATTCCAATGTCCCTGCATGCCGATTCCATGGATAGGAACCCCCTTCTCTTTCAATGAACGGACGAGATGATAAATCTTATCCCGTTTGACCGGCTCTGTCTCGTTGTAGTCGTTATACAACAAAAGCGCATTCGAATCGGCTTCGTGTGCTGCCTCGAAGGCATGGCGGATATAATTCTCACCTAGGATCTCCAACCATTTGGAACTACGCATGACCAAGTCCGCCTTATCTTCTATCGCTTCATTGACGACATCCCACGCATATACCTTGCCCTTATAACGACCAGCTACCGTACGGATATGCTCCTGCATCCGTGAGAGAAGCACTTCTTTACTCACTGTTCCGCCAGAAGGGCTTTCAAACACCCAATCGGGAGTTTGGTTATGCCAGACCATCGTATGCCCTCGAACGGCAATCCCGTTATGCATAGCGAAATCCATGATTTCATCCGCTGCTTCAAATCTATAACGCTCTTCCTCAGGATGGATCTCCTCAAACTTCATCTGATTCTCTGCCGTAATGCTGTTATAATGCCTGGCTATGAAATCCCCTTCGGAACGGATCGTCTTCGTGCTAACAGCAGCCCCAATTCTGAATATGCCATTATAAACCTCGTGTAAGTTCGGTACCTTGTTGTTCATAGATGGGTAAACCTCCTTATCATCCCCTGTTTAAACAGGCTTTCTATGTACTATGATATAGAATCTGACTACACTTACCATTCATAGATTAAAGATCTCTCCCCCCTATTCTTATAATCTTTAAAGATTGTGTATGCAGTTTCCCTTCGAACTCAACACAAATAGATGTGTATCTCTTAGAAAAGAAATTACACGTCCTTCTGATGTCCATTATGCTTTGCTTAATTGTCTAAACATAGCGGGCTTGTCAGACACCCGTTTCTCAAATTCTTTGAGGAAATGATGATAGTGAACGTATCCGATCTGCTCCGCAATCAAACGAATGGTCTCATCAGTATCGCATAGCATGCGCTTCGCCGCGTTAATACGCAGGTCATGGATATACTCAATGATGCCTACGCCGTTCCTTTTCATAAATGCTTGACCTAAGTAAACCGGATTCATGAAAAACCGTTCACCGATATCTTTAATCGTCAGCGTTTCTCGATAATGCTCCTGGATAAAACGCTCAATTACGCGAAGGGGATGACCGGAGAACTTCTCTTTATGCTGCTTCAGCTGGCTCATATACTGTTGTACATACCCTTGCAAGGACTCCTCCATTTCCACCAGGGAACGATGCTCCCTTCTCAAAAAATCGCGAACACGGGGCAGCGCCTCCGAGTCAATACCGATCTCTCGCATGACAGCTACGCTTTTCAAAACAATGCGTATGACCAGCATATGAACGACTTCCCGGGCTGTTATGTTAGCTGACAGCATCACAAACATTTGCTTAATCAGGTCCTCAACCCGCTTTTCCTGAAGCGCCTCGAGGGCACTTTGAATCTCATCTACGATAGCAACGGCTTGAAGATCATAGCTAATTTGCTTGTGATGAATCTTCTCGTAATCGAGTGGACCACCGGATCTATGAAAGAAATGAAGCATGGATGTTTCTATAGCACCTGTATACGAATCTACGATATTACGGAGGGAGTCCACACGTGGTCCTATCGAGAGACAGCATTCGATACCTTGCTCATGTAGGTCTTTGTATACCTGCCCAGCCCATTGCTCAATCTCAGAGAATGACGCCATAACAAGGCCGTTCTGGCTCCCAAACAAATCGATTGCATAAGCTCTCTGAGAATGGAAATAACGTGCATCCAACTCTTGTTCGGAGCCGCTAAGCCATTCTAGATGAATATACCTCCAGCCCTGATCTCCTTGAGTTAAGGGATCTAGGATTTCCCCAACGTTCCCGTCAGTTGATGAAATTTCCCCCCGCAGCAGTTGAGCAAGGAGAGTAGGAACTAGACGATCGGAAACAAGATCATGACGTACCCTTTGCTGTTCTCGGTGCTGCAGCTCTTCAATAACGAATTGAATGACAGTCTCCCATTCCCTGCCCAAAGCAGGTTTAAGCAAATAATGCTTTACCCCGTACCTTAGGGCGGATCGCGCATATTCGAAATCATTGTAGCCGCTTAAAATGATGAATAGTGGATCGTTGCCTGCCTCTTGCACCCGATCGATCAATTCTAATCCGTCAATTTCCGGCATCCGAATATCTGTCACAACAAGATCAGGCTTACTGGCTTCAATGCAGGCTAAAGCTTCTTCGCCGTTCTCGCACATGCCTACGATTTCAAATCCAAGCTCTTGCCATTCGACCATGAGCTTTATGCCTTCCAATGCGAATGGTTCGTCATCGACAAAGATAACCTTATACATGCCCGATCGTCTCCTCCTGTTTCCTAATAAGACTCATAGGAATCTGTATGGTCACGCTAGTTTTCTCGAAGGGGATGCTTTCAATTTGGAACAAAGAGCGTTCAGCATAAAATAGATTTAATCGTCTGTACACATTGCGCAGTCCGATATTCTTGCCGTTGTCTTCGCCTTTATACAGACTATGAACAATTTCATCCAGTTTCGCACTATTCATTCCAATTCCGTTATCTTCGACCTTCATGAGCATGTTCATTCCTGCTCCTTCTACAGATATCCGAATTCTTCGATTTCCTTTAACCGATTGAAGGCCATGCTTGCAAGAGTTTTCGACAAGCGATTGAATACTCATCTTTGGGATTCGGTACTGTAGAACAGATTCGTCAACAGATAATTCATAATGAAATCGATCTTGAAATCTGAACTTCTCGATCTGGAGGTACATCTCGGTAAAGCTTAGCTCTTCCTCTACTGTCACCAAATCCTCCTTCCAGCTTAGCAGCCTTCTTAAGATCTGGGACAAGTTTTGAATAATTTCTATCACATGCTCATAACGATATTTCTTACATACAACAAGAATCGCATTTAGCGTATTGAACAGAAAGTGAGGATCTACTTGGCTCTGCAAATAATTCAGCTCAGCCTGTACGCGTTCTAGCTCTAAATCCTTTTTTTGAATTTCGAGTTTATATACGTCATTAATTAAATTACGAATTTTCTCTGTCATCAAATTAAAGCTGCGAAGAAGATGTCCGATCTCATCTTTTCCTTCATACAACGTGATGGGTTCGAACCTCTCGTTTTTCACCAACTGCATATGTTTGGATAGCTTTCTCACCCGAAAATTGAAAGAGTGCATAATGATATAAATCAAGATCGTAGGAATAATCGTACTAATGAGCGTCAGCCAGATAAAGAAGTGGATAACTCCCCGTCTCTCCTCCGCGATTCGACTTCCCTCTGGAATACCTACCAGCCGCCAATTAAGCATATAACTAGCGTTACTGAGCGGATTGACAAAACTCCTTTCAGGTAACCCTATCAGTTGAGAATCCTTTGACATCGGTAAGTTCGGGAGTAAAGGGTCACTTCCCTTAAACGCACCTGCCGATTCAAGTACAAGCCGATTTTTCTCATCTACGAGCTTGATTAACAAGTAGTTACGCTCTTTATCAAATAGCTCCAGCAGCTTATCCATCCGAATATTGATACGCAGATATTTGGAGAATTTCATAAGATCCGGGAAATTGTCAAGCTTTCGAATAATGCTCACATATACCAATTTCTCCTCGGGATTCATGGGATTCGTATCCAGATAAGAAGTTACTGTCACTTTATCTTTATTTCCGTTCACCTTCTGATACCACTCACTCTTAAGATCATCCGGTTTTAGCATGAAGTAACTTCCACCATTAGATAATGTTGGGTTCAATGTGTAAACGCCAATCCAAGAGATGTAGGGATAAATATTGGGATACTGCCCTAATTTGTCACGGAGATAACTGTCGTATTCTTCATAATAAGCAACATTATCCGAGTATGTATATTCAAGCATCTCATTAAATACACGGTCAGCGGATACTGCGTTGCCAATTACAACACCTGAGTTCACCATTTGCATGATTTCGTTGCCGACCCTATCTAGAGAAATCCGCAAGTTATCCATCTCTCTGCGTTCTGTATTTTTGCTATCCTGCAAGAAAAACAAGCTGTTTATACACAGTATAGGCAGCAGCACACACATCAAATATATGATTAGAAACTTGAACTTTAGGGGTATATCATTAACGATACGAAGCAAATTCCATTTCCGGCTCATATGTGCTCTCCTTGTCAGTTCTAGGTTAACCCTTTTTGTAGGCAGAGGGTAACAAGCCAGTAAGTGCCTTAAACTTGGTTACGAACTGTTCAGAATCCGAGTAGCCTACACGATCGGCGACATCGGATATTTTCAGTTCTTCACGGCGAAGTATTTTTTTGGCCTCGTCAATTCGTACAACATGTAAATATTCATTGAAGGTGAGCCCAACTTGCTTCTTAAATCTCTGACCAAAATACGCAGGATTCAGCTTAAAGTGCTCTGCAACAACCTGCAGCTGCAACTTTTCCCTATAATGCGATTTAATATAGGCTCCTGCTGCGAATACAATTTCATCTTGCCCTATGCCTTTCTTCTGACCAATCCACTCTGCAGCTTGTAGAATTTCTTGTGTTACCCTGCGCTCCAAGAGACCAATATCCATTGAAACAGTGGGAACAAACCAATTGGGTTCCCATACAGGATCACCTCCGAATTGGGCAAGTGTTTTCAGAATTTCAAGCTTAATATTGCCTAAATAAGCACTCACCCAAGATTCAGATACAGACTGCCTCGAAAATGCGATAAATAAGTCGTGTACTTGGGCACGCACTGTTTCTGGACACCCGCTCCCTACGGCTTCTAGAATGGATTCCGTTAAGCTAACAAAGGCAGGAGCCTTTTCTACTGACCCTTCTCCTTGATAGATGTAAATTCCTTCCTTGCCAGAAGGGGATTTGCACATTTCGGCGATAAGCCCCTCATGAAATGCTTCTTTTAAAGCAAGTGGTCCCTTGTGTTCTCCGCTAATTGAAAAGGAGATCGCTGTGCCCAAGTCATTTCTGACACTAGCAATAATGCTTGTCATCCTTTCCAAAGAAAGATTGCTTTCCTCAGGCCCTGTGACCAGCAAGAATCCATGGCGTTCTTTCCCAACGCCAAATGGATGCATCATCACTTGCGTAAGTTTGAACTTATCTACAATCACCCGCTTTAAGTCTGATTGAATTGGAGACCCAATGTCAGGTTCGAGTAAACCGCAGCGGAAGCTAGAATGTTCATGAAGATCCAACAAGGTGCTCGCCTGCTCGATCCATTTCGGCTTGTTTTCTCCTTGTACTAACTTTGAAATCGTTTCCAATCGTAAGCATTCCAATGCAGTGCTTTCTAACTGTCTATGAGCTATACGCTCTTGAATTGAAACAGCAACCGCTTCCACTACAGCCACAAGCTCTGCTTCCATCAAAGGCTTCATCAAATAATTGACGACACCATGACGCATTGCTCTTTTGGCATATTCGAAATCGGCGTACCCACTCAAAATAATAAATTTCATTTCGGGATACAAGCTGGACGCTTGTTCAATCAATTCCAAGCCATCTATAACAGGCATTCGAACATCCGTCAGTACCAAATGAGGCAGGGTCGACGCCATCATAGCTAATGCGTCTTCACCATCTGAGGCTTCCCCGCAAACTACAAAGCCTAGTTTATTCCAATCAATCATCGTCCGCAGTCCCTCTAGCATATAAGGCTCATCATCAGCAAACATAACTCTTAACATGGGAATCACCTCACTTCAGGAAGTCGATATGAACTATTATAAAGGATAGGGGGAGTTTGTATAAAGCAAAAACCGTCCCAGCACCGGCTGAAACGGGAAATGATTAAGATCATCGCTTGCTAAGTCTTATTCTTTGACACTTCCAAGGTTCATACCGACGATAAAATACCTTTGCAGAAAAGGATATACGAACAGAATTGGAACCGCTGCCACAATGGTAATCGCCGCACGTATGGAAGCAGGCGTAACCATGGCCTTCGTTTGATTCGTGTTTGCACCAGCCAGAAGACCTGGATCATTGTTGCTGTTCATCGTAGATCCAAGCAGCTTCATCATTTCGTACTGAAGCGTACTCAGCTTCAAATCAGATGAGGCATACAGGAATGTATCGAACCAGGAATTCCAAGAGCCAACGGCAATAAACAAGGCGATGGTCGCTAATACAGGCGTACACAGCGGGAGAATAATTCGTAAAAATATGGTGAAATCACCTGCTCCATCCATTTTCGCAGACTCAACTAAGCCCGATGGGAGGGTACGAATGTACGTCCGAATGACGATAAGGTTAAACGCGCTTACCATCCCTGGAAAAACATATACCCAGAAGTTGTTGAGCAGTCCCAAACTTTTAATCAGAAAGTAATTCGGAATGAGCCCCGCATTGAAATACATCGTCAATACAAAGATTAAACCTATGATTTTACGAAAAATATATTGAGGCTGTGCCAGTGTATAGGCAAGCATGGAGGTGAGAAATACCCCAAGCACGGTTGTTGTAAGTGTACGGGCCACCGAAATCCAAGCCGCATGGTAGATCGTACCGGAAATGAAAATCGCCTTGTAATTTTGCAATGACCAGGATCTCGGCCATAAATAAATGCCTCCACGAAGTGCATCATTACCCTCATTAAATGAAATCGTTAAGGTGTGAAGGAAAGGATAAAGCGTAACGATAGCAAGAAGGAGCATGAAGATGCCATTCACTGTATGGAACAAAATGGGCTCAATTCGAGTTCTGCTAACAGATGTTGTCCCCATATCATTTCTCCTTTATATCAACCGCTCTTCACCAAGACGTTTAGCGGTAGAATTTGCGATTAGAATAAGGATTATGCTTACAACCGTTTTGAAAATCCCTGCCGCAGTTGCCAGCGAATAATTGCCTAGCGCAATACCGTACTTAAGAACGAAAATATCAATTGTTTGCGACCAGTCGACGATTAACCCGTTGCCAAGCAGGTATTGAATCTCAAAGCCTGCATCTAGGATGTGCCCAACGTTCATAATTAATAGAATAATAAAAGTCGACTTGATCCCAGGCAGTGTGACGTAGAGGATCTTTTGGTAACGGTTTGCACCGTCGATCCCTGCAGACTCATACAGTGACGGGTCAATAGAAGTAATTGCAGCAAGGTAAATGATCGTATTCCATCCAACCTCTTTCCACACATTAGACAAGCCCACAATTCCCCAAAAATATTTCCCTTCGCTAAGCCACATCACAGGCTCCTTGATTATGTGCAACTTCATCAACAGTTGATTAACGATACCATCATCAATCGATAATGAAGTCGCAACGATACCGGCAGCAATGATCCACGACAGAAAGTGAGGCAGGTAGGATATCGTTTGAATAGATCGCTTCCAGAAACGAACTTTAATCTCATTCAGCAATAAAGCTAATAGAATGGCTGTTGCAAAACCTAACACCAAATTGATTATACTCATAGCAAGCGTGTTGCGAAGCACCGTCAAGAATGTATCGTCTTGAAACAGAAATTTGAAATGCTTCAGCCCCACCCACTGCTGTTTAGAAAATTTTAATGCCGGGCGATAATTTTGAAATGCCATCAACCAGCCCCAAATCGGTACATAGTTGAAGATTAGAATATAAATCACGATTGGAAACGACATTAGAATTAATTGCTTCTGGTTTTTTATCGTCTTCCAACTTAAACCGACGCCGATTTCCGGATCAATCTTAGGCTGTTTCTTTGATTTCTTGGACAGTATGGTCTCGGCCATCGACATTCCCTCCTAGGAAGTAAAGCGGAGAAGACCTGGGTCTCCCCCACCCTACTGCATGTTCTATCCCTTTATTTACTACTCCAGTTCTTAATACGCCAGGTAATCTGATCATTGATACGATCTTCGTAGGCTTTATAGTTGCTTTTGGAAATTTGATCTACATAATCCTTCCATATACCATCAAAGTCATCCGGTTTGGCCAAAATAGCTTTCGGCAAATATTTGACAGCAAGGTCGGTCATCTTCGTATTGGCCACTTTAGCTGGCGAACCATCTACCAGATCGATACTCCATGCTGGATAGTATACGGGATTCTCGATCGGTGTTTTGAAAAACTCAGCCCATGTCTTATGGTTATACGCTTTCAATACTTCTTGATCTAGTGGCTTCAAGCTGTCAAAGAATTCCTGCGGCTGTGTTCCTGGATCTGTAGCGTTCCCATCACTATAAGTCCCTTGCATCTTAGGCGAATTGGCGAAGAACGCTTCTGCTTTATTAGCAAGCTTCCATGTATTATCATCCGCTTTAGCACGTTGTTCCGGGGTACGAGCGAACTTACCATCCTTCACAATATAATCCTCGCCTTGAATCCCCCATTGAAGAGTCTTCTGCCAATCTTCTGTCATTAGGGAATCCAGGAATTTAATAATTTGAACAGGATCCTTGGCTTTCGTCGAAATCCCGTATCCGCGATTAATGTTCAGTACCGGACGGTCACGATAGTACTCTTTAGCACCTGGGTATAAGAGAGGGAACCCGACATAGGTACTGCCGATTTTGTTTTGGGAAATTAACGAGCGTTCGCCATCACCGAAATTCCAGTGTTGGTCAAACATCCCAATGACACGGCCGCTAGCAATTTTCGCTAGGTACTGGTCGTAGTTCTGCACCAAAGCTTCCTTATCCATCAAGCCTTGCGCATTGATCTCATTCAGCTTCTTGTAATAGGTCTTGGCGATGTCCTTGTCTGCAAAGATTTGTGCTTTCCCATTATCGACGATAACCCCGCCGTCATTAGGATGTCCAGCTAAATGCTCTGGCGGATTAAGCAGCGGGAAGTTTCTCCAATCGAAGTTTAGCGTCTCAAAGCCAATCATATCCGGATGTTTCGCTTTGTATTTGGCAATGATATCGAAATATTCGTCCAATGTTTTAGGCGTTGGATAGCCCATTTCCTTCAGTACATCCTTTTGCAAATAAAAGCCCGGTCCTTCGTAAGCGGTTTCGTTAAATTGACCACTGAACACGTTATAATTTGGAAGTACGTATAAATGGCCGCTTGCAGGATCCTTCATCTGATTCCACACGCTTGCATAGTGCTTCTTCAAATTTGGCCCATACTTTTCAATCAAATCCTCAAGAGGCACAAACGCGCCAGCCGCTATTAGTTTATCGTTTCCAGTCATAATATCTGCATAATCGCCGCCAGCAATCATGACGCCAAGCTTTTGCTGTAAATCACCGACCAGAAACTCCATTTTTAAGCTAACACCGGTCTTATCTTTAATCATCTTATAGATCTTATTATCAGGAGTAGGCTGTTGATACGGGCTGTCAATGAACATGGACAATGTGACTGGCTTAATTGCATTGCTTTGCGTTGCCGCAGGTGTTGTCTGGCTTCCGCTAGGCGAAGGAGCGCTGCTTGCTTTATCCTTGGCGGCGTCTGTGCAACCTGTCAGTGTTAATCCTAAAGCCAGAACAGGTACCAACGTTACTAAAACAGGGCGTTTTATTTTCTTTACCATGTTTCTAATCCTCCCTTATTGTCTCCTTAAAGATACATGTTTGTGTAGGTCAATCATTTATTTGCTTACAATATTTATTATACGGATTAAGAATGCGCTTACAATTCACATAATATAGGTGTTACCCCTATGAATTACAGCTACTACTATGGAGTTAATGAAACTATTTTACACTATACAAAGTTAAGAACACGAATACAACCTTTATTACTTGCGATTACCGTCCTTGAATCGGGGAATGCAGTGTCAACACAGTAAACCATTATAACAACGAAAAAGCCAATCTACCGATGATGCTTGCTGAGCAAGTTTATCGGGTACATTGGCTTCCTTGTATCTTCTTTCTATTTCAAGCCCGTCGTTGCGATTCCATCAATAAACTTCTTCTGCGCGAAGAAAAATACGAGCAGGAGTGGAACGGTAGCCATCACAGATGCAGCCATTAATAAGTGCCAGTCCGTTCCTGCTGTGTCTGTGAATAACTTCATAGCAATAGGTAAGGTAAATAGCTTCGATGAACTAATGTAAATTAACGGATCGAGGAAATCTTCCCAACTGTGTAAGAAGGTGAAAATCGATAATGTCGCGAAAGCTGGTGTTGCCATTGGCACCATGATGCGCCAGAAGGTTTGCCACGGGGTACTGCCATCCATTTCAGCCGCTTCATCGAGTTCCCTCGGAATCGTGATATAAAATTGTCGAAGCAAGAACACTCCGAAGATTCCGCCTGCCCCTAGCATTGGTGGGATGATTAACGGAAAGTGATTATTGACTAACCCTAACTTAGAGAACCAAATAAAGTTGGGAATAATCGTAACCTCATTCGGGATCATCATCCCGCTTAGAAGAATAAGGAAGCAAACATTTTTCCATGGAAAATTAATCTTAGCAAAAGCAAATCCAGCTAACGCTCCAAAAATGCATGTTCCAATTGTTACTACAATTGCAATGTAGAGACTATTGGCATAATGCGTTACAAATAAAGGCTGTACTGTAAATACTTGTGAATAATTGGACCATACAATCGGACTCGGAATCCATTGGGGAGGAAACGTAAATATTTTTGTTTGATCCTTAAGTGATGTGGTCAGCATCCAGATAAACGGCATTAAAATTACGGCGGAGACCATCGTTAGTAACACATATGTTAACCCATTACCCAGCAATCGGATGGATTTATTGCTCATGATGCACCCACCTTTTTCTGAAGTTCCACTGCACCATGGTAAGTACAAGTATTAAGAAGAAGAGGATAAACGCGACAGCAGATGCGTAACCAAGATCATACGTTTTGAAGGCTAACTTATAGATGTAATATACAAGCACACTTGTACTACTCCCAGGACCGCCATCGGTCATAACACTGATCTGGGAAAACACTTTTAGTGAACCGATTAAGGTAATGATTAATGTTAGAAATAACGAAGGCGAAATCATTGGTAACGTAATTTTCGTGAACTGTTTCCATTTTGATGCACCATCAATCGTAGCAGCTTCATAATACATTTTCGGTACATCCTGTAAGGCCGCGAGGAAGATAACCATGTTCATCCCCACTTTTTTCAATACACTGACGAGAATAACAACTGGCATCACAAGCTTTGTATTATACATCCAAGCGGGACCCGTAATCCCGAAGAAATGCAGGATCTGATTGACTAATCCAGCATCTGTAGCAAATACATATTTCCACACAATAGCCCAAACAATAATTGATGTGACGACTGGCGTGAAAATAGCCGTTCGGAAGATGCCGACACCAGGAAGTTTAGTAGATAACAATAAAGCAAGTCCTAAAGCGAGCATGAGATTAAGTGGAATTAGTCCTGCCGAGAAATATAAGGTATGCTTCACGGACGACCAGAACAATTCATCCTTCGATAAAACTTTTACATAGTTATCAACACCAACAAATTTAGACGCATGCAGAAGCGAATAGTTCGTGAAACTAAGTCCAAAGGCACTAATAATTGGTCCAGCCATAAAAATCAAGAATCCAAGCATCATCGGTGCAATAAATAGATAGCCATAGATCGCATTTCTACGTTTAATTCGACTGAAGCTGTTGCTTTTTTTCGTAACTATTGATGCTGCTGGCACCTCAATGGGTGCAGTTCTATACGTATCCATGGTGCTCACTCCACTCCTTTATGAAACGGTGGCCAAACTGTTTGAGCTTTGCCACCGTTTCTAATCCGATCCGATTATTCCGCTAGAATAGCATTAACATCCGTTTCCAACTTTTTAAAGATATCTGGAATCGTACCTGCCTGTGAATAGATCGCATCGAAGTGCAGCTTCATTTTGTCATCAATTTTCTGGAAATTAACGAATCCTTGACGTACACGACCACCAGCCATTTGATCGATAACTGCCATTTTCATGCTCTCAGGAGATGGTCCTTGCTTCAAGAAACCGTCTGAATTCAGAACGGATTTACGACCTGGCACGAAGTATTGGGACGTGATCGCCGTATTTTCTTTATTACTTAAAAACTTAACAAACTCAATCGCTTCGGCCGTGTTGGCGTTTCCTTTAGGAACCATGTAAGCGGCATAACCAAGCGTTGTTCCTTGTCCGCCTGCTGCTTTCGGCATTGGTGCAATGTCCCATTCGAAATCTTTGATTGCTTTCGCTTTACCCATATAACTTAGCAAATCTTGTTGCATACCAATTTTGCCAGATTCGAACCCTGTTTGATCACCTGGCTTCGGATGAACCTTCGTTTTGAACATAGAATCACTGAAGAATTGAAGAGCTTGCTGGCCCTGTGGGGTATTCAAAGCAACTTTTTTGCCATCTTTGGTGAAGAAGTCAGAACCGTATGCCCATACCAACGTTTGAAGTGACTCCAGCCAGCTTCTTCCCCATCCACCTGGACGAATCAAGTTCATTCCGTAGATCCCTTTATCCGGTTGAGAAATCGCAATCGCTGCTTTGTTCATTTCATCATAAGTCCAGTTGCCTTCTTTGTAGAGGTCTATAGGTGTTTTTAAGTTTTTTTCTTTGAATAATTTTTTATTGTAATAGATCATGTTCGGTGGTGTTGAGAAAGGCACACCATACAGTTTCTCATTTTTGGTTACTAATTCTAATGTGGATGGTATGAGATCGTTCGCATCATACGCTGTGTCTTTTTTTATGGCAGAAATATCTTCCATCTGCCCTGCTTCAAGAAATTGTGGAATCCCTCTTTCAAGCATCCAGATCACATCTGGCGCTGTTTTGGAAGCGAACATAACGGACATTTTCTGTAAGTAATCCGCGGATGGAATAATCATGATTTCGACACTTACGTTTGGTTTTGTCTTCCTATAATTGGCTATCATGTCTTCATACATTTTCTTGTGCTCATCAGTTCCCCAAATACTAAATGTAAGCTTAACATCTTTCGCTGGCGCTTTCGTCGCATCTGCTGCCTTAGAGCTAGCAGGAGCTGTCGAAGCCGTTGATGACGTTTCTTTTGTCGAGCTGCATCCTGCAATGAAACTACTAATTAACATGACGGAAGTCGTTAAAAGTAAGGCTTTCTTCATTGTGTTTAGTCCCCTTTTCATTATTTAGTTTGAAGCGCTTTCATAACCTTATTATAAACCCTTCCAATTTTCAGAATAACGCCAAAAAATCTATAAAATGTTCAAAATAGCAAGGTCTTCACTTCCCATAACACACCATTACTGATCTCGGAACTCGGATGGTGTACATCCCGTATTCTGTTTAAATAACGAGGCAAAGTATTTATGATTGGCAATACCACACATCATTGCGATTTCAGAGACTTTCAGTGTTGTTTCTTTCAATAACTTTTTCGCTTTCTCCATACGGAGTTCTGTTACGAAATCAGACAAATTCTGTCCCGTTTCCCTTTTGAACGTATAGGATAAATATTTCGGGTTAAGATAGACGCGCTCAGCAAGAAACTGTAAGGAAATATCCTGATTAAGATATTCATTCACGAGCTCTCTTACTTTTCGAATCAATAAACGATCCGTATCATCAGTCACATCAGTCACTGTTGTTATGAGATTGGGCTGATTGTTGGTATGAAGCTGCGCACTAATCTTTTGCAGAACTTGGGCTAACTCAACACGTTCGATGGGCTTCAATAAATAGTCAGTTACGCCATATCTTAAAGCTTCTCTAGCATAAACAAACTCATCGTACCCGCTAATCACGACGAAAAAGAGATGCGGATGAGACTCTTTCGCTCGCTTAATCAATTCAATTCCGTTCATTTCACTCATACGAATATCGGTAATAATGAGATCCACTTGATCTTGTGTTTTCAACCAGTCTAACGCCTCACGGCCATTACTTGCTTCGGTAATCCGCAGTTTCGAGGTAATGACATCTTCAACGATCTTCTTAAGACCTTGCCTGATTTTCAGTTCATCTTCAACTAGCAATATATTCATTTGACTATTCCTCCCACTGAAATGGTATATGAATACAGAACGATGTCCCTTCCGGACCCGAGTGTGCAATGGATAATCCATACGACTCGCCATATAAAATCACTAGACGTTGATGAATGTTTCGAAGGGCAAAGCCTTTCGATCTCTTATCTGAAAGCAAACCGGATTGTTGACGTTCAGGTTCAATTAAGCGTTGTTCTACTAACTTCCTACGCTCTGGATTAATGCCCTTGCCATTATCTGTGACATAAACATAGAGATCCTGCCCCTCCGCTTTGGAGGTAATCTGTATCGTAATCGGTTCTTTGCCAAGACCATGTTCAATCGCATTTTCAACTAAAGGCTGAAGAATTAACTTCGGAACCATGGCATATTCATGGGAGAAATCCACAAGGATTTCTGCACTCAACTGGTCTTCTAGTCGGAAACTTTGAATGTTCAAATAGTTCTGAACAAACGCCAATTCATCCTTCAAATACACGAATCTCTCCTGTTTATCCACCGTATACCGTAAGAGTTTCCCTAAGCTCGTGATAACTTGAGATAGCTCGTTATTACGCTCTTTTACCGCGACCATATTAATAGATTCTAATGTATTATACAGAAAATGTGGATTGATCTGACTTTGCAGCGCATTCAATTCCGAGTCCTTCTCGCGTAACCTGAGCTCATACATCT
This sequence comes from Paenibacillus qinlingensis, assembly GCF_031455095.1. Lineage (GTDB taxonomy): Bacteria > Bacillota > Bacilli > Paenibacillales > NBRC-103111 > Paenibacillus_E > Paenibacillus_E qinlingensis_A. Next base: position 587,102 of record NZ_JAVDSB010000002.1, read on the forward strand.
CTTTAATCATAATATCTAGTTGGGAAACCATGTTATTAAAGCCTTCTGTCAAGGAACCAATTTCATCATTCGAATAAACGATAGCTCGTTCTTGAAAATCTCCACCTTGAACACGCCGCATTTTGCGTTGTAAGTGATGGACTGGCTTAACCAATCTATTCGAAGTAAACAGTGCAGCCACAAAAGCAAATATGAGCGAACCGACCGAAATCCATAGCGTGAAGCTTGTCAGCTTACGGGCATCCGTCAGGAGGTCCTCCTTAGGAATTGTGCCGATGATCTGCAGGCCACCGTACCCCGTGGTACGTAAGGATGTGATGATATCCGAGGAATTAGTTCCAATAATTTCATCGAATGAAGGAAGCGTACCTTCTTGTGCAAATGGGTAAATCGGCTGCAAGCTTTCATTGAACACATACAATTTACTGTGTGTTGACACTTTAACCGTGGACAAAATTTTCTCAAAGCCTTTACTCGTCAAATCAACTTTCACATAACCTAGATCGCGATTCGTAAGTGGATCCTTAATCAATCGTGCAAAAGATAAGGCTTCCTTCGGTTTATTTCGATAATAATTCCACTCCACAGGAGGAAGAATGACTAATCCACCGTCCTTCTGTTTGACTTGTTCCATCCAACTTGAGGTATTTGGCTCCCAGTTTCCATTAATCGTTTCTGTCAGATTGCTGAACAATGTCCCGTCCAAGGCAAATATGAATACACCCTCTAACTCCGTTCGATCAATAATACTAGAGGCAATAAGTTTACTTATTTTAACCTCCTCTTCAATGCTTTTGTAGCTTCCACTACTTTTAGCGATCTTATGTTTTTCCAAAATCTCTAATAAATTCGTATCATAATACATCGCAATCGTAATTCGCTCGATATCCTTTACATAGCGTTCTAAATTAATCGATATCTGTTCCACAATTTGGTCTGAGTATGTTTTGGCCTCTCGCTCCACATTGGCTGTATACTTCTGATAGGTTAAATAACCACTAAACAAGAATGGTAGCGTTATCATAAGACAAAATAAGACCAGAAATTTCGTCCGTAAAGACACGAACGGCGATTTATTTATCTTCACAAGCTTCCCCCGCTTCAAATGCGTGCTAGTATTGTATTAGAACGAAAAGCTATCCAACTGTAGATTGTTCTACGTTTGGATAGCTTTTTTACATCTTCTTGAAACTTAACACACGCCAACCTATACAGTAAACAGCTTTTTTTCTGAAACTGGTCTTTTTAATGTAGGTAAATGTAAAGATTCCAGTGAAAGAACTTCATCCATTTCAGAGATTTGCCCTAGGGCCGCAATAAGCTTTTCCTGCTTTTGAATTTTCAGTTTGAACAGCATTTGCACGGATGGCTCAAAACCATTCTCATCTGCCGTCCCACCTGCTCTCCTATCTATATGAGCTACCATTTGTAAATTAACAATTTGTAGTTCATAATTTCCTAATATCGTTGCGACCCTGCCCAAAGCTCCGGGATTATCTATTATTTCAATAGCCACTTCATCAAATCGGCGATTTCTAAGTAAATGCTTCTCCCATTTATTTAGTACAAATAAGCTGATTAATACAAGGAAAGTGCAAAGCAAGGCACCCATGTAGAAGCCAGCGCCTACGCTCAAGCCAATGGCGGCGACAACCCAGACTGAGGCCGCTGTTGTTAAGCCTTTAATCATATTGCCATTGCGCAGAATGGCCCCCGCTCCTAGAAAGCCGATACCGCTGATGACCTGAGCTGCTAAACGCGCAGGATCCATGCGGACATTCGCTTCATTAACAAATTGCGAGAAGCCATACATGGATAGCAGCATAATCATAGCTGATCCAAGACAAACCAGGATATGGGTACGGAAGCCTGCCGCATGGTTGCTCCATTCCCGTTCAATTCCGATGATGCCTCCAAGTACAACTGCCAGTATCATTCGAATGGCTAATTCCAAATGCGTGATTTCCCAAACGCTTACAGTAGCAAACGTCATGCCTAAGCTCACCAACCTCCACCATATCTCATAGGACCTCTCCAGGCGAATGGATTCGTAACAGTGAGTTCCGACTCATTATAACGCGTTTCTGTCTGTTTGAGCTGGCATGCACCTTCCATACCTTCTTCCCTCAATTCAGGAAAACGTACAGCCAGAGCTTCCCTCATCTCCAGAAGCTGTGTTCTGCAGTACGCCTCGCTGCTGCTGGAAAGCTCATACTGCTCGTGGGGATCTTCTTTTAGATGAAACAACTGCTCCTGTCCGCCACATACATAATATAAATATTTCCAATCTTTATTTGCTACCATATATAATCCGTCTCTATCATTCATGTAACCGAATACCCATTCACGTTCTTTACGAATGCTTTCCATATCCAACAAGGAACGGCCATCACGGTTCTGATCTTCATCCTTCAGGCAGCCTGCATATGCAAGAACGGTCGGATATAAATCGGCAAGTGTTATCGGAGTATCCACTACCTCCGATGGTCTTAACTGGCCTCCATAGCCTTTAGGTGGCTTAAGTAAGAAAGGCACCCGGGTTGATGGCTCATAGAAGCAGGTCTTGTGAAACAACCCATGATCGCCAAGCATCTCTCCATGATCCGAAGTGAAAATAATGAGGGTATTATCCCAAAGCTTCTGACCTTGTATTTCACCAAAGAGGCGGCCCAATTCATAATCAATATGCGTAATCTGAGCATAGTAATGCTTTCTAGCCATGCTAATAAGGTGTGGCGGAAGCAAGTCCAGCTTATGGCTTCTTTTTCTGGCTCGAACCCATTCTGGAGATGAATCTGCTTCACTCCATTCGGAACGAACAGGCTCCGAAATGGGAATACCGTCATAAAGACGAACGAAGGACTCCACAGGGTCTAACGGTGGATGCGGCGCTTCGAAGCTGGTCCACATAAAGAAAGGGGCATCCTGATCACGCTGCCGAAGGAAGTCAATGGATTCTTCAACGGTCCAATGTGTGGATGTGTAACGTATGGGTGCCGCACTAAATACGGGGTATACCTCATTTCCACCAATGCCATGCCCTCTGTACGTACCGCGATATTCCGTAGTTTCCAGAAAATTAACATAATCCTCAGGCACTAACCGCATACGTTCAAAGCCATTACGGTTCCGCGGAGGAGTAAACTGCATTTTACCTGCTGCATGAGTCTGATACCCTTCGGATAATAATCTCCCAGGCAGTGTATCCTCCGCTTTCTCAGGAATACGGTAGTGACCATTGGATGACACTCCATGGCTGAATGCCGATCTGCCTGTCATAATCGTTGTTCTCGACGGTATACATAGTGGACAATCCACATAAGTCCGGCTGAACTGGATACCTTCATTTGCCAACTGATCCAGATGTGGGGTCATAACTGGATGAGCGGATTGGGCAATACCTAGACAATCGGCGCGTTGCTGATCTGTTGTTATAAGCAGAATGTTCGGCCGTGATTTCATATGTGATGTCTCCTTTCTCAATTAGAAATCCAATTCGTATTAAGCGCTTACAATTTCTATTATATAGCTATCAAATCCCCGCCGTAATGGCATGATTTCTATAATTGGTTCAAAATCGCAAGTTGTTTATGGCTCCCTTTACTCTGCACAGCGGAAAGCAGTCGGCGGGGTAGCAAAAAGAAGCCCTAAGGCTTCCCTTTGCATAGCTCCTCTTATGGTACTGGCTCAAACTTCACCGCATCAGCGACGACGACACCATTCACACTGTCTGTTCGAATTTTGACATAACCGGTTGTACCTGCCGCGAAAGAATAGGTACCAACAAGGTTCCATTGACCACCAAGCGATGTCTGATCGATGGAGACTTGTGCAGTTCCACTAGCATGCACAATATCTACCGGAATATTGGTTGCACGATTGAAATGGGCTGGCCACCAGACATAGACGTTATACATGCCTGATCCTGTTAGAAGTGGTGTAAAGGTAACACTTTTTGTTCCTCCATCTGTATTGGTACTAGTAACAAAATTATAATTGGTTAAATATTTATCCGTTGCTGAATTGTTACTATCCCAAATGCCTACCTTACTCACGCCTGTTCCTGCGTTATCTACAACAACCGTTGTTGGTGCCTGTGTCAGCGTGAAGTAATCCAACTGTAGTCGGTATCCCGATGCGCTAGCATTCTTACCCGTTGTCGTAACACGGAACAAGTAACTGCCTGGAAAGCTGAAGTTGTATGAACCGAATTGAAAATCCTTATATTTCTCTGTTGTAGACCAAAACGTATCAATCGGTGTACCGATATTCACACCATCGATTGAAAGCTGGATGATACTATTGTTACTCGCCTTCATAACACGGCCAATTACGTTATACGTACCGGCTTGTGTCACATCCAAGCTGAATTCCGTGTAATCATCTACAGCTGAATGATTGAAACCAAGCTTCTTGCCACCGCTTGCATTCGTATCGTTATAAACAACGATGGAATCCGTTTTAAAACTTATAGGCAGTGTCTCTGCCTCATATGGGATCGGCAATGGAATTGGAGACGGATTGACTGTCTGCGTACCTGTTAAACCAAATTTCACTTTGTATGATTTCCCACCGGAGTCCTTCACGTTCACCTTGAATTTAAGCGTCGGGGTATACTGCAAGATTGTTACTTCAGCGTCTTTGGAAATAAGATTTTTTGCAGATTTCGCCACTTCGATATAAATGTTGCCTACATTATCTTGTGTCGGGTCTGATACCGAAACCTCGAAATCGCTCGCCGTTTCCCGCGTCATGACCGATGATTTGGAATCAGACGTTACTTCGCCAACCGTCTTCCGCGCGTCCTTCCAGAAGTTATAACCGGTAATTTTAAGTCCTATTTCCTTGACTGCTTGCGCATCGCTGGAATTCTCCAGAACGGTAATATTCGGCGATGCTGCATAGCTTGCGACTTGTGTGCTGGTTTTATTCGGCAGCATGACGTAAGAATACGTTCCATTCGTTGGATTCACACCGTGATCAAACCAAAGTGCCATGTAATTGCGCGTGTAAAGTGTTTCTGTATAGGAACCTTTATTTCCATTGATGTCCTTCCACTTACCTGTTTCAGCTTGACGAAGTCCCTTAATCGTTGCTCCTCCTGGGAAGTAATAGCCGAGGTCTGAACCGGACACATTGCCCGCTAGATGAATATAGTTCGTGCCACTCATCGTCTCTGACCAACCGAGCGAAGTTGATTTGGCAGTGCCATTGACAGTAAGGGCATTATCGCCTGACGAATTAATCTTCCGATTCTCGACGATCGTCTCTGTCGTGACGCCATCTGTACTGTTAATATCCGAACCAAGTGCCACAATTTCATCATCGAACATGAACCATGATTTTTTCGCATTTAATGTTTTATCTGGCGTTGTAGCTACCCCATCCACACCAAGCGCTTGATACTGCATGCCCGTTACACCATATAGCCCTAGCATGTCTGTCCCGCCTGCCCATGAGCTCTTGCCCAAGCTAGTTTCTTGCGGAACTCCGTTTAGCGCAGTCGTTCCCGGCAATCTATAGTTGTCAACAGTCGGCCAGAAATTATCGTTGAATTGGGCAACGTCGTTATTATAGAGCGTAACCATGCCATCCCCAACATGCCAAATATTATTATTCTCGCTATTAATGGACTCATAGTTCATAATACGATTTGAAGACATGCCAACATTTACTGCATAACCTGGTCTCACCTGTACAACGCGGTCCATGCCTGCAAATTGCTGGTAACCAAGCTGCTCGCTCCGTGGTGAAATACCCGTGTTGCTCAGAATGCTTTTTGCTTCTGTAAGTAGCCACATGGAAATACCGTTAAAATAATTCTTGTTAGGATCAGCCTGCAGCCAGCCCTTGACCATGCTTCTGTAAGCAGCGGCATCCGTTCCGGAAGCCACATAAGAAAGCTGGATAAGTGCTGTGACAACTCCACCGCTGGAAAGGTTATCCTCTTCCTTATATCTGGATATTTCCCGCCCCCGAACAGTATCCATTAGATTTCCTTTGTAAACAAATGGCTCAAAGGAATCGTAGACCCACTGGAACACATTGGCCACATTAGGGTCCGTCACCTCCCAAGTGGAGCCGTCAAGTAGATACAAGATTTGGGAAAGACTTGAAATCAAAGATGTGCCATACCCGCCTGTATAAGCCAAATAGTTATGCTGAACAAACGAACCATCCCTATAGAATCCGTCACCACTCGTAACATAAGGAAGGAAGGCACTCACCCCGTCACGGGCAGCTGTGAGCGTAACCCCAGCGGGCACATTATTTTTCCCTAGGATTGCTGCTATCGTGCTAACTTGAATCTCCCACATCCGATTCGCACCAGTCATATCTATATCATTCTGGAAATAATTCACCGCTGCTACACTCTCATCAATTTGCGTCTGCGTTAAATCATCGTACATAAGAGCTACGAGGTCATTCAACGCTAACGCATTGCCGATTTCCCAGTACCACCAATTCGACCCGCCTGTCGTTGCACCGCTATAATAGATGCGGCCATGCAACCAATCCAAGCCGTCGATAATCGCAGCTTTCAAGCCCGTATTTCCCATAAGTGAAGAGCCGTACGTGCGATATGCTAGAGCCATTTCGGTTAGCATACGATAGGAATACATGGTGCTTGATGGGTAATTAGCTGCACTTATCGGGTATTGGTTCCAAAGCTTTGACCGACTCGGATCCGTAAGCATCGTATCCCAATTGGCTTGTGCCGCAGTCGTGATCTGGGTGATTCGTGCTGCATTATCTACGTCAGTTAGTGAATACGTCGTCGGACTCGTCAACATTGACACATACTTTTCTCTTAATACATCGAATTCGTCGGATGCATGTGCTTTCTTCATATCTACTGGGACCAATAGTGACCCGCATGCAATGAGTAGTGCTAAGCTTACCAACACTAATCTTTTAACTATTACAATCCGCATTCCTTATACCTCCAATAGGTTAATGTGGTATTGAAGTCGTCTTATGTTGTTCAGAACTCAATGCCTCCTTCCGTCGTGGCTTTACGAATAAGACTTAGAAAAGAGCAGCTATATTTCCAAAATCAATAATCAATATGGAAGCGCTTTATTCTTTTCTAAACCTCATATTATAGATTATAGGCTCACCAAACAATCCTCCTCATGCTAGATTTGGTTCAATCTTTCCACATCCACATCCGCATCATTTCCTGCCAGCACTGTCAACAAAACATAGGACTCACTGCCCGTTTACTTAAACGAGGCTGGCGATTCATACCAGTAGCTTCGATCTGATAATATAAGGACTTAACACTTACTTCAGAATAGCACCGGCTGTCAAAGCATTTTCAATCCTTTCATTACCGATCATATATACGATGATCATCGGTAAACTTGAGAGCACCATGGTTGCACCGATAAGTCCCCAGTCTGAAACACCAACGCTCACAAAAAAGCTTAGCAAGCCGACAGTCAAAGGCCGGAACTGATCCTTAGAGGCAATTATAAAGGCAAGCGGGAACTCATTCCAGATGCGCATAAACAATAGAACGCATTGTGTCATAAGTGCAGGCGTTATAATCGGAAATATGATTTTAAAAAATGTTTGATACACATTCGTTCCATCGATACAAGCGGCCTCCTCTAATTCCTTAGGAAGTGAACGGAGAAATGCATACAACATCAGCACGCAAGAAGCGATTGCAAATCCGGAATAGGGCAAAATGAGACCCCAATAGGTATCTTTCAGATGCAACCATTTAATTAATTGAAATAAGGGTATTAATACAACTTCAATAGGCACGATCAACCCTAAGGACACATAGAGTAGTGCCGCCGAATTGAATTTCCATTGCATTCTGCTCAGACAGTATGCAAGCATACTCCCTGTCATTAATGTGATTGCAATTGTCCCCACGGTGTAAATTAAGCTGTTTTCAAAATAGAGAAAGAAATGGTATTTCGACAACGCTTCACGATAATTAATCCATTCCCATGACTGAGGAATACCGAAAGGATTATTATAAGCTTCACTTTTGGACTTGAGTGACATCGTAAACATCCAATATAAAGGAAACAGAAACGTGCAGCCTACGATTAGCCAAAATACACGGCTTAGGTATTTCAAAAAAGTCTCCTCCTTAGAATTCGAATTTCTCTCTGGCGATGAACCGTTGAATAAGAAAGGAGATGAAAAGGCACTCAAGAATAAATACTACCGCAATAGCCGTTCCTTTGCCAAATTCAGACGTTTCGAATGCCACATAATACATTTGATAAATAACCGTTCTGGACAGATCTCCCGGACCACCAGCAGTCATAACGCGGACTTGCGAATAGAATGCCATCGAACCTAATGTAGATAAAATTAATACATATTTCGTTACATCCTGAAGCAGCGGAATCGTAATTCGTAAGCAAACTTGCGCAAAGCTAGCACCATCAATTATTGCTGCTTCGTAATAATTTTTGGGGATCGTTTTGATTCCCGTATAGAAAAGCATGGCGTTCAGCCCAATATATTGCCATAGAAATGATAAACCAATACTTGGCATGACAGTGTTCTTTTCAGTAAGCCAAGAATGCGTCCAAGCATCAAGACCGAGATATCGCAGGATGCTGTTAAACAATCCCCACGTTGGTTCATAAAAAGAAATCCACATTTGCGAGACGACAGTAACGGATAATATAGCAGGAAGCATGGCAGAAGTTTTAAAAAACCGACGGAACTTTGGTGTTTGAACATCCATAAATAGAGCAAACATTAAGGACAACGGTAAACCCAAAAGGACGGATATTCCTACAATGAGATACGTATTTTTATGCGCAGTCCAGAAAGAAGTAGAAGTAAGGATTGCCTTATAATTATCCAAACCGGCGAACCCTAAACTTCGAAAACCATCATGATGATTCAAGCTCATCCAAATTTCAGGCAAGAGTGGATACACACAGAAAACGGTAAACAGTATCAACGCAGGTGCGGAAAATACAAATATGGACAATTTGGTGCTGTAGTACTTATTCATGGCTCTCTCCACCGTCTGATTTAGTTTAGAACCCCCCAGAACTTATGGTTCCAAGGGGATTCAGTTTATGAAATAAACTTAGATAGATTACTTTTTAAACCAAGTATTCTCACTCCAGATCTTGCCCATTTCCGTTGCAAACTTATCGGCAGGGTATTGACCTGTGAGCAATTTCGCGCCTTGCGTAGAAAGCTCTGCTGATGTTTTCGCATCTAACGAATTAAGTGCCAGTGAAGCAATTTTTGTAGGAATAGGATTATACCAGTTAACAAATTTCTTCATAAGAGGCTGAGCCTCGGCCACTGTATTGCCAGTTTTTAATGCAATTGGTGCACCCGTAGCTTCAAAATATTGAGCGTCCGCCATAGCAAGGAACTCAGCAAGTTTCACCGCCTCTTCAGGATACTTGCTTTTTGCGTTAACGGCATAGCCATTCAGTGGAGAGCCCCAGAACTGAACGTGCTTAGCTGGGTCGTATTTATCACTAGCACTTGGGAAAGGGAAGAAATCGACTGTACTATCTTTCGCTAAATTTGGAAGCTCCCAAGTAAACATCATGTACATAGCTGCTTTCTTTGATGTAAACATTTCGTTGGCTGGACCGTAATCTAGATTGGCAATTCCTTCTGGAAAGACGCCTTCCTTAACCATCTTCTCAATGCGAGACACCCCAGCCTTAACCGCTGGATTATTGAAGTCTGTCTTATTGCTCACAAGGTCTGCCATCGCTTGCGGATCACCGATTTGAATCATCTGTTGAAGTAGGAATAGCTTCGGTCCCCAACCATCTTTGCCTGGGGTAACAGCAGGCACCATTCCCTTGCTTTTTAGTTTTTTCGATACTTCGATAAACTCGTCAAATGTCTTCGGAACTTGCACGCCCGCTTGCTCGAACATGTCCTTATGGTAGAAAATGACCGGGGTGAAATACGTATCTGCTCCGGAAGATAAGCTGTAAATCTTCCCGTCAACATGTTTTAACGCATCAGGTACCGCATATTTGCTTAGAAACCCGTCCTTGGTGATCGATGAGGTTAAATCCATAATGCTGCCGGTACTGTTTAATGGCGTAAAGTAACCTGCGTCGTTCCAGAATACGTCAGGCATATCACCTGCAGCGTTAAACGTTTTCAGTTTATTCGCCATATCTTCGCCGCCGCCACCGGGCTCAAATTCAATTTCTACGTTTGGAAATGCCTTGGCAACGTTAGGTTTAATGTGCTTTTCCATGATGTTATTGCGATTCTCGTCCGTTGTAATGGTTACAACTCTCAGTTTTACCTTTTTATCACTCCCAGCTTTGGTTTGCGTCGTTGCTGCCGGAGTTGTGGACGTTCCAGGTGTTACTGAAGGTTGCGATTCATCCTTTGTACTGCACCCTGCGGAGACGAGCAGCATACTTGCCAGAAGAGAAGTGCCTAATACCTTTACTGTTCTTACCATTTGTTGACCTCCTAGGTTTGATTAAGTAACGTATCTATTGGGGACGACACCTCAATGGAAGCGGTATCATTTTCTTGATTTCATTCTACGAATTCTAGGTAAATAATCACAGAGACTATTCTCGGACAGAAAGGAAAATTGTTTGCACTTGCAAAAAAAAGACGCAATGAGACATTAACGATACATGCCTCATTGTGCCGTATTCTTAAAAGTACGCTATTGGATATTGTTCACGTACTTACTAGGGGTAATGCCAATATACTTTTTAAAGCATTTACCGAAATAATTAGCATCTGCGTACCCAACCTGACTTGCGACGTTTTGTACGATTTTCTCCCCTTGATCAAAAAGTCCCTTTGCTTTCGTAATGCGTATTTCGGTCAAATAGTCGTTAATGGTAATGGTGGTTTCTTTTTTAAATACATAACAGAGATGATTGTAGTTCATATGGACACTCTTCGCGAGATCTACGATACGTAGTTCTTCATTGCCATAATGAGTTTGAATATACGATTTTACCTCGTCCACGATTTTTGCCGCTCTATTTTGCTTTCTGCCATGAACATGCGCAATCACTTTTAATACCAAATTACGAATCCATCTCTCTAGTTCGCCAAAAGAGTTCATCTGCTGAATGAACTGAAAAATATCAGATTGAGCCGTATCCTCAAATACATGCTCGAAGCTTTGTGACATCTCATCCAAAAATTCCAAACAAGTGGATACGATTTCAAGTGCAGTAACAAACAGTATTTCAGTGGAAGCGTTCTTGGTACGAGCATCTAGGAAAAAAGTCGTTAGCCACTCTTCTGTCTCAGAGAGATTACCAATTCGCATACTCATCAACAGGCCGATTCTCCTTTCAACGGAGAATAAACTGACCTTCATGCCCGATTCGGCTATCATGGAATGAAATATAACCTGATTGCCACCTAAAACAAACCGATGTTTCAAAGCAAATAATGCTTCTTGGTAGGACACGGATATCGATTCAAAGGCAGGGTATTCATTGCCAACGCCGATCGTTACGGTACATCCCAAAGTTGACTGAACCGATTTGCGAATCGATTCACCAATCGCTTCCATTCTCTCGTAAGAAGCACTAGGAACGCCTATTATCATAACATACCGATCATTCGTATCGTGGCAACTAGCAAAGGAGTATGTGTTTTGAATAAATTCTTGGGCTATTTCTTGAACAGCCAGCTTGAGAATGTGCATGTCTTCTTTGGTTACATGCTCATCTTGTGAATCAATATCGGCTACGATCACCATATGAAATGGAGCATCCAGATTGATGCCCAAATACTGCAATCGTTCTGTCGAAGATAAGGGGTCTATAACTCTATGGCCTTGCAGCCATTCATTCAATAATCGTTCCTTCAACATCGGCATATGCTCTTTAGCCTGTTTCTTTAGATGTTCATAATCAAGCTTTACAGAGTGCTCTTTGTCAAGCAGATTCTTAATCTCAAGTAAGGAGCTTTTAAGTTCATCTTCGTCGATCGGCTTGAGCACGTAATTAAACACCCCAAGCTGCACAGCCATTTTGGCATATACAAACTCGCTTTGACCTGTTAACATGATAAATTTTGTTTCCTGCTCAGATTGTTTAGCTTTCTGAATAAATTCCATGCCATCCATAATAGGCATATTAATATCGACCAAGACGATATCCGGGCTAATTTCAGACATTAATACTAGAGCTTCCTCTCCGTTCTTCGCTTCGCCAGCAATCTGGAAACCCAACTCTTCCCAAGGCAATGAAATTTTCAACGCTTGTCTAAAGTAATATTCATCATCGACAATGAGTACTTTTAACATCTCATACCTCCCGCAATGGTTTGAACGGCAACCGGATGGTAACTCTGGTATATAACCCTACTTCGCTTTCTAACTCTATTCCATATCTGTCCCCATATAGCATTCTAATCCGATTATGGACACTTCTGACTCCGAAGCCCGCTCTTTCACTGGATTCCGAAGCTTCCCTCAACAATCCCTTTATTTGCGATTCTTCTATTCCCACGCCGTTATCGTAAATTTCAATACGCACCTCTTCACCCATTCGACGCCCAGTAATCCTCAATAAGCCTTTTTCCGTTTTCCTCTTAAGTCCATGATAGATAGCATTCTCCACAATCGGCTGCAACGTTAACTTCGAAATTGAACATGACATAATTTCCTCATCAATATCCATGGTGTATTCCATATACTCCACATAACGCAATTGCTGGATTTCCAAATAACTCTCAGATAAATGCATTTCTTCTCTAAGTGTAATAATATCGTTACCTTTGCTTAACGAAATTTTATAGAAACTGGCCATATATTTCGCTGCTGTAATTGCTTCTGTTTTCATATTCAACTTAATAAGCGATATGATCGTTTCAAGGGTATTATACAAAAAATGGGGTTGCACCTGTGTTTGCAGCAATTTGAATTCAATCTCAGCCTTCGTCTTCTGTTCCTCCACATTTTCAGCCACTAGTTCTTCGATACGGTCCATCAAATTATTAAAAACATCGTTTAAATAACCGATTTCATCTGATGATTGGTATGAGCTTCTGACCGTCAAATGGCCAGTCCGAATATCTCTCATCGTTCTGGAAAGTTGGAAGATCGGCCTCGTAATTGATCGCGACAACAGATAGGAGACAATAAATGCGAGCAATAGACATAAGGCACCGACCCAAATCGTTAATTTGTTAATTTCTTTGCGCTCCACCGTAATTTCATCAATTGGAATAACACTTACAATTGACCATTCTAATGGTTCCAATCGGTGAGTAGATACCAGCACCTTCTCGCTCCCGTTTCCTTGAAAGAAGCCTGTTTCTACTTCTGTCGAAGTAGGAATGGATATCGAGGTTGCTTCTTTGAAATCCCGGTACAAATTAGCTTTGTTCTGGGAAGAAATGATTTTTCCATATTGATCGAGGATATAAAAATTCCCCCCCTTGTAGTTCATTTTCCTTTCATAAATAGAGGCGATAACCGTTTCTTTTACGTATAAAACAACCAATCCAACCGTTTTTCCAGTATCTTTATGAATCACAGTTTTGGTAACAGCAAATACGTTGTCATCCCCTTCATAACGAAATTTGAACTTCATTAACCCTGTCAAGACAGGCTGAAAGGAATGATCGATGGCTTCTGAGCCGGATCCGAATATACGGGAAGCAACCACATTATCCGCAAAGCCTACATCGACCCATTGATGATTTGAGGTGAGAACACTTACCGCTTTGATATTGGTATTGGGCTCAACAATGTTGCTAATGACTTCAGAGAGCGTCTTTTTCATTGATAAATTATCTAACCCCCCCACATAATGAGAGGAGGTCGATAAGTTATTATTTTCTAAGAAATCGTTATAAAGTTCATTTTGCAACCTGTAATCCGTTGCCAATATTTTGGAATAATCTTCGACGGTCGTAATTAATGTCTGCAGGTTATTGTCAATGAGAACGAGTTCCCTTGACGAATTTTTGACTGCTTTCTCTATAATTGCTTTTTGAGAGACGATATTGGCAAAAAGCGCAATAATTGAAATTGAAAGGATAATGATCAAAATATTTGTGGAAAAGATTTTGTTTTTAATCGAGAGTCCATTGAAATATTGCTTATACCCTTTCATGCTGGTGCCACCTTTCAACTGAAGCAGACATACTTTTATGTAAGCGCTCACCATCATTATATAAGGAAGAAATTAACAACACAATATGCAGCTACCGCGTGGCGGGCTACTCTCTGTTTTATTCTCGTTAGTTGAATCTGGGGATGTATTCTTCATAAATCTTAAGGTTTTCTTACAAGATTCTTTACAGATAACCTTTATCATTAAGGATGTCGTCGATGACAAACAACCAATAAAAGGAGAGTTAACTATGAAAAAACTAATTCTATCCGCATCTCTAGCAACATTAATTCTAACAACTGCAGCCTCAGCCTTTGCCGCAACGAATCCCGATGAATCAACTGCTCCTGCAGCACCATCTGTTCAAGCCCAAACGAATGATTCGAATGTCATTGGATATATCTATCAGGTAGAGAACGATGGGACCTATAAGAAAAAGCCACTGACACTAGGAGAATTCAAAAGTACTCGATTAGAGCAAACGCTTGGTATTTACAGCAAATCGATCGTCTTAGGTCAAATGTCTCAACAACAATATGATGAAATTAGTGCCCGATTAAAAATGGAATTTGCGAACTGGGATGGGAAAACAAGTACAATTTCCTATGTTGGCATGGATGGCAAAACCTATACGGTGCCGCCATTTAAACAATGGAATCCAGGAGATCCAGGGGTTGGATAACAACTATACGTAGATAACAATAACAAGGACGCAGGGATACGAACTGCGTTCTTTTTTATTAAAACATTAAGAAAAACTTATGAAATAGTTAAAAATAAATTCACCTTTTGGTGTTACCCTAACGTTAACAAATAGGTAAGATCGGAGAATTAGATGGATGAAAACGATTTTGATTGTAGATGACGACAAGGAAATTGCCAATTTGGTTTCGATTTACATGCTAAATGAAGGGTTTAAAATTGTGCTCGCGTATAACGGTGAACAGGCTTTAATAGCATTGGAGGAGAATGCGGTCAGTTTGATCATCCTCGATGTCATGATGCCGGGTATAGACGGCATGGAAGTGTGCCGAAAAGTGAGGGAGAACAGAACGATTCCAATTCTCATGTTAAGCGCGAAAACACAGGATATGGACAAGGTGTTGGGATTAATAACCGGTGCCGACGATTATATGATAAAACCTTTTAACCCATTAGAACTAGCTGCTAGGGTGAAATCGCTTCTTCGTCGTTCGTTTCAATATAACACCGTACCTAATAGGGATGCTGAACATGTCTTGAAAATACAAGCCCTTGAGATTAATAAGGCGAACCATAAAGTAACCGCGGATGGCAGGGATATTCCTTTGACTAATCGGGAGTTTGAGATACTTTATCTCTTAGCTGTTCATCCAGGGAGAGTATTCGGCGCGGAGGAAATCTTTCAGCTCATTTGGCAGGAGAATTATTATTTTTCCAATAACACCGTTATGGTGCACATTAGCAATCTTCGTGACAAATTGGAAAAAGAGCTAGGTTATAAGTTGATACAAACCGTATGGGGAGTAGGATACAAAATTGAAAAATAACCTTTACAAACGAATCGTTACTAAACTAATCATTATGCTTACAATCAGTGCGGTGAGTACGCTGATGTTTATTTTCTGCATCTATACGACTTTAAGAATCTTATTGTACAACGGAGATAGAACCGCTTGGCTATATTTCAATATTATTGATGAAAAAATTGGTATTCAAAGTTGTTATTTCCTTCTAGGATTTCTATTTTTTATAGGTATTACCGTGGTTTTGAGTTTAAAACCTATGCAATATTTTATGCGAATCCTAGAGAGTGTTGAGGAAATTGAAGCAGGTCATTTCGATCACCGGATTGCGACAAAATCAGATGATGAGTTAAGTCAATTAGCTATGGGGATTAACCGGATTGTTGATAGGCTGCAACGTTCTCAGCAAGATGAGTTAAAAGCGGAACAAACAAAAAATGAATTGATTACGAATGTGTCTCACGATTTACGCACACCTCTTACTTCTATACTTGGATATTTGCGATTAATTAGCGAGGATCGTTACAAAGATGAGGTCGAACTAAGGTATTACACCGACATCGCTTATACGAAGTCACGCAGACTAGAACGAATGGTTAATGATTTGTTTGACTACACGCAAATGAGTTATGGGCAGAGCAGATTAAATCGTTCCAAAATTAATATCACCGATCTCATCTCTCAGTTAGCGGCAGATTTTTCTTTCCAGCTGCGCGAAGCGAATATGGAAATTCGATTGTCGTATCAGAAGGAGATAGCCATGATCCTTGCTGACGGAGACAAGCTGATGCGCGCTTTGGAAAACCTCATATCGAATGCGATTCGGTATAGTAAGTATGGGAGGTTTATTGATGTCAGTGTTGAACAGGCTACGGAACATCTTATTTTACACATTATGAATGATGGAATGCCAATTCCTTCTGCAGATTTACCCCATATTTTCGAGCGCTTTTACAGGGCGGAAAAGTCTCGTTCGGAGCATAACGGTGGGTCTGGACTTGGTCTAGCGATTGTAAAAAGCATCGTAGATGCGCATGAGGGAACAATCACTGTTTCTAGTAGCGAACAACACACCGTGTTTGAAATTAAGCTGCCTTTGTACATCTAAATCATGAGGATCAAAATAAAAACAGCGATGGATCGGTTCCATCGCCACGCTAGCGTAAGTAAACGGCGAAATTCTTATTGCCCTGGCATGCTAGACTCCCGACGACTCCGGATGGTAGCTTGCGCGGAACTCGGATGGTGTCATTCCCGTCGTACGCTTAAACATTTCGCTGAAATACCTACGCTCCTCATACCCAACGGCTGAGGATACCTCCTGAACGGGTACGCCTGCGATCAGCAGCGACTTCGCCTTCTGCATACGTTCGGCAGTTATATACTGGATTAGTGTCATGCCCATGACCTTTTTGAATAAGCTTGAAAAATAGCTAACGCTCAAATGCACGTGGGCAGCGCACTCGCCTACGGTCAAATCCCGCTCCAAACTCTGTTTTACATATTCAAGCGATTTGAAGATGACCCGTTGTCCCTCGGACAGTGTGTTCTTCCGAATGAGCTCCCCGCCATCACGGCATAACGCCGTAAGTTGCTGCTCAAGTACAGATAAGGCGACGCCTAGGCCACTCGTCTTTGCTTTGTACGATTGCACGATCGGCTGAATCTCATCCAGCGAAACAAGCTCGAATAAGGTTCGAATGATGGAAGCGGCGAGCTCTTCATAATAACTGCGCAAGTACTCCGGGTTCGGCCTGAGCGTGGCCCCCTGCATCGCAGCCGATAGCTGAAGAATCAAAGCAGCCGCACGCTCACCATTGCCGGAACGAAGTGCAAGCAGTATCTCTTCCTTGCCATCGAGTGACAAAGGTGTCTGTTTGTTGGTTCTCGGAATCTCATCGTAACTGATTGCGCCGTTGCCT
Organism: Paenibacillus qinlingensis; assembly: GCF_031455095.1. Classification (GTDB taxonomy): domain Bacteria; phylum Bacillota; class Bacilli; order Paenibacillales; family NBRC-103111; genus Paenibacillus_E; species Paenibacillus_E qinlingensis_A. Next base: position 604,610 of record NZ_JAVDSB010000002.1, read on the forward strand.
CCGGTAAATAAGTGATAGCTAAGCGCTTGATCAGCCTGCTTATACGAATCGGGAAGCTCCGCAACGGATTGCGCCCTGCCGCCGACACCGATGGACACGGTGAATTTGGTGAAGCTTTCGATATTTTTGCAGCAACGCTCTGCGATTTGGGTCGCGCTTATACTTGGCGGGTCGTTCAAGATTGCTACAAATCGGTTCGCCTCCAAACGGAACAACATACCTCCCGCATGCTCACGGATCGTTTCCTTTGCAATATTATGCAGCGAGAAGCGGATCAGCTCAACCTCGTGCATGGATAGTTCGACCTCGTGCTCCTGAAATGCGTCAATTTCCAAGAGCAGTACGATCAGTCCCTGCGGCTGTAGTCCTAGATCCAGAAATTCCCAACGCTTAGCAGCCTCCTTCCAAGAGGTACGGTGCTGCACGAGTAGTCTCAAAAACTCCTGCCTTAGTAAGGGCATGCTTTCACGCAGCCTGAACTCCATATCCCTGACGTTCAGCAGGTCCTCCCGTTCCTGCATGATGTGCGCCTTTGCCTTCCTTACCGCCCCCACGATGTCTTCCACAGTGAACGGCTTCACCATATAATCGAAAGCTCCTAGCCGAACGGCTTCCTTCGCATAATCAAAGTCGGTAAAGCTGCTGATGAGTATGACCTTGCAGGCAATATTCGCTTGGAGCAGTTCACGAAGCATCGTCAATCCGTCCATTCTAGGCATCCGGATATCCGTAATTACAATATCAGGTTTCTCCCGCAGGATGAGCTCGAGCCCGTCCACCCCATTCGATGAGGTGCCTGCAACGGTCACCCCCTCGCTCTTCCAATCAATCATTGTTAGTCCGTCGACCACGCTTTTGATGTCGTCGATAATACTCAAGCTGACCTTGTCATGACCTAACATGCTGCATCTCTCCTTCCAGCGGCAACGTAATTGTCGCCGTTACTCCCTGATCTGGGGCGCTATCCAGACGTAGCTCGGCCCGATCACCGTAATACAACTGCAGCCGACTGATTAGATTGCCGATCGCATACCCGCCATCATTCGACCGCTCTCCTTTGGATGAAACCTCGCTTGCATCCATGCCAGATCCATTATCGCGGACACGAATGATACAGAATTCCCTGTCTGGCGACCGTTCTACACGTATGTTGATCAAACCCCCGCTATCCATCAGATCGAAGCCATGCAAGATGCTGTTCTCGACCAGCGGCTGTAACATAATTCGGGGAACGGGGAGCATAATCAGCTCTTCCTCGCTCACTTCAATCTCAAAGGTAAACAACCGTTCATAGCAAAACATTTGCAGCTCTAAATATTGGCGGACATGCTGCAGTTCTTTTTCAAGCGTCGTGACTTCTTGCCCTTTATTCAAACCGAGCTGGAACAGACGCGACAAGGCTACGACCATTTTCTGCGAGGTCTCCACTTGATTTAGATTCAGTTTCCAGTAAATTGTATTGAGCGTATTGTACAAAAAATGCGGGTCCATCTGAGCGGAAAGCGCTTTGATCTCAGTCGTCCGCTTGGTCGTCTCCGCCTCCTTGACCTTTTCTATCAGCTTGACGATCTGCTCAAGCATTCGGTTAAACCGTAAACCGATCTGAGCGATCTCATCCTGGCTATTGCTCTCAAAGCGGGCTGTCAGATCGTTCAACTCGACGCGCTTCATGACCTGTTGCAGTCCTTTCAGGGGTAGAAGTAAGTAGCCCGTAAAAGCCCCAGATACGAGTAAGGCCAGCAAAAAGCAGCTGGCAGTAATGGCGGCAATCATCCATTTGACGTAGATGAGATCCTTCAATACGTAACCCTTGGATTGAATGGCAACCACGCTCCAGTCATTCAGATGCATACGAGCGTAATTGAACAGATAGTCTTCGCCATTCAACTGATCAGGTGCATAACCAGTCTGGGCACCGTTCAATAGCGCGGTTATGACCCCGCTATTTACCGCCTCCTGAATCATCGTGCCCTCTTCCTGAAGAGCAGGCTGTCCCTGACCATTCAACAGAAATTGCTCAGCTCCGCCCTCGGCGCCTGTATCAAGCAGTTGTCGGAGTCCCTCCTCGCGAATGTTAACGACAACGTACACATCCTTCACTGGATCCGAGGAAATAGGCTGCAAAATGAGCGAGACAACCCGGTTGCCTCCTAAAAACAATGTATCCTCATGGCCTTCGATCCATACATTACGATTCTCCTGGGCGGATCGCTTATAAAGCGGCGTCTTCTCAAAAACAGTTTGCCGGTTGAGATTCATCGATGAGGGATAAAATTCGCCAATCGGCGTCGAAACGTAGATCGAGTGAATAAGCGGTTCGGCAATTCGCGCTTGGGAAAATACATTATCCATCTCGGTCCAGCGGATAAAATAACTTGACGCATCCATCGCATTCACGTCCTTCAGCATGGCCCGAAATGGCTGACTAATCATGAACGTCATCATAACCAGCATCAGCTTGTTCAACTTCTCGTCTACAATTTTCGCTGATTGCGTGACCGAGTCTTGCGTCAGCTTCATCGCGTTATTCTCCAAGATATTGGAGGTGATGGAATACGATAGCCCGCCAGTTGTCAAAACTGCTAGTATGGTGACGATCAAAAAGGCCAATCTTAGCTTGTTGCGAAACGATAGCTTACTTCGGTCAAGCATCGGCGACTCCCCCGTTCATCGGGCTTCGCCCGTTGACTGTATAGATTAATTATGTCACGATGTCATCCCTTACACAATGCACGCTGAAGCTCAACTTGTGCATAGCAATAAAGCGCAGACGGCGCGCTACTTGATAGATTGCGACGAAAAAGGTGCAGCGCCATGACTGACGATACACCTTAATTATTTTACTTTCCTTACCCTTTTATTGACCCAGAAGTCACTTGCATAAACGATTTGTTCGCCAGAATATAAATCAGCAGCATCGGCAAGATCGATAAGCAAGCTCCAGCCATCATCAGATGCGTCTGCATTGCGGCGGAAGAGCCGTAGCGAAGATTGGCAAGCCCAACGGTCAGCGTCTGCAGCTTCGGATTGGTCATCGTAAACACGAGAGGCAAGATATATTCATTCCACGCATGTCGGAAAGCGAACAGTCCAGACACCCCGAGCCCTGGCTTCAACAGCGGAAGGATAATTGTAAAGAAGCTGCGGGAGAAGCTTGAGCCGTCAATCATAGCCGCTTCGTCAATCTCCCTTGGGATGGACTTGAAGAACCCTAGCAAGATAAAGAACGTACTCGCATGTGCGCTCACCAAGATAAGAATGACACCCCACAGCGACGTATTCAGATGCAGCTTGACCATCAAATCGAACTGCGGACGGAGCACGACGGCTCCGACGGAGATGAACATCGTTGATGCCTGGATACCTACGTACAGCGACTTGAGCGGAAAGGTTCTACGGTCTACCACGTAAGCGGCCATCGCCGCTACGAGCAGCGTACCAACTGTCACCGCTATGCTTAAGTACATGCTATTCCACGTATATTGCGCGAACTTCGTTTGCCTCCAGGCCTCGGCGTAATTAGAAAACTGCCATACCTGCGGCAACAAACCTCCTCCGCTCATTAGCTCGGCGTTGCTTTTTAACGATCCGGCCACGGTCATCAACACAGGGAACACCGTCAGTAGCGCCGTGATAAGAAGAAACGCCCATAGGACGATCTGACTGGCACTCTTAACCAGGCGTAAGTGCGCAGGTTGCTCTGCTCGCGATATCGTTAATTCGTTCATTTCTGTAGACCTCCCCGAGCTAAAACACCTTGCTCATTTTTCGACTGAAGTAAAAGTATAAAGACGTAATCGCTCCCACAATGACAGCGGTGGTGAAGCCTACCGCACTGCCATAGCCGATCTGTTGAGCGACGGGCGCCCCTGTGGATACAGGGAATAGCAGCTTGTAAAGGTACAAATACATAACCTCCGTACGACCGATCGGCCCCCCCTCCGTCATGACCATAATGCTTTCATAGCCTTTGAGAGAAGCGATGATCGCGAGCATAATAATCATCTGCATCACCGGTCCCAGCATCGGAATCGTAATATGCCGAAAGCGCTGCCCTGCATTTGCTCCGTCAATCGACGCGCTTTCATACAGGTCATTCGGAATACTCTGCAATCCCGCTAGGAATAGCAGCATATAATTTCCAACCGCTCCCCATGCCGCTACGATAATGACCGTCAGCATCGCATATTTCGGGCCGAGCCATTCAATCGGCTCTGAGATAATCGAATATTGAAGCAGCAGTTGATTCACCATGCCGTTGTAGGAATTGAAAATAATAAAGAATACGACAGAAATGACCGCTGTACTAATAACCGTCGGCATGAAATAGATCGCGCGCAGCAGTCCGCGTCCCCGCAGCTTCCCGTTAAGAATTACTGCGAGCAGAAGTGACAGTGGAATCGTGATAATCAGCTTGCCTACCGCGTAAATGAACGTATTTTTGACCGATTCCCAGAACTGTACGTCGGTTGCGAGCCTGCGGAAGTTATCAAGCCCTACGAACACCTCCGCGCCATAACCTGCGTAATCGTAGAACATGTAACGCAGCACCCAGACCAATGGGTATATGCCCAAAGCAAGGGTCAGGATGACGCTTGGTAAAAGAAAAATTGTGTTTTCACTCAGCCTTCTCCATGCGGACATAAGTCCTTCTCCTCCTCCGTAAATTGTTGCCTAAAGCTAATCTCATGACTGTTACCACCTTGATACGGGTTTATTTGCAAAAAACAAAGAGCTTTCGCCGTAACTTCTGCGAAAGCTCCTGCCCTCGCCGCTTATTTGCCCTGCAGCTTGGCCGGATCAAAGCCCGGGTTCGGCGCGATCTTCACATCGCCCTTCTGAACTGCTTTATCCAACGCCGCATTATAGCGGGTATTCAAATCCTGAACGATCTTCGCCACATCTCCACCAGCCAGCATGTATTTAACGAAGGAGTCTGCATAATTCATGCCCTCAGGCGTCACATTCGGTGATACCGGCCAGAGTGAATCCAGCTTGCCTACTAGGAAGCCGTCCATGCCAGGAACTTGAGGCTGCTTCGCTTTCTGTGCGATGCTTGGCACAACCGCGATGCCAAAGCCCTTCTCGTGGTACGTCGTCAACACGTCATCGCCGTGCATGAATTGCATAAACTTCCAGGCAGCATCCTTGTTCTGAGATGTATTGCTCAATCCAAGCCATGTGCCCGCCGATACGATTTCGGATGTACCGCCACGCTTGCCGTCCAATGTTGGAGGAAGTGCCCCCGCCCAGTTGATCTTCGTCGGGAACTGATCCTTGTACACGCCCGGCTCCGTCGAGAAGGACATGTACATCCCGATCTTGCCTGCCGCAAACTGCGCCCGCATCGGATCGATATCCAACGTCTCTGCACCCGGTATAATGCTTCCGTCTTCATACATTTTCTTGAAATACTTCATCGCTTCTGCGTACGGGGCAAAGTCGAATTTGCCTGTTTTAATATCAAAGCCGAGCCCTTGGTAGCCGCTAAGCGATAAAATTTCCCGAACCGATCGGTCCAAGGCGCTCTTCGGATTTTTGAAGTTGAGCGCGAAGCCATACACGCCATCTTTCTTGCCTACTTCGGTAATTTTCTTCGCTGCATCAACCATCTCCTGAAGCGATTGCGGTGGATTCTGAATACCAGCTTTGGCGAACAAATCCTTGTTGTAGACTAGCCGCAAGGTAAGCCCTGTATTCGGCAGCGAGTACAGCTTACCGTCGAAGCGGTTGACACCCTCGATCAGCACGGTCGAGAACTTCGATTTCAGATCCTCAGTCAAATACGAATCAATGGGAGCTAGATATCCTTTTTTATAAAAGGTTTCCGTATTAACGCTTTTTATCCGAAGCACGTCTGGCGCCTGATTACTGGAGAACGCGATATCGACGCTTTGATTATAGTTCTCCGACATGACGGTTAATTCAACTTCGATATTGTCTTTGTTTGTCGTGTTGAACTGGTTGATCAGTTCTTTAATGTACTCCTGGTCATGGCGATCGTCCGTCCAGTATTTAACAATCTTCTTCTGTGCAGGCTTTGAGGTCTGTTCGCCGCTCTTTCCAGCACCCGTGTCCGTGCTTCCGCAGCCGGTCAAACCGACCGTCAAAGCTATGCCAAGTCCTAGTCCTACTATTTTCTTCATTGTCTAAGTAACCCCATTTCATCTCAGCTTGTGTTCCTGTTTTTTATTATAGACTACCCCAAAGAAAAAGAGAGTGGGGTGTGTCCACTCTCTAGGGTAACAAAACGATGATGGAAAGCGCCTTAACGCATCTCTTGTCTTAATTCTAAATTAATCTTGATTGTTGCAAAAGCCTTCTTACGATAACAGCAACTTCCGCACGGGTGATATTGCTTTTCGGCGCCAATAAATGGCTGTCTCTGCCGGTAATGATTCCGCTCTTGATACAGGAGGCGATACTGCTCTTCGCATAGTCGGCAGTGCTGCCTGCATCTTCAAAGCCTGCTAGCAACGCTTCCGCTTCACTCGCTTGGAGCTCTGCCTTCAACCCGGTGAGCTTCATCGCTCTGGCCGCCATCGTCATCGCCTGTTCACGGGTAATTTGATCCGCAGGCCCGAAGGTTCCGCTTCCATACCCGTCAATGATTCCGTATTCGTAAGCCGTGGCTACAGCGTCGTAATACCAGCTGCCCTTCGTTACATCCTTAAACAGCTCCTTACCAGTGCCAGGACGCAAGAGTCCCAGACCTTTGACGATCATAGCGGCAAACTCCGCGCGAGTCATGTCTCTGTCCGGCTCGAATCGGCCGTCTTCGGTGCCGTCAATGACCAGTCTGGAAGCCATATCGTTCACCGCTTCCTTCGCCCAATGCGCGTTCACATCCGCAAAGGCTTTCGGGCTGTTAATGACTGAATAAATGCTATTGGTCATGGAACTGATTTTGGCATAACGTTTGCCGTCAATGACAATCGTTATCGTCGGCACAGGTGAGAAGGTTCCGTCCGCGTTCAGAACAACCCCCGTCGTCAGCTTGCTCGAATCGATGCCATCCGGAAGTGCGATGGTTCTTTCCACATAACCGTTAAATTTGGATACTTCCATCGTTTTGCCGCTGCTGATGACTGTAATCTCAAACGATACCGGCTTGACGACAATCTGGTAACCATTCCAGTTTGCCGTGTCTTGCACAGCCTTTTCCATTTCAACCGAAGTCGTAGAGATCGTAATATGGATCTTCAGATTGTCTAATGCTGCTTGCGACCCCAGCTGCTGGGACACAGCATCAATATTGATAAGGGCTGCGGGCACCGTATATGTTACATTCCCTGTCTTGATCTCCAGTACGGCTTCCTTCGATGCCATGCTCTTAATCATCCCACCTGTCAATTCTACGACTACCACGTCCGATGGGCTATTAACCGGAATCGTCACCGTTGCGCCATTGCCTTCCTGAGACAACGTTTGCTCCAACTTGCTCTTGTCCACAGAAACAGTCGTGATAGTTTTATCATCTTTCTGTGAGTCTACACCAGAATTACTCGATCCCGGCGGCGAGGTTGTTCCGTTATCGCTTCCACTTAAATCATTGCCGCCGGATTCATCGTCGGATCCACCATCTTCAGTTGGAACTGCATTGACCGTCAGGTTGATGGTCTTGGTATCCGTCGTGCCATTGATCCATGCCAACCCATTCCAGCTTTGCTTCTGGAACGTAACCGTGATGGTAAAATCGCCTGCTGATACCGTCGTGTAGCCGGAAGAATACACCTGTCCGCTGACCGTGAATATTCCGGATTTGCCAGTCTCCGTAGAGCTCCATGCTGCTGGATAATACCGTTCCTCTCCTACTATCGTTCCAGCTGCCTGCTGTCGGTCTCCCGTCCCCGTGATGACGACCGTCTCTCCTGCCATGACGCTGGATGCGTTTAAAGCAAGCGTGTTATGGTCAGCGTTTGCCGCAGGTGCGGGACTTACAATAAGCGTTGCGGTCGCGGTATCCGTTACGCTATTGACCCATGCTGTTCCATCCCATACCTGCTTCTGATACATGGCAGTTATCGTAAATACACCGGATATTGAAGGTGTATAGTCGGATTGGTATACCTGCCCTGTTACGGTAAAAACTCCCGATTTACCGGCTTCGGAGGAGCTCCACATCGTCGGGTAATATCGCTCTTCGCCGATGATTGTCGGTGTGACGCTCTGTCTGTTGCCTTCTGCCGTTAAGGTTACAGGTTGACCCACCACCACTTGGCTTGGGTTAACGCTAAGGCTGTTGCCCGCTTGGTTAATCGGCGAATATACCTGCAAGGTCACCGTTTTGGTGTCTGTCTCCCCGTTAATCCACGATGAGCCGTTCCAGCTCATTTTCTGGAACGTAGCCGTTACGACATGTGTTCCCACTTCAGAAGCTGCATAGCTGGATGTGTAGGTTCCCGCATTGACATTCCAATTAAAGCTATCGCTTTTTCCGGTTTCTGTGGACGACCAGGTCGTCGGGATAAATCTTTCGTCTCCCGCCAGAGCGCCATCCATGGATTGTCTGTCCCCTTCAGCCGTTATCGTTACCGTACCACCTGCCGCTACTCTGCTGCGGTCGAGGAATATGGCGTTATTGGCTGCATCGGCTTTAACGAAATCATCGTCCGATTTAGCTGTAATAAATATCGTAAATTGCTTCTCGGTGGAAAGTCCGCTTCCATCCGTACTTTTGACCCGAATCCAATAACTATTCTTCGCATCATAAACGAATGGTGTCACCGTCTGCAATCTATTACCGGAGATGGTGAAGCTGTTATTGTCATCGTCCCCAGTACCTGCAACAAGCATATACGTAAAGTTGTCTCCCGTATCGGGGTCGACCGTGGAGAATGTTCCCACATTGCTTCCTGGAGCCGTGTTTTCTGAAATACTGTCATTGGTAAGCGTAATGTTCGTAGGTGCGTTATTCAAACTTGAAACTGAAATATCATCATAAAGTACATTCGCAGTGGTTGTTCGGAACCCGATTTTCCCTTCGGTTAATTCCGCAACTGGATTGGTCCAGACGGTCTTTAATTCTCCATCTATATAGCCACGAATGATATTCCCTTGAATGATAACCTTCACTGTATACCATTGCTTCGTAACCGCTGTAAACGCGGAACTGGATACATTGGTTAAAACGCCATCAACAGCTTTAAAAAGTTCCAGCTTTTTTGACGATGAATTGATTCTGTACATATAGTAATTATTTGAATCCTTCACCCGGAATATAAGTCCTGCGTTTGAATCCGATATGGGTAGTTTTATTTTCGCTTCATACATGTAATCCGTCCACGACTCACCTGCAGTTATGAAGGCTGTTGTGCTAGCCTTCTGGGCCAGAGCTTGCGTGTCATTATCAACTAGTACACCCCATGTTCCTGAAGACTTACTCCATCCATTAGAATTTCCATCTTCAAAGTCGTCGCTGAAGAGGATGGCTTTCGGTGTGGGGTCGATTGGTGTTTCATCCAGATCGGTTATATGAATAATAAAGCTTTTCTCATAAGATAATCCTCCTGAATCCGTACTCCTCACTCGTATGCTGTAGCTATTTTTCGTTTCGTAATCCGGTACCATTCGGAGAATCAACGTATTCCCAAGGATGGGAATGGAGAAGCTGCTGTTGTCTGTATCACCGTCTCCTGCCACAAGCGTGTAAGCAAATGTATCCAATTCATCAGGGTCAACTGTGGAAAAAGTTCCAACCGTGCTGCCTGCAGTCGTATTTTCCACTACGAGGTCATTTGAAAGCATAATATTGGTAGGTGCCTCATTAATAGCGGAAACGACGGCATCGTCAAACAGTACTTTGGCCGAAGTGGTTCGGAATCCGATGCCTCCTGTTGTTAATTCTTGGATAGGATTCGTCCAACTCGTCATTAATACGCCATCTACATAAGCTTTGACCGTATTTCCTTGAACAGTCACTTTTACCGTATACCACTGCTTCGCAGGCGTGAACGGTGTTTCCGCTACAGCAGTCATGGTTCCGTTTACGGATTTAAACAGCTCTAGCTTCTTGGACTTTGCATTGACACGGTACATATAGAAATTTGTTTCATCCTGCACCCTGAAAAGAAGGCCGCCGTTCTCCTGTCCGTTGATGAGTGGCAGCTTTGTTCTGGCTTCAAAGGTGTAATCGGTCCATGTAGCACCGGCGTTGGCTGTAATGAGAGAGGTATTCGTCGTATTGCCGCCGGACAAAACCTTACCATTATCTTCAATAATTGACCAAGCACCTGTAGAGCTTATCCATGGTTCGATATCCCCATCTTCAAAATCATCGCTGAAGATAGGCGGAGTCGTATTGGTGATAGCTACTCCTCGCACATTTTCATTCCTCACGGATGCTTTCAGATCGCTTAGGCTTCTCGCAAGCTGACCCTTCACGTAAACATCCGTGAACGTCAAACCGTCCACCCATCCGCCCTTAGTTGGATTTCCTTGAATCTGGGATGTCCCGCCCGTCTGGCGAACATTGATATTCTTGAACAAAATATTCTTTACATCTCCGGATGTGCTGGTGGAAACCCTGAACCAATAGTTGCCGAATTGGTTAATACCCACCCGTTCGATATCGATATTCTCGAACGTAACATTTTGCGCATAACCTTCTACTGGAAGTGGATTGCTCGAAAAAGCATGATCGACAAGCAGCGCCCTGGCGCTTTGATACACATATGAATTCCGGATGGTTACGCCGATCTGAGGCGTGGCGATGCCCATGCCAAGCTTGAAAGCCGCACATCTCGTCCAGGCAAGCGCGTCTTCAAACACGACATTCTCCAAATGCTCAATTGCGCCAGGCCAATTCTTAGACATTCCCATTTGCGGCCAGGTTTTGGTGGAGAAGGTATCATCGTCGGAGATAGCAATCGCATGCTTGACCAGCACGTTCTGACTCTCGTTAATATCGATGGCGTCGTCTTCAAGGACATGAAGATTCTGGTATCCTTTGTAATTCGTAATCGTCACGTGGTCGGAACGAACCACGAGGAACGCCCAGAAACCACCGTCGCGTAAGGTCAGTCCGTCAAAGGTAAAGTTACTAGTCGCAATCGGGACCAGTAGGTTATTAATGAATCCTTCCCCATTCTTGTGCGTTGGCGGAGCATTCGTCATCTTGCGTTTCCGCATCTCCACCCCTTTGCCATCAATGGTTCCGCGTCCACGCATCGTGATATTCTCGGAATTTACTTCCGTACGGATAAAGTAGGTTCCATCCGAGATCGTATCCTTGCGGAAGTCATTCCGGTAATCCTCTCCCTTGCCTGTGCCGACAATGACAGCGCCTCCGGCCAGGTAAAAGGTGACGTTGCTTTTCAAGGTCAGATTGCTGGATTTGTAGACGCCAGCTGGAATAAACACCGTGCCTCCACCGGCTGCATTCGCGTCGTCAATGGCTTGTTGAATCGCAGCCGAAGTGATTGTAGCCCCTGTGTTGTCCGCATTATATGGCGCGTATGTCACATTATAGATTCCGGAACCCGATGAAGCTGGAATGTCCGTCTCGAGTGGATCGGCCGCAATAACGAGTCTTTTCCTGATCTTCGCGGGATCGCTTTCATCTGCTTTTTCATTCGGATCTTCATTAATATCCACGATCACGTAGGTGGAGGTAGACAATGTAAACGTCAGCTTATTCCCATCGACTGTCCCCTTTATATTTTTAGCTAGTGGGCTGATCGAATACGAAGTAATCGGTTTGTTTGCCGTAACCTCAATGCTGACCGTTCCGGAGAAAGAAAACTCGGCATAGTCATATTCCGGCAGGTATTGAATAACGGGAATTGCCTCATCATCCGCCTTTAATGAATAAACATCGGATTGCGTATAGATGGAGGGCATCGGGTAGTTCTGAATCGTGGCCGGCCCACCAGCTGCCTGGAGATGAGCTTCAGAATCGGCTCCATCTGCAGCACCCGTAGAAGTAATGGCATAGTTTTCAATGGAGTTGACCGCACCGACCGTCTGTGGCACAAAAAATGTGAACATGATTGCAAGCACTAATAGAAGACTCATACCTTTTTTTATAAGCATACATACCTCCACAAAATCAATATTCTTTCCTGCTGATTATGTTCAACCAAGTTGTTGTAAGCGCTATCAATATAAGCAGTCCCGTTTATCTTAGTTGCCCCCCTCTCACGGAATTATTCATTTATTATAATCCTTGGTCAACAAGAATGGAGTGCGGTAATCCCACTCTATAGGGATACAATTGTAAGGTTCGACTCACAGTTATGTTTCTATGAAGAAGGGTTGATGAGCCATAATCTTGAGTCCTCTTCTAAGCTACTTTCTGCTGAAAACTTAAATCAAGGGATCTCTTATATCAAGATATAAGCAGATCCCTTGTGATATTGTATTTTGGCACGGATAGTCTAGTTAATGCGTTCCAGCAACATCTAGCGTGACTTCCTTACTGGTTCTTTTCTTAAACGTAGAGTTGTCAATTCTCTCTTTGAGCTCTTCATAAAATAAATTTTCGTCACATGGAAGATCTACCCAACTATCCGTCCACGCTGATAAATGCATCGCATTAGAAAGACTCAAGCCCTTAATACCCTCTATACCAGGAGCAATGAGCTGGGTGCCATGTAAGATGGCGTTAACCCAGTCATTTAAGATGCCAACATGTTGCGTATTCACACCTGGCGTAGGGATTTCACATTTCCAACATTCAGGGCTGCCAAAACCGCCTTTAAAATCGCGGTTAAACTCTCTTTCGGACACACGCAATCGCCAGAAAGTTAACTTGTCATCCTCAATAACAATTTTTCCCCGATCACCTGTAATTTCAAATCGATTAGTCCCTGGTGCTTCTCCAGTTGATGTCACAAACAGACCTGTAGCCCCATTTTCGTACTCGACATAGGTTGTTACATCGTCTTCAACTTCAATATCATGATATTTTCCAAAGGACATGAAAGAGCGCACTCGTTTTGGCATGCCGCATATCCACTGCCATAGATCCAGTTGGTGTGGATCTTGATTGAGCAGTACGCCGCCGCCTTCACCTGCCCAAGTTGCACGCCATTCTCTTGCATCATAGTAGCTTTGAGGTCGGTACCAATTCGTGATAATCCAGATCGACCGTTTAATTTCACCAAGCTCTCCAGAATCAATGAGCTCTTTCAATTTTCGATACACGGGATTGGTTCGCTGGTTGTACATAATCCCAAATACTTTATCGCTTTGTAACGCAACTTCATTCATCTCGCTGACGGCTTTCGTGTACACACCCGCCGGTTTTTCGATCATCGTATGATAACCATGATTCAAAGCTTGAATGGCTAAAACGGGATGATCATAATGAAGTGTCGCGATAATAACGGCGTCACATGTTTTGGATTGAAAGAAAGCATCTACATTGTCAAATATCTTAACCTTATCGCTAAAGTTTTGCTTCGCCCATTCCAATCGCTCCGCACTTATATCAAACACTGCTGTTAGTTCCGCATGGGGAACCTTTCCTGCGATGATATTTTTGGCATGTCCAGTCCCCATACCTCCAATGCCTATAATGCCTATACGCACCTTGTCCATAATGACTCCTCCGTTAGTTCTCAATCTTATGTAGTATTCGTTTTAACGCTTGAACTGCAATAGCAAAGCTTTTTGGCCCGCCTTCTGGTAAATTGAAACCTGGTGAATGGGGCTCTAGATCGGCAAATCCTTTAAACTTCCCAAGATGGGGTTCAAGTGATAAGAACCCTTCATAACCACTGCGATATAATTCACTTAAAATTTCTTCTATACAGCCATCGCCATCTCCAGCTGGCACTACATGGTGGTCGCTGTAGACAGCATCCTTAACATGTATATATGCGATATGATCCTTAAGCATTTCAAAGCCTTCGGGATAGTTCTTTGCATTACATTGGACAAAATTTGCAAAGTCGAAAATGCCCTTAACCGAGTCGGTATTTAAGCTCTTAAGGAGATCAAGGCATCTCTCTGGGGTGTCTCCATAAATATCTTTTTCATTCTCATGAAGAAGGATTACGCCGCTTCCTTCGGCTGCCTTTACAAATTGCCCCCACCGATGAATGACTTCATTGCGGTATGTTTCCGGCGCATCACCTTGTGGAATCCAGAAGCTAAACATTCGGATAAACGGACTTTCCATTATTTTGGCGACCTCTAATGTATGCTTGAACAGCTCCAAGTGTGGTTCAAAATCATCGTTAATACCGATCTTTCCTAGTGGAGAACCAACAGCTGACAATTTAAATCCTCTAGCATCTATGCGTCGCTTTATTTCTCTAACTTCGTCTAGTGAATAATGAACGAGATTTTTCCCATCTACGCCTCTCATCTCAATAAACTTAATACCATGCTGGTCTAGCACATCCATCTGCGTATCTAAATTGGCATCGATTTCATCTGCAAATGCAGATAATATAAATTGGCTCATATGTTGCCATCCTCTCGTTGTTTTATTTTACATTCTATCTCAACAATCATTTCTATTCATTGGATTTATTGCGGGATACATTGCAAATATTGCTTATCCGCTTATAATAATTACTGAAGGGGCGAGATCATGAGCACTCAAATCCAGCGCTACATTAGCAAGCAATTTTCTATGGAACATAAGGTAACAGATTCTCCAGAGGAAATTAAGACACACTTACATGACCGTTATGAATTGTTTTATTTTATTTCAGGAGATTTAACTTATTATATCGAAGGACAAGCTTACAAACTTTCTCCAAACGATATCGTCATAACGAACTCAAGAGAGTTGCATAGAATTGTTTTTAACTCGAATGTCCGCTATGAAAGAAAGTATATTCAATTTAAGCCAGAGTACATTTCTGCTTTTCAAACGGATGATTACAATATGCTTTACCCTATTGAAAACAGAAAGCTAGGATTTTGTAACAAGATACCCGCTGAAGAAGTATTGGAATATAAAATAAACGAACTTTGGGAGCAAATCGAACAAACTACGCAGGAGGCCTCTCCCGAAAGCCAAATTATGATGAAAGCCATTTTTATACAAATGCTGATCACGATTAATAAAATCTTTTCAAAATATAATCATACTTATACCGATCGTCACAAATATGATGAAAAAATCGTGGCGATATTGGATTACATTAACAAAAATCTAGAAGAAAAAATCTCACTAGACAGGTTGCAGCAGAAATTTTATGTAAACAAGTATTATTTATGCCACATCTTTAAATTGAATACGGGATTCACAGTCATTGAGTATATTACCTATAAAAGAATTATGAGCGCCATAGAGCTTCTCATGTCCGGAACGCCTGCACTAGATGCCGCTCATGCGGTTGGGTTTGGAGACTATTCAACCTTTTATAAGGCATTTAGACATATTACTGGATTTTCTCCTAAACAGTATTATAGGAAATAGGTGCAAGCTATAATCTCAACACAAAAATCGGCATCATAAGGGATAATTCAGGAATCACGTTGCCACATTCCCATTTACTTACAGTTTTATCGCTAATTCCGAGCGTCTCAGCAAATGCACACTGAGTTAAATTCAGCTGTTTTCTCATTTTCACAATAAACATTCCAATTTTAACCTGATTCAAACAGATAACCTCCCTTTCTTTAAAGAGTATTATATTTCAATCACTGGTACAATCACACCTACGAATCGTAGAATATATATAAGAATTGTCATTTGAGTTTCCTAACTCGACACTCGCAGAACCAGAAACGGCTTAGTAGCCTTTTCTGTACAAGCTAGAAGCAAAATAACTAGGCTCCTTAGCCTTGAATATTAATTGAAACTACTAATTTTATCCTAGATTGTCATAGTAGATGCCGGTTCTCAAACAATGACAACTGATGAAGCAATCCTGCCCTTTAGCTGAGAAGTAACCAATGATGGCCTTAAAAGTATCGACGATATAATTCTCTCCTACGCTCACCGCGCAGTTGAGCATAAATCTGTGTAGTAGATGCTTTTCCATGCCCAAGCATACCCTGAATAAATTCTAGCGGCGCACCGTTATCTAGTAATTGACAGGCATATGTGTGACGGAATCGATGAGGATATACATTAGCATTAATTCCCCCTCGTTTTGCCAGCTTTTTAATGCCCAACGTATTGTTGGAATCGACAATCGTCGAGTCGGATTCGTTTCAGTAACAAACAATGCTTTACAAATATCCCCACGACTCTCTAAATATTTTTTTAACCATATCTTACATTCGGTAGTGAAATATACCTCTCTTTGTTTAGAACCCTTACCATTCACAATTGCTGAACAGTTCTCCCAATTAACATCTTCAATGTTTATTTTCTGAACCTCTCCAACACGGCAGCCTGTACAGTACAAAAACTCCAACAGAGCATGCTCACGATGAGAATGACAGGTAATCTTAAGATGATTAACATCCTCCTCAACTAGGAATTTCGGAATACGTTTGTCCATCTTAGGTTCTCTCAGCTTGAGAGAAGGATTCCGTGTCATAAGACCTTCTTCAAAGGCAAAGCGAAAAAGAGAGCGTACAAATCGAATTCGATGACCTAAGCTACTCGGTTTTAATCGCTCTGATGCCCTTGCAAAATAATCTTTTAGCATGTTTAAGGATATTTCTTCATTCTCCAAATTACCCAGTTCACGTATCAACATGTTGAGTTGTAGAAAATATGCTTTCATGGTATGCGAGCTGAACCCCAGGATACGTTTGTCAGCTTCGTACAGCATACATAACTCCTTCAATGTCATAATAAAGACCCTCCCAAATATAAGATATCTCTAGCTTTGCTAGAATTGGGAGGGTTTAATCTTAACGCATAAATTTGTGTGTTGTGCTAGTGTTCTGCGTTAGCGCAATGAATAATTTCGTTATCTTAGCAACTACCTCTGTCATAAGTGTCCAAGAAGTATTTTAGTTTCGAAAAAATAAATTTAGAAGAAACAACATTCTTATTCCATTCCATTTGTACCGTATATGACCCCGGCTGTAAATTCATATATTTCTTCAAATCCTTATATTCTTCTCCAGGCTCTAAATCAATATAGTCTTTTACAGGAACTCCTACGTGAAGTATTTGGAATGAATTGGGTGATTTAACTTCACCTCTGTTCCCGTATGCCTTTTTAACGACACATCCAAATATATCTCGCTTTCCTTCATTCAACATTGATATCTACGGGATGAAATCCTGCGAATAGACGAGCTTGCGTGAGAAATTTAAATCATATCGAGGGAGCTTAACGCGGGGAGATGTTACTTCCCCGAAGCAATAGAAGTAATAATTCGAATAACTTGGTATATCATAAATGAGGTGAATACAAGGACAGAAATAGTAGCAAATATTCTCTGAGGATTTTTATACCACTTTGGAAGATGGTCTAGCCTTTTGGGAACTTGGAAGCCCGAAACAATATCGACATGTTTGATTACATCGTTAAAGGGAGCCCTATCTTCGAGGGAATTCTTATCAGTTTCATTCTCAGTAAGATGAAGCGTCTCATCATTAAATGGATTATAGGAAGTATTTCTCATTGTAGACCTCCTCAAATATATACATCCATATTATAACATTTTTTATAAGTAACGGAAGCAACTAATTAACTAATCTGCCCAATAACTGCCGCTATGCAGTATTCTCCGCTGTAGTTCCCTGTTAGCTGAACGGATTTCTTGACAGACAAGAAATTGAAGGTGGCCTTCCATATTTATGAATTTACCCATCGACTTCAAAAACAATTCATCTTGGCGACCTGCTCTTCTACTTAGGAGTCAGTATCCAGTCAGTAAATTTTTCTAGGAAATCATACGATATAAACAGACAAACTTTAATTCGATTAATCGATCAGGGCGATTCGTAACTCAATCCAATTTGGTTAAGAAGATTAAGAAGAAGCATCACTCACAATTGGAGAACAATATGAAAGAGTAGATTGTACAAATGCGATAATCTCGGACACAAATATGAACTGCCAATTATGTTTTACTAATTATTTGAGATTTTCTTTATAGATTTGGATTGCATCTTTTTTTTTAACCCAAATTTCCTCTTTAAATTTATCGTAATCCGTAACGTTCATATTCAAATTTTTTCCGACTTTGTCTTTCAATAATAGATCCCTATAGGCTTTAATTGTATCTGGACTTTTCCAGTAGTCTTCTTCAGACAGACCCGTTAGTTTAATTCTATTTGCCATGATCTCCTTCATTTCCCTTGGAGCATCAGGTTGATTTAATTGGTTTTTTAAGTTTAAAATATATATATTAATCTCTTCATTCGAGACTGAATACCCTTTCTCCAATGCATACTGAACTATTAGTTGTTCTTTTATCATATCCATCAATAAATCCATGTTAGTTTCACTCACATTCACGTCATTTAATTTCCATATTAATTCAAGGTTTGCTTTGTAAAAAACAAAGTCTTTAACTAGAATATTTACACCTTCAACGATTGCAACAGTTTTATTCTCATCCCGCTCATGCTGATTAATTTTCAATTTCATTTCGGCAAATAACTCACCAATCGAAATGCCACTGATAGCGTAGCTTACCGTCGGAATCACTAGAATTAAACAAAGAGCAATTAAGAGTGTAATGGTTTTTTTACGGAAAAGAGTTGTTGACTGAGAAAGAGCCTTGTTTGCAATGTCAGCATATTTAATTGAAGAGTTTTCATTTTCCACTGCATGAGTGAACATTTTCGATACTCTCGATTCTAATTCATAGTCGTTCTGTTTAGATTTCATCTAAAATCCCTCCCTTTTCTAAATCCAGTTCGAGTCTTAATTTCCTTAAAGCCATATTTAGCCTAGATTTACAAGTCCCTAAGGGTATCTCTAATATCGAGGAAATCTCATTTAAACTCATTTCCGAATAGTAATGTAAAACTAATATTTGCCTATATTTCACAGATAGCCTACCAACTGATTCCCACAATTCTTGATCTCGCTCATAATGTAGAAGCTCCGACTCTGGTTCCCAAGAGCTGGAGTTTTTTGCAATTGAAACATCCCCAAAGAATTTCAACCACTTTTGTTTTCTCAAGAGATTATTTGTGACATTAACCGTAATTCTGTATAACCAGGGTTCTATAGGCTTAAGTGGATCATACAAATGTATCTTCTTAAAAATCCTGATAAATGTTTCCTGAGTAATATCATCGGATAATGTCCTTGATCGGGTTATCAATAACGCTACTTTAAATACAAAAGGCGAATAAGTTTCAAATAATTTAGACTGTTGCAGCTCTGTATTGTTATTCATGAACATCTACTCCCCTCTTCAATATCATGAGATATACACCTTGAAGACTGAAAAGGTTCGATAAAACAAATAAAAAATTTTACTGAACCTTACAAAAGCAAACATTATTAAATTAATACTTCTTACTAAAACAAGCAAATGCCTCTGGTTTGCTCACAAACTTTTAAGAATTCTATCTCATTTTGATATTTTTCTCTATTCTTGTTTGGTGTAACGGTGGCAATTAACATTAAATTCGGGATTTTACGGCGCAAAATATCCAAGTAGCATTAACTACTGCTACCTGCTTGAAATATGTGATTCCATTTCTTATTAAAAGTGCAGCCAATCCCTTTATGTAGTTGTCACTCTGTGCAATATGCACTTTTTTATAGCATTTTCCTAGTAATATAAATAATATATTTACAAAATTACCATTAATATGCAAATATAGCAGTGAAGTAGATTTACATATTTTATCATTTTTATAAAAAAAATCAAATGAGGTGAGATGTAATTTTAGTATTAATAATAAAGATCTAGTTAAAAACATTAGTATAATTAATGGAGGTAAACTAAAATGAAAAAAAAACTCATGAAGTTATCTGCTCTATCGTTATGTTTAAGCACAATGCTACCAGCACTTGCTTTTGCCGATACCCATAGTTCAAGTGCAAATATTCTTCAGTATGGTCCCAACGGAGGAATTACATTTAGTGTCTACGCAACAACGACGTCAGTTCTAACTTACAGTTCTTCGGGATCACTATATAACTTTAATAATTCCGACTCAAGCATTAGGTCTTCAGATAGTTATGGTCTATCTTCTTGTGGGGATACACTTGCAGTTAGAAATACTACCACTTTTAACAGCAGCAGTGTTACTCTATCACAAAACTCAAGCTATATTGTTGCACCTGGTACATCCGTTATTGGTAAAAATAGTGGTTCTAGTTGGACATCTGCACAATTTGCTCCTTTCAGCATTAGTGTAAATAATGAAGGTTATGTTCAGCCTGCAGGTAATAAATGTTTCGGTGGTGGAACTGTAACAGACTCTTGGACTGATAGCCATTAATTTATAGGAGGTTAGTTTAAACCATGAAAAAAAATAAACTTATTATTCCTTTACTAACTATTGCTGTAGTTTCAGCTTTTGGTGTAGGTTCAGCTATTTATGCAGATACAAGTATTTCGGTACCGAAAAAAGAAATCAGTGCAGAATTTGATACTATTAAGCAGAAACTTGATAAGGAAAAAAGTTCACTCTCAAAAAGTAATCCAGAAGTCGCTATTGTTAAAGGCGAAGATTTCCAGGTATCAAAACATGACAGAAATGATAAACAAATTCTCTAAAAATAAGGCTACTATTGAAGATAATGTTTTAGTTGATGATATGATTAAGAAGGAATTACTTGTTAAACAAGCTAAAAAGGCTGGTATTCAAGTCTCAGCAGAAGAAGTATCTAATCTTATCAAACGAGAAAGAGCAGCAATAGATAATACTAATTATTTAGATGAGAATACCGAAACTGTAAAAGAAATAATGAAAAATCGTATTAGAATTACTGGACTATCAGAGGATGATTTTTGGAATAGTAATGAAATAAAAACCGAGTATGAAAAAGCAATCTTAAGTGGAAAGCTATATGACCAACTCACACAACAAGGAAAGATAAAGTCTATTCAAGAATTTGAAAATTTTAAAGATGATTTACTGAATAAATCTAAAAGCTCACTAACAATAAATACACTTCAAAATTAATATCAAAAATAAAAAAGTAAAGAGTGCTGTGTCTCATTCAGCATCTTTACTTTTTTATCCTCATAATTTATATTAAAACTCCAACCAAATTTTACTTTCTAAATATTACTGAGAAGATAAATAAGATTCCTCCCAGAATTAAAATTGTATAAAATAGATAGGCAAACCACCGTAGAAACTTAGGCATAGTTCTCAAATCAACTCTCTTATTTGGTACTCCGAGGATTTTCCCATAGTGATCGGTCACACTGTTAAAGGATGGCACCTCGTTGGTTTCTTGTTTACAATTGCGAGATTTTGGGTTTTCTTTATTGGTTTCATCCACTTAAAACACCTCAACTTAACAATATTATCATTTTATGTACAGAAACTAAATTATTAAAGTCTTGAATGAAAACAGGGAGCAGCTGCCGTGCCGCTGCTCCCTGCTGTTTATTGAACTAATGTTCCCAGTTAGCGGAAACGCGTTAAAATGGAAATAGGTTTTTACATACTTCACAATATTCATCTTCGCTTAGATAATTTGAAATACTTTCTTATGTATTTATCATTCCATCGAAGGTGCGGAACCGCATACTCGGGATGTATATGTTCAGGTAAATCAGGTTTGTATCCAACCTGCTCACAAGCTTTACACTTAATCATCCATTTGCATAAAGCTGGGTACCTTCTTAAATAATCTATTCCCTCGTCATTTTTATATTTCAACGATTTATTATCCCCTTTTAGATTCGTTGCTGACCTCAACATTCCTATTGTGTTAAAGTTCACCGTTACCTTAATCGATTTTCAATTAAAGTACTTAAGATATCCCCAAAGAATTAAAATCGGGATAGCTGCAAGAAAACATGCTATAGAAATACTGTCCCTTTGCTTTTTATCATTGGTGGATTCAGTACTATCATTAGCTCGTTGGCGGTCACCTGATATCAGTGAGCCACTTGTAAGAATTGTAGTGATAATTAGGATTAAACCAATGCCGCCCGATATTCGTTGACTAATACCATTCTTTAGAAATAATGACAAAATAAAAATAATCAAGGCAATAATGAGACCACTTATAAGAGATAGTTTAGCTAATCTCAAGTTTAAACGCCTCCTGTAAGCCTTTATTTTTATTTTACCACATATTGGAATTATTCTACCCGTTAGCGTAATGACGGTGTCTGTAAACCTTCTCTTAATTCTTTAATAAAAGTGCCAGCAAACTGTTGCATATCAAAATATACTGCTTGTGCTTCTGGCAAATAACATTCACCTTTACCAAGCACATGACTTTCTATAAAATCCAAAGTCTGTTCTAAACTTTGCCCCCTAGCTGTACCCGTGCATAAGGTTTTTACAATCAGATAGGTTTTTCCGCCCTCAATCATATGGGCATCATGCAAAAGCTTTCCTTCCAACGTTTCTGGAACCTCGTCCTTCTGTGATTCCCAAGATACTTTAATAATTTTTTCGATGCGTTCTTCGCATAGGTCTTGGTTCTTCAAGTAATCCTTAATTAAGTCTTCACGCAGATAAATAAAACCGTGGAAGTAACAACCGTATGTAATTAATTCATTGTCTGTTAGTGTAGGATAATGCTTTAGTAGCTTATTGGCAGAGTTTTAATACGCGATCAATATGGCTTAAATTATGCATGATGTCTTTGTTTGTATAGAATGGGCTAACAAACTCAATGAGTTCTTCAATAATCGGCAAAACAGGCACCCCCAGAGTTTAATTACATATTTTACCACAAAATAGATGCTACTTGCTAAAGAAATCTCCCATTACCTTTAATAAAAGCAGGGAGTAGCTGCCCCGTGGCGGGCTACTCCCTGCTTATTATACTTTCGTCTCCCAGTTAGTTGAGCAATCCATTGTTTTAGAAGAATCTGCACTCTAAAATTACTATCTGCCTAATGATAGAAGGTCACGGTCACCTTAATGACTGTAAACTTGCGCACTCACTCACCTGACGAATCAAATCGGGAAGGTTTAACAAGATGTCGCCGTTATACCAGCCTTTCCATTTGCCTCGCTCCGCATGCAAACGAATGATCGAGGCCTGCTGAAGATCAGCCCCAGCTTCCAAGATTCGGCCATGTACGTTCTGATCTTCCTTTGTTGGGCCGGCGAGTACGGCTTCTGTCGCCATAGATAGATGATGAACGGCCCGATACAGCGCGCGAATGATCGATAATTGGACCAAAAGGTTCGTCGTAAAAAACTCCCTACACTCCTCATCTATTTCCAGTAACGCCTGATAAGCCTCGTTTAGAGCGGTGTCCCACTTAGGAAGGGCTATTCTAGTAGCATTTTTGTAATAGTCCACGAAGTCTGAAACTTGATCAAAAGCCAGAAGCGTTTTGTTCTGAATTTCGTCTTTTGTAAATGGTTGCCCATTCAGGATACCTACCAGTTTGATAATTAATCTACGGCACATGCCATCCATCAGAAGCATACGGCCCGTGTATCCCTCGTTGTCTAACGAATGGAATGCATTGAAATAAGCTTGATATGCGCGAGCAGCTGCAACGTTGCCTCGCTCCCCATAATGCTCCAATACCCAATTATGAATATATGGTTCCGGTTGATTAGCCTCAAAGTCCCAAGCTAATGCAGCTGTGTATTGGGTGCCAAGCAGCATCTCTCTGATGTTCGTTACGTTAACTACAAGGTAATCGGTGTTGCCTTGTTGAACAGCCGCTTGTAGATTGTAATGAATTTTCTGAGGTGGAGTTCCTTGGACGAGATGGGGGCCGCAGCTCCAGAAAGCGACGTGATAATACACACCATACCGCCTTCCTGACTCACGTTTCACCTCATAGAAGCTGTCGCCTAACATTTGAGTTGGGCCAAAATCAGCATGAATGATCATCGTCTCTTTCGGGAATGTCAAATGTCCTCCCTTCAGCAGCTCCATACCTTCCATCCACAGCGTGGCCGTTGAAGCAATGTTTCTGTGACCAAGCGCTGCTGCTATAATTTCATATTGCTTGGCAATGGCATCTGCGATTAACTGCCCTCGCCCTCTATCCGTCTCTGGGGCATAAGGATCATCCGCCCATACAGGCTTGTCACCCATGCCGCGAAGACCAAGCTGCCAAACCACATTGTGACTCAAGGAACGTGGTGCGTCTAATGGCGTAGTCTTAACGTGCGTCCAAGCGTTTTGTAACAATTGAAAGAAGCAGATCAGCAATACGGAGAAACGTTCTTGTTGTTCCTCTATGGACAAGCTCTTATTCGGCTTGAATTGTTCAAAGAGATGATCGAAAGCATCTCTTTGAACTGTTGAATAGCCTTGACCATACAAGGAGAGCTCCGTGCTCGCCATTGCTTGCTGGCAATCGAATGTTGCCACTTGTCCCTTTCATTTTTTCCATGTACTCGTTAAACGTATGTTGCGGAAGTGAGATGCCATCCCCTGTTGATGTAATGAGCCTTCCTCCTGAATCGAGCATGATACGATTATTCACACCTGATTCCCCAGTGAGTATGGCCTTTAGAGCTGTTGCTTTAATATTAAAAACAAGTACACCTTTATAATCATACCGATTAACGAATATTTTTCGTGCAAAGCTGATGACAGGAACATCCCCCCGGTTCGTACGAATCGCATGCTCGCCAATCCAAGTCGCATCCGTGTTCTGGATGAGCGTATACCATGGCTGTGCTTCCAGTGTGTCTTTATCCTTGAAATGAACAACGCCTTGTGGATCGTGCATCTGAATGGGATGATTCGCATAGAGCTCAACCGAGCTCATAATCGCCGTGCTATAGGTTATATAGCCCAACATATCTTTGGTATCATTGGTTCTCTTGTTGCGCGCATATTCATCTCCACCTGAGGAAAGGTAGTCTTGTAATAAAGGGTTAGAGGAGGTAGAAAGGGAAATCTGCTCAATGGTGTTGAGTTGAATATTGATTTGCTTGTTTAGTTCCGTCAGCAGTGCTTCCTGATAAAATGACGTATTCTGCTCAAGCTCCTCAGATGAACTTGTGTATGTTACCCACGTAAAAACAAGTAATAGAATGATAATAAACCCGGCAAAACTGCCGAAGAACAGATAATCTAAGCGATATGATTTAAATGGATTTATCATAACAACCACCTCTCTAGCATGAAAATGCAAAAAAAGCTACACCAAGGAGCCATTTATCATGATCTTGATCACGACAATGACGCCTAAGTGCAACTAATTTTAACCCTTAATACCAGTCGTCGCAACACCTTCTACGAAATGCTTTTGCGCTATGAAAAATAGTATCGTTGCTGGCATCACGGAGACTAGCGACATCGCGAGCAGCTGCCCCCAAGCTTGTGCTGATTGAGAATCGTTGAACATTCGAAGCGCCAATCCGACTGTATATTTATCAACCGAGTTAATATAAAGCAAATGTCCAAAGAAATCATCCCAATTCCATAGGAAACAGTAGATCATAACCGTGACTAGCGCTGGCTTGGTCAGCGGCATAACGATTCGCCAATAAATACTGAACCAATTACAACCATCCATCTTCGCCGACTCATCCAGATCCCGCGGAATTCCTCGTATGAACTGTACGAGAAGAAACACGAAGAATGATCCGCCAGTTCCCGCTGCTACTGCATGAGGTACAATGAATGGCAAGTATGTATTGACCCAGCCAAGACTATGGAACATGGCATACTGTGGAATTAAGGTCACATGACCAGGCAGCATCAGGGTTAGCATCAGTATCGCAAACCAGAAGTTTCGTAATGGAAAATCGAGACGCGCAAATCCGAAAGCTACAAGGCTACAGGAAATTAAGGTTGTAACTAAGAGGCTCGCCTCAAGTTGAAATGTATTGATATAGAAATCTGTAAATGTGAATCTTGGTATGGCATGCCAGCCATCTGTAAAATTACTCCACATCGGCTTAGCTGGAAATAATCTAGAGGAACTGAGCTCCAAATTGGATTTCAATGAGGAGCCCATCCACCAAATGACTGGATAAATCATAATTAAACTGAACACTAACAAAAAGAGATGACTTACAAGTGATGTACGCTTTAAGAGAGAATTCATCGTTTCCGCCCCGTTTCTGATTCGTAGAATACCCAGTACTTCGATGTGAGGGAAATGGTCGATGTCACAATGACAATAATAATTAGCATAATCCAAGCTAAGGCTGATGCGTAGCCCATCTCCATGCGGCCAAAAGCTCGTTCATACAAATATAACGCGTACACAAATGTCGAGCTCATCGGCCCACCATTATTCGTAATGATCAGTGCGGGAGTAAACATCTGGAATGAACCGATAAAGCCCATAATAAGGTTGAAATAAATAGATGGCGATAGCATAGGCAACGTGATTCGGAAAAACTGGCTTATCTTTTTCGCGCCGTCCACCGAAGACGCTTCGTACAGATCGGTTGGAATCTGCTTCAACCCACCAAGAAAAATGACCATGGCTGAACCGAACTGCCAAACCACCAACAACACCAACGTTCCCAGCGCAGTATCCGGATTGTTCGTCCACCCTGTCCCTTGGACACCAAACAGATGAAGGATATCATTGATGAAACCATCCCGACTAAACATGTTTTTCCATAAGAGGGATACCGCAATGCTTCCCCCTATTAATGAAGGAAAATAAATAGCGGTACGGTAAAAGGAAATACCTCTGACATTTTTATTTAGCAGTACTGCAATTAACAGTGCGGCAATCAGCCGCAGTGGAACGGAGCCAATCACGTAAAGAAAAGTCACTTTAAGCGATTTTAGGAACTTATCATCTACGGTTAGAATTTTTTCATAATTTCGCGTACCGATCCAGTTCGGAGCATTCAATAGGGAGAAGTCTGTAAATGAATAATAGAGGGACTGGATCATCGGATACAAGGTAAGTGCCAAAAACCCAATTAACCAAGGACCTATAAACAAATAACCTGCAACTGGCGATTCCCAGCGGGAGTTAATCCGTGAGATCAACGTCTTCTTTCGTATTTGTTTAGATACGTTGTCTGCCATTTGAGATGTAGTGGGACGTGTTGTGGAACTCATAGGATCACCTCTCTGGAACGTTTAATTTCATAGTGTAAGTATATGAGGATTATCGATTGCTAAAAAGGAGAAGGATGTACAATTTCTTTCACTTTTATCCGAGAATTGAATTCCGAGAACCATGAAAAACACAAAAAGCCCTACCTGTTCATGTAGGGCTGATCGAATGTTGCTGCGTTGCGAATCAAATAGGGTTTGTCTTAAACTCTAAAGCATAAATGGAAGTAGGACGAAGTTGACAGCTTATTTGCCCATCGTTATTGTTAATAGATTTGGATGTGCATGTAATCGCGTTCGGTTCAAATACAGAATTGATACTGTCATAGGAATCACCCGTAATTTCATGTATGGTCCCCGTTCCTTGAGCATTACATTCAAGCAAGGCGACATTGACATTCACCTCTTCCATACTGCGGTTCACAATAAATAGGGTTACGGTTTCACGAGCCTCATTTATACAAGCAACCATATCTATGTCCCAAATAGACTGCAATCTGATGGGGAATGGAATGCAGCCACCTAACCAACCGTTCACGAGATCCGAGAAGCTGCCTTTACGAATCGTATTATTGTAATACATGGTGTTGTATTCGGTGATTGCCAGCTTCACATGAGCATGTTTAGTCCCAATTCCTGAGGAGGTTAGATACCTTGCTGTTTTTACACAATCTAAGACTGACAATAATTGAGTTGAAACGCATCTTTGGCATCGACTACTGTTCAAAAATTATAGCCCTGAGCGCATCATACACCCAGGGCTTAGAGATCAAATCCTCCAAATCTTCCCCGGTATTGTCGAATTTTTTGAGGATGTGAACACGAAGCAAGGTAAAAGACCCATAATTAACGTTGCATCCATATATTAGATTGAATGAATTAATTTAGCTTCATGTCTTAACCCAAATTGAGATCATAAACCACCCTGCAGACCATTCAGCGAAAGCATCTTACTCTGTGTCAGCAGCCTAAGTTTCCATGCTATATTAACTTCAAAGCCGCTGCCCACTCCCTCTCCTGCATTTATTCAATAACATCTATGCAATCCATCCTGAAAAACCGTGCTATAATCCGCGGCTCAACATAACATTTTATACATGCTTCGTTTTCACTTCAGAGTAGTTCAACTTAACTGTTGTATTCAGAGGAAGTCGGTCTTCCTTCTCCATCGTCCAATACAGCAACTTGCGCTCGAGCCCAGATCGAATACTTGTGAAGGTCGGATCATCGAAGCAGTTATGTAGTTCGTTAGGATCGTTCATTAGATCGTAGAGCTCGCCCTCCCCGTTCGCATAGATGTTCAGCTTCCATTCGAGCGTACGAATGCTCTTGCCCTTTCCCACCCATGCATCGCGGTAGGCACACCATACAAAATAGCGGTCGTCAAATGGATGCTCTGGGCGAACTGTAATATCGGACACACGCAGAGGCTCACCTACCTCACCGCTCTCGATGACGACATATTCACGTGGCGTATAGTCCTGACCTCTCAGGTAAAACGCAAAGCTCTTACCCTGAACACCTGGCGGAATCGGTATACCAGCCATGTCTAGAAAGGTTGGCATAATATCGATAAGCTCTACCAGATGATTCGTTCTCTTGTCCCCCTTATAGCCCGGGGATGCGACAATAAAGGGCACATGTGTAAAGGAGTCGTAAAACATATTATGCTTCTGAATCAACCCATGAGCACCCATCGAGTCACCATGGTCAGACGTGAATACGATAACGGTATTATCCGTTATACCCAACTCGTCCATTTTTGCGATCACGCGAGCAAGTGTGTCATCGATAAAGCGAATCATGCCATAATGAATGGCACGAACCTTGCGCATCAGGTCATCATCCACGGTATCCATCGCGTCCATAAGATGAGCCACCAGCTGTCGTTCTGGCTTTCCTTCAAACTTATCCTTTGGTGGAAGCGGCACTTCGGCAGGATCAATCATACTGGCATAAGGCTCAGGAGCTTGATATGGTGTATGCGGATCCGGGAAGGATAGCCAGGTGAAGAAAGGTTTCTCCGGATCACGCTGATTTTCTAAGTAATCCATCATCGTATCCCCAAGAAGATAGCTACCGCATTTTTCTGGACGGGCAGGATTCGTTCCATGACCCATTGGGCTCACCCAACAGGTATGGGACCATGCATGTGCTGCTTTGGTTTCTGGATCGTCTCTGTAACCATCGACCATGTGCCCATGATCAGCAAGTCGAACGTAATCGAATACTTGTCTCAACACACTAGCCTTCTCAGGTTCCACGATTTCACCTGGGTAATAAGTCTTTGTGTTTTCCATAAAAGCATGATTCTTCCCAATGAGAGCCGTCTGATAGCCGTGTTCCTTGAGCACTTGCGGCAGCGTAACTTCCGCAGGATTAATCATCATATGGTTCGCATGAACTCCGATGGTAGATGCGTACCTTCCTGTAAACATCGATGATCTTGACGGAGAACAAGCCGGATAGTTACAGAAAGCAAATTCAAAGACTACCCCCCGTTCGGCCAATCTCTCCAGTGCAGGTGTTTGTAAAACGGGATTGCCGTAAAGACTAAGAGTTTTTGCCGTTTGCTGGTCTGTCTGAATAAGTAATAAATTAGGTCTGCTATCCATCATGATTCTCCATTCTGATTCATCACTCCTTCCTTCCCTGATTCCAGTAACGCATCCTCTGTCATAGGTTTAACGCCACATTGAATAAAGTTAAATAGTTCCTTCATACAAAAAATTCTCCAAAGTGATTCTAAGTATTCAATTCAGCTACTTGTTTCTTTACCTCTTCTTCAAACCGCCTACCTACAGCATTCTTTTCTCTGATAATTGTACCGTCAGGCATTTCCTTCAAGCTGTACAAGCCGAATGTAGCTAAATTCTCTTTGAAAGAAAGCCCATTTGTCCGGTAAGGCCAATCCACCATATCCATAAATGGAAACCAAGTAACCCCAATTAAGAGGATTCCCTCGTCGAGCATTTGATTGCAGCCATGGATAACATCTTCAAGCCATGCGACACGCTGCTCCTCGCTGCCGTTATAACTGGTTTCCGTAATAAAAATCGGTTTTCGATATCTGTTATAAAGATCTCTAGAAATATCAACTAAATCCTGAGAGCCTCCAAGCTTAGCTCGTGGAATTTGTTCATGTTCGACGACCTCTTTGCCAATGATATTCAAAGAAAATTGCGGGTAATAATTGACACCAACAATGTCCAAATCAACTTTGTTCCTCTCATACCATTCCAAATCCTGAACACTAATGTGATGATCAAGCACCCATTGGTACAAAGGATGGCCGTACCCGATACGTCCTTGGATTAATTCCCACATGAGAAATCGCAATTCATTCCATAACTTGGTTTCCTCTACAAACGACTCGTCTGCAGGCACATACTTTTTTGAAGCCTCCACATGTACCATCACAGCATCGGGCATTACTTCCCTTAAGCTTTGAACCGTGAGAACGATTCCCTTGCATAGCTGGTTCATCATTAGAGAGAACCCCAACAATCCTTTTAAATACGGAGGCCATGTTCCGCTCCAACCGCACCACTCGGCATTTACAAACGGCTCGTTTAATGGCGTATAATACTTCGTGATTCCTTTATATCTCTCGGCGAATGCCTTGGCATATCTAGCGACCAATTCAGCATAGCGAGCATTCATGAATTCGTTCTTTAGCCATAATGGCGTACCATAATGCATTAAATCAATGATGGGTACTAATTCGCGATGCTGATCGAAATAAGCCATCACCTGATCTGTCCATGACCAATCAAACACGCCATCACTTGTTTCAATCCGATACCAAGGGATGCCATAACGAATCATGGTTGCTCCCGATTCCCTCACTCTGTCTAAGTCTTCTTCCCAAAATCGATAATGCTGCGTAATTTCGAATTCATCTAGTACTCTTTCGCCTCTAGCTGTTTGACCGATGAACGTATTCTCGATGCCTACTGCCCAAACCCAAGGATGTTTTTTGTCCATATCATTATTCTCTCCCTATCCATAAGTTCTTTTCTTTATTCTTTTAAGCCGGTAAATACTACACCTTGAATGAAATACTTTTGTGCAAATATAAAGGCAATAACAAGCGGTGAGGTAGCAATCGCTGCCCCTGCCGTTAATATGCCATACTCCACAACATGCTGCCCCATAAATAACGCAAGTCCTGCCGGCAGCGTTCTCATATCCTCAGTACTCGTAATAATTAATGGCCACAATAAATCGTTCCAGTTATACATCAAGTGAAACAGCGCAAGGCTAGCAATAGCAGGTTTAGCAAGAGGTAAAATGATTTGCCAATAAAGTCTAAATTCTGAGCATCCATCTATTCTCGCTGCTTCATCCAACTCTTTGGGCAATCCCACAAAAAACTGCCTTAACATAAAAATGCCAAATGCATTCGTTGCACGGGGGACAATTAATCCCAAAAACGTATTGAGCCAGCCAAAATGGCTAAGCATGATAAACAACGGGATAATGGTTACCTGGACAGGAATCATTAATGCAACCAGCACAAGAAGAAATAATTGATTCCTACCTCTAAACGAGAGTCTGGCAAAGGCATAACCAGCCATGGAGTCAAACAGGAGAGAAATCAAGGTAACACTGAACGAGAAAATAATGCTATTTTTGAAAAACACTAGAAACGGAATCCTACTCCATACATGAATATAAGAGTCCAATATGAGCTGGGATGGAAACAAAGTAGGCGGAAAATGTACAATTTCGTTCTCTGTCTTAAATGAAGTTAGGACCATCCATACGAAAGGGAAAGCGATGAGGATTGCTGCCGCAATTAGCATAAGATACTGAAAATTGCGTATTAAAGTTACCTTCATATCCAATCCCCCTAGTCCGTTTCATTGTACTTGAACAACTTAAGTTGCGTTAAAGTGATTAAAAATACAACAATAAATAAGAACCAAGCCGCGGAAGAGGCATATCCCATATCGAGCAATTCAAAGCCTTGATGGTATATATAGTAAACAATTGTTTCCGTACTGAATAAGGGACCTCCATGCGTCATAACAAATACCTGATCAAATACTTGGAATGAAGCGATGATGGAGATAATAATCACAAATAGTGTAGTTTGTGTTAAGGAAGGCACTGTAATGTGCCAAAATTTTTGGATCGTGTTCGCACCGTCAATTTTTGCAGCTTCATACAACGAAACAGAAATCCCTTGCAATCCTGCCATAAAAATCACCATATTGAATCCGACATTTTTCCAAATAGCAATTAGAATAACAGCTGGCATCGCCAATGTCGGATCCCGTAGCCAACCGGTCACGGAAAAGCCAATGAGATGAAAATAATAAGAAATTAAGCCGATGTCTGGATCCATCAAAAAAGACCAGATAATGGAAAGTACCGCAAACGAGGAGATAACAGGCAAAAAATAAATGGCTTTAAAGAAATTCATCCCTTTAAGCGTTAAATTACACAATAGAGCGAGCAAGAGCGAGCAAATAATACCCAGAGGTACAGAACCCACTGTAAAATAAATCGTATTCCTCACCGAGTTCCAAAATCGTTCATCCTGCATTAATTGGATGTAATTACTTAATCCTGTATAGGGGTGGTCTGATTCCAGCAAGCTCCATTGATGGAGGCTCAACCAGAACGAATTCAGAATAGGCCAAAATACAAATAACGATAATATCAATGCAGTTGGAAGTAAAAAGAAAAACGCTGCCCGGCCTTGATCTATAATAGGCTTTCTTTTAAAGCGTATGGTTGTCATAACTACCTCCTCAAGCCGGCTTCTTTTCAACATATGAAACATGATGAGCACCCTATCGAACTGTTTTTTTGCCCACAGTCCGTAGGGTGCATTTTCATGCTGTCATGACTATTTACCCGATAAAAGGGCATCCAATTTCTTACTTGCATCTGCCATTGTAGCTTCTACGGTACCTTTATTGTTGGTAATCGCTTGAATAGCCGGTGTAAAGATATCGCTGTCAATTTTGCTAAACTGTTCTAAACCAGCTAAGTAAAATCTAGAATCATTCGCTACTGCAGCGAATTGTGGAATAAGTGGGTTCGACTTGACCTGCGCGTTATCACTTAAATCCGTTCTAGTTGGGGGAAAACCAGTTTTGGAAGACAAGTAAGCTTGTGCATCCGCGCTGTTCCAGAATTTCATGAACTCGTAAATCTCATCTTTATGCTTCGTGTTTTTTCCAACGACCATAGCTGCGGCAGTAGCAAGCGTAGCATTGCCAGCAGGACCCGCTGGAACCGGAGCAACGCCAAAGTTCACGCCGCCTAATCCGCCAGCCATCCAAGGACCGTTAATTTCCATAGCGGCTTTTCCAGATGCGAAGATTTTATCAGCATCTCCGCCTGTTAGATTAACAGGTGAAATTCCTTTATTGGCTACCAAATCAGCCCATATTTTAAGTGCTTCTACCGTTTTACTGTCGTTCAGCATCGATTTTTTGTGATCAGCAGAAAGAATATCACCGCCGTTCCCCCAGATGAGAATTGGCCACATCGGAATCGTTGCATGGTCGGCAAGTACGAGCCCGTACTGCTTATCTGTACCGTTCGTTTTCGTCGTTTTCAAGATGGCATCCTGCCATTCCGCCCACGTCTTAGGTGGAGCAGCAATCCCTGCCGCTTTAAAAATATCTTTGTTATAATACATCAATAAGGTTGCCGTATTGGTAGGCACTGCATAGAGTTTGTCATTATATTTCATGGCATCGACCAAACTTT
Source organism: Paenibacillus qinlingensis (assembly GCF_031455095.1). GTDB lineage: Bacteria > Bacillota > Bacilli > Paenibacillales > NBRC-103111 > Paenibacillus_E > Paenibacillus_E qinlingensis_A. Next base: position 638,326 of record NZ_JAVDSB010000002.1, read on the forward strand.
TCGCTATAACCTTTTGATCAATACCTTTTCCGTAGAGATCATCAACGGGAAGAATCAGGTTGCCTTTTGCATATTGGGGGATTAAAGCCGAATCGAATGAAGCGATATCCGGTCCCTGACCAGATGCGAGTGATGTAGGTAATTTGGCAAGTAATGCATCCCATGGAGAAATATCCATCGTAACTTGTATGTTGGGGTGTTTATCATTGAACTGTTTGACTAGTTCCTCATAGGCTGGACGATCCGGACCCGTAAATCCATTCCAATACGTTAAAGTTACTTTATTTCCAGTATCTGTTTTGTTCCCTCCACAAGCTGTAAGGACAGCGGATAGAGTCAAGACAGAAGCTAACGATATCACCCATGTTTTTTTCTTCATACGATTGCTCATTGTATTCCTCCCGTTTAGTAAATGTAATTGACCCCTGTTTCTTAATCATTGACAAGCCACTTCCTGTTACTAGAGCATCCTCTTCGCATTTTTTAAATCGATTTAAAATTTGTTCAAAAAAAAGTGATTATGCATATAGCACTTCCATTTGATTATTTTTCACGTACAAGTATCGCAGTCATTTTTCTGTACATAAATTTCGCTGCTGAATCGTATCCGTCTTTAAAGGGAGCTAAGCATCACGCTTTAAATCGATTTAATTTTATAAGTAAATAGTAGACCATTTTCATTATTTTGTAAATACTTTCTTGAAATAAAGAGATTGCATAGGATTCCTATGGTCGTATACAAATCCTATGCAATCTTCATCTTTTATACAACTCATGCAAGGCTATAGCTTTTACTTTTTCAATGCCAATGCTCTAATAATGACCGTTACGGTCTCTGCACGTGTCGTATAGCCTTGCGGTTGTAATGTTTGATCTGAATACCCATTCAATAGTCCATGATTAGTTGCGGTTGCAATAGCAGATTTGGCCCAATCGGATACGTCCATACTGTCCTTATAGTCGATTCCGGTTTTCGTCAAATCCAACCTAGTTGCACGAACGATTATGCTGGCCATTTGTTCACGTGTAAGGTATTCGTCAGGACCAAACATTGTATCGCTGTAACCTGAAATCAACCCTTGTGCCTCCGCTGTGGCAATAACCCCTGCTGCCCAGTGATGGCTAGTATCCCCAAAAACCTTGCCTTGTTCCTCTTTCAGACCGAAAGCCTTTACGATCATCGAGACAAACTCGGCTCTTGTAATTTTGTTATCCGGCTTAAACGTACCGTCTGGATACCCTGCAATAACGCCGGCTTCGATCAAGTGTTGAATATCCTTCGCTGCCCAATGCGTCTGGATATCTGTCAGTTTAGCGGAATTCATCGGTGACTGATCCTTTTCCGGTTTCTTTACGGCGATAATGGCAAATGTAGCGAAATGATCGACAGTACCCGCTACCATCCCATTACTCATATCCAACTGTTGGTTCTCCAGTGGAATCCACTTCTGGGTTTCTACATGGAACCAGTAGATACCAATCGGCGGATGCTCCGCGTCTACTTTACTCTTATCAATCGGCAGTTTGATGGTTATCTGCAAGCTAAATGCTTGATCCGGCTCTGCTGCAATTCTGAACATATTGCTCACAAGCTTGGATGCCGGATCCAGTGGTAAGCTCGAAGTTACTTTGTCTACTGAGATTCGAATATCATTTTTGACGGCATTGGCAGGGATACTAATTGTAGCCTCGTTCAGGGTAACTGAACCGCCTTTGTTAGCGGGAATCACAGCCATATTCACAGGTGCGGCATTGCTATTTTCACCGCCACTGCTTCCGGTTGGAATTGCCGAATACGTCACGAACTCGGTCATGTGTTTGGTCCAAACAACCAAATCATTACCACTACGAATAGCGGCGTCTCCTCCAACTGAAATTTCATGATTGGCGGCCGACTGGCTATCCGCGCTAATCGTACCCGTAATTGGAACGACCGTGCCTTGTGAAACAAACCCTACCAATTTACCAGCTTGTCCAGGAATCACAATTCTTACAGCTTTGTCAAAGGTTAACTTCACATCGGATGATCCTGCCTTGATCACAGCACTAACGATGCCATTCGAGACTGGAACACTGCTACTGCTCAGAACTTGCGGCAGATGAATAATGCCATCCCAGCTAGATGGTGCCGTTACTTGCGTATTCGCAGGAATCGACATGCTCACATTGCCAAGTGAAGTGCTCGCATTTACAACTATAGACGGAAGTATAGCTTGTGCCGATGTTCCATCCATAACTGGCGACAATTGAATTGCAGCATTCGTTACTTCCCTCGGAACTGTAATATCTACTGGATCCATGCCAGTCAGTTGAATAACATTCTCATCCACAGTCGGCGATAACTCAATAGCACTAATTATTTTTACATTCGCACTGGTACTAAAGCCACCGTAAGTAGCGGTAATCACCGTAGACCCTTGGGACACTCCCGTCACGATCCCATGACTGGTGACGGTTGCCACTTGTGGATCTGCCGAGATATAGCTTGCCAAGTCGGTCACGTCAACTGTATACCCGTCCGAATATTTGGCCGAAACCGCGAGTTTACCAAGCTTGCCAATAAGCAAGTCATTGAAGGGTACTGTATGAGTGAGTTGTACCAGACTTATTAATGTAACATCTGGTGCTGGCGCCCTGTTAACATTCACATTATATGTCTTTGGCGTTCCATCTTCTGCTGTAATTATTATGGATATTGGATTCGCACCAACAGCAAGGTTCGCTGTGTATGTCGCACCAGATACCGTGGAAACTCCGTTCACTGTCATGCTCTGATAGACAGTTGATGTTACAGTTGGAATGACATTGATGCTCGTTACGCCATTTGCAACACTTGCCGTATAGCTTGTTGTGCTTGCTGCAAATGCTGGTGACAACGTTCCTGAGCTTATTACCAAATTGCTCAGTGTAGCATCACTGCTCCGTACTGGTGCTGCTGCTTCCCTTGTGATGCTTATCGTGTAGGTAGAAACAGTACCATCCTGTGCTGTAACTACGATTGGAATATTGTTGACTCCAACCCCAAGGTTTGCGCTATAAACGGCTCCCGACACTGTAGTTACACCACCTGCTGTCAGACCCGCGTATACCGACGATGTCACTGTAGGTGTCATATTTACGGTTGATACGGTGTTTGCAACACTCACAGTATAGTCCTTTTTGTCTGGAGAAAATGCCGGCGACAAGGTTCCTGAACTGATAACCAGATTGCTTAATGTGGCGTCACTTGATAATTTTGTTAACATAAGCTTATCAAATGAAATGGCATAGTTTGTACTATTTGCGCTTTTTCCCGTTACTAAAAACTTCAGATCATTGTTCCCTGCAGAGAAAGTAGCATATCCATAATCTGCATCATAGTACATATAGGTTCCGAATTGATCGACAGGACTTCCCGTAGATTCACCATTCACGTATAGCTGTGCTATCCCTCTAGAAGCTTCCTTTTTCGCGTTAGTTCTTATATTATACGTTCCAGCTACTGGCACATTTACTGTAAACGTGACCCAGTCACCTATCGCCGTTGATGAATAATTGGCAGCCTTTCCGCCAGATGCCTGTGTTTCGGCAAATGCTGGACCGTAGGTCTTACCATTAGAAGCAGATGGGGTTTGTGAGTCTAACTCATACTCATAAGTAGTGCCAGGGTATACTTTAACTATATAGGCTGCATCGGCTAAAATCCTTGGTAAGGTGATAGATACAGAGTTATTCGTAACTGTATAGTTACCTTCCAATCTCATTCCTTGACGCGATTCCGTACCATTATTATTCCCTTCAGATTCCACTTTTACATAAATCTCCCCTTGGTTTTGAAGGTATGCAGGGATGTTAGTCAGGTTCAACTGCGGATCATAACTAATCGTTTCACTTTGATTTCCAAGAAGGATGATTGATTTTTTCGCTGTGCTGTCGCTGGTTGCAAAAGCCTCAACCTGATCTTTGTTCTGAATGGTTTTTACCTTTCTGCCTGTGGCCTGTCCATACCAATAATACACATAATAAGGACCCGTACCTAGATCCACATTATTCGTATTTGTTGCTAATTCGGCTAATTGTGCTTTGGCAGCGGTAGAGTTATCCCCTTGATAGTTCCCCTTCAGACCATAAATCAGACCGTTTTGCTGTGATCTCTCCAGCCTTGCAATATCTGCTACTGTCAGTCCAGGGTCATAGCCCTGATTTTTGCCGATATTACCAGCCCCTTGATAGGCTGAAACAGCTAAGGGCATTGGTCTGATCCCGTTTGCAAGCATCCAGTTTTTTATGTCCAGTGTATGTGCTTCAATATCATCTGAAACAGCACTAAGCTCATGCCAGCTCAATATATCCGGCAGGCAATTGTTCACTTTACAATAGGTCAGAAAAGCCTTCATTGCTGTAGAATCGTATGATGACAATTCGGGAGCTTGAACCTTGGCGTTTGCATTCCAAGCTTTAATCACCTGATACGCATTTTGATGTGCAGCATAATATCCTGCCATGTTACTTGCCCATTGAAGATCGGGTTCATTCCATGTTATCCATGAATATACATCAAAGTTATTTGTTGTGGCTGTATTCAAGTAGTTTTGAACCAAGGACCTGTAGGCAGAGATATTTCCATCTGATACAAGAGTAGACTTATAGTATGTGCCTACCATTATATTAGCTCCAGTAGCCTTGACACGGTTGTAGGTAGTAGGGTCAAAAAGATTCGGTAAATTCGCTACTGTTGTTGGTGCACCCCTGACAGCTCTCACTGTTATAGAATTAATTAACCTTTGATGAGGATATACAGGCCCTATTCCATTGGCAAAACCGCTTGCCAATTGAGTTGCCGCTCCCCAGTCTTCAGAATAATCAATGGTTACAATGGTTGGTCCTTGTTTGGTGATGCTTATGGTGTACGTAGCCACTGTACCATCCTGTGCTGTAACTACGATGGGGATATTGTTGGCTCCATCAACAAGGTTTACAGTATGAACAGCTCCCGACACTGCAGATACGCCACCTACCGTCAGGCTCCTATTTAACGAAGATGTCACTGTAGGTGTAATATCTATGGTAGATATACCTGAAACATTGGCCGTATAGTTCCTATTGTCTGGCGTAAATGCTGGCGACAAGGTTCCTGAACTGATAACCAGGTTGCTTAAAGTGGCGTCACTGCCTGAAGGTTGTAACCTCCTGATATTGATCGTATATGTAGCCACTGTACCATCCTGTGCTGTAACTACGATAGGGATATTGTTGGCTCCTACCCCAAGGTTTGCACTATAAACGGCTCCCGTTACGCCGCCTACCTTCAGGCTGCTGGACGAAGATGCCATTGTAGGCGTAATATTTACGGTTGATACGTTGTTTGCAACACTGACCGTATAGTTCCTATTGCCTGACATGAATGCCGGTGACAAGGTTCCTGAACTGATAACCAGATTGCTTAATGAGGCGTCACTGTCTGAATGTATCTCTGTTAATGTAAACTTATCAAATAAAAGGTTATAGTTTGTACTCGAGCTGTTTTTGCCCGTAACTCTAAACTCCAGCGTCTGATCACCTGCCCCAGAGAAAGTTACATTTCCATAATCTGCATCGGTGTATAGAAATGGTCCGTATTCATCGACGGTACTTCCCGTAGCAACACCATTCACGTATAACTGAGATACACCACTATTTTGTTCCTTTCTCAGTAAAGCTTTGATATTATACGTTCCAGCTGTGGGAACATTTATTGTATACCTTACCCAGTCACCTACCGCATTTGCTGCATATGTGGCCGCTTGGCCCCCTGATGCCTGAGTTTCTAATAATACACTGTGCAGGTCTCCCGAATTGGTTTGGGTAAGTGTATCCACCTGATACTCATAAGTAGTGCCGGGAGTTATTTCAACTATATACGCAGTCTCAGGGTCCATCGTTGGCAAGGGGATAGATACTGAATTATTTGTAACTGTATAATTACCTTCCAGTAATATTTTTGTTCCACGCTGTTCTAAAAAATATGAATTCCCTGTAGATTCAACTCTTACGTTAACCTTTCCCGCATTTTGGAGGTAGGAAGGTATATGATCCAGTTTCAACGGCGTATCATACTTGATCGTCTCACTGGGATTCCCCAGAAGCACGATCGATCTTTTCGCGTCGTTGTCGCTGGTCGCAAAAACCTCAACTTGATCTTTATTGTGGATCGTTTTCACCTTTCTGCCTGTGGCTTTGGCATACCAATAATACAGATACCAGCGACCTGTAGGCAGAGCCAGTGTATTTATATCTGCTAATTCGTCTAATCCTTCTTTGAAGTTAGGGTCCGAGCCATCCCATTTGTCATTCCCCTTCAGACCAAAGAGCATGCCGTATTGCTCTGATCTCTCCAGTCTTGCGATATTAGCTACTGACAATCCGGGATCATTGCCCTGATTGTTTCCACTGACATTACCTGACCCTTGATATTCAGTAACAGCAAGGGGCATTGGAGTAATCCCGTTATCAATCATCCAGTTCTTTATCTCCTGAGAATGAGCTTCAATATCATCTGCATTCCCCCCCAGCTCATGCCAGCTTAATATATCCGGTAGGCAATTGTTCGCTTTACAATAGGTCAGGAAGTCCTTCATTCTATCCGAATTGTATACCGCCCATTCAGGAGCCTGAACCTTGGCATTTGGATTCCAAGCTTTTATTACGTTATAAGCTCTTTTATGAGTTTCTTTATATGCGGATAAATTACCTGCCCATTGAAGATCGGGTTCATTCCATGTTATCCATGAATATACATCAAAATTATTTGTTTTAGCCTCATTCAAATAATTTAGTACGAATTCTTCCCATTTATCATAGCCCGCTCCCACGCCCGAACCAATTCCGGGCTTTGTTCCATATACATCTGTATAACCATAATAAAGTCCTATCATTAATTCCGCCCCTGTAGCCTTAACACGGTTATAGGTAGCAGGATCAAAAAAGCTCGGCAGATAAGAGTTGCCGTTGTGTGGAGCACCTCTAATCGCTCTCACCGCCAAAGGATCAATTAACTTTTGATCTGGATATACAGGCCCAATTCCATGCAGATAACCGCTTGCCAATTGATTTGCTGCTCCCCAGTCTTCTGAATAATCAATGGTTACAGTCGTTGCACGCGCAGCATTTATAACTGGATAAACGCTCAATTTGTCAATATTGCCACCGTTACTTCCGGTGGTTGTAAGTTTTATTGTATTATCGCCCGCAGTAAGATTAACATCTTTTGTAATACTAGCCCATGTTGTCAATCCAGAAGTCGTCGGAAAAGAAAGTGTGCTATTGACAACGTTACCATTAACCTCCAGCTTAAGAGGCTTGGCAGCACCAGAATCGGCATATCTGAAGTCCAACGTGTAGGCGCCTGCCATAGACGCACTTACCGTCCATTCGATAGAATCCCCAGAATTATTCGTGTAGTCTGCATATCCAGTGCCCGTATAACCTGCATTGACACTGCTTGTAACCGCACCTGATAATACGGCGTTTTCAGCTTCATATTCTGTCATTTGAAAAACACTCAACCTGTCAAAATTGCCACCGTTACTTCCGGTGGTTGTAAGTTTTATTGTATTATTGCCCGCAGTAAGATTCACAGATGTTGAAAGTCTTGTCCAACTCGATAAGGAAGAAGTTACTGGAAAAGAAAGTGCGCTATTGACTTCGTTACCATTAACGTCCAGCTTAAGAGGCTTGGCAGTACCCGTATCAGCATATTTGAATTCTAAAATGTAGGATCCTGCCATAGGTGCATTTATTGTCCATTGGATATAATCCCCGCTATTATTAGCAAAGTCTACATATCCAGTGCCCGTATAACCTTGATTGGAACCACCTACAGTCGGACCGCTAGTTGCTGGGAAGATTGTGGCTTCTTCAGCTTCATATACGGTAATGACAGGACGCATGACAACGTTATCGAACTTTGCTGACTGATTGCGTGTAGAAAATCCTATTTTGCCATTTTTAAGTGATGTATCTGTAGCAGTAAGCATTTGTGTACCGTTTACAAATCCTGCTATAGAACTGCCGTTAACAGCGATTTTCAGATTATATTCCCTATCATTCGTTAGTGGGTAGGATATGAATTGCAGTACGGTCCAAGTTCCCGCTACTTTTTTCCTGAGAGCGAGTGTTTGGTCAGAAGAAGTATATATAAGATCATAATAGTTATTATCATCCATATACCTTGCCATGAGATGTACCGAATTGGTTGTATAACTGCTCAAGGCTTCTAACTGCACATCTGCACTAAAAGAATAGTTTATCCAAGAGGCATTTCCTGCTACGCTTTGAGCAGTGCCTGACTGACTACTTTGCCTGTAAACTTTGCCCCCTGCATCCGTGTAAATTCCCCAGGTTCCACTTTGAACAGTCCAATTTTCTGTTGAACCGCTTTCAAAATCATCCGAAAAGAGAGAAATATTTTCCGTAGACAGTGGAACAGCCCATGCGGCTGAAGGCATCAAACTGATCAGCAAGGATACAACCATTAGAAAGAGTAGAACCAACTTTTTCTTACTTTTATACATCTTTCGCGTCTCCTATTCATGAAGTATTTGCCATAATTTAGAGAGGAACGTTTATGAGCAAACGTTCCTCTTTGGATGTTACCGTTCTATATGAGTTGCTATATGAGCATTTTTACTTTTTATAAGCTTGCATTGCTCTGTAAATTTTCACATTTTCGTCCATAATAGCCTGCCCGCCTGCAGCCATGTATTCTGCAACCAGTTTATCGTACAAGGCATCGAATTCTGCCGGTTTACAGTTGATCAACTGATCCGTCATAAGTTTGCCCATATCCCCCAGTGTTTTACTAAACTTAATACTGGACTCATTCGGCGTATCATAGAAGAAGGCGGTATAAGTATCCGTTGTATTGATTTTGTAGGATTGTTCTGCAACAGCTTCGAGGCCAGGAGCCGATGCAGCTAGCGCCTTAATATTCTTCTGCTGGTCGCCAAGTTCGGCGCCATTGACAACCAAGGTATAATCCAAATTGAGATAGGACGTTTGCAAATTGTCCCCTGTTTGAGCAATAACTTGTGGAATGCCATTCACCATCTTGTGATTTACGCCTTCCTGACCGTATTGGAGGAAGAATAAGTTTTTCGGGTCGGACATCCAATTTAAATATTTAATGGCCAACTCTGCATTTTTACTCGACTTAGGAATAATGACATTGACGCCATTTTCGTTATAAGCGAGCTTCTTGTATTTCCCTTCATAATTTTTGAAAATATCAATTGGCACTAAATTGGCAGTAGGCACATTAGCTTTTAATGGCTCACTAATATTTTGTCTTAATGGATAATCCCAGTTCGCACCGAAGAATCCTGCTTTTCCGTTGGTTACATCTGCATCTGCTTGCTTCCCTGTTTTGTCGAGAGCAAAATCCTTGCTAATTAATTTCTCATTGTAGAGTTTGTTGAGGAACTTAAGTTCCTCTTTGTTGCCAGGTTTTAGCCAGCTTGGCATTGTAACGAATTCTTCATCTGTTTGTTTCCCCCAGAAAGACTCGGCTAAATTTCCAAAGTTGTAATTACTCCCCGTCGCCACTACCCAAGGAACAACGCCATTGACGCCTCCTGGATTTTTATCACGGAATGCAATTAATGTATTATACAATTCATCTCTATTCGTAGGAACTGGCATCCCTAATTTATCCAGCCAATCCTTTCTTATGAACAGGCCACCCCATGCTAGTGAAGTCCTTTTCGCAGGAATTGCCACTTGCTTCCCCTCAAAAACGCCATAAGAAAGTACTGTTTTGCCCAGATAATTCATTAATTCCTTGCCATGCTTAGCCAATAGATCATTCAGTTCAACAATACCCTTCGATTTGGCGTATCTGGATACGGTTGGGCTGTCATAAGTAAATGAAATATCCGGTGCATCACCAGCTGCCATCAATACATTGAGCTTATCAACTTCCTGTGATCTGGGCACTGGAACAAATTTCACAATCGCATTATTCGCTTTTCCAAAACTATCATTTATGTACCTGGTCCATGTGTTATTGTTTAAATCTGGCTGTCCCTGAATCCCTCTATCAAATACTTCAACTGTTAAAGTAACAGGCGGGCCTGAAGGCGTCGCCGCTGCCGTTGGTGCAGCTGTTGCTGCTGCTGTTGACTTGCTATCTGTATTCGAATCGCTTCCGCAGCCTGCCAATGCACTGATTAAAAGTGTTGAAACCGGTAATAAAGTCAGCATTCTCTTGAAATTCATGTTTAACCTCTTCCTTCGTTTTTTTTCGCATGAGACTCCCTTTACTGCCTTGAAACCATTACCTATATTTCTTAATGAGTACGGTAACCACCACCTTTCTTATCACAAGAATTCCCAGTTCACTGCACTTATTCATAGCTGCCGATTTTAAATCGATTTAAATTAGAAAAAGAGATTGCATAGGACTCTTATGTCATGCTACAAATCCTATGCAATCTTCATTTTTTCTAAACTTGCCTTTCAAAGATCATTTATTGCTTTGTTAATGTAAACTTATCAAAGGCAAGGTTGTAGCTTGAACTCAAACCATTTTTACCTGTGACCCTAAACTCCAGCGTCTGGTTTCCTGCTGTAGAGAAAGTCACGTTTCCATAATCTGCATCAAAGTAGAGGAAGGGTCCGTATAAATCAACCGTACTTCCTTTCGCGACATTATTCACGTATAACTGTGATACGCCTCTGTTGCCTTCCTTTTTCAGTAAGGCTTTCATATTATACGTTCCTGCTACTGGTACATTTACGGTATATCTTACCCAATCACCTACCGCAGTGGCTGCATATGTTGTTCCTGAACCTCCTGATGCCTGAGCTTCTGAATATACGTTATGGCTTTTTCCAGAATTGGTCTGGGAAAGCGATTCTGCCTGATACTCATACGTAGTCCCCGGAGTTATTCTAGCGATATAGGCCGAATCAATTCCCATAGTCGGCAAGGTGATCGATACAGAATTATTCGAAACCGTATAATTACCATCGAGTACAATGTTTGTACCATGTTGTTCTAAACCAAGTGTATTCCCTACGGATTCAACTCTTACATTAACCTTTCCTGTATTCTGAAGGTATGAAGGAATATTATTCAGTTGCAAGGTTGTCGTATAACTAACACTATCACTCGGATTTCCCAAGAGGACAATTGATTTTTTTGTTGTGCTGTCTGTGGTCGCAAAAGCCTCAACCTGATTAATGTTTTGACTGGTTTGTACCTTTCTGCCCGTAGCCTTTGAATACCAATAATACAGATACCAGCGACCTGTTGGCAGAGCCAATGTATTCTTATCTGCTAATTCGTCCAAACCTGCTTTAAAGTTGGGATCATCACCTTGCCATTGATCATTTCCCTTAAGACCGTAAATCATTCCGTGTTTCTGCGATCTTTCCAGCCTTGCGATGTTTGCTACGGATAAACCCGGATCGTAGCCCTGGTTTATGCCAATATTGCCAGGTCCTTGATACTCGGTAACAGATAAGGGCATTGGTGTAATCCCATTTGCAAGCATCCAATTCTTGATCTCCAGTGAATGACCCTCAATATCATCCGGGGTACCACTTAGTTCATGCCAGCTCAGTATATCCGGAAGGCAATTGTTCGCTTTACAATAGGTCAGGAAGTCCTTCATTCTAGTCGAATTGTATACCGCCCATTCAGGAGCCTGGACCTTGGCATTTGGATTCCAAGCTTTTATTACGTTATAAGCTCTCCTATGCGTCTCATAGAATCCGGCTAAATTGCCTGAAAATTGGAGATCTGGCTCATTCCATGTTATCCATGAATACACATCAAAATTATTTTGTGTTGCCTCATCCAAATAGTCTTGAACAAAGTTTTCCCAATCCGCATAGTTGCCTCCGGGCTTTGCTCCATAAACATCTGTATAGCCATAATACGTACCTATCATAATTTTTGCACCTGTAGCCTTGACACGGTTATAGGTAGTGGGATCAAATAGGCTCGGCAAGATCGCATGGTGGGGAGCACCTCTAACGGCCCTAATTGCTAAACTATTAATTAGTTTTTGATTCGGATAGACAGGTCCGATTCCATGTAGATAACCACTTGCCAATTGAGATGCTGCCCCCCAGTCTACGGAATAGTCAATGGTTACAGTAGTGGACGTAGCAGCAACTGCAGCTGAAGGCAGCGTACCAATCAGCAACGTTAACACGAGAAAAAAGAGCACAATGAACTTTTTCTTACTTTTGATCATCATTCACATCTCCTTTATCATTTAATTTCAAGTTAAACGCACTCAAGCAAATCCTCCTTTCCATTATTTCAGTTGTTCCTTGGAAAAATGGCATGGTCCTGCTATTGCCACCAACGAAGAATTACTGATTTTATTGCACTCGAATGCGAATAATATCAAAATTAAATTTCTTCAGTGCAATTTGGTTCCATGCGCGGATTCATCTAAAAGCGCTTTCATTTTAATCATCTCTTTTCTCATTAAGAATCGATTAATATACTTTTCAGCGGTTTTAAATTAATCATTGAGTTTAGCTTTTAAATCGATTTAAATTTATTCCGAAAAAACTTCTATGCTTTATCAGTACGCTTTTAGTAGCTGAGCATGGTGAAGGTGAAGGTGAAGGTGAAGGTGAAGGTGAGTATTCACATGGTTATAGGTATTGGAAATGATAAATGAGGCGAGTTTGGTTTTCTTATCTCATAGACTATGGCCAATTTGTTGATTTAAATCGATTTAAATCCCTATAATTAAATAATAAACGATTTCCCTTATTTTGTAAATACTTTTTTTGGTACGCATGACCTATCCCACCACTGAGATTGGCTACACTAGGCGTTCGCTAGCCCTGATCGGACTTTCACCCTATAGTTCCCCCTGAGGGACGAACCCACATAAAAAAATCGCCAACGATATGACGATGTTACTGAAAAATATGAGAATAGGACAGATTGAATAGGATTTACTATGTTATTATGCAAATCCTATTCAATCTCTTTTGTCTATAACTTATCTTTCAAATGCTAATTTATTGTTTTGTTACTGTAAACTTATCAAATGCAAGGTTGTAGTTCGAACTTGAACCATTCTTGCCCGTGACTCTAAACTCCAGTGTCTGATTGCCAGCTGTTGAGAACGTCACATTGCCATAATCTGCGTCAAAGTAGAGGAAGGGACCGTATAGATCAACCGTACTTCCTTGAGCCGCATTATTCACGTATAACTGTGATATGCCTCTGTTGCCTTCCTTTTTCAGTAAGGCTTTTATGTTATACGTTCCTGCTATCGGTACATTAATCGTATATTTTACCCAGTCTCCTACTGCATTGGCTGCATAGGTTGTTCCTGAGCCTCCTGATGCTTGAGCTTCTGAATATATACTGTGGGTTTTTCCGGAATTGGTTTGGGAAAGCGATTCTGCCTGGAACTCGTAGGTAGTCCCTGGCGTAATTTTAACGATATATGCCGTATCAATTCCCATACTCGGCAAGGAAATAGATACAGAATTATTCGTAACCGTATAATTACCATCGAGTAATATCGATGTTCCTTGCTCTGCTAAACCATTGTTATTGCCGACAGATTCAACTCTAATATTAACTTTTCCCGCATTTTGAAGGTACGCTGGTATGTTATTTAATTGCAACGGTGTATCATAACTAACAATATCATTCGGATTTCCCAGAAGCACGATTGATTTTTTCGCTGTGCTGTCGGTGGTCGCGAAAGCCTCAACCTGATCATTATTTTGAATGGTTTTCACCTTTCTGCCCGTAGCCTTTGCATACCAATAGTACATATACCAGCGACTTGTAGGCTGAGACAATGTATTAATATCTGCTAATTCGTCCAAACCTGCTTTAAAGTTTGGATCATCACCTTGCCACTGATCATTCCCCTTAAGGCCATAAATCAGACCGTTTTGCTGTGATCTTTCTAGCCTTGCGATGTTTGCAACGGATAAACCTGGATCATGCCCTTGGTTTACACCAACCTCGCCTACTCCTTGATACTCGGTAACAGCTAATGGCATTGGCGTGATCCCGTTTGCAAGCATCCAGTTCTTTATCTCCAGTGTATGACCTTCAATATCATCTGGGGTACCACTCAATTCATGCCAGCTCAAAATATCTGGTAAGCAATTATTCGCTTTACAATAGGTCAGGAAGTCCTTCATTCTATCCGAATTGTATACTGCCCATTCAGGTGCCTGAACCTTGGCATTTGGATTCCAAGCTTTTATTACGTTGTAAGCTCTCTTATGCGTCTCTTTGAATCCAGCTATATTGCCTGACCATTGAAGATCTGGCTCGTTCCATGTAATCCATGAATACACATCAAAATTATTTTGTGTAGCTTCATCCAGATAATCCTGCACGAAGTTTTCCCATGCCACATAGTCTCCTCCGGGCTTTGCTCCTCCATTGACATCTGTATAACCATAATACGTACCGATCATAATATTTGCTCCCGTGGCCTTAACACGGTTATAGGTCGTGGGATCAAAAAGACTTGGTAAAATCGCATGGTGAGGGGCTCCTCTAACAGCCCTCACGGCTAAAGAATTAATTAACTTTTGATCCGGATAGACAGGACCAATCCCATGTAGGAAGCCGCTTGCCAATTGATTGGCAGCTCCCGAGTCTACGGAATAATCAATGGTTACAGCAGTTGAACGCGCAACATCTGTAATTTGATAAACGCTCAACTTGTCAATATTAGCTCCGTTACTACCGTTTGTGGTCAATTTTATTGTATTATTACCAGCATTCAGGTTAACCTTTTTTAATGTGCTTCCCCAAGTTGTCCAAGTAGAGGTAGCCGGGAAAGATAGTGCGCTTGTAACTAGGGTGTTGTTCACTTTCAATTCTAGAGGTCTATCCGTTCCAGTCGCGTTCGCATATCTGAATTCTAATGTGTAGGATCCCGCGTTAGAAGCATTTACTGTCCATTGTATCGAATCCCCTGAGTTGTTAATGTAATCTGCATAGCCAGTTCCGGTATAACCTGCACTGGAACTAGCAACATTCGCACCTGATAATACCGCATTTTCAGCTTCATAGTCTGTAATTTGAGAAACAATCAGTTTGTCAATATTAGGTCCGTTGCTTCCGTTTGATGTCAACTTAATAGTGTTATTACCCGCATTAAGATTAACAGATGTTGAAATTCTTTCCCAATCTGACCATCCGCCAGTCACTGGGAATGAAAACGCACTTGTAGCTAAGGTATTATTCACTTTCAATTCTAAAGGTCGATCGACCCCACTTGCGTTAGTATATCTGAATTCCAATGTGTAGGAACCTGCGATTGGTGCATTTACAGTCCATTGAATTGAATCGCCGGAATTATTATTGAAGTCTGCATAACCAGTTCCGGTATAACCTGCACTGGAACCACCTACAGTTACTCCTGTTAGTACAGCATTTTCTGCTTCATATTCTGTAAATACGGGGTTTACTACAACGTTATCAAACTTCGCTGACTGATTGAATGTAGAAAATCCGAATTTCCCGTTTGTAAATGACGTATCTGACGCAGTAAGCTTTTGTACCCCGTTTACAAAACCTGATATTGTGCTGCCATTTACGTTGATTTTTAAATTATATTCGGTGTCGTTCGTAAGTGCGTTGGATATGGATTGCAGCACGGTCCATGTACCAGCTACTTTTTTCCTGAGAGCGAGGGTTTGATTAGATGATGTATAAGTAAGATCATAGTAGTTATCAATATCAACAAACCTTGCCATGAGATGTACCGAATTGGTTGAATAACTACCCAATGTTTCTACCTTTACATCTGAACTAAATGAATAGTTAGCCCAATTGGCATCTCCAGCTACGCTTCTAGTCGTACCAGTTAGACTACTTTGCCTGTAAACTTTGTTTCCTGCATCATTGTAATTCCCCCAAGTTCCGTTTAGAGCTGTCCAATTTCCTGTTGAAGCGCTTTCAAAATTGTCGGAAAAGAGAGCAATTTTTACTATAGACTTGGGAGCAGCAAATGCGGCTGAAGGCATCAAACTGATCAGCAAGGTTAACAGCAGTAGAAAGGACGCAACTCGATATTTTTTACTTTTGTACATAAATATCTCTCCCGTCATGTTTTATTTAATACCAGAGGAAGCGTTCAAGCTAACGTTCCTCTGGTATTAAGACTTAATTTCCAATTACTTCTTATACGCTTGCATTGCCCTGTAAATTTTAATATTTTCGTCCATAACAGCCTGCCCGCCTGCAGCCATATATTCTGCAACCAGTTTATCGTACAAGGCATCGAATTCTGCTGACTTACAATTAATCAACTTATCCGTCATGAGTTTGCCCATATCCCCAAGTGTTTTGCCGAACTTAATACTGGACTCATTCGGTGTATCATAGAAGAAAGCGGTATAAGTATCTGTCGTATTGATTTTGTAGGATTGTTCTGCAACAGCTTCAAGTCCAGGCGCCGATGCAGCTAGAGCCTTAATGTTCTTCTGCTGATCGCCTAGCTCCGCGCCATTGACAACCAAGGTGTAGTCTAGATTGAGATAGGACGTCTGCAAATTGTCCCCTGTTTGGGCAATCACTTGAGGAATACCATTTACCATTTTGTGATTTACACCTTCTTGACCGTATTGAAGGAAGAATAAGTTTTTCACATCAGACATCCAGTTTAAATATTTAACGGCCAGTTCGGCATTTTTACTCGACTTTGGAATAATGATATTCACGCCATTTTCGTTATACGCATTCTTCTTGAATTTCCCTTCATAATTTTTGAAAACATCAATGGGCACATAGCTAGCCGTAGGAACATTGGCTTTTAGGGGCTCACTAATATTTTGTCTTAATGGGTAATCCCAGTTTGCACCGAAGAATCCAACTTTTCCGTTAGTTACGTCAGCATCAGCTTGTTTCGCTGTTTTATCCAGAGCAAAATCTGGCGAAATTAACTTTTCATTGTAGAGTTTGTTAAGGTATTTAAGTGCATCCTTGTTTCCAGGTTTTAGCCAGTTGGGAGTTGTGTGGAATTCTTCATCTGTTTGTTTCCCCCAGAAAGACTCACTTATATTTCCTAGGTTATAATTCATCCCCGTTGATGCCAATCCCCATGGAACAACACCATTGACACCGCCTGGATTCTTGTCGCGGAATGCAATTAACGTATTATACAATTCATCCTTATTCGTAGGAACTGGCATGCCTAATTTATCTAGCCAATCCTTTCGAATAAACATACCTATATTGGCTAGTGAAGTCCTTTTGGCAGGAATGGCCATCTGTTTACCATTATAAAGTCCATAAGAAAGTACGGTCTTGCCTAGATAGTTCGTTAATTCCTTCCCACTCTTAGCCAATAAATCACTTACATCAGCAATACCATTTGATTTCGCGTATTTGGATACGGTTGGACCGTCGTAAGTAAACGAAATGTCTGGCGCTTCACCAGCTGCCATTAATACATTCAGCTTATCAATTTCCTGTGACCGGGGTACTGGAACAAACTTTACAATCGCGTTATTTGCTTTCCCAAAATTATCATTAATATAGCGGGTCCATGTGTTATTGTTTAAATCCGGCTGTCCCTGAATCCCTCTATCAAATATTTCAACCGTTAATGTAACCGGTGGGCCTGAAGGCTTCGCAGCTGCCGTAGGCGCTGAAGTTGGCGCTGCTGTTGATTTGCTCTCTGTCTTCGTATCGCTGCCACAGCCTGCCAATGCACTTATCAATAGGGTTGAAACTGGTAATAAAGTTAGCATTTTTTTAAATTTCATAGTAACCTCTCCCTTAGTATATTGTGCAAGAACCTTCCCTTTTTTGACGATGATCATAGCATCCAACTTTCCTAAGACGTACGCAAACCACCACCTTTCATGTGACATCAAGTTCAATGCCAATGATCAGCCTTTTATAGCTCCTGTCATAACCCCTTCAACAAAATATTTCTGAAGCTTCGGGTACACAAGTAGGATTGGCACTGTCGCAAACATCACGCTGGCTGCTTTCAACGACTCCGGTACAATGAAATTGCCACTACTGCCTTCACCTTGCTGCGAATCCAACAGTTGATTGGCCGTAATAATTTGGTACAACTTTAATTGCATCGGGTACAAATTTTTATCCGTAATATAAAACAGCGCATCCTGAAAACCGTTCCACCTATCGACCGCGTAAAACAAACTTAACGTTGCAATCGAAGGCAATGAAAGCGGAAGTACAATTCGCACTAGAATTCCAAGTTCACTGCACCCATCTATGGATGCCGATTCTTCCAAACTTTCCGGAAGCGATTGAAAAAAAGTTTTTAGAATAATTAAGTTAAACACGCTCATCGCGCCAGGCAAAATTAAGCTCCAAATCGTATTCATCATGTCCAAATTTTTTATGAGTAGATAGCTAGGGATTAGTCCTCCACTGAAGTACATCGTGAAAACCATGATAGATAAAACAAAGTTTCTGCCCTTTAATCTTTTCTTTGTAAGCGGATACGCTGCGCAAATGGTTAAAAACATACAAATGATTGTGTATAAAACTGTCAGAACAATCGTGTAGCCTAGCGCATAAATCATGTCCATATCACTCAAAATCGTTTTATACGTTTCTAACGTGAACTCTACCGGCCAAAGCATAACCTTTTGAGAGATGATGGCATTATTCGAGCTAAAAGAAAGCGCAGTAATGTACATAAATGGGATGAGGCATGTAATCGAAACTGCAATAATGAATAGCATAATGATCATATCGGATGGTTTCGTTCTATACGTCTTGTTCATCTTACTCACACTCCTTACCATATTCCCTGCTCACCAACTTTCTTGGCAATATAATTAGCAGTTAGTAAAAATATTAATCCGATTACGGATTGAAATAATCCCACTGCAGTTGCCTGCGAGAAATCTCCCGACCCAATTCCTATACGATAAACATAGGTTGAGATGACATCCGAGTATTCGCTTACAAGTGAATTCCCCATAACAAACGGCCGATCAAATCCGATCGAAAGCATCCTTCCAATTTGTAAAATAAGCAGAATAATAATCGTAGGCTTGATCCCCGGCAACGTGATATGCCACATTTTGCGAAGCCTGCTGCAACCGTCAATATCTGAAGCCTCATAGAGCTCCTTATTAATACCGATTATGGCTGCTAAATAAATGATGGTTCCCCAGCCCACATTTTGCCAAACGCCGATAGCCACATACATGATGAGCCAGTTTATTTTCTGCGATAGAAACTCAATGTGAGCAAAGCCAAGACTTGTTAATACCGTATTCGCCATGCCTGCTGAAGAAAACATGAGGTAGACCATCCCGCCAATAATGACCCAGGACAAAAAGTGCGGTAAGTATAGAACGGTTTGCGCAATTTTTTTAAACCTTACGTGCCGCAGTTCATTCAGCAGAATTGCTAAGATAATGGGAGCTGGGAAGCCCGCGATTAAATCCAGAACATTTAAAACGAGCGTATTCTTGAGAGCGCGATAAAAACCGTTTTGATCAAAAATAAACTTAAAGACATCCCACCCAACCCACTCGCTACCGCTAATTCCTTCAAAAATGTTGTAATCTTGGAAAGCCATCACCACGCCATATATGGGGGCATATCGAAAGATGATTAGATAGGTCATTGGTAATAATAAAAGTAGATATAGTGGAGCATCTCTTTTGAAATTGTAGATGAGTTTCTTTTTTCGGGTTAGTTTAATGCTGTTGCCATAATCATTTATAAGCGCTTTCATTTAAATCATCTCTTTTCTAAATGGAGTATAATTTAATTTTAAATCGATTTAACTTTTGTTTAAAAAGAACGTCTACAGACGTTCAGCACCGCACGATTCTCGGATGACTAAATGTGTAGACATAATCGTTCTTTTTTCTTGTACTTCTTGGTTATTTAAAAAAGAGATCAACTTCTCCGCGGCTGCATAACCAATCTCTCGCATTGGCTGATGAATCGTCGTTAACATTGGGCTGACAACCGTCGACATCTCAATATCATCAAAACCTACAACAGATACATCACCTGGAACTGAAATCTTGTTCTCTTTATAAAATTTCAAAGCTCCAATGGCCATCAGATCATTTCCTGCAAATAAAGCATCATATTCGATATGATTACGCATTAATTCTGCGGCAGCCTCGTATCCCGACTCTCTGGAGAAGTCCTTCTCAATGATTAAAGATTCATCAAAGTGGATTTTATTGTCCAGGAGAGCTTTCTTGTACCCATCTAACCGATCAATACCTTCTTGATGATCTAAAGGCCCCGTAATATGTACGATTCGCTTTCTACCAATCCGTATGAGATGCTCTGTTGCCGTATAAGCGCCACCTATATCATCTCGTTCGACCGTTAGCACATTGTCATGACGCAGTTTCCCTAAATAAACAACTGGAAATCCTGATTCAACTAGTCTTAGAATATTCAAGTCATTGATGGAAGCTGAGGAAAGTATGATCCCATCTGCGCGTCGATTTTTTAATATTTTATTGTAAGCAGCAGATTCATCTTTTTCTGAGGGGCTTGTCGATAGCAGCAAATTATAATTATGATTGTCGAGTACTTCATTAATTCCTTCTAGTAGCTGTGCAAAGTAAGGGTGGGTAAACACATGATGAGAGGTATTGGGGATAATGAATGAAATGGTTTCTGTTTTCTTTGCTCTTAAACTGCGCCCAATCTCATTGGGGATATAATTTAACTTATTAGCTGCTTCTTCGACCAATTTTTTCGTTTTTATATTTACCCTTGAATCTCCGGAAAGAGCTAAGGATACAGTCGCTGTTGAAACATTTGCAAGATTAGCAACATCCTTAATTGTGACTGTTAAATTCTTCACTAGCGACTCCTCTTTTAAATCGATTTAAACTCTATATTTGAATCATAAATCATTTTCATTATTTTGTAAATACTTTCTTGTAAGCTTCAGAAATAAATAAAGTGAATGTTCACAAAAGTAAACATCCACTAAGCACCTTTATTTTCCTTGATCATTTGCTCTATGGAATAATAAGTGGGACTACCTTACCCAAATTCACATCGATTAAACCAAAGTCCGTAATTTTCAAAGCAGGACTTACCGGTAGTGAGTGCGTACTGATGGACATGATGGGATTATAATGCTGGTAGCCCAGCGATTCCATGGCTTTACGGAGCTGTTCAACTTCCATGGCTACCTGCTCCAGCGGCTCTTCCGTTAAGATGCCACCTACTGGCAGCCTGAGGTTCGCGATCACTTTGCCGTCTTCCACAACGCTGAAACCACCTTGATTGTTAATTACTTCGTTAGCAGCAAGTTGCATATCGGCGGGATTATGCCCGATAACGAGCAAGTTATGATTGTCGTGGGAGTACGTCGTCGCGATGGCTCCCCGCTTGATCGTATCGCCGCCAATCAATCCGTAGGCGCGATTGCCATTCTTCCCGTAGCGTTCGAACGTAGCAATGAGTGCACTGCCGCTTTCCTGCCATAGCAGCTTCCCTTGCCGAACTTCAACCTGAGCGTGCCCTTCTTCTGTGAATGTAGAACCATCCTTCACCATCATCTTGCGGCACGTATAAACAGCGTCAGCTTCTTCTATACGAACAACAAAATCCGCTTCCTTTAAAGGCACCATCTGCACGCTCTGATAATAATGCGCAGGGAAAGCCGGAGGCTTGAGGATTGGGGTATAATCCTCTTCCACATCGTAAACTTTACGCCCCGCCTTGAAAACCTGCTCTATCGTTAGCTGTTCAAGATTGGAAAGCAGCAGAAAATCGCCTATCTTGCCAGGGGCGATGACCCCGCGGTCATACATCCGCATCCGCTTGGCTGGAGAGAGTGTGCTGGCATAAATGGCCTGCTCGGGCTTCATACCCATGCCGATTGCTTTGCGCACAATATGATTCAAGTGCCCGCGGCGCTGGAAGGAGTCAGCCATCACATCATCGGTAACGAAGCAGTAATGCTCGGATACATCATGCTGGATTAAATAAGCCATAACTTCATCCGTCATTGATTTCTCTTGAATTTCGATGAACATGCCCGCAGCAATTCGGGCTTCCATGCCCTCTATCGACTGATGCGTATGATCCGAATCGACCCCGCTGTAAATCATTCGGTGCAGGTCCAAATCCAACAGCTTTGGCACATGCCCTTCAATAATGAGATGCGGATAATTGGTGCGAACATGATTGATGATTTGATTTGTTTTGCAATCGGGGTCTGTGATCACATCAACGAAATTCATGATTTCACCCAGACAGATGATCCGTTCCGTACGTAACAGCTCATCCAAATCGGCGATATGAATCTCGCCGCCTGTCGTTTCCATGGATGTCGCTGGAACCGAGCTCGGGATCGCATAGAACATGTCCGCGACAGTATCCTGACTAGCTTTCATAAACTGCTTGACTCCATCCAGTCCGAAGACGTTGGCAATCTCGTGAGGTTCGGGCACAATCGTTGTGACGCCATTACGAATGAGTCCGTAGGAGAACGTCTCCGGTGTCACCATCGTGCTTTCAATATGCAAATGGATATCAATAAGACCTGGAATCATATAACGGCCGTTTCCGTCCAAACGTTCCGCGGCTTCGAAGCTTTCCGATCCTCTTTGGCCAATATATAAAAATTTACCGTCCAGTATGGCTGCATTCCCATGGATAAATGTTTTAAAATAACTGTTATAAATATGAACATTTTCAATCAGTACATCAATGCGCATCTGTCTTCACCTCCAAGTCCACTACTCAACAATTACTAATTTCTCACCTGGAAAATGAAGCCGAACTTCTTGCCCATTCGCGTAAGGAAGCTCCATCTCTTTATTCACGGTGAAGGAACCCAGTTCCGTTTCAATCACATACTGATAGCTTCGCCCGAGGAACGTGCTAACCTTGACGCGGCCGCTCACGCGATTGGCCCCTGCCTCAAGCTCATCAAAGGTTCCCATCACGACATCGTCCGGACGAATAGCGCCTTGCTTGCCTAACTGTTCGCCTTTACTCGCATGTTTGGTTACAGAGAACATATAATCTTTCACCTTGAGGGCAATCTCTTGGCTGTTATCCAATCGTGACTCGAAGGTGATAAAATTCGTAAATCCGATAAACCGCGCTACGAATTCCGTCTTCGGATATTTGAATATCGTCGCCGGGGCACCTAGCTGTTCGATAATCCCTTTATTCATGATCGCTACTTTATCGGAGATCGAGAAGCACTCCTCCTGATCATGCGATACATATACCGTCGTAATGCCCAGCTCCTGCTGGATACGGCGTATCTCGACCCGCATGTTGACGCGCAGATTCGCATCCAAATTGCTCAGCGGTTCGTCAAACAGCAGCAGTTCCGGCTCTATGACGAGCGCCCGCGCAATCGCGACGCGCTGTCTTTGACCGCCCGACAGCTCTTTAGGGTAACGCTTCTCGAAGCCGGATAAGCTGACGACATCGAGAATGTGACGCACACGGCGATCCAGCTCTGCCCCACTCACTTTGCGCAAGCGCAGGCCAAAAGCCACATTATCGTAAATCGACAAATGCGGGAATAACGCATAGCTCTGGAAAACGAAGCCAAAATTGCGTTTATTCACAGAAACACGCGTATAATCTTTTCCATTCAAAGAGAAAGTGCCTGATTTTGCCTCGATGAATCCTGCGATAAGCCGCAAGGTCGTCGTTTTTCCGCAACCGCTAGGACCAAGCAGCGAGATCAAACTTCCTTTTTCAACACTTAGGTTAAAATCCTGCAGAATATAGTGCTGGTCATAGGCAACCGAAATTTTTTCCAGTGATAGCAATGCCATGAATACAAGCCTCCGTTATCGTTTGGTGAAATAGGATAAACCCATCAACCGTTCAATGATGAACATAAGTACAGCTGTGAACAGCATCAGCAGTACAGAAATAGCAGCAATTGTCGGATCAAAATGATTCTCCACATAAGTCAGCATCTGAATAGGCAGTGTACTGACCCCAGGCCCCGTCATAAAGACTGAAATGTCCACATTATTAAAAGATTCCAAGAATGCAATCAAAATTGCGGCAATAATCCCGGATTTGATATTTGGCAGTACGACTTTAAAGAACGTCTTTAAGTGGCTGCTGCCCAAGCTTAACGCGGCTTCTTCAATCGCAAAATCAAAATTGGATAAGCTCGAAGCAATTACTCGAATGATAAACGGCAGCATGATGACGGTATGTCCAACCAGCAGCGCCGCATAAATCGGTAGGTGGTACACCACGATCAAGTACTTGAGCATCGTAAAACCAAGCACAATACCAGGAATTAGCACAGGGGAAATGAAGATCGCATTGAGCGCTTCCTTCCCTTTGAACGTAAATCGGCTTAATGCGTAAGCAGCAGGAATCCCCAGCAGCAGCGCAAAGAAATTACCCAGCAGCGATACGATGATGGAAGTGCTGAACGTCGACATGAACATCTTGACGTCCAGGATGTTACGGTACCATTTTAAAGAGAAGCCTGTCGGCGGGAATTTCAAGATACTCCCTGGCTCAAAAGATGCAAATGCAATGATGACGAGCGGCCCGAGCAAAAATAGATAGACAAGAAGCGTAAATACGGCCAGCCCTCGGTTCTTCTCCCGCATATTTCTACCCCTTCGGATTTAATTTAACAGCCAGTTTGTTCATCAGCGCGATGACCACAAAAGTAATCACAATCATAATTACCGCAATAACGGAGGCAAGATACCAATCATTCAGCGTAATCGCGTTCTGATATAGGAATGTGGAGATAACCCGTTGCTTGCCTCCGAGCAAAGCAGGTGTCGTATAGGCCGTCAGACTGCCCACGAAGACTAGAATACTTCCTATGATTAATCCGGGTACGCTAAGCGGCACGATGACTTTAACGAAAGCTTTGAAGCGACCCGCTCCCAAGCTTTCCGCCGCTTTCAGCAGATCCGGATCTATATTCTCAAGAACACCGACCAAGGTAATAATAATGAGCGGCAGGAATAAATGGACCAGACCGATCATCATCGCAGCAGGCGTGTACAAGATATCGAGCGGCTCCTTGATCAAGCCAATAGCGATCAGCGCGTTATTCAGCAGCCCCTTTTTGCCCAAAATAATCATCCAACTGAACGACCTGACAACAGAACTGGTGAGCAGTGGAAAAATCGCTAAGGCAAGCAGAATCGCCTTCTGCCTTGGGCTTTGCTTGGAGATGAAATAGGCAACAGGGAAGCCCACCACGATGCATATCAGGGTTGTGACCACACTAACACGCAGGGTCGTCCATAAAATTTTCAGAAAGTAGGGGTCCTTGAAAAAACTCCAGTAACCGGCTAATGTGAAGCTGCCTTTATTAAAAAAGGTTGAACCTATCGTAAGAAGGATCGGAACCACCATGAAAACCGTCAGGAACAGTAATCCCGGCAGCAATAGTAAATATAAATACGTTTTTTTCATGTAGCTTTACTCCTGTTCCTGGGTTCGCTAGGCGCGCAATGCGCGGATAAATTGGTCTAGAAATGCTTCGGCGGACACTTCCATACACACATGGACATTAGCAGGCTTAGCCAATCGGCTTTGGAAATCACAGACCGTTTGCCCGTCGCACAGCTCACTACGGGTTTCTACATCTACGTAATAATGGCGAGTAGTCACCAGTTCTTTATTCAGCGCCACCCCGACTGCGAGCGGGTCGTGAAGGGCGCATGCCCGTACACCGTTGCGCTCTTGATAACGTTGCATGTAATCTGCTGTGCTTTCCTTGACATAGCGTCCAATTGGCGTATCTCCGAGCGAGCGGATATGTTCTTCTGTCAGCAGCGCCTTCCGGGTCACATCCAAGCCCACGAGCGTTATGGCCGGGAATCCCGCATGCAGCACGATCTTCGCTGCTTCTGGATCGACGTACATGTTATACTCCGCTGTTGGCGTCACATTCCCAAAACCTTGGACAACGCCGCCCATTACAACTACTTCGCTGACCTGATGAATCAAGTCCGGATATTTCATAACAGCCATGGCCAGATTCGTCAGCGGCGCGGTCATAATAAGCGTGACTTCACCTATGTGCTGCTTCACTTGCTCAATAATGAAATCGACTGCATGTCCCTCAGCCGCGCACATGTGAACCTGCATATCGCTTAAAGCTCCACCAAGTCCGTCCTTGCCGTGAACCCTATGCTCAAAATAAGTCGTGCGTAGCAGCGGCTTATTCGCCCCTTTAATGACTGGTATCTGCTGCTCCATTCCCAGCAGCTGCAAGACTTTGCAGGTATTCAGGGTCGCTTGGTCAAGTGACACATTGCCGTTCACCGTAGTGATACCAAGCACTTCCATTTCCCCGCTGCCAACAGCCAGCAAAATGCCCAGCGCGTCGTCTACGCCTGTATCCACATCAAGGATGACCTTCTTCATGATAAACCCCCTTCCATTTCATACAGACAAGGGTATATCCACAAACATATACCCTTGTTCATTCTTCAACTATTGAGTGACTTCTTTATTCCAACGGTCAATCCAACCTTTAAGGTTTTGATTCACGAATTTCATGTCCAATTTGCGAAGCTTGCTTACGACATCTGTTCCGTAAGTAATACCTTGCGCTTCATCAGCCGAGAGCTGAAGTGTCGTATTCACAGGTGAATCGATTTTGGACTTTGCTGATTTTTCTTGGACTTCTTTGCTTAAATGCCAGTTAATAAAATCTTCAGCCAACTGCTTATTTTTACTTCCTTTGATCACGTTAACTGTATTCATGACAGCGTAAGCCCCTTCAGTCGGGGAAACAAACTTGGTTTCCGGTACAGCTGTTTTCAAATCTTTTACATACATTTCCATGATTGGCCCAGCGGCAATTTCCCCTTGCGCGAACATATTCACGAATTCGGATGTTTGGCCGTAGTATTTGACGACGCCTTTATTTAGTTCTTTCACTTTGGCAAATGCTTGATCTGCATTGAACGTTGTGTTGCCTGCAACGACCGATGCCGCATCAAGGATCATTGGACCTGTTGTCGACGTGATGCTTGGCAATGTCAGTTTCTTCGCAAGCTCAGGACTCCATAAGTCGCTCCACGACTTGATTTCTTTACTTGTCGCCTTCGGATTATAGGCGATTCCCAACCGACCAATCGTATAGGCAGGACCATAGTCTTCACCAAGTGGTGCCTTAGCCAAATCGTAGATGTCTTTCAAATTCGGAATACGGGTGCGATCAATCTTTTCAAAGAGTCCAGCTTCAATACCTTGTTGTGCATAGTAATCGGATAAATAGATAAGATCCACTTTGGAACTGCTGCCTTGCTTCACTTTGTTCAGACGCTCTGAGTTGTTGCCAATCTCCAGTACGATCTTGACGTTGTGCTCTTTCTCAAACGGCGCATATACTTCTTTCTTGAAGAAGTCATCCGAGAAACCCCATGTCGAAATGACTAATTCGGTAGGCGCTCCTTTGGCTGTTGCCGTCGGCGCCGTTGAAGCTGGACTTGTGCTTGCAGTCCCCTGATCTTTGGACGGAGATGCGCCGCATCCTGTGAGCGCTAGTCCCACCACAGACAGCGAAATAAGGCTATGAAGCATTCTTTTTTTCATCATGAATAACCTCCCAAGTTTGTATATCTATATTTTGAAGCGTCAAACCCTTTGTCAATTTTTACTAGTATGCTACCCTCGACTTCATAATATCTATGCGCAAAAGCAAAAATAAACAGAAAAGTGCCCTTGATAGAAGAAATCTTCTAATCAAGAGCACTTTTCATCGTAAACAATGTAAAGAGACATCTACGGATATACATGCGGTTTCCACTTAAGATAGATCAAAAGTGAAACACCGTGGTCTAAGCTATTCGGTTTGTTTAAGAATGATGTTCGTAATTGCCCATTGCGTTGGCGGATCATAATCTCTTAACACCGCATCCATCGATAATCCCATCTCTTGTTCCAGCTTCTCGCGGATTCTCTTCTTATATATCGAAGACATATAGAAATCCACTTCGTGTTTCAAAGTTGGCGCCTC
Organism: Paenibacillus qinlingensis; assembly: GCF_031455095.1. Lineage (GTDB taxonomy): Bacteria > Bacillota > Bacilli > Paenibacillales > NBRC-103111 > Paenibacillus_E > Paenibacillus_E qinlingensis_A. Next base: position 666,273 of record NZ_JAVDSB010000002.1, read on the forward strand.
GCCTTCAAGCGCGGTAGAACGGGGGGAACGACGATGCTTTGCATGAAAAGTAATGATATTCTGATCCAACGATACCCTCAGTAAAGTGGTTCCAAAGCCGAACAATTCTTTAGAAATCTCGTTATATAGGTGACACAGCTTCTTCTTGTACTCATTAGAATCTGATTGGGACATTGTAATCACCTTCAAGAACGATTATTGACTTTTATGCTTTCAAATCTATCTTAATAATACATAGGATTACTGAATTAATCAAGCCAATCGTTCGCCTTTTTATCTAAATTGACTAATTACAAAGAGTACATCACTTAGAAATATGCCGATTTCCCGAAATATCTCTCATGCTTTGTAAGAATTAATTAATAGACAACTTCATTGTAACGCTCTCACGACAAGCGCAGGCATTTGACCTTAAAGTCCCGCAATCTAATTCTGGCTGCCGTCATAGCCTTTTCAAACCGCGTCTTTGAAGAAGCTGAACCGATGTGAGGCAGTGTGACGACATGAGGCATCTTGAGCAGAGAATTGTCCGAATCCACCGTCCCGGTAGTTCTTTCAAAACTTTACTGTCTCTAGTGTCGAAAAACCCATACAGCACTCATGTATGGGCGCTATATATCTTTGTAGTTGGTCCTATTAGGGCAGCAATCTCAACTCTTTCATGCGAGCAACCGTTTGTACACGTCGTTTTATTCCAAGCTTACCGTAGATATGATTTATATACCCCTTAACCGTGCCCTCGGTTAATCCGAACCGATCGGCAATTTCTTTATTGGACAACCCTTCCACGACTGCTAATACAATTTCTAGTTCCATTGGTCAACGGTTCAATCAGCGGTTCGTTGTTGAATAACTCTCCTGTTTCGGAACATGGTCAGCAAACATCAGCACTTGATCTGAAGTCATCCCTGCTCCTGTGTCACTCACGGAAACAATCATTTTATCATTGTCAGTCGCTGCATGTACAAGGATGTGTCCACCCGAATCTGTAAATTTAATCGCATTGGAAAGCAGATTCCTAATAATAAGATCAAGCATTTCTTTATCTGCATAAACAAATGAATCGCTTTGATCAATCCAATCGTCCCGATTAAAATGAGATCCTCAAGATCTTCACCTGTGTTGTCGAATTTTTGAGGATATGAAAACGAAGCATGGTAAATTACCTTTGATGTTCAATAAAAAAGAAGAGCAAGCCGTCAGGCGTGCTCTTTAACTATCGTTCCTTCGTTAACTTAATCCGTCGAATGGGAAGTTAAGCTCTATCTGTTCAAGATCTTCTTTTTCTAACTCCCAGTTCAATGCATTTAGATTATCTATAATGTGTTCCTTATTCGACGCTTTGGGGATAGAAACTAATCCTTCTCGCCTTAACACCCAATTTAATGCCACTTGATGAGCAGTCTTACTGTATTTTCCCCCTATTGAATCTAATACATTTCGCTCCTGTGATCCGATCCTAGGGAAACCCTTCATACCAAATACACCAGGTGCATATCCAAATGGTGAATATCCCATAATCGTAAGCCCATTCTCCTTAGCAAAGGGTAAAACGTCACTTTCAATACTTCTATCATTTAAATGGTATCCAACTTGATTACAAACCAATGGTACTTTACCTAAATGGAATTGGGCCCGTTCCATTAGATTAATTGAGAAATTACTCACCCCAACATATTTAACAAACCCCTTGTTCACTAGTTCAACCATTGCCCCCATTGTTTCCGAAACATCGTACTGATCACTCGGCCAGTGCTGTAAATACAAATCAATATGACTTGTCTTTAAACGATCTAGACTTGCCTCAACAGCACTTAGAACACCTTTATAGGAACAATTTTTAGCAGAAACCTTCGTCACAAGGAAGACTTCTTTTCTTATGTCTTGTATTGCTTTACCTACAACTTTTTCTGCTCCGCCATTAGCATATTCTTCAGCAGTATCAATTAACTTTAGCCCATTTGCTATACCGAAACGTAAGGCTTCAATTTCTTCTAACTCCCGCTCTTTATCTTCACCAAATTTCCAGGTACCTTGGCCTATAACGGGAATACTTATCCCCGTTTTGCCCAGCTCACGAAATAGCATAACATTCCTCCTTAGAACAATAAATATTGCCAGCATTATCGATAGCTGTTCGCCTACGTTATCTAAGTGTAATTTTAACAATGGGCCCGTCTTTGGTATCTGAAATAAATGTTAAATATAAATTTTCCTTAACCTTATAAATTTGATTCCATGCAGGACCATATGCTTCATCATTAAACTCTTGATCAGGTTTTCCAAACATTTTCCTAACATCATCAGTCGTCCCCTGCCATCCTAGGGTAGTTGGTTTGGCTGATATCGTCTGAACTTTTGCATTTTCTTCAAGTTCATTTAGTAATTTAATGGCTTTCTCACCATAAACTTCGAATTCCAACGCGTACCCTTCATATGCTAAACGATACCCGAATTCAGATCGCCCAGCACTTAAAGGAGTAGAAAGTTTCTTAAGTGTTTCATTTTTCGTGGTCCCAAGTGGAACTTCAACTCCTTTAAGTTTACCCTCCATCGCTAGCTTCCATATTTCATTCTGTGTTCTGTCTATTTTTTGTTGATCGTCACTACACCCCATCACAATAATACATATTAAACTCATAACAATTGTGAATACAAATAACCTGAAGAGAATCTGATTAGATTTTTTCGTCATTAATCTACCTCCTGAAAATTAGACGTTTCAAGAGGCATTTTTGTTCCATTATTTAACAAAATATCCACCCTAATTATTCCACTAAACTCCCTCTAGGAGGAATCGTTTTACGCTCTGGTTTGCACTTATGGATCTCCACAAGGTCAACCTTGCCCTGTCTCACAGAATCTACGCTCCCACACTCCTTTCTTTTAACCTGTCCATGATGTGGAGGTAGCATATGCTGCCAATTCATAATGATGAGAATATTTACTCTTATCGCGGTTTAACGAGTTTACATGTAGCTTTTGGAGATTTGTACCACTACAGCAACTGGACCAGCGACCAAATCTATAGCGATTTGAACAAAATCAAGCAGCCGATGATTCGCCCATCTGAGAATGTAACCGTTAACTCGCGTAATGATTCCATGCTGACCATGCTTTTCCCGATCAAGCCGAACAGCCCCTACCCGACGGCTACAGTCGTCTACATGGTGAATGAGACCAAGCTAACTGGTCTTATGGACACCATATTAGGCAACTTTTCTGGCAGCAGCTACATTTTCAATCAGGATGGTCAGCTTCTTACCTCCAATAATCATGGCAACGCTCTTCCGGGAGAGGCCGTGGGATCTTTGGCCTCACTAAAGCCCGGTATACATAGCTTGAAGCTGGATGGTGTAGAACACTCTGTAGTTTCTGTAAAATCCGAAGAGAACAATTGGAATTATGTAACTGCGATACCTAGCCATCAATTTTTCAGCAAAGTGGTCCATATCCAGACCTTATTTCTTCTTGTGTTCTGTATCACGGTCTTATTCGGAATTATCGTAGCCATGATCCTGGCCAAGCGGCAATATCACCCCATTAGGGATTTAATCGAATTCACGAAGCTGAAGAGCGCCAATCACGACATGACGACACGAAATGAATGGGATTGGATCAAGCACACGATTCAAGATTACAGCGCACGAATCGACACGCAAGAGCCATTCGTTCGGAACCAGTGCTTACTGCTATTGTTCAAGCACGGTAAACCGGATGATCCAGAGATTGAACGCATGGTCGCAAGCGCCGGACTGGAATACCCGCAAGGACAAGGGTTATACGTCTCCCTCATCCTTGCCTGGGATGACAACCACGAAGGCGGGGAATCATCGAATATTCGGCAGCATCTGCAGGACATGTTCAACGAATTGGAGTTTCCGAGTCTTCAAGCCCGCATATACGGCGTAGAATTCTCGACGAAGGACCAACTAGCCTTGCTCGTCTCCGTCCGTGCAGATGCTCAGGAGCCTGCTCAGAAGCGGATAGAAGAAGTTGTCGAAGCAATCAAAGACATGATCAACAACAACGTCTATATTAAACCTTATATCGGTGTCGGAATGCCATATCCAGATCTCGCCTCGATCAACCAATCGTTTATCGAAGCGGCCACGGCGATAGATAACCGGATACTGGGGTCCAACGGTCGGGTGACTTACTTCGAGCAATTACAGGACATGATCGCATCGACTTCTTCCGAAGCGTACTGGCTGCCGAAGAAGTCGATGCTCAAGTTGGAGCAAAGCTTGAAGCAGGGGAACGAAACGGTTGCCAATCAGGTAATCCTTGATCTGATTGCCGAGATCAATGATTAGGGCAAGTCAATTTCTTCGCTCTCACCTTACAATCCGGTAATATCCATCAACATACCCCTGAAAATATTTTTTATTCCCACGCTGCCATCTTCATTTTTGTACCCCTCGAATGTATTGCCTTCCAAAGGAGTAACTAATTCTTGAACTCGGTTTGCGATTGGCAAATTTTCCATTCCAGGTGGATCCGGCATTTTTACCAGAAGCTCGTCAATGTAACCGGCTTTTGCAAAGTTGAAGCCCGCTTGTTGCTAAAGTACTAAGCACTCTATTAAAATTATCCAAGCTTATTAACTAAACAAAACACGCAAAGGCCCCATGTCCCCCGTTATTAAACAGGGACATGGGGCCTTTTGAATTATCGTCAGTATGAATTGAGAATAATGAACTCTTTCTCACTTTAAGATTGCCACTTATTCTGGCGATATTCTGTGGGCGTAAATCCCATATAGCGTTTAAACATCTTAGAAAAATGAACATAATCTGAAAATCCAACGGAAGCACTAATTTCATAAACTTTATTTGCTGACTCATAAAGCAGCTCTGCTGCTTTGTCCATTCTAAATTTAATCAAATATTGGCTGAACGGTATGCCATATTCCGACTTAAACATATAACTGAAATTAGCTGGCTTCAGCTCCAGGTGTTGAGCAATTTTCGTTAACGAAAGATCAATATCACCAAAATGCTGTTCTACATAGGCAATTGCTGCTTGATTTACTTTACCGTATCCCCAATTCCTTTTCTCTCGAATTGTTTTCATGGTGGCATAGATATAGGCAATGAATGTATCAAAGCGATCTACGATCTTGTCGAAAACGCGAGGAATTGGTAATTCTTGCCCCGCAACTGAGCGAAATTCGTCTTCCAATAAGGCGATATAACCTTTTAGTTTCCTACCCAAATCATAGGAAGACAATTTATCTTCCATAAGCTTATGCTGTAGTGAATTCAGATTCCTATTAATCTCCTGATCCCGAAGATTCCACAAATCATTAGCTAGCTGTTTGGCACTTGTCTTGAAAGACCATAATTGTTCTTTATTATCATGAACGATGCGTACTTTCTCTTGTTGTATTTTAACTTGTAATGCAGTTAAGGTTGGCATCAAATTATCTTCATTGATTGGTTTTATTAAATAATCAGATGCGCCGGCGCGCATCGCTTGTTGAGCATATTCAAATTCCCCATAACCAGAAACAACAATGACTGAAGAAGAAATCCCTTCATGCCTAAGAGCTAACATAAAGGTTAGTCCGTCCATCACTGGCATGCGAATATCCGTAATAATGATATCTGGCAAATGCAATCTGGCCAATGCCATGGCCTGTTGTCCGTCTTCTGCCTCCCCGACAATCTTAAAGCCCCGTGCTTCGGATTCCATAAGTGCAATTAGCCCCATTCTTACAATAGGTTCATCTTCGACAACAACGACCGTCAACATACAGATTACTCCTTCCGATAGGGCATTTTAATCTCTACAATAGTTCCATTGCTTTCAGATTTCACAATGGATAGACCGTAAGGTTTGCCAAACTCAAGTCTCAACCTGCTGTGTACATTCCACATACCGATACCCCCAAATGGAGCGCTCTTTAGCAGCATTTGTTCCTCCGACATACAAGCAAAAGCATCGTTATATGTCTGAACTAGATCGGATGGCATTCCTCTGCCTTTGTCTATAATCCAAAGCTTCACACCATCCTCATCGAAACTAGCTCGAAGCCCAATATACTCAGGTTTTATCGAATAATTCTCGTAGCCATGAATAAAGGAATTCTCAACAATAGGCTGCACGGTTAGACGCAGTGTATGAATATCCTTCAAAAGCTCAAAGTTCAAATTCACGTCTACTTCTAAGCTTTGGTAGCGTTCCTTCTGTATGTAAATATAGTTAAACATGTGCTGGATTTCTTCACTAAGCGAAACTGTATCCACTGGATTGTCGATACTATATCGGAATATATCGGACAACCATACTGTCATTTGACTAATCGGTTTAACTTTAGCAATGATCGCATAAGCATTTATAACTCCCAGCGTATTATATAGAAAATGAGGGTTGATTCTCGCTTGCAGCATTTGAATTTTGGATTCTTTCTGATAAACAGCCATCTCTTTTTCTTTTAAATGGGAAATATGTATCATGTCAATCAAACGATTCAAATCTTCTAACATGAGATTAAAACCTCTGTTTAAACTCCCGATTTCATCTTTACGTAGTGGAGCACGTATGCTCAGGTCACCCATTTCTACTTTTTTCATTAAATTCATTAAGTGTGAGAGGGCACGAGTGATGGACAGAGAAAAGCTGATAATAGTTAGAAATGCCAAAACGATCAGAAGCAAGACAACGCCTAGCGTTAAATTTCGAAAATAAATCAAATCTTCCATCAATTCCCGTAGCGGAACTTCCGACACGATTGTTAAGCCTGTTGATGTTGAACGGTTAAACACAACAATTGTCTTGCCTGCTCCTGACCCATTCGTAAAGTAAGGCAAGTTTATGTTTTCGAAACGATTCTTAAATTGTTCCTGTACAGGCTGTTGCCACTTTTGCGGTTCAGGATGGTACAAATACCGATTGTCCGAGTTCACTATCGAAATGATTCCGGTTTTTCCAAGTTGAGCTTGGTTACTAATGTTGGTCGTTCGATTCAAGGATAAATCAATGATTAAATAACCTGCTGTTATATAAGTTTCATTATCTATGATTCTTCGAAAGATCGTAATAACCTCGGTACCGTCTCCCGTCGTATTGATGCCCAATATTCGAAAGTTGTCCTTGGCGTTCTCTGAAAATTCTTTTCTGTACAGATCTACACGATCTGAAAAAGCTATATTACTATAATAAGGACCTTTAAGCGAAATAATAGATAGTCCATAGATATCATCTCGATTATATACCGTATTAGGAATGAGATCTGATCGGATATGTGAGCTTAAATCATAATAGTCATATTGATTTTTAGGGTCTATTTTGACAAACTGTTGTACGAGAGGATGGGCAAGCAGAGGGAGTGTAGCTTTTTTAATGTCAGAAAAGTAGACATCGAGATTATAATTCATTTGACGCATCAGTTGTTGACTGTTATTAATAGCATTATCCTCTATGGTTTTCATCGACCGATCGTACCAGAATTTACCAAGAACAAGAAAGGGCACACAGAAGAAGCCGAAGAAGAGCAGAACAAGCTTTAACTTAATCGTCATTGTCTTGATTCGCATATACAATCGTTCCCCTTTTTCTTCTGACTGTGCTTCTGTGATGTATGTTATAAGTGTAGCTTATTTAGCTCAATCAGGAAACCCGTTGCTATTCTTTTACGGATCCCAGCATAGCACCTTTCACGAAATGTTTTTGAAGTAACGGATATACGATTAGAATTGGCATGGTTGCAACCAATACAATACCCGCTTTCATCATTTCGGGGGTAAACTGTGTGCTTAGCTGGAAATCGCTCATTCCGGTATTAGCACCATTGTCTACAATGAGATTTCGCAACAGAACCTGAAGCGGATACAACTCTCGTGTGCGAAGATAAATGGTTGCAGAAAAATAGGAGTTCCATTGACTGACGGTATGAAATAAGGTAATGGTAGCTAAAACGGGCATAGATAAGGGCAATACGACTCGTGTGTAAATGCGCAATTCCCCACATCCATCCATTTTTGCCGCTTCAAACAGTTCTCCGGGAATTCCTTGAAAGAAAGTTCGGATGATTAGAACATAGAAAGCAGTCATTGCGCCTGGAATAATGAGTGACCATAACGAATTAATCATACCCAACCGCTTGACTAATAAGTAACTGGGTATCAAGGGTACTGGAAATACGAATGTAACAACAATTAGCTTTAAAATAATTCTGCGCCCTGGCATCATCGGCTTCGTAAGTGTGTAAGCTAAGAGCGAACAAAGAAGGAGCGTTACAAGTGTTCCAATAACCGTGATATACATGCTAACTCCCATAGCGCGCCATATCTCATCCAATGCAAAAATAGATCCATAGACATCGAACTGGATGCCTTTTGGCCAAAGTCCTACCAATTTGGCATTCGCGTACTCTGGGAGACTAAGCGACACAGCCAATAAATGAATGATCGGAGCAATCATGCTCAAACTGATTACAGTCAATACAACTGTATTTACAACTGAAAACCATTGAAAGGAACGAGCGATTTTCAGATCTATCCCCTCCTGTTTATCTAATAGACACTTTCACCCGTCGTTTTTTTGCTCAATGTATTGACCAAAGTCAGCAAAATCAATCCAATTACTGATTTGAACACTCCGATTGCGGTGGAATAACTATATTGGCTATCCAGTAGGCCAACTCTATAAATATACGTATCAAAAACTTCCCCAACATCTCGCACAAGTGGGTTTAGAAACATGAGCATTTGCTCTATATTGGCATCCAGTAAATTGCCTACTCTGAGAAGCAAAAGGACAATAATTGCAGGCATTAGTGATGGCATCGTAATCGACCATATTTGCCTAAGCCGATTGGCACCATCCACAGTAGCGGCTTCATATAAGCTCGGATTGATTCCAGCTAGCGCAGCCAAATAGATGATGGTACCCCATCCAATTTCTTTCCAAATACTAATGGATATAATGGTACCCAGAAAAGTTGAGGAATTCCCTAAAAAATCAAATGGCCCGAAGTTAAAGTAATGCAGCATTTGATTCATCCAGCCTTTAGCGTCAAGAAGATTGGAAAAGATGCCTCCAACAATAACCCAAGATAGAAAATGGGGTAAATACAACATCGTCTGAAGAGGACGTTTCAACCACATTGCCCGCATTTCATTTAAAAGTATCGCCAATACCAATGGTGCCGGAAAACCAAATAATATGGAATAAAGCCCTAGTTTTAATGAGTTGCGCAAAATAATCCAAAAATCATCGTACTGAAACAAGGTAAGAAAATGATGCAATCCCACCCATTTGCTATGTGTAAATCCTTGAAATAAGTTGTAATTCTGAAAAGCAATGATGTTGCCAGCCAGAGGAATATATTTAAAAATGAAAAAGTAGGCTAATCCGGGGATCGCCATGAGAATAAGCACCCAGGATTCTTTTAAGCGGATCTGTGCAAACAGAACATTCTCCCCCTTATCTCTAATTAATTTTGCTTTCGTAATGATGTGGATCGAGCAAAATGAGCTCCAAGTCGAACCTTTACTCGATCCACAAGTTGTTTGGTTATTTATTTATTATTGAATTTGTTATACCATTCCGACGCTTCTTTGATAGCAGCATCTCCGCCTCGTTTTTTCCATTCAACAACAAAATTGTCAAACGCCGAATCCAGAGGTTCACGTCCCGTAAGTACCTTTGCAAACATGTCCAAGAAAAGTGTGCCTTGTGCTGCCCCAATATTTAATTCTGGATGGCTTGCTAGCGATTCTAATCGAGGCATATATTTAGCTTCATTTGAGATAAGACTCTCTTTTGACGTGGCATAACCTTTTGTAATTTTATCGGATTCCGGCAAAGCCTTAAGCACAGATGGAGCAGCAAATCCGATTTCACGCGGATTCAGAGAAACCTGATACATTTGAAAAGCATTCTTCTCTGTATTAACAGGCTGATTAATATCATATTTAATTTGTCCATTTTCTTCCGTGTAGTTTTGGCCTTTTATACCATAAGCAAAAAATTGCTCAGCATCTGGACTGCTGTAAGCCCACTCCAAATACTTGATTATGTTCTCAGGATTTTTTGTTTTTGCTGGTATCGCCCATACGAAATAAATCTCATCGGACTGCAGCGCCATTCCCTTATCACCACGAGGTCCTTTCGGTGGTGCTATCATGCTAACAGAGGCAGCAGGTTGATTAAGAAATGTTTTTGAGGCGTTATCCTTGCCATACCCAGCCAAATATTGATAAACAGCAGCGCCCCAAACTCCAACTTCCCCTTTGGCAATTGAAGCATTCTGTTCATCCTCTTTTTTCACAAACAAATTAGGGTTGATGTACCCTTTATCATATAACTGCTTATAGAAAGCGATTGCTTCCTTCATTCTTGGATCAATAATATCAGGGACGAGCTGCCCATTCTTAAGGCTCCACTTGTTCGTATGAACACCAAATGCAGGAGTGAAAATATCCGTCCATACAATATTGTTGAACATGCCTAAACCATACTCATCATTGAAATCGCCGTTGCCGTTCATGTCTTCTTTTTTAACCGCTTCAAAAAATGCTAAGTACTCATCAAGTGTCTTAGGAGCTTCCATCTTATGCTTATCCAGCCAATCTTGACGAATAAAGATGGAACGATCCGCTGGTACGCCTCGTGTAACTGGAATGCCATAGATTTTACCGTCCTTGGAAATACGGGGACTCTTCCAGAATTCCGAGGGGATTTTCTTTTTTAGCGTAGGTGCGTATTTATCAATGAGGGGGCCCAGTTCGAGAAAAACACCTTGATCAACTGCACCGCTGTGGATGGTAGATACTATACTGTCCGTCCGAATCAAGTCGGCAAGATCACCAGAGGCAAATCGGAGGGATAGTTGTTGGGCATAATCACTATGTCCCAAAAAATCATAGTTAACATTGAAACCAGATAATCGCTTTAGTTCTTTCTTGTAGATATCATCTTCTTTGGCTTGTTTAGCATAGGCAAATTCAGAATGTGACAAAAGAATATGAATAGGATTAGAAGCAGAAGAACTTGATTTTGAAGTCTCTTTTGATTCATTTGCCAAATTACCGCATCCGGCTAACAAAGCAATGGACATCATCGTGCAAACCATAGTGATAGTGTTCCGTTTGCGTAAGAAACGGGAGTAATTCAAACGTACTTTCAAATGAAAGCCCCTCTCTACTCTTTATTATCATAGGCCTATGATAGTTTTCATTATATTGGCACTTACAAAACATTTACATGTGTTTTTAGTAAAAGTTATGTGTTTATTCAAAATATATAGACATTTACAATAAACCTCCTCGGCGGAACACAAATAGCAGTCCCCCTATACACGTCAGAGACTGCTTTTTAATTATCATCTAGAGAACATAAGATTTCCTTATATACCACTAAAGGTTATTTCACCAATAACCGTATTCTATAGGAAAAAGAACAGCGTATGCTCGATCCCAATCTCCTGACTCTTTGTCATTTAAGCCTAGGTTGATTTTTTTGAGGTTGTGAACACGAAGCATGGTAAAACACCAAAAACAGCGATTCAGAAGGAACGCTGTTTTATTCAAATCGTTTACTTCCTAGTTTCTCTCTGCTGATTAGCTTTAACCATTGATCCCCTTATGCCTCAATCAAGCAACTGCAACTAAAAATCAGCAGCAATTGACATCATGATCGCAATCACCATACCACCGAATGAAAGCCAGAATGTAACAGATCTAAAAAGTAACTTATAATTAAATTCCAACATACTGTTGTCTAGTTGATTAGCATTATTTCTATAACCAGGATTCTGCTCAGTTACTTCATCAATAGTTACTACAGCTGGCTTATTCAAACCCTTGGCATACATCGTGAATATTAATAAAACGAGTGACCCCCAAAATAAATAATCAAAATAATCTGATGTTTCTTTCATGTTGTCACCTCATTTTATTTGATCACTAAGGTTGAAATACCATCTCGGCTTACATTCCCAATGCCAGACGATCAACACTCAGCATGGACTCACTCATGATCTCTGAAAGTGATGGATGCGGATGGATCATGCGGCCAATTTGCATCGAAGTTGCTTCCAATAACTGAGCAAGTGCGGCTTCACTGATAAAATCCGTGACATGCGGACCAATCATATGTACGCCTAATATCGTCCCCGTCACTTCTTCCGCCACGACTTTGACAAAGCCGTCGGACTCGCCGAAGACGAGCGCTTTACCAATTGCCTTAAATGAAAACTTGCCAATCTTGACCTTATAATCGGCTGCAATTGCTGCTTGTTCAGTCAAACCAACGCTTGCCATTTCTGGACGACTGTAGATACATTTGGGTACAGATGATGCTGAATGCGAGTGTGTCTCCAACCCACAAATGCGTTCTACCGCCGTTACACCCTCATGACTAGCCACATGTGCAAGCTGTAAACCTCCGATGACATCACCAATTGCATAGATATGAGGATCTGCCGTTTGCATGCCATCATCAACAACGATACTGCCTCGTTCCACGACAACGTCCGTGCGTTCCAGTCCGAATCCTTCAATATTTGCCATACGTCCAATTGACACCAACATACGTTCAGCTGTTAGCGTTTCTATCTTGTCCCCTTGTTCAATCATCACTGTAAGCCCGTTATCATCAACGTTTACGCTGCCTTCCAGCAATTTGGCTGAGGTATACGATTTAATTCGCCGCTTCGCAAACAACCTGGATAGCTCCCGGGAAATATCTGCATCCTCCGTCGGCACCAAGCGATCCCCAGCTTCGACAACTGTAACCTGTACACCGAAGTCACTGAGCATGGAAGCCCATTCTACACCAATTACGCCTCCACCGATTATGATGATTGAGGTGGGCAACGCTGTCATTGCGAGCGCATCATCGCTTGTCATAATCCGCTCATCAAGCGGAAGTCCGGGAAGAAGGCGCGGTCGCGAGCCCGTTGCTATGAGTAAATCTGCGTAGGCAATGCGCTCCACAAGCTCCCCTACCCCATTGGCCACTTCGATAATCCCGTTATACCCATCATTCGCCTGACAATATACAATCGTGCCAAACCCTTGGTACACAGTGATCTCATTTTTCTTCATAAGAAATTGAACGCCTGCATGCAACTGCTTTACAATAGAGTTTTTGCGCGCTATCACGCCTTCAAAATCAACTTCTATATGCGAGGTTTTTATCCCAAAACTCTGACTGCGCTTCATCGTCTCGAACAACTCGGCGCTTCGGAGCAGTGTCTTACTTGGAATGCAGCCTTTGTGGAGACAGGTTCCGCCAAGCGCATCTTTCTCCACAAGCGCCACCCTTTTGCCCAGCTGAGCTGCCCGAATGGCAGCGGTATATCCGCCAGGACCACCGCCTAAGATAATGATATCGTACTTAATCATGTCACATCCTCCTGTCAATGATCAGATGACTAACCACCCATTCTAATGCTCTCGGTGATCTTGCGTCCTGTAGGTGTTTGAGCGAGCCCGCCAAGTGCGGTCTCCCGATGTTCCATTGGCATCGAGGAACCAATTTCCAACATAACACTGATGACCTCGTCAGACGGGATGACGCTTCGCACGCCAGCAAGCGCCATATCTGCCGCAGCAAGTGCATTCACAGCCCCCATGCCGTTACGTACGATGCAAGGTACCTCAACGAGCCCCGCAACCGGATCACAGATCAATCCGAGTGTGTTCTTCAGAGCCAAACCAACCGCGTGAACGGCTTGCTCGGGACTGCCCCCGTGGAGCTCAACAAGCGCGCCCGCCGCCATTCCGATGGCTGATCCAATTTCTGCTTGGCACCCGCCCTCAGCACCTGAAATAAAAGAGTTGTTGGCAATAACATAACCGATAGCGCCAGCAGCGAATAGCCCCATAACGAGCCGTTCGTCTTCCCAATCGAAGCGTTCCTGCGTGCTGACAAACACTCCTGGCAGAATTCCGCAGGATCCAGCGGTCGGAGTTGCCACGATGCGCCCCATCGAGGCATTAATTTCAGACACGGCGAGGGCATAAGCCATCGCTTTCCCACCCCATTGCCCAACGAACGGCTCTTCTGCAGCAATGGAGACGTTCATTTTCCGACCGTCACCGCCAATAAGTCCGCTTCTTGAGCCTGCTTCCATCTCCAATCCTTTGCGTACAGCCGTTTTCATCACTTGATAGTAATCAGACATTTGGTTATAGACTTCATACACCGAAACGCCAGCTTCCTTCGCTTGATCGTGAAGCATCAACTCACCAATCGTCAAGGCTTCTCGCGTGCATATCTCTGTTATATCCTGCAGTGTTCGAAATCGCATGGCAATTACCCCTTTGTGTTCAAATCGATGAAGTACACCTGTTCAACGGATGGCAATCCCGTTAAGGATTGCAGCAAATCACGCTCCGGTAATCGATCGCACTCCAGGACTGTCATCGCTGAACCGCTTCTTTCAACCCGATCGACCCGCATATGACCAATATTCAAGCCTGCATCGCGAATTGCATTCGTAATCGAGGCGATAACACCGACCTGATCAGCGTGCGCAATTACAATGGTCGGGTAATGTCCCGTAAAACCTGCATCGAAGCCGTTTACGGAATGAATTTCGATATTCCCTCCACCAATGGACGCACCGCCAATCGTTATCGTTCGATTGCCGCGAATAACTTTAATTTCTGCATAGTTAGGATGTGGCCTAGCCCCTGTGCCTTTTCGCAGCGTGAATGTCATTCCTGCCTTTTTGGCCTCATCGAATGCTGTAGGAATCCGTTCATCATCTGTTCCAAAATTAAGCAACCCACCGACAAGCGCTAGATCAGTACCATGTCCAGCGTACGTTTCGGCGAAAGAACCGAATAATGTAATCTCCGCTTCTTCGGGAACACCATCTATCAATTGCCTAGCTACACGTCCGATGCGTACGGCGCCGGCTGTATGTGAGCTGGATGGGCCGACCATAACAGGTCCGATAATGGAAAATACATCTTTAAACCGCATCGATGCACCTCTCTCCTAAACAAGCCCTGATATTGCTACTTTTGCCTGCTCCGCTTGCTCATGCGCATGGTAAGAGCTTCTCACTAGCGGCCCTGCTTCCACATGGGTGAGTCCAAGCCCAAGACCGATTTGCTTTAATTCCTCAAATTCAGTTGGATGATAATAGCGATGAACTGGCAAATGTTTGAGCGTAGGCTGCAAATATTGACCAATGGTTACAATATCGCAACCTGTATCACGAAGATCAGCTAATGCTTCTACTATTTCCTCTTTAGTCTCCCCAAGCCCCACCATAATCCCCGATTTAGTCACTTGCTTGTGACGCAACTCCTTGGCATTACGCAGTAGCTCGAGTGAACGAACATATTTGGCTTTAGCCCGAACCTTATCTGATAAGCGTTTAACTGTTTCTAGATTGTGATTTAACACATCAGGACCCGCTGCGAGCACAATCGATAGTCGATCCCTATCTCCGCCTAAATCTGGTATCAGCACTTCGACATTGGTAAACGGGTTCATTGCTCGAACTTCTTTGATTGTCTCAGCAAACATAGAAGCCCCATGATCCGCCAGATCATCTCTTGCTACCGATGTAATCACCACATGCTGCAGCCCCATTTCGTTCACAGACTGCGCAACATGACGAGGTTCCTCCAAGTCTAGTTCCGTTGGTGAACCAGAATTAACCGCACAGAAACGGCAAGCGCGTGTACATATATTACCTAGGATCATGAAAGTCGCCGTTCGCTGACTCCAGCATTCATAAATATTCGGGCATTTCGCTTCCTCGCAGACGGTATTCAGCTTTCGACCGCGCATCATCGTTTTGATTTGCTGAAATTCTTCTCCTGCCTGTAACGAAATTTTCAACCATTCTGGCTTGCGCTCTCTAACTTGCTGCATAGCGTTTCCCCCTACTAAGACGTATAGGCTTTATATTCCTCAGCACTTAGAAGCTCAGCTACAACGGCCGCAGCATCCCCAGTCACTTCAACTTCGATAATCCAACCATCTCCGTAGGGATCCGCGTTGACAAGCTCTGGTGAATCTAGCAATCTTTCATTCACACTCGTCACCTTGCCTGTAATCGGACTGAACAAATCAGATACGGTTTTAACTGACTCAATGGACCCCATCATTTGATCCGCTTCTAACTCTGCACCAATTTCAGGAAATTCTACGAAAACAATATCGCCAAGCTGTGCCTGCGCGAAATCGGTAATCCCGACTTTGATTCGTTTCCCTACAACCTCAGCCCATTCATGTTCCTTCGAATAACCAAATCCAGCTTTTACTTCACTCATAGTTAGCACCCTTCCGTTATCAAGTTAGTTTGTTTTAAAAATAAGAAAAAAGGACAGAGTATCGGCTTATTGCCGAATTCCCTGTCCTTGGTACCTGAGAGTTTATGCGCTTCTTTCGAATCGCAGTACCCCTTTGGTGGCTGTTGGCTCTCTCCAGAGTTGCGTCGAATGGCGGTTCTTTGTACCTGAGAGATTAATCGATTAGCTGGCTAGCCATCGACTTGCTCCTTCGGTGCCTGGAACTGAATCACTCCATTTCCAGGTCTCTCCCAACCATCGTCATCCGCTTATTCCATTTGAAAGTAGTGTAAAACAGATGATAGGTACATGTCAAGATACTTAACAAACATTTGCTTCAGATCAAAAAATCTATTGACTTCCCTTACAAATCTCCTGTATAAGTGTATTAACAAACCAAATATGCGGATGATGGTAATGGGAGAGATCGCCTAAGCGATGTAAATGGCGGCGCCGAAGGAGTAAACCTAACATGGTGAATCTCTCAGGCAAAAGGACCATTATCGGACGCACCTCTGGAGAGAACGCGCTGGATACCCTCATATCCGTGCGTCACCAAAGGGGAAAGCCGTTAAACCAACCGGTTACGGGGTAACTCTCAGGTACAAAGGACAGAGCAAAAAAGTGAACGAAAAGCAGTTTAACTGCGTTCGTTAACTTTTTTGTTGCTGTTCTTTTATTTATCTAATCAATAATTAAGGAGGGTCATCTATGACGCTTGAACTGAAAAGAACACCTCTTTTCCCACACTACGCGGCATTCCCAGATGCACGATGCATCGATTTCGGCGGATGGGAGCTTCCCGTCCAATTTACGGGGATACAGAAGGAACATGAGGCCGTTAGAACGAAGGCTGGCTTATTTGATGTTTCCCATATGGGAGAGTTCATGGTCACAGGCAGCTATTCCGAGTCCTTTCTGCAGCGGCTGACAACGAATGACGTGAGCAAACTCAAGGATGGTCAAGCACAATACACATTGATGTGTTACCCACACGGCGGCGTTATCGACGACCTGCTCGTTTACCGTATAACAGCCGATCAATACCTGGTTGTCGTGAATGCCTCTAATATTGACAAAGACTTCGACTGGATGAGCGAGCATCTTATCGGAGATGTCACATTGGAAAATAAATCCGATTCGCTGGCACTGCTTGCCCTTCAAGGCCCTGAAGGCGCAGCAATTCTTCAAATGGTCACTGAAAACTTCCAGTGTCAGCACCTCGCTCCTTTTCACTTTGCGACAGACGTCATGATCAATGGCGTCAAAACCCTCTTATCGCGTACCGGATACACAGGCGAAGATGGCTTCGAGATATATATCCCGGCTGATGAAGCGGGGCAAGTGTGGCAGGCACTGCTTACAGCAGGCGAAGCATACAATCTTGTTCCAGCAGGACTTGGCGCACGCGACACGCTGCGCTTCGAAGCTCGGCTCCCGCTTTACGGCCAAGAGCTATCGAGTACCATTTCTCCACTTGAAGCTGGCGTTGGCTTTTTCGTCAAATGGGATAAAGGCGACTTCATCGGCCGTGATGCGCTGTTGAAACAAAAATCCGATGGTATACCTCGCAAGCTCGTCGGCATTGAAATGGTAGACCGCGGAATTCCTCGTCACGGATACGGCGTTTACTCACACGGCAAACAAATCGGCGAAGTTACAACCGGCACACAATCTCCAACGCTGAAGCGAAACCTTGGGCTTGCACTCATCGATGCCGACTTCGCAACGCCGGATGCTGAGCTTTGGATTGAAATTCGCGGCAAGCGTTTGAAAGCCGTTATCGTAAAAACCCCATTTTATAAACGAACATCCAAGGAGTGATTCCCATGACAAACCTACACCGTTACATCCCAATGACCGAACAAAATCGCACAGATATGTTAGCAACCATCGGCGTCCAATCCACAGAGGACCTATTCCGTGATATTCCCGAGGAAATCCGCTATCGCGGCACACTCCCTATGTCCTCCGCCATGGATGAATTCACACTGCTTGGCCATATGAAAAAGCTCGCTGGACGCAATGCTGACACGGGTAGTTACACGAGTTTCATCGGTGCAGGCATTTATGACCACCACCTCCCCGTCGTCATTAACCATATGATCTCACGTTCCGAATTTTACACAGCGTACACACCTTATCAACCAGAAATTAGCCAAGGTGAGCTTCAAGCCATTTTCGAATTCCAATCCTATATTTGCGAATTGACCGGCATGGCTGTCGCGAATGCAAGCATGTACGACGGCGTAACCGCCTTGTCGGAAGCAGGCGCACTGGCCGCCGGGGCTACGAAACGCAAGCAGCTCATCATCTCCCGCACAGTTCATCCCGAAGCGAGAGAAATGGTAGCCACCATGGCACATGGTCTTAACTTAGACATCGTCGAAGTCGGCTTTGCGAACGGGGTGACGGATCTCGCGGCCCTAAGTCAAGCAGTAACAACTGAGACCGCTGCCGTTCTCATCCAATCACCGAATTTCTTCGGCTGTATCGAAGACTTAACCGCTATCGAGCCGATCATCCACGGAGTCAAAGGCTTGTTCGTTGTAAGCACCAATCCGATCTCCCTCGGACTGATTGAATCGCCTGGCAAGCTTGGCGCCGACATCGTCGTCGGGGACGCACAACCGCTCGGCATCTCACAATCCCTCGGCGGACCTACGTGCGGTTTCTTCGCGGTCGCTGACCATTTGATGCGTCGGATGCCTGGCAGAATCGTCGGCCAAACAACAGACATCGATGGCAAACGCGGCTTCGTTCTAACCTTACAAGCAAGAGAGCAGCACATTCGCCGCGAGAAAGCGACGTCCAACATTTGCTCCAACCAAGCACTTCTCGCGCTATGTGCATCGATTTATTTGTCCACGATGGGCAAGCAAGGCATGATAGATGTCGCCAACTTAAATCTGCAAAAAGCGCATTACGCCGCTGGACAACTCACGATGAAACGCGGCATAAAAATGCCGTTCTCGTCGCCATTCTTCAACGAATTCGTAATAAAACTGCCAGAGGGCACGTCCGTGAAGGACATGAATTTACGCTTGCTCGAAGCTGGCATCCTCGGTGGATACGACCTAGGCCAGGCTTACCCGGAACTCGCTGGACACATGTTAATTGCTGTCACAGAAAAACGTACGCGTGATGAAATCGATCACTTCGCTAACAGACTGGAGGAATTAGCATGATTAACACAGAAGAGATCATGAACTTGAACGAAACGAAACCAAACACGTCCCCGAAGCCGGAAAAAGCGTTAATTTTCGAGTTGAGCACACCAGGCCGTGTCGCTTATTCGTTACCAGCCTGTGATGTACCTGAAGCATCGCCTGACACCTATATCCCAGCGTCGATGCTGAGAGAAATACCTCCACAACTGCCGGAGGTTTACGAGGTCGATGTCATTCGCCATTATACCGAGCTTTCAAGACGGAATTTTGGTGTCGACAACGGTTTCTATCCACTTGGTTCCTGTACAATGAAATATAATCCCAAAATCAATGAGGACACAGCGCGCCTTAGCGGCTTCGCTAACATCCACCCTTACCAGCCTGAGGAAAGTCTGCAAGGTGCATTAGAACTGCTCTACACACTACAAAATGACTTGGCTGCTTTGACGGGCATGGATCAGGTTACTTTGCAGCCAGCTGCTGGTGCACACGGTGAGTGGACGGGACTCATGATGATTAGAGCCTATCACGAAAGCCGAGGAGAACACCGCACGAAAGTCATCGTGCCGGATTCCTCCCACGGCACCAACCCAGCTAGCGCCACCGTTGCTGGATTCGAGACGATTACAATTAAATCCAACGAACGCGGTATGGTCGATCTCGATGCATTGCGCGAAGCTGTAGGCAGCGACACCGCCGCACTGATGCTAACCAATCCGAGCACACTGGGCTTGTTCGAGGAGCAAATCACACAAATTGCACAAATCATCCACGATGCCGGCGGCCTGCTCTACTACGACGGCGCAAATTCCAACGCGATTATGGGGATTACCCGCCCAGGCGATATGGGCTTCGACGTTGTTCACTTAAACCTGCACAAAACGATGAGCACCCCTCATGGCGGTGGTGGTCCTGGAGCAGGTCCAGTAGGTGTCAAAAGCTTGCTGATTCCTTTCCTTCCGAAACCAATTGTCGGACTCCGTGAGGATGGTACCTATTTCTTCGATTATGATCGTCCTGCTTCCATCGGTCGTGTTAAAGCATTTTACGGAAATTTCGGCATCTTGGTCCGCGCCTACACGTACATCCGCACTTACGGTCCAGATGGTTTGCGCCACGTATCCGAATGTGCGGTATTGAACGCCAACTACATGATGGCCCGACTTTCATCGCACTATGAAATCCCTTATCCTGGCGTATGCAAGCATGAATTCGTGATGTCAGGCCGAGGGCTCAAAACGTATGGCGTCAGGACGTTAGACGTCGCCAAACGATTACTCGATTTCGGCTATCATCCGCCTACGATTTACTTCCCGCTTAACGTAGAGGAATGCATCATGATCGAGCCAACTGAAACCGAGAGCAAAGAAACATTAGATGCTTTCATCGACACCATGATCCAAATTGCCGAAGAAGCCAAAACGACGCCCGAACTCGTCCTGAACGCACCTTACGGCACTGTCGTACGCCGACTCGACGAAACGACTGCTGCACGCAAACCAATTCTTAACTGCTCTTGCAGTTAAGATATACGAAGAGGGCTGCTCCTACACAGGAGCAGCCCTCTTTTTAATACGATTGACTTAAATGACAAGCAAGATACACCTTCAACCAATCAAAAAAAAAAAAAAAAAAAAAAAAAAAAGAAACCCGCTTTCTTAAAGCAGATTTCCCTTCTTCTATGATGAATAGTATACCAATTGAGCCATTATCGTCAGGTGTTCCCAGCCAATAGCCATATTTACTGTCGAGACTATGAGTGGCACTTAAAAAGTCTAGTATAATGAAATTTTTGAAGCCGCCGCAGCATCGAGAATAACCGTCACATTCGCATGCAGCTGCAAGAAAGACGCTGGAACGCTAGTTGTTATTGGCCCCGTAAAAGCTTTTGCCACCATGTCTGCTTTATTCTCGCCTGTAGCAACAAGAACGATATTCCGCGCTTTCATAACGGCCTCCAAACCGATCGTTATCGATTGCTTAGGCACCTCTTCCTCCGAATTAATATGCGGAGATTGAGAAACTCTGTTCTCTTCGAACAATTGTGAAATATACGTTTTCGCCGGTATGTGATCGCCAGGTTCGATAAAAGCAATATGTCCGTTTAGGCCTAGTCCCATAAGCTGCCAATCAACGTAACCTAGATCAGCCAACACTTGATCAAATCTAAGGCATTCCGCCATCAGATCTATTGAACTGCCATCGGGAATTTGCGGTTCGTATCGAAGGGTTTGAAGCTGGCCAAACAAATGCTCTTGCATGTAGGTCCGATAACTTTCCGGATGATCAGCCGAAATACCGACCAGTTCATCTGGGTTAATGAATCTCGCTTCATGAAAGGAAAGCTCTCCAGCTTGCTCCCGTCGGATCCACTCTTGATAAATTCCATATTTGATAGGTGATGAGCCCGTGGTCATGCCAAGCACCGATTTCGGATTGCGCTTGATCTGTTCTGATAACAGGTCCGCAACTCTAGTTTTAATTTCACCTGCCGGTAAGACTTCAATTTTCAATCGAATTCACCTCTCCTTCATTTATCTTTAGATTGTAACTGCTTGATTCTCATATTTCCATAGTAATGCAGCGCCAACTGCCCCTGCTTCTACGCCAAGAGATGAACGAGTCATTTTTACATCTTTCACCATATCTTCGATGCCAAGTTTCTGAATTGTGCTCCACATGGGCTCGAAAAGCACATCCCCGCTTAGAGACACACTTCCACCGAAAATGATGATTTCCGGATTAAAGAGATGAATAATCGTCACCATCGCCGTTCCGAGCGCTTCCCCCGCCTCTTTCAGTAAAGCGATAGAATAAGGGTCACCGATTGAAGCAGCCTCCGCCACAAGCTTCGCAGTTACCCTTTTCGTATCATGTCCAGCCATGTCAGCCAGCGGTGTGGTTCCCAGCTTACCGGCAAGGATATCTTCAGCGGCTAGACGGGCTATTGAATTGCCGGAGGCATACATTTCTACACAGCCTCTATTCCCGCACTTACATATAGGCCCTTTCCGATCAATGCTGATATGTCCGATCTCCGCTGCATTGTTAGAAGCACCCAGCAGCATATGACCACCACTAATGACACCGCCCCCTATTCCCGTGGACACGGTTACATATAAACAGTCCTCTGTCCCTTTGCCCGCTCCAACGATCCATTCTCCCAGCGCTGCTGCACTTGCATCATTGATTAACCGAACAGGTATACCAAATTTCCGTTCCAATATCGGTCCTAACGCAACATTTCTCCAGCCTAAATTCGTAGACAGAACAATTGTTCCCGTTTTCATGTCAAGGATACCCGCAGTTGCGATACCTAGACTTAAAATGCTGTGAGCATTCAGATTGGGTACAGTGGAAAGCAGCGACTCAATCATATGGATTAACCTTCTGATGACCTCATGCTCCCCTTCGGCTGCTAAGGTAGGCTGTTGATCTTTGATTAGTACGCGACCTTGTGCGTCCACCAAAGCAGCCAACATTTTGGTTCCACCAATGTCTATTCCTAAAAAGTACCCGTCAATTGTCATAGTTGCTCCTTCATACATCTGTCTTAATAGACTCGTACCTATGTTGTTTAATCTGTTGGATCGCAATGTGATCGATGGAGCCAAGCGGGTCGCCATTCATCCGGACGCCTCTCCCGAAATGCACCTCTTGAACTCCTGTTTCGGCTACAAATGTAGGCAAGGATTCAATCGTAAGCCCACTCCCCGCCAAAATCTGTATAGACGTCTTATGACTCCAAGCGACCAATTGCTTCATCTCCTGGATAGCATCCAAAACATTGGGTTTACCGCCCGAAGTAAGAATCCGATCAATTTGCTTGAACTTATCTAACTCATCTAGCGCTTCTTGAACATCCCGAACTTCGTCGAACGCACGGTGAAAGGTGACGGAGAGCCCCTCCGCTGCTTCCAACAATCTCGCCACCACTTCCACATCTGGACGCCGGTCTTGCGTAAGCGCGCCAAACACCACCCCAGCAGCCCCAAGTTGTTGGACGATGCGGATATCCGCAATCATGGCGGCAACATCGAGGCGATCATAGCAGAATGAATAACTATGAGGTCGGATCATCACCTGGATAGGAAGCGTGGTAGCCTGAATCGCTGCTTCAATTAGCCCATAACTTGGTGTTAACCCACCTTCCAGCATGCCGGTAATGAGTTCGATCCGATCGGCACCACTCTGTTCAGCCGCAATAACGTCCCTCACACTCGTAGCAATCACTTCTAACAACACATGTTTCACCTAACCCTTCACAGCACCTTGCGTTAAACCAGCAACGATATATTTTTGAACGATGGCAAACATAATAACGACAGGAATGAGTGAAATAATGCCCGCCGCACTCATTTGCCCCCAGTTGATATCGAATTTCTGAACAAAACTACTTAAACCGACAGGAACCGTCTTAGCCGATTCACTATTGGTGAACATAACCCCGAAGAACAAATCGTTCCACGCACCAATAAAAGCAAACACAAAAGTCGCCACGATACCTGGCTGCATCATTGGCAACACAACTTTTGACATTGTCTGAAATTTGTTGCAACCGTCAATCATGGCCGCTTCTTCCAAAGAAACCGGTATTCGCTGAAAGAAACTGGACATTGTAATTAAACAAAATGGTATATTCATTGCCGTGTACGTAATAATCAATGCTGGCAGCTTATTTAATAGATGAATTTGGCTAAAAGTAATAAACAAAGGTACTAGGATTACCATGATAGGAACCATTTGGGTAGCCAAAAATGAAACGAGCACAATTTTTTTACCCTTAAATTGATATCTGGCCAAACTGTATCCTCCCAAGATGGAAGCAAGCAGAACCAGAATTGAACTACTCATGCTGACTGTAAAGCTGTTTAATAAATATCGAGGAAAACTCGTATTTTGCAGGGTATCAATATAATTTGCCAACGTAAGCGCTTTGGGCCACAAAGTCAATTGACCGCTATATATTTCTTGTCTTGTTTTTAAAGAAGTCACAAGGATCCAATAAAAAGGAAGCAACGTACCTAACGCAAAAAGCGCCAGCACAACAAATCGAACTAATTCAGGAGCCGCTTTTCGTCCGAAGGAAGTCATTTTAAAAATCACCTGCATCGTCATATTTGGTTGCACGAAGGAAAATTAACGTATAGATAACGAGGATAATCAACATGAGTACGCCAAGAGCGGACGCTTGCCCAAAATCCGTTGTATATGAAATCTGATTGAATATGTATGATGACAGATTATGCGAAGTGTTAGCTGGCCCCCCATTGGTCATGATATAAATAAGATCCGCCGAGTTGAATACCCAAATGACTCGAAGCAATACGGTAAGGATTATCGTCGATTTAATGAAAGGAATGGTCACATAAAATAGCTTCGTCCATCTGCCAGCACCATCAATATCAGCGGATTCGTAAATATCTTTAGGCACCGATTGCAAAGCAGCCAGCAGCATGATTCCAAAGAACGGTACGCCGTACCAAACCATCGCGATAATAATGGGAAAAATCGAAATGCCAGGAAGCGCCAAAAACGAAATGCCTTTCTCCACGATTCCCATCTTAATTAACAGATAGTTAATCAATCCATTTTGCTCACTGAACATCCACTTGAATATCATCCCGATCAAAAAAGCGGAGACCGCCCATGGTAGAAATACAACGGATTGGTAGATGTTTTTGCCTTTAAACTTCGTATTTAATGCCTGTGCTAGAATAAACCCGAGAACGAATTGCAGACCGACCGTCATAACGACCCACAGTAAAGAATTCAACAGTATTCGAACGATATTGTTGTCTGTAAGTATGGCTTTAAAGTTCTCCAAACCAGAGAAACGAACGTCATTCGGTTCAAACAAAATATAGTGCATAAAGGCAAGTTTAAAGCCTTGGAGCAGCGGATATGCAAAAAAAGCTAACAGGATCAGGATGGCAGGAGCAATAAGTAAGTAAGGCTCCCATAGTTTCAATCTCAATTTCAAAGCCACTTCACCTCCCTATCGGATAGGAAAAGACAACCGGGACAGAACTCCGCCTCGGTTGTCTGCTACTAAATGTACTTATTTATTATTTTTCAAATATTCTTGCTGCTCCTTGGTTAGGAAATCAGCCAAATGCTTAATTGTATCTTCGAAGGATTGCGTTTTAGTCAAATATTTTTGAGTCTCTTGTACAGCGAATGTACCTGAGAACTGGCCAAGCTTGGTCAGATGGCTCGGCGGTCCGGCAAATACAATGTTAGAATCCGCCATAGCACCCGCGTATCCGGCAATTGGACCTTTGCTGAAGAACGGATCCTTCACATTATCTTTATAAATCGGAATGCTCGAGTTTTTAATGCTATATTGTAAATTGATCTCAGGGGAGCTTAAAAACTGAATAAATTTCCAAGATGCATCTTTGTGCTCCGAGTTGGCCGCCATCGCATATGCCGCTGTGTAACCCCAGAAAATATAACGTTTGCCATCATCGGATTTCGGCATCGGCACAACGTTCCAAGTGCCTTCTTTCATGTTCTTTTGAGCCGTAATAATGACTTCAGGAGTTTGATTCAGGATGGCCGTCTGCCCGTTCAAGAAGCCCTGCACCATTTCATTAAAGCCCCAGTTGACCGACTCTTTAGGAGAATTTCCATTTAAATAGATATCATAAAACTTCTTGAATGCCGCTTGCGCTTCCGGTTTGTAAAGAATCGATTTACCGTCTTTGTCGAACCAGCTCTCGCTATGCGTCGCCGCCATAACGTATTCCATCGCCCGAAGGACACCGTTCGCGCCGCCACGGAATGAAATACCATATCTGGATTTGGATGCATCCGTTAGCTGCCCGGAAAGCTTAAAGTAGTCGTCCCATGTATCGATTTTCTCCGGCAAGTTGCTTTCTTTGAACCAGTCGCTACGAATAAAAAGACCTTGTAGCAAAAATCCATCAGGAATGGCATAGACCTTGTCCTGATACTTGTTTCTTGCCTGCTTGAACGCCTCGGTCAGGTTGCCTACTTGATCCCATTTATCGTAATAAGGTTGTAGATTTTCGATATAACCGGCGGCAGACATAGCTACGAGAGATGTATCGTCGATGCTGATAACATCCGGAAGCTGTTTGGCAGCACCGAGAGCCATCCATTTCTTATTCGCATCATCCCAAGGAACGGAAGTGTATTCAACTTCAATGTTCGGGTTTTTGGTTTGGAATTGTTTGATGAAATCTTGCATGAGTGCTGTTCGCTCTGCGCTTGGAAGTGGATCTAAATACGTAATTTTCTCCTTTTTGCCTGAACTTTGAGCTGTATTACTTGATTTCCCTACAGGTTCACTGGAGCAGCCGACAAGTCCGACTGTCAGCACAAGAGCCATGCTCATCACCATTGTTGACATTCTTTTTTTCAAAATTAACCCCTCCCGATTGTTCCTCGAAATTATATATGTAACTTGTCGGACCGCTATTTGTGCATATCCGACAATGCTCATATCGACTATGAGTGGATTTGAAGCGCGAAGACAGTTGTATTGCGGCCAATAACTTTCTTGTTATCATTCTTGATCTCTATGGGTGCGAGCTCATACATGCTTTGAATCGTCTTGGTATTGTCATAATGGATTTGCTCCAAAATCGAAGCGACGATTAACGGCCATTCATCCTCGGAACCATCTAGCACTTTCAAGGCGAAAGCTAGCTTTTCTTTTTTTAGCCCGAAGCAATAGACGCCTTTGGCTCCACCCTTCGCTACAATATTCGTATCCCTAAGCAGAGCTGAACAAATACGATCAGAACCAGCAACCATTTCATAGTGCTCATTCATAATACCAACCATCTTCTCAACAGCCGTCCGAATCGCTTCATCCTCAATAAGTTCTGGGCAAGCCAGCTTGAGAAAAGCTATTGCCAAATTCCTCAAAGGAATGGCAAACACCGGGAACCCACAGCCATCAGTGCCAAGTTCAATCTGGTTAATCACGCACTCCGACAAGTACGAGAGCGTTTCTAATATCTCTAGCTGCGCTGGGTGTTGAGGCTCAAAATAGGTCTCCAAGGGATATCCCATCATTTTGCATAATGCTAAAATCCCTAGATGTTTGCCAGAGCAATTATGATAAATCGAACGCTTAGGCGCTTGATTGCGAAGCAAATCCTCCGTCGCGTAAACGCTAAGCGGATAAGTCGGGTGGCATACAAGCCCGTCTTCCGCCACGCCAATCTTCCTGAGCATCGACTCGAGCGCATCAACATGAAATGGCTCGGCACGATGAGATCCCATCATGATTGCCGTTTCCTTACCGGTTAGCCCGAAATGGACATCAGCACCATGGCGCAACACAGGAATAGCTTGAAACGGCTTGCCAGCAGATCTTAGGAACGTGACTGCGTTCGTATCACCAACAACATACTTCACTTCCCCCGTGTAAGAGACTCCACAAATGTGCCCCCGATGCACGCATTCGAGTGTCTCTCCGCGATATTCTTCCAGCAATATTTGGTCCATATGACTTCCTCCCAGGTTACATTTCATGATCCAATCGCTGCTGCAAAGCAAGAGTTGCCGCTCCGATCATAACAGCGTTGCTTTGAAGTTTGGAACTTACCAGTTTATACGTTCCGTTAAAGGGTCCCCATATAAACTGATTTATTTTTTGTTTCACAGTTTCAAGCATTTCTACATGCTGCTCAATCAAATGTCCACCGAGAATGATCGTATCTGGGTTGTACATGCACACAACATTGCTTACTGTAATTGCGATATACGTACAGGTACGGTCAATAATTTGCACCGCCCAAGCCTCATTATTATGTGCACTGTCAAATATTTCTTTAATACTTGTTATAGATTTAACTTTATTGGCTTCTTGAATGATCGTGAAATCAGCAATATATGTTTGAAGACATCCGCGTTTCCCACACTCGCACAGCATACCATTCGGGTCTACGGTTGAATGACCAATCTCACCCGCAATATTCGATTCTCCCCGGTAAACTGTACCATCAATAACAAGCGCAGAACCGACTCCGCTGCCAAAACCAAGCAATACCGCTCTCTTGGATCCCTTGACGAAGCCGTAGTACGTTTCACCCAACGCTTTGACTTTCAGATCATTATCAATGACCGTCGGAATATGCAGATGTGACTCTACCATAGCAGCGAAATTGACATTCTCCCATCCTAATTGCGAAGAGAATACAATCGTGCCCTTATCTGTATCGATGATTCCCGGAACGCCTATTCCGATTCCGATGATTTTAGAAAGTACAATCCCATTGTGATCAATTAGCTCTTTGATATATTCGGAAAGCTCATGCGCTACCTTGACCGGTTCCTCTAAGTGATAGAGCTTCGCGATACTTTTCTCAACAATAATGTGACCGTCAAAGTCGATGATCCCTATTTTAATTAATCCTTTATCCATTTCGACACCGATCGTGAGCACGGAACTGGCATCAATATCTAGCATCGTCGCTTTTCTTCCTACACCTGAAGAGTATTGCTCTGTTTCCTTGACCAAACCAATTTGACAAAGATCGTTGACTATGCGACCAACAGAAGTAGCGCTCATCGAAGTGAGCTTTGCAATCTTCGCTCTAGATATCGGACGGCTGCTCTTAATAAGGTCGAGCACCATATTCTTATTTTTCTTCTTTATAAATTCCTGATCGTGCTTGCTAATATCCATATTTTTAACCACCTTTAATTACTCCACTGGTGTTATTAATTAAACAAAAAAAATATAAATAACGACTGATTCCATTAGTAATAGATAATATATCCGAGGAAATCAACATCAATTAATCCTTCGGTGTTATTAATAAGATATTATCAGCAGATTTGTATCCTGTCAATAAATTTCGTATTTCATGTTATGTAATATAACATAAAACATGAATTGAGAGTTCCTTTTTCATTCTTCCTACATGGATACTTGAAAGCACTGTTATTTTATCTAACATATTTTACCCGATAAGAGAATAACATTCGCGGAGAACAAAAACCGAGGTCTCTCCTAAGAGAATGCCCTCGGATAATGACGAAGTCAACTCGTATTTCTTCTATATCATGAATAAAACTCTTACTTTCTAGCTGCTTGATACAATTTTTGCGCCAAATAGCCAGGCTGCTCATAGGCCGTAGTCATATGATCACCTTCCCCGAGAATAAGTCGGAATTGGCCCAAATGGCTGGATTGCGCAGGATGGAAACCATATTTGTCTCCTTGTGGCGTAACTGTATCTGAAGTTAAGAACAGATAACTTTTGGGAATATTCAAACCATAAAATTTCTTCAAATCAAGTTTTTGCACAAGTGGTGTGGCAGGTTCGGGTTTTGCGTTTTTGTATATCGACTTCGCAAGGCTTTCACTCGCTGTGTTTACAAAGCCTTCTCGAAAGAATGTGAACGGCATCGTTATTGTGCCATTTCCAGACGCTTCTGCCAGTTGTCCAAATACCTTTTGAAGTTCAGGGGGGAGTTGGTCACTCAGACTTTGGCCATCAAGCGGTACAAAAGCGTCAAAGAAAACCAAACGGTTTATCCGATCAGGAACTTGTTCAGCAACTTTCTGAATAACAGTGCCTCCGAAGCTATGTCCAACTAGCACGAAATTCTTTAATTTTTTCGATGTAATATAATCTACAACTGACTTGACAATATCTTCATGTTTCACAGATGGATTATATAATGTACCGTGACCAGCATATTCTGGCACATATACGGTATGCCCCTGTTTTTTCAGCTCGGCAGCGGTATTGCTCCAGAAATTAGCGTCCGCCCATGAGCCATGTACAAGCACAAATGTTAAAGGATCTTCTTTATTCGTATTTGCTGCAAGTCCTGAAATCGTATTTGCATTTGTGTAGGACACACCATTTTGATTTTGACTTTTGATCTTCACAGTATTCTTATCGTCAGATTGCGTACATCCTGTCGTCCCGCTTATTAAGATCGCGGTTCCAACAATGGCTCCTACCCATGCACTGGTTGTCTTCATATTATTCTCCCTTTATCTCGTTTTTTTGTTTGTGTCATCAGCTGCTTTAGCTCTAAGATTTACGTTTTGGTTCCACTTGATACATGTAATCCCGATACTTTTATTTACATTTTCGAAACATTTGTTTGTATGTTTGGAACAATATTTTGATATATTTTGAATGTGATTAAACGATGGTATTGAGCCTGTTTGACACGAGAAAGAAACAACAGATAAAAAGGAGAGACAACATGATTCGAACTACTACAACAATGAAATTGATCCCGATTCTCGCCGCCGCTTGTATGCTTGCTGCTTGCACAGCAGAAGACAAGGGACCGCGTTCTTCTTCTATTCCGAATATAACCGTTGTCAATGATGCAAAAAGCCCCGCGGGAGAGCCTAGTGTGTCCATCGATAATCTGCTACATCTCGATCATACAGAAATCATGGATTGGGTAGACAATAATACGATAATCGTTTCTAAGGAAAATGAGTCCTTAGGTAAGATAGCTCTGGCGGAACAAGCAGATTCTTATCCCCGAAGTCTCTACCTGTATGACCTTACTACCCGTCAATATAAACTATTGCAACAACGTAAAAACACGCATTTCGGCGGGGCTGTTCTGTCTCCTGATAAAAAGAGCTTGCTATATTCCGAATACTCCGTAGGGGATCCTGTCTATTCGGTTATGAATATGCAAACTATGACTACATTCCGCCTGACTGGAGGGTCGATCGGAGGTGCAATCAGCGCCAAATGGGCAGATTCAGAGACGATCATAGGAGCCTCCTACAACGGTGGCGCTTATACCGCTACAACGGACGGCAAGATTACAGCGCTCAATAAATTGGATGAAAGGGGCCTGTTTATCGTAGAGAAAGTCGGCGACACGTTGTACTATAACACCCAATCTAATGCGTCGCTCAAAGCACTGAATTTGGTTACTCAGGAACAAACGAGCTTGAACCTTAACAATGTTACTAACGTCCTTCCTTCGCCAGACGGCCGCCAGATGCTAATCCTGCAAGCAGAAGGCTCTAGAACAAACCTTCTACTGCACGACATAAAAGGAAACAGCCATAAAACGATTGCCAAAGGTACGGAGCTAAGCGGTATTTCCTGGTCACCGGATCAGCGAATCATCGCCTATGGATTGAAAGGCGATGTGAGCGGTGCAAGTGTCAAAGGTCTCTATCTCTACGATATGCTTACCGATAAATCCACTCGGATTGCCGTCGATGTCGAACCTATAACCACCTCATGGAGCCCCTCCAGTGAGCGCCTTGTCTATACGGAATGGCATACCAAACCATACAGGAGCGCCATTGTGGAAATCAACTATTCCTTGCAGAAATAGTCACACAAGCAAGAAGCCGGACCGTCTGTCGCCTTAATGGCAATGGACGGTCCGGCTTCTTCGATTTATTTCCGATGAAAACCGAGATTAGATATGCTCTCGTTTCAAATTGCTTAGACGTACGCACTTGGAAACATGATACGGAACAGTGTGCCTTCCGAACTGGTATTTAGGAGCACGATGGAGCCTCCTTGCGATTCCGTATATTTCTTAGCAAGTGATAGGCCAAGCCCCGTACCGCCGATTTCGCGTGATCGATTTCTATCGACCGTGTAGAACGGTTCAAAAATTTTGTGAGTGACATCTTCCGGAATCCCGATGCCTGTATCAGCAATCTCTATGATAACTTTTCCCTCGTCTAACGCCGTCTTCACGAAAATACGCCCTTTGATTTTATTGTATTTGATGGCATTGTCCAGCAAATTCACTAGCACAATGGAGAGCTGTTCCTTATCAGCATCCACATAAGCCTCATATAGGTCGGTCTCCAGCGTAATGCCGAACTTATCCATTTTTCCTATTAAGCTATCCAGTACGGTTAGTATCTCTTGTCGCACCTCCAACTTCTCCCTATGGAATTCGAATTCGTATTTCTCCAAAGCGGATAGTTGCAACACCTTTTCCACCATCTCATAAAGTCGCTGCGTATCGCCGAGAATGTTTATTTTCGCAGTGTCTAGCAGCGTCTCATCGTCGGGATACATATCCAGCAGATCAATATAGGATTTGATTGAAGTTAGAGGGGTTTTGAACTCATGCGTGACGTTGCCGATAAACTCCTTCTGCTGCTGATCTAGCTGCGATAATTTACTCACAGCCAAAGCTAGCTTTTCACGCTCCTCATCCTTATCTTGCATCGTCTTCCTTATTTGCTGGCTCATTATGCTGATTCCTTCACTCAGCTCTCCTATTTCGTCTTTGCGTCTGAGTACGGTGGGTATGAGGTTACCTGAGCGAATCTGGTTTATCGTCCCATTCAACTTAATAATGCCAGTAGCGAACGAATTGAAGTAAAAATAGGC
The DNA here is from genome assembly GCF_031455095.1 of Paenibacillus qinlingensis. GTDB lineage: Bacteria > Bacillota > Bacilli > Paenibacillales > NBRC-103111 > Paenibacillus_E > Paenibacillus_E qinlingensis_A. Next base: position 699,051 of record NZ_JAVDSB010000002.1, read on the forward strand.
AAGAATGAAACTAATAATAAAAACGCTCGCGCCAATATATATAAACAATTGCTTGATCTGCTTGTAGAATGCAAGGTTATCTATTAAGGAATAATAAAATTGAATGACTCCCACCTGTACACTGCCTATGGTTAGGGGAACAAAATAATAGAATGATTCGCCCTCAACCAGATAGGCTGTTTTATTAAGCAGCGCTAGATCTAATGTCTGCCGAATACCGTCCGACATTGTGAGACCCGAATTCGTATTGAGAACGGTTCCCTCTGAATCGTACAGGACAACGACTAGTCCTGTGATCAGCTCAAGGTGTTTGGCGAAATCCCGGCCTTTTGAAGCTAGATAGGTTTGAGGAACCTTGTTAGACTCCCCCATGAGTGATTGGAGAAAATAAATATTCGCAGTTGCGGCTTGTTGGGAGAAATATTGTTCCAGCTCGACTTGCTGATTCTTCTTAATACCTTCAAGCACGAGCAGACTGAGGATGAAAACCGTAAGAAGCAGAAGGCAGACCAGAAAGATGCTGAATTTGAGCTTAATACTAATTCTCACGATATCCTCCCAAGGTTTTATAACCAACGCCATGGACGGTTTGTATCGTTCTGCCGCATTCTTCCCCTAGCTTCTTCCTCAGTCTCACCACATGAATATCAACGGTTCGTGTACCGCCAAAATACGCCAGTCCCCAGACTCGATCAAGCAGCTGTTCTCGCGTGAATACCTGGGCTGGGTTAGACAGCAGCAACGTCAATAGATCGTATTCTTTCGGAGTCAATTCCAACTCTCTCGTACCGACGTAGGCCGTTCTCTTGTTAAGTTGCAGCACGATCTCCCCCAAAGAGATCTCGGTTGCTTCTTGTTTTTCCCCAGCAGCTTGCATCCTCCTGAGCAAAGACCTCAGCCGGGCAAGCAGCTCCCGCATGTCGAAGGGCTTGGTCATATAATCATCCGCACCAAGTTCCAACCCTAATACTTTGTGAACGATATCTTCCTTAGCCGTCAGCATAATGACACCAATACTCCGGCCTCTATCTCCAAGTTTCTTCAGAATCTCATAGCCATCTATACCAGGAAGCATAACATCGAGGATTAAAGCGTCAGGCTTGAAAATAGGTAATCTCTCTAGGGCTGTGTCTCCACGATGAATGATCTCGACGAGATAGCCTTCTCTTTTCAAAGCATATGCGATGGCTTCAGCGATTTTCTTTTCATCTTCGATCACCATTATTTTATCGCTCATGACAAACTCCCTTCATCCTTAAAGTGATACCAGCTATATGTCATCATATCATATTTGATTTTCGTTTATTTTGAAAAGAAAGACGATGTCCGAAGTCACCGCCTTTCGCTTTCCCCTTTCATCCGCAAGCGCTGGTGACGCAGGTACATGAAGTAAACGATCAAATATAACACGTACAAAATACCAGACAACAGAAACATTGTCGCATAGCTTGTCATTGATACAACTACCCCAAGCAGAATCGAACCAAAGCCAATCCCGATATCCAAAAAGTTGTAGTAGGTCGCTGAAGCAACACCACGACGTTCAGGCTGCACGAGGTTGATGACCCAAGCTTGCAAGGCTGGAAACATCGCGCCAAAGCCTGCCCCACTGAACACCCCTGCGAGTAAAAGCATCGCTAGTGAATCTGTAAAATACAACAGGACACAGCCAATTATGCATAAGATCGCCGTAGGGAATAGAACCCAGAAAGGTCCTTTCCGATCAAACAACGGTCCGCTCACGAACCGGATCAATATCTCGCTGATGGCTACAACGAGGAAAAAGTAGCCGGTCTGCGTTATGCCTATTTCCTTGCTAAACAAAGTAACAAAGCTCAACAATCCGCCAAAGGAGAATCCCACAAATGAACCTAGGATAGAAGGTACTAGCACCTTTGGCTCAATAATTTCAGTCCAAGCAGGTTGTGATTTTCTCTGCTCCACTGAATGAATCTCTATAGAAGCCGCTGATTCAGAGGCAGCCTTCTCCTGAATACCTGCCTTTCTAACGAGTAAAGTCATTACCAAAGTAATCACTAGGATGATTACACCAACTCCAAACAAACCGGCATAATTGTAATGTTCCAACAACCATAAGCCTAGTAAGGGTCCTAGCGAGAAAGAAACGGCATTGCCCATGGCAAAGTACCCCATCCCTTCCCCACGCCGCGCTGTAGGGATCACGTCGGATACAAGAGTGACATACAACGCGGTTGCAATTCCGAAGCCAAAACCATGGAAAACTCGAAGCACCAGCAAGGTAGAAATCGAATCAGTCGCATAATGGCTCGCCATCCCCGCAAGACTAATGGCCACGCCAATGAGGAGCAGTTTTCGCTTTCCTAATCTCTTCACTCCAAAACTAATTAGCAACCTTGACAGAACCGCCGAAAATGTAAAGATGCCAAGCATCATACCAATCTGTGACCCGCTTCCACCCCTCTCGTCAGCAAAGATCGGAAGTGTCGGCAACAACATCTCAATGGAGACAAATAAGAACAAATTAGAGAGCGCCAGTAGAATGAAATTTTTTTTCCAGAGCTTATCGACCGTTCTCATTAATTATCATTCCAATCTGTATATATTACTTTCACGGATATTCATACTATCAGGACTAATACGAATAACACTGTAACTTTGTCACATAGCCTCTTTTCCAAAATAACCAAGAAGCATTTGTCAATTCCTATTAATGAAATGATCATACAGTGGAAAAGCTATGGCAGTGAACAAGATCATATCGCACCAACCGTGATAGTCAAAGGCGTGAAGCGTTATGTGACATAGTTACAGTTTTTTTGCATAACACATGATACTATCGAAAAGTAAGTGTTGTAAACATATTAGCTAAATACGAGAGGAGCCATATTCCCAATGAAAATAGTAAAACTTCCGTGGGCTAGCGTTAAAATTGAACATAATGACAGTCGTGTTGTCATTGATCCGTTTTATAATTTCCCATCTGATCTCGGAACACCTGCAGGTACGTTGTATCCGTTGGATGATTTCGGTAAAACTGATGCTGTCTTACTAACTCACGTTCATCCGGATCATTACGATCCAGAAGCAATCAAGCAATTCTACGGTGAGAACGTTCCAATTTACGTACCAATAGAAACCCTTGAGTATGTGAAAGGACATGGATTTACTTCAGTCGTTGGTGTTTCGTTAAATGAGGCGATAACGATTGGAGCATTTACAGTTAATCCGACCTTCTCAGTAGATGGTCTTGGAGATCCACAAATAGCATGGGTAGTCTCTGCTGATGGCAAAAAAATCATTCATTGCGGGGATACACTGTGGCATGGTTTTTGGTGGAAAATCAAAACTGATCACGGACCCTTTGATGCAGCGTTCTTACCAGTTAATGGTCCAGTAGTCAATCTCCCCTTCATCCAGCCTGCAAGCATTGAACCTATTGTCATGACGCCTGAACAAGCGGTTTCAGCGGCCATGGCTTTGGAGGCAAAGTTGTTAGTTCCTATTCATTTTGATCTTGTGAATAATCCGCCATTCTATACACCTGCTAAGGATATAAGAAACCGCGTTACACAAAGTGCACTTGAGAAAAACATTACGGTGAAGTGGTTAGAGACGAAGGAAACCTTGACTCTCTAGTTATTGTTCATATAATTAGTCAAAGAAAAGCAGCTCATCCTACGTTGTAGGAGAAGCTGCTTTTCTTATTTGCTTTTATTAGCAAACCTTGTTCCCTGACTTCAGACTATCCACAACGTCTTTGATAGTTATACCTTGTAAAACTTTTTCTAATGCCAATTGAGCCATATTAAAAATAGGTTCAATTGCTCCTTGCAAGCTCTTGCCAACTAAACAATCAGGATTAGGATTCTCATGAATACTAAAAAGTTCATTCTCATTTACAGCTTCAACTGCTTTATAAACATCAAATAAGGTAATTTCAGCTAAACTTCGGGATGGCGTGGCTCCAGCTATGCCAGGGTTTACCGTAACAAGTCCTGCTTTTTTTAGCATCCCCATAATTTTCCTAATAACTACGGGATTCGTATTCACACTATTTGCTATAAATTGTGAAGAATTGGTTCCTTCTTTGTTGATTTCAAGCAGCGATAAAATATGAATTCCCACAGAAAAACGACTACTGATGGACATTTTCCTTACCATCTCCATTCTTTCTTGTATACAAGCTTCAACAATCGCCCGTAATTGCAACAGTTACAAGAGTATTCCCTTATTCTTATAATATGCAAAATTTTGGTCTTGTCTAGCGTATTGACACGCGCTTTCCTGTAACGTATATTATTACATGTAACTAAATTAATTACAGGTAACTTTTTTTTAAAAAAATACCTACAAGAAAAGGATGATCTAGTCATGGCAAAAGTTTTGTATATTACTGCGAACCCGAATGATGCTTCACACTCATATAGTATGGCTGTAGGCAAAGAATTTATTGAATCGTACAAGGTCGTAAACCCTACTGATGAAATTATTGAAATTGATTTGTACGAACAGTACATTCCACTTCTTGATTCAGATGTCTTCAAGGGCTGGGGAAAGCTCAGCTCAGGGATTAACTTCGAACAGTTGTCGGAAAAAGAACAAACAAAAGTAAAACGTCTCGCTGAGCTTTCTGATCAATTTATCGTGGCAGACAAATATGTATTTGTCACTCCTTTTTGGAACTTTTCCTACCCACCTATGATGAAAGCCTATCTGGATTCCGTCTCAGTCGCGGGAAAATCGTTTAAATATTCAGCAGAAGGTCAGCCAATCGGATTGCTCACGGATAAGAAGGCACTTCATATTCAAGCACGTGGGGGAAATTATTCGGATAGTCCTGCAGCAGAATTTGAAATGGGCCACCGACATCTTCAAGTAATGATGAAATTCTTCGGCATCCCTTCTTTTGAAGGACTGTTCGTTGAAGGCCACAATAAAAACAAAGAAAAAGCTCAAGATATTAAAGAAAATGCGATAGCTCGTGCTAAGGATCTAGCTCACAATTTCTAAAGTGGTTGCAGCATACCAGGAGATCTCAATTAATCATGGGCTCGATGGTGAGCAATAAGGACTTGGATAGCAGCTAGAAACGATATAACAAATAAAAACGTCGGACATAGTCCGGCGTTTTTATTTGTTATTTATCATTCTGACCGGCGTGCAATTTCATTCGCTTTTTCCAGCAAATTTTTGAGTTGTTCTAACGATTGCATATATTTTTCGGCAGTCCCGCATATTTCAGCAAAAATTTCAACGGATACATGCTTCATCTGTTCTTGCAGTATTGCCCCTTTTTCTGTTAAACCGATCTCGACTTTCCGTTCATCCTCAACAGAACGCTTACGAACAATGAGCTCCGCTTCCTGAAGCCTCTTCAGCAGCGGTGTCAACGTTCCAGAGTCTAATAGCAATCTATCTCCAAGCGCCGTCACGGTGCTCTCCCTTGTTTCCCAGAGCACAACCATAACTAGATACTGCGGATAAGTAAGCCCGAATTTTTCCAGAGTAGGCCGATAAATGCGTGTTAACTCACGGGAAGTAGCATAGATCGTAAAACAGAGCATATCTTCGACCTTATATTCCTCTCTTTCCTTCATCGTAATCCCCCCTGTTATTTTTGGATAAATAAATTGTAACTCATCTTTCTCATTTATCAAAATTAAATTTTTAACAATTGAATTAAACCTTTCTATTCGTAGAGATGGGGAAGCAACCATGCTTACATAAAAACAACCGACAAGAGAAATCTATCTCTTGTCGGTCATTTCCGTTATTCAATCCTATTATTTATCCCCCGTTAGAAGACGCAGCTCAGAAATGGACCACCAATGCGAATCCGTTCCTGTTTGCACGATCTTCATAAACCGCGCTTTCTGCTGTTTGAAGACGGCGATAACTGTCGTCCCTTTTCCCTCGCCAGAAGCCACCGGGTTTCCCCAGTTCTCACCGTCGTTCGAGACGTACACTTCATAACCTCTCGCGTAATCATTGTGATTGCGTCCGCTTTCCATGATTACCTGATTAAAGGATTGTTCCTCTCCAAGCTCGAGTACGATATTATCACCGTTCTTCTGCTCGCTGCCTGTAGACCAACGTGTATCCGGGTTACCGTCAATCATCGCTTGCGTACTTTCACCGCCTGCAGTGGAGGAAGCTGTCGCGATCCAATCATTAGGTTCCAGAGGTTTTTGTTTGCCAATTCCGTAATGATACACATTCAACTCAGCGATAGACCACCACTTGTCAGCCTCGCCAATTTGGACGATCTTCATGTAACGGGCATGCTGAATAGGGAATGTCATTAACAAGGTACCCGCTTCACCTTGACCCGTGGTTACCGCGGTCCCCCAATTCTCGCCATCATCAGAAACAAACAGCTGATATGCGCGAGTATAATCATTTGCGGAGTTTCCGGGATTCATAGAAATCATGTCAAAACTTTGTTTACTGCCCAAATCAATCTGCAGCCACTGGCCGTTCGTTTGGGGTTGCCCATTCGTCCAGAGCGAATTTCCATCCCCGTCCAGCATATTTTCTGCAACGTCATTGCCTTGCGTGGATGAAGCTGTTGCTACCCAGGCAGAGCGATCCAACGCACCGGTTTCAACGGTTGGCATTTCGGTTGCTTTTGCAAATTTTGCGACTTTGACTTCGGAGATAGACCACCAGCTGGCGTTGGCATCCGTAAGGACGATTTTCACAAACCGGGCTTTTTGCGCCGCTAGCGATGTCGCTAGGCTTGGTGAAGTTCCTTTCTCCGTGGCAACCGGCGCCCCCCACTCTTCTCCATCCTTGGATACATACACTTCATAAGCGTGAGCATAATCGTTCCAGTTGGTGCCTGAATTCAAAAATAGCGTATCAAAATTCTGTTCCGTACCCAAATCGATTTGTAACCAATCACCTGCGGCCTGGGAACTGCCTGAGGACCAACGCGTCGATAAATCGTTGTCGGTCAAATTCTTCAGGGATTCTCCCACTTTGGAGGCTGTAATCGTCCACGCAGAACGATCTAAATACGCAATATCATTGGACGAATCTGGTTTTACTTTTACGGTATTTTTCATTGGATCAACGGATACCAGGGCATTAGCGTACACAGTTGCGGATCCCAGTGCTCCGTCTCGATTAAAGAAATGAATCGTTTTGTTACTTTCTGAAGGATTCCAGATTTGCGCTGTAAACACGCCGTCTTTTTCATACACAGTTACAGCTGGGTCATCCGCCCAAATTTTAGCGCTGCGATGGCCAAGCGATTCCATGCTGTGCACAAACCAGTAAGCATTAAATACCTCATTTTGCTGCATGTTTGACGTATTCCACTTGCTCAATACGGCTTTAGGATCACTAATTGATTGAAACGGCCAAATAATGTGATACCAAGCCCGTTCTTGCCCGCCAATATCTTTAATTAAGTTGTTATACAGACCAGCAGCTTTTTCCGGCTGACGACCATAGTAGGTCATCCATTCAGCAGGCGGCAGCCAGTGGATTCCATATACATACTCCGGATCCCCGTTGAAGAAAGTCGTAAAAGCTGTTGCCGTACCATAGACCTGACCTGCAGTGGCATGGTTGTATCCATCCACCCAATTGTCCCCATCATAGTTAAACCAATACTGCTCAGTCGCTTTTTCTTCCGTCGTAAATCCCCAAATCCCCGCATCTCGGTACATATCGTTACCAGTTACGAGTCCCCACATGTATTCTCCGACCCAGCCAAACAGTGATTCTCCGGCTGCTTCCTGATTGTTGCCGCTTCGGTTATCAGCGTAACCTCCAGCCCAAGAATGACCTTCATAAGGATCAAAGTTCCGGAACCATGGGTACTGACTATCGGTTCTGGAAGGATTTGCGTAATCGCGGATCAGCGTCTCCACCATGTCACCATAATCGTGAAGAAACGTTTTGTCGTAAGTAGCCAAAACCGCGGATGCAAAGATGTAATAGCCATATGTGAAATGGTGATCTGTCAAACCTGTATTAAGACCAAAACCTGTATGATAGGCCATCAGTGAACCCCAATACTCGGAATAATGGAAATAATGCGAATGAAGTTCCTCTTCCGGCGAGTACGTGTACCAGTCGGTCAAAATAGTTTTAAGTAAGCCTAGATAATGATTTTTCCGGTCGGTATCGCCAAGCTGGTCGCTAATTAGCACCGCTAAAGATAGTGGATGAAGCTTTTTCCCCTGCCAGTACGGATCTGCAGCCATGAACCCATTCGCCATATCAGCATCTAATTGATCCAGGTAAGCAACGACCTGAGCTCTGGAGTAAGATGGATCATTAGGTTCCACAAATTGAGGAATCAAGCCATTGAAGCGGTCCGTTGTTGTAAACGTATTGCCTACATGAACCTTCAGCTTACCACGGATTGACGGATAACTAAGGTCGGTAAGTGGTTTGTCAGCTATTTTCCATTGGTGCGGAAATTGCGTCATGATCGTATCTTTCGATACATTCGGTCGTTTTAGTTCCGTAGAAGACGTATAGCTTGTCTTTACTAAAGAAGTTTTCTCATCAAAATGGTACTCAACTTTCGTGTCTGTAACAAAAGCATAGGCATGCTGATAAAATAATCCAAGCTCCGACGCAGAAGGAAGCGCCGCTAAGGACATATAATTTTCATTTGAGCCAAGCTTAATTTTGATCGTATTACCAAGCTTCATGAAGGTTGTTCCTTCAGGTACAAAGATGCCGTAATTACGAACGAAGGTTTGCGGTGTTTGCGCTTTGTCTTGATTCGTCACTTGCAAGCCAATATGGTCGGACGTATACACGTCCCCGTCATTCAACAACACAGGATTATTGTGATCATCAAATAAACGAGTCATGACTGGTGATTGCAAGATAATTGCATCCGGTTTTTCGAATGTGTTATACAGGAAAGGCGAGCCTTTCACGAAAGTGGTGCTCATTTTGGCTGTATCATCGTCACTGAGAACCACGGTTGCAGAGAAGTCACCGTAACCAGAAATTTTTGTTTCCATGTTCGCGGGGTTAATCGTATTGCTAGTAAAATATAAGTCCGGTTCGCCATCGGCATCAATTGAATTACCATTTGAATAGCCTGCACCTGGGTTTAGAACGGCAAGCCCTTGTTTCGTGTACCAATTCTTAAGCGGCAGTGTCACGAGACCATTACTATCACCCAGATTGGAGACGAGAATAGACTGCCACCAATCATTTGAAGGGATTGGCGTTTTAATCGTAGAGGTCCGATATATAGGATTCTTGGGTTCTAATTGCGTTATATCATGAACCTCATAGCTTCCTGCCCCCACTTTCACAGCGGAAGGAGTCGGCACTTCAGGAATTTCGTAATTTGGTTTAGGATCACCATCACGGTAGGCTCGTACCTCAAACTCGAACAGGGAATAACCGTTCGTGCTACCTCTCCCAATGGCTGACATTTTTACATAGCGGGTCTTAGCGTAAAGAGGAATCGTTTCTTTGCCTCCATTGCCGTTAAGCTGACGGAAACTGGTTGTCCAATGTTTGGCATCATTCGAAACCTGAATATCATATGCTCGCCCAAAAGCAGCTTCCCAGTTCAATACGACACTGCCGATTTCATATTCTTGTCCCAAGTCTACGTAGATCCACTCTTTGTCCTTGTAGATGGAGGACCACCGAGTGTCCTTATTTCCGTCTGTTGCATTTTTAGCCAAATAATTTTTTTCTTCCATTTTATCTCTATCTTCAGCTGATTTACTTGGCTCATCCTTTTCAAGGGACGAGACAGTTACATCGCGGTTGAGCGCTAAGTTCGCTGCAGCAGGCTTCGGAGGGGTACCCGAGCCACCCGTTCCATAAACACTGAATTCAAAAATAGAAATACCGTAAGGTTGCTGAGCACGTTCCGTACTGAAAAGACGTACATAACGCCCCTTTCCTGCAACTTCAATGGCAACATCACCTGGTTTTCCTTGCAAAACAGGGGTTATATCCTGCCAATGAAGCTCATCATCGGAAACTTGAATGGTATAAGCGTTGGAATATGCATTTTCCCAATTAACAACAACTTTGTTCAGAGTTGCTGTAGCTCCAAGATCTACGTATATCCATTGCGGATCCTTCTTCCAAACACTCTCCCAACGGCTATTCATGCTGCCGTCAACGGCCAAATCTGGCGTACTGCCTCCAAGTGACGAGGAAGCGTATATAGGCCGATTCATAGACAACAAATAATTGTCAGCTGCGACAGCCTGTACATTCAGAGCAGGCATAGCTGGCACACTACCAACCATTAATAAAACGGCTACTAAGGCGCGAGCCCAGTGAAGGCGTTTTTTTCTTTCTAACATCATTTCAACTCTCCCTTTGTATTTGTATACTGCGGCCATCAGCTTGCTTATTATACGAGTAATAAAATTTTAATACTGTAACTTTGTCACTTTCCTAATAAGAAATTGTATTCTAAAGGAGCTAAACACAAAAACTGCACCACCAATTGTTAGTTTGTGACTAACAATCGGGGTGCAGTTTAAAGGTACGCACTTGAAATAGAATAGTGCTCGGTTAATTAGAACTCCTGCGAAGTAGGACGCAGAACGATCTCGTTGACATCTACCTCTACCGGCTGTTCGATAACAAAAGCAATAGTCCGTGCCACCGCGCTTGCGGGAATGGCGGATTTGTAGAAATCCAATACGTTGGATTGTGCCGTGCCCGTGGTGTTGTACTTCAGGTCGCTTTCCACAGCCCCCGGTTCGATGGACGTTACCCGGACCTTGCTGCCCACTTCATGACGCAGACCTTCGGAAATTGCGCGCACCGCGAATTTGGTGCCTGAATAGACGGTACCCCCCGGCGAAAATACTTTTACTCCGGCAACGGAGCTGATGTTGATGATGTGCCCGTTCTCCTGAGCAAGGAAGGTAGGCAAGACGGAGGCGATTCCGTACAGAACCCCTTTGATGTTGATGTCGATCATCGCGTCCCACTCGTCTGTGTTCACTTCTGACATTGGACGAATCGGCATAATGCCAGCATTATTGACGAGCACATCCACTTTGCCAAATTCAGCAATGATCGCATCGACTACAGCCTTGAACTGCAATTTGTCGGTTACATCAAGCTGATAAGCAGCAGCCTTACCACCAGCCTTCTTGATTTCTGCAACTACCTCATCAAGCTTGTCCTTTCGGCGTGCAGCCACCGCTACGATCGCTCCCTTGGAAGCCAGGAGGCGCGCGGACTCCGCTCCGAGACCGGTGCCGCCACCTGTGATTAGTACGACTTTGTTTGCAATTCCATTACTCATTAGATACATCTCCTCTTTACATGATATTAGGACTAAGCCATTCATTCGTCTGATAGTATACACTAATATAGATTTGATACATTCATTAAATTAAGGAAGACACTGTTGTATTTACTTAACATTCTATCGCGTCTCTGATTACTCAATAAAACGTACGAGTGCGCTACGATCTCTAATCGTAATTTTCCCTCGCGAAAGTTCGATCACTTCTTTATGCTCAAGTACTTTCAGCGTTCTGCTGATCACCTCACGGGCTGTCCCTAATTCGATGGATAAGCTCTGATGAGTAATATAAAGCGTATCTGAATTACCATTCTGTTCAGCGAATTGAATAAGAAATTCTGAAATTCTACCTCGAATCGTTTTAAAATTAATATTATCCAATAAACTGGCCAAATGGAGAAGCCTTCTGGCTGACTCTGTATAAATGAACTGTCGAAAAACAGGATACCGATCCATCCAGTCTTGGAAAACTTCAGCGGGAACGATCAACATCAATGCAGCTGTTTCTACGCAGGCATTTACTTCATATTCGGAAGATCCCAAAATGCTAGAAGACATAAACGGACAACATTCTCCGCTATTCACTCTGTACAACGTGATTTCACGACCAGAGGCACTTACTTTATACGTTCTAAGGTTACCATCCAAAAGCATGACTACAAACTTCAGAAATTGTGTTTTCTCAACGATATTTTGGGGTTCCATTTGAATCACTTGTAAGGAGTCTTGATACCAATCCTCCTCTGAAAGGTCTGCCATACTGGGGAATAATGAAAGGATGCGCGATACATGTTCAGACTGAATCAACCGTTTCAACTCCTTAATTATTATCCACAATGTCGATAATAACGAATAACTGAAGTAAATTCAGTGATTAAGTCACATAAAACCTAGCGCTTTATCAATCATCCATGGAAATAATGGACTCCAGATGTTCAACAAAACTAGAAAACTCCATTTCACGAACAGGGTGAACGTACTGATCACTTTCGAGACGGGGTCCTCTGACACGATCGCATGAACATCCGTTCGGCGTTTTTTATAGTTTTCAAAAAAATCATTTCTTTCATTCATTAAAGCCAGTAAATAAAAATGAACACTGAGATTAAACAGTGTTCATTAGAGAGTTTTGATACCCTTATATATATCGGTATTCGTGAAATGAGGCAGCTTGACCATACTTATTACCCTTCTCATCGGTCAGATTCCACACCGTCACTTCTACAATGTAAAATCTCCGTCCAGTACTCGAAATCCGAATTCCCTTGTAATTGTCTATGAAGCCATTAGCACCGACCGCTCTAAGAAATTGCTCCCGTTCCTCCCTTTCCATCGCTTCCGCAGTCAATCTTGAAGGGGTACTTGTAAAGGTTGTCCAGTCCATTTCCCACAGCTTCTGAGCTGCGCGGTTGCCGAAATTGAGCACCGGATCTAGCTCCAGCCCGTGAGAAAGGACTATGAATGGCGCATCATACAGCTTTTCAAATTCGTCCCCTTGCATAGGATCCTTTTCTAAAAGCTTCTTCCCAGTTACCCGCTTGTAACTCTCTAGGATAATTCTAGCGTGTTCGTTAGTTGCACCAATTCCGTTAAGTTTCATCATAATAATCTCCCTTCTATCTTACAAATGCTCGACTATATAATAAGGCCCTTTGATATATCCAGTCTACATTTACCATAATTATATTTAGCACAATATAATTGACAAAAATCATGAACGCGATATATAATCACATTATACAGATGACACAATTTAATTTTATAAAATTTATCTTGAGAGGAAAGTGACTTATGTCTATTTATAATTACAATGTTACAACTGCAAAAGGATCCGTAAAATCAATTGCCGAATACAAAGGTAAAGTGATGCTGATTGTTAACACCGCGAGCAAATGCGCATTTACGCCGCAGTTCAAAGAGCTTCAAGAGATTTACAAGCAATATAAAGGCAGTGGTCTTGAAATTCTCGGCTTCCCGTGCAACCAATTTGGCAGTGGTGAAAAAGGGAACAATGAGGAAATTCACAGCTTCTGCGAAATTAATTACGGCGTAACCTTTGAGCTTTTCGGAAAAATTGATGTAAATGGACCTAACGCTGATGAACTCTACAAATTCTTGAAAAAAGAAGCAAGAGGCGTGCTTGGATCTGAGTCTATTAAATGGAATTTCACGAAGTTTCTTGTTGACCGCGATGGACGTGTTTTGAAACGTTATGGTTCAACGGACAAACCTTCGGCTATCGCAGAAGATTTGAAGGAGTTACTGTGAATGAATCACACAGTGTTGGTCAATTCTAAAATAAAGTTATAAACAGAAAAGAGACGCCAACCATCGTTGGCGTCTTCATTTTGTTAACAATCGGCATATCTCTCATATTGGCGGTAAGAGATTTTTTCGAGGAAGCCATGGTGTGAAATAAATTTGTTATGAGTGATTTGAGGCATGGAAGCAAATAATAGCTTAATCCTGGTCCTCATACCGCTTCGTTATCGCCCTCTAATATTGTGGAAGCACATCTTTCGGCAGAGGAATGTTATGCAATGCACGTGGCAAAGTAAATCACGAATATAAATATGAGGAGGAATAAAATAATGACAACTCAACTTAAACTTCATCATCTCAAAAAATCTTAAAAGGTTGGAAAATGCATCACAATAGTTTGATTGAACTAGCAGCTCAACTACCTGACTCCAGCGGCAATTGGCGCCCCTGGGAAGGCGGCTGGACTACACTAGAGCTCATACATCATTTGGCTTGGACGCCAGAGTTCTTTTTCGCTCAGATAGAAAAGCGCGACATGAACATACCTCCCGTACCTTCAACCATTATAGAAGCGCGTGAGCTTGTAAAGAATCTGACTGGCGTCACGGAGCAAAAACTGAACGAATATACCGATTCCGAGCTTCAAGAGGTAGTTACTATTCATATTAACGGTGTTGATGTCACCGAGCCTGTAGAAGAAATGTTCCATCGCCTAGTTGCACACGAAGCTCATCACAAGGGTCAACTCTTCATCTATGCTCGACAGCTTGGCGTCACCAATGCACCGTTCTATGTCGATCTAAGTGTAAAATAATAAAAATCGGTTAGTGCAAGATATGTATATGTACAAATGAATAGCATGCAGCGTGGATCATACCATTCTACGCTTGGGAAGCCCATAAATCAGGAACTTGTACATTCCCCCCCGTCTACATGCAACACCTGACCAGTAACAAAACTGGAATCATCCGATGCTAAGTAAACCCAAGTAGGTGCTAACTCAAACGGCTGTCCAGATCTCTTCATTAGGTTGTTCGTCCCCCACAGGGCTATTTCATCACTGGTCATACTTGCCGGAATCAAAGGTGTCCATATTCTACCCGGTGCGACGGCATTAACCCGGATACCTTGGGAGATTACACTACTTGCAAGTGCTCTCGTGAAACCAACTATAGCAGATTTACTTGCCGTATAGTCCAGCAATAGCTTTTGGCCGATATAAGCAACTATTGATGTTGTATTAATAATCGTACTCCCTGCTTTCAAGTGAGGAAGTGCTGCTCTTGTTGTATAGAAATGAGAATAGACATTTACCGTAAAGATGTCGTTCATTTGCTCATCTGATATATCGGTCAGCGAATTTTGCTGAAACTGGACGCCTACATGATTCACAAGAGTGTCTAACTTCCCGTAAAAGGCCATTGTTTTTTCCACGATATCAATGCATTGCTGCTTGCTACGCAAGTCACCCGGAAGAAGAAGACAACGTTGCCCTAGTTGTTCAACGCGAGCTTTAGTACGATGCGCATCTTCATGCTCATCCAAATAGGAGATCGCTACGTCAGCACCTTCTTTAGCAAAAATAATGGCTACTGCAGCTCCCATACCGCTATCACCGCCAGTGATCAATGCCACTTTCCCTTTTAATTTCTCACTACCCTTGTAGTGAGGATTTTCAAGGATTGGGCTAGGAACCATGAGCCTTTCTAAGCCTGGTTGGCGAAGCTGTTGTTGCTCTGGAAATGATACCGGAATCTCTTCATATCTCGTTATTTTCCCGTAGCTCGGGTAAAGGGGGTATGGATTTATTTTTTTATTCAGCTCAAACCATTTTTGCAAGTCACGCATTTCGTTCTCAACATTGTCATTACTCAAAGCTGACATCCCTCCTCTGTCTGCAATTTTACAATAGTCTATGCTTCCTTGGTAAGAACGATGCTTCTCTTGAACTTAGATGAATCATTTTGGCCAATATTAAATAGAATGTATCACATCACACATCCCTAGAAAAAGGAGGAGTACCGCAATGAAGTTTATTTTCAGTCCCCAAATAAATGTCTTACTCATTAACCATTCAAATGAGAAACTCACGATGGAATACTTAAATCATTCTTGGTCAATGCCTGTCATTTCAATTAGACCGCCATACTATACGAATCCCCGTTATGAGCCGGCGTATGCTATTATCTAAGCATGAATCGATACACTTAAGATTCAAAAAAAACATCGTCAAATATGACGATGTTTTTTGCCGTCGTGACAAGCAATGACGCGATTGTATACCGGATGGGGAAGATCGGATTCATATCGAACAATCTGACGTGTAAATTCCGTTCTTATCCTAGTTATCCTAGATAGACTTCGATTGTGACATCGACATTAAAACCAATTGACTTATACAAGCCTTCACCCATCGTGCTCGCTAGAAGCACAGCGAGACGCCGTCCTTCGGCTTGACCTTCGTGCAAAGCATGAAAGATCAATGCACATCCTAATCCTCTTCGCCGGTATGCCTCTAACGTAGCCACGTTATAGATGCCTATCGTTTCACCGACATGAACCGCGGTCAACGCAGCGACGGGCTGGCCGTCCAGGATGCCGATGTAATGACGATAAGCGGCATTCTCTCCTAAAGCGACATCTTCACTAATCTGTCCGAAAACCTCACCTATCTCCCCATTCACTTCAAACACAGAAGGCACAATATCTCGAAACCACCCCATCTCTGAGGAAGATAGGATAGGTTTAATTACGAAACCGGGTATCACTTTCTTCTCATAATTCCAATTCCTCAATTCAAGTGACATACCCGACATTTCATCCACTTTATTAAGCCCCTTTGCTTGCAGGACATGTCCCAGTACTTCAACATTTGCGTCATGAGACCAGGTTAGCCAAGTAAAAGGAGTCTTACGTGCTATGTAATCATTAGCGATCCTTCCTATTTCATCTATACCGTCCTCAGACAAAGCTCCATGATAGGTAATCACTCGATTAAACAGAGGATGCGCTAGATTGCTTTCGTATCGGATCATTTGAGGCGTTCGTTCCATAACAATATGGGGACTGACACGGCTCATTTCTTCCATAGAGTAAATGAAGTTTCTCTTGATCTGCTCATGTTCGTAGTTATTTGACATAATTATCCTCCTTTTCAATCAATGATTAAAAATAGCCGCTCAGACAGCTTATTCTCCCTGCTCGCTTACTCTCATCATTGACCTGCTCCTTCCTTAATTTCTTATATAATAAATTCAATAGTAACAAGTTTTGAGTAATCAAACCGTAACTTAGTCACAAAACATGCCAAAGAGAATCCTGTAAACCCAGATGTGGCAAGGATGACTTTAGGAGTTTTAAAGTTAAAATGAACCGAAATTCTGGGTTTAAAGCGCTTCATCTATTACATTACTTCTGACTAAATCTTCCATAATTTCTCGGTAAGTTACAGGGTCACTGAGACTTTTACCTTCATAATAAAATGCGCGTTGCATAGATGAAGCCAGATAGTAAGCACGTTCGCGTGCAAAGACTTGCAATGCAGAAAAACCTTTAGCAGCTGCATCGGAGTCCATTACAAATGTTCCTTCTTCCAACAACTGAATGAAAATAGAGTAATAAAAATCTTTGACTTACGAAGCCATGTAATTTCACCCAACTTTATTTGTAAAAACAAAAAAACGCCCCTTGTAGCAATGATGCGCAGGTACAAGGGGCGTTGAGTTGTTGTTTAGTTAATAAGCTTGGACAGTTTCAATAGAGAGCTTAATACTTTAGCTACAGCTTCACGTGTAGTTGGCTCGGTTGGCTGGAAGTGGGTGCCTTCATTCGTGTCAATACCATCCATGAGTCCAGCATACGTAACGAATTGGATACTGTCTTTCGCATAGTCACTGAATTGCTCAGCATCTGCATAAGCGATAGGCGCTGATGTAGCAGTTTTAGTGACTTGTAGCAACTTCAATGCTCTCGTCAGCATGACCGTTAGATCTTGTCGACTGATACTGGCGTTTGGCTCGAACGTATCACCGTAGCCTGTGACAAGCCCAGCTTCATATGCAATCGCCACGGACTGCGCATACCAGTCACTGCTGTGAACATCTTTGAACGGTGTTGCGGATGTTGGTTTTTGCAAACCAAGCGACCGAACAAGCAGTGAAGCAAATTCAGCGCGTGTTACATTGTTTTTCGGCGAGAATGTGCTGTCTGATGTTCCGTTGAGCAAGAATTTGTCAGCAAGCAGTTGGATATGGCTCTTCGCCCAAGATGAATCGATGTCTGCAAAGGTTGTTTGATGCTGTGCCACCGCATAGGTGGAGAAGCCAGGGCGGCTGATCGACACGATGGTTTTGCCTGCACCTGCAGCTGTGAAGAGAGCTGGTACTGGGTAGACTTGACCGTTCTCGATGTACAATGCGCCGGTCTTGCTTTCGTTTACTTCTTGATCCACGATAAAGGCACGCTTGAACACTTGCTTCGCTGTTAAGCTCAGCGGTGTTGCTGTTCCGCCAATAACCGTACTTGCTTCAAACGCGTAAGGTGTACCTACAACAGAAGCGTCTGGGTACTGCTTCGCAAAAGTGGATGTGCTGCTTGCGTCTTTTGTAATTTGCACCACATAGTCTGCGCCAGCAGGAACACTCGTGAATGCGGAAACAGGTGTTGCAATCGTTGCGCCATTCCAGGCGAACACAACCGTGCTGCCTTCAGCGGCCTGCTGAAGCTTCAGCACTTGCGCGTTCGTCAGCTTAAGTTGAGCTTCTGACGAATCCGTGCTGCCTGCGTTGACAACGATGGAAGTCGTAGCCGATTTTGCAGCATCCAACGCTTTCTGAATGTCGCTATCCGCAACAGTTGCTGTCAATTGTTTGCCCTGCATCGTGGTGGAAGCCGTAACAGAAACACTTGCTTGTCCTTGTGGAACGATAGATTCAATCAGTTCCAAATTCGTTTTAGGTGCCTCTGGCAGTGCGCCGCCACCGCCACCGCCGCCCGAGACAGGTGGTGATGGTGGTGGCGTTTCGGTCGTAGGCTCGCTGCTCACATAAAACGGTTTGTATGCAATAGAGAAACTATTGGGGTCGCGAAGGTCTGAATAGCTAACGACCACAAAATTATATAACCCATCAGGGAGCTTGACCGTATTTACATTTAACTGATAATCCATCGTATATCCGACACTGTTACCAATTTCGTGGAAAGTAAGCTTGCCACGAGGTATAGGTTTGAACTCGCCCGTTTCTTGATCAAGGTCGTAAATCTCACCAACGGTCGGCACAGGATCATTTGGACCTATTGCTTCTAAGCCTAAAGCATAGAAAACCATATATTGCTGCGTATCGGAATTAATCGTTACAGATAGATCAATTTTTTCATCTGCATTAATCGTTTGATCAGACAAAGTCATGTCTTGAAGAACGAATTGATTATTATCTGAACCTTCTCCAATGTGAATAACAAAAGGAAGGTGCAGCTCTGGATGATCAGGGTCAGCACTTTTCAATAACACGTGTCCTTCGTAAACGCCATTCGGTGCATCGGCTGTAGCCAGAGCAGAGAGGGTGAAGCTCTGACGTGCGTTCGGGCCTACGGCGATCGTCTGATCAGAATTGGCGTCTTGCCCATTGATCAACATCTGAATTCTTCCTATGTCAGGTGTCGGAATCGGTTTGTTCGGATCCGACGTCACATGGGGATGCATGACAACGGAGGCGGCATAAGTCAGGGCTTCGTCAGACATATTTTTTATTTGAAGCGGTTTATCGACGGCTTTGTTCAATTTAGGATCAATTAATCCAAAGCTCACGCTGCTTGCGTTGCTTTCCATGGTGATGGGTTCCAACTTAAAGTTATGAATCGTCAGCGGATCCATGGCTTCAAGCAGTGCTGGTGTTGCCAGCGCGTTGGCTACGTTAGCCCGACCGGCACCTTGCGAATAGACATCATAAAGTGTTCCGCCTAAATCGCTTATCATTTCGGATGTATTCGCTAATGCGGCACGGTAGTCCATCGGAGACCAGTCTGCAATGCCATCGTTGTTCTTATCCACATCTTTATATTTTTCCAACAGGAGTGCAACAAGTCCTGTGATGTGCGGAGCCGCCATACTCGTGCCGCTCATGCGTCCGTAGGCTTCATCGTAGCTTTTCCAAGGGAATTCTTTAGCGTAAGCAGGCAGGGTCGACATAATATTGACCCCAGGAGCACTGATGTCGGGCTTAATTCCGTAATTGTTATCCGAGTTCGGACCTCGGGAACTGAATTCGGCAATCGTATCACCAATCAGATCTACCGGATTGAACGTGCTGCCAAATGAGATCTTCAGGGTCGAGCCCGGATTTGTGAGTAATGCTCTGGCTAAGGCACGGCCCTCCTTCCCTGACATATCGAACGTGGGCAAATATTTACGGTCTTCACCTAGCCCGGCAAGGGTACCGATGGGACCATCTCTGCCAGGAATGTCTTCCGAAAGATCGATACCAATAACCTCACCCTGAGCATCGAACGCTGCGTTTCCATTAAAAATGATAGCTGCAGAGGCATTATATTTAGCAGCGTTCACCACTTTTTCTTCTATTGCGTTCACACCGCGTGAAATAAGGGCAATTTTTCCGCTCAGATCGCCTTCATATAAATTATAATCTTGATCTCTACCAAAGTTAACAAAAACAGCCTCTAAGGATTGGTCGCCTAGCAAGCTTGCGAATTGTGTTTCGTCTTTTTTCCAGCTAACCAATCGAGGATTCGATTGATAAGTTGCATAAGTTACGCTCGACACGGAGACCGTGCTCTCAAGCGAGGAGTTGTAGTGCCTGCTTGGACTTGTGGCGGCAGCCACGGAAATAGCGAGATGCGCAGAAGCGGGGGATCCCATGGAGTAATAATAAGGGATACCTGCTCCATCATTTCCGTTTGCAGCAACAGCCACAACACCTGCCAATACGGCATTGTTCAGCGCAATTGAATCGGGTGAGTTCGGATCCTTATAAGCGGCTGATCCTAAGGACAAGTTAATGACATCCATCTTATCTTTTACGGCTCTCTCAATACCGGCGATGATTTGAGCGGATGAACCAGTACCATGTTTGCCGCCAAGTACTTTGTACAGATAAAGTTTGGCGCCATAAGCAACGCCTTTCTGTACGAACTCGGAAGTTGGATTCGCGAATCTGCCGACGATCGTGCCCGAAACATGTGTTCCGTGTTCGGTGGCCCCGTCTAGATCGCTATCTTCGTAAGGATCATCATCCTGATAGTAAGCATCATAGCCCTTGTTCAAGGGATCCATGGCATCTTTAAGATCAGGGTGCAAATAATCGCCACCTGTATCAATAACACCGACTTTTACACCTGCACCAGTGAAACCTTTATCCCACGCAATATCTGCCCCAATCTGCTTTAACGGATTGATATCAAAGATCGGATTGTCCAGTCCTTGCGTTTCCACGTCCGCCGGCACAGGAATAGCGTAATAGTCCTGATTCTTATGGATGGATGTCACACCTGGCAACTGCGCGAGCTTAGGTATGTCATTTGCTCGTACGGTAACCTCCATACCGTTCAGTACCGTTTCGTACTGATAATGGACTTGGAGGGTGATACCTTGCTGCGAAGCAAGGTTAAGGAAAATCGATTGTTCGGTTTGAACGTTGACTTCGGTCGCTTCGGCGGCCACTTTCTGGTAGCCCATTTTGGCTGCATAGCGACCTACAGCGACAGGTTGATTGCTAAGCTGAATAATGACATTAATCAGGTCTGTAGAGGCAGTATTTATATCATCTGCGATGATAGACGGCGCTGATATCGTAGCAGAGCTTTGTTTGTTTTGTGCTTCTTGAATAAGAGCATGCAGTTTGGCCTGAGTCATGACCGGAATGGCAGGCGCGGTCGGCTCGGAAGCATAGATGCTGGGACTCAGCAGACCGCTGAGCAATGCCGTGATGGTCAGGAGCGCTGCCGTTTTTTTATGAATAAATAGGTTCAAGTTCGTTTTCCCCATTTCGAACAGGATAAATTGCTGAAGTATGTTTATTGGACGAAATGCAACGCATCAATCGAGATGAGCGTGCCTGTTGATTTGTTATTCTTTTCGCCAGTATGAACGACTTTAAGGGTATGTTTGCCTTTGGTCAGAGCGGTCGTGAACACAGGAACTTGATAGGCCGTAGTCGGGCTGTACAAGTCAACGGTCGAGATCCGCACCTCATCCAGATATATATCCGCTTTTCCGCGGTTGTTGCCCGTATTGGCAAGCAGAGTGACCACAGAGCCAGAGATGGTATACACAGCCGAGCTATCCTTTGTTTCCGTAAACCGCTGCACACCACGACTGTAACTATCGCCAAATGCTGCACCCCAGAGTCCTTTGAAAGTAGCGGTTACATCATTAGAGCGCATTAAGGTTGCAGCTTTAAAGGCATCGACATTGATGTAAGCGTGCGCTCCTTTTTTGACGGAAGGATCGAATTTACCCGTCCAAGCGATTTTAATTGTGTGGTGTCCGTTCGCAAACGATTGCTTGAACAAGGACTGCTCATGCAAAGTCGTCTTGCTGTACAGAGAAGGAGAAGCAGCTTTAGTGCCATCAATGTAAACATCTGCAATGCCTTGATCCGGGTTTTTGGTGCCAATCCATTCGATCTGATTGCCCCAGAAGCTAAACTCTACGCTTCCAACACCATCAATTTGTCGGAAAGTACCGTTCTTTGTCGATGCTGTTGTCCAGTTGCCGCTATAAGCAAGCCCGCTATGTGTATCCTGGAAGACACCCGCTTGATTGGTGTAACCTAGTTCGAGCGTATAGGAGCCGGCTCCTTTAAAGGCGCTGACATTGATGTAATATGTACCCGCTACTTTAGCCGTGTAGGTGATACTTTCTGCCGAGCCATCATTCTCCGATTTGGCAATGAGACCATAATTGCTTGTTACCGTGGTTGCCGTTGTATCATACAAGTACAGATCGAAGTCAGTTCCTGCGTCAGCGGTTAAGGTAGCTGTCATGCTTTCCCCAGCGCCTAATGTAATGGCATACACATCATCGGATTCTTTGCTATCGGCTTTCAGCTTCTTGGTGACCCTTATATCGTCCAGCGGTGTACCAGGAATATCCCTGCTCGTCAAAGCCCGGAAGGCGTTGATCATTTTACCGCTTACACTCGCCTTGGCTAACGAGTCCAGCGGTGTACCGCTATTCATAATTCGGTGTCTAAGGGAAGCGGCATCCATAGATGGATATTCGGACAGCACGAGCGCAGCGGTTCCTGCGGCAAGGGCAGCTGAATAGTCCTCGCCTCTTTGATAAAAACGCGTTGAAGGCGGTCCAAGATTGATTTTTGTAATGGAAACATCGTTACTCGCCATGTTATCTACAGCTATATTGTAATAATAAAGTTTGTAAGCACTGTTAGTATAGGCTGTAGTTGGCTGTCCGATGACATCTCCGTTCATCGTACCTTCCCCATAGATCTCTAGATGCAACGTGTCGGTGACAAATGGCGACCTATAGATGCCATCAAGGGCGTCCTGACCAGAAATCATCAAGCGACCACCGCCGTTCAGGTAAGCCGTTAAATTGCTTTGGTCATTATCAGTGAGTAATTTCAATGGCGAACCGAATGATCTTCCTGTAAACCAGAGAACAATATCATGGCTTTGCATCACGCTGAGATCAGGGCCGTCCTCGGCAACATCTTCTGTTGTGTACAACTCGATACTGCTTTCCGGATAGCCTGCCTTATCCAATAGCTCCTGATAGATCTCTAAATCTACGGACGGATCAAGATAAGGCCCTCCCGGAACTCCTACTCCACCGCCATCGGGTGGGGCGATATCTGTGAAAAACTTATTGTCTTGAACGAGGAGTATCTTAGCATCTTTATTCGGATGCTGGTCTTCCAAGAATTTGATCGCTTTATCAAACATATCCTGCCGTTGCTTAGGGTCGAAACCTTCATCCTCAATCGGCACTACCTCAAAGCCTATAGCGTTAACAATGGCTTTGTATTCCTCGTTACCGAGCCCGGGGAATTTATGAATCTCAGCTGCATAGCCAACTGGAGTATCGGCGGGTGTAAAGGGCATGAAATAACCCGGGGCGCTAACATCTACGTATGTCTTGCCAAATCCTGATATTTCTCCCAATTCACCTTTGTTATCTACAGCGGAGACACTCAAAACATTGTCTGTAAGAAAAGCTTTTGGATAAATAGGATTACCATCTACATTGGGATTAAAGTAGTCGCCACTGGCGGCAGCGTAGGTAACAAAGAGCATCTTAGAATTAGAAATGACCTCGTATAACGCTTGGCTGTATACGCTCAAGCTCCAGCCCACATACGCAATTTTGACGTGTTTGGCTTCGGCGTAGTGAATGGCTTCCATCGCTTCAGAGAGATAACCCTTCGTAGGACTATAAACTTTCAACGGCATTAATTTAACGTTAGGGGCAACACCGGCCAAACCGATGTTATTGTTTATCGATGCCGCAATTAGTTTTCCGTAGTATGTACCATAGTGGTCACTGTAGCCATCCTTGGGATCGAAGAGTGTGTTGTCATTATTGGCAAAATCCCAACCGTTTATATCGTTGATATAATCGTTATCATCATCGTCATCGTCGTTATATGGGTCTTCATCTGGATTCTCCCAAATATTTTCGAATAAATCCTTATTGATGATCTCCATACCTGTTCCCATTACCGCAACGGTAACATCTTTGCTCCCTTGCGTAATTTCCCATGCTTTCAATGCTTGAATATCAATTCCGGGCTTACTGACATATGGTGTCTTGTCTATATAAATGGTTTTACCTGTGTTTTGTAAATACCATTGATCGGGAAAAAGCGGATCGTTAGGTGGTGCGACTTGGGCAGTATCGACATTATTAGATTGAAGTGCCGCTTTTGATTGTTCAGTTTGGAAAATCGGTTCTTTGTCGAGCTGTGGAATGGTTATCTTGAAGTCGGGTTCTGCGTAAAGAACATTCGGATCTTTTTGGAGCTCATCAATCACGTGAAGAAGGTTGGCGTTCTGATTGACATGGAGTATTTTAGTATTCAGAGCAGGGAGTTCCTTGACCTCTTCGACTTGTGCGGCGATCGTGCTTGAAAAAGCAGAGACATTTAAAACGTCAGCTTTATATTTGACAATGATACGATCCGTCGCGTATGCGGCAGCTTTCTCGGCTTCGGCAGCGCGTGAAGATTCAGATGCTGTACTTACATCTGGTTGCGTGGCGGCCTGTACGCTGATTTCAGCTGTCGGGTCGGAGGGCCATTGACTCTTTTTTAATTTGGGCAGCGGTGAGCTCGTGCTGGCACCAGTGCCATGATCCGAAAGGGTTCCCTCTGCAAATGCAGGGGTGACCATCGAAGAGGCAATAAGGAAAGAGGCAAGGAGCGTTAAGGTCTTTTTACGGTTCAAATACAAGATGTCACTTCCTTTACGAAATTTTTAAATCAAAATGTGTGAAACAGATAAGGCTGCTAGTACGTGCACAAATCATTCCCTTCATTTTACTTAACTATGACTAGTAAATCGTCATGTTAAGTATACTAACATTAAACCACTATAAAAAATATAGTTCTAAACTTAAAGTAATGCATTATGCAATAATTTTTTATATGCTATGCTTTTTTTCATACATTGTTCTTGTTTGTATTTTTTTAAAAAATTTCACCAAATCCCTTGTTATTCAAGATTTTTTAGAAGAAATACTTTCCCCTTTGACTCTTACACTCGTAAAAAAGAAACTGGAAACTGTGAAAGAGGTGTGTGTTCTACTTATCGAAAAGTGAAATTCCCACTTAATTTAATGTTATGTTTAGTTACATATAAAGATATAATCAAGACATTTCTAGCCCTAATAGAAAAAATCTGACACCGATTAGGAACCGATATGTCAGATTTTCTTAATGTATTTAATTCGAGGTTCAGATTAATATTAGAGCTTGATAATTGACACTGGACTATGCGGTGCTACCTATTAAGGAAACTTCATTGATCTCCCCCTATAGTAAACAGTTTTATAGCTGGCCTGGCACGTTGGTATCGTTGACTAGAAAAGCCATGGTATGTTTTATTTTTTTAGCCTGGTTATCCCCTCTATGAACTCATTGATAACAAATAAATGCTTGTGTTTTGATTTAAACCCTAATACCAATATGTTCCGAACAATCATATGTTCGAAAACTAATTTCCATCTCGGCTTATTCACGGTATGATGTTTCAGCATATAAGTCGGAAGTAAGCTTACCCCAGCTCCTTCAGCAACCGCCCTTAAAATTAAGTACATGTCAGGTATGACATGTACTGGCTTAATAATTGGCCTTTTTTTGAAATGATTACTCCAATACTTCCTGATAATAGGGAGATCAAGGCCATAGCTAATCCATCGTTGTTCCGAAAGCCAACTCTCCATATCCTTCAAATGTGTTAAATCTGGCACAACTGTATCAATAGGCGCAACAACGACAAAATGTTCTTCCATTAACCTCACATATTCAATACCGGGTGTCATAAACTTCTCTGTTGTTAAAATGACATCCACACGATCCTCTTTCAGATGCTCGAACGATTGTTCAGCGTCACCAAAGTATGTAATTGTTTTTAAATTCATTCGAGAGAAGTAAGATATCACATTTTCAGTAAACAGCTCCTGTGTTGTTCCGATTTTAATTGTCTCCATCATTGGAGATAGGTGCACTTGCAGACCCATAGTATTTTCCTCTAATGCTTCAATATGAGGTACAAGATGAGAATACAACTGCTTGCCACGTTCCGTTGGTACCATCTTTCTTGCAGTTCGAATGAACAGTTGTTCACCAACTTCTGCTTCCAAACTTGCGAGGTGTCGGCTCATCGCTGGTTGAGTCATAACCCGGATCTTCGCTGCTTCAGAAACCGAATTGTGAGTATAGATAGCGATAAAGCTTCTGTACCATTCAAAGTCAACCATAACTGTTCCTTCCTATTCTTAGAGCGAATTGTTTTACTTCGTTATTAATACATATTTACTTATAAATTAGATTCAATTTTATCAAGTCTAGAGTAAATAGACCGTAACCTAGTCACATAATTTTAAAGCTCAAATAACACTTTACTCGATATAACGTTCGAGTGCGCCACGATCCCTAATCGTAATCTTCCCCCTCGAAAGTTTAATGATTCCCCTTTTCTCAAGCACCTTTAAGATTCTGCTGATCACCTCACGGGCCGTCCCCAATTCCATGGACAAGCAATTATGAGTAATAAAAAGAGTATCTGAATTGCCAGTCTGATCCGCAAGTTGAATAAGAAATTCTGAAACTCTTCCACGAATCGATTTAAAATTAATACTATCTAGTAAATAGGCCAAGTCGAGAGTTCTTTTGATGAATTCCTTAAAGATGAACTCTCGAAAAAGTGGATATCGATCGATCCAACTTTGAAAAATTCTAACAGGAATATTCAACGCCAAACCGACTGTTTCAAAGCAGGCCAAGGCTTCATGTCCAGAGTGGCCCAAAATACTTGAAATCATTAAAGGACAACATTCCCCCCTATGGATTCTGTACAGAGTGATTTCACGACCTGTTGTGCTTATTTTATACATTCTAACGGAGCCATCCAAAATCAAAACTACAAACTCCAAAAACTGTCCTTCCTCAATGATATCCCTGGGTTCCATCTGTACAACTTGTAATCCTTCTTGGTTCCAATCCTCTTCATTAAAGTCTGCCATGCTGGGGAATAATGATCTGATACGCGATACATGTTCAGACTGAATCAACCATTTCAACTCCTTAATTATTATCATAATAATGATAATATCTAATAGTTGAGGTAAAATCTGTGACAAGGTCACATTAAGCCTACTCTGGCCTGCATGCGCCGTTAAGATTCGCGCATACTCACTAGACGCCCTGTCATATCTTCCATAAGGAGCGGCTTACTAAAGAAATAGCCTTGCATTTCAGTGCAACCTTTACTTTTTAGGAATTCAAACTGCACTTCAGTCTCCACACCTTCGGCAATGACCTCAAGCTTTAAGCTTTGAGCCATTGCAATAATGGACGCTGCAATTGTAGATTCCCCCTGTACAGAAGTAATGTCATTGATAAAAGAACGATCAATTTTCAGTCGATCAATTGGAAAGTTACGTAGATAGCTAAGCGAAGAATAGCCTGTACCGAAGTCATCTATGGATACTTGTATACCAAGACTCTTCAAACCTTCAAGTGTTACAATGACTTGTTCTGCATTTTGCATGGCAACACTCTCAGTGATTTCTAACTCCAGATAGACCGGATCGAGCTTAGTTTCCTTCAAAATATCAGCTACAACCTGCACAATATTTGCTTGTTTGAATTGATATGCAGAGAGATTTACGGCTATCCTCATAGGTGCAAACCCTGAATTTTGCCATGCTTTATTTTGTAGACAAGCCGTCCGTAAAACCCATTCTCCTAGAGGAATAATGATACCTGTTTCCTCCGCAAGCGGAATAAAGTCTGCCGGCGATACCATACCACGTTTCGGGTGCAACCACCTGACAAGCGCTTCCACCCCTGTAACCCTACCGGTTTTAAACTCCAGCTGAGGCTGGTACATTAAGAGTAGTTCATTACGTTCTAATGCTTTACGCAGTTCCAGCTCAACAGTAAGCCTCTCAGAAGCCTGAGCGCTCATGATAGGCGTAAAGAACTCGTACTGATTGCGATGACTTTCCTTCGCCCTGTACATGGCCGCATCCGCATTCATCATTAACGTTTGGGCATCTTGTCCATCATTAGGAAAAAGGCTAATTCCGATACTAGTAGTAACTGAACATTCGTGGCCTTCAATGCGAATAGGACGATTAATAGCTTCTATGATATTATTCACAATTAATAGGATAAAACTTTCTTGTTGGAGAACAGGCAATAAAATTGTAAACTCATCCCCACCCATGCGAGCTATCGTGCCATGCTGACCAACACAACTTAAGAGACGTTCTGCAATTTTTTGCAGCAAGGTATCGCCAAAAGCATGACCTAGCGAGTCATTAATATATTTGAATCGATTCAGATCGAGGAACAACACAGCAAGTTTATGTCCACCTCGCTCCGCCTGCTCTAAGCCTCTGGTCAAATGATCCGTGAATAACCGGCGGTTGGGGAGATCAGTTAGCGCGTCATGATATGCCATATGGTTAATCGTTTCCTCTGCTTGTTTATGCTCTGTAATATCTTTGCCAATAGCAAAAACACCGACCACTTGACTGTCGACGATAATTGGAACGAATCGAATTTGCAGATCAACCATATATCCGCGTTTATGTGAAATTGAAATCTCAAAACTTGAGGATCTTCCTTTTTTCGCAAGCAAGAAGGGTCTTAAATAAATAAATCTCTGAATCCCACTCAACAGATGTGCACATGTGGTTCCAACTAATTGATTAGCCGAATAACCTGTTATTTTCTCAGTTGCTGGATTTATCGCTGTAACTACACCCTCCAATTCAAAAGAACAAACTAGATCTGGATTATGATCTACTAAAGATTTATAGCGGAATCTGCTTTCCTCCAACATTCTCTCAGAATCTATACGATCTGTAATGTCTCGAATAATACCTCTAAAACCTGTAGCGGACGTTTCCTCCCCATCTAAGATAAGGACAATCGAACCCTCCACTCGCTTGCTTATGCCATCCTCTCGAATAACCTCCCATTCCACACATTTGACAGCTGTTCCGGAGTGAGCCACCCATTGATACGTTTGTTCCAATTTCTTGGCATCCCCTGCACTCATGAAGTCAGTAATTTGACAGTCGTGTAGATCACTTTCCGATTTTCCCCCGAGAAGTTCCAATAAGGAATGATTGTAAAACAAGAATTTACCTGTCATATCTATTTCATAATAACCGTCTTGAATGCTTTCCAAAGTAGAGCGTATTTTCTGTTCTTCACGTACCAGCTGGGTGGCCTCAATCTGATTAACTTTTTCTATACTGCGCTGAATCATGTTATAAACGAAATAGGAAGTTATTGCCAAGACTCCACTTGATAGCAAATATGAAAGCCCCATCTTGAGAGTAATTTGCAACATGCAAGCGAGCAGTACATAGATCAATACGAGGCGAAATGATATTTTTCTCCCTTCGGCTTTTTTTCTGATGTCTAGAGGATTATCCATATTTATGTACCCCAGTTCTTTAGATGTTCAATTTAAAATATTTAGAAGAGTATCAATAATTTTAATCCCTAGGAAAGGAAGAATCAGACCTCCTACACCGTATATAGCTAAATTTCTGCTAAGCAATTGATTAGCACTCATAGGTTTATAGGTAACCCCTCTCAATGCGACCGGAATTAAGAGGGGAATAATGACTGCATTAAAGATGAGAGCTGAAAGCACAGCAGTCGTGGGTGATTGCAATTGCATGATATTAAAAATTTGCAACTGCGGCATACTAGCCTCAAACATTGCGGGCAGTATGGCAAAATATTTTGAAAAATCGTTTGCAATACTGAATGTTGTAACGGCTCCACGCGTGATAAGCAACTGCTTACCAATCGAAATCACATCTAAGATTTTCATTGGATCTGAGTCGAGATCGACCATATTAGCTGCCTCTTTGGCCACTGATGTTCCGCTGTTCATTGCGATGCCCACATCAGCCTGAGCCAGCGCAGGCGCATCGTTAACCCCGTCCCCTGTCATAGCGACAAGCTTGCCTTCGCTTTGCTCTGCCCGGACTAATTGCAATTTGTCCTCTGGTTTGCTCTCTGCATAATAAGCATCAATCCCAACTTCATGTGCTATGGTTGCTGCAGTCAAGGGGTTATCTCCCGTGCACATAATTGTCCGAATTCCCATTTGATGCAGATATGACAAGCGTTCGCGAATGCCCGGCTTGATCGTATCTTTCAAGTAAATAATGCCTAGAATATGATTATCCTTGCTCACGGCAAGAGGTGTTCCCCCTTTTCTAGCAATGTAATCACTTCGTTCCCCTAGCTCTTCTGGAATATGCCCACCCCTCACAGTGATGTAGCTGCAAATAGCACTAACGGCCCCTTTTCGGAAAAAGCTGCCGTTTAGGTTTAAGCCACTCATACGCTCTTCTGCAGTGAATGAAATCACTTCCCCTTGATAAGCTTTGAGGTCACTTATGTTATGATGCCGTTTACCAAGCTCAATAATAGATCGTCCCTCCGGCGTCTCATCAAACAAGGAAGCGAGAACAGCTGCATCCACAAGCTGCTCCGGTGATACACCTTTAACGGGATAGAATGCCGCCGCCATTCGGTTACCGAAAGTAATTGTTCCGGTCTTATCCAGAATGACTGTGTTGATGTCACCTGCTGTCTCAACGGCTTTCCCTGATTTCGCTAAGACGTTGATCCGTGTGACACGGTCAATTCCCGAAATTCCTATGGCAGACAACAATCCTCCAATCGTTGTTGGGATTAAGCATACGAGAAGTACAACTAACGAGGATATCTCCAAATGAATCCCCACAAATTCAGCCAATGGGTATAAGGTAATTACGACGATTAAAAATATGAGGGTTAGTACGGCAAGCAGGGTCGTCAACGCAATTTCATTCGGCGATTTCTGTCGAGTGGCACTTTCCACCATCTGTACCATTCGATCAAGGAAGGTATGCCCGGGATTAACGGTTATCTCAACTTGAATCCAATCGCTGGCGACAAAGGTCCCGCCAATTACTGAACTATTCTTGCTATTCGCTTCTCGAATGACCAATGCTGACTCCCCGTTAACAGAAGATTCATCGATAGCAGCAATGCCCTCTATAATCCTACCGTCACCAGGAATCAAATCTCCCATTTCCACTAGAACACGATCACCTATACGTAGTTCACTTCCAGCAACAACCGTTATGCTTCCATCATTCGATAACCGCTTGGCCTTTAATTCCTTTCTTGTTTTTATCAAGCTGTCTGCGTGTACTCTGCCTCTGCCCTCAGCCAGTGCCTCAGCAAAATTTGCAAATAAAATCGTAAACAGTAGAACGAAGAAAACGTTAATGTTATAAGTGATCTGATCCTCTGTATGGAAATAAACCGGAAACACAATCAATAAACAAATGATGAAGCTGGCTGTTCCCAGCACGAAAAGCACAGGATTTTTGATCAATAATTTTGGATTTAGCTTCAGTATGCTTTCCAAAAAGGCCCTAATGATCACTTTTGAATGAAATAAATGCTTCAACCTTTGATTCATGAGAAACCACCCTAGAAAGAAATATTGGCCCCAGAATGTTCGAATAAATAAGTACGGCCCCATATAAAGCTCGAAACGTTCCAAATTGAGTCATGATGATCTTCAATCAAACTTTAAACATTCTAACCAAATCGTTAAGCTCATGCCCCATCTTTTGCAGTTCTTCCGTGGCTTGAAATATTTCTTCCATGGATGCGGTCTGATCAAGGGATGAAGATGCGACCAAGTGCGAACTTCTCACAGCCTCTTTAGCAATTGAAGCCAACTCATCGACAGCTGAGGTGATTTGTGTAGCACGGATGAACGCATCATTGGTAATTTCTCTAATTTGCCCACTATGTGTAGTTACTTCATTTATCGCTTCGGATATTTGTTTAAACGCAATGCTGGCTTCTGACATTAGTTCCATCCCTGTGCTTACTTCTTTACTGCTTTGCTGCATGGTATGAAATGCTTGAAGTGTTTCATTTTGAATTGATTTCACAACGCTTGAGATGTGATCTGCTGCCCTTTTGGAATCGACGGCAAGTTTTTTCACTTCATTGGCAACCACCGAAAATCCTCGTCCATGCTCACCAGCACGGGCAGCTTCAATGGAGGCATTGAGCGCAAGTAAATGCGTCGTTTCTGAAATTGTCGTGATGACTCGAACAAAATTGCCAATTTCTTGCGTATGTTCACTTAAGCTCCTGACGTTCTCAGCTGAGTCGTCAAATACAGATTGAATAGACTTGATTTGCGCCCTATTTTTAAATATTACAGCATTGCCAGCGACCGCTTCTTTCACAGCATTTTGGGCGGATGTATCGACGGTTTCGAAAAACTCTGCAATACGTCGAAGACCGTTGTTCATCTCTTCGAGGGTTTTCATCGTTATGGAGACACGGTCAACTTGTCTCTCAGCACCTAGCGTTACCTGATCCATAGAGTCACCAATCTCTTTGGTTGTCTTAACGCTTTGTTCGGCTGTAAAGTTCAATGTTTCCACTCTTGTTGTTACTTGTTGAGAGGAAACTGACACTCTTCGAATCAAACTGCGCAAATTACGCGCCATACGGTTCATTGCTTTTGCCGCATCCCCTAACTCATCCCGATGGCGAATCTGTGAAGAGATTTCTTCTTCCAAAATATGACCGGAAGCCATGTTCTCCATTCTTTCAGCTATTCGGATAGCAGGACGTGAAATTACACTTGATGTCCATAATCCAATTCCAAGAATGCAAGCAAATGAAGCCACGGTAACTCCTAAAGCAGAATTTACACTAGAGGAAAAAACTTCTGCTGCCATGTCCTGCTGCCGAATAGTTTGTACCAAATTGTACCAAACTTGTCCATTAACACCGAGCAGACTGGCTGCCAATGAAAAACTAATCATCAGCTTGATTTGAATTGTATATCTCATGCTATGCCTCCCAATTACTTACCTATACTGCGGAATTAATAAAAGAATTGCATAAACATATCAATCATTTTGATCCCAACAAATGGAACTATAATCCCCCCGATACCGAACAAACAAATATTACGAAACAACAGCTTCTCTGCACTCATTGGCGAATATTTTACACCCTTTACTGCAAGTGGAATTAAAATAGGAATAATAAAAGCATTAAAAATTAGCGATGATAACACTGCAGTTTCCGGTGAATGCAATCTCATGATATTCAATATTTCTACTTGGGGAATTGCAGTAGACAGAATAGCTGGAATAATCGCAAAATACTTAGCAAAATCATTGGCAATACTAAACGTAGTAAGTGCACCGCGCGTGATTAACAATTGTTTGCCAATAAAGATTACTTGAATCAGCTTCGTCGGATCAGAGTCCAAATCCACCATATTCGCAGCTTCCTTAGCCGCAGTGGTACCGCTGTTCATAGCCAGCCCGACATCAGCTTGCGCTAGCGCCGGCGCGTCATTCGTCCCATCTCCTGTCATTGCGACAAGTTTGCCTTGAGCCTGTTCTTCCTTCACAACGCGAATCTTATCCTCCGGTTTACATTCTGCAATATAGTCATCAACACCAACCTCTTGTGCAATGGTTTTGGCTGTAAGCTGATTATCCCCTGTACACATGACCGTTTTGATACCCATTTTTCGCAAATCCTCAAACTTCTCCCTTAATCCTGGTTTAATCGTATCCTTTAAATAAATAATCCCTAACACTTGGTTGTTCCTACAAACTGCTAGCGGTGTACCGCCTTCCTTGGCAATTTCTTCACTGATGAGGATTACCTGTGAAGATCGGATTCCTCCATGTTGTTCAATATGAGAGACGATAGCATCTACGGATCCCTTATAATAAGTTTCTTCGCTCAGAATTAAACCACTCATTCGACTTTCGGCTGTAAATGGAATAACTCTTCCTACTCTATAGTGATCCTCGCACAAGGTATAGTTCATGTTCGCAGCCAGTTCCATAATCGATTGACCTTCTGGTGTTTCATCGTAAATTGATGTTGCTACCGCCGCCTGAATCAACTCTGTTAGCAGTGTCTCCTGTACAGGAACAAAGCGATGTGCCTTCCGATTGCCATATGTAATTGTGCCGGTTTTATCCAAAATAATCGTACTGACATCTCCAGCAGCTTCAACCGCCTTTCCTGACATCGCGAGGACGTTAAACTGAGTTAAGCGATCAATGCCAGCAATACCAATAGCCGACAGAAGAGCACCGATCGTCGTAGGGATTAAACATATGAGTAAAGCGACCAGTGTTGAGGTTTCGACGACAACTCCCAAATATCCAGCCATAGGAATCATTGTGATCGTAACAATAAAAAAGATAATTGTTAGCACAACCAGAAGGGTGTTCAATGCCACTTCATTAGGCGATTTCTGTCGTTTGGCCCCCTCCACCAAGAGAATCATTCGGTCTACAAATGTTTCCCCTGGATCAGCTGTAATACTGACTTTACTCCAATCGCTTATGACCGTCGTTCCCCCAGTAACTGAGCTAAAATCACTCTTTGCCCGCTTTATAACTGGGATAGACTCTCCCGTGATAGCCGATTCATCAACGGCAGCCACCCCCTCTATAATTTCGCCATCTCCTGGTACGAGATCTCCTTTTTCGATTAGGATCACGTCACCTCGTCGTAATTCCGTAGAGTTGACGATTTCCACCTCTCCATTTCTTCGAATACGCTTCGCTTTCGTATCCGTTTGAGTTTTCTTTAAATGTTCTGCGTGCGCCTTTCCTCGCCCCTCCGCCAATGCTTCCGCAAAATTTGCAAACAAAATTGTAAAAAGCAAAATGAAGAAGATGAAAAAATTATAAGCGTGCCTCCCATCAGCACCAAAAGTATCCGGAAAAAGAATCATTAACAATACCAAAAAGGCCCCTGCCTCTACGACAAACATCACAGGACTTCTTAACATGATAATCGGATTGAGTTTCAACACGGCTTCAAGCAGTGCTTTATAAATGATGGGTCTTATCATTTGATTTCGCATGATTGTAGATTCCTCCAATAAACTAAATCTCTTCTAGACTTCGTTGTTACAATTGTTCAATGTGCAGCAGCACATAGACGAGATATAGCAACATTGCTACTGTTAATACACAAATAATAACCATAATGAAATTTCACTCCTTTTGAAAGTTCCATACAACACGTACAATGTACAGAAACCACCCTCAAATAATGAGAGTGGTTCCTTGCGAATCAGCTTCACTATCCTAACAACACATCTGCCTTACGGAAAGATCAACAAAACTCTTTTCATGATAATTTTTCTTTCCTGAATCATTGTAACTCTCAATTGTATAAAAAAGTGTATAGACTCTACTGCATACGTATAAAAAATACATAAAATAACATCTGAAATGTGGATACCGCCTAAATCCCTGGATTCGGAGGTAAACTAAATCAGGACTCGCAAACTAAATGCAATATAAGGAAATAATTCTATTATTTACTATAACTTTGGTCGCGTAAACTGGCAAAGTGGTATTGAAATTCATCACATTCTACCTCTTGAGTGGGGTGGCGACAACAGTATAATAATTCGATCCCACTATATGCTGATAAACATCCTCAATTTACTAGATGGTGGAGTAACTACTAAAACAATAAAGAAGGTGTCTAAATGAATCAACTGGTTTATAAGACATTAAAGAGCTTGAAAGAGCATATAGAAAAATCACCAATAATGACACGAAACAACGTAAATCCTAATCATACAAAAATGCTTAAACCAACTTGTTATAACCACCTTTAGAGTATCGAAAAATTCGGCAAGTATTTCAAGGTCATCGTTACATCATTGTACATGACACCCCTTCATACATTCAGACAGAACTTATGTTTATATTTGCTTTAAGGGCTGAGATTAGAAAGAATACATGACATAATCCGCTCGGAGCCCTTTATATATTAATCTAAGATTAACGCTTTGAGTGATGACATATATAGGACTCTGTCGTGTCCACTTGAATAATTCGGTTCACTCCTCGCCTGCCTTGGTTGGCACAGCAATAAGCAAATAATCACTTTGCATGATGACCTCCACCACTTTCTTTAAACATTCTAACGCCGAACCGTATAAAAAATGCGTAAAAAATCTAAAGCTTTTGTATAAAAAAGCATAAAAGTTTGGATTCACTACCATGAACGGATTCTAAAGAGTTGTGTTTTATAGGCTTAATGGCTAATTCACGCTAGTTTCACTCATATTTGCACCTAAATCAGCTTTGCTCCATTTTACAAAGCCATTTTTAAAAGCGTAATATACGTCTCTAAGCGTAACCAACAAACGAATGCCCTCAGGAGGAATATCTAGACTATGTTTTTACATCATTTTGAAACAGGAACTCAGAATCCTACAACACTCCTATTCCTACACGGAAGTGGTTTAGGCGGCTGGATGTGGCGACCTCATGTCGATCATTTATCAAAATACCATTGCATAATACCAGATCTGCCTGAGCACAGAGGAAGTATTCACAAAGGGATTTTCTCCATTCCTAACGTTGCTGAACACATGGCAGAAATCATTAGTAAGAAGGCGCATGGGAGACGCGCTCATCTCGTTGGCCTCGATCTTGGAGGGCAAGTTGCCCTTCATTTGAGTGTTATTGCACCTGAATTAGTAAATAGCGTTCTTGTCAGTGGTGTCTGTACATCTCCCTCCCTATCGGTAAAATGGCTGGCTTACTTTCATAAATTCATATTGCCAATTAAACATCAGGACTGGCTCATTCGGGCTAAAATGAAGCAATGGGGCATACCTATGAAACATTTTGAAGAGGTTCGGAAAGATATCATCATGCAGGATTGGAGTTCATCTATACGAATTTCAAAAGAAAATTTTGGATTTAAGCTGCCCCGCATCGCTTCGCACCACAAGCTTCCGCCTATGCTGGCAGTGGCCGGCGAATATGAAGGTGCTTCTATTCAACAATCATTACTTAACCTGTGCGCTGCATATCCCAGCTCCAAAAGTTATTTCGTTAGAAGAGCTAAGCATAACTGGCCTTTAGAAAATCCAGCTCTCTTTTCCAAAACAGTGGCATCTTGGATTGTTGGGCATCCCTTGCCTGAACTTCTCGTATCTACCCAACTTAGGTAACAAAAGAGCACCTCCCCACGAAATGAAAAGTGGTCGTAGGTGCTCTTTTATTTAAGTTATCTTGCGTTGAATGTATTAGCTAGACGCACTGTCATATCTTCTGTGTAAAGCAGTTTGCTGAAGACATATCCTTGCATTTCATTACATCCTCCGTTCTTAAGAAGCTCGAATTGCTCCTTCGTATCAAGTTCCAAGTAGGCAGGATGAAGCCCTGTTTCCTTCAAGATATCAGCCACAAGCTGAACCATGTTTGATTGTTAATTCCTGTTCCATCATAAGCCGTTCAGAAGATTGGATACTCATGACTGGTGTGAAGAATTCACCGAAAGCATGCCCCAAGGAGTCATTGATATATTTGAATCGATTTAGATCCAGAAACAAAACAGCTAGTTGATGTCCTCCCCTTTCTGCCTGCTCCAACCCTTTGTTTAGATGTTCCTTGAACAATCTGCAATTCGGGAGATCGGTCAGCGCATCATGATAGGCCATATGATTCATGCGCAAATTTTGGCATTAAACGCGAGCACTATTGTTCCTATTGAGCATCCAAAATCCGAATTATACTAACCACCGCTTCTGCACGGGTGCTGAAAGCCTTCGGCTTCAGCGTACCGTCTCCGTAGCCGTTCAGCACACCCTTAGCAGTCAAAGCTGCAAGCGGCCCTTGTGCCCAGGCGGAGACATCTCCACTATCCTTATAGTCCAAGCCGCTGTTGGCAGATGCCAACTGTGCGGCACGTGCAAGGATTACGGCCATTTGTTCCCGGGTGATGTTGTCATTGGGTCCGAAGGTACCATCTTCATAACCGTCCACGATACCTGAAGCGGAAGCTATTCCAATGGCATCCTTTGCCCAGTGGCTGCCAGTATCAGAGAATGTAGTTCCACCTGTTGCCGTCAAGTGGAACGCTCTGACGATTATGGATACGAACTCGGATCTTGTTACAGTTGAATTAGGCTGGAATGTGCCATCTTGGTAACCGTCAATCACACCTGCTTTTACAAGTTTTTGGATATCCGCTTCCGCCCAATGTCCTTTAATATCGGTCAAGACCGGAGGTTTGACCGATGCTGACTTGTCTACCGCCAATACGGCAAACTTGGTGAAGTGCGTCACACTGCCGGAAATGGTGCCTTTCACTAGGTCGATCTTAATATCGTCCAATTTAACCCATTTGCTAGTTACTTCGTTGTACCAGTACAGTCCCACCTCGTGCTCATCATCCAACAAACTGGTGTTGAACGGAAGAGTGATCGTGACTGGTTTTTGGAAAGGTCCTGCTACATCCTTGATAATCTCATACACATCTCCAGCTAGCTTCGAACCTGGGTCTAGCTTCAGCTGTGAGGTGTTGCTCAACTTTTTAATACTCACAGAGATGTCACTTCCAATTGCTCCTGCCGGCAAGTTAACTACCGCTCCATGATTCTCGACCTTGCCGCCTGTGTCTTTTGGCACCTTAACCACGCCTTCTGGTTCTGGAGTCGAGACAGAAGGACCTCCCCCTCCGGGGTTGCCGGGGTTGCCCGGGCCCGAATTGTTCGACGCGACCACACTCAAGCTC
Organism: Paenibacillus qinlingensis; assembly: GCF_031455095.1. Lineage (GTDB taxonomy): Bacteria > Bacillota > Bacilli > Paenibacillales > NBRC-103111 > Paenibacillus_E > Paenibacillus_E qinlingensis_A. The sequence continues at coordinate 737,913 of NZ_JAVDSB010000002.1, forward strand.
GCAATCACGTTCGTGTCGAAATCGACAGTGTTCATTGCACTGTCCACGGTTATTATTTTTTTCAACTCGACCGTTCCGCTTCCCAAGGCCGTCGCCTCAAAAACCATCTCCGCCAGCACGACTGTCCCTGTCTCTCCGGATATCGGTCCGACTTTCGTAAACGCCAATACAATTTGGCTGCCGTTTACGACAGGCGTAACGGCATAACCGAATCGAGCACTAGATGCGCTTACGAATCGCAAATGTTCGGTGTTGAACGTCGCTTGCAGCTCTGTCGCGTACACATCGGATAGACCCTGACCGATCACCTGGACTCTGACTTCACGGCCGGTGATCGGCTGATTATTTGAAACGGAAAGCGTGTACGTCGGAGCGGCGTAGGCGACCACAGTCGCCAAGGAAAACACGCTTAGCAGAAACGAGCCTGCCAGCAAAAGACTTAAGCAGGCGAGTCGAATTTTTCTCAACACGGCGTAATAACTGTGAACGTCTCTCGATCGGTGAAAAACAGGCAACAGCGCAGTCATCCTCTTCATTTGTCTCATTCCTCAACTTCCTTTCCAAATGGATGGGGGAGGAAGGCGCGAAAGCGCCTCCTCCCTACCGTTTAGCCATTCGTTAAATGATGGACCCAGCTCGATTACTGTGAGATTCCCAAGATGCGGTAAGCAACCGCCGCCAGATCTTGCACGCCGATCTTACGCGGCGTAGTAATGCCGAGCGCCTTGTATAACGTCCAATTGATGTCCACGTTGCTTTGCCCATAGTTTTTTCCGATGACCGCCAAATCCCCGATGGTCAACACGCTTGATCCGGACAACGTTTTTAACGATCCGTTGAATACGGATGTCGCTGCTGTCAACTGAGCTGTTGCTTCTTGAATTCCTGCCTGAGACAGGGTTGAATTAGACAGCGCGACATTGGCGGAAGCCAGTTTAGATTGTAGCAGCGCTTTAGAACCAGGTGCATATTGTCCGAGGAGCGTACCTTCTATCGCGCCTGTCAAGCGGCTGTTGGCCTCTCCAATTGCCGCGCTCAGAGCTGTCTTGCTGATAACCTCGATCTTCACGTTATGACTGGCCGAGCCTACCTGGGTTTCGGTAACGCCGTCCGAGATCATTACATGATCGACCGTGATAGCGTTAAGTTCAACAGTCGCACCAACCTCTTTAGCCTTAAAGCTCAATCCCAACAAATTGTCCGTATTGGAAATGGCCTGGCCCACGCTTGCAGCAAGGAATCGGATGTTGGCTTCACCGCCGCCCGAAGTCCCTTCATGACCAACCACGATTGAGAAACCGTTGACCAACGAGATGCCTGACACATATTCCACCTTCGCAGGGTCGTATTGAACGGTCAGATCGATTGCATAGACGCTGGACGTCACGTTGTTCAAACCAAAGTTCAATTTGAATGTTTGCCCAGATGCGATGGAAGTCGCTCCGCTCAACAATGCGCCTTCTTGACCGCTAATTGTGATCAGCGCGCTGCTGCTCAAATTGGACCCGCTGGCTTTCGCTGTTACTTTCACGACGCCATTCTTTTTGGCCGATAGTAATCCCGTCTCGCTGATGATCGCCGCTTTCGTCTCCGAACCATCTTCTGCGGTTACCGACCATACGACAGGTACTCCCGCTAACATTTGCAGCGTGCCGGCTTTCGTCGTGATGGATGTCGCTCCGGCTGCTCCGGAAACTACCGGCGGCTTGCCGACAAGGGTAACCACACCCCATTGTGAACCGTTAGCATAGGACTGTCCGGTCACGTCGTGCCACATGATAACGTCCTGGCGGCCACCCGTTGCTTTCGCGTCATTGATCTGCAAATCAAATCCAATTACCCGATCAACCGTTGGCAGTGTAGCTTTAAAAGGGATCTTCGTTTCAATGTAATAACCGCCATCCACGACTTTGGCAAAAGACTCAAATCCCGCGCTGATACTGCCTGGATTGAAGGTTTTCGCATTCAGATAATTAATACGGTATTGTCCCATACCTGTGCCGTAGGAGGTTTGTTTGCTATTGTTCTCATCCACAAAGATCTCTACGGAGTCATGCTCATGCGCATTGCTGCTGCTGTTGTTCAGCTCAGGAGATTTTACACGCACCAGAACATACAGGTTATTATCGTCCCACAGTACTTTAGCAGAGCCATCCGTCGGACCGTTCGCCATGGTCAAATGCTTAAGGATTGGCAGCGTGGCCGTCGTATCCCAGAGCGGATCGAGTACAGCCCCGCCGAGAACAGGCGTACCGTATACGGCAGTTGTAACTCCACTCGGTATCAGTTGAAGTGCTTTGGTCGCATTACGCAGCGCGTAATAGGAATTATCCACTGTGGCCTGGCTGATATCACCATTGGAGACGGCAGTCTTGGCCTCACTTAATGCGCTAGCAAATACGTTCCATGAATTGCTTGTATAAATGGTAGCTTCCTTGTTATTGACGGACTCAATCAAGGAGGTCAGCAGGGTTTTGTCGACTGCTGAAACAATTGGATTCGCAGGTCCACCACGGCCAGCTTTGACATTGTTAAAATATGTTTCTACTTTTGTAATCTCGTCAGTTGTAAGCACTCTGTTGTAAATGAGAACCTGCGAGACCCTACCCAGGAAGCGGTAAGGGGTTGCAGCCGCCATCGTGTAACCTACGCCCAGATCCGAGCTGTTTCCTAACAGCGCCTTAGCGTTAGTTCCAGTGCCGATGACACTGTTATTAACAGAAACGGCTCTATTAGTTCCGTTTAGCTGCGCCCGAACACTAACTAGACCGTCCGTGGTGGTTGTTGCAATTTGTTGCCCGCCACCCGATACGTTGCCATCCGTGTTACCAAAGCGGACGTTAACTCGGTTTGTTCCTACACCCAGATTAATACCGCTCCAACCGCTGTTGGCCGCCCACGTTTGGTAAGCTTCGTTTAATCCGAAATAAACAAGACCACTTTGATCGCTAGAGTTGTTGGCTGTGGTTGTTGGTCTTACAAGTGTGTAAATCGTCATCTGCGTACTGCCGTTATAATTCTTAAAGCCTGCGGCTTTTAACGGCCTTGACATCGCTGCAAAATCTACATAATCGTATCCATCGTTCTTCAGCGTAGGATTGCCGGTTGGTGTTCCAAGATTATCACCGCCGCTGCCGGGGACATTCGCTGGGACAAGCTTCGCTGGGACGCTTCCCATATTGGTCCATCCAGTTACGTTGCCGCTTCCATCTTTTTCCACACCTTCATCAGCCTTGAGCCATAAGTCAAGACCATCTCTAGGAATATCGGCAGGCGTCATATCGCGCACCACGACACGAGCGTGCGACTGGCTGAGAACATCGCCTTCTTTCGAACGTACATAAATAATATATGGACCGACCAACTTTGGCGCGGTTATTTCTATCATGCTGCCGGAGGCCATTGTTTCTTTGTCGCTTTCAATGAAATTTCCGTCGCTCGATGAAGAAATCCATATCTGTTTAGTAGCGTCCTCCAAATCGTATGCAAACCTGACTTTCCCGCCGGGGGCGACTGACACGTCAGCCGGGAGCAGCCTATTCGCCTCCGATACTGTGGTGATGAAGTTGAAGGTTATGGCAGGCGTCGAAGTGCTGCCTACCAAAGTCCAGCTTCCTGCAGTGCGGATTTCATACCCATTCGTCACAGGCTTGCCGTTAAGCGTAAAGGTGTAATCCGTACTCAAAGTCAGTTTAAGCGGCCTTACTGCTGAAACTTCATAGCTCTTCCCATTTTCCACATTAGTTGCTGAACCGCTTGCATCAACATATACCGTATACTTAGAAGTGGCCGTTGCTCTGCCGTCTCCATATTTGATATACAGTTTGTATTCGCCTGCGGAAGACGGAGCGTTGATTGACTTTACGTCACCGGCAGCTTTTGTCATCGTAGTTCCTTCATTAAAGACAGTAGTGTTCGCGGGCGCGATCCAAACCGTGTCTTGCGCTTGGAGCAGACCCCTGCGGTTCAGCTTTTCACCTTTACCCATGATGACATTCGAAGCCAGCTCAAACTCGGTATCGGCAATGAGGCTTCTTGGGATCATATGTGTGTATTCGTTAGCAAGACCGGAATTCAAAACGATTTCGTTGCCCTTAACCGGCCAAATGCGGGCTTCGCTTTTGTAATTGTTGTAAGTAATCCTAGGGCCGCCATTCTGGTCGTTATTCCCATCCACATAACCATCGACGGCAATCATATCGCTTTTGCGCTTCCAGTTGTTAAACTCATAAAGACGGCTCTGCCCAACAGCATGGGAAAGCTTGGACTGCACGACGTTGCCTATCATCTTAATGAACGTGCTGCCTTCATCCGGATGAAACCCGTTCGTCCAGTTATTGGAGGTCGTGGGTTTGCCAGTTGGATTCGGGTCAAGGAAGTTGTAGTTCATCTCAGTGAAATTCGTCCAGTTGTCAGAATGCCAGTTACTACTCTTTTCAGTGACAGGGTTGTTTGTCAAATTATTGACAGTGTCCCATGTCCCGCCACCCGGCAAATTACCTGGATCCCCCTGTCGGCCCAGTGAATAAATGGCTCCGGAGTCGTTAACTACTGTGCATATTTCTTCTACCCGGTTATAGTTTATTTTGTTATTCCTAGAGGTCGTGGAAATTACTGGAGATCTCGCGAGACTCGTTTCATGCGTACCTTGGTACGGGCCGCCAGTCTTGTTGGTACCTTGGGAGGTAAAGCCGAAGCCATCATACTCATCCCAACCCCAGCCGATGCTCATGGCGCCGTAAGTGGTGTCATAGATGTAGTTGTGCAGTACTTGCATATTCGTTGTGTAGAAAGAAGCCAGTGCATTGGCGCCGGGGAATCCGTAACAGGTCCTGAACAAAAAGTTATTTGTAATATAAATATTCTCCGGCACTGCTTCCGTACCCGCCGCAAATTTCTCCTTACCAACGCCCGCCCAGTTCCTTATTGGCGTGCCAGAGAGCGAAACACTGGATTCATGCGAAACCGCCACATCGTTTTCATAGATATGCTGCGGATGTCCAATTACAACGCCTGAAGCGAGCGTATCTACGATATAATTGCCTGAGATTTCAATATCCTTGGCATCGTTTTCTACATGGATGCCATTAAATCCGGTAAGCCCAATCTCACCGTTCAGCACTTTGATGTTCCTCGCCGCATTGATCATTACCGCTGCCGGCGGTATGTCATACCCTCGGTAGAAAGTCTCATGCCAGTTGATGCTGCTAGGGAAGTAAACTTTGTTCACAATAGAGCCCTGAACAGATGCATAGCCTCGGGAACTGGTTGTGACCGGACCGGATCCGTCGCTTAGTGTATATGTACCCGTCAGTTCAGTCAGTTTGTAGTCGGTATGAGCAAACTTCAGCCCGTTGAAGGTTATGTTTTTGACACGCCCATCATCGGAGCCCGCAACAGGGTTCAACCGATCTCCTACAGGGATCCCTCTTATGTCGAGGACCGTCTCGTGTCTTGGAATGACCACCTCTGCGGTATTAATATCCTCTCCTGCAAGCGGGATGTAATAAAGCGTGCTTTCCGCCTGGTCGAAATAGAAATTTCCGCGTTTGTTGAAGAACTCGAAAGCGTTGCGGATTACTTGATTATTACCCGGATTGTATTGCGTGTTATTACCCAAAGACTGTGAAATGAACCCATACGGCATCTGGAACCGGAACATGATACCGCCGGGCTTGCTGCTGGCTGCCGGCGCCTCTTCGATCGACGCGAAAGTGATAAAAGGTCTCGCCCATCTGGCGGTGGAGCCGCCCGTGCTTTCGGCTTCGATGTTTTGGGGGTTTTTCGTTGCTGTCGTCAGACCTACGCTGGCGTCGAATACGATACCCGCCCGGATGTTGGTGCCATTCTGCCACGCCCAAGGGTTATTGGCAGCGGTAAAGCTGGCTGTGGGGGTGCCCGTGACGGTTCTGTTGGCCGATGCTATCTCCGAGCTCTTCGTCATGGTGGCGCCCTTATCGTTTACATAGAGTGCGCGCAGCTTATCGCTGCGGTTAAGGGTTGTTTTATACGCCTTTAAGCCGCCTGTCTGAGTAAGGCCAACCGCTTCTGTCCATACGCCTTTTTGCAGCATTTCGCCCGCGCTGATTACAGGCTTTGCACCCGGCGCCGCCTCATAGCGAATTGTGCTGCTTGCACTTCCGGAATCATTCTTGTCAAAAACGAGAGTTTCATCAAGCGGATAAAAGCCATCGGCAATTTGAACGACGATATCACCGCCAGTCTTAGGCAGAGTTCTTACTACTGCTTTTGCTTTGGCAATCGTTTTATATGGCTTTGCCTGTGTTCCGTCACCTGTGTTATCATTGCCATTTGTAGCAACATAAATCGTTGCACTTGGCGCACTGGCAGCCGCTTCTACCGATCCTGCATATGGTATCATGGATAAGATCATTACCAAAGTCATAAGCCAAACGAATGCTCTCCTTCTCACTTTCATAAAACCTCCTTGGATTTGCAATTTATAAACTGTTCTGGTTAGCAAGACAGTAGGAGTTTTGTTCAAATCACCCCCTTCCATTCCGAGCTTAACAGCGATATGTAAGCGATATCATTTCTGAGTTCATTGTAGTTTTTCACGACTCTTTCGTACAGAGACAATCATACGGCCAGAAGGAATTTTGTAGGAACATTGATGGGTTATAGGGGAACGGGGAATCTTACAAGTCTTCTAGCTTGATTTCGATGTAGTTTCCTGTGTAGTGAATTTGCGTTGTCTTCTCTGCCTCTTTGAGAGATCCACCACCATCATTAACACCCAGAAATGTTAGGTTAAATGACTGATTTACTCTCATCCCGGGATAAGAGCCTTCCCGCTCTTTGATAATGAAAGTTCGATTATGCTCATCCCACACCATAGGAATTAGGGCAAAAACACCCCTTTCATAATTGTAATTGTCTCCTTCGTCTTCATAGTAAACGAAAGAACTATTTTGCCCGGAGTAGATACAGATGTGTATGTTATTATTCGGACGTTCTTCAGCAAACTGAATACTCCCGCCCCGAGGCACAATAGATCCTGCCTTTACATACAGTGGGATACGGTCTAATGGTGCCTCAGCTTCTATCGTTTGCCCACCCTCAAAGATGCGATTCGTCCAGAAATCGTACCACGCTGTTCCTGTTGGCAGATAAACATCTCTGGTTTTCTTCACACCTTCAAGCAATTCTGAACCCGCATTGTAATACATAGGCTCGGTGACTGGATTTACTAAGAAAGCTGGGCCAAACATGAATTGATCTCCAATGTTATATGTATTCGGATCGTGCCTGAAGTCAAATGATAACGCTCGCATTAACGTATAATCATAGTGATGAACGTGGGCAGATACGGAATAGATGTATGGCATTAATTCATATCGAAGACGGAGGCATATAACAATGGCATCATAGACAGGCTCACCTGGCTCACCAAATTGCCATACCTCCCTAGGAGTATCCGTTCCATGAGAACGAAACATCGGAAGAAACGAACCATACTGGAACCAGCGAGCATACAATTCCCGGTACCCCATATCCTGGATGCCTGAATGATAATCACCGTTCCAAAACCATAGTTCCGGCTTATTCTGAACAAAGAATGCTCCAATATCCACTGTCCAATATGGGGAGCCCGTTGCACAGAAATTCAATCCAGCTGGAATTTGCTTTCGCAGTGTCTCCCAATTCGCCGCAATGTCCCCCGACCATGTTACCGTTCCATAACGATGCTGCCCTGCGTAAGCTGAACGTGTCAGGTTTACGACCCGTTTGCTCTCTGTAGTTCGGCGTTGCCCTTCATAAATGCCTCTGGAATGCTGCAAGGAATACGCATTAATGAACTCGGGATCAAGATAAAGCTTGGCTTCTTCTGTATTTATCAGCATCCGTTGTTCTGGCTCAAGCTTAACAGCTCCACTCCAGTCGGCTTCGAAAGGTTCAGTGCAGTCACACCACCAAGCATCAATGCCGTGTGCAAAGAGGCCCTCGTTCGCCTGTTTCCAGTACAATTGTCTGCCTTTCTCCTGAAAAGCGTCATAAGTTGCCTGATTTCCAAGCAAGCACCCATTCTCATTCATTTCCTTATTGTTATCGCTCTGTGGATTCATAATGGGCCAGATAGAAACCATCAATCGCGTATTCATCCCGTGAAGCTCTTCCACCATAGCTTTCGGATCTGGAAACCGCTGAGGATCAAGCGTTTTCTGACCCCAGAGTTCCCCAGTCCAGGACTTCCAATCCAGCACAATGCAATCAAGCGGCAGTTCTCGCTGACGATACTCGCGAACAACGGCTACCAATTCTTCTTGTGACGCATAACGCTCCTTGGATTGGATATAACCGAATGACCACTTGGGCAGCATCGGCGCTTTTCCAGTTAATTCACGGATCCCATGAACAATACTGTCCATCTCCGGACCAAGAATGAAATAATAATCCATTTCATCGTCTACTTCTGTCCATATATAGGAACCGAAAGCATCATCTCGAAACGTCATCATGGAATAGCTGTCTACTATAATGCCATATCCACGCGTAGATGCCAGGACGGGAACAACCGCCTTCATATTTTGTTGATACAAGTATTGATGCGTTCCCCGCAAATTCATTACGCCTTCTTCGTGTGAACCCAAGCCGTATAATGCCTCATCTTCCATCCACTCAAACGCAAGCTTTGTATGAAATGCCTTTCGATCCCTCACTTTTGTCACGTTGTCAGCTCGGACACGCAGGCCATCGGCTCCCTGTCCAGCTTCAATATTGGCGGATTCATCGAATACAGATTTCATAACATCCATGGGAACCAGCATTTTTCCTCTGCGATCCGGCTCTTTCGTCAGTAAGGCTCCTGATGCATCCAGATAAGTAAAAGCTCCCGTCTTCTTGAGGATTCGGATTGTCAGTTCTTTCGTTGAAAATAATAGATGACTTTGGAGATCTTCTACGGTGAAGGAAATTTTCGAATCAGGCAAACCTGTTATCATTAGACTTTCTTGTGTACTAAATTCAGTTTCCAATGTATATCGAATCCTAATGATCTTGTTGGAATATGGGGCAAGCATGATTCGCCCGTTTGTCGTTTCTAACAACAGACGATCCTTCTCCACACGATGTCGAATGATTTGCATCATGATTCTCCTTATCAAAGAAATTTGAAATCACTACCCTTTTACAGAGCCAGATGTCATACCGGAAATAATGTATCGCTGACCTAATAAATACAAAATAACAGCAGGCAGACAGGTCATTACAATATCAGCACTCACTAAATTCCAGTCCATTTGATATTGGCCGAAGAAATTATAAACAGATAATGTCATAGGCCACTGTTTGGCATTATTGAGGAAGTAGAGCGGAAGCAAGAATTCATTCCATGAATTAATGAAAGCTAGAATAAATGTGGTCACTACAGCAGGCATTAATAAGGGAATTATGATGGAGAAGAATAGCCTTAGTGGGCCGCAACCATCAATAATACCGGATTCATCGAGTTCTTTGGGAACAGTTCCTACAAATCCATATAAAATAAATACACTAAATGGAATTTGCACGACTGCGTACAGAATAATAATTCCGATTTGCGTATTCATCAAATGAGTCATTTGCATCATCTTGGTTAATGTAAAATAATTGATGGGCAAGGCAATGCCTAGAATTAAGAAAAAGTAAAAAAAACGATTTAATCTTGAACGATTTCTAGCATAGATGTAGGCTGCCATAGCCGATAATAAAATACACAAAATTGTAGAAGCTCCGGTATAAAATAAACTGTTCCAAAGTGAACGAAGTAATTTCCCTTTTTCAATGACGACCAGAAAGTTTTCGAAATGTAGTTGTTTAGGCAAATCAAAACCCATTGAACTGGCCTGCGTTTTATCCTTTAACGAATTAATCACAATTAACAGGAGTGGCGCTAGCGTGATAATGCTCACGATCCAAGCAGTCGTATTTTTCAAAACATTCTTCACCATGTTCAGCTTCATTTGCCCACCTCATCTTCGTTGCTCATCCATTTGACTGCCCAAAAGCCAATCACGATCATAACGAGAAACATAACTGTAGATAAGGCAGTACCTACGCCGTAACGACCGAGGGAGAATTCCTTAAACACGCCCGTATACAGTACTTCTGTTTCGTAGCCTGGTCCTCCATTCGTAAGCGCGTACACAATATCAAACACTTTGAATCCATAGATAAAATTAAGAACTGTTGTAACTGTAAGCGCCGGCATCAATAGTGGAACAATGATATGCTTGAATTTATTCCAAAAATTTGCGCCATCCATTTCCGCTGCCTCGTAGTACATATCCGGAATAGCCTGAAGACCTGCCAGTAGAATGACCATGATATAGCCGACCCCTTTCCAGGTATCGACAGCAATAATGGATTTAAAGGCCAAATGGATATCCGTCAGCCAACTTTTAGCCAAAAATTCCAAACCGATGGATCTTAGGAACTCATTGACCAATCCAACTTCAGGATGCATTACGGACTTGAAAATTAATCCTACAATTAATGTAGGAACGATAACTGGCATAAAGATAACCACACGATGAAAATTCTTACCTTTAATCCCCTGATTTAAGATTAGCGCGAGAAACAGCCCAATTCCCGTTTTCAGTATGGCTGTTGCTATCGTGAACGTAACTGTATGATTCAAATAGGATAGGTATTTCTCACTTCCTGAGAAAATCGTTCGAAAATTATCAAGTCCTATGAATTCAATTCCTTCGCTATAACTATTCCAATCCGTAAATGAAAAGTAAATTCCCATAAATCCTGGAATTACAAAGAAGAGCAGATACAGTACCAATGCGCCAATTGAAAAATAAAAGGGATATATGCTTTTGTTCATTGTAGGACGCTCCACTCCACATTATCTTCAGTAACAACCCAGCAAGCGTCATTATCCTATCCGCTGGGCTGTTCTGATTTATACTAGTATAAAATTATTGTGCCCAAGCAGGGTCTTTGGCTGCTTTTGCAGCATCATTTCTTCTTTTGTCAATGCTCTTCAAAATATCCTTCGGCTGCATCTTCCCTGTAAACATCGCTGAAATGTCTTTTCCGATATCCATCCATTGTGGATTTAGGTAACTAATGGAGGTTTGATACACAGTGCCTTGTTTTTTGCCATACGTATCGAAGAATGCTTTTTGATCAGCTGTATAACGGTTTTTAATGTCTTTGAAATTCAAAGCTAAGAACTTCGGTTCGTTATCCAAAAAGAATTGCAAGTTTTCTGGCATCGTCAGATACTGGAAATATTTCTTTGCCAAATCAATATGTTTGGAACCTGAATATATAAATTTACTTGGCGCAGCAGGATTCACATTTAATATCTGATTGTCAGCAAGCGGCATCAAGAAATAGCCAAATGTATCCGCTTTAACCTCTGGGAACGCTTTTTCGATTTGCGCCGGCAACCCAAGATTATACACCGTCATCGCATATTTGCCGCTTGCCATGTTCTTTTCTGTATCGGCGTATGTATTTGAAAAGTAGTTATCTCCCATGTAACCCGACTTTGCAAGTTCATTGAGCTGCGTAAGTGCCTGCTCCATAATCGGTACGTTTGCGAATTGCTCCTTATTACTATTTAGCTTATCGGTTAATCCAGGATTTGCTTCTTCGAATTTAGGCCCAAGCTCAGGAAACCAAAGCACATGATGCCAGCCATCGGACACGGGTTCATAAATAGGTGTCGTGCCTGCAGACTTGATCTTCTCTGATACCGCTTTAAAATCAGCATACGTAGTCGGTACTTTTAGGTTTAACTTCTCATATATTTTTTTGTTATACACGACAACCCAGTTATAACTTGGATCCCAGATGGTTAGTGCATACAGCTTTTTATTATAAGATCCTTGTTCTACAAAGAGCGGGTCTTCTCGTTTTACCCATTCTTCACCGCTTAAATCAACCGCATTTTTTTCGACACCGTACAAATTGTTCAAATCAAGCTGTCCATCCTGTCCGCCGAAAATATCCGGTGCTTCCTTCGCATTGAGTTTGGTCTTCAGAATATTCTGGTACTGATCTGATGGAACGATTTGGTAATCAATATGAATACCAGTCTCCGCCTCAAATTTCTTTGCGAGCTGCATTTCGGAATCCTTTATCCAGTCTTGGCTAGCCATGTATGTCAGTGTAACTTTTTCTTTTGGCGTTTCTGTTGATTTCGCACTATTGGTAGCACCACTTGAAGCAGCTGGTGTTACGGTCTCCGTTGCACTTCCACATCCTGCCAAAACAGATGCCATAATCCCAATCGACACAATCACCGTAAATGTTTTTTTCATTGGTTTCGGTTCCCCTTTTCACTTGTGGTTAGTATTGTTTACGCTTTCATTATATATGCAATTCATTTCTGCCTTCCATGGATTTACAATGCTTTATAACTGGACATTCTTTACCTCCGCTAAATTTCTTTTGACAATTCCATATAAACACCGCAAACTAAGCATACAAAATCTTATTCCTGTATTCAGTAGGAGACTATGGTCATTCAAAAACGTACCATTCGATTCGTTCTTTTCCAGACCTATTCCTTAATCATCATCGTGGTATTATCGTTAGTGGTTGTACCTTTTTATATCTGGTCATCCGATTTACTTAAGAAAAAGGCCGTTGAATCTCTTGATAATCTCTCACAATCCATGCAGGACAAATTAGACCTAGAAATACGAAGAATTGACTCTGTATCTCTAAATATTTTGTATTCCAATTTAGTGAAGGACAAATTCCTCAAATTTACTGGGGAATCTGGCGACACAATCAATAACAATAAGGATCTAGCAGACATCTTAGTTGCAGCCAATGGACCTGCTCTCCCGGTTAATCAAATCTATTTATATGATCTAGGAGGAAACATGTTCGGATCCGGCATCGACAACCGGAGAACGAAAGTAAACTTGCCTAATAAACTCTGGTATGAAGAGGTGCTCGCAAATACCAAGGGCAAATACATTACAATTCCGGAGAAGGATGATGAGCTTTCACTATTTCTGTCCTCCAAGGATGCGTATTCCATCTCACTAGTTCGCTTGTTTTTTGACGCTAATAATACCCCGGAAGGTATCGTAGAAGTCAAGCAAGATGCAGACAAATTATTCACCAACATTAATGATTACATGAAGCACAACTACGGGCAAAAGGTTATTGTATATACGGATACTGGGGACATTATTTATCCAACTAACCCCAAAGCGAAGGAACTAATTTCTTACTTTACCCTTCTACAAACCAATTCCCATTCAGCAATGAGTAACATCCGTAACCCTATTACAAATGAGAACGAAATTTATAGTATCGCTCATTCCGAGTACACAGGTTGGAACATTGCTCTCCTAGTCTCCGAACAGCAATTATTAGGCCCTTTATATGATTTTACAAAGAAAATCGCCATGGTTAGTTTTGCCATATTACTCCTTGCTATTTCACTTTCTTACCTTGCTGCTAAACGAATCACGAAGCCCATAGCAAGAATGCATGCCACCATGAAATCCACCAATTTAGTAGGTATCACCTCACAGACACAATTGGAACTAAACAGCGGTTTAAACGAGCTTGATCGCTTACAGTTCGCTTTTAACAAGATGAGCGAACGACTGAAGGAATCTATGGATCAATTGTTACTGTCTCAGTTACAGGAACTTCAAGCCAAAATGTTAGCGCTTCAATCGCAGATGAATCCTCATTTTTTATACAATACGTTAACTACGATTTCCATCATGGCTGAAGAGAATATGAATGAGCAAATTGTCATTATGATTGAGAATTTATCTATGATGTTACGATACATATCCGCTGATAATTCATCTCTTGTCCCTTTAGAAACTGAACTAGCCTATACCGAAAAGTACCTGGAATGCATTAAACTCAGACATAAACAAAACATTCTATATACATTAGAAATTGCAGAGAATATGCAGCATATTCCCGTTCCAAGATTAATTATTCAACCACTTGTTGAAAATTCACTAAAGTACTCATCCAAACTGTTACCTCCATGGACAATTAAGGTGAGAGGGTATCAGAAGAACGACCACTGGTTCGTAGAAGTTACCGATAACGGACCTGGATTTGATCAGAGTGCCATTGCTGAATTTAATCAAAGGATTCAGGAAATCGAACAGACCGGGATCATTCCTGGCCTGCAGCTTGATGGCATGGGATTACTGAACATTTATCTCAGGTTGAAAATTTCTTACAATACAGATATGTATATGCAAACCGTTAACCTACCAGATGGCGGGGCAAAGGTTATCGTTGGAGGAAAACGTTAAAGGGGTGAGTGGAATTGGAGCATACAACACAGATACGCGTTGTAGTCGTTGAGGATGAAGAATTGATTTTGAATAATATTGTTAAGAAAATTCAATCTCTAGATACTTCCTTTGTCATCATTGGTACTGCTCAAGATGGTTTGTCCGCGCTGAAGGTACTTGGAAATAATACTGTAGATGTTTTATTTACGGATATTCAAATGCCTGCCATTGATGGATTAGAGCTCTTAAAGCAAGTCTCACTTCAATTTCCCCATATCGAAAAGGTAATCATCAGTGGTTACAACAATTTCGATTATGCGCGTCAAGCCATTAAATTCAACGTGAACGAGTACCTATTAAAGCCAATCATCACGAGCGAATTAGAACAAGTCCTAATCAAGATTAAGATGTCAATTGAAAACAAAAGGCAGTTACCTAAGTCACTGCCTTCTTCCGAGAAAACGATGCATGCACCTGAAGAAATTGTACAAATGGTTCAACTCTATTTAAAAGAAAACTTTTATGAAGAAATTACACTGGAATCAATCTCCAGACACTTTAATTTTCATCCTTCTTATCTTAGTAAAATTTTCATCAAACATTCGGGGGGGCCGCCTTCCAAATACTTGACAACAGTGCGCATCAATCACGCCAAATATCTGCTTGCAAAGGAAAAGAATCTCTCTATCAGAGAAATCTCTCAGCGTGTTGGCTATCCGGATCCTTATTATTTCAGTAGAATTTTCAAACAAGTTGCCGAAAGAACCCCAAGTGAGTATCGAAATTTGCATGAGTGATTGAATCTTCAATTGCACCGCATCTACCACATCGTCCGCTTCGCTGCCAAGGATGTCGATCAACGTAAGCTTTGATCAATCCGATCGTCCCAATGGAGATTAAACCCTCGAGATCTTCCCCTGTGTTATCAATTTTTTAAGGATATGGACACGAAGCTGAATTTTGCACGAAAAGCCCAATAAGCACATGTCATTCGAAAATGACATATCACTTATTGAGCATTACATTAACAAAATCTATGCCTAATCAATTATTGAATTTGCCATTGTTGGTTAGCGCTGGAGCTGTCGCCCCACTGTCCCAAAATAGATCCGTTGCTAGTTCGAGCCATACCGTCAAGGTATAGACCCGTTTGACGGTTTTTGAAGCGAACGTTATTCCCAGCACTTTCCATCGTCCATTGTTGGTTGCTGCTGCCGCTGTAGCTCCATTGTCCGCAATTGACGCCATTCCCAGTCCGAGCCATGCCATCCAGATACAATCCAGTTTGCCGGTTTTTAATTAACACATAACTACCTGATGTTTCAATTGTCCATTGCTGAGCGTTGGAGCTGCTATCGCTCCATTGTGCTGCATCTGCGCCATTGGTAGTCGAGCTAATGCCGTCGATGTTAAGTCCTGTAGCTGCATTGCGAATCTTGACATAGGAACTACCACCTGCTCTTACAAGTGATGCGGATTCCGCAGACCGATTACCTTGTGCATCGATGACAAACAGTTTATAATTGCCACTCGCCTGAGGCGCAGCGATGGAAGTAGCGTTTCCATTCGCTTTCGTCATTGAAGTCCCTTCGATGAAACTTGTCGTTCCCGATGGCGCAAGCCAAACGGATTTGGTCGCATCACCCGTAGAACGTATGCCAACCGTTGCCGAACCTGTAACGAACACGCTGGCAGGTAGAACATAATCCTGCAAAGGCACGCGGGAAGGTGTCACAAGATTCTTGTACGCATCTTCTATTCCTGCGTTCAACGCAATCGTATAGGCTTGAATAGGCCATACGTTATCGGAATATACACTTGCGTCATTGATGACGCTATTCGGAAGACTATAATTGGAGATTTTATTGACATTCGCGTAATTTTGGGTGAAGGTTAAGTGGTGTTTGGAGCCAAAATCATCAGAATTCAGCGTCCACGTTACTCCCGAATTAATATTCAAGACGTTATTCTGAATAGCAATGTACGCGGAGCCTTCATCCGGATGCATACCATATTTGTGTCCGGAAGGAACACCTTTTATATAGTTATTCGAAATGACTGTGTTCGGCTGACTTCCGAGCGTATAGATAGGAGCGGTATCATCCAATATCTGCACAGTGTCGATAAATTGGTTGTAACTGATGTTGTTGTTTTGTGCTGTCGTCGTAGGGGTGCCAGGTCGTATGGAACCTGACGAGCCGTTAAAATTCCACCATCCCCAGCCGAGTGAGATGCCGGCCCAAGGCGTTTTTTGGATAACGTTATGTTGGAATTTGAGTGTATCTGTAAAATAGCCTGAAACGGCAGCACTGCCATTGAACAACACTGCGGAATCATAAATATAATTATTTTTAATATCGATGTTTGTGCAAACGCTCTCTAAACTGATTGTAAATTTCTCTCGGTTAGATGACGTATAGTCCCCAATATATACGTGCTGAGGATGACCCACATTAATTGCCGATCCGCCGATATCACTCATTATATTGCCAATTAGCTGAGAATCTTTCACATCGTTAATTAAAGAAATACCATCTGCTCCAGTATGCTGAACAGTATTTCTCTCCATTAATAGGTTATCCGCATTCGCAATTTTCACAATGCCTGGCATAACATCCAGATTACGGTACGTATAATCATGGAAATTCTTTTTAGCATACGCTGTGTTGATAAGATTGCCTTGCTGTGCTTGCTTGAATGTGGAGCCATCGATATTGGCTAAGTTCCAATCCGAATTCGCGAACGTGATGCCCGAAAACGTTACATTTCGAACATGCGCGCTCGTCGATGTGCCCTTTACATTTAGGATCGTTTCCACATTATTAGGGGCAAATACGGTTGCCGTCGTCATGTTTTCAGAAGAACTTTTATAGTAATATACAGTTTGGCTGGTTTTATCGAAATAAAACTCGCCAGGAGCATCCAAAAATTCATAAGCATTCATGAGCTTGTGGCTTCCGTTAATCTGGAAATTGCCATTGAAAGCTCCTTGGGCAATCGCCGCGCCAGGCTGCTGGAATAGTGCTACACGATTGGAGCCATTTACTGTCACTTGCCGAACCCCGACAATAGAAGTGGTCCATGTCGTCCGCGTTTCGATCTCAATATCATCTTGATTGGAAGCAATCGCTGGAAAGTCACTCAGACTGTATTTAGCACCATCACATTGCGAGCCCGATTCCCATGCCCAGGGTGCTTGGCCAGAGGTAACACTGTATGTGCCATAACATCCAGCTGAACTGACTGTTTTAGTTTGCCATTATTGCTCTTTTATCATTCACATACAGCGCACGTAATTTGTTACTTCGAGAGAGCGGTGCTTTCCATATGTTTCCGCTATGCTGTGACCACCCTGTGACTTGGACGCCAGCATTCAGAACCGGATTTTCGCCCTGATAAGCTTGGTAGATAATCCGATTTCCATTCGTACCTGAGTCTCTAGGCGTGAAATCGATAGAACTCGTCACTGGGTAGTTGCCACCGCGTAGATTTACGATAATATCGCCCGTCATACTGCCGTTAATCGTTCGTACAACGTCCCTAGCTTTCTGAACCGTTTTAAAAGGTGAAGCGAGAGTTCCCGCATTACTGTCATTGCCGTTTGGCGAGACATAATATTGAGCTTGTGTCGCTGCAGAAGTCGGTGCCGGAACCGTAATGCATACAGCCAACATAACAATGACGAGAAGCAACGCCTGCAAGGACAACTTGCTTTTCCTTGACCAAATATTTAACAACATACACTGTTCCCTCCTCGATTTTGAAATCTGAAACTATTCTCACTAACACTTAATTAAAATTCCAGTTCGAATCGCCCCCTTACTTTCCGGCATCGATAGTTATTATGTAAGCGATATCATTTCTGAATTCATTGTAGTTTTTCACGGTTCTTGCGTACAGAGACAATAATACGAACAGGAGGAATTTTGTAGGAATATTCTGGAATCATGTTTCCCAAAACAATCAAATTAACTAACGCCTAGAATCAAAAAAAGTGAAAGTTTATAAAAGTAAACTTTCACTTTCGAACCTATTTGCTTGATCACCTTTTCTCTACATTTGTAATCACCCTCATGGTTATGATCAAAATTTAGATACAATCTTTTTCATTCAATTTACGCAAAAAAGCTCCCTCAGCAAATACCCTTCCATGAAATGTCATTGAAGTAAATTTAAAAACATAGACATTCAAAAATTATTTTTATATATATTATTTTGACAAATACAATTCATAATAATATAATCAAAAAAAGCCGTGAAGAAAGGTTGATGATTTTAAATGATTAACAACCAGATGTTAACGGAAACCCTTGGTTTCCTCCAAAACTACTTGCAATTATCGAACTTAGAACGCGAAATTTATACTGAAACTGAAAAAATTCACAACTCACATGGGCTTTCAACTGAAAAATTTCACGCTTTATTTTTCCTTTATGTAGCAGCTAATGAAGGCGAGCCTTTGGGTCCATCCGATATCGGAGTGAAAATCAATGTAACACGAGCTTCAATGACCGGCGTAATTGATGACTTGGAAAAAAGACAACTGTTGGAAAGAACGGGCCACCCTGTTGATCGACGTAAGGTCATTTTAAAACTAACTGAAAAAGGAACACAATTAGTTGAGAATCAAATGCCGTTAATTACGGAGTGGATTTGTAAAGTAAATCAAGCCTTCACACCGGAGGAAAGGAATACGTTTTCATTATATCTAATGAAGATGCGTCAAACGTTGGACAGTCTTAAAGTCATTAAAAATAATCATTCCTAATCGGATAGCAAACTTGATACAGTCGTTCCCGTATATAACATTTGCATTGGTGGAACAATTTATAATAACAAAAGAAGACCCCAAGGGGTCTTCTTTTGCATTCTACATCCTTATTAGATTTATCATTAAATCCAATTATTTCACTGTTACTTCAGTTGTAGTTGTTTTACCGCTCGGTGCAACGATTACTACGTCGAATGTTCCTTTGAATCCTGCAGCAAGATGAACTTTATTGCTGGAATCCATCGTCACATCAGCTGCACTGCCAGCAGTAGCATTAACGTGTTGAACAGTAAATGTTAGACCGTATAGCACGTTGTATTTATTAACATCGGATCCGTCAAAAGCAAGTCCGTAAGAGTCAGTAACTACAACATTTGTAAGACCAAGGCTTCCCTTAACACCGTCTTTAATTTCGGCTGGATCAGTTTCACCGAAAGCAACATAGTCAGTAGTTGCAGCATACACAGCTCCGGTACCTGTATTGCTAACCGTCACTTTATTGTTTGCTGTCATCGATGCAACTGTCGGAGCATCTGCGGCTACTGTCACAGTTTGAGTAAGGAATTTCGTTTTTCCTTTGTTGTCGATATAAGTGGCTGTAATTGTAGCAGTACCTGCTTTATTACCAACCATATACCATCTACCCGCACTGCCTGATTTCTCTCCTTTAGTTGTCAACATACGTTTTTCAACTTTTACAACAGCAGGATTTGAACTTGTTACATTTGTAATAAAGTTATTTGGAACAGCCACTACATCGCCAGATGCATTGGTAACTTTAATGTTGATTCTTTTGCTTAACGCAGAGTTAGCAATTGCTCCAACCTTGCCAAATTCATTATCAAGGCCTGAACCAACAAGGACATCACTATCTAGTAAATTAAACAATTTGCTTGCTGTATTTAACGTATAAGTCCAATCTTCACCAGTACTTGAATTAGCAGCAGGCGCTACAGCAATTTGTTGTTCTACATAAGTGATCTCTTGTGCTTTTGTCGGATCTGCTTTGTCAATCTTACGGATACCAATACGCAGATTAGCTTTTTTACCTTCATTGCCTGCGAATGCCGTAACTTTCAATCCTTTATTGAACTCTTTAAATGCTTTGGCATCCGTTTCATCTGCACCAGTAAAGGAGTAGACATTTTTGTTATCAGCTAGAGGAACGTCCACATCATCAGCTCTTGTTACTTTGAACGCATTAAAGTCTACATTTTTATCTTTGTCAGGCAGATTTTGAACTTGTACATATACATCGTAAGTTACTGAAGTACCTACACTGCTGTTACCGCTATTTCCGTTTGTATCCAAGTTGTAATCCATAACTTTGCCGTATTGGTCAAGAATTTGGTATTGGAATGTGTAATTGGATGCTACATTTTTAGCTGAATCTGGGGCATCCGGGTTACCATAACCGATCATTTCTTTCGCTGGCTTCGTTACTTCTTTAATGCGATCTGGAATACGAACATCAGCAACTGTCCACGTTTTTGTAGCCGTGCTTGTTGCGTTAGGAGATGCGATAACGAGCGTTAGAGATACGGAACCTTTAGAAGTGCCCGTGATGTTTTTCAAGTGAATGGAACCTCTGTGATCACCGGATTCCATAATTTCACCTTGTCCCGCAATAGATCCGTCCACACCGGATGCTGTAACTTGAATTCTTTCGCGGTTGGAGTCGCTTGTCAAATCATCAGCACTCAATACGTTTCCACTTGCATCATACGCTACGATTGGGATGTACACATCTTTATCGCCTGCAGCGATGACGTCATTAAAGTCGCCAATTTCGATTTTTGTTGCAACGGAAGCTGATTTAATACTAATTTTACCTGTAGCTGTAGCTGCTTGGTTGACGATCGTAAATGTGTAATCAGCACTCTTATCTACGTTGTCAGTCAAAGAAAGCTTCAAGCGAGGAATATTGCTGCCGTTATCTTCGTATTCAGCCTTAATAATATCATTGCTTCCTTTTGTACTGGAGCCAATGTATTCGTTCCAAATCAAGTTGATATTTTCTTTTTTGAATTCTGGTGAATCATACGTGATATAACCGCCGTATTGGTCAAAAAGATTAAGATCAAACTTAACGGAGTCACCTTTACCGCTGATCGCTTTGCTGCTATTGGAATATTGTGCTTCACCAAGCTCCAGTTTAGTCAGGATTGGCGCTGTTCCTACTTTATAGTTCTTAGAAGCAGTCACGTGCTGATCGTTGTTAACGATGGACAGAGAAACAATCCCCACACCCGCTGTGCTTTCCGTTGTATCCAATGTGATAGCTAATGTATCATCATCCAATTTGTTGATTTTTGTTAATTTAGCTCCACCTGGATAAACCGTGTAGCTGCCAGAGTTGAAAGAAGCATTTTCGCCATATTGGTTAACGCCTTTTGCTTTAACAACTGTGCTTTGGGAACGTGCAATCGTGTCGTTACCAGACAAAAACTCGATTTTTTTCAATACTTCATTTTCCGCTGTGAAAGTTGCTGTTGTTTTGTCAATATCAGCAGCATCTAATCCAGTTACGTTAACTGTATAGTCACCAGCGCGAAGTTTTTCGTCGGAAAGAACCAATGTAGCAGTTTTCTTGTCATCGGACCATTTTGTTGTTGTTTTAACTTCAGTGCTGCCCTTTTTAAGAGTAAGGATAGCTTTCGCTGTATCAACTGGTTTGTTGAAAGTAACTTCTGTTTTTTGTACGCCAGCTGCTTTAGCGCCAGTTACAGTTAATTTACCAGGAGCAACATATTGAGATTTAGCTTCATATGCACCTGTTAGAAGAAGGTCACGAGTAGCGTTGGATTGACCACCGAATGTACCTTCCGTTTTAGGGAACAATTTCAATTCTAACGCCAATGCTACATAACCTTGAGCCCAACCGGAAACAGTAGTATCAGTACCTGTTTTGCCTTTAGCTTCTGTATCTTTCCCCAACACACGGACCAAGAAAGTAGCAAGTTGCTCTTTAGTTACTTTACCAGCCGGGTTGTATGTGCCTTCTCCATAACCGTCAGTAACATTAGCTGCTTTCAAAGCTTCGATGTAAGGAAGAGCGTAACCGTTAGCTGCGTCGTCCGCTTTTACATCAGAGAAACTGGAAGTTTTAAGATCTTTGTTTATTTCAAGACCCATGATTAAAGCTGCAACTTTTGCAAATTGCGCACGGTTCATTTCTTCTTTCAGACCGAATGTTGTGTCAGTAACTCCGTCGAAGATACCTGCGCTGATCATAGCGTCAAATTTAACTCTTGTAGCCGCGTCAAGATCTTTTAGATCCGTGAAATCCTGGGATGTCTTAGTAGACGTAGCTTGAGTACTAACCGTCGAAGACGTTGCTGGTGCACTAGTCGATCCTCCTGTTGTAGTATCCGCCATAGCTATTGAAGCGAACATCGAGAAAATCATAGTAGCAGATGTGATTACTTTCAAACTTTTTTTCATTTGTTCATTTCTCCTTTCTAATTCGATAATTCGAATTAGACATATTTTTTTTAGAAACCTTGTTGCGAACATTAAACCTTTAATCCCCATCACCTAACACCCGGATACTAGTCTCAGAAGTGAATATTTCTCTTGAGCCCAATTGACCTAAAACATCGAGTAAAATCTTACACGAGAGAATTCCTCCTTCATTCAAAAATATAGCCGGTAGGTTAGTTATAACAAATAAAGTATTAATGAATATAATAACAAGGTTAACTTTTTACATTTTTATTATATTAATTAATATAGTTTAAGTCAATACTATATAGGCTGTTGCCATTAGTTCCCTTTATTCATTGGAATAATTGAGAGGGTTAGAATACTTATTTTTGTTACTTATTAATAATGAAGCTCAATTTGCTCAAGCGTTTGCCAAGACAGTAGATAAAATCTAGGAATAGATAACAATATATTTCCGCTCCCTTTTACCGCTGCATCCAGTTCCTATAAATGTTTTATAAATTACATAAAGTACTGCCCTAATTGTTCTAACTCGATCATGCCAACAAATATGTTTGGTTGTTTCAGCTCACTTTAAATCTATACAATCTAGGTATCCCATCCAGCTGAGTTCACTTTTGTTTCCCCCCTTCAATTCATCAATCTTGGTTTCTCCTAAGCAATAAAAAAAATGTGGGATTCGGCTACACCCGGATCCCACTGAAAAAAAGGTTATGAAAAAAAGTTTTCGCATTAATAATATATAATTTAATATAG
>NZ_JAVDSB010000003.1:0-575778 GCF_031455095.1 Paenibacillus qinlingensis
AATGCGGCACCTTCTCCGGAATAATCGGATTAGGTGCCGCATTTTTATTTTCTCGCTTGAATTTACTCAAAAACCTTAAGTTTTTCAGTGGCCTCCTGCTCAGCGAGGCTCTTTTTTTTGTTGTTCTTGAGCATTTCCTTGAAAAGGACAAGCAAAAAGTTCAGGAATGTGATGAAAGTGGGGAAGCCCATTGTTCGAATTGTTCATAGAACTTGTAATTATTCACTAGGAGTCAGCCTATAAAAGCGATAGCATGAATCTTAGAAAGACAATAGGAGGTGAGCTTAAGGAAGACACGAATCAAGTAGATGGCCATGCAAGACAAGAATCACCGCTTGTCCCACATTAGGACGAAAGGATGAGAGCCGTGTACGTACATTCAATTCGAAATGTAAGGAAGTTAGTGATCATAAGTTTAATCATTGCTCTATTTGTATCCTTGTTTCTATCCGCACAAAAAGCAGAAGCAGCGAGCGTAACCATTCCAAGTAATGGTGTTCAAATAAAGGATTCGGCAGGCAATCTTTTGCAAGCGCATGGTGGGGGCATCATTAAAGTAGGATCGTATTACTACTGGTTTGGTGAGAATAGAAGTGGAGATAACTTAGTCGCTTGTTACCGCTCAACAGATCTCAAAACATGGGAGTTCCGCAATAATGTACTCAAGCATTCTTCAGCTCCTGAACTCGCGACTGCGAATATTGAGCGTCCGAAAGTCATTTATAATGCTTCTACAGGTCAATTCGTCATGTGGATGCATAAAGAAAATGGTGTTGATTACAGTGAAGCAAGAGCAGCGGTGGCGTACTCTTCGACCGTTGATGGCAACTACACCTGGCAGGGCAGCTTCCAACCACAAGGTCAATACATGTCTCGTGACGACACCTTGTTCGTAGATGACGATGGTTCGGCGTATTTCATTTCTTCTGCCAGAGAGAATTTAGATACGCATATCTACAAGCTTTCATCCGATTATAGATCCATTGCCTCCTTAGTTCAGAAGGTTTGGGTGGGAAGTCAACGTGAAGCGGCAGCGATGTTTAAAAGGAATGGCGTGTACTTCCTTGTGACCTCCGGAGCGACCGGCTGGGCGCCGAATCAAATGAAGTATGGGACAGCAACGAGCATTGCTGGCACATGGAGCGCCTTGAGCAATGTTGGAGACGGTACTTCGTTTGATTCCCAGCCTGCGTATATTCTCCCTGTTCAAGGCACTTCAACAACCTCCTATCTCTACATCGGAGATCGGTGGGCTGGGGCATGGGGCGGCATTGTGAATGACTCGCGGTACGTTTTCCTGCCGATTTCATTCCCTTCCAATACATCGATGAGCCTAACGTATTATGATAAAATAACGATCGATACAGCGACTGGCACCGTTTCTGGATCCAATTATAGTTTTAACACCACAACGAATTATAAGATTCTCAACCGGAATAGCAATAAGTCTCTAGCTGTCAGTGGAACGGATAAAAATCTCAGTGCAGCGCCAATCCAGCAATTTACGGATACGACTGCGCTTTACCAAAGATGGCAACTTGTGAAAAAGGCGAACGGCTACTACAGTATTATCAACAAACAAAGCGGTAAATACATGGATATCAATGGTCAATCCACGGCGGATGGCGCCACGAACATTCAATATGCAAGCAATGGTGGTAAGAATCAAGAATGGCTGTTGGTTGACCTAGGAAATGGTTATTATGCCATCGAGAATCGTAATAGCCGTAAATTTATGGACATCAGTGGCAGCTCTACAGCCGATGGGGGTCAGAACATTCAATATACGTGGAATGGTGGCAATAATCAGCAATGGACGATTAATTAAACAGTTCGAGAAGCGAGGCATGGAGCAATTCCATGCTTCGTTTTTTATTTTCTTCGTGCTGTGATTCTGTCTATATCATAGAAATATACACATCGGTCGTAGTAGCGTCGGATATAAAGGGATAAGCATCGTTGTTACAATACTGTTGAGAAAGCGCATTCATTAGTAGATGCAATTATTAAGTAGGAGGAAATCAGAATGAAACGTACTTTGTTCGTAAAATGGATGTCCTGTATGACGTTAGCAGGCATGCTAGTCACATCAGTGGGGACGGCTAGTGCAGCCGGAGTTTCCACAACATCAACCGATCAGCCTATTTCCAGATCGGAATTCGTCACATTAATGAATCGTACTTTCGGATTTACGGAAAAAGCGAATATTTCATTCAGTGACGTGAACCCGGGCAGTGCCAATTATGATGAAGTAGCCAAAGCTGTGAAAGCTGGATACATTCAGGGATACGAGGATGGCACCTTTGGCGCGAGTAAGTCCATCAGCCGGCAGGAAGCTGCTGTGATGATCGCTAGAGCGAGGGGCTTATCCTCAGCTCCAAGTACAGCAACTCAGTTCTCGGATAACAATTCTATAGCGAGTTGGGCGAAGGACGCGGTAAATATGACTGTCGCTCGTCGCATATTAATTGGGAATGCTGTCGATCAAACGTTGCGACCTCTGGACCCTATTAACCGTGCTGAAGCGGCGCTCGTACTGCATCGGGCTGCAGCACCGTTGCAGAGCTTGTCCATTCTGGACTATGGTGCCGTTCCGAATGATGGTAAAGATGATTTGCCAGCCATTAAACTTGCGGTAGAAGCGGCTAAAGCGAAAGGGAAGGGCGTTTACGTACCAAGTGGAGAATTTAATTTGAACGGTGTGCTGACACTAGATGCCGTCGATCTGACAGGTGATGGAGATACATCCATTCTAAAAAGCATGGATCTTAAATTCCAAGCCATCATTTTAACGGGTGAAGGCACAGATCTGAGTGCAGTAAAGTTAACCTCTGTGCCAGCTTCTGTTCGATTGACCAACGATGATTCCGCTCGGGTACGTGTAGGTCCGAATGCGAAGAATTATTCGATTACCAACATTGTGATTGATGGTGGATCTTCCGTAGGGTTTTTTAATGCGGGGACGAACGGGGTCATCAGTGGGAATACAGTCAAAAATATGCTGGCAGACGGTATTCATATCACCGCCTTATCCAGTGAAATTCTCGTTGAGAACAATACCGTCAATCGTGTCGGGGATGATTTCATTGCTGTAGTATCCTATGAGAAATTTGGCGGTTGGGTAAAGAATGTTACCATCCGAAACAATAATGTTTCTGATGGCGAGGCGCGAGGGTTAACTGTTTCAGGCGGGGAAAATGTGCTTGTAGAGAATAATAAAGTGTCCGATATTGATGGGGCTGGTATTTATCTCAGCTCGGAGGGCAATTACAAGACGTATGCGGTGAAAGATACCTTCGTACGCAATAACACAGTTGTGAATGATAGTCGTGATGGAGGAAGTCCGACACAAGGTGGTCTTAATATTACGGCAACGAACAAGAATCCAAGTTTGGTTAACGTCGTGATTGAAAATAATACATTCACAGATTCACACGATAATGGTGTATTGATTGCGGGTACTTTTGAAATTAAAGGTGTTCAGTTTAAAAACAACACCATTGTGAATCCGAAGAATTACGGTATTCTTATTGTGAAAACAATCGTTGGCGACATTAACATTGCAGGAAATAAGGTAACGAAGTCAGGCAAAGCCGTGTATGCCAATCAGTCTAGTGATAAACGCATAACAAGTGATCTGGCGAGTGAAGGAAGCGGCAGTGGAGGCGCAGGGACAAGTAGTGTAGCCGCATATGGGACACCTAAGATTGACGGTGAAATCGATGGGTTATGGGCAGATGCAAGCGTTCTGCAGATGAATACGGCAGCAACAGGTACGACAGGCACAGCTAAAATCGCATGGGACGAGAAAGCCCTGTACTACTTATTTGAAATGAAGGATACCACGCCTTATGCTGTAGCGGTTAATGAGAAAAATGACTCCGTTGAAGTGTGGGTGGATGAGCTTAACAAGAAGAACGGGGCCAAAACAACAGGCGACTACCAGATGCGTGTCGATTTGAAGAATGCGGTAACCACTTCAATGAAAGGCTTGAACTTAACCAATGTGGTTAGTGCTGTAAAAGAAGTAAAAGGCGGCTACATCATAGAGTTCGCCGTACCTTACAGAGAGCTGAAGCCTGCGGCTGATACCATCATCGGATTCAATGCCAGTGCGAATGATGATTCGAATGGCGACGGTGTGCGTAACGCTTTCGTTACTTGGGTAGATAAGAACCTGCCGTATTGGGCAGATACGAAGGTTTATAATGAAGTGAAGTTGGCAGCGCCGAAAAAATAAAGCATGAAAGAGGCTAGCTCAAGGGTCGAGGACCTTAGAGCTAGCCTTTTGCGTGCGTTAAGGTGTCGGTACAGCAGCGCCGTTAATGTAAGATTGCAGTGGCGAGCTATTGCCACTATAGGTTTGCGTGGAGCCGTTCACGAGCTCCTCTAGGAAGTAATTGATCGCATAACCAGCAGGATTGGTATGTGTGTTGTTTTGGATTTTGACACTTGTAACAGTGCCTGTTTCCAACTTAATGACATCGTTTGCTGCTGTATTCGAGGTGTTAATGTCTTGGAACGTATTGCCTTGAACATTCAATGTGCCTGCGGTCATGCCGTTTTTCCATTTCAAACCATTCGTTGCGGTGCGGACAAAAGTGTTGCCGGTAAACGTAGCTGTACCTACAAAGCTGGAGTCAATAAGGGCTCCTTCGGTACTCGTGCTGGATACGCTAGGGGATGTGCTTGTAATGGTATTATTCGAAAAAGTTACGCTTTGAACATGGTCGCCGGTAACATTAATCCCCATTTTGCGAGAGTTATATAACTTATTATTCGAAAAAGTGACGTTGGAAACGTTGTTAAAGCTAGATGAAACCATTAAAGCACCATGACTTGTCGTTGTACTACCTCCATTTGTAATCGTGTTGTTGTCTACGGTAACGTTATTTACACCGAAGGTGGAATAGGCAGATTCAGATGCAATTAATATGCCTGCATTCAGCGGATTCGTAATCGTGTTGTTTTGAATCGTTACATTGTTTCCGCCAATGACTGTCATTCCCCGACCTGCTGTTGGTTGGTTAGAAAACTGGTTATTCGTAATCCACACATCGTGGACAGCTTGAGGATCTTTTAATTGGTAGCTGACAACCGCAATCCCATCGTCACCTGTGTTGCTGACATTATTATTATGGATACGAATATTGTAAGAGCCTGCTGTTGTATGGATTCCATCAGCTAATGTGTTTGTCACCGTATTATTTTGAACGAGCCCATTGCTGGCCCCTTTAATCATTATACCAGCGCCATTTGCGCCATCTACCGTTACTCGCTCAATCAGAAAATAGCCAATGTTGCTCGTACCGCCTGTAACAGCGCCTTCCACATAAATGCCGCAGGTCGTGTTAGCTGCTGAACGAGTAGAGGTGACAGCCGTCAGCTTAAGATCAGTTAATACAGCATTCGTATTGGTCATGCGTACGGCTTGATTCGTTTGATTCGTAGCAGCGAGGATGGACGACTGTCCACTTCCGTACATAACAACACCGTCTAATTGAATGAGACCAGCGTGCTCGAACCGACCACTTGGGACATAGACCGCGGAGCCTGAAGCTTTCGCTGCGGTAATGGCAT
Source organism: Paenibacillus qinlingensis (assembly GCF_031455095.1). Taxonomy (GTDB): domain Bacteria; phylum Bacillota; class Bacilli; order Paenibacillales; family NBRC-103111; genus Paenibacillus_E; species Paenibacillus_E qinlingensis_A. The sequence continues at coordinate 5,581 of NZ_JAVDSB010000003.1, forward strand.
TGTTAATCGCAGTCGTATTGTCCGTGCCTGATGTCGCAACAGCACCGTAGCTCGTAATATTGACATTTGGTTTGCCATAAACCTGGATTTCATTCGCCGAAGCAAATGCATTAGCTACCGATGAGCCAGTCACGGTAATTCTTACATACCTGCCCACATCCAGAAAGTTATCGTTTGTATCTCCTAACGTCGTGTTGCTCGTTTTATCGACAACGGTTGTAAAAGTGACATTGTCTGGGCTTACTTCGATTTTATATTTGTAAGAACGACTAGCGCCTAAGTACCATTGCGAGGAAACCTTGGTTAATGCTCTCATTTCGCCGAGATCGACCTGCCACCATTGGGGCATGGTGCCGCTGGATGATGCCCAGCGAGTAGCGGTGTCACCATCATTGGCATTGCTGCCTGGATTGCCCGTTTGAGTTGAGCTTACGGTTACTGCTTTCCCTTGGGACAAAATGGCGTCTGCGGCCAATACAGTAGAAGGACTCAATCCGCTAAGACCGACGCTAAGTGCGACGATCAGCATAAACGAAAGAAATCTCCTCCATGCTTGATGGAACTGAAATTGAATCATCATATTCATTCTCCCTTTCTAATTTGGATTAACGTACATCCTAAGTATACGGGGGAGAAATTGCACTTTTTTGCTTGGAAATAGCACTATTTTACGAATGTACAAACTTCATAGAAATATGCACATCATTCGTAGCATCATCGGATATTGAGGCAAAAAGACTGTTGATACAATAATTGAGAAAGCGTATTCATGTAAAAAATTAGGGGGGATTTATTTGAAGGCGTTCAAGCAAAAATGTTCGCTTCTTTTGGTTTTGGCCATGCTCTTAAGCTTACTGCCATTACCTGTAGTTGGGGATGTAACCACAACGCCCGCTTACGCGGATAGCGTCATTCCGACAGCTAATCTTGATCTTTGGTTAAAAGCAGATGCTGGAGTTACCGCTGATGCGAATGGGAAAGTAAGTCAGTGGGCTGATCAGTCCGGTCAAGGCAATCATGTATCTCAAACAGTAGACGGAAAGTTTCCTAGTCTTGTCACGGATGCTGTTTACGGTAAACCAGCTATTCGGTTTGATGGAGATGTGAATGGAAATAAAAAGCAGTTTCTGAGCAAACAGTTGTCAGTACCCTATACTGGAAACAGTACCGTTATTATGGTTATGAAGTTGAATTCGCTTAAACAATTCAGCAATAAAGGAATTTTTGCTACTGATATTGCCAGCAATATTGGCGCGTGGGCTATCGCGACCAATTATACGAGCGACCCTTCTACTGCGGTGCAGAAGCTGATTGCTTTTGGGCCGTTAAGTTCGGGAACAGCCAACAGTGACTTGGAAAGCGCTTCTACCTTGAACACAGCGATACTCACTGTTACACATGATCAGGATAAAGGTGAGGTGAAGGCGTATCAGAACGGTGTGTCATCCGGGGGCAGGACGAATGATTCGTTGAAGACCATGGGAACCTTTAAACACTATGTGATAGGTAAAAGCTACAGTCCTAGTAACTTGCACATGGCTGCTGATGTATCTGAAGTCCTTGTATACCAACGTGTTCTATCTACTTCGGAACGTCAAGCGGTTGAAAACTATTTAACGAATAAATATTACGCAGTTTCACCTGTTGTTGCAAATGTACCTTCGGGTGCAATAACGGCTGGTCAGGCAGTGACACTTTCCACTCCGACCGTTGGAGCATCTGTGTATTACACGCTTGACAGCAGTGACCCGCTGACTTCAGGTACTCGTCTGTTGTATTCGTCTCCGATTGTTATTTCGAACAACACGACGATTAAAGCGGCAGCAAAAGGGAATGGACTAACGGACAGTCCTGTCTCCACTTTTACGTATACCCTAACAAACAAGTTGGTAGCACCGACTTCATCTGTACCTACGGGTAACGTGTCATTCGGTAAAATGGTAACGTTGACCTCATCTGCAGGGACAACGATTCGCTATACGATTGATGGTACTGATCCGAAAACATCAGCTAGCGGCAAGGACTATACGGCTCCTTTCTCCATTGTTGCAAATACCAAGCTCCGTGCGTATGCAATCAAAGCGGGCATGACAGATAGTGACGAGTCCGTATATAACTATACAGTAACTTTAGCTGAGCCCGTGAAGGCCAATGCAGTTTCAGGGGCGATTTTTAACGGTGGAAAAATTAAGCTGACATCAACGATTGACGGGGCTTCCATTTATTATACGTTAGATGGCAGCGATCCTGTTTCTTCGGGAACCAAGCTGTTATATACAGCGCCAATCGTCGTAACAGCAGCAACAACAATTAAAACGTACGCAGAATTAAACGGTACTGTCGGCACGGCTGTTGCACAATATGAATATACCATTTACACGCCAACGTCAACGTCATCTGTGACGAACTTGCCTGACAGTTACTACAACAGAGACGGGCTTGAAAACATGCCACATTTGAATTATGAAGCTATGAAAGTGGCCAACGTAAAAGATTTTGGAGCAATTGGGGACGGCAATGCTAGTGATGCTGAGGCATTTGAAAAGGCGATTAATGCCTTGAATTCTGTCGATGGCGGTGTTGTCTACGTACCAAAAGGATTTTACTATTTCCCGTTTGACTTGACCGATCCATTGAATCGCTGGGCATGGAAGCGCAATTACAACAATGTTCATTTTATTGGTGAAGGTGATGAATCGGTTATTCGCTTCAAACTTCCTGGTATTCCAACATTGCCAGAAGGAAGAACATGGACGAATAGAAACGGTGTATTCTCAGGATTTGCTTACGGTTGGAGGATTGATGGCAAGGATATCTCCTATAAGGATCTGGCCTTCTCCTGGTACCCTAGGTATGACGCGAGAGGTGGAGCAGGAGGGTATACGGTTGCAACATCCGGCGAGAATATCCAAATGAATCGCGTAACAATCGATCAAGGGAATATTGGAGCGGTTTTTTGGCAAAATACGAAAAACGTCTATGTCGTCGATACGCAAGTCCGTAACACGGCGGCAGACAGTATTCACTTTGCGAACGTTGCAAATGTAGTGGCTGCTTACAACCTCGTCGATGGAGCCAATGACGATTCCATCGCTAGTATCGATGACAAGGAATACAATGTTGCAGATAATCATCAATATTTGCACAATACGATCTTAAACAGCTATTGGGGACGCGGGATTACCGTCACGGGGACGAATAGTCGTGTTGAAGACAACTGGCTTGAAAATATTAAGTCATCCGGCGTCTATACAAACAACGGCGGTCAGAGCAGTGTGTCCGGTAACGGTCATGATACGGAGCATTTATTAATTAAGAATAATACGATCGTTCGCTCCGGGCTCATGGGCTTGAATGATAATCAAAAAGGTGCCATTGCATTTAACCAGTATAAAGATGATCTAATCGTTGATAATAACCATATTTACGGTGGGCAATCGCATGGGATATATTTCAATCCGTGGGGACCTGCATCCACAATCAGCAACGTTCGTATTAAAAATAACGAAATTGCAGCTGTTGCTGGAAGTGCCATGGTATTTAATTCCAATATCAAAGTGAATAACATTGATATTATGAATAATGACATGTTCGGCAATGAATTACGTTTACCTCCCATTGATCCTAGCATTAATTTTAATGCTTCCGTCTTATCAGGAAACGTAAATTTGTCAAATAATAAGGTTTCAGGTACGGTCTCCAACACGACATATGCATACGGATTCCCAAAAGTTACGACCCAGCCTGTGTATACGGATCCGTATGCAGCAATTGCTGCAGAGCCTTCTGAGATCGCTTGGGCAGGAGCTCCAATCGTCACAACTGCTGCAAATGAAATCAACGTCAAGAATTATGGTGCAAAAGGCGACGGATCAACGAATGATACGCAAGCTTTTTATGATGCCTTAGATGCGATTCCAGCTTCTGGCGGCACACTTCGCATTCCAGCTGGCACCTATGTATTACCTCCAATGCCAGGCAAAGAAACACGACCATATAGTCAAATCAAACATCATCTGCTGCTTGAAGGTCGTGACAATGTCCACATTGTAGGGGATGGCGATAGCTCTGTACTGCACTTTACAAGCGCGGATCATTATGGCATTCGTCTTCTGAATGCAACGAATTCATCCATACGCAACGTGAAGCTAGAGCTTGCGAATAAGCCGTTTTTACGCCATAATCGTTCGCTGCTTGATATTACTGGCAGCAAAGGCATCGTAGCTGAGCATGTGACAGTGGCGAATTCAGGTGGTTCCGGTATACAAGTGGATGCATCCACTGGCGTATCTATTCAAGGAAGTACCGTAATCGGCTCCAACATGAGTGGTATCCTTCTAGTGGCTTCCAGACAAGTATATGTGGAGAATTCGACGTTGAAAGGCAATCGTGACCATGCCATCTTTGTGAATAAGCAGGGCAGCCTCGCCCGTCAATCCGAGTACATTCGACTTGCTGGAAACGTAATAGATGGTGAAGGGAATTCAGAACAAAGCGGTATCGCGTTTGCTTCTGGCGACAATATTTTAGCTACCGGCAATACAATTAAGAACACGCACATGGCTGGAGTCTTGTTCTATTACACAAGTGAAGTCTATCCGACAGATAAGATTACAGTGACGGGCAATACACTGATTAATACGAATACGGGGACAAATACGCTTACATACGGCGCAATAAGCTCCATGATGTCCAAAGGCGGGAATTTCACGATTACTGAAAATACGATTCAATCTACGCCTTATTCGGGAATTTGGGTCAAAGACAGTACACTTCAATCGCTGAAGTTAACTGCCAACTCATTTACCGATACTGCAACGAAAGGTGGGGCGATTATTGATATCGCCAGTGATCAATTAAAGACTATTCAGCAGTATACAGCTAATACGGATCAAATTGCGGTTCAGACCAAACCCGAACGGATTTCTAGCGGCTCTGGTTGGGCAATCGAAGTTACGATTCAAAACTTAATGACACTACAACCAAGCTCTGGAGGTACTGTCAGTGTAACAAGTCCAATGGAATGGGCAGCTAGCTTTGCTCCTGTCACTTTTGGCGAGATCGCTCCTAGTCAATCCACAACAGTACGGATTCCAATTCCAGCACCACTTCCAGCCAACATTGGAGCTGTACCTTATTCATTGAAGATTGATCAAATCGGCACGATCACCAATCTTACCAGAAGCGTGAATTTCTATGCCTCCGCTGAGACGCAAATGCCGCCAGTCATCGATGGGACTGCATCAGAATGGATGGATACGAATGCTGCAATGCTGAATCAGGCTAGTCAGGTTAAATTCACTGCATCGGATTGGGCAGGTGCTGACGATTTGAGTGCAACGGGATACGTGAAGCATGATGCAACGAACCTGTACTTCTCTGTAGTCGTCAAAGATAACGTACACACTCAAACGAATACGGGCTCCGATATTTGGCGAGGAGATAGCTTGCAACTTGCGATTGATGCGGGTAGAGCTACAACAAGTGGGCAGTCTGGCTATTCGAGCGAGCTTACATTTGCATTAACAGCGGATAATCAGCCTGCAAAGTGGAGATCAACAGCTCCAAACGGCAAAGCAACAGGTAATCAGTTCAGCAGCGCGTTAGCTGTTAAACGGGATGAAGCTAATAAAACGACAACATATGAGCTCGCATTGCCATGGACTGAAATCTTACCAGATGCTTTAATAAATGCACCTGAACGGATCGGCATCTCATTCTTGATTAATGATGACGACGGCGCAGGAAGACGTGGATGGATCGAATACATGAGTGGTATCGGATCTAGCAAAAATCCAAGCTTATATGGTGATCTATTACTTGTACAAACGCCAACTAACATTGCTGCAACAGGTGTCATGTTAGATAAGGGGACCTTACAGTTTGATTTGGTTAATCCACAAACAACACAAAAACTGACAGCTGCTGTGCTTCCAGCTAACGCGACCAATAAAGACGTGACGTGGATCTCAAGCAATCCTGCGGTAGCAACCGTAGCTGTAGACGGAACGGTGACTGCACATGCTGTAGGTAACTCTGTCATTACGGTAACAACAGTAGATGGTGGTTTTACTGCAACAAGTCAAGTGACAGTAGGGAACTCGACGACTACAAATTCATCATCCCCTATTGGTGGATCAGTCGGAATTAAAGAAGGAAAGGTTGAACTTACTGATGCGGGTATTGTGATTTCGCTGGATGCGGCTAGTAAGGTTAGCGAGTCCAAAGACGGGAACAAGTTGACGAGCATCCAAGTCAATGACGATTTAATGGCTAAAGCACTGGACGCTATCGAGAATAACGGTAAAGGAAATAAAACGATTATAATCCAAGAAAATGAAAGTAGCGGATTACAACTAGAAATTAGCGGGAAAGCAGCAGCGGCACTAGAAAAAGAGAAGGATACCATGCTAACGCTAATCGTTGGCAAACAAACAATGAATGTGCCAGCTAGTCTTTTGGATTTTGAACAATTAGCCCAAGAGTGGCAAGTAAAGCAGGATGATCTGAAGGTGAAGTTTGTTGTAAAGCCTGCATCACAAGATGACAAGAAGAAAGTGAACTCACTCGCTACCACGACAGGAGTTACGCTTGCCACTGAAGTTATCAACTTCGGGATCCTCGTAGAAGCGGGAAATCGTCAACAAGACATTCATAGTTATGGAAGTATGTATTTGACACAGACTATGACATTTCAAGCTATTTCGAATGTCAATAAGGTAACAGGTGTTATGATCGATCAGACAACTGGAGAGATGGTATTCGTGCCTGCGACATTCACCGTGGTGAATGGTCAAACAGTAGCTACCTTGCGTAGTAACGGAAGTGGAATCTTTGCCATTGTTCAATCGGATAAAAACTTCAAGGATATGAAGGGACATTGGGCGGAAGATGACGTCATTACATTGGCCTCGAAACTACTGGTCAAAGGAATGACATCTGACGGGTTTGATCCAGAAGCGGCTGTGACAAGAGCGCAATTCGCGGTTATGCTGTCACGCTCCCTTGGATTAACACATCAAAAAAGTACTAAGCAAGAGTTTAAAGATGTCCACGAAGCAGACTGGTTCAGTAGACAACTTAATGCAGCCCTACAAGCAGGGTTAATCGATGGTTATGCTGATGGAACCATGAGACCGAATGACACGATCACTCGTGAACAGATGGCTGTCATGATTGCAAGAGCATTACAATTTACAAAAAGCGATATTCAACTTGTAAATGGTCAGAAACGACCACTAGTATCAAGCTTTGCAGATCACGCCTTAATGGAAGAGTGGGCGAAAGATGCCATTAACAAATGCTTAGAAACTGGCCTTATGCAGGGAATATCAGAAAGTAGCTTTGGCGCTGATGCAAATGCTACTCGTGCACAAGCGGCAGTAACATTAAGCAGACTACTCAAATACGCGAAATTTATCAACTAATTACTAGAAGAGACAGGCTGAATAACTTAGCCTGTCTTTTCTAGCCGTTTCTAATCAAGCCCAGCTAGAAGGAGGGAAAGAAATTGAAAACGGATGTGCTGTTGTCAGAAGCAAGTTTTTTCAAACGCTCCACTCAGTATTCAATGAAAATGATGGAATGGGTGGATGCCAATTATCATCATAAGTGTGTATTAGAAAGACTAGCGGCCGTACTTTACCTATCGCCATCTCATATTTCACATCTCTTTCATCATGAAACAGGAGGGACCTTATCGGAGTATCTAACCACAAGGAGAATGCACGAAGCAAGCAAGTTACTGAAATCTACCTCCTTACCCATTCAGGAAATAAGTAAACAAATCGGATATAACAGCGCGTCCTATTTCACTCGCGTATTTAAACGCCATAAGGGTATTACCCCCTTTCATTACCGACAAGCAAAACCCTAGTATTAGGTAAAACTAACTCGATCCCCAGAACCATTCCAATGTTTTACTAAACTGCTCACGAACCTCCTAAGAACCACCCAAGAACCACCCAAGGACCACCCAAGAACCACCCAAGAACCACCCAAGAACCGCCCAAGGACCACCCAAGAACCACCCAAGGGCCACCCAAGGACCACCCAAGAACCACCCAAGAACCACCAAAGAACCGCCAAAGAACCGCCCAACGAACCATCCACGAACCACCAAAGAACCACCCAAGAACCACCCAACGAACCATCTACGAACCACCTCCATGTCGCTCGAATTGGGGACTAGAGATTCTATGGGAACTAATTGGAAGATCTCTTGTGTGCCAGGAGGTTATTATATCAAAAAAAACAATTTTCTGAGGTATCTACAAAGAAAAGAATTATGTCTGTAGGGAATTTAAAACACCTACCACTATCGACGCATGGGGGGCCTGAGCGAGCGTTGTGTCTTCCGGATTCAAATGTGTTCTTCGCACCCTTATTCCTATCTGTATCAGTTGTTGTTGCGCTGAATAGCTATACACTTTAATGATTAACCCAATTTGTAGATATCTCAGAAAGTGTTCTAATTCGAAATATAATTCCATAATATACATTTTCTTCTTTACATGGAAACAAATGTTTGGTATAATAAGAACATAAGTTCTTATGTCGAGGTGGTTGTGATAATGGACATGTGTTTTGTAGATTCGTTGGACGATACTTTCCAAACAGAGGAAGATTGTGAGATGTTTTTGATGAAAAATCGCTGGGCGAATGGGTTCTGTTGTCCGCGATGCGATCATGATTCTTTTTATAAAGTAAAAACGCGCAGCTTACTTGAATGCAAGGAGTGCCGCACACAAGTGTCTATTACGACTGGCACTGTTATGCATAAATCGAAGTTATCTTTATTACTCTGGTTCAAAGCCATTCGTTTATTAATTCAAGACGATTCTACTTATTCGATTCCAACGTTTGCCGGTTTACTTGGTGTAAATTATCGAACTGCTAAGTTGATGATAGAAAAAATTCAATTAGCTTTATATAAGCAATACGCATGTAGGAGCAATAAGAAGTTAGTGAATCCCCTGGAAATAACAATAGAAGAAGACGGAGCGCAGTCCTGCAGTGAAAATGAAACCCCCAAGTCTGCCCAACCCAAAGGGAATACAAGTGTTCTGGCTGCGTATTTATTTAAAACCCGCAGAAATATCAGATACGAAGAACAAGATATGTTTAGAAAATGGATGAATGGGTTCTTTTCAGTGCGTTTATATCCACATTTTTTACGGTATTTCCAATTATAAAAACCCCTAACACGAATAGCATGATAGGGGAAGGATTATGTCGGAATTTTGGATTGTTCGCGGAAGGCGCTAGGTGTTTGGCCCGTGGATCTGCGAAATAACCTAGTGAAATATTTGTAATCTGGAATGCCAACTCGTTCAGATATTTCTTGGACTTGCAGTGTAGTTTCCTTCAGTAACTTTTTAGCAGCTTGCATGCGATAGTGCGTGACGTAATCAGAGAAGTTACTGCCTGTTTGGGCTTTAAATAAATGACTAAAATAATTTGGACTTATTTGATGATGTTGACACACATCAGTGACGCTGATCGGTTTATGGAAATGAGTATTAATATAATCAAGCGCATCCTGAATTTCGATGCGATAGTGATGATCTTTGCTGGATAAGACTTGAACGGTTCGTTTCCAGTGCATTAATCGAAGTAAGTAAGCTTCAACATCCTGAAGGACCTCAACAAGCTCAAGGGAATCGATTAGCGCTGTAGCACCCAACGGGTCATTCGCTGTCCAATACTTGCTGAGCTCCTCAAGCCAGCTAATCAGCTGTGCGGGCTGAACATGCTGCTCTTGAATTTTACTGATGACTTCCTCATGGAGGCTTCTTCGCAGACTACTGTCATCTAGGAATGGATTAATACTTTGCAAACTATTGTTTAAAGCTTGTTTCTGAGCTTCACCTAATGTGTGATAGGGCACGAAATGGGAATAAGTGTACACCATGCCTAAATTATTGTAGAAGCGCTGTGAAGTAGCGCTAATAGCTTCATTCACTGCTTCCTTCAAGCGTGTAGGAAGCTGACCGTGATCCAAAGAAATTCTCTTTGCCTTACTGAAACCGCTAGTCACGGTAAAGGGCAAATATAGCTTGATAAATTCATTGATTTTTTGAAACAAGGCATAGACTTGCGACTCCGCTTGTTCCATTTGATAGGCTGAATCCCAATGAAGCCATAAACAAAGTGAGTTCTCTTCTGTCCAAGGGAATAGATTGCCATTGTAGTGGGTTGAACTAACCTCTTCGATCATCTGCATCAATACATATTTGAATAAGGAAATGTCCCGCGAATGAAAGGTTTGTTTCAGTTCAGGAAATTTATCAATTTCCAGGTAGGCAATCGTAAAGCCATAAGATAATGGATGAAGCTCGAGCATAGTGAATTCCTTATAAAGGGATTCTGGCGTAGCATACATCTGGTCCATCACATTCATGATGAATTGTTTGCGAAGCAGAGGTTTACTTTGCTGGAAGCGATGACGTTCTTGTATTTTTTCTAGTAATAATTCACGGTCTAATTCTATTTCTTTTCTTGCGCGTTCAAGCAGGTCGAGGAGCTCGCGATGACCGGAAGTGATTTTTAAAAGATAGCCAATCGCTCCAAGTTGAACTGCTTTGCGAGCAAAATCGAATTCTTGATAGTTGGACAAGATGATGACTTTTACACGTGGCATCAAGGTTTTTAAGTGTTCAGTCAACTGCAGTCCGTCCATCCTTGGCATGACGATGTCGGTAATGACGATATCAGGATTGAGCTGCTTGCACAGCTCTAGGGCCTCTTCGCCATCTTCTGCTTCCCCCACGATTTCAAAGCCATTCTCAGCAAGCGGAAATCCGATACGGAACCTTTCCCTCACCAAGTCTTCATCATCCACGATAATGCAACGTATATTTTCGCTTATAATCACATTCGATTTCATAAGCTGTCATCTCCTTTCATGGCTGGCATGAGAAGTTCAACCCGAGTGCCTAGTCCTTCCTGACTCGTAATACTTAATCCATATTCCTTCCCATAGTGAAGCTGGTAGCGCTCATGTACGTTTCGTAAACCAATTGAATTAAATCCACTTGGCCTAACAGGCGAAGGGGCTCCTAAATTATCAATAAGCAGCTGTGCGAGCCGCTCTGGGGTTATTCCTGTACCGTTGTCTTCCACAAATAATAGGATTGTGGTTTTGCCATTCGTGAAGCCGCCTCCGATGGTTATGAGGCCTTCGCCTTTTTTCTTGCCTTTAATACCATGGAATATCGCATTTTCGACGATCGGTTGCAAGGAGAGCTTTAGCATTTTGTAGGATAATAATTCATCATCAAAGGAATAGTGTACCTCAAACTTATGTTGGTAACGTATTTGCTGGAGATAGACATATTGCTCAAGACCTTCTAGTTCCGCGCTTAACTCTGTAAATTCAAGCCCATGATCCATTGTATATTGAAACAATCGTACGAGCGCATTCAGCACTTTGGGAATCTCATCTGTGCGATTCAGATCGACAAGTGCGTTAATCGAATTTAGTGTATTGTATAGAAAATGAGGATTAATTTGCGAACGCAGCGCTTTGAGTTCAAATTTCTTTTTAGCTTTCTCAATGAGTACTTTTTCATCTACTAAGGTTTCGATCCGGTCGAGCATTTCATTAAAAGAGTCTGCTAAGGATAAAAATTCATCCTGACGCTTAAGGCGAATACGGATATGCAGATTGCCATTTTTGATTCGATTCATTTGAATGATTAACTTTTGGATCGGTTGATTAATCGACCTCGCCAAGTAGAGGGAAAGGATGAACACGATTAAGGTGAAGACACCAGCGAACCAAAGTGTATAATTTTTAAACTTTTCCACTTCACCCAAGAAACGATCTTTATTAACGAAGTGTAGCAATTTCAATTTGAACAAATCCGGTGTACTGATCCGTACGATATATTCATCATTATGGATATTAACAATTTTGGTTTCATTATTTGCTGTGTACACGAGCTCCTGTAGAGCGGGAAATAGCTCGGAGTATTCCTGCTGTTGAAAGGTGCCACGCAGCTTGATGTCACTAAGAATGGGACGAAGCTCACTATTAAACACGAGTGTAGAAATTTCTTTATCAATGTTACTATCCATGAATAATTTGTTGATTTTCTCGGAGTTGATATCTATTGCAAGTATTCCTTTGATTTCAGTTCCTTGTCTGACATTCGCTGTGACTGTACTTATGAGACCTTTGGATGGTGAATAGTAAGGTCCGATGTAATTGATTAGTTTACTGCCTGTCTGGTTAATAATGTAATCTGAGATATCAGCTGGAACGGTATATGTGCCGCTAGATTGAATAACATGGCCTGAAGGCTCTATAAAAAATAAACTCTGTGTCAGAGGATATAATGAGTAATTGTACGTTTTGAGAATAGCAGCGATTTCTTTCTCCGATAAATTGGATTGGGCAATCTCACTGGAGATTAAAGATAGTGCTTGTTGTAAGTCACTTGTTGTTCTTGCTAATTGTTCCTCAGTCCGATCTGCTAGTATTTCCATTCGCTCTAACTGACTTTGCGTTACAATTTGGAGCGTGTATCGGTAAGCGAATAAGCCTAATAGCAGTACAGCAGCAATAACGACAGTTGAATTTAGGATAAAAATTTTAAAACGAATGCGTTTAGTGGAACGCAGATAATGTTGAATGATTCCCATGTTGCACCTGTCCTGTTTCGTAATCGTTCCTATAAGTAATTGTTAAGCAAGCAAGGGTGCATGTCAATGAATTTTGGGGTGTCCATAGATTAATCCACACAGTTTGTAGGATTTTTATATACGAAGCATCTTTGAGCTAGTCTATGATGGAACCGATTCTATAGATTTATCCACCTCGTTTATAGTAGGGTGGGATACTGCACAAGGGTTACGATTGCTACAATAAAGTTGTAAACAAAATCAAACTAGCAAATAAGGGGAGTCGAACACATTGAACAAAAAAGTCAAAACGTCGGCATTGGCAGTATTAGCCTTATGCACAACGATCGTGTCCGCTGGCTGTTCCAATAACGCTGCAGAACCTGCTCAAAGCGTTGCTCCAGCAACAAGCAAACCTACTGCTCAACAGCCGCCAAAAACGGTTAAAGTTGTATTGCCTTCATCTAGAGCAGAAGATGAAGCTTTCTATAAATCAGAAGTTAAGAAGTTTATGGACAAAAATCCAGACGTTAAAGTTGATTTGCAAATGAACCCTTCCGCACAGTATAACAATGCGGTGCAATTGATGTTTGCGACGAATGAAGGGCCAGACGTATTCTTCATCGTAGGTGGTAAAGCCCAGTGGCAGCTTGCTTCCGATAATGGTTGGATTCAACCGATTGATGAATATTTGACACCGGAATTCAAAGCCAGATATCCGCAAGGTACCTTCGACAAGGATAGCTGGTTGCGTTATAAAGACAAGGTGATCGGTGTGCCTTTGGCGGATCCGCGCTACAGTAAAGTGAGACCTTTATTCTACAATGTCGACATTTTGAAACAATACGGAATTGATACACCTCCGAAAACGTATTCCGAATTCAAGAATATGTCTGCAAAAATCACCAAAGAAGGCAAAGGACAAGTGTATGGTACCTCCATCATGGGCAAAGACCTTGGCGCTTTCTCCGCTACCATCGCAGGCTTCGCCGTATCTAACGAAGGTGGGGTTCTTCAGCAAGAAGGAGACTGGCCGATTAGCCTCCTAACGGGTCAGGCAAATGCAGCTTCCATGGCTCCTGCGGTTGAAATTTTCCGAGATTTGAATGCACAGAAAGTACTGGCACCTGGTTGGGAGAACTGGGATCCAGCGCAAATGCATCAGCAATTTGCTGCAGGCAAAGTGGCGATGTTCGTTGGAGCAGCGTGGCAAGCTGCTGAAATTCTAAAGCTGAAACCAGATATTAAGCTTGGTATCGCTGCAGCACCAGTACCTGACACAGGACGCAAAGGCTTTAGAGATGTGCCTACACCAGCTGAGCCTAAGTTCGTGATTGGATCTGGCTCCAAAGTGAAGGATGCAGCTTGGAAAGTACTTGATTATTTCGGATCTGCTGAATTCCAAAAATCATACTTCCAGTCTTCCAAGGAAATGGTAGTTATTCCTAAGGCATATGATGGTATTGAGTTGGATAGTGTATCGAAACAAGTGTTGCAAGTGATGAACGAGACGTTGCGTTTGGCACCACATGTAAGCTTGAAAAATGCCGATATGGATAAGTTATCCAAACCAATCGCTGACGGATTGCCAAAACCAAGAATCAAAGACCTTGGCGTAAAAGCGATTATTAACAATGAAGATGTGAAAGCTGTATTTAGCGATTATGACAAGAAAGTCAATCAATTAATTGAAGCAGAAATGAAAAAGGCTCGTGATGGTGGAAGTAAAATCACAATCGATGACCTTAAATTCTCAGATTGGGATCCAATGAAAGATTATCTTAGAAAATAAGTGATTTCGTGGGGAGATTCCCTCAAGAGTGAATAATCGCTTGAGTGGAATCTCTTTTCACCTAATGGCTCGGGAAAAGGAGTGGAAGGAATGAACGCACACCAAGAGAGGACATTACCATCCTCGACCTCAGTAATTGGAAGTAGAACATCGACATCTGCTTTATGGAGACGGATCAAGCTGCATCGCTGGCATTACTTGTTTATATTACCTATGCTGGTTTTATTTCTTATGTTTTCAATATGGCCTATTGTTGGCAGCTGGTACTACGCTTTCTTTGACTGGGACGGAACAGGAAGACCAACGAACTTTATTGGTTTCGCCAATTTTATAGAGATATATACAGATCCAGGATTTTGGAATGCTTTCAAAGTTACCTTCTCATTTGCAATAAGTAATGTATGCATTCAATTACCGCTAGCGTTAATTGTGGCTGTTATACTTAATCACCCTGGCGTAAAAGGAAGAAATATTTACCGTTTGCTGATCTTTTTGCCAGTGATCTCGACGACAGCGGTTGTCGGAATCGTATTCGTCATTTTGTTAAATCCGCTTGGCGGGCCAATTAACGATGTGTTGCTGAAAATGGGATTAATCGATAGCCCGATTAATTTCCTCGGGTCTCAGAAACTAGCATTACCTACCTTATTGTTTATTTCGCTATGGAAAAGCTTTGGTACGCCGCTCATTTATTGGCTTGCAGGCTTACAAACCATTCCTGCAGAACTGTATGAAGCTGCGAAAATCGATGGAGCAGGCGCTGTTCAACGTTTTACACGTATTACGATTCCGTTGCTCGTGCCCATTGGTATTATCATTGTCTTGTTGACATTCATAGGCAATCTTCATCCCTTTGACTTAGTCAAAACGATGACGGAAGGCGGACCCGTCAAATCCACCGATGTCATTGATACCTATATTTATCGCTATGCGTTCGAAACAACGGAGTATTCGACTACACGTTATGGTTTCGCGTCTGCTGCGGGGATCGTTTTTAGTATGGCCGTATTCCTAGTCGTACTTGTTCAAGCGGCTGTCATGAAGAAAGTAAGACCTGGTAAAGGAGGACAATCGGCATGAGAACACTACGTAGGGGTAAAACACTGGCTCAGACCGCCATGCATCTTCTCTTTATTGGGATTACCTTCTTGTGGAGTTATCCGTTCTTATGGATGATCTCCTCGGCGTTCAAATCGCAAGGTGAAATGTTTCTAGGCGGCTTACGGTTAATTCCGAAGGAACCGACCTTAGTGAATTTTGTCCGGGCGTGGGAAAGCGCGAAGTTCTACTTATACTTTTTTAACACAGTCTTCGTTACTCTGATGGTCATCTTAGTCGTACTCCTTGTTTCATCATTGGCTGGCTACGCACTCGGTCGCGGTAATATGCCAGGAAAGAAGATCATACTAGCTGCACTTATTGTGGCTATGTTTTTGCCAAAGGGTTTTACGATTATCCCGTTATTTGAACTGATTGTAAAATTAGGTTTTAACAACAGCCTAATGGGCGTTGTATTAGCCGAAGCGGGACCTTCCAATGTGGTCTCCATTCTACTGTTCATGGGCTTTTTCAATTCAATTCCAAAAGAAGTTGAAGAGTCTGGCGTCATGGACGGTGCGAGTCAACCTCGTATCTTCTTCAATATTATGCTTCCTTTAACGAAGCCTATCATAGCAACGGTTAGCATTTTTACTTTTATTGCCGCATGGAATGCTTTCTTAGTGCCATTGATCTTTACCTTAGGTAAACCAGAGCTTCGCACGCTTGGGGTTGGGATGTATAACTTCTTTGGTACGAACACAGTGGACTGGACGGGAATTGCAGCGGGGGCATGTATGTCCTTGATTCCAATTATCATCGTTTTCTTATTCCTACAAAGATACTTTATTGAGGGAATTGCAGGTTCAATCAAAGGGTAATGGCTGGATATTGGGTAAGCAAATGAGATAGGAGAGAATACAAACATGTTGTATACGATAGAAAAATTAGATAAACGAATTGCCGAGCTCTCAGAATATCGTTATAGAGATGCTATTGCCATTCGTTCTCTACAATGTGCATCAGATGAGGAGGGAAATATTGGGGAGCGACCTCCAACTGCATTTGAACAAGAAGCACTCCAACTAGGTGATTCCTGGGAAGGCAATGATACGTATCTTTGGCTCCGTACGGAAATAAAAGCTCCTGAAGCTTGGCAGGGTAGAAAAATTGTCGGCCGTTTCGACTTCGGGACCTCCGGTCCCAATCATATATCGGGCTTTGAATCGCTGCTTTATGTGAATGGCGTACCCTATCAAGGCGTGGATACGAACCATCAAGAGGTGCTGCTGCCGCAAGCATGCGCGATGCAGACGCACACACTCGCATTCCGCTTGTGGTCAGGTTTGAAGGGCTATGGCAGCTGGGGTCCACGGAATAAAGCAGAGCATAAAATGCTCAAGGCAGAGTTGACGTGGCTGGATGAAACCGCAGATGATGTATATTTTACTGCAAAAGCGGCGTTGGAAACGATTAAACGTCTTCCCGAAAACAGTGCAGACAAGCAAATGCTGCTTGCAGCGGTGAATAAAGCATTTTTGCAAATCAGCTGGGCAGAACCTGGGTCCCCAGCGTTCTATGAAAGCGTCGCAGCTGCGAGTGATGTGCTTCGTAGTGAGCTGGATTCACTAGACAAGAACTCTGCGATTACGGTTCACTGCGTAGGGCATACGCATATTGACGTAGCGTGGTTATGGCAATTGAAACATACGCGCGAGAAATGCGCGCGTTCATTCTCAACCGTGCTGCGATTGATGGAGCAGTATCCGGAGTATTTGTTTTTACAAACGCAGCCGCAATTGTACGAATATATGAAAGAAGATTATCCAGAGATTTATGAACAAATTCGTACACGAGTCCAAGAAGGAAGATGGGAAGCGGACGGTGCGATGTGGTTAGAGCCGGATTGTAACCTGACTTCAGGTGAATCCTTGGTTAGACAAATCTTGTATGGCACGCGATTCCTTCGTGAGGAATTTGGCGTGGAATGCAGCTACTTGTGGTTGCCCGACGTATTTGGTTACAGCTGGGCGTTGCCGCAAATCCTGCAAAAATCAGGCATTCATACATTCATGACGACCAAAATTAGCTGGAACCAATACAATCGCATGCCGCATGACACTTTTATGTGGCGGGGGATTGACGGTACGGAGATTTTAACTCATTTTATAACGACACCTGAACCTAATAATACGATCTACACGTACAATGGCATGGTTACCCCTGAAACGGTGCAGGGGATCTGGGATAATTATAAAGATAAGGCGCTCAACAAGGATTTATTGCTTTGTTATGGGTATGGAGACGGCGGTGGCGGTGTAACGCGCGAGATGTTGGAGATGCGGAGACGTTTGGATGAGCTGCCTGGCTTACCGAATGTGAAGACGAGTCGGGCTGATGATTACTTCGCAGGACTTCAGGAGCGGGTAGCCGCAAGTGACGAATATGTCCATACTTGGGATGGCGAGCTATATCTCGAATATCATCGCGGGACGTACACAAGTCAAGCACGCAATAAGCTTTTGAATCGTAAAGCGGAGCTTCTATTGAGAGAAAGTGAATTTACTTTCGTCCTAGAAGGGCTTCTGAAAGAAGATTGGTCTACGTATCCAACGGACGAATTGTTAAAGATTTGGAAAACCGTTTTACGCAACCAGTTTCATGATATTTTGCCAGGAACTTCGATTCGTGAGGTGTATACGGATAGTTGGAAGGAATACGAAGAAGCGGATTACTCCCTTGTTCATTTGTGGAAGCAAGCATTAGCAGAGCTTACTCGGGTTGAAAGATCCGCAGCTAGGAGCACTTATACGATTTATAACTCCGCATCATGGGAGCGAGGGGAAACCGTATACATCCCTGAGGCTAATTCAAATGGGATATGGCTAGCTGCCAACGGGTCTGAACTGCAGGCTCAGCGCAGCGGAGATGGTTGGATTGTTCAAAC
This sequence comes from Paenibacillus qinlingensis, assembly GCF_031455095.1. GTDB lineage: Bacteria > Bacillota > Bacilli > Paenibacillales > NBRC-103111 > Paenibacillus_E > Paenibacillus_E qinlingensis_A. The sequence goes on from NZ_JAVDSB010000003.1 coordinate 23,985, forward strand.
GAACAGCGTACCTGCGATGGGGATATCGGAGATTCATTTCCAGGCAGGAGAAAGTCAAAGTGAACTTGCCCATGGGTTTGGCTTCCAAGCAAATAGTCTAACTACGCCGTTCTATGAGTTGGAGTGGAACGACTACGGCCAGCTGACGCGTATCTATGACAAAGAAAATGATCGAGAAGTGCTTAAAGCTGGTGAATACGGGAACGTTTTGCAGGTGTTTGAGAATAAGCCGCTGCGTGATGACGCATGGGGAATCGACATCTATTACGGGGAAAAGAAACGCGAAGTGAAGGAGTTAGTTTCCGTCGAACTGAAGGAAGTTGGCCCCGTTAGGGCGGTTGTTTGTTTTGCATGGACGTTCGGCCAATCCCAGATCGAGCAAGAGCTAATCGTCTATACACATAGCCGTCGAATGGATTTCCAAACGAATGCGAATTGGCACGAACGCGAGCAAATGTTGAAGGTTGCTTTTCCAGTGAGCATTCGCTCGACGGAAGCATCGTATGATATTCAGTACGGGAATGTGAAGCGTCCGACGCACTGGAACACAAGCTGGGATTACGCACGATTTGAAACGGTTGGTCAACAATGGGCAGACTTATCTGAACATGGTTATGGCGTTAGTTTGTTGAATGATTGCAAGTATGGCTACGATATTAAAAATCACGTCATGCGCTTATCTCTCATTAATTCCCCGGTATTTCCGGATCCAGAGGCAGACCGCGGTGAGCATGAATTCACTTATGCGCTGTTGCCGCATGCTGGTGATTGGAGAGAGGGAGAGACTGTGCGTGAAGCTTGGTCTTTAAATAGTCCACAAACGGTCACGGTTGGCGGAACTTCGCATGCTGGTTTATCGCTATTTACGCTATCTTCGCCACATGCCTTCATTGATGCTGTGAAAAAGGCAGAAGATGAGAACGCAGTGATCTTGCGTATTCACGAATTTGCCGGTGCGAGGGGCCAATTAGAGATTACGAGTAGTTTGCCAATTCGCGGCTGGGCGGAGTGCGATCTCATGGAACGGATTGAATCCGATAAGCAAGACAGCAGCATCATTAGCTGTACGATGAATCCGTATGAAATCAAGACGTTTGTGGTGTATTTTTAAATCGGAGACGAAATGAGTGAATGGCATGCAAGGTGTTAATGAGAAGTTGAGCAGCAGGCCGCATAAACTTGCTTCCAACCGAGTATGGCGGACATATCATGGCGGCAAAATGCTGGAAGCCTGGCAGGGCGGGGAACAGCCTACGGACAATTCCATGCCTGAAGAGTGGATTGCTTCCGTGGTACGAGCACGCAATGTGGGCAGGGAGCATATCGTTGAGGGTTTAAGCAGGGTTCTGACGGAAGGTGCTGAAGAAGTTACGTTGCAGGATTTGATAGCAGCGGATCCGGTTGGTTTTCTTGGTCGGCGACATCATGAGAAATATGGCAGCGAGACCGGTGTGCTAGTCAAAGCTTTGGATGCAGCTGAACGCTTGACGATTCAGGTCCATCCGGATCGCGTAATGGCACAGGAGATCTTTCAGTCCCAATTTGGCAAGACAGAAGCTTGGTATATCCTAGGAGGCAGGGAAATAGAGGGACAGCCCCCCTATATTCTATATGGGTTTAAGCCAGGCATGACACGCGACACATGGGAGAAATTGTTCTGGGATCAAGATATTGAAGGCATGATTCAAGCCTTACACAAAATTGAGGTGCAGCCGGGTCAGGTGATTCTAGTAGAAGGCGGGATGCCGCATGCCATTGGCTCGGGTTGCTTTTTAATAGAAATTCAAGAGCCAACTGACTATACGATTCGGATAGAACGCACGACACCAACTGGTCGTGTGATCCCTGACGCAATGTGTCACCAAGGTGCGGGCTTTGACCGCATGTTCGATTGCTTCCATTACGAAACTTACAGCCTAGATGAGATTAAATCCCGGTATCGTTTGCAGCCGAAGCTGATTCAGAAGACGGAGAGCTTCGAGAAATACGCGCTCCTCTCTTATGAAAATACACCGTACTTTGGATTGGAATCGATTGAGATTAAGAAGCAGTACGCTTTGCATCAGCATGGCGAGTTTTCGGTGTTGGTTGTTGCAGAAGGAGCAGGCACGCTTTCTTGGGAGAATGGTCGTGTACGCGTAACGCGAGGCGATCAAATCTTTTTGCCAGCAGGGGTGGATGCCCTTATCTGTGAAAGTGAACATGGAGACGAACCGCTGCATCTATTGCGTTGCTTGCCACCTCGTACCTAAATAGAGCTCCTCGTCATTCACAAAGTACGGAGAATATGATACTATTGTTCGTACAAAGGACATACGAGGTGCACGATGCAACAATTAAATCGGGAATTGCCCATTCCGTTATATTATCAAATTTTTCAAATGCTTGAAGCCGAGATTTTGGATGGGACCAGGAAATCTGGTGATTACTATTCCACAGAATTGGAGCTTCAGGAACGATTTCAGGTCAGTAGGGCGACCATCCGTAACGCACTCACCATGTTGGAGAACAGTGGTCATATTAATCGGATAACAGGCAAAGGGATTTTTCTTGCACCTGAGAAGCTGAAAGTAGATTTACCGAATCTGCTTAGCTTTAGTGAAGAAATGAAAAGACGAGGCATGACGCCAGGTTCGCGTCTTCTCGCTGTTGCCCGTATGGATCCGCCGAAGGCAGTCGCTACAGCATTAGCTTTAGGTCAAGAGGAGCAGGTTGTATTGGTGAACCGTATCCGCACAGGGAATCAGACGCCTATCGTATTTTCGCAAGCCTATCTGCCAATGTCGCTTGGTATGAGCCAAGCGTTGGATTATTCAGGATCGCTGTATGAATTAATTCAGCAGCAGACAGGTCGTAGTGTGAGCGAAGCCCATCATGTTATTGAGGGCGCTGTGCTGGAAGGTGAGTCTGCGGAGCATCTTGGACTCGATGCAGGATTCCCAGCATTACGGTTTCATCGAACCGCATTTGATGAATCCGGTCGCCCGTTGGTTTACGAAGATGGTATCATACGAGCGGATATGTACTCTTACGAGATTCGGCTACGAAAAGGATTTGAAAGCTAAGACAACGCAAATTACAGGAATAGATCGTTTATCCAACTCGTTCTTGAGGGATAAGCGATCTTTTTTTCGTGGCTGTGGGCAAGCTGTAAAAATAAAGGTAGACAAATATAGAAGACGTCGCCTAATATAATAAGTATGATTGTACGTACAAACATATTTTAATTGTACAAGGAATACAGGAAATAATAATCAAAATCAAAGGGGATGCACGGACACATGGAACAGCGCATGGTAAGGACGGTGCTGGGGGATATTCCCGCGGAGCAATTAGGAATTGTATATGCACATGAGCATCTAATCATTCAAGGCGGATTAGGGGTAATGAAGAATAAGGATTTGCTCCTGAACCGAATTGATCATGCCATAACCGAGGTACAGGAATGTATGAGCTACGGCGCGCAGACGTTTATTGATTATATGCCCTTGGATTGCGGCCGAAATCCGGCGGCGCTCGTGGATATTGCGAAGCAGACAGGCGCTCACATCGTTGCGGTCACAGGCTTTCACAAGCCGATGTATTATGATGATTTGCACTGGATTTATCAGTATTCGGTCGATCAGATTGCTGAGCTTCTCATCGCGGAGTGTGAGGTGGGGATGGATCGACACAGCTATAATGGACCGTTGGTGGATCGGCTATCGGCAAAAGCTGGCGTCCTGAAGGGAGCCTCAGATTACCATGTGACTGCAGCCGTATCGCAAAAGCTGTTTGAAGCCGTCGCTATCGCTCATCTCGCCACAGGGATGCCAATTGCTACGCATACGGAGCACGGGACGTGTGGCTTGGAGCAGATTACCTTATTGTCCAAATTCGGTGTAGATCCGAAGAATGTCATCATCTGCCATATGGATCGCAATCCGGATCTCTATCTGCATAAGGAACTGGCTGCTACAGGCTGCTTTTTGGAATACGATAATGCCTCACGAATCAAATATCACTCGGATGCCCATAGCGTTGCACTTATTCGGGGCTTAATCGAGGCTGGCCACGAGCGCCAATTGCTGCTGGGCACGGATTTTGCACTGCGTTCATATTGGAAAGCCTATGGCGGCGGTCCGGGAATGGCTCATATGCTGGCAGCTTTCGTCCCAAGGCTCCGTGCAGAAGGCATATCGGATACCTATCTCGATTTTATGTTGAAGAGCAACCCAGCAGACGCATATGCCATGAAGAACATTAACTAAGCGCAGGAGGTGGCAGGATATGAAATTTCTGAATCAGAATGCGCTTGTTATCGGCGGTACGGGTGGGATCGGGCTTGAGACGGTAAAACGGCTCTTGGCGCAAGGAGCTCAAGTCGCCGTCATGGGCTTAGAGCCCGAGGAGCAGCTTTCGGAAGATCAGATGAGCGTCTTAGCGAATCCGAATGTCCATTATTTTCAAGGTAATGCCGCTGAGACTTTAGATATGGATAGAGTAGCCGCAGAACTAGAGAAACGATTCAACAGACTGGATGTACTTGTTCATGTAGCCGGGATCAGTGCGAGACGTTATGGCGACGGACCACTTGATGAATGTACGGAGCTGGGATGGGATCAGGCGATGAATATAAATGTCAAAAGTGTGTATCAGAGCAATCGCATAGCCTTGCAGCGAATGATGAAACAGCAGAAAGGCGCGATCGTCAATATCTCATCCGTCCTTGGTATGGTGGGAACGAGGGAGCACTTTACTACTCATGCGTACGCTGCTAGTCGTGGTGCAGTGATAACGCTTAGTAAATCTGCGGCTGTCTATTATGCCAAAGATCATATTCGCATTAATGTTGTATGCCCAGGACTGCTAGATACGCCGATGTCGCAGCGGGCCATTCAAGATCCAGTGATCCGCGAAGCGCTAACTGAACATCAACCATTATCCCCGCATGTAGGGTATCCCACCGATGTTGCAGAGGCCATTCTCTTCCTTGCTAGCGAGGATGCTAAGTTTATTACAGGCATTGCATTACCCGTAGATGGCGGCTGGAGCGCACAATAAACCAAACGAAGGAGTGTTAGGTATGACAACAATAAACAATGAGGCTTACCGTGCTTTAGAAACGAATTATATGGATGGCGTGCAGAAAGTAATTCAGCGTGTTGAGCAGACACAGATGGAGGCAATCGATCGTGCTGCGGAGCTATGTTTTCAAACTATTCATAAGGATGGCTTGGTTCACCTATTTGGCAGCGGTCATTCACGGATGGCTGTAGAAGAAATGTATCCTCGTTACGGGAGTTTCCCTGGGTTCCATCCCATGGTAGAACTATCGCTGACAAATCATCATGCGGTAGTGGGCAGCAATGGTCAGCGTCAGGCTATGTTTTTGGAAAATGTAGAAGGTTTCGGGCGTGTCATTGCCGACAATTTTCATTATGGGGCGCATGACAGCATTATTTTATTCTCCCATAGTGGAGCAGGCAGTGTTGTCATCGATATCGCGTTAGCCATGAAAGAGCGGCAGATTCCTATCGTCGCGGTGACTTCGGTGGGACATAGCCAACTTAGCAAATCCAAGCATAGCACGGGTTACAGGTTATTTGAGCTTGCGGATATTGTTATTGATAACGGCGCAGTTCCAGGTGATGCAATGGTCAAAATAGAAGGGCTCCATACGCCGGTTGGTCCTGGTTCGACGATCGGCAACACGATTATCGTGAATTTGATTAAATGTAAAGTTGCTCAAAAGCTTACAGATGCGGGCAAGCCTCCGAAAGTCATCACGAGTGCCATTTTTGTAGGTGATGAAGCCTCTAAGGAATTGTTTAACGCTTCCTACGATGAGTATTGGCGGACAACAAGATCGATCTAATGAAGGAGGGGGCTATACAGTGAGCGTGAATCAGAAAAGTGTAGATGTTCTTGTTCTCGGAGGCGGAGCAGCAGGCGTATGTGCGGCCATTAGTGCTGCACGAAGCGGGTACAACGTACTGCTCGTAGAATCTCAAGGTTGTTTAGGCGGTTCTCGTACGGCGACTGGTGTGGATACGTTTTATGGTTTCTATACGCCAAAAGAACAACGCCGTATAGTTGGCGGCATCCCTTGGGAAATTGCGCAGCACTTGGTATCGCAGAAGGCGGCGTTCGAACGACCGAACACCTACGGTGCAGGTACAGGAATTACCTATGATATCGAAATGCTGAAGATCATTTACGAACGAACGGTACTGGATGCTGGCGCCGAGTTGTTATATCACACCTATGCGAGTGTGGTTCACACGGAAGATGGCGTTATTAGCCGTGTTGTACTGGCCAATAAGCTAGGGCTTACTGAAGTGACTGCCCGTATGTACATTGATACAACTGGCGATGGTGATATTGCTGCTCGCGCGGGAGCGCCCTTCGAGAAGAGTGATGTTGCGGAGTTACAATCATTATCGACGATCTTCTTCATGGCTAATGTAGATACCACAGAAGCGAAGAAAATTTCACACAAAGAGCTAGCGGAGCGCATGAAGGCTGCGAATCAATCGGGACAATATGTGCTCCCGCGCGAGGAAGGCTCTTGGCATGTGACCCCGCATCCGGGCGTGATCCAAGCGAACATGGTGCGGGTTAGCGGAATCGATGCGACAGATCCTTACGCACTGACGTTAGCGGAAGTGGAGGGTCGTCAACAAACGCAACAGTATGTTAACTTCTTAAAAGCTTATGTACCAGGCTTTGAGAATGCCTTTCTGATTAGCACAAGCCACCATATTGGCGTTCGTGAAACGAGACGAATTCTTGGCGAGTATATCTTAACAGAGGATGACGTTGTCAACGGACGCAAATTTGAAGATGGCATTGCCTGCTGCGGAGCTCCGGTAGAAGATCATGGCGCGGGGAAGGATACGCGTTGGGTTTATGTCGCTGGGGATGGCCATTATCATATTCCTTATCGGTCGTTGCTGCCAACCGGCGTGAACAACTTGCTTGTTGCTGGACGTTGTTTGTCGGCAACTCATGGTGCTCAAGCCTCAGCACGAAATTCTGCACAGTGCATGGCAATGGGGCAGGCAGTGGGTGTTGCTGCTAGCCTGGCGATTGAGCGGCAGGAAGCCGTCAGGCAAATTCCTGCATATCGCCTTCAAGAGCTGCTTCGTGAACAAGGTGCAATCGTTTAAGGAATGACCATGAATCCATCACGTTCTTCCCCGAAATTATCATAGACAGTGCAAAAAGCCAGAGCTAACATGGTATCATAGAGGATAATTGGCAGTAGGTTGTCTGACAAGGGGGAACCGGCGATGGTTAAAATTCTGGTCGTGGATGATGAACCGACAGTAAGCACGGGGATTAAGAGCTATTTGATGAGATCAGAACTGGGAATTGATCATGTGGAAACCGCTTCGAATGGCTTTGAGGCGTTGGATTGCTTACGCATGGACACCTACGATCTCGTTTTGACAGATATTCAGATGGGTATGATGAATGGGATTGAACTGATGGAAGCGATTCTTTTGGAGCAGCCACATCTACCGGTTATCGTTATTTCGGCTCATGAAAAATTTGATTTTGCCAAGAGAGCACTCAGGTTAGGTGCCAAGGATTATCTAATCAAGCCTGTTGAACTGGATGAGCTGATGCGAGTGGTGGGCAAAGCGCTCCAAGAGAAGAAGGAATTGGGTAGACTGACGTTGCAGCGTCCCGATGTGGGTGCAACCCAAGATGTGCTTTTGCTAAAAAAGAGGCACGAAGCGCTTATCGAATTGGTAACGGAGACCGATCTGCAGGACAAAGATTATGAAGATCTTCTGCGTGAAATTGGGAGCTCACTGAAGGATCAAGGTCATTGGTATGGCATTGCCGCTGTTCATTTAAATTTGAGCAAGGGTGGATTTAGCAATCAAGAGATCACATTAATGGATCGCAAATTATTGAAATATGCCTCGGTCAATATATTGGAAGAAAGCCTATCGGATTGGTGCGGCGTAGCTTTTTATGGATTTGGGAATCAGCTTGTTTGTGTGATTCAATTGGAAGCGACTGACTCCGTGGATGCCAGACTGCCGATGAACTCCCAGCTTAATCTGATCGGTCAGACGATTATTTTTAATCTCAAGCAGTATTTGAATGTGGATGTGACGGTCGGGATGAGTACGCTGAGTCTCGATTTGTCCATGCTTCCAAGGTTGATGGAAGAGGCGAATGCGGCGATTGAGTGGCGCAAGCTGCATCCCGATAATCATGTGCTTTATTATGAAGATATGTCGGCCTTGGGCAACATGAGGATGATAGAGTGGGCAGATAAAGTCGAAGAACTTGTTCTTCACATGAAGACCGTGGATGAAGTGCAACTTTCTCAGGAGCTTCAGTCCGCTGTCAAAATATTGTCTAACTTGAGCACTCATTCAGAAGGATTGTTCCACAGCTGCTTTGGATTATTAGTGTACCGTTTGTATGGATTGCTATTCGATAATGGCCAAGAATCGAGCAGTAATTTCCGTCAATTTGACCCGGATGTCTATTTTAGAGGGATGGAAATTAGCCGAAAGGTAGCATCGTTACACGCTTATGTGCAAGGGCTTTCAGAGGTCATTCAGGCTTGTATTAGCGAGCGCGATCAGACGGTTGTGTCCCGCATATCCGCTTACATTTACAATCATTATGGCAATCACGAACTTAAGATTCAGGATATTGCTGGAGAAGTTCATTTCAGTGCGGCATATGTCAGTTATTTATTCAAAAGAGAAACCAACAAAAACGTCTGGGACTTCGTATCCGAAGTTCGGATCGAAGAGGCCAAGCGTTTGCTTGCCGTTACAGATTTGAAGCGATATGAAATCTCGTATCAAGTGGGTTATCAGTCGCCTGAGCATTTCAGCCGAATGTTCAAGCGTTTCATCGGCATCTCCCCGGCTGATTATCGCAAAGAGATCAGGGGGAATTAAACTGAGGCTCCAATACAAGGTGATTGTTGCATTCTGTTTGTTTATCATCGGGCCATTTCTAATTGTTGGATGGATCTCTTTCTCACGAACTTCTGCAACGATTAAAGATGAAGTTGGGAAGACGATGCTTCAACTAGTCAAGCAGAATCACGCTACAATGGAGAATACGTTGTCTTCAGTCAGAGATAAGACGATAACGTTTCTGGATAATCATTTTTTTAGCAACCCCAAGCAGTTTGCTTTCTGGACTCATATTGAGACGATTAATGCATTAAGTGAAGCGGATACGATATTAGATCGTTGGTCAACGGATGGCACCGAATATGCGATCTATATGGGGAATAGAGGGAATCAACCTTTCCCAGTGAATGCGCTTTATAAAAAGCAAGGACTTATTTATCTGGATAGCAGCACGACATATCCGGAATGGGCTTTACAGACCCAAGAAGAGAAAGGGGCTGGGAGCCTTCGACTAGCCAAGTCGAGTTCAGGGCAGCCAACGGTCACGTTCACACGAAGTATTTTGAATCCAGAAAAATATGACGAACTGCTTGGCTTTCTTGCTGTTTCCAAACTGGAGGTTGTATTGAACAAAAATCTCGTTTCGGTGCAACTGCCCGATCATGCAGGGGTTTTCTTATTCGATAACCGTGATGAATTGCTGTTGAAGGCCGGTTCCGCAGACATGGAGCTATCCGAATTGCCAGAAGTACTACGCAATAAAGCAAATGGCTATCATTATTCAGAATCGAAAAATCATAAACACCTCTACGCGGTTTCCTATGAATTTGGTTTCAATACCCGATTGATCTATAAAATTCCGTTGGAATCCATTATGGGGAAACAAACGAGCTTTCAGCAGTTAATTATGGTAATGCTTGCGATTTATCTGATTCTGGTATTGCTGTTCGTCTTGTATTTACTACGAAATATCATTAAACCTTTGGCACGTTTAGTAACTTTCACACGTGTGTATGAGTTAGGTAGACCCTTTGACTTCGGGAAGTCGTCCTCGCGTTCACGATCGGATGAATTTGGTGTCCTGTATACGGCTTTTATTCGTATGACTGGCAGGCTGAATGAATCTATTGAAGAGAATTATGGGATGAAAATCAAACAAAAGGAACAGGAACTGAACACGCTACATTCCCAGATTACGCCGCATTTGCTATATAATACGCTGGACTCGATTTATTGGTATGCGCTGGAAAGCGGCAATGAGGATGTTGGGGGCATGGTCAAAGATTTATCCAAGCTGCTCCGGATTGGGCTAAGTAAAGGGAAAAGTTTGATTCCGATTAGCGAAGAGTTGGAGCATGTTCGTGCGTATATTCGACTGCAAATGAAGCGCTATCCGGGGAATTTCGAAGTGTTTTGGGATATCGAAGATGATCTCGAAGCGTTTAAAATGCCAAAAGTGATGATTCAACCGCTTGTCGAAAACGCGATTTTCCACGGAATCCAGAGTATGGATGGGGAAGGTCATCTATGGATTCAGCTGAAACGGAAGGATGACGAGATTCATATTCATGTGGAGGATAACGGGTTTATCCCTGTGAACCTCGAGAAGCTCCATATGATCGTACATGGCGAGATTGATGATAAAGGCTACGGTATCCGTAACGTACACCAACGTATTCAGTTGCATTACGGCGAAGCCTATGGTTTAAGCTATCGACTACGCGAAGGCGGCGGGCTGATTGCCACGATTAAAATCCCGATTCATCCCATAGAATAGGCTGTAATGATCCGACCTTTGGTCGGATTTTTTGTGCTACGGAAGTGATAAATGCGTGGATGCATTGAAGAGAATCCATCACGTTCTTATACAGATACATCATCGAAATAGGGGGTCGCGTATCCTATACTAAATATAACAGAGAAAGGAGTGGACGCAGTGAGAGAGACGACCGCACCTCCACAACAGGCCGTGCAGACACGGTATCGTACAAAGCGAAGTAAGATATGGCAGAACTTCTGGCAATTCCGAACATTAACGTTGATGCTCTTGCCTGCAGCCATCGTACTATTGCTTAATAATTATTTACCGATGTTCGGGCTATTCATTGCCTTCAAAAAAATCAACTATGTCGATGGTATTTGGGGCAGCCCGTGGATTGGTTTCGATAATTTCTCATTTTTATTCAACAATGGATCGCTGTGGAGAATTGTAAGAAATACAGTAGGCTACAGCCTGACATTTATGATTGTGAATTTGATCTTATCGGTGGGTATTGCCTTGGCGCTCAATGAGCTCCGGAGTCGAATAGCGGTGAAGAGTTATCAGACATTCCTAATCATGCCTCATTTTTTATCGATGATCGTCATTAGTTATCTCGTTTACGCGTTCCTGCATCCGACACATGGCTTTATTAATTCGACCGTGATGGCATGGCTGGGTAAAGAACCAGTGTCCTGGTATATGGTGAAGGAATATTGGCCATTTATTCTTACCTTTGTTAACGCATGGAAAGGCGTCGGTATCGGTGCTGTCATCTACATCGCAGCCATCGCCGGTATAGATAGCGAGTATTATGAAGCAGCCGTCATTGATGGAGCCTCAAAGTGGAGACAGATGATGCACATTACCATTCCCTCGATTATGCCGATTATCGTTATCATTACAATTCTAAATATGGGACATGTGTTCAACTCCGATTTTGGACTCTTTTATCAAGTGCCGTTGGATTCTGGTGTGTTATATCCAGCCACCGATACAGTAGATACGTATGTATACCGTGTTTTGACGCAAATGAATGATATTGGCATGTCCTCAGCAGCAGCGATGGCACAGTCGGTTCTAGGCTTCATTATGGTATTTGCAACGAATGGAGCGGTCCGTAAAATAAATAAGGATCAAGCTTTATTCTAATTGATTGGATGGGAAGTGAACCTAATGATTTCCAAATCGTATCGCAGAGAAAATCGCATTTCCCCGCTGGCTGAGACGATAATTAATTTCATATTCGTCTTACTAGCGTTAGCCTGCATACTACCTGTCATTCTCGTCATTATTGTATCTGTCACACATAATGATTCTTTGATCAATGAGGGATACAGCTTTTTTCCTGCGAAATGGTCGTTAATCGCGTATCAGACCGTATTCAAAGATTTTGAGACGATGGCCAACGCTTACAAAGTTTCAATTGGGGTTACTATCGTAGGTACTCTTTTAAGTGTCTTACTGATGGCTTTATACGCGTATCCCTTATCTCGCAAGGATTATCCGTATCGTAACATATTTACTTTCTTTCTTTTCTTCACGATGTTATTTAACGGGGGATTAGTGAGTAAATACATGATCTATACCCAGACACTTCATCTAAAAGATACCTACATGGCGTTAATATTGCCGCTCTTGATTGTTCCATTCAATGTCATTATTATGCGTACATTTTTCCAGACAACGATCCACCCAGCTTTAATCGAATCAGCGCGAATCGATGGTGCAGGGGAGCTGCGTATCTTCTTACGCATTGTACTTCCCTTATCGCTGCCAGTGCTGGCGACGATGGCGTTATTCTCAACTATTAATTATTGGAACGATTGGTTCAATGCCTTGCTCTTCATCAATAAGGAGCACATGTATCCCATACAGTTCCTCATGTTGCGCGTGCTGAAAGATGTTCAGTATATCCGTGAAAATCTGACGATAGCTTCTCAGAATCCAGAGTTGCTTAAAAATTTGCCCAATGAGTCTCTGCAAATGGCCTTAGCTTTTATAGCGATGGGACCGATCCTGGTTGTCTACCCGTTCTTTCAAAAATATTTCGTCAAAGGCCTAACGGTCGGTGCCGTTAAAGGTTGATTCACCGGTTGCGAATTGCTGCTCGCTTTCGTTAGCCGATTCATATAACATATTTTATAGGAGGGTCCACCCATGAAACGTAGAAAGTCAGTGATGCTAGCCCCAATGGCGCTAGCACTAGGTTTAACCGCTGTACTACCAGCGTGTTCAAGTGACAAAACAGTAAGTACCTCAGCAAGCCCTGCTGCAACTGCTGCCAGTTCAGCAGCTCCAGCTAGTCCGAAAGCAGCTTTGGAGCCTTATGATGTATCTCTCCTCTATCAAGCAAAACCGATGAAGGACGATGCCCTCGTACAGGAAGAATTAAATAAATATTTGAAAGAAAAAATTAACACAACGGTTTCCCTACAGCCGATTGCATCCGCTGATTACAAGAAAAAGACCGAGCTGATGATGAATACGGGGGAAAAGATGGATCTCGTATTTACAGCATCATGGCTAGATTTCTCTGCTAACGTAACCAAAGGAGCTTTCCTTGAGCTCGATTCGCTGCTCGATAAATTTGCGCCAGAAACGAAAAAAATGCTTCATCCGCTCTATCTAGAAGCACCACGCTTTAAAGGGAAATTGTATGCGGTTCCAACGGATAAAGAAATCACACAGGGGAAAGCCTGGACATTCCGGAAGGATATCATTGATAAGTATCAAATTCCGATTGATAAGATTAATAAGGTGGAAGAATTGGAACCGTATTTTGAAAAGATAAAAAAAGACAATCCTGATATCATTAATAACTATGTCGCTGGCGGGACTGCGAACGGTTCAAGCTTCATGATGTATGAATCCAAATCGAATTATCGTCCAATCGGGCCAACTCCTGGTAAAATGCCAACGTTCTTCTTGGATTATAAGTCAACGGATATGAAGGTCAAAACAGTGCTGGATCAAGATATCGTGGATTTGAATAAAGCCGATGCTGAGACGTACCGTAAATATTTTGAAAAAGGGTACACGAATGCGGATGCAGCTACGGTAACGACCAATATTGGGGAGATCCGTAAACAGGGTAAAATTTGGGTGCAATCGACCGTGTGGAAGCCAGGTTCTGATATTGAGTTGAAGATTGCCGATAACGGCGCGTATGACTGGGTTTCCCACGTTATTGAAGAGCCAATTGTGACGACAGATCTAGCTACAGGTTCTATGTTGTCCATTTCCAGAACATCGAAAAACCCAGAGAGAGCGATGATGGTACTCAACTATCTGCATACAGATCCGTATGTAATCAATCTTTTAGTGAATGGGATCGAAGGTAAGCACTATAAAAAAATAGGACCGAACCGCATTGAGCCAATTAAAGATTCTGGCTATGACAGCCAAGTGTTCTGGGTACTGGGTAACCAATTCCTGAACTATATGAAACCAGGTCAACCCGATGATCTGTACGATAGCTGGAAAAAATTCAACAATGACGCGAAGCGCTTCCCATTAATTGGATTCGTTTTCGATGATACGAATGTGAAGAACGAGGTCGCGCAATTGACGACGATTGTGAATGAGTACAAAGTGATCGCCACAGGAGCTGTTCCTAATCCTTCCAAACTGATCGATGAGCGTAACGCGAAGCTGAAAGCAGCAGGACTTGAAAAAGTGAGTGCTGAGCTGCAGAAGCAAATCGATGCTTGGTGGAAAGAGAACAAAAAATAGGAAGAGCCAGAGGTGATTCAACTTGAAACCCCAGAACCTCATCTACACGTTCGTTAGCTATGCATCTCACTACGATACCCCTTGGGGACGTGGAGTAGCTGTCGATGGTGTGGAGCGGACAGCAAGATTAGCCCATGCGCATGGCATACCCGTGACATGGATCGTCAACCGTGGCTCAGTTCCCGTACTAGGTGAGCAAATTCGGCAATGGCATGAGGCCTATGGCGATGATATCATTCTTCAAAGCCCTTTCTTTATGGAAGATTGCGGGATGTCCAAGGACGCATTTAAAGCTAGACTTGCGAGCGATTGGCAGCTCGTGCAAGAAGCATTTCCTTGGGCGACGACCAAGGTTGCAGCCAGAGGCAAGATTTACAATGAAGTGATCGAAGCGCTGGAGGAACTGGATTTCCAGGGCATGTGGGGTTATTGTTGGGAGCAAGTATGGTGGGACGGGATTACCCATAAGGGGATCCCGTGGGGCTCCTGGTATGTTGATAGCCATCGGTACAAGGTGCCGCATCCGGGTAAAGGTCAGGTGGTCGCCTGCGAGTGGACGGCTCGTGATTTGCACGCGTCGTATCACACAGGCAGTCCGGTCATTTACTCAACCGACCCCAATGATGTGCTGCGCGCTGGATTGTGTACAGGCGAAGACATTGCGTATTGGCAGATGCTGTTTGACGAATATTTGGAAAATACGGACCATAATGATCAGGTGTTTTTTCTTCAGCAGCAAGAGGCGCATGAGATGGAGTTCACCGATCGCTTTCAAGTGTTTCCTGCTTCACACGTGGAGGCTTGCGCAGGGATGCTAGACCGATTCTTCGCCTATGTGGCGGGATGCGGTGCAACCCTAACAACAGTGCCGAAGGCGCTGGCGATGTATCATGAGCGCAATGCGAGTACGGCGCCGTCCTACATGTTAACCAAAGATAAGCCGATTCGTCCAGCAGTCAACGACTATACGATGACACTTGGCGGTGTAGCTGCCGGGCCATGGCCGGATACGTTTCTCTTCTATGACAGCCAGTGTCAGATGATTTTCGTCAAAGGGGAATGCAAACCACGGCTTGTCCGCAACTATGTCGGCCAGTGGAATATGCAGGATGATTTCGAGGAGAAGATTCCTCCGTTATTCATCACCACGTACGAGAAAACGAGCGATCGGATCGAGCTGGTGTACGAGATCGGCAACTGGAAGCCGATGCCGTTCGGGCTAACGTATTGGGATGATGAACTGAGTAGCTATGAGATCAAAAGCTGCTCAGGTGATGTAGAGACGAAGATGATTAAGGATGAGTTGGTGTTTCTTCGCTTTAATTTGACGGGCGAGAAGAGAACGATTCGCTTGGTGTTAAGCAAAAAGCAGTGAGTTGAGGGAGCCTCGCGGGAGCGGGGTTCTTTTTATTGCAGGGCGTTAGTAGGAGCTTTGTGCGCTCTGTCTGGTGCGCTAGGCATATGATGCTGCCGCCGGGGTGCATGCGCCAAGCTTTTGATTCCGCTGCCGGGTCCGCTAAAAGCTTCTCCTTTGGACGCTGGAATCCCGCGTATAGTCCGATTTCCCCGAACTAAATCGCGGTTTCAGCACGAAAAATGACCAATAGTCCGTTTATGCCGAACTAAATGGCCATTTTTCGTGGGGGACGATTGATTTCGGCGGTTTAGTTGGGCAAATTTGGACTAATTAAGGGAAGAGAGCTTGGGCAGCGGAAATAGTTCGGTAAAATCGGACTGCTGGTGGTTCGGGTGCAGATGTGTCATTGAGTAAGGAGATAGTCCATAAAACCGACTAACTCGGTGGGTAGAGGGCTAAGTGGCAGGAGATAGTCGATAAAACCGACTAACTAAGCGGGTAAGAAGGCCAAGTGGCAGGAGATAGTCGATAAAACCGACTAACTCGGTGGATAGAGAGGCACGTTTGTTCCACCTAATTATGCGCACTTACTCACCGCCCAACATCAACCAGAATCCATCACAAGAAGTCGAGTTTACATCATCGCTCGGCCTGAGGAGGTTAAGTATAATTAGTTTGTAAGCGATTTCACCATACTTTTAGCATGGGAGGAATGTTAATGTCCAGCACCACTCGGATGAAAGGAAGGGTAAGTAAATTTTGGTGTCTTTGCTTAGGGCTGATTCTCGCCTTAAACGCGCTTCTGATCGCGCCAAGCACAAGCTCAGCTGCTGTTACGCCACTGCCAGGTCCAGCAAATCCACTCATGTACGACGACTTCAATGGAGGAGGTCTCTACAAACAGAATTGGACCAACTGGTTTAACCAAGCTGGTGGTACAGGTACTTTTTCCAAGACGACTGTGGATTCACGTCAGGTAGGATTGTTCACTCAAACACCGACTTCGAGTTCTTCGTGGGCCAAATTTCAGCCTATGAATGAGACGGTTGATTTGACGGGCTATCGTTACTTGAATGTCACCATGAAAAATCCGGGTTACGCGAATTCACTTATACGCGTTGTAGTCGGGGACGGAACGACGAATTACAATCTAACCGCTGGCTGGGTTGCGATCCCAACAACATGGACGACAAGTCAATTTGATTTGAACGCTTTGACGCCAGCCCTGAACAAAAAGACAGCTAGGTTTGAAATCTGGCTTCGTCAGTCCGGTGGCACGTATGGGGAGACCCTCATTGATGACATCTTTGCATCGACGGATAGCAGTGGTACCGCACCTACCTTAACGGGCAGTATGACAGCCAACTCGGCGAGTGGCTATAATCAGAATACCTCGTTTACATTTAAAGCAACGTATACGGATGTGGACAACGAGAAGCCATTCGCTATGCAGCTTGTCGTCGACGATACGCTCTACGATATGAGGGAAGAGGATAACGCAGACACCACCTACTCCAATGGCAAAAATTATTACTACATTACGAAACTTCCTGTAGGTTCGCACACCTATTATTTCCGAACGGCCGATTTAACGTCGAATCCCGTATCGACGACAGTCCAGAACGGACCCGTCGTTACGAACTCCGCGCAGGTGATCGATGTCACCGTTAGCCAAGCAGGCTATAATGCCGGTGCATTTAAAAATGCCAAGGTGACATCGCAGCTTGCATTGACGGATCTGTCCTATGTCGTCAAAAATGGCGCTACAGTTGTGAGCACAGGAAATATGACATATGACGGATTTTTCTGGAATAAGCACGTTTATTCCATCGATTTCTCGTCTATCACAGCAAGTGGAACGAATTATTCCATTGTCAGTAACAGCATTTCATCGTTCCCTTTTGCGATTCAACCGAACATTTGGACGAATTACAAGGATGAAATGACAGCGTTCTATCGTATCTTGCGTGCGAGTGTGGCGACGTCGGATGCCTATCCTGCCGGTTATAGCTCGGTAGCACCATCGGCTAATATTTTCCATGCGGCTGGCCATTTAGACGATGCACAATCAGCGGATGGATTGACGCATTATGACTTAACGGGCAGCTGGTATGATGCGGGAGATTACGGTAAATACGGAGGCAATCAGTGGGTAGGCAGTGAAATTGCCTTAGCTTATATAAGGCATGCCGACGCAGCTAGCTCCAAGTTCGATAATGACACCAACGGCGTGCCTGATCTGGTGGATGAGGCGATCTGGGGCAGTGAGTATTTAGTCAAATTTGCCAATCAACTCGGTGGCGAAATGTATGATCTCAAGAATAACGCAAGCTTCGTTCATCCGGCCAAATCGACGGATAACATCAATGGCACAGCGGATGATCGCAAGCTCTCCGGCTTAGGCGTGGGTGGATCAGCGAAAGCAGCTGGAACGCTTGCAGCAACAGCAAGGGCTATCCGCACGGCAATTACCAAGGGTGATATCGCGCCTGCCAAGGTCACAGCACTCACAACGTTCGCTAACAATTGTGAAGCTGCCGCTGTTGTATTTTACAATTATGTCGTCGCTAATCCGAATGGGCCAGTAGGTTCCTACTCAACGCGTGGCGGCATTCCAAATTCCAAGCTTCTTGCGGATGTTGAGCTCTACCTTTTAACAAATAATGTATCCTACAAAAATGCAGCAACAGCCAATATCAACACACTCACGTTTGCCGATTTGGCCTCAACAAACTATTGGGATATGAGACCGATGTCCTTGGCTGAATTTTACCCTGTGGCTGATTCTGCAACGCAATCTCACATTCAGCAGCTGTTGAAGCAGCAGGTTGACTTCTTCTTGTCCTCAGCAGACGACACACCTTATAGCGTGCTGAACCAATTTAAGAATTTCGGCGTGAATGAGCCACACGTATCTTATCTTGGTGACATGATGCGCTACTATGAACTGTTCCAGGACCCTGCAGCCCTGCGCGCGGTGGAGAAGGGGATGTACTGGGTTTTTGGGGAAAATCCATGGAATATGAGTTGGGTTTCTGGAATTGGATCAGACTTCGTTACATACCCGCATACCCGATTTGACGAAGGTTCGAATTCCAAACTCGGTGCTGGTGTCGTGTTCCCTGGCGCGATGGTCAGTGGTCCCAATATGAAAGATACCAAAGATAAAACAAGTGTCAGCCCGTGGTATGAAGATCGTTCACTGTATCAAGATGATACGAACCAATGGCGTTATAACGAGTTCAGCATTAGTATTCAAGCGGGTCTTCTCTACACGATTATGGGATTAAGCGCGAATGCAACCGCAAGTTCCACTGGAGGAACGACGCCAGCTGTTCTGCCTATTACCTCACCAACGATTGGCGATTATGTTCGCGGTAACGTAACCGTGTTCAGCGGGGCGACAACTGGATTGAGCAACATCCAGTATTCGTCAACAGGTACCACAGGTACATTCCTGCCGATGTCTGTCTCTGGCGCCGTATATGCAGGGACGGTTGATGAAAGTGCATCCGTGGCCTATGCGAATAAACGTGTGGACATCCGAGGCACAGATGCTTCAGGTAAACAAAGTTACAGCTCGACACACTATACGGTTGCTGCACCTCTGCCAGATCCTTCAACTCCACTTCTTTATGATGATTTTGGCGGTGGCGGTATTTGGGGATCGGTTGGAGGAAATGGGGAATGGGTGAACTGGTACACGCAAAATGGGGGGACAGCAGCATTCGAGAAAACAACGTTGGATGGCTTAACGGTTGGTAAATTCTCGCAAACGCCGACCGCCGTTAATTCCAATGCCAAATTCCAACCATGGCATGATTTCGTTGATTTATCTGGCTACCGTTATCTCAATTTCAAGGTCAAGAATCCAAGCCATGCCAACTTGAAAATGAAAATTGAATTAAATGATGGTACACGCACCTATAATTTGACAGGCGGCTGGGTAACGGTTCCTACTACTTGGACAGATTTATCTTATAATTTGGACGCCCTTACACCTATCATAAATAAAAAGAAAACGACCATGTCGATCTGGTTGAACCAAACCGCTGTAGGCTATGGTGAAATGTTTATGGATGAGATTAAAGCTACGAATGTTGCGAGTGGAACAGCGCCGACGCTTAGTGCGATTAGTGTAGATCAAGCTACAGGTGATGCAGCGACTAACTTTACATTCAATACCACATACACGGACGCGCAAAATGAGAAACCATTCGCCATGGAGCTTATCTTGGATGGCATCGTTCGTCAAATGGAAGCTGTGGATCCGACCGATGTTACTTACAGTGACGGTAAAGCTTATAAATATACAACCAAATTGCCGGTAGGTAACCATTCTTATTATTTCCATACGACGGATACCACTTCAAATGCGGTAAGTAGTGCGGTTCAAACAGGGCCATCCGTTACGCAGCAATTGCTTTTCAATGATTTTAATAACGGCTTAGCCACCGGTTGGACACCTACGAGCGGAACTTGGTCTGTACAATCGTCACAGTACAGCGGGCAAGCGAGCAGCGCTAGCAGCTTCTCGGTTGCAGGAGATTCTACATGGACCGACTACACGCTTGAAGCGAAGGTCAACATTACCAACAACACTAACGGCAACAAGGATGCAGGTTTATTGGTTCGCTACACTGACGTTGATAACTACTACTTACTGCTCTTGAAGAACAATGATAGAACCGGCAGAAAGATGGAGTTAATCAAATCAGTTGCTGGCGTCAAGACCGTATTGGGCTTCACGAATCCTAGTATTGCTGCGGATACCTATTACACGTACAAAATTGCTTTAAATGGCAGTACCATAACTGTCTACAAAGATGGTGTACAGCAGTTCAGTGTAATAGATACGTCTCTCGCTAGCGGGAAGATCGGAGCGCGGACGTATGCGAATACAAAAGCCTATTTTGATGATGTGCTGGTGACAAAATAAATAATAGCTATGCAGCTTCCAGTCATGTGACTGGAGGCTTTTTCGTAACTAAAAGAAAAACCGCCCTGCGAGACGCGCAAGACGGTGCCGAAAACAAATTTCTGGAAACCAAAGGAATGATTTTACGTAAGAGGAGATATCCCTACAATTATTAGGGGGTAGAGTTAAATTTATGAAGCAATTCACCGAACCTTATCTGATCTTCCGAAGTCCAATCTTGCAAATGCTTTGTTAAATAGGCTAAGCGTAATTGTTTATTTAACGCCAATTCCGCTATGCCGCTTTCTGTAATTTGCAGGGAATACGCGCGACCGTCTTGGGGATCGGGTATTCGAAACACATAGCCTTTTTGCTCCAGGGCGGCTGTTTGTCTGCTAATGGTCGACATATCGAGATGGAATTCCTCGGCTAATGCTTTGACACCGGCGGACCCATGAGAGGAAATTTGATGGAGCAATAAGTAGGCTGCACGATCCAAATTACCGACTTTTTTATTGGTAGTTGCGGCTATAAAACGGCGTATAAATACGGCTAATTCAATCTCAATGGATTCAATGGGAGTTTTTGTCATTGTGTGTACCTCGTATTTAGGTGTTTTCATTCATTTATGCTTGTATCGTAACACACAGCGAATGATTTGAATATGTTCCAAATAGGAGTAAACGACTTTATATAAGGATTGACTTCACTCGACATAGTTGTATAATGCAAGTATATAGTGTCATGATACTTCTTCTTTCAACAGAAGGCAATAGCAGACGGGAGTGGGCACAATTTGAAGGCAAAGGAAATTATGGTTCGCCAAGTTTATAAGGTAAAAGAGGAAGACACGGTTCGCGCGGTTATTGAGAAGTTTCTCAGTCATCGGATTAGCGGACTTCCTGTCGTGAACGATCGGAATGAAGTCGTTGCCTATATTAGTGACGGAGATATTATGCGATATATCGGCAAACACGACGATTATATTTTTGGGTCGTATCTGTACACCGCTGTGATCAAAGGTGATAATAATGAGTTTCAAGATAGAGTGCGCAACTTGCTGCCTTTGAATGTGATGAAAATAGCTCAAAAGAAAGTGATTGCTGTAGATGCTGAAGAGGATATTGAGCAAATCGCGGCGATATTGGGTAAGAAACGGATAAAGAAGTTACCTGTTCTTAACCGTGGTGTACTCGTAGGAATCATTAGTAGAGGAGATGTAATTCGACATTCCTTCCAGTCCATATTATGACCATGTTATAAATGAAAGGAGCTATCTGTATGTTGGAAAAGCTCAGACATCGCTTGTTTTTATTTCCATTATTTATTGTTATTAAAATTTATGTCGCTTGGATGATTTTATTTGAAACAGGTCCATCGGCGAGGATTCTGTTAACAGAAATTCCAGCAATTTTGATCACATATTGTGTGATTGAGTACGTTGTGAAGAAGCATAAGCTCGCTTGGTATTTGGCTGTTGATCTGATTATTACCGTTTTGTTTTTTGCACTCGTTATCTATTATAAACATTTCGGCGTTATCGCGACGTACCACGTTTTAACCCAAGCCAAGCAAGTAGGCGCAGTCCAGAAGAGTATTTTCTCTGTTATCGAACCCCAGTATCTGCTGTTCTTCTTGGACATTGTCATTGTGGGACTCTTTGCATTCATGAAACCTAAAACAAGAGAATGGAAGCCGCTTAGCATGAAAATCGTTGCTAGTGTCGCTTGCTTCTCTTTACTACTTTGTGCACTTAGTGTGATTCCTAACCGCAGTTCCTTTAATGAAAATGTAAAAGCAAGCAAAATGGGCATCTTAAATTATGAAATGTACAATTTGCTTTCTCAGAAGAAAGAAGAAATAATTAGTCCCGATCTGATTACTCAGACAGCGATTGATAGCTTAAAGAATAAAGCAGTCGTTGAACAGCCCGTCTTGCACGGCGCGGCGAGCGGGAAGAATTTGATCATCATTCAAATGGAATCTTTTCAGAACTTTATCATCGGATTGCATATTGATGGAAAAGAAATTACGCCGAATTTGAATCGGTTGGCTGGGTCCAGCTATTATTTCCCGAAATTTTATCAGCAAATTGGTCAAGGGAACACGTCAGATGCTGAGTTCATCGTGAACACGTCATATTATGTACCTCCGGATGGCGCGGCTACACAAGTCTATGGGAAAAAGGATTTACCTAGCCTTCCTAAGCTCCTTCAGAAGAAAGGCTACACGACGATGAATTTCCATACGAATGAAGTTGGATTCTGGAATCGGGATGATTTATATCAGGCCATTGGTTACGATCGGTACTATGATAAGCAATACTTCAAAGATGAGGATGCGTTCTTCTATGGCTCGTCCGATGAAGTGTTGTACAGGAAGACGGCCGAGGAATTAGCTGGCTATCAAAAGCAAGGAACACCATTTTACGCACATGTCATCTCTATGAGTTCTCACAACCCGTTCACGATACCGGAAGAAAAGTATAAGATGACATTGCCTGAGCGTTACGAGGGCACCTTTGTAGGCGATTATATACGCGCAGAAAATTATGCGGATTATGCACTTGGTTTGTTTATCGATGATTTGAAAAAGCGGGGCATATGGGAGAACAGTGTCGTGGTTCTCTACGGCGATCACCGCGGCCTTCCTTTATTTTCTTTGAAAGCTGACGACAAAGCGCTGATGACGGAGATTCTTGGTCATGAATACGGCGAAAAAGAACTCATCAATATTCCTCTTATTATCGCGTCCGAAGGCGTGACCACGCCTCAATTGAAAATGCAGTTAGGTGGTCAAGTTGATATTTTACCTACGGTTGCTAACCTTTTGGGTGTATCGTTGACTGACTACATTCACTTTGGTCAAGATTTGCTTAATCAGACGTCCTACAATTTATTGCCCCAACGTTACTACCTGCCGACAGGCTCGTTTGTAAACAACGAAGAACTCTTTATGTCAGGCAAGGGGTTCGAGGATGGCAATTATTTTACACTTGCCGGCAACGCCACCGAGCATCAATCGGCGACGGAAGACGAGTTTAATCACTCGTTGAAGCTGCTGCAATTGTCAGATAGCTTTGTGAGCCAGCTCCCTGATCGACCGGAGCCTGAGTAACCTATATGTATACGATTCACTCAAGCCCAAGATAAGATGATGCCATCAGATGCCATCATCTTATCTTGGGCTTTTTGCTATTCTCGCGGGAAATAGAGTGATGGCGTAACGCTAAAGCGTTCAATTCGTGAGGAACCACCCATTTATGGAGTTAATAGCGTTATGGCATAACCTTAATATGCAGCTGTGGCGGCTTTGGAGCGGAATTGCGTTGTACGATAACGTTATATGTAGTGATGCATGGCCTTGTTACCTAAACGGTAGGTACGAATGCGATTAGAGCCTGATGCGGGAAGCAGCAACTCAGATTGGACCAATTCGTGAAGTAATTTTCGAGCATGCTGTCCCTTAATGGCAAGGAGCTCGCATACCTCTTGAGGCATGAAAGGTCTCTGTATTTGTGTGGCAAAACGAAGAATTTCCCGCTGCTTTAATGAAAGTTTCACATCAGTAGTAACACCCCCACCACCGTAAAGTTTTCCTAACACTTGCTGGATGAATTGCTGACAACGTCGTGGTTTCTCTTTGATGGCATCCAGTGGTAAACGATATATCTGCCAGCCGTCTAGCATTAATTGGTTTTGTCTTTCGCGCTCGTATTCAAAACTTCGACGGGTCACCTGTTTGCCATGCGAGCTGAAATCGTCCACTTCCCAATTGATTAAATAGGGAGGTCTGATATAGGCGAAGTCTAAATAGAAGAATCCGTCCCGAAAATTGGTAACCTCATACTCGGCATGCAAAAAGTCTAAGTTGCCTACGGCAGGCAACCATAAATCATGTACAAATAACTTCTCATTGTGCGCATGTCCTTCATTTAAACGACGTAGAGCTTCACCCGTAAGACTTTTCCTCTGTTTGTCCAACCATGCCTCGTATATATCCAAGAACATTCCCCCCTCACTTAAGAACAAAAAAACACCGCGCCTTCCCCGAATAGGGAGGGAGCGGTGTGCTTCACACGCGTCGATATGATAATTCCTACTATAGAAGAAAAGCAACTTTTTGTCACTAACTTTGAAAAAAAGTAACGTTGTCTCATTCTATGAAAATCGTATACGCACTCATCCCCTTGAATTTGTAAGGTGTGAACCCCACATGCTTCTTAAAGAGTTGGCAGAAGTACGAGAAGTTACCTAATCCGACGGACTCCCCGATATCTTGAACGGACATATCCGTCGTGCGCAGCAGCCAACAGGCTTGTCGGATCCGGCGGGCCGTCAAGTACTCGGTTATCGTGCTGCCAATAGATTGATGAAAGGTGGCAGATACATGGTTTGGTGTTAGGTGAACCGCCGAGGCTAACTCGTCCAGTTTGAAAGGCTCCATGTAATGGGCCTCGATCCACGCAAGCATTCGCTCGGCGGTTGACGAGTTTTTGGGCGTAGGCAGGGGAACAGAATCAGACTGTGAGAAAGCAGCTTTATCCGAGTCCGTGCGCAGCTGGTGCACGAAGGCTGTTAGGAAGAGCAACTGTTCTTCCAACAGTCGCTCTGGCCCTCGATCTTTGGCGGCATCAAGCCTGAGTCTATAGCTGCGAAACATCGCTTCAAGTGCCGAAAGATCATCGCTTCGGAATGCTTGCGGCACGAGCGGCTCCTTCCAGAGCTTTCGTAGAAAATCGCGAAGAGCTGGGAAGGCAGAGAGTGCTGCCTCAAGAACAACAGGCTCAAGTACGAAAAGCGATCGGATGTAGCGATCCTGAGGCAGATTATGAATTCGAATGCGATGCAGCTGAAACGGTCTGAAGCAGATAATCGTGCCAGGCTGCAGCTCGACAATTTGTTGTTCTATTACGACAAACCCAGTGCCTTCGTGGACGACGAGAAGCTCCATACCCTGATGGGCATGAAACACTTCCTCAAATGAGTTTGTCCGATCTTTAAAAAACGATAATTGCACAGGATGCACATTTAAGTTTAAGTAATTCATTAGCTTCAAGGGGGAATCACCTCATCGTATTCTAACAACATTTTATCATAAGAGGGCTAAACTTTTTTAGCCTTTTTTTTGATACGATGGAGACAAGTGAAAGCGCAACTAGGAGGAGTCATTTTACATGTTGAAGCAACGTTTAATAGAGCAATGGGAGCACTATCGCGGATCCTTAGGCGGGGTTTGGGAGGTATGGCGTTCAGACAAGCTGCAAAATCATTATAATGTGCCGTGGGAATCGGTTACGCTTCCACACACGTATAACGGATATGATGTGATGGATCCCGATCATAAATATTATCAAGGACAAGGTTGGTACCGGAACAAGCTGGAGGTAAATAATCCTTATCCGAAGGGCAGAACACTGCTGCATTTTGAAGGGGCAGGGCAGCGCACGGATGTATATGTCTACACGGAAAAGGTGGATTCCCATCTAGGCGGGTATGACGAGTTTACGGTTGATATTTCCGAAGCGGTTGAGCGAGCCCATGGCATAGTACGGTATGCAGGGCTTGTGCCTGTCGCAATCGGATGTGATAACAGCCGAGAGCTGGAGACGATTCCTTCGGATGCGAGTGATTTTAATCTATATGGCGGTGTATATCGCTATTTGAACCTCGTCTATGTGCCGCAGATTTCCTTGGCTCAAGTTCATGTGGAATCTCAACTAGAAGACGTTTCTGCGCAAACACCAAGAAGTGGGAAAGTCAGTGTACGTGCGAAGTTGTACAATCCGGATCAGCTGGCTGAGACGATCAAACTCTCCATTGTGCTGAAGCAGCAGGATGGGGCGATTGTTGGGCAAACAGAGCTATCGTTGCCAACTTGGCAGGATGAGCAGGAGATTGCGGTCTTCTATGTGCAGGATCCACATTTGTGGTCAGTTTCAGATCCTTATTTATTCGACTGCTCCGTCGTCCTCCAATGTGAGGATGGCGAAACGACAAGTCAAGAACGGTTCGGCTTCCGGACATTTGAATTTGTGAAACAAGGTCCGTTTAAGCTCAACGGCGAGCGTCTCTTGCTGCGCGGTACACACCGTCATGAAGATCATGCAGCAGTTGGGGCAGCGATGACGGAAGCGATGATTCGTGAAGAAATGCAGCTGATCAAGGACATGGGGGCTAATTTCATACGCCTCGGGCATTATCAGCAGTCGCGTATTGTTCTAGATTTATGCGATGAGTTAGGGATTCTCGTTTGGGAAGAAATCCCTTGGTGCCGGGGCGGTCTAGGCGGTCCAGCGTATCGCGAGCAATGTATCGATATGCTTTCGGCGATGATTGCACAGCATTATAACCATCCATCCGTTATTTTATGGGGATTGGGCAACGAGAACGATTGGGAGTGCGATTTTGATCATTTCGATCAGCAAGAAATTCGCACTTTTATGAAAGAGCTGCATGACCTGTCGCATCAACTGGACCCAAGTCGATTAACGGCGATTCGTCGATGTGAATTTTGTAAGGATATTATCGATGTGTACTCCCCTTCTATTTGGGCAGGATGGTATCGTGGCGTCTATACCGACTATGAATCAAGCTGTCAGACCGCGTTTGAGAATGTGGACTCGTTCTTCCACATGGAGTGGGGCGCGGACAATTTGCCAACTCGGCATGTGGAGAAACCGTTCACGGGCTTTGCTTTTATGACAAATACGGATGGCGTCACGGATGAGCGTGATGGGGATTACTTGTTAACGGGTGGCGAACCTCGCGTATCGCGTGATGGGGATTGGTCGGAAACGTATTTCTGTGAAATGATCGACTGGTATTTGAAATCGCAGGAGAAGATGGATTGGCTGACAGGTGCAGCGCAGTGGTCATTCAAAGATTTCGCAACACCAGTTCGGCCGGATTCTCCAATTCCATATTTGAATATGAAAGGGATCGTCGAGCGCGATCTGACACCGAAGGAAGCCTTTTATGTGTTCCAATCCTACTGGTCAGACAAGCCGATGGTTCGTATCTACGGGCATACAATGCCAACTCGCTGGGGCATAGAGGGCGAACGTAAGCTTATCAAGGTGTACTCGAACGCGGCACAGGTTGAGCTTTTCCTCAACGGAGTGAGCTTGGGCGTGAAGAAACGTGATTCACAAGACTTCCCTTGCGCAGGTCTTCGTTGGGAAACGGCGTTGACAGCGGGTGTATATCATCTGCGTGCTGAGGCCATCGTGGAAGGCGAGGTTGTCAGCGACGAGCTGCAATTTACCTATCAATCGGACACATGGGGGGAGCCTGCCGAGATCCAACTAACGACGGAAACCTTAGCGGATGGACGTGTGTATGCAGAAGTACGGGCTTATGATGCAAATGGCATCTTTTGCCCCGATTCAGCTTTATTTGTTCGATTTGGATTAGCTGGAGATGGGAAACTCCTTGATAATCTTGGTACAATTCGTGGTTCAAGACAGGTTCAGCTCGCCAGTGGTCGTGCAGGAATTTTCTTAGACCCTACGGGAGGCTTACCTGCTGGCATAACGATCACGGATTTCGTGAGTGCAGGTGGCCCAGCATCCTCTTTGGCCTCCCAATCCAAAGGTGATCGTGTTGCACAGCGGAGATATACATCAGTCATTAGTGCTGCATGTGAAGGGATGTCTACCGTAACAGCAATCATAGAAGTTGTGAAGTAAACCCACTTTGAGGAGGATTTTAAGATGAGTGAACTTAAAAACGCCGTAAACTGGCAGAACGCACAGAAGCTTGGGGATATTTTGCCTGATGTCTGGAAAGAGCTTCAAGTGAAGGTTGATCGCATGATCGAGCAAATCGGGGACAAATCCCCGCACGTAGCCAAAGAAGACGGTATCTATGACGATATGCGGGTTGATTGGTGGACTTCAGGCTTCTGGCCAGGAATTCTATGGATTATGCATGAGATGACAGGCAAAGAACACTACAAGGAAGCAGCTTGGGAGTGGGATGGTAAGTTCGAGCAAAAAAGTATTCAAGATCATAATTTCCATCATGACGTCGGTTTCCAATACTTGCCGACAGCAGTGATTAAACATAAGCTGACTGGGGATACAGATGGTTTGCGGCGCGGCCTTCAAGCAGCTAATTTCTTGGCGGGTCGTTTCAATATGGCAGGTAACTTCCTTCGCGCTTGGAACCAAGATAAGCATGGTTGGGCGATTGTTGATTCCACGATGAATTTGTCTATTTTATTCTGGGCAGCAGAAACGACAGGAGATCCGCGCTTTGAACATATTGGAAGAGCGCATGCCGATACGGTTGTGGAGAAGTTCATCCGGGAAGACGGCTCCGTTAATCATATCCTGAGTTTCGATCCGCAGACAGGTGAGCTTATCGAATCGCTTGGCGGTCAAGGATTCGGGCCACAATCGGCTTGGAGCCGAGGAGCATCGTGGGCTTTGCATGGCTTAGCCAATGTATACCGCTTTACGGGAGACGCGAAGTATTTAAAAGCTGCACAGCGCGTAGCGAACTACTTCTTGGCTTGTCTGCCAGAGGATGGCGTAGCGCATTGGGACTTCCGCGCAGACGAGTCGCTGGATAACGAGCCAAGAGATACATCTGCAGCTACCTGTGCTGCTTCCGGATTAATTGAATTAGCTGCCTTCCTGCCGCCATCCGAAGGTGCGGTCTACCGTAATGCGGCTGAACGTACGCTATTGTCACTTACGCAGAAGTATGCGACATGGGATAAGCCAGAGCATCAAGCTATTCTACTGGAAGGTACAGGGCATAAGCCAGCTGGCCAGAACGTGAACGTTTCGCTCATTTATGGAGATTACTATTATGTTGAGGCTTTAGCTAAATTGTTAGGCTGGAAGCAACGGATATTCTAATTTGGGTAGTCAGTTATCTCAACACCACTTTTCTTTTTCAATAAGGGAAAGCGGTGTTTCTTTTTGCTTTTCGTGTATAATGAATTGAAATCAATTCCATGCGAACACGGGGGACTAGCTGTGACAATGAAAAACTTACGATTCAGCAAACGGAGTGTCATGGTGAATTGGCTCATATCCTACATGTCTGTACTGCTCGTTCCAATCCTGATCAGCGGCATTATTTATACGGCAACTTGGCATGTGATTGAATCGGAAGTTAATCGCGCCAATGAATCGCTGCTCAAACAGATTGAGCAAGCGATTGACAGTAATTTGGCTGGTATCGAACGCTTAAGTGTTGAGATGGCGCTAAGCAAACGTCTTGCAGGATTCATTACGGTATCCAAACCGTTGAAGGATGAGCAATATTATGACGTCGTTGAAATTGTTGATGATCTGCGCAAATACAAAGTAGCCAACGATTATATCGATCAAATTTATGTGTATTACAAAAATAGTGATACGGTCGTCTCCACACGCGATCATATCAACAGCCGCCAATTATATGATAGAGTTCGGACTCGCGAAGACATGAGCTATGAGGAATGGCAAGCTACTTTTGATAAAAGATATATTCAAGAGTACTCACCAGTGACGATTCGTGAAGATGGACAAGCGGTGAAAGCCGTGATGTATGCCAAATCAATCATTCTCGATACACCAGAACAGCCAGGTGCAATTATCTTATTTACGATTAAAGATTCGAAACTGCTTGAGAATATCATGCCAGCGAATCATTCGTCTATCGCGGTACTCGACCGCCAGAATCGCTTAATTGCTTCAACGGGATTAGATAAAGATCCAGATTTTCTATCTCTCGATAAGCTCACAAGTGAGAACGGTTTCTTTTATGATAAATTGATAGACAAACAGTATGCGGTTTCATATACAACTTCGAATAGAGCCGGCTGGAAATACATTTCGATGATGCCTGCGGATCTTTTTGATGAAAAAATGAAGTATGTCAAAAACCTGATCTCGATCAGTATCGCGCTCAGTCTCCTGATTGGCGGCATTGTCACATTTTTGATGCTCAAACGTAATTATGATCCGATAAGCAAGCTGATTCGAAGTTTATCTACGCGATCTAGCATTTCTTTCAAGGAAGGCTCTAATGAGTATGGTTATTTGCAAGCAGCGCTGAATGATACCTTTACGGAGAAGGAGCAAATCGGTCAACGCCTGGAGCAGCATCGGGACACGATTCGTTCCCATTTCCTCCAAGGCTTACTAAAAGGCTCACTAGAACGTAATGTACCTGTGCATGAATCACTTGCGGTTCATAATATGAAGCTGGAGACTTCCCATTTTGCTGTATTACTGTTTCAAGTTGATCATTATGGCAAATTGGAGTCCACTGAGTTTGCTTTCGCCGAGAAGATCAAGCATGTTCAGTTTATTATTATGAATGTCGCAGAGGAAGTTGTTGGCATTGGGCACCAAGCCTTTTCAACGGAGTTAGACAATCTACAAGCGTGTATCATTAATTTTAAAAAGAACCCTGAATCGGATGAGGTACAAGATATCGCCGAACAAGTGAAAGCGTTCATGTTGGAGCA
Source organism: Paenibacillus qinlingensis (assembly GCF_031455095.1). Taxonomy (GTDB): domain Bacteria; phylum Bacillota; class Bacilli; order Paenibacillales; family NBRC-103111; genus Paenibacillus_E; species Paenibacillus_E qinlingensis_A. The sequence continues at coordinate 55,103 of NZ_JAVDSB010000003.1, forward strand.
TTTTCATGTGCATTTGACCATCGCTATTAGCCGTATTCATCAAGACTTGTCTGGCATCCCAGTTGCTTATCAGGAAGCACTTTCGGCACTTGAATATCGCATGGTGATGGGAAGCGGCGAAATTATTCGCTATAGTGATTTGCCGGATGCGGAAACGGAACGGGAATCGAGCTATTATTATCCCTTGCATGTGGAACAGCAGCTCATCAATTTTGTGAAAACGGGTGACTACGATCAGTCGAAAGCGATGATTGATGAGATTATCGAAATCAACGTATCCAGTGCATCCTTATCGGTACCTCTGGCGAAATGCTTGATGTTCGATCTTATTTCTACCATGCTCAAAACCATTGATGAAATCGGCGCAAGCAATAAGCGGGAATTCATGAATCAGGTTAACCCGATTGACCGTTTAACGGCGTGTACGACGATTAAAGATATGAGAGTGCAGATCAGCGATGTGCTGAAGCAAGTATGTCAATCTATTCAAGAAGAACGCAAGCAAGATCATAATCAACTCAGTCAACAAATCATTACCTATGTGAAAGAGAACTTCAGTTCCACGGATTTAAATATTACGATGATCGGGGATGTGTTCAACTTAACCCCGTCCTATTTATCAAAGCAATTTAAAGCTCAGACTGGTGAAGCCTTGCTCGAACACATTAACAAGACGCGGATTGAAGAAGCGAAAAAGCTTTTAGCGGTACAATCGACCTCTATCGTGGACATTGCTAGACGAGTGGGTTATGAGGATATCAATAGGTTCAATCGTATTTTCAAGAAATATGAAGGAATTACACCAGGGAAATACAAAGACTTTGTATAGCCTGGCTAGGGAAGTTGCCACCATTTGTGTGGCTTTTTCTCTTTTTGCACGTGAGTTCCAATTTTAAAGATGTGAAAATACAGATTTTGATGATGGTTTTCTGTTTTTGATGATACCCAAACAGCGCTTTACTTCGCATAATAACGTTATCGGTGCACTACACCAGACAGTGTGAGCTGCATGAGCAAGTAGGAATACGCAATCACGAGGGGGATATCTATGAAAAAGCAGATGAAGACAATTGGAACGACACTCTCCATTATCTTGGCAACAACAAGCTTGTTAGCTGCATGTTCGAAAGAAGAAGCAAGCAGCACACCGAAAGCAACATCGTCATCCGCACCAGCGGTTCAAGCAGCGAAGTATCCAATTGCAAGCGCAGGAACGATCAGCTCATGGGAAGAAATTAATCCGAACATCACATCCATTGTACCTAATTTAGGCGAATCGGCATTTGGTAAACAGTTAGAGAAAGAAACCGGCGTTAAAGTGAAATATACGCACCCTGCTGACGGTCAGAAGAAGGAGCAATTCAATCTCTTGATTGCCTCCAATAATTTAACAGATGTCATTGAGTATGATTGGAACAAAGAATACCCTGGCGGACCTGAGAAGGCAATCGCGGATAAAATGATTATTCCTTTGAACGAACTGATTGATAAGTTCGCACCGAATTTGAAGAAGCTTTTACAACAAGATAAAGAGCTGGATAAAATGCTGAAGACGGATAGCGGCAAATACTATGTATTCCCGATGATTCGTCCAGAAAATGGGCTTGTATTCCGTGGTCCTATTCTTCGTAAAGATTGGTTGGATGAATTGAGTTTACCAGTTCCAACGACAATCGATGAATGGTATACCGTATTGAAAGCGTTTAAGGAAAAGAAAGGGGCTACAGCTCCGTTCACTGCGCAATACAGTACAGGCAGCGAGCTCAACATCCAGGATGCGTTCATTGGTGCTTTCAAAACAGCGAATCGCTACTACATTGACGATCAAGGAAAAGTAAAATACGGTCCGATTGACCCGCAGTTCAAAGAAGTTTTAACCCTTTTCCGCAAATGGTATGCAGAAGGCCTGATTGATAAAGATTTTGCCCTGAATACGGATTCGAAATCGCTCGATAACAAGATGCTTAGCAATGCATCTGGTTCAACGGTCGGACTGCTTAGCGTCATTGGCCGCTGGATGGATACGGCGAAGAAGAAAGAGCCGAACTACCATCTCGTCGCAGCACCTTATCCAACCTTGAAGAAAGGTGAGCGTGCTTTTATCGGGCAACGTGATTTCAAATACAATCCGTTAGCGAGTAAAGCCGTTACGACAGCTGCGAAGGATCCAGAACTCGCAGTGAAGTGGCTGGATTACGCTTACAGTGAAAAAGGGGCTACGCTCTTTAACTTCGGTATCGAAGGCGAAAGCTTCAATCTCGTGAGTGGTGTACCAACGTGGTCTGACAAAATTACGAAGGATCCTAAATTGAACTTACAGCAAATGGTATCGCAATATACGAAGCCGAACGGGCCGTTCTTGGGTGATTCCAGAAAGAATTTCAACACGTATCCTGAGCAAAACGATGCTATGAAAATATGGGCTGAGACGGATGCTGTTAAGCACGTCATGCCGACTTTCATTACACCGACGGTAGAGGAAAGTAAGGAAATTGCCAAACTTAACACCGCTATTAGCTCTTACAAAGAAGAAATGTTCATTAAATTCGTTATGGGCAAAGAGCCTATCGATAAATTTGACGAGTACGTGAAGCGCATTCAAGAAATGGGAAGCGACAAAGTGCTCAAAATTTATCAAGATGCTTTCGATCGTTACAATAAGCGCTAAGAATAGGACAGAGAACGTGTCGGCCACCCGCTGGCACGTTTATCTGTAAGAAGACTGTTGAAGGGTGGACTATGATATGGAAGCAATCAAACATGAATCGACACCTGTTTTCTTAGCCAGTAAGGGGAAGAAAGCGGGCACCAAACTCGGTCTGATTCTCGATATACGTAAAAATAAATACTTGTATGTGATGCTGTTGCCTGTTTTGCTGTATTACTGTGTGTTTCATTATGCACCGATGTACGGGGCTATCATTGCGTTTAAAGATTTCTCGCCAAGGCTTGGTATTTTGGGCAGCGACTGGGTAGGTTTTGACAATTTTGAAATGTTTTTTTCAGGGCCTTATTTCTGGCGGACGATTAAGAATACGCTTTTAATCAGCTTAAACGAGCTAATTTTCGGCTTTCCGGCTCCGATCATTTTAGCGTTACTGCTCAATGAAGTAAAAAATGCTTTGTTCAAACGCAGTGTTCAAACACTGACGTATATGCCTCACTTTATTTCACTTGTTGTCATTTGTGGCATTTTGAAAGATTTTACATCCAGCGAAGGCGTTATCAATGATTTGATTGCTTGGATGGGTGGAGAACGTGCAACTTTTTTACTTGATGCCGATATGTTTCGTCCAATCTATGTATCTTCCGGTGTTTGGCAGCATATTGGATGGGGCACGATTATTTACTTGGCGGCATTAACAGGAATTGATCAAGAGCAGTATGAGGCAGCACGCATTGACGGCGCAGGCCGCTGGAAGCAGGCTATTCATGTGACGATCCCAGGGATCATGCCGACGATTATTATTTTGCTCATTCTGGAGATGGGGAAAATGATGAATGTAGGCTTTGAGAAAATTATTTTACTATACAATCCAGGTACGTATGAAACAGCGGATGTCATATCCTCTTATGTATACAGGGTAGGGTTGCAAGAGTTTAATTACAGCTTCAGCTCAGCAGTTGGTTTATTCAATTCTGCGATTAATTTTACATTGCTTATTTGTTCCAATTGGATAAGTCGGAAATTAAACAACACGAGTTTATGGTAGGTGGGGAGGAGGATGGATATGGAGCTCAAAATGAAAGCAAAAACGAATGCAATTCGACCATCTATCGGTGAACGAAGTTTTGATTGGAGCAATGCGGTGTTCTTGACGATCCTGATGATCGTGACCATTTATCCGATTATTTACGTGGCATTTGCTTCACTCAGTGATGCAAGTCAGCTCATGGCATATAGTGGCGTTCTGTGGAAACCACTGGGCTTTTCGTTGGAAGCGTACAAGAGTGTATTTGCAAATCCAATGATTATTAAAGGGTATGGGAATACGTTCTTCGTAGTACTTGTTGGTCTTGTTCTCAATATTTTGCTTACCTCACTAGGAGCGTATGCCCTCTCACGCAAAAGCTTGCAGTATCGCAAGCAAATCATGCTGTTCATCGTGTTCACGATGTTTTTCAGCGGGGGGTTAATTCCTTTTTATTTGACGGTCAAAGGGGTCGGACTTAACAATACTCTGTGGGCTATTATTATTCCACATGCGATCAATACCTTTAACCTTATCCTGATGAAAACGGCATTCGAAGCCATTCCTGATGCGTTAGAGGAATCTGCGAAAATTGACGGTGCAAACGATTTTGTCATTCTGTTCCGAATTATTTTGCCATTATCCATGCCGGTCATTGCCGTTATGCTTCTGTACTATGGTGTAAGTCATTGGAATTCTTGGTTCCATGCGATGATCTTCCTTCAGGACCGCACATTATATCCGCTTCAGCTCATCTTACGAGAAATCTTGCTGCAAGGTGAAGCTAGCTCGATGACAGGTGGGGCTTCGGCAGGTGACGTTGCTATGCTGTCTGCGACTTTAAAATATGCGACGATTATAGTGGCTACCGTGCCAATTCTTCTTGTGTATCCGTTCCTGCAGAAATATTTTGTCAAAGGTGCACTGATCGGAGCTATTAAGGGATAGGAGGTACTCTGGCATGGCAAGTAGTCAGATGAACGAGATTAATTTGGACGTAGATTGGCAAAAGTTTCTGGCACCGAACGACATGGAATGGGTTGTCAAGCCGGTTAGCTGGGATGAAGGTGCGTTCATCGGGAACGGGCTTGTCGGTGCCATGATTTACGGTGAAGAGCATGCGAAGAAACGAAATGTACTGCGTTTCGTGACGGGACGCACGGATGTCATCGCGACGCGGACGGATCGTCCAGGTTTTCCACCTCGTGTACCGATCGGTGAGCTGGACTTGGAGCTAGAAGGGATGATCTATCATCCGACGCAGCTCCGGTTGAATTTGTGGAATGCGGAAGTCAGTGGCCGGATCACAACAACGAAAGGCGAAGTGAAGCTTCGTGCTTTTGTTCATAGTGAAGAACCTGTCCTCTGTGTGGAGATTGAAACGCTGCGTGCAGAGACGGGGGCAGGATTGCAGTGGTATCCGCATGCGGAGGTTGACCCTGTATTGGTGAATGCGGATGGCATCAACTTAAACCAGTTCATTCCTGATGTTCAAGTTGAGAAGATGTTCCAGAATGAGGCAGCTGTCACTGTTCAAACGTATACGACGAATGAAGGCTGTGTAACGGCACTCAAAGAAATGCGATTGTCCGAGACGCGAAGCGTGTGGTATTTGTCAGTTGCCAAGGGCTGTGATGATCAAGCACGAGAAGAGGCTGTTCATGCGGTAATGAAAGCAGCCTCTACGACTTATGAGGAATGGATGGCTTCTCATCGTGCTTGGTGGCATCAGTATTATCAGCTAAGCTTTATCTCCATTCCGGATGGCCAACTTGAAAGCTTCTATTGGATTCAAATGTACAAACTGGCATCGGCAACGAGGGCTGATAAGCCGTTAATCGATAATCAAGGGCCATGGCTTGCGCCGACCCCCTGGGCAGGCGTATGGTTTAACATGAATGTGCAAATGAGTTATTCACCGGTATATACGTCTGGACGTCTAGCCATCGGAGAATCGCTTGTGCGCGCGTTTGAGGATCATTTTGAGCAATTAATACGCAATGTGCCTGAAAAGTTCCAATATGATTCCGCTGGACTTGGACGAAGCTGCAGTTTTGATCTGAATAGCCCCGTCGATGACGAAGTCGGGAATTTGACTTGGATATGCCATAGCTTGTGGAGGCATTATCGTTATACGATGGATGATCGATTGCTCAAGGATACACTGTATCCAATTCTGCATAGAAGTATCAATTACTATATTCATCTTCTAGAAGAAGGGGAGGATGGGTTTCTCCATCTGCCTCCGACGATCTCTCCAGAGTATGGTTCTTTTATGAAAACGAAGGTGAGCGATTGCCACTATGATTTGGCGCTCCTGCGTTGGGGGTGCGAGACGCTGTTGAGCATTTGTGATCGTGTGCAGACTGAGGATCCACTACAAGAAAGCTGGCGCAACGTATTGGAGAGATTAACACCTCTGCCAGTAGATGAGACGGGCTTTATGGTGGGGAAAGATACGCCGCTTGCGTATGGTCATAGACATTTTAGTCATTTACTAGCTGTATTCCCGCTTCATTTAATTGGATGTGATCGTGAAGAGGATCGAGAGCTCATAGCAAAGTCACTGCATCATTGGATTCAAAAGGAAGGCGATCTCCGAGGGTTCAGCTTAACTGGCGCTGCCTCCATAGCAGCAACCTTAGGCAGAGGAAGCGAGGCCTTGCGGTATTTGAAAGCGCTGATGCCGATCTTGAAGCCGAACACGATGTATAAAGAAGCTGGCCCCGTCATAGAGACGCCGCTAGCAGGAGCGGAAGCGATCCAAGATATGCTGCTCCAAAGCTGGGGCGGAACGTTACGCGTGTTCCCGGCGGTGCCGGAGGAATGGCGCGAAGCTGCTTTTCATGATTTGCGTGCAGAGGGCTCGTTCTTGGTAAGCGCTGTGCGGAAGGAAGGACGTACCTCATGGATTCGCGTGAAAAGCTTGGCAGGGGAGCCGTGCCTGATCAAGACGGGATGGCATGGTATCATTCGATGTCAAATCACTGGCAGCGAGGATGCTTACGTTACGGTATTGGACGATACCGAGGAGCTTATTGAAATTCATTTGGCGATAGGGGAAGAAGTCATTCTCTACCCAAGTGTTGAAAAGCCAGAGCTCACGATTCAGGAAGTCCGTGAGGTTGGAAGAGCGATTCGCCCGTTTGGCGGATTGAAGCCTTGGCGATTGTTTGGGTTTCCGACGATGGATGATGGTGACGGCGAGGGTATGGTGAGATGAAGCGCAACGTCTAGGGCAAGGCGAGATAAAGCGCGACGCCGAGGTATGGTGCTGCCAGCTACGTGCTTGCATACAAGAATAGTGCTCAAGCACGTCGACGTGGACTAACCCGGTGTTCACATGAATGTCCCACGCATCGTACGCCAAAAAAGATCCACCCTGCCACTTAACGCAGAGGTGGATCTTTTATTTACGACTTGTGAAATTTACGCCATGCCTTTTCGCGAGCACATAGAATCCATATACCCCAGAAACAGCGATGAAGTAACTGAGCGAGGTCCAACCGATCGTCCAGCCGTGACCATATTCAACTTTACCGACGAGATAAGCGATATATTCAAGGAAAGTCAATAAGATAGAAAGTGAAAGTAGGATCATGAACGGATGCTTTTTTTTGAAATCTATCCAGTAGATCCCGACACAGGCAGCCAAGGGATAGAGGCCAATGTCAAAAGGGAGCGCAGAAATCGTTTCATCATCCTCAATTTTAGGTGTGAAATCCCAAAATTCAACGTGATAGCCAAAAGCGTTAATCAGGGAAGAAATGATGGCAGAGACAGGAAATATAAGTATCGCAATGGTCGGTGCTTTCTTGTACCACGCGAGAGCAAATAACCACGGAATAATAAAACCTATAAGGATATTTACAAGTATACGTCCCACTCCTCTTGATCGTAGTTACTATCAAGTATGACCCGTACCTTTCAACTTAAACCCTTATAGCTTATACTTCTAATAGACGCTGGGCTCTGTTTCACCTTGTTGTGAGCACTCTAGTCCTGAATAACGGAGATCGTCTTTTCCCCTCCGACATACATACGATTCGTACGCGGGTTCAAAAGCAAAGACCCTGAGCCTTTGCCAACGCGGAGTTGTGTAAGCGGATTCAGACTGCTGCCATTATACACCTTTAACGGAACCGTTCCTGTCTCTGTAGATGCTGAAACGAACAAATGGTTCGTCCTCGGATTAATCAGCACATCCGAAAAAGTTGGCACGGTTAACGTGTTAATGATCTTGTTCGTCTTGCTGCAAACGACAAAGAGTCGGCCTTTTATAGAAATTTGTGCGCTTGAGATATAGATTCGGTTTGTAAGGGGATTTATCGTGATATCCCTTTGAAGTCGGCCGAGTTGAATTCTACGAACTTTCATCGTGCGAAGGTCTACAACTGAACAGTACCGGCTTAAGTTATTTGCCACATATAGTTGTTGGGTTTTCCTATCCAGCACGGGTGTGATGACGGGGTTTCTTCCGACTTTTACGGTACTAACAATTTTATTAGTAAGTCCATTAATGACGGACAACGAATCCGTAGTTGTATTGGTTACATAGATGCGGTTGGCCCATTCATTGACAAGCAATTGAGAGGGACGTCCGTTAAAAGCAATTCGTCTGTAAACTCCATTGGTATGTCCATTTATGACGACGACATCAGCGTTCTTCGAATTTAAAGAGATCGTCGATACATAAATAAAATTAGTATGTGTGTTAACTGCGATATGGTCACAGCGTTCACCAACTTTGATTGTGGATATAACACGATTGGTCCGACCGTTGATGACAGATACCGTACCATCGAAGAAGTTGGATGTATAGATGCGATTCGTCCGCGTATTAACAACCAAATGAGAAGCCATCTCACCTATTGGGATAGTGGTTATGATTTTATTAGTAATCGTATTCAGAACGGCTAGGTGATTGTCACCTTGGATAAAATAGACCCGATTCGTGATGGGATTGATCGCGAAGTGAACAGCAGGGCTGCTGACAGGAATCGTTGCAATCAGGCGTGGCAAGGATGCTTTGATTTTTTGCGTAGTTACACGGACTGCTTTACGGATAAGCATGCTGAATCCCCTCCCCCAAGACATGTGGTTCCTAAATCATATTCATGACCTTGCGGAAGGGGAACTGTTGATACAGAAGGAAGTTACAATCTTGCACAACTTTCATTGCATTGGCGCGTCAAAAAAGCAGGAAGATAACCAGCTACGAACAATATAGGAGGCGTTCATATGGAGCAGCAGTATACAGAATTAGCATTGATCTGGGATGGGAAGGCTCAGCTTGGTGAGGGTCCTGTTTGGGATCACCGTGCAGGTCAAATCATATGGGTTGATATCAATGGACAATCCGTTCACTTGCTAAACCCTGCTACAGAAACACATCGGACCATTCAGTTGGATCAAAAGGTTGGAGCAGCTGTACCACGTAAACAAGGTGGCCTGGTACTTGCCATGGAGCGAGGCTTTCATTTGCTTAATCTGGACTCGGAAGCATTGACCCCACTGTACGATCCAGAGAGCCATTTGCCTAACAATCGATTTAATGATGGTAAATGCGACCGGGCAGGGCGCTTCTGGGCGGGAACGATGGCTCAAAATGAGTCGGGCGCAACAGGTTCGCTATATTGTATGGACGTTGACGGTACAGTTCGTACCATCGAGGATGGCTGTATTACCGTATCTAATGGGTTAGGCTGGAGCCCGGATAACAAGACGATGTATTACATAGATTCTCCGACGCGGAAAGTGGTCGCTTATGCGTATGAGGCGGAAACAGGACATGTCTCTGATCCTCGCACCGTCATAACGATACCCGAAGGAGAAGGTTTTCCAGATGGGATGGCTGTGGATAACCGAGGCATGCTATGGATCGCACAGTGGGGAGGATGGCAAGTAGGTTGCTACAACCCCCTAAATGGTGAAAAAATAGGTTCAATTCCTGTCCCCGTGGAGCGAACAAGCTCTTGTGCATTTGGCGGAGAACATATGGATGAATTGTATATCACAACGGCTAGTGTTGGTGTCAGCGATGAGGATAGAGAGAAGCAACCCCATGCAGGCGGACTGTTTCGAATAAAGTTAGATGTAACGGGAGCACATGCGAATTTCTATGGTGGCTAACAGCGAATATAAGGAGTCTTCCAAATGGAAGGCTTCTTTTTTTGAAGCTAAGGCGAATACTGCTTACGGAACCGGAGTGGGGACATCCCGATGGCTGCTTTAAAGCAATTCGAGAAGTAAGGCGCGTTGAGGAACCCAATATGCTCAGCAATTCGCGCAATGGACCACTCCGTTTTGATCAGCAGCAGCTTCGCTTGTTCAATTCGGTATTCGTGCAGATAGGCCATGGGCGTGCAGTCATAGATTTCTTTCATGCACCGGACGATATAGTTGGGATGAAAATGAAACTCTTCGGCGAGTGAAGTATTCGTCACATCGGATTGATAATGTTGGCGCAAGTATGCTTCGATCTTATCGGCGAGCTTCAAGGCAGGTGACGCATCGGTACGGACTTGTTCAGCGTCAAGCAGTCGAAGCAATTCTATGAAAAGCTGCTGCTCGCTCCAATACGTTTCTAAGCGCTGGGAAGCGGAATCGGTCAACAGTTTGCGGAGATGCCGCTCTGCAAGTGCGAACTCCGGTGGAGAGCTATATTGTGGGATGCGAATCCGATATGGATTTTCCCAAGACTTGCGAACTTGCGGGTGAACTATGCCTAGATCTTGCTCCGACGTTTGCTCCCACACACCATGGAAGTCAAAGTGAATCCAATAGAAAATAGTCTCTGTGTCACAAGCTTTGACAGGATAATGGTAGCGGTCAGGGAGCAATAACAATGTCTGGCCTTCTTTCACTTCCCACTCATGCTCATCTTCACCCATATACAGAGCTCCTTTGGTCACCCAAAGAAGATCAAACATGCCTAGATTACGACGGCTTGGATGCATTTCACCTGGATGGTAGGTGGACAAGCCAATCATGAGGTAATAAGGCAGTGGAGGTAGTTCCATCCAGATATGGCCACTTTCACTCATCGTTTCTCCTCGCAGTTTCTGTGTTAAATTTTATATAAAATAGGTTGGTATTGTTCATAGTTTCTCTTTATTTATAAGGATAAACTGTAAGTAGTTGATAATCAAATGTTATATAAAAGTAACTGACAAGAGGAGAATCGACATATGGTGAATTCGACAAGTACACAGGCTGTTAGTAACAGGGTACGCATTCAAGATTCTTTTTGGGATCCGTTCATGGAACTTGTAAGAGGGACGGTTATTCCGTATCAATGGGATGCTTTAAATGATGCGATTGCTGATGCGGAGCCTAGTTATGCGATTCGTAATTTCCGTATCGCAGCAGGGCTGGAAGAAGGCGAATTTGGCGGTTTCGTGTTTCAAGATAGTGACCTTGCCAAGTGGCTCGAAGCGGTCGGTTATTCGCTCGCGATTACGGCGGATCCTCATTTAGAACAACTTGCAGATGATCTCATTGATGTAATTGGCAAAGCACAGCACGAGAACGGGTACATAAATACCTACTTTACGATCAAAGAGCCTGGTCAAGCTTGGACGAATTTGTATGAAGCGCATGAATTGTACTGTGCTGGTCATATGATGGAAGCGGCTGTTGCTTATTACGAAGCGACGGGTAAACGAAAACTGTTAGATATCATGTGCAAATTTGCGGACTATATCGAAACGGTGTTTGGCCATGAGCCCGGTCAATTACGCGGTTATGACGGACATCAAGAAATCGAGCTTGCACTCGTTAAGCTCTCAATGGCAACAGGGGAAGAACGCTATGTGAAGTTAGCTCAGTATTTTATTGATGAGCGGGGCGCAGTGCCGAACTTTTTCGTGGAAGAGTGTAAACAAAGAGATGGGATCAGCCATTGGTCGAAAAAGAAGCAACCGATACCGACAACAGCACAAGTGGCATACAATCAGGCACATAAGCCGGTTCGCGAGCAGGAAGTGGCCATCGGGCATTCGGTACGTGCTGTTTACATGTATACGGCTATGGCCGATCTTGCCAGATTGACCGGAGATCAAGAACTACTCGTTGCTTGCCGCCGTTTGTGGGACAACACAACGAAGAAACAAATGTACATCACGGGTGGTATTGGTTCAACGCATCATGGCGAAGCATTCACATTCGATTATGAGTTGCCCAACGATACGGTTTATGCAGAAACCTGTGCGTCAATCGGTCTCATCTTCTTTGCACAGCGCATGCTTCAGCTAGAGGCAAAGAGTGACTTTGCGGACGTCATGGAGCGGGCGTTGTATAACAATGTCATTGGCAGCATGTCACAGGATGGCAAGCATTATTTTTATGTGAATCCGCTTGAAGTTTGGCCGAAAGCCTCCGAATTGAATCCAGGTCGCTATCATGTCAAAGCAGAACGGCAGAAATGGTTTGGCTGCTCTTGCTGCCCGCCGAATGTGGCACGACTGCTTAGTTCTTTAAATAGATACATTTATACATCTTCTTCTGAGAAAAATACGGTCTACACGCATCTATTCATTGGCAGCAAGGCGCGCTTTGAGCTCGCTGTTGGCGAAGTTGAATTTATCCAACATTCGAAGCTTCCTTGGGAAGGTTATGTGCATATAGAGCTGACAGAAGCTCCACAGGAGAAGTGGACACTTGCGCTGCGTATCCCAGCGTGGAGTCGAGGGCGAGCGGTGTTGAAGATTAACGGCACTCTGACGACGTATGACACGATGAATGGCTATGCTTTGATTGAGCGGCAATGGGCAGTTGGCGACATTGTGGAGTGGGAGCCTGCGCTGGAAGCGCAGTTGACCTCCGCGCACCCACAGATTCGGGCGAACGCGGGCAAGGTTGCCATCGAACGTGGCCCCCTCGTGTATTGCTTGGAAGAAGTAGATAACAAGGCACCATTAGCCTCGGTATCGCTAGTAACAGCAGAGAAGCTGAAAGCTGCTTACGAGGCTGGATTATTAGGTGGAGCCGTCAGTGTTGAGGCAGAAGGCCTCGTCGATGAGGATGCGTCTTGGTCGGACGACACCCCGTATCGTCCGCTGGGCCTGCAAAAGGCTGCCGAGCGAGTGAAACTCAAGGCGGTGCCGTATTATCTATGGGGCAATCGAGGCGTAGGCGAGATGACCGTTTGGATTCGTCAGGGAAGCGTGTAAATGCTGGCATACAAAAACAAGCTAAAGTGAGCGCTTTAGCTTGTTTTTTGTACGTCCATTTATCACTATTCTGTGTGCTCAGGCCTACCTGCAAGCCAATCTTCTAGTGTAGCCACACGCGCGGGGAATTGATGACTCCTAGCTAGAAATCCTGTGCCGTGTTGCAACATGGGATCTTGATCTGTCGGTTGATAACGCAGGTCCACACTCCAGCGAACTTCATTGGACATGTTCGGAGTAGACATATGGAGGCAGCGATCATTGAAAAGAATGGCACTTCCAGCAGGTACCGGGAGGGCGACGGTTTCTGTTTTGCCGAGCTGACTATTCTTCAACGCGGTGTAACCTGTTCCTGTGTGGGTTTCCCGATGCCACTTGAGCACACGTTTCCGATGGGTCTGTGGCTTAATATGGAGGCACCCATTCACCTCATTGGCATCGACCAAAGGGATCCATACGGTTATGACGGGATTGGCATTTGCATCGGGCCAGTATGATTTATCTTGATGCCAAGGGACGGCGCCAGCAGCAACTTTGGGGACCTTCGGACGCACATTGTACACTGGATTCGCGAAAAGCTCTCCACCGATTAACGATTCGACTGCGTCCAAAATTTTGGGATTGCTCATCAGTGTGAAATAGCCTGGGATGCGATCTCGCCAGCTGCGGCCATACTTCAGGAAATTTTCGGCGGATAGATTTTGAAATAACTCAGCTAAGCGATATTGAAAGGGTCGGTGCTCAAGTTTATCAGGTATAAGACCATCTGCGAACAGCTCATTAGCAATCATCGAAACCTTCTGTGTCATCGCTTCTCGAGCAGAGGCTAAATCTTCTTTTGACAATAAATGGGGGATGATAAGATATCCTTGTTCCTCGTAAAATTGTGTTTGTTCGGTAGTTAAACTTCCGCTTGTATGTGATTTGATCACGCTACTCACCCTCCAACAAGTGTTGTAATATAGAAAATAATAACATTGGCTGCGGCTGTTGTATTTGCTCGTATGTTCATCTATTGATCAATTCTTCCGATCATTATTTTCTAAATTCACTAGGATAGTGAGGTCTCATATGTCACCCTTATCTGCCATTAATCCCAATGTAAGAGTAGGACACTATTACAAATTTCCAGTTGAACGAAATCAGGCTGAGGTCGGCAGGATTGGATACTGCTATGCCTTTCATTATGTTATTGGAGGGAAAGGAACGGTTTCCGTAAATGGGAAAACGTATCCTGTGAAGAAAGGCGACCTGATTTATTTTCCGCCGGAGGTGAAGCACTCTTTTTATGCGAATCCAGAGCAACCGTTAACTACGTACAACCTCTATTGTGATCTTTGGGATTATAAAATGGTAAGCAGTCAGCATCTCGTATGGCACGAGAATGACTTTAATCGCGACTTCCTTACAAAGATAGTTCCTTGTTCAGAGCTGGATTTGCTGCCGATCGTTACGCCAATCCAGCACGAGGCTTCACTTGGACAACTTTTTATTCATGCTGTGACTCAGCTGCGGAAAAATGACCGCTACTCGGAATTCATCGTAAGCCATCTAGTTAAAGCCTTACTGCTTGAGCTCGTTCAAATTGCGTCAACAACCTCATTTATCGATTACCGCATCGTGACTATTATCGAACGAATGGATCGGGAGGCGACGGCGAGCCGAGGATACGACGTATGGATGAAGGAATGTGGGCTTCGCAAAACCCAATTTCATGCGTTATTCAAGCAATCTACTGGCTTTTCGCCAAAAGCCTATTGGACCAAAGCCATCATGACGCAAGTGGAAGCTGCTCTGTGGGAGAGTAACCGTTCAATTACAGCCATTGCGGATGATTTCGGGTATTCGTCGGTCCACCATTTCACCAAACAATTCACGCAATTTCATGGCGTATCGCCAACTGAGTTTCGCAGAAGAAAAAGTTGATTGAAAGCAGACGCTAGCCTGCAGGGTCAAGTTGTCATAGAAATTATTTGTGAGAAGTAAATTTATATAGAACGGAAGGTGGTGGAAAGATGCGTTGGCATATAGGTGAAAAAGCCGGCATCGTTTGGGATATTCAACTCAGTGACCTTGCTCACCAGGATCATGTAGAAATGAGTGGTAAAGCGGTTTCTCTCATTGTGACGTACGGTGTAGATGCTAATGGCGGTGTAATACTCACTCGAAAAGTGGTCTGGCCTGGTCTGCGAACAATTCCAAATAACACGCATGCCAGCTTAATGGAGGAGTTCGGCCAGGAGCAATTGCCTGCTATGCGCGTAGAGGGGCAACTCGTCCAGGAGAAACTATACCGAGTTACTTTCGATGGCATGCTGCAGTTAGCGTCGGTCTCGGATCAAGGCGTACTCGTACGCAGAACCATATTTCCTGCGCGAAATTTACCCCATGCGTTAGAACGTGTAGAAGTTCAGAATATGACCGAAAGCGCGTTGCGGCTTGAGATTGCAGGGATCGCATCGACAACGTATCGTAGAGGGACCAAGGGGATTTATGCTGTGGAAGCGGGTCATGATGCGCCAGAGGATGTGGTTCTGGAAGCAGGAGAATCGTTGGTTTACAAGGGTTGGATTTGTGCGTCTACGTTACATAACCCAAAGCAAATCGTGGACATTGCAGGTGAAGAAGACAAACGGCGGCACTTCCTGGAGGAACTCGATGCATCTCTGAGGCTTGAAACACCTGAGCCGCACCTCAATCGTATGTTTGATTTAGCTAAAATTCGCGCTGCGGAAAGTGTTTTTCGCACCAATGGCGGTTTGATGCACTGTCCAGGTGGCGGCTCTTACTACGCGGCGGTATGGACCAACGATCAGGCGGAATATGCCGGGCCTTTTTTCCCTTTCCTCGGAGAGGCAGATGCGATGGAAGCTTCGTTGAATGCCTATCGATTATATAGGCCGTTCATGGGTCCTGCCTTCCAACCGATTCCTTCTTCGATCATTGCGGAAGGCATCGACATCTGGGAAGGAGCGGGTGATCGTGGCGACGCGGCCATGTATGCCTATGGTGCAGCCCGATTCGCGCTGGCAAGCGGCGTAATAGGAATAGCCGAGGAGCTGTGGCCGGCGATCGAATGGTGTTTGGCCTTTTGCAGGCAAAAGCTCACCAAGCATGGTGTAATTGCATCGGATTCGGATGAACTCGAGAATCGCTTTCCAAGCGGCGATGCCAATCTGTTCACATCATCTCTCGCTTATGGCGCCTTGATTTCTTCGGCACAGCTTGCTCGGGAATTGGCCAAGTCGGATAGGGCTGCTCAGTATGAGGCGGAAGCAGCCGATCTTCGGCAAGCGATTGAATCCCATTTTGGCGCGACCATAGAGGGGTATGAGACTTATCGGTATTATGAAGGGAATGACGTTCTACGATCTTGGATCTGCGTGCCGCTGACGATGAATATCTGGGAACGCAAGGAGCAAACCATCGCGGCATTGTTATCATTTCGGTTGTGGGTAAATGGCGGACTGGTCACCCAAGCCGGAGAAACGACGTATTGGGATCGTTCAACCTTGTATGCACTACGAGGCATTCTCTATTCCGGTGAAACCGAGCTAGGCATCACGCGATTACTCGAATATTCTCGCAACAGACTGCTTGGCGAACACGTTCCCTATGCGGTTGAAGCTTATCCAGAGGGGAATCAGCGCCATCTTTCTGCGGAGAGTGCGCTTTACGCGCGAGTGATTATAGAAGGATTATTCGGCATCGTGCCCACGGGACTTCGTTCATTTACCTGTGTTCCCAGGCTGCCTGAAGGCTGGAACTCCATGGCGCTTCGTTCGATTCGCGCGTTCGACATTTGTTGCGATCTGGTCGTTACTCGTTGTGACGAAGGGGTGTTTGTCGCATGTGTGACTCCAGATACGCAGGAAACTTATCTCTGGAATCTGGAAGGCTCGCTTACCATTCATCTTGGGGAAATCCAATAAATCCTCAGAATTTCTTCAAAAAATACTCCACACGTCGCTAGAAGTTTGATATTATCTATAATGACCAAATCTACAAGATCTGTGGAAACATTTTAATTTCGTGTGAAAATAGGTTATGATAGAGGAAGAAATCATAATAGAAAGTGGGATCCATAGTGGGACGTAAGTGGAATAACATAAAAGAGAAGAAAGCTTCAAATGACGCAAGTACGAGTCGAGTGTATGCGAAGTTCGGACTTGAAATCTATGTAGCAGCACGTAAAGGCGAGCCGGACCCTGAATCGAATCGCGCGTTGAAAGTCGTTCTTGAACGTGCCAAAACGTATAATGTACCGAAAGCGATCATTGATCGTGCCATCAATAAAGCCAAAGGCAGCTCCGATGAAATTTATGAAGAGCTTCGTTATGAAGGCTTCGGACCGAACGGTTCCATGGTTATTGTGGACACGCTAACGAATAATGTAAACCGTACCGCGTCAAGCGTGCGTGCCGCTTTTAGTAAAAATGGCGGTAACATGGGTGTAACAGGTTCTGTTGCGTACATGTTCGATGCAACAGCAGCGATCGGTATTGAAGATAAGAGTATCGACGAGGTTATGGAGATTCTAATGGAAGCGGACGTAAATGTGCGTGATCTTCTTGAAGAAGAAGACATGGTCATGGTGTATGCAGAGCCAGAGGAATTCCACGCCGTTCAAGAGGCACTCAAGAAGGCTGGCATTACGGAGTTTGCTGTTGCTGAGTTGACGATGATTGCTCAAAACAACGTCACGCTTTCCGATGATGCACAAGCTCAATTCGATAAAATGATTGATGCTTTAGAAGATTTGGAAGATGTTCAACAAGTGTATCATAACGTGGAATAGGTAGACAGAAATCAAAGAAGCCCTCAACCTGAAGCAAACGCTTCATGCTGGGGGCTTTATGCTTTTTATGCTAGACTAACTAAACCACCAATACACCGGAATAAACAAAATCGACGTCACGATCCCAGCGGCCCCCATGGCGAAGCCGCTCATGCTGCCTTCCTCTTCGGAATCCTTGAGGAGTCGTGCGGTGCCAATGCCGTGTGCCGCAGTTCCGACGGCGATGCCGATTGATAGCGCGTCTCGGATACCGAGCCATGACAGCAGCTTGCGGCCAATCATGCTCCCGAACAATCCGGTGAGCACGGTGAGCACAGCTGTTAACTCTGGCAAGCCGCCGAGATGGCGCGATATCTCCAAGGCGATCGGCGAGCTCACCGACTTCGGCAGCATGCTGAGGAGAATGTCGCGGCTTCCGCCGAGCAGTCCTACCAGCGCAGCGGCACCAAGGATGCCGGTTAGCGAACCAATGGTCACCGCGACCATGATGCTGGTGATATGCTTTTTGATCAATCCCGCATGCTTATACAGCGGAACACCTAGTGCAACAGTTGCTGGGCCAAGCAGCACGGTAATCATGTCGGCGCCAACCTTGTAGGCAGCATAAGGGATATGGAAGCTAAGCAGGATGCAGAGGATGAAGCCAGAACATACAAAAAGCGGATGCAGCCATCGCCACCGCTGATGAATGTACTGAGCAGCCGTGTAGGCTGCGATACTGAGTGCAATGCCGAAGATCGGGTTCATGAGCCAAGCGGAAGTTGTCATTTCATCCCGCCTTCGATGGTCTTTTGCCCGCTGGAACCGATTGGCATGCGTTGCGCCTGATCCTCACGACGTTGCAATTTAGACGTAATCAATCCAGTAACAAGTAGGACAGCAACCGAACTCCCTATGACGCCAACCCCGATGGATAGCCAATTTTGGCCGATCAGCGGAAAGAACGCCATTGTCCCCACGACAAAAGGCAGAAAAAACAACATCATGTGTCCAGTTAGCCAATTTGCCGTCGTTTCCACCCACTCTAGTTTAATGAGCTTCGTGAAAAGTGCGATTGTAAAGAGAATAAGTCCAATCACATTCCCCGGAAGCGGGACGTGAAAGCTGGTTTGAAGCCAAATACCAATCATATTAAAAGCTAGTAATATCGCGAGTCCTCGCATAAGGTCCCCCTGTCTGTTAGTCGCAAGTTGTCGATGTTGAACCATCCCCCTACCTTGCAGGAATTCGTATGCTTACCATTGTACCTTCACCTGGCCGACTTTCCAACTCAATTCCGTAAGAATCACCGAAATAGAAAACGATGCGATCATGCACATTTTTGATGCCAATATGTGTTTCATCGAGTGTGTCTGATGGTTGAGCTAGTCGATTTCGCAGGAGTTGCAGTTTCATTTCATCCATGCCAACTCCATTATCCTTCACTTGAATGAGTAAGTCATCCCCCGAAATGTGGGAAGATACCTCAAGCAGTCCTGCCCGACTACTCCGTTCCAGTCCATGTACGAAAGCATTTTCGATCAGCGGCTGTAACGAAAAGTGCAGCACTTGCAACGTCTCGCTATTCGCTGCCAGTTGTTCACGATACTGAATTTTTTCCCCGAAACGCAGCTGTTGGATTTTCACATATAGTCGAATGTGGATCAATTCCTCTTGCAGGGTAATCGTTTCCTTGCCAGTTTGAATATGAATGCGGAATAGGCGCCCAAGAATGCCAACCATTTCTCCGACATCGCGCTGTCCGCTCATAATGGCCTTCATTTGAATCGTTTCCAAGACATTGGCAAGAAAATGCGGATTAATCTGGCTTTTCAAAGCGCCATATTGCGCGACTTTTTGTTGGGCTTTGGCCATGGAGGAAAATTCAATATAGTTTTGCAGATCTTCTAACATTTTGCGAATCCCTTGGTACAGCACGCCGAACTCGTCTTGCCGATCAGAGCGAATATCGACATCGAAATTACCTAAGCCCACCATTTTTACCTTGCGACTTAGAAGAATGATCGGTTTCGTCACGCGCGCGGAAAGAATGAACATGAAGAGCACGGCAGTTCCTAGGGATAAGAAGGCTAACGCCAAAATAATTTTGATCAAAACCGTCGCTTGCTTCGTCATCTCTTTCTCATCGATAGATTGAATGACCTTCCACCCCGAGTAGGGCGAGGTCACGAAGTTAATGAACGAATTGGCACCGGCAAAATAAGCGTAAAAATTACCATTTTCATCATGTAGAACCGTTTGAAGCTTCTGAGGATCTAACGTAATCGGTACATTTGCAGTTGCAGGCGTACTTTCGGAGTTGTAAATACTGGCTCCCTCGCTATCCATAATGGCGAAGTTCCGTTTACTGGTTTCCGACAGTGTCAAAATTTCACGTAGCGAATCTAAGCGAATATCAATGAGCATAACTCCTAGCGGCTGCTTACTTCCGACCTTATTAATGACTCTCGCAATGGAAATAACAGGATCCTTGGCATTGACACGATGAAAAGGAAGGTGGGTCCCGAACAGCACGATACCGCCTTTGCTTTGCTGTGTCTGTATGTACCAGGCCTCCTTGGTGAAGTCTTTCACATCATAATCCGAGCGATTGAAGTTGGCCGAGTAGAAGACACGAGAACCTGCATAAATTTGCACGCTATCCACGTTTTTAATCGTCATTTCAATGGAACTGACAAAGTTCTCAATCGTGTTGCCATATTGAATAAGTTGATCATTGTTGTTCGCATCCCCGTCCGCGATCCAATGCGCTAACGCGTTCTGCAACTGTCCATCCATTTGCGCGTTGAGGGTGCCTTTTTCAATACTTTGCAAATATTGGTCAATATTGAAGGACAGGTTGGTGAGAATCAGGTTTGAGGAGCTTTGGTACTCATTTTTAACAGCTTGGATCGAAAAGAAATAGATAATGACCGAGATGATCAACAAGGGGACCGTGATAATCCCAATCATGAGTACGAATATCTGGTGATTCACATGTTTCATCCGATAGGTTTGCGAGAGCCGCCGCCATGCGTTCAAAGGTTACCACCCCCACTTTTTTCGATAGTCGGTAGGGGTCATATGCGTGATACTGCGGAACGTTTTGACGAAATGTTTGTAGCTTTTATACCCGCACATCGTGCATACATCGGTAACCAAGTATTCTGGCTTCTTCAAGCATTCTTGTGCATATTGGATACGAATTTCGGTCACAAACCGCATGTAATTCTTATCTAGTTTTCTTTTGAAAATACGACTTAAATACGAGGGGTTATAGAAGAAACGATCGGCAACCATTTGCAACGTAATATCTTGGTCAATATGCTCTTTAATATAAGCTTCAATATGTTCAAAAATAAGCACATCCGGGTGATTAGCTAGGGTGGACTCATTCCGATATACTTCGCTGACCTGCACCATCCATGCAGCAAGCCAGCTGAAGAGAGCCTCAAGCGTTCGGAAATCATCAACACACGTCAGTTTAAGCAGTTTCTCGCTGTAAACGCCTTCCACAGGAATTCCGTTTCGATGAGCGAAACGAAGGGTGATCGCGATGATTTCTTGTATAAAGGCGAATCCACGGTCCGTCGACGTGTGGGGCAAATGAGTGATTAAATCTTGGGCAAACTGGTGCATGAGCTGCTCAATATCCGTTGTATTGCCAGTTTCAAGACCAGAGATCACACGGTTCTTAACCCCTTCATCCAGGAGCAATCGTACATCTTTGGCACGGGCAGGAACCTCACTTACTTCAATCGGAAAGAGGACCTGTCGATTCGTTTGAAAATAGCGTTGGTACAGGGCTTGATCCGTTAGTCGGAGCCGTTGCGTTAATTGGGAACTGTCCGTTGTTGATCTGCCAATGGCCATAAATAAGCTGGAGTCGGTGGTTGAAAGAGAGGCATTCATAATCTCCTGCATGTTCTTATGATCTTCCATGACGGCGATTGCATAGCATTTTGCACGATCTATATAGACGAATAGGTGCATGGGAATACTTGTGCCATACATGGTTTCCAGAGCTGTCTGAATGCTATGCTCGGCTTTTTGGCGAAACGCTTTTCTTTCATAAGTTGGAGTGGTAGCTATAGGGAGCCAAGTTAAGACAAAGGGTTGATACGTAAACGCCATGCTTCCGAAGTCACGCAGCTGAAGAGAAATACCTTCCTCCCAAGCGGCATGCTCATCTTCCAAAAGGAATTTAACCAGTTGATTGTTCTTAAAGCTAGTAGTTTCTCTGGCCTGTTGTTCCAATTCCGTACGCAGGATCTTGTCGTTACGTCTTTGTTTAAGTGTTGCCATACAGCTTTGAATCGTTGACAAGCTTTCCTCATATTCCATAGGCTTAAGAAGGAAAGCATGCACGCCGCCAAGGCGAATTGCCTTTTGAGCATAGTCAAAGTCATTGAATCCAGTCAATATGATAAAGAGGGTATCCGGCAGTGCCGCTCGAATGTGTTCAATCATCTGAAGTCCGTCCATCTCTGGCATACGAATATCGGTAATGATCAGGTCGGGTTCCTCGCGTAGTGCAGTGAGCATGCCCTCCCTGCCATTATCAGCTTCAACAATCGTAGTGACACCAAGCTCTGACCAATTAAAATAGTGATGTAAACCAGCTCGGATCAAATGTTCATCCTCGACAATTAGCAGTTTATACATGAAGTTCCCCCAGATTGTTAGGACTTGAAACCGTTCTATTTATAAAGTATACCATTAAAATTATTGAAAAAGAGGCAGTCATTTGCTAGAAACCGAACAAGTCAGAATACGACCATGAATGTAAAGATACAGGGATTCTTCTTGTTTTCAATATGATTTATGCTTAGCGCAAGGAATGAAACGAAAGCGATTTTATTCCACAAATGATAACGGGGGTGCTCAAATGAGGGCTATGAAAAAAGGGCTTATGACACTGATCGGCGTTGCTCTTGTCGGGTCACAGTTAGTTGCATGTACGAACACATCGACGAATACACCAACGAACACAGCCACGAGTACTGAGAGTGGTAAGACGACTTCACCAAGTCCGGTGGCTGCGAAGCCAGTCGAGATTACGTGGTGGAATTTCCCGAACTTTCAACCGCTTGATGGAGAAGTTGGGAAATATGAGAAGGGGATTATTGCTGCTTTTAACAAGAAACATCCCGAGATTAAAGTTAACCTAGAGATGATTACGTTTGAAGGTGGTCCCCAAAAACTGAACGTTGCCATCGCTTCGAACTCGGCGCCAGATGTGATCTACGATGCTCCGGGACGTATCATTGACTGGGGGAAGAAGAAGCTTCTTGCTCCGCTGAATGACATCGTGACAGAAGATGTGAAGAAAGATATTACGCCAGCACTATGGAAGCAATCCATGGTTGGCGATCAGATCTACATGTATCCGATCAACACAGCGCCGTTCATGATGGCTGTAAATAAGAGCGTTTTTGAGAAAATCGGTGCCCTCGATTTGCTTCCATTAAGCCGTCCTGATCGTACTTGGACTGTGGCTGAATATGAGAAAGCGCTGCAAGCCGTAAAGGAGAAAGCGCCAGAAATTATTCCAACTGGCTTCTTTGCTAAAAGCACCGCAGGTGACCAAGGAACACGGGCATACATTGCAAACTTAGGTGTTTCAAGATTTCTAAGCGAGGATAATTCCAAAGTAGCCATCAACACCGACAATGCTGCTAAAGCACTGGATTGGGTCGTCAAAGCGACGAAGGATAAGCTCAGTGTCACTGGCTCAGCTTCGCTTGCAGCTGCAGATGTAAACGATTTATTCCTACAGGGGAAGTTAGCTTTTACACTCAACTACTCCGCTGTGCTGAAAGCGCAAAATGTACCGAACAAAAAAGTGCAATTCGAAGACATTCTCCTGCCGTTCCCTACGATGGATGGATCCAAGCCAAAGCTTGAGCCGTATTTGGGTGGTATGGCGGTGTTCAATAATGGGAATGCCGACAAGATTACAGCTTCCAAAAAACTTATCGACTTCATTGCAAACGATCCTGAATACGCCAAGAAGAACTTAATTCAAACGGGTGGACTCTCTGTTCGAACGTCCGTTACAGGTCTCTATAACGATCCTGAATACAAATACGCAGAAATCGCGCGTGAATTCATTACCGATGCACCTACAATCGCGGATGGCTATGCGGAAATTCGTACCTTCTGGTTCCCTGAGCTGCAACGTGCACTAACTGGCGGAGCAACAGGGAAAGAAGCGCTCGACGCCTTTGCTGCCAAAGCGAATGAAGCCATCGCCAAGGCCAAAAAAGATCAAGCAGCTACCAAATAAACGAGAGGCATGCCCTCTGGGAGTAGAGTGCGTGCGTGCTCTACTCTTTTTAAACTCACATGAGAAGGGGAGGGAAGCATAATGGAGGTAACGGTTCGTAAACCGAAAGGCTACATACGTCGAGACTGGCTGATGAGCTATTTATTTTTACTGCCTGCTCTAGGATTCTTTCTACTATTTGTTGCATATCCGATGTTAAAAGGGATTTATATTAGTTTTTTTGATTACTCTTTGCGTACATTTTCTTTTATTGGGTTCGATAATTATGTGTCACTCATTCATAATGAGACTTTTCTGAAATCGATGCGAAACACATTGCTGCTTGTTGTCATTACGGTTCCTATCGTCATCGTTTTTTCGCTTTTCGTAGCCGTATCCATCTATAAGAAAAAGGAATTTGCACGTTCCTTCTTTCGAGGCGTTTTCTATTTACCTGCTGTATCTTCCGTTGTAAGTATCACGGTTGTTTGGGGCTGGATTTACCATCCGAATTATGGGATTCTCAATTATTTGGGCAGTTTAATCGGTCTTGATCCCGTTTCTTGGCTGGGCGACCAGCGCACAGCGTTACTAGCGATTATTGCCGTGCTTATCACAACTTCTGTCGGTCAGCCGATCATCTTGTATGTAGCATCCCTAGGCAACATCCCAACTTCGTATATTGAAGCAGCAGAGATTGACCGAGCGACGCCTTGGCAAATTTTTATCAAAATTATCTGGCCCATGCTCATGCCAACCAATCTGTATATTATCGTCATCACGACGATTAATACGTTCCAGTGTTTTGCCTTAATCCAGTTACTTACATCGGGTGGCCCTGTTTATAGTACTTCTACGGTGATGTACGGTGTGTACGAGCAAGCTTTCGTGCTTGGTCATTTCGGCAGCGCATCAGCGATGGGTGTCTTTTTGGCCATCATAATCGGCCTTATTTCACTCATTCAATTCAAATTTTTTGGCAGCGATGTTGAGTACTAGGAGGGGACATCATGAGTTCATACGCTAGTCAAAGGGTATTTAAAGGCTTTTCGACCTTATTGTTGATCCTTTCTACGTTGTTTTTTATTTTTCCATTTTACTGGATTGTGACCGGTGCTTTTAAAATACAAACCGTTGCCACTCAGATTCCACCGGAATGGTTTCCGCTCAAACCGACCTTGCAGAACTGGACGGATTTGTTCAAAAATCCCGTGTGGCGCTGGACATTTAACAGCTTTGTCATCGCTTTGCTCGAAATGTTCGCGATATGTCTCGTCTCTGCTTCTGCAGGTTATGTATTGGCGAAAAAGGTATTCCCTGGCCGTGTATTCATCTTTACGATGTTCATCGCTGCCATGGCGTTGCCTAAACAAGTGATTCTAGTCCCACTGTTCACGATGTTAGCTGACTTTGGATGGGTCAATACGTATCATGGCCTCATTCTACCGGCAATCGGATGGCCATTCGGCGTTTTCCTGATGAAACAATTTTCACAGACGATCCCCGGTGAATTAATTGAAGCTGCTAAGATCGACGGTTGCTCGGAGTTTCGACTATTTGGGACGATCATCCTACCACTCTTGAAACCTGCTTTAGGAGCGTTAGCAATCTTTACTTTTATTGCATCCTGGAACGACTATTTCAGTCAGTTAATTATGACGAGATCCACATCAATGATGACCTTGCCACTTGGCGTGGCGACGATGCAGGGCGAATTTACAACCAATTACGGAATTATGATGGCAGGAGCGGCACTCGCGTCTGTTCCCATGATTGCGATCTTTCTCGTGTTCCAAAAAGCCTTTACACAAGGCATTACGATGGGTGCTGTAAAGGGATAACAAGCTTTATTAACATGAAACTAACCACTCGGAGGTTATCTACCTATGAAAACTTATGACTTAGACGCATTTCGGGGCATCATCATTGCCCTCTATTCCAGCTATGATGAACACGGCGAAATCAACACGAAAGCAGTGCGCGAAATCGCCCGTCACTACGCAAACGTTGGTGTAAAAGGGTTATACGTTGGCGGCAGTTCAGGCGAAGGGATGCTGCAGTCTGTGGAAGAACGCAAGCTTGTTCTTGCTGCAGTTATGGCAGAAGTCGGTGATGAGTTGACGATCATTGCTCATGTCGGAGCGCCAGCTACACGAGATAGCGTTGAGCTTGCAAAGCATGCTGCGGAAGTTGGCGCACACGCCGTTTCGGCGGTGCCAGCCATTTATTATCGCTTATCCCCGCAAAGCGTGGAAAGCCATTGGCAAGCGATTATCGATAGCACGTCATTACCTTTTATTATTTATCATATTCCGCAAACGACCGGCTTTCACTTATCTAAGCAGCTGTTAACTAAAATGGCGGCACAAGACAAAGTCATTGGCGTGAAAATATCCGCAGAAAGCACGTTTGAACTGCAGCAATTTAAAGCAGCTGGAGGCCGTGATTTTCTGGTTCTCAATGGTCCTGATGAGCAGTATTTGGCAGGGAGAAGCATTGGCGCAGATGGCGGAATTGGGGGAACGTATGGCGTGATGCCGGAGCTTTTTCTGAAAATAGAGCGATGCTATGTGCAAGGGGATTTGGCTGAAGCACAGCGTTGGCAGTTCATCGTCAATGAACTGATTGTTGAATTGCTATCGTTCCCATCCCTATACGGGGCATGCAAAGCGATTTTGAAATTGCGAGGCTTTGATCTAGGGGAGCCGAGAATGCCGTTGTTGCCAGTGGTGACGGAGGCAGATCATGCGCGAATTGAGCAATTGAATGCGAGAATACTGTCTTATATCGAGCAGGCGAACGCTTAAGGAGAGGGGGGTTCGGATGATGCGAAATGATATTTTTCCTGTGAGTGGTCTAATCGTTTCCTGTCAGGCGCTTGAAGATGAACCTCTGTATGGCGGAGACACGATGGCGAAGATGGCGAGAGCAGCTGTTCAATCCGGGGCTATTGGCATTCGGACGAATGGGGTTTCTGATATTTTGATGATAAAAAATGAAGTGAATGTCCCTGTGATTGGTCTTATAAAAAGAGTGATTCCAGGCTCTGAGGTGTTTATTACACCGACTTTGGAGGAAGTCAAAGCGATTGTGATGGCCGGCGCTGACGTCGTGGCCTTGGATGTCACGGACCGGGAGGGGCGATTGGAAGCGGTGAAGCCGCTTATTGCTTGGGCGCAGGCGATGGGCACTGCGGTTATGGCGGATATTTCTACCTTCGAAGAAGGTTTGGCAGCTGAAGCGCTCGGCGTTGATTTCATCGGGACGACACTTTCGGGGTATACGTCTTACAGCACACAGCAGGAAGGGCCTGACTTCGCATTACTGCGTGCGCTGAGTGATCGTGTTAAGGTACCGGTCATTGCGGAAGGCCGTATCTGGACACCCGAGGAAGCTGTGAAAGCCATGGCATGCGGAGTGTCGCATGTGGTGGTAGGGAGCGCGATCACACGACCGCAGTTGATTACGGAGCGGTATGTCAAAGCGTTGCGTCAGCGTGTCTAGGGGGGATTGTTATGTTATGAAAACATATATAGGAAATCCCTCTGCGTCTTACGCCATCGGCGTTGATATTGGCGGAACCAAAATTAATGCTGGTCTCGTAAGTGCGCGAGGTGAAGTGATCCATTTCGTGAGCGTAACGACATTGGCTGGGGAAGCGGATACGATAGATCGTATTTTGCTGGCAATTGGAAAAATAATGGAAGTAATACCATCTTCTCAGCCTGAGCTCAGCTTGAGGGGGATTGGTGTAGGGAGTGCAGGCCAAATCGAGTGGGAAACGGGCACGGTTCGTTCGGCATCCGAGCTGATTCCTGGCTATGCAGGTACACCGCTCAAAAGTATCCTGCAAGCACATTATGGGCTGCCGGTTATCGTCGATAACGATGTGAATGTGCTAGCCCTAACGGAGAAATATGTGGGAGCTGGGCAAGGTGTCGAACATTTTCTATGCCTTGCATTAGGCACAGGCGTAGGTGGCGCCCTCGTTGTGGAGGGGCGACTAGTTCACGGTGCATGGGGCGGAGGTGGTGAGCTCGGCCACATGTCCGTCGATTTTGGCGGTATCCCCTGCGTGTGCGGCGGAGTCGGCTGCTTGGAGCAGTACGCGTCAGGAACCTCCATTGCGAAGCGAATGCGCGAAAAGCTTGCCACTCTTGGTTTAGGGGAGGAAATGGTAGACTCTCGTGAAGTATTTGCCCGCTGGCAACTCGGTGATCCTGTGGCGACAGAGCTGATGAATGAAACCTTGGCAGCGCTTAGCGCAGCCATTGCTTCTTTGATTCATATGTTCAATCCTTCGTTGATCGTCATTGGCGGCGGTGTTTCGGAAGCGGGAGAGCGATTGTTTGTGGAACTAAGGCAAGAGGTATCGCGTAGAATAATGCCTGCGATGTGGGAAGGTGTTCGCATTGTGCCAGCCTATCAAGGCAATTCAAGCGGTATGATCGGGGCTGCTTTGCAGCTGTGGGAATGATGAAATGGCAGGAAAGAGTCTCGCTGGTGAAGCGAGGCTTTTTGTTGTTCTGAAAGAGATACAGATGGCATGTTGTGTTAGTTAAAACAATAATTGATGTTATATATATTGACATTAATTGTAGTGGTGCTTAATATAAGGACTTAAATAAGTTCGGAATAGGGAGAGGTGAGGAGATGATGAATGCTTTTGAGAAGGAATCGACCCAAGGATATATCCCTTTGCAACCTGAAATGGCGTGGTGTAACGCAGGTTATCAAGAATATAAAACACCTGGCGACGCTCATCATATCCCTGCACTTTTTTATCAATTTCGCTCCAAAGATGTCGAATCGCCAGAGTTTGTCGCCATTCCTGACGGTCATGTGGACATGTTATTTTGCTGTGACGCTAGTCAGCCTGACATCCAAGTATATGGCTCTGTGCTCTCCAGACACACGATTTTACTGAAAAGAAATACCGACTACTTTGGTGTTCGGTTCCTTTCTCTTCATATGACTGGTAAATCAAACATTGAGATGAAAGACTTGATAAGTCACTCTTGTAGCTTATTAGACTTTATCAAAATAAGTCCAAGAAGCATCGAACCTATTTATACAGCGGCAACGTTCACTGAAAAGATACGCTTCTTTCAGGAAACACTCGGTGAAGTGCTAACTATTCAGCAGGATTCACGACTCATACGTTTTGCTTTAAATCAAATGATCATATCCAAAGGGAATATGAGTGTAAAGGATCTGGCGAGCGAAACTGCTTATTCGGAGCGTTATCTTCGTAAGCAATTTGAGCATTTTGTCGGCTTATCCCCAAAAGTGTTTGGCCAAATTACAAGATTCCAGCACGCATTGAATGGGTTAATGACTGTGCCACAAGCCTCTGCGATATGGGAAACCATTTCGGAACATGCTGATTATTATGATCAAGCTCATTTTATTAATGAGTTCAAGAAGTTTTATCAAGAAACGCCACATGCATGGATGAAGCTTCACTCCTCTCATCTCAGCAACGTTTTCAGCTTTGATGTTACATAAACTAACATGATGACCGTTTTTTCCAATATTTCCACAATTCCTTCTAGTATACTAACGTCATCGAGATGAACTAAACGCTAGAACAGAAGGGGACTAAACGGATGAAAATGATGAACTCTTTGAAAAAGACGGTAATTCTGGGCACGATGTTAACTATGGCAATCACGCCATTAGCGCCATTTGGTTCGCAGCAAGCTTATGCACATGGCGGCAGCTTTGAAGATGAATACATGGCGTTACGACCAACACTTGAGGAATTTGGGGCTGCGGTGTACTGGGATGAAACATCTAAGACAATTCAAGTCGTGAAGGATGGTAAAGTTGCTAAACTTCATCTAGATAGTGCCAGTGTCAGTGTGAATGGTACGCTTCGAACACTTGCAGGGCCTGTTGTGATGAGGAATGGTATCACGTATGTATATCATGATTTTATCAATGAGATCTTCCAATCTGATGTAGTCTCAAATGTCCAAATTTCAAAAGATACGAACCCACTTAATCCGTTAAGCGCTGGAGAGATTGAGAAGGCTGTCAGCATTGTCAAAGAATCTGAAAACTATAAAGAGACGATTCTTTTTACAGAAATTTCTCTGAAACCCCCCGCGAAAAGCGATGTGTGGAACTATGTCCTAACTGGAGAAAGGAGTAAAGTTCTTCCTAGAGTGGCTGAATTCGTAGCATTGAAAGGTAAACATGTTATTGAAGGTGAAGTAAATCTCGCCGATGGCAAGCTGACCAAATGGGAAACAAAGGAAGGCGCTCACGGCATGGTTACACTGGACGATATGATAACAGTTCAAAGTGTAATTGAAGGGGATGCTGCGTATGCCAAGGCTATTGCGAAGCGTGGTATTTCGGATATTAAGAAAGTTGTAACGACACCTTTGACGGTAGGTTATTTTGGGGGCGAGGATGATCTGATTGAAGATGCCCGTCTATTGAAAGTAGTGTCTTATCTGGATACAGGAGATGGGAACTTCTGGGCACACCCGATTGAAAATCTTGTTGCCGTTGTCGATTTGGAAAAGAAACAAATTATTAAAATCGAGGATAACGGAGTCATTCCTGTTCCGATGCAAGCGAATCCATATGATGGTCGTAATTTTGCAGATAAACTAGCACAGAAGCCTCTTTCAATTGAAGAAACAGCGGGAAAAAATTACAATTTAACAGGTAATATGATCTCTTGGGGGAACTGGGATTTCCATTTGCGATTGGATAGTCGTGTGGGACCTATTCTTTCGACAATGACGTATAACGATCAGGGAGAGAAGCGGAAGATTATGTACGAAGGCTCGCTCGGCGGTATGGTCGTACCTTATGGGGATCCGGATATTGGTTGGTACTTTAAAACGTATTTTGATTCTGGAGAGTATGGTATGGGGACGCTGACATCTTCTCTGGTCAAAGGGAAAGATGTTCCGGACAACGCGGTGTTACTAGATGCTGTTACGGCCGATACACAAGGGAATCCTCGTACGATACCGAATGCGATGGCTATTTTCGAACAATATGCAGGTCCTGAATATCGGCATGATACGATGTCCGCGCAAGGTACCGACAGTAAAGAGCGTAGAGAATTAGTCGTGCGCTGGATCTCTACCGTGGGTAATTATGATTATATTTTTGACTGGGTGCTGCAACCAAATGGTACGATCAAAATCGATGTAGGGGCCACTGGGATTGAAGCGGTAAAAGGTGTCTTAACCAGTAATATGCATGATGCAACGGCGGTAGAGGATACGAAATATGGCACATTGATTGATAAAAATATTGTTGGCACCACTCATCAGCATATTTATAATTTTAGACTCGATATGGATGTGGATGGAGAGGACAATTCTTTTACTGAGATTGATCCGAAGGTCGCCGAGAACATGGATGGCGGGCCGCGTAAAAGTGTAATGATTACAGAGCAAAAATCCATAAAAACGGAACAAGAAGCTACGCAGAAATTCGATCCATCTACAATCCGAATTCTAAGTAACCCGAATAAAGAAAACAAAGTAGGTAATCCGGTCTCTTATCAAATCATTCCTTTTGCTGGTGGTACGCATCCGATTGCCAAGGGAGCGCTATTCAGTGCTGATGATTGGCTATTCAAACGTGCAGGCTTTATGGATAAGCAAATTTGGGTAACGACTTACCATCCGGATGAACGCTATCCTGAAGGGAAATATCCAAATCGCACTGCGAAGGATACAGGTTTAGGACAATTTACAGCTGACAATGCCTCGATTGAGAATACGGATGACGTGGTGTGGATCACGACAGGTGCTACACATGTGGCTCGTGCGGAAGAGTGGCCTATTATGCCAACGGAGTGGGTACACGCGATGTTGAAACCGTGGAACTTCTTCAATAATACACCAACTTTGAATCTGCCATAAAATAGTTTATCTAGGTAATCAATCATTAGGCAGATTATAGCTAGACAAGAAGCTGTTCGCGCGTAGGAGTTAGTTACGCTGAGAACAGCTTCTTTGTCATTCTCCCCGCCAGTTACCATGCCGATAGTCGGATGGTGTGGTGCCGGTTGAAGTTTTGAACAAGCGAGCAAAGTGAAACGAGTTTTTGAAGCCGCAGCGCATAGCGATTTCGCCAATGGCTAAGCCTGTTTGTGTCAATAATTCGTTGGCCCGCAGAATGCGATAGTTCCATACGAATTTGATCGGAGTGATCCCTTCGTGCTTACGGAATAAGCGAACGAGATGTTCAGGAGAAAGGCCGACTGCATTGGCAATGCCTTCCAGCGACAGATGGTCATGGAAATGCCCTTCGATATATTTCTTCGCGTGTAGAACAGAAGGATGTGTAAGCTGCATGTGGTTGCTAGTTGTTTCAGCAATAAATAACTGAAGGGCTGCTAAACCTAAGCTGCAAAGCGTTTCTGAGCCTGCGTCATAGCGTAATCGTAAGGATATCAGAATATCAGTTAAACGATTCATTTCCTCACTAATGGATTGAGTAGCTGGTAATTGCTCCAACTGCTGACGCTGATGTACGGAGAGCTCATCCACATGGACAGCAATCCAGCGATGCCAGGTTTCATGTTCCTTTGCGAATGTGAACTGTTCATTGTGGCCCGGCGTAAGAAGGATGACTTGACCGGGCTGGACGCAATGAGGAACCTCATCAATATATACCGTCATTGAGCCAGTATGCAGCAAGACGAGCTGAAGATCCGTTTGTATACGGGGGCCAAAGCGACTCCCGGGCGGATACACGACAGTTCCGCCAAAAGTAGACTTGACTTTAGGTATTCGAATAATGGGTTCTGTACTCATAATCGTGATCCTTTTCAATGAGTTAGTTGTAACATCCATATCAATTACAGATATATTTCAATCAATCACAGCCATGTTCGAAATGCGAGTTCGTCTGTATGCTAAGTATATAGCTGGAGCTTACAATTTGAAAGGGGAAATGGATGTGCAAAGTCAGGTTAAGGAACGATTGACACCTATCGGTGAAAAGGAATTAGCATTTTTCCATGAGCATGGGTATTATTTGTTGAAAAAAGGTTGCAGTGAAGATCTAGTTGATGCCTTTAATGGACATATTCACTCGATACGATCAGCAGATGAGATTGCCGAATGGGCGCTCCCCAGAAAAGGCGGTCAAGAAATCTCTCAAAAAGACCGCTTCTCTGTGCGATTATTTAATCCGCATAAGCAAGATGGTTTCTCACAACAAGTCATGAAGCTCCCTGTTATACGTGGCGCTCTCGCTCAAATGATGGGGGAGGAGGCTGTATGTGTGCAAAGTATGTACTTCTATAAGGAACCAGGTTCACCAGGTCAAGCTCCTCATCAGGATTACTACTATATCAAGGATGATCCAAAGTCGATGATTGCTGCTTGGATCGCTTTGGAGGATCTTGTGGATGAAGAAAACGGCTGTTTATGGGTCATTCCAGGCACGCATAAGCTGGGTTTACTGCCACATGGAAAGGTAACGAATCTTGAGGAGCATGAGAGCTGGACAGATGAAACTGAAGGTGTTGATTTGAAACAAGAGATTCCAGTTGTGATGGAAAAAGGGGACATTTTATTTTTCCATGAGCTGCTCATTCACTCGTCCTACAAAAATCGCAGCAAAGACCGTTGGCGCCGCTCGTATGTGTGTCATTATATTCGCAATGATTCCGTTGTTCTGTTCCGGGAAGACCTACGGGTCAAATATCCCCTGTACTAAAGGAAAAAAGCAGCATCTTCAAGAGGTTAGCCCTCATGGAGATGCTGCTTTTTTTCAGCTCTTCGTTCTGTGATTCGCGATGAACAGTAACCCGAAGGAAATCAGAATAATGGCTGCTGCCCAGTACCAGGCAAGTGTTTGATTTCCAGATTCCACTGCGATGTAAATAGCAGTTGGCAAGGTCTGTGTCTTATGCGGGATGTTGCCCGCGATCATGAGCGTTGCCCCGAATTCACCAAGCCCTCTGGCAAAGCCAAGGATGTACGCGGCAATGATAGAACGCCAAGCCAAGGGTAGCGTAATATACCAAAGGACCTGCCACTCGCTAGCTCCGATGGATCTTGCTGCATCCTCTAGGTCTTTGCTGACCATGGAGAAGCCGGTTTTCATCGTTTGGTACACGAGTGGGAAAGCCACCACGACTGAAGCGATCACAGCGGCTCCCCATGTGAAAATGATCGATTGATGGAACACATAGTCCATCCCATGTCCGATCCAGCTCCTTTTGCCTAACAGTATGAGCAAAATGAAGCCGACGACGGTCGGAGGCAGCACCAAAGGCAAGAGAAAAGTGGTCTCGACGACGATTTTCCCGGGGAAGTTCCGACGTGTCATTTTCCAAGCAGCTAAACCACCGAAGATAAGAACGTACACACTGGATACAATGGCAACTTTTAATGATAAAAGGATCGGATTAAGAAATTCAGTCCAGTTGATCTGTTCCATGCTTATTTAGGGATCGAGAAACCGAATTTAACGAATACATCTTGGGCTTCTTTACTTTGCAGATAGGTGAAAAAGTCGGACGTTTCTTTGCTATGTTTGGTTGCTTTTACGATACCGGCAGGGTATTCAATCGGTGTGTATGTTTTTGGATCTACGCTGAAAGCAACTTTAACACGCTTGGATGTAAGTGCATCGGTTTTATACATGAAGCCAGCTTCGGCGTTGCCTGATTCTACGTATGTAAGGACTTGGCGTACATCTTTGCCTTGCACGATTTTTGCTTGCAGGGAGTCCCAAAGTTTCACATTCGTTAACGCTTCTTTCGCATAGCTGCCAGCTGGAACAGTTGCAGGTTCACCAATGGCTATATGTTTAATGCTGTCACTGGAGAGATCTTCTGATTTCGTAACGGCTACTTTGCCATCCGCAGGAACGACAGCCACGAGTTCATTGATTAACAAGTTTTTTTGCTGTGCAGTATCGATCAATTGTTTGTCTACCAAAGTCTTCATATTTTTAGTTGCTGCCGAGAAGAATAGATCCGCAGGAGCACCTTGTTCGATTTGCTGTTGCAAGGCGCCGGAAGCACCGAAGTTGAAGTTAAGTTTGATTTGTTTGTTTTTGGTTTCGTAGTTCGTTTGAATTTCTTTCAATGCATCGGT
Organism: Paenibacillus qinlingensis; assembly: GCF_031455095.1. Taxonomy (GTDB): domain Bacteria; phylum Bacillota; class Bacilli; order Paenibacillales; family NBRC-103111; genus Paenibacillus_E; species Paenibacillus_E qinlingensis_A. The sequence goes on from NZ_JAVDSB010000003.1 coordinate 90,106, forward strand.
TAAGCTGGCTGCGGCAGAAATCGTTAATTCTACTTTCTCCGTAGGTACTGGCGTTGCAGTTGGTGCTGTGCTCACTGCTGGTTGAGCTTTTTCACTGGAGCATCCCGTGATGATCATTGTTGCGATTGCAAAACCAGACAAAACCGCACTAAACTTCTTTAAATGTAACATAAGCCACCCTCCGATAATTGTTTTCTATCTATTTAGATATAAATAAAAATATTTAATTATAATTTATTATATATAACGATATTTAAATCGTCTATATCAGGATTGAAATACAACTTGTATCACCTTATGATAGGGAAGAATGGTTTCGAAAGATACCTAATGGAGGTTCCTATGACAACTGACGTTTCCTATACAACCGAAGAGATAGCAAAACTTTTGAAAATCTCCAAATTAACCGTTTATGATCTGATCAAAAAAGGGGATCTAGCCGCCTACCGTGTCGGTAAGCAGATGCGTGTAGATGCAGCGGATCTTGAAGCCTATAAAACACGTGCCAAAGGTGGCAAGGCTGCAGTTGTTTACCATGATGTAACTGAGTCTAATGCTCAGCAAGTGGTGTATGCCGGGCAGTCGCCCAAACAGTCCATTGTCATTACTGGACAAGATGTAAGCTTGGACATTCTGGCCAAACATATCGAAAGACAAATCGTCCCCTACAGACCGCTTCGTGCCTATGTCGGAAGTCTGGACAGTCTGATCTCCATGTACAAGGGTGAGTCGGATATTGTGAGTACGCATCTGCTCGATGGGGATACAGGTGAATATAATCTGCCTTATATCCGGAAATTGCTGATTGGCTCCTCCTATGTGGTCGTGAATCTGGTCTCGCGATCGGCGGGGTTATTCGTGCAAGAAGGCAATCCGAAGCAACTCCATGGTTGGGCAGATCTCAAAAGAACTGATCTTCGCATGGTGAACCGTGAAAAAGGTTCTGGAGCACGTGTTCTTCTTGATGAGCAGCTCCGTCTTCAAGGCATCTCATCGCAGTTGCTCCGCGGTTATGAGCACGAGGAATCTAATCATATGGGCGTAGCAGGTAAGGTTGCGTTAGGGGAAGCAGATTTCGGAGTCGGTATTGAGAAGGCGGCATCCATGGTAGGCGGCGTTGATTTCATCCCGCTCATTCAGGAACGTTATGATCTTGTGATGTTAAAAAAGCCAGAAAATCTCGCTTGGATCGATCGCGTTCTGCGAATTTTACAGTCGGAAGCGTTTCAGAATGAATTACGTCCTATCCGCGGCTATGACTTATCGTTGACAGGGCGTGTGCTATACGAGACATGAGTAGCAATTGTTTGAATGAGAAGCCGATCTTAAGGTTGAGCTTTTGCATATTAGGTCGCGCTAATAATAAATGGAAAAACTCCAGTTAATATTGAGCTAATCGGCGAATTTACAAGTATAACTGTATAAACTACAGTTAATGTTAACCATTTATCCGATTATACGAAAAAGGTGAAATTTAACTGGAGTTTTTACATCTAATTTGTAAAATCAGCTAATTCCGAAGAAATTAACTGTACTTTATACATCTATTGGCAGATTTCCGCGAATGAAAGACCGCATATCTGGTGGGTTTCCTTGTGGGATGGTCCTTAAGAGTTCGTGGGCTTGTGGTTTGCGGGGGATCCCAAATGAATGCTGGAAAAAGTAGTATCAACCCATTGGAAATCCTTGGTATAATGGATGGGATTCTTTTCAGACAATCGTAAAACAGAAGGAGAGAGTGCTTTGTCGTTAATTGAGGTTAAACATTTACGTAAAACGTTCGAAACCGACGTGAGACGTACGGGGCGATTTGCAACGTTAAGGAGCTTAATTAAGCCCGAGAAGCGCGAGATGGTCGCGGTGGAGGATATTTCTTTTTCTATTGAAAAAGGGGAAAGTGTTGCCTACTTAGGGCCGAACGGCGCGGGCAAATCGACCACGATCAAAATGCTGACGGGCATCCTCGAGCCAAGTGGAGGCACCATTGAAGTAGCGGGGTTGGTCCCGCACAAAAGTCGCAAGCAAAGCTCCTATCAGATTGGTGTCGTATTCGGACAACGGAGTCAGCTGCTATTCGATCTTCCTGTGAAGGATTCCTTCGATCTGCTTCGGTATATGTACAGCATTTCCTGGGACAATTATCACAGAAATTTACGTGAGTTTGCCGAGGTTTTGGAAGTGGAGCATTTATTAAACCGTCCAGTGAGAACGCTTTCACTTGGGCAGCGGATGCGATGTGAAATCCTTGCTTCTTTACTGCACGAGCCGGATATTCTCTTCTTGGATGAGCCAACGATCGGGCTTGATGTTGTCGCGAAGGAGCGCATTCGTGCTTTTATTCAGAAGATTAATCAAGAAAAAGGTGTCACGCTGCTACTCACGACACATGACATGCATGATATTGAGCGGTTATGTCATCGGACGATGATTATCGATAAGGGCCGCTTAATCTATGACGGCACCTTGCAACATATTCGCGATCATTTTGCGACGGAGCGGCAAATCAAAGCAACGTTCGAAGAGACATGGCTCGCTGAAGCGGCAGCCTCGTTGTTTAAGGGCTATGAGGTCATCACGCAAGTAGAAGAACGGATGCTCAAAATCTCGTATGATCAGCATCAAATCGATACGTCAACATTGCTGAAACATTTATTAGAGAAGACACAACCGCGGGACCTTACGATGCAAGATGAGAACATCGACGCCTTAATATCTCGGATTTATCGCGAGGGAATTTCCGGTCCATCACTTGGGTCTCATCCTAAGTCGGAAGGTGTGGTCATTCGCTAATGGATACCTTGAGACGGCTTGGCGGCATGTCCCGCATTGCGGTTCGACAACGGATGCAGTTTCGATTTGATTTTATCATGACACTGGTGTCAACGCTGATGTTCTGCGTACTTTATTACATGCTCTGGAAAGCGATTTATACCTACGGTACGGGGCAAGTGTTACCTTGGGAACAATTGATTACGTATATTATGGTTGGGCAGACGATTAACTTCGCACGGTGGTCACCCGCGGAGCGAGCTCCTACGTATGCGATGGCGTTACGCGTTCGTTCGGGGGACATCGCACTTGATCTTATTCGACCGGTGGATTTTCAAGTTCAGCGATTTGTAGAAGCTGCAGGCTTTTTTATCGTGGAAATGGTGTGGGTCAATATACCTGCTTTACTCTTATTGATTTTCGGACTGGGGATATTATCGCCGCCGAGCTTGGGGGCAGGAGTTGGCTTTGTGCTAAGTCTTTTCATAGGCTTTTTAGTGGCATTCAGTATTAATTCCATTATTATGATGATTTCGTTTATGACCACGAATACGTTCGGCGTACAGCTGGCGAAGCGGGCTATTATGGATATTTTCGCAGGTACGTTGATCCCATTCGATTTCTTTCCAAGTGGTTTGCAGACGGTTCTTACCTATTTGCCTTTTCAAGCTATGGCTTATATTCCACTTTCGATTTATACAGGCAGATTGACGGGGATACATATTGGCTATGCACTATTGGAGCAGCTTGCGTGGGCACTAGTGATGATTGTGATTAGTCGATTATTGTGGATGAAAGCGGCGAAACGACTCGCAATAAACGGGGGGTGAAAGAATGCTTGCACCGAAGAGAAGCTGGATACAGCAAGTTGTGTATCTCATAGGAATGTATGGTCAATTTTTAAAAGTGTATGTCAAAACGTTGGTTGAATATCGGGCGGATACACTCATCGCGGTCATTGCGGGGATTGTTGCTCAGGGGAGTACATTGATTTTTTTGACGGTGATATTCAATCGAATTCCGACGCTAGCCGGCTGGGACTTCTATGAATTGGTCTTTATGTTTGGACTTGCCGCAACGGGGCGAGCGCTGAATCAGACCTTCTTTAACGCGCCATTCCTGTTAACAGGATACATTCGGAACGGACGCATGGATATGATGATGGTGAGGCCAGTAGGCGTGCTTTTTCAAGCGATAGGGTATTCGCAAGAGTTGAATGGCGTCGGTCAATTAATCACAGGGTTTGCGATAATGGGGTATTCGGCTTCGCACTTGGATATGGCGTGGACATTCTTGAGCGTTCTTTACGTGGGGATCGCTTTGCTATGCAGCGCGTTCATTCAATTCTCAATCTTGCTGACCATCAGTGTACTTACCTTCTGGATTCAAGAGGTACGCTCACTGATCTATCCGATCACATGGCTTTATGATTTTACAAGATATCCTTTGCAAATTTTTCATCCGCTGCTTCGTGGACTGTTAACTTACATCATTCCGTATTCATTAGCCAGCTTTTATCCGGCCGCTTACTTATTGCGACCAGAGCAATACGGCTGGGCCGTTTGGGGCGTTCCAGCCGCTGCTATGGTGATCGTGATGATGGCCTATTTTATATGGTCACAGGGGTTAAAGCGTTATTCGAGTGTTGCGGGATAAATTGTTCGTTGCGACTACAGTCAATATACATCGGATACACGGTTTCCTGAGTGGGAAGGGCTACCTTGGTGAGCACTTTTGGAACCGTTGGGGTCAGGGGTTCTTGTAAGCTCATAGCAGTCTGTCTGAGGCGTTTACTCTTCTCGAAAACATCGATGACGAGATAATACATAATACATAGCACGATAAAACCCAATCCGCAGATTTGTAAGTTTTGCATCCTAGTACGCCTCCTATGAATCATTTTTCATAGATTAACGCACTTTGATTGCAATGTCGCTCGAAAATCGGTGTCGTTTTGTGACATTTTGTCAAGGAGCTTCTACATGTGTTCGTTTTTCTTGACAATACAAGTGAGAACCATTATCATTCGATGTAGTGAGTGAATGAAAATGATTATCAATCGCTGACGAGATGAACGACATCATGAGGGGGCTAGTCGATATGAATCATAGCGAGAACGGTATTGGCGTCGGGACCTTGCAGGTCATAGCAGATTATCAATTAGAACGCTGGCTGCATACCCTCACTCATGAGGATCGTGGTACGGATTCCGAAGATCTGAATTGGCAGCAGCTAACGCAATACGCGGCTTATCATGCCATTAACGCATGGTACACCATGCCCATAGCAGCTCGAACGCATCGTGCGTTAACGCAAGAGTTCGAAAAGAAATGGACGAATAAAGTCCAAAAATTCGGCTCAGATCCCTTTTATAGCAATGTTAAGCATAATGTCATTGAGCAGTTGTATGGCATTCTGTCAGGTGAGGGCCGGATGGAATGGCCGATCCTTTTATTTGAAAGCATGGATGTGTGGGTTGATGAGCTTGATATGGGTTTATCGATGATCGTGCAAGCGATGGACTCGTCGCAGCAATCCATTGTCATACATAAATTTATCATGGAAGACAGCGCGGCATCGCTTGCCCTGTTTACACATATGTCGGTTGTTTTTTGCAATAAAGCTTTCGGAGGGATTCCTGTGCAGCTGCAACTTGTCAATTTGATGAGCGGCAAGCAGCATCGTATAGAGACGAACCATTTCACTATGGAACAATCGTTGGATTATCTCAGACTTGTGAAAGATGTGTATTTGGAAAGTCGCAGATGTACGTGCTGCAGAGAGGATGAACTTCATGGAAACAAATTCGACATGGCAATCCACCAATGATTTGCTATCCTTACGATTTACGACATTGACTGCCTCTCCAGACGGGGTTTTATATGCGGGGACTGAAGGGCACGGTGTGGTTCAGTTCTCGCCGTTACGATCATGGGAAAGCGCCTCAGAAGGCTTGCCGGCGCAGGTTCATGTCTATCGCCTAGATTGGTTGGAGACGCAATTATTCGCTTCCACAAGCCACGGATTATATCACCTAGAGGAAGATGTATGGCAGCAAACAACGGTTACGGATCCCTGTTATCGGGCAGTTGGCTGGGGTGATCGATTCGTGCTCACGGAGAATGGTCTGCTTTGCGGGAATCAGGAGGAATGGCTGCCACTTGCCTTTCGAGGGAAGAAAACCTACGATTTGATGGTGACTCCTCATTTCATATTCTTAGGCTATGAAGATGGCATCTCCTATTACGATTTATTTACCGGGGACTGGTGCAGCATGCCGCTCACGCAAGCGGTGACCAGTTTAGCTGTGTTCAACACGCTGCTTGTAGGAACAACGGAGCGCGGAGGCTTAGTCGTAGGCAATAAAAAAGGCGGTTTGCATCAGCACCGGTTTGAGGGCATGTTCTTGAACCGATTGGTCGCGCATCGCGGTGACGTCTATGTGTGTGCCGATACGGGGCTGTATAAACTGATCGAGTTCAGAGGCAACATCATGCTTCATGCATTGAATGCACAAGCCGAGGTGACAGATCTGCTAATTTGGCGAGATATGATGGTTATCTCCACACGTGGATCAGGGATTAAATATAAACATGCCGATAAGACAGGCTTTCAAACGGTTCTATAAAAAGAGAGAAGCTCCCTGAGATGGGAGCTTTTTTGATGTGTATTCAGCATTTCGATAGGAGCTGAGAACTGCAAAAATACATCTTTTTTAAGGAGAATAGACCGTTTATCGAGGAATTGCTGCGAAAATACATCCTTTTTTACCAATACGCCATAAATAGTATAAATGCGGTGGAAAAAGATGCATAATCGCATCTTTCCTAGCAAATCACGACTTTTCTAGTGGAAAAGGATGCGGATTCGCATCTTTTTTAGATTCTGACTTGCCAAGGACGGAGCAGCCGTGGTTTTTTTTGACGTATATACCCTTGTACCTACGCGCCCCAAATCCGTGGCATCGCCACAGGCTCTTTTCCCAACTCCGCCCAAATATAAGCCAACAACAGATCAGCTTTCAATTCTTTGAACGCAGGCTCATCCCATAAATTTCTGATCTCACCTGGATCCTCTTGGAGATCAAAAAGCTCGCCATATGTTTGATTATAGTAGACGGTTAGTTTATAGCGATCGTTTACATATGTTTTCTGATGAATGGTCGTCTTCTCGTGGCGGAATTCACAGATGGCATGATCGCGTACACGCTCTGCCTGACCTGTCCATACGCTGCTTTGATCTACGCCCGTCATGAAGCATGGAATTGGCAGCCCCGCCATGGATAGAAAGGTAGGAGCCAAGTCGACGAGGGACTGGATGGCATTCGAAGTTGTGCCAGCAGGCACATGACCAGGATATCGGACAATAAAGGGGAGCTTAATCAGATCCTCGTAATGGAAGCCACCTTTATACTGCAGACCATGCTGCCCAAAGAAGTGACCATGATCCGTTGTAAAAACGACAATGGTATTCTCGGCAAGTCCTAGCTCTTCTAATCGGTCTAGAATACGGCCGATATGTGCGTCCATACAGCTAATCATCCCATAATAAGTCGCAACGAGCTGTTTGCGCTCGCTTTCTGGCAGGCGGGAATGCGATTGATAACCATGAATGCCATGGCCGCTTTCTTTTAAATGGGAAAAGTCAGGATTCTCTTCTTGTGTTAAACGGAAATGAGGTGGGTTCTTGTCGTGCTCGCCAGGTGTGACCGTCGGGATCGTTAGCTTCTCCGGATCATACATGGTATCCCATGGCGAAGGGACTAAATAGTCAGGATGCGGATCAAAGAAGCTCGACCACAGGAAGAAGCCTTCATCGGATTGTTGGTATTGTTCCAGAAGGGCATTCGTTCTTTCAGCTATCCAGGTATTATAGTGAAACTCTTCGGGAATGTCCCAATGATGCAGCTGATTAGGGTCCATCGTTCCTGTTGGAGCTAAGAAATAATCGCGCCAGTTGGTGAGCCCTTTCTCTTCCATCCATAGGGCATAATGTTGTCCTACGTGTGCTTCATTCGTATGATTGCGGGCTAATTCAACATGGTCAAAACCATAGAATGGCTGATCAAAGGTTTTCCAGAAGTCGAGGTCCTGAAGAATCGGATACGATTCAAGAGAAGGGTATTCTTCTGTGCCTTTGAGCGGTTGGAAATGTGCTTTCCCGACTAAGGCAGTTCGATAATCCGCTTTCTTGAAATCTTCACCAACTGTATGTCGATCTTCCAGCAGCTTGGTACCTAGTGTCCATGCGCCGTGCTGACTCGGATATTGTCCTGTAATGATGGAAGATCTAGTCGGGGTGCAAGTAGGGTTTGGGCAATAGGCTCTGGTAAAGGTCGTACCTTCGTTGACAAGGCGATCTAAGTTAGGGGTGGATAGCTCAGGGTTAAAAGCTCCAATCGTATTCCAATGCTGTTGATCACTTGTGATGAGTAGAATATTAGGTTTCTTCATAAGGCTGCTGCCACCTTTCATCTGCATGTTATTTCCTATGATTAGTATAAAAATAGGAGGAACATATCAACATGATCGAATGTTAGAAGTTGTCATTATGTTGGCTTTTAATTATGCTAGGTAGATCAGGCATATAAGAGGAGCTGTGTCCCCATGCAAGAGTTAGAGATGGAATATGCAAATGTCTGGCTGGCGATTCCCCGTCCTTTTCAGAGTGCAAGCGGATGTTGGGTTGTACGTGCGGGGCAGAATCTGGCTAAGCCTAGCTACCACATTGGTCCCAGAGTGATTGAACAAACAAGCTTTCATTGGGTCATGCAAGGCAAAGTGAGAGTGACTTCGCTTGATCTTACTGTTGAATTAAGTGAGGGAGATTTATTCTGCTTATTTCCCGGACTTCCCTATGTGTATGAAACCATGCAATCAGATGACGGCATACCCCCTTTGAAAATGATTTGGCTCGCGATGGAAGGGGAGCAATTGCCACTATTAATAGCGGAGTTCGGTCTTAGAGCAAGTAAGTATTGGTTGCATGACATTGTGAGCAATGAAGTCGGCGAATCGCTGCGAAGTGTGATAGGGGCAATATCGGGGGCAAAGAAAGACATGTTTCTCGAACAACGAGCACTCAGTGATCTTTTTTATAAAATGAATCTGCAAATCAACCGTTCTTCCTCGAAAGAGAAAGAAAACTGGTTGGCCCAAGTTAAAGATTTCTTCGATCTACACTATACCGAGCATATTCGCGTTGAGGATGCAGCCCAGCATTTTGGCTATCATCGATCCCATTTATATACCGCATTTTTGAATAAATATGGGATCTCGCCACAGCGTTATTTGGCCCGGAAAAGGTTGGAAAAAGGGGCAGAGCTCCTCAAGACAACGACGCTGTCTGTGACAGAAATCGCCTACTCATTAGGCTATTCTGAGCTGTACGCCTTCACACGTGCATTCACGTCGTATATGGGGGTCTCGCCGCGGGCCTATCGGGGGTAATCTGACCACGACACAGAGGGCTTGCCAGTATCAGACCGTTGACCATTGGCCTTCTGGATGCCATAATCGATAACAAAACGAAATAGGGAGTCGGCCAGCCATGGGTTTACGTTCCGTCCTAGATAAGTATCGGCACATGAAGATCAAGAACAAATTATCCATTTTGATAACGATGATTATCGCGGTTTCGTTGACATTCACTATTTTGATACAGCAATATGTCTTCTCGATCTATGATGGGCAAATCTATGAGAAGTCCTCTCGCGTGCTTAATTTATCGTCGACCGCCATCGAAACTGAGCTCAAGCGATTGCAGCAGCTTTCTTATCGGATTTTGGCCGAGGAGCAAGTGCAGGAATGGTTGACATCACTTAAAAGGAATCCTTCGGATTATGATCGTCTGATCATTAGTCAATACTTGGTTGATCGGCTGATCAGTTATTCGGGGGAAGAGCCCTATCTGTTTTCGATTCAAATTATGGATGCCAAAGGAAATGAGCATGAAGGCGGTAATATCATGCGAATGGATGCGGAGCGGAAAAAGCATATTTTGGATGTCGCCGCTGAGGGCATGGGAGAAAACCGTTGGCTATATCCCGACAGTAAAGATTCGGCGTTGATTGCGACGCGGGAAATTCGCTCGTTTCATAAAACGAACTTTGATTTGGACTATTTAGGTACGCTTGTCATTCGGATTAATATTGATAAGATTGTCCGTGATATTGCGCCCGAAGAGGGGGACGTGATGATCGTTTCTAATGGAAACGTTATCTTCCCAAGTAATCCCTCTTTTGATTGGACGCGGATCGCCGCTCCGATGAACAATGGGAAGGGCTATGAAATCCAGAAAATTGACGGCGAAGAGTATTTCATTGCCCAAATACAGTCCTTGAATACGGGTTGGACGTATTTGAATATTACGCCGTTTAATCAGATTTTTGATCGGATTATTTTTATTAAAGAAATGGTTGTTTTCGTGTTTATTACCATCTTTGTGGTTGTCATTCTTATAGGCATCCGATTCTCGTACAGCTTAACGCGGCCGATCGACGAATTGATGGTACGCATGAAGCTTGCAGAGAAAGGAAACTTCGAGGAAGCGAATTTATTCCCCCCTGGTGGACAGGTTGCCATGAATGAAATTGGTCTCTTGCAGCGAAGCTTCCGATTCATGATCGAGCGTATTAACACCTTAATTCAAGAAAATTATGCCAATCGTCTGTTGATTAAAGAAACGGAATTTAAAGCGTTGCAGTCTCAAATCAATCCTCATTTTCTCTATAACACGCTGGAGTCGATCAACTGGATGGCAAAGGTGAATCGCCAAGCGAAAATTTCGGAGATGGTGGAAGCGCTAGCGTATTTGCTGAGGCACTCCGTCGATTTGAAGGAACCGATTATTACACTCGGTGAAGAAATCGATATTGTCCGAAGTTATGTGACCATTCAGAAAATTCGCTTCGAGGAGCGACTGGTATTCAAGCTGGACGTACCTGAACACTTAATGAATCGTCCCATTCCCAAGCTGACACTCCAACCTTTGATGGAGAATGCGATTCATTATGCACTAGAGTCAACGATTGAACCTTGTGAAATCTCGATTCGAGGCTGGAGCACCGAAGACGGGATCTTCCTTGCCGTTGAGGATACGGGGCCAGGCATCCCGAAAGGGATGATTGATAGATTACGTAGTGGTGAAGTAACGACGAAAGGCAAGGGGATTGGACTTTTGAATATCGATGATCGGATAAAGCTTGCCTTCGGGGAAGATTACGGGATTCGTGTAGACGAGGCAGTGAAGCATGGGGCTTCGATCATACTTAGTTTACCAAATGGTCAGGAGGAATAAGTGATGTACAAAGTATTATTAGTTGACGATGAGAGAATCATTCTAGATGGCATTTCACGTATGATGGATTGGTCCTCCTTACAAACAGAGCTAATCGGGACTGCGCGGAACGGGGTGGAAGCCTTCGATTTCATACAGGTGCAGATGCCGGATATTATTATCAGTGATATTCGCATGCCTGGCATGGATGGGCTCGAGCTTGTGGCACGGGTGCATGAGGCGTATCCTCAGATTCGCTTCGTTCTGTTGTCAGGCTTCGGTGAGTTTGATTATGCGAGTAGAGCCATGCAGTACGGGGTTAAGCATTATTTGTTAAAGCCAACAAACGAAGGCAAAATTGGCGAAGCGCTGCAGGAAATTGTAGCTGAGCTTGAACAAGAGACGAATAAAGAGTCGTTCGTTCTGAACATGAAAGCTGAACTTGAGAAAGTGATGCCGCATGTGAAGGAACAATTTTTAAAGGAATTTGTGACGAATAAAACGTATGGCCATTGGGATTGGGACTATTTCCGCAGCTTATTCAAGCTCGATTTTGACTATCAAATCCGTCTTCTTTTATTTCAGTTGGAAGGTGACTTTGAGTTCGAGCATCTGTTTGCAATCAAGAATATTGCCCAGGAAATCCTAGAGAGCCCATTGCTCAGTACGACAATCGGCAATCATGTCTTAATTCTCCTGGAAGAATCCGACCATATCGATCTGCTCCATGAGCGGATCTATCATATACGAGATACGTTCCAGACGTATTACAAAATGGACACAACGATTGCCCTTAGTGAACCCAGTCATATTACGAAAGCTAGACATCTGTATAAGCAATGCTTGCACCTGTTGAATTATCGCTTTTATTTGGGAGAGGGCAGCTTAATTACCCGCAAAGATACCGAAGTCTCGCAAGAAGCATCGCCGAGAGAGCTAGGTTGGGATGAGGAGCGGCTCAATATGTCCGTGAGATCCGGTCACCGCGAGGAAGCGGAGGCTGCTTTGCACGCTTTTATTGCAGGATTGAAGGAAGCGCAGCTGGACATTGATGTAACGAAGTCTTATGTCATTCAGCAATTCGTTTCCCTAGTTCGACAATGCGCACCTGAAGAAATGAATCATTATTTTACGCAAATCCCCTTGATTGTGGACATGCATACGCTTCAGAATATTCAGACTTTCATGGAAAATGTGGTACTCACCATGACGGAACGCTTTTATGGCCTTAACAAAGTGAAGCACAGTGCGATTGTTCAGAAGGTGATGGATGTGATTAACTCCCAACTTGGGAATACGGAGCTCAGCTTGAATTGGGTTGCACATGACATGTTGTATATGAATGCGGATTATCTCGGAAAACTATTCAAGAAGGAAACGGGAGAGAAGTTTTCCAATTATGTCATGAAAGCAAGAATTAATCGTGCGACGGAAATGATTGCGGAAGACACGGATATCAAAATTTTTGAACTTGCGGAGCGACTTGGCTTCGGAGACAATCCTCAATATTTTAGTCAAGTTTTCAAAAAATACCGGGGTTCGACACCTTCTGAGTATATGAAATCGACAGACACCTCTGCATTTTAAACAAATAGGACTGTATTTTGGATTAACCTTTCCTCCTTCCAGCGCGATAATACGAATAGAAAGAAACCGATTACAACTTTGGGGAGGAAATACAGATGAAAAAAGTTATGTTTACGATTATCTCGGCTGCAGTACTGCTTGCAGGTTGTGGTACAAGCGGTTCTAGCGGTTCAACTAGCTCACCAAGCACAGGTTCTAGCCCAGCTACGAGTTCAGCTCCAACGACAAGTGCCAAAGCAGATCCAGTTACATTGCGCGTTTCTTGGTGGGGCGGTCAAGCTCGTCATGACTATACGTTGAAAGTCATTGAGTTGTATCAACAAAAATACCCGAATGTGAAAATTGAGTCGGAGTACGCGGCATTCGACGACTACTGGAAGAAGCTTGCGCCACAAGCAGCAGCGAATGGCTTGCCAGACGTATTTCAAATGGACATCTCTTACCTGACACAATATGGCGGTAGAGGGCAATTAGAAGATTTAACACCATTTACAACAAGCGGCGTGCTTGACGTGAAAAACATTGCTGAAAACAATCTTTCCGGCGGTAAAGTGGATGGTAAACTAGTAGCATTAAACGCAGGCTCCAATGCTCTAGGTGCTACGGTGGATACACAAATGCTGAAAGATAATGGCATTACACCGAAAGAAGATTGGACATTTGGTGACTTGGATGCAATTGGCGCTACACTGAAAGCCAAAGGCAAATTGCTTGCCGGCGATCTTCGTCATGACGTGTACTTCCCGTTCTATCTGAGAAGCGTTGGACAAAAGCTATACGCGGCTGATGGTGCTGGACTTGGCTATGCGGATGATAAAGCGTTTGTTGACTACTACACGATGTACAAAAAATGGTATGATTCCGGTTACCTACTGCCGCTCGATAAGCTAGCACAGAAAAAAGGAACCGCGGAAGACGACGAAATGGTTCTAGGCAATGCGGTTGCCACATTCGGTTGGTCCAATCAGTTCATAGGCTTCAATACAGCTGCTAAACGTACGCTGGATGTCAACAAAACACCAAGCTGGGGTCAAAACAAAGCGTTGTTCTTGAAACCAAGTATGTTCTGGTCTGTTGCAAAAAGCTCCAAAAACAAAGAAGAAGCAGCAAAATTTATTAACTTCTTGATCAATGATATCGACGCGAACAAAATCATCATGGGTGAGCGCGGTGTACCGGTTTCCTCCAAAGTGAAAGAAGCTTTGATGCCGCTCTTGACGCCTGAACAAAAGAAAGTATTTGAGTACGTAGCTTGGGCAGAGAAAAATGCTTCCCCGATGGATCCGCCAAGTCCAATTGGCTCCGTTGAAGTCGAGAAATTGCTGAAAGATACTGCTGAACAAATCATGTACAAAAAGTTGACTGTTGAAGAGGGCGCAGCGAAATTCCGTAAGGATGCGACCGCCATCTTGGCTAAAAACAAAAAATAAGCTCGGCCCGAAAGCCTCTGCATGTTCCTTATGCGGAGGCTTTCTTCGTGCTCGGCAAGCGTGTTGTTAGAACCGTGTAAACGCTATTATCACTCTGTTATTTATACAAACAGAACGGTTTTTTGCCTTCTGACAGGGAATCAACTCTTTTATAATAAAGGTAGAGAAGAGAGGAAGCGAGGCTTCCACTTCATAAATCAAGGTTAGGGGTTGATCACCAATGAACAAGCTGCGTTATAACGATAACCTGGTGGGGTACATATTTGCTTCCCCTTTCATTCTGGGGTTTCTCATTTTTACGCTGTATCCGATTATTTCTTCACTCTTTTATTCATTTACGGATTACAATTTGTTTGATGCACCGAATTTTATCGGCTTTGACAACTATGAAAAAATGTTTACAGCGGACGACAAGTATTGGAAATCAGTCAGTGTAACCTTTACTTATGTATTCGCCAGCGTGCCATTGCGACTTGCCTTCGCCTTAATGGTGGCGGTAATTCTGAATAAAGCTGTCTCAGGTATCGGCATTTACCGCTCCTCGTTTTACTTGCCTTCGCTGATCGGCGGAAGCGTGGCGGTATCCATCATGTGGACGCAAGTGTTCGGGGATAAAGGTTTGGTGAACTCGGCTCTAGGTGTTATCGGGATTCATACAGACACGTCCTGGATCGGAAATCCGTCAACAGCGCTATGGACACTGATTGCATTGTCCGTCTGGCAGTTCGGGTCTTCCATGCTGATCTTCCTAGCAGGTCTCAAAAACATTCCAGCTTCTTATTATGAAGCGGCTAGCGTAGACGGGGCTAATAAAGTTCGCCAGTTTTTCAAAATTACACTCCCGTTGCTCAGCCCAATTATTTTGTTCAACTTGATTATGCAAACGATCTCTGCGTTCATGACCTTTACGCCAGCTTACATTATTTCCCGCGGCGAAGGCGGACCGCTAGACAATACATTGCTTTACTCGTTGTACTTATACCGCCGAGCGTTCCAATTCTACGAAATGGGTTATGCTTCCGCAATGGCGTGGGTGATGCTCATTCTTGTCGGTATCATTGCACTCGTTATTTTCCAAACTTCGAAATACTGGGTTTACTACGAAAACAAAGGAGAGAAATAACATGGCATACTCCAACAACTACAAACGCTTTGGCTATCATCTCCTTCTAGTGCTATTGTCGCTCATGATGATGTATCCTATCATTTGGTTGCTTGCAAGCTCGTTGAAGCCCAATAGTGAAATATTTTCAACCGCGTATAGCTTAATTCCGAGTAAGATTGCTTGGGAGAATTTTCAAACAGGCTGGAGAGGCTTCGCAGGTAATTCATTCGGTCGCTTTTTCATGAATTCATTCTATATCGTAATCCTGTCGACGATCGGCGCGGTAGTCAGCTCAGCCCTCGTTGCGTATGCTTTTGGCCGCATCCCATTTTTCGGGAGAAACTTCTGGTTCGGCTGTATGATGCTAACGATGATGCTTCCGCATGACGTTACAATCATTCCACAATATGTTCTTTTTGCGAAGTTAGCGTGGATTGGTTCCTTTAAACCGATTATCGTGCCGCAATTCTTTGCGATTCCATTCTTTATCTTCTTGATTATGCAGTTCATTCGGACGATTCCGATCGAGCTCGATGAAGCTGCTAAGATGGATGGCTGCAGTAAATACAGCATCTTTTTCCGGATTTTGGTGCCACTTATCGTTCCAGCGCTCATTACATCAACGATCTTCTCCTTTTACTGGCGCTGGGAAGATTTTATTAACCCGCTGCTTTACTTGAACAAACCGAGTATGTACCCCGTTTCTCTTGCCTTGAAGCTTTTCTTGGACGGAGAATCCGTGAATAACTGGGGAGGCATGTTCGCCATGGCATCCGCGTCACTTGTACCGATTGTTGTTGTATTCTTCATTTTCCAACGGTACATTGTTGATGGAATTAGTACGAGTGGTTTGAAAGGATAGAGGATGAGAGGAGAACTTGAAGATATGCCTAAATTAGTATTTGACGAAAATGAAATCAGATCAGCAATTGACCGCGTGGTAGATCGTACATTTCGAATGGATTTCGGCTGGGATTGGCCCGGAGGTGTCGCATTTTATGGTGTTAGTGAGGCCTATGCAGCGACAGGGAATGAAAGCTATCTTACTCGGTTAAAGGCTTGGGTGGATGAAAATATGGAAGATGGCTTGCCGAAGCTTTCGGTTAATGCGGTGTCCATCGGACATTCCTTACTCACCTTGTATGACGTGACGAAAGAAGAGAAATATTTGGACACGGTGAAGGAAATGGCGAATTTCCTAACGACAGAAGCGGAGCGCTTTGGGGATGATATCCTCCAGCACACCGTTAATTCCGAAACGTACAATTTCCCCGAGCAGGCTTGGGTAGATACCATGTTTATGGCTGGTTACTTCCTGCTGCGTGTAGGTAAATTACTGAATAACGACGATTATTTCGAGTTAGGTTTGAAACAGTATCATGGACATGAAAATGTCCTGCAGGATGCGAGAACGAACTTGTACTATCATGGATGGGACAATATTGCTCAAGATAATATGTCCGCCATGTTCTGGGCACGCGGCAACTCATGGGCAGCGCTCACGATGGCACGCGCACTCCACCTCGTAGAAGTCACACATCCTTCATTTATGATTATTGATGGCTCCTTGCGAGATCAACTAAGTGCACTTGTTCGACTACAGGATGAGTCAGGCTTGTGGCACACTATTCTGGATGATGTAACAGCTCCGCTGGAAACGTCCGGATCATCAGGGATTGCGACAGCTTTACTCACGCGAGGAAGACTGTACAATAAGTATTCACAGAAGTCGATCGACGGTATCTTGGCGCGAATTACCGAGGATGGCACAGTAACAGGCGTATCGGCTGGTACAGCTGTCATGAAAAATGCGGAAGGCTACAAAGGCGTACCTGACAAGCGCATCCAAGGCTGGGGACAAGGATTAACGTTGACTTTCCTGGCCGAGGTGTTGAATTCTAAGAAAAACAGTTTTGGGAACGGGTGTTAGTAGTAGCAGCAAACCCGCAATTTGGTTTAAATGGAAAACCTCCAGTTAATAATGGTCATTCTCTGCGAAACGCACAGAAACGCCAAACTTAACTGGAGGTTTTTCTTTGAGTCATGAATCTAGCTATTTACTTCTTCCGCCCATACTGCTTGCCTGTGTTCACCATTCGCTGATACAACTTGCGATTAGACATGTTCTTCAGCGGATAAAACTGTGGACGTGTATTCACTTCCAAGATCCAAGGATTACCTTTGGAATCGATTGCGACATCGAGACCTAGTTCACGGAAACCTCGCTTGTGATAATCAAAGGTATTGCCGACCGTTACACCCATCTGTTTCAAATGCGTTTCCCGCTCTTGGATATCGGCCTTCGAATAGCCTGCACCCCGCATCGTCGATTTGAAATACCCAATCGTTCCGCCTTGATTATAATTGGTGGCTACTTTGCCTGGTCTTCCAATTTTGGTGAAGAGTCCCGTGGTGATCCAACTTCCTTGATTCGTTTTTTGCACCATAACACGGATGTCGAAAGGTCTTCCTTTTGTTTTTGCAAGTGAAATTCCTTTCTGCAGTAAATAGGACCGCTTACCAGCATGATTGGACAGCCGGGTAAGCAGTTTCTTCTGCGTGGAATAGAAATTTTTCTTGCGATTCAATTGGGTCTGGAAGCCTTTCGTTTTCCGTTTGATACGGATAATATTTGAACCGCCTGAGCCGCCTGTAGGCTTAAGAAAGACAGTTTTATACGAATCAATCATGGTATCCAAATTCGTTTTCGTAAAAAGCAACGTCCGAGGGACATATTGGCGTAATTCATAATGTTGAAGCAGCCATTTCGTTTTAACCCACTTGCTCTTTATTGAACTGCTTTTATAAGCTGCCATTAGGTGTGCACCTCTTTTTAGACAGCGTATGTGAGGCGAATGCTGCTTGTCAGTGCGTTTACCCAGTGGATTGCTTCAAAAAAGGTACATTCGTTGATAAAATGGAACGGTTTCTACAAGAGGCCGGCAAATTGAATGACCTTATGCTCGTATCGACCTAACGTTAGTTTCCCTTCACGGTATTTCATACCTGTGACAGGGTCGATGCCATCCTGTGGGAGTGTCACAATGCCGCCATTACCGTCCATGTTAACGACGATCCACACATCATACCGGTCTCCTCGTCTCGGAGCGACAATTGTACCTGCGGACACATCGGTGCGGAGGGTAACGCCAGCATCATCCGCATAATGCATAATGAGTTTGTTCAATAGCAGCTCGCCTTTCTCGCCAGTTGGCATGGAGCCCAGCATGACGATTTTGCCTTGGCCATAGGTCCGCTCAGTAAGGAAAGCTAACCCTGGTGTTAAACCTGCTTCCACGGTTCCAATAGCAATGGCTTCCTTCGGCTGGAAGACTGCGCTCCACAGCGATAATGGAGCCGCGATATCAAAGGCACTGCCGATCGATCCACTGCCGTCCATAGGGAACGTGTAGATCGTCTCTACACCAGCGAGTTGCTCCAAATCTCCTAAGGCTGCATGCGTATGCAAGGTGTGTTCCTCCGTTCGTCCACCAGTGAGTGGGCCAACAACCCATACTCCGCCTTCGGCAACGAATGCTGTAGCACGTTCCATGAAATCCGATGAAATATAAGGGAGGAAGGGTGTGAATAGCAGCTTGTAACCCGCTAGTTCCGAACCTTCCGGCACGATATCTCGGTGAAGCCCTAGGTGTAGGATCCGCTCATAGAACGAGGTTACAAGCCCGCGATGATTCAGCTTCTGATGCGGTTCGGTTTTCAAGAACGCTTTGGAGCGATCCGAATAGGTCATGGCAACCTCAGCTTGCGTAGGACGAGTAGCTAAGATCGTAGCTTCAATCTCTTTTCGAGCCTGCTCAACCTCTAACACATTCGGGAAACCAACCGTAGGCTTGCCCCAAGTGCTGATTACAGAACCATGAGGCTGCTCACAGCCAGCACGCTGCTGTCTCCACAGCCAATAACAGAAGGCTTCTGCGCCCAAAGCATAGGCAGCGACAGCTTCGACTTTGAGATACCCATTCGGATGTGGCTTCGCATAACTCGCCAATGAAGCAGCATGGGAGGGGCTTGTCTCCATGATCCAATAATCCCGTCCGCGCTTAAAGTTCCGCCACAGATCATTATTTAATAAATAGTTGGCAGGGTGATCATAGGTCGCGTACGTATCGAAAGAGGCGAAATCCAGCTCACGGAACAAACGTTCATTATCCACACTGAAAGCAACGCTGCTGTTATGCGTAATGGGCGCGTCAGAGAATTGGCGGATGATAGCCGCTTGTTCATCGGAGAACTGGGCTATTTTTTCCATTGAGAATTGTTGATACATCGTACTCAGGGAGGAGTTGTGCAAGAACGGTACAGGACCAGGCTGTGGCACTTGCTCAAAGCTGTGGTAGTATTCACTCCAAATTTGCGTGCCCCATGCTTCATTCAGCTTCTCAACGGTTTCATAACGTTCTTCCAGCCAGTCATGCCACTGCGTAAGGCAAGTTCCACACATACATTCCGAGACATGTGCTTTAAACTCATTGTCGATCTGCCAACCGATAAGACCTGGTAAGCGTCCAATGGCCTGAGCAATGTGCTTAGTGATGGCGGCAGCCTTTTCCCGGAAGTAAGGATGATTCGTACAGGCATGCTGACGGGAGCCATGGCCCATGACTTGCAGCTGCTCATTCACATACATCCGCTCAGGATGTCCGTGCGTGAACCAAATTGGCGGTGTAGGCGTCGGCGTGCACATCACGGTATCAATCCCATTTTCATGCAAGAGATTGACCATGCGAACAAAAAAAGTTAGATCAATATTTCCTTCCGTTGGTTCCATATTGGACCAGGCGAACTCGCCAATTCGTACGACATTCATGCCTGCTTGCTTCATAAGTTCAATATCTTGTTCAATAACTGTTTCATTCCAAAGCTCAGGATACCAGGCAGCACCGTGATACAATTTGTTTCCCATGTCCATCAACCATCCTCTACATCTAAAAGTTAGTTTCTACTATAAGTGCTACCATGCCCAAGGGCAATAACACATTCTTGCTGGAAATATTAGGGTGTTTCAACTGTTTTGAACGGTTTGCACTTTTTTGATAGAGGTAGAAAAATCGCATGTGGAAGGGCTTACAAAAATGTCTGATAGGCGGTAAATGCCACGTGTTGCATAATAGGGCTACAAACGCTCACAAGGCGATCATGACATGGAGGTGAAAAGGATGAAGCAGGCAACTGCTCCTAATAACAGAGAGCTGGTACAAGTGAGCGAGGCGAAAGGGCTTCGCAGATCGCAGGTGTGGGCAAGATTACGCAAGGATAAATGGATCTACGCATTGCTAGCACCGGGATTATTATATTTCATTATTTTTAAATATGTGCCCATGTGGGGCGTACTGCTTGCCTTTAAGAATTATCAGCCTTTTCTAGGCTTTTGGAAGAGTGAGTGGGTTGGCGTTGAACATTTTCGCGTCTTTTTTGCAAATCCAGAGTTCTTCATGCTCCTCCGCAATACCCTGTTGCTTTCCTTATATAACTTGGTGTTTTATTTCCCGGCACCGATTATACTGGCACTCTTATTAAATGAGATCAAGGTCAGCGTGTATAAACGAACCATTCAGACGCTAATTTATGTGCCGCACTTTATCTCCTTAGTTATTGTGGCCAGCTTAACTTATGTTTTTCTTACTACGCAAGGCGGATTGGTTAATGAGCTTTTGCAGCAACATTTCGGTTATAAAATTGATTTCTTAGCTAGTCCGGAATGGTTCCGGCCGATGATCATTATGCAAACGATGTGGAAGGAATGCGGGTTTGGCACGATTATCTTCCTTGCAGCGCTTGCTGGGGTTGATGTGGAACAATACGAAGCATCTATTGTGGATGGAGCCAATCGCTTGAGACAGTTATGGCACATTACACTGCCATCCATACGGAGCACAATCGTTATTCTCCTAATCCTGCGTATGGGCGATGTGTTGGATAACGGCTTTGAGCAAATTTTCCTCATGCTGAATCCTCTGAACAGGGAAGTAGCCGAAGTATTTGATACCTATGTCTATATGATGGGGATCACGCAGGGGGCATTTAGTTACAGTACAGCAGTTGGTTTATTTAAAGCAGTTATTGGTGTCATTTTGGTACTTGGTGCGAACTGGACAGCGAAGAGATTTGGACAATCTGGCATTTATTAATACGAAACTTATAGGTAAAGGAGGAGAGCGGTTTTGGCAAAGCAATATAAGAGCGTTCCCGGAACCATCTTCGATATAAGTAATTATCTTGTACTAGGTATTATTGGTATCGTTTCTATACTGCCATTTCTGTATGTTATCGCAGGGTCGTTCGCATCTGATGCCGAATTGACACAACGTGCGGTGTTCCTTATTCCGGAGACGTTTACTTTAGCGGCTTATCGCTTTATTTTCTCAACAAGCACGATTATCAAAAGTATTGGGGTATCCCTCTATGTCATGGTTGTTGGGACCTTCGTGAACTTGTTCTTCACCGTTACGATGGCCTATGCCTTGTCGAAGCGAGGTCTCATGGGACGGAATACCGTTCTGAATCTCATTATTTTCTCGATGTTGTTTGGCGGCGGTTTAATTCCTACATTTTTAGTTGTACGTGAACTTCACATGTTGGACACCTACTGGGCATTAATGATTCCAGGTGCGATTAGCGCTTTTAACTTGATTATTGTTAAAAATTTCTTTCAAGAGATTCCTCCCGAGTTAGAGGAAGCTGCGAAAATCGACGGCTGTACAGAGATCGGTCTTCTCTGGCGGATCGTACTCCCGTTATCCATGCCGGTCTTGGCTACTTTTACACTCTTTTATGCCGTCGGTCATTGGAATAACTTTTTCTCAGCTTTGCTATATATCAACGATCCTGCCAAATGGCCGCTTCAAGTCATGCTGAGACAGATTGTTTTATTGTCCCAGGCTGCTGCGGGGGATATCAATTCCATGGATCCGAATTTCGTCAAACCACCCGAGCAATCCATTAAAATGGCCGTGATCGTCGTGGGCACCATACCGATTTTGCTTGTCTATCCGTTCCTGCAAAAACATTTTGCCAAAGGGGTCTTGATCGGCTCGGTCAAGGGGTAACGGATGAAAGATAGAGGCAAGTCCAAACCTTAGAGGAGGCATGTTTAGATGAAGAAAAATGCGAAAAAATGGGTTACCGTAGCAACCGTAGGCACAGCCGTCATGACAACAGTCGTTGGTTGCAGTAGTGACAAAGAGAGTACGGCAACACCAGCAGCATCCGCTTCCGCCACACAAGCAGCAACACAGACCAAAGCACCAGAGAATCTGGCACCACTTGATCTGAGCATCATGCTTCCGATTTTCAAAACAAATTTTCCGAAAGATGATGGGCCGGTTACAACTGAAATTGAGAAGAAAACGAACACGAATATTCATTTGGAGTGGGTGCCGAATGCCTCCTACACAGATAAATTTAATATCACATTGGCCTCAGGCAAGCTGCCTCAAATCATCTATGTGGGTGATGTGAAGAACCCAAGTTTCGTTAACGCGGCGAAATCGGGCGCTTTCTGGGAAATTGGGAAATATCTGAAGGATTACCCGAACCTGAGTAAATCAAACCAAGTCATTATGAACAACTCGTCCATCGAGGGGAAAAACTATGGTATTTATCGTGGCCGTGCTTTAGGTCGTAATGGGATCAACTACCGTAAAGATTGGCTGGAAGCTGTTGGTTTGCAGCAACCCAAAACGATTGATGATTTCTACGCGATGCTGAAAGCATTCAAAGAGAAAGATCCAGATAAGAACGGTAAAGACGACACGTATGGCATGGTTTTGGTCAAATGGACAGGACAATGGGCAAGCGGATTTGATACGATGAAGCTTTGGTTCGGTGCGCCGAACAAATGGGGCGTTGTAGATGGGAAGCTCGTGCCTGAACATCAAACAGCGGAGTATATGGAAGCGCTTAAATTCATGAAGAAGCTATATGATGAGAAGCTAATTAACCAAGACTTTGCCGTCTTTGATTCAGCGAAGTGGAACGATCCGGTTGTTAACAATCAAGCTGGTGTTATTGTTGACGTAACCGATACTGCTGCACGTATCGATGATCGTATTCATGCGGCATTAGCGAAGGATGGCAAAGATAATCCAAACATTCACTATGTGGATAATATGATTGGCGTTACGGGTAAAAATGGCTTAAAAGCATTGCCAACCTCTGGATTTGCCGGGATCTTGGCGATTTCCAAATCAGGTGTGAAGACGGAAGAGGAACTGAAGCGCGTTCTGAAATTCTTGGATCAAATGAACGAGCCTGATCTTACAACCCTAGCTGGCTATGGCATTGAAGGCAAGCATTACACGAAAGACGGCGATGCAGTGGTGCCAAGCAAGGAAACGGCGCTATTGGAATCCGAAGTAGAAGGCTTGAACCAAATGCTGCCGTTTATTCCGGAAGATCGCGGTTTGAAAGTGAAGCAAACACCGCTTCGTCTACAAACGGCTAAGATTCAAAAAGAGGCAGAAGCCAACATCGTTGCCAACCCTGCAGAGCCGTTCATCTCAACGGTTTACTCACAAAAAGGTCAACAATTGGATAACATCATCAATGATGCTCGTATTAAATTCATCGTCGGTCAAAGTGACGAAGCGGCTTTAAAAACAGCGTTCGAAACTTGGAAGAAATCAGGCGGGGATGATTTGGTAAAGGAAATGAACGATCTTTATACAGCTGCAAAGAAATAAATAAGATGGAAAAGCACCCGTGAGGGTGCTTTTTTAACATAGTAAGCATCTCGCTATGAGCAGAGAACTGCAAAAATACATCTGACATTATTCTGCGCTATCCCACTGTGGATTCCAGACAACTTCCCAAACATGACCATCTGGGTCTTGGAAATATCCTGAATATCCTCCCCAAAAAGTGTCATGAGGGGAGACGGTTATGGTTGCGCCAGCTATTCTCGCCTGTTTCATGACTTGATCTACTTCTTCTTTGCTAGAGACATTATGTCCAAGTGTGAATTCAGTTGCACTAGGTTTTGTCTGTTGTAACTTCGTATCATAAGCGATACTGGCACGATGCCAGATTGCGAGTTTCAAACCAGCTTGTAAGTCGAAAAAAGCAACGGCACCATGTTCAAATTCTTTTCCAATAATGCCATCTGTGGACCAACCTAATCCATCTCGATAAAAATGTAATGATTTTTCTAGATCATCTACACCTAATGTTAAGACCGTAATTCTTGGTTTCACAATAAAACCTCCCCTGAAGACTCGTAATTAACTTACTTGTCTTATTCGGCGTTGCAAGCGAGAGTTCCTCGCTGTGTATTAAGAATACGCTGAAGGCAATAAAGCTTAAGAGACAAATAATATTGTTCTTAAAGCGCAATCCAATCTTGTCTGCTCAACATAAGATAGCAAGATTAAGTATGTCTACTAAAGGATGCGTGAGCAGCATGAAGACCCAACATCAGAGCAAAAGGCAACAAAGACGTGGTTATCAAGGGCAAAAATCGGCCTATGGCGCGACAGTCAAAATTGCTGCACAAGCCAAAGCTAATTTAGGAACTCCTGTCTGTGTCGTGCTTAAAGATGGATCCTATTACTATGGCGTGTTGAAAGACATTCAAGCCAATCAAGTTATCCTGCAAGGTTTTAAAGGAAAGCAGAAACTCCCTCGCAAAAAGGGGAATTCGAAAGCGCAGATCTCCAGTTTAGGTAGTTTAGGTGGTTTGGGTAGCATGTTAGGAATGTTTGGCGGTGGTGGACTCGGCGGATTGCTTGGTGGCGGAGGATCCGGCGGAGGTCTTGGCGGGCTACTTGGCGGTGGAGGTTCTGCCGGCGGATTGTTAGGTGGACTCGGTCAAGGTGCAGCCGG
Source organism: Paenibacillus qinlingensis (assembly GCF_031455095.1). Classification (GTDB taxonomy): domain Bacteria; phylum Bacillota; class Bacilli; order Paenibacillales; family NBRC-103111; genus Paenibacillus_E; species Paenibacillus_E qinlingensis_A. The sequence goes on from NZ_JAVDSB010000003.1 coordinate 115,114, forward strand.
TAAAGCAGCGGGCGCAGGAGCTGGTGCAGGTGCAGGGGGCCTCTTTGGCAACATCGGCAGTTTTATGAAGCTGGGTATGGGCGTTATCTCCTTCATTATGCCACTGATGAAAAATTTCTCGATATAAGTGATAGGCAGCAGCTCCCTGATTTTTGGGGGCTGCTTTTTTTATGGCGTGCATCCTACTGTGGGACGCAGAGTTGGTTACCACTGCATTTTAAACACAAAAAGTCGGAAAAGTCATGTATTTCCTCTGGAAATTAACTTACATCCCAGCGCCAATCGTTATACGCTCTAAGTTGAAGTCTTCGCTCCAAACAAAACTTTCGAACGGTTGGTGAGGGCATGTTGCGAGCCATTAAAGAAGGACTAGCAAAAAATTTAAACAAGGTGATCGGCGGTCAAGGACGCTTTTACAAAAAGAGCCTGATCACGATATTCATTGTCTCCGGCATACCAGGGCTATTAATGGGCGTGCTCGTGTATTGGATGGCAGGCGGGCGCGTGGAAAGCGAGTTGCTGCAACTGCATTACAGACAAATTGAACAACGATCGCAAAATATCGATGACCAATTAGCCAATCTAGAGCTGCTGCTATCCCATTGGGCGTTCGATAATAAATTTGACTATAGCTTAAATGGGTATGATTTTGTGCGGAATTTTGAACGGACACAGGATATTACTAGAACGCTAGTCGCGATGCAAGGCTCGAATGCCATGGTGAAGCATGCCGAACTTTACGTAGGTGGAACAAGCTCGGTGCTGTTCAATCCCGAGTACATGAAGATTGATGATCGTACAGCAGAGACCGCAACCAGATATGAACCGCTCATCCATGGTCAAAATACAACCTACTGGACGCAGTGGTCGTTTGATGCGAATCGTCCCGATAACAAGGATTTAACGCTCGTTCATCAAATTCCCGGAGGTAGTCTGAATCCGTTCGGGGTATTGGTTTTCCGTTTTGACAGCCAGAAGATGGCCAATATGCTCAATACGTTGACGCCTTATGATGGCGGGGAGACGTTTCTGATTCAAAATGCTGGAGAGTTGTTCGTATCAGCTAACGGAAATACGTCCACATCGCCTTTTGTAAGCGCTCTTCGTGAGAAAGTTGGCTCACTGGCAGGTAAGAAGGGGTCCTTCTTTATGGATTGGAAAGGCTCTACGTATACCGTTTCATACGGCAGCTTGGCCAGAATAGCAGAGGATTGGACCTATGTATCCGCGTCACCGATTTCGAGTATCACTTCACCGGTCGTTTTTATTTCCAAGTTGATTATTACAGTGAGTCTAGCGGTATTGCTGCTTGCGGCTTTGCTGGCCTGGCTGGCATCTAGACGTATTTATGTGCCTGTCAAAAGGCTTGTTACAATGCTGGGGGGCAGCTCATCGAACCCGCCGCAGTGCGAGTTCACCTTGCTCGAAACCCAATGGATGCAACTGCATAATGAGAGCTTGGCACTGAATACGAAGCTGACAGAACAGCTTCCCCACCTGCAGGATAGTTTTATGCACCAGTTGCTTCAAGGTTATTTGAATGCGTATTCAGAGGACGATCTGCGCCATAGAATGGAGCGCTTTAAGTGGGATGTGAAGAATAAGCAGTTCGTTGTTCTCTACGTCCAACTAATTGGGATGTCCAGCGTGGAAGGAAACTTCCGCCTTGGGGAAGAGGGTCTTGTGACCTTCGCGGCCGTGAATATGATCGAAGAGCTGGCTGCATCTTATTTTAATCAAAGTCATACACTCAATTTCCATGATCTAACGGCAGGCATTCTACTTATCTTGCCAGAGGATCAGTCCTATACAGAAGCTTGCCAAGCCTTTAGTGATGAATTGAAGCAGTCGATTAATCGTATTTTGAAAATGCGCATGACATTGGCCATTAGTCGGCCTGTCCCGTTAATTTCGGATGTCCCTATCGCATTTGAACGAGCCAAACAAGCGGTAAGCTATCGATACTTCGAGAATGTGAACCAGATTATCGATATGGAGCAAGACAATGATGCAGGAGATGAAGACATGGAATTGCAATATCCATTTACACAAGAGCGGGAGCTCATACAAGCCTTACGGACAGGAAAAGAAGGGGAAGCTAGCGAACTGCTGGTCTCCTTCCTGGACGTTTTGACCTGCAAAGGGGCCAAGGAAATTGAGGTACAGCAAGGGATGCTGCATCTGCTTGGGAATGTTCAGCATGCGATTATGGTCTCTGGGATTAATCCGAATCGTCTTTTCAAGGGTGCGAACTTGTATGAACAGCTTTCACAGATTCGGGAGTCCACGCGTATTCTTGCGTGGTTTCAGGAAAAAGTGCTTAAACCTTTTATGAAGGAGATGTCGGGTCGTTCAGATGCACAAGTAAAACGTATTATTGAACAAGCGATGATTTATTTGCAAAATAATTATAGACAGGATATTTCGCTGGATAATTGTGCGGAACATACGGGGACGAATCCTTTTTTCCTCAGCAGATCGTTTAAGCAAGTGACGGGCAAAAACTTTATTGATTACTTGACAGAGCTGCGCATGGACAAAGCCAAAGAGTTGCTGCGGGAATCAGAAATGCGGATTAACGATGTGGCCGATCAAGTGGGCTATCAGCATACGTATTTCAATCGGATTTTCAAAAAGCTGGAAGGCATGACGCCAACACGCTATCGCGAGCTCAGTCGAACTTCCTAAGCAACAATGTATTAATTCAGTAAAAAAGTGCAAACACCGGGATCACCTCCTAGCAATAATGTCCGCTTGTTAGCAAGATCTCCTCTTTTTACAATAGGGCTACATGTGAAAAGGAGATGATCGCTTGGCTTCGGATCTAGCAATTAAGCTGCGTTGGTTAAACAAAGAAGCATCTAACCCTGTAGGGATAACATGGGGAATTCCTTGGCGCGAAGGTGAGCTGGGGCGTGCGGAGTCATTGCGGTTGGAAACTGCCGACGGTCAAGGAGCTGTACCGGTGCAAAGCTGGCCGACGGCTTATTGGCCGGATGGCAGCGTGAAATGGTCCGCGCATTCGGCAACCGTCCTCCCTGAATCAACAAATGACTTAACAATTCGTAAAGGGAAAGGTCCCGATTCCGATCATCGTATTCTCGTAACGGAAACGGATGAGACCCTTACATTGGATACAGGTGTTATGCAATGCACAATAGGCAAGCAGGGGAAACAATTGCTTCACCGTATCGTACGTGAAGGCAACGTAATCTGCAACGGTGGCGTGCTGATTGGTTTGAAAGAAGACGTGAGCGAAGCGTCCGGTGTTCGCATTCGTCGCGAGGAGACGTTCGAAAGTCGAGTCGTACGTACGGTTGTTGAACAAGACGGACCCATTCGGGCCGTCGTTAAGCTAGACGGCAGACTCCGCTCGACGACGGGAACCAGAGAGTGGCTGCCTTTTACACTGCGTATGTATATGTACGCGGGGCAGGAAACGATTAAACTCCTGCATACGTTTCATTATGATGGGAATCCGCACGAGGATTTCATCCAAGGCTTAGGCATTCGTTTCACGTTGCCGATGCGAGGTGCCCAATACAATCGGCATATTCGATTGGCAGGAGATCGCGGGTATTTCAGCGAATCCCCCAAAACTTTACATACCCGTCGAACGAAAGGGAAGTACAGGGAGTTATTTGAGCGTCAAACAGCAGGTGAGCTGACCACTTTTGACCCTGCAAAAGATGCTTATTTTCTTGGACTGCTGGATGATTCAGCCACTTGGGATAGCTTTAAGCTCGTGCAAGATTCGTCGGAGCATTATCGTATTTGGAAGCGTACCCAAGCCGGCTGCAGTTGGGTTAAGGTAACCGACGGCGCGCGAGCTGGTGGTCTGGGCTATGTCGGTGGTGAAGGCGGTGGCCTAGCGGTGGGGCTGCGTCATTTTTGGGAGAAGCATCCTTCAAGCTTGGAGGTACACGGTACAGCGGGGGCGGAGGCTGCGTTTACAATCTGGTTGTGGTCACCAGACGGGGCAGCGATGGACCTTCGCCATTATGATACAGAAACACATGTAGAATCCTCGTACGAAGGAGCGGAAGAACTCCGTGCTACGCCATACGGCATAGCGAACACGAGTGAGTTGATGCTGTGGTGTACCAAGGAAACGCCGGATGCGGAACTTCTTGCGTATATGCAGGAGGAGACGCAGAATCCTTCGCTTCTTGTGTGCGAACCAGCGTATTATCACGCGTCAGGGGCTTTTGGCTATTGGAGTTTACCAGACCGCAATCATCCTGTGAAAGAGCAGTTGGAGAATCGGCTGGATGGGATTATTTCTTTTTATCAAGATGAAGTTGAGCAGCGGAAGTGGTATGGTTTCTGGGATTATGGCGATTACATGCATAGTTATGATCCTGTTAGACATGTGTGGAATTATGATTTAGGCGGCTGTGCATGGCAAAATACAGAGCTCGCGCCTAACATGTGGCTGTGGGTGATGTTCCTCCGCACGGGTCGAGCGGATATTTTTCGAATGGCAGAAGCCATGACTCGTCACACCAGTGAAGTGGATTTGTACCATTTTGGTGAATATGCAGGACTTGGTTCCAGGCATAATGTGGTTCACTGGGGCTGCGGCTGCAAGGAAGCCCGCATTGGGATGGCGGGCTTGCATCGGTATTTCTATTATTTGACCGCTGATGAGCGAATCGGGGATATCATGGATGAAGTGCGTGATTCGGATTTCACGACAGTGAATTTGGATCCGATGCGAGCTTATTTTCCGAAAGATGAGCATCCCACGCATATCCGTGTAGGTCCTGATTGGGCGGCTTTCAGCTCGAACTGGATGACGCGTTGGGAGCGCTATGAGGATACTTCCTATCGCGACAAAATTGTAGTAGGCATCAATTGTATTAAAAACGCTAACTATGGGCTCATTTCGGGACCCACCTATGGGTATGATCCCAAGACTGGCGTGCTCTCGCCGCTTGGTGATGATAATTGGGGCAGGCACTTGGCCATTTGTATGGGAGGACCGCAAGTGTGGTTCGAGCTGGCTGGTATGTTAAAGGACCCTGAGTGGGAAAACATGATGGCAGAGCTCGGCGTGTATTATAACCAAACACAGGAGCAAAAGGATAAGCTGACGTACGGTCAGATCTCGACGAAACATTTTGAGCATCCTGTGCTCAGTGCAGCGATTACTGCGTATGGCGCATTTTATAAGCGGGATGATGAGACTGCGGAGAAGTGTTGGTCCATTTTGCTAGGGAACGAGTTTGCCAAAGTAGACCTTCAAAAGGACGCTACCATCGTTACTCACGTGGACACCTTGCATGAGATCGATTGGATGAACACGAATGAGGCCGCTCAATGGTCATTAAATACGATTATCGCGCTTGAGCTTATCTCGGAATGGCTGCCCCAATAATGGAATGTGAGGAGAGATGTGCTGTGGAAGTTAGAACGAAAGAAGCTTATTTGGTTGGCAAAATAGATATCCGTGCCGCTGGTCCGCGCTGCAAAATGCTCCTAGGTGACCTGAACGGTGACGGTCGCATGGAGATGCTGCTTGTGCATCCCGACAACAGGCAGGATGTTCGATATATTCCCCATCAGGTGCAATGCCTGACAGCAATTGATCTGGAGGGCAATGTGCTATGGCAAACAGGCAAGCCAGATGCAGGAGCAGGCAGTGCGGGGTCTGACTACCCAGCACAGATCGCTGACATCGATGGCGATGGTCAGTTAGAAGTGCTCTGCGTAATGGATGGTCGTTTTCTTATCCTCAACGGGAGGACTGGTGAGGTGAAAGCTTCTCACGATCTTCCGAGTGAGCAAGCCCATGATTGCATCATCGTGGCGAATTTGACCGGTGGAGCGTATGCCAGTGACATTATCTTGAAGGATCGTTATCACACCATGTGGGCGCTCGATCGTCATTTTAATTTATTATGGACGCATGAAGGTAATCCTGGACATTTCCCATGGGTGTATGACTTGGATGGCGATGGCAGAGACGAGGTCATGGCAGGTTATGATTTACTGGACCATGATGGTCAGAAGCTGTGGAGTTGTCGGGATCTTGATGACCATGCCGACTGTATATGGGTCGGGGATGTGAATGGGGATGGACATCCGGAGCTTGTGATCGGCGGAAGTGTTACGGTAATGTATGACCGTTTCGGCAAAGAACTCTGGCGTTACGAAGGTTCTATTGAATCGCAGCATATCGCTCTGGGCAGATTCCGCAGTGATAAACCAGGGTTACAGATTGCTGGATTGGATCGTCTCGTTCGTGAGGATGATGGGAAAGGCTTGAAGGGGAAGGATGCACTGTTTCTCCTCGACAGCGAAGGTGTTGAGATATGGAAGGAAGACCGTCAAACGGACGGTTGGTTAACAATTATCGAGCCACTCCGCGGCTGGGAAGCGGGTGCTGCCGATTTGATACTTGCCTACCGTAGAGGAGGCGGGGTTTGGCCCTCTTTGTATGATGGTGAGATGAACGTTGTTGTTGAATTTCCGCAAAATGGATATGCCGTACATGCCGATGTATGTGGTAGTGGGACGGAGCAAGTCATTATTTATAATGATGACACGGCAGCGATTTATGCAAGTGGACCGCTTGCGTTGGTTGAAGGACGATCCGGCACACAACTGCCGCAGCCCAAACGCTTGTCCAGCTCAACCTTATATCCAGGCGGTGAAATTCCGTTGTAACGTTAGAAGAGGAAGGGAATCTAAGATGACACACGCATTAAAGTTCGATTTCGGGGTGGGGAACCCGGAGGCAGGCTACACGAAGATTACGCCGCATAGTGAGTATGAGAGAACGGCTGGCTATGGATTTAGCAATGTGAAGAATGTGCATGCCAAGGATCGAGACGAGCCTGGTACATTGCGTAGAGATTTCTGTATTCCGCTGGACACGTCGTTTCTTGTGGATGTTCCGGACGGGACATATCGTGTTTCGATCCTACTTGGCGATGAGATCGCTGAAACAGAAACGACGATCACCACGGGCGAAGGAAGGATGTTGCTTCATAAGCAGCGTACATCTGCGGGACATTTTGCGCGTGCGAGCTTCTCGATTTGGGTCACGGATTCGCAACTGAAGTTCACCTTCACAGGTAGAGCACCGCGCATCAATGCGTTGGAAATTGAGCCGATGCCTACAGCTTGTACGTTGTTTCTAGCAGGAGATTCTACCGTGACTGATCAGCCGTCAGACGGATATCCGTACGCGGGCTGGGGTCAAATGCTGCCACTGTTCATCAAAGCCGATGCGGCGGTAGCTAATTATGCTTTGTCGGGGCGGAGCTCATTGAGTTTTATCGGTGAAGGTGTCTTGGATACGATTTGGAGCAAAATCAAACCCCACGATTACCTGCTCATCCAATTCGGTCATAATGACCAGAAGCCAGACGAAGCGCGATATACGGAGCCATTTTCCTCTTACAAGGAAACGCTGAAAATCTACATCGACGGTGCCCGGGCGCGTGGCGCATACCCGATTCTGGTCACATCCGTACAGCGTCGGTTCTTCGAAGAAGATGGCACATTGCGTGATACACACGGTGACTATCTGATTGCGATGCGCGAGTTGGCAGCGGCGGAAGAAGTTCCCTTGATCGATCTGGCTGCAAGCAGCAAGGTATTGTTTGAAGCGCTAGGACCCGAGGGAACGAAACGGCTATTCATGTGGCTTGCGCCAGGTGAGTTCATGAATTTCCCGGATGGCGTGGAAGATAACACGCATTTTCAGCAGTTGGGCGGGATTGAAGTTGCGAAGCTGGTTCATGCTGGCTTGAAGCAATTGAAGCTGCAGCCGCTGAGCTTGTATTTGCGGTGAGGCCGTGCGTAAGAGCGGGGAAGACTAAGGCAGAGCGAGAGGGGAAAAGGAGCTAAGCGCGTATGCGCTTGGCTCCTTTTTTGGTGGTGTCGCTGCGACCAAACAGCGTCCGATTCTTCGCGGCCACCAAACAGCGTCAGAATCTTCGCTGCCACCAAGCAGCACCAGATTCTTCGCGGCAGCCTAGCTGCGCTCGAACACCTCCTCCACCCCCACGCCTCTCGCACTGAAATCCATCGTCAAAGATGCAAAAATACATCTATTTTATGCGAAAAAGCTAAAAATTGGGAAATTAATGCAAAAGTGCAGGCTTTTGCACCAAAAAGAGCCAAAAAGACCTATAACCCCAGAAATACCTGCATATTCGCAGGCATTTCAAATAGAGAGGATACATGCATCCCAAAAGGATGTACTTTTGCATCTTTGATGCGACGAACACGAACACGAACACAGCAATCTGTTTGTAAGTTAAGTGGCAGGTACACGACGCCAATTCAAAAAAGAAGGCCTCCCGCCATATTATGGCTTATGGGAGACCTTCTTTTGATTATTGAATGTTGATTTTCGTAATGGTGGCTCCAGTGCCTTGTAAGGTAATAGGACGGTTTTGTACCAAATTTGAAATGTTGCCTGTAATCGTCACACTGGATGACACGTTGTAGGTCGTTGTCACGTTACTGCCGTTCGTACCGGTTTGATTGATTGTGATGGTTGCCATTTTGCCTTGATTTGTAAAGGTAACACTGTTAAATGTCCCAGAAACACTGAAGTTCTGATTGTTGCCATTGGTAAGCTGTGTGACCTCGGCATAAATGGCTGAGTTATTGTAGGAGCGGAGTTTGACGACATCGCCGGGCTGAAGTGCGGAACCACTGACCTGAAGGCCGCTTCGATAGACGAAAGCTTTGTCATTCAAGGGAATCGCTTGAGCTTGATTGCCACTTACAACAACTAGGAGGCTGTTTGTCGCCGAAATGATGGTGCCGGTAAGTTGGTTGATGGTTGGCTGCGTCACAGCTGTGCCATCCGCGCGATTAAGTACTTCAGCATGCAGGATAACGCCGTTATAGTAATGCGCTTTGATGACTTGGCCTGGCTGTAATACGCCGCTCGTTGTTTGCGTGCCATCCAAGTAAATGGAGGTGTTCGCATGGAGTTGCAGGCTGTAAGATTGGCTGCCGCTCGTTAGTGTAATGGCATTATTGTTGAGCGTCCCCGTAACAGTTCCAGTCAACTCGCCTGTCGTCGTCAATGGTGACACACTCTTGGTAACTTCAATGACGGCTGCCACACTATTGTAGGCATAGGTTGTCAGGACATCGCCAACCTGCAGGGCGGATACGGTCGTGAATGCACCGTTTTTGTACACAATCGTCTGACTGCCAAGTGGAATGCCTTGAAGTTGAGTAGAAGTAGTTACCAGCATGGTGCTATCGCTAATCGGATAAGACAACGTACCTGTAATCGTCGAAGCAAAATTGGTTGGCGTGCCGCTGGTACCCACTGGCTGTGTCACTTCCACATAGCTGACGCCATAGTTATAGGAACGCGTGCTCACGATGTCACCGACTTGAATGCCAGAGGCTGTGGTTGGCGATCCGTTCCGGAAGTACAGCACATTGCTGTTCATAGGGAGTGAGATGGTTTGCCCATTCGTTAAGAGGGTAAGTGTATTCCCTGTAATCGCGCTTGTCACCATGCCGGTCTTTACGCCAATGGCCTGTGTAGGCGTTGAGGGATTGCTTCCGCTTGGCTGTGTGACTTCAATATAAATGATGTAGCCATCATTGGATCGAATCTTCAGGACATCTCCCGTTTGCAAAGCCGATGGGCTGACTTTAGCGCCGTTCCGGTAAATAAACACATTAGGATCCAAGGTCAGATTAAGGTTCTGGCCGTTCGTACGTACGGTCAAAATATTGCTATTGACTGGTGCTAACACGGTTCCTGTTACAAGACCGTCAATATTATTTGGCAATTGATTACCTGCCCGATCCAGCAAAGCAGCAATTTGTGCGCGGGTTACAAGCTGTTTGGGACGGAATGTGTTATCTTCGAAACCATTCACAAGCCCTTTGTCGACAGCAACTTTGACATACCCAACGGATCCAGCAGGAACGCTCGCTGCGTCCGAGAATGGCAGCCTTGCATTCATATTAGCTTCAGCTTCGTCCTGAAGTTTCAATGCTTTGACTAGGAGCGTCGTGGCCCACAACCGATCTGCTGGCTGATTTGGATTGACATTCGTATCGGACTCGGCGAATAGGTCGTTCTCTAGCGCTACCGCAACATATCCGACGGCCCAGGAAGGTACACTCGCTGCGTCGTTGAAATTCAACTTGGTTGCTTTCTCTTCGGCGGATTCAGCTTGATCGCGAAGCCCCATTAATCGAACCGCTGCCGTGATTGCTTCTATGCGAGAGACCGTTTCTTGCGGTTTAAAGGTACCGTCAGGATACCCATCGAAAATGCGTCTAGAGACTAGACTCATGATGTAGTTTAAAGCCCATTCAAATTCTTTACCTTTGATATCTTTGAAGTCGAACTTGATTGCCGCAGAAGGGCGTTTGTCAAAGGATTGGCGTGAGTTGTTGGAACGATCATCGTCTTTGTGGTCGCGACCATTCTGTGCGAAGGCCGTAGTTCCCGTAGCCATCACAAGTGTAAGGGCTAACGTGGGTACAAGCAGTTTTTTCATGCGCGAATACTTCATCTTTTCTTCTCTCCTTAATAAAATAAATGAGTAGAAAATTGCGATTATGCGGTGCTTGCTTGCGATGTTAAGCTAGTTAAACTATTCGGAAATAATTGGGTATTTCTGGGTGTTGACTTGCGAATAAAGGAAATTATTTTTTTATCGCTTCATATCATTAGCTTGGTTGCGCTTACGTGATACAGCGGCTATATAGAAGTGGATTTTCAAAGATTCTGGGGATATCCTCGGTCTTATTTTCAAAAATAAGTAATATATTTTTCTTAAAACCTCATTGAACGAGAAGGAAAATAAAGCTAAATGAAGTAAGTATTAGATTAGGAAACATTTTGGGCTCAAAGGTAGTGCCCACGCCTTTCTCACATGACACTATTCCTAGCATAGTATGTAGGAAGGTGGTGATGAAAAGTGACTAATACACTTGATGGGTGGATAATTTACACATTTTGGGGCATTTTTGGGTTTATGCTTATTGATTTTATTATCGCGTTCTTCAAATCCTTCTGGGAAGGCTCCTTTGGTCCTACACTCGTGTTAGGTTATTTAAAAGATGTCCTCTACTACGTACTGCCACTGACTGTACTATTGTCTATGACTGCCTTTGATCCTACAGGTTGGATTATCGTGATTTTTTACTTCCTGTGCGGTCTCGCTGTGATGATCAAGTACGTGCTAGATATCGTCAAAAGATTCCAATAGTGTCTTTGCTGAGGCCCTGCTTAAGCAGGGCCTAGATATGAGTTTTTCATAGGGATATTCAAACTTTATTATATGAAGGAAGTGTAGCCATGAGGAGATATCAATGGATTAGATGGCGAAAGTTAATCCTCTGGCTTATAGCCATTGCCTTGCTTTTTGGGCTGTTATGGGCAGGTGGGCCAACCGCTTGGGGGATTGCGATTAGTATTGCGACATTATTAATGCAACTGGTTTTCGCAATGGCCTTTATGATTATTCAGTTTGTTGCACTCTTCTGGTTCCTAGCGAGAGGGCGAACGTACTGGATTCTGCCTGGAGAGACGGGATCGACATGGGATGATTATCGTGGGAATCCTGAGATTGTGGAGAATGCGAAACGAATCGTTACCTTGTTAAAAGGAGTCAAGGAGTTCAAGGAGATGGGCGGCGAAGCGATTCGCGGATTGCTGCTCTGCGGACCGCCGGGGACCGGTAAATCCTACTTGGCTCAGGTTATTGCGAATGAGGCACAAGTACCGTTTGCATATGCTTCAGCGCCGAGTTTTCAAAACATGTTCTTCGGTGTTGGTAACTTAAAGGTTATGGGTATTTACAAAAAAGCGCGCAAGCTGGCTCGCGTCTATGGGGCATGTATCATCTTTATTGACGAGATTGATGCGATTGGGATGAGTCGTCAAGGCGGTGCTGGCGGTGGAATGATGGGCATGATGGGGATGGGCGGCGGTTCAGGCCTACTGAACGAGCTACTCCTTCAGATGGACCCTCCTAACATTGACACGTCTAAGATTGTAAAGATGCTTCGTTCACTCGGTCTACGCCGTAAAAAAGCAGAAAGACCTCCCGTACTAACCGTAGCAGCAACCAACCTGCCTGATGTACTGGATTCAGCTTTGTTGCGACCAGGTCGGTTCGATCGGCAACTGTGGGTAGATGTTCCTGACTATGACGGTCGGGTTGATATTTTCCAATACTATTTGAAAAAAGTCAAGCTTGATGAAACCTTAACCGCAGAGAAAGCTGGTCTTGATTCCATTGGATACAGCCCTGCGCAAATTAAACATATCGTCAACGAAGCTGTCGTTATTGCCCATCAACGTGGGGCGCAAGCTGCCAGTTATGAGGATTTCCGTGCCGCTATGGAAACGTATGAGTGGGGGCTCAAACAACCACTCCGCTCGATGCGTGATGATGAGAAGCGGAATGTCGCGTATCACGAAGCAGGTCATGCCGTGGCACAGTTCCTGCTTAAGCCTCACGAACGTGTTTGGAAAGTGACCATCGTTCGGCGTGGCGGCGCTCTTGGACTTTCGGCCACGAAGGAGACGCATGAGCGTTATAATCGCAGTGATTCTGAGATGCTGGCAGAGATTCAGGTTTGTCTAGCAGCTCGTGCGGTAGAAGATGAATTTTTGCACAAGAAATTAAATGGGGTTACTTCTGACCTTCAACATGCAACTCAAATTGCAGGTGCATATCTCGGAATGCTCGGGATGGGCGATGAGCTGTTCAGCTTCTTGGCGGTCGGTTCGCGAACGGACGGACTCAAGGCGCTGCGCCCACAAATCAATGAGCTTCTCAAAGAGCAAATGCTCGAAGTGAAGAAACTCGTACTCGATTATACGGATTTCGTTCATAAGATTGCGGAAGAGCTGTTGAAACGGGAAGATTTGACCGGTGATGAAATTGAAGAGATTTTCACGGAACTGTACGGGGATTCGCGTCCTAGAGCGATTGAAGTGAAACCTGTGGCATTGAAAAAGCTAGCCATGGAGAAATCGTTAGTCGTCATCGATGACATGGAAGAGGATCTCAAGGATTCTTAATTTTCTAATTGATATGGAATAAACTTGGCGTTGCCTCCTTTTTGGCTATTGTGGTCGGAAGGGGGCAATTTGCCATTGGAAGGGTAAGAGATCGATAGCAGCTATCTAGAGACGAGAACAAAGGAGAATTCGATCATGGATTATGATGCAATTGTAGTTGGAGCGGGACTAGCGGGCTTAGTGGCGACAGTGGAAATCGCGGATGCGGGCAAAAAGGTGCTGCTGCTGGATCAGGAACCAGAAGCTTCCTTTGGCGGACAAGCCTGGTGGTCATTTGGCGGTTTATTTTTAGTGAATTCCCCCGAACAGCGTCGGCTTGGAATTAAGGACTCTTTGGATCTAGCTTGGCAGGATTGGCAGGGTGCTGCTGGCTTTGATCGTGTAGACGACGAGGACTATTGGGGCCGCAAATGGGCGGAGGCCTATGTTGAGTTCGCCGCTGGGGAAAAACGTGAATGGCTGAAAGCCATGGGGATCCGTTTCTTCCCCGTTGTCGGATGGGCGGAACGTGGCGGCTACTTAGCGGAGGGGCATGGCAACTCGGTACCTCGTTTCCACATTGTGTGGGGGACAGGCCCTGGCATCATTGCCCCTTTTGAACAACGGATAAGGGAGCATAGGAAGCAGGGGCGCGTCGACTATATGCCCCGGCATCGTGTGAACGAGCTTATTCAAAGCGGTGGGGGCATTACCGGTGTTCGGGGATCTGTGCTTGTGGCTAGCACAGCCGCACGCGGGGAAGCGAGTTCGCGTGAGGTGCTGGGTGAGTTCGAATACCATGCGCAGGCGGTAATTGTAAGTAGTGGCGGTATTGGCGCTAATCACGAATTAGTCCGCCAATATTGGCCGAGTCGGCTGGGTGAAGCTCCCAAGCGGATGCTCTCAGGCGTGCCAGCCCATGTCGATGGTCGCATGCTCGCCATTACAGAGCAATCCGGAGGTCGAATTGTGAATCGGGACCGGATGTGGCATTACACAGAAGGAATTAAGAATTGGAATCCCGTGTGGCATAAGCATGGCATTCGAATTCTCCCAGGTACGTCGTCATTATGGTTGGATGCACGTGGTCAGCGCTTTCCTGCACCTAACTTTCCAGGGTTTGATACTTTAGGCACGTTAGAGACGATCCAGAAGTCTGGTTACGACTATTCGTGGTTTATTTTGACGCAGAAAATAATTGAAAAAGAATTCGCCTTGTCAGGCTCTGAACAGAATCCCGATTTAACGGGAAAAAGCATACGCAAAGTATTGTCCAGAGCACTGCCAGGAGCAATGGCTCCGGTGCAAGCTTTTATGGATAAGGGAGAGGATTTCGTCGTTGCTCCGACATTGGCAGAGCTAGTCGCTGGTATGAATGCAGTGACAGGGGAGACATTGCTTGATTTTGAGCATATTGAACGGCAAATGAAGGCAAGGGATCGCGAAATCGCGAACACCTTTACGAAGGATCTGCAAATCACGGCCATTCGAGGCGCGCGTAACTATATCGGTGATAAATTAATTCGTGTTGCGAAGCCGCATCGTATGCTGGACCCTGTGAATGGACCGCTTATCGCGGTGCGATTGAATATTGTTAGTCGCAAAACCTTGGGAGGCTTACAAACGGACTTATCCGGTCGCGTTCTGAATCAGGCGGGTGAGGCGATTCCTGGCATGTATGCTGCCGGTGAGGCAAGCGGCTTCGGTGGCGGCGGGCTGCACGGGTATCGTGCGTTGGAGGGGACTTTTCTAGGAGGCTGCTTGTTTACCGGACGCGTTGCTGGGCGAGCTGTTGTGAAGGAGCTGGAGTAAGGATAAAAAGTAAGATACGGGGACGATTGCTTGGAATTAATGAATCTTCTTCAGCACAGGCGAGTGCGAAAAAGATAGAACTAATGAATGATTGAACTATCCGGTAAGGTTAGCTCAAACAAACCTAGGAGCATATCAGTTGGCAGCTCTAAGTAAAAATATCCCAATACCTTAAATAACTCTCCTAATCTCCTTAAGTTTACCGCTTTCATTGAAAGCGGTATTTTTCTATGATTAAGGTATCAACTACGAGACAGCATCCTACTTTGCAAGAGGAGAGGGTGATCGGAGAAATTATGTAATCGCTTACCAATAGCATTTGAATCAGGGTTGATCGGTTCTAATCCAAGGGAGGTATACAATGCGTAGTTTCAAGAAAATGGTCTCATCCGTATCCATGATGGCAATTGTTCTAAGTTTGTGGAGTCCTGGTATTTCGAGTGCAGCAACACCAATTGCTGATGCCAATTCATCCATTTTTGGTCCGAATGTGTACGTATTCGACCCCGATATGCCTGCTGCTGACATTCAGAGTGCTGTAAATGCGGTGTTCACAAGACAAGAGTCCAACGAATTTGGGACGGAAAGGGATGCCTTTCTTTTTAAACCAGGAACGTATAATGGGAATTACTTTATTGGGTTTAACACACAAGCGTCAGGGCTGGGACTGAATCCAGATGATGTGTTGATCAATGGTGGACTGAATGTAAATGCGGATTGGGATAACGGCAATGCCACTCGTAACTTTTGGCGTGGAATTGAAAATCTGAGCATTAATCCAACCTTTAATTATACACCGCCTGCACCGGCTCATTTCTCAGCAGGTACGACGCAAATCGCTGTTTCACAAGCGGCACCACTCCGGCGATTACATATCAAAGGGAAATTAAATTTGTTCGATTTTGATGCGGGTTGGGGTGCAGGATGGGCAAGTGGCGGATTCCTCGCGGATTCCATCGTAGATGGTCAAGTAACACCGGCTTCACAGCAACAATGGTTTTCGCGAAATAGTCAGTGGTCGAGTTGGTCGAATGGGGTTTGGAATATGGTTTTTGTCGGTGACAAGAATACGCCAACAGGCAACTTCCCGGATCCGCCTTATACGGTTGTGGAGAACACACCAGTCATTAGAGAGAAGCCGTATCTCTACATCAACAACGCAAATGAGTATCAGGTATTCGTTCCTTCGCTGACTCAGAATACTCAAGGTGCAAGCTGGGCCAATGGTCCAACACCCGGAGATTCCATTGGGATGGACCAATTCTATATTGTTCGCGCCGACGTTCCTGCAACAACAAGTGCTGCGAATATCAATGCTGCTTTGGCGGATGGCAAGAATTTGCTATTCACGCCGGGAATTTATCACATTAATGATACGATTCGTATCACTCGTGCGAATACAGTTGTACTGGGCATCGGGATGCCAACGCTTATTCCAATGACAGATAAGCCAGCTATGACCATTGCCGATGTCGATGGCGTGAAGGTCGCAGGGTTGTTGTATGAAGCGGGGCCCAATGCAACCTCATCCTTATTAGAAGTTGGGCCAGCTGGCAGTTCAACGGATCACTCGGCAAATCCAACTTCGTTGCACGATTTATTTTTCCGCACAGGTGGAGCTGTCGTTGGTGAAAATAAAGCACAGATGACCATTAATAGTGATGACATTATTGGTGATCATTTCTGGATGTGGCGTGCAGACCATGGTGCTGGTGCAGGTTGGACAGAGAACGTTTCAACGAATGGACTTATCGTGAATGGCGATGATGTTACTCTCTACGGCTTATTCAACGAGCATCATAATGAATATCAAACCCTATGGAACGGGAATGGCGGTCGTGTTTACTTTTATCAGTCTGAGATTCCGTATGATGTTCCGAATCAAGCCGCTTGGATGGACGGAAGCAAGAATGGTTATGCCTCGTATAAAGTCGCTGACACCGTCACGACACATGAAGCTTGGGGCTTAGGTGTGTACTCCTATTTCCGAGATGCAGCGGTGAAGCTGGACAATGCCATTGAGGTACCAGATGCACCAGGGGTGAAAATCCATCATGCAACGACCATTTGGTTGAATGGTACGGCGGGAAGCGAAATTACACACATTATTAATGGTATTGGCGGTCGCGTGTATGGCACATCGGGCAGTTCACAGAGACAGACGCTTAACTTCTATGGTACGGATGCTGGTGATACGATAGCGCCAAGTGTGCCTACGAATCTGGTTCTCAAAGAAACAGCAGCACATGATCGTGTCAAAATCGGTTGGACCGCATCGACAGATAACCTCAACGTGACGGGATATGAAGTGTACCGGGATGGTACGCGCATTGGTCAAACCACGACGACAGAATATCTGGATACGACGGTAAAACCATTGACGACTTACAGCTATACGGTGAAAGCCAAAGATGGCGGGAATAACTTCTCCGCTCTCAGTTCAGCGTTAAGTGTAACAACGCCAAAGAGAGCATTAGACCGCTCGACCTGGACAGTGACAACAACGTCTGGAGGTTCGGCAGGCAATCTAATTGATGGTGATCTGGGAACGCGTTGGAGCTCAGGCAAGTCAATGTCGCCGTCGCCAGAGCAATCATTCACCATTGATATGAAAGTTTCAACAACGATCAACAGTATTGAAATGGATTCCTCGGGCAGCAATAATGACTATGCGCGCGGATATGCGATTTACGTATCCAATGATGGTGTCACATGGGGAAGTCCAATAGCAACGGGAGCTGGTACGAATAAGCTTGTGACGGCTGACTTTGCACCACAGCGTGTTCGTTATTTCAAAGTTGTGCAGACTGCTACGAATTCTAGCTGGTGGTCTGTCCATGAGGTGAGAGTGTATGGAGCTATTCCACCTTCAGCAGTCATTGAAGGCCCACCTACGGTTACAAGCGGGCAATCCTTTGATACGACAATAAGTCTGACGGATGTCGTTTCCAGCGTGTATGCACAAGATATTCAATTGACTTATGACGCCGGTTTGCTTGTTTTTGACTCGGTAGAATCTTTGAATCCTGCAATTACGATTATTGGGCAAAAGAATGAAGGCGGACATTTGCGCATTCTGACTGCGAATTTGTTGAATGGGGATGTCAACGGACCTTTGATGACCCTGCATTGGCGAGCTTTAGCACCAGCAGACAATGTGAGCACAACAATCTCGTTGGACAGTTTAGCCCTAGCAGATCTTCAAACAGCAACGAATCTATCCCCAGATTCTCAAACTATTCTGGTCAAAGCGATTATTGACCTGACGATTCTAAACGGTAAGATCGCAACCGCTCAAGCCATCTATGATGGCGCTGTGGAAGGAACGGCGAGTGGTCAATATGCGGTAGGGTCGAAAGCTGACTTGTTAACGGCAATTGATACTGCGCGAAGTGTGGCGGCGAGTCCTAATGTGACGAAGGCGCAAGTCACACAAGCTATAGCTAATCTTCAACAGGCCTTGGAAGACTTTGATGATAAGAAATTCAGTGGTATGGAAGGCGATCTGAATAATGATGGCATCTTTAATATCATTGATTTGGCAAATGTAGCAGCAGCTTATGGTAAGACATCCGCAGACACGGATTGGGCACAGTTTAAGAAAGCGGACTTTAACAAAGATGGCAAAGTAGATCTGGTTGATCTAGCAGCAGTGGCACAACGTATTCTGCAATAAAAGTCGTTAACTAAGCTTAAGCTCGCCCGTTATGATACGTTTCGTATAGTTTTATGGCGGGCGATGCTTCTTGTATAAGAGTGAATTGCTCGGAATGGAATGCTGAAAGGGGAGATGGATGATGGCATTGCGAAAATGGATCACCTCCAGCTTGGTTCTCATACTTGGTATAGGTCTTATTCTTCCTACTATGATTTGGGCCTCTGAGGCCGAACAGTCAGGTACATTTACAATGAAAGTTTCTTCACAGATGCCAAATCAAGGTGACACCATTGAAGTTGTCATACATGCACAGGAATTAATAGATGTTTATGCTTTTGAAATCAATATGGCGTATGATCCTACAAGGTTAACATTTATAGATGCAAAGTCTGATGTCCCTGGCTTCTCGGTTCCACCGCTTGTGAAGGGGACAAACATTCAAATCGCGCATACAAAGATCGGTCAAGGGAAAGGATTAGAAGGAGAGCAGTCCTTATTTAAGATGCATTTTAAAGCGATTAAAAACGGGAGGAGCGATCTCACACTAAGTAGTGTGAAACTTGTAGACTCCAAATTGATAAGTAACACGAAGCTTACGAATACACGAACAACACTGACGATTCACGATCCCTACCATTTTGATGATCTAGATTCTTTCGATTGGGCTGTGGAGGCGATTGAAGCGTTGGCATCAGCAGGGATTGTCAATGGCACGGGGGAAAGACAGTTTAGTCCAGGAGCGGCCGTAACTCGAGCCGATTATCTTGTGCTGTTAATGAGGGCGCTTGGGCTCCAAGGCACAGATCGGGGTGAACCCTTCGATGATATAGAGGAGGGAGTCTACTACGCGCAGCCTGTAACTATGTCAAGGGCTTTGGGCATCGTGCAAGGCGACGAATCGAATCAATTCCATCCGAAAGCTTCCATTACGAGAGAGGATATGATGGTACTTACGGATCGGGCGATGCGCGTTTCAAAACATCTGACTGTTGAGGGGGATCAAGAAGATCTCACAGCTTTCGAAGATAACGCCATGATTTCAGAGTATGCTCGGAAGCCTGTTGCTACTTTAGTTAAAATAGGTCTGGTGCATGGCTATGAGAATGGTGTATTCCCAGTAGAGACGACGAATCGTGCTCAGGCTGCTGTTCTGATCTATCATCTCCAAACTTTTATTAAGGTGAAAAACTAAAGTAACCATTAAATGTTGTGAAATGGCTTGTTGAAAGAACCTTGGGACTGCGTTGTCTCGAGGTTTTTTAATCTGATGAACAGTCCCATGCACAGCTGCTTGTCGCTATATTGCAATAATTGTAAGCAACTTGAGGCAAGAACTTGTGTTAAAATGGGAAAATCGGCTTGAAATCAACAGGTATGAGGTGAAACGTTTTTGCTGCAATTATCATCCTATAAAAGAAGGGGCATCCGCTCCACGCTTCAAAGTTTTTCGCGCATCCTCGTCAGAAACGACAAGCTGTCGCTGTATACGTTCATTGCTATCTTGTGGAAGTCTCAACTTCTACTAGCAGCATTGCATGCACCAGAGAATACGGGAATCAATATTGGGGATATGTATTTTACAATTCCGCCGGTACTTTCCCATTTAATGTTTATTCTGTTTGTAGTTAGTATAGGGCTTTTCTTTAAAAAGAAAGGTCGTCGCTATTATTTGGTAGGGATTCAAGTACTATTTAGTCTACTTCTGATCTGTGATCTCGTTTATTACAGAGCCTATGGCGCGTTCCTATCACTTCGCTTCCTTGTTCACCCGAATGGATTTAACCCGCTTGATTATAATCTTTGGACATTTCTACGTCTATTTGATTTGTGGTTCATCCTTGATCTCGTCGTTATTGGTGGCATTGCACTTTTCCGATATAACAATATGCCAATCATGTCGCGCCGGTTAGAGCGAAAAAGACAGCCAGTACTAGCCATTACGCTAATGCTGCTAGCTGCTGGAGTTGTCTCATATGAGCATTACCGAATTGATGTTAAGGATACGACAGATGGGCAAATGATGTTTTTTAATCTGAGTTGGGCGCCTTTTCAATCTATGTCAGATATGTCACCTATTGGTTATCATTTGTATGACGGATTACGGCTATTCGGTAGTGCCAAAACAATCAAGCTTGCCGATCAAGAACATACACAAGTACAAACCTGGCTTGCAAGTAATGAAGAAGGTTTACCGGATAATAGTTACAAAGGGATGTTCCAAGGGAAGAATCTCATTGTTATTCAGGTAGAATCACTTGAAAACTTCGTTATTGGTGAGAAGGTGAACGGGCAAGAAATTACGCCGAACATAAATCGCTTGCTAGGTAATAGTCTGTATTTTAACCACTTTTATGAACAGGTTAACAATGGGACAAGCTCAGATAGTGATTTACTAACGACGACATCCGTATTTCCAGTGCGATCTGGAGCGAATTTTTTCCGTTATCCAACCAACACCTATAATTCCTTACCTAAACTGATGGAGGGGATGGGGTATCAAACCATTTCCACGCATTCGGAACCCGCGGGCAGCTGGAACTGGGTCGAGGCGCATCATAATATCGGGTACCAAACGAGCTGGGATCTTCGTAGGTATAAGGTAGATGATATCGTTGGACTGGGATTGTCCGATGAATCCTATCTTAGACAACTAGGCGATAAACTGACGGATGTTCAGTCTCCTTTTATGCTCCATGTCATTACGTTGTCTAGTCACGGTCCTTTCGATTTACCGGAGAAAACGAGGAAGCTCCAGTTGGATCCAAGTTTGGATAAAACGATTATGGGTGCCTACTTCCAATCCATCAACTATACCGACAAACAGATCGGTGCTTTCCTAGACAAATTGGATCAGTTAGGCCTGTTAGACCAATCGGTAGTTGCTATTTATGGCGATCATACGGGGGTGCATAAGTACTATCAAGATCAAGTAGACACGATTCCATCCTTGGAAAATGAATCATGGAGAACGCATTCGCTGCAACTTCCTTTTATCGTCTACAGTAAAGGCATACAAGGGGAGCAGATCCCGACAATTGGTGGCCAAATCGACACCTTACCTACGCTTGCTTACCTAATGGGTGTTGATAAAGCGAAATTTGAACCAACGGCAATGGGGAAAATCCTCGTGAACACGAATCGTAATTTCACGATTCTAAATAATGGGACTCTGGTTGGCGAGCCGCGGGATGCGGAAAGAGCGCATATCATGCAATCGTTCCAGATCGCGGATTGGCTGCATGAGAGTAATTATTTTGCGGAGTGAGTGATATGAGGGAGACTGTTAGGGGAGAGAGCAAAGGGGAAGAGCTAAGCGGATGCTTAGCTCTTTTTTTGCGGTGGCGTGCTGGTGGAGCAAGCTGTAAGTCGAATTTATCGACTAACAGCAGCAACATGGCCTCAATCTGTTTCCGTAAGTCGAATTTTTCGACTTCCAGCAGCAACATGGCCTCATTCTGTTGCTGTAACTCGAATTTTTCGACTTCCAGCAGCTACATCGCCTGATTCGCCTCCCGTAACTCGAATTTTTCGAGTTACAGCACGCTATCGCGTCGACTTACCTCCCTCGTCCAGTTCCCGCTCCCCAAAGCTAGCCCCGTGGGGATAGCAACGTGAAAAAGGCTGTTTACAAGTAGTCAATCTACTCGTAAACAGCCCTTATTTCTACTACCTATTTCACTTCTGCAAGAAGGTATTTATCGTTCACTTTTTTCGTTGTATACGTCGCGCCATCTTTTGTCGTGAATTTCACGAGTTCAGCGGTGTTGGCTGCATCAAACGTAATGTCTTCTTTTTTGGTCGTTAAGATATTGGAAGTGAAGTACGACTTCGTGTTCGTAAGGAATGCTGCTCCAGCTTTTGTATCTGTTACATAATGATTCACTAACGTATCAAGCATAGTAGCATCGACGTAGCTAGATAGGAATTTCTTTGCTGTTTCTTTATCTGTTGCTGCAATCGGATTTACAACGAAAGCGCCATCTGCTGATTTGGCTTCAGCGAACAAGTAATCAACTTTCTCGCGAGCAATTCTAGCTGCAATATAGCCTTTCATATTCGTTGTATCTTGCGATACAGCTGCCGTAGCTTGTGGCGTTGCTGTTGTTGTAGCAGCAGGGCTTGGAGAAGTTGCTGAATCTTTGGAAGAACAAGCAGCACCCGTGATTGCCATAGTAAGTATAAGAAGCCCTGCAGCTGTTTTTTTCAATGTCATTTCGGTACACCTCATTATGATTTATCTACTGACTGAAATTGTTAAATCATCCGAATTCTATGTGAATAGGATAGCCAGCAAGATAAAAATATAAACGATGATGTTCAAAATTGCAAACCAATGAGACCGATTTTGGCTTTATAAATGACAAAACATTTGCTTGTTAGCTATGGAAACGCTTGTAATTGTGACGGTTTGTGTGAGACCTAACGGTAATGTTTTCATTTTACGGAATAACAAGGTGTGAAAACGGCACTTTCTAGCTATAAATTACAAGATAATGGTTAATATATGGTTAAATGGGTCAATTCTTTGTCTAAATTACGAATATATTCCGAACGTAAGTTTCAATTGGAGTTAAATTCAGTTTTTCGTCCTATGTAGCCCCTCTATAAATAGGGGGTCTGTGATAAATCTAATATTTCTGCTTGAAGTCCAGTGCGCAAATCTGTTCTGGGCTGATAGCCGAGCAAGGTTTGTGCTTTTTGAATATCTGCCCATGTATGGCGAGGCTCTCCAGATGCTTTCCCCAGTAATTGCATGTCTACTTTCTTACCAAAAAGATCTTCAAGAATAGCAATGCAATCCAGTACCGATGCACGTTCTTTGCCTCCGATATTAATGGTCTCACCTATGATATTGGCTGCGTACGCCGTTGCGGCGATGGCTTCTACGCAGTCACCGACATACGTAAAGTCACGCGTTTGCAGACCATCACCGTTGATGGGGATTGGTTTGTTTTGTCGGATGTGTTGGATAAATCGATGAAAGGCCATATCCGGACGCTGTCTAGGACCGTACACAGTGAAGAATCGTAAGATAACAAGGGGTAACTCGTCTGTTGTCGCGTAAACCTTACAGAGCTGCTCTCCAGTCAGTTTGGTGACCCCATAGGGCGAGAGAGGCTCTGTCTTAGCATCTTCATTCACTTGATTCGTTTTTTCACCGTAAACCGAGGAGGTCGATGCATACACGAATTTGCTAACGGGATATTTCCGACACCCTTCGAGTAGTCGTTGCGTAGCTTCGATGTTATTCGTGACATAGGTTTTGAAATCTTCGCCCCAACTTGAACGCACGCCAGGCATCCCAGCCAAGTGGTAGATGATATCGACACCTGGAAGAATCTCTGACAACGGAACCTGCAATAGATCTTGGTTGATAAAAGTAAATCGATCGTGCGCCAGCAAATACCGAAGGTTATATTCCCTAACATGTATAGGCGTTGGTGATTTATAGACTAACGCATCCAATCCAATGACTTCGTGGTTTGGGTTTTGAAGAAGTTTTTCACACAGATGTGAGCCTATAAAACCTGCTGCTCCTGTTACGAGTATTTTCATTCCTAGTAACTTCCTTTCTTTCAGCTTAGTTATCTATTTCCGATGCCGAAATAGGAATAGCCTAGCTTGGTCATTTCTTTGCCGTCGAGCATGTTTCGTCCATCGAAAATCACTTGTTTGTTCATAACCGTTCGTAATTGCTGCCAGTTGGCTTCGCGATAGTCTTTCCATTCCGAACATAAGATGACGGCATCGCATTGCTGCAAGGTGATTTCGATGGCATCAAACTGTTGAACCGATGCAGAACGCAGATGTTCTGGCAGCTTAGCAATGGGATCATGTACACGGATGTTCGCTTGCTTATCGATTAATTGTTGAATGATGGCTAGTGCAGGAGCTTCTCTTAAATCATCGGTATTGGGTTTGAAGGAGATTCCTAGTATCCCAATGGTTTTATCTCTGAATCCGCACAACTGCTGCTCCCACAGGTTCAAGAAATGGGTAGTTTGTGAGTTGTTAACCGCAACTACTTTATCAAGAATGCTTAGATCTATTTGGTTTTCTTTTGCTGTATATAAAAGCGCCATGCTGTCTTTTGGGAAGCATGATCCGCCATAACCGATCCCTGCTTTTAAGAACTGAGGGCCTATCCGTTGATCCATCCCCATGCCTGTCGTGACGTCAGAAATGTTAACGCCTAAAGTTTCACAAAGTCTTGAGAGTTCATTGACATATGAAATTTTCGTAGCTAAGAACGCATTAGAGGCATATTTAATCATTTCCGCAGTTCGAGGTGTCGTAACAAAAAGGGGGGCTTTGATTTGATCATATAAGGATTGAATGACTGTTGATGCATGCTCAGAAGTACTTCCAATTACAATTCGATCGGGATGAAAGGAATCATATAAAGCACTGCCTTCCCGTAGGAACTCTGGGTTTGAAACAACATCAAAAGGGTGGGGATAGCTTTGTGATTCTTGAACCCATTGCACTAATTTACGGTTTGTGTCTATAGGAACTGTGCTTTTCACAGTAATGATTTTATATTCGTTCATGAATGAACCAATACTTTGGGCAACCCCTCGTACAGCCTGGAGATCGGCGCTTCCATCCTTATCAGAAGGAGTGCCAACACAGATAAAAATAATGGCGTTTTCACGAATACCTTTCTCCGGAGAAGAAATAAAGTTAATATTCCCGGATTCAATGTGTTTTTTTAATAGAAGATCTAGCCCTGGTTCATAAAAGGAGAGTTTTCCCTCAGATAAAGCCTGTATTTTTATCGTATCCGTATCTAACCCCGTAACTTGCCAGCCAAGCTCAGCAAATAACAAACCCGTTGTCACGCCTACATATCCCATACCCATAATTAAAATGTTCATTTGCCTGTCCCTCCATCTTTTTGAACAAAAACTGACTGTGGACTGATAATGGAGTTCGTCATTGGATAATGGTTAGGATTCAAAATGGCATACTCTAACAAAATACTGTTCTCTAATGTACAGCTTTCGAGTCTAACATTGGGGCCGATCGTTACATAAGGTCCGATAACACAGTTGATTAATTCCGCACTAGGATCAATACATACTGGCGGGATAAACGTGTTCCCCGGATGGTGTTCAATCGGACTTGGAAGTAAACCCTCATCATCCATGAGCTGTAACATCCACCTGTTCGCTTCGAGCCAACCTTCCATCGTTCCGACATCGGAAAAATTCTTTGCTGTCATTTGATAGGTGACTGAATATTGTTGATGAATGAGCCACTGAATGGCATCTGTGATCTCATATTCGCCTCTGGCCGATGGTTGGATGGCATGTACGGCTTTGAAAATGCTTGATTTAAACGCATAACTTCCCAGAACCGCAAGATCTGACTTGGGCTCTGAAGGTTTTTCTTCTAGACCAATGATTCTATCTTTATTCACTTCAGCAATTCCGAAAGCTTTGGGATTCGCTACTTTTCTTAATAGAATAGCAGCATCGTGATTGTCTTGGGTGATGGCATGACATAATTCATGGAGATCTTGTGTAATCAAATTATCCCCCAGAAGTAGAATGAATGGCTCATTATCTATGAAAGATTCAGAGAATTTCACAGCGTCAGAGATGCCTAGCGGATTCACTTGGAAAATATATGTGATATTTACATCCCACCGTTCTCCATTACCTACTTCTTCCATAAACATGGTGTGGAGATTGGGCCGGATGACGATACCGATCTCGTTGATGCCTAATTCAACTAGTTTTTCGATTCCATAATAAATTAAGGGTTTATTCGCCACAGGAAGCAGGCCTTTAGGTTTAATATTAGAAAATGGTTGGAGTCTAGTACCCTTGCCTGCACAGAGAATTAATCCTTTCATAAGCTTTACCTCCCTGTCTATATGAAGACATTATTAATTTATGATGAAACTTATGAAAGGTAAGGGCTTTTAACAGGGAAAATACGCTGATATGTAGATTTTTAGTATAATTTGAGCGAACTGGACAAACATAATCCGCGAATTTACTCTATCAACAGCCTAAGCAGGCGATATGAAAAAACATAGTATACAAGGGGAGACAATTAAGTTTCTAATTTAGGCTGAGAGGAATGGTTATTTTGCAAAATCTAGACAAATTAATTAGTTATCTGAAAAGCAATCCAGAAATCACAGAAATTTCTTTGGAGTACGTGGATGGGGAAAAAACTGACGTGGAATTTGAGGATATCGACGATTTAATGAAGGACATTGATTGGGATACTGTTGACGAAGCTGAGGTGGAATTAGCAGACGGATCCAAATTGGAGTTTGGTGAAGAAGATGGAGAAGACGATGAAGATGAAGACGAAGAAGAAGAAGAAGAAGAAGAAGAAGAAGATGAAGAAGATGAAGAAGAAGATTCATACAATGAAGAATCAGATAACGAAGACGACGAAGATGATGAAGAATCTAGCGACTTAGTTGAAGAGTCAGACAATGAAGATGAAGAAAACGATGACGAAGAATCAGACGATGAAGACGAAGATGAAGATGAAGACGACGATGAGGAAGAAGAAGCGTAAGGATAGGCATAAGTTGATTTAAAGCCCGATACCTTAGGGTAATTTATATAAAATAACCTCTTACTCTTGTAATGGCTTCTGCACGTGCTTGCAGAGGTACCATACTCGTAGTTAGGGGTTTTTCTATTAAATAGTAGATGAAAAAAGGCTGACCTTAAGTAGAGTTGACTACTTATTGGACAGCCCTCTTCACCAGTCTCTGATTTGAAAGAGATTAAATCAACTTATCTTTGTTCCCAGACGGCTAGAATTTCCTGAGCAACACGTTCCCAAGGATAATTTTGCTCTGCTAGTCTTCGACCGTTAAGGCCCATTTGACGTGCATGATTCATATCAGATAATAACGAGTTTAATTTTTGTGCATATTCACTCGGGTTTTCTGGATTATCAATGAGCAGTCCGTTGTTATTTTTTACAATCTCTGGATTGCCACCTCTAGATGTTGTGAGGAAAGGTAGTCCAGCGGCCATCGCTTCGTAATGAACACGTGCCAACGGCTCCTGCCAAATAGATGTGCAAACGAAGATATCGCCTGCGCAGAACCAACGGTGAACATCTTGCGCTGGAATATAGCCTGTCGTAATGACAGGAAGAGGCGAGCGTACGGCAAGTGCTCTCACGTATGCGATATAGTCGCTCACGGAGTTATCACTGAACCAAGCGCCTCCAACGACAACGAGAACAGCATCGGAATGTTTGATTTCAGACATCGCACGCACTAACACATGTGGTCCCTTATTGCGGGTTAGCCTTCCGACAAATAGGATGACTTTCTTGTCAGTTAGATTGTGTTCAGCCCTTAGGCTCTCACGAGCGTTTCTTGCCTGTTCGGACTCTAGCCACGGAGCAAAACGATTTAAGTCAACGCCTGAATAAATCGGATTTATTTTGCCAGCTGCTTGGGGATAGTAGTCACAAATGGCCGTTCCAATATATTGACTGATGGTGATAATACGCTCGGTTTGTTCGAGAACGTTAGTCGCCTCGGTACGCTCGATCTTGTGAGGGTTGAACATATCATTGTGCATACTTAGAATAATCCGGGAGGTTGGCGCAACATTTCTAACAGGAAGAACTAGTAAAGGGCGATTGTATATTTGAATAATGTCATAGTGTTCAGCTGTATTTTGTAGAAATTGGACTACGCCTGCTGTGTATGCTTCTAGTAAGCCATATGATTCCACACGAACATAGCGGATGCCATTGCTGACTTCATCGTTGGGTAAAGCGGGGTCGGATCTACCTAAAATGGTAATTCTATGATGTCTACTTAGTAGTGTAGCTACACCATCAATATAAGTTTGGATAGCTCCTCCTCGAATATTGGGGACAGGCAGCTTTTCCGTACAAATCATCAGAATGTTCACAAGTTAACAGCTTCCTTTCTCAGGCAGTCCGTCTTCTGGGTTGAATCTGCCGTTTTTTAAGCGGTTGTGAGGCCTTTTGATCATTTCGCGGTATTACCATTTTTTTCAGATATGGCTTCGTTAATTGTTTAATAGGCTTCTTAGCCCCACTACTTCGTTTCAATTGTTTCTTCTTCGATCTGAGGAGAGGCCGTAGTTTTTTCTTAGTACGCCATTTTTTGCTGCTTTTAATAAGCTTTGCCCCAGAAGCATATTTCCATTTTGCAAGCCGTCTGCGTTTTCTGCGATATAAATAACGTGTTTTCTTGATAATTTTTGTTTTTCTCCGAGCACGTCTCTTTTTCGGAACACGCAGCGTAAATCTCGTCTGTTCTTGAGGCGGTAATGAAATAGGTGCAATTCCAGGATCAGTCAAGAAAGGGATAACGGCTGGTACCTGAGGAATTTCTTGAGCAGATTCAAGTGGCTCACGTGCAGGCGCATCTGAATAGATAGGCTCTTGGAAAGAAGGAACCTTAAGCTTATCTCGCTTAACAGGCGTATCGGAATATATCGGTTCCATGATAGGTTTGGCAGCAACCACATCTGGTGTATCGGAATAAATCGGCTCCATAATTGGTGTGGTGTCAACCATCTCTGGCATATCAGAATAAATCGGCTCCAAGATAGGATCGGCAGCAACTTTATCTGGCATATCGGAATAAATCGGTTCCGTAATTGGATTGGCGGCTATCGGTTCCATGATTGGTGTGGCAGCAACCAGGTCTGGCATATCGGAGTAAATTGGCGTCAGCAACTCGCCTGGAACAACGATTGGGCTTTGAACAATTGGTTTGACGTAATCGGATGAGTATTCTCCAGCAGGGTAGTTGGCTTTATCCTTTTCAAGTTCGCTTAATGCTTGCCATTTACTTGCTTCTGTTGTCATCACTCGTTGAAGAATAGGTGCGAGCTCTGTATCAAGGAATACTTGAGGATTGAACACGATTTCTTTGACATGCTTATAGAATTCATTAGGGAAAGCCATATCGATCCATAAAATTTCGAACGTTTCTTGGTCGATTGGATTAGCCTGATGGTAAGCTTCAATCATGCCACGAATCCACGTTATATCCCACACGCCCATGTCATCCATGGTGCTAGTAATGAGTTTCCGTAGATCTCGAATAGGCAGATCGTAAGAAACGCCGTCTAAGTCGATAACCCAGATCCCGCCGGGTCCCATTTGACCGTTCGACCACCCGAAATCTTGATGGGCAAGCCCCCAGTGAGGTTCACCTTTGGCTAACATCTGGTTGTAAGGGGAGTTTTGGAAACGGAGATACATCTCGTTAGCTTGCCGCTTGAATTCCTCAATGACGGCTAGCAAATCTGCGCTACCTGCAGTATCTGAATAGGCATTGGCGATATCCTGGAACCAGTTGATTTTGGCAATAATTTTTTCGTAATATTTGCCCCAACCGAAGATACGTGAAGACTTCTCCGATCCACTGGGTGGAACATAACCTTTGGAGTTCTTGTGAAACTCGCCGAGACCGAAGCACAGTTGAGATGCGCCTTCGAGGTCGACTTTGGATACAGGCACCAGAGGTTCGATCCAGTCGGTAACGATCCACAGCTTACCACCAGCTTCGACATACATGTGCCCTTCCTTGGTAGGAATGAAAGATGGAACCCGGTAACCTAATCCAGACATGTAGGCTTGAGCGCCGACACTGAAGAGACTTCTTCTAGGCCGTCTATGCAAACATTTGATACTGAGATTACCCTTGCTTGTGCCGATTTTCCAAATTGCGCCGCCTTTATCCGGTTTAGAGGTAATCAAGAGCATATCATGCAACTGCAAGTCATAATTACCCAAGACTTCTCGCGCCAGATTTTCTAAACCAGGAGGTACATACATGTTAGCTACGATTCCAGGATCTAAGACGTCATTAATCCATGGAACGACTTGATAATTGTCCACCACCATCACTCCATCACGTATTTTAAAGTGAATTGTACGTTCTAATACATTTACAAATGCTGCGGTACTGCTCTTGTTCTTTCTTCTGTACGACAACGCACTTCATGCAAAACGAATAATCACCTCACATAAACCAATTTAGGTTTATCTAATTCTATGCATATGTCATTAGGTGAAAGGTTGATATGTACAAGAGTGGAACTTCATGAAAAACGAATAGACTTTTGCATACATAAGGACTGAAACAATGGATTGACGTGAAACCAAACGGTTGTATATAATATAAAACGAAACCAAATGGTTTCGTAAAATTCGAGGGACAAGAATAGGGGATTTGCGATGTTGCTGAGTTCGATTAATTATTGGGCAGTCTTGGTTACAGGAATTTTATCGTTAGTGTTAGGCTTTTTATGGATGGCAGTCTTATGGGCGAAGCCCTATCAGCGACGCATGTATGGCAACATGAATCAAACGGATTCAACCGTGAGCACGTCTGTCAAAATTCAATCTTTTGTCCTGTACATTCTGGTATCCTTCGTCACCTCTATCGCATTTGCTGTCTGTTTAGAGCTGTGGAAAGCTGGTGGACAAGCATTCGCGTACGATGGAGAGCGATTGTCTAATGCGTTCTGGTTTACTATGTTACTAGCAGCGGGCTACACACTTCCATTTACAATTGGCAAAAAGGTATGGCAGTTTAAAAGCTGGATCGTCGTAGCCGTAGACACTTCCTATGAGATTGTTCGTTTCACGATGCTCTTGCTTATTTTCTGGTACTGGGTGTAATACGCTAAGCGTGATATCGTCAACTAATCTGAAGATACGCTAACTTCTTCTAAGCTTACGATAAGCCTCCGGATCCTATTTCAGGATATAGTTAGTGTGTAGATAAGATCACACTTTCAGGAGGAATTACAATGAGCAAATTAACACAAGAAGAAGTCGCATTTTATAAGAAGAATGGGTATTTTCTGTATGATAAGCAGTTATTCTCCGCTGAAAAATTAGCTGAGTTAACGGATGTATTTGAGGATCAGTTGAAGCAAAAAGGCAGCAAACTGTCTGATGAGTTAGACACGCCGCATTTCCGTGAGGATCGCTTGTTGAACTTCTTATTATCCGACGATGTGTTGGATCTTGTTGAGCCAATTATCGGACCTAACATTGGTCTGTGGTCCTCCCATTTTATTTGTAAGGATCCGTTTGTTGGCAGAGCAACGCCTTGGCACGAAGATTCTGCTTATTGGAAAGGCCGTGTCAGCAGCTTCGATAACATTATTACCGTATGGTTGGCTATTGATAATAGCACGAAGGAAAACGGCTGTATGCAAGTCATTCCTGGAACGCACAACAATGGATTCTCGGAATATGAGCAAGTAGACGGTGCTAGAAATCTTTTTAATACACAAATTAAAAATATGGACACCTCCACAGCTGTTCATTTTGAATTGCAAAGAGGTCAGTGCTCCCTGCATGATTCACGTATCATTCACGGTGCTGACCCCAACAAGAGTGAATTCCGTCGCTGCGGCTATACTATGCGTTATTTCTCAACAGATACAAAGGTCTTTCTAGATAAAAATCCAAATCACAAAGTATGGCTCGCTCGCGGCAAAGATCTAGCTGGAAATAAATATGCAAATGTAGAGTAGAAGGGATTTTTACTGCCACTAGCGAAATCTTATGATATACAAAATTAGAAATGAGGAGGACGCGGATGAAGAAACAACCGGTGAGACTAACGAATGAACAATTTATTCAACCTGCATCCTCCTTTCAAATTTACTTTCAGTATATCAATGAGCGTCATGAACTTCATTGGCATGAATTCTATGAGCTTTGCTTCGTAGTTCGAGGCAGAGGTATGAATATAGTGAATGGAACAGAACGTGAGCTGCGAAATGGCAGCTTGTTTCTGTTAACTCCTGCTGATTTCCACGAAATCTATTCGTATCCGAATGAGCCCATGGAGCTGTATAATCTAGTGTTCGATGAGGATTTGCTGGATCAAGAACTGCGAGAGTTCATGTTTGGGCAAGTGGCGGAATATATGGTAGATCTGAACGCAACACATCATGAGATTATAGAGTCTGAGTTTCAACTGATTCGTGATGAGGTTCAAATGAAGAAGCCAGGACATGCTATTTTGATCAAAGGAGCTTTTGAACGAATTCTTTTGTATTTATTTCGAAATTACCACGATCAGAAAGAACAGCTAGAGTTGCCGGTCACGCCATCTCCGTCCTCAACGCTTCAACGAGCGCTTGTATACATGCATCATCATTTTCGGGAACCTCTGCGTTTGGAGGATGCTGCTAAGCAAGCGGGATTGGCGCCGAATTATTTCAGTCTCGTATTTCATAAAATGACAGGCATTTCGTTCCAAATCTACTTGCAAGGTTTACGGTTGCAATTTGCCAAGTCACTGCTGCAAGCCTCTGATATACCGATTACGGAAATTTGTTTCGCATCAGGATTCAATACATTAACGCATTTTGAACGAGCATTTAAGCAGAAATATGGCAGTTCTCCACGAACCTTCCGTTCGCATTAAGGTGTGAGCGGCTCTCCAAATGTGTATAATAGAAGTATCTTATGTACACAAAGGGGACAACTTCTCATGATTACTTGCAAATCGTGTTCCAAACCAACAGAACTCCAGATGCAACGTTGTTCACACTGTGGAGCAATGCTATCATACACGGTTGCTGAGAAATTCGATTTGATGGCTGAGATGGTGGAACAGGCGTTGAAGCAGGAGCTCGAAGCGAGAAGAAGATTGAAGCATTAATCGAAATGGCAAAGCATAGAAGAGACAGGGGCTACCCAGTGCGAGACACCTGACGTGGTCTGGTGTTTTTTTTGTCATTCATAGATTCCAGTTTAAGGTCAAGTTTTTGATGCTGAGTCCAATTCAATCTGGGATTGAACCGCGTATACTTATTTTGTAGGCGCTTACAGTGTCTTCAAAATATGGTGACTGGGGTGATAGTGATGGACACAGGTTTAAGAAGCTTCAGGAGCAGGTTGAAAATCATAAGATGGATTTTGCCACTCTTGCTGCTGTGGGGAATTATGTATACACCGCCAGCGGCAGAAGCGGCCGTGACGGGCTATGTAACGCGATCAGGCAATCAGCTGCAATTGGATGGACAGCCGTTTCGGTTTAGCTCAGCCAATATTTATTGGCTAGGCTTGGATGAGAATGTACCGACCAATGGTACGATCGATTTCCCAACAAACTTCCGAGTAGATGATGCACTCGCAACGGCCAAAGAAATGGGAGCAACCGTTGTACGGTCACACTTGGTCAACTCATTTGGTTGTGCCAAATGTATTATGCCGACACTCGGCAATTACAACGAAGCCGCTTGGCAGAAGGTAGATTATGCCATTAAAGCCGCAGGAGATCAAGGCATCCGACTCATCTTACCAGTTATTGATATGTATAATTACTACCATGGTGGCAAGAAAACTTGGACCAAATGGTACGGGTATCCGGATGATGGCGTTATTTACACCGGGTACGAGTTTTTCAGTGATGCGAATATTATTACAGCGTTCAAACAACATCTGAGTGTCATGTTAAATCGGGTGAACACCTATACGGGAGTTGCCTACAAGAATGACCCGACAATTCTGGCATGGGAGACAGGAAACGAGCTAGGCTGGTTCGACAATCCGACGCAATTGAAGAATTGGACGCAGCAAATTGCCGATTATTTGAAAGGGCAGGATGCTAATCACTTAGTAGCCGATGGGAATTACGGAATTGCTGATGCCCATTTGACGATTTCAAGTATTGATATGTATTCGGATCATTTCTATACATGGGGGAATAAAGGATTATCCGTCCCAGTTCTTCAGACCCAAGCCAATAAAGTTAGAAATGCTGGCAAAGTCATGTTCGTTGGCGAGTATGATTGGAAAAGCGAGCAATTCGGCACTTTAGCCGCTTTCCATACGGCTATCGAGAATGACAATGTAATCGCAGGTGACATGTACTGGGCATTATTTGGCCATAACGATAATTATGGCTATGTACAGCATCCGGATGGCTATACAGTCCACTATCCAGGTGATACCACTTTCATGCGCACACAAGCACAGCAAATGAGGAATCATGCTTACAAAATGCGAGGCATCACAACGCCTCCTGCACATGGCATTCCTGGTGCACCAACCATTACCGGTTCCACAACCTCCGGTGGTAAATATGTGCTGAGCTGGCGCGGTTCTGTGCCATCTGATACCTATACCGTCGAACGCTCCACAGCAGGCAGCAGTGGCCCTTGGACTGTCGCATGCAATCAGTGCGTCACCGATAATCAAACCCCTTGGACCGATACGGGTTCCACAGCAGGTGCGGCAACCTGGTACAGGGTCAAAGGACACAACTTATCTGGCACAGCTGGCGCTTATTCAACGGTGTATGCCATATCGGGTACACAGCTCCAAGCACCTGGAAGCTTTACGCAATCTGCTCCAGCCAGTGGAGCAACAAGTGTGAATGTGACACCATCGTTTACATGGGGCACCGCCACTAATGCGGCTACCTATACACTTGTTGTCGCCGATAATACGTCGTATTCGAATCCAGTTATCAATGTGAGCGGACTTACGAGCACAAGCTACACACCTTCGAATGTGCTAACGAACAACAAAACGTACTATTGGAAGGTAACCGCTGTGAATAGTACTGGCTCAACGAATGCCTCCAATTCGGGAATCGCGTTCACGACGGTTGCACTTCCAGCCCCAACATCGACGGTTGATAATTTCGATGGCTATGCCTCCGATGCAGCCTTGCAGGCCGCCTATGTGAAAAACGCTAGTGGCAACACCTTCACGATGACTCGTGAAGCAACGACGAAGGATGCAGGCGCGTATGGCGCCAAAATCGTCTACACCGTCAACGCAACGACCAGTTATGCAGGGGCTGTACACACACTCAGCAATGCCAATTGGACGGGGAACACAAGCTTCAATCTGTGGGTGAAACCAGATGGATCGAATCGTACGTTAACGATTCAATTTAAGGAAACCAATGGTGAACTATGGGAAACGTATTATACCCTCACTGGTACGACTGCAACGACGTTGTCCATTCCTTTCACGAACTTCCAGCACCCAGGTTGGTATAGTGGAGGCAATGGTGTCATTGATTTGGGCTCCATCGCAGAAAGCAATCTTTATATCAATAAAGGCTCAGGTGCAGATGGCAGCGGCACCATTTATGTAGATTCCATTAGCCTAGGCAATGGCACAACACCTCCACCGCCAACGACAGTTATCATCGATAACTATGAAGGTTACGGTGGCTCCAATCCGAGCGTGCTTGCAGCATATGTGCGTAACACGGATGGAAACGCGATTACACCGACTTTGGACGGGACTAATAAATCGCAGGGTTCTTATGGGTTAAAGCTAGCGTACACCATGGGGACACCTAATTTTGCAGGCGTTGTGCATAGTATTAGTCAGAACTGGTCAGGTAAAACGGGTATCCAATTGTGGCTGAAGCCAGATGGGTCGAACCGTACCTTAACCATTCAGTTCAAAGAACCGAACGGCGAGCCGTGGGAAACCACGTATACGCTATCTAGTACTACAAGCGGAACGATTCAATTTCCGTTCACAGCGTTCCAACATCCACCTTGGTACTCGGGAGGCAATGGGACGAAAGATTTGGGTGCCATTTCTGAATTTAACTTATATGTGAATCAAGGCTCAGGCGGAACAGGCAGCTCTACGATTTATGTGGATGATATTCAAGCTTATTAAGCAGGAGTGTTCGTGATCACAACTGAAGCCGTCATACGGAAATCCGTATGATGGCTTTTGCCTATATGATAGAATGAAGGGGACCAGAGTTGTATGCTGGAATGCCCTCAAGGGTGGGATGAACATGATCCGCATCATGGTTGTTGAAGATGAGAAGGCAATTCGATTGGGCATCGTAAGCATGATAGAGCAAATGGAACTTCATGTCAGCGTGATGGGTTCGTTCGCAAATGGCTTGGAGGCGGTTCAGTTTCTGAGCAAACAAGCCGTAGATGTCATCATTACAGATATCTCAATGCCAAGGATGGACGGGTTCGAGCTTGCAGAGCATGTCCGACTCACGTATCCAGAAACCAGCATCATTATCTTGAGTGGTTACAATCAATTTGATTATGTGCGTCATGCGCTGCGGTCAGGAGTCAGTGATTATTTAGTCAAACCCGTGAATAAGAAGGAACTTCACCAAGTACTTCAGAAGCTAATAAATCAAAGACTGCAAGAGCGAATACGCAAGGGGCACACGACAGATTTGTTGTTAAAAAGCTATTTAGCAGGCGAGTTGAAGATCGATCAACTAGAAGTGCTCTGGGAATCGTTCTCGACCTTTAGCGGATGTGCCATACCTTGTGTATTTGTCGTGTGCAAAGCTAAGCAAACCATACCCTTAACCATTTCACAGACGTCACCTAGGGACACAATCATACCAGAAATGATGGCATGCACACTAACACCTAATCTGCATCTGTACATCGTATTTGGCGTAGGAGATATCGAGGCGTTAGCACAAAAAATCGGAGGAGATGAAACGGTTATACGAGGCATATCGTCCGTCATTTCGCGCTTTGAAGACTGGCCAAGAGGATACTCGGAAGCGATTTCGGCTTATTGCTTGCAGTGGCATAACGGAGATAAACTTCGTATCATTCCTTATTTAGAAGCTAATTACCATCGCTCTGAAATTACCATGATGGTATCTCAGATCGATTCTTTATTGCAGAATTCCTCGAAGTGGATGGACCGACAGGAACTGAATAAATTAAAAGACCAGCTTTTTCTAAGAGCGAGACGCATTCAGATTCATTGGTCTGATTTGTGTCGTGTACTTGGCTACTTATTGTATCAGATGCGAATGCGTATTTCGGACGCAACCAATCGGTCGCTTCATCCTCAACCCGACGCAAATGAGCTTGAGCTGCAGCTATGCGAGCATACGGTTTTGCAGGATGTCTTTCATGATATTTTTGACAGGATGGATCGGATGTTAGGGGAGATGGAACTGGAGCCCGGCTCCTATGAACGTAAAGTGGTGAGCACAGTCAAAAAGAAGATCGAACAAACCTACAATCGTGAGATTGAATTGTCTGAATTGGCGAGTCAAGTGTATTTAACAGCTAACTATGTCAGTTTTCTCTTCCGCAAAGAAACAGGAATGACCATTACCGAATACATGATCGATCTTCGAGTTACGAAAGCCAAGGAGCTGCTCCTTAACCAGTTGGAAATGAAAACCTATGAAGTTGGGCAAGCCGTTGGCTATCCCGACGCAGCTTATTTCAATCGTCTTTTCAAAAAGGTCGTAGGCACCACGCCTCGCATGTACAGGGAACAAACACAAATTACCCAAAT
The DNA here is from genome assembly GCF_031455095.1 of Paenibacillus qinlingensis. Classification (GTDB taxonomy): domain Bacteria; phylum Bacillota; class Bacilli; order Paenibacillales; family NBRC-103111; genus Paenibacillus_E; species Paenibacillus_E qinlingensis_A. The sequence continues at coordinate 152,889 of NZ_JAVDSB010000003.1, forward strand.
GCCCAATTAACGGAAATGGATGGGAGGACAATAGAGTCCAATAAAATGCCAAGCCAGTACATTTCAACTGCCATATATCCCTCCTATAATTAAAATGATACAACATGTAGGATACGAGGGGGATAACGTTATGCAGTTGAAGAGCATGTGTGCGAAGCTTGTAGTTGCCATGCTGGTGGTGTCTATACTCATGAGCGGGTTTGTAGGCATTCCAGAAATGAAAGCGGAAACAAACTCCGTGCTGAACCACTTTATTACCCGATCTGGTGATAAATTGATGGATGGCGCCAATGATTTTCGCTTTATAGGGGCGAATGTACCCACATTGACAATGGTTGAAGATGGCTATTGGCAAGTACCCACAGAATGGGAGCAGCGAGATGCGTTTGAAGCTTTGAAGCAAATGGGAGCGACAGCAACGAGAACGTATGTCCTTTCTGTTAAAAAGAAAACCGATTACCCAGGCATGATACGCCATGTGATGGGTCCAAGACAATTCAATGAGGAAGCCTTCGTTGCGTTAGATCGTGCACTTGCTCTCGCCAACGAGTATGGGATACGTCTTATCATCCCATTTGTTGATCAATATGAGTGGTGGGGCGGAATCGGTGAGTACGCGGAGTTCTACAAGAAGAACAAGGAAGCGTTCTGGACTGATCCTGCAATTAAACAAGATTTTAAGGACACGATCTCGTATGTATTGAATCGTAGAAATACGATAACAAACGTACTGTACAAGGATGATCCTGCCATTCTCGCTTGGGAAACAGGCAATGAATTAACACCGCCAACTGCGGCATGGACGACGGAGATGGGGAATCACATTAAGGGTATTGATTCGAATCACCTGCTCATTGATGGCAAATATGGGATTGACCCTGCCTCGTTAGAAGAAAGTTCGCCGATTGATATCGTAAGTAATCACTATTATCCAAATCATTATGCCAGCTTTGCTGATCAAGTCAATATTGATAAGAATTTGTCCAGAGGGAAAAAACCATTCTATGTAGGAGAATTTGGATTCATTCCAAAATCAGAATTAACCCAATTCTTGAACAATGTGATTGAAAAGGGTACAAGTGGTGCCTTGATCTGGAGTCTACGGTATCACAGTGAGGATGGCGGCTTCTTCCGACATACAGAAGGCACATATGGCGGGACCTTTTATGAAGCATACAAGTGGCCAGGATTTCCGGCAGGAGAGCAAGGCTTTGAAGAAATGTCAGTGCTAAATGTTCTGCGGGATAAAGCGTATGAAATTCGCGGAATTGCCACGAAGCCAACGCTACCCGTGCCGAATGCACCTGTCATGCTGCCGATTGATACCGTTTCTCGTATCGGTTGGAAAGGCTCAACAGGGGCAGCCTCATATACGGTGGAGCGTTCTGTGTATGCCAATGGGCCTTGGGATATTGTGGGAGCTCAGGTGTACGACGCTTACAAAACTGATTTATTTGACGATATGACCTCTGTGACAGGTGCGACCTACTTCTATCGAACGAAAGCAAGAAATACCGTTGGTGAATCCACGTACTCACCAGTCGTAGGTCCAGTCATTGCCAAACATGCCATTCAGGATGAGCTTCTTGATTATAGCAAGATGTATCAATTCTCAACGGATTTGAAATTTACCACAGATGATCTAGATCCGGCGTTGTTCGGAGGAGATCATTATCGACTTAAATTGCAGCCGAATGCGGTTGACCAATTCGTAGCGTACGCGCTTCCTTCGACACCAACGAATTCGAGTGATTTGCGAGCTTTGTCATTAAAGACGACTGCATTCCGGAAGTCTAACCATCCGAATACTGAATTCAAGTTCTGGATTTCTGCGGATGGAACGAATTACACGGAGTTACAGGTAGATCAATCGGATGTTGGCGGTGGTGAGTGGCGTCGAATTGTGTATAGCACGAATACGCTGCCAGTGTCGGCGAAATATTTTAAAGTAACCTTCCCGCAAGGGGATGGAGAGTCTCAGCTAGGCGATATTGAAATCGTATACAATCACACAAGTGGCGAAGAGCTCCTCTATAAAGAAGCAATCTCTAGCGTTGCAATCACGAATGGCGTTCTGGCAGACGAAATGAATAATATGCTGAAAATGGCGGACCACTCGCCGAATTTAGGCTTCGATTCCGGTGGCGCATATTTTGGCAACGATTTGAAACGACTCTTCCGAACAGCTAATACGGCAGAATCATTCGTGTACAAAACGGCAGGGGATATGAATTATTTCGTCATGACGAGCTTTGCTAGACAAGAACCAAGTAAGTACCGACTTCCCAATTTCACCTTTTTAACATCGCCAGATGGTGAGCACTACACGAATGTTAGCCAAGTTCAAGTAGATGAAGTGCCAGGCGAGGGTTGGTGGAGCCGAATGGTGTACACAGCCTACACGTTGCCAACTGGAACGAAATATTTGAAAATTGTGTTCCCCGTTATTCCAGCGAACTTCGCTTCCGAATATTGGAGTCCACAAGTAGGGCGCATTCAAATTGGTGTAGGTTCAGAAAAGTTAGAGCCGCCTTCGAATGTGAAAAGTGATAGTATTGAAAACTTTGAGAGCTATACAGGCTCAGATAGTATGCTCAAAAGTGCGTATTCTGTGAATACATCCGGTTCACCACTCCAATTAAGTTTGGATAACGTTCATAAATCCGAAGGAAATTACAGTTTGAACTTGACCTCATCGCTCAGCAAAGGCTGGGGGGGCATGGAAAAGCAAATTACGAATACGGATTGGTCGGGCAGCAGTGGTATCTCTTTCTGGGTACAACCTGCAGAAGTCTATACTGGCATTTCTATTCAGTTCAATGAAGGAAGCGCTACGAAAGGTGAGGTTTGGAAAAAAGATATTGGGGTATCTGGCACTGAACCGCAGCTAATTAAGTTACCTTTCAGTCAATTTTATGTGCCTGATTGGTGGAAAAACTCGCATCAAGGTGTAGGGAACAATGTGGTGGATCTTTCGTCTATTACGACCTTTAGTATCAACATTGATGGTGCAACCGACGTTCCACGCTCCATCTATTTGGATGATTTCCGATTGTATAAATCACCTGTTGTAGACAATTATGAGGACTATGGTTCGGATAATACGAAGCTGCAAGCTCAATATCATCGCAATACGAGTGGAGATCCGATAACGGCAACTCTTGATGCGGAGACGAAGCAATCGGGGGCATTTGGACTAAAGCTTGCCTTTGATCTGACTGCTGCGAAAGGATACGCGGGTGTAACCAAAACCATCGGAGGAGCGGATTGGTCGGCCAACAACGGTGTCCAACTATGGTTGAAAGCAGGGGAAGCTGGACGCGGAGTTACGATTCAATTGAAGGACGCCAGTGGCGAATATTGGGAAGCCAAATTGTTTCTAGAAAATACGGTAGGATCCCTATTTCAAATACCATTAAGCGCTTTTCATTTGGCTGGTTATCAGAATGTACCCATAAATGGCATACTTGAACTTGCATCCATGAAGGAGTTCTCCATTTATGTAGACAAAGGTTCGAATGCCAATGGGGCTGGTACGCTGTATGTAGATGATATTCAAGCTGTTTCACTACGTGAGATTGATAACTTTGACTTCTATTCAAGTGATGCACAGGTATTGAAAGATTATGTGAAAGATCCGTGGGGAGACGAAATTACGGCTTCACTCGAGAATGGAACAAAGCAAGCAGGGAAACACGCGCTGAAACTTGCCTATACGTTGACAGATGAAAAAGGCTACGCGGGAGTCAAGCGCACACTCGGTGATCTCAACATATCCAGCGGTGGTAATGCACTTAGCTTCTGGTTGCAATCAAGTAAAGCAGGACACGGTCTGACGTTCCAACTAACCGAAAGTGATGGCGATATTTGGGAAGCTCAAACGACGATATCTGCTGCGAATGGAAGTGTTGTCCAAATTCCTTTTGGCGGATTTGCACGAAATAAACAATGGTCAAAAGGTGATGGCAAGCTCAATCGTGCAGCAATTGCATCCTATGCGATTTTTGTCAATAAAGGAGCAGGGCAAGCAGGAGCAAATACCATTTACATCGATTCAATTACGGTTGATCAAGTCCCAACGATTGATGATTTTGATTACTATGGCGGCGGTGAACTCGTTTCAGGCGGTACTTACACGACGAACCCGTGGGGGGGAGACGTCAAGTTGACACCTGTTAGTGATTACAAGGAATCAGGTCCAGCTGGAGGTAAGTATGTCTATGATTTTAAATCATCTAATTTTGCCGGAGTAAACAAACAACTAGGTAGTTTGGATTGGCGCGAGTATGAAGGAATATCTCTATGGTTGAAAAAGGATGCCTCCAATAATCGATTAGTTATTCAATTCTTAGAGTCAGATGGTACGGGTTGGGAATCCAATATTACGTTAGATAATGACCAATCAGGTGTATGGAAGTTGCCATTTAATAAGTTTGAGAAAGCATCTTGGAGTAGCGGTGATAATGTCATTGATCTTGACGCGGTAAAAGAGTTTTCAATTTATGTAAATCAAGGAGAAAAAGGTACACCTAGCCAAGGAACACTGTACTTCGATTCGATTAAGGTTTATAAAAAAGGTGAGGAAACGGATCCAGTAGATCCAGTTGACCCTGTCAACTCAGTAGAACAACCATCATCCGGCGGTTCTATGCCAGCACCAAGTGTAGTTGAGAAGGAAAATCAAGTGAAATTCACGAATGAGGCAATCAAACGCCAAACAATCACAAGTTCCGAAGGTAAAGATGTGCATCAAGCCATCATCCAAGAAGAGGATATGAAGAAGGCATTGGAGCTTCTATTGAAGAAAGAGAAAGGGACTCCATTAGTCTTCACTTACAGCGCTGCGGACATTGATGAAGTCGTGATCCCAAGTGCAGTCTTGTCAAAAGCACTCGCAGCGCACACAGAGCCGCTAAATAACACGGTATTCATTTTGAAAAGTGATATTGGCTCGTATGAAATTCCTTTACGCATCCTTTTGAATCCTGCAGTGCTTAAAGCTTTGGGTACAGACACGGAGGGAGCCCTGCACATTGCCATCACACCTGTGTCACCAGAGCAAACTGAGCAAGTTCGCAAAGATGCTGAGAAGCAGGGAGTAACCCTTATCGGAACGCCAGTTTCTTTCCGCCTTCAGGTGTCTAGTGGAGGCAAACAAATTGAGATTGATGATTTTGGCTCTTTGTTCGTCAATCGAAGCATCATCCTGGACGGCACTGTCGATCAGCGTACAGCTACAGTTGTTGTCTACGACGAAGGAACAGACTCGCTGATGTTTGTTCCAGCGTCATTCCAAACACAGGATGGTGTTCAAGAAGCAAACATCCGTCGAAATGGCAATAGCGTATACGCAATTGCCTCTCATCAAGCTCATTTCACAGATGTTCCGCTTACATATTGGGCTCATTCTGCGATTGGAACCTTAGCATCCAAGCTGCTGTTGAATGGCTTGACGGATACGACGTTCGCACCAGACCGAGCAGTCACACGTGCCGAGTTTACCACGATGTTAGTAAAATCGTTGGGCATCGTACCGTCAAAAGCAACACAAGCCACATTCACAGATGTAGCCGCACAAGACTGGTATGCCTCCGTGATCCATGCTGCAAGTGAGTTAGGTCTCGTAGATGGCTTCGAAGACCATAGCTTCAAGCCGAATACGACCATCACAAGAGAGCAGATGGCTGTCATGCTTAGCCGAGCACTGGCCTTAACGGAGCTGTCTCAAACGGTGAAACCAACTGCAACACTTTCATTCACAGATGCTGCAACGATATCCTCTTGGGCAGAGGAATCCATTCGTCTAGCGACAGCCGCAGGCTTGTTAAGCGGTAATCCAGACGGATCCTACCGACCTCAAGCTTTTGCAACGCGTGCGGAATCTGCCATTGTCTTCTATAACCTGCTGCATAAGCTTGGTTATATAAATTAAACATATGGGGGCTTCGGCCCCCTATTTTACCTCTTTTCCAGCGAAAAGTGGAAATACAGTACAAGGAAAAACAAATGCGTGCCATTTTACTCGAGGCATGGACGTTTTATAATGAAAATGTAAGCGCTACACAAACTAGTTCATTGGGGGAAATAGGATGAAGAAGACATTAGTAGCCACAACATCGATTTGTTTACTCGCAACTTTACTCGCAGCATGCGGATCGGAATCCACGACGACAACAGCCAGCCCATCACCAGAAGCCAAGGCAACAGCAGCGCCTACGGCAGCGGCAGCGACAGAAGCTCCCAAAGCAGCAAATCCGAATGATGATATTAAAGGTAAAATCGTGTTCGCAACGAACCGTACAGACTTAATTGATACGAAGCTGAAAGATTATAAAGCAGCGTTCAAGAAGAAATACCCGAATGCCGACGTGGAATTCGAAGCGCTGAAGGATTATGAAGCCGCTATCAAACTACGCTTGGCTACGGCGGAAGTTCCTGATGTTGTCATGATTCCGAACATTCCGAATACACAGCTCCCTGATTATTTTGCCCCGCTGGATGATCTTGGTCTGAATGATAAAATTCGTTTTAAAGACTACAAGACAGCTAACGGCGGTACCTATGGTCTCGTAACGGGCGGTTCCACAACAGGGATTGTTTACAATAAAAAAGCATTCGCTGACGCTGGTATTACAGCGCTTCCGAAGACATTGGATGAATTCTATGCGGCCTCTGAGAAGTTGAAAGCGAAGGGAATTGTTCCGCTTGCAACTAACTACAAGGACAAATGGCCACTCTACACATGGCAGCACGTAGCAGTAGCGATGTCTGGTAATCCGAACTTCTGGAATGATCGCATCAAGCAAGAGAACGCTTTTGACCCGAATGGTGCTTTCGCCAAGTCCTTAGGCATCCTCAAAACGATGATCAGCAAGGGCTACGTTGAGAAAGATATCAACTCCTCTAACTGGGAGCAGTCCAAGAAAGATGTAGCCTCAGGTAAAATGGCGATGTACCTGCTGCCGAACTGGGTTATCCCGCAAGTTATTGAAAATGGCACAGAAAGCGCGAACGTAGGATTCTTCCCAATGCCATTTGATAACTCTGGTAAGTTGACTACACTAATGACACCTGATTATTTCTATGCCGTAAGCAAAAATAGCAAAAATCTGAAAACAGCAAAAGCCTTCGTTAAATGGCTCATTGAGGAATCTGGCTATGATGATTTCGCTGGCTTCATTCCAGCTTTAAAGGATAAGAAGTCCTCTGTGACACAATTGTCAGACTTCCTAGCAACAAAAGATTTGAATTTCGTTGAAATCGCAGCGGATAACAGTGACGCAATGGCGATTCAAAACAAAGCCCAAATCGATCTGAACGATATTGCACAAGAGGTTGCAGTCACGGATGTAGCCAAAGTATTTGATAAATACAATAAGAAATGGGTAGAAGCGAAGAAAGCGCTAGGCAAATAGGAGAAAACATAGGAGGGCTGAATGGGACTTGGGAAGCATTCGGCCTTTCTTTTCAAATTAACAAGCAATGAGGTATGGAGATGAGCTACCAACAACAAAAAATCACATTGATTGTATCCTTCCTAATCGTGCCACTCGTGCTGTTGCTGACTTTTACCTACTATCCGGCCTTGAGGCTCATTTATTTAAGTTTTACGTCATGGGATGGTTTAACGCCGGGCAAAACATGGGTTGGATTCCGTAATTATCAAGAAATCATGGGGAATATGGAGGTTTTCTATATTTTCCTCCATAATGTTGCTTACTTCGTAGGCGGCATTCTGCAGAATGTAGTTGCCTTTTTCTTCGCGGTTCTGCTAAACAGTAAGCTCAAAGGGCGTAACGTGTTTCGGACCGTATTATTCCTGCCCTACATTATGAATGGGGTTGCCGTAGCGTTCATGTTTGGCTATGTTTTTGATACCAATACGGGTTCCTTAAATTATTTCTTAAGTTTGCTAGGCATTGATCCTATCTCTTGGTTAGGTAAACCTGGACTTGTCAATATTTCTTTGGCTTCGATCAGCGCATGGAAGTTTATGGGTTTTAATATGGTAGTCTACTTAGGGGCTCTACAGTCATTGCCTGAAGATCTCTATGAAGCAGCTAAAATAGACGGTGCACGAAGATGGCAAGTACTTCGCTACATTACATTACCTGGTATGAGGAAAATTATCGAGCTTAATCTGTTTCTGACTGTGATTGGGGCTTTGGAGGTATTTGACCTTCCTTTCGTCCTAACCAAAGGTGGCCCGTTGGCCGCAAGCAAAACGTATGTTCAGCAAACAGTGGAGACCGCGTTCCAATATAACAACTTTGGACTCGCTTCAGCGATGAGTGTCCTATTGATGATCGTTGTCATCGTCGTAGTATCTGCACAACGGAGAATTGTAGGAGGAAAGGAGGAGTGACAGCATGAAAGCCAGACCGATGACAACGACATTGAAATATACGCTTTTGTCGTTCGCAAGCTTTATCATCTTTTTCCCATTGTATATTTTGTGTGTCAATGCGTTTAAGGGAAGTAAGGAATACGGCTTGTCCAGCGCGTTTTCACTGCCGAACTCCTTTCTTTATTTCGAGAATTTCCGCATCGTATTTGAACGAGGGAATCTAGGGCAAGCATTTTTGAATACGAGCATTGTGATTAGCTTATCCTTGATCGGGAATATCGTCATGGGGACGATGGTTGCTTACGTGCTCGGGCGATTCAAATTTCCAGGCCGATTTCTTATTCTTGGACTTTATACCGGAGCAGCGATTATTCCAGTCATTACGACACAGGTAGCGATTTTCTCGATTATCAAATGGTTGGGGTTATTCAATACACATTTCGCCCCTGTGCTCCTGTACATTGGTGCGGACGTCGTTCAAATTTATATTCTTCTTCAGTTTATTCGGAATATCCCGTATGAACTTGATGAGAATGCCATGATTGAAGGATTATCCTTGTACGGCATCTTCTATCGAATCATCATTCCACTGCTAACACCGGCAATTTCAACGGTCATTATTTTGAAAACGATCTCTATTTATAACGATATGTATACGCCATATTTGTATATGCCTTCGCAAAAATTAGGCGTAGTTTCCACGACTTTGATGAAATTCACAGGAACGAATAGCGCGGAGTGGCAATTAATATGTGCGGCAATTCTGATCATTTTACTCCCAACCGTCGTTCTGTATTTATTCTTACAACGGTATATCTTCTCGGGGATTACGAACGGTTCTGTGAAATAATAAGTTTGCAGGACACGGTAACATGTAAGTCGAAATAGTAACCCAAGGCCCTTGCTATGGAGCCATGGGTTTTCTTGGCTTTATAAAAGAAAGGGCTTACATTTCTGCTAGATAGCTGGGGGGAACCTGTTGTGTTAAGCGATATATGGCATTGGATTATCAGGCTATCACTTACTCAAAAGCTGATTACGGTTTTTGTTATTTTGATCACGGTGCCGATTGTTGCGATCTCGATGATCTCCTATTCTAGTTATTCTAAGTCTATAGAGACGAACACGGCCCTCTATGTGAACCAAATATCACAGAAAATTTTGGAGCGGGTTGACCAGTACGTATCTGATATTAAGCGTGTGACTGGGAGTCAAATTTATATGCAGGATATTCAGGAGTCACTCGCCAATCCCAATAAAACGGTCGAAGAGAATAACCGCCTCCAGAACTTCGTCAAAGGTTTAAATAGTTTAAAGAATGATACGGAGTCCGTGTACATCTTTGATAATTATGGCAACATGTACGACAGTACCAAAAATGATACGATTCGCGCCGATATTCGGCAGCAGGCCGTAGATTTACGGCAGCAGGTGCGTAATGCCCAGGGGTCCTCTATTGTGATCTCTACCCAAAAAATGAGGATGGGTCAAACCGATAAATATTACTTTTCGATCGCGCGAGAATTGAAGAATACGAATTCCCTGGAAGGGATTGGCATGATTATCTTTGATTCTAGAATTCAGGTTATTGCGGATGCCGTGCGTGAACTAGATGCGGTAACCGAAGGCCGAACGATGGTTATCGATGATCAGAATACAGTCATTTACGATAGTGAGCAGAAATGGATTTCAACGAACGTAGCAGGCAATGATCTCGTACAGAAAGCTGTCGGCGCACAAGGAAGTTTTAAGGTAACGATCGAAGGAAAGACATATTTGACCTCTTATACGACTTCTGAAGTGACGGGCTGGAAGCAAATCGTTCTCATTCCTGTGGATCATTTAACAGAGGAAACAAGGGTGACGCGGGATTTCACGATGATTCTCGTGTTACTCTCGATCACTGTCGCCTTAGTGACATCCGCCATAATTGCAATTGCGTTGACGCGGCCGCTAAGGACGCTGATGAGGACGATGAAGCAGGTGAATAAGGAAAATTTGGATGTCCAAATTCCCGTGAAGTACTCGGATGAATTTGGCATACTAGCGAAGCATTTTAATAATATGATTAGAAGAATTAATGAGTTGGTGGAAGAAGTCTATCAGACGCAGAATCGCAAACGTGAGGCAGAACTGAGGTCGCTGCAGCATCAAATTAATCCTCATTTCATCTATAATACGCTGGAAGTCATACGCATGACGGCGGAAGTAAAGCGAGATTATGAGATTTCAGAAATGACCTACAATTTAGGCGAGTTGCTGCGATATGGCATATTGCGAGGAACGGATCAGGTGACGATAAAAAAGGAGCTTGATCATTTAGATAAATATCTTTCGCTCCAAAACTTTCGTTTCTCAAAGGACATACAACTTGCTATGAACATCAGTCAGGCGCATCTCAATTACCCCGTTATTAAGCTCTTATTTCAGCCGATTGTGGAAAATGCGATTTTGCATGGGTTTGAAATGAAAGAAGAAGATTGCCTCATCACGATTAGTTCCTACGAAGATAAACAGGCGATCTATTTCACGGTTAGGGATAATGGGTGCGGAATGGAAGAGGGGCAACTGCGAATTATTCGAAATGCAATGCTAGGTGTGCAGCAAGAAAATCGTTCTAACATCGGGATTGCCAACGTGAATGAGCGTATCGTTTTGCAATATGGTGCCCCTTTCGGTTTACGCGTGGACAGTGAAATCGAAGTTGGCACAACGGTGACTATAGTCTTGCCCATTCTAGAGGCATGGAAGGAGAGTGCATGAGATGACGATGAAAATGTTGATTGTCGATGACGAACAGCGGATTCGGCTTGGTCTGCAGGCCATGATTGAAGGAATGGGTTTACCGATAGAAATCATTGGATTATGTGCACATGGCATTCAAGCTTTAGATAAAATGAGCGCCTGGGAAGCGGGGGACTGCAAGGTTCTCCTCACCGATATCAAAATGCCCATGATGGACGGGATGAAGCTGATTGAGAAAACGAGAGCGGAGTATCCGGATGCGCATATTATTCTATTAAGTGGATTTAATGAGTTTGAGTATGCCCGTCAAGCGATTCGGTTCGGTGTGGAAGAATATTTATCGAAGCCAGTGAACAAGAAGGAATTATTTCAAGTGTTGAAAAGGGTTGGGGAGCGCTTGAGTGTGCCTGTTCCGGATGCAAAGGAAAGCACGGATCACATGCCTGCTGAGCCTAAGGTGCACAAGAAGCAAATAATTGCGGATGTCATTCGCATGCTGGAGTCGGATCTCAATCAGGCTTTTGAGTTGAATGAGCTCTCTGCGAAAGTGGGGCTGAATCCTAGTTATTTGTGTAAATTGTTTAAAAGAGAAACGAACAAGACGATCACCGACTATGTCACGGATTTGCGAATGGTGAAAGCCAAGCATATTTTAGAGGATCACCCAGATGTGAAAATGTATGAAGTCGGCTCCCTTGTGGGCTATTCGGATCCGGTTTATTTTACGAAGTTGTTTAAAAAGTCAGTCGGCATGACACCAAAGGAATATCAAAGTGGACAGTGTGCTTTTGGCAACCATAATGCCTGTTTAGACTAAAGATTTTCTCTGATTCTTGCAGTAAAGTAAAGGTATGAAAGATTTCTGAGGAGGTTGTGTATATGAGCCAACAAGAGATTCAAATACCGGAAGCTGATGCTTTATTGCAAGAGGAGATCACGAGTGAACAAGCCCAATTTTTCCTGGATAATGGCTTTCTTGTCATTCGTAATGTAGTGGTTGGGGAAGAGCTTCGACGCTTACAGGAACAAACGATGGAGGCTGTAGAGATTGGGATGGCTGGAAGCGGTGATGAGGATTATTTCTACCGTGTGAGGAAAAATGGTGAACGCAAATATTGGCGGACCGAGTATATTATCGACAAGCAAGAGGCGAATAAGGTGTTGCTTGCGCATCCTTTCATCCTACGTTCTGTTGCGAAAATTCAAGGGATCAACTTCATTCCTACTTGGGATTCTTTAGTTGTCAAAATCCCGAATCAAGCGGCCAGCGTGCCTTGGCATCGCGATGCTTTAGTACCTGTGGGCTGTTCAGATCCACGACCGATTTTCAATGTTGATTTTTATATGGATGAAGCTGATCTGAAGTCATGTTTGTGGGTAATTCCTGGTTCGAACCATTGGGCAGCTGAGGTTGCCGAGGAACGTATTGGGCGTCCAGGCTTCGATGTCAGCGATGCGGTACCCGTACCCATGAATCCAGGGGATGTCATTTTCCACAATATTCAATTGCTCCATGGTTCACCTGAAGGAGATGGCAATGCGCTTCGCCGTACAGTCTATTACGAGTTCCGTCCAGGTGAGATTGAAGCGGAATTTGGGCCGCATACGCTAGAGTATCTATCGTTGAAACAGCATATGCTCGTCGATTGCATCGAAAAGCGCAAAGCAGCGTCATATACGTTGGGAGAAACACCATATGACTATCAGCCAACAGGCGCATTTGCGATAGGGAAGAAGCAAGCACCGAAGACTTACCGATATGCACATTCAGATTATTGGCGTGCTTAAATAACGATGAGGCCGTTCCTCCAAACTAGTTAAGAATAGATCAAATTGGAACAAAACTGGGTTAAACTTTGCCCCGTTTTTTTCTTATACATACGGCCGAATGTATGGACATCCGAATAGCCGACACGATCGGCGATTTCACTGAAGGATAAGCTGCTGTGTATAGCCAACTCCTTCGCCTTGTTGATGCGAATCCATGTCAGGTACTGCATGGGTGACATACCGACATGTTGGCGGAATAAGGTCAAAATGTAGTTTTTGCTCAAACCAGATACGTCTTCCAATTCTTTAATTTGGATTTCTCGGCTGTAGTGCTCGGTGAGATAGTTCTTGATTAAGACGAGTTTGGGCATGGTGAGGGAGTCAGTCTTGGTGCGAGTCGTATTGGACTCGATGGCTTGAGCAGCTTCAGCAAGAATCCGCATGAGTAAGCTTTGGCAATGCATCTGATGCAGGAGTCCTGGCTGGCGATAATGCGAAACAAGCTGAGATAACATCGTTTCCACCGGATGGTCCGCGAAATTCCCGAGCAGATGTTTATGTTTGAATATTTCCTCGTAAGGGAAAGATGACGTCCCAAAATGAAACACGAGTGAAATACACACATAAGGACTATGGTCCTCTTTTATAATCGAGTGGCGTTCATTCGGACGATGAAATAAGAGATCACCGCGGCGCGTCTCATAGGGAATATCGTTAACGGGATAGTGAGCAAAACCATCGACGACATATTGGAGAATGAACTGCGACATCTCTCGATTGCGTATCGCCCATCCCTGCGGAGCATGGAACATATGCGCTAACGTTATGTAGGGTGGAAAATGATAATCGGCAAGCATACCGATCGTTTCTGCCGGCTGCATGGTTGTCAGGTTGGGAGCCATGGGATCAGCACCTTTCTCAATGCTAATTATAGCATGTGAGGTTGAGTTTGCGGAGTGCCTTTGGCAACAGCAGGTGGAGTGAGGGGGGGAAGAAATAGCGCCCTTTTGGGGCGCTAAAGCGCCCGAAGCGGCTGAAAAGCGAGCGCGGCGAAGAAAATAGCGCCCTTTTGGGGCGCTAAATTGAGTTGGTAGCCGCCGCGCGAAGAAATAAGGCCCTTCTGGGGCGCTAAAGCGCCCGAAGCGGCTGAAAAGCGAGCGCGGCGAAGAAAATAGCGCCATTTTAGGGCGCTAAATTGAGTTGGTAGCCGCCGCGGGAAGAAATAAGGCCCCTTTGGGGCGTTAAAGCGCCCGAAGCGGCCGAAAAGCGAGCGCGGCGAACGGAATAGCGCCCTTTTAGGGCGTTAAATTGAGTTGGTAACCGCCGCGTGAAGAAATAAGGCCCTTCTGGGGCGTTAAAGCGCCCGAAGCGGCTGAAAAGCGAGCGCGGCGAAGGGAATAGCGCCCTTTTGGGGCGCTAAATTGAGTTGGCAGCCGCCGCGTGAAGAAATAAGGCCCCTTTGGGGCGTTAAAGCGCCCGAAGCGGCCGAAAAGCGCCATCGTGCTAGCCGCGCAGTCCGCCCCGCAAACCAAAAAGCTTCAGCCCCCTTGGAGGCTGAAGCTCAAATTACTCCGCTACCTTTTGCATCTTCCCCGGATTGTTGATCTTATACGGCACGGGATGCTTGCTTAGTTTCTTAGCAACGATTTTGCACTCGAAGGTGACGGTGTCGCCGACGGCGAGTTCAAGCTTTTTCAGCGTTGCGCTGTGGCTCGACCAAGCAGTGCCGATGTCCAAAGCTGGGTCTAAGATGGATACCGCTTCGTAGATAATCACTTCATCATCGGTATCCGAAAAATTGTTCGGCACAGTCGTAAACTCCGTAACCGTTGCTTTCATTTTCACTTTTTCTTCAGGAAGCTCCAGTTTAGGTGCTTTCTCTTTTTTTGTTTTTTCCTTAGCGGGAGCTTTTTCTACAGGAGCTGCTTGTCCGTCTTCGGAACTTACTTCAGCTTTAGCAGCTTTTGTTGCTTTGGCCGGTTTGGCTTCCGGTTCAGCGGCTTCAAGCTCGTCCGTGGCGGAAGCGTCCTCTGCTAACGCTGCTCCACGCTGGCTGTAATTTGCAGCCTGCATTTCCTTCAAATAAGAGGGGTGAATACAATGCAGCTGCTTTGTATCCAATTCAATGACTGCCGTCATGGGATCTACGAGACCCACAATATGGCATGCCACATTAAGGCTATTCCCTTTATAAAAGAAGGCTTTCGCTTTTGTTGCTTTTTCAGAAACTAATCCCCATTCTTTGCATTGTTCGATCAGCTCGGATTCTTCGTCAAAACGAGTAAACGCAGCTGGTTGAATCGCGAACGCATAATCCATATGTAATCAACCTTTCTATGTCAGCTAGAGGGAAGGCCTACTTCACTTCTTCCTCCGTATTCTCATCTTCATCTTCCGATTCTTCCTCTTCGTCTTCTTCTAAGCGAAAATCATCGGTTTTTTCCCCATCTTCCCAGATTTCCACGAATAGTGCATCACAATTTTCAAAATCGGCAGGCTTGAACGCAAGCGCTTTTTCCTCATCGGGACCGACATAAACATTCTCAAGTGTTTCCCCATCAAAAGAGAGGATGACATAAATTTTCATAATAAGGATGCCTCCAATAAGGTGATAAGCATTATTATAACATACCGAGTGAATTGTTCGCATGAAGAGCGATTGATCTTTCATATACATCTATATAGCCTGTATGTCTTGAGCGATCACAGGGATCGTTCAGGATTCGTCGACACTGGGATGTGAAGGAGGAGTTCGAAGGATGGCATTTCTAATCTTATGTGTCATAGGATGTCTGTCTGGTTTCTTGATTTTTAGAAGACATGTGATACCTCGCAAAACCGATCAAGCTCTCCATGAGGTTAAGCTATCTATTATTATTCCGGCTAGGAATGAAGCGGACAATCTACCCCACCTTCTTCACGCCTTGAAGATTCAAACTTTAGTGCCCTATGAAATTATTGTCGTAGACGATTTTTCGGATGATCATACGAAGGAAATTGCTGAACAATATGGTGTTACTGTAATTTCCAATCCGAGGCTGCCAGACGGGTGGACGGGCAAAAACTGGGCAGTCTGGAATGGTTATTCCCACGCGACGGGTGATCTCATAGCATTTTTAGATGCGGATATCCGATTTGCACCTCGAGCGTTAGAATGCTTGGTTCATACGCGAAATCAATTAGGCGGCGTGCTGTCCGTCGTACCCTACCATTATACGGAGAATATCAGAGAGAGGCTGGCGCTCATTTTCAATGTGCTCGGCGTATTCGCATTTACTTCACCTTTTGAGAAAAAGAACACACAGAAGGGCCTCTATGGGTCCTGTATTTTGACGACTAGGGAAGATTATGAATCGATCAAAGGCCATGAAGGCATTAAAGCGGAAATGCTGGATGATCTGAATCTCGGCGCAACATATGCAAGTGCAGGTATCCCGGTCAATAATTTTATTGGTTATGGACTCGTTTCATTTCGGATGTACCCGCAAGGGATGAAAAGCCAGATCCAAGGCTTCGGCAAGGGCGCCGTTTTAGGAACGTCTAAGCTCAAAGCAGGCACACTTACACTAACGGCCATTTGGGCTGTCGGGTTGATTGTATCTTCAGCATTTCCCTTTTTCCTAGCAACTTCATGGGGCATTCCGCTGTTGATTGGCTACCTCATGTATATGGCACAGCTCTTTTATTTTGTAAAATACGTTGGTATTTTTGGCATGGTCACGCCTGTTTTGCACGGTGTATCGACGTTGTTTTTCATTGTGGTCATGCTGTACTCGATGTATCAGGTCGTGTTTCTCGGGCATGTAGCCTGGAAAGGCCGGCAAGTCAAAGTAGGAAGCAGGCGAGAGCAATGATCATCTTGTGGACGCTTTGTGCTTTTGTATCAGGTGCGCTGATGTTTAGCTATTGGCTTGGTCGCTTGGCTCGGAAAAACCTCCAAACCGTTGGAGACGGTAACCCTGGTGCGCTCAATTTGTGGAAAGCAGCTGGGTATCGGCTGGGGATTGTCGGGATCCTGCTCGATTTTGCAAAGGGATATGTAGTCATCTTACTGGCCGTTGAGGCTGGCGGGATGTCTGGGTACGGATTGATCCCCATCGCGCTTGCGCCGATTTTTGGGCATGCGTTTTCTCCATTCTTACGCGGAAAAGGGGGCAAAGCCATAGCTGTCACCTTCGGCGTCTGGAGCGGGTTGACACAGTTTGAGGTGTCTCTTGCATTGGCTGTTATTTTGGCAGTGATGCTGGGTGGAATGAAGGTTATCAACAAATGGAAGCCCATTTCCTCGGAAGTGGATGGTCAGCAGGTTGTGATCGGGATGCTGCTCTTAGGCGTGTATCTTTATGTGAGGGATGCGGCGGCTGATCTGTTATGGGTTTGGGGCGGGAATACACTTCTGATTATGTTGAAGCATCATAAGGAATTAAGGGCTTTGCTTCGCCGAAAGCGTAAGCAGGGGGAAGGATCAGCAGATTGATTTTTGCTTTGCTAATTACCATGGAATTTGATATGTTGAAGATATCAATCGTGTACAGCGTGAAGCACACGCCGTTAGCTCCCTTTGTTGGAGCTGGCGGCGTTTTTATTTTCTGAGGAGGTCGTCGCTATGTTTGAGAACGTGTATGAAGACTTTTGGTTGGAGCAAATTCGGCATGCAGAAGGTCAGAGACTGGAGATGCTGCGACGAGATTTAACGGGGACGAAAAAGCTTTTGGAGGCGGTGCTGTTTCCTGTTCTCAAGACGTTCGAAGGCTTGGTGCTAGAATTTGAGATGTTAAGTTTGTCGGGCGTGAAAATATATGGGGACGCGTGCCATCCCAAGCTGCGAATCGTGTTCGAGGAGGAAAATTTCATTACCCATGCCGAGAAAATCACGAGAGAGCGGTTCTCATTCGAAAGGGCGCGAGCACGTTCCGTTGCAATGCTGGGGTACACATACTTCCCGTACAGCCGAGATGAATTAGAGAAAAGACCAGAATTCTGCCAGCGGAATTTGTTCGAATGGATTGGCCGATTCGGCAGTATGGAGGGTGGCGGGTTGCACCAGTTGCCGGTGTACGAGCGGGAAGTGTTGAGACTTTCTTTGTTTAGCAATAAACCATTTGGATTAGCAGAAGTATGTGGCTGGCTCCAGTTAACGAAAGAGTCGTGCAGGAAAGTATTACGTGATTTGGAATCAAAACAGTTCATTTACTCAGTTGGCGGGAGTGCGAGTAGATGCCATAAATTTATGATCACGGAAAAGGCGGTGGCACTTTTGCATCAATGAATGTGAGATAAACGAAAGAGAAAAGCAGTGAGATACTCGAGAAATTCGAGTATCTCAGCCCCGCCAGCGCGAAAAGCACTGAGATACACGGAAAATTCGAGTATCTCAGCCGCGCCAGCGCGAAAAGCAGCGAGATACACGAAAAATTCGAGTATCTCGTCCGCGCCAGCGCAAAAAGCAGCGAGATACACGAAAAATTCGAGTATCTCAGCCGCGCCAGCGCGAAAAGCAGCGAGATACACGAAAAATTCGAGTATCTCCTCCGCGCCAGCATAGCGCCAATACGAAATGAAACAATCATACATACGCGCTCCCCTCCTTGGGAAAAACTAGGACATATGTGAAAGGGGTGTCCCGGCTCATGGAGGATCCAATTGTACGCAGAGAAGAACGCTTAAACACGGTCAGCCATGGAATTGGCGTGTGTTTGAGCGTCTATGGGCTGATACTGTTGCTGCAGAGGTCTGCGCTTTTTGAAAATGGGTTGTACACAGCAAGCAACGTGGTTTTCGGTGCTTCCTTTTGTCTACTCTATGTCGCCTCGACACTGCTGCATGGCGGTCGCTCCCCCAAATGGGCTAGACGCTTTGAAAAGCTGGACCACGCCGCGATTTTCATCGCTATGGCAGGCTCCTATACGCCATTCCTGCTGATCACTATCCAAAGCCGACTAGCGATAGAACTGCTCATCGTCATTTGGGCGCTAGCCTTCGGCGGTGTGCGATATGTACATGTCATTATTTCAAAATTTATGCCATGGGGGCTGCTGGTCTATATGGTTATGGCTGCATTCATGGTACTGGTCATCATACCTTTATATGTGCGACTGCCTCACTTGGCCTTCATCTGGCTTGCACTCGGATTGGTGAGCTATATGGCAGGACTGCCTTTTTTCCTTTGGCACAAATTACGCTATCACCATACGATCTGGCATCTCTTTGTCCTGGCAGGAAGTGCTTGCCACTTCATAGCTGTGTATAGTTACGTTATGCCCGCACTTTTATAAGAGGATAATAATACCTTAATTTTGTGCTAGCACGGATTAAGATTGTTTATTTAATGTCCGATTCAACATTCATATAATAAAAGCATGATCCACTCATTCCTTACATGCCAAGGAGGCAGAGACCATGCAAAGCCATACACCATTATTACTTACCGATGAGCAAATGAGAACATTTATTACGAACGGTTGTCTAATTCTCAAAACAGATTTCCCTCGTGAATTCCATGAAAGTCTAGTGGAGCAATTGAACACGGTGTATACCGAAGAAGGCAATCCAGGTAACAACCTTTTACCTCGTATACGTGAATTGGGAAAAGTATTTGATCATCCCGTTGTAACAGGTGCGTTAACGAGTGTGCTTGGACCTAACTATATGATGCATGCGCATCGTCATGGACATTTCAATGCATCTAGCGTAGCTGGTGGTTGGCATAAAGATAGTTATTGGGGTTATAAAAGGATGCGCAACCATCACCCACAATGGGCGATGATTATGTATTTCCCACAAGATACACCCGTGGAATTAGGACCGACTGGTATCCTGCCAGGCACACAAAACTATGAATCTCGTACTTTTGAAGGCAATGAACAAGAAGCTGAGGTGTTGGCTAATGGGGAAGCGGGGACTTTCGCGTTGATCCATTATGATATATGGCACCGCTCCACGCCAAATGTGTTGGGCCAGCCTCGCTATATGCTGAAGTTCGAATTCATGCGCACGGAGCTGCCACTTTCCCCTAGCTGGAACAATCAAGAGCGTGAATGGCGCAAACCGGAAGGCTTGCAACTGCCGATTGCAGAGCATGATCTAATGTGGGAAGAGACGTGGAATTGGTTGTCGGGACAAGTCGGCAGTATCGCCAATACAATTGATTCTAATCCTGATCGGATCAAAGAATTGGCAGCAGCGTTGCGTAACTTTGAACCCCATGCAATTAATGCTGCCTATGAGCTTGCGGCAAGCGGTCAGCAAGGTGTAGATGCATTGCTTCAAGCGCTTCATAGCGATGATAAAAATGTATCGCGCATTGCCGCATATGGGTTATCCGTGGCGGGAAGCGAAGCTGTGAGCGGCTTGGTTGCAGCCTTAACGGAAGAGAGTTCCGAAGAGATCATCTCGCACGCGGTGTTCGCTCTCGGTGAGTTGAGAGGATTGGCAAGCGAGGCTGTACCTGCACTTGTTAATTTAATGCAGCACGCATCAGAGACGATTCGTTGTGCAATTGTGGATGCTCTTGGACTCATGGAAGAAGGACACGCTCAAGTCGTGGACTGTTTAGCTAACTCGCTGCAAGATGAAAGCGCGCAGGTACGATTTATGTCCAGCTTAGCTTTGTCCCGTCTAGGAGCTCATGCAGAGGCGGCGATTCCTCAATTGGCAGTCGCGCTGGATGACGAAAACCGCTATGTTCGTGCACATGCCGCGGAATCCTTGCGCTACGTTGGAACGGAGCGAGCGAAGGATACACTCATTAAGTTCTTGCTAGACGCGCGTTGGTGCCCGACGACGACAGCGAAGAATGCTTTTTATCCTTAATTGGACTAACAACAGTCTAAACGTCTACCAATAAAAAGGGACCCATTCGCCTATAGTGGCGCGTGGGTCTCTTTTGGCTATTTCGTGGCCGTGCCAACGAACCCGAACATTATCGCGGCCGCAAATCGCGGAACGCCGTTGGCTTAAATCCCGTTTGTTCCTTAAACATACGGGAAAAATAAGATAATTCCATGCCGAATGAATCGGCAATTTGGGAGACATTCAGCTCCGTCGTTAGGAGCAGATCTTTTGCTTTTTCCGATCGCAGGTGGTTCATATATTGAATGGGAGAGTACCCTGTAAATTGTTTGAACGCGTTAATAAAATAATTCGGATGATAGTGAGCAAGTTGGGCCAACGTTTCGATTGAAACCTGATCTGCCATATGCTGCTCCATGTAGCGCAGAACGCCATTCATTTTCTCATGCGTAGGCGTCGTTGCTAGATTCAACTTTACGGAAGTATTGCTCTCCATAAATTCAGCGATAAGCTCATGGACGATGCCGGTGACTCGGAATTCAGCGGATAAAGCATCGCTTCGCCGATACGCGATCAGCTTCTCAAACGTTTGTTGGAGCGCTGCTGGATCCTTGACGACAATGAAGGGGTTCGTCTGCACGATCTGAAAAAGATCCAAATCCCCAATTTTCGCTGTGAAATGGAACCAATACTTGCCGAACGTATGATCACTAATCGTCCCATAGGCTTGGTCGCTGCCAGCAGGAAGGATGTAAAGCTCACCGGGCCGCGGGTAGTAGGTTTGATCACCTATTTTAAGAAACCCTTCACCTTCCATAATAAAATATAGCCGATTTACCGGACATGCAGGGATCTCATCATTCCAACTGCGTGATACTTTCGTGTAGGAAGGGTAATCGACATCGATTCTAGCTTTCGCAATATATTTGTTCCAAAATGTGCGCTGGCTAGCATTCATATCTGATTTCATAGCATTATATTCCCTTTACAAAGAGTCGACATATGCCATCCGTAAATTCCTCTTTCGTATAGCCAAGAACGTCTTTATGGTACAAATATTGTTCTGGAAAAAGTGAAATGAGGATCGTATTGACGGTCAGAGTGACATCAATGGCCGCGATCTCACCTTGCTGAACCGCATGGTGCAGGAGTGGAGCCAGGATATTGTTGAGCCGGATAAAGAATGGCTTTTTGTGAATGCTGACGCTTCGTTTGTCCGCATGCATGGATGAGATGACGGACAGAAGCGTGACGTTCTCATCGACGAAATCGATGACGTCATGAATACAGGCGGACACTTGAGCCATGCCAGATTCGGTGGATGCTGTCAGTGTATACTTCGCCTCAAGCGAGTCGATGAACCGTGTGGTTGTGGACTTTATAAGGTCACTACATACATCGCCAATATGTGTATAACGACGGTACAACGTGCCTTGACCCACGCCGGATTCCTTCGCAATTTGATGCATCGTTACATGATCTATATCATTCGTTTCCAGAAGTGAACGAGCGGCAGAAAGGATGCGGCGACGGTATTCCGTATCTCGTTCTCCACGTCGGGTGATAGGAGGTGTGGCTTCCTTATCGGGTTCACAAATTTCGGGATGATGCTCATCTGGATGTTTCATTGTTTCGTTCCTCCTGGTCGATAGATCGTCCATGAAAAATTAATTTGACTTTGCGGACAATTGTCCGTAATATGAGATAGCGGACAATTGTCCCGTAACTATTGTAACACGTGAAGAGAGAGATTGTCTAAGGAGGAGTTAGGAATGAGTCAAAGCGCTGTATCCGGTGGAACAGAGCCGGAGTTTAAGATTACGAGCATTCTCGTGCCGCTAATCGCAATTATTTCAGGCATATTCATGGTTATCCTCGACACGACAGCAATGAACGTTGCTTTGTCGAAGTTGGTCGTTGACTTTAAAACAGATTTACCTACGATTCAATGGGCGGTTACAGGCTACATGCTGGCATCCGCTGCGGTAATTCCCTTAGCAGGTTGGTTATCAGATAGGTTCGGAGCCAAAAATGTCTTTTTGACATCCGTATTGCTGTTCACAATTGCATCCCTCTTATGTGCGACGCCAAACACAGCCGAAATGCTAATCTTTTTCCGCATCTTGCAAGGTTTAGGCGGAGGATTTGTTATGCCTGTCGCGATGGCTTACGTATACAGACTTAGTCCTCCTAGCAAAATCGGGCAAGTCATGGGTATGCTAGGCGTACCTATTCTATTAGCTCCAGCAGTGGGGCCGATCTTGGCAGGCTGGTTAGTTGAATACCACTCCTGGCACTGGATTTTCCTTATTAACTTGCCAGTTGGTATTTTTAGTTTGATATTCGGTTATTGGAAATTGCCTGTTGTTGCTCGTAAAAAGGTAGCTGGCTTCGATCTGCCAGGGATGATCTTGGGTCCGATTGCATTCGCATCGCTATCTTACGGCATCTCACAAGGCGCTTCAGGTTGGACGTCCGATAAAGCGCTTGGCGGTATCATCGTTGGGGCACTTGCCCTGATTGCCTTCGTTATTGTTGAGCTCAAAACGAAAATTCCATTGCTTGAGCTTCGCGTGTTCAAATCATTTGATTTTTCATTTAGTATATTCATTCAATGGGTGATCCAATTCTGTATGTTCGGGGCGATCTTCCTTCTTCCACAATTCCTACAGCAAGCCCGTGGTTACGGTGCGTTTGATACAGGTTTGACACTGTTCCCACAAGCCATCGCATCTGGACTTATGATGCCAATTGGCGGTTATTTATTTGATAAAATCGGCGTGCGTTGGTTAGTTGTCATCGGTCTTACCTTGGTTTCAGGAGCGATTTTCCAATATTCACTGATGGATTTGACCGTTCAAAGAACGGATCTCATTCTACCGCTAGCTATGGCAGGTGCGGGAATGGGGCTCATGATGATGCCAATTAACTCGCATTTGATCAAAAAAGCACCGCAAGACCTTGTCAGCCGGGTTACTTCGTTGACAAGTGCGATGCAGCAGGTTATTAGCTCGTTCGGTGTTGCGATCGTAGTGACGATTCTGACTTCACGTGTTACAACGTTGATAACAGAGCAGAAACTACCTATGGGATCGCCAGCAGACATGCAAAAGTCGATGCTTTCCGTAGCACCAGATGCCTTCGGTTATACCTTCAAATGTATGATGGTTATCGCTCTGTGCGGGGTTGTCCTTGGTTTATTCTTACGCCGTGGCAAAACAGAAGCACATCAAGAAACACGTACAGATGTAGCGTTAGAAGGTCTGCACTAAGGCTCCTAAAGAAAAGACAGCTCGTAAGTAGTGGATTACACTACTCACGAGCTGTCTTTTTGTATTAAGGCAAGCGAACGGAGGCGCGGTACAGCTTGCTATTCCATTCGACCGTGCTTTTGAGCGATTCCGCAACTAAGCGAAGCGGGACATACATCCGGCTGTCACTCATGATTTGCAATGGGACAGGGACTGAGACGGATTTTCCATTTACCGTAGCGACGGAGCTTCCATCTTTCAGCTTCAACGTGACACCCGCATTGGTAATGGTCGCCGTTCTAGTTGCCGTATCCCAGGCAAAAGTAGCATTCATCGCCGTTATAAAAGGACGAATCGGCACAACCGTCGTTTCCTTGTCGATGAAACCCGTGAAATCCGAAATGTATTGACCGTTAATATCAATTTGAACTTTAGGCTTGTCTAGCTTGCGAACAACGAGCACGTTGCTGAGCTTACGCCCCGGATAAGACATCATTGTGCCATTCGCATAAAGCCCTGAGCTGGAGCCGCCATCCATGTTCATGGCTTCTTTCAACCCCAGAGCAATCGCAATGGCGGCAAGCTCGGATAAGGTTGCACTCGGAACTGTCCCCATCACAAGACGATTCGAGCTGTCTATGCCAACGAAGCTTCTGGCTGCGGAAGATTGCGTAACTTTAGGGTCTGTGAACCCATCTCGTTGCACATTAATATCAGAGGCGCCGTTCGTAACGAGCTTGGGCCCAACGCCAATTGCGGACAGCCATGTTTTGGCATCGAGATTACTTCCGCCTTCACCCTTAGCGATAATATCCTTCGTGATTCTGTCACCGACATCTAATTTGGTCAGGACATTTTGCTTATTGTTAGCGCTGTTACCGACAAATAGTACATATCCGCCATCCGGCACCGATACGGAATCTTGTGTAATCCGAGTGACAAGTCCATCGCTGATCACGACTTTAGTCCCATTGGGAAAACCGATCCAACGACCAAAATCTGGCGTATACCAGACAATCTGGTCCGTACTCGTGTCTCCGTAATATTTGTTAATCCCCCAAGGATTAATTGTGTAAGTGCCGCCACCTTCGCTTGTGCGAATCGCTATGTCGAGATTGACGAACTGGATGTCTGGCACCTTATCTTTGTTCAGAAACAGCGTCTGATTCTCCCCAGAATGCATGGGTTCACCTGACTTTAGCAACGTTCCGTTCGGGTAACGGATATAAGGATTGGACTCATAGGCGTTAAAAAAAGTACCATTAATCGCGGCGACTCCGTTCTCTCGCTCTACGATGGCTTGCATCGCTTCATCATGACCGATCCCGCCATCCGCTAGGGCAGGAACGAGCTCCAACGTGGGATCTGTGAGATCAACCATAACGACTGGAACATTGAAGTTTTTGCCTGCGGCATAAACTAATTTCGTAACAGCATTCACAGATGGGGAATAAGCAGCAGATGCTGGTGCCCCTCCGGCAACAAGTGCTGCAGTTAATAGTAGGGAAGTGGCTGGAATGAATAATTTCCTATACAACATATATGGGTCTCCTTTAGTCAATTGAATAGCATGTCGAAACATGCTGAAATATAGACAGCTTAACATACCATTCGGATGAAACATGGCGTTTATGACGCAGTGTGTGGGGAAAGGTAGGCATGGAGAACCAACTGGTGGAGAAGCCCCCCTGGCCTCCTCCACATGCACAAAAAAGCAATCCCCACGCAGATGAATCCACGCTGAGATTGCTCATCTTACACTACCAAGTCTTCCGCAGGGTGAATAAATCCTGCAGTTCATCATTCGAAAGCTCGGTAATCCAGCCTTCAGAAGAAGAGATGACGTTGTCGCTTAGGCTCATCTTGCTTTCGAGCATCTCGTCAATCCGTTCCTCGAGTGTGCCGAGTGAAATGAACTTATGGACCTGCACGTTGCGCGTTTGGCCCATCCGATAGGCGCGGTCAGTCGCTTGATTCTCGACCGCGGGATTCCACCAGCGGTCGAAGTGGAACACATGGTTCGCCGCGGTCAAGTTCAACCCAACGCCGCCGGCTTTCAGCGACAGCACGAAAATATTCGGCCCATCGCCGTCTCCGGCTTGGAACCGATCAATCATGCGGTCGCGCTCCTGCTTCGGCGTGCTCCCGTTGAGGTAGAACACGTGCTCTCCGCGCTGCTTGGAGAGCACATCTGCCAGCATGCGGCCCATGCCCACATACTGCGTGAAAATCAAGCACGAATCGCCCTCGTCCCGCAGCTCATCGACCATCGCAACAAGCCGCTCCAGCTTCGCGGAGCGCTGCACGAGCGCTTCGCGCCCATCCTCGCTTTGCAGCATCTCCTCAGCCAGCTCCGCTTCCTTCGTGAGCAGCATCGGATGATCACACAGCTGTTTCAGCTGTGTCAGAGCGCCGAGGATTGCGCCTTTACGCTCCATGCCCTCGAGCTTCTTCATGCGCTCCATCAGGTCCTTAACGGTCTGTTCGTACATCGCGCCTTGTTCGGCGGTTAAGTTGATGTAGACCTTCATTTCCAGCTTATCCGGCAAGTCGAGTTGGATAGCAGGATCTTTCTTTTTGCGGCGCAGCATAAAAGGTTTAACCAACTGCTGAAGCTGCGCGGTTCGTTCCGCATCCTGATGTTTCTCGATGGGGTTCGCGAAGCGAACTTGAAAGCCACGCTGATTCCCAAGGTAGCCCGGATTGAGGAAATCGTAAATCGACCAAAGCTCTGATAATCGATTCTCAATTGGCGTGCCCGTGAGGGCTATGCGATGAACAGCGTTCAATGAACGAATGGCGGCGGATTGTTTATTTTGCGCGTTTTTAATATTCTGTGCCTCATCCAGACAGAGGGAGCTCCATGTGTAGGGTTGAAGCGTTTCTTGATCCATGAGGGCTGTCGTATAGGAAGTGAGGACGATATCCATGCCTTTCAAAGCATCATCCAGAGCGCCGCCGCTTAATCGACCTTTCCCATAATGCAGCATAACCTTAAGCTCTGGAGCAAAGCGTGCCAGTTCCTTCTGCCAGTTACCAAGTACAGAGGTTGGGCAAATGAGAAGAGCAGGCTGCTCAGAAACGGGTTTGTGCTGCAATAAATAGGTGATGAATTGAACGGTTTTACCAAGTCCCATATCATCAGCTAAGCAAGCGCCGAGCCCGAATTTACGCAGGTAACTCAGCCAAGTAAACCCTTGGTGCTGATAGCTTCGCAGCTCAGCGCGCAGTCCTTGCGGTACAGGAAGCAGCTCAAGATCGGAAGGCTGTGCTAGCTGCCTTAAGATCTTTAAGAGATGCTCATTTAGTTCCACCTCTAGCTGCAGACGGGCTTCTTCTTCCGGGTCGATATCGTCGGGAGGTATGCCATCGCCATCCCATGAGGATTTGGCCTTATCTCGTTCCAACTCACTTAATAAATGAAGCTGGAAAATATCTTGCAGGGACAAGCCCTCAGCCGGATCAATGCTATCCATCAATCTGCGAATCTGATCTAAGAAGGCAGGATCCAAATAGATCCACTGTCCGCGGAAACGAATCAGTCGTTCATTACGACTGAGCAGACTATTAAACTCCGCTTCACTTAATTCGGAATCTCCGATTGCAATCCGCCAATCGAAGTTGACGAGTGAGTTCATTCCGAACAAGGACTCGGTTTTACCGCCACCGCCGCCGCCACCAGCTCCTCCGCCTGCGTCAGCAGCGACCTTAGCGCTCAGTCTAGGCTTTCTTTTGGCAGCAGCTTCCCACCAAGCAGGAAGCATAACGTTCCAGCCATCTTCCAGCAAGATGCGACTGTCCTTGGTCAGGAACGTCCAAGCCGAGTCATCGCTCATGGGATGAGCGAGCAGTTCACCGTCGTCGGCCATGCGAGGCAGCGCTTCTAACAAACGCGTAACCCAACCAGGGGCGCGCTCCATCACGAACGGGCTCCATTCAGATGCCCATGCGCCTGAAGCTGTTCCATCCACATGCAAACGAATTGGTGTGAGAAGTGTGCTGTCATGTTTGTCCTGCAGAACGAGTCGTAGTCGCCACTCGTCTTCCAGTTCATCCGGCTCAAGCAATTGCAACGCTGGGCGGAACGGTGCTAGATCCGGACGCCATCCCATGGTGGAGAGCCATTCATTTTCTGTAAAAGCTGCGGGAGAATCGTCAGCTATGTTCGACTTTCGGTTAGCCGAGAATAAGGCGGGATAGTCACGGCGCAAATCCGCCATAGCGGCGTCATCCCCATAATGCGATTTAAAGACTGCCGCTGAGAAAGCCGCGCGCAATCCTTTTAAACCCTGGCCAAGGTCATCCATGTTATCTAACATAGCCCAATCTATAGCAGCGAGTTCTTCTGTACTGTGATCCCACGTCCAAATTAACTGACCATTGCGGAAGTCTTCGTAGCTCGGAATATACTGACCTTTTTGAGCAGCTTCAAAGAGGAGAGGAGCTACTTGCAGCATACGTTGTGCGGACTCGGTGCCCATTTCCCAACTCGCAATGTCGATGAAGTTCGGAGCTGCAAAGAAAGGGAGCACTTGCTCCACAGGGAGAATTGTTATAGTCAGCTCACCAGCTTGTTGCGTCTCAAGCAGGGTGCCATAGAGGGAAGGTTCGTGCCAGGTGAACAGCAACTTCCGGAAGTGATCACCGGAGACGTCTCTTCCATCTTTGAAGCCCCAAAGCAAGGCATCGCCGCCATCCGTTAGGGACATACATAGTGACATTTCATGCAATTTGGTACTCATTCTAACAGCTTCCCTTTCTTCAATTCTTCCTGCAAGGCGCGCAGCCTGCTAAACCGACTGACGAATTGGGTGAAGAATGCTTCCCAACGTTCGGGTTGCTTCAATTTTTTATAAACTTTTTCTAAGCGTTTCAAAAGCCGTACAGCCGATTTGTAATCATGTCGGTTTTTAAGTCGAATATAGTGTTCGATCGCTTGGTGATAATAAGGGAGGAGTAGCTCAGGCGACTCCTTCTCAATAGGCTGCAGAACATTCACGCGATGTGTGAACGGGTCGTATCCTTGCGCTATTTGCATTTCGATCCATGATTTCCATTTGCGTTGTTCATAATAGAACGCTTCGATGATGCGATAGGAGGCAGGCAGCAGTTCCACTAACGACTCCCACATCAAGTCATCTGCATCAGGAACGTGAGCAATCGCGACTTTCCAATAAGCGGCATAGGATTCGATGTCATGGTGCCTTTTGCCGCTATAGAACGAACTTAATCTGCGCAGCCAATGTACAATTTCTTGCCACTTTTGAACATATTCCAAGTAAGCAAGAAATGGTGTGAAAAGAAGCGATGGCGCATCTTTGAAAGAGGCATGGGATGTAATGGTGCTCCAAGCTTCATCAGACATCGATTGGCGGAGATACAAGAAAGCTCGTCCTGCAATCAACGAAAGAGAGAGCTCAGCAGCTTCCATCGCTTCGAAAGCAGCTACTTCCGCGGCTAGTAAGCCTTCATTCTCTGGCGCTTTAAAAGCCCACAACGTCGAAAATACCCGGAAGTGATGCAGTTTTTTCGGCGATTCAATGGCCATTTGTGCACGAATATAGGTGAAGGTTTGTGTTAATCTTTCCTTATGTTGATCAGCATCCAATGTAACGCTGACAGGCTCTTTTAACCAGTCATCTAGCTCATCACTCAAGTGATAAATGGTTGCGGCTGTGTAGAATGTGACACCAGCTTGTGCGTTCTGTTCTACAATTTTGCGTAAGATAAAAAGTCTCTGATGCAAATCAAAGTAAAACAGATCCGTCTCGGAGAAAGAAATGGCTGTTCGTTTGAGATTCGAGAATTGCCCACGAAGTAATTCAACATAGTTCCATTGATCGTAAGAGGGCTTGAGATGATAGGTGTAGTGCTCCATGAATTTGTGCCAGCCATCTACGGTCATCCCTGGTAATTGTTCCAAAGAGGATACCGAAGAGGATTGAGCGGCCACCCGTTTCAGAGCCATCTTGGCATTCATTATTTGAGAAGCGGGATAGCCTTGTCGATCTGCCAGCTCCATTAAGGCTGCCGCTACATGTTTGCAAGCTGTCTTAACAGGGCAGGTACAAGAGCTGGCTTTAAGCTGGTTGAGATCAATCTCGACCCTACATTTTTCGCCAAACTCTTCCACAACAGCATTAACCTTCTTGTGCTCGGTTGTAATAAGTAAAGATGTGACCATCTGCTGTTTATAAAAATGAAAGCCTCGACTTAGCGTAACTTCATTATACGTTTCAGCTACATATTCAAGTAATTTCGACCATTGGTCATCGTTCAAAACAGGTGTAGAAGACATGAATAAACTCCTTCGGCTGCTTACAATAGGAACACATGTCTCTATTATAAAATGTTGAGATCAACTTGTAAATTTTACAAAGGTAATTTATAATTGCCCAACTACAAAGATCAGACCTATCCCTCTTAAGGAGAGGGGCGTTTCACCAGCGTGTAACGATCACTTGACTTTATATACTGTAATAATTATAATTACAGTATGCAGTAACATTTCTAGTGAAGGTGGCGAGGCGTATGTTGAACGTAGCAATTAGTGATTGGGTTGTCGCAACAACAAGTGAAGATGAAATGGTTCATGGGTATGTAGAAGCGATTGCTTGGCAGCATGGAATCGCGTTCGTACATGTCATCGCGTCTGATCAAGACGAAATCATTGGCCATCTCATTGAAGTGAAGCTTTCCAGTGTGAAGGCATTGCCAACAAGTGGTTTGGATACAGAAGCAAGTGTTCGCAGTATGATCGATATCGCGCTTGAAATCAAGGATGAGCAATGGTTTATGGAGTTAACAGATAGCTTGCTTTCTCTACAATCCAATGAATCCAAGACGCCTACAGATAAAGTGATTCGTGGATCCTATTCGAACCGATTAGGTGTGGATCAGCTGTAAACGTGCTATGCGTAAATGTATAACGATAGAACTCATAGATGTGCGACCGCCAATATACACGATAACTTGCGCTGCAAGCTTATTCGGTAGATTGGCTTTTTGTTTTGTGGATTTCAGCATGTAAAAAGGGATCTTCGATCCGCGGAGAGCAATTATGAAACAATTGCTTCCTCATGTGGAACGTCGATCCCTTTATGGATTAGTTCGTTGTTGCAGAATTCCCTGCTGGCTTCGAGGCAGGCACGCCTTTGGCGACTTCCGCCGCGAACAGCGTCTGCATTTCGGCGATCTTCTTGGCATCGGCAGCCTCGATTTTATCTGCGAAATATTTTTCAACAAATAGCTCCCAGGTAGGAACGACTTTCTGTGTTGTAATGGTCTTTACGGCTGTTTTGATCAGCCGCCGTTCTTTCGCATTCGTAAACATATCCACGTATTGTTGCTTACGATCAAAGTCGAGATCTGTGAAGATTGCGCGGAACACTTCCGCTGTCATGCGGGCATCATCCAAAGCACGGTGCGCAGATCCTTCTGCTTCGATATTAAGATCAAGAAGTGCGGCTTCTACGCTGACGTCATTGGTTACTTTTTTGAAACGAGTGAAGCCTTTGAGCAAATCAAAATAACCTACAGCCATCCAATAGGCATCGTCCAGCTTGTGCATGCGCGTATCAAAGACGATTCGTTTGACATCTTCGCCGCCCCACGTGACCAGCAGCAGTTCCTCACTCCGATTCAGCCACTCCAAGAAATCAGTAATAACTTTGCGAAAACCAGCTGCTTCATCAATATCTTCCTGGGGAATTCCCGTTTTCTTTTTAATAAAGGCATTTAGTTTGGAAAAATAGACTGGTTTGATCAATGCTGAGAATTCATCGACTTGCTGAAGGGAAGCGTCTAGGCGAACAGCGCCTATCTCGATTACCTCCATCGGTAAATCACTGGCGAACTTGCGGCCGTTAAATTCAATATCTAATATAATGTAATCCATGCTGTGGGCCCCCGTTTCATCTCTATCCTATCATTTTAGCAGAAAATGCTTAGGTTGCCAGCTTCTGTTTCCGATACACGGCACGTAATGCTAGGCTGAACAAGAAACCGGAGAATGACATAACCGATACCCAGATAAATAATGTGTGTCCTCCGAACTGTTGATAGAACCATCCGCCTAAGTAAGAAGCGACAATACCCGAAATACCGAAGAAGATAATAGCAAGCACGGTTTGTCCCGTAGCACGCCACTCTTCAGGGACAATCTGATATAAATACTGAATCGCAGCCGAATAGAAAATAGGGAATGTGAACGTTTGGAGAAGCTGGATCGCAACGAGTACATGGGGATCGGTTACCCAAGCGCTGACGAGGAAGCGCAAAAAATAGAAGAAAGCAGCAAATGAGATTAATGCTAATTCTTTCCCTTTACGAAGCCACCAGAAGCTTAAAGCAAATACTAGAATTTCACTGCCAGCTGCTAGGAAGAAAGCAATACCCACCAGATGATTGCTGCCGCCTAATTCTCGAATATAAACCCCTAGAAATGTATCGTTAATCCGTTGTGGAACGGCACAAATGAAAATGAGGACCATGAACCATATCGTTTCTTTATTTCCAAGAAAATTGCGAAGACTACGAAGTGAAATCGGTTTTCCAGTTACTGGTGCATCCGGTAAAGCTAAACAAATGATGAGGGAGATAATACCAATACCGCCAAATAGGTAAGCTAAGCTATGAATTCCGAAGTACTGTGCGGCATAACCGACGATTAGTGACATGACGGCATAGCCGACTGCACCAAAGGTACGGATGGAGCCATAGCTAGTGCCAAGACGTTCGGCTGTCTGGAAATTAAGACTTTCCGTTAATGGATCTAAGGGCATTAAGAAAAAGTAGAGAAGCATTGTAAATAGAAGCAGAATAATAAAGCTCTTGGAGTCATACAGCAGGTAGCCGATGATCGTTGAACAAAATAGAAGAAGTAACATAATTTTCTTAATGGTTTTCGTACGATCGCTAATCATCCCCCATAACGGCTGGGAAAAAATCGCGATGAAGCCACCAGTTCCGATAATGAGCCCAATTCGAGAGGTGGAAAGTCCTTGTGCATCTAAGTAAACAGGTAAAAATGAAACGAATAGTGCAAGTAAAGCAAAGTACATAAAGTTAAATGATCTTAATAAGTTGGATGAATGCATGATAACCTAACCTTCCTTGATGAACTAGCGCATGCTGTTGTAAAGGTACATTCTATCATGTTGTGTAAAAGATGCAAAAATATTTTATCAAGATCGTATCCCAGAAGGCGGAATCCCGGTAACCTGTTTAAATTGGCGGCTAAAGAAATAAATGCTGCGATAACCAAGCGCTTCTGCGACTTCACTTACATTCATGCCAAGCTTTAGCAAATAAGTTGCACGCTCAATTCTTTTGTGAATGAGATATGATTCAATGGTTTGTCCCATAATTTCTTTAAACTTAAGAGAGAAGTAGCGCGGGGAGAGATGGGCTTCCTTGGCTAAATCTTGAATGCGATGTTGTCGCCCGGGATCCTGCCGAATATGAGCCGCGATATCCATGATCACCTTGTTCAGTGATCGTTTGGCTGGGTCACCTAAAGTTTGATGAGCGGATGCTTGACGTTCAAACAGCAAGAGAATCAGTCTAAGCAACCCCTTCGCTTCTTCCTCATGACCAAATGCTTGAGTCAGACAAACATGAACGAATCGATCTAGATAGGTTTCATGGAATTCTGCAGGATCGAAGTGCACAAATGACGGCAAAGACGCAAGTAGAGAAGAATCTCCAGTGGCAGTGAAATGGATATAAGTCACGGTCAATGGGCGTTCAGGATTATGCTTTGCTCGAGTAAGATCACCTGGCTTGAAGAGGAAGCAATCCCCGGATCGTACAGGGTAAACCTTACTATTTAAAGTGACCTCACCTTCACCATCCCATACATACCAGAAATCATAGTCGGTGAAGGGGTCATTCTCGCGACTCCATTTCCAATTGACTTCACAATGTACTTTCCCATAGTAAGTCGTGAGTTCTAGGGTGTGCGATGTGAAAATAGACATACATGTCACTGCCTTTCTATGTAAAATAGTGCAAATAGTTATGTGCAAGAATGCATTTATTTTACTACCTTTCGATTCTATAATAAAGCTATTAGTAGTCGAATTATTTAAACGGAGGGTTATCGCTATGGCTATATTCGAACAAAGCAATCCAACACCTGAAGAAATTTCGGCACAATTGTATCGGTATGATCGTATTGCAGAGAAAATCAATGGGTTTACGAACTGGAATGAGACTCATCTGGTTAATTACTGGCGTGAGGGCTATGCCGCTGTTGAGCATATTTTAAATGAAGAAGAAATTCAGATTTCGAAAGAAGCTTTGTATGATCTTATTTATAAAGATGATAAAGGAGCTCATATTCAGTTCACGAAACCGAAGAGTGAGTTGAAAACGGATGAAGAGAAGGAACTCGCGATAAGAAAAGTGAATGATTTTGTTCAAGTAGAGGAGCGCTTACAAAGGATTGCGGAGCATCCTGCGATTCTAGCCATGGTTCAAGATATTTTGGGGGAGACACCGCGGCTCGTTCAGAACATGGCTCTACTCAAACCTCCTCATGGTGGAGGGGAGAAGCCGTGGCATCAAGATATGGCTTATGGGAATTTGGCTTATGAGAAACCTGTGGTTGGTGTGTGGATCGCACTCGATGAAGCGGCATTAGACAATGGCTGTATGCATGTCATCCCTGGCTCACATGCCGATGGGGCAACGCCTCATTACGCCATTCGAGACTGGCAGCTTTGCGATGCTCACGTGCAAGTAGAGAGGGATGTTGCGGTGCCTTTATTGCCTGGCGGCATTCTTTTGTTCCACGGATTACTTAAGCACGGAACACCTTATAATCTATCGATTAAGAAGCGTCGTGCCTTGCAATTTCATTATGTAGGAGAATCAGCAACGAAACTTACACCGAAAGAGTATAAACGGTTTTTTACGAATGAGATGAGTGGCGCGGAATGTTAATTTAATCATTTATTTAATAGATAATCCTCCTTCCGAGAGTTTGGGCAGGAGGATTATTTGTTATGTATACGCGGTGTTGAAGGAGAGGAATGATGTCATCTTGGTTAAAAAAGATAGACTTTTTTAAATAGTTTAGTGTCTAGTAAATGTTCTAGTAGTCAAAGGCATATTTTACCAATCTTAAAGTCTATTGCCGTATTGTACAAGCGATAATAGTAAATTGTTCATATGATGCATTATTAATTAGGAGGTGTAACTTATGAGTGATGGAGTAACAGGACCAACGGGTCCTATTGGGCCAACGGGTTCGACGGGTCCAAGAGGTGCAACTGGAGTACCGGGAGCAACAGGGCCAACAGGTGCACAGGGAGCGACAGGTGCAACTGGGGCTACTGGTACAACAGGAGCAAAAGGTTCAACGGGGGCCATTGGAGCAACGGGGCCAACTGGAGCACATGGCGCCACAGGAGCAACAGGTGCAACGGGGACAACAGGAGCAAAAGGCTCAACAGGAGCCATTGGAGCAACAGGACCTACAGGCGCGCATGGTGCAACAGGAGCGACAGGGGCAGCAGGAGCAACAGGAGACGAAGGCGATACTGGAGCAACAGGTGCAACAGGACCAACAGGTGCACATGGTGTTACGGGTGCAACTGGACCAGCTGGCGCAGCAGGCGCTGAGGGAGATACCGGAGCAACAGGAGCAACAGGTCCAACTGGTGCAACAGGAGGAACTGGTGCAACGGGACCAACCGGAACGACCGGATCTACAGGAATTGGTGCAACCGGAGCTACAGGAGCAACCGGAGCAACAGGTGCTACTGGTCCTGGCGTAGGTGCAACAGGAGCGACAGGTGCAACAGGAGACACAGGGCCAACAGGACCAACGGGTGAAATGGGATTGCCAGGTGAAGCTGGAGCAGCCGGAGCAACTGGGGCTACAGGAGCAACAGGAGCGACAGGTTCGACAGGCGCAACCGGAGCAACGGGAGATGCAGGATTGCCAGGAGTTACTGGACTTCCTGGAGCTACAGGCTCGACAGGACCAACTGGTCCAACCGGACCAACGGGAGCAACGGGTGACGCAGGATTGGCTGGTGCAACCGGAGCTACAGGAGTAACAGGTCCGACTGGTCCAACTGGAGCAACAGGAGCAACGGGTGACGCAGGATT
Organism: Paenibacillus qinlingensis; assembly: GCF_031455095.1. Taxonomy (GTDB): domain Bacteria; phylum Bacillota; class Bacilli; order Paenibacillales; family NBRC-103111; genus Paenibacillus_E; species Paenibacillus_E qinlingensis_A. Next base: position 188,913 of record NZ_JAVDSB010000003.1, read on the forward strand.
AGCTGGCCCAACTGGGGCTACAGGAGTAACAGGTCCGACAGGTCCAACTGGAGCAACCGGAGCAACGGGAGATGCAGGATTAGCTGGTCCAACGGGAGCCACAGGAGTAACAGGTCCGACAGGTCTAACTGGAGCAACAGGAGTAACGGGTGACGCAGGAGTAGCTGGCCCAACGGGAGCAACAGGAGTAACAGGTCCGACAGGCCCAACTGGAGCAACAGGAGCAACGGGTGACGCAGGATTAGCTGGTGCAACCGGAGCTACAGGAGTAACAGGTCCGACAGGTCCAACGGGAGCGACAGGAGTAACGGGAGATGCAGGATTGGCTGGTCCAACCGGAGCAACAGGAGTAACAGGTCCGACAGGTGTAACAGGTCTGACAGGTCCGACAGGTCCAACTGGAGCAACAGGAGCAACGGGAGCAACGGGTGACGCAGGATTGGCTGGTCCAACCGGAGCAACAGGAGCAACAGGAGCGACAGGTCCGACAGGTCCAACGGGAGCAACCGGAGTAACAGGTGATGCGGGATTGGCTGGTCCAACCGGAGCAACAGGTGTAACAGGTCCGACAGGTCCAACGGGAGCAACCGGAGTAACGGGTGATGCGGGATTGGCTGGTCCGACCGGAGCAACAGGTGTAACAGGTCCGACAGGTCCAACGGGAGCAACCGGAGTAACAGGTGATGCAGGATTAGCTGGTCCAACCGGAGCAACAGGAGTAACGGGAGATGCGGGATTGGCTGGTCCAACCGGAGCAACAGGAGCGACAGGAGTAACGGGTGACGCAGGATTGGCTGGTCCAACCGGAGCAACAGGAGCGACAGGAGTAACGGGTGACGCAGGACTTGCTGGTCCAACCGGAGCAACAGGAGCGACAGGAGCAACGGGAGATGCAGGATTGGCTGGTCCAACCGGAGCAACAGGAGCGACAGGAGCAACGGGAGATGCAGGATTGGCTGGTCCAACCGGAGCCACAGGAGCTACAGGAGCTACAGGTACAGCTGTACTTTCAGAATCGTTCTCAGCATCTAAAACTTCGTTAAGTACAGATGAGTCAACTCAACTCGATGCTTGGTCCGTTGCAAGCCCTTATTATAATGGAACAACGTTTGATCCTACTACTGGAAACTTCACGGTTCCAGCAACAGGCAGATACCAATTTGAAGCGACAATTAACTACACCACAACCGCAGCATTAACCGTAAGTCTTGGAGCTGGTGTAACTCCATCGTTGGTAATCCGTAGAACATCACCAACGACTACAGATTTACTATCTGCATTGTTCCCTGTATTAAATGTTAACGTCGCGTTAATTTTAACTTTAAGAGCGATTTTAGGAGATGGGACGGTTACAATGTCAGGTACAGTACAATTGACAGCAGGAGATGTAGTTGGTCTCTTCTATGAAGCGGATGGTTTAACGATTTCGCTTAATTTAGGAGCAGGAAGCACGGCTGGAATCGTATGGTCAGCGTTCCGCATATTATAATAAAGTAAAACTTATGCAACAATTTAAGTTGTCCTGGCAAGTTAGTAAGAGCTGACCATGAGGTCAGCTCTTATCCTATACATAACTTATTGCATGTCATATGGACATATAGTCATATGCATATTTTGTGTTGGACAACCATCTATTGCCAAATAGTACAGACAAACCTTGTGCGTAATTCGTATGATGAATCATCACAGGAGGTGTTGTAGTTGAGTCTCTTAGTTGGCAAGAAGAAAAGTGTACTACCGTTGAAAAAACGTGTAACCATTAAAAAAAGTGGAGTTAAGCTCCACAAAGTAGGTGGCTGTGGCTGCCACAAAAAAAGAAAAACTGGAAAAAAAGGTTGTCACAAAGTTGTTGTAGTCAAACTTCGTCGCAGATGTTGTAAGAAAGGCCCGAAAGGAGATCGTGGTCCACGCGGTTTCAGAGGCTTCCGTGGTGAAATGGGTGCGACAGGAGCACAAGGTTTACACGGAGTAACCGGAGCGACGGGAGCAACAGGTGCAGCAGGTACAGGTTCTACAGGAGCAACGGGTGCGACAGGAGCAACAGGTGCAAAGGGTGCAACCGGAGCAACTGGCCCAACAGGTCCGACAGGACCAAAAGGGAAACACGGTGAAGATGGAGAACGTGGGCCTAGAGGTGCAACAGGTGCAACGGGTCCATACGGGGTAGGTCCGATGGGACCAATGGGACCAATGGGTCCAACCGGAGCTACTGGTATACAGGGATTAGCAGGAGCGACAGGAGCAACTGGATCAACAGGAGCCACCGGTGCAGGAACAACAGGAGCAACAGGAGCGACAGGATCAACGGGAGCTACTGGTGCGACAGGACCAGGAGTAGGTGATACAGGAGCTACCGGTGCAACGGGATCAACAGGAGCGACAGGAGCAACCGGATCAACGGGCGCTACAGGAGCAACTGGGGATTTAGGAGATACGGGAGCAACAGGTGCAACTGGATCCACAGGAGCAACTGGTGCAACAGGAAGTACAGGTGCAACAGGAGCAACTGGCGATATAGGTGAAACAGGAGCAACAGGTGCGACGGGATCAACAGGAGATACAGGAGCAACAGGTACAACAGGCGCGACAGGAGCAACCGGAGACGTTGGTGAAACCGGAGCAACCGGAGCAACGGGATCAACAGGAGATACAGGTGCAACTGGAACAACGGGAGCAACAGGAGCAACCGGAGACGTTGGTGAAACCGGAGCAACCGGAGCAACGGGATCAACAGGTGCAACCGGAGCAACTGGAACAACGGGAGCGACCGGAGCAACAGGTGATGAAGGTGCAACGGGAGCAACAGGAGCAACGGGCTTAGATGGATCAGGTTCTATTATTCCTTTCGCATCGGGGCTTCCAGCTACTTTAACTACGATACTTGGTGGTCTAGTCGGAACATCGACACTTGTAGGCTTTGGTAGCAGTGCTCCAGGCGTAAGTATTGTTGGTGGAACAATTGATCTTACAGGTGCTGGTGGAGGCTTGCTAAACTTTGCTTTCTCAGTTCCACGTGCAGGAACAATTAATTCACTTGCTGCTTATTTCAGTAATGTTGTAGCACTTACGCTTGTAGGTTCAACGGTTACAATTACGGCACAATTGTATAGCTCAACTACGCCGGACAATATTTTCACAGCAATACCTGGCGCAGTAGTTACATTGGCACCTCCGTTGACTGGTCTTATCTCACTTGGAGATAATTCAAACGGAGTAGTAACAGGGTTGGGCATTCCAGTTACACCAGAAACACGCTTACTGCTTGTTTTCTCAGCTACGGCTACTGGTGTTACATTGATCAACACAGTTGTAGGATATGCAAGCGCTGGGCTTGAAATCGTTTAATTGTAAGCCAAAGAGAGCTAACCCAGATGGGTTAGCTCTTTCTCTTTTTCAACTTTCGTTACTCGATGTCGAATTCTTTCATTTTATTATAGAGTGTTCCACGCGAAATGCCTAGGAGCTTAGCTGCTGCGCTTTTATTTCCTGCCGTTTTGGCTAGTGCCTCTTCGATTAATGTAATGTCATCACTTATACTCCCTTTTTCCTTTAAAATCATCGTCACTGACTCATCGTCCTGAACCAAGCGCGATTGCTGCTCTTGGAGAGCTGGAGGGAGTTGGTCTAAAGTCAACATTTCATCTTCATTTAAAATAATGCTGCGCTCGATGACATTTTTCAATTCTTGTATATTGCCTGGCCACTCGTATTGTGTTAATGCCAAAATGACTTCTGGTGCTAACGATGGAGCAGGTTTCTGATAGTGCATCGAAAATTGTTTGAGATACATATGAACCATCGCTGGAATATCCTCGATACGCTCACGTAGAGGCGGAATTCGGATGGACACAACATTTAGGGCGTAGTACAGATCTGTCCGGAATTCATGCGCAGCAAGCTTGCTGGCAAGATCCTGTGTCGTAGCAATAATAATGCGTGTCCTCACATTGATAGGTTGGTTCCCACCAGATCGGACAAGTGTCTGCTGTGTGATATAGCGATATAGCTTGGCCTGGAGATCCAGTGACATTTTCTCAATATCGTTAATAAATAGTGTACCCTCTTTGGCCTGTTCTAATTTACCGGGTTGTCCACTTTCGCTTCCGCTGAAGGCGCCGCCTTGATAACCGAAAAGTTCGGTTTCCAATATCCCAGCAGGTACGACACCGCAATGAACGGTTAAGAAAGGCTGTGCTGAGCGCGAACTAGATTGGTGAATGATCTGCGCCAATTGCTCTTTTCCTACCCCGGATTCGCCTATTAGAAGGACAGGGGTTTCGGTAGCGGCGACTTTTTTGGCCCATTGGATGACCTTGCCGATGGCAGGCCCTTTTCCTTTGATTAGAGCAAATGGGTCATCATGTGATGCTTCCAAAGGGAGTCCGACAGACTCGACAGTTGTTAATTGTTCATTCAATCTCACCAATTGTGTAATATCTTGTTCGGTTGCAATTCCGCCAATAATGGTGCCCGCGGCATCTTTGATCGGTGAGGCATTGATAAGGACATGCGTTTCAGGTCGTGGGCGGTGATACGTATTACGGATGAGTCGGCCTTCATCTAACATTTTCAGAACCATCAAAGTTTCGATGTCAAAATGCTCTCCAATCCGCTTGCCCACAATATCTGCTCGCGGCAGTCCGTAAAGATCTTCTGCGACAGGGTTCCAGCAAATGACGGCACCTTCCCGATCAACAACGGTTACGGCATCGGTCACGGTATCTGCTAGCGCAGCGAAGTAGGCGTACCACTTCTGTGCTTCTTTCATCGCATAGTCCGCATACCCAACTGAAGTGAGATAACCAACAATCGTACCTTCTTCATCTAGGCAAAGCAGGTTGCGTTTCATTCGATTTTGGAGTTCGTGCTTATTTGCTTGTGTGGTTAAATGCGCCAGAGCATGCAACGGAGTAGTGAAAAAAGATGTCATTTGCAGTAATTCAGTCACATACACAGCCGAAAAAGCATGCAAAAACGCCATATCCTCAGGAGTGAATAACGCCACGGTTTGATCGGAATGAACAAGTACAGCCGTGCCGTTATGAAGCAAAGCAGTAACCTCCGAAAGCTCCGTCTCAATAGGAAGTGTTTGAAACTGTGTGTTCAATGGAAAGTGTTCAGGAATGAACATGTTGACCCTCTTTTATCCGCCTTATTTGGTATTAATTTACCATGAAAAGGTAGGTGATTCAACACACCTTGGCCCTCGTATGAATATTGTACAGATATGAAACGGTTTTAAAGGTTATATGTACAATTTTAAAATTATTTTGAACAAATAGTGTTCAAAAACAAAAATAAAGTGTATAATCCAATTATAAATTAAACATAAGTGTACAATTTCTTCTTGGAGGCAACCACAGATGGAACTCTTGATGCGTAATATGTTTCAATCCCTAGGAAAAAGTCGCGCAGCCAATCGCTTAGCGAAGAAATATGGACTCCGCTTTGGTGCTGCTCGTTTTGTGGCTGGAGAAACGATCCAACAATCGATTAACGCGGTGCGTGGCTTGAATCAAGATGGCCGCGTAGCAACACTGGATCATTTGGGTGAGTTTGTTTTTAGCGTGGAAGAAGCATTAGAGTCAGCTGCCATGTGCATCCAAACGTTGGACGCAATTGCTGAGTCGGGTGTGCGCTCCAATTTATCTTTGAAAATGACTTCCTTGGGATTGGATATCAGCAGAGATCTATGCGTAAGCAGCATGAAACGAATTCTAGATCGCGCTCGCCTCCATGGGAATTTTGTTCGTATTGATATGGAGGATTATGCGCACTGTCAAGTATCGCTTGATATTTACCGTGAGCTTCGCCAGGAATATGACAATGTTGGGATTGTGATTCAAGCATACCTGTTCCGTACCCTGCAGGATATGGACGATCTGAATCAGCTTGGTGCCAATTTGCGTTTGGTAAAAGGCGCTTACAAAGAGTCTCCAGAGGTTGCTTTTCCAGAGAAAAGTGCCGTCGATGAGAATTACAAAGTTATTATTCAGAAGCATCTATTGAATGGACATTATACAGCTGTCGCCAGCCATGATGAGGCGATTATTCATTTTACGAAACATTTTGTACGTGAGAATAACATTGGAAAAGACCAATTCGAGTTCCAAATGCTTTATGGCATCTGTGAAGATTTGCAAAAGCAGTTAGTGAAAGAGGGATACCGCGTTCGCATTTATGTGCCATATGGTGTGGACTGGTTCGGTTATTTCATGAGAAGGTTAGCAGAACGTCCAGCTAATGTCTGGTTTGTTCTTAAAAATATGTTCAAATAAATCTGCTTTCAATTCGGAGAGGAGCCATTATACATGACTACATTAACAACGAAGGTTACACCATACGCGAATGAAGCGTTTACGAATTTTGCACTAGAGGACAATGTGAAAGCTATGCAAGCGGCGATCGCGAAGGTGAAAGGTGAACTCGGACTTGAGTACCCCCTATACATTGGTGCAGAGAAAGTCATGACTGAAGCGAAAATTACTTCGATTAACCCAGGTAATGTGGATGAAATTATTGGTTATGTGAGTAAAGCGGACCAAGCTTTGGCTGAAAAAGCAATGAACGTTGCACTCGAAACTTTCGAGTCCTGGAAAAAGGTTCCCGCTAGAGAACGAGCGGAATATTTGTTCAAAGCGGCTGCGCTTATGCGTGAGCGAAAGCATGAATTCTCGGCGTTAATGATCCTAGAATCCGGCAAAAACTATGTAGAAGCCGATGTGGATACCGCGGAAGCGATTGATTTCATCGAGTTTTATGCGCGTGAGATGATCCGTTTGAGCCAAATCAATGAAACGCAACCTTTGGTAAGAATTCCTGGTGAGAACAATCAGATTTCGTATATCCCGCTAGGCGTTGGTGTTGTGATTCCACCATGGAATTTCCCTTTGGCGATTTGTGTAGGGATGACAGTTTCTGCTGTTGTTTCAGGTAATACGGTGTTACTGAAGCCAGCGTCTACGACGCCTGTGATCGCGCACAAATTTGTAGCATTGATGGAGGAAGTGGGGCTGCCAGCTGGTGTCATTAACTTCATTCCAGGTAGTGGTGCTGAAGTTGGTGACTATCTGACGACACATCCGAAAACACGATTCATTTCCTTCACAGGTTCCAAAGAGATTGGCTTACGTATCAACAGACTTGCTGCTGACGTTGCCCCAGGTCAAATTTGGATCAAGCGTGTGATCGCTGAAATGGGTGGCAAAGACGGTATCGTCGTTGACGAAACGGCAGATCTGGATGGGGCAGCGGCTGCCATTGTAGCTTCCGCTTTTGGCTTCCAAGGTCAAAAATGTTCCGCGGGTTCCCGCGCCATCATCGTAGAATCGGTCTACGATGAAGTGGTTGAGAAGGTTGTCGCTTACACGAACAGACTGCAAAGCGGACTGCCAGAATTGAACTTCGCGGCAGGTCCGGTTATTGACAAAACGTCGTATGAACGGATTTTGGACTACATCGAAGTAGGTAAAAGCGAAGGCACACTGTTAGTTGGTGGCGGCAAAGCGGAAGGTAATGGCTATTACATTCAGCCAACCGTGTTCGGTGATGTTAGCGGCAAAGCTCGCTTGATGCAGGAAGAGATCTTCGGACCCGTACTCGCGATTGCGAAAGCAGCGAATTGGCAAGAAGCTATTGCGATGTATAATGATACGGAGTTCGGATTGACGGGTTCGTACTTCTCTACGGATGAAGAGCGCATCGCAGAAGCATTGGAAACCGTGCATTGCGGCAACTTGTACATTAACCGTAAATGTACGGGAGCACTTGTTGGCGTGCACCCATTCGGCGGATTCAACATGTCCGGTACGGACTCCAAAGCTGGCGGCTACGACTACTTGATGCTGTTGACACAAGCGAAGATGACTTCGCGCAAAGTGTAAGAGATTGGAAGGCCCCACTTCAGATGAAGTGGGGTTTTTGGTGTAGTTACTTGTTCCAATATGAACTGCCACATACCCCTCCATCTATAAAAAGTTGCCCCGTAGTCAAGGATTTGAGATAATGCACATAGTGAAAATAGATGAATGGGAGTGACATCCGTGGACAAGCAGCAACCGACACAAACACTAGCTTTTATTGGTTCTTACGCCGATGCGAAGAATCCAGGGGTATATACAGCACAATTTGATGCAGAAACAGGGAGTCTGACATTAAAACACAACGTCTCTGGGTTGCAAAACCCAACTTTTCTTGCTGTAGATGCAGACAATGCAAGACTTTACGCACTTGGTGAAGGTGTTGGTACAGAGGGGCAGAAATGTGGAGCAGCTAGCGCCTACACAATTAATCTGGAGACTGGTGAATTAGATCTACTCAATCATGAAAACACCTTGCCAGCTACAACTTGTCACATTCAGTTAGACAACACGAACCAAGTGGTGATGGTGACTAGTTATCATGGTGGTATGGTGGGGTTATCGCCGATTCTAGCGGATGGTCAAATTGGGATTACTGCTGATATTCGGCAGCATGAGGGTGCAAGTTTACTTCCTGTACAGGATCGACCGCGTGCGCATTCTGTTTTCGTAGATCGTGCGAATCGCTTTATCGGTGCTTGTGATTTAGGACTTGATAAAATTTTTCTATATAAATTAGATCTCGTAGCGAAGCGTCTCATCCTACATGATGAAGTCTCAGTCCAACCTGGGTCCGGACCACGACATTTTGTATTTCACCCATCCTTCGAGTTTGGATATGTTATTAATGAGCTTGGATCTACAGTGACGGCGTTTGGCTATGACGAAGAACGAGGACAACTTTCTGAATTTCAAAATATAACAACTTTGCCAGTCTCCTACGATGGTGAAAATGCTTGCGCCGACATCCATATCTCACCTGATGGGCGTTTCCTGTATGGTTCCAACCGTGGACACGATAGCATTGTTGTCTATGCCATTGATGAACTAACAGGCCATCTCACGCTTGTAGAGCATGCACCTACTTTAGGGAAGCATCCGCGTAACTTTGGGATTTCACCAGATGGTAAATTTGTATTAGTAGCGAATAAGGATTCTGACAATATTGTAAGTTTTTCACGTGATGAGGCTACCGGGAAGCTTGTTCCGACTGGGAGTGTGCTCGAGATGTCACAGCCAGTGTGCATTAAGTTTCTCGAGGCATAATGACTCCTTTTACAGAGAGGGTACTCCACGTTATTAAATCTATTCCTGAAGGCAATGTTATGACATATGGTCAGGTTGCGCGGCAAGCAGGAAGTGCTAGAGCGGCAAGGCAAGTTGTACGCATTTTGCATGCGATGAGTAAGAAACATCGACTGCCTTGGCATAGAGTACTTAATGTTCGAGGTGAAATTGCCATCCAAGATGATGAAGGTGCGCAGTTGCAAAGGTTTTTGTTAGAGTCGGAGGGTGTTCATGTTACGGATGAGTTAACAGTTTCCCTTGAGAAATATCAAGTTCGATCGGAAATGGAATAATAAACAAATAATATGACATTGGTCGTGAAGCACATGCCGTTTTTATCATGGTTACTGAGGATGAAGTCCTTTCAGTGATCGTGGTGAGAGCGGCGTTTTGTTTTGCCTTCATAGGAGGAGAGAATGGAAGAGCCCCTCTGGGTCGATGGACATGAAGATCCCGTAGGTAGTTAAACGCCCAAAAATCTGAAAACAACACATAAAGAGTTACAAAGTTTCAAAGTGGCGAATAGACTACTGTAATACAAGGCCATACGGACAGGAGGCATGTTATGAGTGACAGAACCCTTTATCTATTCGATGGCATCAATAAGACCTCAGTGAAACTGATTGTCGAGCAAATTATGAAGATTAATCAAAGTGATGATGACAAAGACAAGAAGGAAAAGGACTTTAAACGCGTGCCCATCGATCTGATCATTAATAGTAACGGAGGCAGCGTATACGATGGCTTTGGTCTGATTAATGTGATCGAGAACAGCAAAACACCCGTTCACACCTATGTGTACGGACTCGCCGCCAGTATGAGTCTGTTGATCGCGGTTAGCGGTCACAAGAGACACGCAGGCAGGCTAAGCACCTTCATGTATCATTCCGTGTCAACACATATTGATGGGCATTTGGAGCATTTGAAGAATCGGGTAGATGAAACACAGAGGCTGCAGAATATCTACGATGAATGTATCTTGTCCAAAACGAATCTGCAAGCCGAAGAACTGGCTCGCGTGAAAGAGCATCAACGAAACTGGTATATGAGTCCTGAAGAGGCGTTAACCTATGGTATCATTGATAGCATCGTATAGGCATAGCGGGAGAGAAGCCCAAGGGATTCTCTTTTTCTTTGTTTTTTTCGAGCATTTGGTGTTTAATTGAGAGAAAGAGACATGGAGCGGCAATGACTGCTTCCGACTGCAAAGGAGAGCCTACTGTGTACAAAATTGTATTTTTTGATATTGATGGCACGTTAATTAATGAGGACAAGCAGGTGCCTGAAAGCACCGTTAAGGCGATTCACGAATTGAAAGCAAGCGGAATTGAACCCGTTATTGCAACAGGACGAGCTCCTTATTTCATCAAGCCACTGGCCGAGCTGCTTGGCATTGATTCCTATGTATGTTTAAATGGCGGATATGCCGTGTACAAAGGCGAGCCACTTTACCACCGTGTAATCGCCAAGAGTGCAATTGAAGCTCTAGTTGCAATAGCTGCTAAGCATCAGCATTCACTTGTATTTGAGGGCCAGCATGCGTTTGCGACGGATGCGCAGGATCACCCATTTGTACATAGCTCAGTTTCCTCGTTAAAAGTTGATTTACCAAGCTATGATCCGCATTTTTGGAAATCGAACGATATTTATCAAATTTTCCTCCATATTGAATCGAAGGATGAACATCTGTACGAAGAGCTGCTTTCGGAGTTTAAGCTCATCCGTTGGCACGAGCATGCGATGGATGTATTGCCAGCCGGCGGTTCTAAGGCGCAAGGTATCGCCGCGATGCTGGAGCTGGTCGGTTTGAAGCCGGAAGACGCCGTTGCTTTCGGTGATGGTTTGAATGATATGGAGATGCTGTCTTATGTCGGTTTCGGTATCGCAATGGGCAATTCCCACAAAGATTTATTGCCATACGCAGATCATGTTACGACACATGTGGATGAAGAAGGCGTACGTAACGGACTTGTCACAGCAGGACTACTATAAGATAGAACGCTAATAAATAGGGTGATTAGGATGAAAATTGCTTTTTTTGATTCAGGTCTAGGTGGAATCACGGTGTTGAACGAAGCCATGAAGAGAATGCCGCATGAAGATTATATTTATTTTGCAGATACGGCGCATGTTCCCTATGGTATTAAATCAAAAGATGAGGTTCTAGCCTTCGTCAAGCAATCCGTTGATACGATTATTCAGGAGGACATCAAGGCGCTAGTCATTGCATGTAATACAGCGACGAGCATTGCGATAGCTGAGCTGCGTAAGATGTATGCGATCCCCATCATTGGGATGGAGCCTGCCGTGAAGCCAGCCCTAGAGATGAATCGCTCATCAGGCAAAAGAGTGCTTGTATTCGCCACGCAGCTTACGTTACAGCAAGCGAAATATAGAGAGCTCGTTTCCCGGATAGATGATATGGGAATGGTAGATTCAGTGCCGCTGCCTGAACTTGTAGAGTTTTGTGAAAATCTCTTGATGGATGGACCGCAGATTATGGATTATTTTAATCAAAAATTGGCGCCTTTCGATCTGACAGCCTACGGTACCGTCGTGCTGGGCTGCACACATTATCCCTTTTATAGCAGGATTTTAAGTCGGATTCTACCGAGTCACATTCACATTGTAGACGGAAGCAAAGGGACTGTGAATCACTTAATGCAAGTGTTACAGGACAGCGAACAGCTGCAGGGCACAGGGGACGCACAAGTGAAATGGATGTGCTCGAGCTCAGATGCCGCTTACATAGCGAAAATGAGAAAGGCGCTAGCCGTTCTGCAAGCTGCACAATAACAAAAAGCAGTCTAAACCTAGAAAAAATAGGTGTAGACTGCTTTTTTGTGATGAATTAGATACGAATCTCGAGAAGCTCGTAACTAATGATGCCCATAGGTGCGTTCACACTAATGACATCACCTACTGATTTATTCATGAGAGAAATGCCAAGTGGGCTTTCGTAAGAAATTTTATTTTCGTTGACATCGGCTTCGGAGCTGCCGACGATTTTGTATTCGATCTTTTCGGCAAATTCCACATCATTCAATACGACCGTAGAACCAACTTGTACTTTGGATGTGGAGGTATTCGTTACTACCTTTGCTTTTTTTAGCATTCGTTCAATCGTTAGAACGCGTGTTTCCATAAAAGACTGGTCATTCTTCGCGGAATGATACTCACTATTTTCCTTGAGATCACCGTAGGAGATAGCCAATTTAATACGTTCTGCTAATTCCCTGCGTTTCACTGTTTTCAGATCTTCAAGCTCTAGCTCTAAACTGCGTAAACCCTCCGGGGTCAATATGATTTCATCATTAGACAAAAGCCAAGCACCTCGTTTCATTCGATATTAGCTATACTACTAAAGTCTATGAGACAAGTAAAGCAATCGGCACAAGGAATTATTTGTGGAGAGAGCACTAGACGGGATGTTTACACGGTAAGGTTGCTTTTATTTCCTAAAATATTCCTACAGAATCTAGGGGATTATGAATATTTAAGTAATTTTAACAGATAAAGGCGGTAAATACTTTTAATTGATAGACAACCTTTTGTTCAGCTACTATACTAACATAGCATGAGAAGTTTCTGCGCCTTCACACAACTGAATATGAAAAAATTTTCGGAAAAACTGTAATTTTTAGCATACAAAATAAGGAAAGTGTGACAACCTACATGAGAATTAATACTAGAATTATTTATATCACTTTTATTATTGTTATTTTGTTGTTAGTTACGAACAATACGTCCTACTATTGGTACACCAAATCACTGTTAACCAAGTCGCTATCCGAGCAGATGGCATCCGCAGCGAACCAAATTCGAACCTCGATTGAGCAGTCGGAGGCAGGGGCCTTTTACGTCGAGGATTTAATTGGCGAACAATTGCGTTCCGCAGCCATCTTTGCTAAGAGTAAGCTTAACCCAGATATTGATAAAGTAACGAATGAGCAATTAGTTGCTCTTGCCGCTGAAGCGAATGTAGATGGATTTTCACTCATGAAGCGAAGTGGTGTTGGGGATGACATTATGGTTGGTAAATCATCTGAACCTAAAGAGCTTTCTATCACAAGTACAAGTTCATTTGGCTATTGGTTCACAGCTTTTGATCAACTGCTAAAATTCAAAAACGTCACCATCTCGGAGGGTTACAAGCTACCGAATTTCTGGACAGGTATTTATGAAGTGCCAGCTTCGGGGTCCAGTGATATTAGCAAATTCGGTTATTATTACGACGGAACGACGAATTATCTCATTTGTGCGTTTGTGAATGCGAATAAGATTCAGAAGTTCAAGGACATCGTTGGTTCAGATACGATAGTGAAAAAAACACTGGCTTCAAACCCAGAAATTTTGGAGATTGCTGGACTTAATGGGAAGACATTTGGAACCCAACCGAAGGAATTTAGAAAGGCTAATGGTGAAAGTTTCGTCTCTGTCTATGATCGCCCCCTGCTCTTCGGTACGTATAATATGAAGAATGTGAATGATTATAACAATTTTAAGCTTGCCATAGCGAACGGTGAACCTGTAAGTGTAGTAGAAAGTTATCATGGGAAGCCGATTCTAAAGACATTTGTGTATGTCCCGATTAAAGCGAAAATAACGGAAGTTCAACGTGAAATTCCTTATGTTATTACGATCGTTTCCGACTATCAGACCATTCAAAAGTCGTTATCCAGCCAGCTTGTTCGTGTATTAATAATCATCGTACTCTTTACCGTGTTTAGCTGTATTCTTGTGATTCTGATATTTGGCTTCTTTTCAATATCACGTGAAACAGCTGTTCAGACCACACAGGAAATGTACATTCAAAATGTGGATCTCATGTTTGCGACGATTCGCAGTCAACGTCATGATTTCCTTAATCACGTGCAAACACTTTATGCTTTATTGACCAATGGAAAGAAAGAAGATCAAATGAAGTACATGGAAGAATTAATTGAGGAAATTAATGAGGTCAATGACATTATTCGAATTGGTCAGCCTGCTATCGCCGCTTTAATTCAATCGAAAATTACTCTCGCCATGAGAACCAAAGTTGCCTTTAGCTATGAATTCAAGGGTCTGGATGGGTTATCACTCGGAGTGAAATCGGTGGATCTCGTGAAAATTATCGGCAATTTAATTGATAATGCTTTTGATGAGGCAAGTAAATTTCCAGTTGAAGAGCGTGAAGTGTCTGTTACCGGTTGGAAGGAAGCGAATGATGTCAAGATTTCCGTGAAGAATCGGGTAAGTTCTGCGTTTAATCTCGAGGAAGAGACGGATTTATTCACAATTGGTTATAGTACGAAGTCAGAAGGTGGGCATCAAGGGCTCGGCCTGCCGGTAGTAAAAGAACGTGTTGAGTATTATAGGGGCACAATCGAGGTTAAGGTAGAAGATGGCTTCATATGCTTCGAGCTTTCGATACCTATGCAATAAATTAAAAAAATCGCTATTTGGCCAGCCAAATAAGCGATTTTTTGTTCATTATGTGAGGGAATAAGGCAAATAGGGCAACACATAGTTCCAGAACGGAATGACCAGACAAGCTACTAGGAGCAGCCAACGAAATACCGTTTCACTCGCTGAGCCCGTATCGATGGCAATCCATTTGGGAACCAAACGTATTTTGAGCGGAATTGGCCAGAATAGCTGGACACCTCGATCATTCAGTAGGTCAATTAATGGATGTGAGGCATAAGCAAGGATGAATACCCAGAAATACAAAGGGGTTAGTGGTAGGCTGATCACCGCTAGCAATGCCATAAAGAGCAAGGAGTGTGTTAATGTTCGATGCTTAATTTTCAAAACATGTAGCAAAGCAGATAACGGGAACAGAACCTTGGCCATCGTGGACCCTGGTTTATCAACGTCGGCTAAGGTGCCCGCCAAGCAACCAAGTAATATGGAGCCTGCGGCATCCCAAGTGAAGAAGCTGATGTCGCCATGAATGAGCACAATTTCGGCAGCAATCATTCCAGCAACACTATGTGTCTTTTGCAGCATAACAAAACGCCTTCCTATCTTATCAATGAGTTCGATATAACTTTATACTATTCGATATATACATGGAAATTAAGGGGATCGCAAGATAAATGTAATATTGTCGTATTTCACCTATATAGATGTCTGGATACACCTTAATTTCAACGGGTTTGATCCATTACAATAGAACGTATAGGTGCCCAAAATGGCACGGACATCGCATACGATCGTTCGTCGAACTAGGAGGAATAGTCCATGAGTTTCATACGCATTTCTACTTTGCATTGTGAGTACCGCGTCAATCCACTCGGATTGGATACCGCTCAGCCACGCTTCACGTGGCAAATTGAAACGGATATCAACGCAACGCTTCAAGCTGCTTATCATCTTCAGGTTAGCACGCATGAAAGTAGCTTCGATCCAGCATATGTCGTCTGGGATACGGATCGAATTGCGTCAGATCAATCTGTTCTTATTGTCTATGAGGGACCAGAATTACAATCGCGAACGCGTTATTTCTACCGAGTCAAAGTTTGGAATCAGTCAGGTGTAGAATCGCCTTGGAGTGAAACCGCTTACTGGGAAATGGGTCAGCTGCAGGCATCAGAATGGCAAGCGGAGTGGATTACACCGGATTCAAACCAAATCGATCCAGATGCAGAAGAAGCCTACTATCTCCGCAAAACCTTTGCTGTGCGTGAGTCAGTTAGCAAAGCGACCATCTATGCCACAAGTCACGGTGTCTATGAGCTGGAGCTGAATGGATCGCGCGTTGGCGATTGGGAAATGACCCCAGGCTGGACCAGTTACAAGCATCGCTTGCAGGTTCAGAGCTACGATGTAACGAACGCGCTGACAGTTGGAACCCAGCACACCATTGGTGCAGTTCTGGCAAATGGCTGGTACAAAGGCAATCTAGCATGGACACATCAGCGAAATATTTATGGAAGCGTAAGAGCGCTGCTTTTGCAAATTCATATTGTTTATGAAGATGGAACAGAAGAAGTGATTCTCAGCGATTCTTCCTGGCGAGCTTCACTCGGTCCTGTTCGGATGTCTGAACTGTATCATGGTGAGACTTACGACGCGGGCTTGGAGCTTACAGGTTGGAGTCTCCCTAGTTATACGGATACATCATGGGCTTCAGTTACTGTACTTAACGAGAGTAAAGAAACACTGGTCATGCAGGAGAATGAGCCATCTCGCGTAACGGAGCAGGTGCAGCCAATCGCTGTGCTAGAAACCCCATTAGGAGAAACTGTGCTTGATTTTGGGCAAAATATGGTAGGGAAAGTGCAGCTGCGGGTGAGTTTACCTGCGGGTAGTCGCATTGAATTGCTGCATGCGGAAGTGCTGGATGCACAAGGTAATTTCTATATTGGCAATCTGCGGTCGGCAAAGCAACAGGTGATCTATGTGTGCAGTGGACGTGGGGAGGAAACGTATGCGCCGCATTTCTCCTTTCAAGGCTTCCGTTATGTCAAAGTTGTTGGATGGCCGCAGGATGTGGCTTTCGATGCCGCTGCCTTCACAGGGTTGGTTATCCATACGGATATGACAGCGAAGGGCTCCTTTGAATGCTCCAATACCCTCTTAAATCAGCTGCAGCGCAATATCGTGTGGGGACAACGCGGCAATTTCCTCGATGTGCCGACCGACTGTCCACAGCGTGACGAAAGGTTAGGCTGGACGGGGGACGCCCAAGTGTTCATAAGAACAGCAGCCTTTAATTATGAGGTGGCGCTATTCTTCAGTAAATGGCTGCGAGACTTGAAAGCCGACCAGCGAGAAGACGGCGGGGTACCTTTCGTTATTCCGCACGTTCTGAATGAGAAGGATCATTCTTCTGCTGCTTGGGGAGATGCAGCTGTGATTTGCCCATGGACGCTCTACCAAGTTTATGGAGATAAGCGAGTTTTGGAAGAGCAATATGAGAGTATGAAAGGGTGGATAAACTACATCCGCCAGCAGGGCGAGAACGAATTTTTATGGCAAACGGGCTTCCATTTCGGGGATTGGTTAGGGCTTGATGCCAAAGAGGGCAGCTATATTGGGGCTACGCCAAAAGATTTAATTGCGACTTGCTTCTATGCCTATTCGACTTCGCTCTTTGTCAAAACGGCTGAAGTACTTGGACACACAGCCGATGTGGCAGCCTACACAGCGCTCTATGAGCGCATTGTTGATGCTTTTACCGCGGAGTTTGTGACGCCAAGCGGCAGGTTGGCTGGACACACGCAGACTTCGCATGTGCTGCCGCTCATGTTCGGCTTAGTGCAAGGGTCAACAAAAGAACGATTAGCAGCTACTTTAGCAGCGTATGTGAAGGAACAAAATTATCACCTGACAACAGGCTTCGTCGGTACACCCTATTTGTGCCACGTACTATCGGAGAATGGCTATCATGATGTGGCTGTTAAACTTGTGCTGCAAGAAGATTATCCTTCCTGGCTGTACCCAATCCATCAAGGTGCGACTACGATTTGGGAGCATTGGGATGGCATCAAACCGGATGGTACGTTCTGGAGCGATGATATGAATTCCTATAATCATTATGCTTACGGTTCCATTGGCGATTGGTTGTATCGGAAAGTAGCGGGTCTAGACTCAGATGATCAGCAGCCAGGGTACAAAAGAGTTCTTTTCCGGCCACGACCAGACTCTAGTCTCACCTATGCCAAGGCTTCCCTCGTCACAAATTATGGGGAGGTTCGGAGTGAATGGCAGATCGAAGAAGATGGTGCTGTCAATTATACGTTCCAACTGCCACCGAATACTAGCGGGGATGTACTCCTACGGGGAACTACGCTTACAGCTGTGACCTGTCATGGGCAAAAGGTAACAGGTATATCGGCACTTCATGGAGCCCAAGAAGTAGAAGGTCATGTATGCATTGAGCTAGGATCCGGTGTCTATCATTTCCGTGTAGAATCTACGACTACCAAATCTTTGTCATTCTAAGTTTATCGAGTATAATAGACGTAATGAATGTTCAAAGAGGAGAGTTGCTAGATGGCTATCGTCAATGCAATGGAAACCGTGGTCACGCAGTTGTTCGAAGAATTTCGGAAAAACTATGAATTGAAGTGTGTTTGTTTAACGTGCCAACAAGATATATTGGCCATAGCGCTGAACCGACTTCCGCCGCGTTATACTTCCAGTGAGAAGGGACATCTATACGTAAAAGGTGAATTTACGGATCGACAATTACAATCAGACGTTATGCGTGAATTAATGGAAGCATCGACTTTTGTTGAGCATCATCTACATCATCGTGAGTAGAGGCAAGGAGCTTGGCATCAAATAGCAGATAGGCATACGCCGCTATCCCCGTTCTAACGAGGATAGCGGCTTTTTTTAGTTACCACATACCCCAGAATGCAAACGAAATTACATAATATAGAAAAAAAAGATGTAAGAGATGCAAAAATAAATGCGCTGTTTTTTTGCGCACTACAAGCTAAGATAGAAGAAGGAATTTCCAAATTAATGAAAATTAGGAGGGGTTCATGTGAAATCAGAGCAATTTAATGGCATTTTTGATTCGGTGTTAACGGATGTTGTACAACAATCTTATGGCAATATATGCCTGCCCTCCGATGAACAAATTCAACAATCGATGAAGAAAATGATGTCTATGTTAGAAGAAAACCCGAAATGGTTGTTGCACAATGAATGATCGCGATAATTTGAAAGCAATATCTAATGACACGCTGGTAGATGCCTATATAAATGCAAGCCGAATGAAGCTCAGCAAGGAATTTCTTCTTTTTTTACTATTAGAAATTCAAGCAAGGCAGATTAGCTTATTTCATGAGAACAGTCTAGAAAGTACAAGTTAATATACACGCCATGAAAGTTCAGTTTTAAAAATGGTATGAATCCTTTACAATGTAACGGACAGGGAGTTCCTGACGTTGCACGTAAGGGATTTTTTTTGTTTCGCAAAAGGGGGCCAAATAAATATGAGCATCATTCATAAGCTAATTCCGACACATTGGTTTCGAAACCAGCGCATTCGATATAAAATCATACTTATTTATTTCCCGCTGATCTTCGTTCCCTTGTTTGTACTTGGTTTTGTTTCGAACCAAGTCTATACGAACGCCATTGTGAAGAAAACGATCAAAAATGTCTCGGACAACTCCTCCCTCATTATTACCCGCATCACGGGTATGTTAACGAATGTAGAGAGCTGTGCAAATATGTTGACGATTAATCTTAATAAGGTTATCGTCGAGGATCCTCTGTCCATGAGTGCGTCGGAGACGAGCCTGCAGATGTACACGCAGATTACGAATCAACTAAGCTTTGCCCTGCTTGTGTTTCCTGATGTCCAGTCAGCGGCTTTCATCGATACGAATAATCGGATTTATGGTTCGAATGTCCTCATGGAGCGAAATCGAGATTGGATCCCAACGAGCCCTATGCTGAAACAAATCGATACATCGAGCGGCAACAATATTTGGTTTCCTATGCAGCGCAGGGATTATTTAACCCAAGGTTCGAACGAGACCGTAATGACGCTGGGGAAACGAATCGTGAATATTTATACAGGTCAGAAGCTTGGCTTACTTGTGCTCAATATCAAGGAGAGCTCGTTATCGGCGATTTATCAGAAAATCGGCTCCATCCAAGACGGGAGCTATTTTATCGTGGATGATGAAGGTATCGTAATTTCGTCTCAGCATCCTGCGGATGTGCTCCAAGAAGTTGCGATTCCGGAGATGAAGCGTTGGATCACTTCGAGTAAGCATGCCTCTGAGCCCACCTCTTTTGAATATGAGAAAACGCTAGTGGTCAGCTCCGATGTACCTAGCTTTGGATGGAAATTAATTTCAATGGCACCACTAGCCTCGTTAACGGCAGATACCCGCAAAATTACGTTGCTTATCGTGCTGCTAGGTATCGTTTGCCTCTTTTTTGCCCTTCTTGGCGCAGGCTTGCTCTCGCAATTGATTGCCAAGCCCATTATGGGACTCACGAAATACATGAAGAAGGTCAAGGAAGGCAGCTTAGACATGGAATTTCAAGTGAATTCAGAAGATGAGATTGGCATGCTGTCCTCTGGGTTTAATGCCATGATTCGGAGAATTCAAGAGCTTTTGACCAATATTAATTGGGAGCAAAAGAAGAAACGGGAATACGAGCTGGCGCTCATTCAAGCGCAGATTAAGCCGCATTTCCTCTATAATACGTTGGATGTCATCTATACCTTGTCTGAAATGGGACGAACCCGTGATGTGCAGCGGACGACGAAAGCGTTGGCAGATTTCTACCGCGCAGCGCTTAGTAAAGGCCGTGAAACAATCACAATTGAAGAAGAGATTCGTAATGTGAAAGACTATTTATCCATACAGCGAATTCGCTATTCTGATGTATTTACATATGAGTTTGAGATTCATAACGATGTGCTCCAAGGTCAAATTCCGAAGCTGACTATTCAGCCGCTAGTTGAGAATGCCATTTATCACGGGCTCAAAACAAAAGGAAGCCTTGGGCTTCTCAAAGTAACCGGTGAAATTGTCGATGCCAAAATAAAAATCATTGTCGCCGATGATGGCGTGGGCATGGATGCTGATCGTCTCACGGCTATCGTAAAAAAGACGGAGACACCTCAGGAGGCCGTAGGATATGGTTTCAAAAATGTGAATGACCGTATTCAGTTGTATTATGGGGACGAATATGGCTTGCAAATTACAAGTGAACTGGGACAGGGCACGGAAGTGACACTATGGTTGCCTTTTGGGTGTGAGGAGAAGGAGTAGAGCATGCAGAAAATATTAATCGTGGATGATGAATCCATTTTTCGAGAATATTTGCGTTCAGCATTAGATTGGGAGGCCTATGGGTTTGAGCTTTGTGCGGAAGCGAAGAACGGGATCGAAGCCCTTGAACAAGTTCAATTGCATCGGCCCGATATCGCGCTTGTAGATATTACAATGCCTTTTATGGATGGTTTGACCCTAACAGAACAATTAAAGGAGCATTATCCAGCAACGAGTGTGGTGCTCATTACAGGTCACAATGAATTTGATTATGCGCGTAAAGCGCTTAAATTAGGTGTAGAGGATTATATTTTAAAACCCTTCTCCAAGGATGAACTTGTGTTAACGCTATTAAAGTTGCAGAAGGAGCACGAAAAAGCACGCGAAGAAAGATCCACGCTGAAAGAAAATCAACAATTGATGAAGGAAAGTTACTTCAACCATTTACTCAGCAGTGAGTATCACCATTCTCCAGAGGAAACGTCGCTGAAGCTCCAGCAACTAGGAGAGTCGTTCGCTTCATCCTTGTTTGTCGTGGCTTGTATCGAGATTGACCATATGGATGTCAAATGGAATCAAGTGAGCGAACGCTTGCTGTGGAAATATGCGGTTACGAATATTTTGAATGAAGCGCTGGAGGAAACGGGTCATCATCTCATCTTCAACGGGCCAGAGGGGCGGATTATTTGTCTGGTCGAGCACCAAGGGGCAAAGGATCTTGAGGTTCCGGCGTTAGAGGGGTATGAGAAGCTTATTTTTCTAATCAAAAAATACTTGAAATTCACGATCACCATCGGTGTTGGTCGCAGTCAGTCTGGCTACGGCGGTATTCGAATCTCGTATATAGAGGCGCTAGAAGCACTTCAGAACAAGTTCGTATTAGGCAATGATCGTGTGATTGCCTACGGTTCCAATGTGCTTGATTCTGGCAAGCAGGCTCTCTACCCGACGGAAGTCAACGAGGAACTACTTGTGCTGTTACGCATGCATAATGCGGATAAGCTAGAAGAGAAATTGGAAGAAGTTTTCCAATCCATTCGCGAGCAACGCCTTTCTTTAGAATATACCTATGTGATTTCAATGGGTTTAATCTCTGTTTGCCTATCTTACGTCACCGAGATGGGGCATCCCATTGCAGATTGCTATGGTGAAAACTTTTATCCGTATAGTGAAATCAAACGATTAGGATCAATTGAGAGTACGTCAGCTTGGATTAAAGAACTTTTCGCGAAGGCGATTCAATATACGAATAAGCACAAGAAGACGAGATCCTCGAAGATCGCGCAATCAGCCAAAGAATACATCGAGGGGCAATATATGAATTCTGAGCTTCAGTTAGATCAGATTGCCCAGCAGGTGTTTATTAACCCCAGCTATCTCCGAGCCTTATTTAAGAAAGAGATCGGCATGACGGTAACGGATTACGTGACGCACGTTCGCATGCACAAAGCGAAGGAATTACTGGGCAAGGGAAACATTCGCTTGGCGGATATTGCGGAGCAGATTGGGGTCAATGATCCTAGTTATTTTAGCAAAAGTTTCAAGAAATTCTTTGGCTACTCGCCTAGTGAGTATGAGAATAATCGCTTATAAGTGCTGCACACGAATGTGCGGATTTTACAAGAAGCCCTCAGTTATTCCATTATCACTGGGGTTTTTTCCTTCTATACTGAGGATGTAAATAGGAGAAACGCACAAGAATTCCTGGGAGGTCTTCACATGAAAAAGATGGCAGTTACTCTCGTAAGCTTACTCGCGGCAACTAGCCTAGCAGCTTGCGGTTCCACAGAAACACCGAAGGAAACAACCAGCGCGGCACCAGCAGCAACAGCTGCAGCAACGACGGCGCCAGCTAAGACGGATGCAAAACCAGTTAAATTAAGAATTTATGCTCAGTATGCAGATGAAGATACGAAAACACCTTATGACTATGCAGTAGCTGAGTTGAAAAAGGAAATGCCGAATGTTGAGCTAGAGCTGGATATTCAAGCACAAGATGATGGACAGAAGTTGAAGACATATGCAGCGACTGGTAATTTGCCAGATATTTTCCAAGCGGGTCTAGACATCATTGATACGTTCAAAAAGTCCAATAACATCTTGATGTTGGATGAGTATGTCACGAAGTTTGGCTTCAAGGATAAAATGCAGCCAAGCGCCATGAACACATTGGTGACGGATGATGGGCACACGTACGCATTCCCGTATGCAGGTAATGAAGTAGCACTCCTGTATTACAACAAAGACTTGTTCCAACAAAACGGCGTGAAAGTACCGACAACGTACGATGAAATGATGACAGCTGTTAAAACGTTCAACGGTAAAGGGATTACACCGCTTTCCATTTTCGCCAAAGAAAAATGGCCTTGCGTAGCGCTGTATGACATGTTTGTAACTCGTGCTGATGCAGGCGGTATCAACAAGCTGGATAAAGGTACAGCGAAAGCAGAAGACGCAGCCTACAAAACAGCAGCAGATAAAATTATCGAGCTTGTAAAAGCAGGCATGCTGCCAAAAGGCGCAACGAACTTGAACTATGATCAAGCCGCTGCACTTTACCATGAAGGTAAAGCAGCGATGTTCATCAACGGTCAATGGGAAATTGAAGCTGCAACCAAAGCACTTGGCGACAAAGCCGGCTACATGTACTTGCCAGCGGCGGATGCAGCTGCGTATGAAAAAGGCAAAACAGCGTTCAGCGGTAGCGGTGGTCCTGGTGGATACGCAGTATCCGCAAACACCAAAGATAAAGAGCTAGCAGCGAAAGTTGCTTCATTCATCTCCTTGAAATATGCCGAGTACAAGTATACGAACCGCAGCAACCCGATCGTAGCAACGAAAGTAGACAAACCGATTGTGAAGCAGTTCCCTCCAATGATGGATCAGCTTTCCAAGGATATTCCGAAAATCACAAGCACAACAGCGTTCTCATGGGGCTTGTCCAATCCGAAGTTCAAAGCAGCACTTGAAGATGCTACACAAAACCTAATGACAGGTAACTACACGTCCGATCAATTCGTGAAAGATCTGAATAAAGCAGCTGTACCAGCGAAATAAATGTGATTCTATGACATGGAAGACTCACCGTGGAGCGTCAGTCCTTAGGTGAGTCTTCTACTCTACAAGGGAAGTGATGACATGCGCAAATTCTTGGGAAATAAAGCGGCCATTATGCTGTTTACGCTGCCGGCTCTCCTTTTGTATACAGTGATCGTGTTTTATCCGATTTTACAGACCTTTTACCGCAGTACCTTTGAATGGGATGGCCTCAGTGAGGGCACGTTTATTTTTCTAGACAACTACACGCGATTGTTTCAAGACAGTATTTTCTACACGTCCCTCTATAACGGACTCGTGTTTGCAGGCATCCTAGCCGTTGTACAAATTGGGATTGGCTCGGTGCTCGCTTTTGCCGTAGCAGAGGGTTTCAAAGGGAGTAAGATTCTACGCATTTCCTACTTTATACCGGTTGTGCTTTCGATTACCGTTGTCTGTCAGCTCTGGTTGGCGATGTATAACAGTGAATATGGGCTGATCAACAAGGTGTTTGAAGCGCTGGGGATCTCCTATCGTCAAGATTGGTTGACGAACAGTAAAACTGCGATTTTCGCGATTGCTTTCGTAAATGCATGGCAGTATATGGGCTACCAGTTCGCTCTGCTTCTTGCCGCTGTGAAGTCTGTACCTGAACAGTACTTAGAGGCTGCCCGTATCGACGGCGCATCCAAATTCAAAGCACATATGAAAATTACGATTCCGATGTTGGCTGAGACGTATAAATTTTGCTTAGTCCTCGCGATTACAGGCGGGTTGAACGCTTTTGCTAACATGTTTATCATGACAGGCGGCGGGCCAGGGAACTCCACTTATACATTGACTTACTTGATGTACCGTTCCGCTTTCCGCGTAGGCGAGTTCGGCTATGGCAGTGCAGCAGCAGCGTTCCTTGTTATTGAATGTTTGATTGTCACATTAGCAATTAACAAACTTATCGCACGTGAACGTATTACCTTTTAAAGGAGGATGTTAGAGATGAACGGTCTACTCAAATTGCGCAAAAAAAATCCGCTCCTTGGCATCCTTCTATGGGTGTATGCGGGGTTGTCCGTGTATCCGTTATTGTGGATGATTTTCTATTCACTGAAAAATAATAATGAAATTTTCGTAACGAATCCTTTCGGGATTCCCACCCATTTTCGCTTTGAAAATTATGTGGATGCATGGTCCAAGTTTAATGTACCGCAGTACTTTAGCAACAGCTTGTTAGTTGCAGCATGTACGGTTGTAGGGACGATAATTCTCTCTGTCACTTTTTCCTATGCGGTAGCTCGCATGCACTGGCGATTCAAAGAGGTGGCCAGAATCTATGTGGTCATCGGGATGTTCATTCCCGTCCAAGTCATCATGATCCCATTGGCTATTCTTGTTCGTGATTTCCACTTAGCTAACACATATGGTGCACTCATCGTTCCTTATATTGCCTTTAATATATCGTTCTCCAGCATGGTGTTCTATGGCTTCTTCCGTTCCATTCCTGTTGAACTAGAAGAATCTGCGTGTATGGATGGGGCAAGCATATATCGGACGTTTTATACCATTATTTTACCCATTATAAAACCGGCAATGGCGACGATGGTCATTTTCGTATTCTTATCCTCTTGGAATGAATTCACGATGGCACTCATTTTAATTACGAAAGAATCGCTGAAAACCTTACCGCTGGGATTACTGTTCTTCCAAGGTCAGTTTACAACGAATTGGGGGGCAATGGGGGCAGCAATGACAATTGCCAGCTTGCCAACCGTGCTCGTTTATATCCTCTTTAGTGAGCAAGTGGAGAAGGCGATGACCGTCGGGTCTGCCGTGAAAGGATAATAATGGATATAAATGTTGGAATGACCCCATTTTGGGGTCATTTTTTGCATGAAAAGTACTCATTTCACCATATATCAATTCCCCTTATAAGTCTCATAAGATGATTCTAATTGACCTATGGTGCGCACGTATGATAGGTTTCAATGGAGAGTAAAAATAGTGCGAAAAATAGCAAAGCTTATCAATACATGCTGATGAGGTGGATTTTGTTGGAACTTCAAGTCTTAAACAGTCCTTTTAACCAAGAGCAAGTTGAATTGCTCAACCGTGTCCTACCAACGTTAACGGATACTCAACGTATTTGGCTGAGTGGCTACTTAACAGCTCAACAAGGTTCGACAAATTCCGCGGCAGTGCCGGCAACTTCCGTTCCAACGGCTGTGGCTAGTCAAGCTGTCATTTCCAAAGAAGTAACTGTCCTTTTCGGATCACAAACGGGTAATTCCCATGGCTTGGCGAAAAAGCTAGCTAAAAAACTAGAAGAGCAGTCGTTCCAAGTAACGCTCTCCTCGATGAGCGACTTCAAACCGAACAACTTGAAAAAGGTTCAAAACCTTTTGATGATCGTTAGTACGCATGGCGAAGGTGATCCACCGGACAATGCGATCTCATTCTACGAATTCCTTCATAGCAAAAGAGCACCTCAATTAGAAGAACTTCGTTATTCCGTTCTTTCCTTGGGTGATACATCGTATGAATTCTTCTGTCAAACAGGTAAAGACTTTGATAAGCGTTTGCAAGAACTTGGCGCTACATCCTTAACTGAACGTGTTGATTGTGATGTTGATTTTGACGAGCCAGCTGCAGCTTGGGTTTCTGGCGTTTTGGCTGCTTTGAACGCTGCATCGGCTAGTGCTGTTGTTGGTGGTTCTGCTGCAACGGCTGGAAGTGCCCCTTCCACGGAGTCGGAATACTCCAGAACGAATCCGTTCCAAGCGGAAGTGCTTGAGAACTTGAACTTGAACGGCCGCGGTTCCGATCGTGAAACGCGCCATGTGGAAATCTCCTTAGAGGGTTCCAATCTCCAATATGAACCAGGTGACAGCTTGGGTGTATACCCGGAGAATCATCCGCGTCTAGTTACTGAACTGATTCAAGCCATGGACTGGAATGCCAGCACACCAGTTGCTGTAAACAAAAATGGAGAAGAGCGTCCGTTACAAGAAGCGCTTACTCGTAACTTCGAAATTACGGTACTGACGAAACCTTTGCTCGAGCAAGTGGCAAAGTTAACGTCTAACGAGAAGCTTCATACACTTGTTGCCGCTGGCAATGAAGCTGAGTTGAAATCGTACATCGCTGGCCGCGATCTATTGGATCTCGTGCAAGACTTCTCCTTACAAGGTGTGTCTGCTAGTCAATTCGTAGCCGTGCTTCGCAAATTGCCTGCTCGTTTGTATTCGATCGCAAGTTCATCCAAAGCTTCACCGGATGAAGTACACATCACTGTACGTTCGGTTCGCTATGAAGCGAATGGTCGCAACCGTTATGGCGTCGCTTCCGTTCACTTGGCTGAGCGCGCACTATCAGGTGCAGCATTACCGGTTTACATTCAGAGCAATCCGAATTTCAAATTGCCTGAGAGCCCAGAAACGCCAATTATCATGATTGGACCTGGTACTGGGGTAGCGCCATTCCGTTCTTTCCTCGCAGAGAGAGAAGAGACGGGTGCAGATGGCAAAACGTGGTTATTCTATGGAGATCAACACTTCGCTACAGACTTCTTGTACCAAGTTGAGTGGCAGCGTTGGTTGAAAGATGGCGTACTAACGAAGTTAGACGTAGCTTTCTCCCGGGATACGGATCAAAAAGTATACGTGCAGAACCGCATGTTAGAAAAAAGTCGCGAGGTTTATCAATGGCTGCAAGAAGGCGCTGTTGTCTATATTTGCGGTGACGAGAAGAAAATGGCACACGATGTGAATGCTGCGCTGCTCACGATTATTGAGCAAGAGGGCGGTTTAAATAACGAAGAAGCCGTGCAATATTTGGCTAATATGCAACAGCAAAAACGTTATCAACGGGATGTTTATTAAAACAGGATCCCCGCGATCGGTAGAGGAGAAAGCTCAAGATGTCAGAAAATAATTTACTATCGAAGAATAGTGCGCCGCATAGTGATGTTGAACAAATTAAAATCCGCAGTAATTATTTGCGCGGCAGTTTAGAAGAAACACTTGAAAATCGCATCACCGGTTCCATCCCCGAGGATGACAACCGTTTGATGAAATTTCATGGCAGCTACATGCAGGACGACCGTGACTTGCGTAATGAACGTGCGAAGCAGAAGCTAGAGCCTGCTTATCAGTTCATGCTGCGCGTACGTGCTGCTGGCGGTATCGTAACTTCTGACCAATGGTTGATGATGGATCGTGTTGCTCAGAAGTATGCAAATGGTACGATTCGTCTTACGACTCGTCAATCTTTCCAGTTACATGGTGTAATCAAATGGAACATGAAGAAAACGATTCAAGAAGTTAATGCGTCCATGCTAAGTACACTTGCGGCATGTGGTGACGTGAATCGTAACGTGATGTGCAACCCGAATCCTTACCAATCCGAAGTTCATGGCGAGGTGTATGAGTGGGCGAATCGCATCTCCAACCACTTGGACCCACGTACGAGAGCGTATCATGAGATTTGGTTAGACGGCGAGAAAATCGTGGATAGCCGCGACGGTGAAGAGCAAGAACCAATTTACGGGCCAGTGTACCTGCCGCGTAAGTTCAAAATCGGTATCGCAGTTCCGCCATCTAACGATGTAGACGTGTACTCGCAGGATCTTGGCTATATTGCGGTCATTGAAAATGGCCGTTTGGTGGGCTTTAACGTATCCGTCGGTGGCGGTATGGGGATGTCTCACGGAGATGTCAAAACGTATCCGCAAGTTGGTCAAGTGATCGGCTTCATTAAACCGGAGCAAGCTGTTGATCTAGCTGAGAAAACGGTAATGATCCAACGTGATTACGGTGATCGTTCCGTTCGTAAACACGCTCGTTTCAAATATACAATCGACGATCGCGGCATTGAGTGGTTCGTGAATGAACTGCAAACGCGTCTTGGTTGGAACCTGGAACCAACTCGTGCATTCCATTTTGAATCAAATGGAGATCGTTACGGTTGGGTAAAAGGCAGCAACGGAAAATGGCATTTCACGATGTTCATTCAAAATGGCCGTGTCATGGATGATGGGGACTACCGTCTGATGACAGGTCTTCGCGAAATTGCGAAGATCCACACGGGTGATTTCCGTCTCACGTCGAATCAGAACTTGATCGTCGGCAACGTAAGCGCTCAGAAAAAGAAGAAAATCGAAGAGATAATCAAAGAGCACGGCATTACGGATGGTCTTCACTTCTCTGCCTTGCGCAGAAACTCGATGGCTTGCGTGGCGTTCCCGACTTGCGGACTTGCAATGGCAGAATCCGAACGTTACTTGCCTTCTTTGATTACCAAAGTCGAAGCTATTCTTGAAGGTGTAGGCCTTCGCGAGCAAGAGATTACAATCCGGATGACGGGTTGCCCGAATGGCTGCGCACGACCAATGCTAGCTGAGCTTGCATTCATCGGTAAAGCGGCAGGGAAGTACAACATGTATCTAGGTGGCGGATTCGCAGGAAACCGTTTGAATAAATTGTACAAAGAAAACATTGGCGAATCCGAGATTCTCGATTCCTTGCAAACGATTATCCCTCACTACGCCAAAGAGCGTCAAAGTGATGAGCACTTCGGTGACTTCGTCATTCGAGCTGGCTATGTGAAGGAAGTTCGTTCCGGTCAAGATTTCCACGCGTAATTGGAGAAAGAGCAGATTAAGTAGGTTACTACTTGAACTGCTCTTTTTTTTGTTCGGTGAGAGTGGAGGAGATGAAATTGTAATAGGGGGATTGAAGTAAGATAATGGAATGACGTGAGTTGAAGTGTGGTGAGTTAAACTAAGGCGATGTGAGAGTAGTTTAGACAAGTGAAGATAAGGATTGCGACGTGAGATTACATGCACCGAGTGAACTGATGTGAGTGAATGGAGGAAGGGTTGTCGTAGTTGAATAAATGGAAAAACTCCATCTATTTCCTTTGATCTCGTATGAAATTTCATAATAACTGGAAAAACTCCAGTTAATTTCAGGGAAATGCTGAGAGATCCGCAAACAACTGAAATTTAACTGTAGTTTTTCCATCTAAATGCCAAAAAGAGCGAATATGAGAAAAATTAACTGTAGATTTTACAGTTAACCTGAGCGGGGAGCTCGAGTTACTTCTCCTGAGTCCCGTAGCTCCTCCCGTTGCGCGTGCGAATCATCCGAGTCGCACAAGGCGCCTCTTCTTCACACTCAACGCTATCCTATCACTGTGCCCCCTTGCTCACCCAAAACGTTACATTATCCTCTTTTAAGCTCTCTGTACCAGCTTTTGGTTCCTGCTTTGTGACAATGCCTTTGGCTTGTGTGCTAGTTTCAATGAGAAAATTATAGTGGAGTCCAGCGGCTAAGGCCATCTGCTCCGCAGCCTCTTGTGTTTGGCCGACGAGATTCGGTACGACGGTTTTCTCGGGTAGCTCCTTTGTGTCCGTCAACTTCGCAGTCACGGTGGCGCTTGGACTTACGCTCGCGTCAGGCGTACTCGTAGGTGTAGGCGAGATGATGACGACGGTTTGGACGACTTTAGGCTCCGGCCAAAGATACCATACGGCAAAGCCGCCTACAACTAGTGCCGAAACGGCCCCTAGTGCAATTCGTTTTGCTGAACGCGTTGAACGCGTAAGGCTCTCAGTGTCAAAGCGCGAACGCTGTGCATCAGGCTGAGTATCAACGGCCGCTTCCACTGCTCCGAGCTGGAAAGGGGCCGTTATCTGCTCGCTGATACTGCTTGGTGCGGCAGGAGGTAAGCTCCGAAGTCCGAATACGAGCGAAGAAAGGGATGATTGCCCATGGCAGATAAATTTGATGAGGCGAATAAGCGCAAGTTTCTGCTCTGTCGTTGCACTTGGAATGGAAGCCCGCTCCAGACTCGTATGCATAACCTCGAACCTATCGGAGATCATTTCATTCCCGGTAAGTAACTGAATCATTAAGCGGCAAAGCCCAATGGCACTCTGCTCTTCGTGTTCATCAGCTTCCCAGTAGTTGATGATGGAAAGTTTGTTCTGATCCGTAATCCATAGGTTATTTGGACGGACGGAAAAGCCTGTAATCTTTTCCTCCATCGCATCCAACAAAGAAACACCCAGGTCGCTAATGATAGCGACAACGGCTGCGTAAGACCATTTATGTTTGTACATCGTATCGGAAAAGAGGGAACCACTTTTGGCTTGCAAGATAATGGTGACAGCATCTTCAGCGATAGATGTATCCAACATGTGATGAAATCCGTCGTGAATAAACGCAGCTTTATCCTGGAGTGAGCTTATGTAATCGACACCGAGTTGATTGTGACGAAGCACGTTACGATACAGTAATACTTTGCGGGTCAGAAATACATCATCACCATAATGGAGAGTTCCATGAGGGAAAGAGACGATTTGTGTACTTGGCACGTATCGTGTACCTATTCGATCGGGCATGGAATAACCATCCTCTCTGGCGTGTGTGATTGGTTTGCACTTACACTTTATTATAAAGGATTCGAAGGCGGATAGGAATTTAGGAGTACTCGTTACAAAAAAATACAGAAGCAAGTGAAAAATTTGTGGAATTTTATCAAAATAGTTCGAAATACCTGTATGGCGATGGCATGGATGATAAAGCGAGTCCAACATCGAGTAATGTGCCAAAATGGCTGCACATTAGTAAGGCTTCAGAAAGGAGCTATAACCCCATTCCCGTATTTGAACGGTTTGGACGGCGTTTGTGGACTATGGACCATGTATAAGAGCTCCTTATACTTTACTGTACAACTTTTTCCTGCATTTTGGAATAATCTTGTGAAAATTGTGTGAAAAGATGGGAAGTGCTATCCGTGTGGTACTAGAAAGGTTTTGTTTTACTAGGATTCTTCTATGATTCAAATGTCCTAAATGATATGATAAGAGAATCAGAATAATTTACATAAAACGCCAATCGAGGGGGAAATGTGTTGAAAAAGGTTGCAATTTTGGGTGGCGGAGTCGCTGGTTTAAGTGCTGCTCACGAATTAATCGAAAGAGGTTATGAAGTATCCGTTTATGAATTTAAACAAATACCTGGTGGGAAGGCCAGAAGTATGCCTTATGTCGGCAGTGGGACTGGCGGACGAAAGGATTTGCCGGGCGAACATGGTTTTCGATTATTTCCACGATTCTATCGTCACGTCATTGATACTTTGAAACGAATTCCCTACGAGAATGGAACAGTTTACGAT
This sequence comes from Paenibacillus qinlingensis, assembly GCF_031455095.1. Lineage (GTDB taxonomy): Bacteria > Bacillota > Bacilli > Paenibacillales > NBRC-103111 > Paenibacillus_E > Paenibacillus_E qinlingensis_A. The sequence continues at coordinate 221,011 of NZ_JAVDSB010000003.1, forward strand.
AATTTAACTGAAGTCACTCGGCTAGATATCGCTACCTATACCGCGCCGTTATTGCCTTTATTAGCCAAAATAGAATTTAGCTTAGACAATTTATTGGTTCTGATCAAAGATCTTTTTGATAATAATTTGGGACTTTCCATAGACGATATGGAACAGTATGGCCGTAAGCTGTGGCAAATCATGACGAGTTGCGACGAACGTATTCGTGAGGAGTACAATTTAATAGATTGGTGGGAATTTATCGAGGCAGAGCAGCAATCCCCTGCATTTCAGAAAATTTTTGCTGGTTTTACGAAAACGCTTGTCGCTTGTCAATCTAAAATTGCAAATACACAAACAGTTGGACCAGTCGCGGTTCAAATGACATTAGATATAACGACCCCTGGCACGAGTTTTGTAAGACTGTTGAATGGTCCAACAAACGACAAGTGGATTTATCCATGGTTAACTTTTCTTCAGGATCAAGGGCTGCACTATCATTTAGGTGCAAATGTAGAACGAATTAATTGTCAAGATGGCCAAGTCCGTAGTGCGACAATAACCTTGAATGGCGAGACTTTCGATATTGACGCCGATTACTTTATCGCTGCCTTCCCTGTTGAGGTGATGGGTAAAATGATAACCGATGAAATGCTGGAAATAGACCCTTCACTTCAAGGTGTGCAGAAGCTGGTAGATTCCGTTGCGTGGATGAACGGGATTCAATATTACTTGCGTGAAGAATTACCCATTACGCATGGACATGTGATTTACTTGGATGCTCCGTGGTCGCTCACTTCGGTTTCACAGAAACAATTTTGGCCTGATGTCAATTTGAGTGAGTATGGCGATGGTACGGTGAAAGGTATTTTGTCTGTTGATATCTCAGATTGGGATACACCGGGCATCCTTTTTGGTAAAACAGCGAAGCTTTGTACGGCTGAAGAAATTAAAGCAGAGGTATGGGCTCAAATGAAGCTGAGTTTAAATATTGACGGAGCTGTCATCCTGGAAGATTCTGTACTCCACTCGTGGTTCTTAGATACAGATATTCAATTCGTTAATCCAGAACATGCCTGTACGAACATGGAACCTTTGCTCATTAATCGTGTAGGGACCTGGGAAGATCGTCCAGAAGCTCTAACGGGTATACCAAATCTATTCTTAGCGTCCGACTATGTGCGTACCAACACAAATTTAGCGACAATGGAAGGCGCGAATGAAGCGGCACGTAGGGCTGTTAATGCGATTTTGCTATGTGATGAATCAGAAGAAGAGCCTTGTAAAATTTGGGAGATGTACACCTTCGAATTGGGTCATATCGATGTGTTGAAGATGTATCATATCCATGATAAAAAACGCTTGGACAAGGGTTTGCCTTGGGATGGAAAGATGCTCTAATTCATGTTATTAGCAGCGAGACTTACTAGGGGGATATCATGATCATATTACCGGAATATGAGATTATTAGGCAAATCTATCATGGCGAGCGGCATTTATTATACCGTGCGGTTCACAAGTCAACTGGCGAGAAAGTCATCATTAAAACAATGAGCTCTGACTTCCCGGTTGCGGCGGATATCGCTAGGTTGAAGCGTGAGTATGAAATTGGGCATATGTTGGACATCCCCGGCATTGTTAAGCCGCTATCGTTGCCTAAGTATCACAATAGTGTGGCATTAGTGATGGAGGACTTCGAAGGGGAAACCTTGTCAACGTATTTTTCTTTGTTTCAACAATCGTTTCAAGCGTTTCTACAGGCAGCTATCCAATTAGCCAAAATCGTTGGCGAAGTTCATCAACGTTTTATCATACATAAGGATATTAAACCTAGCAATATTATTATGAATCGGGCGAAACAAATTATGAAGCTTGGCGATTTCAGTATTTCGTCGTTTATGCGAGAACGTCAAGAAATGCTGGACCCGTTAATGTTGGAAGGGACGCTCAGTTACATGTCCCCCGAGCAGACGGGGCGAATGAATCGGATCATCGACTATCGCACAGATTATTACTCGCTTGGCGTGACATTCTACGAAATGATCACGGGACGACTTCCTTTTCAATCGGAAGATCCGTTGGAACTGTTACATGGACACTTTGCTGTGACTCCTATACCTCCTGACAGTGTAAGAAAAGGCATCCCTAAGCCAGTATCCGATATTATTATGAAGTTGCTATCTAAGGATGCGGAGGATCGCTATCAAAGTGCCTATGGCATCATACAAGATCTAGAACAAGTGATGCTATATAGTAATTCTGGTGAAGATATGTCCGATTTCAAAGTAGGTCGCTATGATATGACGGATATGTTTCAAATTCCTCAGGGCTTGTATGGGCGATCTGCCGAAATAAATAAGTTGCTGAATGTCTATACAAATGCCGTACATGGCTCATTGGAAACGGTATGGGTGACTGGGGAGTCTGGGTATGGCAAATCCTTTCTCATCGCCGAAACGATGAAGACGATTATGAAGGATGATGGCTGGTTCTTATCGGGTCGCTTCGAACCGAATAAACATCATGTCTCGTACCATGCGATTGCCAAAGCGTTGCGAGCGCTCGTCAGGCAGCTTTTGACAAGCAAGGATGAACAACTCGCAGAATATCGCTTGCGCTTGCTGAGAGTGCTAGGTACAAACGGCAAAGTATTAATTGATCTCGTGCCTGAGCTCGAGCTGCTGATAGGCGAACAGCCTGCTGTAAAGTCGTTGCCTCCGCAGGAAACGCAAAATCGTCTACACTTTTTATTGCAGCAGTTTTTGCTTATTTTCTGTGCGAAAGATCGTCCTATCGTTTTGTTCTTGGATGATCTGCAATGGGCGGATGCAGCGTCCTTGCAGGTGTTGGATCTACTTTTGAATGATTCACAATTGAAATATTTCTTGTTTATTGGCTCCTATCGCAGTGAATATGAGAAGAACAGTCTTTCTTCTATGTATGTTCAACTCCTTGACAGATTGCCAGCGCGTCTGGTCGAAGAACGCATTGTGTTGAAAGCCCTTGGTTTGCAAGATGTTGAGCAATTAATTGCCGAATCGTTAAAATCGGAGTTGGGTCAAGTTGGCGATTTGGCGAAACTCGTCTTACTCAAAACCGGTGGCAATCCATTTTTCGTTAAACAATTCTTAAGTGCGTTGCATGAGCAAGCGTTGCTTCAATTTAATTATGAGATGAATCGCTGGCAATGGGATATGAACGAGATTCAGAAGCTTCGCATCACCGATAACTTAATGTTTCTTCTCGCTGAGAAGCTAGAACGTATGCCTGCGAAAACACAACATGTACTGCGATTAGCTTCTTGTCTAGGCGCTTCTTTTGACCTGGAGGCTTTAGGGATCATTATGCAACTCCCCTTTGCTGATGCCTTGCAAGAACTTGAAGGAGCTATTCAGAATGGATTAATTATCCCGGTGGGGATGGATTATAAATTTTATCATGAGTCCATGGGTAAATTAGTCGCTCGTGAAATTCGGTTTATTTTTGTACATGACTCTATTCAAGAAGCTATTTATGGATCTGTTGATGAGTCTAAACTTAAGGAAATGCATCGCGGTATCGGTCAGATGCTTCTCAGTGAATTGTCGGAAGAAGACATTGAGCTGCGTTTATTTGAAATTGTCAATCATTTGAATATAGGTTCAAAATTGATTACGGAGCATTCATCTTATTTACAACTTCTAGATTATAACGTGAGTGCAGGTCGTAAAGCTAAAGCCTCCAATGCGTACCGTTCTGCGCTTCAATATTACAATAAAGCTTTGGATGTATTGAAGCAGATTAAGGGTATGGAATTAGATGAGCTAAGTTATGCAATTCGTTTGGAGAAATCTGAGGTCCTCTATTTGAATGGTCAAGCTGACGAAGCGGAAGCTTCCTATGAACAGCTATTGTTAGAGGCGAAAACGATGGAACAAAAGCTTGAGTTGTATAACCTGCAAGTCATCTTATACACCAATGTCGGCAAGCAGCATCAGAGTGTTAAACTGGGTTTGAAAGTGCTGGCGGAACAAGGGATTCGGATACCTGAAGCACCTTTAAGTGCAAGTATTTTCATGGCGTATCTGGATGTGAAACGGAAAATCGGTTTGAGAAATACGTTGCAGCTCTATGATTTACCGATTATGGAAGATAACTATCGCACGAAATTAATGAATCTTATGATGAGTGTTGCTATATCGGCTTATTTCGTGAATACGAATTTATACGTGCTGTTTATGCTTAATATGACCAAGCTAGCTCTGGAATTTGGTAATTCACCGGCTATGGCGTATGTGTATGGCTCGTATGGCTTGATATTGGGCTCGGGATTCGGCGATTATCAACGCGGTTATCTATATGGACAATTAGGCAACCGGATGAACGAGCGATTTCAGTCACATGAATTCCAGAGTAAAAGTTATTTTTCGTTCGGTTTGTTTGTCACCCCTTGGGTGAAGCCGCTTCCTAATAGTCTGGAGCTTCTGAAGGATTCTTTTCGAAGCGGAATTGAAGACGGTGACTTGGTATTTGCGGGATATGCGCTTACGTACCAAGTTTTGGTCAAAGATTTGCAAGGTGTTGTTCTCTCTGAAGTGTATGAAGATTTAGTGAGAAATTACCGAATTCTGGAACAAACCAATCATCATGATACGTTACTTATGATGGAAATGCTGCGTTTGGTCATATTGAATTTGGAAGGAAAGACGCTGAATCCGTTACTTATAGGGAATGATGAGGTAGAGGAGAAAGAATTTGTTCGGAAATTAGAAGTGCATTCCAATCAAGTTATCATTCACGTATATAGCGTTAAGAAAATGATGCTTTCGTTCTTGTTTGGACACTATGAAGATGCGGTAGAAATGGGCAGAACAGCAGAATCACGTCAGTCCGCCTCTTTCGGATTATTTCATATGCCAGAGAATTATTTATATTTTGTTCTTTCGATTGCCGCTCAGTACCCGGAAGCTTCGCTCTCTGATCGTAAATGGTTCGCTAAACAAGTGAAGAAAATGCTTCGGAAAATGGACAAATGGGCTTCGCATTGTCCAGAGAATTTCTTGCACCTCAGTCAGCTGATGCGAGCAGAATGGGATCGTGTGACAGGCCATGGACAGCAGGCGGAGCAAGGGTATGAGAATGCCATTCGGCAAGCAAGGGAACAAGGATTTATCCAACATGAGGCCATCGCCTCAGAATTAGCGGGGAAATACTATAAGCAAGCTGGACGCGAGAAAATCGCCAAAACCTATCTCATAGATGCGTATTATGGTTATGTGAGTTGGGGGGCTAGAGCGAAAGCGGACCATCTCGTGCTGAAATATCCTACCTATTTCTCCAACTTGAGTGGGTCTCCAGATTGGGCCACGACCAAAATTAGTGATTATTCCTTACAAGCGATAGATTTTCAAACCATTATGAATACATCTCGTTCACTTTCTAGTGAAGTTAATTTGGAGCAGCTAATCAAACGCTTGATGGAAATCGTTACGTATTCTTCAGGTGCAGAGAGAAGTATTCTCGTCCTTAAAGACAAGGAAAGTCTGTACGTTGAAGCGGAGATGCTTGCAAGTGCTGGGAAAGACTCTTGCATCGTTAGCTCAGTCTTGTTGGAGTCACGCGACAATGTTCCGCAAGCCGTGATCCAATATGTTGCACGCATGAAAGAAGGCATTGTTCTGGATGATGCGGAGAATTCGACGCTTTTCGCGAACGATCTTTATATTAAACAATCGGAGAGTAAGTCGATCTTCTGTGAACCCATTTTACATCAGGGTAATTTGGTCGGTGTCTTTTATTTGGAAAATAATTTGATTCGTAATGCATTCACTTCAGAGCGTTTGGATGTGATTAAATTATTATCCGCGCAAGCCGCGATTTCGATTGAAAATGCGCGATTATACAATGATCTCGAATCGAAGGTGAAAGAACGAACGAATGAGTTAATCTTGATGGAGACTTCGCGGCGCGATCTGTTATCGAATATTTCGCATGATTTAGGGACGCCGCTGACATCAATTCAAGGTTATGTAGAAGCTATTTTGGATGGTGTGATTCATGAACCGGAGGAGCAGAAGAAATACTTGTCCGTGGTTCACATGCGCATCGTCGGGATTCAGCGATTAATTATGGATTTATATCAACTGAGTCGATTAGAAACGAAGCAGTTTCATTTTAGGCTGGCGTCAACATCTTGCGCGAGCGCGGTTCGTCAACTTTTTGCCAAATATGAATTAGATGCAACGAATGCGGGGATCACCTACACACTGAATATGGCTCTGATGAATGGACAGGAAATGTTGACTGTAGATATGGATCGGATTGAACAGGTGTATGCCAATCTTATTTACAATGCGATTAAATTCTCATCAAGCGGCTGTGCCATCGATGTTCACGTTGAGATTAGGGAGGAGCCTTACGAGCTCGTCATTCGGGTGTGCGATACAGGTGTTGGGATTAGTGAGGAAGATCTTCCTCATATATTCGAACGTTTCTATAAGGTATCCAAATCGCGCAGTAACTCTGGTGGAAGCGGGTTGGGTCTAGCGATAGCAAAGGAAATTGTGCAATATCACGGTGGGCAAATATGGGCGGAAAGCCGCTTGGGCCATGGCTGCACCATCTCATTCTCCCTGCCTTTACACCGCATATAAGTGCAAGAAAACGTACACCTTACTAAGAGGTGTGCGTTTTTTTGTTATGGAAAGGATGTGTTGTCAACGTAGGGGTTACCAATGCTATTGATTTCGACTTGTGATATACTTCTGTAGATATTAGTCATCGAAGGAGTTTACACACACATGCAATCATTTATTCAGTACAATCCAACCCGATTATGGTTTGGTGAAGGTCAGATCAAGCAATTGCACCAGGAGCTAGGAAATGACGGGAAACGCGTACTTCTTGTTTATGGTGGAGGTAGCATTCGGCAAAATGGCGTATACGATGCTGTGATGGAGCAGCTTCACAATAGGCAAGCGACAGTTGTTGAAATGTCAGGCGTGGAACCTAATCCCAGGCTGACAACCGTGAAGAAAGGGATTGAGCTATGCCGTAGCGAGCAAATCGATCTCATCTTAGCTGTCGGTGGAGGAAGCGTGATTGATTGCGCCAAGGCCATCTCTATAGGCGTATATTACGAAGGCGATGTCTGGGACATCATCACAAGGAAGGCTGAGCCCACGCGATCTCTTCCCTTTGGGACGGTTTTAACCCTTGCCGCGACAGGTTCGGAGATGAATAACATTTCGGTTATTACGAATTGGGATCGCAATGAGAAGCGCGGCTGGAGCAGTCCGTTCGCTTATCCGACTTTTTCTATTTTGGATCCGGCCTATACGAAATCAGTCCCCTTGGACCAGACGGTATATGGCATTGTAGATATGATGTCACATGTGCTTGAACAATATTTTCACCGCACCGAACATGCTCCGATGATGGATCGCTTTATGGAATCCGTCCTGCTGACTGTGATGGAGGCGGCGCCAAAGTTAGTGGCCAATTTGGAAGATATTGAGCATCGGGCGACGATTATGTATGCGGGAACTACGGCTTTTAATGGTTTGTTGTCGAGCGGGACAGATGGAGGAGATTGGGCGTCTCATCAAATTGAGCACGGATTATCTGCTGTCTATGATATCCCTCACGGAGGCGGACTAGCCATTGTGTTCCCGAACTGGATGTCTCATTGTGCGGAAGACGATCCTTCGCGTATGAAGAAGTTAGCCATGGCTGTGTTCGGCATTGATGCCACTGGTAAAACAGATCATGAAGTTGCGATGGAAGGTATTCAAGCCTTACGTCAATTCTGGAATTCCCTTGGAGCGCCAAGTCAACTAGGGTATTACGGCATTGATGATCAGAGGATCGAGGAGTTAGTTCATAAATCATTTATGAAGCCTTCGATTGGGCAGTATAAAATTATGACAAGAGACACCGTCAGAGACATTCTGATGAGGTCGTTAGCATGAAATACTACATTTACGTACTCATAGGTGCCTGCAGTTTCGGACTGTTGTCGACCTTTGTGAAGAAGGCTTATGAATCAGGTTTTCATGTGGGTGAGGTAGTGGGTGCACAAATCTTCTTTGGTCTGATCATGCTGTGGATTATGGCGTTCGTGACAGCTAAATCAGCTAAGATGGGTTCACCTGAAGCCAAAACGTTTCGTGTCTCACCTCGTCAAGCGCTTGTGCTTATGCTGGTGGGTACGAGTTCAGGATTAACGGGTATCTTTTATTATGCGGCATTACAATATGTATCTGCGTCCTTTGCCATTCTTTTATTGTTCCAATTCACATGGATAGGTATCGTCTTAGAAGCGATTATAGATCGGAAGCGTCCTAGTAAAGATAAGCTTATTGCACTTATTTTCTTATTTATCGGAATCATTATGGCAAGTGGTTATTTAAAAGGAAACCTAGAAGCGCCCTCATGGCTCGGTGTTGGTTTAGGATTACTTTCCGCTTTGACGTATGCGTTATTTATCGCGATGAGCGGCAGGGTAGCGAAGCAAATTGCCCCAATAACCCGAGGTGCAGTGATGCAAACAGGTTCATTTATTATTGTGATGCTCATCTTCCCGCCTCATTTCCTATGGAATGGATCCTTGCATGAATCGTTATTGCCATGGGCATTGCTGCTAGCTTTGTTTGGGGTGGTTATCCCGCCATTATTTTTCGCCATTGGTGTACCCCGAATCGGTGGTGGCATGGCGACAATTATGAGTGCAGCCGAGCTGCCCACTGCGGTAATCATGTCGTTTATTGTTCTTCACGAGTCCGTGAGCGGGCTTCAATGGATAGGTGTACTCATAACCATGTTAGGTATAGCGTTGCCGGAACTTTTGAAACGAAGACAACGAGTACGACGACTTCAAACGGAATGAAACAGGTGGATCTCCGCTCAGTTGAGGGGGATCTACTTTTTTTGTGCGCAAAAAAAGGCCGATTGGCCTTTAAAGAGATTATATTTGCAATTGAACATTCAAAATTAGACAAGAGCAAGTTCCTTCAGTTCCAATCGCACGGTTGTAAGATGGGTAAGCTCTGGAAGAGAGAAGTGCTCGGCTAGACGACGAAGCCGCATGTAAATCGTTCGAAGAATGACAGAGTCGAGCTCAGTGATCATCGCTCTGTTAGCGACATAGTCAGACATGCTCATTCGAATTAAATAAGGGCTTGATCTTAAATTGGTCAGTACGGTAGGTTGAAGAGGTTTTCCTGAGTTAGTTACATATTTCGATTGCTTCAAAGCGGCTTGGAACCGTTCGACACAAGTTTTGGATACGTGTATGTACCTTTTGCCCCCCATGGCATCAGACACAGTAAGCAGTTGTTTTTTTTCATCTAAGGAATTCGCTTTTAAATACACGATTTCGTGAGCAGCGACGCCCTCGAGTAACAAACGAATAATAATGGCATCTTGCGGATTGATACATTGTGTCTCGATACTTTGGATTTTCTCTAGAGTAAGAATACGAAATCAGCATCCCTTCAAGTTTGAACTTAGTTTTCTGCAAAAATTACATTTTGGTTTTCAGAAATAAGTAACTATACATGATATGAGATGGGTGGGGTGATTATGCCAAAAAGTTTGTTATGAGGTAACTATAGCCGAAAGAAATGGAAGGGACAATGAGGGAAAAGCCCTAAATAATGTTAGTCGAATTTCGACAATTTCATGGTGTGAACCGAAAATGAGTTGCGAAAAAAGGGAATCTTTGGTTTGCGCAGAAATGAAAAGAAGCAAAGTGAGGGAGGTTGGTCTGAGGATGGGGAATGAAATAGAGAAACTGAAGCAAGTTTTAGGTCTTCGGGATGCGATTGGTATTGCCATAGGACAAATGGTCGGAGCGGGTATACTCTCCATTACGGGTTTGGCAATTGCCTTAACAGGGACAGGGGTTCCGCTTGCTTTCCTGCTTTCATCAGTATTTATGCTGATCATAACGATTCCGCTCGCGATACTTGGATCTGTGATCCCAACGACAGGAGGAATGTACGCGTATACCGCTAGATTGCTTTCACCCCAAGCAGGCTTTGTGTATTTGAGCTTGTTTACATTTGGTCATCTTACGATAGCGGTGTATGCCATCTCGTTTGCGCAGTATTTTCAGGGGATCGTAGCCAGTATTCCGATTATGCCAGTAGCTTTTGTAGTATTGACATTTTTCTATCTCATCAACTTGTTCGGTATTAAATTCATGTCAACATTGGGGAAAGTGCTTATTCTAACCAAATTGTTATCGTTGATGATATTCGTTGCATGGGGAATGTCTGAGGTGGATTATTCGGTATTTCAACCCAGTTCCTATTTCCCCCAAGGTATAAGCGGCTTTCTGATGGCCGTTGGCATGACTTCCTTTGCTTCTGGCGGGGCCTATGCAGTGGTTGAACTCGGTGGCGAAATGAAACGGCCGAAACGGGATATTCCCTTAGCCATTCTAATTAGTTCCGGCATTGTAGGTGTTCTATACATTGGGATGGGTATTGTTGCGACAGGGGTACTTCCGATTTCGGAGGTTGCAGGGGAGTCGTTGATTGACGTTGCTACATCGATATTGCCGAGGCCTTTGTTCTTATTCTTTGTGATAGGTGGCGCGATGTTCGCATTGGCATCTACATTAAATGTGACGTTCTCGTGGGTAACTAGGGGAATGCTGGTTGCCTGTCGTGATGGCTGGCTGCCAGCTGGGTTTGGAAAGGTGAATCGGCGATTCGGAACTCCGCACTGGTTGCTCACCTTTTACTATATACTTGGGATCATCCCCATTGTGACAGGCGTTTCTCTGGCAACCATTTCTCAACTAGGTGTAGGCATCTTGCTCATCGCCAGTGTTTTTCCTGTCCTATCCGCTGCCAAACTTCCACGTAAATACCCAGACTTATATCGAAGTGCACCTTTCACGATGAAGCCTGTTCTACTTTACATGATAGTAGTGATAGCTGTAGGGTTGCTCGTGTTTCAGGGGTACCTATTATTAAGTCGATTATCGCTTCCCTTATTGCTTGGAAATGTATTGATTGTAGTAATTGCAGCGAGTTATGCCATAATCAAAGGGAAAACGCGAGAACTTAGCGCGGTGAATCAAGCTAACATGCGTGATATTGCTTAACTCACATAGCAGCAATAATGGTTTTGAGTTCTTTGGTGAATTCTTTATAAGGTAAGGATAAGTGACGGCTTTTTAACCGGATGGAACGGAAGGAAACTTCTAAATCAACACCAGTGACTTCCAGTGCAACTATGCTTCCCGTTTCCAAATAAGGGTCATATCGCATGCCTGTCTCGGTGTAAAAGCCGATCGCGATGCCTTCAGCAATAATTCGTTTTGCTGCCTCTGAGTTCCCTAACTTAAATAACAGGTTAGGCTCTCCATGCTGTTTGAATATATTGATGAGGTAATCGGAAGAAATCAGTAGTGGTTCTTGAATGAGCTCATCGATCGAGATGCTCATGCGATGGGATAAAGGAGATTTTTTACCCACATAAGCCATAATTCGGCAATCCATCAGATGCTCCGAGATTAGTTGAGCGTGTGGATTATGATAATTTCGTGAAACAGCGATGAGTCCCAAATCAACTTGTCCATTTAGAACCTCTTGGATGATCTGTGGATAATTCAATTCCATCATGACAAGTTCGACATCTTTATGTTTATTTTTGAAAATAGCTAACGTTGGGGGCAGTACACTTAAACAAAGACTTGGTACAGAGGCGATGGACAGAGAACCTGAAAGTTGATTGAATTGATGTCCTGCTGTTTCACGAAGTTCTTCCACTTTATTCATAATTTCGATGGCTTTGCTAATAATTAGTTTGCCGTCTTCTGTAGGTACGGCGCCGATGCGCGAACGGTTAAAAAGCTTCACGCCAAGCTCTTCCTCTAAGCTGACAATGGCTTGAGAGATGTTAGGCTGGGAGACGTGAAGCTTTTCGGCTGCTAATGAGATAGAACCTGTTTGACTAATTTCAATAATGTAGATTAACTGTTCAATTCGCATAGTTCACCTTTTCTGCAGGTCATGTATGAAGTAACTATATCCGAATTGGTGAAGATCGACAATAAGTGAGTAGCACTATTTTAAGAGACGCCGTATTCGACTTGTCTAAGACCTTCTTCCCGTAGTTGCCCGTTATACACGAAGCGAGACAATACTATGCTGATCTCATAAAGTGCGAACAAAGGAATGGCTACCATCAGATGAGAGATGAGATCGGGAGGTGAAATCAAGCTGGCCGTAATAATTAAAATCAGATAGGCATAGCGACGGACTTTATTCAGTAATTTAGGGTTGAGCAGCTTCAGTTTCGTCAGAAACATCACGACAATCGGGAGCTCAAAGGCAAGTGAAAGTGGAATGATAATGTTTAACATAAAACTAAAGTATTGAGCAACGCCATAGGTCTGTGTTAAACCTAGATTTTGCGTTATGCCTACTGTAAACCTCATGCACATCGGGAAGACAACGAAATAACCAAATGCTAAACCAATTAGAAAGCACATGAACGTGTAAGGGATGTAACGCAAAGTAGCGACTTGTTCATCTTTGGTGAGTCCTTTTTTGACGAAGGCCCATACTTGATAGAGAATGAAAGGGAGAGTTAAGGTGAGTGAAACGGCGAATGCGAGAAGCATATAAATGCGAATGGCATCCATCGGTGAAAATACATGCCATGTCATGCCGGAAGCAACAGGGGACTGTTTGAGATAATGTAAAATGTGCTCTGCGAAAATAAATCCAAGAATTAAGGTGAGGATAACGGCGATAAGGACCCGAATAATACGTGTGCGCAGTTCAGTCAAATGTTCGACCAATGACATCATTTCTTTGATTTGCATAGAAGTCCTCCTATCTAGTTGGTAATCATGTGCTAGGAGCCAGCATTCGTCTTAACTCTACGGTGTGAAAGCCGTCAGATAGCTTCGTGTGTATATCTATAATAGTTTGAATATCCTCGAAGGAATACTTCCGAACGCCTCCCTTGCTTCGATCTGGAAAAATAAGCTTACGATCCTCGTAATAACGAATTTGCCTTTCGGTTAATCCTGTTAGTTCACTTACGATTCCAATTTGAATGACTTTCTTCTTTGTCATCATCAGCCTATCCCTCCAGTTTTAATGTAAGGTAATGTAACTTTAATGTGACGCCAATTAATGAAACTTTATCATTTCATCGAAAAACGATCAAATAAACGTTGATTATCTTAATATAAGTAATATTTATGTCATGTAACCTTACACAAATTAATGACTATTCATCTTCTCGCTGTTACGTTTAAGTAGCGGATAGCCAAACTTATACACGAGGAGATGGAAGTATGGAGAAGACACCGATCCAAGAAGATCAAATTACACGTAGACAATTTTTGACAACCGTCGGCAAATTAGGAGGGTCAGCCGCAATATTTAGTGTGATGGGTACTTTAGGACTACTCTCCCCGGAAACGATGAAGGCCGCAGATTATACACCGCCATCCGGAAGGGATCTTACCTCGACAAACCGTAATGGAAAGAAAGTCATCATTCTTGGCGGTGGGATTGCCGGGATGACTGCGGCATACGAACTTGGAAATGCAGGTTATCAGTGCACCATTCTAGAAGCGAGAGCACGGTCTGGTGGACGAGCATGGACAGTTCGTAGAGGAACGACAGTTACGGAGGTTGGTGGCGCTAAACAGGTCGCACGATTTGATAATGGCATGTATTTTAACGCAGGACCGATGCGTATTCCCCAATTTCATGTGACATTGGATTATGCACGCAAATTTGGTGTTGCGATAGAACCATTTAACAACGTGAACGATAGTGGTTATTACTATAATGAAAATGTTGGCGAGTTATCAGGGGTGAAAGTTCCGAAGAGACACGCAAAAGCTGATGTACGTGGTTACGTCGCAGAAATGCTGGCTAAGGCTGTTAATCAGAAAGCATTAGATCTACCTTTGACAACCGAAGAGAAAACGAAACTTGTTGCGTATTTGAAAAGCGAAGGAGATTTGAATGCGGATCTGTTCTATAAAGGATCGAGCAGGGCGGGGTATGTAGAAGAGCCGGGTGGTAAATTTGACTCCGGTGTTCGCAAGGATCCGTTTAGCTTAAAGGCAATTATTAATTCCGGTTTTGGTCAATTTTTTAGCAGCGAGTATGGTTATGATCAGCAAATGATGATGTTCCACCCGGTAGGCGGGATGGATATGATTGCCAAAGCGTTCGAGAAACGCGTAGGTGACAAAATTCAATTCAATTCAGAGGTACATGAAATTAAACAGTCTTCTGATGGCGTTCGTATTTTGTATAAGGATTTGAACACGGGTGCAAACAAAGAAGTCTCTGGTGATTTCTGTATTTGTACGATCCCGTTACCTGTTCTCAAGGACATAAAAGCGGACTTCTCCCCTGAGATGTCGACGGCTATTGCGAAGATTAGCTACGCTTCCGCAGGCAAAATTGGTCTCCAATTCAAACGTCGCTTCTGGGAAGAAGATGAGATGATTTATGGCGGTAACTCCTTGACGAATATGGATATTGCTAATATCTATTACCCGCCGAACGACTATTTCTCCAAAAAAGGGATTCTACTAGGTTATTATACGTTTGGAGGTAATGCGGACAAAATCGGTAATATGTCACTTGCCGCTCGTGAAGATTATGCCTTGAGCCAAGGGGCGAAGATTCATCCGCAATATCACAAAGAATTTGAAGCTTCTTTCTCCGTGGATTGGAAAAAGGTTAAATATAATCTCGGTGGCTGGGCTTCTTATACAGCGGACGATCGTAAAAACTACTATCCAACCCTCTGTAAGCCAGATGGCCGTATTTATTTGGCAGGGGAGCACATCAGCTACATTACCGCTTGGCAGGCTGGAGCTATTGAATCTGCGCGGAAAGTTGTTACTGAAATTCATGAACGAGTAATGAAAGAGTAGAGGAGAAGGAGTGAATCATGATGAACATTACAAAAAAATGGAAAACGATCATGGCTGTTACGGTTGGTTCATGCCTAATTTGTGTAAGTGCATATGCGGCAGGTGCTGAGAAATCGAGTAAATACAATGCAGAGCCTATCAATGAAGTCGAGTTCTATGGCAATCCTGCTTCATCAATTGCTGCGGGTGTGTCAGTCCCTGCGGGTTCCTCTTATTTATTCACAAGTGGAACAGTGCCGCCTGTTATAAACAAAGATGGCAAGACCGTCTATGAGCGATATGGGGATACGAAAACGCAAGGGATCGGCATTCTAAAAGCCATCGAAACACAATTGAAAGATAAAGGGCTCACGCTAGCAGATGTCGCTTATCTGAGGGTCTATGTGACACCGGATGCAGCTAAAGAGGGTAAATTTGATTATCAAGGTTGGTTTGATGCTTATGCGCAATTTTTCGGTACAAAAGAAAATCCTGTGAAGCCTGCGCGCTCTACGGTAGGCATTGCCGGCCTCGTAAGCTCGGATTGGTTGATCGAGATTGAAGCTGTAGCTGTGTATCCAAAGCACCATAACCAAGACTAAGGAAATGGAGTTGATGTTCGTATGCTGCAAAATATCGGATTACCTGGACTCATGTTAATTTTAGTTGTGGTGTTGGTTTTGTTTGGACCGTCTAAACTGCCGGAGCTTGGTCGAGCTGTAGGTCGTACGTTGCATGAATTTAAAAATTCAGCCAGGGAACTCGTTGGTGAGGGGAAAGAATCACCTGAGCATCTGGAAGCGCCGGACAAACGGGTAGAAAAGGTTAACGTATAAGTAATTTAGGAAAAACGGATCTTGTCCATTTTCTCGAAGAGGGGAAAATGGCGGGGTCTGTTTTTTTATATCAAATGAAGGCATGTAACATCTAAACAAAACACAGGAATTCCTAGTTTTTGTACAATTCATTGGTACGAAATTGTGATAGAGTGTGCTCACACGCGAAGCGTCCAACTATTTCCAATCTCGGGAGGAATGGCTGTTGAAACTTAGCACAAGTGTTGATGTCACCAGAGAACCCTTTCATTTGAATCACGAGAAATCGAGTCGAAAGCTGAATTGGGAGGTCTATCACGCACACTCCTGTATGGAATTTCTTTATGTGTATGAAGGTGTTGGTCGTGTCGAGGTGAACAAACGTTGGTATTCCGTCGAACCAGGAAGCCTGCTCATTTTTCAGCCATTTCAATTGCATCGCATTCAAATTCAAGGTCCGTTTGTCCGTTCTGTGCTCATGTTCGATCCCTACAGATTGGATGCTGCGCTTCATGCATTTAATGGCATTCGTAGTTGGTTTCACCTGCTTTGGAAGGAGTCATTAACTTGTCAGGTGATTCCTAATCAACAACATCTTGCGAAGTTTTATGAACATCTATATTGCAAAATGAGTCGCGTATCCCCTTTTAAGCAACAGGAAGAATTCGTCCTATGTTTACTTGCTTTGCTGCAGCAGCTTGAGTCCTGTGAAAGTGAGATTTGTCTGGTTCAAAAGGAAAAGCCGAAACTGAGATGTCATCATACAGCTGGGCAGATGACAGAATGGATAGAAAGACATTATAAGGAGAAATTCAATCTACAACGGATGTCAGAGGATTTACATCTTTCCACCTTTTATCTATCTCATATCTTTCGTCAGTCAACAGGGCGAACGATTACGGAATTTATTATTTCCCGCAGATTGAAAGAAGCCTGTCTCATGCTGGAAACGACGTCCAAATCAGCAAGCTTTATCGCGCAGGAGGTAGGCTTTCAGAGTGGGTCTTACTTTTCTCGCGTGTTTAAAACAGTGCTTGGTATGACGCCGAAGTCCTATCGAATGCAGGTGTGAGAGATAGTTAGAGCATACGAGATAAGCTAAATATCGACATTCTGACGTAAGTATGGGATTATGAGGAGAAGAGTTTTGGTATCTATTATGCAGGGAGTGAAAGGCATGTCACGCAAGTGGGAAAGAATGGTAAGTAAAAATACGAAAAAGGCAAACCTTACCCGTACGAAGCAAGGGAAGGCGCCGATTTCAACAGATCCGGATCGTCCGGTCGTATTTAAAGGGAGAAGTATTTTGTTAGCTGCGTTTTTCATCGTAGTTTCGCTCTTCTTGTTGTTTACGTTGACGAAAACCGAAGGGGACAAGATGTACTGGTATACAACGCTTAGCTATCTGGTCGTCGGCGCGCTCATTTATTTTGTGCGGAGACCCTACTTGCGAGTAACGAAAACGAGTCTTTCGAAGCGAGGTCTAGCCCGTGAATTAGTACTTGGAGCGGAAAATATCAAAGAGATTGTACACGCGCCTGGTCAAATCATTATAGAGCTTACCGGCAAGTCTCCGCGTTGGGTTTATAACAAAACATTGAATCGCTTTGATATCGCGGCGATGTCCGCCAAACTGAAGAAATTTGCTGAGCATAACAAAATTTCTTTTGTAGATAAAACGGTGTAGATAGAGAAGCCTCAATTCCACTTCTAGTGGAGTTGGGGCTTTTTTTGCTGCGGGGGAGTTACTCGAATTTTCCGAGTTGCAGCAGCCGCACCCCCATTAAAGCAATCCCGAACGCTGGATCGCAGCGTAAAACTGATTGAACTCCTCAATGGTCAGCTGCTGCTGTGCGTCGGATAGGGCTGTCGGCGGATTCGGGTGGACTTCCACCATAATCCCATCCGCGCCTGCGGCTAGAGCAGCCTTAGCGCAAGGAGCGAAAATGTCCTTGCGGCCGGTGGAATGGGTCACATCGACGAGAACAGGCAAGTGGCTCTCTTGCTTGAGAATCGGAACAGCGGAGATGTCGAGGGTATTCCGCGTTGCCCGTTCATAGGTGCGGATGCCTCGCTCAATCAACATAACCTGTGTGTTACCACGAGAGAGGATATACTCAGCAGCATGAAGGAATTCATCGATCGTTGCCGATAAGCCGCGCTTCAAAAGAATCGGCATACGAACCTCGCCGGCCGCTTTCAGTAGTTCAAAATTGTGCATATTTCTTGCGCCAATTTGAATCACATCGATGTATTGGCCAGCAGTTTCGATGTGTGCGGGATCCACGATTTCGCTGATGGTCTGGAGTCCGAACTCATCGGCAACTTCTTTGAGGATTTGCAATCCTTCTAGGCCAAGTCCTTGGAAGTCGTATGGGGATGTACGAGGCTTGAAGGCGCCTCCGCGCATAACGGTAACGCCGGCGCTTTTCAATGCAGCAGCAACCGCACGAACTTGCTTGTAGCTCTCCACAGAGCAGGGACCTGCGATCATAACGGGCTTACTCCCGCCGATAGCAGCTGAGCCAAGCTGAATGATGGTATCAGCTTGCTGTCTTTTTCGACTAACGAGCAGTTGTTTCTTATGTTCCGTTTGTTGTAAGGATAGCGAAGCTTGGAAAATTTGTTTGAACAGGTGACGAATGGTATCGTCCTCGAACGGACCTGTATTTCGTATGACTAATGCATCAAGCATGCTTTTCTCACGCATGGGGTCGAATTTTGGCACCCCTTGTTTTTCTTTCTCGAATCCGATTTCTTGGACAATTTGCGCTCTTTCGGAGAGTAGATCCAAGAGTCCTTGATTGATTTCATCGATTCGTCCCCTGAGTGCGTCTATCTTCGTATCTTCCATCCACTGTCCTCCTTTCAATTAAGTGGATTTAACAACAAAAAGCCCACCGTCACTATGGACGAGGAGCGTGGTATTACCTCTAAGAAGCAGGTTCATTTTAACCAGTGTATGCAAAAAGTATGAAAATCGTTTATGAGATGCCAGCTTTTTTTCAAGTGAGCCGTGTTGTAGTCATTATTGTGCTAGATTTGGAATAATAGTTTAAGAGGGAGAAGAAGGGGGTATGCGCGATGCTCACATTAAAATCATGGACGGGCTTATTTCAGAGGGGAGAGACGGACATCTACCATACGGTTAAAGTACGAGCACCTCGCGACTATTTTGACCGAGCAGATGCTTTCTTGGAGGATATCGTCTACACATCGCAAGTTGAGCTGAATGGCATCAATAAAACGTTTCTCGTTAAGCTTTTATTCGATAATTTTATGGATCACGTCCGCAAAGGTAAAGATCTATATACATACATTTTGCAATTAAGGAGTAAATTTGGCGGTGTTGTTGCGAGTACTAACGCGGCTGATCGACCAAATCCCGGAAGTGTTCCCGGTTTTCAGTGGGGGCTCTCCTTTCAGAGTAGCCAAGCAGAGAGGGCTGCCTTTCTAACACTCAATGTCCGATTACACCCCGCTGAGGTTAATCGGATGCGTGTTTTCTTCGATGATATGAATTGGAAGCATCACCAACGATTTAATATGGAGATGAATGAGCTCTTATCGCTGTTATTTATTGAGTTTATAACGGAGCTTCGGAATGGGTTGACGGAGGAGACGAAAGAAGAGATCATTGCGGCTATTGTTCATAAATGGGAAGAGCAATAGCCTCGATTTCTCTATGTCGTGAGCGGTAAAAGTTGTTGCGTCGATGAACGAATGATTAACTCGGATGGCAGCATGATTCTGCGAGATTCTACGCTTGCGTCGCCTTCGATACGTTCTATAAGGAGTTGCATGCCAAGCTGGCCGAATTGATATGCCGGTTGAGCGGCTACAGTGAGAAACGGGTTAATCGCGCCAGTCGGTCCGAAGTCATCAAAGCAAACGACAGAAATGTCCCCTGGTACCTGTAAACCACGCTGGCGCAGCGATTGAATAACACCCACGGCCAACATATTATTAGCTGCAAAAATAGCGGTAGGCGGCTCATTAAGCTGGAACAGCTCATTGAGGGCGGAATCATCTTGGAAATCTCGAAAACCAAGATGTACAACAAGCGACTCATCCAAAGCAAGACCATGAAGGAGATGGGCCTCTTTGTATCCGGTATATCGCAGTCGAGCCGTTGACACGTCTTGTTTACCATTCACTAACGCAATGCGGTGATGACCAAGCGCGATTAAATGCGCCACAAGATTGCGGGCACCTTCTTTACTATCCCCAAGGACGACATCTGCATCTATCCCAGGAATTTCACGATCTAATACGACGAATGGAATCTGATGCTTTTGCAGCTGCAGCAAGTTGTCATGGGAGTGATCGCCAGCTGGTGCGAATAACACGCCATCGACACGCGTAGAGAGAATCATATCTACATAATCCTTCTCTTTTACATAATCCTCATCACTATTGGCAAAAAGTAACCGATATCCCGCCTTTTTCGCTGCATCTTCAGCGCCTCGGGCTAAGGTTGTATAAAACGGATTCGTAATATCCGTAATAAGTAAAGAAATAAGGTTGGTCTTCTGGGATACTAGACTTCGAGCTAGAGCATTCGGAATATAGTGGAGCTCCTCCATGACTTTCCGCACGCGCTTACGCGTCTCTTCGCTGATCCGTCCCGTGTTATTGATCACTCTGGAAACCGTCATCGCGGAAACTCCGGCCTTTTCGGCGATGTCATAGATTGTTATCACGTGGTATTCTCCTTTGCTTGGCCGTTTCTGTTTATTTCATATTGTATAGAAATAAAGGATTGACAGCAAGCCATAAAGTTGTTAATTTTGAGTTATCGATAACACACTTTTAATTAGGAGATGTTGATGATGTTAAAAGGGATACCTACCATACTTTCGCCTGAGCTGCTCAAAGTGTTAATGGAGATGGGACACGGGGATGAAATCATCTTGGCAGATGGGAATTTCCCGGCTGCTAGTCATACGAACCGTCTTTTGCGTTGTGATGGTCATGGCGTACCGGAACTTTTGAAAGCGGTGTTATCGCTGTATCCACTAGATACATACGGTGAACAACCTGTTGCGCTCATGGCTGTCGTTCCTGGTGATCCAGTCGAGACACCGATCTGGCATGAATACGAGGAGATTATTCGTGAACATGCGACTCCGGCCATTGCCTACGTAGAACGGTTTGCTTTTTATGAGCGCGCTAAGAAAGCTTATGCAATTGTGGCGACAAGTGAAAAGGCGCTGTATGCCAATATTATTTTAAGAAAAGGCGTAATTAGCCAGTAAATGAATTATCGATAACTCTAATTTGCTAAGTATACGGGAAGCTAGTAGTAGCTTTTACATATGGAGGGGGATGAGTGGTTATGAGCAATAGTGATTTCAGATGGAAACAAGAGTTCCCGAAAATTGGTATTCGCCCCACGATTGATGGCAGAAGAAAAGGTATTCGTGAGTCGCTGGAAGAGATAACGATGAATATGGCTAAGGGTGTTGCGGCTTTATTAAGCGAAACCTTGAAATACCCAAATGGTCAACCTGTCGAATGTGTCATTGCTGATACATGTATCGGCGGAGTAGCTGAAGCTGCGGCTTGTGCTGATAAGTTCACGAAAGCTGGCGTAGGCGTTTCTATCACAGTCACACCTTGTTGGTGCTATGGAACAGAAACGATGGATATGGATCCTTCTACACCTAAAGCCATTTGGGGTTTCAATGGAACTGAGCGCCCAGGCGCGGTTTATTTGGCAGCCGTATTATCTGGTCATGCACAAAAAGGCATACCAGCCTTCGGAATTTATGGGAAAGACGTGCAGGATGCCGGTTCGACAACGATTCCACAAGATGTTCAAGAGAAATTGATTCGATTTGCGAAGGCAGGGCTTGCTGCAGCGTATATGAAAGGGAAATCGTACCTCGCTATCGGTTCCGTTTCCATGGGCATCGCCGGCTCGATCGTGAACGAGGACCTGTTCCAAAACTATTTGGGCATGCGCAACGAGTATGTCGATATGTCCGAACTGGTGCGCCGAATGGAGGAAGACATTTTTGATCCCGAAGAATATCAATTAGCTTTGAATTGGGTGAAAGAGAACTGCGTGGAAGGCCCTGATAAGAATCCAATTGCGATTCAAACGACCCGTGAGAAGAAAGATCAGGATTGGGAAACCGTTGTCAAAATGACGATGATCGTACGCGACCTGATGGTCGGCAATCCGCGCTTGGAAGATATCGAATTCGGTGAAGAGGCACTTGGGCATAATGCCATTCTTTCCGGTTTTCAGGGCCAGCGTCATTGGACGGATCACTTCCCGAATGGCGACTTTATGGAAGCTATGTTAAACACATCTTTTGACTGGAATGGCAAGCGTGCTCCTTACTTGGTTGCGACTGAAAACGATAGTTTGAATGGCGTCGTGATGTTGTTCGGGAACTTGTTGACGAATACAGCTCAAATTTTTGCTGATGTGCGAACGTATTGGAGTCCAGAAGCGGTAAAACGAGTAACAGGGCATACCCTTACTGGTACTGCGAAAGATGGGATTCTGCACTTAATTAACTCAGGACCTGCTGCATTGGACGGCACAGGTCAACAATCGCGCGATGGTAAACCAGTAATGAAGCCATTCTGGGAGATTTCTGATCAAGAAGTAACGGATTGCTTAGCAGCCACTTCATGGCGTCCAGCATCCCTTGAGTATTTCCGTGGGGGCGGCTATTCCACCGATTTCTTAACGCGAGGCGGAATGCCAGTTACGATGTCACGCATTAATTTGGTTAAAGGGTTAGGGCCTGTGCTGCAGTTGGCGGAAGGCTACTCCGTCGACCTTCCAGAAGATGTGCATCAGACACTAGACGACCGTACAGATTCGACATGGCCGACAACGTGGTTTGCACCTATTTTGACTGGTGAAGGATCGTTCACTGATGTTTACTCCGTCATGGATAACTGGGGATCTAACCACGGTTCTATCTCCTACGGCCATATCGGGGCAGATTTGATCACGCTTGCTGCTATTCTTCGCATCCCTGTTTCGATGCATAACGTTGCCAAAGAGCAGATTTTCCGTCCTCGCGTTTGGAGCAACTTCGGGACTTCCGATCCTGAAGGTGCTGATTTCAGAGCGTGCAGCAGCTTTGGTCCTTTATATAAGTAATACAAATGGAAAAAATAGGAAAAGAGCCGCTCTCAACTTTGGTTGGGAATGGCTCTTTTTTTCAATTGTCCAAGTTAGATTCTTCGATCCACTGGATTCGTCTTGATATCAGACCGGAAAGCGTCGCCTCTGCGGAAGAATGCTCTTTTTGCAGCTGCGCAACGAGGGGTCGAATTTTATTTAAGCTTGAAAGCGTTTGGCTTTGCGAGTTTTGGATACGACCTTGCACAATCCAATCAGCAATGAGTCCATCAAACCAATAGTCAGCCATTTTTAGCGTGTCACTGATATCAATTGAAATGTGAAAACTACGGTTCAAGTCAGTTAGCTCATCGCGAAAATTCAGAAGTTGGTGGTTTGCCTGGTGAATGAACCGTTTGGCATCATCTACATGACTATGTTTGGCATGGGTACTTATCATGCCACCGCCGCCCCATAGATCCCATTTCCCCCAATTTTCTGCTTTCTCCAAGCTATTGGAAGCATCAGTTAAGGAAGCAAGTACAAGCTTTCCAACGGTTAATGCTTCTTGAAGCTCCTTTACCAACAGCTTTTGATCATCGATTTCATCATCCATACTCTCTAACTCTCTAGATAATGAAGGTGTATTTAAAATGGTGGATTCTTTTGCGGCCAGTAGTCGCTTATAATCGTCTTCAGCGCGTTGAAAGTTGGCAAGGTCATCGCCTACTTGGATTAATGATTGCTGCGCATCCCGAAGCTGCTGCTTCGCAGCTTCCAATTGGAGCGCTGCCGCTAGGGCTTCTTGTCGCTCTAATTCGAGTTGTTCGGATTTACTTCGAAGAATGGTGTGGAATAGATTCGCAAGTGATAATCGCGTTAATTGCTCGACATCCTTTTGCTCAGACTCAAGCTGTAATTCTAATCGTAAAATGAGACGTTCTTGCTCATATACTCTTGTCAGAAGATCAGTTCTTTTGCGTTCTGCTTTGTGCAGATGAAACATCCGGTCTTTCGCTTCGCGCAATTGAAGGTTCATGTTGTTTGACATCTTCATCCCTCGTTTCCCAGCATTTGTTAGATGTGATACTTTTTCAATACGTGGTTTGCATCAGGGGGTTTCGGAATTTTTTTTGCATACAAATTGTGACTTCTCTATGGTATAATTCATACTTTGTTAGTTTAGAGAGAAATAGGAGAAATCATATGCTTACCCAACAACTTTCACCACTTGTTCAAACTTTGGATTTAAAACCGCACCCTGAAGGCGGATGGTACAAAGAGCTTTGGAAGGCTTCCTTTGAAATTCCAAAAGAAGTGCTGCATGAAGCTTACTCTGGCTCGCGGTACGCGGCAACATCGATTTATTTCTTGCTTCATCCCGATGAATTTTCAGAGTGGCACACTGTTTTGTCCGACGAGTTATGGTTATGGCACTCCGGTAGCCCGATCGTGCTTACATTAGGAGGTACGAGTGAGCAGCCAAAAGCGACAGAGGAAATTATCCTAGGTCCTGATGTGCTTAACGGTCAGCATCCACAAGCGCTTGTTCCAGCTCATGTATGGCAAATGGCGCGACCATTAGGTGATGAGCCTGTTCTTGTTTCGTGTGTAGTAGCTCCGGGCTTTCATTATGATGATTTTAGATTGATTAAGAGATAAGGTTAGAGATAAGAAACAAGAGACAAGAGACAAGAGACAAGAAACAAATTTCTTTTGCTAAGCGCTTATAATTTTGATATTGTGAAGATAACATTGATTTTACGCGTGAAGCACACGCCGTTAGCTCCTAATTGGGGCTGGCGGCGTTTTATTTTTTTTAGGAGATGATTCGATGGTCAGATCGTTCGAAAAGCAGTACGCAAGCTTTTGGGAAGAACAAGTTAGGCATGCAAGTGGTCAGAGGTTAGAGATGCTGCAAAGGGACCTGACTGGTACGAAAAAACTTTTGGAAGAACTGCTTCTGCCTGTCTTGGGGACTTTAGATGGTTTGGTGCTTGAATTTGAAATGATGAGCTTGTCAGGAATGAAGATTTACGGGGATGTAGGTCACCCTCAAATACGGACTGTATTCGAAGAGGACAGCTTTGTCACTCATGCTGAGAAAATCTCACGAGACCGTTTCTCATTCGAGCGTGCACGTGCGCGTTCAGTTGCGATACTCGGTTACACTTACTTTCCGTAAAGTCGGGATGAACTAGAGAAAAAGCCGACTTTTTGCCAAAGAAATCTATATGAATTAATTGGCCGAATGGGAAACGTGGAAGGTGTCGGGTTGCTCCAACTGCCTGTTTATGAGCGGGAAGTTTTGAGGTTCGCGTTGCTAGGTAATAAGCCTTTTCGTTTGACGGACGTATGCACGTGGCTTCAGCTTTCTAGTGAGACTTGCCGCAAAGTATTGCGAGACATGGAGGCAAAAGGCTTGGTTAATCCGATCGGTCGCGGATCGATTAGAAGTCATAAATTTATGATTACTGAGAAAGCGGTTGCTTTGCTGTATCGTGTCAAGTAGTGAGAGTAGCAAAAGCGAGTTACACGTGTCAGGCTGGGCGAAAGCAGCGCCGTAACTCGAAAAATTCGAGTTGCAGGTGTCAGGC
Source organism: Paenibacillus qinlingensis (assembly GCF_031455095.1). Classification (GTDB taxonomy): domain Bacteria; phylum Bacillota; class Bacilli; order Paenibacillales; family NBRC-103111; genus Paenibacillus_E; species Paenibacillus_E qinlingensis_A. The sequence goes on from NZ_JAVDSB010000003.1 coordinate 246,382, forward strand.
GCGCCGAAAGCAGCCCCGTAACTCGATAAAACCGACTTAACTCCGCGCTACAGCATCATCCACACATCCCACACGATAAGCGTAATATAACACCTATTCACATCGATTGTTGTACAATAAAATGGAATTGTGCAAAGTAAACGAATGAGGTGGCAGTATGGTTAATATTCTAGTTGTTGACGATGAACCGATGATTTGCAAAGGTGTTGCGACGATTTTGAAGCAGTCTAAATTGGACATTAACGAGGTCTTTATCGCGTATAACGGGTATGAGGCGCTTGATTTTATACATTTGGAGAAAATTGACCTAGTGTTTACAGACATACAGATGGAGAAGATGAATGGCATTGAGCTGATCGAGAACATCTTCTTGGAGGATCCATCGATTCCGATCGTCATTTTGTCGGCGCATGGTGAGTTTGAGTATGCGCAGAAAGCGATCCGATTTGGAGCGAAGGAATATCTAGTTAAGCCAATAACGCCGCCGCATCTCATTTCGGTTGTGACCAAGCTGTTGAAGGAAAAGGAAGAGAAGGGGCAACGCTTCGCGAACTGGGAAGGCTCACGTACGCTGCCTGGCCACATGACGCATGAGACGAATTACTTTTTAAATGAATTGATGACAGGAACGATCCATGAATCAGAGGTCCCGGGAATTAGAGAGACACTAGAAGATCGAATGAATGGCACGTATTTTAGCATGCTGACTGTCAAATTATCTTTAGAACGCGGTGGTATTCATGATCAGGAAATTTCCACATTGAAGGATCGCAATTTGTTAAAATACGCAGCTTTGAACATTATGGAGGAAACCGCGAGTCAGTGGAGCCATCTTGTTTTCAATAATCACAACTCCATCTTCACCTTGCTGCTGCAAATTACAGAAGAGGAGAGCAGGGGCTCGATGCGCGTGAACCAGCTGTTGATGGTGGCTCAGATGATTCATACGAATCTGCAGAAATATTTGAATGTGAAGAGTCAGATTGGCATCAGTCGCATCCGTGAAGGCATTACGCAGTGGCCGGTGATCTACAAGGAAGCGCTCGAGAGCTTAACATGTTGTGAAACCAATAAGGGTCACTATATGTTCTATATTGAGGATAAAGACAGCATCAATCCCAATCCCGACTTCACCAGAGCAGCAGTAGATGAGGCGAATAACCGGATTGTGTATGAGACGAAAGTGTATATAGAGGGTCATTTTTGTGATAAAGGGTTGAAGCTGCAGGATATCGCAGATGCGGTACATCTGAGTCCCAATTATTTGAGCTACTTGTTCAAAAAGGTGATGGGGACGAACATCTGGGACTATGTCACGAAGCTGCGGATGGAAGAAGGGAAGCGACTTATTCTCACGACGGATAAACGACGCTATGAGATATCGGAAGAAATCGGTTATGAATCACCGGAGCATTTTAGCAAAATATTCAAGAAGCATTTCGGGATTAATATCTCAGAAGTGAAGCAAACAGGTACGTAACATACGACATACTAAGCGTAATACGACACATCGCTCATGGTAGAATCTCCCTTTATAATCAAACATGTAGCAACCAAGTGAAAAGCGATTCGAAAGGGGAACCACACATGAAAGTTAAGAAAGCGTCTACAATGAGTGCGATTGCGTTAACGGTTTTGATAACGGGGTGCAGCTCAAGCACTGGAACGACGAGCACAGCGACACCTGCTCCAGCGGCCAAAGAATCCACACCAGCTGCTGCTACAGCCACGCCTGCTCCAAAGAAAGTGACAATTACAGCTCAAAGCTTTAAAGCGGACCAAAAGGAAAAAAATGATCAATTAGATCAACGTATTGCGCGATTTAAAACGAAATTTCCTAATGCTGATTTCAAAAAGGATGACTGGCAGTACAATCCGTTGGAGATTGGGATCAAAATGGCTTCGAACAGTGCGCCAACCGAGTACACGACGTATGCAACGGAAGGCAAAGTGCTTGTAGATAAGAAATGGGTTGCTGATATTACCGACTCCATGAGTTCATGGGCGCATGCCAAAGATATGAATGATCTGCTCTCCAAACCTTTTGTTGTAAATGGTAAAACGTACGGTGTACCGATTGATGGTTACGTCATGACGATCACATTGAATAAAAAGTTGTTCAAAGAGAAAGGTGTAGACCTTCCTCCAATGGATTGGACGTGGGAGGATCTGCTGGTTGCCGCTCGTAAAATCAATGATCCCGCGAAAGGGATTGCAGGCTTTATTCCGATGGGTAAAGGACCGGAAGCTGGATGGAACTGGACCAATTTCCTATACGCCGCTGGTGGCGATGTTCAAAAGCTAGAAAACGGCAAAGTCGTTGGCGTATTCAATTCAGAAGCTGGTTTGCAAGCGCTTGAATTTTACAAAAAGCTGAAGGATGAGAACTTGATCCCGCAGAACTGGGCACTTGGCTATGGGGATGCTTTAAATGCATTTGCACAAGGTCGTGGCGCGATGGTTATGTGTGGCAGCGGTAATGCAGCAGATACAGCGATTAATGAAGGCGGAATCAGCAAGGATGATCTCGTTGTGTATCCAATGCCTTCCTTTACGAAAGGTGGAAAACACACAGGCGTACTTGGCGGAAACTACCGTGTTATCAATCCGAAGAGCGATAAAGATCAGCAAGAACTGGCATTCAAATGGATTACAGATGAGTACTTCACAGACGACTTCTTGAACTCCACGAAGAAAGAGATTGAAGATCGTAAAGGCAAGAACCGTGTGTATATCCCACAACCAATCAACTACTGGAAAGATTCCTCTGATTTCGGCAAGAAGTATACGGATCTCTTGACGAAGTATGATAACGTGTTCAAATACGATCCGCAATTGCTAGCTCTATGGGATGGTAAGCCTGAAGCCCAATACGAAGCTCAAAAATACTACACAGAAATGGCGAATGTCATTCAAAAAGTGTTTACGACGAAAGATGTGGATTTGAAAAAAGCACTGTCTGAAGCCGCGACCAAAGTGCAAACGGAAACGTTTGACAAAGTGAAGGTCGAATAGGTAAGCCTAATCTTACTCCTGCCTGCGGCCGCTTATCTTGGAGTGGCCGTAAGGAGGAGTTTTCTCACTATAAGGAGTGTTTAGGATGGATGCAGAGCTAAGTTCACAGCCTATCGTAGCAACAAATCGGGTATCGAAGAAGAAAATGAACTGGTATTTATGGGGTACACTGTTTATTTTACCGGAAGTCGTGTTATTCATCATTTTTCTCTGGGTGCCTATTTTTAAAGGAATTTTCTATAGCTTCTACAATGTTGATTTCGTAGATGGCAATCATTTTACTGGCTTTGCAAATTATGTGAGTATTCTGAAGGATGATCTGCTTTGGATTTCAATAAAGAATACCTTGATCTATATGGCTTTAGGTATCATTCTTGGCTTCTGGATTCCGCCGCTAGTCGCCATTGCGGTTTCTGAACTTCGTCGGTTTCAAGGCGCAGCCCGCATTATCAGCTATTTGCCAAGTGCCGTGCCCGCGATCGTTTTATACGGGATGTGGATGTGGTTCTTTGATGCCGTGGGTCCTATCAACAGTCTGCTAGCAAAAATAGGGATTGATCAGGTTTCCTTTTTCAGTCCCCAATTAGCCATGGCTTCCATTGTTGTGCTAGAAACCTGGCAAAGCTTCGGGGCAGCTACCTTAATCTATATTGCGGCAATCGTTGGAATACCAAAAGATTTGTACGAAGCCGCTGAGATCGATGGCGCTAGTGTGTGGCAGCGGGTTCGTTATATTATTTTGCCTAGTATAAAGACGCTCATGGGACTCCTGCTCGTGCTCCAACTAATCACAACCTCTCAGGGCTTCCAAGCGCAGTTATCGATGACAGACGGCGGACCCAATAACGCAACGCTAACGTACTTACTATGGCTTAACCACACCGCGTTCCGCGACCTCGAATTTGGTAAAGCAAGTGCCATGGGCAGCTTAATGTTCTTTGTGCTCATTGGAATGACCGTCCTTTATAACGTCATGCAGCGTAGGAGTGAGAAAGCATGAAGCAAGACGAACGAGGATTAATTTCTCAGCATGATTTCAAAAAAGGTTCCGTCAAATTCGGCTACACGCTAATGGTTCTACTTATCCTCGGGATTGCGGTTACGACCATTTATCCGTTTCTCAATACGTTTTTCGGCTCACTGAAAACGCGGGAAGAGTTTTTTACCTTTCCACCGACCTTTTTCCCCAAGCATTGGATTTGGAAAAACTACGACGATGCTTTCAATAGCTTCGACCTTCCTTTATTGACCTTTTTGAAAAATACCATATTTATTTATATAGGAAATGTCGTGTGTTCCTTGTTATTTATTGGGTTAGCTGCCTACGCACTATCCCATTTGAAAGTCCCGTTCAAGCGATGGGTAACCCTGTTCTTTTTCTCCACATTGTTGATCCCGCCAGCAACGTACATCGTTCCAAACTTTTTGAATTTGAAAAGCTTAGGCATGATCAACACCTACTGGGCGTTCTGGTTGCCAGCGGCGGCCAATGCGTATTTCATGCTACTGCTCAAAAATTTCTTCGATGGCATTCACAAAGAGGTGCTGGAAGCTGCACGCATCGACGGGGCAAATGAATTCAAATCTTTCCTGCGGATTGCCGTTCCACTGTCTACACCGATTATTGGCACTCTACTTATGTTATCGTTCTCTACGACGTGGAATGATTTCTACTGGCCGAACATTGTGATGACGGATAAAAGTATGTACCCGCTTGCTACAGGCATTTATCGTTATGTGGTGTACTCGAACTCGGTTATTCCATGGAGTGTGCGCTTCGCGGTGTTGACGATGGCTATGCTGCCGCCAGTGCTCTTCTTCCTGATTTTCCAGAAATTTATGATTCGGGGCTTATCGGTGTCTAGTGTAAAAGGTTAAGGAGAAAACGCCCGTCAGAATGCGAATTCTGAAGGCGTTTTCTTGTTGCTTAAAGGAGAATCCTTCAAGCTTAGCGAACGTACTGATAGCCTGCATGTAGGGGCTGATCATGTTAGCCTGGCGGAAAGCTTTTGGAAAGGATGAGGGGCACGTTATGCGCAAAATGCTGCAAAATATGAAGTTGATGAAAAAACTAATTCTACTGCTGATAGTCTTCGTTGTGATTCCAACGCTCGTCTTGGATTTGGTAGTCGCTAAGAAGCTGGAATCCATTACTGAGGAGCAAGTAGGGACTGCCCTTCTTCAATTAGTACGAGGAAGTCATTTGACATTGGATCGGGAAAGCAGCGATTTTGAAGAAAAAACAGAAAAAATTATGATATCCCAAGAAATTCAACAATTAGTCAGTGTTCCCTCATCTTCGGAATATGAGCGTTTTGAAATTTTCAAAGCGTTAGATAAATATTTGAACAATTACTCTACGAATGCTGTGCGATACTCGTTGTTTTTCTCAGACAAGGATAAATTGTATTCGTTCGTCCCGAATTCAGACTTGTTGAATAACGGGGTGTTTTATTCGACGGATATGACGGATCTTTCGTGGTATAAAGCGGTCAGTCAAGCGAAAGGAAAGGGAATTATCCGCGTGATTGATAAATTCGGGTACAATCCGAACAACACGCAAACAGTTGCCTACTTGAGGCAATTAAACAGTATTTATAATGGTGAAACTGTGATTGGCTACTTAGTTGTATCGGGTATTGAGACGCCGCTGCAGATGGATTTTGTTCCTTTTGATAAATATAAAGATGCGCAAATCCTATTGCTAGACCCGGATAATACCGTATTGGCGACGAATACGGAAGCTTTTGGCATCGGCTCGAAGATTGGTATACCCCAGGGGAAAGAGGAAGGGGTGTATAAGCAATTAGACAATGGTGAGGAGATTATGTCGGTCATTCACACGAGCGAGATTACGGCTACCAAGCTGCTCATGCGAGTGCCAGTGGAGTCGATTATTATCGATCATATCTCGGTTCAGCGACTTGTGGATTGGATTATGTTGATCTATTTCTTGATACTGATTTTGGCGAGTATGTACTTTATTCAATCGATTTTGAAGCCGATATCTCGACTTGCGCGCATCACGAATTCGTATCACCCCGGTAAACCACTGGCCATTGCCATGCATGCGGAGAGTAAGAATGAGATCGTGCTGCTTAGCAATCATTTCATTCGCATGACGAATCGTTTGAATCAGACGATTTATGATCAATACGAACTAGAACTGAAGCATAAAGAAGTTGAATTGTCGATATTGCATACACAAATTAATCCACATCTTCTGTATAACACGTTGGAGTCGGTTTATTGGCATACGTTAATGGAAGGAGCGGCCGAATCAGCTGAAATGATTAAGGATTTGTCTCTCATCATGCGAATAGGGTTGAGTAAAGGCAAGCTGCTCATCCCTGTGATGGAAGAAATCAATCACGCGGAAGCTTACATACGGCTCCAACTATTCCGTTATGAGTATGCGTTCAAAGCGCATTGGGAAATTGATGAAGAAGCCAAACGCTTTCTTATGCCGAAGGTAATTTTGCAGCCGATTATTGAAAATGCCATCCTTCATGGTATCAAGAATATGAGCCAAGACGGGGAACTTTGGATCAAGGTGAAGCATACGAATGGTAAAATTATGATCAGTGTTGAGGATAATGGCTATCGCTCAGCGGATATTGCCATGCTGAATGCGATTTTGCAAGGGAAAGAAAGCAATAAAGGATTCGGTATTATTAATGTTCAAAAGCGGATCCAGCTGCATTTCGGGGAAGGCTTTGGTCTGCAGTATGCGTCGCGGGAGGATCAGGGCGTGCGGGCTTGGATTGAGATTCCGGCTGTGAGTGATGAGACGGATTGGAAGTAGGTAGCCCCCTTAACGGGGGCGCTGCCATTTCTTGCGATAGACCAACGGCGTGTCGCCAGTGCGATCTTTGAACAGATTAATGAAGTGGCTGACGTTGTCGATGCCCACTGCGGCTGCAATTGCGGAGACGGGGATGTCGGAATATTTCAATAGCTCCTTCGCATGCGTCATACGGATGCCGATCAGGTATTCATGCGGCGATAAGCCGGTATACTGCTTAAAACGTTTGGCCATATGATACTTGCTGACGGCGTATTCCTGTGCTAGCTCGTCTAGGGAAATAGACTCTATGAATCGCAACTGGAGTGTTTGGCATATCGCATCGATGTAATCAGGCTTGTCCGACTTGGACAGGCTTATTTGTTGTGCGGAAAGGACGATCTCTGTTAGCAGCTCAACGAGCAGCTTGGAAGTAAGGAGTTCCGTTGCCGCGCTTCTCTGTTGTTGGATTTGTAGTGATTGACGTATCAAGCTTGAGGCCGTGGAATCGTTGGATAATTGCAATACGGGATCATGTGCGGCAGCATACTGCTCATAATAGGCAGCTGTAGAGCTGCCGTTCAGATGGACCCAAAGCAGCTCGAGTGGCTCCTGTGGATTGGCGGCGTAGTGATGATAGTGATCACAATGGATGAAAAATAACTGATTGGTGCCTAAAGGATAGCTTTTATTTTGAAAAGTTAATTCTCCAGTGCCTCTTAGAATGTAGGCGATTAGATAGGAATCAAGCCCTTCTCGTTCTGTGAAATAGCCAGGCAGTGTATGGAAATGCCCGATTTCTTGAATGTAAAAAAGGTTCGTCTTCGCAAATGAGGAGGGGCTGGCAATGAATCGAATCGAGTCGTCCGACCATGCGGTTGTGTAATTTTCTTTCATGTGAGGAACACCTTTCATCATTCACAAGATTCTATTATTTTAAAACAAGATCCTTGGATGTTATCTGTATTGTAAGCCATTACAATAGTTATATAAAGTTACTATTTTCCGAGTGAATGGAGATGCATATATGTCAATTTATCCTGTTATTAAACCATCCCTCAAGCCGCGAATCGGATTATACTCCGTAGGGCTTCGTGCATATTGGGAGCAGTTTCCAGGCTTAAAGGAGCGATTAGAAGAGTATGGGCGATTCATAGAGAGCCGAATGTCCGCTTGGGCAGAAGTGTATTACTATGGTCTCGTTGATACGGAAGGGGAAGGGCGGAAGGCAGGAGAATGGCTGAATGAGCGCCACGTAGATCTCGTATTTTGTCATGCAGCAACCTATTCTACAAGCTCAACCGTGCTGCCGGTCCACCAAATTTGTCAAGCGCCTGTCGTGTTTCTCAACTTGCAGCCAACGGCAAGACTGAATTATGAACAATCGACAACTGGGGAATGGTTAGCACATTGTGGAGCTTGCCCTGTACCTGAGTTTGCCAATGTGTTTAACCGAGCGGGCATCCCATTCCGGGTTGTGAATGGCTTGCTGGGACTGGATTATACACCAGCGATCTCGCTAACCGATGAAGTGACCCATGAACGTCGTGAAGCGCTGCGTGCGTGGAAGGAAATTGAAGGGTGGGTTCGGGCGGCTGGAGTACCACGAGCATTACAGCATAGCCGCTTTGGCTTTTTAGGTAATACGTATAGTGGGATGCTTGATATGTATAGTGATTTTACGTTGCTTTCGGCACAAACAGGCCTTCATGTAGAAGTGCTTGAAATGTGTGATCTTGACCGTATGCTGCGAGAAGTGACCGCTCAGGATGTGAAGCAGAAGCTGGATGAACTGCATGAGATGTTCCAGATCAGCGGCGACTCACCCTCTGACCCGATTGCGAAAAAACCAACCGAAGAGCAGCTAGAGTGGTCGTGCCGCGTGGCTGCTGCACAAGAGAAGCTTGTGCGTGCCTTTGATTTAGACGCCTTGTCGTACTATTACCACGGCGCGCCCGGCGGTGAATACGAGAAGCTCCAAGGCGGCTTCATTGTGGGGCACTCGCTGCTAACAGCGCGTGGCATTCCTTGCTCCGGCGAAGGAGACCTGAAGACGGCTGTCGCGATGAAAATCAGCGATATTCTCGGCGTCGGAGGCTCCTTCTCGGAAATTGTCGTCGTCGATTATATCGACGAGACGATTTTGCTCGGCCATGACGGGCCGTTCCACATTGCGATTTCCGAAGGAAAGCCGATTTTGCGCGGCATGGGGTTGTATCACGGCAAGCAGGGCACGGGCGTGTCCGTCGAAGCGAAAGTGAAGACGGGCGCGATCACGACGCTGAACGTGACGCAGACCGGTGATGGTAAGCTGAAGCTGATATCCAGCGAAGGCGAATCGACGAACGGGCCGATTATGAGAATCGGCAACACGCAGACCCCAGTGAAGTTCCGTGAGCATCCGGATCCGTACATGTCACGTTGGTTTGCGGAAGCGCCGACGCATCACTGTGCTTTGTCAATTGGACACAATGCGTCCCAATTTCAAAAGGTCGCAGAGCTGATGAATCTGAAGCATGTGATTTTGTAGCTCTCCTACTAAAAAACGCAACTGCCCACTAAATGGGAGTTGCGTTTTTTTACATCCACTTTCGTGGGAATGCGTTGCAAGTTAATTTTGCGGAAACGAAGTCACATCTTCATGCGATTCAGTAGCTTCCTGCAAATCGATATAATGATCGATTGAATCTAAAATTTGACTAAGCGGCGACTGAGCAAAAATAATTCGATCCGCGTGAATAGCGTTATAGGTGCTGTCATCTTTGTTAATTTTGAATCCTCTATAATTCTCGTAAATAGTTTTCATGGCAATTTCTCCTTCGCTAGGATGTATATATTAAAATAGCATCAATTGGATAAGTTTGGTAGAGGTGTAAAATAAGAGTTTCTGTCGCATTGTGATATATTACATGTTTTTCTCATTAATTTATGTGGAATGGAGAGGATAGGTAAAGGGAGATCTAATCTTTGCTATTCTGTTCTTTTTTATGTTACAGTTATAAAGAGGTGATGACAAGTGTTAAAATTAAGTATTTTGGATCAGTCACAGATTGGGGAAGGTCGCAATGCTGCGCAAACGTTAGCTGAAACGACCGAACTTGCGCAAGAAGCAGACCGCATTGGATATAACCGCTTCTGGGTATCGGAACATCACGCCTCACAAGCTTTAGCGCATTCGAGTCCTGAGGTTTTGATTGCACATTTGGCAGCCAAAACAGAGCGAATTCGACTAGGCTCCGGCGGCATCATGATGCCGCATTATAGCGCTTATAAAGTTGCCGAAAATTTCCGCTTGCTAGAGGCGCTTCATCCCGGACGTATCGATGTTGGGTTAGGCCGTGCACCAGGGGGAATGCCCATATCGACGCGAGCATTGCAAGAAGGTAAATACACAGGAGTTGACCAATACCCGCAGCAGATCGCTGATTTGACGGGTTATTTATATGATTCACTTCCAGCGGGGCATAGGTTCGCGGCGCTGCATGCGTCCCCGATCATTCCTACGGCGCCGGAAATTTGGCTGCTAGGCTCTTCCTATGACAGCGCAAGAATTGCTGCTGATCAGGGGGCTGCTTTCGGCTTCGCGCAATTTTTCGGGAATGCGGATTGTGAGCAGGCATTGCGTATTTATCGCGAGCATTTCACGCCGTCAATCTTGAATGAGAAGCCTCACTCTTTAGCAGCAGTGCTTGTCATCTGCGCGGATACGGAGGAAGAAGCCAATCAACTGGCGCTGAGCACAGATTTATTCTTCTTATCTTTAGGTCGTGGGATGCTGTTACCGTCGTTCCCGTCAGTGAATACGGCGCTCAATTACCCTTATACGGAGAATGACTATGCGATGATTCGCAATGGTCGCCACAGACGAATTGTAGGTACACCGAGCCAAGTGAAAGAACAGATTTTGAAGTTGAACGAAGCTTACCAAGCGGATGAGATCATGGTCGTGTCACCGATTCATAACATCGAAGCGCGATTACATTCCTATCGTTTGCTGGCGAAGGCTTTTGATTTGTAAGAAGTGGGCAGTGGCCATCCCTGCTCCTTCCGCGCATAAGCTGGAGAATCTATTCTGAAAACCTGCATTTGCGTTTTTTGGCAACTGCCATTACACTTAAACAAAAAACGGTGGAGTGGTGGCATGAGCAAGAATCGTGTATGGAACAAGGGAAAACGGAATGGTGGAGGTGGTCCTGCGCCTGGCACAGGGTATAAAGAGAAGCTTGCAGCGGAGCAACCTTTTCAAGCGGAAGTCATTGATCTTTCCAATCCAATTAATCAAGTGAAGCGTATGAGCCGCGAGAACTGGGTGGAACGTCCAACTCGACCTGCTCGCGCGCAACAGCCGAATAAGTAACAATGAGTACCAAGCCTAAACATCTCTCTTCATGGGATTGTCTAGGCTTTTTTTTACGCCAAAATTCTCGTTAGCTAGTCACGCATGCGACTTTTTTCGCCTTACATGCCATATACATGGAAAAAAGTGCCGAGGTGTAGGGTTATGCACGAAGCGGATAAGATTAGACAAGGGAGGCCATGCATCATGAGATCCGTTTTAAAGTTAGAAATCGAGGAAGCGAAGGTGATGATTGCTGCTGGTATTGGAGTTGCGGAGGAAGCTCAGGCAGCAGAAACGATCTGTATCGTCGACGACGGCGGTTATTTGTTAGCCTTAGAGCGCATGAATGGGGCGCGCAACACGAGCCCAGAGCTGGCCATGGCAAAAGCATTTACTGCAAGCGGGCATCGGCGTTCGACGCATCTGTTCAATCAGCCTGGCGGGCCTGCAACGATTCATGGGGAAGCATTTGGGATCCACGCCATGATGCCGGGGAAGTTTGCAATTTTTGTAGGTGGATTTCCCATCGTGGTTAACGGGCAAGTCATTGGCGGGGTGGGCGTAAGCGGAGGGGCTGGTGAGGAGGATATTGCCGTTGGTGTAGCGACCTTGAAGGCGCTGCAGCAACACTTAGGTAATCAATATGAGGTGCTAACCAATCCAGATATTAAAAAATGAGAAAACCCCGAGAAATCGGGGTTCTTTTCTTTATCAAAGTAAGCTTCTGACGTAGGAGAATGCTTCTTCAATGGTATGATCTTGGAGTCGCTCTAACGAAATATCGACACCAGGCTTATAGGAGTGGAGCTTTGCTAAGAAGGAGGCTGTCTCGAAAATGCCTTTACCGGATTCAATTTCATTCTTTTGACCATTGTTCACGACATAATCTTTCAAATGAGTCAGCACAATTCGGTTGCCAAACGTTGTGAAGGCATGATCTAAGAAAAATTTTTGATCCCGTGGCTCAACCACTGTCGGTGGAATAAGATTAACTGGATCAAATACGACTCCTAGCGTGCTGGAAGGCACTTCTTCCAGAATGCGGGCCATTTTCTCAGTACTAGACAATGTATGAGTGAAAACCGGCTCTAAACCGATATGAACACCCCATCGTTCAGCTTCTTCTGCTAACTCCTCGACGGTCTGTCTAAGAATACCCCATCCTTTGGCCTCATATCCGTTAGCATCTTCCGCAAGATACGTAGTTAGATCACCTGTTTCCGTTGCCACGATGGACGTTCCGAAATCACGGGCGTAACGCAAATGCTCCTTGAATCGATCAATTTCATAACGACGCTGCTGCGGATCAGGATGAATTGGATTAATGTAGCATCCGAGCACGCCAATCCTTACGCCTGCACGATGAAATTGCTCGCCAATATGATTGGCAAGTGCCGGGCTTAATTTGCCGAGACTTAAATCATAGTCGCTAATCGCTTTGCTGAGTGCTAATTGAACAAAGTCGATGCCTCGTCCGCTTAACTTCGCGGTCAATTCCTTCAAGGGCAGATGGCCGACAGTATGAGCGAGTGTCCCGATGCCCATCTATCTAGCCATCCATCCGCCGTCCACGCACAGAACGTGTCCGTTCATATAATCAGAAGCGCTTGAGGACAAGAAGACAACAGGTCCTTTCAAATCCTCAGGTGAACCCCAACGACCTGCAGGGATACGCTCAGTAATGGAAGCTGTACGTTTCTCGTCTTTGAGAATAGGTGCTGTGTTGTTGGTCGTCATGTAGCCTGGAGCAATGGCATTGATTTGGATGCCTTTTCCAGCCCACTCGTTCGCTAATGCTTTCGTCACACCAGCAATTGCGTGCTTACTTGCCGTGTATCCTGGTACATTAATGCCACCTTGATACGTCAACATGGAAGCAATATTCACAATTTTACCGCTGCCGCGCTCGATCATATGACGACCAATTAGCTGGCAAAGGAAGAAAGCCGAGTTCAAGTTAAGATCAATCACATCGTGCCAATCTTGACGCGCGTGATCAACCGCTGGCGTACGACGGATAATACCCGCATTATTAACGAGAATGTCTACCCCGCCATAAATACCAATCGCTTTAGCAACAACATCCTCGAGGATGTCTTCATTGCTAAGATCTGCTGCGATAAGCTCAGCTTTGCCACCTAAAGAGCGGATGATTTCAACAGTTTGAACGCTTTCAGAAGAAGATACCGCGATTACGTTCGCACCAGCTTCAGCAAGTCCGATCGCCATGGCTTGGCCTAGGCCGCCTGAAGCACCTGTAACGAATGCTGTTTTGCCTGATAGATTAAAAAGTGTCATGACGTACTCCTTTTCTATAATAGAAAGTATAGGTTCAACTTTGTATCTTGCTCTTACAGCGTTTCGATCTGTATGCCTGTTTCGCGGAACTGTGACGCCGTTTCCTCCGATAGCCCGCTATCGGTCAAGATCATAGCCACTTCAGAAAGAGAGGCGAAGGTTCGCAAAGCACATTGTCCAAATTTGAAGTGATCTATCACTCCATAAACAGTTGCGCTGGAACTGATGAGCGCGCGCTTATATTCAACAAGATCATTCGTATAAATGGTAAAGCCATGCTGCAAATGCACACCAGTCGCAGAAATAAACGATTTCTGAATGTTGAGACCGCGCACATACTCTACAGCTTCTGGGCCTGCAAGCATATTCCGCAGACGATAGCCGCCAGGAACGACTAACCGAATTTCATCCTTATGGACAAGTTCGGAGATGATATATAAATCGTTAGTTACAACCGTAAGCGGCTGATTATCCAGCCGCCTAGCGATTTCAAGCGTTGTAGATCCGCCATCCAGCGCGATGATATCGCGTGGTTGGATGTATCGAAGAGCAAGGGACGCAATCTCCGATTTTTTATCTGCATGCTTGATATTCGGTTCTTTCGCAGAAAGAATGCCTAACTGATCGCTTTGAGCTAGCATAGCACCGCCATGTATGCGGATTAGCAGCCCTTTTTCCTCCAGCTTGGCTAAATCTTCACGAATGGTCTTTCCAGTTACTTCTAGACGTTCACTCAGCTCATTCACAGTGACTTCCTTCTGAGCGAGTAAAACTTCCATAATCGTTTCATATCTACGTAAAGGATTCATCGGGTTTCATCCGTTCTTATCATGGGATTACCGATTATTTTAGATCTTGCATCGCAACTGCATCCATATCGTTGAACATTTGATTCTCGCCAGCCATACCCCAAATGAATGTGTAGTTGTTCGTACCCACACCGCTGTGAATGGACCAGCTCGGTGAGATGACAGCTTGCTCATTGCGCATAACAACATGACGTGTTTGTTGCGGCTCACCCATCATGTGGAAGACAACAGCATCTTCTGGCATGTCAAAATAGAAATAAACTTCGGAACGACGGTTATGCGTATGCGTTGGCATTGTATTCCACATGTTGCCTGGTTTCAATAATGTCATACCCATAACAAGTTGACAGCTTTGAATGCCATCCAAGTGGATGTATTTATAAATAGTACGCTCATTGGAAGTATTGATGCTGCCTAGGTGAGCAGGCGTTGCTTCGCTAATCGCTACTTTCACAGTTGGGTATGTTGTATGAGCTGGTGTTGAGTTAAAGTAGAACTTCGCTGGGTTCGCAGCATCATCACTTGAGAAAGAAATTTCTTTGGAACCAAGACCGATGTAGATGCAATCTTTGGAATCCATTGTGTACGCTGTGCCATCAACAGTAATTGTGCCTCTAGCTCCTACGTTGATGATACCGATTTCGCGGCGCTCTAAGAAGTAGTCAGCAGCCATTTCTTTCGTGTCAGCTTCTAGTTTAAGTGTTTCAGTCGTTGGCAAAACGCCGCCAATAATAAAACGATCAACGTGTGAGTAAACTAATGTCACTTGATTTTCTGTAAATAAGGATTGAATTTGAAATTCTGCTTGTAAGCGTTCTGTGTCGAATTGTTTAACTTCGTTCGGGTGTGAAGCGTAGCGGATATCCATGGGTTCATTCTCCTTAGAATTGGTTTATTTGTGTTGATATACGTTCATATAGGTTTAATTTACTTCATATCAACGATTTAGGCAAGGAGATCTTCTGCGCATTTTCGGAAATTTGAAAAGATGTGAATAAAGTAAGCGAGATGTGTACAAAACAAGCAAACGAGCGATGTTAATCATGAGAATAGGAAATAAGGAGGTACATGTGAATGGACAAAAGTCATTATTTTGATCGTGTATGTAATGATACAATTCCAACCCTGCCAGAGGAAGAAGACACAACTCCGACAGACATGTTAAGTGACGCAGTTGAAGAAATTATGGATAATTTAAGTCACCCATTTTCAAATGATGATTACACCGATCGTGACTCTGTAAAAAATGATTAACTACTATAGGAATAGCAGCAGTGGAATCCCTTCAGCATGAAGGGATTTTCTTTTTGTAGAGAGGGGAGTAGAATGTCCTTAAGAAAGGTTGGAAAGGAGCTCTCCATGATGCAAACGGCACGTCTGTTTCCAGCTTTATTGACGGATTTTCCCTGCCTTCCGCAGGTGCTGGCCTACTATTTTAAACAATGGCAAGGCTTTCATATGTCCTTTCATCGACATGATGCAACCGAGATTATGTATACGATACATGGCTTTTGTGATGTCGAGATTCAGCTCTCAGCTGCACGGACTGACAGGGTAAGATTGAAAAAAGGAGAATTCATTTTACTGGACGCCAATGTCGCTCACCGACTTATTGTAGAGGACGAAGAGCCGTGTCGCATGCTGAATGTGGAGTTTCGTTTTACCCGTCATCAAGGTGTGACACCTTCACTTCAACAGCTTGCCGCCGAAGAAAAGCAACTATCCTCATTATTGGAGGTTCAGACGGCTTACTTAGTGCTTCGTGATCCGGATGAAGTCTACCATGTGATGAAAAGCTTGGTACTAGAGTTAGATAAGCCGGCTGGCAAAAGTGAGACGATGATTCAATTATTAATTGCGCAGCTCTTAATACGCATTGCTCGGTTAAGCCGCGCAACAGTGAGTAGCTCTTTGGTTCAAAGCGAGTGGTATGTCAAGCAAAGCATGGATTATATGCACCAGAATTATGATCGCGAGATTCAAGTGAAAGATATTGCAGGTGCTGTGAATCTACACCCGGGCTATTTACAGCGAATATTCAAAGCAGTGACAGACCAAACGCTTATGACCTATTTAACGGAAATTCGCATGGAAAAAGCGCAAATGCTGCTGCTTGAAACCGACATCCCAATTGCGGATATCTCAGACTATATCGGTGTGGGCAGCAGGCAGTATTTTCATTTGTTATTTAAAGCACATACGAAGATGACACCGACGGAATATCGGAGATCGATGAATAAACATACAGTCGCCTATCCAGAAGGAAGTTAGAATTTTTGACAATTGGGAAGCGAGGAAGTTAGGAATTTGATAACGTTTTCTCTCATCTGCTTGGTACAATGTGAAACATAGACGAAGTGATAGAGAGGGCGATTCATATGGCATTTAAGGTAGCATTCATAGGCGCAGGCAGTATTGGATTCACACGTGGACTTCTAAGGGATTTACTATCCGTACCTGAATTTCATGATATTCAAGTGGCTTTTACAGACATAAATCCACACAATTTGGAGATGGTGACAGAGCTCTGTCAACGTGACATCCATGAGAATGGCTTATCCATTCAGATTCAAGCCACGACGGATCGTAAGGAAGCATTAGAAGGTGCGAAATACGTACTATGCACGATTCGTGTGGGGGGGCTGGAGGCTTTTGCCACGGATGTCGATATTCCTTTGAAATATGGGGTGGATCAATGTGTAGGTGATACCCTGTGTGCAGGTGGAATCATGTACGGACAACGCGGTATCTCAGAAATGCTTCGCATTTGCCAAGATATTCGTGAGGTGGCAGCACCAGATGTCACACTATTGAATTATGCAAATCCGATGGCGATGCTGACGTGGGCTTGCAATAAGTATGGCGGTGTTCGCACGATTGGTCTCTGTCATGGTGTACAGCATGGTCATCATCAAATTGCCGAAGTTTACGGGTTGAAGAAGAAAGACGTGGATATTATTTGTGCAGGCATTAATCATCAAACTTGGTATATTCAAGCGACTCATGAGGGGAAGGATTTGACGGCAGGATTATTAGAAGCTTTTGAGAACCACCCCGAGTATACCCGCACGGAGAAGGTTCGGATCGATATGCTGCGCCGGTTTGGTTACTATAGCACGGAGTCGAATGGACACTTGAGTGAATATGTTCCTTGGTATCGCAAGCGAGCTAGTGAAATTCAAGATTGGATCGACATGGGATCTTGGATCAATGGTGAAACGGGCGGCTACTTACGTGTCTGTACGGAGGGACGTCGTTGGTTTGAAACGGATTTCCCGAATTGGATGAAGGATCCGGCAATCGTGTATGCGCAAGAGAAGCGCAGTGAAGAGCATGGCTCCTATATTATCGAAGGTCTAGAGACAGGCCGCGTGTATCGGGGACATTTTAACCTGGTGAATAGAGGGGTTATTTCTAATTTACCTGATGATGCGATTATCGAAGCGCCGGGTTATGTGGATCGCAATGGTATTTCGATGCCGCTTGTCGGTGAGCTGCCGTTGGGGCCAGCGGCGGTATGCAATGTCAGCATTTCAGTTCAGCGCTTGGCAGTAGAAGCGGCTGTTCGCGGCGATGATAAGTTGCTGCGTCAAGCCTTCATGATGGATCCGCTTGTTGGAGCTGTCTGCAATCCGAAGGAAATTTGGCAAATGGTTGATGAGATGTTGGTTGCCCAGGAGGCATGGTTACCACAGTATGGTGCCGCGATTGCCGAGGCCAAACAACGACTCGCCGCCGGTAACCTCATTCCAACAAAGGAGTATGAAGGGGCTGCTCGTCTGAAGGTGAAGACGGTTGCGGATATGCAGCAGGATCGGGATGCAGCGAACAAGAACGCAGGAGAAGCTGATAAAGGGAAAGACCGTGCAGCAACTACGGCATAAGGTTCGTTTATTTTCAAGTATGTTCATTTGGGTTCCTTTCAGGTATAATTAGTGAGTAAGTGAAGGGCCGCTTGCGGTCCTTCTTTTTTATTCAGACTGAAAGCGTTTTATAACGAAAGGGGAAAGTCCGATGTCTAATATTGGCGTATGGGAAGCAGCAGAACCAGGTGTGACACGTTGTATTTTGAAGGCTGAAGTTGGGTTAATGATGATGGAGGTTCATTTTGAACCTGGAGCTATCGGATATCAGCACAGTCATGTGCATGAGCAAATGTCCTATTGTTTGAAAGGTAAAATCGAATTTACAATCGATGGCGTTGTTACCGTTATTGAACAAGGCCAAACGGTTTATATACCTAGTGGAGCTAAGCATGGGGTTACTGCATTGGAAGACTCTGCACTATTAGATGTATTTACACCGATTCGCGAAGACTTGGTGAAAAGATAACCAGTTGCTCCTGCAACTGGTTTTGCATTGCCAAGTTAGGAATCTAACATTTGTGAAAAAGGAAGGTAGAACCTCATGCAAAATAGCGGTAAATTTGCTTGGACATGGACGATACGTGAGGAAGTTCTTGAGGAGTATGTTCAAATGCACTTGGCTCCTTGGCCAGAGATTATGGAAGAACACAGTAAAGCAGGAATCAGAGATTATTCCATTTTTCAAAATGGTACACAGTTTTTCTATGTCTTTTTATGCGATGATATAGATGCAGCTTTCGCTTACCTTGCGGAGAGCGACGCATGTAATCGTTGGAATGCCATTACCTCAAAAATGGTCGTAGGTTCCTTCGACTTCCGTGAAGCTGTCCCGATCAGGCCAATGCGCGAAGTTTTTTATTTGAAGTAAAAAATGATAGATGATAAGGATGACTAGAGTAAATCTAGCATCCTTTTTATTTTTCCAACAATTTACCAGAGTAGGCAGGGCGTGGGTTTAGGGGAATAGAAACCTACTTGAACTACTAATAGGTTTGGGATAGTATGAGTTTCAGAGTGTTTTTTGAAAGGAACGTGAGTATGAATAACCTAAACTTAACTCTATTGATGAAAGCATCGCGATTTAGGGTTATTCCCGTTATGATCATTCCAGTCCTATTAGGTGGATTGGGCGCAATTGTGTGGAACGATACCTTTCATCCATTGCTATTTGTGCTAACCTTTATTGGGTCAATTGCAGCACATTTATTCTCAAATATGATTAATGACTTATGGGATTTCCGAAATGGTATCGATACGGCAGCCAAAGAAACGGCTTCTACGATTTCAACGAATTCGGGTTTCCTAGCAAATGGTACCATTGCAGAACGGACTTTTAGTATAATCACATGGTCGTTATTTGCAGTTGCCCTTATCTGTGGACTTATACTAAGTATAAGCAGCGGTTGGCTTGTTCTTGTATTCGGAGGCTTAGGTGCCTTGATTGCGTATTTCTATGTGGCTCCGCCTATTAAATTTGGATACCGCGGCAAAGGGTATAGCGAAATTGCTATTTTGCTTTCCTTCGGTGTTTTGCCTACGTTGGGCAGCTACTATGTTCAAACCATGCAAGTTGATTATCGACCGATTCTACTGTCATTACCCATCGGTTTATTGACGACTTTAATTTTATTTAACCATCATTTTCTTCACTGGCAAGCCGATCAAAGCGCCGGTAAGCGTACATTAGTTGTAGTATGGGGCGAGAAGCGTGCCTTGGTATTCTCCAAGTGCTTATTCGTATTATCTTACGTTTCCTTAATCGCTTGTGTCATTAATGGCGTGTTCCCATACTATGCCCTACTTGCTTTACTAACAGCCATTCCTTTCTATCGTGTCTATAAGAATTTGAAATCAGAGAATCCTTCTCCAGCCTATTTGCCACTCATGGGTGCTTCGTTAAAGGCGACGATTAGAGGCGGAATGATAATGATGTTAGCCTTACTCGTACAAGCTATCTTGCAATAATGAACGAAACTTCACAACAAAGCGAGGTCATAATGATGAGCAAACAATTTACGATTGGTGATTTTCACACGATTTTGTCCGAAGGCGAAGTTTGGAAAATAGGCGGATTCCCGATGCCTGACGGTTCTTTCTGGGAATTTAGAGAACCGAATGCGACGATTATCGTTCGAAATGGTATTCTCTATGCGCGAGCGCCGCTTAGTCGTAAGAATGATTATGTACAATTTTTAGATAATGCCAAGCATATGTACTATTCGGCTCAAGACGTTGAAGTGCCTGAAGAAGGCGAGATTTCGTTCGAGCTGCAAATTCGTGCGCGCACCCAAAACACGGAACCTAACGACCTCTATGATGGTTTTGTTTCATTGAATTTGCTTGATTTCACGACAGGTGCAGCCCTGGATTTCTTCGCGGGTAACGATAAATATGCAAGTGTGTATGCGGTACTTCCTTTCCCAGGTGTGCAGGTGCCTGAAACAGATAAAACCCGCTTCTTCTGTATCTTCAAGGAAGAGACGAATTTCCAAGTCCGGGAATTCAATACGTACAAAATTACGTACCACCGCGGTAACGATGAAGTTATTTTTTATGTAAATGGTGAAGAAGTGCGACGTGAGAAAAACGTACCCATCAAATTCAATCGTTTTACAGTCGCACTTGGTATGATGACCGAGAAAGATTTGACGCCGCAGGGAAGCGTCTCGCTTCACGGACAAACGATTATTGGCGAATGGTCCCCAGTCACAGTTACAATAACAGAATAAATAATACATGACGGTAAGAGCTCGGACTTCATTTCAGAAGTCGAGCTCTTTTTTGCACGCTCCTGCCTATGGGTGAATACACTGGATTACTCATCGATTAGGTTTTCTTAGGAGGTACACATGCGGAAATACACAGTCAAAAGAGATCCGCGAGATTTCCGTGATTTCACATATAGGAGTGTCAATTATATTCGGGAATCTCAACTGCCGCGCCAAATCGATTTGCGGAGCAAACTTTCTCCTATAGTCAACCAAGGTTCATTAGGCTCATGCACATCTAATGCAATCGTAAGTGGACTTCGTGAATTTTGGCTGCGAAACGAAGAAGACAATTCGACGCGGTTATCTCGGCTTTTTCATTATTGGCATGAACGCGAGTTAGAAAATACGATTAATCAAGATGCAGGGGCTACTATCCGAGATGGGTTTAAAGTCCTGCATAAAACTGGCGTATGCCCGGAAGCAGCGTGGCCTTACAAAATTGCCAATTTTCGCAATACGCCTAATCATGAAGCGGAATCCCTGGCTAGGTATTATCGAATTGACGGCTATCATCGTCTCCATGATCTAGCTAGCTTGAAGGCAGCTTTGGCTGACGGTTCTCCTGTTGTATTTGGGATATGGCTGTATGCATCTTTTGAGAGTAAAAAGGCGTCCCTGACGGGTAAGATTCCTTACCCCGATCGAAAAAAGGAACAACTTTTAGGTGGTCATGCCTTGCTAGCAGTGGGCTATAAGGATGATAAGAAAGCAGGACAGGGTGTCATTATTGCTCGTAATTCATGGGGAACCGCATGGGGGGACGGAGGATATTGCTACCTGCCATACTCTTTTTTCAAAAATAAAAAGTTAACTTTTGATTACTGGACTGGCAAATAAAATGGAAAATAAAGGAGGCCTAAAGCGATGATAAGTGTAGAAGATGCGAATAAGATTATTGCCTTCTTATCAGCCGCCTATTTCGCAACCACAGATGCAGAGGCAAGGAAAGAATTTAATCGCTTAGCGAACGAAGTGAGGAAGGCTTCAGGTCAGCCGTTAGAATGAGGACACGAGAAGGAATTTCAACGAAACGAGGGGCGGCATTCATGCCAAAGGAACAATTTATTATGCTCATTCTCATATTGTTTGTATTGCTCATCTTGTTTCTAAGTTTGTTTTTTTGAAAAGTAAATTGAGAAGCCGCTGCGGTTCGTCGCAGCGGCTCTTTGTTTTTCAGAATCCTTTGTATTGCGGCTCTTCATTTTCTAATTGTTGAACTCGAGAGGAGACCTGATCCACGATTTGCTGGGTTGACTGGGCAGCTGTCTCATATAATTGCTTGGCCTCTTGATTTTGTGTGCTAAGGGCGAAGGTTTCAAGACTGGCTTGGGCACTCTTTAAGGATGCTAAGGTAGTTTTAACTTGTGCTGCAACTGTCATTGTCGTAAACACTCCTCAATTGTAATCATGGGTAAACAAAGGAACTCCATGTGCGATTGTTAATATGCCCGCCAAGTAACCGGCTCATGTAAACAAATAAATCCAATTTAGAGCAATAATAGTTAGTGCCCGATTGGCACATAATGTAGGTATTGAAAGTTCGAGAAGGGGGAGGAATGATGTGCCTGAGTGGATACTTATTGCTATTAGAGCATTAGGTACCTTGATGTTTTTGTTTGTACTAACACGGATTCTGGGTAAAAAGCAAATTTCTCAGCTCACTTTTTTTGAATATGTCATCGGAATAACGCTGGGAGATTTGGCGGGAAATATTTCCACAGATGTTGAGGCGAATTATTTTCATGGTGTTATAGCGATATTAGTATGGGTGCTTGTGCCCTTAGTATTAGAATTATTGACGTTGAAAAGCAAAACCTTGCGTGGCTGGTTTGAAGGAAATGGTCGGGTTCTTATCAAGGACGGCAAAGTTTTAGAAGGTAATTTGAGAAAAGAACGCTATACAGGTGATGAGTTGCTTGAGCAGTTACGCACCAAAGGAGTATTTCGAGTTGCGGATGTCGAATTCGCGATGCTGGAGTCCAGCGGCGATTTAAGTATCCTTTTGAAGAGCGAGAATCAACCTCTAACACCTAAACATTTAGGTATGAAGCTGGCTATAGAAAAGCCGACACAAGCTGTCATGATGGATGGTGTCATTCAAGATGAGCCTTTGGCCGCGGCAGGTAAGAGTAGAGGATGGTTGCATACCGAGCTGGATAAGCTGGGGGTTGCGAAAGAAAATGTTTTTCTCGGACAGGTCAACACAGATGGGGAATTAACGGTTGATCTTTTTGATGACAAATTACAAGTCCCTTCACCAACGGAACGACCTGCTTTGCTGGCATGCTTAAAAAAATGTGAAGCAGACTTAGAGTTGTACTCCTTAACGACGAGCAATATAGAAGCCAAACACATGTATGAAGCTTGTTCAATTCAGTTAACCCAAGTAATACAGCAGGTACATACGATTCTCAGAGCGTAGGTTCTGAGAGAATAGGAGGAAGTCATGCCTAACAACAAGAAGAAAAACTTAACCATGACACAGCAGGAGTACCAACAATTAGCCAAGCAGCAAGAGCCCAAACGACCTGTTCTTAAAAACTGCGGCAGAGCCTTTCTAGTTGGTGGGACAATCTGTCTAATTGGTGAATGCTTTATGCATATGTTCATTAATTATTTTGGCTTTACGGAGAAAACAGCGGGCAATCCGACGGTTGCCGTCATGATTATTATCTCGGTTATCCTAACGAGCTTCGGTATTTACGACAAAATAGCCCAGTGGGCTGGTGGGGGAAGTTCTGTCCCTGTTACAGGATTTGCGAACTCACTTTGTTCCGCTGCGATTGAGCATCGGGCTGAAGGTTTAGTGCTGGGTGTTGGTGGTAATATGTTCAAATTAGCGGGTTCCGTTATCGTTTTTGGAACTGTTGCGGCCTTCTTTGTTGGAATTGCACATCTGATCTTCACGGGGGGCTGACGATATGTTGAAGGGACACCAAAGCTGGGTTTTTGAAAATCGACCCGTGATACTTTCGACAGGTACAGTTGTAGGTCCGGATGAAGGAAAAGGTCCAATTAATGAAGATTTCGATGTTGTGCATGGTGATTTGACACTTGGTCAAAAAACATGGGAAAAAGCAGAAAAAGCGCTGCTGGAAGAAGCCGCGCATCGCGCCCTGGCCAAAGCCGGCTTAACCGACGGCCAGATTCAATTCTATGTTGGAGGCGATTTGATGAATCAAATTATCTCCAATACTTTTGCTGCGCGGACGTTGAATATCCCCTATCTAGGGATATTCGGCGCTTGCTCCACTTCCATGGAAGGGCTGGCGCTAGCCGCGCAGCTGGTGGATTCAGGCGCCGCCAACTATGTGATGGCAGGCACCTGCAGCCATAACTGCACGGCGGAGAAACAATTCCGTTATCCAACGGAATACGGTTCGCAGAAGCCGCCGACGGCGCAGTACACGGTCACGGGTGCAGGGGTCGCCGTGCTTGGGAAGAGCGGAGACGGCCCTGTCGTCACCGCTGCCACGATCGGAAGGATCGTGGACATGGGGATCACGGATCCGTTCAATATGGGCGCAGCGATGGCGCCAGCCGCTGTGGATACGATCCAAACCCATTGTCGCGAGTTGAATCGCGATCCTTCCTATTACGATCTTATCGTTACGGGAGATCTAGCCTCGGTAGGGATTAACATAGCACGCGAGCTCTTCCGCAAGCATCAGTTTCCAATCGAGCAAACAACGTATGATGATTGCGGATTAATGATCTTCGATCGGGAAACGCAAACCGTTCAGGCGGGAGGCAGCGGCTGCGGTTGCTCTGCTACAGTTACTTATGGTCACTTGTTGAAGCGGATGGCGAAGGGGGAACTGAAAAGAATCCTCGTTGTCGCGACAGGAGCCTTACTTTCACCGCTTTCATTCCAACAAGGTGAGAGCATTCCGTGCATTGCACATGCTGTTTCCATAGAGTCTGGAGGTTTATACGTATGAGCTTTTTTTGGGCATTTGTCGTTGGAGGCGCCATCTGTGTGCTCGGTCAACTCATGATGGATGTTGGCAAATTAACGCCAGCGCATACCATGAGCACATTAGTCGTCCTTGGTGCCATTGCAGATGGCTGTAACTTATATGAACCGCTGATTGCCTTTGCCGGCGCAGGCGCTACGGTGCCGATTACGAGCTTCGGGAATGCCCTTGTGCATGGGGCGTTAGAGGAGCTTCATAAGGAAGGTTACATTGGCATCATTACAGGGATTTTTAAGGTGACCAGCGCAGGGATATCGGCTGCGATCATTTTCGCTTTTTTAGCGGCGTTGTTTGTGAAACCCAAAGGGTGAGGTTTGAAGGGAAGGGGGCTTATCCGGAAGTGATACGTCCCCTATTTAGTTTCTAGTAAGCATCTCGATATGAGATGAGAACTGCAAAAATGATTATTGAAGAATTGCTGCCCAAATACATCTTTTTTTACCGATATTCCATAAAAAAATTAAATGTGATGGAAAAAGATGCGTTATTCGCATCTTTTTTTAGATTCTGACTATCAGAGGACGTAGCAGGTCAATTTCAACTCCCCAAATCACCTGCCAATCAGCCCAATCAACCCCCAAAATCTCTCTACCTCGCATCCATAAATTCATTTTGTGACTATCTTCAGCTCCAAATCATCTTGCCCTTAAATACGTGGGTAATTTTAACAAATAAGTTTAGAGGATTTACAAGTATACGGAAGAAAAACTTTCCTGTACACTAGATTTACGTACATTTTGTTTATTTTCTGAGCCATACAGAAGATGAGGCAGGTTCGTACAAAAAAGCCATGTTTACGCATACAATTTTTCGAGGAATACCCCTGTAATTAGCTAGTTTGCAAACGAAGTTAACTTGACAAGCAAAACTCTAAGGAGGATCAACACATGGAAACTGCCACCCAGCATCATGTAGAAGTACTAGCTAATCTGAAAGCAAATTTAGAATCATGTATTCTTGGCAAAAGCGCTGAAATTGAATTGTTGCTTACTGCGATGTTGGCAGGTGGTCATGTTCTGCTTGAAGATGTCCCAGGAACAGGTAAAACAGTGCTGATTAAAGCATTGGCGAAATCCATAAGCGGGCAATTCCGCCGTATTCAATGTAACCCGGACTTATTGCCAACAGATATAACTGGCGTATCTATATATCACCCCAAAGAAGAGAAATTCCTATTCCGTTCAGGGCCGATCATGACCAATATTTTGCTTGTGGATGAGATTAACCGTGCCACGACCAAGACGCAATCAGCCCTGCTGGAAGCGATGGAAGAGCAGCATATTACGGTAGATGGTGATTTACATGAACTCCCGTCTCCGTTCCTAATGCTTGCGACTCAGAATCCAATCGACTTCGAAGGCACTTACACATTGCCAGAGGCGCAATTAGATCGTTTTATGATTAAGTTAAGCTTAGGTTACCCGAGTGAAGCAGCTGAGAAAATGATGATTGCATCCCAAAGCAAGGTACACCCGATGGAGGCACTGCATGCCATAGTGGATACCAAGCAAGTCCTTGACATGCAAGAGCAGGTTCGTCTGGTACATTTGGATGAAGCTGTAGCTGATTACTTAGTTACGATTTCGAGAAAAACACGTGAGCATCACGCTGTCTTCCTTGGTGCGAGTCCGAGGGCTACACTTTCACTGGTGTTAGCTTCCAAAGCTTATGCCTTCATACATGGTCGTGATTATGTCATCCCGGATGATATTAAATATTTAGCTCCGTTTGTACTCGGTCACCGTATGATCCTTCAAATGGAAGCACGCATGGATGGTATTACCATTGCCTCTGTGCTTGCTACGATTTTTGAGCAAGTACGGGTCCCGGTCAGATTGGAGAAGTGAGCCTATGAAACGACCGGTATTCAAACGATTCGGGGAATTTCCCCGGCTTCCGGCAGCTTTTTGGCTACTTGTTACTTGCTTGGCGGCTAGCTTGTTATTCATGTTGTATCAAGGTGGAAAGCTAGCCTCCATGTTATTCATTACGATGTCGTTTTTGACGGTTTATTTACTCTCGGGGAATTGGAGCGGAATCAAGCGAGTTCAAGGTACTCGAAAGCTCACGAACACGGGTTTAGAGGCCAAACTCGAGGCAGGACAATCCTTACAGATTCAGATTGGACTGCAATTGCCAGGCTACTGGCCCGTTCCTTATGTGATGATTAAAGATCAGCTCATCCGTCAGAATGGCGACGAAGCCCTATTTGAAGGGTCGATCGTTCCCGATTGGAAACGTCGAGGTGAATTCACTTATAGTACTCCGCCACTGCGGAGAGGCTACTATCGTTTCGGAGAGACAGAGTGTTTAACCGAAGATATATTTGGTTTTTTTCAACACAAAGGCCGCTTAGACTTGCAACAGCCAATTACTGTTTATCCACAAACGGTTGCCATTCGTGAATGGGCGCAATTTCATCAGATGCTCAAAGGTATGCAGCATCACTCCACGGTGACTAGCGCGCATCGGGAAACGACGCAAATCAATGGTGTTCGTGAATACATTTATGGCGATCGTCTTTCACGCATTCATTGGAATGCGACGGCCAAGACAGGAACTTGGAAGTCGAAGGAGTTCGAGCGCGAATCTTTGCCCAAAACGATTATTTTACTAGATCGGACTGCACGTGCTTACCGAGATAACGCTGAATTTGAATTAGCTGTGTCTGTTGCAGCTTCCTTATTCCGATACGGAACCGGACGTGAAATGTCGCTGGGACTACTGTCGATTGGCAAAGAATTTACTTATTTTGAACCGAAGCACAGTCAGCATCACTACAAAGAGATTGTTAAACATCTCGTTGGTGTTGATGCGGATGGTTATCAATCTTTGGGTCAAATTTTGAAGGAACGCTCGCAGGAGTGGCCAGCAGGCAGTTTAATTGTGCTTATTTCTCCGCAAAAAGGCAGTGCGATGCTGCAGATGTTTCAGCAAATGGCACTTCTCCAAATGAAACCTTGTCATATTTGGATTCATGCACAGGATAACCATAGCTTTGGAACTCCGGGCGTAGAACACCTTCCAACGCATGAAGATTACATTAAAGCCATTCGCTCACAGGGCTATATGGGGTATGAGGTAAGTCAATTGACCGACTTGCCTAACCTACTGGGAGGAGCGAAACGGTATGCCTAACACATGGTGGAGCAGAATTCTTCTCAAGGATTGGGCGATGCGCGTTTCGGCGATCTTCGTCGGTGTCTTCCTTTATCAATTTCTGATTTGGATTATGAAAGAAGATGGCTTGTGGCTTCCAGAGACGGTTTCTTTCGTAACATGGACGCTAGTGCTTACTACGGCAACGTACTTTATTCCCAAAATGAAGGATGGTTGGCGTGCATTTCTCCAATTCGTTCTCATGGTCTGGTTCCATGGATTGAGCATGGGCTATCATTGGGTATCTGTACAAATTACGAGTTGGAAAGAAGCACTGCGTTGGATTGGGCTCAACGCGGGTCAGCTTGAACCGTATATTTGGTTTAGTTTAAGTGCTTGGATCATTTATTTATTCGCAATGTGGTCTGTGAAATCGAGATTTCGTATTGTCGTCCTTATTTTTGTAAGTATTTTGTTTTTTGCCGTTCGTGATTCGTTTAGTATGATTTTCCTATGGCCGCAAGTGGCCATGATTCTGGCTTGTGGCTTTTTGCTTCTTATCGTGAGACATTTCTCGCAGTTGAAGAAGAAAGCGCCGGATGTGTGGGAAACCATTTCCGACTACCCGTCATCATTCGCTGTTCCTATCTTTATTTTAATTGTCATTATTGCTTTAGCAGGCATATTTGCTCCAACGGTAAATCCAATTTTAACGGATCCATATACAGCCTGGAAAGTGAGTCGCGGTGAACCGGTGCCATTGCTTGGCAAAGGGGTTAGCATTGCGTCCTCAACGGCGGATGCTTCATCAGGTTATAGCCGAGATGATAGCCGACTCGGCGGCGGCTTTCGGTTTGATTACACACCTGTGATGACCGTTGAATCCAGCAAACGAACTTATTTCCGTGGTGAAACGCGCTCGATGTACAACGGGAAAGGTTGGGAGCTTGGACCAACGGAGAAGAGATTGCCTATGTTTCGGGTGAATTTAAATCCGTTACCCCTAGATGCACGCTTTAACGTATCGCAATTGAAAACAACCGAAGTGACGCAAAGCGTTGTGATGGATCGAGAAGAGGTATTTCCTGTCTTGTTCGGTGGCTATGCCATTCAGAAAATTGTAGGAATTAACCAAGGTGAGAACCAATTCCAACGCATTATCTGGTCACCTCGTCAATCAGAGCTTCGTTTCACGGGAAGAACCAATTATCCCAAAGATTATTCAATTGTTACCCAAGAGCCGATTCTAGAGGAAGATCTATTACGCAAAACTGAGCAAGACTTCGTTAACAAGCCAGATTGGGCAGAGTATTTGCAAGTTCCTGCTGATTTGCCTGAGCGAGTGAAGCAGCTAGCACTTGATATTACGAAAAATGCAACGAATCCTTACGATAAAGCGAAATCGATTGAGAAGTATTTGTCGGAGAATTATCCTTATACGAATACTCCGGACGAAACGAAGGGGAAAAGCAAGGACTTTGTGGATCGTTTCCTTTTCGAAGTGAAGCAAGGGTACTGTGATTATTACTCCACGGCTATGGCCGTACTCACACGATCAATTGGTTTGCCTACGAGGTGGGTGAAAGGTTATTCCTCCGGAGCTTCATCCATAACAGATGAGATTCGTGAGCAGGGAATCCTGAGTCTACTAGGTACAACGATTGATACAGATGGTGCGGGCACCTATACGATTCGCAACTCGGATGCGCATTCCTGGGTTGAAGTTTACTTTGAAGGATTTGGTTGGATATCTTTCGAGCCCACCTCCGGGTTTGCATTGCCCAATGTATTTCCAGAAGCGACACCAGTACCTGAAGATGTAACAACGGATACAGAAACGACGACAACGCCAGAAGAAACGACGACTGCACCTAGCTTCACATGGCTTTGGTTAACACTAAGCAGTGTAGTGGTTGTAGGACTTCTAGCTGTTGCTGTATTTTTCTTACTACGAAGCGAAGCATGGCATAACTGGCGCGCACGTAGGAAGCAACTGCAAGTCGTGAACTTTAATCAGAAAATAGTGGTAGAGTTTGAACGAATGCTTCGTTCTTCTCGTCGCAAAGGCTATACGCGATATGAGTATGAAACAGTGCGTGAAGCAACCACCAGGTGGTCATCGCAGAGTAAATGGTTAAAGAAAGAGCTTGATGCTTTGATTGAACTATTTGAACGTGCGAAATACAGCCAATTAGCTGTAACTGAAGGTGAGTATCAACAAGCGAATCAATTAATTTTACGTGTAAAAGAACAAATGAAATAGTTAAATGAAGCCACTCTCCATCCATGGAGGGTGGCTTCCTATGAGAGGAGCTTTATTCAAATGGCGTTTATCGATTGTCATTTTCATTCAGAATCCCTTGGTGTTGCAGCTTCCATGCATGTTATATTACCTCAAGTCGCCAAAAGTCAAATCGGATTGACGTCTCGTGCTTACGGTGGGAAGCATCCGACACTGCTTTTGCTGCACGGCTTGTCTGATGACCATACGATTTGGATGCGGAGAACCTCCATCGAGCGGTATGCATCTCAGCTCGGAATTGCCGTCATTATGCCGGCTGTGAATCGCAGCTTTTATGCGGATATGGTGTCAGGACCAAAGTATTGGGAATTTATTAGTGAGGAATTACCTGTACTGGCAAGATCATTCTTTCCACTAGCCGAAGAACGAGAGTTGAACTACGTGGCAGGTCTATCTATGGGCGGTTACGGTGCTGTGAAGTTAGCTCTCTCGCATCCGAATCGATATGCAGCTGCGGCAAGCTTGTCGGGTGCAGTTGATATCGTAGAGCGAGCGGCTGCATTTCCAGCCGATTCTCAACTCATTTTTGGCGAGCTGTCTACAATTAAAAATAGTCCCAATGATTTGTTTTATCTAGCAGACCAACTCGTTGCAAGTAAACAGGATAGACCGCAACTCTATCAATGTTGTGGTACAGAAGACTTTCTATATGCGGATAATATTCGTTTTAGAGATTATTGTCGTGCTCAGGGCTTGCAAATTACGTATGAAGAAGAGTCTGCTACGCATGACTGGGGCTACTGGGATCGCAAAATTCAAAGCGTTTTAGACTGGTTGCCTTTGCCATCAAGGTCCTAGTGAGAAAAACTTCTATCGAAGTCTTTCGAGGATGATCGACCGCGTGGGAAAATATGTTCTTTTCTTTTTGCAACAAACGAGGCACTATGGTATAGTTTCACGTATATGTCAAGGAAGCAGTTGGAGGGAATTTGTTTGCTGAAAAAGCTTGTACCCAGACAGTCTGTTCATACGATTTACGATATTGATGCGAATCACCTGTGGGATTTCGGGATTCGCGGAATTATAACGGATCTTGATAATACACTTGTCGGTGCACGTGATCCACATGCGACGCCAGAGTTAATAGAATGGCTGAATCATTTGCAGCAGATTGGCTTCAAAGTGGTCATTGTGTCGAATAATCATCATAACCGGGTGTCGACCTTTGCAAAGCCATTGGACATTCCGTTTATTCACCGTGCCAAAAAGCCGACGAATGCTTCCTTCCATAAGGCGATGAAGCTGCTTGGGACGAATGCGCGGCAGACGACTGTTATCGGGGATCAAATGCTGACAGACGTGCTTGGCGGTAATCGAATGGGGCTATATACGATCCTCGTTCAACCTATCTCAAGAAAAGATGAAGGCTTCTTCACGAAAGTGAACCGCCAGATTGAGAAATGGGCTCTAGCAAGGATGAAGAATTAGGAGGTTTCATGAGTACAGAAACATTACAACATTGCGCGGGTTGCGGCATTGGGCTGCAAACAGAAGACAAAACGAAACTGGGCTATATTCCAGAGGCTGCCTTGGAGAAGGAGCCTTTGATTTGCCAGCGTTGCTATCGAATTAAGCATTACAATGAATCTTCAAGTATTACGCTGGAGCAGGACGACTTCCTTAAATTATTAGGACATGTTGGCCAAACGAAGGCGCTTGTCGTGAAAATCGTGGATATTTTTGATTGGGAAGGCAGCATGATTAGCTCGCTTGCTCGATTTATTGGGAATAACCCGGTTTTGCTCGTTGTTAACAAGATCGATTTATTACCTAAAGTGACGAATGCGAACAAGATTATCAATTGGGTACAGCGCAGAGTAAAGGAAGAAAACCTGAAGGTTGTTGATATCGTGCTTTGCAGCGCGAAGAAAAACATGGGTTTCGATCGCGTTATCTCAGCTGTGCAAGAATACCGCGGTAATATGGACGTATACGTGGTTGGGGCTACGAACGTAGGGAAGTCGACGTTAATCAACCGCTTGATCAGTGATTATAGTGATCTGGAAGCTGAATTGACGACGTCGCAATATCCGGGAACTACGCTTGATTTGGTCAAAATTCCACTTGATGATGGCAAGTTCATTATCGATACACCTGGAATTGTGTACAAGCATCGATTGACTGAGGTTGTGAAGAAGCGTGATTTAACGCCGCTAATGCCAGATAAACCGCTTAAACCGATGGTATTTCAACTAAATGAGGAGCAGACCTTATTTTTTGGTGCGTTAGTTCGGTTTGATTTTATTCAAGGTGAACATCAATCTTTCACTTGTTACACGTCGAATGCGATTCAGATTCATCGTACGAAGCTGGAGCGGGCAGATAGCTTGTATGAAGAACATAAAGGTGTCATGCTGACGCCTCCGGCGCAGGCTGATCTTGAAGAGCTGCCGAAGTTGGTTAAGCATCCGCTGCACATTCCGAAGGGGAAACAAATGGATGTGTTGATCTCTGGTTTAGGCTGGATTAAAGTGAATAGCTTAGCAGGTGCGACGCTTGCGGTTCATGCACCGAAGGGGATTAAAGTCATTACGCGGGAGTCGTTGATTTAGGGGGCATAGGGGAGATCATGGAGAAACTTGTGACGGGGATCGATAGTCATACGGTATTATATGGGGTATTCGGGGATCCGATTCGGCATTCCCGTTCTCCGATCATGTTGAATCGCGCTTTTCAGGAAGCGGGAATCAATGGCGTTTATGCAGCTTTTCACGTTAAGCCAGAGGGTCTTGGCGACGCAGTTCGGGGAATTAGAGCTCTAGGCTATCGCGGTGTGAATGTAACTATTCCGCATAAAGTGGATGTGATGAATTACCTCGATGAGATCGATGAGGGCGCTATGATCGTTGGTGCTGTTAATACCATTGTGAATGAGAATGGTAAACTCAAAGGTTTTAATACGGATGGGATTGGCTATGTGCGATCCTTGAAGGAAGAAACAGGCATTGAGCTCACAGGTAAACGTGTTCTTCTACTTGGTGCAGGCGGGGCGGCGAGAGGTGTTGCCTATGCTTTGGCTAAGGAAGGCGCGAGCTGTATATATATTGCGAATCGGACCAAAGAGCGAGCTGTCGAACTAGCAGCTACGATTGGTGCATTTACGGAAACCGTGGGATTAGGGTTGGATGAGCTTGAGAACGTTGTGGACCAAGTTGAATTCGTGTTGAATACGACGTCGGCTGGTATGCATCCTCATGTAGATGATCTCCCTTTACCGCTTCATCTGCTTCGACCGCATCATCTAGTAAGTGATTTAATTTATAATCCACGTATCACGAGATTTCTTCGTGAAGCGGAAGCTATTGGCGCGCGCATTCATGGCGGGCTAGGCATGTTTATTTATCAAGGCGCATACGCCTTCGAGTATTGGACGGGAACCCCTGCTCCGGTTGCGGCAATGAGACAGGTGGTAGAACAGTCATTAACTGAATAAGAATGAATAGAGGGACATCCATGTTATCAGGCAAACAGAAAAGATTTTTGCGTTCTTTAGCGCACCACGTAGATCCAATTTTTCAAGTAGGTAAAGGTGGCGTGAATGACCATTTGATCCGCCACATCCAAGAAGCCATTGAAGTTCGTGAATTGATCAAAATTACGGTACTCAACAACAGTGGTGAAGATCGTCAAGAAGTCGGAGCAGAATTATCTGAAAAATCCGGTGCAGAGCTAGTTCAAGTAATTGGGAAGATTGTCGTGCTTTACAAAGAATCACGTGACAATAAGAAAATTGAACTGCCGCGCTAATGAGGTGGACGTATGCTTGTCGGAATTATGGGAGGCACGTTCGATCCCATTCATACCGGTCATTTAATCGCAGCTGAACGTGCGAGGGTGGAAGGGGGCTTGGACGAGGTGTGGCTGATGCCAGCTAACGTCCCGCCGCATAAACCGAATGCCCCGAAGGGAACAAGCCAGCAGCGTTGGGAGATGGTTTGCCTTGCTGCAGAAGGCAATCCTTTTTTTCGTCCTATCGATATCGAAATTAACAAAGGCGGCGTATCTTATAGTATCGATACGATCGAGCTGTTGAAATCGCAGTATCCGGACATCGCGTTCACGTATATTATTGGCGCGGATATGGTTCAGTATTTGCCGCAGTGGCATCGTATCGATGACATCGTGCGGCATATTCATTTTATTGGATTAGCCAGACCTGGCTATGAGCTGGACTTGTCACAGCTGCCCGAGCATATTCGATCCCGAGTCAAGCTAGTTCCGATGCCCCTCGTTGAAATTTCATCGACAGCTATTCGGGCGTTGAGACAGAAGCAGGATCCCGTCAGGTATCTTGTGCCAGATAAGGTTGGGCAATTCATGGAGGTGAATCACTTATATGAAACGTGAAGACCTAATGGCAGCAGTGAAAGAGCAGATGCCGGAGCGGCGTTGGCAGCACACGCTTGGTGTGATGGAGACGAGTGTCATGCTGGCCGAACGTTTTGGCGGTGATGCGGTCAAGGCAGATCTTGCAGCGATTTTGCACGACTACTGCAAGTATTGGCCGATCGGAGAGCAAGCTAAGATTATTCGTGAGAACGATTTACCCCAAGATTTATTAGCATTCGATAAAGAGTTGTGGCATTCGCACGCAGGTGCTTTTATTGCGAAGACGCAATTTGGCATCGCTGACGAGGAGATTTTGGATGCGATTAGGTATCATACCTCAGGCCGCGAACAGATGACGCAGCTCGATAAAATTGTTTGCTTGGCGGATTATATGGAGCCGGGTCGTGATTTCCCTGGCGTGGATTCGATTCGGGAGCTGGCGAAGACAAGTCTCGAACGCGCTCTGATTGCTGGTTTTGATTCCACGATCAGCTTCTTGATCGCCAAGGGAAAACGCATTTATCCACTAACAATTCTAACTCGGAATGATTTATTGGAACAAATTCAAACACACACCTAATGACATGGAGGATGATTGCATGAGTAAAAACCCAGAAGAAATATTAGCATTCGTTGTTGAGGCAGCGGAAGACAAAAAAGCAGCAGATATCGTTACTCTAAACTTGCAAGGTGTTTCCTTAATTGCTGATTATTTCGTGATTTGTCACGGGAATTCGGAAACACAAGTCCAAGCTATTGCAGGCGAGGCTCGTAAAAAAGCACATGAACATGGTGTTCATATTAGAGGCTTTGAAGGGATAGATACAGCAAGATGGGTACTGCTTGATTTAGGAGACGTAGTACTCCACGTTTTCCATCGTGATGACCGCGAATACTATAATATCGAAAGACTTTGGTCCGATGCTAAAGTTGTGGAGCGCGTATGAGAATGGAAGCAGGATCCCTTGTTACCCTCGAGGTAGCAAGGGAAGTTCCGCCTAACGGTTTCTTCCTCACGGATGGCTACCAAGATTTCCTTCTGCCTTACGCAGAAATCGTAGGCAATCGAATCAGCCCGGGAGATAAAGTGGAAGTGTTCTTGTTCCACGATACCCAGGATCGAATCATGGCGACCATGAAGCGTCCTTTGCTTATCATGGGTGAGGTTGGACTCTTGGAAGTCGTTGATATCCACCCGCGATTTGGTTTTTTTTTAGAAATGGGATTAGGGCGTCATCTACTTCTCCCTTATCGACATGTTCCGGAACTTGAAGAACTTCGTCCCCAAGTAGGCGACAAAGTGTTCGCAACGCTAGCACACGATCGTCAAGGGCGATTGATTGCGAAGCTAGCGCTTGAAGAAGACTTAGCTCCGCTATGCGTAAGAGCGCCGTCGAGTTGGACGAACCAATGGGTGAAAGCTCGCGTCTATCGGCCTCTGCAAATGGGTACTTTTGTCATATGTGAAGCAGGTGTCCTAGGTTATGGTGTGATCGGACTCATCATTCCACAAGAACGGACCCGCTTACTTCGCGTTGGTGAGCAAGTCGATGTAAGGATTGCTTTCGTACGCGAAGAAGATGGACGAGTTAACCTATCGATGAGACTTCCTAAGGAAAAAGGACGAGATGAAGATGCGGAACGCATTCTAGAAGTTCTCCGTGAACGTCCTGGGAACGCGATGCCATTTTCAGATAAAACGCAGGCAGATATTATTAAAGATAAATTCGGCCTGAGTAAAGCGGCATTTAAACGTGCTCTAGGTAAGCTTATGAAAGAGGGGCTTATCTATCAGGAAGAGGATTGGACTTATCTGAAACAAGAGGAGACGCAAGTCTGAGATGAGTTACGAGAAATTTGCCTATACGTATGATCGCTTGATGAACAGCATGCCTTATGAAGATTGGCTGCGGTTCGTGAAGGAAAGTTTTGAACGATTTGAAGTTAAACCAACAACGCTTGTTGATCTAGGTTGCGGGACAGGCAATATATCGATTCCGTTAGCTGCTGAAGGACTGATGGTGACGGGGATCGATCTTTCCGAGGATATGTTAGCAGTTGCCGAGCAGAAGTACAGTGAACAGCCTAGTCAGCTTCGCGGGGGTGGCATCCGTTGGATTCAGCAGGATATACGGGAATGGGAGCTTGGCGAGGAAGTCGATGTAGCCATTTCATTTTGTGATAGTGTCAATTATTTATTAGAGGAAGAGGACATCGTCGATGCTTTCCGTCAGACATGGGCGGGACTTAAGCCAGGCGGTTTGTTTCTCTTCGATGTACATACACCACAGCAATTGTATGCCTATGCGGAGTCGCAGCCTTTTTTTCTAAATGAGGACGATGTTGCTTATATTTGGACAAGCGAGTTAGATGAGGATCGTGTTCAGATTGAACATGATTTAACTATTTTCGTCAGAGACAGTGGTTCAAGTGATAACTTCCGACGTATTGATGAAACGCATGAACAAAGAGCGTATCCCTTACAATGGCTGGAACAGATGCTGATTGAGGCAGGCTTTCGTGAGGTACATCAGGCGGCAGACTTTACGTGGGAACAACCAACGGAGACAACGGAGCGCGCTTTCTTTATTGCAAAAAAATAATACGGATGACGGGATTCGCCCGCGGCTTGACAGTTCGGCATTATTTTACATATAATCAAAGCTAATCAGTTGTATGGAAAGCTTAGATGAGGAATAGTACCTTGTACAGCATCTTTCAGAGAGTCGGAGCTTGGGTGTGAGCCGGCAGATGTTAGTCTTGAGAACTCGCCTCGGAGCTAGAAGGTGAACCGCCTGATCCTGGATCAGATGCGCTAGCTGGATCGTCTCACCCGCGTTAAGGGGCAGAGTGAACACAGGTGAAGAACGCCTTGTGTTAACTAGGGTGGTACCACGGGAATTATACCTCTCGTCCCTAGCGATATCCGCTAGCGATGTGAGGTTTTTTTGTGCGTATTTGCATACATGAGCAATAGAGCATTTTAAGGGAGGCATGGAAGGTATGACACAGGAATTGAAAGAAACGAAAGAGCAACAAGGCTACAATCCGCAATCGATTGAACCCAAATGGCAGGCATACTGGGATGCAAAGAAAACATTTAAAGTACTAGAAAATTCGGATAAACCGAAATTTTATGCCTTAGATATGTTCCCATACCCATCCGGTGCGGGGCTACACGTAGGGCATCCTGAAGGTTATACAGCGACAGATATCGTTTCCCGTTTCAAACGCATGAGAGGCTTTAACGTGCTTCACCCTATGGGCTGGGATGCGTTCGGACTTCCTGCGGAGCAATATGCCCTTGATACAGGGAATGACCCGCGTGAGTTCACGAAGAAAAATATTGATACATTCCGTCGTCAAATTAAGTCACTTGGTTTCTCCTACGATTGGGATCGTGAGATTAGTACGACAGATCCTGAGTACTACAAATGGACACAATGGATTTTCATCCAGTTGTACAATAAAGGGCTTGCTTATGTCGATGAAGTGCCAGTTAACTGGTGTCCAGCTCTAGGTACGGTTCTTGCGAATGAGGAAGTTATTGACGGATTAAGCGAACGTGGTAACCATCCGGTTATCCGTAAACCGATGCGTCAGTGGATTTTGAAAATTACTGAATATGCAGAGCGTTTGCTTGAAGATCTTGAGGAGCTTGATTGGTCTGAAAGTATCAAGGATATGCAGCGTAACTGGATTGGAAAGTCAACAGGAGCTGAGGTTCAGTTCGTTATTGAAGGGCATGCGGATAAAAGCCTAACGGTATTCACAACGCGTCCAGATACATTGTTCGGTGCAACTTATTGTGTATTGGCGCCTGAGCATGAGCTAGTTGCACAGATTACAACAGAAGCGCAAGCGGCTGCGATTAAAGAATATCAAGAGAAAGCTTCCCGCAAAAGCGATCTAGAGCGTACAGATTTGGCGAAAGACAAATCCGGTGTGTTCACAGGTGCGTACGCGATAAATCCGGTTAATGACACGAAAGTGCCAATCTGGATCGCAGATTATGTGCTTGGTGGCTACGGTACAGGGGCGATCATGGCGGTTCCAGGGCACGATCAACGTGACTGGGAATTTGCGAAGCAATTTGATTTGTCGATTATCGAAGTTGTGCAAGGCGGAGATGTGGAGAAGGAAGCTTACGCTGGCGATGGCAAACATGTGAACTCAGGTCCAATCGATGGATTGAACATTGAGCAAGGCATCAGCCACATGATCGCTTGGCTTACGCAAAATGGCAAAGGCCGCGGCAAAGTAACGTATCGTTTGAGAGACTGGCTGTTCAGCCGTCAACGTTACTGGGGTGAGCCGATCCCAATTCTTCACCTTGAAGATGGCACGATGAAGCCAGTTCCAGTGGATCAATTGCCATTATTGCTTCCGGAAGTAGATGAAATTAAACCATCTGGTACAGGTGAGTCACCGCTTGCTAACGTTTCTGAATGGGTGAACACAATTGATCCAGAAACAGGTATGAAAGCTCGCCGTGAAACGAATACGATGCCTCAATGGGCTGGAAGCTGCTGGTATTACCTGCGTTTCATCGATCCGAAGAATGATCAAGCGTTCTGCTCAGATGAGCTGCAAAAGCAATGGCTGCCAGTTGATCTATACATTGGCGGAGCGGAGCACGCGGTTCTTCACTTGCTGTATGCGCGTTTCTGGCATAAAGTACTTTACGATCTTGGTTTTGTACACACGAAAGAGCCGTTCCATAAGCTTGTTAACCAAGGGATGATTCTTGGCGAGAATATGGAAAAGATGAGTAAATCTCGCGGCAATGTAGTGAATCCAGACGATATCGTGAGCGATCAAGGTGCGGATACACTTCGTATTTATGAAATGTTCATGGGGCCGTTGGAAGCGACAAAACCGTGGAATACAACAGGTGTAGACGGGATCTACCGTTTCTTGAATCGTGTATGGAGACTCTTCGTTGATGACAATGGTCAAGTGCATGCCAAAATTAGCGCGGATGAGACGCTAGGCAGCGATACATTCAAACGTACATGGCACCGTTCGATCAAGAAAATTACGGAAGACTTCGATGCGCTTCGCTTTAATACAGCGATTAGTCAAATGATGATTTTTGTCAATGAAGCGTACAAAACAGAACGCTTGCCATTAGAAGCAATGAAAAACTTCGTACAGATGCTTTCTCCACTAGCACCTCACTTGGCTGAAGAGCTATGGGAGAAATTAGGCGGCGTAGAGTCAATTACTTACGAAGCATGGCCAGCTTATGATGAAGCATGGACGGTTGATAGTGAAGTTGAAATCGTCGTGCAGATCAACGGGAAAATCGTTGAACGTGTTATGATTTCCAAAGATACAGATGAAGCTGCAATGGAGAAAATGGCTTTTGAACTCGACAAAGTCAAAGAAGCGACCGCCGGAAAGGCCGTTCGCAAATTGATTGTTGTTAAAGGTAAATTAGTCAATATCGTTGTAGGTTAAGAACGGAAAGATTCAAGCATTGGGAAGGCTACTGCTTTTGCTTTATGGTAAAAAGCTGTTCAGCCTTCTCAATGTCTTCTTCATATTTGGCATGTGTAGCACTAATCACTTGAGAGAAAACCCCGCGAAGTTCCTTTTCCAAAATACGTAAACCTTCCGCAGTTATGCCTCCAGGAACCGATACCCTTTTTTGTAAACTGATGGGGTTGAAGCCGCCCGTTGTTAGCAATTTCCCAGTACCTAAAGTCATTTCACTTGCAAGCAGTGTAGCCTCTTCAGCTGAAATACCCGTTTCTTCCACCGCAGCATCAATAAAAGCTTGAATATAGCTGGCTAGAAAAGCAGGGCCGCAACTCGATAAATCCGATGAAATTCTCGTGTAATTCTCAGATACACGTATAGGTGTCGAGATATGTGTGAAAATATTTTCAAGCCATTCTTTATCTTCAGGCTGCATACGATTTCCATGAATACATAACGTAGCACCACTTAAAACGTAGTTCGTGATACTCGGTATGATTTTACTTATTTTAGCCGGGAGCAGACCTTCCAAATGCTTAATCAGAATAGGACTCGTGATGGATATTATAAATTGAGAGGAAAGCACGTCCTCT
Organism: Paenibacillus qinlingensis; assembly: GCF_031455095.1. Lineage (GTDB taxonomy): Bacteria > Bacillota > Bacilli > Paenibacillales > NBRC-103111 > Paenibacillus_E > Paenibacillus_E qinlingensis_A. The sequence goes on from NZ_JAVDSB010000003.1 coordinate 287,048, forward strand.
TTGATTTCATCAATAACCTTTTTGAATTCAGAAGGTTTCACACAAAGGAAAATCAAATCACTTCCGCGCACGACTTCACGATTGGTTTCTGCCACTTGCAAGCCAGGATAGTTCTCCGCAAGAAGTTCAACTTTACGTAATGTTCGATTGCTAGCGATAATTTGCTCGGGATTGAATGCCCCGGAATGAATGAATGCTTCAATCAGTATACTTCCCATACTCCCAGTACCGATGAATCCAGCTTTCATCAAGTAATCCCTCCCGATAAAATCAGTCTTTATACGAAAATACAACCGATAAGCTTAGGTTAGCTTCATCTAATTAGCACAACAATTCGTCATGTGGTCATTGGGACGCTTTTTCATGTATATGGTTGCCCATACGCAAATATGCTAAGAAAGAAGGTCGTTCGTGGATTTTATTGGAAATAAAATGAAGAGAATCCTGCTGCTGCTTGGCGTGATCTCGCTTTTTGTCTGGGTTGTTTGGCCATTTCTCCGTGGAGGGCAATCCACCATTCAAACAGCGTTTATGCCGATCAATACGCAGATGGAAGCCTTACTCGGGCAAGCCGTTAGCGAGAAACAAGAAAAGGCAGCGCAAGCGACTGCTGCAGTTGCTGCAATAAAAGCCACGACAACACCGAAGGCGAGTCAGACACCTCCGAAGGAAAGTCCGCCATCGACGGCAACTTCTGAAAAACAGATAATTTCTACAGAGGGTGGAAACACAACTGCGGATAGCAGAGCAGGGCTGCTAAATTTGAACACGGCTACATTAGAACAGTTAGATAAATTGCCGGGGATCGGTGAAAGTAAAGCCAAAGCGATTATTGCGCATCGTTCGAAGATTGGAAGCTTTAAGCGAGTCGAAGAACTTATGGATGTGAAAGGTATTGGCGAAAAAATGTTCGAGAAGCTTAGGGGATTACTATTTGTGGCTCCAAGCTAGCTCATCTTTTCATTTCTAGTGAAATGTGAGAAAATACTAGAAATAGTTTTACTTTCGAATAGAGTAACTAAACAAACCGAGTCACCAGGAGGGAGTCCAGCATCATGAGCATCCGAAAAGATTGGGATACGTATTTCCTAGATATTGCATATATGGCTTCCACACGCTCTAGGTGTAATCGTCGTCATGTTGGAGCGGTTCTTGTACAGGGTAAAAAGCTTCTTGGTACAGCTTATAACGGAGCCCCCATGGGCGTGGCGGATTGCACGGAAGCGGGTTGCATGCTGGTGGAAGAGATCGAGCTGAAGGTTGTAGCCGATGTCGAAGAGGTCGTACGTAAGCACCGTTGCATACGTACCATCCATGCGGAGCAGAACTTATTGTTGTTTACCGATCGTGAGGATCGTGAAGGTTCTACCGTTTATGTGACGGATCAACCTTGCTGGACCTGTGCAAACATGTTGGCTAATAGCGGTGTTACCGAGATTGTGTTTCATCGGGGCTACCCGAAGGATCATGAGAAGGTTAGTCAATTGATGGAAGCTAGAGGAATTTCATTCCGACAGATGACTACATATGAACCGCCTGCCGGGACCGTATCCGAGGTTGTGAACTGAATAGTGCGTTATGAGGGGAAGAACCTCTCTCTAGAAGCAATCGTTGGGGTGCGCTAGGGGGAGGTTTTTTTGTAAGGATTGTGTGATAGTCATGCAACCATGGTAAATGCGGTAAGCAGGGCAAACATGGAAAATGAGGAAAACAGGGAAAACAGGGCAACCACGATAAACATGACAAAACGCAATATTTAAGGCAATTTACGCTACGTGGTGCGTACGAGGGGAACGAGAGTGCGCTATTCGGCCATAACGGCTGTATTCTTTGTGTAAGGGGAACCTGAGTGCGCTATTTAGGGGAAATTGCCTGCAATTACCTGCTTTTATTAAAAATAAGGTCTCCTCGTTCCCCTTGGTGTTTGGATATAGCGATTTATTTAGAAATAGAGCATCTACGTTCCCTCTCGAGGAAAAGCGCAAGGTAAATGAGAAAAACGTGATATCACGTAATGTGTGAGGAATATAGAAATCGGATATGGAAAAAGAAAGTGAGGGTCTTACCGTGAAAAGACCAGTTGTTCAAGGATGCTGTCTGTGGATAAGTGGCTATGTGCTCGCTATTTACACCGAGCTTCCGTGGTTGTCCTGGACGACGAGCGCGCTGCTGGTAGCCGCGCTCGCCGCCATCTACGTGCTGCGGCTGCCCGGCCGGCAGCCGCTGGGTGCACTGCTGCTGGTCGTCATAGCCTACGGCTATTATCAAGGGACCGACCAGCGCAACATCACGGCCCTGCCGCTGGCGCAGCAGCAGCAGGTAGGCGAGGCCGGCAGCGAGGTCACGCTGCTCGGCCGGTTCGCTAGCCCTGTCACCATCGACGGTGACAGGGCTAGCTTTACCCTTGAAGCGGAGTCCGTCCGCTTCAACGAAACCACCGCTTTCCCGCTTGGCGGGGAAAGCGTGCAGGTCTCGCTGCGCCTGATGGAGCAGGCGCAGCAAGCCGTGGCGTCGGCCTGGGGCCGCGGCGACGCCCTGACGCTAACGGGGACGCTGCGCAGCCCGTCCCCGGCACGCAACTTCGGCGGCTTCGACTACCGCCGATATTTGCGCCTTCACCACACGCATTGGCTGCTCTCAGCCAAAGGGGTGGATCAGGCGCAAGTGCAGCCTGCGGCTGCGCACTTCAGCGTCGTCCAGCTTTTGCGCTGGAACGACGAGCTGCGCGCTGCGCTCAGCAGGCGCATGGACGTGATCTTCCCCGCGTCGCAAGCGGGGTTTATGAAAAGCATGCTGATCGGACTTACGGACGATCTAGATCCGGACCGCTTCCAGCAATTTTCAGAGCTGGGATTAACGCATATTTTAGCCATCTCAGGATTAAATATTGCCGTATTTCTAGGTGTATGCATCTGGGTCTTACGTCGGTTCCGGATGGCCAAAGAAACCTATCTGCTCATCTGTATGTGTTTACTCCCGTTCTACGTCCTCGTTACAGGAGCTTCACCTTCCATTGTCAGAGCAGGCCTCATGTCGATGATTGCCCTGTACGCAGCTCGGCGTGGAGGAATGAAAGAAGTATTGCACATTCTAGCTGTTGCTGCATGGGCGATGCTGGTGTGGGAGCCCTATTTTTTACTCGATGTAAGCTTCCAGCTGTCATTCTTAGTAACACTTGGACTTATCCTAGGTGTGCAAAGAGTGACCCACTTACTCTCACCTTTCCTAACTTCCCCGACACTCCGAAACACGTTAGCAATTACACTAGTCTCCCAAGCCGTTTCGTTCCCGGTCTCAATTTATTATTTCAATCAATTTTCTTTGTTATCTTGGTTAGCAAATGCTGTTTTAGTTCCTGTCATCAGTATGATCGTGTTTCCGGCTGGTTTGGTTGCACTTGCTCTCGGTTTGCTTTATATCCCCCTTGGTCAAAGATTAGGTCTACTGATTTCATGGCTGAATGAAGCCATATTTTGGATAACGGATCAGCTCCAACAGATCCCTTATCTCAAAATGATTTGGCCATCTCCAAGTATTCCGTGGATCTACTTTTATTACGGTTTTTTGATACTTATTTATGTTCTATGGCATCGTATCCACGTAAGTGCGACAGATGAACCTCCTATCATGCTTGACCGCAGCAGCGGCAAGAATGCAAAAAAGCGAAATGTACAGCTAAGCTTGCTCCTGACAATCGGCGGTTTTCTTATACTTTTATGGATTGGGTATACACCAAATCGCTTTCAACGCACAGGCGTTGTGCAGTTTATTGATGTAGGACAAGGAGACGCAATACTCATTCGAACGCCGTATGGGAAGCATCTTTTAATTGACGGCGGTGGCACACTGAGTTTCCGCAAAGCAGGAGAGGAGTGGAAAAATCGTAAAGATCCATTTGAGGTGGGCCAAAAGACACTGGTGCCACTCTTGAAGAAGCGAGGGATCCATCGTCTGGAGATGGTCGTGCTTACTCACGAGGATGCCGACCACAGCGGTGGGCTGCAGGCGGTGATCGAGCAAATTCCGGTGAAACAATTTTTATTTAATGGGACGTTTAAAGAAAGTACTAGTGTGACAACCTTATTCTCAACACTTGTGCAAAAGGAAGTTCCTTTATTGCCCGCACAAGTGGCGGATTGGATTCATATCGACCCGCTAACGAGATTACAGGTGATTTATCCACTTGAAACGAATCAGACAGAGGTTGAAATAGTCAAAGAACAAAATGCGAGATCGGTGGTTTTCTTACTTGAAATGCAAGGCACTCGGTGGTTGTTTACGGGGGATATGGAAAAAGAATCAGAAGCCGCTGTTCTTGCATATTTACAAGATCACCCAGGACTAATAGCCAGCGATAGAAATTCTTGGTATACAGCTAGAGGTGCAGCAGCAACGAAAGATTCTTCTTCTAATCCGTATATTGATGTTCTTAAAGTTGCTCATCATGGCAGTAAAACATCGACTACCCTAGAATGGTTAGCCTATTGGAATCCAGCTGTAGCTGTCATTTCTGTTGGTGCAATGAATACATATGGACATCCGTCTCCAGAGATTATTGATCATTTAATGAACGCTAAGGCGGGTATTTTTCGTACAGACCGAATGGGCGAAGTGCAGATGGAAGTTCGAAAAGAGGGCATTTTTACCAGAATGAAGTTAGCGTACTAGACTTTTAGTAATCGGTTGAATTCCATAGAGGCCTTAGCTGCAATTTTCTCCAGTGGGGGAGGCGTAGATAAGGCTTATTCTTTGTAATTTTCTGAATCTTAATCAATATTGAAACAAATTCTTGTTTTTTACGTCTAAAAGGTGTTATATCGCTCATTTTTTGTTATTCTGATAGATGCAACTACCAATATATTTATTCTAAAAAGATTGCAACCTTATGCGAGGCGATTGCGTTTATAAGATTGCAAGGGGGAGGGATCCCAGTGATAGCACCCGAACTGGTAAGATCAGCACAAGCCGGTGACCGTGATGCGCTCATTACCCTATTGCGAGAGATTGAGTCTCACGTGTATCGGACGGCTTTTTATATTCTGAATAATGAACAGGATGCGCTGGATGCTTCCCAAGAAGCACTGATCCGCATTTATACCAAAATTAATTCATATGAAGAAAAAGCCTTGTTCAAAACGTGGGTACAGCGGATTGTTACGAACATCTGCATCGATAAATTTCGCAGAGCGAAGCCAACGGTCTCTATGGATGAGCATGAGATGACGTTTACAGCTGATAATGATGTAGAGCAGGAAATATTGACGGGCTATCTAGCTCAGGATATTAGAGAGGCTATTGAAAAGCTTCCCGAACACCATCGCACTGTGGTTGTTCTTCGTTATTTGCAGGACTTTTCGTATCATGAAATTGCAGAATCGCTCGGCTTACCACTCAATACGGTGAAGTCTTACTTATTCCGAGCTAGACACACCTTACAGGCGTTACTCCAAGATTATCAGAAAGGAGGTGTTCGGGGATGAAATGTCAAGAGGTGATGATGTACATGCAAAGACAGCTAGATGGAGATTTAGCTCCAGAAGAGGAAGATGAGCTGCATGCTCACCTAATGCATTGTTTGGATTGTGCCCAGATGTTTGAACGTCTGAAGGTCCTTTCGAGCGAATTGTCCCAGCTTCCTAAAGTGATGCCACCTTTCAGTTTGGTTGATTCTATATTGCCGCAACTGCTTGAATTGGATAAACAAAAAGAGACGCCACAGTTGGATAATGTCGTACCATTCCCAACACTGGTTGCAAGGGCAGAAGTAGAAGGTGAGCCAAAACGCTCAGGTTTGAATCGTTTAAAAGAACAATTCTCATGGAAGTTCGCAAGCGGCGTTGTTGCCGCGGGATTGATTATTGGATTCTTTGCATTTAATATGCAAAATCCCGCTACGCAGAACGCAGATGAATTGATGTCTCGTTTTACCTCTGATTCTAAGAGTGCTAAAGATGATGCTCCTAGAGCGGCGACAGAGATGAATCGCATGCAAGCGCAGGATCCCATCGCTAAGAATCAGGTGGATGACACAACTAATGGTGGGGCACCTAACACGCCAACGACAGATTCGTTAGCCCAAGGGACAGACAATGCGGAGTCATCGGTTGGGAGTGGGAATACGCCTACGGCTACCTCCAACGCGGAACTAGAGAAACCAGGCGTATTTACCTCACCAGCAAGCGGAAGCGAGTTGCAAGGTGCGCAAGTTTCACCTTCCACTACGCCGCCAGAGCGTTTGAAGGAAGTGGACGCATCCAAGAAGGTTGATAAAACGGATCCCAATGCAGATGTGTATACGCCTCCGGCAGGCTTATCTGTACCGAAATCAACATTGGAACCTAAGTCAACGGAGTCGCCAACCAAGAAAACAACGCAAGAGCCCTCTGTGGACCCTTCAAGTACAGAGCGTACAAGTGGCGGTCAAGGGATGTCCTCTTTAGCTATGCCTCAAGTTGAAGGCGTACTGAAGTCTACAACGGGGATATATGAGGCAAAGATTGAAGATGCGCATGTTGTCATTCGAAATAGCCGCACGCTTGAAATTGTATTTGTTTCCAAACATGTGTGGCAGGAACAAGATCAGATCAAGCTGTTGGAATGGTCTAAGGATGATAAGTTGTTTTATGAAGTGACAAGCAAAGGAACGCTCCAAACTTTTCTTATCAACCTGAATGACAAAACAGAAGTCAATAAATAAAAATAAGAATTGATGCACCAAAAGGTTAGCACATGCGTAAACTATCTTAGAAGAATAGAGAACAGTTCATTCATCCACACGAGCTAAGGTTTCTAGAGCCTTAAATCGGTGTTTAAATAGACTGGCGAAGGGATTGCTGCAAGGTCTTCGGACTTTGACGTAATCCCTTTGTTGTTGGTAAAATAAGCGGGAGGGGTGAATGCCAGCGATGGACGCTAAGAGAGCATTGAAAGATATACAAGCAGGCCGGCCAGCTCCCGTTTATTTGTGCTACGGACCTGAGAAATATAAAATGCGTGAATTCATTCAAGTTATAACGGATTCCTTAATGGGTCCAGAAGATCGTGAATTCGCAGTGAGTAAATTCGACTTGAGTGAAATGCCGCTTTCTTCTGCCTTAGATGACGCTGAAACGTTACCTTTTATGGTGCCGAAGAAATTGGTTATCGCGAAAAATGCGCTATTTTTCACAGGTGCGAAGGAAAATACGAAGCTTGAGCACAACATGGATCGCTTGGCGGCTTATTTGAAATCGCCCGCGGAGCATACAGTTGTGGTGTTCACCGTGGATGCTGATAAATTGGACGAGCGTAAAAAGATTGTAAAAGCACTTAAGGACATGGAAGCCGCCGTACCTTTCCTATCCTTGAGCCCAGAGGAACTTACGCATTGGGTAGCTAAGCAAGCTAGTCTGCTTGGCTTTACATTCTCTGGTGGGGCTGCTGATCAATTGATTCTCTATACAGGTGGGAACTTGCAATCGTTATCGGCCGAGCTAGAGAAAATTTCGTTGTATGTAGGTGCACAAGGTGAAGCAACTCCGGACGTCGTTGATCAGTTGGTTGCTAGGAGCACGGAGCAGAACGTATTTATTCTCATCGAAGATATTGTGAATGTACGATTGGAACGAGCTTTCGTCATCTTGGAGGAGCTTCTGAAGCAGCGTGAGGAGCCCATCAAGATCGCTTCACTTATCGCCAGACAATTCCGCATCATGCTGCAGGTCAAGGAATTGGGAAAACAAGGCTATTCGCAGCAACAGATGGCATCCCAGATAGGTTTACATCCTTTTGCGGTAAAAGTAGCTGAGGGGCAGGCGCGGAAATACGATGGGGACAAGCTGAGCCGTATTATGGGTGAGTTAGCCGATCTTGATTTGCAGATGAAAACAGGAAAAATCGACAAAGTTTTGGGTCTTGAATTATTTCTTCTTAGGCTGGCGGCCTAAGAAGTGAGGTTAATGGAAAAAAGACTAATTCTCCTAGGAGAAATTAGTCTTTTGCTTTATGTCCGTGTATTACGCTTGAGCCGAAAGAGCGTTTAGCTTTTTAGCTAGACGGGACTTCTTGCGGTTAGCGGCATTTTTATGGATTAAACCTTTAGAAGCAGCTTTGTCTAATTTCTTGGAAGCAGAAACTAGAGCTTCAGGGGTTAAAGCTGTTTCGAAAGCTTTCACAGCAGTACGCAAAGCGGACTTGTGGGAAGCGTTGCGAAGACGGCGCTTTTCGCTAACTTTTACTCGTTTAATAGCGGATTTAATGTTTGGCATGAAATTCACCTCCTACTTACAAAACACGTTCAACGTTACATTTGTATGTTTGCTGACAACTTTAAGTATTCTACCACGCAATATTTCAAAATGCAAGAGCTGTCAATAGGTTTTCAGTGGTCTTTATTAGCAGTTGTGATGTTCATGAGCATAGTTGCTCGGTGCGACGCACGAAAGCTCTTGTCGGAATCCACAATAGTCCGATTTCTCCGAACTAAATCGTGCTATCCATACTCCGATAGCCCATTAGTCAGATTCTGCCTGCTTAATTTGCCACTTTCCCCTTGTGAGAGCAGATTTTGACGATTTAGTTAGGTGATTTAGGACTAATCAAGGATGATTGCCGCGGACAACTAGTTTAGTTTGAGAAATTCGGACTAAATGAATGTGGGAAGGGTGGGAAACAGTGAATGGTAAGTTACAATAAGGGCGGTTTCCGAGTCGTATCTACAAGCCAAGCGTGCACTCTAGCAACACCTTTGGCTTCAGGGCGAAGCCATTTTTTATCTTCAAGGAGTCGTATTTGATTTCTTGCCGTATCATATCCGCATTGTAACACTTCTTTGACGTCCGCGAGTTTAATCGGGCGACCCAGTCTTAAGGCTAGTCGTAGAATATCTCGTTCCTGACTGTTCAATTGACTTTCAAGAGAGTCTTGTTCCCCAAATAAGCTTCCGATGAGTTGTTGAAGCAACGCTTGCCAAAGCCGAGGGCGCTCTCGAATATCATCCAAGCTAATACGCACGATGATCCAACCATCATTCACCAAATGCATGTGTCGCACGAATTGATTTGAGTATTGTCTGCGATCGAGCTTGTCATAGTGAGTTCCGTAAGGGTCGATCTCAAAGGTGATACGGATGCCTGAACGGATATAAGCAAAGTCCAGAGATCTTTTGCCGTCAGCGTAATCAATGATCTCATACTCGGGATGCAAGTAAGTAAAGTGTCCAAAAGCTTGCCACCATAGTGAACGGAGAAATTCTTTCTCAGCAAACGCATGACCAGTCTGTAATTTTCGTAATGCCTCACCTTTCCTTTTGCTTAAATGACCATTCAGCCATTCTTGGTGAGCACTGTCAAACGAATTCAATGTCATCACATCCGCTCCATCTCAAAATAAAATAGCGCCGTCCCGCAACTCCTAAGAGTTATGGAAACGGCGCATGCTTTGCGTCTGAAAATCTATTCGATTAGGTTATTTTCAGAATAACATCACTATGCAATTCTTACAAGTATTTACAAGTGTCTGAGATTCGAAATGATCAGTTACAGTGCTCTTCAACTTTGCATAACACCGCAGCATCTGTCACACAATAAGCAATACAGCGCAAGCATGAAAGGAGACCTCCAATGGACTTAGGCATATTCAACACACAGACCGACCTTGCACTTGATGCAAGGGATATGGCCCATGCAGCCAATCAGGGGCAGCCGATTCCTGGTATTGAACAAGAGTTCACACGGGAAAACGGGATACGCGTTACCAAAATCAACGTCCTGAACGAAGAAGGGTCCAAAGCGCTTGGTAAGCTTCTGGGCCATTATATAACGATTGAAGTGCCTGCGCTCCGGGAGAAAGACAGCCAGCTGCAGGATCGCGTGGCAACCAAGCTAGCTCAAGAGTTTGAGCAGTTTTTGCGGCAAATCGGCATTCCCAAGAATGCGAAGGCACTTATTATTGGCTTGGGCAATGGCAATGTAACCCCAGATGCCTTGGGGCCACTCGTTGTCGAGAATATTATGGTGACGCGGCATTACTTTGAGCTGGTTCCCGAAGATGTGAGCCCAGGCTATCGAGCCGTAAGTGCTGTTGCCCCAGGGGTGCTAGGCACAACAGGGATTGAAAGCAGCGACATCGTGCAAGGGATTGTAGATAAATCAAAACCTGATTTCATCATCGCCATTGATGCGCTTGCCTCTAGATCCTTGGACCGTGTCAACACGACCATACAGATTGCGGATACCGGCATCCATCCTGGCTCAGGCATCGGAAATAAACGCAAAGGCTTGACCAAGGAGAATCTAGGAATTCCAGTTATTGCGATCGGAGTACCGACAGTTGTGTATGCGTCAACGATTGTCAACAATGCTTTTGATCTCATGCAAAAGCACTTTAGCGATCAGACGAGTAATACGGGGCATATTTTTGGACTTCTAGATAATATCAATGAAGACGAACGGCTGCAGCTTGTCAAAGAGGTGCTAAACCCCGTAGGGCACGATTTGCTCGTTACGCCGAAGGAAATTGACCAATTTATTGAGGATATCGCCAATATTATCGCTAGCGGCCTGAATGCGGCTTTGCATGACGCTGTAGATGTCGATAACGTGGCAGCCTACACCCATTAATTCAAGCAAAGAACTGAACCCACTGGCGTGGTGGCAGTTCTTTTTGCCGTTCTATTATGGACCTCATAGTGCCTTATCATTCCCTCGTAATCCTTCTCTATCAAAAATATCTAGCGAAACTAGTTCTATCGTTCGGGCTCGTTTCATAGATTGAATTAAGATAGTTTAGGAGGCATGGAAACTATGAAATGGACATCAGCCACATGGAATTTCAGCCAAGTTCGCAAAACCTTTCAGAGCGCCAGTTCCGTCGGGAAAACGTTCATGGTACTCAGCACCTCGACCTTAGCTCTATTCGTACTCATTGGTCTAGGTGGCGTCCTGCAAAGTAGATTAATGTCGACAACGTCGCCGGTTTCTTCCATGAAAGGTCTCGCTGCATCTGTCACGAATCAGTTTTTCATCGATATGTTGGGTATGGAAGTCCCTCATTTAAATAAGGATCAGAAGAAGTTTACCTTTTCCCAACACAATGTGTTTCACTTCGCTTTTCAAATGATGACCAATATTAATCCAAGTGATCCCAAAAGCCTTGTTGCAAGTGAAGTGCCTGGTATGGATTTGACGAAATCGACCGTCTTGGTGAAAGGGAGCGAAAATAATCCTAGTGCGCCATATGATTTCAATCCAGGCTCGAATAATTTGGAGGCAGAAGCCAAAAATCCACCACTTCCGACTCCATCCATAGAACCAACGCCGATTAGCAGCGTATCTCCATCTCCGAATGCAGTTGGTCAGCCACCGAAAACAGCAGGCGATAATATTGCTTTTATCTATCAAACACATAGCAATGAGTCATTTCTCCCCGAGCTAAAAGGTGTGACAGATCCAGACAAAGCATATAGCGATAAAGTGAATATCATCTCCGTAGGGCAACGGTTAGCTCAGAACCTGGAGAGAGATGGCATTGGAGCTGTGCATTCTTCAACTGTTTATCCGAGCACAGTCAAAGGTTTTGAATACCCGTACTCCTACAAATATTCCGCCAAAACGCTCCAAGAAGCCGTCGCTTCGCATAAGGATTTGGATTATTTCTTTGATATTCATCGCGACTCAGGAGCACGCAACAAAACAACGGCTACGATCGATGGTAAGGAAGTTGCACAGGTTTATTTTATCATTGGCGGGAAAAATCCAAATTGGAAAAAGAACGAGGAATTTGCAAGCAAAATTCATCAAGTGCTGGAAGCGAAGCACCCAGGTGTCTCCAAAGGGATTCATGCCAAAGAGGCCAGTGAGGGGAATGGTTTGTATAATCAAAACATTTCACCTAACAGTATTTTGATCGAAGTAGGCGGTCCCTACAATACCCTCGAGGAATGTTACCGGGCAACGGATTGGTTGGCCGAAGCGATATCGGAAGTTATTTTGAACGCGAAGAAAGTTGATGCACCGGCGGATACGGCAAAAAAATCGTAAACCGGCTTACCAATAAAGGAGGAAATGTGATGAGGCTGAGGCGCTTTTATATCAAGGTTGGATTGTTTGGACTCTTGCTGCTGTTTTGTATCTTGTTCGGCGTCAGTCTAGCATCCAGCGGGATGGAACGTATTGAAGGTCCTCAGCCTTCCTCCAAAGCTTCCTCACAGGCTGCTCCAACAAAAGCGCCAGGTAAAGTAGTAACAACAGTTGCTAATGCTACGCCCACACCAACACCACCTGCTCAAAACACAACAGTGAAAGGGAAACAAAACGATGAGCCGAAGACTGAACCTGTTGTCATTCATGATAATTCACTGAACCGTGTAGGCAATAAATTGGGTGACCTTTTACAGATAACGGCACATCATGGAATTAAATTGTTCATTTCTTTGTTTGATGCTGTTTTAGGCAAAGGCTAGCTGTGCATTGCTCCGACTTCGCACAACTGCTATAATGAAAATTATTTGCATGTAGTGGGGGTTAGTCTTTAGCATGACGGACATTCGAGAAAGACAACAAAGAATTCGCAACTTTTCAATTATCGCTCATATCGATCACGGCAAATCAACACTAGCTGATCGTATTCTGGAATATACAGGTGCATTGTCTTCACGTGAGATGCAAGAGCAAGTTCTCGACCAGATGGATCTGGAGCGCGAACGGGGGATTACAATCAAACTACAGGCGGTGAGATTGGCTTACCGCGCGGATGATGGTGTCGATTACATCCTTAACTTGATTGATACACCAGGACACGTAGACTTTACCTATGAGGTATCACGAAGTCTTGCTGCTTGTGAAGGAGCATTGTTGGTTGTTGATGCGGCTCAAGGCATTGAGGCTCAAACACTAGCGAACGTATATCTAGCACTTGAAAATAATTTAGAAATATTACCTGTTATTAATAAAATTGATTTACCAAGCGCAGACCCCGAGAAAGTAAAGCAAGAGGTCGAAGACGTCATCGGTCTTGACGCTAGTGATGCTGTTCTTGCTTCGGCTAAAGCGGGTATCGGTATTAAAGAAATCATTGAACAAATTTGTCTGAAGGTACCAGCACCACAAGGTAATCCGGATGCTCCTTTGAAGGCCTTGATATTTGACTCCCATTACGATAGCTACAAAGGCGTAATCGTGTATGTGCGTGTCGTGGATGGTTCGATCAAAGCAGGCTCCAAAATTAAAATGATGGCGACGAACAAAGTGTTCGAAGTTATTGAAGTCGGTGCGTTCAAACCAAGAATGTCATCGGTTCCTTCCCTTGAGGTTGGAGATGTTGGTTTCATCGTTGCTGGTATTAAAAATGTTGGAGACACCCGTGTCGGCGACACGGTAACGGAAGCAGATCGTCCTTCACCAGAGGCACTGCCAGGTTACCGTCGAATTAACCCCATGGTATTCTGCGGATTGTACCCAATTGAAACGACCGATTACAACGATCTTCGCGAAGCGTTGCAAAAGCTTGAATTGAATGACGCATCCTTGCGTTTTGAACCTGAAACATCTACGGCACTAGGCTTCGGCTTCCGTTGCGGATTCTTAGGACTCCTACACATGGAAATCATTCAGGAGCGTATCGAACGTGAATTCAACATTCCGTTGATTACTACAGCGCCAAGCGTTATCTACCGCATCACATTAACGAATGGCGATGTCATGGAAATTGATAACCCTTCAAATTACCCAGATCCGCAACGTATTGACTTCGTGGAAGAGCCATATGTAAAAGCTTCCGTTATCGTGCCGAATGATTATGTAGGTACCATCATGGAGCTTTGCCAAGGTAAACGCGGCGAATACTTGAATATGGAATACTTGGATACGAATCGCGTAACATTGACGTATGAGATCCCGTTATCAGAGATTGTCTACGATTTCTTTGATATGTTGAAGTCTCGGACAAAAGGATATGCATCTTTTGACTATGAAATCAGCGGCTACAAGAAATCCAATCTGGTTAAAATGGACATCTTGCTCAATTCGGAGCAGGTGGATGCCCTGTCCTTCATCGTTCACCGTGATACCGCTTATCACCGTGGCAAAATCATTTGTGATAAACTGAAAGAGCTTATCCCGCGGCAAATGTTTGAGGTGCCGATTCAAGCAGCGATTGGACAGAAAATCGTGGCACGTGAGACCGTAAAAGCGATGCGTAAAAACGTACTTGCCAAGTGTTACGGCGGTGACATTTCTCGTAAACGTAAATTGTTAGACAAGCAAAAAGAAGGTAAAAAACGCATGAAGCAGGTCGGTAGCGTAGAAGTGCCGCAAGAAGCGTTCATGGCTGTTTTGAAAATCGACGAATAGAGGCATGGAATGAAAAGCTGGGGTGGCAGCAGACGCTGTCCCTTGGCTTTTTCTCAATGATAAGCTTGAAAGATAGAAAGGAATACCCTTATGTTAGTTAACTATACAACACCAACAGCGGTGTACATTCATATTCCCTTTTGCACAAACAAATGTCATTATTGTGATTTCAACTCTTATGTCCTCAAAGGGCAGCCTGTGATGGAATATTTAGATGCACTTGAGCGTGAAATGGAGCTTACTGTACGAAACAATCCGCCACAGAAGGTGGAGACGATCTTTGTTGGTGGCGGAACGCCAACCGTTCTATTGCCAGACCAAATGGAGCGATTCCTCAAGATTGTTCGAACTTATTTCCCAGCGGATAGCGCGGAAGTAGAATTCTCGATGGAAGCTAACCCAGGAACGACGGACGAAGATAAGCTTGCTGTGATGAAAGCTGGCGGCGTCAATCGCATAAGCTTTGGTGTGCAATCTTTTAACAATGACATCCTTGCGGCGATCGGCCGTATTCATAATACAGATGATGTGCACAGAAGCATTGCCAATGCGAAGAAATTAGGTTTTGATAACTTATCCATTGACCTGATGTTCGGACTTCCAAAGCAAACAGTGGAAATCATGCAGGCAACATTGGATGAGGCGTTGTCACTTGATTTACAGCATTATTCAATTTACAGCTTGAAAGTAGAAGAAAACACGTTGTTCCACACCTTATTTAACAAAAATCAACTGCCTCTTCCAAGTGAAGATGAGGAAGTCGATATGTACGAACTCATCATGCGCCGATTAGAGAGTGCGGGCTATAAGCAGTATGAGATCAGCAACTTTGCCAAGCCTGGCCGCGAGAGCAGGCATAATACGATGTACTGGCGCAATCGCTCCTATTACGGATTAGGTGCAGGTGCACACGGGTATATGAATGGTAAGCGTCATGTGAATGTGAAGGGCATCCAACCCTATATTGATGCTACGAAGCTGGGATTACCGATCATGGAGCAATTCGACGTGACGCCGCAAGAAGCGATGGAAGACTTTATGATGGTTGGACTGCGACTGCTAGAAGGTGTGCGCAGCACGGACTTCATGAATCAATTCGGAGAGACGATCGAAGCCCACTTCGGAACTACGCTGCAAAGCTGGATCAACAAGAAGCTGATTGAGCAAACGCCGGAAGGATATCGTTTATCCAAGCACGGTATTTTGCTAGGAAATGAAGTCTTTGCTTCGTTCTTAAGCTGAACCAATTTCATGCAAAAAACGCTTGTGCATTTATACGTTTCGTTGTATATTTATACATGAATCCACAAGCGAAACAGCGGAAAGCCGCAGGGCGCTAGCGTGGCTTTTATGCATTTTTGTGCGAATGGTGGGTGGGGAAGCGTGAATACATCAACTACGGTGTCCGTAAGAAAAGCTTCGGTGGATGATATCGATAAGCTTTTTGAAATCATACAGGGGTATGCCAAGCAAGGCATCATGCTGCCGCGGAGCAAGGAAATGCTCCAAGATCAAATTGATACGTTTGTTGTCGCTGAATTCGATGGCCTATTAATAGGGTGCGGTTCACTGACGAGGTTGGGGCCAGATCTGGTTGAGATTCGCTCACTTGGGATGACGCCTGGCTACAAGGGTCAAGGAATCGGTGGCAAACTTGTTGACTTTTTAGTCGAAGAGGCAAGAAGCCAAGGAATTATTAAAGTGATGGCACTTACGTATGAAGTGGCTTTCTTTCAAAAAAACGGCTTTACACTCGTTCCGAAGGAGATTTTTCCTGAGAAGGTTTGGAGAGACTGCATGCATTGCAAAAAACAGTATTGTTGCGATGAAATCGCCGTACTTAAACGTTTGGATTGACTTGACAACAGACCTTAGGGTCTGTTATTTTTGTATTAGGATTTAGCACTCACTAAATACGAGTGCTAACGAAGGTGGCAAATAGTGAAAAGTGAGGAGGAGGGGTACTCATGTTGACAGAGCGCCAACGCATGATTTTAAGTGCAATCATTGATGATTACGTTCGTTCAGCGGAGCCAATTGGTTCGCGAAGTATTTCGAAGCGTGGGAATGTTGGGTTTAGTCCAGCAACCATACGTAATGAAATGTCTGATCTCGAAGAAATGGGCTATCTTGAGCAGCCTCATACGTCCGCAGGTCGTATACCTTCACACAAGGGTTATCGCTATTATGTCGATCATTTGCTCCAGCACGGCTCCTTGCATAGTCATGATTTGGATTCTATGAAGGGTGCTTTCGCAGAGCGTATTCAAGAGATGGAAGGTGTTATTCAGCACGTTGCTGGCATGCTCTCCAGTCTTACGAACTACACGTCGATCGTGCTCGGTCCTGAAGTGTTTAGTACAACTTTAAAGCATATTCAAATTATCCCGATCTCGGATACTACAGCAGTAGCAATCCTAGTGATGAATACGGGGCATGTTGAAAATAAAACCGTGACGATACCTGAAGGCATGCCAATGTCGGAAATCGAGAAGGTCGTCAATATTCTGAATACAAGGCTGAAGAATGTGCCGTTGGTTCAGTTTAAATCAAAGCTTTACAACGAAATTTCAAATGAATTAAGCAAATATGTGACCGGCTATCAAGAGCTTCTTGGTATGGTTGAGAGTGTACTGCAAAGCGATGAGAAGGATCGTGTTTTCCTCAGTGGAATGACGAATATGCTCACACAGCCTGAATTCAAGGATGTGGAGAAAGTGAAGAGCATTTTTGATCTGCTGGAAGAAGCACCGACTCTCATCAAGTTATTTACTCCTTCAAATGAAGGCATCGAGATAAAAATTGGTGCTGAGAATAGTATTGAAGCCATATCGAATTGCAGCTTAATCACAGCTTCATACTCCATTGCCGGTACGCCGCTTGGCACGATTGGTATTTTGGGACCTACTCGCATGGAATACGGTAGAGTCATTGGTTTAATGGAACATCTATCGAAGCATATGGAACTGGTCTTAGGACGTTGGTATGGTAAATGACAGGAGTCAAACCCATGCATGGTGAAAGTGAAGAACGGTACTCTACGTTAGTCAATAATGCCGCGGCAGTTCGGGCGATTTGTTCGGCAGTCGAAGGAACCCTGGGTCCTAAGGGGCTGGACACAATGCTAGTCGGCGGCCAAGGTGAGGTCATTATTACTAACGATGGTGTGACGATATTGGAAAAGATGGATGTTACGCATCCAGCAGCGAGATTGATGATTCAAGTCGCTCGCAGTCAACAACGGCAGATTGGCGATGGAACGACAACAGCTACAGTGTTAGCTGGCGCGATGGTGCAAGAAGGTGTTGCCCAAGTTACGCGCGGTGTTCCTGTAGCAAAGGTTGTCACTGGCATGCTGCAAGGGATTGAAATGGCCGTAGCGAGTCTAGAGGGCCGCAGTCGTAAGATCGCAGGTCTAGCAGATCGAGCGCTTCAGCGTATTGCTTACACGGCAGGGCGAGAGCAAACGGATATCGCTAAACTCGTTATTCAAGCGGCCGAAGCCGTTGGTGAGGCGAAGCTGCGCGAAGAGGGTTATCGCTTCGCGGACAGCGTGCTCGCCCACGAAGTAGCGAGCAGTGAGGTCTGGACCGGCATCCTGCTGAATGGGAAGCCGATGAACCTGCATCTCGAGCAGGAGCACCGAGATGCCCGCATCCTCGTGCTGCATGATGCTCTGGAGCCTGAGGCGGTCAGCGAGGAATCGCTGGTCACCGAGGCAGGCTTCCAGCGCTATATGCAGCTCCGGGAGCTCTTCCGCAGCTCCCTCGGCATGCTGCTGGAGCTTGGCGTCGGTCTGATTGCATCAGACCGCGGGGTTGACCCTGAGGCGGAGCAGTTTTGCTCCGACCATGGCATTCTCGTGCTGCAGCGGTTGTCACGTAGGGACTTGCAGCTGCTGAGCGAGCACACCGGCGCTAGGCCGGTGCGGCGCACGGCGCTGCGCAAGAGCGCGCCGGAGCTCAGCGCGGCGCTCGGTCACGCGGGCTATGCCGCGTATGACGAGCGGCTGGAGCGCGTGCGCGTCGCGCAGGGTCACGGTGAGGGGCACGTGACCGTGATCGTTGGCGCCGCGACGCGCGAAGCGGCGCATGAGCGCTCGCGCATCGCGAAGGACGCTGCGTCAGCCGTCCAAGCCGCCGTGCGCGGCGGGTACTTGCCCGGCGGCGGCGCAGCTGAGATGGCCGTCGCGCATGATCTGGAGCGTGTGCGCGAGACGATGAGGGGCATGGAGGGCTTTGGTGTGGCCGCTGTCGCGGGAGCACTGCGCAAGCCATTGTCTCAAATCGTAGTGAACGCAGGCTACAATCCGCTCGAGAAGGTTGAAGAGCTGAAAGCGGCCCAGCTTGCACAGGATACGGACAGCCTAGGGATCGATTGCGATACGGGGCTGATCACGGATTTTGTGGAAGCTGGGATTATGGATCCGACAGATGTGAAAATTCACGCGCTGCAAGCGGCTGGTGAAGTAGCTGCCGCGGTACTGCGTATCCATACAGTGATCAAGATGAAGCAACCTTTTGAAGAGAATTAAATGTGGGCAAACTAAACCCAAATATGTCGTGTATTATGTTTAGGAGGTGAAGGACAATTGAGTACTGGAGATAACAAAACAGTGGAACAAGACATTAACCCTACATACGCAGCCGAGAATGAATCAACGACAGAGCAAGAAGTTGTTGAGGAAGTCGTTTCCGAGGAAGCGAATAGCGAATTGGAACAGGCGCGTGTGCAAGCCGAAGAAAACTATCAGCGTTTATTACGCGTTCAAGCGGACTTCGACAACTTCCGTCGCCGTGCAAGAGCGGAGAAGGAAGATTTCGCGAAATACGCTTCGCTTAAATTGATTGAACAGCTATTACCGATTGTGGATAACTTTGATCGCGCGCTGTCTTCAAGCAAAGAGACGAAGGATTTCGACGCATTGGTGAAGGGCTTGGATATGACTTACCGTGGCATTGATCAACTATTAACAGCTGAAGGGCTTAAGCCTATTGAGGCGGTTGGTCAACCGTTCAACCCTGAATTCCATCAAGCTGTGATGCAAGTGGAATCCGAGGAGCATGAAGAAGGTATTGTTGTTGAAGAATTGCAAAAAGGCTATATCCTCAAAGACAAGGTCATCCGACCTGCAATGGTTAAGGTTAGCGTATAAGTCTAATTTTGATCACGAGACTAAAGGATCTTATCTTTTTAAATAAAAACTAATGACGTTCCTAGAGGAACATAAGGAGGCATCTTTACATGAGTAAAGTAATTGGTATTGACTTAGGTACTACAAATTCTTGCGTTGCCGTTATGGAAGGCGGAGAAGCCGTCGTAATTCCAAATCCAGAAGGTAACCGCACAACGCCATCCGTTGTAGGTTTCAAGAAAGATGGCGAGCGCGTTGTTGGTGAAACAGCAAAGCGTCAAGCTATCACAAACCCAGACAAAACAATCTCTTCCATTAAACGTCACATTGGTACGAACCACAAAGAGAACATTGATGGCAAAGACTACACGCCACAAGAGATCTCTGCAATCATCCTGCAAAAGCTAAAAGCAGATGCAGAAGCGTACCTTGGCCAAACGGTTACACAAGCGGTAATCACGGTTCCTGCTTACTTTAACGACAGCCAACGTCAAGCGACGAAGGATGCTGGTAAAATTGCTGGTCTTGAAGTTCTTCGTATCGTCAATGAGCCAACAGCAGCAGCACTTGCTTACGGTTTGGAAAAAACAGAAGATCAAACCATTCTCGTTTATGACCTTGGTGGCGGTACATTCGATGTATCCATCCTTGAGCTAGGCGATGGTTTCTTCGAAGTTAAAGCAACAAGCGGTGACAACAAATTGGGCGGAGATGACTTTGACCAAGTTGTTATGGATTACCTCGTTGCTGAATTCAAAAAAGAGCAAGGCATTGACCTTTCCAAAGATAAAGCGGCAGTTCAACGTTTGAAAGATGCAGCTGAAAAAGCGAAAAAAGAACTTTCCGGTGTTTTGACAACGACTGTTTCCCTTCCGTTCATCACGGTAGCAGACGGCGTTCCTCAGCATTTGGAGTTGAACTTGACGCGTGCGAAGTTCGAAGAACTATCCGCGGCGCTTGTTGAAAGAACACTAGGACCAACTCGTCAAGCACTTCAAGATTCCGGTTTGTCCACAAGTCAAATCGATAAAGTTGTTCTTGTTGGTGGATCCACTCGTATTCCTGCGGTTGTAGAAGCAATTAAGAAATTGATTGGTAAAGAGCCACATAAAGGTGTTAACCCGGATGAAGTTGTTGCCCTTGGTGCAGCTGTTCAAGCTGGTGTTTTGACTGGTGAAGTAAAAGACGTTGTTCTTCTAGACGTAACACCACTTTCCCTTGGTATCGAAACAGCAGGCGGCGTATTCACGAAAATGATCGACCGCAACACAACGATTCCTACAACGAAATCACAAGTGTACTCCACATATGCAGATAACCAAACTAGCGTAGAGATTCACGTTCTTCAAGGTGAGCGCTCCATGGCTAGCGGTAACAAAACACTTGGCCGCTTCATGCTAGGTGATATTCCTCCGGCTCCGCGTGGCGTTCCGCAAATCGAAGTTAGCTTCGATATCGATGCGAACGGTATCGTAAACGTGTCTGCTTTGGATAAAGGAACAGGTAAAAGCCAAAAAATCACGATCACTTCTTCCAGCGGTTTGAGCGATGCAGAAGTTGAACAAATGGTGAAAGACGCGGAAGCGCATGCTGAAGAAGACCGTGCACGTAAAGAGCTTGTAGAAGCTCGCAACGAAGCGGATCAATTGGTATACTCCGTTGACAAAACGATCAAAGATCTTGGCGACAAAGTTGACCAAGGCGAGATCGACAAAGCGAATGCAGCGAAAGAGAAAGTAACAACTGCACTTGCAGGCAACGATCTTGAAACGATCAAAAAAGCTACAGAAGAATTGACGGAAGTTATTCAACAACTTTCTGTTAAATTATATGAGCAAGCTTCTGCTGATCAAGGCCAAGGTCCTGATGCTGGTGCAGGCGAATCTCCTAAAGGCAGAGAAAATGTTGTTGACGCTGACTACGAAGTAGTTGACGAACCTAAAAAATAAACATATTCTAACTAAATAGAAGTTTAAAGAGGTTCTTTAAACACTGTTTGTTATCAATTAACGTAAGAGTCAAAGCCAAGGGGAGTTCTCCGTGGCTTTGACTTTCCGTTTGTAGTCTTGAACATGGGAGTGGAACAAGTGAGTAAACGTGATTATTACGAAGTATTAGGTCTCGGCAAGGATGCTTCGCAGGATGAGATCAAGAAGGCTTACCGCAAAATGGCACGTCAATATCACCCTGACGTCAATAAAGCGGCGGATGCTGAAGATAAGTTCAAAGAAGCTAAGGATGCATACGATGTTCTGAGTGATGATCAGAAGAAAGCGCAATACGATCAGTTCGGTCATGTCGATCCGAATCAAGGATTTGGCGGCGGTCAAGACTTCGGCGGCGGCTTCGGGGATATTTTTGATATGTTCTTCGGTGGCGGCGGTGGTGGTAATCGTCGTAATCCGAATGCTCCGCAACGCGGTAATGATTTGCAATATACGATGACCGTGGAATTTAAAGAAGCCATTTTTGGTAAAGAAATGGATATTAACATTCCTCGTACAGAGAATTGCGATACCTGTCATGGTTCAGGTGCTAAAGCTGGGACGAAGCCTGAAACTTGTGGCGGCTGTCACGGCAGCGGACAACAAGAAGTGGTTCAGAATACAGCATTTGGCCGTATTGTGAACCGCCGCGTGTGTACGTCCTGTAATGGTTCCGGTAAAATCATCAAAGAAAAATGCGGAACGTGTCATGGCGCTGGTAAAGTGAAGAAAACACGCACCATTCACATTAAGATTCCAGCAGGTGTGGATGATGGTGCTCAACTTCGCGTATCTGGTGAAGGTGAAAGCGGAACTCGCGGAGGCCCATCTGGCGACCTTTATGTCGTTATTCGTGTCAAAAATC
The DNA here is from genome assembly GCF_031455095.1 of Paenibacillus qinlingensis. Classification (GTDB taxonomy): domain Bacteria; phylum Bacillota; class Bacilli; order Paenibacillales; family NBRC-103111; genus Paenibacillus_E; species Paenibacillus_E qinlingensis_A. Next base: position 309,359 of record NZ_JAVDSB010000003.1, read on the forward strand.
ACGAGTTCTTCCAACGTGAAGGCAATGACGTATACTGTGAAGTGCCTTTAACTTTCATGCAGGCAGCCCTTGGTGACGAAATTGAAATCCCAACGCTGACGGAGAAAGTAAAGCTCAAGATTCCAGCTGGTACTCAGACGGACACGTATTTCCGTCTCAAAGGCAAAGGCGTTCCGCATCTTCGTGGCTTCGGTCAAGGGGATCAACACGTGAAGGTTATCGTGATGACACCGACGAACTTGTCAGAAGATCAGAAGGATTTGCTGCGCCAGTTCGGCAAGCAAAGCGGCGAGCATACGCATGAGCAAAGTCAGTCTATTTTTGAACGTATGAAAAGAGCCTTCTTAGGCGATTAATGTTTGATAGCAGCACCTCAAGTGCTTGGATGACAGATTTAATCTGTTGATTCATGCACTTGAGGTGCTTTTTGTTTTGTTGCAGGCGTTAACGATGAGTGGAGCCGAAGGTGGTATGAACGTAACATCCCATGATGTGCTCAGGAAGGAAGTCGCCGCACAGCCGAGCGCTCCTGAGCACAAAATGTGCTCAAGCAAGAAGACGCCACGCTGCAGAGCCCTCCTGAGCACAAGAATTGTGCTCAAGCAAGAAGTCGGCACGCTGCCGAGCGCTCTTGAGCACAAAAATTGTGCTCAAGCAAGAAGACGCACACTGCCGAGCGCTTCTGAGCACAAAAATTGTGCTCAAGCAAGAAGACGCACGCTGCCGAGCGCTACTGAGCACAAAAATTGTGCTCAAGCGCGTAGTCAGAGCACCGCGCCCCCTATTAATCATCCCTTTACATATACCATCAAATTTACAAAACCTACATATGGATTTGACGTTCTCCAAATCTATGAGCCTTATGCTAGTAAGGTGAAATACTATTTTTGGAGGGAAAACATTTGAAAAAAGCGTTAAAACAAATCATGAGTTCTGGAATGGCAGTTTCCTTATTAACTCTAAGTCTAGCAGGTACAGTTTCTGCTGCAGATTCAGCGGCACCATCAACTTCCGTTGCTCCACCTTCTAAAAATTTGATTGTTCTTATCGGGGATGGCATGGGACCAGCTGAAGTAACAGCTGCTCGTTATTACGCAAAGAAGTTCCTAGGTAAAGATCATCTGGAGCTAGATGGCGGTTATTATGTTGGAAAAGCGACTACATACTCACAAGCAAGTCCTTATACAACGGAGTCTGGTGCAATTACGGATTCTGCCGCAGCGGCGACAGCATTTTCAACTGGGAATAAAACATATAACAATGCCATTAGTGTCTCTAACGGTGAAGTAGCTTCACCTTATGCTTCCGTGATTGAAGCGGCTATGAAGCAAGGCAAGGCAACAGGTCTAGTTTCAACAGATAACATTACTGGAGCTACGCCTGCTGTATGGGCATCCCATGTACGTCAACGCAGCAATCAAAATGCGATTGCATCGCAATATTTGAACAGTGGAGTGGATGTTATCTTCGGTGGAGGTAAGGTCAACTTCACGACGAAAGAAGATAAAGGAAAACGTACGGACAAGAATATCATTCCTGATTTTCAAGCTAAGGGGTACCAAACGGCTTTTGATAAAAAAGGTTTGGAAGCCATTCCTGTGACTGCGGGTAAGGCGCTTGGACTTTTCGCAGATGCGGAAATCCCTTACGTACTTGACCGTACAGAGTCAGTACCTAGCTTACCGCAACTATCGCAAAAGGCATTGGATATTTTATCCCAAAATAAAAATGGTTTCGTCTTATTGGTAGAGCAAGGTCGTATCGATCACGCTGGTCATGCCAACGATCTGCCTGCCAACATTCAAGAAATGCTAGAGCTAGATGCGACGTTTAAGACATTAGTTGATTTTGCTAAAAAAGATGGCAATACCTCTGTTGTTGTTTCAGCGGATCATGAGACTGGCGGTCTTTCCCTTGCTAGAGACAATGTCTATGAAATCAATGTAGATTTGTTTAACAAACAGAAGCATTCCTATGAGTATATCGATGGTATTTTGAAAAAAGCGCAAACAGCCGAAGATATCCGCAAAATCGTTGCAGACAATATTGGCTTCACGGATCTGTCTGATGAAGAGGTTCAATTGATTTTGAATGGCGATGGCTCCTCCTATGGACGTGGCGGCGGTTATAATGCAGTCGTGTCGAAACGTCTTGCCGTTGGCTGGACAGGACATGGTCATACTGGGGTTGATGTTGGTGTGTGGGCATATGGTCCGATTGCTTCGCTAGTTAAAGGCGACATCGATAATACGGATATTGCGAAAAATGGTGCAAAAGTGATCGGTGCTGATTTGGCAGCGGCCACAAAAGAGCTTCAAGACAAATATCTGTACCCAATGTTCAAAGTAACGCGTGATTCCAAAACTTTGTTTACGGCAAGATCACTAGCTGAATCTCTCGGCATTCAAGTAGGCTGGGATGAAGCTACACATACCGTAACTTTCACAAAAGATAGTCAAAAGATTTCTGTTCTTGTCTCAACGGGAGAGATTACTGTGAACGGTACGGCAAGTGCATGGGTTGGCAATGTGGATAACGGTAAGTTGTACTTGCCGCTGGAAGCTTTTAATCAACTGACTGGAAAAACATTCACATGGGATTCCTTTAATGAGCGTATTGTAAAAAATTAATATTAGGAGCAGACGGACATGGGGGGCTCCTTCCCTGTGTCCTCTTTTCTTTTTGTAGTCAAATAGAAGTGAGGAGGGTTTGCATGATTAGCATGCAGGGAATATCGAAATCGTTCCGACTCCATGGTCAAAACTTGCCAATCTTGCAAATAGCGAAATGGCACATTCAAAAAGGTGAAAGAATCGCACTAATGGGACCGAGTGGCTGTGGGAAAAGCACGCTTTTACATCTGCTAAGCGGTGTTATTACGCCAGAACAGGGTGAAATCTGGGTAACTGGCCAACCTGTTCATCTTCTTTCCGAAAGTAAAAGAGATCGCTTTCGAGCGGAAAATATCGGCTATATATTTCAAGATTTTCATCTCATTTCTTCACTTACCTTAAGAAAAAACGTTGAGTTGATTCTGCCGCGCACGTGGTCGAAGAGGGAGCGAACGGAGAAGCTTGACGATTGGTTTGAACGTGTAGGATTGAAAGATCGTAGGGACCATCTACCATCGCAACTATCACGGGGGCAACAACAAAGAGCCGCAATTGTTAGGGCTTTAATTACAAAGCCCCCACTACTTTTAGCGGATGAGCCGACTGGCAGCTTGGATTGGGAGACGGGGAGTGAGTTGATGGCCTTGCTGCTTGAGATTTGTAAAGCTGAGCAATTGACTTTGGTTTCAGTCACGCATGATCGACATATCGCAGAAATGTTTCCGACAAGAGTAGATATGCGAGAACTGAATGAGCTGCTTAGGAGTGTATCGGTATGAGTGTCATCTCTTTGCTTTGGAGCCAACTCTGGCATCGTAAAACCCTGTCACTATTGACGATTTGCTCTGTAGCTATTACAGCTGCCCTGGTTGTATTCCTTCTAATATGCAGTCAAGGCGTTGAGCGAGGCGCTGAAAATGGTTATGGACCTTTTGATGTCACCATTGGAGCCAAAGGCAGCAGTACACAGCTTGCCCTTAATACCTACTACCACATTGGTGCGCCTACGGGGAATATTCCAATCACGGTTTTAGATGATGTGCGCAAAAATGACTTCGTGGATTCGGCTTATGCCATGACGACTGGTGATAATTATCAAGGGTTCCCAATTATCGGCATGGAGCCAGGTTATTTCCTGACACGCTATGGCGCTGATAAACAAATGGCACAAGGTGCTCTTTACGGAAAGCAAGGAGAGACCATTGTTGGTTCTTACGTGGCAAGTTCGCTGGGTCTATCAGTGGGAGACACTTTTGTTGGTGCACATGGACTTATACAGGAAGCAGGCTTGCATGAAGAGGAGGAAGAAGGCGAGGAAGAGGGACACCATGCCTTTACATATACAGTAGTGGGTATACTGCCGACACTTCATACATCAGATGATCGCGCTGTATTTACGACTTTGGATTATGCCTGGGCTGTTCATGAAAGTCAGCAAAGTGGCAAGCACGATATTACAGCCATTCTTGTCAAACCGAAATCACTTCTTGGTGCTCAAACGATCAAAACAGAGTTCGCTCAATACAATAATGTGCAGTCTGTCTTTACGAGCAAAGCGGTCGCTGATGTAGTTAACGTTGTTGATCAAGGAACACAAGCAGTGAAATTCGTAACGATCATATGTATTTTACTCGCAGCAGGCTCGATATTATTATCGTTGGTTGCTGCCGTTCATGAACGCAAAAGGGATGTTGCTTTACTGCGATTAATAGGAAAATCGAAGCAGTTCATCTGGTTTTCCCTAATCGGAGAAGGTGTTCTATTAACCATTATGGGGTTAATTGTCGGGATTGCTCTCGGGCATATCGGCGCATTTCTGAGCAGCGATGTTGTTTTCGCGCAGACAGGTTTACAAATACAAGCGGCTGCTTATTTACCAGGGGAGTTTGGGCTGATTGTAGTTACTTTACTGATTGCGGTAGCAGCTTCCATTGGTCCAGCGATTCAAGCTTATCGCGTTGATCCTTTGCAATTATTCCGGTCTTGAGGTGACGATAGGATGAGAAATAGATATTGTACGATAGGACTAATCGTAGTCCTGTTCGTTATTGTTTCGGGGTGTGGCCAAAAGCAGGTAGAATCGTCAGGACAGTCCTTCGGTAGTATCGTTTCACCAACCACAACCGTAGCTTCCGCGATGCCAAGCAGCCCTGTCTCCCCCAAGGAGACATCTGCTCCTGTTTCGACAACTGAAAGTCCTGCGACTAGTGGCCCGGATGCGTCCGCAGTTCCTACTACGAAGCCTACACTGCCACCATCGCCTTCCCCACAGGCACAGGTTAGTGACACACAGTCCGTTGTAACTTCACCGAAGTCTGCCGAGATTGGAGGAGGTGCGGCTCCGAAGACTGAGACCAAACCAGTGGAGACCAAAGCAGAAGCCAAACCGACAGAGCCGGTCAGTTCGCCAAACGCGACAAAAAACCATTTGACCAACGAGATCAAATGGGGAGAGTTTTTCGATACTGCTAAGCAAGATACGCCATCCAATAAGTTTTGGGATATGAACGGGAAGACCGTCCAGATCAAAGGATTTATGGGGGAAGTTTTGTCCTTTGAGAAGCACTGGTTTCTTCTGATTCCTCAACCAGGAGCAGAATGTCCCTTCGATAATGGTGACGAGACGTACTGGAATCAAATCATGATTGTGTATGTACCCGATGCAGTGAAACTGAGATATACCTCGGGCCCTCTTTTGATCACCGGGAAGCTTGATGTCGGTATTAAGCTTGATGAATCCGGCTACAAAACGATGTTTCGGTTATATAATGCTTCTTTTGAAAAGATAAAGGAGTAATCATGCTGTTAGGATTTGCATAAAAAGGTTCTGGTTCGCAAACGATATATGGGGCTTTCAATAAAGGGATTAGGAATATAGGAGGCATGCGTATATGAACCAGAAGCACAATAACCAAGCACAAAGCAACCTGCCAGTTGCTAAACAAGAGGATGTTGAATTCTCGTCAGAAGTAGCAGATAAAGATGATTTCGAAGCAGCCGCACGTGCGCAAGCAGCGGATGACCGTCAGGAAGATCAGTAATGGCTGAGCGAGCGATTCTTGCCTATTTTTATTCACCAGAGCAAGCTGAAGGTGTCGCTTCAAAATTAAAGGCCTTGCGAGCAGTCGATGTGCAAGTTGACCGCTTTTCAAATGATATTGGCAGTGGGTTTGAGTCATCCATGGCGGATAGTATGATTAATAGTGATCAAGAGACGGATGCAGCTCGACTTGATATTGTTCTAGCAGCTGTGATTGATGAGAAATGTTATGAGCAAGCGATCCGTGTGATTGAAACAGCGGGCGGGTCGGTTTAAACAAGAAGCACCTGTTCCTTTGAACCTCATCAATTGAGGCTGAAGGAGCAGGTGCTTTTAACCATGTACAGATTATTCAACGCTCATCAAATTGACAAGCTTATCGGGATAATTCGTAATAATGCTGGACACACCAAGAGCGAGCATGCGTCTCATCATTCTAGTGTCATTGACTGTCCAAACATAAACTTCTTTATGGTAATTCTCGGCCAATCTCATGAAAGATTCATTCACAAGCGGATAAGCCGCAGAAATAACGTCATAATCCGAGCTTTTCATTAGCTCATTCAGATTATCGGTGTTTTGACCTACAATGAGGCCAGTCTTAATGGCGGAGTTCAGAGATTTCACTTTATGCAAAAGCTCCGCGTCGAAAGAGGTCACGGTGCATTCTTTTACAAAATCATGGGACTGGATGATATCTACCGTTTTTTTGGCAAGATCCACTACATGACCGTTATTTTTTAACTCGATATTCAACTTCAAATGACCTTTGGCGAGTGTAATTACTTCATCCAAGGTAGGGACTCGCTCATCTTTGTAATCTTTATGATACCAACTTCCAGCATTGGCTTGTTGGAGTTCAGCTGAGGTGACTTCCCACATATTTTTGTTGATACCAGTCGTTCTATCCGCACTATTATCATGCATAAGCATGACGACGCCATCTGCCGTTTCTTGGACATCTAACTCTGCATATCCAGCGTGATCGGTAATGGCTTGTTGAAACGCAGCTAGCGTATTCTCTGGCGTATGCCCTGAGCTTCCACGATGAGCAGTAACTTGACTGTAATTATCGGCACTCAAGGTTTTGGTTGTCAGGGGGGCGATAAGGGCCATTACAAGGAAAACAGGAAGTACCATGAGTGTTTTTCGCATAAGCTGTCTCCGTTCTTACAATAGATAATAATGATGACTTATTCAATGTAACACCAGATTGTTAGAACAGTGTTAAGAAAAATAAAAAAGCGCTTACATTTATGAGTCCATTTTACCCCAGAAGCGAAGTGTAGTACAATACTCTTTGTGAAAATAGACCTAGTAGGTTCATTTTACATAGGGAGTAACCGACAGGAGGAGCAATACCGATGCTTTGGCAAGAATTAACTGTACATACGACAGAAGAAGCGATTGAGATGATAACTAACTTTGTTCATGAATTGGGTGCCGGAGGTGTTTCCATCGAAGAATCCGGTACTTTAAATAAAGAGCGAGATACGTCATTCGGTCAATTATACGAAACACCGTTTAACGATATCCCGGAAGGGAGAGCTGTGATCAAAGGCTATTTTTACCATGGCACAGACATGGAACCTGTTCTCGCGAATCTGAAGGCATCTGTTGAACAATTGGCGGATTTTGATATCGATACGGGAAATCCGACGTTTGAAGTTGTCGAAGTTGATGATGAAGACTGGGCACATGCGTGGAAAACGTATTTCAAACCGATCCGTGTTTCCGATCGATTGACGATTAAACCAACTTGGGAAGAGTATACGGCATCGCCAGATGAATTAATCTTAGAGCTTGACCCAGGTATGGCGTTCGGTACAGGTACACATGCAACGACATCACTTTGCTTGAAAACGCTAGAGAAAGTGCTGCAGCCTGGTGACGACGTGATTGATGTGGGAACGGGCTCAGGTATTCTTTCCATTGCAGCAGCTAAACTTGGAGCTAAACATGTCCTTGCGGTGGATCTAGATCCCGTAGCTGTTACTAGTGCGTTGGATAATACGAAGCAGAATCAACTCGAAGATAAAATTACGGTGAAACTTAGCGATCTTCTTGGCGTACTTAAAGAAAGCGAGTCCGAAGGGGATGCAGGGTTAGGCGTGTCCATTCCTGTTCAACTCGTCGTTGCGAACATATTGGCAGAGGTCATAGTGATGTTCGTTGATGATGTGTACGAGGTGCTGCAACAAGGCGGATATTACATTACTTCAGGCATCATAACGAATAAAGAAGCGGATGTAGAAAAAGCACTGATTGCAGCTAAATTCACGATCGTAGAGAAAAACTATGATTCGAATTGGGTTGTGATCGTAGCTAGAAAGCTGTAGGTGTTGGTTCATGGGAGGCTTATTATTTTACGATTGGAATACGTTGCCGTTTGTCATCTTGGTGCTCGTACTTTCGTTTACGATTCATGAATGGGCTCATGCGTATAGCGCCTATAAGTTAGGCGACGATACGGCCTATAGATTTGGCCGCGTCTCCTTGAACCCGATGGTCCATTTGGATCTTTTCGGAACGATCATGCTGCTAATTGCCGGCTTTGGTTGGGCGAAGCCCGTGCCCGTAAATCGTGGTAATTTCAAGCGACCTCGCTTGTTTGGCATTATTGTAACCGCGGCGGGCCCAATTAGTAACTTGATTATGGCCTTTATTACGTTATTTATTTTCGCTCTGTTCCAGAAGTATGGCTGGTTAGATGGGATGTCCAAGGGTAGCGGAGATGCAATTGTCTTGTTCTTGAAGTTAATGTTGAACATCAACATTACCCTGTTCCTGTTTAACTTAATACCAATTCCGCCACTTGATGGGTATCGCATTATTCAGGATTTGGTTAACCTTAGATACACGGAAGCACTTCAAAAGTTTGAACAATGGGCTTCTGTGATTTTCCTGCTAGTCGTCTTTATCAGACCATTACGTCAGGTAACGTTAGATCCTTATCTACGTTTAGGTGATAGCATTATCAACCAGTTTGCTATTGTAATTACTAGCATACTGGGCATGTAACCTCTGACCAGACAGTTCCATATGGATTTTCAGGCTCAAACGAGGTATGACGGTGTGTGGTAGTTTCACTGGATCTTGCAGTCCAATAAAGTTCAAATGAACGAAGATAGAGAGGCTTTGACTATGCAGCGTTATTTTCTCCCGCCTCAGCAGTTCCATGCTTCTACACAAACTGTCACCATTGAGGGTGATGATGCACATCATCTAGGTCGTGTCATGCGAGCAGAAGTAGGAGATAAAGTGATCTGCAGCAATGGCGTGGATCGTGAGGTGCTCGTTCGTATCACTCACTTGGATAAGGGAGCTGTGACCGCGGAAATCGTAGAAGAGCTTGCGATGGATGCTGAAGCAACAGTTGACGTGTGGATTGCACAGAGCTTACCTAAAGGCGATAAGATGGAGCTTATTATTCAAAAAGGGACCGAGATCGGGGCAGCCCGGTTTCTTCCTTTTTTATCGGAACGAACCATTGTGCAGTATGATGCGAAGAAAGAAGCTAAGCGCACAGAGCGCTGGCAGAAAATCGCAAAAGAAGCAGCCGAACAAGCGCACCGTAACCGCGTGCCGCAGATTGAGTCGGTCTACTCGTGGAAACAATTGTTGCAGCGAGCTAAGGAAGCGGATGTCGCATGGATTTGTTATGAGAAGGAAGACGGTCAGCAGCTAAAGCCAGCTATACAGGCTGCTCTAGCAGCAGGTCAGTTAGGATCAGGCAAACAAGTTTTGATTGCGGTAGGCCCCGAGGGTGGATTCACAGAGCAAGAAATTAAGCAAGCGGAAGATGCTGGCTTTCGCTCGGTTTCGCTGGGGAATCGCATTTTACGGACAGAGACGGCTGCCATGGTGGGTCTTACGTGTCTGTTCTATGAAACCGGAGAAATGGGAGGATAAGCGAAATGGCAACGGTAGCGTTTCATACACTAGGATGTAAAGTGAATTTTTATGATACAGAAGCAATTTGGCAGCTTTTCAAAAATGAGGGCTATGAACAAGTTGATTTCGAAAATACGGCAGATGTCTATGTGATTAACACATGTACAGTTACGAATACAGGGGATAAGAAAAGCCGTCAAATGATTCGACGCGCAATTCGTCGTAATCCAGAAGCCATTGTTGCTGTAACAGGTTGTTATGCACAAACGTCTCCAGCTGAAATTATGGCGATTCCAGGCGTAGACATGGTGATAGGGACGCAGGATCGTGAGAAGATTATTCCACTCGTGAAGCAATTTGAGTCGGATCGTCAACCGATTAACGCAGTTCGCAACATTATGAAAACCCGTTCGTTCGAAGAACTGGATGTGCCGGATTTTGCTGATCGTACGCGAGCGTTTTTGAAAATTCAAGAAGGTTGCAACAACTTCTGCACGTTCTGTATTATTCCGTGGTCACGCGGGTTGATGCGTAGTCGTGAACCGCAAAGCGTTATCGCACAAGCGGAGCAACTCGTTGCTGCTGGCTATCAAGAAATCGTCCTTACAGGTATTCATACTGGGGGCTATGGCGAAGATATTGAAGACTACAGCTTGGCCAAGCTATTGAAGGATTTAGATAAAGTGGAAGGTCTGAAGCGAATTCGGATCTCCTCTATTGAAGCCAGTCAAATTACAGATGAAGTGATTGATGTTCTGAAATCTTCGGACAAAATGTGCCGTCACCTTCATATCCCGCTGCAAGCTGGCGATGATCAAGTGCTAGCACGGATGCGCCGCAAATATACGACAGCTGAGTTCGCTCGTAAGATCGAACGTCTGCACGAGATTATGCCGGATGTTGCAATCACGACAGATGTTATCGTTGGTTTCCCTGGCGAGACAGAAGAGATGTTCCGCGATGGCTACAAGTTCATGGAGCAAATGAAATTTTCTGAAATGCACGTCTTCCCATATTCCAAACGGACTGGAACTCCCGCTGCACGGATGGAAGATCAAGTGGATGAAGAAATCAAAAATGCACGTGTGCATGAACTCATCGATCTTTCGGAGAAAATGCAGTTAGCATATGCTCAGAAGTTCGTTGGACAAGTTTTGGAGGTTATTCCAGAGCGTACCTACAAAGGTGCACCGGATAGTGGGCTATATAGCGGTTATTCGGATAACTATGTGCAGTTAGTTTTTGAAGGTTCAGAAGAGATGATCGGTCAAGTGTGCCGTGTTAAGGTGACGGAAGCTGGAGTGAATGAAAGCAAAGGACAACTTGTGCGCATTCTTGAAGGCGTAGTGAATCTGTAAGTGAAACTTTAGGCAAGTACCTACCTCTACTCGTGGTCGTTCCTGTTGAAGGACTGCGTTAGAGGTTTTCTCGATTACACGAGAGCTCGGCAAATAAGGATGAAATAACAATACTAAAATGAGGTGCTTTTCGATGACGTTAAACGCGAAAGAAATTGCTAGTTATATTGACCATACGCTTTTGAAAGCAGATGCAAGTACAGCTGCGATTCACAAATTGTGCGAGGAAGCGGCACAACATCAATTTTTCAGCGTGTGTGTCAATTCACAATTTGTTGCTACAGCTGCTAAAGCATTGGAAGGAACAGGCGTTAAGGTTGCTGCAGTAGTTGGCTTCCCTCTTGGTGCGAGTTTGAGTGAAGTGAAAGCCTTTGAAGCGGCTAAAGCTGTTGAAAATGGAGCTGCTGAAATCGATACGGTTTTGCCAATCGGATTGCTGTTGGAAGGGCAACTTGATGCCGTTCGTTCGGATATCAAACAAGTTGTAGATGCTGTTAAAGGGAAAGCCATAGTCAAAGTAATCATGGAAACAGGTTTCTTGAATGATGAGCAGAAAATAGCGGCATGCCGTCTTTCGGAAGAAGCGGGTGCTCATTTTGTCAAAACTTCGACTGGTTTTGGCCCTGGTGGGGCTACACTTGAAGATGTTCGTTTGATGCGTCAAAATGTGTCGGGCACGATTGGTGTGAAAGCATCAGGTGGGGTACGAGATGTTGAGACTGCGATTGCGATGATCGAAGCAGGTGCGACAAGATTAGGTACTAGTTCAGGTGTAGCTATTGTGAACGGAACTCAAGGCGCTTCCACATACTAAGATAGCAAAAAGGTAAGGCAACTAAGGAACCTACGATGTTGAAAATGGTTTGGGACCGTGCGATTTGTGAAGCCGCGTCACCAGCAAGCAGTGCTGAAAGACTAACGAGCAGATGAATAAATGGGTAAAAGAGGATTGCGCCTCCAACATTGAGCAGAACATGCGACCATGCGACGTATCGACCGGCGCGTGAACTACTCATGCCGGCGATCAGCGCGGTGACACAGGTGCCGACATTGGCACCTATGGTTATGGCGACGCCAAGCTCGACAGGCAGTGCCTGAGAAGCGGCAAGGCTCATCGCCATGGCGATGACGGCTGCGCTGCTATGCACGAGCGCGGTCACTGCTGCGCCTGCGAGGATGCCCCAGAGCAGACTGGTTTGCGCCTGCTGCACAAACCAGGTGAAGAGACCGCGTGACTGCAGCGCAGGCCCGATGGTTTGCATGATCTCGATGCCGAGCAGCACGAGCGAGAAGCCAGCTACCGCGAGCGAGCCGTAGCGGACGCTGCGCAGCCAGGGGCGCCCGCCGTTGTGCGCAGCGACGGTCTGCGGGGCGCTGGTCGCGCGTGGTCCGCTTGACTGAGGTAGCGGACCGGCAAGCCAACTCGCCAGCCAGACGCAGGCGCTGGCGATCAGGATCGGCACGCCGATGCCGCTGATGCTGAGCCCGATCAGCTCAGTGGTGAGGCACGTGCCGATGTTCGTTCCGAGAATCACGCCAAGTGTTCTCGGGAAGGACAGGACGCCAGCGCCGACGAGGCCGATGGCGATGACTGTGATGGCGGTGCTGCTCTGCAGCGCCGCGGTTAGTACGGTGCCGGTGATGAGGCCGCGCACCGGTGTGCGGGTGAACCGCTCCAGCCACAGCTGGAGGCGGGGGCCAGCCCAGGTCTGAAGCGAGGATTCCATCAGCTTCATTCCGAGCAAGAATAAAATAAAGCCTGTGAGTACAGGCAAAATAATAGCATGAATCATGAGAAGTTCTCCTTTTCGTGAGGTACGACGTTTTCGTTTTCAACCAATATATGTGACCGTACAGACAAGCATGACAAGCCAGATGATGTAGGTGAACGGTTTCACGCAAAGGACGGCTAACCAATATGGCAGCAGTATTTTTAAATAAGAAACGCAAACCCCGCTTGGAGCAAGGACATCCATGGGTTTATAAGAGTGAAATCGAGCGGACGGATGGAGAAATCGTACCTGGACAACTTGTATCTGTCCAGAACCACCTAGGCAAATATCTTGCAACTGGCTATTACAACGAAAATTCACAGCTAACGGTACGTATTGTATCGTATAGCCCGATTGAGGCGATGACGACGGAGTTTTTCGTCGAACGATTTACACGTTGCTTCCTTCATCGTCAGCGTTTTGTGAAAGGAGCGCAGTCCTATCGCTTGGTTTATGGAGAAGCCGACTTCCTCCCAGGACTCATCGTAGATAAATTTGAGAACACACTCGTTGTTCAGATTTTGACCTTGGGAATGGACCTCTGCCGGGAGAACATCGTGGAAGCGCTAGTGCAAGTCATGAAGCCTGCTGGGATTTATGAGCGAAGTGACGTTCCCATTCGTGAGTTAGAGGGTCTTAAACAAACGAAAGGGCTTCTGTTCGGAGATTGTGCGAAGCATGTTGATATTCTTGAGAACGGCCTTCGGATTCGTGTGGATATTGAGGAAGGTCAGAAGACAGGGTATTTCTTCGATCAACGCGAGAATCGTGCGGCTATCGCGCCATTGATGACAGGTTGGGGTCACCGCAGTGGTATTCAATTGTCTGAGGTGGAAGAGAATGGCGTTACACAAATGCTGCCTGTGAATGCGAATGGCAAAGTAGTGACGTTCCCACTTTGGGACGGAGCTTCTGTGTTGGAATGCTTCTCACATACGGGGAGCTTTACGCTAAATGCTTGTCAATTTGGTGCGAAAAAAGTAACCTGTCTCGATATTTCTGAGCATGCCATTGAGAGTGCACGTACAAACGTTGCATTGAATGGCTTCGAGGATCGCGTTGAATTCGTTGTTGCGGATGCTTTTGAGTACTTACGCACGCAAGTTAAAGGCCTAGATGAGCGCAAGCTTCGCTCTGCTGCTGCGACAGGACAAGCCAAGGTCGACACTTCCAAGCCAGTAGGTACCGGCGGCAGAACTTGGGATGTAGTAATCCTCGATCCGCCAGCCTTCGCGAAAACGAAAAGTGCTGTTGAAGGAGCTTGTCGAGGCTATAAAGATATTAACTTACACGGGATGAAGCTTGTGAATGAAGGTGGATATCTGGTCACAGCTAGCTGCTCTTACCACATGCATCCGGAATTGTTTCTTGAAACAATCCATGCCGCGGCAACAGATGCCGGGAAGTTGCTGCGCTTGATTGAGTTCCGTGGAGCAGGAATGGATCACCCGCGCATTCTTGGCGTTGATGAAGGGCATTATTTGAAATTTGCTATTTTTGAAGTGCGCAGCAAATAAATTGTTATGAACTGGGCAAAGCCGGTTAAATCTGGCTTTGTCTTTTTTTGTTGTGTGTGGTGTTTGTGGGAGAGAAACGGAGTGATTCCAGTACTGCAACTCGAAAAAATCGAGTTATGGGAGAGAAACGCAGTGATTCCAGTACCGCAACTCGAAAAAATCGAGTTGCAGGAGAGAAACGCAGTGATTCTAGTTCTGCAACTCGAAAAAATCGAGTTACAGGAGAGAAACGAAGTGATTCCAGTACTGCAACTCGAAAAAATCGAGTTACGGGAGAGAAACGCAGTGATTCCAGTACTGCAACTCGAAAAAATCGACTACTAATTAATTTTTGTTTTTCTATTTCTATTCTATGCTATACTAATAGAATATACGTTCGCATATCGTGTTCGAAATGTATCCCCATGATCCCCCTCCATGATCTACCACGCCGACTCATCCATTGAAATATGCTAGAATAGAAAAATAGAATACGAGAATTGCTTACGAAGCAAGCTTTCCGCCGGAAAGTGTTAGGAGGCCCTGAATGTCCATTCGATTCGTGCTTGGTAGAGCCGGTAGCGGCAAGAGTGAGCGCTGTTTGACAGAAATGAAGCAGCAGCTAGCATCGGCACCGGAAGGTGACCCGTTGATTCTGCTTGTCCCAGAACAAGCCACATTTCAAGCGGAGCATGCGCTAGTTTCAGATCCGAGTATTCGCGGGATGATCCGTGCGCAAGTGCTGAGTTTTCACCGTCTAGCGTGGCGTGTGATGCAAGAAGAAGGCGGCACAGCGAGGCTGCCTATTGATGATACAGGAAAGAAACTGCTGTTAACGAGCATTTTACATAAATACAAAGATAAGCTGCGACTCTTCGGTCATTCTGCTGAACAAATGGGCTTCGTTGACCGTTTGAACCAGCTTTTCACAGAAATGAAGCGGTATTTTGTGACGGCAGAACAGCTGGAGACACATGAGAATAAACGAGTGACCAACCTTGGTGAACATGGCTTGCTGCGAGATAAAATGCACGATATTCAACTCGTCTATCGGCATTTTGAGTCAGAGCTTGCCAAGCAGTATTTAGACGGTGAAGATTATTTGACGCTGCTTGCAGAACAAGTGACTAACTCCAGTTATTTGCGTTCTGCTTCGGTGTGGATAGATGGGTTTCACGGGTTTACTCCTCAAGAATTCAAGGTGCTTGGTGCGTTATTTGCTGCGTGTAAACAAGTGACAATTACGTTATGTCTGGATCGAGAGTTGCAGGCTGGTGATTCGCCAGATGAGTTGGATTTATTTCATCCTACGGCTACGACGATGGTACGTTTGCAAGAGATGATTTGGCAATTAGGTCTTAATTCGGCAGAGGTTCTCCAACTTGCGCCACATCGTTCGCCGCGCTACGAAGATAGTCCTGCGCTTGCGTATTTAGAGCACAATTTTGATCGACGAATTGGTGGGGGAGCTCCTAAGTATCAGACATCTCCTGGGGAGAAGATAGCGGATCAGCTTGTTATTAAAGAAGCGGTTCATCGCCGGGCTGAGGTTGAAGGTGCCGTGCGTGACATGCTGCAATTAGTCCGCGAGCAAGGCGTAAGGTGGCGTGAAATGGCCATCATGGTTCGTAATATGGAAGGTTATCAGGATCTGCTAAATATGGTTCTTACGGATTATGAGATCCCTCACTTTTTTGATCAGAAGCGTTCGGTGCTTCATCATCCACTCGTGGAATTTATTCGTTCTGCACTCGAAGTTGTTCAACATAACTGGCATTACGATGCCGTATTTCGTTGTATCAAAACGGATTTACTATTGCCTCCAGGTGCGACGTCACAGAGGACGGAACTGGATAAATTAGAGAATTACGTGCTCGCCTTCGGGATTCAAGGTTATCGATGGACCGATGGTAAACCTTGGACCTATCAATTCCGTGCCAACTTGGAACAAGCAGAAGATCAGCTGCAAGAACAAACGGCCGAGCTTCAAGCATTAAATACGAGCAAATCGTGGGTTGTGCGTCCATTACTTGCCTTATCGAATCGCCTTGCTCAAGCGCGCACGGTTAAGGCACAGGTCGAAGCTATTTATGAGCTATTAGTATCTGTTCAAGCCCCAGAGAAATTGGAAGCATGGACACAGCAAGCGACACTGGATGGAAAGCCAGAAAAAGCCCGCGAACATGGACAAATGTGGAACAGTGTGATGGATATGCTGGACCAATTGGTAGAAACCATGGGCGATGATGAGCTTTCTTTAGAGCTGTTTAACGGTCTTATTGAAACAGGGATGGAAAGTATGAAGCTGGGTTTAGTTCCGCCTTCAATGGATCAATTGCTGATCGGAAGCATGGATCGGACACGTTCAAGCGGAATTCGGTATGCCTATATTTTAGGTGTAAATGATGGGGTAATTCCCGCACAAATGGCTGAAAAAGGTGTACTTACAGAAGCAGAACGAAGCGTTCTGATGGATTCCGGTTTGCCTATGGCTGATGGAAGTCGCCGGAAGCTGTTGGATGAGCAATTTATCGTGTATACATCGTTGACTGTTCCAGGGAAACGGCTTTGGATCAGTTACCCGCTAGCGGATGAAGAAGGGAAATCGTTATTGCCCTCAGAGCTAATCAGACAAATGCGACAGCTATTTCCAGGAACGGAAGGGTCGTTGCTTCTTGCAGAACCGTCTATAGATTCGTCCGAAAATGAGCAAGCGGCTTATTTAACTCATCCGACACAGGCAATTTCCTATTTGGCTGCTCGCATGAAGCATTGGATGCTGGGAGGGCGCATGTCAGAGCTATGGTGGGACGCGTACAATTGGTATGTGGATCAGCCTGATTGGCAATTAAAGCTGCAGTCTCTTGTACAGGCATTGCAATATACGAACAAAGAGAAAGGGCTTAGCTCCGCAACCAGTAAACAGTTATATGGTCAACATTTACGCGCCAGTGTTTCACGCATGGAGAAGTTTGTAGCCTGTCCCTTCTCTCACTTCATCTCCCATGGGTTACGACTACAGGAGCGTCGCGTATATCGTTTGGATGCGCCGGATATCGGTCAATTGTTCCACGCAGCCTTAAATCAATTCGTCCAAAAGCTGCAGCAGGACCAGTTAGATTGGGGATCACTATCTGCCGAGCAGTGTATGGAAAGGTCTGCACAAGTGGTAGATGAGCTAGCGCCAAGACTTCAAGGAGAAATTCTATTAAGCTCCAGTCGTTATGCTTATATTGCTAGGAAACTAAAGCAAGTGGTTGGACGAGCAGCTGTTATTCTCGGTGAACACGCCAAGCATGGGCAATTTCAACCTCTAGGTCTTGAAATAGATTTTGGTCCAGGAAAGGATTTGCCTTCCTTGACATTTGAATTAGAAAACGGTTGTACGATGGAGATTATCGGTCGGATTGATCGTGTAGATCGAGCGGATGGTGAGCAAGGCGTTCTATTGCGCGTGATTGACTACAAATCTAGTCAGACTGCCTTGCAACTTTCAGAGGTGTATTACGGTCTTTCGCTGCAAATGCTTACGTATCTTGACGTTATTCTTACACATGCAGAAACGTGGCTAGGTGTTGAGGCGAAGCCTGCAGGCGTACTTTATTTCCATGTGCATAACCCCATGCTTCAACAGAAAAATGCGCTAGATCCTGCTTCCGTTGAGAAAGAGCTGCGTAAAAGATTTAAAATGAAGGGCTTGGTTACAGCAGATGCTGAAGTAGCTGGCTTAATGGATGATGAGCTAATAAACAGCTCAGGGCATTCACAACTCATTCCTGTTGCCTTGAAGAAGGATGGAAGCTTTTACTCGACTTCGTCGGTAGCAACGGATGAACAATGGGATACATTGAGAACATACGTTCGAAAACAGGTTAAACAAATTGGAACGAACATTACAGATGGTCATGTAGATATTGCTCCTTATCGTCTTGGGAAAAAGTCTGCCTGCCAGCATTGTTCGTATACGGCAATTTGTCAAATAGATCCCTTATTTGAGGGGAATGAGATTCAAGTTTTCCGACCGCGTGCAAAGGATCAGGTATGGACGGAGCTGGCTGCGCACGTCAGCCAATCGTGAAGGTAGAAAGGAGCGTACATGGTGATACAACAGCAAGAACCTAAACCCCTCGGGAGTACATGGACGGATGATCAATGGGATGCCATTACCCTCAAAGGGCAAAACATGCTCGTTGCCGCTGCAGCGGGCTCTGGTAAAACGGCCGTACTCGTGGAACGTATCATTCGACGGATTTCCAATGAGTGGGAACCGATTGACGTAGATCGATTACTCGTCGCAACCTTTACGAAGGCAGCAGCTTCCGAAATGAAGCATCGGATTCGTGAGGCACTTGAAAAAGAATTGATGAAACAGCCGCATTCACAGCATTTGCGCAAGCAATTAGCCTTGATGGGTAAGGCTTCCATTACGACTTTGCATTCCTTTTGTTTAGAAGTTGTTCAACGTTATTTCAGTCTTATCAAATTGGACCCTGGCTTTCGCATAGCGAATGAAACAGAGGCTGATTTACTCCGCCAGGATCTGCTAGGCGAGATGCTGGAAGAGTATTATGCAGCAAGTGATGAGAACAGCGCTTTCTGGCGCTTGGTTGACTCTTTTAGCGGTGAGCGCAACGATAGCGCGATTATGCAGCTGATCCAGAAGCTCTATGACGTATCTCGTAGTCATCCTTGGCCGGAACATTGGTTAAGAGGGACGGCGTCTATGTTTGGGCCTCCAGAGCGACGTACGGACCAAGTAGCGGTAGAGGAAGAAAGAACGGTAGTTGAAGAAGCATTGCCCTATGTTGCCGCGGCATCAGCTGCCGTAGATTATTCGTTATGGGAACAGAGTCTAGTTCGTGATCTCTCTCTTGAATTAGAAGGTGCAGCAGATTTACTAGGACAAGCGATGAACATCGCAGAATCCCCAGGAGGACCTTCCCCATATATTGAAAATCTACGTGATGATATAGAGCTTGTTCATAATTTATTAGAAACGACGACGTATCCCTGGTCAGTCTTATATCGTGGTTTTCAAACCGTAGAGTTCGGTAAACTCAAAGCCTGTAAAGGCGATGATTTCGATAAAGGTCTGCAAGAAGAAGTCAAAGAACTGCGCAATAAGGCAAAGGAACAAATTAATAAATTAAAAGATGAGCTGTTCGGTCGTACACCAGAACAATTTCATCAAGAAATTGCACAAATGGCGCCGTTGTTGCACGTTCTTGTTGATCTCATTGTTGATTTTGGACATCGGTATCAATCGGCAAAAGCAGCAAAAGGTCTGATTGACTTTGCTGATTTGGAGCATTATTGTTTACAAATTTTAAGTGCGCCAGGTTCCATGCCTGGTGAATTGTACCCTTCTGAAGCAGCTCAATCTTATCGGAAACAATTTGCCGAAGTGTTGTTGGATGAATATCAAGATACGAATCGTGTCCAAGAAGCGATTGTGGAGTTGATTTCAACCTCAAAGCCTGGAAATCGTTTTATGGTTGGTGATGTGAAACAAAGTATTTATCGGTTTCGATTGGCAGAACCCGGTTTATTCTTAGAAAAGTACAAAGCATATCGTTCCAATAAGGAAGCTTTTACTGATCATGAATTGAACGGTGGACGCATTGATTTAGCAAGAAACTTCCGAAGTCGTATTCAAGTGGTCGATGCCGTTAACTTTATTTTTAAACAAATGATGAATGAAACCGTGGGTGAAATTGCCTATGATGAGCGCGCTGAATTGGTGTATGGAGCGGGTTACCCGCCTTCTGCATCGGATTGTTCAGTAGAGATGTTGTTGATTGACCGAGGCAAAGATGGCACAGATAAGAGCGAAGCATTCAGCGATGAATCCGATGAAACGGGGGAAGACCTGAACGCAGATGGTGCTGAAAATGGGGTGGATCCTGCGCTAGAAGCGGAAGAGCTGGAAACTGCACAGCTTGAAGCTCGCACCATCGCACTTCAGATCAGAGGGCTGCTGGGCTCAGGGGGCCAAGAATCATTTCAAGTTTTTGATAAAAGATCAGGCGGTGATCGCCCTGTAACTTACAGGGATATCGTTATATTACTAAGGGCAACCCAAGCTTGGTCACCGATTTTAATAGACGAGTTAAAGAAACAAGGTATCCCTGCTTACGCAGAGCTAAGTACAGGATATTTCTCCGCAACGGAAGTCGAAACTATGCTTTCACTGTTAAAAGTTATTGACAACCCTTATCAAGACGTTCCGTTGGCTGCTGTTTTACGTTCTCCGATGGTCGGACTGACAGCTGAAGACTTGGCGCAGATTCGAGTTGCGGATAAATCTGTAGCTTTCTATGAGTCTGTATTACGTAAAGTCCAACAGAGCGCAACAACACAAAAAGACGAGCTTTCAATGAAATTGGAGCAGTTTCTTGTGCAATTGGAACAATGGCGTAATGACGCTAGACAAGGCTCTCTGGCTGACCTGATATGGCATATTTTTAGACAAACGGGCTATTACGATTTTGCTGGCGGACTACCTGGCGGCATGCAAAGACAAGCAAATCTACGAGCACTATATGATCGAGCGAGACAATACGAGAGTACATCGCTTCGCGGATTATTCCGTTTTTTACGCTTTATCGAGCGGATGAAAGAAAGTGGCGGCGATCTCGGGACCGCGCGTGCACTCGGTGAACAGGAAGATGTCGTACGCATTATGTCCATTCATAAGAGTAAGGGTTTGGAGTTTCCTGTTGTTTTTGTGGCTGGTATGGCCAAGATGTTTAATCAGCGAGATTTGAATGAGGCGTTCTTATTGCATAAGGAGTTGGGATTTGGTCCGCGTTTCGTAGATACCACGTTGCGCGTAAGTTACCCTACTTTACCTTCACTTGCCATTAAGAAAAGGCTAAAACTTGAACTTCTAGCGGAAGAAATGCGCGTCCTATACGTTGCACTCACGAGAGCGCGCGAGAAATTATACTTGCTTGGCACGGTAAAATCTCTCGATAAACTTTTAAAAGGTTGGGGGCGCCACTTATCACGTGATGCTTGGTATTTGCCTGATTTTGAGTTGGCTAAAGCGAAGAGTTATTTGGATTGGGTTGGACCTGCTCTGCTGCGTCACCCCGATGCGACTTTGTGGCGTGAGCGGCTTGGAATCAGTGAAAGTTCATCCCATGTTCGATTGCTGCGTGATCCATCTCAGTGGAAGTTGACTGTGATAACGCCAGATCGTCTACAGACGATGGATGTACTTGATGGTGAGATAGTTGTACCAGATCATGAACGTTTCATGAAGATTCAACAACGAGAAGCCGTCGATACCTCTGGGAAGTGGAGAGCGGCATTAGAAAAGCGGCTGTCTTGGGAATATGAGTTTCCGGATGCGCCGAAACACTTTGCCAAAACGACGGTTTCGGAAATGAAGCGGTTATCTGAATTGAATCGAATTGCAGATGAATTAGAGTCGCCAGTTCATGCTGAAACCTTGTTCAACCAAGGTACCGTGCCAATGGTCAGTCAACCAGGGGCTTCGATTTGGCGTAGACCAAAATTTATGGAAGAGAAGAAGTTAACGGCTGCGGAGAAAGGAACCGTTGTTCATGCCGTGATGCAAAATATGTCATTAGCAGATATGCCTACGGAGGCAAGCATTCAAACAACGCTCGAAGAGATGTTGAATAAACAGACAATGACGCAGGAACAGCGTGATGTGGTAGACATTCCTGTTATTTTGAAGTTTTTTGAGACATCAGTGGGCAAGCGAATGATCGAGTCACGCAATGTACAACGAGAGGTTCCATTTAGTTATGGATTGCCAGCAGATGAAGTGTATGCGGAGTCAGATCCATCCACCTTAGGCGAGACTGTGCTAATTCAAGGGGTTATTGATTGTCTATTTGAAGATGAGTTGGGGCTCGTACTCGTGGATTATAAGACAGATGCCGTAAGGGGCAGCACCGATTCTGAGCTTCAAACTCGCTATGAAAAGCAAATTACGTTATATGCACGAGCCGTGGAACATATTTGGAAGCGTCCCGTA
This sequence comes from Paenibacillus qinlingensis, assembly GCF_031455095.1. Classification (GTDB taxonomy): domain Bacteria; phylum Bacillota; class Bacilli; order Paenibacillales; family NBRC-103111; genus Paenibacillus_E; species Paenibacillus_E qinlingensis_A. The sequence continues at coordinate 331,542 of NZ_JAVDSB010000003.1, forward strand.
CAGGGGAAATTTCTTTATTTCTTTGACGGAGCTAAACTAGTAGAAATGTAGGGGAAATAGTAGAGAGAAATAGATATCATGGAACATGCAGAAAGGAGATGAGACATGCGAATTTTACACACTGCGGATTGGCATTTTGGACGAGCGTTAGAAGGACGGAGCCGCATGGAAGAGCAGGTTGCTTTCATGGATGAGCTCGTCTCTATTGTAGAAGATCAAGCGATTGATCTGGTGTTAATTGCTGGTGATATTTATGACAGCGTGAACCCTCCTGCGGCAGCGGAACAGTTGTTTTATGAAGGAATTGCGAGACTTGCGAATGGCGGTAAAAGGCAAGTCGCCATCATTTCTGGCAATCACGATCATCCAGATCGGCTTGCGGCTTCGGGACCATTGGCTGCAGCACAAGGGATCACGTTGATCGGTTTGCCGATTCCAGATATTCAATCCATTGGCATAGCGCGAACGGGTGAGCTTGCTCGCCTAATCGCTTTACCTTACCCTTCGGAATCTCGTCTTAAGGAATTGCTATCTGACATTGCGGAGGAGGAAGTGCTGCGCAGTAAATATTCAGAGCGGGTTGGTGCACTAATTCGTAAGCAAGCAGCGTCTTTCGAGAGCGGTACTGTGAATTTAATTATGAGTCATCTCTACGTGCTAGGCGGTCATGAAACGGAATCGGAACGTCCTATTCAAGTTGGCGGTGCTTATACGGTGGACACAACAGCTTTGACAGCAGGGGCGCAATATGTCGCACTAGGTCATTTGCATCGCCCGCAAAATGTGAAGGCTGAATCTCCTATACGATATAGCGGATCGCCTATCGCCTATAGCTTCTCAGAAGCAGGTCAAGCCAAATCTGTGACAATTCTTGATCTTGCGCCAGGGCAGGCGGCGGAGCCGCAGGAGATTTTCTTGACCTCTGGACGTCCACTGGTGAATTGGAAAGCCAAGGAAGGGATTGGACAAGTGCATCAATGGTTGGAGGAACAAAGAGATAGCACAGCATGGATTGATCTGGAGATCACAATGACATCTGCGATGTCCATTGAACAAATACAAGCGTTACGCAAAGCATATGAAGGCTTCGTCCATATTCGACCCATCTATCCAGAAATGGAAGCCGTACGATCAACTATGCCGAAAGCGGCTTTTTCGATGGAAGAGCATTTTACACGCTTCTATGCTCGCCAAACGGGAGGCGCACAGCCAGAACCTGCTTTAGTTCAATTGTTTTTGGAATTGTTGGAAGAGAAAGATCTAAGCGATACGTCTGCTTGAATAAACGCAAGATGAGAGAGAGAAGTAAAGGGATCTTTTCCCCAATTAGTGCTTGTGGATAACTCGAAGAAATGGTGAAAGGAGGATAGCGCGATGCGTCCAATACAGTTACAGATGTCTGGTTTGCAAAGCTATCGGGAGCTGCAGACGATTGATTTTAGCCAACTTATAGATGCAGGTGTTTTTGGTATATTTGGGCCAACTGGCAGCGGGAAATCCTCGATTCTTGATGCGATTACTCTTTCGTTATATGGCAAAGTAGAAAGAGCAAGCGGAGGCACGCAAGCGATCATGAATCATGCGGAGCAGACGCTGTTCGTTTCTTTTACATTTGAACTGACGAATGCGACGAGTACAGAACGTTACCGGGTTGAGCGGCAATTCAAGCGTGGGGCAGAGATGTCCATTAATGGAACCATCTCACGTCTTTTACATATACGCGATAGTGAAACGATCGTACTCGCAGATAAGGCAGGTGAGGTTAATCAACAGGTCCAGAGTATTCTGGGGCTGTCGATGCAGGACTTTACAAGAGCTGTGGTACTCCCGCAAGGGAAGTTTGCTGAGTTTTTAACCTTGACAGGGAAAGATCGTAGACAAATGCTGCAGCGACTTTTCCATCTTGAAACCTATGGTGACCATTTAAGTGCTAAGGTTAGCTCTAAAGTAAAGGAAACGGACAGCGCAGTTAAACAACTTGCTGCGGAACAGCAAGGTTTAGGTGATGCGACCACCTCTGCATTGGAGGAAGCGAATACCAAATTGCTAGAAACAGAACAAGAAGCAGTTCGCAGTCGACTTCATTTGGAGCAACAGGAGAAGGCTTATGAGGAAAATAAGCAAGTCTATCAGTGGATACAGGAATCGGAATCTCTAGCAGTTGAGCAACTGAAGCATCAAGAGCATGATTCGTTCATTACTGAAAAGGAACAATTGTTGAAACTCGCAGAACAAGCAGAGCGGGTGATTCCTTACTTAGATCAACATAAGTTGGCTGTGAATGAAGTGCTGTCAAGCGAAGGGTTGCTACAAACAGCAACATCTTCACAGGTGATTGCCGAAACGGTTTTTAAAGAAGCAACGGTAGCTTATGACAAAGCTCAACATGATTTAGAGGTACAGGAAGGACCGCTCGTACTCCGTTTGGATCAATTGGAACAAGCATTAGTCATTCAAAAGGAGCTTGAACAGGTTAAACAGCACACTCAAGTTACACAAACACAAGAGGCTGAGGTCAAGTCGGCGCTCTCAAGTTTGCAAGCGGAGATTGCTAAATCCAATGAGACGAAACAAAAAGCACTGGCGAAACAAAATGAGCTGAAAGCACAGTTGAAGCTTGTAGAGACGGATGCGACCCAAAGACAACAGCTGCAAAATGCTGTGGTTCAGAAAAAAGCAATAGATCAGCTTCAGACACAAGTCTTGGAAGCGAAGCGAAATGCAGAAGATAAAAAGTCTGCAAGTCTAGCAGTGGAACATGCCAGAGGTGGAATTGCAGACATGCAAACAGAGCTGTATGCGAAGCTAATCGGATGGTTCTCTACCTATGCGGAATGGGAAGGGCAAATTCGGAGACAAGACGGCATTTATACAACGTTTGTTACAAGATTACAAGACTGGCTGGAAGCCCAACGTAAGCTACAAAGGGATCTAGAACGACATCATTTGGCTGCTCTGCTAGCTGCTGAACTGGAAGCGGGTGAACCTTGTCCGGTTTGTGGAGGGTTGGATCATCCGGCACTTCGTTTGAGTAATGAAACTTCTGCAACTACTAGTGAAACCGCTAGTTCTGAAGGTTTGTTAGATCAAGTAGAGCAACTGCTGCGTCTGGCGAAAGAAAGACAATTTGAAAGTGCTCAAGTTTTTCGGAAAATGGCTAGTTTGAAACAGCAAGCTACAACGCTGTCTTTTCCAAGCGAAGTGGTAGAGAAGCAAAGAGGAGATGCGATCAGCCCTCTTGTTTTACAAGAAGCGGCAGCAAGCAGAGAAGTGGTTGAGCATCTGGATTTGCGCAGTTCACAGGCAGAGATGAGTGAGACGGATTGGCAAAGTGAATGGAATATCATAGAATCTTCCTTCCGAGCAGCTGTTTCACAGGTAGAAGAATGTGAGAATATGTATCAAGCTTTACACAGGGAGCATTCCGATCTTGCCAAACAGGAACTCGTTCTAAGTACGCAGGGGCAAGCTGCTGTTAGCTTGTTGGTGGAAGCAGAAGTTAGGGTAAACGGGTTAAAGCATAGTATTCGCGAGCAACAAGATCAATGGGATACACATTATGCTGGTTTAGTATGGGATAAAGTGGAAGAGCAACTTCAGCAACTCCTTGATAACGAGCGATTAGCCGATGAATTGCGTGGACGCCTCGAGAAGAGCATTCCTTTTCTTGAGGAGCTTACCGCCAACATCGAGCGTCTTCACCTTGCTGCGCAGGAGCGCGATCGTACAGCCTTGCAGCTCTATGAGCGGCTGCAAGGGCTCGCGCAGCTCGTCGCCGACAAGTCGCGGCAGCTCGCTCTGCGCGCGCCTGGCGCGGCGGTGCCGCAGCTCATCGCGGAGGCGACCTCCGCGCTAGCCCAGCTGCGGCAGCTCGCGCAGCAGACCAAGCTCGCGCACGCTGCTGCGCAGCGCGAGCAGTCCCTGGCGGCGCAGCGCTACAGCGCCGCCGCCGAAGCCGCTGCCGCCGCCGCGCGGCAGCAGGCGCAAACCGAGCGCGCGCTAGCCGGCGCGCTCGAGAAGAGCGGCTTCGCGTCGCGCGAAGCCGTAGAAGCCGCGGCGCTGGCGCCTGAGCAGCGCCGCGGTTGGGCGCAGCTCGCGGCGGAGCACCGCGAGCGAGAGCAGGCGCTGCGCGCCCAGCTGGCGCAGCTGGCAGCGAAGCTGCAGGGCCGCGTGCTGAGCGCGGCCGAGTGGGCGCAGTCGCAGGCGCAGCTGAGCGACGCGAAGGCTGGCGCCGAGGCAGCGCTGGAGGCGCGGGCCAAGGCGGCGCAGGGCGCAAGCGAGCTCGCTGCGCGGCACTTGCGCTGGTGCGAGCTCGAAGCACAGCGGGTGGAGCAAGCGACGCAGCTGGAGCGGCTTGGGAAGCTGCAAGCCGTGCTCAAGGCCAACGCCTTCGTCGAGTATCTTGCCGAAGAGCAGCTAATGCAAGTAAGTCGTGCCGCATCGGAGCGACTTGGGGAGTTGACGCGTCGACGATATGGCATTGAAGTCGACTCTGGCGGTGGTTTCGTCATTCGTGACGATGCGAATGGCGGGGTGAAGCGTCCGGTGGGTACCTTATCCGGCGGAGAAACGTTCCTTACCTCTTTAGCATTAGCGTTAGCCTTATCCGCACAGATTCAACTAAAAGGCGAATATCCGTTGGAGTTTTTCTTCCTAGATGAAGGCTTTGGTACGCTTGACCAAGAGTTGCTAGATATGGTGATTGGTGCATTGGAAAAACTGCATACAGACCGACTAGCCGTAGGTGTGATCTCGCACGTGCCTGAACTGAGAGCGAGACTCGTTCGCAAACTAATTGTTCATCCCGCAGAACCATCAGGTCGTGGAAGTCGCATTTCACTCGAAGAGCTTTGAGCATGTCTGTCTCTGTGTGCCGAAGATGAAGCGCAAATATATCGAAATAATTTACCTAACAATCAAAAGGCTAATGACGCAAAGTGTCATTAGCCTTTTTTAAATTCTAACGAAAGCAATAGGTAAAGGTATCAAGCCGAAACGTACAAGTTGGCATACACTGCACCAACATGACGAAAAGGGGAATGGGCATGGCAACATTTCATGAAGCGCTGAAACATAAGAATCGACTATCGCCGATGTTATTGAAAAGGGCAGAGGTTATCGGAGTTGGAGTCGGTTATGCAGATCCCAAAAAACCATCCGCAGGTGCAGGTGTCATCGTATATACCCATCAAAAAATAGTGCCATCTGGACTGAATAACCTCAAAAGCGTTGCCTCCAAATTAGGTTCATCCGTGCCGGTTCGCTTTCTCTCCTCCAACTCGTTTAAATCGCATGTGTACAAGGCTGCCAAACCGAAGGCGTACAAAGCAGTGAGCTTTCAAAGTCGCAATCGTCCAGTACCGGGCGGCGTGAGCATAGGGAAAACAAATCCCTCCTCGACAGGAACTGCTGGATTAATTGTGATTAAGAATAATCAGCTCTATATCCTCAGTAATAACCATGTATTGGTAAGAAATAATTCCTCCGCATTTTCAGAAACCGTACAACCAGGACCGGCAGATGGAGGCGTATCCGGAACGGATCGCGTAGGCAGGGCCTTCCAATTCGTGCCGCTACGCCCAAGCGAAGTTAATTTTCAGGACTCATGCATCTCGCTTCCGACTTCAAACAGTGTATTGAATCCACGGTATTTACGTAGTTCGTCAGGTCAATTAATCACAGTACCTGGTCATCTATTAAGTTATCCTGTCGGACTTCAGGTATTTAAATCTGGACGAACCACAGGCGCTGTTCGCGGTACCGTAGAGTCTAATAATGTAGATGTGCGTGTATCCTACGGTGGAAGTTTAGGTACATTGCTATTTCGAAATCAGTCTGTCATCGTTGGTACCTCAGGACCAGTTTCACTTCCTGGTGACTCGGGTTCCGTCTGGCTTCGCGCTAGTGATCGCTATGCGGTAGCTCTTAATTTCGCTGGCCCACCAGATGGCTTACGTTCCATTTGTAATCCGATTGGTGTTGTGATGTCCACTTATAATGTGCGTACGGCCATTCCTGCAGCAGGTGGTACCTTTAAAGCTGGTCATATGAAAGGCGCAGCGCCGCTTGGCGATGCCTCCTACGTGCAGCCTTTGACTGAGCAGCAACGTAAACGTACGAGAGCAATATTGGTCAAGTCGCATAAGTAATCATATGAAATCGGTAATCCCACGCTGAATGTTCAACAACTCGATGATCTGAGGGAATTACAATGTAATTCCTTTACATAGCGACATCCGCCAAGCTTGTATGCCTATGGTAGTCCATTATCGACTGGCTATCTCTGCATGTGGTCGAATATGTTGGCCTTCGAGATCCACGCCATAAGAAATAGATTGCAGATAAGCTAATTGTTTATCAACATAGGGTGTGCCTTTGGAGACGATTTGATTTTTTTCGATGTAAAAAGGTTGAAAAGACATTTGAATTTGATCCTCTGCTAGTTTCAAATGAAGTAAACCAGTATCTGCTTTGGGACCCGTTACGTAGTCAGGAAAGAGAAAATTACCAATCGAGTAGGCAATGGGTTTGCCTTTGTAATACTCAAAACCTTGCAAGACATGTACATGACTGCCGATGATTGCATCTGCGCCAGCATCTATCATTAGTTTTGCGAACTCGCGCTGCCAAGGCTCCGGGCGATTGTTCATCTCTACGCCCCAGTGAAGGTAAACCAGAACATAGTCCGCATCTGCGCGCTCGCGTGTAATGGCATCGAGTACAGGTTTACGATCATATGCTTGAGCTATTCCAGGCTTGTTCGGCCCAGCGAACCAATCCCCGGTTGGGATAAAGCGAGAGAAAGCGAGGAATTTCACTTTTTTTCCTTTCAGGATAACACTCTTTGCTTGGTAAGCTTCTCGGGCATTCAGACCACCCCCGACATAGAGCAAACCAGCTTTATCTAGATGGGTCAGTGTATCCAGAAACCCTTTCTGTAAGAAATCCATGGAATGATTATTCGCAACGGAAACCATATCGAAACCGGCTTCTTTAAGTCCTGTAAGTGACTCTGGATTCGATTTGAAATTATAAATCTGATTAGTATCCTTTGCGTCTTCAAGCGTAACGGCTGTTTCGAGATTGACGAAAGAGAAATCCGCCTGCGTGATATCGGATTGAATATGACGAAAAGGATAATCAGGTCCGTTTCGGCTGATTGCATCTTTTACCGACCAATCGAACATGGCATCACCAGCAAAAATAATATGCAGGGGTTCTTGCTCTTCTTGTTTGGATGGGGTTGGTTGTACATATACGACATTTTGGGGAGCGTCACTCGTATTTTCCTCAATGTGATCAGTCGACAAAGATACTTGAATGTTATCTGTCATTTTTGTTGTTGAACTTGAACTAGGTATTTCCGTTTGCATGGTTGCCGGTGTTGCAGTTACCGAACTTATTGTTGGCACATTCTCTGTCACACTCTCTAATGACAAAGGATGGAGCGCAGTCTCACAACCAACAATCCCTATGCTCAAACAAGCCGCAAGTAGAAGACTTGCTCCATATATTTTCATGAGTCACAGACCCTTTCGAGCAACTTTTTCTATATTTTAACAATTGGTAGTTGCGAATGACATCGAATGGTCGTGTTGAAACGCATTAAATTACGCTTAAGACGGGCTATAAAAAGCGGTAATTTGTAATTTTTTTGAGGATTGTGCTACTTTTTGAAACCCCGTACGTATCTAGTACAAGCGATTAATTAGAACAGCATGAAAGGGAGTTTGTTATTCTTGAGGATGCATAAACGAATTGGGATATTATCGCTCGTGGTAGGCATTCTTACTGCGGGTATAGCGCAATCACCTGCACCCGTGCGTGCAGATGTCGTTTGGGATCATTGGAAGCAAGCGGAGTCACTTGTCGCTTCGGGAAATACAGGTGCCGCTGTACCTCATTGGAAATATCTAACGGATTACTACGCGGGTGCAGGGGAATGGGAGAATGCAGCGTTATTTAGTGGGAAATTAGATGCGTATTACGACGCTATTGGTGACTATGATCAAGCGATTCATTACTATGAGCAAGAAAATCAATACTGGGTGAATGCAGGGAAGGATTGGGGAGCAGAAAAATTACAACGTGCAGACCAAATTCGGACCACGGTTGAGTTGTATCGGGAGGAAAGTAATGAGCAAATTGTCCAGCAACGGACACAGCTACAGGGGATCAAGCTTGCCAAATTTGAACCCGCTTATGGGGCGTATCTAGGTGTTTATTCAGAACTAGACCCGAAGGTAGGCAATATTTTCACGAAAATGCAAACTGTGTATGGCAAAAAACATGCGATTTACCTTGCTTATTCCCCATGGGGGAAAAGCTTTCCGTCTGCCTATGCCAAACGTGCCAAAGAGGCGGGAGGCGCTTTACAAATCGCTTGGGAGCCTCATTCAGGGTTAGATCCAGTCACAGACGGTGCTTATTTGCGCAGTTGGGCTAAAGAAGCGAAAGCTTCAGGAATTCCAATTTTCTTACGTTTTGCTGGGGAAATGAATGGTGCTTGGGTAGAATGGAATGGGAATCCAGCACAGTATATTGCGAAATTTAGAATGCTGCATGATGTGTTTGCAGCAGAAGCGCCGAACGTAGCGATGGTGTGGAGCCCAGGCGATGTGCCTGCAAATGATATTGATCCTTACTATCCAGGCGATGCCTATGTAGATTGGGTTGGCGTAAGCTTGTATATCGAGCCTTACTCCAATGGAGATCCCACACAGCCATCCATGTTAGCTACAAGCAATGTAGAGAGATTGACGAGATTATACAACACCTATGCGGATCGGAAACCATTGATGTTAAGTGAGACAGGCGTTCCTCACTATTCCCATTCTGCGGGTGAAGATTATACGGAATGGGCAAAGCTGAATTTGCAGCGATTGTACGAAATCATGCCATACAAGTATCCGAGACTGAAAGCAATAACCTACTTCAATGTGGATCAACAAATGGATAATGCCAAGAACGATTATTCGCTTTCGACTTCATCAGAGATTCAGAATTATTACAGTCAATTAATAGAGAACCCGTATCTTCTCTCCGAGGTAAAGGAAGCTGCTAAGCCCGCAGATCGGGTTGGTTATGTGCCAATTGATGCAGATCACCAATCATTTACAAAGCAAACAAGGGTCATTCCTTTTATTAAAATACCTGAGGTTTACATCGGAAAAGTGGAGTATCTCTTGAATGGGCGGGTAATTGCAACTCAAACGAGCTTGCCTTATGGATTAGATCTAAAAGCTGGAGAAGTGCCAGAAGGCTCGGTATTACAACTTCGTGTCTGGAATAAAACTGGAAAACAAGTTGCGTTTCGAACGTATGGTATTTCATCACAGGTTTCAGTCAATATCAATGGGAAGGTCCAATCATTTGAGCAAGCTCCTGCCATTGTGAATGGATCAACATTCACGCCTCTTCGTGCTATTTTTGAAGCGATGGGCGCCAAAGTTGATTATGATGCAGCGACGAGATCTGTCACAGCAACCAAAGGGAGTACAATCGTTAAGCTGACGCTTGACCAACGAACCGTCTACGTGAATGGCAAACCGATGGAGTTGGAGGAGCCTGCCAGACTAGTGAATGGCTACACGCTTGCGCCTGCTAGATTCGTAGGAGAGACGTTCGGAGGTACTGTCAATTGGGATGGGGCAACAAGAACGGTATCGATTACAACCAAATAAAGGTTGAATAGCAAAAGCTGCTTCAATGCCTGACGACAAGTCAGAGATTGAGCAGCTTTTGTTTGTCTGGTTGGTTATAATTAAACGTTTTGTAAAGCTTGTTCCACCTCTTGCACGATAGAGAGTGCCGCGCTGCGTGCACTTGAGAATGCGCGTTCCGCAAGCTCACCTTTGCCAGTGCAGCCGTCTCCGCAGAAATAGAACGGGATATTTTCGACGCGTGTTGGTAAGAGTCGGTTGGATGCAATGTTTTTAACACTGGATACCATGGCTTTTTTCGATACCCGTTTCACTGCTGTGACATCGCGCCAGCCTGGATAATGTTGATCGAACAGAGCTTCCATTTGCGAAGTTTTGTTGTCTAGATAAGCTTTACGCTCCTCATCACTGTCGAAATTATCACTTAAGTAGGCGATGCCTTGAAGAAGTTGCCCGCCTTCAGGTACTAACGTGTGGTCTGTTGCAGAAACATCACTAATGAACAATTTGTTATCCATATCGCTGATGTAACTGAATGGTCTTGCGACTACGCGGCTTAACCCAATGTCGTAAACCATAACCTCTGTTGCTGTGTTGGACTCGTATGGAGCGAGGAAAGGTTCCCATGCCGTTCCTTTGAGCAGTTTTACAACTTGTTGAACCGGCATTGCGAAGATAACTTTATCAAACGCCACTTCTCGTGTTTTTGTTTTAAGTACAAACTTGCGATCCTCATAACGAAGTCCATCCACACCTTCTTGAAGAGCAAGTTCCCATTTGCCAGAAGTGGTCATCTTCTGCTTGAGTTGATTGGTAATAACAGCCCAGCTGCCCAAAACGTAGTTAACAGGTTTACTGGAAAGGAACAAGTTATGATAATACTCACTTATGACAGCGCCAGATACATTACGAGCATCCTCAGGAGTAATGAAGAAGTTGGAGCAGACGAGATGCTCCCAAAGTTCTTTCACATCTTCATCGGCGTTAGACTCAGCAAGGTAATCCGCTAAGGTAGCGTAGTTCTTTATATTATGAATATTTGCGATGATAGCGGCAATTTCCCCGACAAAACGAACTTTTTGGATCGTGTTGAGCAGATCTGTCTTGAGCAGGTTGATGGCATCGAGCGGCGCGGTTGTAAGTTGATTATGCTTCGCATAAACGACTTTCCGCTTATCGACCTGCTTGGAAGAGAAGGATAGTCCAAGCTCACGCTCCATTGTAGTCAATGTATGACGATCGATCCCATAGATCGCATGTGCACCGTAGTTGAGTGTGAAACCGGCTTTCTCATACGTAAATGCGCGACCTCCGAGCTGTGGACTGCGTTCAAATAAAATACCTTCTACGTGTGGGTTTTCAGATAAATAGGCAGCTGCGGTTAGTCCAGCAAGACCTCCACCGATAATGGCTACTTTCATAAGCTTTTCCTCCTTGGGGGCTGGTTCTACCTGTAGCGATGCGTACGGTTCTTCGGAACGAAGGCCTACCCATAGCCAGGCTAAGTTGTTTTTCATCATGGAGAGTAAATCAGCATCTTCTTGTGTACACCATGTACGGATCGTACCGGCATACATACAGACGAGAAGTTCAATCTTTTTGGGCTCCGGGAGCCAGTGCATCAAGCTTTCTTTCAATACGTTCAATTGCTGCAGTTCTTCCAATTTGACCGTATCATTCTGCAAAGAAAGGGCCTGTAAACTGCGAATAAGTCGCGGTGAGAGTTGCATATTCGACGCTAAGTCTAAAAATAGGCGATTAATGTGTCCCTCTAGTGATTGAACCTTCGAAGGAGGTTGTTTCACCCAGTCCTGAATCAGTTGAATTTGTTTGTTATACAGCGCCGAAATAATGGCATCCTTACTTTTAAAATAATGATAAAAAGTGCCTTTGGATGTGCTGGTAGCTGCGATAATATCATCGACAGAGACGTTTTCATAACCTTTATCCATAAACATGGTTAAAGCGACTTCCATCATGACATCACGCTTTTTGCGGGTCGAGGCTCTCATGAATTGACTCATCCGCTCACTCCATTCAAACAATCGGTTTACACCTATTATATGCATAATTAGACTGTTAGTCTACAAATGAATTGACCAGTGCCAAATTCGGGCTGCAGGATTAAACAATCTAAATGATTCTTTCCCGTGTGGGGGGCATAACATAGGTATATACTTCATGTTAGAACACCTTGAGAGGATGAATTATTGACTTGGATAAAGCGAATTTAGGATGGCATGTATTTTTTGAAAAAGCATTTGAACCGTACCTTGACGAAGAAGGATTGGTCGCTGGCCGCGTCTCCTTAGAACATAAACATATGTACCGCGTACAGACGGAAGTTGGCGAAGTGCTGGCTGAAGTTTCTGGCAAAATGCGTCACCAATCTCTACGTCGCGAGGATTACCCTGCTGTAGGGGATTGGGTTGTCATTTCACTGAGAGATGGAGAAGGGCGTGCCGTGATTCATGCGGTGCTTCCTCGTCGAAGTAAGTTTTCCCGTAAAGTGGCCGGACAAGTCACGGAAGAACAAATCGTTGCAACAAATGTCGATACTGTTTTTCTGGTAAATGCTTTGAATCAGGATTTTAATATCCGCCGAATTGAGCGCTATTTGGTTTTGGCATGGGAGAGCGGTGCTAATCCCGTTATCGTATTGAGTAAGGCAGATTTATGCGAGAATCCAGACGAACTCGCGGCGGAAGTTGCGAGCGTTGCTATAGGTGTGCCTATTCATATTATTAGCTCAGCTGAGAATCGCGGTTTAACTGAACTTGCAAGTTACATGGCGCCTGGCCAAACAGTCGCGCTTTTAGGTTCATCAGGTGTTGGCAAATCCACATTGGTGAATCGTATATATGGCCGAGATATATTAAACACAGGTGATATTCGATCTGGTGATGACAAAGGCAAGCATACAACGACGCATCGTGAGCTTATTCTGCTGCCGGATGGCGGCATTTTGATTGATACCCCAGGGATGAGAGAGTTGCAGTTGTGGAGTGCCTCAGAGGGACTTAGCACGTCGTTTCAGGATATCGAAGAATTCGCAGAGCAGTGCTTTTTCCAAGATTGTAAGCATGAGAATGAACCGAAATGTGCTGTGAAAGCAGCGTTGGATTCTGGCGCGTTATCCGCAGAACGATTTCAGAATTATGTGAAATTACAGAAGGAGCTAGCGTATCTGGCTCGTAAAGAAGATAAAGGCCTACAGACTGCTGAGAAGGCGAAATGGAAGAAGATCCATCAATCGCTCAAAAGCCAACCTCATCGCTAATTGCGAGAAGAATTGGATTGGATTTTTTGATGGCTTTCCGATAAACTTATAACTAAGTTAGGACAACAATGTCGGGAGGACGAATGGATCAATGAGTGATTGTATTTTTTGTAAAATCATTGCAGGGGAGCTTCCCTCGAAGAAAGTCTATGAGGATGATGAGATTCTAGCTTTTCATGATATTCAACCCGCAGCACCAATTCATGTCCTTATTATTCCGAAAAAACACTTTGCCTCACTTGCAGCTGGACAGCCAGAAGATTGGGCTGTTGTCGGGCAAATGCAGCGTGTTGCTGCGCAAATTGCTAGAGAACTAGAGGTAGAAGAATCCGGGTATCGTGTAATAACGAACATTGGAGCAAACGCAGGGCAAATCGTTCACCATTTGCATTATCATTTGATGGCAGGCGCCAGATTGGCACCGCTTGGGGTGCATAACTAATCTTTCTAGTAGGAAAGATCAGTTTTGCGATTGACACCCTAATTACTATCACCTATAATGAGATTTGATGAACCGTTTTGTCTTAGATGGTCTGTTCGGAGGGAGGGAAAACTGTTGTCAGAAACTCGAGTTCGTAAGAACGAAACTATAGATGCTGCACTTCGTCGCTTTAAGCGTTCCATCGCTAAGGATGGCGTTCTTGCAGAAGTTAAGAAACGTAAGCATTATGACAAGCCTAGCGTTAAGCGTAAGCTTAAATCTGAGGCTGCTCGTAAAAGAAAGTTCTAGGAGGCAACATGAGCTTAAGCGATCGATTGAACGAAGATATGAAACAAGCGATGAAGAGTCAGGACAAGTTTAAGCTCTCTGTAATTCGAATGGTACGATCTACGATTAAGAATTCTGAGATTGATCTGAAAAGACCCTTAGACGACAATGAAGTGCTTGATGTTCTAACTCGTGAGATCAAACAGCGTAAGGATTCCCTCCAAGAATTTACCAAGGCAGGTCGAGATGACCTAGCCGACAACCTGAGCGCGGAACTTGTTATTCTAGCTGAGTACATGCCGCAACAGCTTTCTGAGGAAGAAGTGAAAGCCATTGTACAGCAGACCATCCAGCAAATTGGTGCTTCTTCCAAAGCGGATATGGGCAAAGTGATGACGGCATTGATGCCTCAGGTTAAAGGACGCGCTGATGGTAAACTTATCAATCAGTTAGTTCAACAACTATTAGGTTAACACCAAATATGTTTTGTGAAGATCGAGTGGATTTTTCTGCTCGGTCTTTTTTCCATTTTATGGAGCAATATTAATTATTCTAATGAAATTCCGAAACAGTTCATAAACTAATACGTACATATCTATGGATAAGAAAGTTTAGGGGAAGGAGTGAACGACGATGTTTCTTGATAACTTATCTGAGTTTCTGACCCACCCTGTTACCGCAACCGTCTTACTGGTAGTTGGCATTATTGGTATTGCGCTTGAACTGTTATTTTTCAGTAGCGGTTTGCTGGCCCTAGCTGGTGTTGCTGGTTTTGGTTTATACTTCTTGGGCTTCTATTTAGCTGGTTTTGCAAGCTTTGGTGATTTAACTGTATTGGCCATTGGTTTAGTCCTATTAATTTTGGAATTAGTGGTTCCCAGCTTCGGCATTCTCAGCGTGTTAGGTGCGATCTGCCTATTCGGCGGGGTAATGATGGCGTCCTCGGATCCCAAGGAAGCAGCCTATATGCTGGTCATCGCGTTGCTTATCGCTATCGTGGTCGTGATTGCTGCCATCCGGAGATTCAAGAACCGCGGTATTTGGAATCGCTTTATTCTGAAGGAACAATTAACGACCAGCAAGGGCTTCACATCGAATCCAGATCAATCCTACTTGATCGGGATGACAGGTGAGGCTGTAACGCCGCTGCGACCAGCGGGTACGGCCCTCATTCAGGGAGAACGCGTAGATGTCGTTACGAATGGGAATTTTATTTCTGCAAACAGGGCCATTGTTGTCGTAGAAGTAGAAGGGGTACGTGTTGTAGTTAAAGAAGTGGATAACCAACATAACAATTAGGAGGAAACATACAATGACGATTGAACCAGGCTTATACTTGGTGCTGCTCGCAGCCATCATTATTATCGTGTTATCGATTTTACTAAGTGTTGTTCCAGTTATGCTTTGGATATCTGCACTAGCTTCCGGAGTAAGAATTAGTATTATTACCTTGATTGCCATGAGACTCCGTCGAGTTACACCTAGTCGTATCGTAAATCCAATGATTAAAGCAACGAAAGCGGGTATTGACCTTAGTGTTAACCAATTGGAAAGTCACTATCTAGCAGGTGGTAATGTTGATCGTGTTGTGAACGCATTAATTGCTGCACATCGAGCCAAAATTCACTTAGAGTTCGAGCGCGCGGCGGCCATTGATTTGGCGGGTCGTGATGTGTTGTTAGCCGTTCAAATGAGTGTAAATCCACGCGTAATCGAAACGCCTAACGTCTCAGCAGTTGCGAAGAACGGCATTGAAGTAAAAGTTATTGCAAGGGTTACGGTTCGTGCGAATATTGATCGACTCGTCGGTGGTGCGGGGGAGGAGACTATTATTGCCCGCGTCGGTGAAGGGATTGTTACAACGGTAGGGTCAAGCGAATCACATAAGGACGTTTTAGAAAATCCAGACATGATCTCACGTACCGTGTTAGGTAAAGGTCTAGATGCGGGGACAGCTTTTGAAATTCTGTCCATTGATATTGCGGATGTAGATGTAGGCAAAAATATTGGCGCCCATTTGCAAACGGAGCAAGCCGAAGCGGACAAACGAATTGCGCAAGCGAAGGCAGAGGAACGCCGGGCGATGGCGGTTGCAGCAGAGCAAGAAATGAAAGCGCGAGTCGTCGAGATGCGAGCTAAGGTTGTTGAGTCTGAGTCACAGGTGCCGCTTGCTATGGCCGAGGCACTTCGCAATGGCCAATTAGGCGTGATGGATTATATGAACCTCAAAAATATTGAATCCGATACACAAATGCGCTCCTCATTAGGCAAAATAAACGACGGAAAACCTGAGAAGGAATAAGGTTACGAGGTGATGGAATGGAAGCGCTAATCGTATTCTTATTTAAGAATTGGTATTTGGTCATTATTGCATTAACTTTTTATTATCAAATTCAAAGCAGGCGCAAACGTGCTGCGGGTGGAGAAACCAGAACCAGAACGGGTATGCCAACCTTTGGCAATGGCCCAGGAGACGCTGGAAGGCCTGTAGAAGCGAAGACAGTACAAGCGGGACATATTGCTCAGCGGAGTCGACCTGAACGCACGAGAGACGAATTTAGTCAGTCTGGACTTGGAAAGTCAGTGGTGGCTCCTAAGCTGAAAACATCACCTTTCACGCCTCAGGTTACGAATAGTAGTGCAGCGGTGAGTTCTCCTATTTATTCGGATGAAATTTCCTCTTCGCGTATTTTTCCGGATCAGCCTAATCGTGAACAGGTGCTCCAAGGTGTCGTATGGGCCGAGATCCTAGGTCCGCCGCGCGCCAAAAAGCCATATCGCAGATAATCATTGATATGAAGCCCCTTTGCAGAAGAAGCAAGGGGGCTTTTTGTATTTAGCTGAGAAGGACAGCGCAGCCGTTTAGTCAGCATAAAAGCGGATTCTTCCGCATAATTTGGTAGAAAGTCTATGCGCGTTTACTGCATTCTTGATCTTCTAGTTAGAGGGGGTACTGCCCAGCTATGCGTCGCTTGACCCGCAAATGGAACCAGTTCACGGCCAAGATCCTTGATCTTCCCCAAGATGTTGTACAGGATTTGCCGCGAATCACGATGATCGGCAACGTACAGCTATATGTTGAGAATCACCGGGGCGTACTGCATTTTTCTAGTGAAATACTGAAGTTGGAGTTAGCGAAAGGGACGTTGGAGGTTTGTGGCCAGCGGTTGGTTATTAGGGCGATTCTTTCCGAAGAGGTATTCATCGAGGGTGTTATCGATCACGTGAAATATATGCCATAGAAAAGTAATTGGTAGTGTGAATGAGAACTGGAGGCTGAGTCATGAAACAATCCCTATTCATTGCCCGTTTGCGTGGCTATGTACGCATACAAATTAGAGGCAAGGACTGCGAAAGGTTGATACATCCCATGGTGGAGGGCGGTTTCTCCATTTGGGATATTCAAGCTGGCAAAGACGGGAAGCTGGAGCTGTATATCCTCATTAAGGATTTCTTTCGACTTCGGCCGCTCTTGAAACGGACAGGCTGTAGAGTACACGTGTTAGAAAGATTTGGACTGCCCTTTTTTATGGATAAAATCGGTAAGAGAAAAGTGTTGTTTGGTGGATTTGCTGCTTTCATCATCAGCCTCTATGTGCTGACCTCTTTGGTGTGGCAGGTGACGGTGGATGGCAATGATCGTATTGAAGCTAAGGACATTTTGCAAGCAGCATCTAAACAAGGTATTCATAAGTTTCAGTGGAAATTTAAGCTGGACAAGACTGAGGATTTATCTCGTGCGATTCAGCAGGAACTGCCAGATGCGGCGTGGGTCGGTGTTGAAATTCGCGGTACACATATTACGATAAAAGTGGTTGAGGCGACCATTCCGCGCAAAGAACCTTTAAAAAATCCGCGCAATATCGTGGCTGCCAAAAGTGCGTTGGTTACCGAAATTCAATCTGTGAAGGGAAAGCCGATGGTTAAGCCGAATACCTATGTTCGCAAAGGGGCAGTTTTAATCTCGGGTACCATTGGTGATGAGCAGAATAGTCAAGTCGTCGTTGCAGATGGTAAGATAAGAGGAGTGGTCTGGTATACCTCCCGAATTGAGGCGCCACTTACGAAACAGTATAAAGTCTATACAGGTGAAACTGTGCATCGCAGCTATCTTGTTTTTGGGACAAGGGCTCTCCAGCTTACTGGTTATGGGAAGGCCCAATTTGAACATTTTGAAACGATACCTGAACGAAAAACACTGGCTTGGCGCTCATTTTCACTTGGACTTGGATGGCTGCATGAGAAGGTGATGGAGGTTAATTTGGTCGAAGAGCCGATGGAAGCGGCGAATGCCGAAAAGGTTGGCATCGAGCAGGCTAGAGCCAAATTACTAGCGGCAGCAGGCGAGGATGCAAGGATCGTCGGAGAAAAAATTTTGCATGAAAAAACAGAGAATGGTAAAATTTATATAGACGTTCATTTTGAGGTCGAAGAGAATATCGCTGAAGAACAACCAATTGTGACACAAGGAGAATGAGGCCTGTTGATAGAAAATGCGCAATCTGTAAAAATTACTTTGAAAAATCCGGCTGAGGGACTAGCTTTATTTGGGCCGCAGGATAAATTCTTGCATGTCATCGAACGGGAAATTGATGCTCAAATCTTTACGCGCGAAGCCGAAATAACGATTCAAGGCAGGGCTGCGGAAGTGAACTCACTTCAGCAGCTCTTTGAAGTTCTTTTGCAGCTAATCCGCAATAATTACACAGTAACAGAGCGAGATGTGCTCTATGCCGTTGAATTAGCGAAGCAAATGAAGGCAGAGCAATTATTGGATCTGTTTAAAGGTGAAATTACTACCACGCACAAAGGGAAGCCGATTCGTGTCAAAACGATTGGACAGAAAAAATATGTAGAAACGATTAAGAAGAAGGATATTGTTTTTGGAATTGGCCCAGCAGGAACAGGCAAAACCTATTTAGCTGTTGTTCTAGCGGTGACTCGTCTGAAGGAAGGTGCTGTTAAACGCATTGTTCTTACGCGTCCAGCCGTAGAAGCAGGGGAAAGTCTCGGGTTTCTACCAGGGGACTTGCAGGAAAAAGTTGACCCTTATTTACGCCCATTGTATGATGCTCTTAATGATGTCTTAGGGCCTGAGCAAGTAGCGAAGTCACTAGAACGCGGACTCATAGAAATTGCCCCTTTAGCCTATATGAGGGGGCGTACATTGGACGATTCATTTATCATCCTGGATGAGGCGCAGAACACAACTCCTGAGCAAATGAAGATGTTTCTGACAAGGCTTGGTTTTGGTTCTAAGATGGTTATCACAGGCGATGTAACACAGATTGATTTACCACGAGGCAAGTCATCTGGATTGGTTGAAGCGTCTCGTATTCTAAGTGGGATTGAAGAATTGGGTTTTATTCATTTTGATGAGGGTGACGTTGTTCGTCATTCACTCGTTCAGAAGATCATTGTTGCCTATAACGCTGAATCGACTAAGTAAAGATGCTAGTTTGGCTAGATAGAGAGGAATGACCTCCGTAATGAAAAATGAAGTGCAAATGAAAGGCAAATTTCATTACCGGCTGAGCGGATGGAAATACAATACGGGCTTAAGAATACTTTTGTTTCTCATATTAGGATTGATATTCTACGCGACCTTGTATGAGAAGCTTGTTCCACAAGTTTTTGATATTACACTGGGTATGAAGAGTGAGAAGACGATCTATGCACCGGAACAGATTGAGAACGCTGTCGCGACGGAGCAAGCCAAAGAAGATGCTGCGAAGCGCGTCCCACCTGTCTATCAGATCGTTAACCTCAAGAATGAAATCATCAGTGATGCCATTTTTGATAAATTATCTCAGATCAATGCAGATGAAGAAGTGAAGTTCGATGATAAGGTGAGTATTTACCGTCGTGTCATTCCACAATTGATTAGTGAGTTGACGAATGATACCATCAAAACCCTACGGAATAGTGGGCAATATAACGATTTGTTACTTGAACAAATTCAACTTGGTTTGTCGGATCAGAAATATCCGCTTCCTGAGGAAATTTATTTTAAACTGCCGCGGTTGACCAAGGAAGATTTAGCGGATATGCGTACTGTGACGAAAGATATTGTTACCAAGCTGATGATTGAAGAAATCTTGGATGCAAAAACAGCCAGGGCTAAGGTTGCAGAAATGGTGAATACGTCTACGCTAGCGAAGAATACTTCCCGTGAAATGGTAACCGAGATTGCCAGAACTTTAATTACGCCAAATAAATTTTTTGATCAAAAAGGCACTGATGATGCCAAAGGGCAAGCAAGAAGCAATATGAAGACTGTTTATATTAATAAGAATGATGTGCTGGTCAAATCTGGCGATGTCATTACGGAAGAAATATATACACGGTTGGAAAAGCTTAAACTGTTAAAGGATAAGGCGAATCATTTGCCGCAGTTTGGCCTTGTTATTCTTTGTGCTCTGTTATCATTTGTTATCTTTATGTTCGTTAGACAGAGTAACTTGCAGGTCAAATACAATAATTCGCAGCTGGTCATGCTTGTTTTGATCTTTTTAATGAATATCGCTGGCATGAAAATCATTTCACTGCTGCAGAATTTCGACTATCCTTTCATTGGGTATTTGGCTCCTACAGCTCTTGGAAGTATTTTGATCGCGATCTTGTTGGATGCACCGCTTGCATTTATTTCATCGGTTTTATTCTCCATAATTGCGAGCATTATTTTTAATGCTGAGCACGATGCGCTATTCGATTTCCGATTTGGCTTAGTCAGCTTAGTTATTTGCTTTAGCGGCGTGTTTACGATTCAACGTGCTAGTCAACGTGCGACCATTTTAAAAGCGGGCCTCATGATCGCTTTCTTCTCCATGTTAACCATAACGGCGATGCTGTTGATGGAAGATCATTTTCAACAAAGAGAAGCATTGATGTCCCTGTCTTTTGCTACAGCTGGCGGACTAGTTACGGTCGTATTCGTCATTGGATTGCTTCCGTTTTTTGAAGCTTCCTTCGGGATTCTTTCTCCGCTTAAGCTTGTCGAGCTTTCAAATCCCAATCATCCCTTACTGCGTAAGCTGCTCACGGAGACACCTGGCACGTATCATCATAGTGTGATGGTAGGCAACTTGTCCGAAGCGGCGGCCGAATCTATAGGTGCAGACGGGTTACTGTGCCGTGTAGGATCGTACTATCATGATATCGGTAAAACAAAGCGACCAAGTTACTTTATCGAAAATCAAACGAATATTGAAAATCCGCATGATCGGATTGATCCGAATTTAAGCAAGTCCATTATTATCGCGCACCCGCGTGATGGTGTTGATATGTTGAAGGACTTCAAAATGCCGAAACCGATTCGCGATATCGCTGAGCAGCATCATGGAACAACGCTACTGCACTATTTCTATCATAAAGCGAAGAAACTAGCTGAAGAAGAGAACAGTGAGAAAGGGATACGTGAAGAAGATTTTCGATATCCAGGTCCTAAAGCGCAATCGAAAGAAGCGGCAATTGTGGGAATTGCAGACAGCGTAGAAGCGGCTGTACGTTCATTACGCAACCCTACGTTGGAACAGATCGATTCCATGGTAACCAAGATTATCAAATCACGGTTAGATGATGGTCAGTTCAACGAATGTGACCTCACGCTGAAAGAGCTTGATAAAATAGCGAAAACATTGAATGAAACCTTGCTAGGGATTTTTCATTCGCGAATAGAGTACCCAGGTGAAATTACGGGTAAGAAGCCAGGAGATAAGAAGGAGGGCAATTCCTAATGGCAAGTGTGGATTTAACGTTAGCATGGAGCAGTGAACAAGAAGAGAAGGAAATCACACCTGCGTTCATTGAGAAGCTTGAAGAACTTCTTAAACTTGCAGGTGAGATTGAAGGCATTACCGAAGGAGAGGTTGCTCTTACGTTTGTTGACGATGAGACGATCCAAGATCTGAATAAACAATATCGTAACTTAGATAAACCGACGGATGTCCTTTCTTTTGCAATGAGTGAATTTGGGGATGACGAGATTCAGATCAATTATGAAGATGACAGCGAGGATTCCGAAGGTGAACTCCAAGAAGGTGAAACCGTATCGGAAGCGTTCATTGAGCCGCTTGGCGATATTATTATTTCCGTACCGCGTGCTATCGCGCAAGCGGAAGATTATGGTCACTCGGTAGAACGCGAGTTAGGTTTTTTGTTTGTACATGGATTCCTACATCTTATTGGGTACGATCACCAGAGTGAAGAGGAAGAAAAAATGATGTTCGCTAAACAGGAGGACATTTTGCAGAGGGCAGGCTTGACGCGATAATGTCGAGCGGCTTCCGTAAATGGCGCAGAAGTTTTCGGTATGCTTATGAGGGAATTAAGTACGCACTAGATACGCAACGTAATATGAAATTCCATTTTTCCGTTGCGTTTCTTGTTTTACTAGCAGCGCTGTTCATCCATTTGTCCAAAACAGATATTTTATTTATCTTATTAGCGGTAACTCTCATGATTGTTACGGAATTAATTAATACGGCTGTGGAGAAAACGGTGGACCTGGCGATGCCAGACCGACATCCCTTAGCCAAAATTGCGAAGGACGTCGCCGCGGCGTCCGTATTGGTGTCTGCCATGTTTGCAGTCGTTGTGGGTTTAGTTGTTTTCTACGAGCCCATCGATCAGCTGCTGCGACATGCTAGGCTCCAAGAGACACCGCTATCTGCAGGTGCGATATGGATCTTAATTGCACTTGTCATGCTGACGGTGATCGTTATTGAGACTCGCTTTTCAGATAAAGGCAAATTAGTGCGGCCTAGTTTATTGACAGCTATTGCTTTTGCAATTGCCACAGTCATTTTGGTCATTGTGACCGAAACGATCGCTGCGTTACTTGCGTATACGCTGTCTATTATTATCTTAATTGTGTTATATGATAAAAAAACAAGGCCATTTCCAGCACTCTTTTTGGGGGCGATGATTGGTATTGTGGTGACGCTCCTCGCTTTTACCTGCTTAAACATGCTATAACTTAACTATTACTTACTATTTCTTATAAAAGGGTGGATGGCTATGAATCCGCAAGAACTCATTGATTTCGCTAAAGAAGCGATGAAACGAGCCTATACGCCTTATTCCAACTTTCAGGTCGGTGCCGCGTTATTGGACGCGAATGGAAACGTGCACCTGGGCTGCAACGTCGAGAACGCTGCCTATGGACCGACGAACTGTGCCGAGCGAACTGCGTTATTCCGCGCTATTGCCGATGGGCATCCAAGAGGATCCTTCCAGGCAATCGCGGTAACTGGAGATACGGAAGGACCGATTTCGCCATGTGGCGTATGTCGACAAGTATTAATTGAACTGTGCGAACCGGAAATGCCTGTTTATTTGAGTAATGTCAAAGGAGCTTTCGTTCAAACGACGGTAGCTGCTTTATTGCCAGGCGCTTTTACAACAAAGGATTTGCACACAAATGGAGGATAAGTAGAAGTGGCAAAAAAAGAATTTAAGTCAGGGTTTGTCGCGATTATCGGACGGCCGAATGTCGGGAAATCAACACTAATGAACCAAATTATCGGACAAAAGATTGCGATTATGTCAGATAAGCCTCAAACGACTAGAAATAAGATTCATGGCGTGTATACCTCAGAGAATGGACAGATTGTATTTCTAGATACGCCAGGGATCCATAAACCTACATCTAAACTTGGTGATTACATGAGTAAAGTTGCTCATGGAACTCTTGGAGAAGTCGACGCGGTATTATTCTTGGTCGATGTAGTAGACGGTATTGGTGGTGGAGACCGTTATATTATCGAGCAGTTGAAACATATTGAAACACCGGTTATTCTCGTGTTGAACAAAATTGATTTGGTACAGCCGGAAGCGCTGCTTGCCATTATTACGAATTACAAAGATTTGTATAATTTTGCTGAAATCGTACCTGTATCCGCGTTAAAAGGGAACAATGTGACGACACTTTTGGAGCAAATCATTCGCTATTTGCCAGAAGGACCGCAATATTACCCGGCGGATCAAATTACCGATCATCCAGAGCAATTCGTATGCGCGGAGCTCGTTCGGGAGAAGATTTTGCATATGACACGAGAAGAAATTCCTCACTCCATTGCTGTTCAAATTGAGGATATGCGTGTTGAGCCGAATGGTATCGTTCATATCTCAGCTGTCATATTCGTGGAACGTGAATCACAAAAAGGCATCGTGATCGGGAAGCAAGGTGCATTATTGAAGGAAATCGGGAGACAAGCCCGTCGTGATATTGAAACACTCTTAGGTTCCAAAACGTTCTTAGAGTTGTGGGTGAAAGTCAAGAAAGACTGGAGAAATCAAGACAGAGTTCTTCGTGATCTTGGTTTCCGTCACGAGTAAACAGAATTTCCTGAGAGTACCAGTTTTTACATCGCATAGTGAGGCGGTCAATGCACATCCTATGAACATCACGTTCGATGGGGAGGATGCTGAACATGAAAGATTTTTCGTGGACGTATTTTTCAAAGACCGGTGATGTGGACGCCTACCTGCTGTACAAACAAGTAACGGGAGAACCTGGCATGGATTCAGAAGTAGAAGAAGAGGATTTAAGTAACGAAGAGCCGCTCGATGGACTGAATATGTGACAGCAAGGTTTTGATTGCTTAGAGCGGCATTCATGGGGGAAGCTACTTGCTGCATAGCGTTCAAGGTATTGTCATTCGTAGCATGGACTACGGTGAAGGCAACAAGATCATTCGTTTATTCACCCCCGAGCTGGGGAAAGTTGGCGTAATGGCTCGTGGTGCGAAGAAACTGAAGAGCAAACATGGCGCCGTTACGCAGCTGTTTACGTACGGCGATTTTGTTTTTTTTAAACAACGGGGTCAGATGGGATCTCTCAACGGCGCTGAGATTATTGAAGCCCATCATGCTTTGCGTGAAGACTTACACAAGTCGGCGTATGCCTCTTATCTGGCTGAAATGACGGATCGCATGCTGGGTGATGAAGAAGGTAATAATTACCTCTTTGAGCAGCTGAAAGCAGGATTAATGGCGATTGAGGACAATAAAGACATGCAGATCGTCACGCATCTCTACGAAATGAAGATGTTCGATTTAGCAGGATACCTTCCTGTAACGGATGCTTGTGTGGCTTGCGGTGAAACGGATGGTATCACCGCATTCAGTCCGAATCTCGGCGGCACCATATGCCGGCGTTGCCGCTTCAAGGATGTCTCGGCGATTGCGATTGGTGAGGGGACTCACAAGCTGCTAAGACTTTTTCCGAGGATGGATATGAGAAGGTTAGGCGCGGTTCAAGTTAAGGAAGAGACGAAAGAGCAACTTAAGCAGTGTATGCGTGCTTACATGGATGTACATATTGGCGTACAATGGAAATCAAGAGGATTTATTGAGCAGATGGAGAAATACAATATTTAAGAGGTACTGGTTCATTTGACATGCAATTCCTCCTTTGATATGATGTGGTGGAAAACACCTCGCCCTTGTGCTGACCGCATATCGGTGAGGTTTTTCTCATGCTGTCGTTCTGATCTGTTGTTCTTTACATACAAATGCTAGTGTAGGGTCTTGTCCCTGCTGAAAGGGGTTAGGAATATGGAACATTCACAACCTACTCGTGTTTATGTCGTTTCGGATTCTGTTGGTGAAACAGGAGAATCTGTCGTCCGGGCAGCTGCCATGCAATTTCATCCTGTGCCTGTGGAAATAGTGAGAGCCCCGTTTATTCATGATTTTGAAGGGATAGATAAAGTCATCAATGGGATTAGAACGCATGGCGGGATTGTTGTATTTACCCTGGTCATTCCAGAGCTCCGGGATGATTTGATTGCCAAAGCGAAGCAGTACGATATTCCTTTTATTGATTTGCTAGGCCCTGTAGTTACAACACTCGGAAACGCACTTCGCCAAGAGCCGCGCAGACAACCAGGTATGATTCATCCTTTGGATGAGGATTATTTTAAGAAAGTCGAGGCCGTCGAGTTTGCGGTCAAATACGATGATGGGCGCGATTTTAGCGGCATTCAAAAAGCGGATATCATTCTTCTTGGCGTATCCCGTACATCCAAAACACCGTTGTCCATGTATTTGGCACATAAAAGATTGAAAGTGGCCAACGTACCTTTGGTCCCGGAAATGCAACCTCCAGCAGCTATATATACCGTGCCCAAAGAAAAGATTATTGGCTTGCGCATTGACCCTAATAAATTAAATGTCATTCGTCAAGAACGCCTTCGAACACTTGGTCTTGCAGAAAATGCAACCTATGCGAATGTAGAACGTATTAAAATAGAACTGGATTTTGCTGATAAAATTATGAGTAAAATCGGTTGTGTGATCTTTGATGTATCCAACCGTGCTGTTGAAGAAACAGCCAGTCTAATCATGGATCACATCGAACATCGATCATAAGCTTTTATGTTCTGGCTTGCAGGATTTTTTGTAAGTCCATCGTATATAATAGTACGGTGAGATTTCTTAATAAAGGCAGGGGCTGACACTTGCATGCAAGAAATATTATTGTTGATGCCGATGCTTGTCCAGTAAAGTCGGAAATCGAGCAGGCGGGTAGACAGTTTGGTGTACAAGTTATACTCGTTGCTTCTTTCGATCATAAGATGAAGCAAAACCCCGGTGTAAAGGTAGTTCAAGTAGATCGGTCCGATCAATCTGTCGATTTATATATTGCCAATCAGATTCGGTCAGGTGATATTTTGGTAACACAAGACTTCGGACTCGCGGCATTAGGTCTCGCGAAGGGTTCGATTTGTTTGACGAATCGGGGGCAGGAATACACCGATAGTTCGATCGATTATCTGTTGGAACGCCGTCATGCTTCCGCCAAAATGCGAAGAAATGGCAAGCATACGAAAGGGCCAAAACCTTTTACAGAGATGGATCGTAAAAATTTTCTACATGGTTTGACAAATCTTTTAGAAAAATTGCAGGAAATCGAAAATAAGTAGCGAATAGTAATTAGTCGGAAAAGCGACCTGAATTGTAGGTGGATAAAAATGAAGTACGGACGCATACCTGAAGAGGTTATTGAGGCTGTACTGAAGCGCCATGATATCGTAGATGTCATCGGCAGGCACGTACATTTGAGCAAACAAGGGCATTATATGAAGGGGCTTTGTCCTTTCCACTCCGAGAAAAGTCCTTCGTTCACTGTCACGCCAGAGAAACAAATTTATCGTTGCTTTGGGTGTCAAGCAGGCGGGAACTTAATTCGATTCATCATGGAAATAGAGGGCCTGAGTTTTGCCGAAGCTATCACGAAGCTTGCAGAAGATGCGGATATCCCTATTACTTGGGAAGAAGTATCAGAGGAGCAGAATGAACAGCAGCAAGAAAAAGCGACCTTAATTAAAGCTTATGAGTTTGCCGCGAAGTTCTACCATTATGTTGTAGGTAATACCGAACAGGGCAAAGCAGCTAAAGGATATCTAACCTCAAGAGGCATCTCTGATAAGCTGATTGACACGTTCCAAATTGGTTATGCACCTGTCATGTGGGACACGCTCGTGCAGCAGCTACAGAAACGAGGGTTTGATTTAGCCCTTATGGAAAAAGGCGGATTGATTTCTGCCAAACATGAAGGTCATGGCTACGTGGACAAATTCCGCGAAAGGATCATGTTCCCTATTTGCGACTCTACAGGCAAAGTCATTGCATTTGCCGGAAGAGCGATGGGCGATGCACAGCCCAAATATTTAAATAGTCCCGAATCTGTGCTTTTTAATAAAAGCAGAACTTTGTATAATCTGCACCTCTCAAGGCCGAATATGAGAAAGCTTCAGCAAGCCGTTATCTTTGAAGGGTATGTGGATTTGATCAAAGCTTGGGAAGCGGGCATCACGAATGGTGTTGCGACGATGGGAACAGCATTAACGAAAGAGCATGCTGCCTTATTGAACCGCAACGCGGATGAAATCGTCATTTGCTATGATGGAGATAATGCTGGACAATCCGCTGCTTATAAGAGCATCCCTTTGTTGGAAGAAGCGGGAAGCAGGGTTACGGTTGCGATGCTGCCAGATGGCAAAGATCCAGACGATTACGTTCGTCAATATGGGGTTGACCGATTCGCTCGGGAGATTATTGGAGCTTCCGTGCCATCGATGAAATATAAGCTCTTATATATTCGCAAAAATTTTAAATTGCACGAGGACGGTGACCGATTACGTTATCTGCAATCCGCTGTAAAGTTAATTAGTCAGTTGCAATCTCCGATGGAACGCGAACATTATCTCAAACAGTTAGCTTCAGAGTTTCCCGATTCATCCTATGAAGCCATGAAGTTAGATCTCCATGAAATCTTATTGCAATCGGAAAAAAACCGACCAGATGGGGATAATAAACCAATTCTGTGGAATAATGTTATGAATAATGGGAGACCAGCGGAACGAACAAGGAAAAAATCGCCTACCTTACTGCCTGCCTATCATAATGCAGAACGCTTGATTTTGGCCGTAATGATGCATGATCGTGATGTGTGTGCGCATGTTGAAGCGCAATTAGGCGACCAGTTTAATGTTGAAGCTCACGCAGTCTTAGCTGCTTATTTATATGCTTACTACGCTCAGTATTTAGAGCCCGATGCAAGCCGATACATTGCCATGCTGCAAGACGAACAGCTGGAGAGCTTGGCAAGCTCCATCGTAATGATGGGAGCAGGCCATGGAATGAACGAACAAGTGATTGACGACTATATTCGCCAAATTCGCAAAGTTCCAATGCAAGAAGAAGTTGAACGTAAGAAAGAAGAACAAGCTCGCGCAGTACGCGAGGGAGACCATCTTAAAGCTGCGCAAATTGCAATTGAAATTATTGCCCTAGAAAAACGGTTGAAGTCATCTTAGCTAAACTGGCATGACTAGGGAGGAGGGAGTCCGTACCATGGCGAATGATCAGCGTACAGAATTAGAGACAGAATTGACCCTGGACCAGGTGAAAGACCAACTTATAGAGCAGGGGAAAAAACGGTCCTCACTAACTTACAAGGATATCATGGAGAAATTAGCTCCCTTCGATCAGGATCCTGAACAAATCGATGAGTTCTTTGAACAACTTTCCGAGCAAGGTATTGACGTGGGGAACGAGTCGGATGAAGATTCGATGAATCCTGAAGAAAACGAGCGCGATGAATTTAACTTCGATGATGACCTGGCTTTGCCGCCGGGGATTAAAATTAATGATCCAGTTCGGATGTATTTGAAAGAAATTGGTCGTGTGCCGCTTCTTTCCGCGGAAGACGAAGTGGGACTTGCCAAACGTATTGAAAATGGGGATGAAGAAGCGAAGCGTCGTCTTGCTGAAGCAAACCTTCGACTCGTTGTTAGTATTGCCAAACGCTATGTAGGTCGCGGCATGCTTTTCCTGGATTTGATTCAAGAAGGTAATATGGGTCTTATTAAGGCTGTTGAAAAGTTTGACCATACGAAGGGTTACAAATTCAGTACCTATGCGACTTGGTGGATTCGTCAAGCGATTACTCGCGCGATTGCAGATCAAGCGAGAACGATTCGGATTCCGGTACATATGGTCGAAACAATTAATAAATTAATTCGTGTTTCTCGTCAATTGCTGCAAGAATTGGGGCGCGAACCTACGCCAGAAGAAATTGCGAAAGAGATGGATTTAAGCACGGATAAAGTTCGTGAAATCATGAAAATTGCGCAAGAGCCTGTTTCCTTAGAAACGCCGATTGGTGAAGAAGATGATTCGCATTTAGGGGATTTTATCGAGGATCAAGAGGCACTAGCGCCAGCTGATGCAGCTGCGTACGAGCTTCTGAAGGAACAGCTTGAAGATGTTCTGGATACGTTAACTGAGAGAGAAGAGAATGTGCTTCGGTTGCGTTTCGGGCTTGATGATGGACGTACAAGAACATTAGAAGAAGTAGGAAAAGTATTCGGAGTTACAAGGGAACGGATTCGTCAGATTGAAGCAAAAGCATTGCGGAAGTTAAGACATCCAAGCCGTAGTAAACGTTTGAAGGACTTTTTGGAATAAAATCGCTAGGAGTGGGCCCTGCCAAATTCGGCGGGGTCTTTTTTTGTGATTTTCCACAGAATTGACTAAAATCTGAGCATTGAATCACCGATAAAGAAGCTAGGATGGTGAGCAAATAGATGGATGCTGAGAGAAGAAAAATTATTGTTAGAGAAATCGATCATTGGCGCCGGAGCAAATTGCTTCCTGAGCATTATTGCGATTTTCTTATGAATTTGTATGTGGATGATATGACGCCTAAACCGAACTCACTTCTAGGTGTTTCGGCAACAACAGTAACAAACAGTAATTGGAAAATATGGTTGTTGGGTTTAGCGGTTATTGCCGCTCTTTCCTTATCTGCTCTTAATTTTAACTCTTTTGGATTGCCAATGCAAATTGGTATTTCCGCACTTTTTGTCATGATTTGTTATGCGGGAGCATACAGACAGTTTAGTCGTACGCCTGTTGTTTCATATGTCTTATGTGGTGTAGCATCTGTTGCCATATTATTATTAGGGCTACATATTATGGATCTGTCGGATGTTCAAAATTCGATTACGTATATTGGTTATTTAGCTTTTTGCAGTTGTATTTGGTTATTAAATGGTTTAGTTGCTCGCATGGCTATTTTTCAAATTTGTGGATGGTTCGGGTTAGTTGGGACGTACAGTTGGTTGTTAATGCAAAAGCTGGAGCATCCATCTTGGTTTTCGCTTGAATTAAGTTGGATTCCATTGAGTGTTGTACTCATATGGATGGCTTGGCTTGCACATCATACGAATAAACAAGCGGCTAGCGTGCTCATGCTAGTAGGAGGCTTAGCTTGGTTTCTACCAGAAGCCATGACGTTTATTGTTGATAATGAACTGAGCGCACGCCTCATTCAAATTTCCTTTACAGCAAAATTAGTTTCAGTAGGCGCAGCATTATTTCTGCTGCGAAAAAAATGGGTAGAGTGGGTAATGTAGCATATGGTTAAATTATCGAAACGACTTCAAATGATCGCGGATCGAGTCCCAGTGGGTTCCAAGGTAGCTGACATTGGTTCTGATCATGCGTTATTGCCAACTTATTTGGCACAACAGGGAATTATTGTTGCTGCAGTGGCAGGGGAAGTGAATCCTGGTCCCT
The DNA here is from genome assembly GCF_031455095.1 of Paenibacillus qinlingensis. Lineage (GTDB taxonomy): Bacteria > Bacillota > Bacilli > Paenibacillales > NBRC-103111 > Paenibacillus_E > Paenibacillus_E qinlingensis_A. Next base: position 362,284 of record NZ_JAVDSB010000003.1, read on the forward strand.
TCGAGGCTGCACAGAGACAAGTACTTGAAAGCGGACTATCTAAGATCATTCAAGTAAGATCTGGCGATGGACTTGCTGTTATTGAACCTGGCGAAGTGAATGTCATTACGATCGCTGGCATGGGTGGGAGCTTAATGGCGAGCATCCTGGAAGCAGGCAAATCTAAGCTTGTTGGTGTTGGGCAATTGATTTTGCAACCGAATGTCGGTGAGGAACATGTTCGTCGTTGGCTATTGCATAACGGTTGGAAGCTAGATTCCGAGACGATTCTTGAAGAAGATGGAAAGATCTATGAAGTTTTGACAGCGTCACTTGCTGGCAGCGAAGAAATAGGCGCTTTAGGCATGCTGTATAAAGAGCGTTCTCTTCCTGACGGTGTTCATGTTTCAAGTGAGCGTTTGCAACAAATGGGGCCTTATTTGATTAATGAAGCTCCAGAAGTTTGGTTTATCAAATGGGAAAGTGAACTTAAAAAGCTTGCCATGATCGTCGATCAACTGAAGTTATCAACAGCTGAAGCTTCCATTGCGAAGGCAGAGCAGGTCAGCCAAGAAATACGTGAAATAAAGGAGGTACTCGCTTGCTTGCAAAAGGTCAAACGGTAATTCAGCTATTCGAACAGCTGGCTCCAAAGCATTATGCGATGGCAGATGACAAAATTGGCTTGCAACTAGGCTCCCTTCAAAAAGACATTACCAAAGTACTTGTTGCACTAGATGTCACAGATGCAGTGGTTGATGAGGCAATTGAAGCGGGTGCCGACCTGATTATTGCGCATCATGCCATTATTTTCAGACCTCTCGCTCATCTTCAGACGGAAACGCCAGCAGGCCGATTATATGAGAAATTAATCAAAAATGATATCGCTGTTTATATTGCCCATACGAACCTGGATGTGGCTGAAGGCGGTGTTAATGATTTACTGTCGGAGCAGCTTGGGTTAACAGATTTGACTCACCTAGAAGATGTGCATACGGAGAAGTTGCAGAAGCTTGTCGTCTTCGTGCCTGAGACTCATCATCAGGTTGTGCTGGATGCCCTTTTTAAGGCTGGAGCAGGGGGCATTGGCCAATACAGCTCCTGCAGCTTTAATATCCCCGGGACGGGGACGTTCCTGCCTCAGGAAGGGGCGAATCCGTTTATCGGGGAAGTTGGTAAGCTAGAACGCGTACAAGAGGTACGCGTGGAAACAATCGTAACCGCGAGCGTTCAGCGCAGAGCGGTTCAAGCGATGTTGAAGGCCCACCCCTACGAGGAGGTGGCCTATGACCTCTACCCGATGGATCTCAAGGGTAGAGTGTTCGGTTTGGGCCGCGTGGGCAAGCTGCCCGCGGCGATGACACTTCGCGAGCTCACGGAGCACGCGAAGGTTGTGTTCGACGTGCCGACGGTCCGCGTCGTCGGCGATCTAGCACGGCCCATCCGCAAGGTGGCCGTGCTGGGGGGCTCAGGCGGCCGCTACATGCGGCACGCCATGTTTGCTGGCGCCGATGTGCTCGTCACCGGCGACATTGACTACCACACCGCGCACGATGCGCTTGCGGCGGGGCTGGCTCTGCTCGACGTTGGGCACAACGTCGAGAAAATCATGAAGCGAGGTGTCGCAGATTACCTCGCTGCGCAGCTGGCTAAGACGGATACGCAGGTCATCGCATCCGCCATCAATACCGAACCATTCCAATTCATGTAGAGCAGGGTTTCTGCTGCCTCTGAAAAAGAAGGAAATGTTCAAGTGTTGTAATTCGAAGTCATACCTAGTATACTAGCCTATGCAATGGAAAGTTTGACAGACAATCGCTGGTTATGGGTAAGCCATAGCGAGAGGAAAGTCCGGGCTCCATAAGGCAGGGTGCTGGATAACGTCCAGTCAACGCGAGTTGAAGGATAGGGCCACAGAAATGGACCGCCGATGGCTTGAAATATAGCACAGGCAAGGGTGGAACCGTGGTGTAAGAGACCACGAGGTTCTATGGTGACATAGATCCTGGTAAACCCCACTTGGAGCAAGACCTAATGGAACGCTAGTTGCTTTCGAGGCAGCAGTCTTCGCCTGAGACGCGTTCGGGTTGGTCGCTTGAGCTGTGTAGCAATGCACGGCCTAGATAGATGATTGTCGCTTCAATAGTGGCAGGGGAGCAGACGCCCGTTATGACCACTGGAAGTACAGAACCCGGCTTACGGCAAACTTTCCAAACAGTCGGTTACCCGCACAGCTATGGCTTTGCGGGTATTTTATTTTAAGTAATGTAGAATGAAAAACCCTCCATTCCCACATATGGGATTGAAGGGTTTTTATATTTTTTACTTCTCAAGCCCCAAACTACCCGCATACTTCTTTGGAACCAAATGCAATTGTCGTGCTAAATCCTGTGGCCAGTAAGACATCGGAGCCGTCTCCTGCTTCGCCATTTGAATCGCTTTGACAACATCAATTAACCCATAACCAAAATATTTATCGTGCCCTTCATCACCTAAGTCCATTGCTGACTGTCGCATGATTTCGTAAACGTCCGTATTTTTCAAGTTAGGGTTAGCGGAACGAATCAACGCGGCCAGTGCAGTCACATGCGGACTAGCCATAGAAGTGCCGGATAAAGCCGCATATTGGTTGTTGGGATACGTACTAGCAATTGTAACCCCAGGCGCAGTGACATCAATATAGTCGCCGTAATTCGAGAAGGGGGCTTTCTCATTATGTGAATCGCTGGCAGCCACCGCGAATACTTCAGGATATGCAGCAGGGTATCCAGGCTGTTCTGTATTATCGTTCCCGCTTGCCGCAATTAGCGCAACGTCTCGATCATAAGCATACTGTATCGCATCATGTAGAAAGCCTGAATCTGCATAATTGCCAAGGCTGAGATTCATAACTTTAGCCCCGTGATCCGTAGCCCAAATGATGCCTTGAGCTACCGAATACGTGCTGCCTGCTCCAGTCTGATCAAGCACTTTTACAGGCAAAACTTTATTAAACCAAGTCATTCCAGCAACACCAAGATTATTGTTCACTAAGGCGGCGATTACGCCAGTTACATGTGTACCATGTCCAACATCATCCTGCGGATTATCATTTCCGCTTATGACATTGTAACCAGGAAGAAGTTGACCTTGCAGATCAGGATGCTTCAAATCAACACCTGTGTCCACAACGGCTACAATCACGTCATTTGCGCCGCGGTTTAATTGCCAGCCTTGAATGGTTTCGATCAAAGGCAGGTTCCATTGGTAACGTTGATACAAATTATCATTTGGCATAAAACTCGAGGAGACAGGTGATTGATTCGTATCAGATTCGCTGTGACTAGTGTTTGAACCCGTCTCATCATGATCCCCAAAGTAATTATTGGTCATATAGAGAAAATGAGGCTCAACATAAGCGACATTCCATTTACTAAAATAGGTAATCAAAGACTTGGCATCCATACTATTTGTCCGGAATACATACGTATACCCGAGCTTTTGCGCGGAGATGGCATTAATTTCATTCTTAATTTGTTTCAGTTGAGCTTCGGATGGATCCGATTTGAAGCGTACCACCACTTCATTTTGTTGATAATGACTAGTTCCTTGGTTATCTTCGGGATGATCGACGACTTTTTCTTTTAACGTATTGGTCTCGACAGCTTTTGTTTTCCAGCGATTCTCATTGGGATATGGCTCAAGTCTTAAATTTTTCATTTGATGATCGGTCACATGCGCAAGCACGTCTTGATGAATGACCCCAATTAGCGAATCTTGGCCATTTGTTGATGGTGTTCCTTGAACGAAATATACTTGCTGTCCAGCTCCAAATTTAGGCGACTGGTAATGCTTGCCGCCATCTACGGCAGATTTAGCTTCTTTCAAATAGGTTGCCGCTTGGTCTTTGTGCTCGGCAGGCAGTTCACCTGACTTGATGCCTTGTTCCCATGTTTGGCCACGTTTGGACCATACGATTACCTCCATTTTCTCATGGTGATTCCGCATGTTTTTCAGCACATTGGTTACAGGCTCACCACTATCGATCTGACCAAGCATCGTCGTATAATCGATGGCACATTGACTTCTGCATAGTTCGTCTGTGAGTTTCACATCCTGTTCTAGCAGTGCAAGCTTAGACGATGTTTCATACTTGGCACTATAAACCTCAGGTCCTGGTTTAGTGCGTTGTGGAGGCTGTGCAGGGTACAGAAGCACCCCTAATCCAAGTACAACCGCAACGGTGGAGAGATAACGCCACATAATCAAGCCCTCCTTTTGTTTGTAGAAAAAGGCCAACTCGTAAATGAAAAACAAATCAACTACAAGTAGGGTTAGGCGAGCGGTAATCTTTTATACATGGCAACAGGTGTTTTACATATACCACTTCGCGATAATTTATGGTAGGATAGAAGTAGCGCAATTATAGGAGGTCTTCTTACATGGCTGTTTTTAATGTGAAAAATGTTTGTGATTCCACGCGTACTAAGCTCAAAGAAACGACGGCCAAAATGGAACTGTTTCTTAATCAACATTCGCTCTCACTGTTAAATGTGGAAAATGATCCAGCAATGGACGAGTTTTACCGCGGGTATTTACAGGACACTCGTCATCTTCTCGTATTTTGTGAAGTGGCTTATGAGAAATTGGGCGTTAGCTTGAGACGTCCTACTTTTAATGTTGATTTTTCCGAAAAAGTGCTCTATGAGGTATATCATACATGTGTTAATACCTTCTTCTATCCTAAGAATGAGTGCTATTCTGAAGACGGTCGCTATGCTTACACTGGACAAGATGCGATTCGTTTCCGCAAAAAACCTTCACGCGAAGTACGTGACTTAACTATCGAATTGTCTAAGGTATTTGAAGAGCTTAGGGAAGACCTGGCATACTATGAAACAGATTACATCACACAGCGCCGTATGCAAGGCGAAAAAGTGTAACACCAACTTAACAATGAAACCTACAAAGGGATGCGATCACCGCATCCCTTTTCATATAGAGGGGGAAAACTTATATGGAGCTAGAACAATTAGTCAACGTTAGCAAAGAAATCATTAAATTGAATCAACATCCTAGCGGAGGCTATGTGGCTTCTCCTCTTTTTCCTCCCTATTCCTATAGTTGGCTCCGAGATGGTACGTTTATTGCCAATGCAATGGATCGTGTGGGAGAAACGAAAAGCGCGGAGCAATTCTATCGCTGGGTATATCGTGTTCTGAAGGATAAGCGTCCGCGGGTATCAGAGCTCCTACGCAAGCATGAGAATAGAGAATGGATTGACCGATCTGAGTTTCTAGGGACGAGATATCAGTTGGATGGTAGAGATGATCATTCGGAGTGGGGTCATTTTCAACTGGATGGATATGGCACTTGGATCTGGGGACTTGCCGAACATATTCGCATAACGGGGGATTCCTCGCTTCTAGAAGAGTTCAGAGAGAGTATAGAACTGACGGTAGACTATATTATGGCGTTCTGGCATTATCCGAATTTCGATTGTTGGGAGGAATATCCCGATTATGTCCATCCAGCAACGTTGGCTTGCTTATATGGCGGTCTGAAGGCGCTAGGTGAGCTGGAAGCACGTCCAGACTTAATAGAGCGAGCGGAGCTCATCCAACATTTTATACATACCCATGCCGTCCATGAAGGGCGCTTCGTAAAGTCTATTCATTGCATTAACGAAGTCTGGCAACCTGCTCATTATGGGGTTGATGCAAGTCTAATGTGGCTAGCGTTACCATTTGGGGTTTGTGAACCCAATGACCCTCGCATGCTAAGAACGGTTCAAACAATAGAAGAGGAGCTCAAGCATGGCGGAATTCAACGCTATATGGAGGATACATACTACGGAGGAGGTGAGTGGTTACTACTGACTGCCTGGTATGGATGGATGCAGGCTGAGCTTGGGAATCAAGCAGAAGCAGAGCGTTCGTTGGCATGGATTGCAAGCAAGGCTGATGACCTTGGACGCTTCCCTGAGCAAGTAGACGATCATCTCCGAGAGCCTGACGTTTATGCGGAATGGATCGCCAGACATGGTCAACCAGCACACCCCTTGCTCTGGTCACATGCCATGTTCTTGGTCTTATCTGACAGGCTTAGCTGAGCATAGATCACTCCTGCAGCGGGCAAATTGTTAAGGGGGTGATAATGATGCCAGCAGTCAAGTGTGCAGTAGCCAATTGTGAATATTGGACACAAGGTAACAACTGTCATGCGGACACGATCATGATTGAAATTGATCAGCACGCGAATGCGGATTACAATGTCGAATTTGCTTCAGAGGAATCGTTTGATACTACGCATCATGATTCTGCGACAAAAGCGGCTAATACGTGTTGCCACACGTTTAAGCCTGCGACCAAACATTAGGTATGTGTAACGCGGAGGTAGCATGAATAAAGAGGACAGTTCTTTAGACAATGCCACCAAGGAGCGATTCCAGAAGAGTCAGCTTCATATCGAGAGCGGACTCCATGCCCAAGAAGAATATGCAGCTGAGATTGCTGTACCTCATAACAGAGGAAGCAGGCGGAATGAACCTGCCTCGACCGTTTCTGATGAGGAAGTCGCTGAGCTTGTAGAAGCTGTAACACGCAACAAAGCGGTGGGATATGTTGCCCTGTTTGTTGCTCTGGCCTCGTTATTTGTATGGCCGGTTTTACTTGGGATTTCGGGTATTATTCTCGGTGTGATCGCTTTTGTAATGGGAAATAAGAGCATGGGCTCTTGGTCCGTTGCACTTGGTATTATTGCCGTAGCCGCTTATTTTTTATTGATTCCCTATTATTCATAAGTTCACGAAGCAAGCTGAGTAATCAGCTTGCTTTTATTTTTTTATGAAAAAAAGCTGAAAAATAGCTCAAGAAGACCATTATTCATGTGTAATAGCGCAATAAGGGCTCATTTTAATGTGTTTACGCCCATTTGCTCGTACTATTTGGCTTCAAGTGTCATATTCGCACCTTTGAATGATTACAGTATTATTATATAATGAGTAGTGATATTTAATCTTATTAAAATCGAAAATTAAGGGAGGTGTACCTACTCTCCTAGGTGCAGCAATTGGCACTTGTTAGGGGATAGGTAAGGTATTGGAAGATCCTTTGCCCGAAACGTTAATCAGTTTTCTGTTAATGTTTGGACTAGTGTTGTTAAACGGTTTTTTTGTTGCTGCTGAATTTGCAATGGTGAAAGTGCGTGGAAGTCGGATTGAATCGCTTGTCGGTGAAGGCCGGCGAAATGCGAAGTTTGCGCAAGGCATTATGAATAATCTAGATGCTTACTTAGGTGCTTGTCAGTTAGGAATCACACTTACTTCATTAGGACTCGGTTACGTAGGTGAACCGACGTTCGCCAAGATTTTGGAGCCATTATTTGCCCCATTGGGATTGCCTGATTCTGTGTTTCACACCATTACTTTTATTATTGCATTTTCATTAATGACGACACTTCACATTACGTTAGGTGAACAGTTTCCTAAAACGTATGCGATTCGTAAAGCAGAGCAAGTTACCTTGCTTTCTGCAGGACCCATGGTATTATTCTACAAAATGATGTACCCGTTTATTTGGACGCTGAATGGCATTTCCAACTGGATGCTTCGCCGAGCAGGGATTGAACCTACAACGGAGCATGAATCTGCACATACGGAGGATGAAATTCGAGTCCTTATGCAGGAGAGTCACAAAAACGGACTAATTGATAACACAGAGCTCACGCTTGTTGATAATATATTCGGATTCGCAGAGACGACGGCTCGAGAAATTATGATTCCCCGCACAGAAATGGAATGCTTATATGCAGGACTTTCTTATGCAGAGAACTTAGCTATCGCCATCAAAGAGATGCGGACGCGATATCCTGTGTGTGATCCAGATAAGGATAATATTATCGGTTTCGTTCACATTAAGGATTTGCTGAAGCCAGATGCCAACCTCAAGGGCATTAAGAAAATTATTCGGCCGATTACGACCGTACCAGATTCCATTCATATCAGTGATTTGCTCAAAATGATGCAAAAGCGCAAAAGTCAAATGGCTTTACTTATTGATGAATATGGCGGTACGTCAGGCTTAGTAACGTTAGAAGACATTATGGAAGAGATTGTTGGGGAAATCCAAGATGAGTTTGACGAGGAGCGCCCAACAATTGAAATGAAAGATGACCATACCTTCTCCATTGATGGACTCTTGTTAATTGACGAAGTGAATGAATACTTCGGACTTGAAATTGAGTCGGATGATTATGATACAATCGGAGGGTGGATTTATTCTCAAACCGAAATTCCCCCTAGTCGTAATCAGCAGGTGAGCTACAATGATGAATTTATGTTTATCGTGGAAGAAACCGATCACTTGCGCATATCGCGTGTTACCGTGAGAAGAGCAATAAATGATAATGAAATGCTTCAACAAAATATTTCTTGAAAGGCTAGAGGGGCGGTCGAGTGACTGCCCTTTTTTCCTGCCTTTGGAAGAAAAGACTAGTCGTCAGGGCTCAAAACGTGTACAATGAGAACAATGAAAAAGTAAAAGCGAGGTCTGAGCGATGAACAGCATCACGAATACGCAAGCCATTGATCCTAGAGTGTTGAAGGAGCTGCTGCAGCTTCAGACCATGAGTAAAATAAGTCTTTTCTCAGATGACACATCATCAGCGAATTCTGATGGTACTAGTGACTTTAGTGAATTATTGAATACATTGATGGGACAAGGTATTGGTACTGGAACTGATGTTCTAGATGCAACTGAACTGAATCCATCGTTAAGTAAACTGCCAAGCGCACTAGGCGCTTTGAATAAATCCTTTACACCATTACAATCTACATTACAAACAACTTCTGTTGATCAATTTGAAGGACTAATTGTACAAGCTAGTCAGAAATTTGGCGTTGATTCTTCTTTGGTTAAAGCTGTTATTCAACAAGAGTCATCTTTCAATCATACAGCGGTTTCATCAGCAGGTGCGAAGGGATTAATGCAGCTTATGGATGGAACAAGCAGTGGTTATGGGGTAACGAATCCGTTTGATCCAAAACAGAACGTTGAAGCCGGAACGCAATTCCTAGGCAGCTTGCTTAAGAAATATAATGGCAATGAAGGCGTTGCACTTGCCGCTTATAATGCAGGTCCAGGTCGTATTGATCGTTTGGGGATTAAGACGGATCAGGATCTGGCGAGTAAACTTCAGTTCTTGCCAAAAGAGACGCAAGCATACGTCTCGAAAGTGCTCGGTCATCGTAACAATTTTGCTCTGTAATTGGTGAAACAAGGGGCTGATCTTCGCATGAATGATGCGGAGATCGGCTTTTCGCATTTTAGCTGACTTACTTGAGTTCTTAGTGGTTATAGGCTTTAATAGTGAAAGGCATCTTAGCTTGTATAGATGAAGTAGTTTATAGGTATGAAGGGGAATCTGCAGAACATGCTTTATATGGATTACGCGGCAACGTCGCCGCTTTATGATGAAGTGATAGATACGATCGCAGAAGTGATGAAATCTCATTATGGCAATCCATCCTCGATCCATCGATTAGGTGTGGAAGCTGAAAAACTTCTGCAGAGTGCGAAGGAGGTCATTGCCTCCGCAATTGATGTAGCTGCGAGTGAGATTATTTGTACGTCTGGCGGGACGGAAAGTAATAACTTAGCAATTAAAGGTGTAGCCTACAACTATCAACAACGTGGCAAACATCTGATTACGACACAAATCGAGCATGCTTCAGTGAAGGAAGTTTTTGCCGAATTGGAGCGGGAGGGTTTTCGTGTTACCTATTTACCCGTCTCGAAGACAGGAAGAGTTCGGTTAGAGGAGCTTCAGGCTGCGATTTGTGAAGATACCATTCTAGTCAGCGTCATGTATGTAAATAACGAGGTCGGCACCATCCAACCGATTCAAGAAATAGGTCGTCTTCTTGCTGGGTATCCCAAGATCATGTTTCATGTGGATGCCGTACAAGGTATTGCGAAACTCCCTCTGCTTCCTAAGGCCTGGGGAATCGATCTCTGCAGTGCATCAGCACATAAATTCCGAGGGCCGAAGGGCGTTGGTTTCTTGTATCGGAGGGCTGGTGTACAGCTCAAACCATTGCTTGCTGGCGGGGGGCAAGAATACGGCGTGCGCTCCGGTACGGAGAATGTCCCTCTAATTGTAGGTATGGCGAAAGCGCTGCGCATGAGTATGGATAATCAAGCAACGAAAATGACGCATAAATACAAGCTTAGTGAGCAATTGCGAGCGGGTATTGCCGCAATTCCAGAACTCGGATTAACGGTTTCTGATGCGGAACAAGAGCTGTCTCCTCATATTGTACATTTTGCTTTTGCGGGGATGAAGGCGGAGGTGGTCGTACACGCATTAGAGCAGAAGGGGATCTTCATATCAACTAGATCCGCGTGCACATCCGGGGAATCAGAACCGAGTGAGGTCATGCTTGCCATGGGCATAAGTCGAGATTTAGCTTCCAGCGGTTTGCGAGTAAGTATTTCTGATGAACATCGGATGCAAGATATTGAGCTGTTTTTTCGCTCGTTACAAGAGGTGGTACAGGAGCTTGCTCCCATGAGAAACCCATCCGTTATCCAAAGGGGGAAGCGAAGATGAAACCGGATTGTCTAATCCTACGGTTTGGCGAAATGATGCTGAAAGGTAAAAATCGCAGCCGTTTTGAAAGAAGTGTTATGATTCAAATTCGTAAAGTTTTGAGTTCTTTTCCGGATGTTAGGTATATTCCTGAATTTGGACGCGTATATGTGGAGCTAGGGGGTGCCGCTTATGAACAGGCTTCTGCTGCTTTACAGCGTGTTTTCGGACTTGCATCCTTCAGTCCAGCTTACCATGCGCCACTAGACTTGCAAGTGATTCAAGAAACAGCGCTGAGGATGATGCAGTCCCTACCTAAACAACCAGCGACCTTTAAGGTAACTGTGCGCAGAGTGAATAAAGCATTCCCGCATGATTCTCAGCAAATGAATTATTTAGTAGGCGGCTATGTGCTTCAAGCTATTCCGGGGTTACAGGTAGATGTTCGAAAGCCTGAAGTAGAGCTGAGAGTAGAAATCCGAGAGGAAAAGGTGCTTTTATACGTAGAAGTAATAGAAGGGGCTGGGGGATTCCCATCTGGAACTAGTGGTAAAGCGCTGCTCATGCTTTCTGGAGGTATTGATAGCCCTGTAGCGGGTTGGTTAGCGATGCGGAAGGGTTTGACGATGGAGGCGATTCATTTCCACAGCTACCCCTATACCAGTGAGCGTGCCAAGGATAAAGTCATTGAGCTTGCGCATCAGTTAGCAGGCTACACAGATGTTATTAAGCTTCACATGGTGTCCTTCACAGAGGTTCAAACCTCAATTCACCGTGCATATCAAGATAATCTGCTTGTCACTCTCATAAGGAGAGCGATGTATCGAATTGCAGAGCGAATTGCTGAACGAGAAGGGCTAGGAGCCCTGGTTACAGGTGAGAGCTTAGGCCAAGTTGCTAGTCAGACTCTGCCAAGTCTACATGCCATTGGGCGTGTGGTGACACTACCGCTTCTACAACCGTTGATGATGATGGACAAGCAAGAAATTATTGGCCTTGCGGAATCGATCGGAACGTTCCCGATTTCTATTCTACCTTATGAAGATTGCTGTTCCTTATTTCTGCCGCCGTCACCGAGCACGAATCCTAACCTCAGTCTGGTGGAGAAGCTAGAGAATAGCATGGGTTTTCTAAATGAGCTTATAGATAAAGCAGTTTTAGAAACAGAAACTATTGAAATCGTTCATGGACAATTGAAAAAGGAATCCAATGCCCATTTATTCTAACTCTTCTCTGCAGCTGTGATCACCGCTATTCCAATCACTTGCTCTCCATGTTCGACAGGAGGACGTGAAGCATGATTGATGCGCTTTTATTATTTCTGCAAATAATGTTAATTAATATTGTCTTGAGTGGCGATAATGCAGTTGTTATTGCTCTAGCAAGCAAAAATCTGCCGCTTGAACAGCGAAAGCTTGCGATTTGGTGGGGGGCGTTTGGAGCTATCGCCTTACGGTTAGTTTTAACGCTTGTTGCAGTAAGTCTACTCTCCGTTCCGTTTATTCAAGCCGGTGGTTCTATCTTGCTCTTGTGGATAGCCATTAAGCTTCTTACGGATGAAGAGGGGCATTCCAACGTTAAGGAAGCTTCAACGCTTGGTAAAGCGATATGGACCATCATTGTTGCGGATTTCGTCATGAGTCTGGACAATGTTCTAGCGATTGCAGCCAAAGGAAATGGCAATAATACCGTTATCATTTTAGGAATTGGTTTGAGTATTCCGATCATTATATGGGGAAGTACCCTCGTCATGAATTTATTGCAGAAATATCCGATTCTGGTTTTTATCGGGGCAGGGATTCTAGGTTACACGGCTGGGGAAATGTTTGTTAAAGATGAGAAAATGATTGATTGGCTATTGCATGATTATGAGTTTCTACATGTTTGGATCCCTATCATGGCAACCATTGTTGTCGTCGCGGCAGGTGGTATCGCCAAAGGTTTACGGCTGTTTCAATTCAAGACAAGGAATGAATGAATGTTAAGCACACTGACCATAGGTCAGTGTGCTGTTTTTTTTGACCATACCAAAGACCAGAATGACCAGCCATAGATGATTAGGAATAGCACGATTAAGACGGTTGAATATCTATACATAATGGCGTAGCTGCCACTCCAATTGGCAAGTGCTCCAAGTGCTAAAGCGCCCAAGCCAATGCCCAAATCGTTGGCGGAGAAGAACGTACCGTTGGCGGCACCACGCCGCTCAGGGGAAGATCGCTGAATCGTCCAAGCCTGTAGGGCGGGTTGTATTGAACCAAACCCTACGCCATAGCAGAGAGCTGCAATCGCCAGGCTAGCATTGGATTGTGCATACGAAAGCAGCAAGAGTCCACTAATCGTAAATGCCGCGCCAGGCAGCAGTACCCACGCAGGACCTTTGCGATCAAATAGTACACCCGTGATGGGACGGACGAGCAGGACCATACTGGCGTTGCAAAGAAAGAACAAGCCCACATTCGGGATATGGGCTTCTATGCCGTATAAGGTGATGAAGGTAACAATGCCGCCGTAACAAATAGCGGTACAGAGGAGCAACGCAGAAGGGAGAAGTGCGGTCTGTTCCCAAAGGCGATCTACAAATCGAATACGAATGTGAGCTTTTAATGGTGGAAGGGGCTTTGGATATGTAATAAAAAGCGAACTGAATATAGATAACAAGGCAAGTAGGGTTGAGACTAATAAAACATAGGAAAATCCCAAGGATTGCATAACCCATAGACCCGTGAGAGGGCCGACCGCCATGGCTAGGGTATTTGATAACCCGTAATACCCCATGCCTTCACCTCGCCGCTCTGGAGGGATAATATCGGCGATCACAGTTCCCAGAGAAGTCGTCGATAGCCCCCAACCGATCCCATGAACAAAACGTGCTGCTAGAATTAATGTGACTGCAGCGATATAGGAGTATCCGGCAATGGTAAGTGCACATATGGTTAAGCCGACCAGAAGGACATGTTTTCGACCTAATCTGTCTAGCGCTCTTCCAGCAAAGGGGCGTGTAAGAAGAGAGGAGATAGTGAAAATGCCAATGACGAGGCCTACCTGCACGTTGTCCCCACCTAACATTGAAAGATGTGTAGGGATCGTTGGGATAAGCATTTGAAAGCTGAAGAAAAGAAGTAAATTAGCAAGCGAAGTAATCAAAAATGCTTTCGTCCATAGTGGTTTCCTTTGTGTTTTGTTGCCAGTAAAAGTGTGCGCCATGATTCCTCCCCAATTGAACAGCTGACACACGTTGACCGCTATGCAAAAGGCCTCCGTGCGTGCCTTAGTATACCCAGTCAATTGGAATTGAACGCACGGAGAAGTTACGATTAACACCTAGCAATTTCGGGAGAGGTGAGATAAAATAATTGTTGAAAGGTGTCGATTGTGGGTTATCATAACAAGTTTGAGCCTTCACCAGCCTACATTTAAAGGAGGGATTCCCATCGCTAGAAATAGCTACTCCATTGGTATTTTATTTATTGGATTGGCCGTCTTATTGCTGTTAGGTAAGTTGGGATTTTTCCAAGTATTAGTTTCCTTCTTTTGGCCGCTTGTACTTCTCGTACCTGGCTTGTTGTTTCACTTCTTGTATTTCAATCGTAGATTACCAGCAGGCGTGCTTGTCCCTGGCGGCATCTTGACTACTTATGCACTTTTATTTTTCTTTTGCAATATATTTGGATGGAGTTCAATGAGTTATTTATGGCCAGGCTTTATCTTAGGGCCAGCGATCGGTTTATACGAACTTCATTTATTTGAAAGAGGCAGTGATCGCGGCATTTGGATCGCAGCAATGGTATTAGGAGGCGTTTCAGTAGCCCTGTTTGCTTTGACCATCCTAGTGAAATTAGGGATTTATGTAATCGCTTTGATCCTTGTCATTGCTGGACTTTCCATGATTTTCCGAAAGCGGAGATTGTGGTGATCTCGCCTCTTTCCAGTGAAAAGTTTTGAATCCTGTGCCTTTTATCTTGCATAATGTCGAGAAACTGCGTATACTAAGGGTAAATGTCAAGCGTCGGCGCTTATGTCCGACGCTTGTTTTATGAACAGAGACGAAAATTATAGGGTAGAGAGGGTTTGACATTCATGCATGCAAGAGACAAGATTCGCAATATTGCCATCATCGCGCACGTTGACCACGGTAAAACAACACTCGTAGATAAATTGCTTCAACAGTCCGGAACATTCCGCGATAACGAGGCTATTCAAGAAAGAGCAATGGATTCTAATGATCTAGAGAGAGAACGCGGTATTACCATCCTTGCCAAAAATACGGCGATTAACTATAAAGACTATTTGATTAACATTGTAGACACACCAGGACATGCTGACTTCGGTGGAGAAGTTGAACGTATCATGAAAATGGTAGACGGCGTATTGTTGGTTGTTGATGCTTTCGAAGGTACAATGCCACAAACAAAGTTCGTTTTGCGTAAAGCACTTGAAAGCAATCTTTCCCCAGTTGTCGTTGTTAACAAGATTGACCGTCCGAACGCGCGTCCGCAAGAAGTTGTTGACGAAGTTCTTGATTTGTTCATCGAGCTTGGTGCAACTGACGAGCAACTTGATTTCCACGTTGTATATGCATCCGCATTGCAAGGGACTTCAAGCCTTGATCCAGAGAAACAAGATGATAACATGGAAGCTATTTATGAAACAGTCGTACAGCACATTCCAGCTCCAACGGAAGATGTTGAACAACCATTGCAATTCCTTGTTACATTGATGGATTACAATGAATACTTGGGTCGTATCGGCGTAGGCCGTGTGAACCGTGGTAAAATCCGTCAAGGTCAAACGGTTGCCGTTATGACACGTGAAGGCGGACAAAAACAAGCTAGAATCGAAAAACTTTTCGGATTCAGCGGTTTGAAACGTATTGAAATTGAAGAAGCAGCTGCGGGGGACATCATTGCCATTGCAGGTATCAAAGATATTAACATTGGTGAAACAGTAGCAGATCCTACGAACCCAGAAGCTTTGCCAGTCTTGAAAATCGATGAGCCAACGCTTCAAATGACATTTATCGTGAACAACTCGCCATTCGCGGGTCGTGAAGGTAAATGGGTTACTTCCCGTAAAATCCGTGAGCGTCTATACAAAGAGCTTGAAACAGACGTTTCCCTTCGTGTTGAAGATACAGACAGCCCGGATGCATTTATCGTATCTGGCCGCGGTGAGCTTCACTTAGGTATTTTGATCGAAAACATGCGCCGTGAAGGCTTTGAATTACAAGTTTCCAAACCAGAAGTTATCATTCGTCAAATCGACGGACAGAAAATGGAGCCGATTGAGCATTTAATCATCGACGTTCCAGAAGATAGCATGGGTTCCGTTATGGAGAGCTTAGGTTCACGTAAAGCTGAGATGGTCAACATGATTAACAACGGCAGCGGTAACGTTCGTTTAGAGTTCAAAATCCCAGCACGCGGTTTGATCGGTTACAGAACGAACTTCTTGACACTAACGCGTGGTTACGGAATTATGAACCATGCATTCGACAGCTACGGCCCTTACCAAGGAGCTGGCGTTGGCGGACGTCATGAAGGCGTACTTGTATCCAGCGAATCTGGTGTATCCACACTTTACGGAATTCTTTCTGTCGAAGATCGCGGTATCTTGTTCGTACATCCACAAACAGAAGTTTACGAAGGCATGGTTGTTGGTGAGCATACACGTGATAATGATATCATCGTTAACATCTGTAAAGAAAAAGCAGTAAACAACATCCGTTCCGCGAACAAAGAAGAAACAGTGAAAATGAAAACACCTCGTTCGTACTCTTTGGAGCAAGCACTTGAGTATCTGAACGATGATGAGTATTGTGAAATCACACCGAAATCTGTTCGTATCCGTAAAAAGATCTTGAACAAGAGCGAGCGCGAGCGTGCTGAGAAGAACCGCAAAATGGCTGAAGCTAACGCATAATTCACAAAGTATTCGAATAAAGGGAAATGTCGGCTTTCCAGCCGCATTTCCCTTTATTTTATTGCGATTTTAAGGGATAATGAAGAATGACTCATCTTAGGTGACTTAACTTAATTAATGAAATGGAGTGTATATTCGTTGACTGCCTTGAATGAATGGTTTGCTAATCACCTCTTTATCACGTATCTATTAATCTTTGTGTTCATGTCCTATGTGTATAATAAAGTGTTTCGTACGCGCAAATTGCCTGTCCTCAAAACTGCGCTTATTTATGTGCTGCTAGCGATTGGATCTGTCATGTTGCTCGTATTTCAAATTGTAGGGCTGCCTATCGTTCTTTGTTTGGCTGTGGCTATTTCACTCATGTTTATGGTGAGAATTCGCTATTTTATCGAAAAAAGAACGGGAAAACGACCTACATCATAGTTAGGAGCTATAGCTTATGACCCTATACTGGATTACGCCTATTCTCAGTTATTCGCCGCTTGTCCTAGGCGCAGAGCGAATCATGTGTCAGCCAGATGCCGAATTTGAAGCATTTCGTCAGCTTGCTGGCCGGCAACACCCCAGATTACTTGCGATGTTCAAATCCAGTTTGCTGCTGAGCGATGAGGAAGAAATGTGTGGGTCAGAGCTCGTAGAATTAGATTTAACGCATGAAGGTGATATTGTGTTTGATGGCGAACCTTTTCATCTTTCCCATTGCGCAGAAGCCTTTCTGGACCGTTTGTTGAATAAGCGAGAGACTAAGGCTTTGGTCATGGCGATGGATGAACAAAAGGAAGTTTGCTATGAAATGCATGAAGGTTGGATAAAGCAGTGGTTAACATGGATGGATGCGGGATATGATATCGTTCTACTAAGAGAGGATGGACGCTTTCGATGAAACTAGGGGATGCTTTTTTCAATTGGTTGCAAATGCATATTGTGTCGGAGGCTCGTCCTTCAGATGAAGCGGCGAAAGAAACGTTGGATTTTTTCGCACTTATTTTAGTTGAAGATCATGGGATTAGTAAGCTAGAAGTACTGTCAATTGAGGATCCGATGAAAGTTTGGATTGGCTACGAACAAGAAGGGGAATATCATAAACATTGTTTCGATCGCGAGAGTGTGGAAAAGCTGTTGGATGATATTAACTCGAATCCGATTTACAATAATCAGTAGTCGTTTAACGCTGTGAACGACAAAATGATTTACGGACATATCTTTAATAAATCAACGTACACTAAATGTATATCTGGGCAATAAAGGAGTGCCCGCTTAATTGAAAATAGATACATAATGGTGGAACGCTTGGCACTCGCTATGCTATACTGTAAGTGTAAGGAGCGTTTTCAACCACCTAGTAGGAGGCGCAAACGATATGGCTGAACTTCAAACAGCTGCACCGATGCAATGGATAGATAGCGCCCACATGATCATTCAAGCTGAATATGCGAAAGCTTGTGAGAGCCGAGTTGCCCTTTTTCCCCTCGGTCAAGTTTTTGATGCGATAAAAAAAGCCTAGATCTGCGTATGCAGTCAGGCTTTTTGTCATCTTCAGTGATTTAACGGGTTGGAACCTGCGGGCTATTCCCATTAGGGCCTGCATTATCGATATCCGGATCATTGCGAATATCACGGGGCAGTTGAGGCATTACACGACCAACAATATCAGCCATTTGTTCTGCAAAGCCTGTGATCGGTCTTCCTGCTTGAATGTTATCCCTGATGTTGCGCAAGCGTTGATCTAGATCCATATCCGCAGTGACGATCGCATTCACGCCGTAAGGATCCTTCTTCAGAGCCTCCGCAACCGAGTATTTCACGGTTCCGACTTTGGCGCGATCAAGCTCCTTCTTAAGGTTAATGCCTACGACTGCTGTATTGCCAAAGACCACGCAATGCGCGCTTTCGACTTGAGGGATACCCAATGCTAGGTTTTCCAAATGCGCTGCAACTGCTTTAGAATCTTTGATTTCAAGCTTTTGCGGAGCAATTTGTTGAACTTTTACTTGTCTTTGATTCGTATCTTGAGAGGGGGCACCACTTTTCGGCGCTTGACTGCAGCCTACCGCGAGGATCAATATCAGTCCGTATACGTATATTAGTCTCACCAGAATCGTTCCCTTCTTTCCTTGAATCTCGCGTTTAGTTTGTCCTGTACGGTTAGGTTGTATGTACGAATATAACCAATGATCTAACGCCAAATCTGGGAGGGGACACACCAATGAAAAAAATTTACGTGTTAGATACCAATGTACTGCTTCAGGACCCTAATGCTTTATTCGCATTTGAAGATAATGAAGTGGTCATACCCGCCGTGGTGTTGGAAGAAATCGATTCTAAGAAACGAAATGCGGATGAAATCGGTCGCAATGCTAGACATGTTTCGAGGTTGCTAGACGGACTAAGAGCCAAAGGTAATTTATCCGATGGCATCACACTTGGACATGGCGGCAGCATTAAAGTGGAACTCAATCATCGCAGCTTTGCGAAGCTGCAAGATACGTTTGCTGAATTAACCAACGATAATCGCATTCTAGCGGTTGCATTGAACTACCATCTGGAAGAGCAAGAGAATGACGAGGCTCGACCTGTTGTTATCGTTAGTAAGGATACATTGGTCCGAATTAAGGCGGATGTACTTGGTATTCCGGCACAGGATTATTTAACAGATCGGATTGTAGCTCAAACCGACATGTACACCGGCTATATCACACTCTTTGTTCATCCTTCCATCATTGATGAATTTTATTCGTATCGCTTCTTGACCGTTACTTCACTCAATCTAAGCTATATGCTGCATCCTCACGAATTTGTGATTCTGCGTGATGAGCTCGGTTCTTCCAAGTCTGCATTGCTCAAAGTTACACCAGATGCCAAAAAGCTTGAGCCGCTTTACATGAGTAATGATCCCATCTGGGGAATTGCCGCGCGGAATGCGCAGCAGCGAATGGCTCTTGAGCTTCTGCTCAATGACGATATCCCGCTCGTCACCCTAACTGGGAAAGCGGGTACAGGTAAAACGCTGCTTACGTTAGCTGCGGGGCTCATGAAAATTGAGGATGATCGTAAGTACAAGAAGTTGCTGATTGCTCGTCCGGTCGTCCCGATGGGCAAGGATATTGGTTACCTGCCTGGTGAAAAAGATGAAAAGCTGCGCCCTTGGATGCAGCCGATCTATGATAATTTGGAATATTTATTTGATACCAAAAAACCAGGTGATATTGAAAAAATACTAGCTGGTCTAGGCAGTATTCAAGTAGAAGCGTTAACTTATATCCGTGGCCGGTCTATTCCTGGGCAATTTATTATCATTGATGAAGCCCAGAATCTTTCTAAGCACGAAGTGAAAACCATCGTATCACGCGTTGGAGAGGGCAGTAAAATCGTTCTCCTAGGGGATCCGGATCAAATTGATCATCCCTACCTAGACGCTTCGAGCAATGGGCTTACGTATGTGGTAGAACGCTTTAAACAGGAAGGGATTAGTGGACATATCACGCTTGAGCGCGGCGAACGCTCGCACCTGGCCCAATTGGCTGCTGATCTGCTATGAAATAAGAAAAGCCCACATCGGCCGATGTGGGCTTTTTGCTGTGTTAGCGCAATATTTCTATGCTGCAGCGATAAGCTTTGGCAATGCCATGCATGAGCTCTTCGAGCTGTCGATCAACCACGTAGACATCGTGTTCTCCGTCCTTGTACTGCGCGATGAGGTGCTCTTCAACCTGGCGTGCAGCTTGATCGACTTCCGCAGACGGACTGTTGGCAGTGAACCGGAAAGGGATCACGATTTTATCATACAAATAGTTGCGGTCAGCGCGGCTTGTAAAACCGTAGTCACTAAATAGATCTGTCAATTCTGCTTCATCATCAAGCAAACGCAAGTCCATCAGCGTTGTTTCAATGTTGAATTGTGCCATTACCGCAAGAACGGCGCGTTGTTGCTCTTCGTTACTAACAATCAGCAATTCTTTATCGCGATCGAATAATTCGACCTTACCTGCGAGTGCTTTTACGATTTGAGCATAAAAGCCAGGTATTTTTCCGTCAGGCAGATCCATCATCAGACCTATTTTGAATTCCATTTTGTTATTCCTCACTTTTCCATGCATTATCCCTACTAGTTTACAGAGATAATTTAAGTTTCACAACTGCCACACCTTTTTTGGTCTCGACACTAAGGACGTCGAGGAAGCTGGCCACTTTTTTCGGAATAAAGCCCAGTTGGAATTCTTTCGTAAAGTCTTCGATGGTGGTGTCTGGCAGCTTGAATTCATTGAATTCTAAATCATCGACGACGAATCGAACTTCATTCATTCCATCTGTGGTGGTAAGCAGGGTGAAGTTTCCGGAGATCGCAATCTGCAATCCGCCTTTTTTGCCTGTTGCCACCATAGAACCATCGTTGAATTCAAAATTCAGCGATTGCAGCAGCTCGCTTTTAGAATGAAGATAGGCATTGAAATCTGCATCCGTCAGGCTGATGATAGGTGTTTTGGAAGTGAAATTGATATATTTGGTGTCTTTCATTAGGAATTGCGGCAAATCATGGAACGCCATAGATAAATGGTCCAAGTAGTCCCTCGCCAGAGGCAAGCCTTCTTGCTTCCATTGATCATTTAAACTCTTAATTTGGCTCGCTATGACCTGAGCTTGCGCACTGACAGCTAATTGTTTGTCCAACTCTTCTTGAAGCTTAACGAGTCTTTCACGCTGCTGTAGAAATTTCTCTTTGGTAACTTGCAGCTCTGTCCGAGAATTGGCTAGTTCCGTTTGCAGCTTAGTGAGCTGCTCAAATGAATCCGTGAACTTCGCGAGTGAGCGATGGTCATTCGTGATTATCATTTGTAAATATTCGAACATGCGCAAGACATCGGTGAAAGAATTGGCCGCAAAGAGCAGCATCCAGATCGAATCGCGATCGCCTGTATAGTAAGCTCTTAATACTTTACCTGCATGCTTACGAGTCGACTCAACGTTGCCGCTCTGTTTCACGATATCTTGTTCGTTCTGTTTGATTTGATCACCAATTTTGGCATCCTGATCGTTAAGCCGAGCAACTTCTTTATCAATCTCAAAAATAGTTAGACCTTTCTGGAGCAACTCTTTGGCTTCGTCTTGTGGAGATTTGGTTTCTTCAGCCAATGCGGCTCTGTAAGGCAATGTGAGTAGTGTAAGCAAAACAATGGATAACAGCAGCGCTGTGAGTTTCTTAGCATTCATTGATGGTATTCTCCCCCTATGAATAGATTATCATATTTCTATTAAATGAAGCACAAAAAAATACTTACCTTTGGGGAAAGGTAAGTATTAGACCTTGTTCCTATTTTTTAGATGAAGGTGTTAACAGCTTGAGAATATCATCAAAACTCTTTACTTTAGAAGGAATTTCTTTGGTTAGAGGTGCATTTTGATTGATCGCATCAAAGGTTTGATGAAGTTCAATATGATTATCGAGGGCTTTACCATCTATCGTCACTGTGAATGTAATATCCAAGGCCTGATCGCGAATAAACCCCTGGTCATCAATCGCAATCTTCATGCTGCTTGGCACCTTAAGTGCAATGGAGGCTGCGCCATTTTTCTTGAGTGCATCTGCTTTATCCCCTGAAATAAGGCCATTCGTTTGTAATGTGCCAATGAAATCAGGCAGCTTGGCTTGAAGTTGTGTGTTGACATCTTTGACATTTTTCGTTGTCAGATCAACTTGAATAGATTTTGCTGAAGTACCGTCAGCTAGTTTAATCGGATCTTTAGCTTGTTTGAACCATTTGGCATCCATACCTTCAAAAATTAATTTTGTAAGTGCCGTTGTAACTTGAGGCGTATTTTTTAAAGTGTCCGCTTTAAGTGGACTGGCTGTGGTTCCGTTCATTTTTTGCAAATCAATCGCGTAAAACTCGTCTGCCGTCTTATTTAAGGCTGGCATATTAAAATACAATTTGCTATCTTTAATGAGAATTGGCAAATCGATAGGGGATGTTGAGCCCTTAGGCGTTATACGTAAGTCTGTTTGATATTGGAGTGGATCTAGCTGGCTGATGCCCTTCCACGTAATCGTGCTCTCTCTGATTAAAGATAGCAAACCATTGGTAAGCGGGTTAGCTGATTTCATTAAACCATCCGAAATAGCGAGAGTTGTACTTCCCTCAAACGTATAAGATTTCATTTCTGATTGTTTGTTAACGGATTGTTGAAACGCTTCTTTAACTTGCGTGTTATCCGTACATGCAGTCAAGGAGACTAGGCTGATTGCTGTTATTGCTGTTAAGGTCATCCATTTCTTAGTCATGCTGGGCTGTCTCTCCTTCCATAATCCTTTATCATTATAAGGGTTTCCTATTCATTTGTCTGTAAGTAAAGAACTGGGGGGGTTAGTTATTGTGAATCAACTAGGTCACACAGGTGTAATAACAGCGTTAAAAGAGCGAATTAATTCAACGGTGAATCAACGAATTACTTTTCGAGACTATATGGAAATATGCTTATATCGGGATCCTGGCGGTTATTACCGCAAAGAACAAATAAAAATAGGGAAGCAAGGGGATTTCTATACGAGCTCGTCCATTGGCACTATCATGGGTGAAATGGTTGCTGCCTTCCTATTAAAACAACTTCATGGTGAGGCTAGTCAGTCATCATGTATTGAAGTGGTTGAATGGGGAGGGGGGAATGGACGTATGGCCCTCCATGTCCTGAATGAATTACGACAGTCTAACCCTGATATCTATAACCGAGTCACGTATACCTTAATTGAATCGAGCGCTTTCCATCGCCAGTTGCAAAGAGAAATGCTGATCGAACATGTGGAACGAATTCGTTTTATGGAAGAAGCGGCATGGTTAAGTGAGGGGCCGGCAGAAATGGTCTATGTTTTAGCCAATGAACTGCTGGATGCATTTCCGATTCACCGAATTCAATACAAGGACCAAGCGTTCCTAGAATCCTACGTTCACTGGCAGGAGGAAGAACCGAATTTCCAAGAAATCTGGTTGCCTCTTGAGTCAGGACGCATATTAGACTATCTGAACACACTAGAAGTTCAATGGCAGGACGGGCAGATTAGTGAAATGAATCTAGAAGCTGTAGATTGGTATGATCGACTTGCAGGACGAATCGTAAGCGGCTGCGTCATTGCTATTGATTATGGTGACGTAGCGGAGGAGTTATATGCCTCTCATCGGCATCAGGGGACATTGATGTGCTATCGTAACCACGAAGCGCATGGTAACCCCTTCATCAACCAAGGTGAGCAGGATATCACAGCTCATGTCAATTTTAGTTTATGTCAAGCTGCCGCGGTTTCCAGTGGATTTGAACCCTACCTGCTGCAGACGCAGCGTCAGTTCTTAGTGGAGCAGGGCATTTTGGAGCAGCTGCAAAATCATTTTGATCCGAATCCTTTTAGCGAAGTATCAAAAAGGAATCGTTCGATTCGACAATTGCTGCTTAGCGACGGAATGAGCGAATTGTTTAAAGTGTTTATCGCAATTAAAAAAGGTGAATCGGCATAAATGCCGATTCACCTTTTCGTTTGTCGTTTGTCTTAGATGGACATTTTGAAAAATGACCAATACGTAAATCCGCTGAAAGAGATAATCATATATCCCCAGAACAACAATATGTAGGTACGTTCTGACAAGCGCATATAGCCTAGAATGACGAATACGGCAGTTTGAAAAAAGAAAATCAGAGACATAGGTATCATATCGCCAGCTAAGCTCATTAGTGCGATAACAAGTGTCCAAAAACCTAGAACCCGAAACATGCGATCCATTCTCGTTACATCCCCCTCTCGTACCACGTTGCACTTTAACTACAACACATTATACCGTTTGATCCAAGTGGTGTAAACCGTCAAACGGTGACGAAATTCAAAACATTTCATCATATAGTCGTAGTATTCCTTTTTATACGAATCCCATGTATGAGTGTCAAAAAATTTGGCAATACCATTTAGTATCAAATAGATTCTATGAACTCTAGTACGGGCATAGAAATAGTAATAATGGCAACGAATCAATTAATACCTGTCTGACTAATTGATTCTTCTTTATGATGTATCCGCGGGTAGGAGAGAATTTGATCAGGGAATCGAAGCTCCCAAAAAGAAGAGACTTTGCTCTCCGACCAAAGATCCCTATATTATGTTAGGAGGTTTGGCCTTATGTCGGCAATAAGACAAGATGCATGGAGCGATGAAGACGACTTAATTTTAGCGGAGTTGACATTACGTCATATCCGAGAAGGAAGTACACAATTATCTGCGTTTGAAGAAGTTGGGGAGCGCATTGGACGTACTGCGGCTGCATGTGGGTTTCGTTGGAACAGCTTTGTTAGAAAGAAGTATGAAGCAGCCATTCAAATTGCAAAAGCGCAACGTCAGAAGCGTACACAGATGAAAAAGCACGCACCTGTTTCCATTTCCGGATCATCTTCAATTGGTTTACTTGATAGTCCAGAGGTATCCACGGGTAAAAATGAAGTATTTACAGAAGAAACGCTCTCTATAGATGCGGTAATTCGTTTCTTGCGGCAATGGCGCAGCACCTATCAGGATATGAATCGTCATATTAAAACGTTAGAAAAAGAACTGCAGGATAAAGAGGACGAACTCGATAGACTTGGCAGAGAAAATAATAAGTTAAATAAACAAGTAAATGAAGTTGAAACCGATTATCGTGTTGTGAATGATGATTATAAAGCGCTTATTCAAATTATGGATCGTGCTCGGAAAATGGCCTTTTTAGTTGAAGAAGAGGAAGAAGAGAAGCCGCGATTCAAAATGGATGCCAACGGTAATTTGGAAAGAGTAGAGTAAGGGAAGCAAAGCCACCGATCAAGGGGAACCTTGGTATGTGGCTTTTTTGCTGTATAATATAAGTTACATGAATCAAAGGGTGGTTATGGCATGCATATTATGGTTGTTGGAGCGGGCTCGCTAGGGCTTCTTTTTGCCGCTAAACTTGCGTCTCAATGTTCGCAGTTAACGATGGTAACTAGGACTACGGAACAAGCCAGTGAATTGGCTGAGCAAGGGATTAAGTTAGAAGGGGAAGCGTCGCAAACAGCGAAGTCCACGAAATCAATCGTATATAGCAGCTATCTCGAGGAAACAAGGGAGGACATCATCCCGAATGAGCGGCAAGTCGATTATATATTTCTGATGGTGAAACAAACTGCGATTACTGATGAACTTGTCACCTATCTTCGTCATCAAATGACAGATCAGACCTTTCTCGTTTGTTTTCAAAATGGGATTGGACATGAACAAAAACTAAGCCAAGCTATCGCATACGATAAGCTATTATTTGCCGTTACAACAGAGGGGGCCAAACGAAATGGGCTTCATTCGGTCCGTCATACAGGGCGGGGAATCACCTATTTTGGGGTTATAGAATCAAATAAGCAGCTTACTCCAAATAACCAACATATTTTTTTCGTGCAGATGTTGAAATCAGCAGGATTTCGTGCAGAATTGTCGAACAACATGGAAGTCAGAATTTGGAGCAAATTAGTCATCAATGTTGTCATCAACCCGTTAACTGCCATTCTACGTGTGCCTAATGGTGATTTGCTTCGTTCTGAATGGAGTCGTTCCCTTATGCAAGATCTATATGAAGAAGCACTCAAATTGGCGAATCTCAAGAGGATTGCGCTGCCAGATAAGCTCTGGGACACAATTCTAACGGTGTGTGAAGAGACGAAAACGAATCATTCTTCCATGTTGCAGGATATTGAAGCTGCGCGACAGACGGAAATTGATTATTTAAATGGTAGATTAGTAAAGGTGGCTGAAGAATGGGATCTGGTGCTCCCCACGCATGACATGGTGTATAGAATGATAAAAGCGATAGAAAATTAAGAGGTGACTCTTCTTGCTGAATGGATTCGTTAGTCTATTATCTACCTTATATGCAGTGCTGGCTGTGGCGCCATATCTAACATTCGCTCTATTTTGGTTTATCATCTTTCTGATTCTCAAGGATAAAAAGATGACCACGAGGTTTACTATGGATATTACAACCTTGTTTCTACTAGGATCTGTGTCCTTAATGTGGAACAAGCTTTTTCATACGCAATTTGGTTTCTGGTTAATTGTTCTTATCTTGTTAATTGCCTTTGGTATTATTGGAGGTTATCAAAATCACTTGAAGGGGGAGACTAATTTAATCAAAGTAGGCAGGCTTGTATGGCGTCTTAGCTTTGTGGGATTATCGGCCCTTTACATTCTGTTGTTTGTTGTGCATATCGGCAAAAACTACCTTTTTTCGACATAGTTCACATAGAATGGAACTGAATTTACCTAACATTGGATATTTTGGGGAATAAATTAGTGTTTCTTTGTAATATTTCTTTGAGATTTGTAGAAAATAACAAACAAAATCGTCTAGATTTTATTGACCGATGGTTGTATAATTAAAAACCGTGAGAGTAAATTTTTTTACTAGTTATTTAGTCGCAGGTAAATTAATTGTGGACAAACTCATTGTATATGTTATAATTCCTTGCGTAGACTCTAGTAATTTTTTTTACCAGAGGTTCAAGTGATATAACATGACATTAAAGAAACGGTTTCATTGGTCTCCGGGTTAAAGGTGTAAGGTTTATGTGAATAAAGCTGACAAAACACCTAACCATAGATGTCTAGACATACATATTTTAAAGGAGGAGTTAATATGAAAGCGACAAAATGGGTTACTACAGCAGTAGCATTAACGCTTATGGGTAGCGTAGCAGTAGGTTGTGGCAAAAGCGAAGAAACACCAGCGGTATCTCCAACAGATGGTACTAAAGGTACAACTGCTCCAGCAGCTTCTAACAAACCTCAAGAAATTAAAATTAATTTCTCTGCTGAGCCTCCAATTATGGACAGCTCCAAAGCAACTGCAAATGCTGCTTTTACTTTTATTAGCGCATTTAACGAAGGTCTGTATCGTACAGATAAAGACGGTAAAGCAGTAGCTGGTCTTGCAAAAGATATGCCTAAGATTTCTCCTGATGGTTTGACGTACACGATCGATATTCGTGATAACGCGAACTGGTCTGACGGACAACCAGTAAAAGCACAAGATTTCGTTTATTCTTTCAAACGTACATTAGATCCTGCTACAAAAGGGCAATATAGCTTCGTAGTGGCTTGGATAAAAGGTGGAGAAGCTGTAACTAAAGCGAAAACTCCTGAAGATGTTAAAAAAGCACAAGACGCACTAGGTGTTAAAGCAATCAACGACAAGCAAATCGAAATTAAACTAGAAAAACCAGTTGCTTTCTTTACGCAAATGCTTGCGTTTGGTACTTTCTTACCACAACGTGAAGATTTCGTAACAAAAGCTGGCGACAAATATGGCGCAGAAGCTGACAAAGTTATTGGTGCTGGACCGTTCATTTTGAGCAAATGGGATCATGGCCAAACACTTGAGCTTGTGAAAAACGAAAAATATTGGGATGCTGCTAATGTGAAATTAACAAAAGCAACGATCAATATCGTTAAAGACACAAATACAGGACTTAACCTATATGAAACAGACGCGGCTGATTTGACTGAAATCAACCGTGACCAATTAACTTTGTACAAAGGTAAACCAGACAACCTGCCTAAACCAGAGTTGACGAACTCATACCTGATGTATCAAGTGAAAAAACAACCAGCTCTTGCTAACAAAAAGATCCGTCAAGCGCTTGGTATGGCAATCGATCGTCAAGCTTATGTAGATACAGTACTTGCTAATGGTTCCGTAGCTTCCACTGGTCTAGTACCAGGTGGTACTTCTGACGGTGCTGGCGGCGAATTCCGTAAAACAGCTGGCGACACACAACCGAAGTTTGATGCTGCTAAAGCAAAAACTTTGCTTGCTGAAGGTTTGGCTGAGCTTGGTCTGAAAGAACTTCCAAAAATGAAAGTGAACGCGGATGATACAGAAACTGCGAAAAAATCACTTGAGTTTATCCTTGCACAATGGAAACAAAACCTTAACTACGTAGCTGAAGCGAACCCAGTTCCTCACGCATTGCGTATCGAGCTTTCCTCCAAAAAAGATTTCGACATCGTTCTTTCCCTATGGGGCGCAGATTACAACGATCCTATGACGTTCTTGGATATGTGGGTAACTGGCGGCGAGTTTGACGAAGGCGACTACAGCAACCCTGAGTACGATAAACTTGTAAAAGGTGCTCAAACAGAAACAGACGTTACAAAACGTGCTAAAGCTTTGGTCGATGCTGAGAAAATCCTTATGGATGATCAAGGTGTAGCGCCATTGTACTTCCGTACACGTGCTTACTTGAAAAAACCAACAATTAACGGTTTGATTCTTCCTTCGTTTGGACAAGAGTGGGAATTGAAATGGGCTTCCGTTGGTAAGTAATCTTCATGTAGTTTAAGCAGAAGGGGCCGTTCGCACCTCGTGGGAGCGGCCCCTTCTAAGTTTCTTGTTTTATATTTTAATAAAGGAGGAGCAATATGATTAAGTTCATTCTTCGCCGTTTCCTATATGCGCTTATTACATTATGGCTAATTGCAACATTCACGTTCGTCTTGATGAAAAATTTGCCAGGTAATCCTTTAGGAGAAGGCGCTGAGAAGATCCCGAAAGCTACGAGAGATATGTTGTTGAAGCAATATGGTCTTGATAAGCCGTTGTGGCAACAGTACCTAACATTCATGAACAATATCATTCATGGTGATCTAGGAGCTTCCTTTCAATTCCCAGCTCACAAAGTAACAGATATTATCAAACAAGCTTTCCCTTCATCCTTAGAACTTGGATTAATTTCAATTGCAATCGCAATTGTTGTTGGTTTGACTTTAGGGATTATTGCGGCCTTAAAACATAACAAAGCCGGCGATTACACAGCGATGTTCATTGCGATTTTGGGTGTTTCCATTCCATCTTTCGTGCTTGGACCGATGCTTTCTTATTATGTTGGTGTTAAGTGGGGAATTCTTCCTGCAGGTCTTTGGAAAGGTCCAGAGTACAAGGTTTTACCAGCTATTGCGTTGTCATTCGGTACAATTGCGATTTTGGCTCGTTTAATGAGAACGTCTATGTTGGATGTTTTGAATCAAGACTATATTAAAACTGCGAAATCAAAAGGTTTATCAACGATAACAGTTGTAGTTAAGCATACAATTCGTAACGCGATATTACCGGTTATTACGATAATTGGCCCAATATTTGTAAACGTCATCACAGGTACGTTAGTTGTTGAACAAATTTTTAGTGTGCCAGGTTTAGGGAAACACTTTGTATCATCTGTATACTCGAATGATTATACGATGATTTCTGGATTAACTATCTTTTACTCAGCAATTTTGATTGTCGTTATCTTTATTACTGACGTTGTATATGGCTTAGTAGACCCTAGAATTCGTCTTGGGAAAGGCGGGAAATAGTTCATGCAAACTCCAAATGAATCAACAGAGACTAACTTCAAGTTTGCTCCCGTTTCAAATAAATCTCTAACTGGTGAAGTTATTGTACGACCTTCACTTAATTATTGGCAGGACGCATGGAGACGACTTAGGAAAAATAGACTGGCTATGGCTGGCTTAATTATATTGGTAACTTTAATCGTACTTTCGATTATCGTTCCATTTGTTTCGAGCTACGATTATCAGACTCAAAATTTGAAGCTTAAAAATGCGGTGCCGAGCGGTTCGCACTTCTTTGGAACAGATGACTTCGGTCGTGATGTTTGGACACGTGTGTGGTGGGGTACTCGTATCTCCCTATTCATTGGTATTACAGCTGCATTAATTGATTTAGTCGTTGGTGTTATTTACGGCGGTATCTCTGCGTATTACGGCGGAAAAGTCGATGAAGTTATGCAACGCTCCATTGAGATTGTTTATGCGATTCCGTTCTTGTTGATTGCCATTCTATTGATCATGGTTATCGGCTCAGGGGTTTCGTCCATTATTATCGCCTACAGTATTACGGGGTGGGTACCGATGGCCCGGCTAGTTCGTGGACAAATGTTGACGCTCAAAGAGCAAGAATTCGTACTTGCTTCACGTACATTGGGAGCTTCTCCCATGAGAATTATTATGCGTAGCTTGATCCCGAATGCACTTGGTATAATTATCGTACAGATCACATTCGTTGTGCCATCTGCGATCTTTACTGAAGCATTCTTGAGTTTCATCGGTCTAGGAGTAAAGCCACCTCTGGCATCGCTAGGTAACTTACTGTCAGATGGTGCTAACTATATTCGGTTATATCCGCATCGCCTTATTTTCCCGACGATTATCTTCAGCTTGATCTTGTTGAGCTTCAATCTTCTCGGCGATGGGCTTCGTGATGCGCTAGATCCAAAAATGCGCAAGTAAGAAGGGGTGAATAATGATGAGCACCAAAGACAATTTACTAGAAGTAAAAGATTTGCGAGTTTCATTCCAGACTTATGCGGGTGAAGTTCAAGCTGTTCGCGGCGTATCTTTTTCTTTGAAAAAAGGTGAAGTGTTGGCGATTGTAGGTGAATCCGGCTGCGGTAAATCCGTAACGGCACAAACGCTCATGCGTTTAATTCCTACTCCGCCTAGTTATATAAAAAGCGGTTCTATCATGTTTGACGGAAAAGTGGACATTACCAAACTATCCAACAGACAGATGGAGAAAATTCGTGGCTCCGAAATGGGTATGATTTTCCAGGATCCAATGACTTCATTGAATCCGACGATGAAAATCGGCGATCAAATCACGGAAGGTTTGATTAAGCACGAAGGTTTGAGCAAAAGCGCAGCTAGAGAAAAAGCGATTGAAATTCTCAAGCTCGTTGGTATCAACTCGCCTGAAGGGCGTATTCATCAATATCCACATGAACTTTCTGGTGGTATGCGTCAACGTATTATGATCGCGATTGCTCTAGCTTGTTCGCCTAAGCTTCTTATTGCTGATGAGCCTACAACAGCGCTAGACGTTACGATCCAAGCACAAATTATTGATCTAATGAAGACGATCTCGGAGAAAACGGACTCTTCTATTATATTAATTACGCATGACCTAGGCGTTGTTGCCGATATGGCAGACCGCGTTGTGGTTATGTATGCAGGCAAAATTATTGAACAGGGCGCCGTAGATGAAATTTTCTACGAGCCACAGCATCCGTATACGTGGGGTTTACTTCGTTCAGTGCCGCGGTTGGATACGAACACGAATGAAGAGCTTGTACCGATTCCTGGTACACCGCCAGATTTGTTCGCTCCGCCTAAAGGGTGTGCATTCGCAGCAAGATGTCCATATGCGATGAATCACTGTCTGGAAGAAGATCCAGCTCATTCTGTGTTGTCTGATACGCATTCAGCAGCTTGCTGGTTGCTTCACCCTGACGCACCGAAGGTTGAACGTCCTGTAGGAGTGGGAGGTAGCAGTCATGTCTAAGTCAGCGGCTAAGTCTGATCAACCGATATTGCAAATTCGCAATATGAAGAAGCATTTTAATCTTGGAAACGGCAAGATTTTGAAAGCCGTAGACAATTTTTCAATAGAAATTAAACGCGGTGAAACATTTGGTTTAGTTGGGGAGTCAGGTTGTGGAAAATCCACAGCAGGAAGAACGATTATTAAACTTTATGACGCAACAGACGGCGAAGTCATTTTCGATGGTGAAGATGTTCATAAGCTGACTGGGAAAAAGCTGAAGGAATTTAATCGGAATATGCAAATGGTATTCCAAGATCCTTACGCATCCTTGAACCCGCGTATGACCGTTGGGAATATCATTGCTGAAGGTATTGATATTCACGGTTTATATAAAGGCGCGAAACGTAAAGAACGCGTGATGGAATTGCTTCGTGCTGTCGGCTTGAACGATGAGCATGCTAGTCGTTTCCCGCATGAGTTCTCCGGTGGTCAACGTCAACGTATTGGGATTGCCCGTGCGCTTGCGATTGAACCGAAGTTCATTATTGCCGATGAGCCAATCTCCGCATTGGATGTTTCCGTACAAGCACAAGTCGTTAACCTTTTCAAAAGATTGCAAAAAGAAATGGGCTTAACTTACCTATTTATCGCGCATGATTTGGCGATGGTTAAGCATATCTCTGATCGAATTGGAGTTATGTATTTGGGAAGCCTTGTAGAGGTGACAACGTCTGACGCGCTTTATGCGAAGCCTTTACATCCGTATACACAATCACTGCTTTCGGCGATTCCGATCCCGGATCCAGAAATTGAACGTACGCGCGAGCGTATTATTCTTCAAGGCGATGTACCGAGTCCGCTCAACCCGCCAAGTGGTTGTCCGTTCCGTACACGTTGTCCGCAAGCGATGGCGAAGTGTGCAGATTCCATGCCGCCTAGTAAAGAAGTGGAACCAAACCACTTTGTTGCTTGTCACTTATACTAATTCGCTTAGCCGCCCCGATTGGGGCGGCTTTTCATCATGCAAATCTCCTTACATAAATGTAATTATAATAAATACAGTTTTGACGATTTCAGGGCTACCGTGTACAATCAAAAGATAGTTGTTTTATTTGTTCTGAAGAGGAGACACTAGTCGCATATGCAAATGGAAACTTTTCATTGGAAGAAAAATCAAATACTGGCGGAAGATTATATAACGGGAAAAGGCAATGCAAAAGCGTTGTTTCCGTATCATTTTGGAAATGAAGAAGATTGGCAAGCTCGTGTCACTTGGTTGGATGGAGCTCAGGATGCACCGCATGTTCATCGTGAGCGTCTTGTAGAGGTGCTCGAGGCCTACAATAGACGCGTAGGGAATACAGAGGCGGCTTTCGCCCATATAGCGGCTCTTGGCGACAAACAGGCGCTAGCCGTAGTGGGTGGTCAGCAAGCAGGGTTGTTTGGTGGCCAGCTCATGATTCTGTATAAGGCAATCACGCTTATTCAATCCGCTCGTGAATGGAGTGCCAAGTTAGAGCGTCCCGTTGTGCCTATTTTCTGGATAGCTGGCGAGGACCACGATTTTGACGAAGTTAATCATGTTCATGTTCTTTCTAGCGCGCAGCAAATCGAAAAGTTGAAGGTAGATCATCCTACAGGAGGAAGGACTTCTGTGAGCCGCCTGCCATTAACCTCTGACGCGTGGGAAGAGGCTTTGAATAAGTTAGATCAGTCTTTGATGGATACGGAATTCAAAGCTTCTTTGTTAGACAAAATGCGTTCAGCTTCAGAAGGTGAAGCAACGCTTTCAGAGGCATTTGCTCGTTGGATGGCCATGCTGTTTGGCGAGTATGGGCTTGTATTGATTGATTCCGATGATCCTGCTCTCCGCGCGCTGGAATCTTCGATGTTCGAAGCCATTATTAGACAGAATGCGGCCTTAGCTGGCGCCTTGATGCAAAGTAAAGCTGAGGTTAGTCAAGCTGGCTACGGGATTCAAGCAGAGGTTCATGAGCAAGCAGCGAATCTGTTTGTTTTTGCAGAGGGAGCGCGACTGCTGCTTCAGCGCGAGGGTGATCAATTTTCGGATAAGAAACATATCGTAAACTACTCGAAAGATGAGCTTCTGGATAAAGCGATAACCACGCCTGAACAGTTAAGTAATAATGTAATGACGCGGCCGCTTATGCAAGAGTTTTTATTCCCGGTTTTAGCGACCGTTCTGGGTCCAGGTGAAATTGCTTACTGGGCACTAACGAAGCAAGCGTTTGAACATTTTCACATGCGGATGCCGATTGTCTTGCCGCGTATGGAATTTACATTGATTGAAGGCACGATTAAGAAACAGATGGACAAATATGAGCTCGCATTGACAGACGTTATTGAACGTTTTGACGAGAAGAAGCAAGCTTGGTTGGATGCACAAGATACGCTTCAGCTAAATGAGCGATTTGAGGATGTTAAAGCGTCGTTCTTGAACGCGTACGGTCCTCTAGTAGAGTCACTTAGTGTCATTAACCCTGGAGTG
The DNA here is from genome assembly GCF_031455095.1 of Paenibacillus qinlingensis. GTDB lineage: Bacteria > Bacillota > Bacilli > Paenibacillales > NBRC-103111 > Paenibacillus_E > Paenibacillus_E qinlingensis_A. The sequence continues at coordinate 396,616 of NZ_JAVDSB010000003.1, forward strand.
AAGAAACTGGGAGATACGAATCTGGCTAAAATCGTGGAGCAAATTGAATATTTGCATCATAAAGCTAGCGAAGCGTCTCACACGCAATTCGATGCGGCGATACGTCAGTTGGACCGTGTTCGACTCACGATATTTCCGTTAGCCAAGCCCCAAGAAAGAGTGTATAATGGGTGTGCTTATCTGAATCGTTATGGGAATGTTTGGCTACATACATTAATACAAACGCCGATACCCGTAGATGGCTTGCACCGTATCTATTATTTGTAGGAGGAACGAACATGACAACGGCAACAAACAGTATTGTAACAGACATGGCGTTAGCGCCAGATGGTCATTTGAAAATTGATTGGGTTCAAGCGCATATGCCGGTTTTGAATCGGATTCGTGAGCAATTTGAGAAAGAGCAGCCTTTTAAAGGCTTGAAAGTTACGATTTCCTTGCACTTGGAAGCCAAAACAGCTTACTTAGCAAAAGTCGTTCAAGCTGGTGGTGCGGAAGTTACGATTACGGGAAGTAACCCGCTTTCCACACAAGATGATGTTTGCGCGGCGCTTGTGGAAGATGGGATTACTGTATTTGCGAAATACAACCCAAGTCCTGAAGAATACAAAGAACTTCTTATTAAATCATTGGAATCCAAGCCTGATCTAATCATCGATGATGGTGGCGATCTGGTTTCACTCTTGCACTCCGAACGCAAAGACTTGGCTGTTAATGTTCGTGGTGGAGCAGAAGAAACGACAACAGGTATTCTTCGTTTGAAAGCAATGGAAAAAGACGGGAAGCTTGGTTTCCCGATGGTTGCTGTTAATGATGCTTACTGCAAATACTTGTTCGACAACCGTTACGGCACAGGTCAATCCGTTTGGGATGGTATTAACCGTACAACGAACTTGGTTGTTGCTGGTAAAACGGTTGTTGTTGTAGGTTACGGCTGGTGTGGTAAAGGTGTGGCTATGCGTGCAAAAGGCTTAGGCGCTAACGTTATCGTTACTGAAATCGATGCGATCAAAGGCGTAGAGGCTTACATGGATGGTTTCGCAGTCATGCCGATGATTGAAGCAGCTAAACTAGGCGACTTCTTCGTAACCGTAACAGGCAACCGTGATGTTATTCGTGGTGAACACTACAAAGTGATGAAGGATGGCGCGATTCTTTCTAATGCAGGACACTTTGATGTTGAAGTGAACAAACCAGAATTAGAAGCATTGTCATCTTCCAAACGTACGGTTCGTCGTAACATTGAGGAATATCAACTGACAGATGGTCGTAAAATTTACGTGCTTGCTGAAGGACGCTTAGTTAACCTTGCAGCTGGTGACGGTCACCCGGCAGAAATCATGGACATGACATTTGCGCTTCAAGCGATGTCCTTGAAACATGTGAATGATACCTACCAATCGCTTGGTAATACAGTTGTTAATGTTCCTTATGTACTAGATGAGCAAGTCGCTCGCTTCAAGTTGGAATCACTAGGTACTAGCGTTGATGCGCTATCTGATGAGCAAAAAGCTTACCTAGATAGCTGGGATGAGCACTAGAATTTGATCGGTAACCCCTTTAGTCCACTTGTGGAGTGAAGGGGTTTTATTTGTTGGGGAAGTTTTGCAAAACTTCTATTTGCTTAGAGTGAGTAGTTTAATTGGCGGCATTTGTGGCTAGTTGTCTGAATTAATGTATTTTATACAGTTAAATATATAAAAATGGGTTGTTTTGCGGGAATAACTGGATTTACTACAGCTAATTTTGCGGTATTCAATGGTATTGCTCTTATCAAGTGAAAATAACTGGATAATTTCCATCTAATCCCTATTTCCGCGGGTAATTCTCGGAAATAGATGTAGTTTTTCCAGTTAGATTGTGGAAAGGTTTGAACGGTTGCTGATCTTCTGTTCAAACAACCTCAACCTCAACCTCAACCTCAACCTCAACCTCAACCTCAACCTCAACCTCAACCCTCATTGCCCCTTAACATAGTTAACTACTTTATTTTCCTCGTCAGCCGTATCCCATGCAACTTAAGTCATTCACATTCCGTTTAGAGGGTGGATAACCTAAAAATGGAAATTGGGGGCATGGTAAAATGGGGGGTAAGACCAGAACAAGTTTAGCTTTGATGATTGTGCTGTGTTTGTTGACCGTGGGGGTGCTTGCTGGATGTAGTGCGTCCTCAGAGAGTAAAGGGGACACGTCTGCATCGTCGGCAAAAAGCGAGATGAACAGTGGGAAATCGTCCACAGTGACTACGGATCAACTAGCAGTCGCCAAAGATGCTGCTCCTGCAGTTGATGCGAAGGTAGCGCCTGTTGTAGGTGCAGCATCCGTCGGTAAGGCGGCTGCGCCCAACGTGGTCATGTCAGCGAGCGGGAACGATCAAGAGGCAGGCTTTAACCGTAAGCTCATTTATCGAGCGAATCTAGTCATGCCTGTTGAGGATTACGCGAAAGCACAAACCCAGCTGCGCGATCTCGTTGCATTAAGCGGCGCTTACATTTTGCAATTTTCGGAGAATGCGAATACGGGGGAAAAGGGCGGAACCTACACCATTAAAGTAGCAGCGAACGGTTTTGTATCCATGCTGGATGGTCTAGAGAAGATCAGCCCCGCGCTACAAAGAAATGTGCAAGGGCAAGACGTGACAGAAGAGTACGTGGATCTTAGCTCTCGTTTGACAGCCAAACAGCTCGTTGAAACGAGGCTGTTTAGTTTCATGGAAAAGGCTTCGAAAACAGACGATCTTCTGGCATTTTCGAACGAGTTAGCTAAGGTACAAGAGGCGATAGAGCAAATCAAAGGCAGAATGCGATATTTGGATCAAAATGTTTCGTATTCAACAATCGAGCTGCGCATGTATCAACAAACAGGCAAAAAGCCACTTCTTTCTGACCCGAATGAACTAACTTTAGCGGAACGCGTTGAGAAGGCATGGGGCTCAAGTCTGAATGTATTGGTCGCTGTCTTACAAGGAGTCCTCGTATTTCTGGCTGCCGCGGTGCCAGTTTTGGTGATTTTAGTCTTGATTGGCATCCCGATTTGGGTATACAGACGCAAGCGGAACAGGCATTTGAAGGAATTACGTTTGCAGCTAAAAGAACAAAATGATACTGGACGAGCACTTGATGTGACCGAACAAGTAACAAAAGGCACAGAATAGACCTAAAAAATGAAAAAAATTAATTAATCCTGCTAACTAAGCAGGATTTCTTTTATTTTTAGCGAATATTGATTCAAATGTGGTGGAAAGTGGTACAAAGTGGAGGGAAAGGGGGCGAGATGCTATGTTTATGGGTGAATATCAACATAGCATTGACGAGAAGGGCCGAATGATTATCCCGGCTAAATTTCGTGAAGCCCTTGGCGAAGCTTTTGTCATCACCCGTGGATTAGATCAATGTTTATTCGTTTACCCACAATCCGAATGGTTAATTCTCGAACAGAAGCTGAAAGCATTGCCATTAATGAAGTCAGATGCACGTGCCTTTACCCGTTTTTTCTTCTCAGGTGCAACCGAATGTGAGCTAGATAAACAAGGACGAGCCAACATTCCAAGCAATCTCGTCGACCATGCCAAATTAGAGAAAGATTGCGTCGTGATCGGTGTTTCTAATCGTGTGGAGATTTGGAGTAAGCAAGTTTGGGAAAGCTATGCCAATGAGTCTGAACAATCATTCAATGAAATAGCAGAGAAGCTGGTCGATTTTAATTTTGATTTATAGAAGTATCGTGTTTAAAAATAGGCTTATGAAGTCAGTTTTGCTAAGGCAAAACTTTTAGGAGGACAACAAGTGTTTCATCATGTGACTGTACTAAAAGAAGAATCTGTAGAAGGTTTACATATAAAACCTGATGGTGTTTACGTGGATTGTACAATGGGAGGCGCTGGGCATAGCTCACTAATCGCATCCCAATTAGGTCCCGATGGGTTGCTGATTGCCCTTGATCAAGATGATATCGCTCTGGCCAACGCGCAAACCGTGCTGGCTCCTTATCTGGATCGTGTAGCGATTATCAAAAGTAACTTTAGAGACATTGAATTAGTCTTACGTGGAGTTCCCAAGGCGATGCGGGATGGAAAGCCGCAAGTGGATGGCATTTTGTTCGATCTAGGCGTATCCTCTCCACAACTGGATGATGGTGATCGTGGCTTTAGCTACAACCAGGATGCTGAGCTGGACATGAGAATGGATCGCGACACATCCTTAACAGCCAAAATAATCGTTAATGAATGGCCAGCTGAACAAATAGCACGAATTCTATTTGAATATGGCGAAGAGAAGTTCTCAAGACGTATCGCTGGTGTGATTGTGGAAGCGCGAGCGAAGAAACCAATCGAAACGACTGGGGAACTCGTTGAGTTGATCAAAGAGGGGATCCCAGCGGCCGCTAGACGGACTGGAGGTCACCCAGCGAAACGAAGCTTCCAAGCGTTGCGAATCGCCGTGAATGATGAGCTTGGAGCGTTTGAAGAGGCGCTGCAGCAGTCGCTTAACTGTCTAGCTCCTCAAGGTCGTATTGCGGTGATAACCTTCCACTCGCTAGAAGACCGAATTTGCAAGCAATTTTTCGTTAAAAATGTGGAGAAATGTACCTGCCCGCCTGGGTTTCCAATGTGTGTGTGCGAAAAAGCTGGGGAGCTAAAATTAGTAACCCGCAAACCTATTTTACCTAGTGAACATGAACTGGAAGTGAATCAGCGAGCCAGATCGGCTAAGCTGCGTATAGCAGAAAAGCTTTAAACCAAGGGAGGAATAAGCGATGTCATCCTATATCCAAGGCAATTTGGCACTTGATCCTAAACGCAAACCGAACCCGCAACAGCGTGTAAAGATAAAAGAAACAACCAAAGTTGTTTATCGCAACTCCTCATTGCCTGCACAAGAAAAAATGCTTTATTTATTCACAGTCGTCCTATGTGTCATTGTTGCCGGTGTCATCATTTGGCGGTTTGCAGCCATCTATCAGATGAACGCGAACATTCTCAAAATGCAAGGTGAGATTCGTGAAATTCAGGCGCAGAATAGCGCCCTTAAGCAAGTAGTAGAGAAACTTCAAAGTCCTGATCGTTTAAAAGAGGAAGCTGTACGCCTCGGGTTTAATGTACAAGAGCAGAAGCAAGGTAATGTCGTAGCACAATCGACGACAACTACGAAATCGAAAACGAGTTCATCCACGGCTTCGACGAGTGGCAAAAATACGAAATCAGCTTCTAAACCGTAACAGGCAGGTACTCATATGACTAAAAAAATTAAGTTGCGTTCATTGCTAATCGGAGGGTTTTTTACCCTTCTTTTTGTTGTCCTTATGGTTAAAGTCTATTGGATTCAAGTGGTAGAGGCCTCTTGGTTGCTAGAGAAAGCCGAGAAGAGATGGGAAACGGATAAGGTGTTAGCGCCGGTTCGCGGGTCCATTTTGGACCGTAATGATAAGGTGCTTGCCGTAGAAGCGACTGCCTATACGATCGCCTTAAATCCTAAGGTAATCGATGCGTTACACATTACAGAGGATGTAACCCAAGGTTTAGCCGATATTTTGAAGGAATCTGAGGCGAAGCGTGCCGAACTGGTCAATAAGATCCGGGAAAGAGCAACGAAAAAAAATCTTGATGGTACAGATTTCGCTGCAAACGTAGAAGTGAGGAACGAAGGTTGGAAGATAGACAAAGAGAAAGCGGATCAAGTCCGTGTACTCATCACTGATCTTCAAACGAAGCTGAAATTGGGTTCTAGAGCATTGGTGGGAATTTCCATTTTGGAGGATAAGAAGCGATATTATCCAGGCGAAACCTTAGCCTCTCATATCCTTGGATATACGAACAAAGAAGGCGAAGCAGCACAAGGGATGGAGCTGAAGTTAAACGATACACTCAAGGGTGTTCCAGGAATGCTGAGCTATGAGAAAGATGGGAAAGGCGTGGAGCTTCCTGATGCCAAGGTAAACTTTAAGCCTGCTGAAGACGGCAATAATGTGAGGCTTACGATTGATAAAAACATTCAATTTTACTTAGAGAGTGCATTAGCTAAAGTAAATGACAAGTGGCACCCGAAAAGCTTAACGGCCATTGCAGTGGATCCCAAAACGATGGAAATTCTAGGAATGGCCAATACACCTACCTTTAATCCAAATACATATTGGAATTATGATCCACAGAAAGATTTTAGAAATGGCGCTATTTCTTCCAGGTATGAGCCCGGTTCTACCTTTAAGTTAGTTACCCTTGCAGGTGCTGTAGAAGAAGGGGTATTCAATCCAACAGAAACTTATCAATCGGGTGCGATTAAAGTGTCTGACCGTATTCTCCATGACCATAATCTTGTTGGGTGGGGGAAGATTACTTTTTTAGAAGGACTCAAACGGTCTAGTAACGTTGCCTTTGTAAAGCTGGGGATTGAGAAACTGACTCAGACAAAACTTAGTAAATACATCGAAAAGTTTGGCTTCGAACAGAAAACAAACATTGACATGCCAGGTGAAGTTTCAGGCCTTATTGATATGAATTATCCATCGGAGTTTGCAACAGCAACCTATGGACAAGGGAAAGTCGTGGTAACGGCCATTCAACAAACGGCAGCTTACGCAGCCATCGCCAATGGGGGTAAATTGATGTGGCCACACATTGTCAAGGATATTGTCGATCCGAAAACTGGTAAAGTGGTAACTGCTTTTGAGCCGCAAGTGATTAGACAAGTGGTGAGCCCTCAGACAGCTGCGACGGTAAGTGGCTATCTAGAGCAAGTCGTTTCGGACCAAGAAGTCGGGACAGGTAAACTTGCTTATATGGAGGATTATCGGATAGCGGGGAAAACAGGGACGGCGAACATCGTACTTCCTGGTGAAAAAACGTACTCATCTGATACGTGGGTGATCTCGTTTATTGGCTATGCGCCAGTAGAGGATCCTCGCATTTTAATTACATTGATCGCAGATCAACCTGATCTTGGCGGAAACTATCATTTAGGTGGACAGGTTCTAGCACCTGCCTTCAAAGAAATCGTAGGCGAGTCCCTGCAATATATGGGTGTGCCGTCAAGTAAAAAACCGAAAACTGTTACCAAAGAAGCAAATCGTCTGAATGTACCGAATTTAATGGATGTTTCTTCTGCGAATGCCAAAGGAACGGCCAAGGATATCGGTCTGTCCCTTGAAGTATTTGGTAAAGGGGAGAAGGTAGTTGATCAATTCCCGAAGGCGGGTACTCAAATTTTGTCTACACAGCAAATCTATGTTGCTATGCAACCTGTTGAGGAGATGCCGCTGCCGAATCTAGTAGGCAGATCGCTGCGTGATGCTGTAGAGACATGCTCCTTCTTCAAGATTGATTGTCAAACATCTGGAGAAGGCTATGTATCTGAGCAATCTGCAGCTGATGACAATCGTGCAGTTACCCTGCAACTTAAGCCGCTTGGGGATAAATCAGCAACGACAGGGTCTACATCTAATGCAACGCCAGCTGGCTCACCTACGCCTTCACCATCACCGAATGCCAAAACAGAAACGCAAAGAGCAACCGCAAAAAAGCCGTGATCGTGAACAGCTTGTTCTAACCCCTGGTTGTCCCGAATAGTCATGTTAGGAATGAACATGACAATAGTGGGAAGGGAGACTGAACGTTCATGCGGGCTTCTAACGTTACCGTTCGTCGCAGATTATTTACGGCGTTAATCATTGCAACTGTTATCTTTACAGCACTTATCATTCGTTTAGCCTATGTTCAACTTTGGATTGGACAAGAACTCGCGATTAAGGCGGAGGAAAGCTGGCGAAGAGAGATTGCTTTTGCACCTAAACGGGGTGAAATTCAAGACCGCAACGGGTTAACCTTGACGTATAGCATGAGTACACCTACGATTGTGGCTATTCCCGTGCAAATTAAAGATCCCCGTGCCACTGCAGTTAAGCTGGCAGAAGTGCTCGAAGGCAATGAAGAAGATATTTTCAAACAAATAACTAAAAAAACCTCGCAAAACAATATAAGACCTTCTGGTCGTAAAATTTCGATTGAAAAAGCGCAAGAGGTTAGAAAGTTGGAATTGCCAGGTATCGTTGTAGCAGAAGATAATAAGCGTTATTATCCCTATGGATCTCTTGCAGCGCACATTCTTGGATTTGCGGGGATAGATAAAGGTCTAACAGGAATAGAATCCAAATATAATTCTCAGTTAACAGGACTTGCAGGCAGTATTTCCTATATGACAGATGCGGCCGGTCGCAAACTATTAGGTACCACCGATGTGTATACACCGCCTAAAGATGGATTGAATGTGAAGTTAACCATCGACAGTCATTTGCAATCAGTTATGGAACGCTCGTTAGATCAAGCCATGGTCCAATATCAGGCGCAAAACGTCATTGCGATTATGATGGATCCGAATACCGGCGAAATCTTATCGATGGGTAGTCGTCCGACCTATGATCCTAGCAAATATATGGAGTCACCAGCAGAAACGTATAATCGAAATTTACCTATTTGGAAAACGTACGAGCCCGGTTCTACGTTCAAAATTATTACCCTTGCTGCAGCACTTGAAGAAAAGAAAGTAGATCTGAAGAATGAGCAATTTTTTGATCCAGGTGCCATTGAAGTTGGGGGCGCTAGGTTGCGTTGTTGGAAACGTGGTGGACATGGCAGTGAAACGATGCTGCAGGTAGTTCAGAACTCATGTAACCCGGGTTTCGTCGTGATGGGACAACGCTTAGGGAAAGAGAAATTGTTTGATTATATTTCCCGATTTGGTTTTGGTAAAAAGACTGGTATTGACCTAGGCGGAGAAGAGAACGGAATCATGTTCAAACCGTCCCAGGTAGGACCTGTTGAATTGGCAACGACGGCTTTCGGTCAAGGGGTTTCCGTTACACCGATACAACAGATTACAGCTGTTTCAGCTGCAATCAATGGTGGGAAGCTGTTTAAACCCTATGTGGCCAAATCCTTTTCCAATCCAGATACGGGAGAGGTCGTCGATGTTGTTGAGCCAGAGCTAGTGCGCAATGTCATCTCTGAAGATACGTCTCGACAAGTTCGTGAAGCGCTGGAGAGCGTTGTCGCGAAAGGGACGGGTCGCAATGCATTTATAGACGGGTACCGTGTAGGCGGGAAAACAGGGACCGCACAGAAAGTTATCAACGGACGCTATTCGCCAGATGAGCATATCGTGTCATTCATCGGCTTCGCGCCAGCGGATAATCCCAAAATTGTTGTGTATGCGGCTGTGGATGATCCGAAAGGGATTCAATTCGGAGGTCTGATTGCAGCACCTTTGGTAAGGGATATTATGGCAGACGCTTTACGCTATATGAAGGTAGAACCTGACAAAAATCAACTTGACAAAGAGTATCGCTATGGAGAAATTCCAGTTGTTGAAGTTCCGGACTTGGTTGGAGCGTCAGTTGATGATATATTAGAAGACCTGAACATGAATTTCAAGCTAGCTAAGTCAGGGAATGGGAAGTACGTCATCTCTCAAGCGCCTAAAGCAGGTTCAAGAGTAGATCAAGGCTCAACGATCCGTATTTTCTTATCCGATGTGGATCCTGAGAAGTAGGAATTCTAATAGAAATAAAAAAAGATTTGCCAAGAAGACATGTTTGGCTTTTCTACACGCATAAAATTGTCCATAATAGATAGGGAATTCAAGGAAGAGAGGGTTGCTTATGAAACTGCAGGAGCTTGCTTCCGCACTGCTCATTACCCATATACATGGCGATAACAATACGGAGATTACGGGAATTGAGGCAGACTCTCGTAAAATAAAGCCTGGGGATTTGTTTTTCTGTATTCCCGGATTACTAGTAGATGGTCACGACTACGCCCCTAAAGCGATTGCGCTAGGGGCTTCTGCGCTTGTAACGGAACGTGTATTGGACGTTACTGTCCCGCAGCTTGTTGTGAAAGATGCCCGTTATGCGATGGCAGCTCTTTCTGCTCACTTTTTCGGGTATCCGAGCAAAGAGATCAAAATTATCGGTATTACCGGAACGAATGGGAAGACAACGTCCACGTACATCCTTGAGAAAATCATCGCGGATCAAGGCTATGTGACAGGGTTAATGGGCAATATCCATATCAAAATTGGTGAGAGCTATATCGTAAATAAAGCGACGAATACACAGGAATCGATTGAGCTTCAGCGTATACTGCGAAATATGGCTGATCGAGGCGTGCAATACTGTGTGATGGAGGTTACGTCAAACGGCTTAGATATGGGAAGGGTGAAAGGGGTCCATTTCCGTTCGAGCATTTTTACGAATCTAACGCAAGACCATCTGAATGAACACAAAACGATGGAAGCCTACGCTGCAGCCAAAGGTTTGTTGTTTGGAAGACTTGGGAATGGTTTTTCCGCTGATCCAGATGCCAGACAATACGCCATTCTCAATGTAGATGATGAAGCGTCGCACATGTTGCACAAATTAACAGCTGCACAAGTCATTACATACGGGATTGAAAAAGAATGCGATGTACGGGCTACGAACATTCGTATCTCAGCCAAAGGAACTGAATTTCAATTGAAATCTTTTGCTGGTGATGCGTTCTTACGCATGCAGTTAGTAGGGAAATTTAATGTATATAATGCACTGGGAGCCATTGCAACTGCGTTAGCAGAGGGGTTCGCACTGGAAGCCATTCGAGATAGTCTAGAAGGCATCGCATTTGTGGAAGGCCGGATGGAAGTTGTGAATGAGGGTCAGGATTTCCTGGTTCTAGTTGACTACGCACACACGCCAGACGGTTTGGATAATGCCCTTTCTACAGTACGTGAGTTTGCTGAAGGTAGGATTATTACCGTTTTTGGGTGTGGCGGTGATCGGGACAGAACGAAGCGTCCTATCATGGGAGAAGTCGTTGCCAAGTATAGTGACTTTATATATGTGACGTCAGATAACCCGCGTACAGAAGATCCGGAAGCGATTCTTGCGGATATTGTACCAGGTTTAATAGGTATGCATTACCCAGAGAATCAGTATATGTTACTGGCAGATCGCAAAAAAGCGATACAAAAGGCTATTGAAGGGGCAGGCCCTAAAGATGTAATATTGATAGCGGGAAAAGGCCACGAAACGTATCAGGATATCATGGGTGTTAAGCATGATTTCGACGATCGTTTGGTGGCTAAGGCTGCGATAAGGGAGAGAACACAATGATTCAGCGTACATTAGGTCAAATTGCAACGATGCTCCGCAGCGAAGTGCCCGGTGTTCATGGTGAGATTGCGATAACAGGTGTTTCAACAGATACGCGTTCCATTCAGGCTGGCAGTCTCTTTATCCCGCTAATAGGTGATAATTTCGATGGCCATGATTATGTAGGAGATGCTTATCAAAAAGGAGCTGGGGCTATTCTTTGGCAAGCGGATCACGGCGCGGTGCCAGCTGGTATTCCCTTTATCCTCGTTGAGGATACGCTTACGGCTCTCCAAGACTTGGCCAAAGCCTATCGCAAAGAGCTTTCTGTACGTATCATCGGGATTACGGGAAGCAACGGAAAGACGACGACCAAAGATTTGGTTGCCGCCGTGCTGGGCAGCACTTATCAAGTTCATAAAACGAAGGGCAACCTGAATAATCATATTGGTTTACCCCTAACACTTCTGCTACTAGAAGAATCGACGCAATTTGCAGTCGTAGAAATGGGAATGAGTGGACGTGGGGAGATTGCACTGCTGTCAGAACTGGCGGAGCCAGAAGCTGCCATTATTACAATGATCGGCGAATCGCATATGCTGCAACTAGGCTCACGAGATGAGATTGCACGGGCCAAGGCTGAAATCGTGACAGGCATGCCACAGGATAGCTTGATCATTTATAATGGCGATGAGCCATTAATTGAACAAGCACTGGGCGAACTTGATCTACCGACAGGTTTGCGCCGCACTCGCTTCGGCCAAGAACAAGGCAATGATCGCTTCCCAACGGATATCCGAATGGATGCGGAAGGGGCATATTTCTCTATTAATTCACCGGATTACCCGGAATTGTTCATTCCGTTGCTCGGCACGCATAACGTCGTGAATGCGTTAGCGGCTATCGCACTTGGCGAGACCTTCGGTGTCTCGCCAAGTGCGATTGCAGCGGGGCTTCGCGCGCTGCAGATGACAAGCATGCGCATCGAGAAGCTCACGGCAGCCTCTGGGCTGACCGTGCTTAACGATGCGTACAACGCTAGCCCCGCCTCCATGCGGGCGGCGATTGCCCTGACCGAGCAGCTGAGCGGCTTCGGTCGGAAGTTCCTCGTGCTCGGCGACATGCTGGAGCTTGGCGAGCACGAAGAGCAGTTCCATCGCGGCATAGGCGCGATGTTGTCTCCGGAACGTGTAGACTACGTCTTCACGTTCGGGCGTCTTGGCCGCTTCATCGCAGACGAAGCGGCTCTGCACTTCCCGGCGGCGCAGGTGCGCGCCTACGACGACAAGGCGCAGCTCGCGGAGGAGCTAGCAGCGCTCGCTCGCGCCGAGGATCTCGTGCTCGTGAAGGGCTCGCGTGGCATGCGGCTTGAGCAGGTTGTCCATAGCTTATTAGCCTAAAAGTACTACCCTCAAATTGGCTGTGCCAATTTCGAGGCTTCCATAACGCTGTCCCCTTAGGAGGACATCGTTTTTACAGGAGAAATGAGCAGGGGGAACCAACGTGGAAAACGCAGTATTATTAACAATGGGTGTGGCATTTGTGCTCGCGCTGATCATGGGGCCATTATGTATACCTATTTTACGACGAATGAAATTTGGGCAACAAATCCGTGAGGATGGCCCGCAAGGACATCTCAAAAAACAAGGTACGCCAACAATGGGCGGCGTCATCATTTTGCTTGCGCTTTCTTTGGCTACACTTCGATTTGCGGACAGAAACATAGACTTGCTAATCCTTTTACTAGCCTCGTTGGGTTACGGTCTAGTTGGATTCTTAGATGACTATATCAAAATTATTTTTAAACGCTCTTTGGGACTCACGGCAAAGCAAAAGCTTTTCGGTCAATTATTGATTTCTGCCATTGTCTGTTATTTACTTATTATGCAAGGACATAGCACTGATATTTATATTCCTTTTGTTTCTTATCATATGAATGCAGGTTGGTTGTATTTCCCACTTATGGCAATCCTAATGCTAGGGGCTTCGAATGCCGTTAACTTCACAGACGGTTTGGACGGCTTGTTAGCGGGGACAAGTGCAATTGCATTTGGTGCCTATACGGTCATCGCAATGAATAACACACAGCCAGAAGCAGCCATTTTCTCAGCAGCCATGGTTGGTGCCGTACTTGGATTTCTTGTTTTCAATGCTCACCCAGCTAAGGTGTTCATGGGAGACACGGGTTCACTAGGAATCGGCGGTGGACTTGTCGCAGTAGCGATCTTAACGAAAGCAGAACTGCTTCTTGCAATTATTGGCGGTGTATTTTTGATCGAGATCCTATCCGTTGTAATCCAAGTCGTATCGTTCAAAACAAGAAAGAAACGTGTATTCAAAATGAGTCCGATTCATCATCACTTTGAATTGGTTGGTTGGTCCGAGTGGCGAGTTGTTATTACGTTCTGGGTTGTGGGTCTCGTACTTGCTGTGCTGGGATTATATATGAATGAGGTGTTGTAGAACATGAAGCATCCGCGGGATTATCGTGGACTTGAAGTGGTTGTACTTGGCTTGGCTCGCAGCGGTGTCGCTGCAGCTAAGCTTTTTCATCAAAAGGGAGCAATCGTCACTGTCAATGACAAAAAGGATCGTAGTGCATGCCCTGAAGCCGACGAACTGGAGGCTCTGGGTATTTCTGTTGTATGTGGGTTTCATCCGGAGTCCCTCGTGCATGATGGGGTTGCGCTCGTTGTGAAAAACCCTGGTATTCCATATTCCGTAGATCCCATTCGGAAAGCGGAAGCACTCGGCATTGAGGTCGTGACAGAGGTTGAGGTCGCCTATCAATTCTGTGAAGCTCCCATCATTGGGATTACAGGCTCAAATGGGAAAACCACGACAACCACGCTTATCGGCTTGATGTTGGATAAGGCTGGTTTGAAACCGGTAGTGGCAGGGAATATTGGCCGCGCGTTAACCGAGGCTGCTCCTGAAGTCACAGCGGAGAATTGGATGGTAGTGGAATTAAGCAGCTTCCAGCTGAAGGGGACAACAGCGTTTCGTCCAAACATCGCGCTATTTCTAAATCTCTATGAAACTCATTTGGACTACCATGGTAATATTGAAGACTATATTGCGTCCAAGGCCAAAATATTCGAGAATCAAACAGATTCGGACACTGCGATTCTGAACTGGGACGACGAGGTATGTCGTCGATTGGTACCAACAATTAAGGCGAAGCAGCTTCATTTTTCATTGCAAGAAAAGCTGGCCTTAGGTGCTTATATGGATGCGGAAACGAACTGCCTGGTCTATGCGAATGGCCAAGGGGATGTTCAAACGATTTTACCTGCGGACGAGATGGGCATACCAGGTAGCTTTAACGTAGGGAATGCATTAGCAGCGGCTTTAGCGGCGATTACAGCAGGTGTAGAACTGACTACGATTGCTGAGGTGTTAAGGAACTTTGAAGGCGTAGAACATCGTCTAGAGCTTGTTAGAGAACTTGATGGTGTTACCTTTTATAATAACTCTAAATCAACGAACGCCAGCGCGACGATTAAAACGATAGAGGTCTTTAAACAACCTGTTGTTCTCATTGCAGGTGGCTTGGATCGCGGATCGGATTACATGGAATTGCTGCCGATTTTACGCGAACAGGTTAAAGGCGTGGTTTCCCTGGGGCAAACCAAAGAAAAAATCAAGCATATTGCCGAATTGGCAGGGATTAGCAAGGTTCAAACCGTCGATACTGCTAAGGATGCAGCGGACGCGGTTTCTCAAGCCGTTCAGCTTGCCTGGCAAATGAGTGAAGGAGGAGACATTGTTCTTCTCTCACCTGCTTGTGCGAGTTGGGATATGTTTCCATCCTATGAGGACAGGGGACGCATGTTTAAGGAGTCCGTGCATAACCTTTAAGTAGGGCTTATCCACACGAAAGGACTAGTTTTCGATGACGAATCGTTGTCTGTTAACTTGTCTTAGTAGGGAGCCCACAACTGACAAAGAGGTGTCTGCAATGGGTAAAGCACGCTCCGCTCCTGACATTTGGATTATTATTCCAACCTTGCTGCTTTTGACAATCGGCGTTATTATGGTCTACAGCGCAAGCAGTGTACTTGCATTTCGTGAGTTTGGTGATTCTTTTTATTATTTAAAAAGACAACTCATCTTCGCCGTTCTAGGAATCGTCGCGATGTTCTTCACCATGAATGTTGATTATTTGGTATGGAAACGTTTTGCCAAATTGGCACTGATTATTTGTTTTGGCATGCTCGTTATTGTATTGATTCCCGGTATCGGGGTCATTCGTGGTGGCGCCAGAAGCTGGTTAGGGATTGGTGCATTCGGGATTCAACCATCTGAATTTATGAAAATCGGGATGATTCTCTTTCTTTCTAAAATGTTGTCCGAAAATCAATCCAAAATCACTACATTAACCAAAGGGTTAATGCCGCCGCTAGGAATTATGGGATTAGCATTCGGTCTCATCATGCTTCAGCCTGATTTAGGAACAGGGGTTGTCCTTGTCGGTGCTTCCCTATTAATTATCTACACAGCGGGTGCAAGATTGCTTCATCTCTCTTATCTAGGTATGATAGGGGTTGCGGGTTTTGTTGGGTTAGTCATCGCCGCCCCGTATCGCCTGAAACGGATCACAGCCTTTCTTGACCCTTGGCAGGATCCGCTTGGCGCAGGCTATCAATCTATTCAATCCCTGTATGCGATAGGACCAGGAGGTCTTGTAGGCCTTGGACTTGGCATGAGCCGGCAGAAGTATAGTTACTTACCAGAACCGCAGACTGATTTTATTTTTTCTATCATTGGCGAAGAACTCGGTTTTATTGGCGGCAGCTTAGTCCTGTTGCTCTTCACCATCTTAGTATGGCGGGGAATGCGTGCAGCGATTACGGCGCCGGATACGTTTGCCAGTTTAATTGCAGTAGGAATTATCGGCATGATTGCCGTTCAAGTTATTATTAATATCGGTGTTGTTATTGGGATGTTTCCAGTAACGGGAATTACACTGCCTTTCATAAGTGCAGGGGGGTCTTCATTGACACTCATGCTGACATCTGTCGGTATCCTGCTTAATATATCCCGCTATTCGAGGTGACAGGGGAATGAAGACGATCGTATTTACCGGAGGAGGCTCCGCTGGGCATGTAACCCCTAACTTAGCGCTGATGCATAAGCTGAAGCAGTTAGGTTGGGATGTGAAGTACATTGGTTCTGCTACAGGTATTGAAAAAGACATCATTGATCGAGAAGGGGTTCCTTTTTATCCAATCTCATCAGGGAAATTGCGTCGGTATTTTGATCTCAAAAATATGAAAGACCCGTTCAAAGTCATAAAAGGTGTCTATGAATCCTATCGGTTGCTCAAACGTTTGAAGCCCGCCATTGTCTTCTCAAAAGGCGGGTTCGTTTCCGTTCCCGTCGTTCTTGGGAGTCGAATGAACAATATTCCTGTCATTATTCATGAATCCGACATGACGCCAGGATTGGCGAATAAAATTTCAATTCCATTTGCAACGAAGGTCTGTGTAACGTTTCCAGAATCCCTTTCGCATATTAAGGGCGGAAAGTCAGTTCTTACTGGCTTGCCGATCCGTGAACATATCAGCAGTGGTAAAGCATCGCGAGCACTTCAGTTATGCGATTTCCATACACAGAAGCCCGTTATCTTAGTCATGGGTGGAAGTTTAGGCTCGCAGGTACTGAATCAGGCTGTACGTGCTAACTTAGGTCGTTTGCTCCAACAATTCCAAATCGTGCACCTGTGCGGCAAAGGGAATGTAGCTTCAGAGCTGCTTACGACTCGTGGTTATAAGCAATTTGAGTATTTGAACGAGGAACTCCCAGATGTGTTAGCGATGACAGACCTTGTTATTTCTCGTGCAGGGGCAACGTCTATTTTTGAATTTCTGGGCTTGGAGAAGCCGATGCTCCTCATACCGCTTTCCCGCCAGGCAAGTCGTGGGGACCAAATTTTGAATGCTGCATCCTTTCAGAAGGCAGGATATGCCGATGTGATTCAAGAGGAGGACTTAACCGCCGACGGACTTGCCTCGCACGTTGAGGAGCTATACAAGAACCGAGAGACTTATAAAGCAGCGATGCAATCACGCAATGAGAGTGATGCCGTTGCAACCATCGTGAAATTAATTGAAGCGCATAGCAAATCGTTTTGAATTTGTTAAAGCGTATAGGCGATTGTCACACTCTATCCGATTTTACATAAACTACACTATAACCGTGACAGACACCTAAGGCTTCCTAAGTGAGCAAGATCGAAGACCGGCCAACTTCGTAAAGCTCCTTATGAATGAAATGTTGGAATTCCTAGTTGAAGCTCATACATTTCGCCCTATGTTCTGTGAAGGAGGTTTTCCCATGCAGAAGTTAATAGCCGACTTAAAGGCATCAAATATTGGCGAGATAAGAACGAATGAACGACTGGCTCCCTATACCACTTGGAAAATCGGCGGTCCGGCTGATTGCTTGATTATTCCCCATTCCAAAGAGCAGGTTGCTGCTGCCATCAAGTTTCTTCATGAGCGTGGCGAACCTTGGACAATAATTGGGCGGGGCTCCAATTTGCTAGTTCGAGATAAAGGAATTCGTGGCGTAGTAATTAAACTAGGTCAGGCGTTGGATACCCTGCGCTTTGACGGAGCGATGGTTTACGCAGGAGGTTCCTATTCGTTCATTAAATTGTCTGTACTCGCAGCCAGAGAAGGATTAACCGGTCTGGAGTTTGCTTCAGGGATTCCCGGTTCTGTGGGAGGCGCCGTCTACATGAATGCAGGGGCTCACGGGTCCGATGTGTCACGCATACTCAAGCAGGCTGAAGTCATCCTGGACACAGGGGAATTGGTCGTCATGCAGGCAGAAGATTTACAATATGCTTATCGACATTCTATTTTGCACACATTGCCTGGCATTGTAACCGAAGCTGTCTTTGAATTACAGGTTGGAGACCGCAACGAAATCGCCGGTGCCATGGCTGCTTACCGAGATCGCCGTTTACGTACGCAACCACTGCAATTAGCTTGCGCAGGAAGCGTGTTTCGCAACCCCGTAGGGGGCTTCGCAGCCAAACTCATCGAAGAAGCAGGTCTTAAAGGCAAACGTGTCGGTGGAGCCGAGATCTCTATGCTTCACGCCAATTTCATTGTTAATACAGGAGAAGCTACAGCCGAGGACGTTCTCACGCTTATCAGTGAGGTGCAGCAGATCGTAGAGCAAGTTTACGGGATTAAGCTGGTACCTGAGGTTCTGGTAATGGGTGAGAGGTAAATCGGAGGTGGAATTTTGGAGAAGCTCGTTATCGAAGGTGGAAGACCCCTCACGGGTGCCATCCAGATACACGGCGCTAAAAACGCCGCATTACCCATATTAGCTGCGTGCTTACTCGCTAGTGGCACGCATACTTTACACAATGTTCCTAATCTGCTCGATATCGACACCATGCTGCGTATTCTACGCTCACTTGGTTGTCGAGCTGAGCAGCAAGGAGATACGGTAACCATTACAACGTCCACAGTTCATTCCTCCCACATCCCCGAAGAATTGATGGGGCAGATGCGCTCTTCCATCTTTCTTATGGGTCCACTACTCGCTAGATTCGGCAGTGTCACTGTATATCAACCTGGTGGCTGTGCGATCGGCGAACGTAAAATCGATTTGCACCTCAAAGGTTTGCAAGCTCTCGGAGCTGAAATTGAAGAATTTTCCAATAGAATCGTATGCACGGCAGAAACTCTCTTAGGTAATGAAATCTTTTTGGACTTCCCAAGTGTTGGGGCGACCGAGAATATTATGATGGCCGCCGTGAAAGCGGAAGGCACAACAACGATTTATAATGCTGCGCGCGAGCCAGAGATTCAAGATTTACAGAATTTTTTGAATGCGATGGGTGCTGACATTATCGGCGCCGGATCGGATACGATCACGATTCGCGGTGTTACTACGCTTTCGCCTTGCACGTATCGGATTATTCCTGATCGAATTGTTGCAGGTACCTTTCTAGTCGCTGCTGCGGCAACCAGAGGGAACATTACCCTAGAAAGAGTAAATCCTGCTCATTTGACCTCGGTCATCCATGTGCTTAAGCGTGCAGGTGTTCAAATCATTGCTGACGGTGATATAATACATGTAAGCTGCAAGGCAAGGCCCAAGGCAGTTGAACGTATCGTGACTTCGCCGCATCCTTCTTTCCCGACGGATTTACAATCACAGGTCATGGTGCTGTTATCTCTAGCAGATGGACTTAGTGTGATGAAAGAAACGATATTTGAAGGTAGATTTAAGCACGTGGATGAATTGTCTCGAATGGGAGCAGATATTCGCGTAGACATGAGTTCAGCCTTCATCCGTGGTGTTCCAAGGTTGTATGGAGCAACGGTTGAGGCCACTGATTTACGGGCTGGTGCTGCTCTTGTAATCGCCGGTCTAGCTGCGCATGGCACAACGATCGTTGAACAAATTCATCACATTGATAGAGGTTATGATAGGATTGAACATATGCTAGTCAGACTTGGGGCATCTGTGCTTCGACAAGCGCCGGTTCCAAGTGAGTAATATCTTGTGTCTAATCGCGCATCCCTTCCTGTTATCAGGAGGGGATTCACGATTTCCCATTACGTCGTCATTCATATAACTAGGTGGTGCCCCTCTTGTCCGAAGATAACAAAGTACCAACGCTGCCGGTACCTAAGCCGCGAACACGTACGAATCGGAAACTGCTTTCATTTTTAATTATTTTCTTCCTTACTGTGTTGATAATTTTGTTTTTTCAATCCTCACTTAGCCGGATTAGTCGTATTGAAGTAGAGGGAAATGTCTTATTAGGGTCTGACGTAATTGGACAAGCCAGCCAAGTTGCTATTGGGGATCGGTTCTTCGCAGTGAGCTCAGCAACAATAGGTCAACGCATCTCTACAGTGCCTATGATCAAGAAGGCCACCGTGAAGAAAGTATTTCCTGGCTTGATTCACATTCAAGTTGAAGAATTCCCTAAGGTGGCTTTTCAGATTGACCCTGATGGGAAGAAGCAAGCCGTTCTTGCTGATGGCAGCGTCATTACACTGCCGGCTGGCAGTGGTGTTCCACTCGATATGCCAATCTTAACTGGATGGGCGGACAATGATCCGAATAAAGCAGCGCTTTGTAAAGTACTTGGAGAAATCCCGCAGAGTGCTTTATCCGATGTTTCCGAAATTAAGCCAGATCCTTCGGAATCTTACCCGGATAAGATTAAGATATACACACGCTCCCAGTTCGAAGTTCATACGACGATTGCCTATTTGCCAGATAAAATTGATAACTTACCAGGTTATGTAGCTAGTTTAGTAGAGGATCATATTACAAATGGAATCATTACGATGCTTGAAGCTGAGTACCATTCACCGTTCGCAACTACTAGTGAAGGCAAGACGGATTCCAAAACAGATACCAAGACGACACCGAAGCCAACGCCAAAACCATAACAACTGTAACTGTGCGGGTTTTCTTACAAAAAATCGCAGTAGAGACTACTCAATCTCTGAAAAAAATGTTAAAATTAGTTTTATGGTTAAATAGGCTCTATCTGCTTACTGTATTTTTTCTTATGATTACTAGACAAGTTCACATGCATTTCACAACAATTCGATGAGAAATTAAAGCTGGTTTTTAAATGCAAAAAAAATGTAGAAAAAAGAGGGAATATGGCGGTTGTGTGGAATACGTATAGGAGTATTTGTGAAGATTTTGCAATCTTACCTAAGTTACAGGAGGTGCCAGGGGCTTGAGCAACAATGATATCATTGTTAGTTTAGACATCGGTACATCCAAAGTTCGAGCTATTATTGGGGAAGTTGTTAACGGAACCATTAATATAATAGGAGTGGGATCTGCCGAGTCAGAGGGTATTCGTAAAGGCGCAATCGTTGATATTGATCAAACTGTGCATTCCATTCGCAGTGCGATTGATCATGCAGAACGAATGGTCGGTATACAAATTTCCGAGGTTTACGTTGGAATTTCAGGAAATCATATTTCTCTTCAATCGAGTCACGGCGTTGTTGCAGTCTCAAATGAAGACCGCGAAATCGGAGAAGAAGATATTGATCGTGTCATTCAAGCGGCAAGGGTCATCGCATTACCTCCCGAACGTGAAATAGTTGGAGTTGTACCTAAGCAATATTTGGTTGATGGTCAAGAAGGCATTAATGATCCACGCGGTATGATCGGAGTTCGTCTGGAAGTAGAAGCGACGATTATTACTGGCGCGAAGACGGGCATACATAATTTAATCCGAGTTGTGGAAAAATCCGAACTGAAGGTTGCAGGGCTTATATTAATGTCTCTCGCATCTGGTAATTTGGCACTTTCCAAAGATGAGAAGGCTGTGGGAACTGTATTAGTGGATATCGGTGCTGGAGCTACAACAATTGCTGTCTTTGACGAAGGTAATTTAGTTGCAACGTCAACGATTCAAATTGGTGGAGAATTTGTCAGCAATGATATTTCAATTGGTTTGCATACACAGTTAGAAATTGCTGAGAAGATCAAGCTAAAGTATGGCTGTGCATGCGTTGATGATGCCGCGCCCGATCAAGTGTTTAAAGTGACGAGAATGGGCAGCAATGTTGAAAAAGAGTTCTCTCAAGTTGACCTTGCTAATATCGTTGAGCCTCGTGTCGAAGAGATTTTTCAATTAATTCGCGCCGAAGTTCATCGTTTGGGATATGGTAATCTTGCAGGTGGCTATGTACTCACTGGCGGCACGGTTTGTATGCCAGGCATTCTGGCGATTGCACAATCCGAACTGTCTACATCGGTTCGTATTGCAGTGCCTGATTTCATTGGGGTACGTGATCCTTCCTATACAAGTGGTGTTGGTATTATTCAATTCGTCTCCAAATACATGAAGAATCGTAATTCAGGTTCAACCAAAAAACCAGTGACCAAGACTACCAAAAAATCCTCCGATAGTCAAAAGCCTGGTTTGGTAGAACGAGTTAAAAATTTCTTCAGTGAATTCATTTAGTGAACGTTAAGTTAGGGGGATATGGCTCATATGTTTGAATTTGATATGGATTTAGACCAATTGGCTCAAATTAAAGTCATCGGTGTTGGTGGCGGCGGTAGTAATGCAGTTAATCGCATGATCGAAAATGGTGTTAAAGGTGTTGAATTTATCACCGTTAATACGGATGCACAGGCGCTTCACTTGGCCAAGTCCGTACATAAATTGCAAATTGGCGATAAATTAACCCGCGGTTTGGGTGCAGGAGCGAATCCTGAAGTCGGGAAGAAAGCAGCAGAAGAGTCAAGGGAGACGATTCTGAATACACTTCGCGGCGCAGACATGGTTTTCGTAACAGCTGGGATGGGCGGCGGTACAGGTACTGGCGCAGCACCGGTTATTGCGGAAATCGCAAAAGAGGTTGGGGCACTTACCGTTGGTGTTGTAACACGACCGTTTACTTTCGAAGGACGCAAGCGTTCTTTACAAGCGGAGCAAGGGATTGCAGCTTTGAAAGAGAAAGTAGATACGCTTATCATTATCCCGAACGATCGTCTACTTGAGATCGTTGACAAAAAGACGCCGATGCTGGAAGCATTCCGCGAGGCGGATAATGTACTTCGTCAAGGTGTTCAAGGGATCTCAGATTTGATCGCTGTACCTGGACTTATCAATTTGGACTTTGCGGATGTCAAAACGATTATGACGGAACGCGGTTCTGCCCTTATGGGGATCGGTGTCGCGACAGGTGAGAATCGTGCAGCAGAAGCAGCGAAAAAAGCGATTTCAAGTCCATTGCTAGAAACTTCCATCGAAGGGGCACGTGGTGTTTTGATGAACATCACAGGCGGTATGAACCTTAGCTTGTACGAAGTTAACGAGGCTGCTGATATCGTAGCATCTGCTTCTGACATTGAGGTTAATATGATCTTCGGTGCTGTAATTGACGACAAGCTAAAAGATGAGATTCTAGTTACGGTTATCGCAACGGGTTTCGAACATAAAGCGGCGCCAATTCATCAGTCTATCAAACGTCCGGTTTCACCTGGTCAGCCTGAGCCAACGTCAGCTCCTGATAATCGTTTGAATAATCTCAAACCATTTGGTGCTCAGCCTTCCAATGATCAATTAGATATTCCGACTTTCTTACGCAATCGCGGACGGAATACTGACAAATAATAACATAATAATTGTCTAGAGACCGAAGCCCTACTTGATGTAGAAGCTTCGGTTTTTTGTTGTTCCATAAGCTTTTCTCCTGTGGACGAGACCGCGTCAACTGACAAAAAAAGTAGATTCCTACTAGCATGTTTAGACAGACTTTGAACTTGGAATCCAATATACTGATTTAGAAGCGGAAAGTTTTGTCAGGAAATTGCTAGATAGTGTCCTTCGTGGAGGTGAGCATGGCATGGTCGTCTATGCGGATCTCATCTTCCTACTTAACTTTGTGGTGGATGCGGCCTTACTATTCGTGACGGCAAAAACGCGAAAAATAGCGTTCACATGGTGGAGGATTGCACTTTCTGCAGCATTAGGAGCATCCTATGTCGTCATGATGTTCTTACCAGTGCCAACCTTGCTTTTTACATTTTCTGTGAAATGTATGTTTTGTATAGGCATGATTATGACCGCTTTTGGTTACGGTTCCTTACAAAATTTATTGCGGAATATGGGGACATTTTTGCTCATCAATTTTGCTGTTGCTGGAGGCATGTTCGGCATCCATTATGTGCTCGCTTCTTCTTCGGATGTGATGAAGGGAATCGTTTTTACTCAATCAGGCGTGGCGGTCTTTCAATTTCAAATTGGGAGCATCCTGTTTGTGATTCTTTTGTTACTTCCGCTTGTGTGGTGGTTTCGAACGGTGTTCCAAAGTAGTAAGCAACGTGAGGTTATGACGACGTATTTGGCAGAGGTCACCATTCATATAGGTGATTTCCGGGCTACGTGTAAAGGTTTAATCGATACCGGTAACCAACTGTACGACCCACTGACGCGTACGCCTGTTATGGTCATGGAGGTTTCAGAATGGGGAGATATACTGCCTGACCAATGGTTGCAACGAATACGCTCATCCGATGTAGATCAGATCATTAGCGGTCTAGGTGTTGAGGAATTTATCTGGCAGGATCGGTTGCGACTCGTACCTTACCGTGGCGTCAATCGAAATACCCAATTCATGCTGGCTATTAAACCTGATAAGGTGGTGATCATTCATAATGATTCGCATTTGGAGGCGACGAAGGTGCTGATTGGGCTAGATGGAGGAAAGCTGTGCAGCGATGGTACCTATCAAGCCATTATTCACCCTGCTTTGATTCAAGCTGGTTAATAGACCAACATTTAATGACCCAAGAGAGCTTCGACGGCAAAACACAGTTCATTTTTACAAAGTCAGTTTTCCAATGGAAAACGCAGCTTAGCTTACGATGAAAGTTTTGCCATGGCAAAACTCTTAGGAGGAAACTAACATGTTCTTGAAGTGGAAACTGCTATTTCAGCTAATGTACTATCGTATTTTGATGATGCTAGGACTCAAAGGTGAGGAAATCTATTACATAGGTGGTAGTGAAGCCTTGCCACCACCGCTTACACGAGAAGAAGAAGAATACTTATTGGAAAAATTACCATCCGGGGATGCGGCTATTCGAGCTATGTTAATTGAGCGTAACCTGAGATTGGTTGTCTATATAGCGAGGAAATTCGAAAACACAGGAATTAACATCGAAGATCTAGTTTCGATTGGCGCTATTGGTTTGATTAAAGCTGTCAACACATTCGATCCAGAGAAGAAAATTAAATTGGCTACCTATGCTTCACGGTGTATTGAGAATGAAATTCTGATGTACTTGCGCCGGAATAGCAAAATTCGAACAGAAGTTTCATTTGACGAACCTCTGAATATTGATTGGGATGGCAATGAATTGCTGCTGTCCGATGTGCTTGGGACCGAGAATGATACTATTTATCGTAACATTGAAGAACAAGTGGATCGGAAGCTTCTGCATAAAGCACTTGATAAACTAAGTGAACGTGAGCGAATCATCATGGAGCTGCGCTTCGGATTACAGGATGGGGAAGAAAAGACTCAAAAAGACGTTGCAGATCTACTCGGTATTTCGCAATCTTATATCTCTAGATTGGAAAAACGCATTATTAAGAGGCTTCGCAAAGAGTTTAACAAGATGGTCTGAAAATTTTTTTTGGCGGTAAATGTCGAAATTGTTCAGCAGTCACGGGAGGGAGCGAGTCAGTACCCTTTTGTCAAGTGGCTGAGCAGGGGATAGGGCAGGAATAAATCGACCGCTCACGGGGATAATTAACAGTAATGTTTCTCCTTGGGAGGTAATCACGGTGACCCGAAATAAAGTTGAGATATGTGGAGTTGACACCGCCAAACTGCCTGTGCTGACCAATGCAGAGATGCGTGAGTTGTTCACTGACCTGCAAACGAAAAATGAGCGAACAGCAAGAGAAAAATTGGTCAATGGCAATTTAAGGTTGGTATTGAGTGTAATTCAACGGTTCAACAATCGTGGAGAGTATGTGGACGATCTCTTCCAAGTTGGCTGTATTGGTTTGATGAAAGCCATTGATAACTTTGATTTAAGTCAAAATGTCAAATTCTCGACCTATGCTGTTCCGATGATTATAGGTGAGATACGCCGCTACTTACGAGATAATAACCCGATTCGCGTTTCTCGTTCCTTGAGAGATATTGCTTACAAAGCATTACAAGTTAGAGACAGTCTAACCAATCAAAACTCACGCGAGCCATCTATTTATGAAATCTCTGAAGCTTTGAATGTACCGAAAGAAGACGTTGTGTTCGCGCTTGATGCGATTCAAGATCCCGTTTCCTTATTTGAGCCGATCTATCATGATGGGGGCGATCCCATTTATGTGATGGATCAAATCAGTGATGAGCGGAATAAGGATATGTCTTGGATCGAAGGTATTGCCTTGCGTGAAGCGATGCATAAGTTAAACGCCAGAGAGAAGATGATCCTTTCCATGCGATTCTTCGAAGGCAAGACACAGATGGAAGTGGCTGATGAGATTGGTATATCTCAAGCACAGGTGTCCCGGTTGGAGAAATCAGCGATTTGTCAAATGCAGAAACATGTAAAATCCTAAAAGCAATTAACAAAGACTGGAACGGCCTTGGTAGACAAGCCGTGAAGGTCTTTTTTC
The DNA here is from genome assembly GCF_031455095.1 of Paenibacillus qinlingensis. Lineage (GTDB taxonomy): Bacteria > Bacillota > Bacilli > Paenibacillales > NBRC-103111 > Paenibacillus_E > Paenibacillus_E qinlingensis_A. The sequence continues at coordinate 422,891 of NZ_JAVDSB010000003.1, forward strand.
ATATTACAGGACATTTTGCCCATAAGACACATATACTAATAAAAAATCAGTACAAATTCTAATGAGATATGTGGTGATAGGCCTCATGAAAATATCTGATTTCCAAACGAAGGACGTAATTAACATTGTCGATGGTAAAAAGCTTGGTCAAATCAGTGATTTGGAGCTTGACCTCCGCCAGGGGCGTATTGAATCCATCGTTGTTCCCAATCAGAGTCGATTTTTTGGACTGTTTGGAACAGGAACCGATGTCATCATTCCTTGGAAGCATATCGTAAAAATTGGTGCTGACGTTGTGCTCGTGAAGCTTGAAGACGTTCGGCCCTATCGTCAAACGGACGACACAGAAGGGGTATATGAGTTTAATCGTCAGTTCCGCAATTGACGGTAGGCACACGGGGTGAGGCTGCTTAGCAAGAACGGCAGCTAACGCAGCCATCGTGTGTCTTTTCATTTTGTGTGCTAAAGTAGAGAGATATAAGAACGAATGGAGGAGAATGGAATTGGAACCATTTGTCGTTCAGCCCACTTTACAGCCTACTGAGGATCTCCCGGTCCTTTTACCTATAGCCCCTTGGATGTTATCTTTTCCAGAGATTACTGCGGGTTTCAGTTCTCGCCTAGGAGGAGTAAGTCAAGCCCCCTTTTCAACGTTGAATCTCGGCTTGCATGTGAATGATAATGACCTAGATGTTATACATAATCGTGAACGCGTTGCAGCGGCCTTAGGACAGTCATTTACGTCCTTTACGTATGCAGAGCAGGTACATGGGAAAGACATCGCTATCGTCACACTAGATGAGCAAGGAATGGGGCGAGAAAGCCGAGCAACCGCCTTACAAGCGAAGGATGGTTTTATAACGAAGGAGAAGGGGATTGTGCTTTGTGCGCAATTTGCCGATTGTGTGCCCTTGTATTTCTATGACCCTGTACAACGTGTAGTGGGTCTTGCGCATGCCGGCTGGAAAGGGACTGTGTTAAACATTTCCATGGCTACAATATCCTTAATGACACATACTTTTGGTAGTCAACCCTCAGATATTTATGCAGCGATTGGTCCTTCGATTGGCGCCTGCTGTTACGAGGTTGACGCAACAGTTGCAACACGCGTATGGCTTGCTTTTGAGGAAGCGCAGATCCCACAAGAGGAACAAGAAGCTATTATTACTGATAAGGGTAATGGTAAGTATATGTTGAATTTGCAACAATTGAATCGAAAATTAATCGAGCAAGCAGGAATTTTGTCGTCCCATATCGAAGTAACTCAGTTATGTACGAGTTGCCGAACCGATCTTTTCTTTTCTCATCGAAAAGAAGGGGGTTCCACTGGCCGAATGATCGCTTGGATTGGTCTTCGTTAAGTGGAACTGGCAAGGTTGTGCCTGAATTGAGGTGTAGAGATCATGAGCGTTTTGGAACGCAAACTAGAAGTTGAAGCTAGAATAGCAGATGTATGTCGGCAGTCAGGCCGTCAAGAAGATGAAGTTAACATCATTGCAGTAACCAAATATGTCTCTTTAGAAACGACAGAACAAGTGTTGAACACGGGGCTGCTGCATATTGGCGAGAATCGTTGGCAAGATGTGAAGCCGAAGTGGGAAGCCCTTCACGAGCGAGGTACTTGGCATTTTCTAGGTCATCTCCAAACGAATAAGGTGAAAGATGTTATCGGTAAATTTGCCTATATTCATTCCTTGGATCGGATGTCGCTTGCCAAAGAGCTGGACAAGCAAGCTGCTGCATTAGGGATCGAAGTCAATTGTTTCTTGCAAGTGAATATTTCTGGTGAAGCAACGAAGTACGGTGTATCACCCGAAGATTTCTTTCCATTTGCTGAGGAAGTAAGTAAGCTTACGCATATTCGTGTTTGTGGCCTGATGACCATGGCACCATATGAGTTAGAAGCTGAAGAAACAAGGCCTGTTTTTCGAGGCTTACGTAGTTTAAGGGATCAATTGAATGAACGACATATTTTCCCCTATGAAGTAACAGAGTTATCGATGGGAATGTCAGGCGACTTTGATGTGGCGGTTGAAGAAGGCGCTACCTGGGTGCGGTTAGGAACAGTTTTGGTCGGCAAAGAGAACTGATTAATGAATCGTTAGGAGGGAACAACGATGGGTGTGTATAACCGATTTATGAATTTTCTGGGGCTCCAAGAAGAGGAAGAAATTGTAGAGCGTGAACGGATTGTTGAAGCAACAGAAGAACCTGAAACCAATCCATATGAATTACGTAATAAAAATAAGGCGAATGTCGTTAGTATACATTCACAGAAGAATTCACGCGTTGTCTTGAGTGAACCTCGTACTTATGAGGAAACACAGGACATTGCGGACCATCTACGTGCACGTAGAGCCGTTGTCGTTAATTTGCAACGTGTTCGTGGCGATCAAGCCATCCGAATCGTAGATTTCTTGAGTGGTACGGTTTACGCATTGAATGGGTCTATCTCTAAGCTTGGACCGAATATCTTTCTCTGTACACCAGATTCCGTAGATATTCATGGCCACATCTCTGAGATGATGGGCGAGGAATAGACGCATATCCCAAACACATAGACAGAGGTGGAAAACAAGGTGGATACCGTTTACTCTTTATTAAGCGTTTTAACAGAAATTTATTATTTTATGATTATTGGTTATTTGATCTTATCTTGGTTTCCAAACGCACGTGGCAGTTTTGTCGGTGGACTGCTCTCGAAGCTGGTTGAACCGTATTTGAGCCCATTCCGCAAAATCATTCCAAGCATTGGTTTCATTGACCTCTCGCCAATCGTGGCGTTGATCGCATTGAAATTCGTCGTTATGGGTATTTTTGCAGTTCTTGATTTCATCGTGGGGATTTTCTAGTCTTGGCGAAAGATATCTATGGCCATTTTCATCCCGACGAACATCATTTTGTCGATAAGGCCTGGGATTGGGTGGAGCGAGCTGCCGAACAGCATGCCGTGAAGTTAACCGATTTCCTCGATCCCAGACAAGCTTTTATCTTGCATTCACTCGTCAACCGACATCCGGATGTTCATTGCCGACTGGATGGCGGTTATGAAGCAGCTGAACGTAGACGAGCTATTATTGCTCCTGACTATCGCAGCTTAGAGAGTGAAGACATGGCTATGGCCGTGTTGGCGGTATCCTCAGGTGATGGTAAATTTCTAACTCTAGAACATGGAGATTACATGGGCGCCATTCTTGGACTCGGCATGAAGCGAGACAAGGTTGGCGATATTCATGTTATAGAGGGTGGCTGCCATTGCTTGGTAACCCAAGATGCAGCTGATTATTTGCATTTGAATTTATCACAAGTACATAGAGTGCATGTTCAGACGGAATTGCTCTCTTTAGATAAGTTAGAGCTAGCCCAAGTACAATTAGAGGAGCTGCATCTGTCTGTTGCTTCCATGCGAATGGACGGGATTGTAAGCGATGTATTCCGGCTAAGTCGAGCGAAAGTGCTGGTACCGATCCAAGCGGGGCGTTGCCGCGTGAATTGGAAGCTGGAAGAAGATCCAAGTAAGCCTCTGAAGGAGGGGGATATGATCTCCTTGCAGGGTTTTGGTAGATTTAAAGTGCTTGAAGTGGAAGGCGTATCGAAAAAAGGTCGTATTCGTGTGAAGATAGGCAAGTTTATTTGATCGTGGATAATTTATCCACGAACTTTGCAGGAATTGCTAATTTTCTGTCGAACTGAACTGTATAGACATGGGTGTAGGCTAAGCTTCAGACAAGCTCAGCTTATACTTACGAAGTCAGTTTTGCTGCGCAAAACGCTAAGGAGGGGCACTGATGCCATTAACACCGTTAGATATACATAATAAGGAGTTTTCACGCTCGTTTCGTGGATATGATGAAGATCAAGTGAATGAATTCCTAGATCAAGTCATCAAGGATTATGAAGCGCTCATTCGTGAAAATAAGGATCTTCAGAATCAGACGATGGCCTTACAAGAACGTTTGGATCATTTCACACATATTGAAGAGTCTCTGAGCAAGACAATTATTGTAGCCCAAGAAGCTGCTGATGAAGTCAGAAGCAATTCGAAGAAGGAAGCTCAGTTAATTCTGAAAGAAGCGGAGAAAAATGCGGATCGGATTATTAATGAATCCCTGACACGCTCACGCAAAGTGGCGCTTGAGATTGAAGAACTCAAGAAACAAGCTTCCATCTATCGCACACGCTTCCGGACGTTGCTTGAAGCTCAACTTGAATTATTGAACACAGAAGGCTGGCAAAGTATGCAGTTTGAACATAAGGAAGAGTAACCGATAGGGTACAGGCAGTTCTCATATTGACTATGCTTGCCAGATTGGTTATACTCCATGTAAATGTATCGCAATAAAGCTATGACTGGAACGAGTAGGACGTTTGAGCAGTGTCAGCGAATTAGGGTTTTAGTGTGAGCCTAATCTCTGCAGCGTACCGAATATCCCCCAGGAGCGTCTCTTGAATGAAGTAGGGAGAAACGGGTCATGCCGTTACACATGATCGAGTGAAGAAGCGCTGTTCGACTACCATGAGGTGGTTGTTTCATATAGCTTTTTAACGAGGGTGGTACCGCGAGTTGAGTTTCTCGTCCCTTTTTGGGGATGAGAGGCTTTTTTTGTTTGGACAGATTGAAGTAGGGATGGAGTGGTTAGGATGGATTATGGCAAAACATTAAATCTATTACAAACAGAATTTCCGATGAGAGGAAATTTACCGCAAGCGGAACCAAAAATGCAAGAGCATTGGGAATCCGAAGACATTTATGCCAAAGTACAAGAAAGCCGTAAGGGCAGAACGAAGTTCATTTTACATGATGGGCCTCCCTATGCGAATGGAGATATTCATATCGGTCACGCACTGAACAAAGTGCTGAAGGATATTATCGTACGTTTCAAAACACTGCAAGGCTTCGACGCACCGTACGTACCTGGTTGGGATACGCATGGTTTACCGATCGAGCAAGTGATTACGAACAGCGGTAAAGTCGATCGCAAGAAGATGACTGTCCCTGAGTTCCGTGAATATTGCAGGGAGTATGCACTGCAATCGGTTGAGAAGCAGAAGAGTCAATTCCAACGCCTAGGTATTCGCGGAGACTGGAAAAACCCGTATATCACGCTACAACCTGGTTATGAAGCACAACAAATTCGTGTTTTCGGAACGATGGTGCAAAAAGGCTTTGTTTACAAAGGGTTGAAACCTGTTTACTGGTCCCCGTCCTCTGAGAGCGCATTGGCTGAAGCCGAAATTGAGTACAAAGAGAAAACGTCAACATCCATCTACGTAGCGTTTCCTGTGAAAGATGGCAAAGGCAAGCTTCCAGCAGATGCAGCTATCGTGATTTGGACAACGACAGCTTGGACGTTACCTGCGAACTTGGGTATATCCTTACATCCTGAATTTGAGTATGCGGTAGTTCAAGCGAATGGGAAGAAGTACGTGCTTGCACAAGGCCTTCTTGCTACAGCGGCGAAAGAAATCGGCTGGAGTGAATACGAAGTCTTGTCGACAATCAAAGGCAGCGAGTTGGAGTATGTAACGTGTCAACATCCTTTCTACGACCGTGAATCCCTCGTTATGGTTGGCGAACACGTGACATTAGAAGCGGGTACAGGTTGTGTTCACACGGCTCCAGGACACGGGGAAGATGACTTCGCGATCGGACAACGTTACAACATTGGCGTGTTGTGTCCAGTAGACGATCAAGGTCATTTTACAGCTGAAGCACCTGGCTTTGAAGGGTTGTTTTATGAAAAAGGCGGCAAGCTGATCATTGAGAAGCTGCAAGAGTCAGGTCTACTGCTGAAAGCTGCTGATATTCAGCATCAATACGCGCACGATTGGCGTACAAAGAAGCCTGTTATTTATCGTGCTACGGAGCAATGGTTCGCTTCGATCGATAAGTTCAGAGCTGAAATGCTGGAAGAAATTAAGCAAGTGAAATGGACGCCAGAGTGGGGCGAAGTTCGCTTGCACAACATGATCGCAGATCGTGGAGACTGGTGTATCTCTAGACAGCGGGCATGGGGTGTACCGATCCCGATTTTCTACTGCCGCAGCTGTAACGAGCCGCTTGTCAATGAGCAAACGATCGAGCATGTCGCCCAGTTGTTTGAGCAAGAAGGCTCTCAGGCTTGGTTTACAAAGGAAGAGAAGGAATTGCTTCCACATGGGACAACATGTTCTAAGTGTGGTCACGGCGAGTTCCGTAAAGAAACAGACATCATGGACGTATGGTTTGATTCCGGTTCCAGTCATGTCGCTGTGCTTGAGTCCCGCCCAGAGCTTCAATGGCCTGCGGATCTTTATCTTGAAGGTTCTGACCAATATCGTGGTTGGTTCAACTCTTCCCTCATCACTGGTGTGGCTACGAGAGAGAAATCACCGTATAAAGGCATTCTGAGCCATGGATTTACACTAGATGGCGAAGGCCGCAAGATGTCCAAATCCATCGGTAACACGATTGATCCCAATGTGGTTTGCGGGAAGCTAGGCGCGGATATTCTTCGACTTTGGGTATCTTCGGTTGATTATCAATCGGATCACCGGATTTCGGATAATATCTTGAATCAAACGACGGAGGTTTATCGCAAAATCCGTAACACGATGCGCTTCTTGCTTGGAAATTTGAGTCAGTTCAATCCGGCTACAGATCGCGTTGCGCTTGCGAATTTATCCGAGCTTGATCGCTATGCGTTAATTCGTTTGAATCGCATGGTCGAGAAGGTTATCAAAGCATACGAAGCGTATGAGTTCCATGTCGTGTACCAAACGATTCACCACTTCTGTGCGGTGGAGATGAGCTCCTTCTATTTGGATATCATCAAAGATCGTCTCTATGCGAACGCAGCCGAAGATCAAGCACGCAAAGCTTCACAAACCGTGCTATACGCAGCATTAACTGCCATTACAAAACTAATCTCACCTATTCTTCCACATACAGCAGATGAGGTTTGGAAGTACATCCCTGGTGTTGAGCTAAGTAGTGTTCAACTTGCGGAGTTGCCAGAAGTAGATGCGAATGTGTATAACGAGGAATTGGAAAATAAATGGAATTCCTTCTTGGAAGTACGTGATGATGTACTTAAAGCGCTAGAAGAAGCGCGTAAAGAGAAAGTCATCGGTAATTCTTTAGGAGCAGCAGTGAATTTGTATCCAAATGAAGCGATGTTTGCTTTGCTAACACAATTCGAGCAATTGGATCAATTGTTCATCGTGTCCGCTGTTAACTTGCACCCAGCAGGCACATCAGCTCCAGATGGTGCTCTTCAGTCCAAAGATGTTGCCATTGCTATCGCTGTTGCAGACGGTGAGAAATGTGAACGTTGTTGGATAGTGACACCAGAGGTTGGGCACAGTAAAGAGCATCCAACACTTTGTGTCAGATGTAATGATGTTGTGACTGCTCATTATCACGAGTAGTAGTGGAACCAAACGAGCTTACGCGAAATGCGAAGCTCGTTTGTCCTGTTTTTAATCAGGGTAGTATCCGTTCCATTACTCTTCGTCTAGATCAATTGCTCTGTCGGGTTCAAGAAATGGATCACCTTCATCACTGTGCATATATTCGTTGTAAGCTTTACTTCTTACAATGGTAACATGCTCACCATATAGATCTGTCGCTACAAAGCTTTCGAAAGATTCTACATAGCCAACCAGCTCATCCGACTCGACGTACATGTCGTTGTAGTCTTCCACTTGATTGCTTTCAGCGAAAGCCGGCGTGTTCGAGGTTCCCCAGCTTTCAACGATTTGCCAAGCGTCTTCGCCATCGAATTCCGTTTCGTTGTTCTTTTCATCGAAGCTTGTACGACCGAATGGTGGGTACAGTATCTGCTCTTCAACTGGCCGACGGAAAGATAGATCTGGATCAGGAACATGCTCGATGCTGTATAATGTAGTGGGAATGGCTTGCAGTCGCTCATAGGGAATGGGTTGGTGGCTAAATATACAAATGCCATATTGGCCGCTTTCCATACGTGCTAAAGCTTCATTGACTTGCTGTAAATGCATCTCGGCATGCTCATTAAGTGAAATATCTTTCGCGCGTTCGAATACTTCGGAACCGATATCACCGGGATGATTATCATACATGGAGAGTTCGCCTATCGAATCTGAGAAAGAACTAGCGAGTCCGAATTGATCATTACTTGCAAAATGTTTTTCAAGTGCAACCTTTTCCTCCAATAGTTGTACATATAATGTGTTTAATTGCTCTTCGGTTAAATGGCTCATAGGTCATATAGCTCCCTTCTAACAGCTCATTCATACCGTTTAGGATGCCGATAGACACCTTTTTTTAGTGAGGTAATTCCTTGAAAATAAGGAATGGACAAGCTTTTCACCCTGTAGGAGGTACAATTAGATGAAATATTTAAAATATTACTTGTACGCGCTTCTCGCATTTATTCTTGATCAAGTTACGAAATGGATTATTGTTAAAAAGGTTCCACTCGGCGAAGAACGCCCCGTCATTGGAGATTTTTTCATGATAACATCCCATCGTAATCGTGGTGCGGCCTTCGGCATTTTGCAAGACCAACGCTGGTTCTTTATTAGTGTTACGATTGTCGTTCTGTGCGGGATTATTTGGTACATGCAGCGGACAATTCGTGAAGACAAAGTGCTGCTACCATTCGCATTATGTTTGCTTCTAGGAGGAGCTTTTGGTAATTTCGTTGATCGTGCCCTATTCGGAGAAGTTGTTGATTTCTTTCAATTTACATTTGATTTCAACTTCTTCGGTAAAGAAGTCGACTATATCTTCCCTATTTTTAATGTAGCGGATTCCTGTATCGTTGTTGGGGTTATCCTCATCTTTATTGAGTCGCTGCTGGCATCACGAAAAGAGAAAAAAGGAGCAACACATGAACACAAACCAGACCTCACCTGAGACCGTGTCGCAAGACGCGATTGAATGGACAGTGGAAACTCAATTTGGCGGCGAACGGATCGATAAATTTATTACAGAGGCGTTGGAAGAAGATATTTCAAGAACGCTTGTCCAACAATGGGTGAAAGACGGTCACGTGAAGGTAAACGGGAAAGTCGTCAAGCCTAATTATAAATTATCGGTGCAAGATGTGATAGCTTTACATATTCCTGAGCCCCAAGGGGTTGAACTGGCTGCAGAAAATATCCCGTTGAACGTCGTCTACGAGGATAGCGATGTGATTGTGATTAATAAGCAGCGAGGTCTCGTTGTACATCCGGCGCCTGGCCATTATTCGGGCACGTTGGTGAATGCTTTAATGTATCACTGCAAAGATTTATCAGGTATTAATGGCGAACTGCGTCCAGGTATCGTGCATCGCATTGATAAAGATACGTCTGGTCTCATTATGTCAGCCAAAAATGATAAAGCTCACGCAAGTCTTGCTGAGCAATTAAAGGCGCATACCGTAAACCGTAAGTATATTGCTTTGGTACATGGCTATATTCAACATGATCAAGGAACGATTGATGCACCTATTGGACGTGATTCTCATGATCGTAAGATGTACACCGTTACGGACAAAAACAGTAAGACCGCGGTAACGCATTTCGTCGTAATCGAACGGTTTGGTGACTTTACATTAGTTGAGTTAAAGCTAGAAACAGGCCGCACTCATCAAATTCGTGTACACATGAAGTTCATCGGGCATCCGTTGGTTGGAGATCCAATGTACGGTAAAAGTAAAGGCATGCTAATGGATGGTCAGGCATTACATGCGGCGATTTTAGGATTTAAGCATCCGAGAACGGGAGAATGGATGCAGTTTGAAGCGCCAATTCCACCTGATATGGAAAATCTAATACAAACGATCCGGACAACATAGTTCTTATTCATGGGAGGGGAGAGCTACTTATGTTGGAGCATTTGGTAAACCCACAAGTCAAAGATATTCAAATTTCCGGTATTCGCAAAATATCCAACCTGGTCAGCACGATTCCTGGTGCGTTGACGTTAACAATTGGACAGCCTGACTTCCCAACGCCGCGGCATATTATTGAAGCGGGCCAAAGAGCATTAGATCAGAACAAAACCGTCTACACGCAAAACCCTGGGTTAATTGAGCTTAGAGAAGCTGTCTCCAATTTCGTCAAGGTCAAATATGGTCAAGAGTATCGTGCAGCAGATGAGATTATCGTGACGGCCGGTGCTAGTCAAGCTGTGGATATTACGCTGCGAACGATCCTAACGCCAGGTGCTGAGGTCATCATTCCAGCTCCAATCTATCCTGGTTATGAGCCGTTAATTCAGCTAGCAGGTGGAGTGCCTGTATACGTGGATACACGTGAGAATGGCTTGAAACTAACAGCGGACCTGTTGAAGCCTTATCTTACAGAGAAGACACGTTGTGTCATTCTATGTTACCCATCGAATCCGACAGGTCAAATACTTACGGAGCAGGAAATCGCTGATTTGGCTACATTATTGGCCGATCGAGAACTCTTTATTTTATCTGATGAAATCTATAGTGAGTTGGTTTATGATGTTCGTCATCACTCTATTGCTACTGTTGGCAATTTGCGTGAGAAGACAATTGTGATTAACGGCTTGTCCAAATCACATGCCATGACAGGCTGGCGTATCGGGTTTACCATGGCTCCTGCGTACCTCACTGCGCACATGGTGAAGGTTCACCAGTACAATGTGACCTGTGCGAGTTCTGTAAGCCAATATGCGGCATTGGAAGCATTGACAGTAGGCATTGATGACGCACTTCCGATGCGTGAAGCTTATGCAGCACGTAGGGATTATGTCTACGATCGCTTGATTGCAATGGGATTCGAGCTGGAAAAGCCGGATGGCGCCTTCTATTTGTTCCCTTCCATCACGAAGTTCGGTTTATCCTCACAAGAGTTCGCGATGCGGCTATTGCAGGAGGAACATGTCGCCGTCGTGCCGGGGGATGCCTTCACTTCCTATGGCGAAGGGTATATTCGTATTTCATACGCTTATGCACAAGAAGTGCTGGAGCAATCGTTGGATCGGTTGCAGCGGTTCGTGAGCAAGCTTTAATCCAATGAAAACGCACCTAATCGGGAATCGATAGGTGCGTTTTTTATTTATTTTACAACCAGCTTGAAAAAGGGAGGTGAAGAGTTCGACTATGTCGAAAAGTGTATGGCGAAGCTCGAATAATGTCGATTAATAGTGGCATCTTCTAAGAAGAGGGAAGGGGAGATATAAACATGAAAATTCGCATAAAGCTATTTTTATCTTTTACGGTTATCGTGATCTTGTTAATTGCGCTTTCTCTGTTCACGACAAACTACTTGACTAGAACATCATCTTCTTACGAGGAAATGTTGCAGGACGGTGATTTTCATTACGATTTACGAACGATACAGTTTAGTCTTACAGGCAGGTCTAACGATGAGCGTGCTTATTTGTTGAATAAGGATGAACAATTTCCAATAGCAATGGCAGATAAAGATAAGCAGATAAGGGAGCTATTTACCAAAATAAAATCATATCCGACACTTGACTCTGATGATATCGACGGAGTGAATTCGATTATTAAGCTCTATGAAGATTACTTTGGCTTAAGCCAGCAAGTCCTTACAGCTGTAAAGACAGGGAAAGCAGATAGTGCTATGAAGCTTCATTTCAATGAAGAAAGAGATATCCGTAATCAGCTTGATACGTTAACGATAGAGGTCCTTCAGAAGTTGGAAAATGAAATACATAGTGACAAGGTTGACCGCAAAGCTGAAGCTGAGCGTCAAAATACGCTTATGCTTATGATCGTTATAGCTGCGGTTATTATTGCAGTGGTGATTGGGCTGGTGCTCATTCGTTCCATTACTCGTCCACTTCGTGCTATTCATCGACAGATGCAGGAAATTGCCCAAGGTGACGGTGATTTGAGCCGCGAAATTGTTATTACCTCTCGAGATGAAATAGCTGAGGTAGCCACTTCGTTTAACCAAATGGTAAGCAAGCTGCGCCAGATTCTTTCACAGTCGATGGATACGGCGGTTCAAGTGGCAGCATCTTCGGAACAGCTCAGTGCAAGCAGCGAACAAACGACGAAGGCGACAGCGCAAATTGTTGAGGCCACATTGGTTATTTCGGCAAGCGCAGAAAAAGAACAACAGCATATGGAAGAAGCGATTGAGGCTATCCAGCAGATGACGGCAGGCATCGAGCAAGTAACTGTAGGCAATGTGGAAGTGTCTAGACTCACGCAATCGGCCGCTGATGCATCCAAACAAGGTGCTATCGCGGTAAGTGCCGTTCTGAGTGAGATGGAGGAGATCAACGAAACGGTACAGCACGCGTCTGCGAACATTCAATCACTTGGTGAACAGTCCCAGCAAATCAGCGGCATTGTTAATATGATCAAAGACTTGGCGAGCCGCACGAACATGCTTGCGCTTAACGCTTCCATTGAAGCAGCGCGGGCAGGTGAACATGGCAGGGGATTCGCTGTCGTTGCGCAGGAAGTACGTAAACTGGCGGAACAATCGGGGCAATCTGCGCTTCAAATTGCTGAATTAATTGAAGAGATTGTATTAAGAACGAACAATGCTGTAGTTTCAATGGATTCAGTATCCAATAAAGTGAGTACAGGTCTGGAGAAAACAACACAGGTGGACGAAGTCTTCCACACGATCGAAGCTACTGTTTCTGCTGTCTTCTCCCAAGTGAAGCAAACGACAATTACCACCGAGGAGCTTGCTGCTTCCAGTAAACAAGTGGTTGCACTAGCGGAAACGGTATCCGTTGCTAGCGATCAAGTTGTGGCATTCTGTCAGAACAATGCAGCTTCGACTGAAGAGCAACTGGCAACAATGGAGGAGATAACTTCATCTTCCGTTGCATTGTCTAGATTAGCTGATGATCTGCATGGCGTGTTGAGTCGCTTTAAATTGAATTAGACGATATCTTTTAGAGTTAGATGTAAGAGTACAAGAACATATGTGCATGAGAAGCCGCGGTTTACGCGGTTTTTTATTTTTATGGATACAACTTCTTGTCCTTTCCGAAAGACAAGAAGTTGCACAGGATTCCGCAGAAGGACATAAAATTGATATGTTCTCCAAAGAAGCAGAAAAATACATGATTAGGGTTCTAGTGAAAAACAAGGAAAAGATCACCGCTACTTTATATAATTTGATTAAATTTGCTTCTGTTTAATTGCTGCAACGGCTTCGATTTCTATTTTAAAGTCAAAATGCAGATTTTTTGTAGGAACGATAGCTCTAGCTGGCTTATGGTCCCCGAAAAAATTGCTATAAATCCTATTTACAGAATCCCAAAGTGAAATATCAGGAATATATATAGTAGTTTTTAAAACATCATTTTTACTACTTCCTGTCTCTTGAAGGATAAGTTCAAGTGCTTCTAAAACTAAAAGAGTTTCTTCTTCTATTGTCCCAAATTGTTTCTCATTAGTAGCTGGATTAATTGCCAATAAACCCGAAACAAAAACCAAATCATTATGTGTTACAGCTAGTGAGTAATGGCCATTGGATTGGAATTCATTAATTTTATTTATAAATTTCATGATGACGTCACTTCTTTCTTAGAGATTAAAAGACAAAATGCATTGATTTTACATATTAATTTATATAAAATTCTGCTATTTTGATCGTATTATCATCGATTTTATATAATTTTTTATACAAATTCAAGTGCTTAACGTAAAAAATTATCTGTTTTTAGAACCCGTCTCTCCGGCAAGAGATCTTTCAGAAACCGATCCCCAGTTTACACGTGGCAAAGTATTTGAGTCTTGACGACTATTTTAAAAGATGCAAAAAGACCGTTTTTGGCCTGTGAGGTGGCTTAAACGGTCTTTTCTTTGTTTCCTTTTTTTTAGTTATTCAGTTGTAGAAAAAAAGAGGACCCAAGTCCTCCATGAAACTTCAGACCTCTACTCCTCATCTAGTAAATCTCTCTTTTTTTTAATTTCATCTAAATAACTATATACAGTGACTTTTGAAATACCAAGTTTATCTGCTACTTTATCTACAGATCCTTTGATTAGAAAAATACCTTTTTCATCCATAAACTTGATTAAGTTGATTTTTTCTCTTCTTTTCAAATCATCTTTTGCATGATTTGCGATAATTCTATCGATCAAATCATCTGCGATTTCAACTACATTTTCCATAAGTTCAATATTTTCTTCTTCTTCCTTTTCTTGCTCAATAGCCATAAATTCATCTATAAATTCTTTGAAATTTACCATGCTTTCCAAATTATAATTTATACATAGTGCTCCTATTACCGTTTCATTTGAATCTCTGATAAAAGCGGTAGAAGATTTAATTTCTCTGCCATCCTCGGTAAATGTTTTGTAACCTGCAACATAATCGTTGTCAAATTTTCGAGATAATAGTACCTGTTTCACTAAATGATCAAACGCTTGCCCAACTTTTCTCCCTGTTACATGGTTATTAATTGCATAAACCACGGAATTTTGAGGAACTGTTAAATCATGAATGACAACCTCACAATTTTTACCGAATGTATTAGCTATCAAATTTGCTATTGGAATATACTTTTTCAGTTCTTTGCTTATTTTCATAAAAAATTACCACCTTATCTTATATTGTATAATTTATTATATATTTTATTAAAAACATTGACATTTATATAATTTTTTATATAATTAATTTCATAAATGCCGATTTAATCTTAATAATATATAAATACTTATATGTTAGCAAGGTTTGAGTTATTGAATTATAAAGGAGAGGTACAAATGAAATATTTCGAGTTAGAAACTCCGGCACTTGTAATTGATAGAGAAATCATGATTGAAAATCTCCGTTTCATGCAAAATTATGCGAACGAAAACAAAGTGAATTTACGCCCACACACAAAAACGCATAAAATGCCTAAGCTTGCTAAATTACAAGAGAAATTAGGTGCTAAAGGGATTACAGTAGCAAAAGTTGGTGAAGCCGAGGTTATGGCTAAAAATGGGTTGAAGAACATCTTTATTGCCAATGAGATTGTCGGTAAATCAAAAATTGAACGAATTAGAAGACTATCTGAGACAATTGATATCTCTTTTGGTATCGATAATATACATCAAGTACATGAGATTGAGGAAGTTTTTGAAGGGGCCGAGAAAAGAGCTCAAGTGCTCGTGGAAATTGAAGTAGGGGAAGAACGCTCCGGGATTATCGAAGAGAGTGATTTCCGAATGTTATTGGAAGCTGTAAAAGGTTGTAAAAATGTTGAGGTTAGAGGCATTTTTTCTCATGATGGACACTCTTATGCAGCAGAAAATATGGATGAATGCAGAGAGCTTTTTTTTGAAAGTGTAAAAAGAACATTACGTTTCGCAGAAATTGCAGAAGAGATGGATCTGAAACCAAAAGTCGTAAGTATAGGTTCCACCCCTCCATTCATGTTTAAATTCGAAATTCCGAAAGGCGTCACTGAAATTAGACCGGGGACTTATATTTTTATGGATTCCTCACAGGCAAATGTAATCGGTACTTATGACCGCTGTGCAGCTTCGGTTCTTACTACAATCATTAGTAAGCCCACTAATGAACGGGTCATTACGGATGTAGGTGCGAAAGGAATTACAGCTCAAACTAGGAGTAAAGGTCATACAACAACAAAAGGTCTCGGTCGTATTAAAGAGTTTGATGACGTCCATATTTTTAAAGTGTTTGACGAGCACGCTATTATTTACAATGAAGATTTCAGTAATAAAGTGGCTGTAGGAGATAAAGTACAAATTATACCGAATCATATTTGCCCTGTTTGTAATTTATACGAAAAAGCTTACTTAGTCTCGGAAGGCGAAGTTGTGGAAGAGATATCGGTTGAATGTAGAGCGAAATTGCAATAGATGCTTCTAGTCTTTATACCGGATTATTTGGTAACTAAATGGATAATATGCGTGGAGATATCAAGATTAAAGCTGGATTCTTCTAGGCGAAGCTCCCTATGACATAAGGCTAGTAAAATTAATAATTGAATAAATATGGATGGATAGGAGAAAGACAATGTCTAAATTCTTATTTGCTGCTATGCCTATACAAGGACATATTTCTCCAGGTCTTCCGATTGCCAAACGACTGGTAGAATTGGGACATGAGGTTATGTGGTACAGTACTTCTAAATATCGAGGGAAAATTGAAGCAACGGGTGCGCTTTTTAAGAAGGTGCAGTCAGCTAAGGACTTGGATGATAGTCGGTATGAAGAGTGGTTTCCCGAACGAAGTAAATTTCAGGGAGTAAACCAAATGAAATATGATTTGAAACATATTTTCTTCGGAGAAATGCCTGCATATGCCGCAGATCTAACAAGAATATTAAAAGAGTTTCCCGCGGATGTTGTTGTCGTGGATGGGGCATTTACCGGGATGTTGCCATTAAAGCTAACAGGCAAGGCTCCAAAGATAGCGGCATACGGAGTATTTCCTATGACTCTAAGTAGCCGTGATACTGCGCCTTTTGGTCTTGGGATCTCGCCAAGCACAAGCGCTTTGGGTCGAATGCGAAACAAATTGTTAAATGGTTTGGTCGAAAACGTCATGTTCGCGGATGTACAAAAGCATGCAAACAAATTGTTATCACATATTAACGTGCCTAAACTCCCGTACTTTGCATTGACTGCCCCAGCGATGGTAAGTGATTTGTTCCTTCAGGGAACCAGCCCTTCTTTTGAGTATCCTCGCAGTGATTTGCCGAGCCACGTTAAGTTTGTAGGTCCGTACTTACCAGCAAAACAAACGGAATTCACCCCTCCTTCTTGGTGGGAAGACATGAATAAACGTACAGTTGTGCATGTTACACAAGGAACGATTGCTAACGAAGATTTTCGTCAATTACTTATCCCCACAATACAAGCATTAGCTGGTGAAGATGTGTTGGTTGTGGCTACGACAGGGGGTAGACCCCTAAAGAATGTGGACATTCCATTACCGGACAATGTTCGTTTGGAAAGTTTCGTTCCTCATCATGAACTATTACCTCATGTGGATGTAATTGTGACTAACGGAGGATACGGCGGTGTACAGCAAGCGATTTATTTTGGGGTTCCTATCGTCACAGCAGGTAAAACCGAGGATAAACCGGAAGTATGCGCACGTGTTGAATGGTCAGGGGTAGGTATCAATTTGAAAACTGACCGTCCATCAAAAGAGAACATTTTGCATGCGGTGAAGCAAGTGCTGAACCAACCTCAGTATAAGAAAAATGTTATGCGATTATCCAGGGAGTTCCAATCGATGGATGCGATTGAGAATACAATGAAGGAATTAAGTAAGCTTGCCATTTCCAACTAATAAAGACTTGCACTGGTCGGGTAGGAACGTAGGCACATCACCTCAACAAAGAGGGATGCGACAGTGCAGGTAACCGATGGGAACACTATACAAAGAAATACTGCCGAAACAAAGTCCGTGGACACATTCAATTCAGTTATATTGGTTATTACGTGGATAAAATGAAAACGGAAAAGGTTACGCTTCTGAAGCAGTTGTAATTAGAACCTCGCAGGCGTTTCTGCGGGGTTTTCCTGTCGATAATATGAAAAAAAACCTCATCTCCAGCTACAAATAAGTAGTGGATAGAGGTTCTTTTCATTAATTGGATTTATATCGCAGATAAGCCGTAATCGTATCAATTGCTACATCAATGGCACGCTCATCTGGATCAAGTTTGGCATTATGCAAGCCATGAGGTGTATCTACCCCCAACCAGAACATGAAGCCAGGTATTTTCTCTAAAAAGTATCCAAAGTCTTCGCCAGTCATGGCTTCTGTACATTCGAACAACGTAACGTTATCACGTCCACGAAGCCAGTCCATGAATTCTACGGTCAAAGCAGGATCGTTATACACTTGGCGATAATTCGAGCCCCAGTCAATGGTGACTTGGCATTCGAAGGAAGCTTCAATGCCCGCGGCAACCGCTTCAATACGACCTTTGATCTTGTTCATAGATGCAGCAGATAAAGTGCGAATCGTACCCTCTAAGCGAGCCTTCTCCGCGATGATATTCTGCTTCGTCCCAGCTTCCATTTTGCCAATCGTAATCACAGCGGAATCCAATGGATTCACGTTACGAGATACGATGGTTTGAAGCTGCCCAACCATCTGCGTTGCCGCGATGATCATATCATTGGCTTGATGCGGGTAGGCCGCATGGCCACCTTTACCAAGCAGATCAATGAACAACTCTGACGTGTTGGCGAACAAGATTTCAGGTCTGACCGCGATTGTACCGACAGGATACTCAGGCGCAATATGGAGCGCGACCATTTGGTCAGGCATCCAATCTTGCAATTCCTCTGCAGCCAACATCGGTAACGCGCCGCCAGGACCTTCTTCCGCCGGTTGGAAGAGCACGACAAGATCATCCTGCATCGGATTTTCTGTGAAATGCGTGACAACCCCAATACCAATGGACATGTGAAAATCATGCCCGCATGCGTGCATATAGCCCGGATGCTGAGATGGAAAGGGGAGAGTTGTCTCTTCCGTAATCGGAAGCCCATCCATATCTGCGCGATAACCAAATCGTTTGGATGGATTTAAGCCTTTGATATAGACTAGAATGCCTGTACGCCATGTGCGGATCGTTAGACGATCTTGCGGCAGCTTGGCCAACTGGTCAAGCAGAAGCTGCTGCGTTTTGAATTCTTGGAATCCCGGCTCCGGGATTTGATGAAGCTGACGTCGCAGTTCTACGAAAGGACTAAGCATAAGGATTCCTCCAGATGGGATCTAGATTACCTTATAGGGTACGCAGGTCTGCTAGAATTTCGGTTTTGGATTTCGTTTTGTCGTCTACTTTTTTGATAACACGAGCAGGTGCACCTGCAACAACAGTGTACTCTTCAACATCTTGCGTTACGATAGCTCCCGCTGCAACAACGGAACCTTTACCGATGCGTACGCCTTCTAGGATAACCGCGTTAGCGCCTACTAGAACGTCATCTTCGATCACACATGGTTGTGCAGAAGGTGGCTCGATAACGCCAGCTACAACGGCTCCAGCGCCGATGTGACACATTTTACCTACTTGAGCACGACCGCCTAGAACTGCGTTCATGTCGATCATTGTGCCATCACCAACGGAAGCGCCAATGTTGATTAGTGCACCCATCATGATAATCGCGTTATCGCCGATATGTACTTTATCGCGAATAACTGCGCCTGGCTCGATACGAGCATTGATGTGTTTCAAATCTAGCATTGGAATAGCAGAGTTACGACGGTCGTTTTCAACAACGAAGTCAACAACTTTATCTTTATTCGCTTCTAGAATAGGTTGAAGAACACTCCACTCTCCGAAAACGACGCCGCTACCGCCAGTAATGAAAGATTGGCTGCCTTCTCCGAACTCAAGGCCTTCAAGGTTTCCTTTTACATATACTTTCACCGGAGTTTTCTTTTTGCTTTCTTTAATAAACTGGATAATTTCTAGGGTATTCATTTCTGACATGGTGACATCTCCTTCAAATTTATGATTGACTCTCCTATATTAGCAGAAAGAAGGCGATTGAGCCAATCTGTTTTAGACAGCTTTTTGTGCAAATTGACTCTGATAGAGATCCGCATAGAAGCCTTGCAGTTCAAGCAACTCGCTATGTGTACCTTGTTCGATGACACGACCTTGATTCATAACAAGAATTAAATCAGCTTCTCGGATCGTGGATAACCGATGAGCAATGACGAAACTTGTACGATTCGCCATCAAATTATTCATTGCACGTTGGATAGAGACTTCTGTCCGCGTATCCACGCTGCTCGTCGCTTCGTCCAGAATCAAGATAGCTGGGTCTGCTAGAATCGCACGCGCAATAGTAAGCAATTGTTTTTGTCCATGGGACAGGTTGGAGGCTTCTTCATTCAAAATCGTATCATACCCATCCGGGAGTGTTCGTATGAAATGATCTGCGTATGCCGCACGCGCTGCCTCAACAATTTCATCTTCCGTGACATCATGTCGTCCGTAGGCAATATTGTCGCGAATCGTACCATTAAAGAGCCAAGTATCCTGCAGCACCATGCCGAATAATCCACGTAGATGATTTCGCGACATCTCGCGTGAATCCACGCCATCAATCGAGATTCGACCGTTTATTAATTCGTAAAATCGCATGAGCAAGTTGACGATGGTTGTTTTGCCTGCACCCGTTGGCCCTACGATTGCTACGGTTTGGCCAGGTTTTACATCAATATTCATATGCTCAATAAGCGTAGTGTCTGATTTATAAGCGAAAGAGACATCTTCAAATTGCACGTGTCCATGCACTTTTGATACGAATTGTGACTCTTTTTTCTCCAAAATCTCTTCTGGCTCATCTAATAATTCGAAAATACGCTCCGCCGCCGCGATTGTAGATTGAATCACATTCGCGATATTTGCCACTTGTGTGATTGGCATACCGAATTGTCCAGAGTATTGAATGAACGCGAGGATATCCCCAATTTTGATAGCGTTATGCGTGACCATAATGCCACCGATCACACTTACGAGCACATAACCAATGTTCCCGATAAAAGACATCAAAGGAAAGATAAGCCCCGAGATAAACTGTGCTTTCCAACCCGAATGATACAAACGATCATTAATCTCATTGAACTTCTCGACTGAATGTCGTTCCCGGCCAAAAGCTTTCACGATAGTATGACCTGTATACATTTCTTCAACGTGTCCATTGAGCTCGCCTAATGTGCGTTGCTGCCCTTTGAAATATTTCTGGGAGCGGGAAGCGATCATTTTCGTTCCCCAAATACTGAGTGGCAGCGTGATAATGGTAGCGAGCGTCAACAAAGGTGAGATCGTCAGCATCATAATAATGATACCGAGTAATGTAACAACGGAAGTTATAAGCTGTGTTAAGCTTTGCTGCATCGTGGAACTAATCGTATCCACATCATTCGTCGCTCGGCTCATCGTGTCGCCATGGCTTCTTGCATCGAAGAAGGAGAGCGGAACACGCGTGAGTTTCTCACTGATATCTCTTCGTAAGTTGAAGACAATACGTTGCGTTACGCCAACCATGATCTTTTGCTGAATATATAAAAGAACGGAACTGAAGATGTAGAGTACAGCTAATGTAAGTACAATTTTTAAAATAGCATCAAAATCAATAGCGGCACCCGCGACGCCTTTTAGCTTAGCCATAGAGCCTTCGAAGAGAATCGTTGTCGCATTTCCCATCAGTTTGGGACTAACAATACTAAACACTGTGCTTAATATAGAAGCTAGCAGTACGCCAAAGATTCGAACGCGAAATGGCTGCATATACGCAAGCAGTCGTTTTAATGTGCCTTTAAAATCCTTGGCTTTCTGAACAGGCATTCCCATGCCAGCCATCCCGCCACGGCCAAAATGTCCTGGATTAATACCAGCTGCGGGACGCTGTGGTTCTTTAGGTTTCTCACTCATGCACTTTCCTCCTCTGATAGCTGAGAAGCAACAATTTCTTGATACACTTCACAAGTTCTCATAAGTTCAGTATGTGTACCGATTCCAGCGATTCTGCCTTCATCCAAAACGATAATTTGGTTCGCGTCCATAATTGTGCTCACACGCTGTGCGACGATGATCATGGTTGCTCGTGCGGTTTCTGATTGGAGAGCGGCGCGAAGCTTGGCATCTGTTTTGAAATCAAGCGCGGAGAAACTGTCATCGAACACATAAATACTTGGCTTACGTGCGAGTGCCCGCCCAATGGCAAGCCGCTGCTTCTGACCACCGGATAGGTTGGTACCGCCTTGTGCAAGTGAGGCATGGAAGTTATCTTTCATGCCGCTGATAAAGTCAGTAGCTTGGGCTGTAGAAGCAGCTGAGTTCAGTTCCTCATCGGTTGCCTGATCGTTGCCGAATCGCAGGTTATCTGCAACTGTACCCGAGAAGAGGACAGCTTTCTGTGGAACATAGCCGATGCGATTCCGCACGCTTTCCAATGAAAGAGAAGGTAACGCCTGACCATTCAACGTAATCGAACCGGAGTCCACATCATAGAAACGCAGTAACAAATTGATGAGTGTCGTTTTGCCTGAACCAGTGCCTCCAATAATCGCAGTAACTTCGCCAGGTTTAGCACGGAAGGAGATATCTTGAATGGCAGGCTGTTCGGCCCCAGGATAACTGAAAGTCACCTGATTAAAGGCAACAATGGTTTGATCATCTTGATAAGTTTGGGCGTTAGCTGAGTTATGAATGTTGGACTGAATGTCAAATACTTCATTAATACGTACAGCAGAAGCGGATGCACGAGGAATCATCATAAAGATCATGGTCATCATGAACATGCTGAACATAATTTGCATCGCATATTGTATGAATGCCATCAAATCGCCAATTTGCATTTGGTTGCTGTCAATCCGAATTCCGCCATACCAAAGGATGACGACGATCCCCAGATTGAAGACGAGCATCATGATGGGCATCATTGTCGCCATAATCGTATTGACTTTGATCGCAGTTTGCGTAAAATCGCTGTTTGCACTTTCGAATTTCAGTTTCTCATGGTTCGAGCGGTTAAAAGCACGGATTACGCGAATACCCGTCAAATTCTCCCGCAAAACAAGATTAATACCATCGATTTTCAATTGTAAGGTTTTAAAGAGAGGGAGACTTTTGCGCATAATTACGGCAATGACAAGCACGAGGATAGGAATGACGGCATATAGCACAGTTGCGAGATGAGTATCCTTGTAAGAGGCCATAATGACGCCGCCAACGAGCATCGTTGGAACCCCGATGAACATGCGCATCATGACAATCAATTGTTGAACTTGTGCAATATCATTCGTCGTTCTAGTAATGAGGGAAGAAGTTCCGAGTTTATCAAATTCATGTAACGAAAAGCTTTCAACATGCGTAAAGAGGTTACGCCGTAAATCGCGTCCGAAGCCTGTAGCTGTCTTAGCGAGCAAATAACTCGCTACCATGACACAAGCCATCGCTCCCATGGCAACGATAAGCATATAAGCGCCGTATCGGATAATGTAACCAACGTCCCCCTTCACAACGCCGACATCCACAATGTCGGAGAGAAGAGTTGGCAAATACAGTTGAGCTAGTGATTGCAGAAGCATCAACGTAATGATAACAACCACTGATGCTCGGTAAGGCTTCAAAAACCTAAACAATTTGAACATAGTTTCCTCCTTAACCTTTTGGCGACAACGATACTAAATAGTTGGAAATAAAGATAGTTTTATATGTAAATTATAACACATGGTCCGAATCTTGCCCAAAGAATGATGTAGGTGATCTGCCAAAAAAACATTGACATATCATGTCGAAAGTGGCATAATTCTTTTAATTACATATGTACCTTTAAAAACAGTCCAGAGAGGCTGGCAAGGTAAAACGATAAGAAAAGTCGGGACATACTGAATCGAGCATTCAGTAAGCTTACGGATGTGCGCATCCAACAGCCCCGCTCTATCTCTTTATGCACTCGTAAACTCCTTGCCAAGAATTGGGCAAGGAGTTTTTTGGTTTTACCACCAGAAAACGTATGTGAATGCTGACGAAGATAGTTTTGCCAGGAGGCGAAATCGATGAATGAGACCACCGAACACACCATTATTGATGAAATGGGAATTCGTAGAGCACTTACGCGGATTGCACACGAGATACTGGAAAAGAATAAAGGTGTAGAAAATTGTACCTTGATTGGTATTCGGACCCGAGGCATTTACTTAGCGAAGCGAGTAGCAGAACGGATTTTAGAAATTGAAGGCGTACCGATTCCGGTAGGAGAGATTGACATCACGTCGTATCGCGATGATCGCGTGAAAGTCAGGTCGGTGGAGAATGTGCAAGAAGGCGGCAAAATGCAAATCCAAGATCGCAAAATCATCCTTTTCGATGATGTGCTCTATACCGGAAGAACGGTAAGGGCTGCGATGGATGCGCTCATTGATTTAGGCAGACCGCAAATGATTCAACTGGCTGTACTTGTGGATAGAGGGCATCGAGAGCTTCCGATTCGGCCTGATTATGTAGGTAAGAATGTACCGACGTCCAAAAGTGAGAGCATTGAAGTGATGCTAACGGAAATTGATGATAAGGATGAAGTTATTATCCAAAGGGGGAAACAGGAGTGAGTAGCGTGAGCACATATACAACTAGACATTTCTTGGGACTGAAAGGCGTAAGTGCAGAGGAGATCACAAGCATTCTTGATCGTGCAGCCTATTGGGAACAAAGCCCTAACAAAGTAAATAACCAATTCAATGGGAAATTCGTGTCCAACTTATTTTTTGAAAATAGTACAAGAACCCGGTTCTCCTTCGAGCTAGCGCAAAAACGTTTAGGTGCAGATGTGCTGAACTTCTCGTCAGCTGAATCCAGTGTGCAAAAAGGTGAGTCCATCTACGATACGGTTCGCACGCTTGAATCCATGGGGATTGACGCAGGTGTGATTCGTCTAAAGCCGAATGGCGTGCTGCAAGAGCTCGCTGAGAAAATCAAAATCCCGCTCATCAACGCAGGGGATGGCAACAACGAGCATCCAACGCAAGCGCTGCTTGATTTCTATACGATGCGCAAGCAATTCGGCGCGATCAAAGGTTTGACCGTCTCCATCATCGGAGACATCCTGCACAGCCGCGTAGCGCGATCAAACCTCTGGGGCTTGATCGCCTTAGGGGCCAAAGTACAGTTCTGTGCTCCTGCTAGTATGCAGGCTCCCGAGCTAGCGGAGTTCGCGCCATATGTCAGCTTTGAGGAAGCTTTGAAAGCAGACGTCGTAATGATGCTTCGTGTCCAGTTAGAACGCCATGACACAGGATTGTTGAACTCAGCCGAAGAATATCGCGCACAATATGGGTTAACTGTAGAACGTGCCAGCCGTATGGCGCCACATGCCATTATCATGCATCCTGCACCTGTTAATCGCAATGTTGAATTGGATGACGAGCTTGTTGAACATGAGAAGTCTAAAATCTTCACCCAAATTGCTCACGGCGTGCCGATTCGCATGGCTGTCATCGAACGAGCATTATCATAAAAGGAGAGACTTTGATCTCCGATCAAAGATCCCTATAAATCCCCACAAAGTGAAGCCAAGCTCTGAAGTTGATTCCGATTACTTTGCGGGGACCCCAAACGAATACTAGGAGGACAATATCACAATGGGAATTTGGATTCTGAACGGACTTACCGTTGATGTTAATAATGTAGAGACGAAGAAACACATTTTAGTAGAGAATGATAAAATCGCACAGGTTATAGATGCTACGACAGGTGAGACCCCGCAAACAGTTCATCATGAAATCATTGATGCTGGAGGCAAGCTTGTATCACCGGGATTCATTGATATGCACGTTCATTTGAGAGAGCCTGGCTTTGAACATAAAGAAAACATTGCTACGGGTACTCGTTCTGCTGCAAGAGGTGGTTTTACAACAATCGCTTGTATGCCGAATACACGCCCGGTTATCGATACCGTAGACACCGTTAACTACATATTGGACAAAGCGGCTACAGAAGGCGTCGTTCGTGTCATTCCTTACGGAACGATCACGAAAAACGAGCTAGGTCGTGAATTAACTGACTTCGCAGCATTGAAAGAAGCAGGCGTTATCGGTTATACCGATGATGGCGTAGGTGTTCAAAGCGCCCAAATGATGAAAGATGCGATGGCATTAGCTGCATCACTTGGCATGCCGATCATCGCTCACTGCGAAGATGACACTTTGGTTGTAGGCGCGCCGGTAAACGAGGGGACATTCGCAACGAAGCATGGCCTGAAAGGGATCCCGAACGAATCCGAAGCGATTCATGTTGGCCGCGATGTGTTGCTAGCGGAAGCAACTGGGGTACACTACCACGTATGTCACGTCAGCACAGAGCAATCCGTTCGATTGATCCGTCACGCGAAACAGTTCGGCATCAAGGTTACTGCAGAAGTGTGCCCGCATCATCTGCTTCTTTCCGAAGAAGACATTCCAGGGATGGACGCGAACTGGAAAATGAACCCGCCGCTTCGTACACCACGTGATGTACAGGCTGTTATCGAAGCGTTAGAAGATGGCACGATCGACATTATCGTAACAGACCATGCGCCGCATACCGAAGAAGAGAAGGCGAAAGGCATGTTGTTGGCACCATTCGGTATCCTAGGTTTCGAAACAGCATTCTCCTTGCTTTATACAAAATTCGTGCTTACAGGAAAATGGACACTTGGGTTCCTTGTAGATCGTATGACGAAAAAACCTGCTGATGTATTCGGACTTCCGTACGGAACTTTGGAAGTGGGCAGCGCGGCTGACATTACGATCGTTGATTTGGATACAACACGCGCGGTTTCCAAGGAAGAAATCGTTTCCCGCAGCAAGAACACCCCATTCATCGGTTGGGAGCTGCAAGGTTGGCCAGTTGTCACGATTGCTTCGGGTAAAGTTGTTTACTCCTAAGTTCAAGAAATAGCCTTAAATTTAAAGCCCAAATCATGAGAAGCATCTATACGATGAATGAAAAATCGTGTATATTTATACAAGAAGATTTATGTTTATGCAAGTCCGTGATATGTATTATCGTAAGCATGACATCTGCGGTTCGTGAGAACCGCCTGACAATAGCGAAGGAGTTGAAAGAACATGCAGGCAAGATTGTTGCTGGAAGACGGCACTCTTTTTACAGGAAAATCGTTCGGTAGTGAAGGTGAATCCGTCGGCGAGGTAGTATTCAATACAGGGATGACAGGTTATCAAGAGGTACTTTCGGATCCTTCATACTGTGGACAGATCGTAACGATGACCTATCCACTACAAGGGAACTACGGTGTAATTCGCGATGACTTCGAATCCGTGCGTCCATTCATCCATGGTTTCGTTGTGCGTGAGCATGAAGAAATCCCAAGTAACTGGAGAGCTCAGTACACACTTGGCAGCCTGTTGAAAGAATACGGCATCGTAGGAATCAGCGGCATCGACACACGCATGTTGACTCGTAAAATTCGTCACTATGGCGTTATGAAAAGCATCATCACTACGTCCAATAAATCCGTTGAGGAATTAATGGCAACATTGAAAAACACACCGCTTATGACGGATCAAGTTTCCCGTGTTTCTACGAAAAGCGTGTTCGGTGCGCCTGGCCACAAAGAGCGTATTGTACTTGTTGACTTCGGAGCAAAAAGCGGGATTATCCGCGATCTAAGCAAGCGTGATTGTGATGTTGTGGTTGTTCCACAAAACGCAACAGCTGAACAAATTCGTCGCTTAGCACCTGACGGCGTATTGCTTTCTAACGGCCCTGGGGATCCCAAAGATGTTCCACACGCAGTTGAAATGATTAAAGGCTTGCTTGGCGACATTCCACTATTCGGAATTTGCTTAGGCCACCAATTGTTCGCACTAGCTTGCGGCGCTGATACAGATAAATTGAAGTTCGGTCACCGCGGCGGTAACCATCCGGTTAAAGATTTGATCTCCGGACGTTGTTACATTACATCGCAAAACCATGGCTACACGGTGAAGGAAGATTCCGTTCAAGGAACGAACCTTGAAGTGACCCACATTAACAATAACGATCGCACGATCGAAGGCTTACGCCATAAGCAGTACCCAGCATTCTCAGTTCAATATCACCCAGAGGCAGCTCCTGGACCATTCGACTCCAGCTACCTGTTCGATGATTTCATCTCGCTGATTCGTCAGCACAAACTAGATAACCCACAGCAGCCGCGCCAAGCGCAAATGCTTGCTCAGTGGAATGCTTCCACGGCATCGACATCTGTGAAGGAGGAACTGCAAAATGCCTAAAAACAATACACTCAAAAAGATTCTCGTGATCGGTTCCGGTCCGATCGTTATCGGTCAAGCGGCAGAGTTCGACTACGCGGGTACGCAAGCTTGTCAAGCATTGAAAGAAGAAGGCATGGAAGTTATCCTGATTAACAGCAACCCAGCTACGATCATGACAGATACGAACATGGCTGATAAAGTATACATCGAGCCGATCACGTTGGAGTTCGTGACACAAATTATTCGTCAAGAGCGTCCAGATGGTTTGCTACCAACATTAGGTGGTCAAACGGGTCTGAACATGGCCGTTGAACTAGCTCGTGCAGGCGTTCTTGAGAGCGAGAACGTGAAGCTTCTAGGAACACAGCTGACAGCGATTGAGAAAGCGGAAGATCGTGATCTTTTCAGAGACTTGATGAGAGAACTAGAGCAACCGGTACCAGATAGCGTTATCGTAACGACAGTGGCTCAAGCGGTTGATTTTGCAAATGAAATCGGCTTCCCGATCATTATCCGTCCTGCCTACACACTAGGTGGAACAGGCGGCGGTATCTGTAACACGATGGAAGAACTTACGGAAATCGTTGCTTCCGGGATTCGTTACAGCCCAATTGGTCAGTGTCTTGTAGAGCGCAGTATTGCGGGTATGAAAGAAGTCGAGTACGAAGTTATGCGTGATGCGAACGATAACTGTATCGTTGTGTGTAACATGGAGAACTTTGATCCAGTTGGCGTACATACAGGCGATAGTATCGTAGTAGCACCTAGCCAAACGTTGTCGGACCGCGAGTACCAAATGCTGCGTTCCGCATCCTTGAAAATCATTCGTGCCTTAAACATTGAAGGCGGCTGTAACGTACAGTACGCGCTTGATCCACATAGCTTCCAATACTACGTCATCGAAGTTAACCCGCGAGTTAGCCGTTCATCGGCGCTTGCTTCCAAAGCAACGGGCTATCCGATTGCGAAAATGGCAGCAAAAATTGCAATTGGTTACACGCTTGATGAGCTTGTTAACCCAGTAACTGGGCAAACGTATGCTTGCTTCGAACCAGCACTCGATTACATCGTATCCAAAATCCCACGCTGGCCGTTCGATAAATTTACTGCGGCTAACCGTAAACTAGGTACACAAATGAAAGCGACAGGCGAAGTTATGGCGATTGGTCGTACTTTCGAAGAGTCCATTCAAAAAGCTGTCCGCTCCCTTGAAATCGGCGTTCACCGCTTATTCTTGAAAGAAACGGATTTGCTGGATAAAGAAACATTAGAACTTCGTCTTCAAAAACCAGATGATGAGCGTCTGTTCTTACTAGCAGAAGCGTTCCGCAGAGGATATACCGTGGAGCAACTGCAAAATTTGACGAAAATTGACTGGTGGTTCTTGAACAAAGTAGGCGCTTTGATCGCTTTTGAAGCTGAAATTTCAGGTAGTGATCTGACGGCTGAACATATTTTCGACATTAAGCGTAAAGGCTTTACAGACCGTGCTGTAGCGGAAATTCGTACATTGGCTGGTTGCTCGACTTTCACGAAAGAAGCAGATGTAAGAGCATTCCGTTTGCAACATAACATCAAGCCTGTATACAAAATGGTAGATACGTGCGCAGCTGAGTTCGAAGCTTCAACGCCTTACTACTACTCCACATATGAGCAAGAAGATGAAGTGACTGAAACGACGAAGCAAAAAGTTGTTGTTCTAGGATCGGGTCCAATTCGTATCGGTCAAGGGATCGAGTTCGACTACTCCACGGTTCACGCTGTGTGGGCGATTCAAGCAGCTGGTTACGAAGCGGTAATTATCAACAACAACCCAGAAACAGTTTCAACGGACTTTAACACATCAGATCGCTTGTACTTCGAGCCATTGTTCTTCGAAGATGTGATGAACGTTATCGAGCGTGAGCAACCTATCGGTGTTATCGTACAATTCGGTGGACAAACTGCGATTAACTTGGCAGCACCACTACACAAAGCTGGCGTACGCATCTTAGGTTCTGACCTTGAAAGTATCGATACAGCGGAAGATCGTAAGAAATTCGAAGCACTTTTAAGCAAAATTTCAGTTGCACAGCCTCCAGGTGGTACAGTAACTTCTGTTGATCAAGCGGTAGGTACAGCAGCGAAATTTGGTTATCCGGTTATCGTTCGTCCTTCTTATGTACTTGGTGGACGTGCTATGGAAATCGTCTACTCGGATGAAGAGCTTTTGAGCTACATGGAGTATGCGGTGAAAATTAACCCAGAACATCCGGTTCTAATTGACCGCTACATGCTTGGTAAAGAGGTAGAGGTTGACGCGATCTGTGATAGAGAAACGGTTCTAATCCCAGGGATCATGGAACACGTGGAACGCGCAGGGGTTCACTCTGGTGACTCCATTGCGGTTTATCCACCACAATCCATCTCGGATGAGATTAAGCAACAAATCATTGATATCACGACGAAAATCGGTCTAGAGCTGAATGTCGTTGGTCTTGTAAACATCCAGTTCGTTATTCATAACGATCAAGTGTATGTGATCGAGGTTAACCCGCGTTCATCCAGAACAGTACCTTTCTTAAGCAAAGTGACGAACATCCCAATGGCGAACGTGGCAACACGCGTAATCATGGGTCAATCACTTGCCGATATGGGTTACCAAAGTGGTCTATGGCCAGAAGATAAATATGTTTCTGTCAAAGTGCCTGTATTCTCCTTCGCGAAGCTTCGCCGTGTAGATACAACACTCGGGCCAGAAATGAAGTCCACTGGTGAGGTTATGGGTCGTGATGTTAACTTTGCAAAAGCCCTATACAAAGGCCTTATCGGTGCTGGTATGAAGATTCCTGCTGCGGGTTCCGTCGTGGTAACTGTAGCGGATAAAGATAAAGAAGAAGCGATTGAAATCTTGAAAGGTTTCTACCGTCTTGGCTACAAAATCATTGCAACAGGCGGAACTGCAGAAGCGATTGCACAAGCAGGTCTTCCAGTAACGACTGTTAACAAGCTTAGCGAAGGTTCACCGAACATTCTTGACCTCATCCGCAGCGGTGATGCTCAGTTCGTCGTGAACACGTTAACTAAGGGCAAAACGCCTGAGCGTGACGGTTTCCGTATTCGTCGTGAAGCAGTAGAGAACGGTGTCGTGTGTATGACATCCCTTGATACTGTAAGAGCGCTAGTGAATATGCTTGAAGCTATCAACTTCTCCTCACGTGCAATGCCAATACATGTCTAAAGGACGGTGCCAAAGATGAGTACGTTAACTCGCAACGATGTTACCGGACGCATTATGGTCGCCTTGGACTACGCGAACGCGGAAAGTGCCCAAGAGCTGCTTAAGCAGCTCGAAGGCATTCCGTGTTATGTAAAGGTAGGAATGCAGCTGTTTTATGCTGCAGGTCCTACCTTTGTCGCGAGTCTGAAGGATCGCGGCTATAAGGTGTTCCTCGACGTGAAGATGCACGACATTCCGAACACGGTCAAGGGCGGGGCGGAGAGCGTGACGCGCCTAGGGGTTGATGTGTTCAATGTGCATGCAGCCGGAGGCAAGTACATGATGGAGGCCGCCTTGGAGGGGATCGACAAGGGGCTAGCAGTTGGGGCAGCACGCCCGATCGTCATCGGCGTGACGCAGTTGACCAGCACCTCGCAGCAGGTGCTGAATGACGAAATCGGCCTTGCCGGTACAACCGAGCAGGCCGTCATTCGGTATGCCCGATTGGCGCAAGCCGCGGGGCTCCAAGGGGTCGTCGCGTCACCGCTTGAGGTGACGGCGATTAAGGCGGCGTGCGGTGACGGCTTCGTCACCGTGACGCCAGGCATCCGCCCGGCGGGGGCTGACGTAGGCGACCAGTCGCGCATCATGACGCCGGCTGAGGCGTTTGCGCAGGGGACGGACTACGTTGTGATCGGGCGTCCGATCACAGGCGCAGCGGATCCGAGAGCAGCGATTGAAGCGATTATTGATTCAATCGTGTAGGCATTTGCTTTATAACCTTGAAAGGAACGGTGAACGTGTATGAGTAAACTAGAAACCATCGCGCAGCATATTGCAGCGTCGTTATTAGATATTGAAGCGGTAGCGCTTCGTCCGCAACAACCTTTTACGTGGACATCGGGATTGAAATCACCGATTTATTGTGATAACCGTTTGACGATGTCCCACCCAGCGATTCGCGAAGCGATTGCTGATGGCTTCGCCCAGTTGATCAAAGAGAAGTTCCCAGAGACTGAGGTTGTTGCAGGAACAGCTACGGCTGGTATCCCTCATGCTGCTTGGGTAGCTCAAAAGCTAGGCCTTCCGATGATTTACATTCGCGACAAAGCGAAAGGGCATGGCAAAGAGAACCTGATCGAAGGCAGCGTGAAGCCAGGTCAAAAGGTCATAGTTATCGAAGATCTGATCTCCACAGGTGGAAGCTCATTGAAAGCAGCTGTTGCAGTAAAAGACGCAGGGGCAGAAGCACTTGGCGTGCTTGCGATTTTCTCCTACCAACTGGATAAAGCGACAGATGCGTTCGCGGCGGCTGAAATGCCTCTTCATACGCTTTCAAACTACTCAACTTTGCTTGAGGTCGCTTTGGAAAAAGGGAAGATCCAGTCCGAAGATATGGAACTCTTGCGTTCATGGAGAGTTAATCCATCCGCTTACGGCGTATAATTGAAGCTTCTGTGAAGAGATTTGACGAATGGTGTAGGATTCCTCTATACTATAGTGGTCTTGTAACAGACGACAAGATTTGGCGAAACCATGCAGGTTACCGTACATTCGGCACCACATTGGGGTGCAAATCTTATAATTAGAAGAAGCTCTACCTTTTCGCAAAGGAGAGCTTCTTTTTTACGTTATTGCGATAGTTGTGTTTTCGTTAGCAATTGAAGGAATGTATGCAGGGGCTGTGACATCCATTTTTTCGGATGAAGGATGACTTGTAAGTCCACAGAAAGCTGTGTATGGGTAAAAGGGAGCTTTACGAGTGTGCCGCTAGCTAGTTCACTCGCAACGGTGATATGGGGTAATAGCGCGAGCCCTTAGCCACTCATGACACAGTGTTTGATCGTTTCGATATTGCCTAACTCAAAGCCGATCTGTAAAGCAACTGCATTGTCCTTCAGCAACCGTTCGAACTTCCCACGATAGATACAGCCATTTTCTGTAACGATAAATTCTGTATGACCAAGGTCCGTAAGTTCAATCTGCGGTTGTTTCGCCAAAGGGTGGTCCAGAGGCGCTATAATCACGAGTTGTTCTTCCCGGATACGTGTACACGCGAGAGTAGGGTCAGCAGGATATTGATCCAACAAAAGTCCAATATCATAGTCTCCTTCTTTGACCTTGTTGAGGATAGAGGATTCACTGTCAGGAAAAAGTTGGATATTCAGCCCAGGGTGGAGTTGTTTCAGCTCATGCAAAAAAGGAGGCAAATAATACGCAGCTAACGAGTTTATCGTCCCGATTGTCAACGTTCCACTGACTTGATTGGCTATCATTTCTTTGGATTGATCATATAGCTCCAGCATTTGTTGTGTTAGCACAAGTAAGCTTTCACCGGGAGGAGTAAGACGCAATTGTCGGCCATACCTTTCGAATAAAGGGACACCATATTCACGTTCCAGTTTTTGAATTTGCATCGTAATGCTTGATTGCGCATAGCCCAATTCCTCTGCAGCACGTGTAAAGCTTCTCCGGCGGGCAACTTCCCGAAAGGTGCGGAAATAGGTCAGATCCATGATTTTCCTCCCTTTATTATCAATATTTTTGATGAGTTCTATCATTTATTATAGCTAACTGTGATGTTAAGTTCCATGCTAAAGTAAATGTACAAACAAACGATGCAGGGAGATGGTTATTTTGCTACAAGAAAAAGACCTACTGGGGATTTATGTACCCATCATTACCCCCTTTGATGAAGAATTTGAAGTGGATGCCGCATCCTTTTATAATCAATCGTATAACTTGTTTCAAGATGAAATAGATGGGTTGGTCGTCAACGGGACAACGGGAGAATCACCAACCATTTCGCAAGACGAGTTGGGTGTTTTATTTGCTGCCGCACAAGCCGCTCGTGAAGCAGCACATGCTGATGTGCCTATCATTGTAGGAACAGGAACGAATGATACACGTTCAACCGTACGAAAAACAGAGGAAGCAGGCAAACTAGGTGCGGAAGCCGTACTAGTTGTGGTTCCTTATTATAACAAGCCAAGTCAGCAGGGGATTATTGAACATTTTCGTCGGGTGGCGGAGGTTGGTGTGCCAGTCATCTTGTATGAAGTGCCGCATCGTACAGGTGTGACACTTGAGCTTGATACCGTGCGTTCTATTTTGGATATAAATGGTGTCATTGGGATGAAGGATAGTACACCGAATATTGAACTTGTTACGGAGTTGACTAGACTAGGTTCAAAACCAGTTCTGTGTGGCGAAGACACTTTGCTATATGCTGCGCTACAGGCTGGAGCCAAGGGTGTCATGAGTGCGTCAGCGAATGTGGAGACAGAGAAGTTCGTATCTTTTATCCGCAGCTTTGTTGAGGGGGCACATGCCCAGAGTCATCGGGAATTTGCGGAGTTGTTACCGCTGATTCGTCTGCTATTTCAAGAGCCGAATCCAGCTCCGATCAAATGGTTGCTTCAACAACAAGGCGTCATCGCGTCTGGCGCGTTACGGTTACCCCTTTTGCCTGTGACAGAGGGTTTACAAGCGAAATTAGCAGCTTACTTATAACGTAGGGGGCCTCACAAGCGATGAATCGAACTAGAGTATTTACGGGCTCGCCTTGGGAACCTGTGGTCGGCTATTGCCGAGCCATTCGTGTAGGTGATCGAATTGAAGTGGCAGGCACAACGGCGATGAAGGATGGCGAGGTGGTTGGTGTAGGCAACCCCTATGAGCAAGCGCGATTCATTCTTCAAACGATTGAACAAGCGTTGCAGGAGTT
This sequence comes from Paenibacillus qinlingensis, assembly GCF_031455095.1. Classification (GTDB taxonomy): domain Bacteria; phylum Bacillota; class Bacilli; order Paenibacillales; family NBRC-103111; genus Paenibacillus_E; species Paenibacillus_E qinlingensis_A. Next base: position 457,495 of record NZ_JAVDSB010000003.1, read on the forward strand.
AGGTGGTCAGCTTTCGGATGTGGTGCGAACCCGGATGTTTGTAACGGATATTTCGTTATGGGAAGAGTTCGGCAAGGCGCATGGGGAATATTTCCGCGAAGTGCAGCCAGTGGCCACGATGGTCGAAGTGAAGGCGCTGATTGACCCACAATTGTTGATTGAGATCGAGGTAGAGGCGATTGTGACGAAAGGATAGATGGAATAACGACCAACAAATAAAGCGCCACAACTCCTTATCACCGAAATGATTTCGCATTTCGCAGTTAGGGAGGAGCAGCGCTTCTTAACATAAACGCTCCCGTCCCCGAAGGACGGTGTAGGCGTTTATTTTGTATACAGAATTTATAAGTTTTGGGTTTTGGGTAAGCGAAGCTTACCCCTATTTGGGTTCCCATTCAGCTTCTCGCTATGTGTAGAGAACTGCAAAAATACATCTTTTTTAAGGAGAATAGACCGTTTATCGAGGAATTACTGCAAAAATACATCCTTTTTTACCTATATTCAATAAAAAGGTAAATATGGTGGAAAAAAGATGCATATTTGCATCTTTGCTATAAGACTACGACTTTTCTAGTGGAAAAAGATGTATATTCGCATCCTTTTTAGATTCTGACTTTCCGAGGACGGAGCAGTCGTGTTTCTTATTCGAGTCGCCGACTATCCTACGCGCTTACCGAGAATAATCAGATCCCGCTCAACGCCATCTAACTCAGCGACACCAGGCAAATGCGCCCAATTGGTGAAACCGAATTTGCGGAATAGCTGGAGGCTTGGCTCATTGTGCCCGAAAATAAAGCCTAGCAAGGATTTGAGCCCAAGCCTAGGACTAGCTTCAAGTGCTTGTTCCATCAAGTATCGTCCGATCCCTTGACCACGCGAGGCTTCATCTACGTAAATGCTCACTTCCGCTGTTGCGTTATAGGCAGGGCGCCCATAGAAGGACTGAAAACTCAGCCAGCCGCAGATGCCGTTCTCATTTTCAAGCACCCATAGCGGGCGGAAGTCAGCAGAGTGTTCATGAAACCAGTGCTCACGTGAAGCTGTTGTAACTGGCTCTGTATCTGCGGTAACCATACGTCCCGCAATCGTTGAATTGTAGATACGTACGATTTCTTCTAAATCATCTAATTGTGCATCACGCAAGTGTAATGGCTTCCCCATAGCGTTACTCCTTTGTCCCTGGCTTTGTTGGTGTTAGTTAAATTCTGTTGTAGTTGCAGCCGAACCCGCAAGCTTCAACCAGTAACGACTAATCGTCTCTGTCCCATTGTCCCAATTCATGAGGTGGAAATGCTCATTCGGAGCGTGTAGATTTTCGCCTGGCAGTCCAAACCCCATGAGCACCACAGGTGCATGTAATACACGTCCTAACACTTCGACAATCGGAATCGATCCTCCGCTGCGTGTATATACGGGCCATTCACCGAACGTCTCTTGATAAGCTTCCGCTGCGGCTACCATCACTGGCTCATCGATAGGTGTAATGAAAGGATTTCCTCGCAATTGGCGATCTAATGTGAGGGTCACACCTGGAAGTGTTTGGGCATGAATATGGGTTTCGACCAAATCCATAATTTCCTCTGGCACCTGTGCAGCGACTAAGCGACAGGCAATTTTGGCTGAAGCACGATTAGGGATGATAGGTTTGATTCCCTCGCCCTGAAAGCCGCCGCTCACGGATGTGATTTCAAGCGTAGGTCGGGAGGTCGTTTGTTCATAAAAAGAGAAGCCTTGCTCCCCATAGAGTTCTGCAACGCTCAAATTCGACTTAACCTTGTTCTCATCAGGTTCAACCAGCTTGAACGCTTCTCTCTCTTTATCCGAAAGCGCAATGACTCGGTCATAAAAACCTTTTACAGCCACACGGCCATGCTCATCATGAAAAGAACTGAGAAGCTTGGACAAAGCGTGAATTGGGTTTTGTACCGCACCGCCGAAAAGTCCGGAATGTAAATCACTGTTGGCACCATCCAATGTGATTTCGAATCCTGCTAAACCGCGAAGTCCATACATCAGAGCTGGTTTGCCAGGGCCGTGCATTTGTGTGTCCGAAAGTACAATGGAATCAGCTTGTAATTTGGCGGCATGTTCTTCAACGAAGGCTGGAAGATTCTTACTTGCAATTTCCTCTTCCCCTTCGATGCAGAATTTCACGTTAACCGGAAGCGAGCCTTGTGTTTGTAGAAAGGCTTCAACAACTTTTACATAGAGGAGGAGTTGGCCTTTGTCGTCTGTACTTCCGCGACCGAACAACTTATTATCACGGATAATCGGTTCAAAAGGAGGTGTTTCCCACAACTCTAATGGCTCAGCGGGCTGTACATCATAATGTCCATAGATCAAAACGGTCGGTTTACCGGGCGCATGTAACCAATCGGCATAAACCACAGGGTGACCTTTTGTAGGCATGATCTCAATGTTCTCGAGTCCAGCTTTTTGTAAAGATTGTGCAGTCCACTCCGCGCATTTCTGAATATCCGGTTGGTGCTCGGCAACTGCACTTACACTTGGAATCCGCAAAAATGCCATGAGTTCCTCTATGTGTTGATCCCTATGCGTTTGTAAGTAACTTTTGATTGATTCTATCATGGGTGTTTTCTCCTTTTTCTTTTACCAAAATAGTCTACATCACTTAACTTCCCCAAAAGCAGGGAAATTCCTGCAATTGCTGTAAACCTTCACATTTAATTTATCACATGGTCAAATAGTCATTTTAAAATCCCAAAGTAGGTCTGCACATTACATGCTAATAAGAGAACCTTTTTATGGATAAGCTACATGTAACGATTTGACAGCCATGGAGGGATACGCATGAACTGGATATACTGGGCGAAATTATACGATTCGAAGTTTCAAGCAGGCGTTTTGGCAAAACGAATGGAAGAAGATTGGTGGATCTATGGGTACGAATGCCCGCAAGAAGTAGAAGTGTATAAGTCGAAAAAAGGACGCTTTGGCGTCAGATACAATACGTAAACCAATTCCATCTGCATAAAATTAACGCTTGACTAAGACATCTCCGTTAGTGTATATTTATTTTTGTCGCTGTTGAGCGGTATACATGACGCGGGGTGGAGCAGCTCGGTAGCTCGTCGGGCTCATAACCCGAAGGCCGCAGGTTCAAATCCTGCCCCCGCAACCAAATTTCATTAGGGCCTATAGCTCAGTTGGTTAGAGCGGTCGGCTCATAACCGATTGGTCGGGGGTTCGAGTCCCTCTGGGCCCATAGTACGGAAACCCTTGGTAGATAAGGGTTTTTATTTATTTTAGAGACAAAAACAAGCCTCTCGTTCTCATCAATGTTGATGGGAATGAGGGGCTTGTTTTTGCTTATGACGTAGCATCATCCAGATTCGCAGACCTGTCGCCCAGAGCGTTACAGAGGAGCCGAAGCCGATAAAGATAGACCGGGGCACTAGAGAAACATGGCCAAACGTACCGTCGATTGGTATATTTAAAGAAATGATACCTAGTAGACAGAGTACTCCACCTGTACCATAATAAAATTTTTCTCGAAATAAGGAAGCTAAAGGAAAGAAATGAATACCTACAATCATAGCCATGATGGGGAAAAAGAGTTCAAAATGATCGAGTGACTGACAAATGACACTTGCAAGAAAGATAGCAACACCTTCTAATCCAAAGATTAAACCGAATTTGCGATTTAATTGTTTGGTATCTTCCTTTTCTTCCGGCGTTACAGTATGACGTATACTGCGCGATTTGACAAAAAGTGAAATGGCTCCACTAAGTAAGATAAGGGTTACGATAGCTGATAGCATAAGTGGCCATGGAGCTCCAAGTTGATGGGAACCAACAATACCAATAGATGACCAGAGCGCACCAAAGAAAGTCATAAACATGATGCCATTGGCAGCGCCCAAGACATTCGCTTTCGAAAGTTTTACAAGTTGACTCATCATTCATCATACTCCTGACATGTTTAATTTGGCAGCTACGCCATTACATAAAAAGAGTTAATACTTTGTTAATAATCCATTTAGATGGATTCAATAAGCGTATAATAAAATAACTAGTAAGGAAACGTTTCCCGCAAATTATTTCTATATAAAGGAGAAAAGAGATGAAACTTAGTAAAAAATCAATTACCGTACTTTCTTTTACCGTTGGAGCATGTTTATTTGTATCTACGGCATTTGCGGATGCGCTGCTTGGATCTGGATATGACCGATTGAAGGATTCAGTGAAGAATACGGCTTCTGTGATGGAAAAGGGTCTTAACAACTACACGGTTGAGACGATGTATACATTGAAAGATAATGATCAAATTTTACTCCAATCTTCAAATTTCCAGAAGATGGATACAGCGAACCAAGTCAAAGAGAATAAAGAGGTAACGAAAAACGCCAAAGGTGAAACGACCTCCAGATATACGTATTCCGACAAGAAGCAAACGATAGACAAGAACGAATTGGAAAATACATATTATGTATTTGATCATTCGGGAGATGTGAACCAAAACCGTAGAGGACCAGCCGATTTCGAGAACCCTTTTAATCAAAAAGGTGCAAGTGAGGTAGAGAAAATCGTCGATGCCGTAGTTGGCTCCTTGAAGGATTATGTACAAGTTGAAGAAGGAGCAGACGGCGGTAAAGTGTTTTCTGGAAGTTTATCCGAGGCACAAGTGCCGGCACTCGTGAATGCCGTATCCTCCTTCGGTATTAAACAAATGCTGGATAATGAAAGAGATTTACCAGCTATAGAGAGCGATATTTTCGTGAAAAAGGTTATCGGTACGGCAAATGAAAGTAAGAATGGCTATCTAGAAAATCTAACGGGTGAGATCACGCTGTCAGGTAAAGATAAAAATGGGGTTCAGCATGACTTAAACCTCAATGTTATGCTAAAGCTGTCTGAGATTGGCAGTACGAAGATTAATAAGCCTGATCTTAGCACGGCTAAGGTTGAGAAGGTTAGTCAGAATAGTGGGTTCAGCACTAAATATGTGGGAACCTATCAAAACGATATTATTATGGACAAAGACGGTAAATTCACGAAGATTGGTGAGAGAACAGTTAAAATCACAAACGTAGAAGGCGATAAAATTTCAGGATCGTATTCCGAAACTGTCATTCCTGGTTTTGAGAGCGAGTATCCAAACAAGGATGCATTTAATTTTGAATACAACCTAGCGACGTCTCCTATGTTTACTTACACGGATTCAAAAGGTGAACAGAAACAAGGAATGGTACATCCTAACCAGCCAGGTAAGATTTATTTTGATATGAATCTTGCAATTAGAGATAAAAATGATTACAAACAAAGTAACAGCATGAAGCCATTCTATGATGGAGAATTTAGACGCGTATTTGAATAGGAATGATTCTCAGGAGGCTGCTTATGCGGCTTCCTGAGCATTTTTAGGGAGATGAGATGAATTGACAGTCAAGGCGATTGAAATAACGGGCTTAACCAAGTCATTTACGAATGGCCGGGGCATTAGTGATTTGAACTTAGATGTAGATCAAGGGGATATCTTCGGTTTTCTGGGACCTAACGGCGCAGGGAAAACCACTGCGATGAAGATGATAACAGGCCTTATGAAGCCTGACAGAGGCGATGTGAAAATTTTCGGAGCGAGTGTGGCAGAAGATTATGTCAATGCCATGAAATATGTAGGCTGTATTATTGAAACAGCGGAGTCATACCCCTATTTGACAGCTAATGAAAATTTAAAGTTGTTTGCAAGATTCTATCCAGGTGTTGATCAGCGAAGAATAGATGAATGTCTTGAAATCACGGGAATGTTGAAATATAAAAATGAGAAGTCCCAAAAGTTTTCGCTCGGAATGAAACAAAGACTCGGTATAGCGGCGGCGATTCTGTCCAGACCGAAACTGTTAATTTTGGACGAGCCACTAAATGGGTTGGATGTAGAAGGCATGCTAGAGATGAGGAAGTTGATTAAACAACTTTCGCAGGAAGGTACTACTTTTTTTATTTCAAGTCACTTGATTCACGATGTGGAATTAACATGTACGAGAATTGGTATTATTTATGGCGGCAAGCTGGTGAATGTCGAATATACCCAAAATATTCTGTCGTTCTATTCATCGCTTGAGAATTATTTTGTTAGTGAGGTGGACAGGAATGGAAGGGTTTAAGGCTGCATTTATCAATGAAACCGTGAAGCTGCTCAAAAAGAAAAAAATAATGGCAGCCGCGATATTGTCCATTCTTGCCGTACTGATCGGTCAAATTGCTGTCACGACGATTAAGCATGGCTTTGGATTACGAGTAGTAGGGAGTGTAGAATTTCCTATTGCTGTACTAACGTTTATTTCTTACACGTTATTACCACTATTTGCTGTTTTTGTGGCAATCGATATGTTTAATGGTGAGTCTTCATCGAATACGATGAAAATAACCCTATTGAGACCCGTTTCCAGGTTCGGTGTGTTTAGCGCTAAGGTATTGAATTTAGCTTTATTTATTGCTGGTAACCTATTGTTTATTATGGTGCTTTCGCTTCTAGCTGGGTTTATTTTTAATCCTTCGTCTGCCAGTTTGGTTGGGATTTTTAAAGTGATGGTGTCCTATGGCTTAACTTTTTTTCCTGTATTTGTGTTTGCACTGATCGTCGTACTGTTATCCAACCTCATTCAGGGAGGACTGGCTGTATTTTTCCTCGCTATCCTTGTGTTTATTGGATTTAATTTTCTTGGCATTGTATTCTCATCGTATTCGAGCTTTTTTATTACATCGATGTTTGATTGGTATACACTCTGGATCTCTGAATCGATCAATTTCTTCAAAATCATCCGCCAGATTCTAATCATGTCCGGTTGTGGTATCATGTTATTTACGACGGGCTATTATTTGTTTGACAAGAAGGATATATAGGAAGGACGTCTAGAAAGGAAACTACATGCACTTAACGAAACGTTTTTTCACGATGAATACATTGGCCGTGCTGCTCTCCATTGGATTGACGATTCTGGCTGTCATTATTTTTGTTGCAGCGTATGCGAAAGTTTTTGGGCGCGAAGCCAGTATAAAAGAATTTCAACATACGTTCGAGGTCCGGGCAGCCATCAGTGAAATCAAAAGAGAAGCGCAGACCTTTAAGTTCGAGGAACTTTTGGATAAGAAATACCAACAAGAGTTGTCTGAACGTGTGAACGTTTTGGATGCGAGTGCAATCATTATTCTTAATCGAGAGGTTTTGTTTACCACTCATAATTTTAACAAGATTGAAATAGAGAAAAGCTTGATGCTGACCAGTGAGTCTAATCGTGATGAGTTAGAGCTTGATGGCAGCATGTATATGTTTAATCGAACGGACTACAAACTTCCGTCTGGCGACAGAGGTGTTCTATTGTTGCTTGCGCCAATCAAGATTAAGACCAATTTATATTGGTCGCTTGGTATCTTTACGGTCAGCTTTTTCACGGTTGTTTTTATGCTGATGAATTTTTGGATTTCCTATAAGTTCTCCCGCGGGATTATTATTCCGATTTCCAGGTTGAAGGATGCTGCGATCAAAATTAGGGAAGGCGATCTAAGCAGCGAGATTGCGGAAGATGGCGAAGGCGAGATTCGGGAATTGGGCCAAACCTTGGAATTAATGCGGATTAAGTTGAAGGAGTCTGTTCATTTACAACAAAAATATGATGATAACCGGAAGTTTCTTGTTTCAAGTATTTCTCATGACTTAAAGACGCCAGTAACTTCCATTAAAGGATATATTGAAGGTATTATTGATGGGGTGGCCAAGACGCCTGAGAAAATGGAGGAGTATCTCGAAACAGCGCGTTCCAAGGCAGTTTTGGTCAATGCGATGATTGATGATCTCCTTTTATACTCTAAGCTCGACTTAAACCAGCTTCCGTATCATTTTGAAAAGAGTGATCTGGCCAGTTATTTCGAGGATTGCGTGGCAGACCATAAATATGAAAGTGAAAAAGCAAATGTGTCGATTACCTTAATGAATGAACTCAAGGAGCCTGTCAAAGTATTAATTGATGGAGAACGATTAAAGAGGGTTGTACAAAACATTATTGACAATGCCATGACCTATGCCCGTAAAGAAAATGGCAAGATTGACATCATCCTTAGGGAAACTAGAACTTCTGCTATTATTGAAATAAAGGATAATGGAAACGGCATACCAGAGGATAAGCTTCCCTTCATTTTTGAAAGATTCTATCAAGTCGATCCCTCAAGAAAAAGTGGCAGTGGTTTGGGGTTGGCGATCGCCAAGCAAATCGTTGAAGGACACGACGGCAAAATATGGGCTAAAAGCACGGTAGGTGAGGGAACCGGGATTATGATATCACTGAAAAAATTCTAAATGTGTTTGGAGGTTATGATGAACAGAATTTTGATTGTTGAAGATGACCAAAGTATTGCTAATTTACAACGGGACTACCTCGAATTAAGCGGTTACTCAGTAAAGATGGTGAACAACGGGTCTGCTGGATTGAAGGCGCTCAAAGAGGAAGAGTTTAAGCTTGTTATCTTAGATATCATGCTGCCCGATATGGATGGGTTTGAAGTGCTGAGAACGATCCGTGAGCAGGATGATATTCCGGTGCTGTTGGTATCTGCGAGAGCAGAGGAAATTTACAAGGTTAACGGCTTAGGTCTAGGTGCGGACGATTATATTACAAAGCCTTTCAGCTCAGGTGAGCTGGTTGCACGTGTAGGTGCCCATCTTAAGAAGTTTGAGCGTATGAAAGAGCGATTTGGCAAAGGGAATGAAGGGACAACGATCCAAATTCGGGGACTTGAACTTCAAAAGGATGCCCGGAGAGTTTTTGTGAACGGTGATGAAGTGGTTCTTGCTCAAAAAGAATTTGACCTGCTTCTGTTTCTAGTGCAATATCCGAATCGAGTATTTGGCAAGGAAGAGCTATTCGAGCGGATATGGGGAATGGATGCGATGAGTGACGCTTCTACGGTAACGGTTCATATAGCCAGAATTAGAGAAAAGATTGAGGAAATCCCATCGAAACCTCAATACATAGGTACGGTTTGGGGATCGGGATATCGGTTTATGGTTTAAAATATACAAAGCCTGGGGATAGCGTATCCCTGGGCTTTGCTGTTATTCTACAGTCAACGGCAGTCTGACTTCAATCAAAGTGCCTTCGTTGATCTTGCTTTGATACGTAATATGGCCATGGTGTTGCTTAATTATCTTATGACTGATCATGAGACCGAGCCCCGTGCCTTTTTCTTTCAAACTATAAAAGGGCTGACCTAAACGGGGAAGCATTTCCTCGGCTATACCACTGCCCTGATCTTTAAACATGATAACGCACTCATTCTCTGAATCTTTGTGCAAGTTAATGTGAATCTCACCGCCATTAGGCATGGACTCGATTGCGTTCTTTAGAATATTCAGAAATACTTGTTTGATTTGATTTTTTTCACAGGTAAGCAGAAGAGTGGATTCTTCGCAAAAAAGCTTGATTTCAATATTACGCAAAAGTGCCTGTGGAGAGAAGAACTCGATCGTAAATACAATCAATTCTTTAATATCCGTTGAAATAAGTTGAATAGCTTGGGGTTTGGCCATGGAGAGCAGCTCACTCGTGATGGTTTCAATACGCTCTAGCTCACTAAGGAGCAAATCATTATACCTAATCGATGGGTTTTCCTTTTTGTACATTTGAATAAATCCTTTGATGGTTGTAAGGGGATTGCGAATTTCATGTGCCACACCTGCGGCCAATTCTCCAACGATGGATAGCTTCTCAGACTGCAAAAGGAACTCTTCCGCTTTCTTGCGTTCGGAGATATCTCGGCTAATAATTACGATATGGGCTATGTTTCCACAATCTGCTTTGACCGGCATGCAGCGCGATTCAAATTCGATCCAATGACCTTCATTGTGTTTAAACCGAAATTCCATGGAGTGCGACTCGAATTGTTCGAACATGTTTTTTATTCTAGTCAGGAACATCAACACATCATCAGGGTGTACGAACTTACACAATTCTGTACCTTCCAATACAAATTCCTTATAGCCCAGTACAGTCTCGTGGGAAGGTGAAAAGTAACTGATGGAGAGATCTTTATCCATAATCATGATCAAATCCGATGTATTCTCAGCGATGAGTCGGTACTTAGATTCACTAGCTTCTAGGGTTTGCTCGATGTGTTTTTTCTCTGTGAACATTCTTCTGACTCTCTCATTAGATTCAATGAGTAGGGTTCCTAGCAGGACACCTAACATCACAAACAAGAGATATTGCCCATGAAACAGTGGTTGATCTGTTAAAATATGGTAAGTAAACACAGTGAATATGTAGAGTGCAGTATAGGCACCAAATAGCGTAATACTTTTTTTCAGTGGGGAGAGATGAGAGATATAGGCATGTATGAGGGAGAAAGCAACCATGATGATTGCCCAGCCTACGATGGCTGGCGTCCAATTTCCACCCGTATACAGCCTTACAAGTAACGAGAAGAAACCAGTAATTAACCCTGGGACTGGCCCCAGATAAGCAAAAATGAGAATGACAGGGGCATATCGGATGTCGTAAGTAAATCCTTGTTGCTTGACCGCTAGGATGACGAGAACAATCGAAACAAGTCCCCCATAAATACCTACCCAAAGGCGAAGCAGCTTAAGTGGCCGATGATTAATGTAGGAACGTATTACTAATGGCGTGCTGACAAAGAGCGAAAAAATAGATAGATTAACAATGTAGTCATAAAGAAACAATATACTCACCCGTATCTAGTTATTATGAATACTCCTATCTATCATAAACCCGTATGGCTATGATTTCCATATAATTCTTCTTGTGCGCAATCTTGTAAAAATACATAGCATCTATTATATTGGATGAAAAGCCCTGAAGGAGTCAGTTATGTGCCGAAATATTAAGCCACTTTTCAATTATGAACCAGCAGTAACGGAGGATGAAATTCGTGCTGCGTCTTTGCAATTTGTACGCAAAATTTCAGGATTCACAGAACCTTCTAAAGCGAATGAGGCAGCATTCCAGTTGGCTATTCATGAAGTAGCGCAAGCTGCGCAGAAATTAATGGACTCTCTGGTGACGCATGCAGAGCCACGTAATCGTGAAGTGGAAGCGCAGCGCGCGAAAGAACGAAATGCAATCCGATTTGGTACGAAAGAGGACTAACGGATAGAAGCGTATAGAGAGGGTAACAGATAGAAGATAAACAGATTGAAGCAAGGGCTTTTCTCCATGGAGAGGAGCCTTTTTTTGTGCCCGAAAATGGGACGTTAGTTGCATGTAAGTGTCGGGAGTCGCTCTTTTGGCATATGCTAAGAATACCAATTGGAAAGTAGGTGATTGCAAGTGACGAAAGGGTTTGATTGTTCAACACCGCTTACGGCACAAAGAGCGGCTGCTTTCGTCGGACAAGGATTCAAATTTGTCGCCAGATATTTGGTGCCAAGTGGTGCGAAGGCATTAAAAAAAGCAGAGGCTGATGCCGTTAGCGCAGCTGGTTTACAGTTGGTTTCCGTGTATGAGACGACTGCGAATCGTGCGTTAGGCGGGAGAAGTGCTGGTTTGGCAGACGGAGCAACCGCGTTACAAGTTGCCGCTCAAGTGGGCCAACCGGCGGGGAGTTGTATTTATTTCGCCGTTGATTTTGATGTATCTGCAGCCCAAATGCCGACGGTCATTGCTTATATTAAAGCGGCCAGTGAGGCAACACCCGCTTACACGACAGGTGTTTATGGTTCCTATGCCGTCATGGAGGCTGTTTATGCTGCGGGTGCTTGCTCGCGATTCTGGCAGACCTATGCTTGGAGTGCAGGGAAGAAATCGACGTTTATTCATATTTATCAATATCTCAATGATGTCATGGCCAATGGTATTGCGATCGATTATGATGAATCTTACGGGAATGAAGGCTGGTGGAATACACGCATTACGCCCGAACCTCCTAGCTATCCAATGAGTGCGAAAGATGCTAATGCGATCATTCCATTCCTTTCAGCAGGGTATGGGGCTACATCCTCTGTTCCTGCACAGAATGAATTCCATCGACTTGCGAATGAATTACGGAAGGCTTCCGGTCAAAGTTTGGAATAGGATCGAAAGTATAGATGAAGAAATTTAAAGAAAACGAAAGAAACGAAAGATAAGCCCGAACGCTTTGGAACTTCCAAAGTGGCCGGGCTTTCGTCATTGGATGACTGCACTGCGTATGTACCATCGATCTTGCACGGAGGCACGTTCAAGATGAAAGAGAACGCGGCGACTCGACACCGCGGAAGCTCGAGCCGCGGTCATCGTCACGTCGACCGCGGTGTCTAGTTGCAGGAGCTGGGATACATCCTGCTCCGTGAACTTGGACAGGCGGCGCATGCTTCGCACATGCATGGCCTGTTCTTGCCCTGTGGTGACCTGCAGCAGCTGCAGATCACCTTGATGTGCTGCGCTGATCCATACGTCGATCAGCGCCCAGGGTGAGAGCTTGCTGACGTAGTCCAGCAGCAAGCCTGCGGCTCGGTGCACCATGACCTGGTGCGCCGGGTCAACGGAGCGGGAGCCGTGGGTTACGCTCCCGAGGAAGTGAATGCAGAAATGACCGTTGAAGTCATTTCCCGGTATACCATCACCGCCATGCGGCATGCCGTGCATGGAGGCGGCAAGTGTGCGGCCGTTCAGCTTCACTAGGACCGCACGGCGGTCCCAGCTCCATTGGCCGCCATAAATGCTTTTGAGCGTCGCGGAGTCGACTTTCGTGAGCGGCTGCACATCCGCATGGTGGGAGCCCGCGCGACGCTGCCCTTCGAAGCTAAGGCCGCTTTCTACATCGAGGATGGAAAAAGAGCTGAATTTGGGAAGCACGAGACTTGCTTCCTCCCAAGTTAACAGTTCGCCATAGTGCTTGGAGCGAAGAGTTTGTACGTGTGATTGGAGAGTCTCCTGTACTTTACTAGGCAACTTGATGATTTGCCTTGCCGCCAAGTCGATTACATCTCCAGTCGGAGTCACACCTAACCGTACAGTTTGATTCTTCGTGTTGTAGCGCAGCATTGTGTCCGGGAGTATGGGTTCAGTATAGGGATCTGCGCTGAGGCTGGCTTCAAGTGCACGTTTTAACGATTTATCTTCAATCGTTACCTCCGTCTGATAGGCAGCTCGGGGTGATGATGCTACAAGTAATACTATCGAGTCGGAATCAGCAACGGGTTCGTTTTTTAATGGTGCGCTATCATTTGCTAAGGCGCTATGTCCAACCGATTGCGTCAATAGGAGCGCAAGAAGGAAAGTGATAAGTAAGGTTCGATGCCGGTGTGTAGAGCGGACTGAAGACATGTGAAAGCTTCCTCCTTAATCGTATAGGTTTGCCATAGTTAAGTGTTTACTTTTTAGTATGATTTTATAAAAACGAATCCTAAACGAAACGTGTTCCTTGATCGAATTCATGTATGATAAAATTACAATAGTAAACGGTTGAACGAGTAACTAGTAGGATTTAATTGAAAGGAAGGAGATTTGTATGGAAGTAACTAAAAGCATACCATTTGAATTACATATGGCAGATGAGCGGGTCGTGCGAGGCGATATTTATAGCGCCAAAAGCGAATCAAGTAAAGGGACATTACTCCTGTGTCACGGTTACAAGGGATTTAAAAATTGGGGGATGTTCCCACATGTGGCGAATGAACTAGCAGAAACAGTTGATGTGGTTGCGTTGAATTTTTCCCATAATGGTGTGGGTGAACAGTTAATGGAATTTACTGAGCTTGAGAAATTCGCAGGTGATACCTACTCCAAAGATCTTGAAGACATCCAAGCCGTCATTGCTGAAATACATAAGCGTGAAGGGACAATGAAACCGATCCTATTGCTAGGGCATAGCAGAGGAGCTGCAGTGAGCCTGATCTATGCCTTAGATCATCCGGAGGACATCGCAGGTGTGATTAGCTGGAATGGCACTACGTATGTTGATTTACTAACGCCAGAGAATAAGGCAGAGATGAGAGCCACAGGACGATCCTACACCATGAATGGGCGAACCAAGCAGATGATGCCGCTTGATCTTGAGATTTTAGAAGATATGGAGCTCAATCAAGAGAGGTTTGATATTATTGGAAGAATCAGCGGAGCTACTTTTCCAATCACGCTCATACAAGGCACCGCGGATGGCGAGCGGGGGATTCGTGGCTCTGAGCAGTTAGTTGCGAATCATGCCGATATCGCGTGGGTGAGGATTCCTGATGGGAACCATACTTTTGGAAGTGTTCATCCTTTTCAGGGTGAGACCCAGCCTTTAAGAGAAGCAATTGCTGAGACGAAGCGGGCGATTCGGGGGATGTTAGGGTTGTAAAGAGGAAAACCCGTGAAGCATAGGGCTTCACGGGTTTGCTGTTAATCAGAAAGTTTATGATCCGAGACTTGAGATTTGCTTTTTGTTTGTTTTGAGAAAAAGTCAAATCCATTTGAAATTGATTCAAAGATTGAAATGCAAATGACCAAAGCATTAATGATATTTGCTTTAAAAAGATTAAATTGTGAAGTTGCTTTGCTGCAACCTTGAAATTTTTCATATGTCGGTTGCTCAATGCAATCAATTCCTAAATTAAATGGACCAACATTAAAATAAATTACTGTAGTAAAAAATGCAATTAATACATAAAAGATCATTTTAATCAGAGAAGTATTATTTTTTGTTCTCACCAAAGTAGTTAGTAAAACAAAATAAAGAATGAAAAGTGCATAGAAATAAAAAACAAGCCTATTAGCATCATCATTATAATTAATTCGCACATAATTCATTGTGTTGATTAATAGATGCAAACCAAATAATAAAATACTAAATTTAGTTTGAAGAGTAGAAAACTTATGGCATGAAAAAATCAATATACCAACTGTAACAATAGGGAAAATGTTATAAAGTTTATTTGAATTTGCTGCTAAGTAAGCAGAGAAAAATAATAAAGCTAGCATAAAAATCTGGTTAACACTTTTGTTTTCAATAATTTTCTTTACTAAGATAAACATCATGTTCCAACTTTCTTTAGTTTGTGAAGCATTAGCTATGTTTGTTTCCTGAAAAAACGAAAAACCCTTACTTCGTAAGGGTTTTTCGATATGACCTGTAGTGGGCTCGAACCACTGACCCCTACCCTGTCAAGATAGTGCTCTCCCAGCTGAGCTAACAAGTCGTTTATGGATACAGGTAGTAATATACCAAGAAATCGTGAGATTGTCAATTGTTGGAGAGCTTACTTCCGCCAGAAAAAGAGGAGTTTTTTTAAGTTTGAATCAGCTTTTCTCTTCTTTTTGGACCGTGGAAGAAAAGCAGTAGGATCGCTTTCTGCAGTTGGTGAATCGATGGTTTTTCCGAGCAAAAGGGATCGCTCTTCTTCAGTAACACCAAGAGTTGTCATTGCACGTTGTCAGCCTTTCTGGTAAAGATTATGAAGTAAATGTAACATATCTATCCGATGTTTCCTAGTATAGCTTTCTTCTTGCGTGAATTTATGGTAACTTGAGATCATTAGAGTTTGGGAGGACTAAGGTTATGACGAAACAACAGCATCGTTGGAATTTGCGTTTGAAGAGTAGTAATGTATATCTAGGAACTGTGTATTTGGGGGATCCGCTTCCGGAAGTGGAAGATGTGATTATGATTGGTGAGAAGAAATATACGATTCTTGAGCTCGGAAGTACACGAGATGCAAGTGACGTATTTGTAGAGGAAGTTAAGAAGAAATAAGGAAGACATATAGGAAATAACGAAGGAGCTGATCATTAATGATCGGCTTCTTCGTTTGTTAGGTGTGAATAGTTAGGTAAGATGATACAAAGACGCTAGGCAATCCACAAACATTTTATTGTACTCTTCACGTGTAAGGTCCTTGCTGCAAGCGATGTCTCTTCCTAAAAATTGAAACCAGGTAATTTCAGTACCGTTTTTCTTATACACAAACTTGTCTTGCTGAATAAGGAATGTTTCATTTTCGAAAAAGGGGACATTGTCAAATTGAAGGGCAGGTTCGTTTTGCTTTTCACTGACTAAAGTGGCCAGTAAAATTAACATTCGGTAAGGATCACGGAAAATTTCATATTGTGTGGTCATCGGTTCAACACTCCTTTTTCGGGTATCCGAGCAAGGTAATCATACTAAAACGATAAGATCAAATATAGATGTTTACAGCAAGTGGTGAGGAAATTGAAGGGAAATCAGAGGAATTTGAAGGGAATAGAAAAAAAGACTGAGGTTCACTCTAAGGAGGATCGAGTGAATCAGTCTTTTTTTGAGCTTGCTCCTACATCAAAGGATTAGCGTTTGTAGCCGCCTAAAGATTGTTCAGCCATTTGCACTAATCTTTTTGTGATGGTGCCACCGATTGAGCCAGCATCACGGGATAACAAATTACCGTTGTAACCAGAAGGGGAGAGAGGAACACCAATTTCCTGAGCGACTTCATACTTCATTTGATCTAGTGCTGCCTTTGCTTGTTGGACAACTAACGTGTTAGATCTAGCCATTCATAATCATCTCCTTTTTTATGGTACACCAGTATTATTTGAATGTTCAGAATATTTATTCGCGAAATATTAAAAAAACGAAGAAATTTTTCATGCCAATATTTTCTATATAAAATTAGTCATAAAAATCAATAAACCCCCAACGGTTAAGTTGAGGGTGATATGTGATCAGTTATGATAACGGTTTCATTATTCTTCGGATTGTTCAGCTTCTTCAGCTTGTTCCTCTGCAGCAGCTGCTTCTTCAATCGCTTCAGCGATTACTTCTTCAGCTTCAGCCTCTTGACTCACCACTTCTTCAGTGGATTCAGCAGAGATTTCTTCTTCATTTTGTGAAACTACTTCTTCTTCTTGGCTCATTTTTGTCACCTCCTCTGATACGTATAGTAACATTGTAGCACTTCTAATAGGTTATACAAGTAGCTTGGACACCTAACTATCAGATTTAATGTGGAATTGATTGATTTGTCACTTTATAGGGGAAATACGATGCGAAACGCGTCGGATATGGGGGAGAAAACCACTGTTTTCGCGGCTTTCAGCGATTGTGCATGTTTTATTTTTCTATGAATATAATTGAGCCTAAGCAACAATATTTGTTGAATTACTATGCTGAGTTTCTAGGAAAACTCATAGGGGGAATCCGAATGAATCGGTCGGATGTAATTTTGGAGCTACAACTTGTACCAGAGTTATTGAAACAAGCGGAAGCGATTTATGTGGATGCCGTGTCAGAATTGAATTGGGCCAAACATATGCTTCTAACAAAAGAGTATGAAATCATTGGTGAAGGTCTCGTAACAGGGAAGAATGAGCTTCAACGGCAAGCTGAATTGTGGCCACATACGAAGGATTTGCAGAAGCAGGTATTACAAATGGAAGATGCGGTTGAACATACGAAAGTTGAGTTTAACTTTTACAAACGCAAATTAGAAAACCTCCAAATTATTGCCAAGCTCATGACTATTTTATAATCCTAAAGGACGATGATGAAAATGCCTGTGATCGAAAGATTGCAGGCATTTTCTTTGTTGAAACGGAAGTTTTTTTTAATTTAATAGCTGTCACGCGGTTATCAGTAAGGGCAGTTGTGCATCCTAAGGGTAGAATATACCAATGTGTGGTTTTACAGGAGGATTGTACACGATGAAATCAATGCAAATTATGGTGACAGCGAGCTTGGGTCTAATGCTATTGTCTGGTTGCCAAACCGTCAGGAGTACGTCAGTTGCTGAACCCACTGCGCCCCCTGAGACGGTTCGTGTTACGCTCATAGGAGCCGACAATCAATCTGTTGGTTCAGCGCAATTAACCGCTGTCAGTAACGGTGTACAAATGGATGTGCAGGTTAGTGGGCTTTCACCCGGTGTTCATGGTCTCCACATTCATGAGAAAGCGAGATGTGAAGCGCCGACGTTTGATTCTGCAGGTAGTCATTTCAATCCCCATCAGAAGGAGCATGGTTTTTTAAATCCGAAAGGAGCACATGCGGGTGATCTGCCCAATCTCGTTGTGGATGCACAAGGCAATGGACGATTTAGTGGTGTTACAAAGGTAGTAGTCCTAGACAGAGGAAAGTCTAATTCGCTGTTCAAGCCTGATGGGACAAGCTTAGTCATTCATGAGAAGGCTGACGATTTAAAGACGGATCCATCAGGCAACTCGGGTAAACGGATTGCTTGCGGTGCTGTGAAATAAAGGAAGGAAGGTTTCGACAACATGATCAAAACACAGGATCTCAAGCTCCAAATGGATGAATTAACGAAACAAAACGATATGGTACTTATTGAATTAGAATCAGTGAAGAAAATGTTGATGTCAAGTAGCCAGGGCTCTCAAGACACGCAGGGGCAGCAACAGGCTTCTTCGAGTAATGGGAATAACGCACAACAGGAATCAGCAATGAATGGTTCGCAAAGTCAAGGTCAAGATCAAGATAATGGCCAAAATCAATCACAAGCTCAAAGCCAAAATCAAGATCAGGGGCAGCAAACAAGCAATGGTCAAAATAATAATCAAGATCAATCACAGCAAATGAAAGCTGGTCAAGGAAATGCAGGAAACTCGAATAACCAGCAAGTAACTGATTTAGCGAATGAGCTTTTGAAAATTAAAGATTTAGTTGTAAAGCTGGAGCAAAAGACGTCGCAGTATGTCAGCAGTCAGTCAAATGGCTCGTTAACGGAAAAAGATGCGGTTAATCTGGTTTTGACGCTAATGAACGGGATGGTAGACTGGGCAAGCGAATTTGTCTCATCCAAAGCTTCCTCTAATGGCCAAGTGCAATAACTTGCCCCCATAATAAAAAGCAAAAAGGCTGATATCAATCAGCCTTTTTGCTTTTTATGAAAAGGGATATCGATTAGGGCTGTACAGCTTCAGCTTTAAAATTCATCTGTTTTGCACAGTATTCAATGATTTCACTCCGCCGCACGATGCCAATAAATTTATCAGAATCATCCACGACAGGTACGAAGTTTTGTACTTTTGCTAAATCAATGAGATCAATCATTTCTGCATGAATATGAACGGGTTTATTTTTAACGCGAAGAGGAACCTCGTCGAGCACATGCCGGTGAGCATTCTCGAAGCCGATATGTTCGGAATTTTTAAGAAACCACAAGAGGTCACCTTCCGTTACAGTTCCAACATAATGGCCATCATCCGAAAGAATAGGGACAGCCGTATATCGATGATACTCCATTCGTTCCAGTGTTTGGCGAAGGGTAGCTTGTGGAGTCGCGGTAATAACTTCGGATTTAGGTAAAAGGAAAAAAGCGATGTTCATCAGTTACACTCCTTACATAAGAATCAATGTGTCTAGTATAACAAACTTTGCGCATAGAATCTAAACCTGTGTTGGATGCTAGTAGTGAGGTGAACGGAAATGAATCGAGCATTAACTACAGCTTTGGTCGGTATCGGCGCTGCTCAAGCCATCAAATTACCATTAACTTATGTGTTCAGTAAAAAATGGGACTGGTCGCAATTGGTTCAAACAGGCGGAATGCCAAGTTCCCATTCTTCCGGTGTTACAGCATTAGCTACCTATATCGGAATGAAAAGAGGCTTTTCAGCCATCGATTTTGCTGTGAGCTCCGTATTCGGGGCTGTCGTCATGCATGATGCAATGGGCATTCGAAGATCAGCTGGCGAGATTGCAGTGGAAGTGAATGATTTAGACGAGCAGGTCGAACGAATCGCTAGAGAGCACCCCGGACTCTACCATGCCAGAAGAAGAAAGGCATTGAAAGAACGATTAGGCCATTTGCCACGTGAAGTTGCGGCCGGCGCATTGTTAGGGCTTGCCATCGGGACATGCAGTTATTTACTGGAGAGAAAATAAAGCCGAAATCTTTGTAAATGTGGACAACATTTCCGGAATGGGATAAGATCAAGAAACGATCTTAGAGAGGAAGAAGCCCACATGGAAACGATTCGTGTTACGACAATGGAACAATTGAAAGCTTGTTTTGCTGTGCGATTTAATGTGTTTGTTGATGAACAACAAGTACCCGCACACTTGGAGATGGATGAGAAGGATGAGTCCCCAGAAGCCTGTCATCATTTTCTCATCATGGACGATGCAATACCCATTGCTACATCCAGATGGTATGAATATCAAGAAGCAACAGCCAAACTACAGCGTGTTGCTGTCTTAAAGGACTACAGAGGACGCTCATTAGGGAAACAACTTATTCTAGCTATGGAACAACAGGCCCTCGAACTTGGTTGTAAATATGCCATTCTAGACGCCCAATGCCAAGCAGAAGGTTTTTATAGCCAGTTAGGTTACCAAGTGATTTCCGATGAGCCATTCTACGACGCTGGCATTCTGCATGTCAGAATGAAGAAAACACTTTAACTCACAGAGACACTGTCATGTGCAGTAGGCACTGCTGCCGCGAGTGGAAAAGTAAGAATAAATCGGGTGCCAATCCCGAGCTCGCTTTCGACTTCTAGAGTGCCATGATGATCCTGTACAATTTTATAGCAAATGGATAATCCTAGACCTGTACCCGTTTCTTTGGTTGTGAAGAATGGATGAAAAATCTTATCCAACTGATCACTCGGAATACCAGGACCATTATCCGCAATGATTAAAGTCGCGTTCTTCTGATCGCGGCTTAATTTCATGTGGATAGAGCCGTTTGCTTCCATCGCCTCGCAAGCATTTTTCATCATGTTAAGCAAGAGTTGAATCATCTTATCTTGATCCATTAGCATGTGAACCCCATATGCCGCTTCATGAAAATGAATCTCATGTCCAGAGCTGGTAGCTTCAGATTCAATAAGGGAAATCACTTTGAGAACGCATTCATTTAACGAGTGATTTTGAAAAACGGTTTGGTGCGGCTTAGAGAATTGAAGAAACTCACCGGTCAAATCACTCATCCGATCAATCTCATCCATAATTAATCCATACCAATTCTCAATATTGTAATCGCTTGCTTTTGATAATTGCAAAAAACCTTTCACCGTTGTTAAGGGATTGCGAATTTCATGTGCCATGCCAGAAGCAAGTTCACCGACAACACGCAGTTTCTCTGATCGTTGCATTTGTTCCTCGCGTTTTAACCATGATTCCCGTTTCTTCATAAATAGGTTATGCTCCGCGTGCAAAATAAGATCATCTTTCGTCAAAGCATCTTGTGGAAATATCGCTATGCCATATGTATTTTGTATACCAGTCAGCTTGGGGAGTTCAGAATCGAGCTTTTGTTGATAAGACGCGGTAGTCAGAAAATCTTTATGAAGAGGCATGACCACTGCGAATTCATCACCACCATATCGAGCTATGAACAGTGCATCTTTGAATAGAATTTGAATGAGATCCGCCATTTGCTTGAGTACGAAATTACCTGCTTGGAATCCGCCAGAGGTATTCATTGCCTTCAGATCCGTACAGTCGATAAGAAACAGTACTAGGGGCTGATGATGCTTGATTTGTTGTTCGAGTCTGCGATGACATTCTTCATAATTATAAAGACCAGTAAGGGAGTCTTTTTGCGTTAGTAGATGGCGTTCATTGCGATTGCGATCCAATTTACCGGTACGAAGATGGGCAGTTCTTGTAAGCCAAGTAACAGCAGAGAAGTCGAGGATACTCATGAATCCATACATCGTGTTTTGAGAGGCAGAATGGGTAATGAAATTAACCGTAGTCACATAAGTAATCATGCAAGCAAAAGTCATGGCCCATGATTTGATCTTGTCTTCTTCCTTGTAAGCATGATGTGAGAGTGCTAATAAATATAAGGGATAGCAGAGACTAGATTGTCCAAGTGCATGTAGCGAAGCAATGAGAAGAAGTTGAACCCAAGGCATCGCAGGATGAAGATTGGCAAAGCGAACAGCTAAAGCAAAAAGAATGATGGCTAGAACGAATGAAGGGATGTTCAATACTGACTGCAGATAAATTGTATATAGGCCATACAATAGTACATAAACATAATAAACCCCATTAATAATCACCGTATCAGCTCCCGATTGGAATTTCCGCCGTTCACCTACTCATGTGACAATTTCTATACTTTTCATAAAATCCCTGCTGTTAATCAAAAAAAATGAGAAAAATAGGGACTTTTGTATGAAAAAAAGCCTTGAGAAGTTGCACTCTAAGGCTTTAGATTAACAGATAGATTAATCTGGGATTTGGATGATTTCATGTTTGTGGATAAAGGTCATCTGACCTGTTTGGCCTATGTAATCAGGCATGTGATCGTCATAATGCATTAAATAGATGAGTTTCTGAATAGGCTCGGGTAAGGAAAGAAGTTCATCTAATGTGGTATGCACAAATCCTTGACCACTTAATTGACAATCGTGAAAAATGGTGTGACAATCTCTTGTATCTATAACTTCATGAAGGAGCAAGTCTTGATTAAATTGCAAATCTGCACTATAAAACGTTCTGTGGTT
The DNA here is from genome assembly GCF_031455095.1 of Paenibacillus qinlingensis. Classification (GTDB taxonomy): domain Bacteria; phylum Bacillota; class Bacilli; order Paenibacillales; family NBRC-103111; genus Paenibacillus_E; species Paenibacillus_E qinlingensis_A. The sequence goes on from NZ_JAVDSB010000003.1 coordinate 479,880, forward strand.
AATAAAAATGGAATAGTTGAGCTTGTGAGCAATATGTAGAGTTGGGATAATTTCGATCGTTAACTTAGGTGAAACGGCATAGGGCTGTCTCTCTTGGAGATAGACGATTTCGAAGTAATCCTGAAGTTGATGGAAGCTTTCATCTGGATTATAGAGACCACCTTTAAGACTGTTCTCCCAAAGCGTATCTGCTAATGCTGCCGTCACATAAAGTTTTACGCGCTTGCGGTTATATTGATAGAATAAACGAAAGGCTACTTCTTCAAGCCCGCCTACATGGTCAGCATGAATATGTGAGATGAGAATACCATCGATTTGATCGAGCTCTATACCGAGTTCATGAAGTGATTTAGGCGTTGTTGGTCCGCAATCAATTAATATATGGGCATCCGCTGATCGGACTAATGCACTTGTATTGTAATATAATTTGGAAAAGGCACTGCCGGTTCCCAACATTTGAATTTGCAAACTCATTCAGCTGCCTCCATTTTTCGACAAATTCCATCTTTTTCTAATGTATCATGGAGGTTGCCGACTTTCAACCACTTATGTTGAAATAAAGATTCAGCAAGCTTAAAGTATCGAATAAGAAGGTGTTGATTTCATAATGAACTGGTTAGTAGCAGGTATCCTTTTTTTGCTTATTTTGTTTTGTTTAGTTGGGATTTCGACCTATGTTGGTTGGCAGTTAACGCATCCAGAGCGGAAATTAGTAGATGACACACCAAAGAATTATCAGCTTGAACATGTGGATGTGACGTTCCCAAGTCGAACAGCGGGAGTGCTGTTAGATGGCTGGTACTTGAAGTCGCCTAACGCGCCATCCACGTCCATGGCAACGACGGTAATTATGTCCCATGGCTATGCGGGCACAAGGCTGGAAAAGGGACTACCCGCACTATCATTAGCTCAGCAGCTGGTGCAGGCAGGTCACCATGTTCTCATGTACGATTTTCGAAATTCAGGGCGCTCAGAAGGGAAGACGACAACAATAGGATTCCTAGAAAAGGAAGACATTCTTGGTGCCATTGATTGGGTGAAGTCATCAACTAGTCATCCGACGAAGATTATATTACTAGGATTCTCAATGGGAGGAACTTCATCCCTTTTAGCGGCTGCTGAAGAGAAAGCGGTGGCTGGCGTCATTACAGACAGTGCGTTTGGTCAATTAATTCCTTATCTGAAGGAAAATCTGCCTGTATGGTCTAAGTTGCCTCGAATACCTTTTACGCCACTGATTCTATTTATTTTGCCAAAATTAATAGGTGTAAATACTTATGCAGTTGATGCGTTAGCTGCTGTTGATCGGATTGCACCAAGGCCAATTTTGTTCATTCACAGTAAAGCTGATCAAGCCATCCCTTATACCAATAGTGTAGAAATGTATGAGCGGCATCCGGAACAATTTGAGATATGGCTAACAGAACGTGGGGGGCATGTCGGCTCCTATCAGTTGGAAGCAGATGTGTATGTGCAGCATGTTCTAAAATTTATTGCAAAAAGTTAAATTCATCGCAACTCTTCTAAACCATCGGCGTATAATGATGCAGACAAACAGATGACTAACGAGGTTGGAGGCTAAGAGTGATGAAAGTTCAGCGCATTTTTATGTTGATGGTGATGTTTTTTGTTTTAAGTACGGCTGCGGTGGTAGCCTCTTCGATATGGGGGGAATATAAAGGATTTAATATCGCTAGATTGGTCGTAAACAATGAAACGAAGGAATTCCCAGATTCAGAAGTACCACCACTTATTGTAGATGGCAAGACAGTGCTGCCTTTACGTGCAATGAGCGATGCTTTACAGGCATTACTGAAGTGGGACGATGCAAGTAAAACGGCCTACTTGTTCAAGCCCAATGTACATATGTTTTTTACATCGGAAGTTCGTAAAGATTCGTCAATTATCCCTTTCAGCGTTGTAGCGCGCGGAGATGAAGTGAACTTTACCGTATTCACGCAGGTGGATAATTTGAAAACGAGCATTAATTCGGTTCGCGTGTCCGTTGTTTCTCCTAGTGGACGCAATGTGATCACCCCAATCGAGAAATCAATTGCAGACTCCAAAGAATCGTTTTGGTTAAAAGTACCTTTATATGGCGTGTCATTTTCGGAATCAGGTACATATGTTGTGAAGTTTGCGATGCAGCAAAGTGGCAGCAGTGATTATACGGTCGTTTCGGAGAAACAAATTCAAGCGGAATAAGCGAAGTGGGAATGAACTGGTTTGACCTCTTATAATGAAAATGTTAGGATATTCAAGTAACTTATTACTTTATGAAATGAGGTTCTGCCTGTGAGCGATGAGAAGCATCATGTGCACGGCCCGGACTGTGACCACGATCACGACGAGCAAGGGGAAGACGTTTTTATCGTAACGGACGAGAACGGTGTAGAACATGAAATGGTCATGGTATATACCTTCCAATCTCAGGAGCAAGCTTACGCTGTTTTACTAGATCGAAATGATCCTGAAGCAGACGGTGTCATTTTCCGTGTTGAAGAAGAAGACGAAGATGCATTCCTTGTCAACATTGAAGATGAGGAAGAGTGGGAACGTGTGGTAACGATTTACAATGAAATCGTGGCTCAAGAAGGCGAAGAATAAGAGCTATACATAAGAACCCCCTAGCAGAGTGATCTGTTAGGGGGTTTCTGTTTGTGTTGATTCATTTTCTAGGATTGAAATACATGACTCTACCGTTAAATAGATGAAGTTCAGCTTTCAGAAGTTTGCCCAAATATTTGCAGAATTCATTGCCTTTGCTCTTGTCACCGTGTGTGGCATTGTCAGGTAATACGAATTGTACGAACTGGCGTTCTTGCTCTTGGTTTTGTTCAGAACCGACCCCCACGACGATCGTATGATATAAAGCGTTGGTGCCTTTCAGATAAAACCATTTGCCTTCACCTTCCGGCTTCGTCTCAATCGTATAAGGGAATCCGGCTTCATCATACTCCCAACCAAGTTGTTTGGCTGTTTGGCTGAGTTGATCGCGATAATGCAACAGCTTGTCCTTGATTTCATCCAAGGTAAGTGAGGCGACAACGGATCCTGTTACGAATTTAATATAAGCGCTTTGAGCCATTCCTTGATCACCTCATTCGCAAAACATCACCCATATCATAGCATCATGTAAACGGTTTTACAATATATCCCTTCGGATGAAACACTAGAAGATCGCTTGTGTTTCCACGATGACTTTCACTTGTTGGACACTGCGATCCTCGGGTCCTTTGACAGGCAACCCAACTTCTACATGCTCAACAATATAGTCGATTAATTCTTGCGTAATGACTTCGCCAGGGAGCAAAATAGGGATGCCAGGCGGGTAAACATAAATGAACTCAGCAATAATTCGATCAGCAGAGTCTTTGAACGGCAGAATTTCGGTTTCTCCATAGAAAGCGTCACGCGGTGTTAACGTTAATTGCGGTATCGCTGGAACCTTGATGACAACTTCTTTAACCTCTACAACATCATCATTGATATGGGAGAGTTCTCGCAACGCTGTTAGCAAGATTTCCACATTCTCTGGCGTATCTCCTGGTGTGAAGAGACAGAGGATGTTGTACATGTCGCTCATCTCGACTTCGATATTGTAGTGATCACGCAGCCAGTTCTCTACTTCAAAGCCCGTGATGCCTAGCTTACGGACGTGAACGCAGATTTTGGTAGGATCATAGGCGTAAGTAGCTTCGTCTCCGAGAATTTCTTCGCCGAAGCAATATAGGTTAGGAATCTCGTTAATTTGTTTTCTCGCATAGTGAGCAAGCTCAATTGTGCGTTCAGCCATCTCACGTCCATTTAAAGCTAGATGGCGACGAGATGTATCCAAGGATCCGAGTAAAATGTACGAAGTCGACGTCGTAGTCAGCATCGATATAATCGTCTGAATTCGCTTAGGATTGACACGATTTCCTTTGACATTGAGGACCGAACTTTGCGTCATGGAACCGCCAAGCTTATGTACACTCGTTGCCGCCATATCAGCGCCAGCTTCCATCGCAGACATCGGCAGCTTCTCGTGGAAATGGATGAGTACACCATGCGCTTCATCAACAAGTACCGGCATGTTGTAGCTATGAACCAAATCGACGATTTCTTTAAGGTTCGTACATACGCCATAATACGTAGGGTTGATGACGAGCACGGCTTTCGCATCAGGATGCTTCTCGAGTGCTCGACGAACGGAGCGGGTAGGGATGCCGTGGTCAATTCCCAGATTTTTATCACGTGCAGGTTGGATAAAGACAGGTTTAGCGCCAACGAAAATAATCGCGGCTAGGACGGATTTATGAACATTCCGAGGCACGATAATTTTGTCCCCCTCGGAACAGACTGTCATGATCATCGTCATAATGGCGCCACTGGTTCCTTGTACGGAGAAGAATGTATGATCCGCGCCAAACGCATGTGCAGCCAGTTTCTGGGCTTCTTCAATGACCCCCATTGGTTGGTGGAGATCATCTAGCGGTGCTATATTGATGAGATCGATGGAAAGGGCGTTGTCGCCAATGAAAGCACGAAACTCCGGGTCCATGCCGACTCCTTTTTTATGGCCAGGAATATGAAACTGAATAGGATTTCTTTCCGCATGCGCTAGCAATGCAGAGAACAGGGGTGTACGGGTATGATCCACCTGATTATCGCTTCCCTTCTATCGTGGATTGCTTGTGCTATAGTTGCAACAAACAAAATGAGTATATCAAACTAGAGATTTGATGCAAGTTAATTTTTTCAAAATAGTTTGCACAAAATGGGGTCAAACTAACACTATGATGAATAAATAGGCAAAATAAAGGAGAAATCGGATGATTTGGCTGCAAAAATGGCGGAAAAATCGGTTATTTTCCCCATTTGTGATGGAACTGTTAATTATTATGTTTGTTGTCGAATTTGTAAAGGGCGCGTTGCTTTTAACCATTTTGCCTGTATATATGACAACAGCGTTAGGAGCTTCTGCTTTTGTGATCGGATGGACACTAGCTGCTCAATATATTGGCGATAATGTATTACGTACACCCGTTGGGTGGATTATCGATCGGCTAGGTTATCGTGTGACGATGCTAACTGGGGTATTGCTGACGTTCCTATCGGTTATTATTATGTCGATTACAACGGAATACCTGTGGATGATAGTCGGGTGCGCGCTGCTTGGCTTTGGGACAGCTCCTTTGTGGCCTTGTGTCATTACGGGAACGACAGAGGTAGCAGGTGATGAGGGTAAAGCAACAATCATGAGTGTCGTGTATATGGCTTGGCTGTCAGGGGTAGGACTAGGTCCTGTTGTGATTAATTTTTTCGTTGGTGAAGATAGTTATACGTTTGCTTTCAGATTGTTAATCGGCTGCATGACGGTAGTCGTCCTCGTGGCGCTTATGCTCCCACGTAAAGAAAAGGGGAGTATAACTAAACCTGATGGAGCAAAGGAGAGTGTCAATGTTCACTCTCAATCTCAGCCAATCAAAAGCCGCAATTGGTTGCAGAGTGTCTCTACCTATTTAAGCGAAGTTCGGAAGTCGATGTCCGTGAGTCCACTAATGTTTCCAGCTATGTTTGCACAAACATTCGCACTTGGCATATTAACGCCGATTCTAACGCTCTATGCCAAAGAAGTCTTGCTGCTGTCTTCTTTTCAATACAGCCTCTTTTTGGTTGCTGGAGGAGCGGTTACGGTGCTGTGTCTGGTTCCCATGGGCAAAATGGTGGACCGCCTAGGGATTCGTCCGTTCCTGTTCATCGGGTTTTCACTTAGCGCAGCATCGCTGCTGCTCTTTACATTTGTGAAATCAATGGGGCTGCTGTATATCTTGGTCGCGATACTTGGCGTGGGTTATGCGTTTATTATCCCTTCGTGGAATGCGTTAATTGCTTCAGCGATTCCACCAGAGAAAAGGGGGGCAGTCTGGGGGTTTTTCCTCACGATTGAAGGGTTCGGGATGATTGTTGGCCCCATTGTTTCAGGGAAGCTCTGGGATGTATATGGGTATCACGCGCCATTCCTGACAAGTGGATTCGTGCTTATCGGTCTACTTGTTCTTCAAATGTTCATTTCCATCCCCAAAAAAGGTATGGTACGATAAGGAAAAAGAATTGGTTTGGAGGCTTAACGCATCATGAATAAACAGATTGGAATCATCATGTTGTTGCTGATGACGATCTTTATCGGATTCGGAATTATCATTCCTGTGCTGCCCGAAGTAGTGAATGGAGCAGGAGCGAAGTTTCATAACGCCTTACTATTGTCGGTGTATTCCGCCGCTTCCTTCTTGATGTCTCCCATATGGGGAGGCCTATCGGATCGCATCGGTCGTAGACCGATTATCCTAATTGGACTGCTGGGATTTAGTATTAGCTTCTTGATTTTCGGTTTTGCTAATGATGAATTATGGATTATGTACGTATCCCGTATCCTAGGCGGTTTATTCTCAGGAGCAGCTACGGCATGTGCTGTCGCTTATGTTGCGGATATTACAACCGCAGAGAATCGAACGAAGGGCATGGGCATGGTTGGAATGTCCATTGGCCTAGGTTTTATCTTTGGACCCGCAGTAGGCGGAATTGTTAGCAAATGGGGAACGTACACGCCATTCTTCGTAGCTGCTGCGATATCCTTTGCATCGTTCTTACTTGCTGCTGCGATTCTTAAAGAATCCTTAACGGCGGACAAGCGCAGATCCTCTAAGGAAAAAGCGCCTTCGCGCTGGAGCGCTTTCGATGGAGCTTCGAAATATTTGTACGTGCTTTCGTTTTTCGTCTCGTTCACGTTGGCAGGACTTGAGGCCACGCTGCAGTATTATCAAATGGACAAAATCGGCGCTACGCCCTTTGACATTGGCATGATGTTCCTCGCCAGCGGCATCGTCGGGGCTTTGATCCAAGGTGGCGTTGTACGCCGCCTAGTGAAACAAGGTGCCGAACAGTTCGTCATCGGCATCGGTTTATTGCTTTCAGCAGCTGGCTTCTTCCTGCTGCTGTACTCCAGCAGCGTCGTAACCGCTGCGATTTACTTGTCGGTCTTCGGCGCAGGGAACGCGCTGATCAGACCGTGTGTGACGTCGCTGATTACGCAGCGCACGAAGGTTGGACAAGGCGTCGCGACAGGGCTCAGCTCCTCCATGGACAGCTTGGGCCGCATTGCAGGCCCATTGCTTGGCGGAGCGGTGTTCGCGATCGCGCACTCGCTGCCGTTCATCATCGGCGGCGTGCTCTGCCTAGCTGCGATCTTGCTTCTGCAGCGCTTCATTTTGGTTGATCGCCAATCGACCGCGCAACGAGCGGCGTAGCATAACAGAAAAGCTGCACATCCATATCTCCAGAAGGAGAAGGATGTGCAGCTTTTTTTTGTAACGTCTTATGGACGAGGCGTTAGGCCGTACAAGATGAAATTGATCGTGTAGTCAACTTCTTTCTCTTCCTGCCATTCGCCATCTGGTATTAGCAGAAAACGAGTGATAAGAAACCCCATAATGGTAGAAATAATCATCCGTAAGGCTGCTGGAGGAGGGAGGTCTATGATCTGACCATGCTCTTGAAAATGTCGTATGGCTTTATAAGCCTTTTCCAACACTTGAACGGCAACCTTCTCTTTAAATTGTTCCCGCAGCTCGTTGTGAAAAGGGATCTCGTGAATGAAGATTTTAATAATGGGAAAGTGCTTGCGAGCAAATTCCAAGCGGTTCAAAGTAACCGCGCGTAAGAAGGACTCCACACTGGGGTAATCAGCTTCCAATACCTTAGTAAAATCTTTGACAGCAAACGGAGCAATGAGTTTGGTCATCATGGGTGCTACGATCGAGAGGAGGAGCTCCTTTTTCGTTTTGTAATGACGGAAGATCGTACCCTCGGCTACGCCAGCTTTCTGCGCAATCTCACTCGTAGAGGAGCCTGCAAAACCTTTCTCAGAGAAAATCTCCACAGCGGCCTGAACAATCTTTATCTGTTTATCGGTCATTTTCTCTTCTTCATCGTTCAGACGCAGCAGCTCAGTTAACCATGGCTCGATTTCGGACATTGCATTCACCTCTTTATCCCTTCCTTGACATCCATCCATTATAACTTACGATGCTTCTTCAATGCCACAATATTCAAGAACATAAAGACGATTGTAAATGCCGCTAATACGAGCACATCAAGCCAGATGCGATCCCAACCAGCGCCGCGAATCATTATATTTCGCAAAGCATCAGCTCCGTAATATAGCGGCATCAAATGACCGATCCAGCGAAGATAAACCGACATCGTATCCAAGCTGAACAATCCAGAGAAGAATACTTGCGGAACAATGATGAGAGGGATGAACTGAATCATTTGGAATTCATTGTTGGCGAATGCAGAAATGAGTGTACCTAAGGATAAGGCGGCTAACGCAAGCAATAATGTTATGAGCAGGACATACCAGAAGGAGCCGACCATCATCAGACCAAGGACACAAGTTGCGAACCAAGCAATGAGCGTTGCTTGCAAAGTAGTGAAGATCCCGAAGCCGAGGATGTAGCCAACGACGATCTCCCAACGGCGAAGCGGCGTTGCAAGTAAGCGTTCCAAAGTACCTCCCGTCCGTTCTCTGAGGAAAGAAACCCCTGAAAGCAAGAATACGAAAAAGAAGACGAAAAACCCAATGAGTACCGGTCCGAAATTATCAAAAGCAGCCATGTCAGCCGCGCCGTGTAAATATGTGATGGCAGGTGTCTGAGCAGGTGCAGTGCCTGCGGTGGCGGCACTTTGTAACGCCTTTTGCAATAAGAAGAGGACAGCTTTGTTTTTACTTGGATCACTACCTTCTAAGGTCAATTGCGGTGTGGTTCCGTTCATCACGAGTACTGCATCTAATTGTACATTGTCTAGTTTCGTTTGAGCCTCCTCGGCGGTGTATACCGTGACCTCGGCATTCAAATCTTGTAATTTCTGAATGAGCGGGGCAGGGACATTGACGGCTCCGAGTTTAGGGGTATAGGTGTTGCCATTGAAAACTAACGACATCATAAACAAGATGAGCATGGGGGCAATAAGCATCATCATTAGCGTGCGTTTATCATGAAAAAATTGGCGAAGGATACGAATGACTATGGCTCGAATTCTCATGCTTCAGCACCTCCATAAACTAGGAATGCTTCTTCAATCGTGGAGGAGGAGGTTGCACTCTTTAACTCCTCAGGCGTACCCATTGCTGTGAGTTGGCCATCACGAATCATGCCAAGCTGATGGCATTTGTCTGCTTCATCCATGACATGTGTCGTCAGAAGAATGGTGGTTCCGTTAAGGCTCAGATTGGTCAGTTCCTGCCAAATGGAATTGCGTAAGACAGGATCGATCCCGACTGTAGGCTCATCGAGAATGAGGATGCTGGGTTCATGCAGCAAGGAGATGGCCAATGATAAACGCCGTTTCATTCCTCCTGAATAATTGCTAACTTGCTTCTTCAAGTGTTCAGTTAAATCAACGAGTTCCATGACGGCCTGAATCCGCTGCTTGCATTTGGCTCCTTGGAGTCCATACAAGGCTGCGAAGAATGCCAGGTTCTCGTACGCAGTTAATTCGGTGTATAAGGCGTCTGATTGTGCCATGTAGCCGATCTGAGAAAGCATCGCAAGCTGTGGCATCTTTTGGCCAAGTACGTGCACCTGACCGGTTGTAGGGGCTTCAATGCCTGCAATCAAGCGAACAAGAGTCGTCTTTCCCGAGCCGGATGGACCTAACAGACCGAATATCTTTGCGCTAGGTACAGCAAGCGTAATGTCTTTCAGTACGGTTTTATCACCAAATTGTTTACTGACCCCTTGCACGTGAATCGATGTGTTGGACGTCATAGCTTGCACCTCTTTCTAATTTTAAAAGTGAGTAATCACTCATTATTGGATCTAGACTTATCATACGTCATATGTATGAGATTGAGAAGTGAGTAATCACTCATTTTTCTAAAAAATAAAAAAGAGACATTCAAATGAATGCCCCTCTTGATATATCACATCGTTACTTCTTCGCTTTCGGTTCCATTTTATGATCTACCCATTTCTCGATAGAAGGGGTTAATTGATCCTTAATGGATACCACTAGCTTGTCTTTGGAAATACCTTTTGCTTGGGCAATTTCAGTTAACGACTTTCCTGCATGCAGTTGCGTGCGAAGCTCGTCTTTACTCATGCCGAGTGATTGTGCGAGTTTTTCAGTATCGGGTTTTAGACCGAATTTGTGTTTACCGTGACCACCAGGGTGGTGAGCCAGCAAGTTCTTCTCGTTGAGGATGAACTTGAGATGTTCGCCAAGCTTTTGCTTCATGTGATCGCCTTGGTCAGCAGTTAGCTTGCCGTCTTTCACGGCTGTTTCGATCTTCGTTGTCCGCAGTTGTTGGAGTTTTGCTGTTAGATCAGCTTCCGAAATGCCTTTTTCGGCTGCGACTTCAACAATGCTTTTACCGCTCTTCAGCGATTTGAAGAGAACTTCTTTGTCTACACCAATAACTGTGGCTGATTCTTCAATAATCGGCCATTTCCGTTTATGATGTCCGCCTTGTCCCTGCTCATCAGCTTGTTGCCACCCTACGGTAGGCTGTTCGTCCAAATCAGGATTCTGCGCGAGGGCAGTTAGGCTTCCACCTAAGATGCAGGAGAGTGCGATCGAGCTGATGAGAAGCTTTCTAAGTTTCGTTGTTTCCAATGGTTTCGAGGCCTCCTTCCTGTGTGATTGGGAATTACAGGATTAGTCTGCGCAGGAAAGCCACGTTTTAGTTGAAATCAACCTTAATTTAACATAAATTTTTCATGAAATTAGAGCGATGGCGTGTCTACGGCGAGCTTGTACAAAGGAAGCAGCTGCTGGAAGGTTTCCTCAATCAGTTGTTCCAATGCAGCAGGATTCGCTAATACAGGATCATTGAAGCTGAGATTGCGACCGATAAGCAGCTCCGCCTTTTTGACATCACGGAATCGGATAAGTGCATCATTCCAACCCGTGGTGTCGAGGGAAGACACAGCTGTTGTATCTTTTTTCATATGGTCAAAAGAGATCAGGAAGTCTTTCGGGATTTCAGCCTGAATTTTTTTCAAATTGTTCATGTACGTTGTCGCAATGTTTCCTTTGTTCGGTAGTTCATAGATAAGGGCAAGCCAGATGAATACACGATCATCGAAAAGTCCAACTTGGAAATGGGGGACTTGCTTATAGCCACGTTTATAAGGGCAAATCGCCATCCAAGTGTCGACTGGCGGATTGATTGTACGTCGTAAATGTTTGGCAATATGTAGGTACATCTCAGTGCCAGATTGAACGGATAAGTCAGCAGCTAATTTGTCGCCTAACGCTTTGAATTTTGGTTGAATCCGTTCGCGAATGGCAGCCATACGCCCATCTAAGCCTTCGATAGCAAAGGTATCAAAATCATGTTGTGTAAATCCAGTAAAACTCATGGTATATGGTCCTCATTTCAATCCTATTTTTCAACTATTCTAAAGTAATTTTCTACTTCTCGCAATAAATCGCAAGTTTCTTCGATGTTTGCGTATAGGTCCAAAGATCGATATTGTCGAAAAAAGCAGGGAAAATTAGGAATTTGTCGAAAGGGTAGTTACAAGCAATGGAAGGTACAGGAGGAAGAAATCGATATGAAGAAAATGCCGAAGTGGTCAAAAATAACAATCATCGGAACGTTGATGGGAACTTGCTTTGGGGCAGGTGTATACGCACAAGATGTGCTTCAACGTGTCGATGCGTATCTGAGAAGTGATTATAAGGTTGTTGTGAATGGACAAGCCGTTCAGTTAGCGAATCCGCCATTAATCTATAATAATTCGAGTTATTTGCCAGTCAAAGAATTAGGCGGTCATTTGGGTGCTATTGTTAATTGGGAGGAAAGTACGAAAACTATCTTTATTAATCCACGTGTGAATGCCAATCAACCTGCGGAGGGAACGGCAACGAATTACCTGGACATCAAGCTGCAATTTCCGTATGCGCAATATATGGATTACCGCGGGGCTACCTATCCCATGCTAATAAATAATACAGATCAAGCGTATTACCGCTTAATTGATGTGGAGCGAATGGGGATCCGCACAGATGGGTTGCGTAAGGCGAAAGATAAATTTACAGGTCAACTGTACGTAAGTGAGGCCGAATTGAAAAATGTATGGGGGAACGAACCCCCGCAAATCTCCTATACGAACTACGAAACCATCGTGATAACCGAAGAGAAGGATCCGCTCAAACTCGAGGAATTAAGGAAATATGTAAATGATTTTCAATACTTGCCGATTAATGGCGTTATCATAGCTTCAAATCCGATCATCATCGATAAATTACCTGAAGAAAATACATATAGCTATTTGACCAATGATAATGGTCATTTCTATCGAACTAAACTTACCTTGACCCAATCAACAGGATGGAATAATAAAATTCTTTATTTCGTTGGAAGTTCTTCAAAAGAAGACATTGAGGCTGGGAAGTAAACGAGGTTAGTTATAAAAAAGGCAGCTCCCGCAAATGAATGCAGAGGGGCTGCCTTTTTTTATCTGGAGAAGATTAGATTACAAAAGCGCTAGTGATAATAACCAACAAGATGAAAAGAACCAAGATTGCTGCAGAAGATCCATAACCGCCGCCACAACCAACTCCACCAACACCTGCTACGCCATAACCCATTTGATTCACCCTCTCTTTCTAAGACCTGTCATTGACTTTCGACATAGCATATGGAGCAAGGAGCCGTATGGCATGGGCTAAAAGAGGCAACTTGAATGATTGTGCTGGTGTCCCTAGTCAGGTGCGGATTTTACATGTATTTATGCTATAATAATGAGATGGACAAGGATTGAAAAGGAGAATGGTTAGAGGATGAAAGAGAATGAAATTGCAGAGTGGATGCTGAATGAATTGAAATCGGCAGGTATTTTGTATCAAAAAGATGCAGTTGACTATATTCTTAACAATTTTGGGGAATCCTTTATTTATGTGAACGAGAATGGTAATCAATCCATTTCCAAAGAGGTTAAAAAAATTTTCAAGAAATTACATGCTGGAAGAGCAGCCTGGGAGCGCGATGGATTTTTCTGGGGTTGGCATTAATTAATGAATTAATTAAAGACTGGCCGATTCATGGACTGTAGCTGATGGCAAACAGGCATCGGCTTTTTTTGTACGCTTTCTTTTAAAAAAATATCCATAATCCAAGTTGCTAAAACATAGAATTCATAATAAGATAACTGTAAGAACACAAGTTGTCTGAATATTTAAATAAATGATTATGCACCAATTATGGAGGGGATTGCCGTGAGTAAGAGTCATGAAGTGGAGTATTGCAACCTAGAGTTACGATTTGATCGCCGGCTAATCCGGAACTTCATTAAAGCGCTCATTCAAGAAGGATACTCACTCTATTGGAATGAAAGTGAACTGCAATTTATCATTTCTATTCGAACAGGCCGCAAGCTGATTAAGCTGAAATTTGAACGGATTGGCGAGAAGTATAAGATTGTTGGCAATTATTCATTTAAGGATGAGAAACTCGCTGAAATGATGGAGAAGCTGATCGGGGATACACGCGGTCATGCAGTAGTTAAAAGATTTAAGGATCGGCAAATTCTCATTGAGAATATTATGTTCGGAGAGATCATCCGCATGGTTGAGATTAGCGGAATTGAACATAAGGTGCTGTATCAGAAGGAGCCTGCTGTGACCGTAGAAGAAGTCATGCAAGCACTAAGATCGAAGAGGACGGATGAACGCATCCCTATTTTGCGAATGGAGCTTGATTATGAATTAGCTACGCTGCAAGATGCAATCGCGTCCGGGGATACCAAAGCCGCGATGGAAAGTAAAGCGAAATTGATCGAGCTTAGACAAGAAATGCTTCTATTGGAGATGTGAGAATGAATAGTGTGCTGGGATGAAAGAGAGCCTGTATGAACGTATACGGGACTCTCTTTTGTGTGTTTAGAGGGGGATATTCGAGCTAACATACACCAAAAATAAGTGAAAACCTCCTCGAAAAGGATGTTTTTTAGCTCTATAAAAAGAGTATTGTTAACGTGTGCATAGATGTGATATGCTTCAGATAGAGGTGATGGCATGAGCGTTACGATTAAGGATATTGCGAAGCTCGCAGGTGTATCGCATACCACTGTTTCCAGAGCGCTGAACAACAGTCCGCTCATCCAAGAGGAGACTAAGGAGCGCATTCGCATCATCGCTAATCAACTGGATTACACGCCGAATTATAATGCGAAGAGCTTAGTTTTGGATCGCTCGTATAACATGGGGCTATTTTTCACCACACTAAGCAATGGTACTTCCGCAGGCTTCTTCTACGAAGCTATTCGTGGGGTTAACTCTGTGATACGAGATCGCTATCAGCTGATCGTCAAGGGCATTGATGATTACACGAGCTTTCATTCCATTACGAAGAAAAGCTTCGACGGCATCATCATTGTTAGTCAAAGTGATGACGATCAACCGATCATAGAACACATTGCACAGAAAGGGATTCCCTTGGTTGTGCTGAATCGCCCTGTGGACACCGTTGGTGTGCTGAATGTGTTGTCCGATGAGGAGCAAGGTGCTTTTCATGCAGGAGCTTTCCTTGTGAAGCAAGGCCACAAGAAAATAGCACTAATTGAAGGACGCAAAGGTTTTAAATCGGCACAAAATCGGAAAGATGGTTTTGATCGTGCTATGGGCCATTACGGGATCTCGGTTCCAGCAGCCTATCGCTTGCCAGGATTGTATGATCTTGAAAGCGGTCATAAAGCGATGCAGCAGTTTCTGAGTCTTGATGAGAAGCCGACAGCTGTATTTTGCTGTAATGATGAGATGGCATTAGGCGCCATTAAAGCTGTATTTGAATCAGGTTTACATGTCCCTAAAGATATATCCGTAGTAGGTTTTGACGATACGGTTTTCGCAGGGTATGTGACGCCGTCCTTGACAACTGTACGAAGACCCATTGAACAAATTAGCAAAGAAGGCGCTTTGCGTCTCTTAGGTAATATAGAGAACAAATTGCATACAACAGAGCAAGTGCTCTTGCGAACGGAACTGATTGTTCGTGAGTCCGTGCAACCATTACAAGCCTAAGAAAGTGGGAGAAGTCGATGAGTATTCTAAGAGAGCTGTTGCAAGATATTCCGATTCCGCAAATGGTCAAGATCCGCCAGAAATTTGATCGTACAATTTTGGAGAATCCTTTGCAGGAACTTGCCGATAAGCTGGAAAGCAGTGGCGTTATGCCGAGCATCCTTCCTGGTCAACAAGTTGCAGTAGCTGTAGGAAGCAGAGGTATTGCCAATATCGCTGGTTTCACGAAAACAACATTAGATGCGATTAAGGCTAGAGGCGCACATCCATTCATCGTACCGTGTATGGGCAGTCATGGCGGAGCAACCGCAGAAGGTCAGACTGAGGTGCTGCAGCACTTTGGTATAACGGAAGAAACTATGGGAGCGCCCATTCGTTCTTCGATGGACGTCGTCAAAATCGATCAACTGCCTAATGGTTTGCCAGTTTACGTAGATCGCATCGCTTCAGAGGCAGATGCCATTGTCGTTATTAATCGTGTGAAGCCGCATACAGCATTCCGTGGACGCATTGAGAGCGGCATCATGAAGATGATCGCGATAGGTCTTGGTAAGCAAAAAGGCGCTGAAGCTTGTCATCAGCTAGGCTTTAAGTATATGGCTGAGAACGTGCCGGCGATGGCGAATCTCATGATTGAGAAGCTGCCGATCGTTTTCGGTGTTGCGCTTGTCGAGAATGCTTACGATGAAACGTGTCAGGTTGAAGTACTGCCAGCCGCGGAGATCGAGGCTCGCGAGGAAGTTTTACTTGTTGAAGCGAAGTCCCGCTTGCCCAAAATTCTATTTGATGAAATCGATGTCCTTGTTATTGATTATATCGGTAAAAACATCAGCGGTGATGGCATGGATCCAAACGTAACTGGGCGTTATCCTACACCGTATGCACATGGTGGCCCAGAGGTGTCGAAGATGGTAGTCCTTGATTTGACGCATGAAACAAAAGGAAATGCTAACGGTGTAGGTACAGCTGATTTTACGACGCAACGCCTAGTAGATAAAACAAACCTGGAGTTCACGTATGCCAATGGTTTGACTTCAACGGTATGTGCGCCTACGAAAATTGCAACGACATTAGAGAATGATTTCTACGCAATTAAAGCGGCTGTCAAAACGTGTAACATCTTAGATTACACGACCTGCAAACTAGTTCGCATTCAAGACACATTGCACCTAGGTGAAATTGAAATTTCAGTTAATCTCCTTGATGAAGCTCGTCAACATCCAGATATCGAGATTTTATCGGAGCCATTTGACCTATCATTTGATGCGGAGGGGAATATTAGCCCATGACGGATAGTCAGAAGCCGTACATCATAGCAGCCGATATTGGAACAACAAGCACCAAAACGCTTGTGATCGATCGGGATGGGCGCGTTCTTGCCTCCCATTCCATCGAATATCCGTTGTTTACCCCTGCCTCTGATCGCGCAGAGCAGGATCCAGATCAAATATTTGATGCTGTGGTGCAAGGGATCGGCGCAGTCGTTCGCAAGCTAGGCGTCAAGCCTGATCAAGTACTTTGCGTGTCATTTAGTTCCGCGATGCATTCGCTAATTGCTGTAGATGAGCATAATAAGCCACTTACGCAATGCATTACTTGGGCTGACAATCGCAGCAGTCAATATGCTGAGGAGTTGAAGCTCAGCGGACTCGGACAACAGATTTATGCAAGAACAGGTACACCGATTCACCCGATGTCGCCGCTTTTGAAGCTAAAGTGGTTTAGCCACTATGAACCAGAGCTTGTTCGAAACACATATAAATTTATCGGAATTAAAGAGTATGTGTTTGCGAAATTGTTTGGTGATTATCTCATCGACCATTCACTGGCAAGTGCAACTGGCTTATTCAATTTAGAGCAATTAGATTGGGATGCAGGTGCATTGGATTACGCAGGAGTAACGCCTAAGCAGTTATCCAAACTAGTTCCGACGACGCATCGTGTTGAAGGATTGAGCCAAGCGGATGCTGCAACAATGGGCTTGTCCATGGATACACCTTTTATTGTAGGTGCATCAGATGGTGTCCTTGCCAACCTTGGCGTGGGCGCGTTCGAGCCTGGCGTAGTCGCTGTTACGATCGGTACGAGCGGTGCTGTTCGGAGTGTTGTTAGCAAACCTCAAACAGATCCTGAAGGGAAATTATTCTGTTACGCATTAACCGAAAATTTCTGGGTCGTTGGTGGTCCCATTAATAACGGGGGTATTGTCTTCCGCTGGGTAAGAGATCAGATTGCGACAGCAGAAGCAGAGGAAGCACGCAGAATGGGCATGGATCCTTACGACCATTTGACAGCACTTGCTGCCGAGGTTGGTGCAGGCTCCGACGGATTACTCTTCTTGCCGTTACTGTCAGGTGAACGAGCTCCTTATTGGAATGCCAATGCACGCGGTGTGTATTTCGGTCTTTCACTCAGCCACCAGAAGAAGCATATGATTCGTGCAGCCCTTGAAGGCGTCATGTTTTCCATTCAAGCCGTTGCTACATCGTTGGAACGGGTGATGGGACCTGCTTCGGTGATTCGCGCGTCTGGCGGTTTCGCTCGTTCAGAGTTTTGGCGTCAGATGATGACCGATATGCTGGGGACCGCAGTTACCGTTCCGGACTCTATTGAGAGCTCAGGAATAGGCGCTGCCCTGCTAGGTCTACTAGCGATGGGCGAAATTGAAGATTTATCGCATGCACACAAATGGATTCGTGTAGGCAAGGCTCACGAGGTAAATGAAAACGATTATCGCGTATATCAACAATTGACATCTATTTATACGAGCGTATATCATCAGTTAAAAGATCAATTCGACGCGATTACCGCTTTTCAAAGTCAGCACCTACGGAGTCCTCAACTATAATTCCTAATAGACAAATTCATATTATTCGAGAGGATGACGACAATGAACTTATTCGATCTTTCTGGGAAAACAGCAGTAATCATTGGCGGTAATAGTACACTTGGTGGTTCCATGGCTCTTGCTCTAGCTGGACATGGTGCTAAAGTCGCGATCGTCGGGCGCAATCAAGAGAAGTGCGAAGAGGTTCGTGAGAGTATTGCAGCAATTGGCGGAGAAGCGAAGTCGTTTCAAGCGGATGCAACTAAACGTGAGGATGTTGAGCAAGTTCTCCAAGATGTTGTTGCTTGGTCGGGCAGTGCGGATATTCTTATGAATTGTCCAGGTAAAAATAGTGCGACGCCTTTCTTTGACATTTCCATGGAAGAATGGGATTCTATTATGGAAGTCAATTTGAAAAGTGTCGTGATAGCCTGCCAAGTGTTCGGGAAATACATGGTTGAACGAGGTGAAGGCGGAAGCATTATCAATATTTCATCCGTTTCCTCGGATCCACCACTTTCCCGTGTGTTCACTTACTCCGCTTCCAAAGCAGCTGTGAATAATATCACACAGAATCTAGCTCGTGAGTTTGCTCCAAGTCGCGTGCGCGTGAATGCTATTATTCCTGGCTTTTTCCCAGCAGAGCAGAATCGTAAGATTTTGTCGCCTGAGCGAATTGAATCCATTATGCGTCATACGCCAATGAATCGATTTGGTGAAGCTGCAGAGCTTCAAGGTGCTGCGGTGTACCTGGCTTCAGAGAAAGCTTCAAGCTTTGTGACAGGAACAGTTTTGAGAGTAGACGGCGGTTTTGGCGCGATGACGATTTAAACATTTATATATCGGAAGGGTGTATGAGAGACATGTCTAAGCAACAAATAGGTGTAGTAGGTTTAGCAGTAATGGGGAAAAACTTAGCATTAAACATTGAAAGCAGAGGCTTTACGGTATCCGTATTCAACCGTTCTGCTGAGAAAACGAAGGAGCTTCTTCAAGAAGCACCAGGGAAACAACTAGTTGGTACATACACGGTCGAAGAATTTGTTCAATCCCTTGAAGTGCCGCGCAAGATTTTGATCATGGTCAAAGCTGGCGGACCTACAGACGACACAATTAACCAATTGCTTCCGCATTTGGATAAAGGCGATATCTTGATCGATGGCGGAAATGCATTCTTCCCTGACACACAACGTCGCAACAAAGAGCTTGAAGCTCATGGCATTCGTTTCGTTGGAACAGGTGTTTCCGGCGGTGAAGAAGGCGCACTTAAAGGACCTGCGATTATGCCAGGTGGACAAGAAGACGCTTATAAATTGGTAGAACCTATTTTAACAGCTATTTCTGCTAAAGTTGGCGAAGATGCTTGCTGTACGTATATCGGACCAGATGGCGCGGGTCACTATGTGAAAATGGTGCACAACGGCATCGAGTACGGAGATATGCAGTTGATTTGTGAAGCTTATCAATTGTTGAAAGATGTACTTAACGTTAGCACGGAAGAGCTGCATGAGATCTTTACAGAGTGGAACAATGGGGAGCTTGACAGCTACCTAATCGAAATCACGCGTGATATCTTTACAAAATACGATGCTGAAACAGGCAAACCAATGGTTGACGTGATTCTAGATTCCGCTGGTCAAAAGGGAACAGGAAAATGGACCAGTCAAAGTGCTCTGGACCTTGGCGTGCCGCTTTCCATCATCACAGAATCCGTATTCTCCCGTTTCATCTCCGCGATGAAGGAAGAGCGCGTAGCAGCAAGCAAAGTACTCAAAGGACCTGATGCTCCAGCATTTACAGGCGATCGCAAAGCGTTTATTGAGGCTGTTCGTCAAGCTCTTTACGCCAGCAAAATTTGTTCTTACGCGCAAGGCTTTGCTCAAATGAGAGCAGCTTCCGAAGAATATAAATGGGATCTGAAATACGGCAGCATCGCTATGATCTTCCGTGGTGGTTGTATCATCCGTGCTCGTTTCCTTCAAAATATCAAGGATGCGTATGATCGCAATCCTGAATTGAAAAACCTCTTGTTGGATTCTTACTTCACAGACGTAGTGGATAACTACCAAGGTTCATGGAGAAAAGTGGTTGCAGAAGCGGTTACTCGCGGTATCGCAGTTCCTTCCTTCGCATCCGCACTTGCTTACTATGACAGCTACCGTACTGAAAGATTGCCGGCTAACCTGTTGCAAGCGCAACGTGACTACTTCGGTGCTCATACGTTCCAACGTGTGGACAAAGAAGGATCTTTCCACTTCAACTGGATGGGTAACGAGTAGTCGTTAAGCCTCTTCTTGTAAACCGTAGGCAGCTTCTCGAAGCCACATCTTCAATCGGTCAGCGTCTTCATCGAAGCCATTGCGGCGGTGGATGAGCATGAGAGAAACCTCGGCGAAATAACGGAAATTTCTTAATAATCGTGGTTGAGTAAGACCTTGCACAAGCGGGTCTTCTTCAGCCACTTTTTTCTTAATAAATTCTAAAATCCAGACGACATCCTCTTTGCATAACGTATAGCTTGGGTGCAAAATCTGCTCTAGTTTGCGCTGTGTGCGATTCGTAAAGGCAATCGTGTGGTTCGTGTTCAGAACAGTTGGGTTCAAAGCTCCATCTCTCCTTATCGGCGGGGTCTCTCTCCAATCTTAACTGTTTGTGCTAGAATTTATTCACACTACTATATGATTTTTAGATGGATTGTATTCATGCTGAAAGAGCTATGGTATGATGTTGGGAAAGTTTGTATGACGAGCTCAAGGGAAAAGGGGATTAGTGTGACAGTCAGAAATATTGTGCTTGTTGGATTCATGGGGACAGGAAAATCAACGGTAGGCAGGAAGCTAGCAGAGCGATTAGGATGGAGTTTTTGTGATTCTGACACGGTGTTAGAAGAGGTTCAACAGACAAGCATTCCTGAATTATTTCGCAATCATGGTGAAGCTCATTTTCGTGCTTTGGAGACAGAGACGTTGGCACGCATCTTAGATAGTGAAGGTCAAGTTGTTGCAACCGGTGGCGGGGCTGTATTAGCAGCAACCAATAGAGCGTGCATGCTTCAGCATGGCTTTGTCGTTGCCTTGGAAGCAACAGCAGCAACGATTATAGAGCGAGTTAGTGCAGATACGAATCGCCCTCTGCTGCAAGGTAATTTGGAGGAACGTGTACACACGCTTATGGAACAAAGAAAACATGCCTATAATTTTGCGCATGCGTCCATTGATACAACAGAATTAACTGAGGATGAAATTGTAGATCTAATCATTCAACATGCCGGTCGCCATTAAAGGAGAAGACAAGCTATTCAGCTTAGTCTTCCCATTCCAACATGCCGCCGGTCATGTTCTTGAGTCCTTTATAGCCATTGGCTTCTAAATAACCAAGTGCGCGTCCGCTGCGATTTCCACTGCGACATACGAGAATGACTTCATCTGCTTGTGGAATCTCGCTAAGGCGCTCTGGTAATTGGGCTAATGGAATATGTATGGCGCCTTGAATCATACCTTCTGCTACTTCTTCATCTTCGCGAACGTCGATAAGTATTAAATGTTCACCTTGTGCAAGTCTTGTTTTGACTTCGGATGGTAGAATCGTATCCATGATGCGCCTCCTTGTTTGTATTTACGGAAGAAATCTCCCTACTTAGTATGATAGAAATTTAACGCCGAGATGTCAAACGAAGCGTTACTTTATCTAGCTTTTTGACGATTAGCCTGTAAGGGATGAAGGTTTCCAAGTTACATTTCGTATGATACACTGTCAATAAATATTTGATCTCTATCATCCTGCTGAAGCGTGTTTTCTTAGCATTCATTCTGCGGGATATACATATAAACTACTTGCGAAGGAGTTAACAAACGACATGAAAGCCATCGTAAAACCAACTTCCCATCTCCAAGGGGAAATTAATGCGTTATCCTCCAAAAACTATACGACACGTTACTTGCTTATCGGGGCACTAGCGAATGGGACAAGCACCATCTATTACCCAGCTCATAGTGAAGACAGTGATGCGATGAGACGCTGCGTACGTGATTTGGGAGCGATTATAGAAGAAGATGATGAGAAAATTGTCATCACAGGATTTGGTAAGAACCCTAAGCATGTGTCTGAATTGAATGTTGGCAATGCTGGGGCTGTGCTTCGCTTTTTGATGTCTACCGCTGCTTTCTGTCCAGAAGTTACATTCGTAAATACGTATCCGGAATCGTTGGGGAAACGTCCTCATGATGATTTAATCGATACTTTGCAACAAATGGGGATAGAAGTACTACATAATAACGGTCGTTTGCCGATAACTATTAAAGGGGGACAACCTCGCGGTGGCAAAATCACCGTTTCTGGGAATGTGAGTTCGCAGTTTCTGAGCTCCCTCTTGTTCATGACGCCGCTGCTTGAAGAAGATACGGAAATTGAAGTTTTGCATGATTTGAAATCCAAAATTATTGTGGGTCAAACGCTTGAAGTATTGGCACAAGCAGGTATTATCGTGCATGCAAGTGAAGATTTGATGCACTATCGTATTCCAGGCAGACAATCTTATGAGGCCAAAGAATATGTCATCCAAGGTGACTACCCAGGCTCTGCAGCAATTCTTGCTGCTGCAGCAGTGACAAACTCAGATGTTCGTGTGCTTCGTCTAGAAGAAAACAGCAAGCAGGGTGAGAAAGCGTGTGTCGATGTTCTGAAGGCTATGGGCGTAGATCTAACACACGATAATGGCGTCGTACATGTTCGTGGGAATCAGCGCCTAGTTGCTGGAGAATTCGATGGCGATCATTTCACTGACGCAGTTCTTGCTATGGTTGCTGCGGCTGTGTTTGCAGAAGGAACATCGCGGTTCTACAATGTTGAGAACTTGCGGTATAAAGAGTGTGATCGTATCACAGATTACTTGAATGAGCTCCGTAAAGCTGGAGCTGATGTAGAAGAACGTCAGAGTGAAATTATTGTTCATGGGAAGCCTCAAGGTGTTGAAGGCGGCGTAGAGATTAATGCGCATTTTGATCACCGGGTCATCATGGCATTAACGGTGGTAGGTCTTCGCTCTGAGAAGGGATTAACGATTCGAGATGCCCACCACGTGGCTAAGTCGTACCCACAATACTTTGATCACCTGCGCTCGATTGGCGCACAGGTTGAGCTTGTGAGTGAGTCCTAGAATCTCAATTACAATGAATGGGTGAGTCAGCATGAGGATTATTTGGCAAGGATTGAAGGTGACGTTTGGATTATTTCTCGTAGCTGGTCTTACATTTGCAAGCAGTGTATTTGCTGTCCTGCTATATGCGAAGGCAACCGGGAAAGAACCAGCCTTATTCGCGTCTGGCCCAGTAGTCTTAGCAGTTGATAAGCCCGCCGCTACGGTTAAGGCCACTGTGAAGCCATCACCGTCGCCCGCTGTTGAACAAGCGAAATCAGCGATGCTGGATGTTCCTATCTTTGGTCAGCTGCCTGAGCTGCCGGCTGGTTGTGAGATCACTAGTCTCACGATGCTGCTACAGTTCTATGGCGTGTACAAAACGAAGATGGAGCTAGTCGCCGAAATGCCGACAGATTCCACACCAGCCACACTGGATGCCAATGGTAACATCACGTATTGGGGCAATCCCAATAGCGGTTTCGTTGGTGATGTAACCCGCAAGAAGAGAGGTTTCGGCATTTATGCTGCAGGATTGTTCCCTCTTTTGAAAACGTATATCCCTCAAGCTATTAATATAACGGGGGAACCTTTTGAGCTATACGAGCAGCAAGTGGCGCATGGGATTCCGGTTATTGTCTGGACGACGATTGATTACAATCTACCGTACAAATGGGTCACTTGGGATACCCCGATCGGTCCACTAAAGACGACATACTCGGAGCATGCTGTTGTTCTTGTTGGATTCGATGAGTCCAATGTATACTTAAATGATCCATTGAATGGTAAGAAGCAAATACAAGTAAACAAAGCCCAATTTGTGGAGACGTGGTCTGCCATGGGGAAACAAGGTCTAACTTACTTGAATAAATAGGAGAGTGTTGGATATGACATTTGAGAATCCGTCCAGGGAACACATCAAAGAAATACTTGCTAATGCAGGGAACATTGCTGTAGTTGGCTTATCGGATAAACCAGATCGCACGTCCTATATGGTAGCAGCAGCTATGCAAAGCCGCGGCTATCGGATTATCCCCGTCAATCCGAATGCTGAAGAAATTCTTGGTGAAAAATGTTACGCCTCTTTATCTGACATCCCAGAACCTGTGGATATCGTAAATGTGTTCCGTCGTGCCGAAACAGTAGTGCCTGTGGCCGAAGAAGCTGTTAAGATTGGCGCAAAAGTATTTTGGCTGCAATTAGAAATCATAAACGAAGAAGCTGCACGTATTGCTAGTGAGGCAGGCTTAGAAGTCATAATGGATCGCTGTATCAAAGTGGAAGATGCCATTTTGAATCCACGTAACAATTAAGGCAAGCTGTGTAAACCAAATAAACCGCTAATTGATACGCCTAAGAAGGCAATCGATTAGCGGTTTTCTTATCAATGGAAATTAAGCTTTCAGAACGTCGTGATCAACATAGCGAGCGCCATTCAGCTCACTGATGACGTTGATAGCGACCTTAGCGCCGTCACCTGCCGTAATAATGGTATGCATGCTGACACCAGCTGTCGTTCCCGCTGCCCATACACCTTTTAGGCTAGTGTTCCCTTGTGCATCGCAATCAACGATGGATTTGATCCGCGGTTCTGTTCCTGCTTTCGTCGTGATACCTGCTGCTTCGGCTAGCTCAACGGATAAGCCAGTTGCTAGAATGACATGTTTCCCTGCATAAGTGCCATTTTCCGTGGAAACTTGGAAACCATCATCGCTTTTAACAAGCTGCGTTGCTTGTCCAGTGACGAATTCGGTTCCAAACTTAGCGGCTTGCTTTTTACCGATTTCAACTAAATCTGGTCCGGCAATGGCCTCTACACCGTAATGATTCTCGATCCATGCGCGCTTCGTAACGCTTTGCTCATTGTCGATCACGAGCGTCTTCTTGCCAGCCTTTGAAGTGAAAAGTGCTGCACTTGCACCAGTAGGTCCAGCTCCAATAATAATAACATCGTAAGACATAAGTGTGTTCCTCCTTGGATCTTGAAATAGGGTACAGGTAAAGTATGACAGCTTTCAGGTGACATAGTCAACTTTTACGTTTACTATGTTGAAAAAGCTGATAGGAACCCATGATTTGCTTATTTTTTTTGACAAAAGGACGAACAAGCTTTACGATTTGAAAAGAGAATCTTATGATTAGAGAGATACTCTTTTGAATTTATTCATGTAAGATGCTTACGAAGTCAGTTTTCTGATGAAAACTTTTAGGAGGTTAGCATTCGTTTGAACTGGATGGGGAACTTACAACAGCTTGGCCGCTCCTTAATGCTGCCTACCATTGCGCTTCCTATTGCTGCTGTGCTGCTTTGTCTAGGGGATTTACCTTGGGATGTCATACATGCTTCAAGTTTTGGGGATATGCTGTCATTGGCTGGAAATACAATCTTTGATTATATACCTATTATCTTCGCTGTGGGTGTGGCATTGGGCTTAACAGAAAGTGCCGGAATTGCTGGTCTATCTGCGATGCTAGGGTATTTTATGTTTACCCGACTTATCGAGCATGGGTTGGGTACGCAATTTCAATTAGGTGTTTCTGGCGGGATCTTGATCGGCTTACTGGCCGCAATCATCTATCATCGCTGCAAAGAAATAAAGCTTCCAGAGTACATACAATTTTTTGGCGGACCCCGTATGGTTCCGCTCGTCATGGGACTCGCAACGCTCATCGTCTCTTATATAATGATCGGGATTGGACCTTATTTAGAGACATTAATGGGTAAAATATCAAGTGGATTACTGGGGTTAGGCGGCTTTGGTGCTTTTATATACGGCATTGCACATCGTCTGTTGGTGCCATCTGGTCTACATCATATTTTGAATAACTTTTTTTGGTTTCAGGTGGGCGCTTATGAAACACCGTCTGGCCAATATGCTTACGGCGATTTACCGCGATTTTTTGCAGGCGATCCGACAGCAGGCATGTATATGGCAGGTTTGTATCCCATCATGATGTTTGCCTTACCTGCCATTGCATTCGCGATCATAGGAGAAGCTAGGGAGGATTTGAAGCCCAAAATAAAGGCTACATTCCTTACAGCGGCGTTGGCGTCCTTCTTAACGGGTGTAACAGAGCCGATTGAATTTGCCTTTCTTTTTGTGGCTCCTTATTTATTTGTTATCCATGCCATCCTTTCGGGGGTTGCCATGTGGATTGCCTATGAGTTGAATATCCATCACGGGTTCTCTTATTCAGCAGGTGCGATTGACTACATTATTAATCTGCATTTGTCTACGAATGGCTTATTGTTGATTCCGATTGGGCTGGTGTACGGTTTACTTTATTATTTCTTATTTCGATGGGCGATACAGAAGTTCCGCATACCTACACCTGGCAGGGAAGAAGGCTCTTCTTTAGAAGAGTGGGCAGGAGACATCCCGTATCGTTCTCCGTTAATTTTGCAGGCACTTGGTGGGAAAGACAATATTAAGAAGATTGAGGCCTGTATTACTCGATTGCGACTGACACTTGTCAATGATCGTCTGATGGACATCACGGCATTACGACACTTAGGAGCAGCAGGCGTCATACGTCTTGGAGGAGGCAATGTTCAAGTCGTGTTTGGAACATTTTCAGAGCTTATACGTGAAGAAATTATGAAAGTATTGCGCAAAGATATTCATGTCGTCTTGTTTACTTCCCCTATGCAGGGACGTATGATCCCGATTGAAGAAGTACCAGATCGCATCTTTGCCTCGCGACTAGTCGGAAATGGTGTTGCTTTTATTCCTGAAAAAGGAGAGTTGGTTTCTCCGGTTGCAGGTACCATCATGCATATTTACCCGACAATGCATGCGCTAGGTATTTTGACGGAAGAAGGACTGGAAGTTCTGCTGCATATCGGTATCGATACATCCAGCTTACCTGGTAAGTGCTTTAATGCGGTGGTGAAGGAAGGCGATCGTGTGGAAGCAGGGCAACTGTTGGTCAAATTCAATTATAACAAAGTGAAGAAATTCGCATCTTCCTTAGCTACACCGATGATTATTACGAATCCAGATATTGTGAAATCCTGGAGCTTTGCTCCGTTTAAACCAGTTAAGAAAGGCCAAGGCTCTGTTATGTCCGTAGTCCTTAAGCCAACCAAATCCGAGGGGGGGACAAACGGATGATTAGAGGTGTAGGTGCGTCTTCGGGAATCGCGATGGGGCAGGCTTTTGTAATTCCAACGTGGGAATGGGATTTTCCAGAGAAAATGATTGATGTGACGGATTTGGCTTACGAATTCGAGCGATTATACGATGGGATTCGCCATTCCAAGGATGAGTTAGAGCTAATCAAGCAAGAGATCAAAGAGGTTGTTGGGCAAGAACAAGCCTATATTTTTGATGCGCATTTGGCGATCTTGGAAGATCCTATTTTTATGAATGAGATTCAAGGGATTATTGAATTGCAGTACAAAGCCGCAGAAGTTGCGGTGAAAGAAGTCATCGATAAATTCGTAGGTATGTTTAATCTGATTGATGATGAATACATGAAAGAACGTGCACTGGATATTAAAGATGTAGGTAATCGTCTGCTGAAGCATTTATTAGGGGATACGAGCACAACAGTGCCGCCAATTGATCACCCCTACATTTTAGTTGCGAAGGAGCTTACACCTTCCCAGCTTGCGCACCTGGATCCTACGAATGTATTAGGACTTCTGACCATTCTAGGAGGCACGCATTCGCATGTTTCCATCATGGCTAGAGCCATGTCTGTTCCTTATGTACTAGGGCTAGAAGGGAAGTTGCTTCGTCCTATTCAAAATGGTGATTTCCTGATTATCGATGGGCAAGAAGGGACCTTGTACATTAATCCGGATAAGCTCACCATCGAGCGTTATCAGGCCCGTAAGAAAAACTGGCTGGATTTCAAAGAAAGTCTGCAAGAAATTGCTGATGTGGCTCCGCTGACGTTGGATAAAAGCTTGGTTCATTTGCATGCGAATATTAATTCGGTCATGGAAATTGATCAAGTGCTGCGAAATGGTGCTTCCGGTGTTGGGCTGTTCCGAACAGAATACCTATACATGGACCGGGATTCGTTACCTAGTGAAGATGAACAATTTGAAGTGTACCGTCACGCCGCGATGTCACTGAAAGGTCGTCCTATTGTCATCCGAACACTGGATATTGGCGGCGATAAGAAGCTTGACTACATGCCGCTTGCCAAAGAGGATAATCCCTTCCTGGGCTACCGGGCGATTCGGATTTCGTTGGATCGAACGGATCTCTTCTTGACGCAGCTAAGAGCGATCTTACGAGCAAGTTATTATGGCAATGTGAAGATCATGTATCCGATGGTGACGTCCATTGAAGAGGTGCGTCAGGCGAAAGCGCACTTAGAAAGAGCAAAGGTGGAACTAAGTTCGCTTGGTGTGCCTTTTAATCCGAATATTGAAGTTGGTCTTACGATCGAAGTGCCTGCTGCTGCGATTATTGCGGATGTGCTTGCAAGTGAAGTGAATTTTATGAGTATCGGTACGAATGACTTAGTGCAATATGTGTTGGCAGTCGATCGAATGAACGAGAATATCGCGCACTTATATAATCCTTATCATCCAGCCGTAATTCGATTACTCAAATTAGTAATCGATGCAGGCAAGCGTGTTGGCATCCCTGTGGGCGTGTGCGGGGAAATGGCAGGAGATATTCGAGCTTTGCCGATTTGGCTAGGTCTTGGTATAGAAGAGCTCAGCATATCCGTTCAGACGCTCTTACAGGTAAAGCACCGCTTGCTTTCTAGTGATGCCGCGACATGCAAAGCGTTAGTGGATCGCATTTTAGTATGCAAAACCAGTGACGAAATCTTAGAACTTCTTGCTCAAACCGAGCAAATCGAACAAACTGAATCTATTGTAGGAGGTAATTAGTATGGAATTAGCTGGTCTGAAGGTGCTTGCTTTTGTTGATGAAGAATTTGAAGATTTAGAAATGTGGTACCCGGTCTATCGTTTGCGCGAAGCTGGAGCAACTGTAGATATCGTGGGTCCTAAAGCCAAAACGGTATATCACGGGAAATATGGCGTGCCCATTACGACGGATTATGCTTTTGATGAAGTGAAATCTTCCGATTACATCGGACTTTACGTACCAGGCGGTTGGGCGCCTGATAAGCTTCGCCGCTATGCGGATGTACTCCGATTGACGCAGGAGTTTCACGCGGATGTGAAGCCTATTGCGCAAATTTGTCATGCAGGCTGGGTATTAATTTCAGCGAAAATCGTGAATGGTTACACAATGACGTCAACACCAGGAATTCGCGATGATATTGAAAATGCGGGCGCAACATGGGTCGATGAAGAAGTGGTTGTTGATCGTAATATCATTTCTGGGCGTAGACCACCAGATCTTCCAGCGTTTTCTAAACGTTTTGTAGAAGAAGTTATCGCTTACAGTAAACAACAGGCAAAGTAAGACTCCGCTCCCAAAGGTGGCAAAAACTACTATGCGATATTCAGAAGGAAATCTGAAGGCATCGTAGAATAACTTAGTACAAGCAACTAATGTACATGCCGCCTGTCAGTGAAGGAGTGTTAGAATGCAAAAGTATTGTAAGTGCGGACGCACGATGAACCTTCGTCTGCGCACGGTTATTTATCAAAGTAAAGTAGATATTGAGAATGTTCCTATCTATTCCTGTGAGGCCTGTGGACGGAGTGAGGTTGTGCCTCACGTTAAACCTGAACTGACCGGTCTGATCGGCAGACTGGGAAGTAAACCAGAAAAGCAACAATTCTTCTTTCATGAAGTATCGGAGATTGCCTTTCTGCTATTGAAGGTAACAGAAAAAGAGCGTATGAATGATTCGATGGAGAAAATTGTTGAGGAACGAATTAATGAGCTATTGGACATCCTGTTGCTAGCTCAATCGCTAGGCGACGAACCTTGGGCTGATGAAATTCGAAAACGGTTATCACAAATCACTCAAAGCGCAATTTCTACTTAAAAAATGGCGGCCAATCTCGATTCGAGGTTGGCTTTTATTCTATTTGTGTCTCTTTTGAAAATAAAATGAAATTTTTTTCAAAGCATTTTCATTTTGCATTGCAAGATGGATTAATTTGTCGTATCATAACGATAATATACTAGGTTCGCAGAATACTTTGTGGAGTGGAGAGAGCAACCGTGACCGTAACCATTTATGATGTAGCGAGAGAAGCAGGCGTTTCCATGGCAACCGTTTCTCGGGTCGTCAATAATAACCCCAACGTGAAGCCGCAAACCCGTAAGAAGGTTTTTGAAGCCATTGAACGATTAGGTTACCGCCCAAATGCGGTAGCAAGAGGTCTAGCAAGTAAGAAGACAACAACTGTCGGTGTAGTAATTCCCGATATCTCCAATTCCATTTTTGCTGAAGTAGCGCGTGGTATTGAGGATATTGCGAATATGTACCATTACAATATTATTTTGTGTAATGCGGACAAGAAGAAAGAGAAAGAAATTCGTGTTATCAATACGTTGCTCGAAAAACAAGTAGACGGACTTCTCTTCATGGGTGGTGTTGTAACGGAAGAGCACATTCAAGCTTTCCGCACTTCGTCAGTTCCAGTTGTTCTATGTGGCACAAAGGATGAGAACCAAGCGATGGCTTCCGTCGATATCGATCATGAGGCGGCAGCATTTGACGCAGTGAACGTGCTGATTGAAGCTGGACATCGTGACATTGCTATGATTTCAGGAACGCTGCAGGATCCTGCGAATGGTTTCGCTAGATACCAAGGTTATAAGCGTGCACTTGAAACGGCTGGCATCCCATTGAGAGATGAGTATGTACGCATTGGTAATTATCGATACGAGTCAAGCGTGGATGCGGTGAACTACTTCCTGGAACTTTCGCCAAAACCTTCCGCGATTTTCTCGGCAACAGATGAAATGGCCATTGGTGCCATACATACCATTCAAGATAATGGTCTTCGTGTTCCTGAAGATATTGCCGTAATCAGTGTGGATAACATCCGTATGGCATCCATGGTAAGACCGACATTGACGACGGTAGCTCAACCGATGTATGATATCGGAGCTGTGTCGATGCGTCTTTTGACCAAATTGATGAATAAAGAATCAACAGATAATATGCAAGTTATTTTGCCGCATGAAATTATTAACCGTCATTCGGTTAAAGCTTAAATGAAAAATGAACCTCTAATCGTGTGCTTCCACTCTGGAAGCAGCGCGGTAGAGGTTTTCTCATGTAGAAGAGAGAGAGGATACACAGATGACTTGGAATAAAATTGCCCTAATTGGCGCAATGAATGAAGAAATTGAGCTGCTCGTTGCTCACATGACAGATATCAAAGAAACGGTGAAAGCCGGCATTACGTTCCGTGAAGGTTCTTATTTTGGCAAAAATGTCGTCGTATGTCGCACAGGTGTGGGTAAAGTAAATGCTGCGGTTACTACGCAAATCCTGATTGACCAGTTTGGTGTTGAGGCGGTGATTTTTACTGGCGTAGCTGGTGCGCTTGATCCTGACTTGCAAATCGGAGATCTTGTTATTTCGACCGAATGCGTTCAGCATGATATGGACGTAACAGCACTTGGATTTCCACGCGGTGTCATTCCTTATGCAGACAATTCCGTATACGCAGCTGATCGCAGACTAGTAGATCTTGCAGTTGCTTCTGGTGAAAAATTGTTTGCAGGCAAAGTGAAGCTGGGAAGAGTGCTTTCTGGGGATCAATTCATTGCAAGCAGAGATGTTGTTGCTAGCCTCTATCAAGAGTTGAATGGCGTCTGTGTCGAGATGGAAGGCTCATCCGTTGCTCAAGTATGTGCCATGAACAGCATTCCATATGTTGTATTACGCTCCATGTCTGATAAAGCGGATGGTTCTGCACATGTGAATTTCGCGGAATTTACGGTGATTGCCTCGGAGAATTCGTATAAAATGGTTGAAGATATGGTGAAGCAGCTGTAAGTTCCACGGTAATGAAAAAAGCTCAGAGCAACGCCGAATGGCGGGTTCTGAGCTTTTTTTATGAACTGCGTGTTATTTCAAATACATCATGGCTAATTCTTTCGTTTGCCGATTCTTTTCGGTGATCACCTGGCGCCTTGGAATCGGCGCCCAGGCTTCAACCGGGTCGAGCCACGTCTCCACGAGTGGGACGGGGCTCTTATCCTGCCAGGCGTCCAGCCACGCCTGGGGGAGCCTCAGCTGGGGCTCCGCCTCCAGCTGACTCAAGACCGCCTGCTCGCTCATGACGAGCCAGAGCAGGCTCCAAGCGCGCGGTACGACACGCCAGATGTCGTACCCACCCCCGCCGAGCGCGACCCACCGACCTTCGCACCACTGGTGCGCAAGTCGATGGATAAGCTCGGGCATGGCCTTGTACACGCGCATCGAGCAATGCACATGCGCGAGCGGGTCGAAAGCATGGGCATCGCAGCCATGCTGAGAGATGATGACGTCCGGCTGGAAGCGGGCGATCAGCTCGGTCAACACCTCGCTGAAGCATTCCAGCCAGGAATCATCTTCGGTGTAGGGCTCCACCGGGATGTTCACGCTAGTCCCGAAAGCGTCGCCTTCTCCGCGCTCATTCACAGCCCCTGTGCCGGGAAATAAGTATTTCCCCGTCTCATGAATGGACAGCGTGCCGACCTGCGGATCGGCGTAGAAACTCCACTGTACACCATCGCCGTGATGAACGTCTGTGTCGATGTAGAGCACCTTAGCGCCGTACTTCTCTTTGGCGTAAGCGATTGCCGCAGATGCGTCGTTATAGACGCAGAAGCCCGCACCTTTGCTCTGCAGGGCGTGATGGAGGCCGCCGCCTAAGTGTAAGGCATGTGGCGCTTGGCCAGACATCACGAGGTCTACAGCCAGGATAGAACCGCCTACGACCTTTGCTGTAATGTCATGCATTTGTGGGAAGTATGGTGTATCGTCGGTGTCGAGCCCAAAGCGAGTTGCCTCCCGGACCCATCGTTCTTCAGGAGCAGGATCACTTAGCGCTTTCACTGCCTCGATATAAGTAGCTGAATGCACCCGCAAGAGTTCTGCATCCGTCGCTGAGCGAGACGTGAGTACCGCATTGTCTGGAAGCGAGCCAGACTTACGCAGCAGATCAACTGTCATAATGAGACGGTCCTGATTGAAGGGATGCGTATCATTAAATTTGTACTGAATTTCTTGATCATCATAGATAAACACAGGATGCGTAAACTTCATATTCATTTTCCAAATTCCCCCGAATTGGTTAACAATTTCGTTTGAAGTACTGCTGCTGTTTACATCTCCTTGAGTTAATACATAAAACGCTGCTGAAACCGCACGCGATCGAATTGCTCGATCGAGGAGATAGGTACTTGTTTCCCGATTCTAACCATGAGACAGTTGGCGGGATGTGAGCATATTTCAGGATCATCAGTAGCGAACCAAATCATATCGACGCTCTTCATAAGCTTCTCCATCATTTGACGATATTCCCAAACCGTTAATTTACTCGTTTCCAAATCCCAATGCCAATAATATTCCGTTGTGAAGCAGATGACATTTTCCATTTGCTCGCCTTCAAAAGCGAGTTGGATCATCTTTTTGCCTAAACCAATCGATCTATAATCATCCGCAACCTCAATGGCGCCGAGTTCAATGAGATCTTTCATGTTTCCTTGCGACCATCGCTCAATTTCATCTGCATAATGGAAAGTGACGTAACCAACTATCGTAGATCCGTCCCTTGCAAGAATGATCCGCCCTTCAGGTAATCCGGCTATCTCAATAAGGGCTTCGAGCTGTTCTTTGGGGCGACGGAAAGCATCGAGCTTCTCGTGCATGATAAGTTCCTGCAGTTTTTCTTGTGGAACGGGGCCCTCAATAATAATTTCAGGTTGATCGGGAGCACTGCGCAAGCTTTGTGAGTGATAAATTTTGATATGCTGCATAACCTTGGCTCTCCTTCTAAAAAACAGCATGATGAGCGTTTCCTTTACTAGGTTTCATAGTATTTTTATACCAAACTTTTGTTTGAAATCATAGCAAAACTTAAACATAGGCGAAATATTCTGAGTGTGTTATAATAGAACATGTCAAAAATCGATCACATTTTGCTCGAATTCATCAGTAAAGTGAAAGCGGTTTATTTCGTGAGGAGGGTTTTACGTTTATGGATCAAACTAAAGATGAACTCATTAAATCAGTATCCCTTAATCCAAACATGGCTAATTACGAACAAACACATGCGACTTTTAATTGGGCAGACATCGAGAAAAACTTTTCCTGGTACGAAACAGGCAAAGTGAATATGGCATATGAAGCCATTGACCGCCATGCGGAAGGCGCGAAGAAGGATAAAATTGCCCTGTATTACAGCGACAGCACGCGTGACGAGGCCATTACATTTGGTCAAATGAAAGAGAGATCGAATCAATTTGGTAACGTCCTGAGAAATCTAGGTATCGGCAAAGGCGAGAGAGTGTTCATTTTCATGCCGCGGACACCTGAACTGTATTATTCTTTACTTGGATCGCTAAAAGTAGGCGCTGTAGTTGGACCGCTTTTTGAAGCGTTCATGGAAACCGCGGTGAGAGATCGTCTGGCAGACAGCGAAGCTGTTGCTATTATCACGACTCCTAGCCAACTTTCACGAGTGCCTTATGATGAGCTTCCTCATTTGAAGCACGTAATCCTTGTTGGGGAGAACATTGAGCTTGGCGAAGGACAAGTTGATTATCATAAAGAAATGGCAAGTGCTTCTACAGAACTTGAAATTGAATGGTTGGACCGTGAAGATGGCTTAATTATTCATTATACATCTGGATCAACAGGAAAGCCGAAAGGCGTATTCCACGTTCAAAATGCCATGCTTCAGCACTATTATACAGGTCAAATTGTTCTTGATCTTAAAGAAGATGATATCTACTGGTGTACGGCTGATCCAGGTTGGGTAACAGGAACTTCCTACGGAATTTTTGCTCCTTGGTTGAACGGCGCAACGAATGTGATTCGTGGAGGACGTTTCAGTCCACAGGACTGGTACAATACACTTCAGAAATACAAAGTAACGGTTTGGTACAGTGCGCCAACGGCTTTCCGTATGTTGATGGGGGCTGGTGACGATGTTTCGGCTGCGTACGATTTGTCAGCGCTTCGCCACGTATTGAGCGTTGGTGAGCCATTGAATCCAGAAGTAGTCAGATGGGGAATGAAGGTTTACAACCAACGTATTCACGATACGTGGTGGATGACAGAGACAGGCGGTCAGTTAATCTGTAATTATCCGTCCATGACGATTAAACCAGGTTCCATGGGACGTCCAATTCCAGGTGTTGATGCAGCTATTATTGATGATGCGGGTAACGTTCTGCCTCCTAATCGCATGGGGAACCTAGCTATCAAAACTCCATGGCCTTCAATGATGCGTAAAATTTGGAACAATCCTTCCAAATACGAAGAGTATTTCCGTTTGACCGGCTGGTACGTTTCTGGAGATTCCGCTTATCAAGACGAAGATGGTTACTTCTGGTTCCAAGGCCGTGTTGATGACGTTATTAACACAGCCGGTGAACGAGTGGGTCCATTTGAAGTAGAAAGTAAGCTTGTTGAGCATCCAGCGGTAGCAGAGGCAGGAGTTATTGGGAAGCCAGACCCAATGCGTGGGGAAATCATTAAAGCATTTATCGCGTTGCGTGAAGGTTTTGTTCCTTCCGACGAACTAAAAGCAGAAATTTCTAAGTTCGTGAAGGAAGGTCTATCAGCGCATGCAGCACCACGCGAGATTGAATTCAAAGACAAACTTCCAAAAACACGCAGTGGAAAGATCATGCGCCGTGTGCTTAAAGCTTGGGAGTTAAACCTACCGACAGGTGACCTGTCAACGATTGAAGATTAATTCGTTTCATTGAAAGCTTCCTCCGTGCCTAGTTTGGTTCGGAGGAAGCTTTTTGTGTACGCAAAAAAAAGAAGAACCTGACGGCTGTCAAGTTCTTCTTTTGCTATTTGTTATAGGCGATGGTAGCTGAGAATTTAGATTCTCCAGCTTCATTAATGGCTGTTACTTTGTAAAACCCATTGAAAGCAGCTGCATAGTAATGGAATTCTGTGCCGTTTTCAACCGTGCCTAGCTTCGTGAACGTACCTTTTTCTTTATCGCTAAAATACACGACATATTGTTTGACCTTGTCTTTGGCCTCATTGGCTTTCCAGGTCAGGACGAGTGAAGCTTCTTCAGCTTTGGCCTTAATGCCCGTTGGGGCAGCAGGAGCATCCTTAGCTGGTGGTTTGCCTGTGCTTGTGCCTGCTCCGCCATTCGTTGGTCCTGGCGAAGGCGAGGAGAGATCTTTCAAAGGATTGCCATTGCTATCGACTCCAGGAAGAATTAAGGAATCGAGGGTGCTTCCGTCTGTATACGAGGAGCGGCTTGGCGGCGATTCTTTGCCAGCTACATCCACAGCTGTCACGTAGTAGCCTGTAATTGCGGCTGTTTGAAGTTGATCTACAAACTTCGCCTCACCACCTGCGAACACGACTTTTCCACCCATGAGCTGGAACTTACCTTGATTATCCGAACGATAAATACGATAACCTACGATATCCCCATCCGCGTTCGGTTGGAACGTGATTGTCGCTGTATCACCGGATTTGACGGTCACGACGTTCTGAGGTGCAGGAGGTACTTTCCCGTCGTCAGCCCTTGGATCGACTTCGGAAGGAGCATCTACGTCATAATCAGTTGGCTTATAGAAATCGATAGGCTTTCTGCTTTTCTCAGGAAGCTTTTGCATCGCATCTTCGATTTCTTTTAATAATTGCGTGATTGATTTTTGGCGCTTAATCACGACTTTCTCTGATACGAAATCAGCAGGTGTCGTTTCTTGAGCGACATAATTGAGCCCATTTAGCGATGTGATCTTCATTTTAACCATGACATTATCTGTTTGTGTAGGCAAATACTTTTTGTTGAAAATATCGGTGACCAGGTGCTCTGAGCCGGTAGTTAATTCACTAGGCAGCATGCCAGATAAGCTGGAGACCGTGGCCGAAACGATGCCATCAGGCTTTGCGAACGTTTTGTTCGGGAATAACTCTGGCTTTTGTTCGATCGTTTTGTTCAAAATGAGAGCCCAGATATCTTTGGCATGATTGGTTTGCCCTGTTTTGGATGATAGCTTA
The DNA here is from genome assembly GCF_031455095.1 of Paenibacillus qinlingensis. Classification (GTDB taxonomy): domain Bacteria; phylum Bacillota; class Bacilli; order Paenibacillales; family NBRC-103111; genus Paenibacillus_E; species Paenibacillus_E qinlingensis_A. The sequence continues at coordinate 517,013 of NZ_JAVDSB010000003.1, forward strand.
TTAATCGGCTGATCATACCCAATCCAGACACCGACTGTGACATCGGGGGTAAAGCCCATGAACCAAGCATCGGCATCATCTTGTGTGGAACCTGTTTTTCCTGAGATTTCGATTTTGCCATACGATTTAAACTTTTTCATAAGATCAGTAGCCGTACCTTGGCTAGCGTTACTGATGACCGTTTTCATCATATCTGTAATGAGATAAGCACTTTGCGGTGAGTATACCGTTTGCGGCTTCTGTTCATGTGCGTAAATTGTCTTGCCATTCGAATCTTTGATTTCACGAATTAAGTACGGGGCGTTGAACACGCCTTTGTTCGGAATGGAGGCATAAGCGCCTGCTAATTCTTTGACCGAGGTCCCGCGACTTAAACCGCCAATAACCCCTGTCTGTGCGGCATTGTCTTCTTTGGTTAGCGAAGTAATACCGAGCTTTCTAGCAAAGTCCCATGCTTGTGTAATTCCCACTTTATTAAGAAACACATCAATGGCTGGAATGTTATAGGATTGATTCAGGGCTCTTCTAGCTGTCATCAGTCCATGGAACTTATGATCCCAGTTCTCTGGTAAATGGAAGCCTTTCACGCCATCTTTTAAAATAATAGGAATATCATCCACAATCGTAGCTGGCTGTAGGACACCTTTTTCGAGAGCAGGGATGTAAGCCGCAATTGGCTTCATCGTAGATCCAGGCTGTCTATAAGCTTGTGTCGCATGATTCAGCTGCTCATCAAAGAAATCGCGGCCTTCAATCATGCCCTTAATGGCTCCGGTTTTGGAATCGAGCATGATGGCGCCGACTTGTTCAATGCCGCCTTTTTTCTCATCCGTTGGTGCGAAATTCTTATCATTGCTCGAAATTTCATGCATGGAGTCATAGATTGTTTTGTCAATGGTGGTGTAAATCTGATACCCGCCGCGCAATAGTTGTGTATGTATGTTTTTGAGTGCTTCATTATATGCGGCTTGGTTCGTCTTCGGATCAAGTTCAGGATGTTGAATCTTCAATAAGATTTCGGCTGCTTCCTGTTCGGTCTCGATCATCAGATAAGGATAGGTTGTATATGCCTTCTGTGCTGCTGCGGGCATGGAAGCTTTGAGATCAAATTTCAAGGCATCTTGATATTGATCATTCGTAATTTTGTTTTCTTCCATCATTCGTTTCAATACTAGTTGCTGGCGTATCACTGCTTTTTTGAAGCCTTCTTCATCGAAGGTTGGCTTACTTGTAAATGCTGAGTATTGCGATGGAGATTGTGGTAATCCTGCTAAATAAGCAGCTTGTGCAATATTTAATTTGTTTAAGTCATCGATGTTGAACAGACCTTTGGCAGCGGCTTTAATGCCATATAGATTGTAGCCAGTCGCTCCATTGCCATAAGGGATTTTGTTGAGATAAGCAAGTAAAATTTCGTCCTTCGACATGATGCGTTCCATCCGAAGTGCAAGCAGCAGCTCTCTTGCTTTACGGCCGTCATCGCGATCTAGTGTAAGGAAAACACGTCTAGCTAGCTGTTGCGTGATTGTACTTCCACCGGTTTGCACATCTTCATTAAGAAGTTTTTGCGTAACCGCGCGGTAGAGTCCGCGAAAATCGATGCCGCGATGGTTGTAGAAATCCTTGTCCTCGATGGCGAGGACTGCGTCTAGCAGGTTTTGCGGGATATCGGCAAGTTGTGCAAGACGACGATCTTCTTCTGTTCGTAATTGGCCAATGACAGCATCATCATTGAAATAGGCGAATCCCGTGATCGCATTTTCTTGCATTTGCTGACGGATCGCTTCTTCACTACGAACAGGATCTTTCTTGACAAGTGCACTGACATATCCGAAAGCGGCGGATCCACCTAACAAGCCAGCCAAAAAGACACAGATGATGGCCCATTTTAAGGTAATACCTGTTACTTTTAACGTTGTTCTAACCCAGGGGCGATTCCATTTCGCGAAAAAATTGCGCATAAGTTCCAATATCCTCCTTACATGAACCCTAATAGTATACCATAATTGCACCTTTTGCGGTAATGCTGAAGGGAGAAAGCTTCGGTTCTAGGTTTGACAAGCATCGGAATCCTGTGTTATAACAAGTACAAATGCGTAGATGGATCAGCAGTAGGTAGCTTGTGGATGCTTTCAGAGAGCCGGTGGAGGGTGTGAACCGGTACCTGCAGGTTAGTGAATTACGGTCTTGAGCAGTAAATGGGAACCTGCAGGAATGTGCCTGCACAAGTAGTATTTACCGATTAAACCTCGTTATCGGTTGTTGAGTGAAAATAGCACATCGTTTCTACGACTTATGTCATAGAAGTACGCAGCTGCTGTTTTAATTAGGGTGGTACCGCGAGTCAAGTCTTCTCGTCCCTTTGGGATTAGAAGGCTTTTTTTGTTTTTCATTTTATAACAAAGGATGGTTTTACATGAGTATTCTGAAGGATTTAGAGTTTCGCGGGTTGCTGCATCAAATTACAGACAGAGAAGGTTTGGACAAAAAGCTGAGCGAAGAACGCGTTGTCCTCTATTGCGGTTTTGATCCGACAGCGGATAGTTTGCATATCGGCAGTTTGCTTCCGATTTTGACCTTGAGACGCTTCCAGCTTGCTGGGCATGTTCCATTGGCGTTGGTTGGTGGTGGAACAGGACTTATTGGTGATCCGAGTGGTAAAGCCAATGAGCGTACTTTGAATGGGCCTGAGGTTGTTGAAGCGTGGTCGCAAAGTATTAAGGATCAACTTTCACGTTTCCTTGATTTCTCAACGGACATTGAAAATAGTGCAGAACTGGTAAACAATTACGATTGGTTAGGTTCTTTGAACGTGATTGAATTCCTGCGAGATGTAGGGAAGAACTTTACCGTGAATTACATGTTGGCAAAGGATTCGGTGGACTCGCGTATCACGAAAGGGATTTCGTTCACAGAATTCAGTTACATGATCCTTCAATCCTATGATTTCTTGAAATTAAATGAAACAAAGAATTGTTCCGTGCAAATTGGTGGAAGTGACCAATGGGGGAATATTACTGCAGGGCTTGAACTAATTGGGAAATCAAGTGACCGTCGTGCTTTCGGTGTGACTTTGCCATTAGTTACGAAGAGTGATGGGCAGAAGTTTGGTAAAACAGAAGGCGGAGCTATTTGGCTGGATGCTAACAAAACATCACCATACCAGTTCTACCAATTCTGGTTGGGGACAGCGGACAATGATGTTATCCGATTCCTGAAGTATTTTACATTTGAATCCCAGGAAGAAATTGAACGACTTGAAGCTGAAGTGGCAGCGGAGCCAGGGAAGAGAGAAGCTCAGAAAGTGCTGGCACGTGAAGTTACGAAGCTTGTACATGGCGGAGAAGCGCTGGAGAGTGCACTTAACATTACAGCAGCTTTGTTCAGTGGTGATATCCAAGCGCTATCGCGCAAAGAAATCGAAGAAGCTTTCAAGGATGTACCTTCAACGACACTAGAACAAGAAGATGTTGCGTTGATTGATCTTCTCATTTCTGTAGGTGCTTCGCCATCCAAACGCCAATCACGTCAAGACATTGAAAGTGGAGCGGTTACGGTGAATGGTGTGAAGGTGACGGATCTTGAAGCGACTACGCAGCAACTGGGTCGACTTGGTGATTCTTATCTTATTATTCGCCGCGGTAAAAAGAATTACTTCCTTGTGAAATTTGCTTAAGTTCAGGCAACAAAATAACCCCCTTAGGGAAATCCCTAAGGGGGTTGCTTTTATTAACGGCTGTAGAACTCGACGATTTGTTTCTCGTCAATTTCTTGTGGAAGCTCGGAACGTTCTGGTAAACGGATGTATTTACCTTCTAGACCTGCGTCGTTAAACTCAAGGTAAGTAGGAAGGTAGTTACGGTTAGCAAGAGCTTCTTTCACAGTGGAAAGGCCTTTGCTTCTTTCACGAAGTGAAATAACATCACCAGTGGATACGATGTAAGAAGCGATATCAACTTTTTTGCCGTTCACAGTTACGTGACCATGAGCAACGAGTTGACGTGCACCTGCACGGGAATTGGAAAGACCAAGACGGTAAACCAAGTTGTCTAGGCGGCTTTCAAGCAATACCATGAAGTTTTCACCGGCAATACCTTTAAGCTTGGAAGCTTTGTCGAAAAGGTTGCGGAATTGTTTTTCGTTCAAACCGTACATATGACGAAGTTTTTGCTTTTCGTTCAATTGTACACCGTAACCGCTCATTTTTTTACGTTGTCCTGGTCCATGTTGACCTGGAGGGAATGGGCGTTTCAAGTCTTTTCCGTTACCGCTCAAGGAAATACCAACGCGGCGGCTTAGTTTAAATTTAGGTCCTGTATAACGTGACATTTAGGGAAAACTCCTTCTCATGACAATTAGTTTAGTAATAGCATCTAGATGTCAGGGTGAAGTCATGTGCCCGATTTTGCTAATGAATCATAATGTGATTCCCTGTCAAGAGAGTTCAGCCGCTGTCTTGTCAGGAGCAAAAGCAGTGAGGGTGACACATTGGGCATTCACCGAAATCATGGTGTTACTCGACTTCTAATTTTATTAAAAACAGGGGCAAGTGTCAAGTCTCTCATCATCCCAAAGAGAGGAAAATATCGTGCAATAGATGAAAAAAAATAGTATGATAGAAGAAAGTCAGTTTTAAATTGGTACTTGAGGACTATTGTTAGTGAGTGAAGGAGAGCCTATGAGTGAACTTCGCAGTATACAAAAGCATAGTCGAGCAGAACACTTTGATGTTTTTCTTCGGAAAGGCTTTATACTTTCTGGCAACTTTTCTAACGAGGGTTTGCAGGTAACCTTCAACTTACATCAAGCATTTGAGAACTGGTATCAACAGTTCGGTCCGAACATGCTTCCTTCGCAAACGGCGCTGTTATGCGTAAATGAGCAGCTCTGTGTGGTCGACTCGTGCTCGAATGATATGCCTTCAATGGTTAACTATCTGCAGCCAGGTACTTCTTGGCGTGCTGAAGTTCGTGGAGATAATCCACTTGCTCGGTGTGAAAGTGCAGGTCATTTACAGTTGTCAGCTGGTGATGACTGTCACATAGGCGAGCTTACGGGTCATTTTATTGCGGTTACACCCGTATTGGATAATTATGGGAAAATTCATTTCTATTTAGGTCTTTTTACCCAGTCTCTTCTAAATATGGAAAATTTGACACAATTGTTATATAGTCTAGCACTTTCTTTTCAAAGTTCCTTACTGTATGTGGAGGAACGTAGACAATACGATCGTTTAAATAGTCTTCACCATATGAAGGAATTGGAAGCTAAGAAGCATGTGGTTCTGTTCGAAGCTTCGAAGAAGCTCCTTGCGAAGAATGACGTACACGCCGTATTGACTGAAGTTATTGATTGCATGGGTCGGGTATATCCTAATACGCGTGTTGATTTACTTCTATCCCAGGATAATGACTCAACGAATGTATCCGTCAAACCCTTGAATTTTCAACGGACAGAGTCTGATATTCGAACGCGGGCGTTCATGGAAGGGCAAGTCATTTTTGAACCAACCACAAACGGCAGCACCTCGAGTTCAGGCAATATCGCGGCACCATTGTCGGGGAAACAAGGCGTGTATGGCGTTTTGTACATGGAGTTCACAGATCAATTGATCGATGCGTCGGATTTGCAATTCATATCGCTGTTGGCAGACTCGGCGGGCACCGCTTTTGAGAATGCGAAGCTATACGAACAGTCGAATCTCATGATCAACGAACTGCGCCTCATTAATGAAATTACAAAACAACTTAATCAAAGTTTACGTCTAAATGAGATTTTCAATTCAGCTTCAAGTGAAATTTTAAGCATCTTCGGTGCTGATTATAGTTGCATTCTTCAAAACTCCAAAGATAGTGACCAACTCGTTGTTCAAGCCACTAACTTACCTGCCATGTTCCATGAGACATTTACGCTTGATCAAGGTTTCTCAGGGCTCATTTATTCATCGAAGGAACCGATTATTATTTCGGACTATTGGAGTAATGATAAGGTAAGCTCAAGCTTGATGCAGCGCACGAATTCGCGCTCACTTATTGGTTCTCCTATCCTTGTAAACGGTAACGTTGAAGGAGTAATCCTTGTTGTGCATCGTTTGCCTAATTTTTTCTCATATGATAATTATAAGCTTTTGCAGGTGTTATCCAGCCATATTGGGCTAGCGATGACGAACGCCTCCTTACATGCCGAAGTGAAGCGTATGGTGATTACGGATAATTTGACTGGACTGCATGCTCGACATTATTTGGATGAACAAGCGAATTTGATGCAAAAGAAAGATTTCTGCGGATCACTCATCATCGTTGATGTTGATAACTTCAAGAAGGTAAATGACACATATGGCCATCAAATTGGTGATAAGATCCTCATTCATGTCAGTCAGATCATTAAGTCAAGTATACGAGAGATGGATATCGCGGCGAGATGGGGCGGAGAAGAGCTGGCTGTCTATTTGCCCCAAGTATCTAAGGATCAGGCAATTCGGATTGCTGAGCGTATTCGTAGACGTGTAGTTGAAGAGACGCAACCTCAAGTGTCGGTGTCCTGCGGCGTTTCGGATTGGAATTGGGAAGAAGATAAGATCAGTGTAGAATCTCTCTTTTACCGAGCGGATATGGCACTTTATCAGGCCAAGCACAACGGCCGCAATCAAATTCAAATCGGTTGACGCTTACAATGCTTGTCTTCGGACGAGCATTTTTCCTTTTAGCGCAGCTAGGTGAAGGGTAGAATGACGATCATTTGTTTGCTCTTCCTGAACCTGTTGTAACATGTTACAATGATTTGGTCTAAGGGAGGATGGTCGAATTTTGTCGGCATTTAAAAGTAAACGTACAGGACTGATTATTTGTATTTTTATTGTGCTCATTGCCTTGATTTATTTCTTCTTCTTTAATCCTGTAGGCATCAAACTTGCACATAGTAACTTGCGTGAATTGTCCGGACATTTAAGGGATTTTGGCTGGCCTGGCAAAATAATTGGGATGAGCTTGATTTTCTTCCAAACGTTCTTTCCGTTTATTCCGTTCGTTCTTGTAGCGGGTACTAACGTTGCCATATTTGGGATTAAAATGGGGTTTTTAGTAAATTATGTGATGTCGTGCTTAGGTGCGATTGCTTCTTTTTATTTTGCTCGCTATTATGGACATGCTTGGGTAGAAAAGAAATTAGAGCGGTTTCCGTTGGTTACACAATTCAGTAAGCGGATGGAAAGACACGGCTTCTTCTATGTCTTGATTGGGCGTCTAATTCCGATATTGCCTTCTTCTGCTGTTAATTTCTCCGCGGGTTTAACGCGAATGAAATTTCGTGATTTTCTTTGGGGTACTTTATTAGGGAAGTTCCCAATCGTTTTCTTAGAATCGATGATTGCGCACGATTTATTTCATTTTCAGAAGTATAAAGGGAGACTGCTCTTATTGTTGGGGATACTAGTTCTCCTATTAATTCTTGGAAATAGTGTGAAGAAAGCGCTAGCGCCGAAGACGAAATAAAGGGCTTACATGGAGAATGCAGGAAATTTTGTAGTTGCTTTCCCTTCCTATTCCAAGTTATCATAGAGGAAGCAAGATGACCAACTCATATGTGACTATAATGGAGGAATGAAATATGCCAAGTGCTAATAATGCAGCAATTGTTGAGATTTCCCAAACAGCTAATAAATTCAGATCATCCATCGTTCTTCAATACGACAATAAGTATATCGATGTAAAAAGTATTCTTGGCTTGTTTACTACGCTACTTAGCTCCAGCAACTATGATCTTCATGTTCATGGACCAGATGCTGATGAAGCGAAAACAGCTATGGCGGATGTATTTGCTAAGCATAATTTAGGTGTAAACGTCGTTCAAGATTAATTTTCTTCACAAGAGAAGGTATTCTCAGAATCTCTGAGGGTACCTTCTCTTGTATATTACGGCAATTTCGCTTAATATAGATCATATAAGGACGGATGACTTTGCGTATAGGGGGAAGTTGGGAATGTCTTCATCTGATTTATTGCTGGATATGAATCAAAAGGCGCTTAATCTTCTTCAAGAAGATGCAGATAAAATCGAAAAGCTGATCGAAGTACAGATGGAAAACTTGACGACGCGTCAATGTCCACTTTACGAAGAGGTATTAGATACGCAAATGTACGGACTATCGAGGGAAATTGATTTTGCTATTCGCGCGGGGTTAATCTCCGAGTTGCCAGGCAAACAAATTCTCAATAAGCTTGAACGTAATCTTGCGCAACTGTATGAAGCGTTGAACAATAAAAAGTAACCCCGAGGGGTTACTTTTTTTTGTTGTCTGATGACAATTATACGAGGAAGAATACGACACCAAGGATAATATAGACGAACATGAGGAGAAGTCCTTCATACCAGTTCGTCGATCCATCTTGTGTAATGGATTTCGTGATAAAGACGGCGACGCCGATCGCAGCGATCTCGTAGGTAGTAAAGACAATGTTCATTGGCGAACCACTGATGAAGAAGCTGAGCAGGATTAACACGGGTGCGACGAATAGGGCAATTTGTAACGAGCTCCCTATCGCAATTTCTACAGCTGCACCCATTTTATTTTTCATTGCCATCATCACAGCAGCACTATGCTCAGCAGCGTTCCCGATTATAGCAATTAAGAAGGCACCGACAAACAGGTCGGATAGACCGAATTTATCTTTCACCTCTTCAATGGTTCCAACTAGCCATTCACTTGTAAAGGCTACCATGGCCGTCGCCAAGATGAGGAACACAATCGAAGTACCTTTGGACCATGCGGCTTCACCATGTTCGATAGCTTCATCCGAAAGTACACTTTTATGAGTGACCATGGAGAAGTACAGCCAGAGTAGATAAGCTACAATTAGGATAATCGCCACAATCATACTCATGGAGGATGTTTCATCCGTAGTCAAGCCTCTGGCAAATAACGCGGGAATGAACAGTGCGACAACACCGAGAATCATCAGCGAGGAGTTATGTGACGCTAGTTTAACGTTAAAAGACTGCTCTTTGTACTTTAATCCCCCAGCGAATAGGCTGAGTCCAAGTACAAGCAACAAGTTCCCGATGATGGCACCGGTTAAACTGGCTTTAACCACTTCAAATAACCCATCCTTCACTAAGAAGAAGGCGATAATGAGCTCAGCTGCGTTTCCGAAAGTTGCATTGAGGAAGCCGCCCATACGGTCTCCTGCATAGTGAGCTACACTTTCTGTCGCTCTCCCTAAGAATCCGGCCACGAATACGATAGCCACACAAGCAATAACGAATTGCCAGGTTGTATCTAGATGCGCGTAATGCGCAATACCCGCAGCAAGGAATGATACTAACAAACCTATGTAGAATAATTTTCCTTTCAATGTGAACCCTCCGACTCATAGATATTGGAACTTTTTGACTTCTTTTAATATAACTACTTTGGTTAATAAAGTAAATTAAAATGGATACATTCAGGCAGTTCTTGCTTTAAGCTTTTGTTCTTATTACAATAGATTTATACCAAGTTTAGGGAGTGATCCGTATGTCCGAAGACAATCAAACTGGCTTAATTCGAATTTCTGATGACGTAGTATCGACAATCGCAGGGCTAGCAGCCTTGGAAACAGCAGGCATTGCGGGCATGTCAGGTGGTATCTCAGAAGGCCTAGCTAAGCGTCTAAGCGGTAAAAATGTGCAGCGCGGCGTTTCTGTTGAGGTAGGACAAGTAGAAGCAGCGATCGATCTACGAGTGATCGTAAAATATGGTTCTCGGATTCAGGATGTTTGCAGGGACCTTCAAGAAAACGTGCGGGAAGCCGTTGAAAATATGACAGGTCTAAATGTGGTGGAAGTGAATGTGAAGGTGGAAGGCGTTGCCTTTACGGAAGAAGAAATAGAAGATCAGCTTCGAGTTAAATGAGTGTTATGAAACGGTTGTCGCAACCTTATTCTTTCGCACGTTGTAAAAAAAGACCCAGTCGACGTTATATCATGTCGATAAGGGTCTTTTTTTATGTGTTTTCTGCGTTTTTTGTGCAGATGGTAATTCTTTGAAGGATTGCTCACGCGATATCCCAAGGATTACGCCCATACTGATGAGTGAGACCATCATCGAGGAGCCGCCTGCTGAGATGAAGGGCAGCGTTACCCCTGTGAGGGGAATGGTATTGGTCACACCGCCGATATTAATAAAGGCTTGTATGGCGAACATGACCATGATCCCTACACCCGATAACATCCCAAACATGTCTGGACAACGTACGGCAATTAGAATCCCTCTCCAAATAAAGATTAAATAGACGAGAAGGAAGAGTGAGCTGCCAATGAATCCGAGCTCCTCGCCAATAATAGCAAAGATGAAATCGTTATGTGCTTCCGGTAAATAGTGAAGTTTTTGAATACCTTGTCCGAATCCAGCGCCTGTCAGTCCCCCATGCCCGAAAGCATACAAGGATTGCACAACTTGCAGGCCTGAGCCTTGCGGATCAGCGAAAGGATCCAAGAATGATGTGATACGATTGAGCCTGAAGTTAGAGTCTGTGTCCCCTAATACGAGGTACAAGAGAACGGCAATTCCAAGAACAATCGACATTAGGATACCTAGATAAAAAACATGCTTGAGGTTCGACCCTCCCACCATAATGACAATGGCTGAACACGTCAAGAGGATCATACAGGAACCGAAATCGGGCTGTAAGAGGATCAAGCCGCACACAAAACCTACGATCACAAGAGCAGGGAGCAACCCTTTGCTAAAACTTCTGAATTTCTCTTCTTTATTACTTATCAGTGAAGCGAGATACATAATGACTATTAATTTGGCAAACTCCGTTGGTTGTATCCCGTATTTGCCGAGCGAGTACCAGCTGCTCGCGCCATTCGCTTTACTTGTAAAGACAACGAAAATTAAGCCGAGTACAATGAAGAAGAAAGCTGGGATGACGAGCTTTTTCAACTTCGAATAATGAATATTCATGCAAAATAACATCCCGATCGTGCCGATCCCAACAGCTACAATTTGCTTGCGCGTAAAGAACCAAGGGTCGTCCCACCGATAGGCACTTGTCATTGAACTTGCGCTGAACACCATGACCAATCCAAAGCAGACCAATACAAAGGTTAATAAAAGCAGCAGAAAATCCGGCGTTCCTCTTCGAGGTGGATTCATGCTGATTCCTCGCCTAGTCTGCTAATAATTGTTGCAGTTGGTCTAATTTTTGTTTGGAGATTTTGAGCACATTCTCCGGGATTGGTGAATCGTAGTCCAAACCATGTGGGAATGTTTCTTTGCCTATGTAAGCTTCTTCTAGATATAATACAGCATAAGGGGATTCTAGCTTGCCAGTTTCAACGCGTGCATTGACACGTAAGAAGTAGACTGCTTTGCTTGCTTTATCTTCCATTTTAAAATCGTAAGTAGCACGAGTGTATTCCCATTGCCAGCGCACGAAACCAAGTTTAGTTGTTACTTCGTCCAAGTGAGCCAAGTCGCTTTTTAGGCCTTTTAAGCCAGTTGCTTCAATAATCAATTTTAACGCCTCCATAGTGTACGTATGCATTCTTTTCTCATGATAGTATGTTTCAAAAGGTTGTGCAAGTCGAATGCCATGTCTAAATTCTAATATTTGATGTCACTTTAAAGATGAAACCAGTGTTAATATTTGATAGAATAGGTTCAATAGATCATTTTTTTAGCTATAGTAAGCGATCGAAAACGGGAGGTGGGTGTATCTGATGAATCAATTTCAGGAAGATCTCCAAGCCATATATGAAGAAATGGTGGGCTGGAGGCGTTATTTGCATCGGAATCCTGAGCTTTCCTACCATGAGTACCAGACGGCTGAGTTTGTTACTAAACATTTGCTGAGCTGGGACATTGAAGTTCGTACAAGTGTTGGTGGGAATGGTGTTGTTGGTTTGCTCCGCGGCGGCGGTGAGGGACCGACGGTTGCCCTTCGTGCTGATATGGACGCTCTTCCGATTCAGGATGAGAAAAAATGTGACTATACATCAACCAAGAATGGGATTATGCATGCCTGTGGACATGATGCACATACCTCAACGTTGCTGGGTATAGCCAAAGTAGCTAGCCTGCATCGAGCGGAGCTTAAAGGGAATTTAGTTTTTCTGTTCCAGCATGCTGAAGAAATTTCTCCTGGCGGTGCTGATTCCATGATTAAAGCAGGCGCCTTGGATGGTGTAGACGCCGTGTTCGGCGTGCATCTATGGACGCCATTCCCAGTCGGGCATGTCTACACGCGATCAGGGGCTTTTATGGCCGCACCAGACGAATTCACCATCCGAGTACAGGGAAAAGGCGGACACGGTGGATTACCTCATCAAACGATCGATAGTGTGTATGTTGCCTCACAGCTAGTTGTTAACATGCAATCCATTGTAAGTCGGCAAGTAGACCCTGTTGAACCTTGTGTTGTTAGTATTGGCTCGTTCCATGGAGGGACAAGCTTCAATGTTATTGCAGAGACGAGCGTACTCAATGGAACCGTGCGGACTTTCAATCCAGAGCTAAGACAAGATGTGAGAACACGCATTGAGCGAATTGTGAAGTCGACTTGTGAAATGTCTCAAGCAACGTATGAACTGGAATATAAACTCGGCTATCCAACAGTGATCAATGATGCGAACGAAGCGGCACGTTTCTTTCAAGTAGGCACAGCCTTATTTGGTGAAGAGAACGTACATGAGTCTCCACTTATTATGGCCGGAGAAGACTTTTCCTATTATTTGCAAGAGAAGCCAGGATGCTTTATGTTTGTAGGCGCTGGTAATGTGGAAGCGGGAATCGTCTATCCACACCATCATCCTAAGTTCGACATTGATGAAAGATCCATGCTGAACGCGGCGAATTTATTGCTGTCCATGGCCTTGGATTATATGGCATGAATGCCTCCAGAACCTTGGTGAATGCTAATGTAGCAATCATTTGTTGCATGACATGACACCAAGGAGGATGAGGAAATTGCCTAATAAGACCGTAAAGGACATTATGAGCAAGGATTGCGTGACGGTTACCCTGCTGGATAATGTATTCGAGATTGCTTTGAAAATGAAGCAGCACGATATTGGATTTGTAGCGGTTCTCGATGGAAAGCAGTTTATAGGCGGAGTGACGGACCGGGATCTTGTTGTTCGAGGATATGCGGAGAAGCATTCGGGATCGACTGCTGTGGAAACAGTAATGACCAAAAATATGATTACCGTTGACCCTCAAACATCTGTAGATGAAGCTGCGAAAATTATGGCTCAGCATCAAATTAGGCGGTTGCCAGTTGTCGAACAGGGTGAGCTTATCGGCATCGTGGCCATTGGCGATTTGGCTGTTCGCGGCAGCTTTGAAGACGAGGCTGGGGAAGCGCTAAGCCGAATCTCTCAAGAACGTACACTGGTTGGTAGTCATTAAGAATGACTAGTAATTTCGTAAGCAGTCTCCCTCATTTCTGAGCGAGGCTGCTTTTTTCCTTCTTTACGAGGTACGTCTGAGTAAGCGATAATAATAGACGTAAAAGGGTGAAGGGGGAACGTATACGAAAGATGAACATGCTCGAAGAAAACGCTTCCATAGGATTTATCATCCTAGATTCAAACTGGCATTATATATACGCAAATCAGTATGGCGCTAGCGTTTTAAATCGATCGCCTGAGGATCTTATAGGTAAAATGGCGTGGACAGAGTTCCCAGCTGTCATTAGGCACGCCACGTATAGCCATTTTCATCAAGCCCGCAGATCAGGAGAGGAAGTCGTCTTTAAGGAATATGTAAAGCTCTCCAATCAATGGATTCATGTAAATGCGTATCCCGTGGGTGACAACTTACATGTGATCATTCGAAAAACTGAAATGCTTGCTAATCATGAAGCTATTGAAAATAATCTGTATCAAAAATATACAGACTATGTGCAAGATCTAATAACGTTGACTGCCACGGACGGCACGCTGCTTTATGTTTCCGTCTCGATAAAAGGTTTGCTAGGTTATGAACTCGAGGATATGTATGGGGCCAATATGCTGTCTTTCTGCCATCCGGAGGATCTGGACGGGTTGAAGAAGATTTTTATGACAGAAGATACAGATATACGGAATGAGCAGGGAACCATCTCCTGTCGGTTCCTTCATAAAAAGGGTTGGTACGTATGGTTTGAAAACAATTCCAAGTGGTTGCTGGATGAAAAAGGGAAACGCACTCAGAACCTGGGCATTTGGCGAGATATCTCCGAACGAAAGATTGGTGAAGAGCGCTTCTTGCAAGCTCAGCGGTTAGGACAATTCGGCAGCTTCGAACGAGATCTGGAAGAGGATACCATTTTATGGTCGGACGAAATGTTTCGCATCCATGGTCTTCAACCGGCTGTACGGATTGATTTGAGCAAGGCAATTGAACTCATTCAGCCGGATGACCGTGAGAAGGTATGGCTTGCAACGAAACAAGCTGTCCTAAGTGGTGTGTCAGATACCGAATATAGAATTACACGTCAAGATGGGGAAGTTCGACATCTACGTTCTCAAATCGAGCGAGTCATCTTGGACGGTGGACGGATAGCAGTTCGCGGACTGATTCATGATATTACAACGCACAAACAAATCGAAAATGAGCTCATCCAAAGCAAAGCGAAATTGGAGATTGCGCAAGAAATTGCTGGCTTAGGGCATTACGAGTGGGACATCATCCATAATATGGTGTATTTATCAGACGAATTGACGGCGTTATTTGGTTGTCATAATGCGGTTAAGCAAATGCCTGTGGAAACTCTCATAGACAGCATACATCCTGATGATCAGTCAAACGCAAAGGCAGCAATTAAAAATGCGTTATTAAAAGGATCGTTGGATCTCGTTTATCGGGTTGTGGTACGTGAGGAAGTGCGCATTCTACACACGTTAGCAAGAACCTCATATGACGAGTGGGGGAGAGCGCTGTGTTTATTCGGAACAGTGCAGGATATTACGGTGCAGAAACAAACTGAGGAGCTGCTCCGTAAAACAGAAAAGCTGCATGTTGCTGGTCAACTGGCGGCAGGCATCGCACATGAGATTCGCAACCCGTTAACAGCGCTTAAAGGCTTTGTGAAACTGATGTGTCACGCGAGCGAAGAGAGTAAGATGCGGTATTATCATATTATGCAAGAAGAGTTTAATCGCATTGAGTTAATACTTGGTGAGCTCTTAATTCTTGCAAAGCCGCAAGCGGTGGCCTACATGCCTCATGATCCATTCCTTATTCTGGAAGAAGTCATTCAATTATTAAATACAGAAGCCATTATGAATAATGTGGAAATTATTTTGTGTGGAGATTCGACGCTACCGACAGTAAATTGTGAGCGGAATCAAATTAAGCAAGTATTTGTGAATGTCATCAAAAATGCAATTGAAGCAATGCCTTTAGGCGGCATTTTGACGATTACCTCCCTAAAGCAAGGAAATGATGTCATATTAACTTTCGTCGATCAAGGCCAAGGTATCTCAGAGGATCGACTGCCACGAATTGGCGAGCCCTTCTACACGACGAAGGAAAAAGGGACAGGACTTGGGATGATGGTGAGTTTTACGATTATTGAGGAGCATCATGGTTGTATCTCGTATCAGAGTAAGCTTGGCGTGGGAACCTCGGTTAACATTCAACTTCCCGCTTCCGAACAGTAAAATTGCGCCTAGTGCATTTAACTGTCAAAGTTCGCAATAAGGTAGTCAATCTGCGACAAGATGCCTCTCGCTAAATATGCTAAAGTGAAAACGTGCTTATTAATTGTGAATCTGACAAGAAAAAGGTGACGTACAGTGGAAAAAGTAAGGATTGGTATCGTTGGTCTGGGGAACATGGGAACTGGACATGCCAAATATTTGGTGAAAAATGAAGTGAAGGGCGGCGTACTTACCGCTATTTGTGAACCACGAGCAGACCGTCTACAGTGGGCGAAGGAAAATCTAGGTGAAGGTATTCAATTATTTGACAATCTTGACGATTTTCTAGCTTCTGGCTTGATTGATGGTGTTTTGATCGCAACGCCTCACTATGATCACCCTGAAACAGCTGTGCGCGCTTTCCAAGCAGGCTTACACGTTATTTGTGAGAAGCCGGCAGGTGTGTATACGAAACAAGTTCGTCAAATGAACGAAGCTGCTGAAGCTTCAGGTAAAGTATTCAGTATGATGTATAACCAACGTACAAATCCTCTATATACAAAACTAAAAGATTTGGTTTCTTCTGGCGAGCTAGGTGAAATTCGCAGAACGAACTGGATTATTACCAACTGGTATAGATCACAGAGCTATTACGATTCAGGCGGCTGGCGTGCAACATGGGCTGGTGAAGGTGGCGGCGTTCTCATTAATCAGGATCCGCATCAATTAGATCTTTGGCAGTGGACGATTGACATGATGCCAAAACGCGTTCGCGCTTTCTGTTATTTCGGAAAACACCGCAATATCGAAGTTGAAGATGATGTAACTGCTTTTGTTGAATATGAAAATGGTGCTACTGGACTGTTCGTGACTACGACAGGCGAAGCTCCAGGGACTAACCGTTTCGAATTGTCCGGTGACCGTGGTAAAATCGTCATCGAAGACGGGAAATTGACGTTCTGGCGTTTACGTGTTTCCGAAAGAGAGTTTAACGAAACGTACAAAGGTGGATTTGGTTCACCGGAGTGCTGGAAATGTGAAATTCCGGTTGAGGGCAAAGAAACGGGCCATATGGGCATTACACAGAACTTTGTTGATGCGATTCTTCATGGAACACCATTGATTGCTCCAGGGGCAGAAGGCATTAAAGGCCTAATGATTTCCAATGCCATCATGCTATCGACGTTCACAGATAACTGGGTTGATTTGCCGATCGATGAAGATCTATTCGAGCAGCATTTGCAAGATCGAATCAAAAACTCCAAAAACAATAAAGAGTCTGGCTCCTTTAAAACACTTGACGTCTAATTTCACGGGGGAAATTTCAAAATGCAAAAGAATGATGGCATGAATTATGCACCAAAAGGGAAACCGAACCTTGTCGTTCAAAAAGGGGAGTTTACCTTCGCAGCTATCGCATTGGATCATGGCCATATCTATGGCATGACTAATGGACTTCTAGAAGCAGGTGCGGAACTGAAATGGGTATATGATCAAGACCCAGCTAAAGTTGCTGCGTTCATTGAAAAGTTTCCTCAAGCGAAAGCAGCGGCTTCCGAAGAAGAAATCTTTCATGACCCTGAAGTGAAGCTGATTGCTGCGGCAGCAGTTCCTAGTGAGCGTGGTCCGCTAGGTATTCGCGCAATGGAGCATGGCAAAGACTATTTTACAGATAAAACACCGTTCACTTCACTGGATCAGCTTGCAGCTGCGAAAGCGGTTGTAGAAGCAACTGGCCGTAAATACGCGGTGTACTACAGCGAGCGTCTGCATGTGGAAAGTGCTGTTTTCGCAGGTCAATTGATTGAAGAGGGCGCAATTGGGCGGGTTGTTCAAGTCATCGGTCTTGGACCTCACCGCTTGAATGCACCAAGCCGTCCCGATTGGTTTTTCGAGAAGGACAAATATGGCGGTATTCTGGCTGACATTGGCAGCCATCAGATTGAGCAATTCCTTTACTATTCGGGCTGTAAGGATGCAAAAGTGGTTAGCAGTAAGGTAGCTAATTATAATGCCAAGGATTATCCAGAGCTTGAAGATTTCGGAGATGCAACACTTATTGGAGACAATGGGGCAACGAACTATTTCCGTGTAGACTGGCTGACACCTAATGGCCTAGGGACATGGGGAGATGGTCGTACATTAGTCCTAGGTACTGAAGGTTACATCGAAATGCGTAAATATATTGATATTGCTCGTGATCCGCAAGGGGATCAGTTGTATCTGGTCAACCAACAAGGAGAGAAGCACTACAGTCTGCATGGACAAGTAGGGTTTCCATTTTTTGGTCAGTTAATTTTGGACTGCATACATCGTACGGAAAATGCAATGACACAAGCGCATACGTTTAAAGCGGCTGAATTGTGTTTACTTGCCCAAGCGCAAGCGGTTCGTGTGGAGTAGTTTTGCAATCTAACATTCGGGTAGTTAGCGGTCATATCGCTAGCTGCCCTTTTTGTGTTTCCGTCGTCACGGTAGATCGTGGATAGAACATGGCGATCATGTTTAAATCTAGTGCTTTCCCTTCATACTAAGGAAAAAGGAGGGAATACGCGATGACTATGGATCCATCAAGACCTCTGATCGTTCAGAGTGATTTAACAATCCTCCTGGAAACGAATCATCCTGAATTTGAAAAGCTCCAGAGTAAGCTGGCTCGCTTTGCTGATCTTGTGAAAAGCCCTGAGCATCTTCACACTTATCGGGTTACACCGTTATCGTTGTGGAATGCAGCTGCAGCGGGAATGGGGTTGGAAGAGATGACAACCTGCTTGCAGCTCTATGCCAAATTCGGTGTACCCTCATCTGTTCTTAGCACGATTCGAAAATATACAAAACGGTACGGCCTTTTACGCATGTTGCATGTGGGGAAGGAACTTTTCTTAGTCAGCGAGGATACTGTCGTATTTAAAGAAATATGTGCCTATGATTCCTTGCAACAATATCTGCAGGATACCCGGGGGGAACGGGCTATTGCCATTTCACCGAGCTATCGGGGGATTCTGAAGCAAGAACTGATGAAACTCGGCTATCCGGTAGAGGATTTGGCCTCATACCGCAGCGGCGAATTTTTGAAGATTCCTTGGCGAGATGATGATCAGATGGAGGAGCCATTCCAGCTGCGTGATTATCAAAAGCAAGCCGTAGATGCTTTTCAACAGGTGGGTCACGGTGGGAGTGGTGTTCTAGTGCTTCCTTGCGGAGCGGGAAAAACGGTGGTCGGGATTGCGGCAATGGCGAAAGCAAGCTGCGCTACACTCATCCTTACATCCAATGTGACTTCTGTGAAGCAATGGAAAAGAGAAATTTTAAGTAAAACCGGGCTAACGAGCGATCAAGTCGGTGAGTATAATGGCACGACGAAAGAGATTAGACCAGTCACCATTGCTACCTATCAAATTCTAACGCATCGCGGGAGCAAGGAGGCTGATTTCTCACATTTACGGCTATTTAGTGAAAGGGAGTGGGGCCTCATTATTTATGATGAGGTTCACCTTCTGCCTGCCCCTGTTTTTCGAGCGACTGCGGAGATACAAGCGACACGTAGGCTCGGCTTAACAGCTACCCTAATCAGAGAAGATGGCTTAGAAGGTGATGTCTTCTCTTTGGTCGGGCCTAAGAAGTATGACATGGCGTGGAAGCAACTAGAAACGATGGGATGGCTTGCGAGGGTTACCTGCCAAGAAGTGCGCGTACCACTTTCTATTCAGGACCGTGATCGTTATGCTGCCTCTGAAGCTAGGCACCAGTTCCGAATTGCAGGGGAGAATACAGCGAAGCTGGATGTTATTGATCATTTGTTGAAGCTTCATCGGGATGAGCCGACGCTAATTATCGGTCAGTATATTGATCAACTCGAACAGATTGCCGTTCATACAGGTGCACCTATGATCTGTGGAAGCATTCCTCATGAACGGCGTGAGGAGCTCTATGAGCGATTCAAAAAGGGACAGCTTCCGCTGCTCATTGTCTCTAAAGTAGCCAACTTCGCTGTCGATCTCCCCGATGCAGCGATTGCTATTCAAGTTTCAGGAAGTTATGGCTCGAGACAGGAAGAAGCTCAGAGACTCGGTCGTATTCTTCGGCCGAAACGGAATGGAGAAAATACGGCCGTCTTCTATTCACTCGTAAGTACAGACACGAAGGAGCAGGATTTTGCCATGAAGAGACAGTTATTTCTTGTGGAGCAGGGCTATCAATATGAGATCTCAAGCTGGGATCAAGAGCTAAGCGTGGAGGTAGGCATAGAAAATGAAGTATGAGCACGTAGAAAGGAAAATGCCGGGCTCCTTAAGAGAAGTCATCATAAGACAACCGTGGTGCGCGGCATTTTCAACAACTAATTCAACATTAGGCGAGGTATTGACGTCACCTGCTCATATACGCGAGCTTTCTAGTGAGCTTACCTGGGATGAGAGGCGCACGCTGCGTCTTGTGATGTCAACATTTGGCTGTCAGCCTTTTACGAAGGAGCGGTTGGAAAAAGAAGCGGTGCTCCAAATGGCTGGCGCGCAAATAAGCTTAGGGTTGTGGGGGCTCCGTCGATATGGGGTCATTGTTGCTTTTCGTAAGTCATGGGGAGACCAGCTGCTCATGTTACCAGAAGATGCCTTTGCGGTGTGGCAACAGGTTCTATTCCCTATATCAATAAATCCCTTTAAAGGGTCGGAAAGTCAACTTGAACCTCTAAGTTCTGGGGAGATTGGCGAATATGTGGGAGGCATTGAGGAAGAAGAAAGCCGCCAAATAAATCCTAGAGGGTTAGCTCAGCAATTGTTTCTTTTCATGGTCAGTTGTTCGCGGCAGCCTGCACTTCCCCTTACGAATAAAGGAACCTTACATAAGAAGTTAATTCACAAGCTTACTGAACATGTGAGTCTGCCCAAAAGAATAATCACGATGTCTGGACTTACGTATGCCTTCACAGACGTTTATAACGAGCCTGCCGCGTTGATGCTGGAATTGGCGTTACAGATGGGGTTTGTTTACAAAAATGAATGGGGTAACGGTTTCCTGATTCATCACCGGAACTTTGAGGCGTGGCTGCAAGGGACATATGAACAACAGCAATTGCAGTTGTATCACATTTGGCGGCAGGCCTTAATTCCCGCACCCGTTTGGTTAGAGCATGGAATTGCCTTCATGGAGAGGTGCACTTCTCAGCAGTGGTATAGTTTGAATGAACTAACTCAAGCCATCTTGGCTTGTTGTTCAATCTCCCGAAAAACAATGGACGAGACCTCGCTGCAAGAGGATTTACTGATGGTTTGGATGAAGCCATTGTCCTCTTTTCGTTTTATTGAATTGGCGCAGGAGCAGGGAGAGGATCTGTGGTTCAAATGGCTCATCAACCCTCAGCGCATTGAGGATGCCAATCTAGACTTTGAAAGAGAACCGTCACGCAAAAACAAGTCGACCGCAACGCTCTACGTTCAGCCCGATTTTGAAGTACTTCTACCTCCAGACGCGTCCCTTTACCTGGAATGGCGAATTGCGATGTTCAGTGACCTCGTGAACTCCGATATTGTACGTACCTATCGTTTGACCAAGGAAAGCTTTCAACGGGCGTTAGACCATGGACTGAAGAGCGCTGAAGTGATTCAATTATTGCAAGACAATGCTTACTATGAAATTCCTGAACAAGTGATTATTACTTTAGAACAGTGGGAAGAGCAAAAGGATAAGCTCTATATGCAAGAGGTTACGCTGCTTCGCTGTCAATCTGTGGAAGTGGCGGAAGCACTGATTCGGAATGAAAAGTGCCGTATGTTGCTCGGTGAGCGCATTGGTGACTCCCATTTTATTATTTCACGTGAGCATGTAAAAGATGTGACCAAGTGTTTGGAAGCAATGGGCTTTCATCCTAATCAAATTGCGAATATGTCTGTGGAAAAGGATGACGTGTTTCCCTCCTTGTCGCAGCCTGCCGCAGGCCTTTGCTACTCGCGAGATACGATTCAATTATATGAAATTGATCCTTATTTGCCCCAGCCGGAGGAACACTATCCAGATATACAGCAGATCCCTGCTAGCTGGATCAAGGAGCTTCGCGACTATCATGCTTCTACACGGAAGGATATGATTCGTAAAGCCATCGAATGGAAGAGTGTGCTGCAGTTGAGAAAAGAGGGGCGCGATTGCTTCATCATCCCTCGCATGCTGCGAGAAGATCGGACAGGTTGGATTCTAGAAGGTTGGGAAGAATATCAGGAGATTGCTTGGGCTAGCGAGGATTGGAACGAGATGAAGCTCATATTGCCAGGAATCAACGATGGAGGTGTGAGAGAAAAGGAAGAAACTCTTGGCGAACTGTGATATGATAGAAGTGTTATAGACTTTTTCGCGAGGAAGGATGGGGTTGTCGTAATGTTACAAACAATGGAAACAGAAACACTCGATATGTCGGCTATCCTTATGCAGGCCTACGATATGGGGGATATGATTAATTCTTCTGCGGAAGTTGCAGATTATTTATATTGGAAGACCGCGGTTGAGAACAGCAAGGAAGTTAAAGATTTGCAAGCTGTTTTTGCTAGAAAGAAAGATGCTTTTGAGGAATGCGAGCGTTTTGGTCATTACCACCCTAGTTATCACGATGCATTAGCCGCTGTGAATGACGTGCAGGAGAAGCTGCTTGCAGTGGAAGCTGTTCGTAAATATAAAGAAGCTGAAGATCGTTTGGACGACTTGTTGTTTACAGTTTCCACGACGATCGCTCATGCCGTATCGGATTCGATTAAAGTTCCGAGTAACAACCCGCTACCAACGGGAAAAGGCTGCAGCTCCGGTGGAAGCTGCAGCGGGAATTGCGGTTAACACTCGTCTACAGGCGGAAATCAGGTCGGATTCGTCCGACCTCGGTTCCTTGCCAATTGTGGACAGCAGGCGTATGGAATGTCGCGAGCTCGCTAACTTCGGCTTCGGAGAGATAGTGGAGCTGCTTCAGCGCTTCGATCACCGCGGGATACAGAGCACGAATATTTCCGTCTTCCACTTTTAAGACGAAGCCGATTGCCAGCTCAGGTATGGAGAGAGCGAAGATGCCTTCGGCCCCCATTTTACCTATGATTCGTCCTTGGGTTACCTCGATTAATCGCGTATCGAAGCGGTCGCTTCCTGCGAGGAATTGAGGATATTTTCGCACAGCCTCGACAATTCTCTGGCAAGCGTTTGCACGCCCCTCAGATAGCCCATCAGGGCTGCCCAAACGGGCAAAAGCAAGGGCGAGACGGTTGATCGGCATGCCGAACACGGGGACGCCGCAGCCGTCAATACCTAGTTCGATCTGCTCCTTCGGCACATCTGACATGGCGCTCACAGCATCTAACATGAGGACTTGAACAGGATGCTCTGGACTCATGTACGTATCTGGTGAAGCACCCAGATGGCTGTTAAGAGATAGCATACCCGAATGTTTGCCCGAGCAATTGTTATGCAAGGTTGAAGGGGATTCTCCCCGTTCGCGCATCGCCTGTGCAGTTGCTGCGTGGTACGGCTCGTGCGCACCGCATTGCAGGTGCTTGGCGTGATACCTGAGCTTGCCCAGTATGCCTCGGGCCGTGCTCACGTGCTCGGCTTCCCCATTGTGGGAAGCACAGATAAGGGCAATTTCGGCTTCGGTCAGGCCGAAATGATCAGCAGCGCCGGATTCTATGACCGGCAGCGCTTGAATGAGCTTCGCCGTTGAACGGGCGAAGGTGAGTAGCTGTGGATCGCCTGCACCGTGCAGGAGCGTTCCTTGGGTGTCTACGACAGCGAGGTGGATGCGATGTATGCTTTCCGTTATATGTCCGCGAGACACGCGGACAATAGTGTCTGATGGCTTCATGTTGTGAGATCACTCCATACTAGGATTATTGAAAAGAGGTTGCAATCATGATGATTGAGCGAAGCGGATTAATCATTTGGGTGAACGATATTAAAGCCGCCAGAAATTTGGAGCGGTTCGGTTCCCTTCATTACATATCCAAGAAAATGAATTATGCAGTTCTTTATATACATGCGAGCAAATTGGAAGAAACCACACGCAGCCTCCTCAAGCTGCCTTACGTGAAGAAGGTAGAGAAATCATACCGTAATGAAATTAAAACGGAATATAGTAGTGACGTGCCTGACAAAACTAGATTTTACACGCTTTGAGGCTGCAGTGCAAAATGAAAGCTTCGCGAGAAGCTTTTTTCTTTTTTTTTTTTGTCATTTGAAACCCTTGCCATTCAAGTTGGTGTGTCATCTCAGTAAGTTTTCTCAATTTTCCGAAAATTAGGCATAGTTTGCTGACTTCATAAATAGTTATTAATAATTTTATATATTCTTCCATGGGAAAAAAAGTTATAATGTAGTAAAATATAACTTACAAAGCTTCTGGGAGTAGGTATTTGGTCCCATTTGAATTAGGAAAGGGGATGTGATCATGAAAGATAAGGTGATGGGGCGATGGAGTACTTACGAACCATTCTTCGTACAGCTGGGCGATAAGAAAGTAGCGGATATCGTGATCACGAATCATGCTAAGCTAAGATGGAGTGATCGCATTTCAAGCGATAACAATTCACTAGAGGAAATTTGCGCTTTTCTTTGGGAGAAGCTTAAAAATGATAGCATGGTGCCTTATTATCGGAATGAAGAAGACGTTTATCTGATTGATGATGATTTAGTAGTTGTGGCCGAATTCTCACATCTGGAGCACGAGACTGATCTTGTTGGCAATCCCTTACACAAAATGATTATCGTTACCTTTCTAGGAAAAATGTCAGAGACCATGGAGCTGCGTGATTTAAAATCATACTATTCCTGGTTGAGGCACTCTCGTCGTATGACATTGATTAAGAATAGCCGCAAACGTCGCTAATCATGGAATTCATCAGAGTATGTCTAGGTGGACATACTCTTTTTTGGCGTTCTTGATGGACTGCACGGGTTCGATTTCATATAATGGAGCTAAGAGAGGCGGTATTCCATGGCACTTAACTTTCATCAATTACATATTTTCTATACCGTAGCGGAAAAAGGCAGTTTCTCACATGCAGCCGGTGCGTTACATATGACCCAGCCTGCAGTAACCATGCAGGTACAATCTCTTGAAGATTACTTCGGCGTAAAGCTCTTTCATCGCAGCACGAAGAAGATTGAATTGTCCGAGGCGGGACGAGCACTGCTGCCTTTCGCCAAAAATAGCATTGAGCTGATTCGTGACACGGACGTTGCCATGTCCAAGTTTACAATGATGATTGAAGGACGGCTTCAATTAGGTGCTAGTTTAACGATGGGGGAATATATACTGCCTCGTCTCCTAGGCCCCTTCAGCAAGGACTATCCGAACATTTCCGTCTCGATGAAAGTGATGAACACAGCGCAGATCCTGGATGAGGTGCTTAGTCACCAACTCAATTTCGGTCTTGTTGAGGCACCAATCCATCATCCAGATGTCCATACAGAACCGATTTTAAGCGACGAACTGCGCCTCATAGTACCTTCGGACCATCCGCTGGCGGATGCCCCGGTAGTTACCCTGGAGGAGTTGTTGAAGTATCCTTTTGTTTTGCGTGAACAAGGCTCTGGTACGAGAAGGGTTATGGAGGAAGAGTTTGCGCGATGCAACATGGATTGTTCCACGATGAAGATTGTCATGGAACTAGGAAGCACGGGAGCAATTAAATCCGCTGTTGAAGCGGGGTTGGGTATATCTATTTTATCGCAATCTTCGGTCAAGCATGAGGTAACGCTAGGACTCTTTAAGGTGAAGAAAATTGAGAATATTACATTTGAGCGCAGCTTTTATGCGATCTATCTAAACTCGACCTTGCTGCCAATTTCAGCAGTAAGCTTCATGACTTTTTTGCGACAAGAAGATTTAAGTCGGTTTCTATAACAGTGGGGGATATCATGAAGAATCGAATGGAAGCAGATTTACACTCACATACAACAGCTTCTGATGGGACGCAATCGCCTAGAGAGAACGTTCAAATGGCTCTAGACGCAGGTCTAAGTGCAATTGCGATTACCGATCATGACACCATTTCGGGGGTTGCGGAAGCGCTAGCCGCAGGTTTAGAACTGGGCATTGTCGTAGTTCCTGGCGTTGAAATCTCAACGGTTGCGAATGGCCAAGATATTCATATTCTCGGTTACTACATGAACATTGAGGATGAACGATTTTTACAGAGATTGTCCTCTCTACGTGATACGAGGGATATTCGTAACGAGATGATTATTGCGCGGTTACAGGAATTGGGCATTGAAATTACGATGGATGAAGTCCTGAAAGAAGTAGCAAATGTAAAACGCAAAGGGGACACGGTAGGGCGGCCACATATTGCTGCTGTACTTTTGAATAAAGGCTATGTAAGTACGATTACGGAAGCTTTCGATCGCTATTTAGCTACAGGGGCTGCTGCGTACGCTAATCCACCGCGAATAGAACCTGCAACGGCGATTACTTGGATTCACGAGGCTGGCGGTTCTGCGGTGCTTGCACACCCAGGTCTCTATCAGGATGATGCTCTGGTTGAGGCCATTACTACGCAGGGGATAGACGGCATTGAAGTGTATCATGCTGATCATTCCCCTGTAGATGAGGAAAGATATAAGATCCTTGCTGAGCGTAAGGGGCTGTTGATGACCGCGGGATCTGATTTTCATGGTGTACGCGGCGGTGTTGCTTTCCATGCAGCAATCGGTTCCAAACGCATTGGCATGGATGTCGTTGAGCGTTTACAATCGTCGAAGGGGGAACGTGCATGAAGAAAATACGCAAAGCTATTATACCGGCGGCAGGATTAGGGACTCGTTTCTTGCCTGCGACCAAAGCGCAGCCCAAGGAAATGCTGCCTATTGTGGATAAACCAGCGATTCAATATATTGTCGAAGAAGCGATTGATTCCGGTATTGAGGATATTATTATTGTCACCGGGCGTAACAAGCGTGCAATTGAAGATCATTTTGACAAGTCCGTCGAGTTAGAGATGATGCTTGAAGAAAAGGGAAACACCCAACTGCTGGAGATTGTGAAGTCGGTATCCAATCTTGCGGATGTACACTATATCCGTCAGAAACAGCCGCTTGGCTTAGGCCATGCTATTCTTTGTGCGCGCAAATTTATCGGAGATGAGCCGTTCGCTGTTCTGCTGGGGGATGATATTCTTCAATCTTCTCCGCCAGGTCTTAAACAGATGATGGATATTTATGAGCAAACAGAAACCTCCGTCATTGCGGTTCAAGAAGTACCTTGGGCGGATGTTAGTAAGTACGGCATTATTTCTCCCGCGTCGAGTCGTGCACATTATCGCTTGATTGAGGATCTGGTAGAGAAACCGGATCGTGATCAAGCACCATCGAATTTAGCGGTAATCGGTCGTTATATCATATTGCCTGAAATTTTCGGCATACTTGAGAAGCAAGAGCCAGGCCGCGGCGGTGAAATTCAATTAACAGACGCTTTGCGCGTATTGAATAAAGAGCAGCAGATGGCCGCATATCTCATGCAAGCGAAGCGGTATGATGTGGGGGACAAGCTGGGGTATATTGAAGCGACGATTGAGCTCGCCTTACAGCGTCCGGATCTGCAAGAGCAAGTTAGGGCCTATCTACTTGCATTAGTTAAGCAATGGGATTAGTCACAGTCATATACATGAAAAACCTATCGAGATGTAGAATCCCGATAGGTTTTTTTGGCATGTCTATTTAATCGTCACTTTCAATTGCTTGATCTCTTCCTCTTCCGGCGTTACATAAAGAGTTTTTTGATTCACATAAATGACAAAGCCGGGCTTCGAGCCGTTTGGCTTATGGACATGCTTGATCGTTGTGTAATCAACAGGAACTTGACTGGAGTTTTTGGCCTGACTGAAGTAGGCAGCTAGCTGCGCTGCTTCAAGCAAAGTTGTGTCGCTGAATTCGCCGCGTATTACGACGTGGGAGCCAGGTATATCTTTCGTGTGCAGCCAGGTATCCATGGATGATGCCAGGCGGTTTGTCAGATATTCGTTCTGCGTATTATTTTTCCCCACATAGATAGGCACGCCTTCGCTCGATTCGTAGCAGGCTAAAGCGGGCTTGTCTTTTTTCTTTTTCTTGCGCTGCTTCTTATTGCGGTCACGCACATAGCCTTGCTCCATAAGTTCATCGCGAATTTCTTCTATATCCGGCAATGAGGCGACACTCAATTGTTGGAGCAGAGTGGTGAGGTAGGTAATTTCTTGATGTGTTTGGGTGATTTGTTCCTCTACGATAGCCGTGCTGTTTTTCAATTTCGTATATTTTTTAAAATAGCGCTGTGCGTTCTCCGCAGGTCCAAGGAGCGGGTCTAAGGGGATGGTGATCATCGCCTGATCTTCCTCATAGTAATTGATGGCTTGGACGGATTTGTCACCCTTCTTTATCGTATGAAGCGAAGCGGTTAATAGCTCGCCTAGGATTCGAAATTTATCCGCATCTTTGGAGTCTTCGATCGTATCCTGGAGTTTTTCCAGTTTTTTAACATTTTTATTGACTTCATTCTGTAAAAACTTCAATAGGTCAGATACACGCTGTTTAACCGTATCTCGTTCGGCCTTGTCGCCATAAAATTGTTCCAAACACGCACTTGGCGTTGGATACGATTTCGTCGTACCTGCGATATGCGTGAGCGGCGTCATCGCAAAGCTCAGCTTGCCGGTCGATTCTTGCTCTACAATAACCGGTTCGTAGCGATTCTCGCGTGTGGCCATCATGATTTCGCTGAATGATTGCCATAGTGAGGATGTGTCTGCTGCCTCGTTTCGTTGCTTGCTTCGATACACAATTTCTTTGGCAATTAAGGGACTTAGTCCGCTGAATGCAGCAACTAATTGCTGCTCGGGCTGGATTGGCGCTGCATCTCCCTCGTGCGATTGCGTATTCGCTAGCGTTTGTACGAAAGCTTCAGCATCCACTTCTAATGGATTTTGCTTGTCTTGCTCCGGTGGTGCCACATACTTGCTGCCTGGCATGACAACACGATAAGAACTAATGGCTGGTGTAACATGATGAATACCATCGAGTATCGTGTCTGTTTCAGGGTCGAGGAGAATGATATTGCTATGGCGTCCCATGATTTCCACAATAATATACTTGAGGGAGACATCACCTAGTTCGTCACGATGACGAATTTGGAAACGAATGACCCGTTCCATGCCAATCTGCTCTACGGCTTCAATGACCCCGCTCTCGCAATATTTGCGAAGAAGCATGCAGAACATGGGGGCATCCATTGGATTTATAGATACTTGCTCTGTTGTTTGAACGCGTGGATAGGTAGGGTTAGCAGAAAGCAGCAGTTTCACGTTCTGCCTTTGGGTGCGAATTTGCAGGACAATATCATTTTCGCTCGGTTGATGAATTTTATTAATTCGGCCTCCTACATACATTTGAAGCTCGTGAACAATTGCATGAAGGACGAGTCCGTCTAAAGCCATGATGCATACAACTCCATTCTTTGGGGCTAGTTGTCTTTCGCGACTGTATTTCGCAACCAGTTCGTTGGCTGACAACGTTGCTAATCTCTATGATGCCATACTTTTCACAAAAACTTAAGGGGCTCTGGGAAGGAAAGATGATTTCAGGGATATTTTCCTGCTTGTCTGAATACAAATACGTATAAGCGTGAGACAAGATCAAGTGGATGTGGGAGGGAGAAGGGCGCATGAGTCAGAATAAGTGGTACCAGTTGAACTCGGAGGATGTCTTGCAATTGCAGCAGGTGGATATACAGCAAGGATTGCCCTGGGAAGAAGCTTGGAAGCGTCAGGCTGAGGTAGGGCGAAACGAGCTCTCAGAGGGGCAGCGTGTATCACCAATTACACTGCTCTTAAATCAATTTAAAGATTTCATGGTGCTGGTCCTATTGGGGGCGACTCTAATATCCGGCTTGCTAGGTGAATATTTAGATGCGATTACGATTGTCGTCATTATTGTGATGAATGGGATTCTGGGCTTTACCCAAGAATTTCGAGCGGAACGCTCACTTCGTGCACTGAAAGAGCTGTCTGCACCTAATGCGAATGTTTGGAGAGAAGGGGCTGTACATCAAATTCCGGCTCGTGATCTGGTTCCTGGTGATATTGTATTCCTTGAGAGCGGCGACAGAGTCCCGGCGGATGTGCGCTTTCTAGAGACCAATGGTGTCTATATCGAGGAGTCGGCCTTAACCGGGGAGTCCATTGCTGTTAGTAAAACGATTGCTTCTATTCCTCATGATGAAGTACCGCTGGGGGATCAGCGTAATCTGGGCTTCATGGGGACGATGGTTTCTCGTGGCACAGCGAAAGCCGTTGTTGTTCGAATCGGGATGGGCACGGAAATGGGTAAAATTGCTGACCTGATTCAAAATACCGAATCCATGGAAACGCCTCTGCAGCACCGTTTAGAACAGCTGGGTAAAATTTTAATTATCGTCGCTATTGCGTTGACCATTCTTGTTGTAGTAGCAGGTATTATGCATGGACAACCACCTTATGCCATGTTCTTGGCTGGCGTCAGCTTAGCCGTTGCAGCTATCCCTGAGGGGCTCCCGGCGATTGTAACGATTGCATTGGCTCTAGGTGTACAACGAATGATTAAGCGCAAAGCTATCGTTAGAAAGCTGCCTTCCGTTGAAACATTAGGTTGTGCTTCCGTCATATGCTCAGATAAAACAGGAACGCTAACGCAGAACAAAATGACAGTCACTCATTTGTGGGTCGGTGGTGATGTGCTAGAGGTAACGGGAGACGGTTATGCGCCGGTTGGCAACATTCTGTTAAGTGGCCAGCATACCGATGTGCATAAGCATCCTTCCCTCTCGAAGCTGCTTCATGTGTCAGCTCTTTGTAATAACGCAACCTTAATTGAAGAGAAGCAGGAAACGAAGCGAAAAAAAGGGAAAGAGGGCGCAGAGGGTTCTACTTCCATTTGGAATATTAAAGGGGATCCAACAGAAGGAGCTTTAGTTGTTCTGAGTGCCAAGAGCGGGATTACCCAAGGTTCGCTCCGTGAAAAGTATAAAAGAATTGCCGAATTTCCTTTCGACTCGGAGCGTAAACGGATGTCCGTTCTCGTGTCCTCTGAAAATGGCCGTATGGCTTGTACGAAAGGGGCGCCGGATGTATTGCTGCAGCATTGCAGCTACATTCTGTGGGAGGGCAAAGTCATACCATTCACCTCTACCTTGAAGCAAAAGGTTATCTCAGCGAACGAAGGCATGGCCAAATCGGCGCTGCGTGTACTGGGCATTGCTTATAAAGAGCTTAAAGCAAGTGATCGGTTTGACGATCATGAGGATGTCGAAAATGGCTTGGTCTTTGTAGGTTTAACCGGTATGATTGATCCTCCGCGCAAGGAAGTGCGTGATGCGATCTCCAAATGCCGTAAAGCTGGCATTAAGACGGTTATGATTACAGGTGATCATCAAACAACAGCTGAAGCTATTGCAAAGCAGTTGGGTATGATTCCAACCAACGGTGTAAGCATGAGCGGTCAGCAGATCGGCCAGCTTTCAGATGATGAACTCGATGCCAAAGTCAACGATACTTACGTCTATGCGAGGGTCTCCCCAGAGCATAAGCTTAGAATCGTTAAATCGTTGCAACGTAATGGGCACGTTGTGGCTATGACAGGTGATGGGGTCAACGATGCACCAGCGATTAAAGCTGCGGATATCGGGATTGCAATGGGGATTACGGGCACGGATGTATCGAAAGAGGCCTCATCTTTAATTCTTAGTGATGATAATTTCTCAACCATTGTTGCAGCGATTGAAGAGGGACGCAGTATTTATGAAAATATCCGTAAATTCATTCGTTATTTGCTGGCATCCAACGTAGGGGAGATTATGACGATGTTTATCGCCATGATGGCGGGACTTCCGCTCCCGCTCGTGCCCATTCAGATTTTGTGGGTAAACTTGGTCACCGATGGTCTGCCTGCCATGGCGCTTGGTGTAGATCAGGCAGAGAAGGACTTAATGCAGCATAAGCCGCGTTCGGCGAAGGAAAGTATTTTTGCAAGACGCTTAGGCTGGAAAATTATTTCCCGAGGCATACTCATTGGGGTATGTACACTAGGTGCCTTCTGGCTCATCTTACGTGTGAATCCATCCGATGCAGATACGTTATTGAAAGCGCAAAGCGTCGCGTTTGCTACCCTAGTTATGGCGCAGCTCATCCATGTGTTTGATTGTCGCAGCTCACGTTCCATTTTCCACCGCAATCCGCTGCAAAATAAGTACTTAGTGCTTGCTGTATTATCATCGCTCATTCTTATGCTCGGCGTTATGTATGTGGATGCGTTGCAACCGATCTTCAAAACCGTTCCACTGGGCTGGAAGGACTGGATTCTCGTTCTTGTCGCAGCGGGTATACCGACGTTCTTTATGGGCTTGGGCAGTGTATTGTCGCCAAAACGCAACAAAGGCTCCAGAGGTTCGAGAGGTTTAAGCGCTTCTGTGTACAGTAAATCTTCGAAGCCAAGTTTTAGATAAGGGAAGTGAAAAAGCTGCCGTGAGGCGGCTTTTTTCTTGTATTGCAAGATGTGGCGATTTCGCGACTATGACCGTGCTTTGAGGGGGTAGGGCTATGCATACCAGCGATTTTACGCTATGATAATGGCTAAACCGCACATAGGGGTGCTTGACATGAATTTTACGAAAATGCATGGACTTGGCAATGACTTTATCGTCGTAGCCGGAGAGAAGGAGCTGCCTGCCGGTGCTGACCAGCTGGCTATTCAGCTGTGTAATCGATTTTTTAGCATCGGTGCTGACGGCGTCGTCTTTATTCTTCCTTCAAAAAAAGCAGATTTTCAAATGCGCATTATTAACTCGGATGGATCAGAAGCTGAACAATGTGGCAACGCGATCCGCTGTGTTTCCAAATATGTGTACGACCATAAGCTGATTGATGCAACAGAAATTACGATTGAAACCATTGGTGCTGGTGTACAGAAAGTTCAAGTGCACGTGCAAGATGGCAAAGTTGTGACCGCTCGCGTGGACATGGGAGAGCCCATTCTGCAAGGACTTCAGGTGCCAACGACGGTAGATGCCAATGCGGTGGTCGATTACCCGATTGAAGTAGATGGCAGATCGTTTCGTTTCACAGCAGTGTCCATGGGGAACCCGCATTGCGTCATTTATGTTGATGATGCTGTGAATTTTGACCTCGCGACATGGGGGCCGAAGCTTGAAGCACATCCGATGTTTCCGCGTAAAATAAATGTCGAATTCGCGACCGTTCGCGACCGTGCTTTTACGGATATGCGGGTTTGGGAGCGAGGCGCTGGGCCAACGCTGGCTTGCGGAACAGGCGCGTGTGCTACGCTAGTCTCCTCTGTGCTGAATGGATTATCGGATCGTGAGGCGACGGTTTCACTCAAAGGTGGAGACTTGTTCATCGAGTGGCTGGAAGCGGATAATCACGTCTATATGACGGGACCTGCGGAAGAAGTATTTGCAGGAGTGCTATAAGAATAAAGGTTTTACATGTTGGATAGATAGGGGAAATGACGCATGAAATTGGATCTTCGTACCGCGTTGCAACGGGAGATTCTGACCGGTGACGGCGCGATGGGGACATACTTATATCAGATGGGATTTCCCGTCGGCATTTCATATGAAGAATTGAATTTGCTTAGACCGGAAACGGTCGCTGACGTGCACCGCCGTTATTTTGAGGCAGGTGCTCGTCTTATTGAAACCAATACGTTTTCGGCGAACCGGGAGAAATTGTCGAAATATGGGTTGGAAGGCGACGTAGAAGCTATCAACCGCGCTGGTGTTGAACTGGCTCGGAATGCGGTTGGAGACGACGCTTATGTCGTGGGGGCTATCGGCTCTATTCGCGCTGGTAAGCGCAAAAACGTACGGACTTCCGACGTGGAGGAGTCGCTTCGAGAGCAAATCAGCATTTTGTTAGACTCACCCGTGGATGGGCTATTGCTGGAGACCTTCTATGATCTAGAAGAGCTGCAGCTAGCCTTGCGGATTATCCGCAGTATGAGCGGACTTCCTGTGATCTGCCAGTTCGCCAATGAAGGCACAGGCAGTACGCAAGACGGCGTCCCGTTGCAAGAAGCTTTCCTGCGGCTGCGTGATGAAGGGGCTGACGTGATTGGCTTTAACTGCCGCGTCGGTCCGAACGGAATTCTCCGCTCGATGGAGAAAATCGCGCCGATTCCTGGCATTCCATTCTCGGCGTTTCCGAACGCAGGTTTGCCCGACTACGTAGACGGGCACTATACGTATGCGGCGACGCCGAAGTACTTCGCCGAAAGCGCGCTGCGCTTTGCCGATCTTGGCGCGCGCATCATCGGCGGCTGCTGCGGCACGACGCCGGAGCACATCGCTGCTGTGGCGAAGGCGCTGCAGGGCTACGTGCCGGCTTCGCCAGGCGCAATCCCCTCGGGGTCTGCGGCGATCGTGCTCGAACCGGCACCGGCGAAGCCTGCGCCGCCGGCAGGCATCCCTTCGCTGCTGGACATCGTGAAGCAGCGCAAAACCGTCATTGTCGAGCTGGATCCTCCGAAGGATCTCGACATTGAGAAGTTCATGCAGGGGTCGAAAGCCCTGCAAGATGCGCATGTCGACGCCATTACGATGGCCGACAATTCCCTTGCTGTGACGCGCATGAGCAACCTGGCCCTCGGCTACCTCGTGCAGGAGCGTTTGGGCGCGCGTCCGCTCATTCACATCGCGTGTCGGGACCGCAACATGATCGGGACACAGTCCCATCTCATGGGCTTGCACGCGCTGGGCATTGACCACGTGCTGGCCGTAACCGGCGATCCCGCCAAGTTTGGCGATCTCCCGGGGTCCAGCTCTGTGTACGATCTGACTTCATTCGAAATTATTCGAATGATCAAACAGCTCAACGAAGGCATAGCCTTCTCCGGTAAACCGTTGAAGCAGAAGGCTAACTTCGTCGTTGGTGCGGCATTCAACCCGAATGTGAAGCATCTAGACAAAGCCGTTCAGCGCTTGGAGCGCAAGATTGAGGCAGGCGCAGATTATATCATGACGCAGCCCGTGTACGATGCGAAGCTCATTGCAGATATTTATGAAGCGACCAAGCATTTGCAGATTCCTATTTTCATCGGTATCGCCCCGCTGGCTAGTGGTGGCAATGCCGAGTATCTGCACAATGAGGTTCCAGGTATTCGGTTATCGGATGAGGTTAGAGCACGGATGGATGGCTTGAAAGGTCCAGAAGGTCGTGCCATGGGTGTGGAAATTGCCAAAGAATTGCTGGATACGGCGATGCAATACTTTAATGGTATTTATCTGATGACTCCTTTTCTGGCCTATGAAATGTGCGTAGATCTGACGAACTACGTGTGGGAAAAGTCGAAAAGGCATGATTTCCACTTGTACCCACTTTCAAAATGAATTAAAATAGGGTAATGGATGTGATTAGAATGATTTGCAGTATGACCGGGTTCGGACAAGCGAATCGTTCTTTTGCGGGATACAACGTGTTTATCGATGTGAAATCGGTCAATCATAGGTATAGTGAAGTGTCTATTCGTTTGCCTAAGGAATGGGCAGCTTTTGAGGACGCTTTGAAGAAAACGGTATTGCATGCTGTGAAGCGAGGACGTGTTGACGTTTTTATCACAGCAGAACGTGAAGCGGCTTCCCCGAAGAACGTAACGGTTAATTATGCTTTGGCAGATGCTTATCTGGAAGCGGCCGAGCAGTTGAAGCAGCGGTATGGGATTACGGGTCAGGTAGAACTCATTGATTTATTGAGACTTCCTGAGCTGATTCAAATGAAAGATGTTCGTCAAGAGCTTGATGACGAGATCGGACAGGAGCTATGCGCCTGTTTGCAGGAGGCTGTCACGCAGTTATCTGTGATGAGACACCGCGAAGGTGAAAACTTAGAGCAGGATATTCGTGAACGGCTAGCCGAGATGAAGCGAATTCATCTGGAATTAGAAGCGTTAGCTCCTCAAGTGGTTCAGGAGTATGCGACGAAGATGACCATTCGTATTCAATCCCTCGTTCTCGATGGAATACCTGTGGATGAGCAGCGCTTAGCGACTGAGATTGCGCTCTTCGCAGATCGTTCTAACGTGGATGAGGAATTAACTCGTCTGAAGAGTCATTTCGGGCAATGTGAATCATTGCTGGTAGACAAAGAGCCTGTGGGCCGAAAGCTGGATTTCTTGATTCAAGAAATGAATCGAGAAGTGAACACGATTGGATCCAAGTCCAATCATTCCGAGCCTACGGCGAGAGTGATTGCGATGAAAGCAGAGCTTGAGAAAATGCGGGAACAAATACAGAATATCGAGTGAAGCTTGCATGCGCTTCGCGAGGAGGAAGTCCTAGATGGCTATCAAATTAATCAATATTGGGTTCGGCAACATCGTATCGGCGAACCGCATTATCTCGATCGTGAGTCCAGAATCAGCTCCGATCAAGAGAATCATTCAAGAAGCGCGTGATCGTCACATGCTGATTGACGCTACATATGGTAGAAGAACCCGTGCCGTTATTATCACGGACAGCGATCATGTGATTTTGTCGGCAGTACAACCAGAGACGGTAGCGCATAGACTTTCGAATAAGGACGATGATCATGACGAGTAATACGAACACTCTTGAGCGTGAGAGAGGTATTCTGATTGTTTTATCCGGCCCTTCTGGTGTCGGCAAGGGCACCGTTTGTGCGGCGCTGCGTAAAGTTGCTCCGGATATTGTCTATTCGGTATCAGCCACGACACGTTCTCCTAGACAAGGTGAAGTAGATGGCGTTAACTATTTTTTCAAAACGCGTGAGCAGTTTCAGCAGTTGATTGAAACCGATGAAGTGCTGGAATGGGCTGAATATGTAGGGAACTTCTACGGAACGCCAAGACGTTTTGTTGAAGAAACACTGCGTTCAGGTCACGATGTTATTTTGGAGATTGAGGTGCAGGGTGCACTTCAGGTCAAACAGAAGTTTGACGAAGGTGTATTTATTTTCTTGCTGCCGCCTTCTCTGGATGAGCTAGAGAATCGTATCGTTACACGAGGCACGGAAACGGACGAAGTCATTCGCAGCCGGATGTCAGTGGCCATCGATGAGATTCGTTTAATGGAACACTATGATTATGCCATTGTGAATGATCATGTGGATACCGCGTGTGCTAAGATTCAAGCCATTTTATCGGCTGAACATTGCAAAAAAGATCGTATGTTTCCCAAAATCGTACAATGGATGGATGAGGTGAATTGAATGTTATACCCTTCAATTGATAAACTGCTTGATATCGTGGACAGCAAGTACTCCCTGGTTGTAGCTGCTTCCAAAAGAGCTAGATCCCTGCGTGATGGTGCAAAATCCGATTTAAAAGGTCAGAAGGCTCACAAACATGTTGGTCTAGCGTTAGAAGAGCTTTACGGTAATTACATCGGTTATGAGAAAATCAACGCAAACGAGAACGAGAAATACTCGAAGAAATAAACCGCCTTACCCAACAACCCTTGTGGTTGTTATTTTTTTCTCATTTGGTATTTCGAAAGGGGATTCCCATGGGTGTTTTGCAGGGTAAAACAATTGTACTCGGTGTCTGTGGAGGCATTGCGGCGTATAAGGCCGCGGCATTAACGAGTAAATTAACACAAGCTGGGGCTGTTGTGAGGGTTATTATGACACGCTCCGCGGTGCAATTCGTTGCGCCGTTAACGTTTCAAACCCTGTCGCGGCATCATGTGTTTGTCGATACCTTCGATGAGAAGGATCCTTCAGTTGTGTCTCATATTAATTTGGCGGACAGCGCAGATCTCGTGCTGATCGCGCCAGCTACAGCCAATACGATCGGCAAGCTCGCCTTAGGGCTGGGTGATGACATGCTAAGCACGACATTGCTTGCGACCATGGCACCGATCTGGGTGGCACCTGCGATGAATGTGCATATGTACGCGAATCCAGCTGTACAGACGAACATGGAGACGTTGCGTCGCCGTGGCGTTCGTTTCATCGAGCCTGGCGAGG
The DNA here is from genome assembly GCF_031455095.1 of Paenibacillus qinlingensis. Classification (GTDB taxonomy): domain Bacteria; phylum Bacillota; class Bacilli; order Paenibacillales; family NBRC-103111; genus Paenibacillus_E; species Paenibacillus_E qinlingensis_A. The sequence goes on from NZ_JAVDSB010000003.1 coordinate 554,587, forward strand.
GGCAGCTTGCCTGTGGGTATGTGGGCAAAGGGCGTCTTGCCGAGCCGGAAGAGATTTTTGCAGCGGTTGAGCGGCATTTTCAAGGGGAGGCGGGGCTCTTAACGGGCAAACGCGTCCTAGTGACGGCCGGAGGCACGGTTGAACGTCTGGATCCGGTTCGTTATTTAACCAATGATTCTTCAGGCAAAATGGGCTATGCCATTGCGGAAGAAGCGGTACGCATGGGGGCGAAAGTAACCTTAGTGTCAGGGCCGTCGGCCCTAGCCGTACCTGAAGGTGTTCAGCTTGTTCCTGTGAAGTCTGCGCTGGATATGCGCGAAGCAGTGTTAAGCAGGCTGGCGGAAAGCCAGCTCATTATTAAAGCAGCGGCTGTAGCCGATTATCGCCCTGCAGTGGTTGCCGAGCAGAAAATCAAAAAGAAGGCAGATTCTTTAACGCTGGAGCTGGTGAAGAATCCGGATATTTTGCAGGAAATTGGTGCGCTGAAAACTGCGAAACAGTTCGTCATTGGGTTTGCTGCGGAAACAGAACGCTTGGATGAGCATGCAATGGACAAGCTGAAGCGCAAAAATTGTGACCTTATCGTAGGGAACGATGTGTCTCAAGAAGGCGCAGGCTTTGGCGGGGATACGAATGTCGTTCGCTTCTATGATCAGAATGGGCTTGTACAAGCGCTTCCGATTCAAAGCAAATGGGATGTTGCACGTAAACTGCTTGAGCTTGCTGCAGTGCGAATGGCTGCGACTGCGGGGGAATCCTGATGTACGCCAAAGTCATTGTCGATGTCCCAGCTAAGCAAACGAATCGGGCGTTCGACTATGAAGTGCCGTCATCTCTGCGTAAGTGGGTCGAAGTCGGCAGCCGAGTAGGTGTACCTTTTGGACCACGCGTTCTGCAAGGCTTTGTGGTCGAACTGCAAGAGAAAACGGAAGTAGACGCAAAGCGCATCAAGCCGATTCAAAATGTATTGGATCTGGTTCCACCTCTGACAAGTGAACTTGTCAGTCTTGGACGTTGGATCAGTCGCATGTATATGTGTCATGAAGTAACGGCTCTGCAGGCGATGCTTCCTGCGGCACTTAAAGCGAAATATGAACGTGTCATTATCGTAGGGGATGAATCTGAGGACCAATCCCTTCTCGATATGCCGGATATTGAAGCTATTCTTAGCTTTGTGAAGAGTAAGGAATCGGTTTCCATGGACGTGTTGTTGGAGCGGTTTTCGAAGGAAGGCGCTCTGATCAAAGAGCTGTTGTCATCGGGCAGACTTACGGAAGTTCAGCTAGTGAAGGACAGGATGAATGCCAAAAAGGCGCTAACCGTATTTCCACCTGCAGGTGGTCGTGGCTTGGAAGAGGCGCTTGGCGAGCTTCCGGCCAGAGCGAACAAGCAGAAGGATGTACTGCGATATTTGATCGAACACCCGCACGCTATTCGCTTGACGGAGCTGATGGAAACGATTGAGGTCGGAGCGAGCACGGTCAAAAGTTTGGCGGATCGCGGCTGGATCGAGCTGCGCGAAGTGGAAGTGATGCGCGACCCGTACAGCGGGCGTGCTTTTACAAGGACGAAGCCGCTTACCCTGACAGAGGAGCAGAGCGGCGTGTTTGCTCCTATCCGCGATGCGGTGGCAGAAGATCGCCATGAAGTGTTTCTGCTCCACGGGGTGACAGGAAGCGGCAAGACAGAGGTATACTTACAATCCATCCAGCAATGCTTGGATATGGATAAGGAAGCGATTGTTCTTGTGCCGGAAATTTCTTTGACGCCGCAGATGGTCGAGCGTTTTAAAGGAAGATTCGGCGACCAAGTTGCTGTTCTGCATAGCCGCTTGTCGAACGGCGAGCGTTATGATGAGTGGCGTAAAATTACCCGCAAGCAGGTGAAAGTCGTCATCGGCGCACGCTCGGCGATTTTTGCTCCTTTTACGAATATTGGCTTAATTATTATAGATGAAGAGCATGAATCCTCGTATAAACAAGAAGAGAGTCCCAAATATCATACCCGTGATGTGGCTGTTCAAAGGGCAAAGCAGCAAGATGCCGTTGTGGTACTCGGCTCCGCTACACCATCTCTGGAGAGTATAGAGAAAACGAGACGCCGGAGAGATCGCCCTAAACCTCCTTTTACATTGCTGACCATGAAAGAGCGCGTTGCGAGCAGACCTATGCCGCCTGTGACGATTGTGGATATGCGGGAGGAGCTGAAAACCGGCAATCGGTCGATGTTTAGCAGATCTTTGTATAAAGCGATCGAAGAACGGTTACACAAGAAAGAACAGACAGTATTGCTGCTGAATCGACGCGGGTATGCGACATTTGTGATGTGCCGAACGTGCGGTTTCGTTTCGCAGTGTCCGCATTGCGACATTTCATTAACGTATCACCAAAGCTCACATGCGCTGCGTTGTCATTATTGCGGTTATGCGGAGCGTGAAGTGAAGGAGTGTCCGAGTTGTCAGTCCGAGCATATTCGCCATTTTGGGACCGGGACGCAGCGTGTCGAGGAAGAATTGAGCAAGATATTTCCTGGTATTAGGGTCATTCGCATGGATGTGGATACGACGACTGAAAAGGGTTCTCATGAGAAATTGTTAACGATGTTTCGTGAGAAACAGGCGGATGTTCTTTTGGGGACGCAGATGGTGGCAAAAGGGTTGGATTTCCCCGATGTTACCTTAGTTGGGGTTATCGCGGCAGATACTGTGCTGAATATACCTGATTTTCGTTCCGCTGAGAGGACGTTCCAGCTGTTAACACAAGTTGCAGGTCGAGCGGGACGGCATGAGAAGCAAGGGGAAGTGTTTGTGCAAACGTACACACCTGACCATTACAGTGTGCAATATGCAAGTCATCATGACTATATCGCTTTTGCCAATCATGAAATGGATATTCGGGCAAATTTGGGGTATCCGCCTTATCAAAGACTGATTTTAATTACATTCTCACACGAACAAGTCCCCCTCTTGGTGCGCATGGCGGAAGCCTTTGTTACACGGTTAAAAGAGATCGCTCTTCCGTATACGAGGCAGCAGGTTGACTTGTTTGCGGATGCGGTATCGATGGATTCATCTTTTCATTTTGACGTGTTAGGACCTGTGGCCTCGCCTATTTCCCGAATCAAAGATAGATATCGATTCCAATGCGTGGTAAAATATCGTGGGGAAGATAGAGCTGCAGAAATCGTTGGGAAGACAGTAGCTTGGTTTGAGGAGCGCTCAGCCAAAGAAAAGCTGCTAATAAGCGTGGATGTTGACCCGCAATATTTGATGTAAGACCCCCTAATCGAGACGACTTAAAGGTAGGTGCACATTCATGGCTATTCGTATTATTGTTAAAGATCCAGATCCTGTGCTGCGCGAGAAAGCGATCACAGTTACGAAATTTAATTCCAATCTGCATAAGTTGCTTGATGATATGGCAGATACGATGTATGAAGCGGAAGGCGTTGGTCTTGCTGCTCCACAAATCGGTATTCTGAAGCGTGTAATCGTCATGGATTGCGGCGAAGAGCATGGCGGTTTGATCGAAATGGTGAACCCAGAGATCGTCGTATCCAGCGGTGAGCAAATGGGGCCAGAAGGCTGTTTGAGTATTCCTGGTCTTCGTGGCGATGTGCTTCGTGCGTTGAACGTAACGGCGAAAGGGCAAGATCGTCATGGCAATCCGATTGAAGTTACGGGCACAGAGCTGCTAGCTCGTTGTATTTTCCATGAGATTGACCACTTAAATGGCGTATTGTTTACGGATCTTGCGGTCAAAACGTATACAGCCGATGAAGAAGAGGAAGAAGAAGCGTGAATATTATTTTCATGGGTACGCCGGATTTCGCAGTTCCCTCCTTGCGTGTACTCTTGGAGGAAGGCTATAACGTGACAACTGTTGTCACGCAGCCGGATCGGCCGAAGGGACGCAAACGCGTCCTTACGCCTACACCAGTGAAGGTAGAGGCTGAGAAGCATGGCATCCCGGTTCTTCAACCCGTGAAGCTGCGTGAGGCGGATTCCGTAGAGCAGCTTCGCCAGCTTGCGCCAGATCTAATTGTAACAGCGGCTTATGGTCAAATTTTACCGAAATCGGTATTAGATTTGCCTAAGTATGGCTGCATTAATATTCACGCATCGCTGCTTCCTAAATATCGGGGAGGAGCGCCGATTCATCATGCTGTGATGCGAGGTGAGGCCGAAACAGGCGTTACCATCATGTATATGGCGGTTGGATTGGATACGGGGGATATGATCTCGCGTGTTGAACTTCCGATTGAGGATACGGATACGACAGGGATGTTGTTCGATAAACTGAGTATAGCTGGGGCTGATTTGCTAAAGCGGACATTGCCAGATTTACTTGCCGGACGGATCGAAGCTGTTCCTCAGAATGAGGCTGATGCGGTCTATTCACCTAATATTCGCAGGGAAGATGAACTTCTGGACTGGTCACGTTCAGCAACGGAACTGTGGAACCATATTAGAGGCTTAAACCCTTTTCCTGGTGCGTATACCTTTTGGAATGGGGAAGTGTTGAAGGTATGGGCGAGCTTGAAGCCGAATCAAGCCCATGAGGAGCGCTCTGGCGCAGCGCCAGGAACCGTGCTTAGTTGCAGTGAGCAAGGGATTGAAGTGATGACGGGAGCAGGCACATTGTGGCTCACGGAGATTCAACCTGCTGGCAAAAAGGCGATGCCTGTATCTGAATTCATTCGCGGAGCGCAAATTCCTGCGGGTACCGTGCTGGGGAACGTGTAAAGTAGCGTTCGGTCACATTTGATTTCAAATAAGGGGAATTTTGTGAACTGATTATAGATGCCATACAAGTTGTAAAGTCACGAAAAAAATGAGGTATTTGATTTTGTCTACAAACAAACCAAGTCGTCCGCACCATGGACATTCCAATTCGCAGGGCGCGCGCAAGCCCTCTGCGTCAAAATCATCCTCGGGCGCTGCGAAGAGCAGCGCTGTTAAGCGTTCTGCCCGTGATGCGGCACTGGACGTACTTATTCGAGTTGAAGAGAATCAGTCTTATAGTAATCTGCTGCTAAATCAAGTTCTGCAAAAGCATGCGCTGGAGCGGGCTGATGCGGGTCTTGCTACCGAGCTCGTGTATGGCACGATCGGGCGTCAGAATACAATCGACTTCTTCTTAGAGCGATTCGTCAGCAAAGGGCTCGCGAAGCTGGAGCCCTGGGTAAGGTGCTTGCTGCGGCTGAGCTTCTATCAGCTGCAGTACTTGGACCGCATCCCTGACCATGCGGTCGTGAGCGAAGCGGTCAATATCGCGAAGCGCCGAGGCCACCAAGGCATCTCGGGCATGGTCAACGGCGTGCTGCGGGCGATCATCCGCAGCAAGGACGAGCTCACGCTGCCGGCTGCGCTCGGCGACGTGAAGCGCATCGCACTGAGCCATTCCCATCCGGAATGGCTCGTGCGCCGGTGGATTCGTCAGCTCGGCCCGGAGCTGACGGAACAGATCTGTGCGGCGAACAACGAGCCGCCGCACGTGAGCATTCGCGCGAACGCGAGGCGGCGCAGCCGCTTGGAGCTGCTGGAGCAGCTCCAAGCTAGCGGCCTCAGCGCGGAAGTGTCAGAGCTGGCCCCGGCTGGGATCCTTGTACAGGGGGCCGGGAACATGGCATTAGTCCCCGGCTTCCAGCAAGGGGACTTCTCGATTCAAGACGAGAGCTCGATGCTCGTCGCCGAGGCTCTTGACCCGCGTCCAGGCATGAAGGTGCTGGACTGCTGCGCCGCCCCTGGCGGCAAGACCGCCCACATCGCCGAGAAGATGGACGATGTGGGTCAGATTTGGGCTTGTGATCTGCATGAGCACAAGCAAAAATTAATCGCAGATCAAGCGGAGCGTCTGGGACTATCGTCGATTCAGACGCTCGTGATGGATGCTGCGAAGCTGGAAGAGCATTTTGCGGCGGAGTCCTTCGACCGCATCCTCCTGGATGCTCCTTGCTCTGGCCTTGGGGTTATACGCCGCAAGCCAGACCTCAAGTGGGCAAAGCAGGAGACGGAGATCGAGGCGATCTGTGAAACGCAATATGCGATTCTAAGTCGTGTACATCGCTTGCTTAAACCAGGCGGAGTGCTTGTGTATAGCACCTGCACGATTGAACAGGCTGAGAATGAAGGCATGGTCGAACGCTTTCTTGCCGAGCATAGCGAGTTCGAGTTAACTCCGCTGCCAGCGGAAGTTTTCACGGAGATTGACCCGAAGATGGCTGCGTCTGGCATGGTGCAAATTCTGCCGCAGCAGTATCATTCGGACGGTTTTTTTATCGCTCGACTGCGTAAACGTGACGTGTAACGGACAGGGACGTGTGTTCGTTTCTGCTTTGTGTTAAAATACTTTAAATAGACGAAATAACAACAGGTTGTGATAAATGTGAATTTAAAGCCGTACGTGAAAGAGAAACCATTTGTATATGATTTGAATTGGGATGAATGGCAAAGCTGGGTAAAAGAAAACGGCGAGTCCGCGTTCCGTGCCGGTCAAATTTTTGACTGGTTATATATAAAACGCGTGTTTAGCTTCGATGAGATGTCGAATCTGCCGAAGACGCTTCGCGACAAGTTGAAGGCGAATTTTGACTTCGTAACCCTATCGGAGATTACGAAATATCAATCTCAAGACGGCACGGTCAAGTTTTTGTTCGAGCTTGAAGATAAGAACGCCATTGAAACGGTTGTCATGAAGCATAACTATGGCAACAGCATCTGCGTGACGACACAAGTCGGTTGTCGCGTTGGTTGTACGTTTTGCGCCTCTACTTTAGGCGGTTTGAAACGTGATTTGCGACCAGGTGAGATCGTCGCCCAGGTCGTCAAAGCTCAGAAATTGCTCGATGAGACGGGAGAGCGTATTTCTTCCATCGTGATTATGGGGATTGGTGAGCCTTTCGAAAATTATGAAGCGACCATGAATTTCCTGCGTGTCATGATTCACCCGAAAGGCTTGAATATCGGGCAGCGTCACATCACGGTATCCACGAGCGGAATCGTGCCGAACATTTATAAGTTCGCGGATGAGAATTTGCAAGTCAATTTGGCGATCTCGATTCACGCGCCGAATGATGCCTTGCGCTCGAAGTTAATGCCTGTTAATCGCAGGTTCCCTTTCGTTGATCTAATCGAAGCATGTAAGTACTACATTGCCAAAACAGGCAGACGGATTACGTTTGAATATGCCCTTATGGGTGAAGTGAATGACCAGCCTGAGCATGCGGAAGAGCTGGCGCTTGTCTTGAAAGATATGCCGCTTAGCCACGTGAATCTGATTCCTGTCAACTTTGTGGCTGAACGTGATTTCAAGCGTACACCGAGAGATGATATTTTTACCTTCCAACGTATTCTCGAGAAGGGCAAAATTAATGCCACCATACGCCGTGAACAAGGTAGTGATATTGCGGCTGCCTGCGGACAATTGCGAGCTAAGCATATGGAGAGCACTAAATGAGGTGAGAGCCGGATGAAGATGGTAAGTCGTACCGATATAGGGAAAGTCCGTCAAGTCAATGAGGACCGTGCTGCCATCCACCATCAACTCAATGGTCTATCTTTGGCTATTGTTGCGGATGGGATGGGGGGGCATCAAGCTGGTGATATTGCCAGTCAAATGGCCATTGACACGATTGGAGCGCAATTGCAATCCATCCATTGGGGAATGTCGGTGGAGTCCTGTAAGCAAATATTGAGGGAAGCGATTGAGAAGGCGAACGAGGAGATTTATGCTTTTGCGTCGGATCAAGAAAAGTACCACGGCATGGGAACGACGGTCGTTGCCATTATTGCTTCACAGGAACTTCTTATTATCGGACATATCGGGGATAGTCGTGCTTATAAGTTGACTGGGGAATCGATCACACAATTGACGGAAGATCATTCCTTGGTTTACGAGCTTGTTAAGAATGGGCAGCTGACGATGGAAGAAGCGGATCATCATCCAAGACGCAATTGGATTACACGAGCATTGGGCACGGAGCCTAGTGTGGAAGTGGACCTGTACGAGTACACGTGGCGTCCAGACGACGTTATTCTCATTTGTTCGGATGGGTTGAGCGGGTTGGTCGATGATGCGGATATCTTGCGGATTGTTCGGGAAAATGAGCAATTGGAAGATGCGGCAGAGGCGCTGATCCAGCGCGCGCTTCGCGAAGGCGGAGATGATAATGTAACGGTCCTTTTAATTGCACATGATCAGGATTCGGACGGAAAAAGGGGTGATGGGAATTGATCGGTAGAAAGCTTGGAGGCCGCTATGAGATCTTAGAGCGTATTGGCGGAGGCGGCATGGCTTTGGTCTACAAAGGGCATGATTTGCTTTTGAATCGCAAAGTAGCTGTCAAAGTACTGCGTTCGCAATATGTACACGATGAAGAATTCATTCGTCGCTTCCGCAGAGAAGCTCAAGCAGCCGCTTCCCTCTCTCATCCTAATGTTGTCAGTATTTATGACGTTGGGCAAGAAGAAGATGTCCATTACATCGTGATGGAATATATCGAAGGCAAGACGCTGAATGATTTGATTAAGGAAAAGGCACCATTACAGGTGGAAGATGCTGTTCATTACGCAAGTCAAATTGCGGATGCACTTGATCATGCCCACCATAACGAAATTATTCACCGTGATATCAAGCCGCACAATATTCTAATTGGCAAAAACGGCCGAGTGAAGGTGACGGATTTCGGTATCGCTAGAGCCGCTACTTCCTCTACCATTACACAAACCGGATCTGTTGTCGGTTCTGTTCACTATTTCTCGCCTGAGCATGCGAAAGGCACGAATACGGGGGAGAAGTCCGATCTGTATTCGCTTGGCATTGTGATGTATCAAATGCTGACCGGTCGACTTCCTTTTCTTGGGGAAAGTCCGATTTCCGTTGCCTTGAAACATTTGCAGGAAGATGTGGAAGAGCCGCGTAAGGTGAATCCGTTGATTCCGCAAAGTGTAGAGAATATTATACTCAAGGCCATGCGCAAAAAGCCGGAAGAACGGTACCAATCTGCGAAGCTGATGATGGCGGATCTCGATACGTGCTTGGCTCCAGATCGTCGGAATGAAGCGAAGGTTGCTTTCTGGGATGCTTATGGCATGGATGAAGAGCGTACACTGGTTATGCCAGCCATTCGCGCTGATCAGCTAGCTCAATTCGATGATGACGACGATGATGAACCAGATAAGCCCGCTTGGCGAGAAGAGCCAGCTCCTTCGAAGGGGAAAGGCTGGATTAAGCCGCTCATCTGGATTGCTGTTTTACTAATTGTGTTAGGCGCCATGTGGTATATGGTTGGTTATGTGAAAGGGATGTTCGCCATTGAGACTGTTGATGTCCCGAATGTCGAGAACAAGTTACTGACACAAGCGCAAGCTGAACTAACGGTTGCCAAATTAGGCTGGACGGTCGAATATGACGAGGATAGCAAACTTCCCAAGGATACGGTCATTCGTCAAGATCCAAGCGGGTTAAGACTGAATGTCGGTACGAAGGTTATACTTTATGTAAGTAAAGGCATACCGAAATTCAAAATGGACAATTATGCGGGGCAAACCCTAGGCGATGTTAAGTTAAAGCTGCAGGGACTGGGTATTAAGGATGATCAAATTACGATCAAACCTGAAACATCCGATAATCCGCCGGATCTGATTCTTAAGCAGTCACCAGCTCCTGGTGAGGAGTTTGAACTGGAAAAAGCCGCGATTATCCTTACGGTGAGCAAAGCGAAGGAAACGGTTAAAATGCCTGACTTAGTTGGCATGGCGGAAGCAGAAGCGAAGGCACAAATTACGAAGCTGGGTCTGAAGCTCCCGGTCAATGGGATTACTCGTGAAAAGAGCTACAAAGTAGCTAAAGGAAAAGTAATCGCTCAGTTTCCTTATAAAAAAGATGAGGAAGCCTCCATCGGCGGGGATGTTTCACTCGTCATTAGTGATGGTTTGCCAGAGGAAGCTGGTCAACTCACGGTTAGCGTACCTGTGAAGCCGACAACAGAAGGCAAGGATTCCGTGTTCAAAATTATTGTGAGCGATGCCCAGTATGAGAATTTCGAATACTTGACTGAAAAAGTCTCGAAACCGCAAAACTTGGATGTCAAAGTTATTGTTTCACCGGACAAAAAAGCCGTAATCTTGATCAAAGAAGGAGACAGCTTGGTTAACTCAATCACACGCACCTATCAAGATTATTTGGATCAAAAAAATGGGAAACCGGTATCGCCTAGTCCATCCCCGACTCCGAAGACACAAAATACCGGACCTGCTATACCCGTTGGTGGGAATGGTCAAGGTCAAACTGGTGGAACAGCTTCGAAACCACCTGCTGGAGGGGCCAATTAATGCCGCAAGGACTTATTGTTAAAGCGCTTAGCGGTTACTATTATGTATTGCCTGAAGGTGTTCCACTACTGGAGGGCAATACGGTAACCTGTCGTGGAAGAGGCGTGTTCAAGAATAGAAATATAACGCCGCTTGTTGGAGATCGTGTCGTGTATGAGGCTACAGAGAATGGGGAGGGGACGGTTACAGAAATCCTTCCTCGCTCTTCAGAGCTCATTCGACCGCCGATAGCGAATGTGAACGTGGTTGTGCTCGTTTTTTCGGTGACAGAGCCCATTCTAAATACACAACTGCTGGACAAGTTTCTGGTGCATATCGAGAATACGGGGATTGATGTGCTTCTATGCTTCACCAAAAGCGATCTGCTGACGGTGTCGGATGACGATCCCACGCATGCCAAAGAAATGACATCGGCGGAATTTGAGCGGATAACGAAGCTCTATGAGGGCATCGGGTATCCTTTCGTTACGACGAGTTCCCGACTAGAAGAGGGTGTGGAAGCGATTCTGCAGCATCTAGATGGCAAAGTTAGTGTATTCGCGGGGCAATCCGGCGTAGGTAAATCTTCTTTGTTGAATAAAATGATTAGTGGTCTTGATCTGGAAACGAATGCAATTTCGCAGCGATTAGGAAGAGGAAAGCATACCACACGTCATGTGGAGCTGCTACCGCTTGCTAATGGCGGTCTTGTTGCCGATACGCCAGGGTTCAGCCAGCTTGATTTCATGGAAGTCGAAGCTGAGGGCCTATCTAGCTGTTTTAGGGAGTTCGCCGCTGTTGCAGAAGGCTGCCGCTTTAGAGGCTGCTTGCACTTGCATGAACCGGACTGTAAAGTACGGGACGGCGTCGCGGAAGGTACGATTGCGGCCTCTCGTTATGATCACTACTTGCTATTTTTAACTGAAATCAAGGAACGGAAGAGGAGGTATTAGACGTAATGGTATATGTAGCACCTTCTATTTTGTCTGCTGATTTTGCCAAGCTTGGCGACGAGATTAAAGCTGTCGAGCAGGGCGGAGCGGATTGGATTCATGTCGATGTCATGGATGGCCATTTTGTGCCCAATATTACGATTGGTCCATTGGTTGTTGACGCGATTCGTCCAGTTACGAAGCTGCCGCTTGATGTTCATCTGATGATTGAAAATCCGGATCGTTACATTCCTGATTTTGTGAAAGCAGGCGCGGATCTGATTTCCGTGCATGTAGAAGCGTGTACACATCTTCATCGGACACTTGACTTGATTAAGCAAAGTGGTATTCAAGCAGGTGTTGTCCTGAATCCTGCTACACCCATCTCGCTCATTGAGCATGTACTTGATGAGCAGTTGGATCTTGTACTTATTATGACAGTGAACCCAGGCTTTGGCGGACAAGCATTCATCCCAGGGATGCTGACCAAAATTCGCGCGCTGCGTGAGCAGGCGAATGCGAAGGGTCTCACAGGGCTTCATATTGAAGTAGACGGCGGTATCAATGAGTTAACGGCACGACAGGTCATAGAGGCGGGGGCTGACGTCTTGGTAGCCGGCAATGCCGTATTCGGGCAGCAGGACCGCACTGAGGCCATTAGACGAATACGGGGCTAAGGGGACGAAGGACAATGCGATTTCTCTGGTTAATGATGTACAGTGTGCTTTGTGCGGTATTACTGACGTGCTTTTCACATATTGACGATTTTGTGAAGTACATTTTCTCGCTTGGCGCGCTCTACGTAGGGATGCGGTTCTTCCGTCGATTTGATCAAATTAGCTTCCGTATATGGTTTATCGTCATCTCGGTATTCTTCTATTTCCTTTTCAGTTTAATTGTTGCACTGTATACCCAGGTGGGCATAACCGCTCCATAGCCCGCATACATATAGTTACAAGAGCGAAGTGCTCTTGTAGCTTTTTTTGCTTTCTGGAAGCAACTGAATTGTGGGAGGAAGTAAAAATAGATGTCACGTTTTCTCCGCTCTGGGCATACACTGTTGTAATGATGTTAAGGAGCAGTCATGCACGTTGTGAAGCGTTTGCTCAAGAAGCTAGAGAGCTGGCGAAGTCTGTTTTCTGACGAAAACGCTAAGTGGATGCTTAGGAAGCCAGTTGTCTGGCGAAAACTCTAAGGAGGGGTAGAGAATGAAATTCTACACAATCAAACTGCCGAGATTTTTGGGAGGATTTGTGAAAGCCGTACTTAATACGTTTAGCAAAAACTAAGCTGTGCCTATACTTACATCATTCTCCCCAGAATGCAAAAAAAGCACCGATTAAGGTGCTTTTTGTCATTCACATAAGTAAGTTAAGTATCCGCAGCTACGAATTAAACGCGAGCCACTTTTCCGGATTTCAACGCACGAGTACTTACGTAAACCCGTTTCGGTTTACCATCAACGAGGATGCGAACCTTTTGAACGTTAACTCCCCAAGTACGCTTGTTTTTATTGTTAGCGTGGGACACGTGATTTCCTGAACTAGGACTTTTACCTGTAATGAAACATTTGCGGGACATGTTTGACACCTCCTTCGGCAGTATACAAAGAAGCCTGGGTGGCAAGCCTAAGCTTGACATGACAGTATTCCTCAAATTAAATCTTGTGATACGTAATGCTTCCAGCAAAAACACACTTAAACATAATAGCATAGCAAAAGGAGCCGAGTCAACGAATTAACCGCATTTTTGCCGTTTATTTATGAAGTATGTTATAGTACAATGAAGATTAGTCTTGCTAAAGTGAAACTTGAAGGAGTTGTTACATAATGCCGATTGAACTCACAACCGAGTATGGAAAAGTGTATATTACCAATGAAGTGATTTCAACTCTGGCCGGATCTGCTGCATTAGATTGCTATGGGCTTGTAGGCATGGCAACAAGAAAGCAATTGAAGGATGGCATAGCTGAACTATTAGGTCGAGATAACTTGAGCCGCGGTGTAGAAGTTCGTAGAGAGAACGGGCGACTAGAAATTGATCTTTATATTATTGTCAGCTATGGAACCAAAATATCCGTAGTGGCAGGGAATGTCCAAACGAAAGTCAAATATATTTTGAATGACGTTGTAGGGTTGCAAGTGGACGATGTGAACATCTTTGTTCAAGGCGTTCGAGTAGCCAAATAATAGCCCGAAAATCAGGAAGGGGAATCACTTTGAGTAAGCGCTTTATTTCAATAAATGGAAATGACTTCACTGCCATGGTCTTGGCGGGTGCGGATAACCTTCGCAGGAATGTAGATAAGGTTAATGGATTGAACGTTTTCCCTGTACCCGATGGAGATACTGGCACCAACATGAATTTAACACTCACAGCAGGTTGTGAGGAACTGAAGAAGAAGCCATCTTCTCATATTGGGAAAGCAGCTGATGCATTGTCCAAAGGGTTACTGATGGGCGCAAGAGGCAATTCTGGTGTGATTTTATCGCAGTTGTTTCGCGGTTTCGCGAAGCATGTGCATGATTTAGAACATGTGAATGGCCAGCAATTCGCGGCTGCCTTACAACAAGGCGTAGAAACAGCCTATAAGGCTGTGGTAAAGCCAGTTGAAGGTACGATTTTAACGGTATCGAAGGAAGCAGCAAAGTTCGCTGTTCAATACCGTCGCAGCAGCGACTTATTGGATCTGATGAACGAGGTGTTGGGCAGAGCGAAGGAAGCACTGGCTAAAACACCGGATCAGCTGGCGATTCTGAAGCAAGTCGGCGTTGTGGATGCAGGGGGCCAAGGGCTTGTATGCGTCTATGAAGGATTTGTTACAGCGCTAAACGGTGGTTTGGTACAAGTAGATGAAGATTTTGCTACAATGGATACCAACTTAAGTGAAGTGTCTCTTCTTCCTGGCATGAACTTAGCCAAAGAGGTACATGCTCATTTGCCAGCGCAGGCTCATATGGCCACTGAAGACATCGAATTCGGCTATTGTACGGAATTTATGCTGACGATTGCTCCTGGCAAGGTCAAGGGTTTTACTTTTGATGAAGGTACATTTCGTGAGCAGCTTAGCAAGCTGGGAGATTCGCTCCTTGTCGTTGCTGATGAAGAGCTTGTGAAGGTGCATATTCACGCGGAGTATCCAGGCGAAGTTATGAATCAAGCGATGAATTACGGGGCATTAAGCCGTATCAAAATTGAAAATATGCGTGATCAGCATTCACATATATTAGAAGATGTGACGCATGGGTATGATGCTCCGGCAGCTATCTCTTCCACGACAGCTGTTGCCGCGCCTGCTGCTAAGAAGCCTTATGGCTTTGTTGCTGTCGCACTCGGCGATGGGATTACCGATATTTTATCCAGTGTTGGCGTTGATGTCGTGCTTTCAGGCGGACAAACGATGAATCCGAGTACAGAGGATATCGTGAACGCTGTGAACAGCATTGATGCGGACACCATTTATGTGCTTCCGAATAACTCGAACATTATTTTGGCCGCGCAGCAAGCGGTGGAGCTGGTCGATAATAAAACCCTTATTGTTATCCCATCCAAATCCATTCCGCAAGGACTTGCAGCTATTTTGGCTTTTCAAGAGAAGGCGGATGCCAAGACGAATACGGATGCAATGAGTGAATCACTGCGACGTGTGAAATCGGGTCAAGTCACCTATGCCGTGCGTGATACGAACATGGATGGTATGGATATTAAGCAAGGTCATTTCATCGGTATCCAAGATGGGCGTATTGTCTCTTCACAGCCAAGCTTGATGGACGCGTGCAAGAAGCTGCTTGAGGCCATGATTGATGAAGGCAGTGAAATTGTGACGATTCTGACGGGCGAAGATGCTACGGAAGAAGGCACGGAAGAGCTGGAGGCTTTTATTCAGGCGATGTATCCGGATATGGAAATTGAGCTTCATCCTGGTGGACAACCCTTGTATGCCTACCTATTTTCGGTTGAGTAAGAGCATACAAGCTGGTAGTTTAAATTCGTGATTGGAGTGAGCCCTGTGACAAACATTCGCATTGTAACGGATAGCACGGCCGATATTCCATTGGCTGTCAGAGAAGCGTTGAATATTGAAATGGTGCCGCTCAAAATTAATTTTGGCGAGGAACAGTATCTGGATACAGTGACGCTGCAGTCCGAGGATTTTTATCGGAAGCTGACGTCGTCCTCTCACTTTCCAACAACGTCAACGCCGTCACCTGGTGAGTTTCTGGCTGTCTATCAAGGCTTGCTGGAAGAGCCCGATACCGAGGTGATTTCTATTCACTTGTCTTCTGTGTTGAGTGGAACGTACAGGACGGCGGAACTGGCTTCTACGCTATTAGAGGGAGATCAGGTCGGTAAGGTTCACCTTGTTGATTCCTGCTCTGCTTCCTATGGGATAGGGGCACTCGTGGTGGCTGCAGCGGAAGCTGCGCAAGCTGGGAAGAGCGTCGCTGAAATTACAGCGCTTGTGCAAGAGATGAGAGCGAACTTTTACATTTATTTTCTTGTTGATACGTTGGAGTTCCTTCAAAAGGGCGGACGAATTGGGAAAGCGTCGGCGCTGCTGGGTTCCTTATTGAACATTAAGCCGATTTTGACTTTGGACAGTGCGGGTGAAGTGACCGTTGTTGATAAAGTACGTGGTAACAAGAAAGCGATAGCGCGCATACTTGATCTGTTAGCCACAGATGTGTCGGATAAGACGATTCATACATTGCATATCGCTCATGCTAATAATTTGGAAGGTGCGGAGGGGCTGCGGGAGGCCATCATGCAACGCTTTGCTGTGGAGCACGCGGATTATATTACCCTAGGTCCTGTTATTGGTGCACATGCTGGGCCAGGTACGATTGCAGCCTTCGTGAGTACGGTGTAAGAGATGGATTTAAATCAATGTCAAGTACGTGAAGTCCATGGAGTTGGCGCTCAAAAAGCACTTGAGCTAAACGCCATGGGCGTTTTTACGGTTATGGATTTGCTGGAGTATGTTCCGTTTCGGTATGAGGATTACACCGTTCGTGACCTAGCCAGTGTGAAGGATGGTGATCGTGTCACCGTTAAGGGCTACATTATCGGGGAGCCGGTGTTGCAGCGCTACAGTGGCAAATCTCGTCTATCGTGCAAGGTGATGGTCGATGACTTCTTGCTGACGGCGGTGTGGTTCAACCGCCATTTTCTGAAAGATCGCTTGCGACCGCAGCAGGAGATTACCCTGACTGGTAAATGGGATGCCAAGCGGCGGCAAATGAGTGTGTCCGATTCGGAGTTCCCCGGACAAGGGGATTCGAATACCGGCACCATTCAGCCGGTATACTCGGTTGTTGCGGGTACGATTACGCAGAAATGGATGCGTAAGATTATCGGGCAGGCGCTGACACAGTACAGCGCGATGATCCGTGAAGTGCTGCCGGCGAGCATCACCGACAGGTACGGGTTTATGTCGCGCAGCAAGGCGCTGGCTATTATCCACACCCCGAGTGGTGTGGAAGAGGGCAAGCAGGCGCGCAGGCGCATGGTGTATGAGGAGCTGTTCCTGTTCCAGCTCAAGCTCCAGGCTTATCGGGCTGTGACGCGCAGCCGCACGGATGGGTTGAAGCAGGGGGTCGATCTGCCTGCTGTACGCGCCTTCGTGCGCGCGCTCCCCTTCCAGCTGACAGAGTCGCAGAAGAAGGTCGTCGGTGAGCTCCTGCACGACATGCAGGAGCCATACGCGATGAACCGACTGCTGCAGGGCGATGTCGGTGCGGGGAAAACGATCGTCGCGGCTATCGGGTTATACGCGACGGTGACGGCCGGCTACCAAGGCGCGCTGATGGTGCCGACGGAGATTCTCGCTGAGCAGCATAATCGCTCGCTCAGCACGTTGTTCGAGCCTTATGGGCTGCAGGTCGCTTTGCTGACCGGAAGCTCCACAGACCGCCAGCGGCGCGATCTGCTGGCCTCTTTGCAGATGGGGTTGATCCACGTGCTGGTCGGGACGCATGCGCTGATTCAAGAGGATGTCTATTTCCGCCAGCTGGGGCTGGTTGTGACGGACGAGCAGCATCGCTTCGGGGTAAATCAACGCAGTATTCTGCGGCGCAAAGGGATGAATCCGGACGTGCTGACGATGACGGCGACGCCGATTCCGCGCACGCTGGCGATTACGGCGTTCGGCGACATGGACGTGTCGACGCTGCGTGAGCTGCCGAAGGGGCGGAAGCCGATCAAGACGTATGCGGTTCAGCATGCGATGCTGGAGCGTGTGCTCGGTTTTATTCAGCGCGAGGTGGCCGCAGGCCGTCAGGCGTATATCATTTGTCCGCTCATCGAGGAGTCGGACAAGCTGGACATCCAGAATGCGGTCGACGTCCACATTCAGTTGCAGCAGCATTTTCCGCAGATGCGGATCGGCTTGCTGCACGGGCGTATGAGCGCGCAGGAGAAGGAAGCGATTATGCGCGCGTTTAAGGAAGGCACCGTGGAGGCGCTCGTGTCGACTACGGTGATCGAGGTTGGCGTGGACGTGCCGAACGCCACGCTGATGGTGATCTACGACGCCGACCGTTTCGGCCTGTCGCAGCTGCACCAGCTGCGCGGCCGGGTCGGGCGGGGCGAGCACCAGTCCTTCTGTGTGCTCATCGCCGACCCGAAGACGGAGGTCGGCAAGGAGCGCATGAAGGCGATGACGGAGACGACCGACGGCTTCGAGATTGCGCGGCGCGACCTCGAGCTGCGCGGGCCGGGGGATTTCTTCGGCACGAAGCAGAGCGGGCTGCCGGAGTTCCGAATCGCCGATATGATGGCGGATTTCGAAATCATGGAGCAGGCGCGAGATGATGCGGCCGAGCTGGTCGGCGACTCGTCCTTCTGGACGGGGGCTTCTTTTATGCCGCTGAGGGCGTATTTGGAGCGGGCTCATATTTTTGACAGCGAAGTGCTAGATTAGTAGGCAGGTGCCTAAGAGAGCTAAAGAGACAAAGTCGCTCAAAGGTTGACCCGTGGCGTGTTCCCTTTTAAGATAGGAGTAGCAGCGCTATTTTATGGAAACGAAGGTGTGCCGCCAGTGACTTATTTCCTCGTTTATTTATTAGTTATGAATATCCTTACGTTTATTGAGATGGGTCATGATAAAGGACAAGCCAAAAAGGGCGGGCGCCGTGTGCCGGAGAAACGACTTTTTTTATTCGCTGCGTTTGGTGGCGCGATTGGTGGTTGGCTGGGCATGCGGATGTGGCGGCATAAGACGAAGCATACTTCGTTTGTCGTTGGTTTTCCGCTCCTAATTGCTTTGAATTGTATCTGTGTCATCCTCATAGCCGTGTATATGTAAAATGAAATGAAGGAACAGCTGCCGGAAACGGTGGCTGTTTTTTCGTCTTTTTCTGCTGCTTGTCGATAGAAGTTTGCTCGTAGACAGATTACGCAGTCAAGTTTACCTGGGTTCACTCATATAGATAGGAGCATGACGGGTATCGGAGGTGCGGGGATGAGTTATCAGCAATATGGCATCGATCCTGCGCTCGTGGAGCGTGTAAAGTTCAAAATGAAAAATCCTGAGGTCAAAGAGCGCATCAAAATGCTGCTCCAAGGCGTGACAAAGGCAGATTTGCAAAATGCAGCGAAGGTTACGCGATTAATCGGTCTTGCCGCGGGCATTTTTGGCGAGAAACTGAGCGGAAGCCAGACAAATCAGATTTTAACGTTTATCCTGGCGCAAAAGATTGATCCGAATAACACGTTTCATTTAATTAAATTATGGTCTATATTTCGATAGGTACATGATGAAAACGCCATATGTAGAGTGTGAGATGCTCTATTGTGGCGTTTTTGCGAGTAAGCTGCGTGTAATTAAATAGTTGCGAAAGGCCTCTGGGTAAACTCAACACCAGAAGGCCTTTTTTTCGTGAGGATATATTTTATCTAAGGGACATGAGTACAAGCATTTTAAGCTGAATTTCATTTATTAGTAATAAGTTGTTTGAAGCAAGGAAGGTTCTTGTATGGTTTGTCTTAGGAGGGTATGATTTGTGAACTATTGTGGTCCTGCAGGTGAGGATGAATTTCAAAAAAAATGTTCATGTTCATGTTCAGTTCCTTTAAGCTGCGGCGGGATTCCGTGTATATGTCCAACTGGCCCAACCGGAGCAACGGGTGAAACAGGAGCAACAGGAGTAACTGGTCCAACTGGGGCAACCGGAGCGACTGGGGCAACCGGAGAAGCTGGCCCAACCGGAGCGACTGGGGCAACAGGCCCAACCGGACCAACAGGTGCGACTGGGGCAACCGGTGCGACTGGGGCAACAGGAGCAACAGGCCCAACCGGGCCAACAGGGGCAACCGGAGCGACTGGGGCAACAGGAGCAACAGGCCCAACCGGGCCAACAGGGGCAACCGGAGCGACTGGGGCAACCGGAGAAACTGGCCCAACCGGACCAACAGGTGCGACTGGCCCAACCGGAGCAACCGGGGCAACTGGAGTAACTGGCCCAACCGGGCCAATCGGAGCAACTGGAGTGACCGGCCCAACAGGTCCAACAGGTCCAACAGGTCCAACAGGAGCAACAGGAGTAACAGGAGCAACGGGAGTAACTGGCCCAACTGGGGCTACCGGAGCAACCGGTGCGACTGGACCGAATTTTGCGACGAATGGATTTTCGGCATTCCTGTCTACGTTATCCATTGCAACAAGTACACAGCTTACGAATTGGTCGACGACTAGTCCGTATTATGGAAGTGCGAATTTTAACGCTGTGACAGGCAACTTCACGGCGCCGACAACAGGAAGATACACAATTCTAGCAACGATTAACTACGCTACGACTGCAGCTGTCAGCGTGAGTATAGGAGCCGGAGTCAATCCTTTTTTTGCCGTGCAGCGAACATCTCCTTCTGCCTTCAATTTGGTGAGCGGTTATCTACCTATTTTAAATGTTAACGTAGCCTTAGTCCTAACTTTGCGCGCGGTATTGGGAACCGGTGAAATTACGTTGGCTGGGGATGTTATATTGACGGCAGGCGATGTTGTTGGTTTATTCTATAATGCTGCGGGATTAGCAATTACGATTAATATAGGCAATGCTGCGGCTGGAGTAGTCTGGTCGATACACCAGATTGCCTAGTCTCACATATTGAAATAAATTGAAAACATGTATGACCATTGGGGGAGAACAATCATCTAATATAAGTATGCATTAGGAATTGGCACTTCGAGGGGAGGAGGAGGCGGTGATCAAGAAGAAACGCAGCGCGAGGAAAAAGGTTGTAGAGCTGACTATCGTTCACAAGACATCGTCTTCTTGCTTATCCTTAAACAAAGGGAGAGTTAGCAGGCCAAAGCAGAAAAAGCAGTCTTATCGTCAATCGATGACGAGTATCACACATCCCGTTCTTCCTTCTTCTCGCAGCCGCTATCCAACCAATAAGCCAAAGCCTGAGTGGAGCTCAAATCCAAAACTAAAGCTAATTTATAAGCCAATGGTGAGACCTTGTCCACCACCAAAGCACCACCATTGCCATCCTCCACCTCCACCAGCCTCGGTGACAACGATCAATAAAGAATGCTGCGGTAATATACTTCTTCAAGGCAATCAACCTGGATTTCGGATATGGGAGATGGATGTGGACTCTAAGATTGAAGTGGCTCAGATCAGCATATATTCGAGCTCGAGCAGCACCCAAGCATTAGAGGTTGACATTGAAACCGATGACGTCGATAACAAAAGGCTGAGCATTCCTCCAGGTAGTACCATTAATTTTATTGGCCAAAGTGTCAAAACAATTACCATTGCTTCGCTGGGGGATGAAATGGGGTATGTAGACGGCAAGTACGTCATCTCCACGACTATCCAAATCCAATCCGATCATTCCTGCTGCGATCAATCGAGTAGGAGGGGACGGCTAGTCCCCGACCTCTCACACCACCGTACGTACCGTTCGGTATACGGCGGTTCATGAAATATTCCGTAATGAGTT
>NZ_JAVDSB010000004.1:0-567174 GCF_031455095.1 Paenibacillus qinlingensis
CCTCAATAACATGTTCTTCTGAGCCAAAGGGATAGTGAGCATATATGATAAAAAAAGCCAATCGCCTCGACCAGCAGCCATGCTCAACAGCTTCTCCCAGCGCTTCTTTTACTCTCACTCCACTATCCCCTTCGCTCAGGTTACAATTCCCTGACTAATCCTCAATAACATGTTCTTCTGAGCCAAAGGGATAGTGAGCATATATGATAAAAAAAGCCAATCGCCTCGACCAGCAGCCATGCTCAACAGCTTCTTCCAGCGCTTCTTCTACTCTCACTCCACTATCCCCTTCGCTCATGGTTACAATTGCCTGACTAATCCTCAATAACATGTTCTTCTGAGCCAAAGGGATAGTGAGCATATATGATAAAAAAAGCCAACCGCCTCGACCAGGCAGTTGACTTCTGTAAGGATAAGCTTAGGTGCCGCAGTATGTTTGATACGCACAGGCCGAAGGCGCAGGCAGCGCTGCATACGCAGCCTGTTCAGGTGCATGCGCGAATGGGTTGGCCAGCACAGCAAGAAGCTGCTCCATCACACTGTAGTCGCCATGCTCAACAGCTTCTTCCAGCGCTTCTTCTACCCGGTGATTCCGCGGGATAACCGCAGGATTGCTGCTACGCATCAATTGCTGCGAAGCCTCCTGGCTTTCCTGCTGTCTGCCAAGTCTCGCTTGCCATAACTCCTGCCACGGAGCAAATTCAGGCGTGCCAAACAACACGGTGTCTTCGAGTTTATTGAAAGTGATAGCTGCGAATGTATTCGTGTAGTCCGCCTTGTACTTCTCCATTAAGCTAAGCAAGCCTTCAATCAGTTCATGGTCATTTGCCTCTTCGCCAAAAATCCCCAGCTTCGCTCTCATACCCGCGTGCCATACTTCGTGATAGGTTGTTGAGAACTCAGAGAGTGCTCCCTCAGCTATTTGAATAGCTTGCTTCTCGTCGGTATGCAGCAAGGGTAACAGTGTCTCTGCAAATCTTGCCAGATTCCACACAGCAATTCGCGGCTGATTGCCGTAAGCGTAGCGGCCATGCGTGTCGATGGAGCTGAAAACAGTGGCTGGGTCATAGGTATCCATAAAGGCACAAGGACCGTAATCAATGGTTTCGCCGCTAATCGCCATATTATCCGTGTTCATTACGCCGTGGATAAAACCAACTAGCTGCCATTTGGCGATTAATTGGGCTTGGCGCTTGATCACTTCCTGTAGGAAGTGAAGATAGCGGTTCTCATCGGTGTCACTCTGCAGGGCTGCTTCGGGATAATGTCTTTGTATGGTGTAGTCCGCAATTGCCCGAATATCATCTACGTCCCCATATTGTGCCGCATACTGAAAGGTACCCACACGTATATGACTAGCAGCAATACGAGTCAGTACGGCCCCAGGCAGTTCGGTTTCACGGTAAATAACATCACCTGTGGTTA
Organism: Paenibacillus qinlingensis; assembly: GCF_031455095.1. Classification (GTDB taxonomy): domain Bacteria; phylum Bacillota; class Bacilli; order Paenibacillales; family NBRC-103111; genus Paenibacillus_E; species Paenibacillus_E qinlingensis_A. The sequence goes on from NZ_JAVDSB010000004.1 coordinate 1,426, forward strand.
CAACTGCTAAGCTGCGTGTCGTAGGAATGCCAAGCCCCACCATCGCTTCGCTGATGATGTATTCGCGCAGCATGGGTCCAAGGGCTGCGCGGCCATCGCCTCGACGGGAATAGGGGGTTCTGCCCGAACCCTTCAGTTGAACATCCACCCGCTCCCCTGTTAGCGTAATCTGTTCGCCCAGCAGGATCGCACGGCCATCCCCTAACATGTTAAAATGTCCGAACTGGTGTGCTGCATAAGCTTGCGCCAAAGGTAAAGAGCCTTCTGGGATATGATTGCCTGCGAGTGTTGCAACCCCCTCATCGCTGCGTAAAGTATCCGCGTTTAGCCCCAGCGTTGCTGCCAATGGAGCATTCAGCACAGCCAATTTCGGTGCGCGTCCAGGGGTAGGGTTCACTTGTGTATAGAAGGTTTGTGGAAGCGCAGCATAACTGTTATCGAAGTTCCAACCTGTATCTTGTTTTGCTATATGATCTGTCATCGTATCTTATCTCCTCTTCCTTACTTCAACATGCGACTATATCGATTATACCATAATAGACAAAAAAACCTCTTCATAAGCAAGCGTGAAGAGGTTGTTAATGCCAGCGGCTATGGGTTGGCTGCGAAACGTTTTAGCAGCGTAATCGAATTAAAGTGCATGCCTTCATGATACAACGTGTAGTTTAGGAATTCCCCAATTGTAGTTAAGAGTAAACCGTTACCAGTTGTGAATGGCTTAGCCACACTTTCATCTAAGCGATCATGTAAAATGCTCTGAATCCGTTTGGGTTGCTCAACAAGCAAAGCAAGTAACGTCTCCAGGGAAGGAAGTTCCTCGTTCCAATCCGCTGGTTTCGTGCCTTTTGCAAATAATCGCTCAAAGTTCTCAGGCACTTGTAACGGCTCACCAATAAAATGAAAAGCAAATTTCTCTTGCACGAAAATAATGTGCCCCAAATTCCAGCGAATATTGTTATTGAATCCTTCGGGCATAGCGTCTATTGTATCTTCCGATAGTCCTTCAACCGCTTTGATCGTAGATTTGCGAATAAATTCCAGTTGTTTGAGCGTTATTTGCTCCATAGGAGATATCCTCGCTTTTTTACTCTACTGTAGCACGTTTCCAGCAAGCTTGCGCTATATTTTTCAAAATCAAAGCTTGCTCCCACCGACTTGTTAACTCTCTGCCATCTAGCCCCTTGATTGCATATGGTGCAGGACCGAGCTCGCAAACGAACGGCAGCACATCGCCAGGCTTAGCCCCCTGCAGCCAATAGCGCATCGCTTGGGTCCACCATTTTTCATAACGCTCCAATATCGCATCTGAGTAGCCTGCATCTACTTGAATTTGCTCACCAGAAGAAATGCGGCTATGAATAGCAGAGGTTCGCTCCAGCACCGTCTTGAATAACAGCTCCGCCTTGTCTTGTTTCTCTGTCATTTCCCCTGCTAACACGTAGTGGGAAATATCCAATGTAAACCGCAGATTGGGCAGCGCTTGTGCGTATTGCACCGTGCGGATCACATCTTGCGTGATCTTGCCGCGATGTGTCTCCACATAAAATGGCATCTGATGCGCTGCCGACACAGCACCTAGACCTCCCAGCAGCTCAATAGCTTCATCCCCAATTACAAAAGCATCGGCCACTTGTCCATTCACATACAGCATATCCATGTCATTCGCCTGATGAATATGAGCGGATAAGTCGCTCGGGTTAAATGGGAAGCAATGCGAGCCAAAGCTGAGACCATATTGCTTCAGCAATCTCTTCCATTCCTCCCTGACAGCCAACTCCGGCACTCTAGCCAAGATGCCCGTAAAGCCTGCGCTAGCTATGCGCTCGAGTTTCGTCTCCAGTGAAGGCTCCACATCTGCTTCCCCATGCCCCATCATCGCCCACATGGATTGATGAATCTCGAGGCGCGGTGGGCGATTAGAGCCGTCATTTATTCTGGTCATATCGAAATGTGCCATTCGTATTAATAGCCTCCTAGGCTTCCCGCCGGTTTGTTTTTAGCAAGTTCTCCATGCGCTTCCATATACACCGCACGTTTCTTCACGGTTCTCTCTGCTTCTTCCTGTGCGGCACGCGCGTCTCCACGGTGAACATCATCAATCATCCAACGCTGTCCAAAGCCTGCATGCACCACTTCATCTGCCCAGTCAAAATCTTGAAACGTCGTCATGAGCGGATCCTTCGCCGTATCTCGGCAAAACTCCCACTCTTCGCGCTTGCCGGGCGGATACTTCATTGCCGCTTTCTCAATCGCAATCGTCAAATGGGAATATGCCTCGGTCCCTTCAAATAACTGTGCCGTCATATCATACCACCCTGTCCAGTTCGCGAATTGATACACATCGTACCCTTTCACGCGAAGTGCCGCTTCACCGAACCAACTATGACGGACTTCATCCCACATGTGCCTAGCTGTATCGCGATAGAATTGCCACGGCTTACCCTCTGTGGTGAAATGAACGTAAGCTACGCCTTCCGCTGGCGACATTTCGAAATACCTCGACAGCATCATCGTCAGGAATCTTCCCTCCTCATTGTCTGGGATACTCAACCCTTGCATTTTCACAACTTGTGAGCTGAAACGGCTGTCTCGCGTGCTCGTTTGCGGCATCGTAAATGGCTCGACTGTGATTCGAACAGATGGATCTAACGGGATCCGCTCTTCCCATCCCGTTACACCACCTGCCGCTTCAAGTAGTTGTTCCACATACATTCTCCAGCGGCTCACTTCTTCCTTCTCCGATCCCGACGCGGACTGCAGCAAATATGCCAGCGCTTCACGTCCCCACGCCATTTGTTCTTCACGGTCAATGAGCTGGTGCTTCATAATGTGGAGTGTGGGTTCATCTACCAGCGGCTGTGCTTTGCTCTTATAGGCATGAAGAGCAGCGATTTGTGCTGGTTTCACGACTTCAAAAAGTGCCGTCAATAAACACAAAGTCGTAGGCGAATTCAGTACCGTTTGCATGAGCTCGTTCAGCGAAACATCTGGGCACTTGTCGAACGCCACCGTGCTCATGCGCAGCTGCTTAATCCGATTGCGGAATTGATCGTGGTGCTCCGCATCCTGATAGCTTAAGCGAGCGAGCGCTCCTTTTATTTCATATTCAGGTCTAGCCGCCATATGAGCAGCCTCTATCCGCATTAATTGACGATCTACATAAGCAATACGTTGTAATGTTTTAGCTGAATCCTCTACGGACATGCCGATACGATCCCAATCTCTGATTCCCATGAATGGATGTAACATCATGTAACCTCCTGCATATTTGCACTATATTGTTTACTGTCATCCTAATCATAGTGCGAATTGCTCCTAGAATACATGCATTGAATCACATCAATATTTGCACTTTAGTACATATCACGGCTGATCGTTCCAAAGTTTAGAAATTTTTAATAACAGCGTAAGCATTGCTTTAGATTTAGACTTTACACTAGGGAGGAGAGTATCACGAATCGGGGGTTCCGCATGAATAAAAAGTTGGGTATTCTATCTATCATCCTTATTATTGGGGTCGCTATAGCGGCAATATTCCCCTATGTGACCTTCAATTCGGCGAATAGCCGAATCACCCTTGATGTGGATTTTCCTCTACACTACACGGTGCTCACGCTTCATATCGCGGTTGCCACGATTGCGCTGATCAGCGGTTTATTTCAATTTCATGCGCGGTTTCGAGCTAGCTACACCGTGTGGCATAAGGCATTAGGACGTGTTTATGTCATCAGTGTTATGGTCAGTGGGATTTTAGGCCTTGTATTAACCTTTTATGCCGAGAACTTTACGAAAGCGATGGCTTTCCTTGCACTAAGTCTGCTGTGGCTATTCACGACTTGGAAAGGATTCCGTTACGCGGTCAAAGGTGAACTCCAACAGCATCGTGTTTGGATGATTCGAAGCTATGCGGTCACCTTAGTTGCAATCACGTCTAGAGTGATCGTTCCCGTCTGTATTTTGGTCTATCTAGCCATGCACGGATTCAAGCTTCCCTCAGGTGGAAGGGCGCAGATGGTCACAGATATCCTGAATATCAACGTTTGGGTCGGTCTTCTGATGAATCTGGTTGTTGTAGAGTGGTATCTCCTACGACCTCGCAAATAAAAGAAGAGTCTGTTTCAAAAAGTCAATTCAGACTTTTTAAACCAGACTCTTCTTTCGTTGATAACGTCTACTCGTTCAACATGGCGCTGATTCCTCCCCGCCACTGTCCAAAATAAGCATCTCTTCATAATTTATCGCTTGCAGCAATTCATGCACGGTTCCCCTCGAGATTTGCTCCGCTTCTTCTAGCTCTTGAACGCCATCACGTCTAATCTGCACACTTCGCAGCTGGGTCATCCGCAGCTGTTGTAGAAACTCGGCTTCAGAGCACTCGTTCTCCCTCTGTTTCTCGCGTTTCAGCATGCGTGAATAATGCTGGATGACAAGCAGGGCTTCGAGCTTATGCTTCTTCGATTTTTGCTTGCGAATTGCGGTAACGGCTGCCTGCTGCAATTGTGTTTCGATGGTTTCAAGCTCTTCAAACATCTCCGAAACGGATCGAAATCTCTCGGGGATCCCCTCCCTGCGATGCTGCTTCATTTTACGGTTAAGCAGGTTCAATTTGAATCTGACCCAGAGGTACTGGAGCCTCGCGAGAAAAAAGGACTCCGATTGCGGTTTATGCAGCATCATAAACACAGCCTGCAGCTGAGGCGAAATCACACCTTGATCAATAAGCTCACAGAGCCTAGTGGTTTCCGCCTCTCTCCCAATTTGCTGCAGCTCACGAATATAGGAACCAGAGAGCTTGACGGAGCCATAGGACTCAATTCGAATTTGTTCCTCCAATTGCTTCGTGACGGCAAGGGTCGCATCGAAGTTCATGGCATCCATTTCGGTTTTGAGAAATTGAATCGTCTGTTTCGCCAAATGAATGCTCGCTTCTTTCATCGTCATCGCTGCTGAATCAGCTTCAGCGACAGTTGAGTTCCCGATGAATGGCATGGCTATAGAGGCAGCCAACATGCTGATCAAGATTACACTGGCCGAAATAAACAAGATCGTATTGCGCAGTGGAAATGGTGTTCCATCGGACAAATGGAAGGGAATCGATAGGGCTGTTGCCAAAGTGATGGTACCGTGAACACCACATAAGCTGGCAGCAAGGGCATATCCTTTGCGATTCGTATTCATGTCGATTTTAGCGCTCGCGTGATTAGCAGGCAGGAAGTCATTATGTAAAAAATACACCCATAAATACCTCGCTGTACCTAGCGCCGCGTAAATCACGAGGGCTAAACCCAATGCTTTGTAGACCGAAGCCTCACCACTATGGAGCAACCCTGTTATCACTTCCGGAAGTAACAGACCCAGCAAAGCAAAGACGAGACCGTTCAGGATAAAACTAAGCATCGACCACGTATTCATCGAGATGATGTGCAGTTTCGTCGTCGTTTGCTGTAACCGATCGCGTTCTAAGCCATGCACGATACCCGCGGCAACGACGGCCAAAATGCCCGAAACATGAAGTTCCTCCGCAGCAAGATAGATCGCAAATGGTGTTATGAGTTGAATGGTAACCAGCGAGTGGACCTCTTCTAGGCCTCTTTTTCTAAGGAAAATTCTAAAATTCACCAACGCAGCTCCGATTACAAGTCCAATCAGACAGCCGCCAAGAGCCACAAGCAGAAATTCTAAAGCAGCTGATTTGGCAGAGAATACACCTGTCATCACGACACCTAACGCAACTTTAAACGAGACGAGACCTGCTGCATCATTGAGCAGTGACTCTCCCTCCAAGATTGCCATTAAGCCTTTAGGGAACGTCCGGCCTCGCGTCATAGATTTAACAGCAACTGCATCCGTAGGTGACAAGGCTGCCGCTAAAGCAAAAGCAACTGGAAGTGGCATTGCAGGGATCAGATAGTGAATCACATAGCCAATACCAATGACCGTAAAGACAACAAGCCAGATCGCCATTAGGATAATTGGCTTGCGATATTCCAACAGTTCTTTGCGCGATATGACCCTGCCATCTCCAAAAAGGATAGGCGCAATTAAACAAACCATGAATGCCTCAGGTTCAAATTCGAACTCTGTCGGAAGGAAGGGCAGCCAAGATACGATAGCTCCTAGTCCAATTAAATAAAAGGGCAGAGGAATCTGGGGATAGCGCTTCTGAAGTAACGATGCTGTTACGATTACGGCCGCTACAATTAATAAGGGCACTAGAAGTTCCAACGGAGTTCGGCCTCGCTTTCATCACCTTTTAAATGGGAATTATTTGCTAGCATCCGCTTAAACTTAACGTTCTATTCCATTATGGGATAATGCCTAGGCATCTACAGACACGGCTATAGTAAAATAAAAAAGGCTAGCCAACATGCGTTGACTAACCTTATGATCTTCCTCTATTTGGTCTTCGCTGCTCAATACCAGCTAGTAAACACAGATGAGGTTCCATACGTTAACGGGATCGCGGCACCGATCATGACAATCGGCCCCCACCATGTGAACAAGGAGATACCTGCGACTAAACTGATGACGATCATGGCTGGCAGCACTAAGATAGGTATGGCCGTCTGAATCGCTTGATGCTTCATCGTATCTCGAATGGGGAATAGCGACAGGAATGGGGTCGTTAGTTCATCCTTGCAAAATGATTTACGCCAGAAGACCAACAAGACCACCGCAAGGATCCAAACGAGAATTTTAATGGCGCCTGGCAAAATAAACAGTGCTCCGCTGATGACAACGACGAATTGAATCGATTGTCGCCACTGCAATCCATTTCGGAAATAGGACTTTACTAAGAGCTCTGCAATTCCGTTGCCAGCTCCTTTGCCTTTGAGCAACCGCTGCGATCTGCTGAAAAATAGCGGATATCGGCGTGTCGGTTTTCTTTTGCGCTCCGTCACACGAATTAACATCAAAGAGACGATACGCATCCGCGCATCTCGCTCTCTGGCGACATCTGCGAAGAAGGCCCCTTTTTCACGCAGCCTCGTTTTGGTTAAAAGTACAAATGTAAGTATCCCTAACCCAATGGCAGCCCAGCTGATGAAAGTCTGATCGTTAATTTTAGTAAGTAACACTTGGAATAAAATAAAGCCGCAGGCGAATGCCACAATACGCAGCAACCATAGCATGAACCTTTGGAATCGAAGGGCAAGCAGTTGACGAATTAACCCTATATTCAGCTTCACCACATAAGCCAGTAACCAGAAGCACACGACTTGTGTGATCGTATACGCATATACCGGCACTAGTAACGGCAGAAATAGGAGCGTTGCCAGCATCATTGTAATCGCCTGCAGTACCACCGAATACCGATAGCCAAGATGCATGATGTGTCGGAACCAGCCTTCATTTTGCCGGAGGAATAACTGGTCCCCCTCTTCCACAAAGTACCGCAGCGTACCCATCCATGTGTAAATGTAGAAAAGCGTCGCTACCGTATGAATAGAGATCCCGCTTAACCACGTCGGGGGAGTCATATACCACGCATAATAGTGATAACCTGCTACGATCAGCAGAGGAATGACAAAATAAATCGCAATGACCCAATCAACGGCCATGCGTATGGCCCGATATTGAAAGCGTAAATCCGAGCGCACTCTTCGCGCAAAAACTTGGTAGCTGCTAGTCAAACCGCTGTCGCCCCCTCTCATAATAAGGAATGGAAGCAGTCGAACAACGTCGCATCCGGCATGTCACATTGTTGTTGGATGTCTTGAAGTGTACCATTCGCTACCAATCTGCCGCCTGACAGCAGTACAAATGAACTGCATATCCGCTCCGCTGTATCTAACACGTGTGTACTCATCAAAATGCCTGCACCACGCTTCCGTTCCTCTTCCAGCATCCCTATGAAATCCTTGATCGCCTTTGGATCTAGGCCAATGAAGGGCTCGTCCACGATGTACACATCCGGTTTGTTCAAAAAGCCGAGGATCAGCATAATTTTCTGCTGCATGCCTTTCGAGAATTTCCCAGGCAATTGATGCTTCTCATCCAGCAATCGGAAGCGATGCAAGAGATCGTCAGCACGTTCAAGAAACACGGTTCGATCCAGCTCATACACCGAGGCCGCGAATTCCATATGCTCCCACAACGTCAATTCATCATATAGAATCGGGTGTTCGGGAATATACGCGTAACTTTTGGTTTCACCCATGAAGGAGATTTTGCCTTTAAAATCCTTCAGCAAGCCTAGGATGCTCTTAATTGTCGTACTCTTGCCGGCGCCGTTCGGACCTAACAATCCCACGAGCTCCCCTTGCTTCACCGTAAAATCAATTCCCTTAATAATATCAGGCACTTCATCGTAACCTGCCTGTTCAATATGTACACCTAATACAGCTAATTGTTCATCTGACATTCCGTGACTTCCCTTCCATCCTGATCGTGCTACTTCTGCACTTTGCCATTATCGTATCATGAAAGTTTGCCCAAAGTATGAAGGATAGATAAAAATAAAAAAAAACGCTATCACGGTCACTCCGTAAGGAGCGATGACGATAGAGTTTGGTTATAGCATTGGATAAACAAAACAACGTTCTTCAAGCGTTTCATCCTCATATTCTACCAACATATTTACTCATGCTTCCACCCTTACTGCTGCATCTCCTGAACACTATAGCTATTTATAATTGCTGCCGCAAAGGTGACTCGGTTGTTACGGAAAAAGTGATACAACAGACGAGCTTCCGCAGATTCTTCATCATAACGCCAGAAGTTAAAGAAATCATCGTCTACCCAACCTTGCTCCCGTAAGTTTTTAATGGATTCTGCAATTTTACTCGGAATGATTGGTCTCAATATGTTAGTTGCTTCCGTTGTCATCGTTCCAACTCCACCTTTCACTAGCATCTATCAATCTAGTAAAAGGATGCCCCAATTTAGCAAGAGCTAAACTAGCCAGCTTACTTAGCACTCCACAAATCAATGCAAATTTGTTTCTGATCGAGATAGAATGGTTGGTGAGTAGTAATTCTCTAAATGATTGACACCGAGCGCCCACCCATACCAATGCCCCCGCGGGTCAACGACAGCTTATACTTAAAGCTATTTTATGGAATGAAAATCCGAATAGTAACCCAACTAAAAACACACTAGTATCAAAATAAATTGTGATCCCTCACTGTTCTTCGGACATTTAATTAACTACGGTTTATATTTTAAAATTATAAACGAGTCTTCGGCAAATTGTTTATGAGGGTATTATCATTACTCATCTTAGAACGATTTTTTTGTACAATTACTAGATGATTTACAGCTGTAACGACTGACAAGTTCACCCGATGCATTATAAAGCTCCACGTTATCATACGAATTATTGTCCCAGATTTCACTCATCGACCATATTTTATAGTACGTATTAGTAGGGAATCTGGAGACGGTCTCCGCAAAATTGCCGCTGACGATTGACACAGTATCTTCTTCTGGTCCTATACCGTATGCACCAAGAATATGACTGTCACTAAACGTATAGGTCTCACCTCCGAATGTACTTACAATCTTCCATCCCTTCAAATCCACCTTCTTGTATCCATAATTTCTAATTGCTACAGCTTCCCTAAACTGATCTCGGGATGTAATGACAACATCGCCTTTATTCTGAACCACATCCTTTAACTCTGAGTCTGACTGTGGAGGAACAGATGGTACTGGTGTCAGGGTAGGTGTCGGCGTTGTAGTAGGCAATGGTGTTTTCGGAATTACTGTAGTTGGGTTGTTGTTTTTTGTCACCATAGGATTCGCAATAATCATATTTAGCAGTCCTTTACGGTCCGACTGGAAATTGAACGAGAGGAATTGTACTCCCGTAACATCTACGTCAATTGTCTTTGGATCTTGGCCTGGCTTTATGTCGGTTACGCTCAAGAGCTCCTTAGAGTCACCGATGATCTTCAAGGTTCCTGTTGCTGTATTAGAAGGTACACTGTTGTCCAAACCTACCAACGCGGTAAACCTGGAATAAAATCCTTCCAACTTTATATCCATGTTGCCACCCGATTTGATGTATGGCGGATAGGGGTTGTTATGCATGTAGAGTCCGAAACCTTCTTTATATGATTGATTATTAATTGTGAAATAAGAGTACGCAGATGAATTATGATTCCGCCCCCATTCATTAACTGCGAGAAAACCTTTTGCTTCATCTCGTGCAACGAAAGGAAAAGTAGTTAAACTTTTCGAATCTCCTACATTTGTTGTTGTTGATAAATTTACATTAGGGGCAGTCACTGCGCCGAGTGAAATGGTATTCGTGCTTCCATCCCAACCGACTTCATCTCCCAAAGCCTCACTAATCATTCGGAGTGGTACGTAGGTAGTGTCATTATAGATAAATCCTTGACCTCCTAAGTTATTTTTCATCTCACCGTTTATTTTATATTTCAATTGCTTGTAGTAAACCTCAATTATAGTTCCATCATTTGTAATCGAAGCATTTACCGGAGGCAAATCATTTATCGAGGAATTAGATGGTAGTTTCGTATTCAAGCTGAGTGAGATTGTATTCGTATTGCCATCCCAGCCGACTTCTTTCCCTAGCGCCTCGCTCACCATTCGGAGTGGTACATACGTAGTGTCTTTGTAAATAAACCCTTAGCCTAGTAAAGAGTTCCTCATTTCACCGTTAATCTTATATTTAAGCTGCTTGTAAAATACGATAATATTGTTTCCTCCATTTGAAGCATTTGCTACACCGCTTGTTAGTAAGGCACTTATGATAATTCCGATAGAAATTCCTTTAATAGTTTTAATCCTTGATTTCATAGCATGTATCTTCCTCTTCAGTAAAATTTTGTACATAAATTCAGATTATCACAGCTGATAATGTTTGGAAAAGGGAAATTGCATTTTTTGTCGAATATGGAGAGTCGATATAAATAGAGAAACTAAATTGGGAGGTCTTGTAGTTGAGTCGAAAAGTTGTTGCACTTCTTTTGCTTATAATGTTTGTTGTAAGCTCCAATGCTTACGCTGCTGATAGCAAGATTGCTGTTTACCTAGATGGCAATGAGTTGACGTTTGATACCCCGCCCATCATTACAGATGGGACGACACTTGTACCGTTAAGGAAAATTTTTGAAACTTTAGGTTCACAAATTCAATGGGACAATACTACGCGTACGGTTACTGCAACGAAAGGCGATATTTTGATTACCTATAAAATTGGGGAAAAGAACGGTTATAAGAACGGAAAATCTGTAACACTGGAAGTTCCTGGTGTCATCTCCAATGGGTCTACACTTGTCCCATTGCGGTTCGTCAGCGAAGCACTAGGAGCTTTAGTAGCCTGGAACGGTGAAACCAAACGTATTGATATCACTCACCATGAGAACGTCACAGCCGAAGTGAAAGCTACAGAAACCAGCTATATCCCTAGCATTAATCGCTTGAATGGAAGCCAAGTAGGAAGCGTTTATGTGGATGGAAACTGGATTTATTACACCCACCCCATGGATGAGCGGAAAATCTATAAAATGAAACTAGACGGATCTATGAACACCAAGATTGGCGATAAGGTAAGTACTAACCACCTTATTGTCGATAAAGATTGGATCTACTTCTCAACGTTTGAAGTCATTGGACACCCTAGGGATTTCAATCTATCCCCAGAGAACGGCGTCTATAAAATGAAAACCGACGGTTCAGGACTACAGAAGCTACTCAGCGGCACATCGATTGGGGCTATGTCTCTCACCGGCGAAACGATTTATTATACGAAACAATTTGATACATCGAACGTGAATATGGTTAAGACAGATGGTACTGGAAATCAGTTGGCATATAAAAATGTATGGAATTATCAAGTCGTGGGTGACACCCTATATTACAATCAAGAATCCAGGCTACCCGTTGACTTCTATGAAATGAAGCTAGACGGAACGAATAAACGTAAACTCATGAGGAATATTTCCCCGAGATATCAAGTCATTAACAATTCCTTATTCTATACTGACGGTTCTTACCTTATGGAAAGGCTCATTAATGAACCTGAGAAGGAGCCAACGAAGATCATAGAACTGAATACTTATAATCTTGTTGTCGTTGATGAGCACACGGTGATTTTCCAGAAGAAAAATGATAACAAACTGTATAAAGTAGATCTAATATCTAAAAATGTTACTCTTTTACACGAATCGGCTGTCCAGAGTTTTGATGTAGCAGGCGATTTTATTAAAGTCACTTTCGCTAACCCTATTACGTTCTCATGGATTAACTGGAAAACTAAGGATATAGTTGAGTTCCGTTAGTTCAAGGTAGGAAAAAGAAGGCTGTTCCTCGACATTAATATTATTCTGATATGCTCCCCATACGGTAGACAGGTGAAATAATAAAACCTGTTACCGTGAGGGGAGCATTTTTTCATGCCCAGTTATCGCTCAAGAGATTGAGAGTGAACAAATTAGATTGAAGGCCGCTGCTAGTACGGTCTAAGTAAAAATACGTTAACTAGAGAGAGACTTGTCGCAGTATCAACTTATTGAAAATATCAGGTTTCTAGTCCAACCCAAGCTCGCCAATTCGAGTTCGTTAGTAACATCCCAGTAATTCCGCGGTTTTCACAATTATTAAGAAATAAATTAAGTTCGTAAGTCAAATGACTTTTTAAAGGTTGGTACTGCAAAAGTGAAAATAAAGTTCGTTATTGACGTTTACTTTTGTAACTCCGTTCAATGATTTCTTCATCTAGTTTAATATGATCCCCATTACGATAAAACCAGCGTCAGCCCCTACTAATGATCCTTTATAACTAATTTTAACCTTACCTGAATAGAAAGATATAAGTTCACTCCTTTTGTCTGCAGATTGACCTAGTTTATTTTTTATTTCCTCATTAAACCTGGAATCATTCAACGTTGCTCCATTAGCATTAGCCCATTCAATTAAATAGCCTCTGACTTCCTTAGAATCAGCGAAGTAAGTGGTAAAACCTGTACGAATACTACCGTATTCATTGACAGCACCTATCAGTGCCACTTTTTCATTATTTGCGTTAAACACTGAAAGACTCGGATTATAAAGCGTGATAGTCCTCTTCACACTCCAGCCATATCGAATATTTAATTTTTGAATAATTGTAAGTTGTTCTTGAAGTTCATCGGACAATTTAATTTCCTCATGGTCGTTGTCATGGAGGGGTAACAGTACTTACAAGTCGAGGACAACTCGTGCTATGCCCTGTCTCAGCCCTAACCATCTTACTATACTTACTATAAGCGTTTTGTAGAAATGTTACCGCTTCTGCACGTGTTAATGTGTCACCTGATCTGTAGCCATCTACCGTTGCATCTATTTTTCCTTTAGAGATATTGTCACTTAACAACGATTGTACTGATTCGTTCAATGTACAATTTAATCCTTGACTATTTACAAGTAAATAAGCGACACGCCCTCTACTTGCTAAAGAACCTCTCTCACCAATTGTCCAATTATTGTCATTGGCTAATTGAAAAACTTTAGCATCCCACTCCTTGTCAGGTGGGTTTACTTTGTCCAAAGCAGTTTTAAGTGAAGGATCCTTCGAGACAAACATATTTACCATCATAGTTAAAAATTCAGATTGGCTTACAGAGTTATTAGGTCTAAAATCGCCCTGCGGATAACCTGTAACGATATTAAGATTAGAGGCCCAATTTACGGCATTTTGGGCCCAATGACCTTCCATATCACTAAACTCTTTTTTTGTTTCTGCAGTCGAATTTGTATGAGTGAAAATTAAACAAATGCTAATTATTAAAATTGCTCCAATTGGTTTTAAATGATTATTCATAAACAAAGCTTTCCTCCAGAAGTAAATTATTTACAAAATCCAAGTGTTAATAAAAGGTGTTGTACACCATAATTCTACTAAAATTAAAATGACAGCAATGAAATTGAACATGACGAAAAGATTTCATTCAGTCGAATATGATCCTTTTTTCATATGCTTTTTTGTCAATCCACTCGGCTCAAAATGTAAAGAAGCCGCTCCGCTTGCCTTACAACGGGACGGCTTCTTTCGATCAATTTAATTCCGGCTCATTTATCGTTCTTACAACCTCAACAAAGCTTGGTTCGGCTTGTACTACCTTTTCATGTGACGTAATCTTGCCTACATCTTCACGTTTTACTACATAAGTCTTTGCTAGCATATCGCCTAGGCGTTGACGCTTCTTAGTTATGAGTGCAACTATCCCAGCTATTCCGCCACCAAGCATCATTGGATTAGCTTCAAAGACTTTTAGAAATGTACGAATGAAAGCTTTAACCAATCCAGGTGCTTTGCCTTCCACATCAACTACACGTATACGAAACAACCATTTACCTATAGTCCAGCCTAATAAACCTTCCATCACAAAAATAATGAAAAAAGTGTTCTGCTTTCTACTTAACTAGACCTGCTGGTTCCGAAATGGCCTGTACCTCATTGTAACTCGAATAATTCGCATCCATCGTGTACGTTGAGTGCTCTTTCTCATTTTTTTCTTTCAATTCATACATTTCCACCAAAGCATGCGCACTTTTAATTTGATTAGTCTTCTTATCAAATGTGAGTACGTAGTCTAGCACTTTTACTTCCAGCTTTTCTTTAGCTAGAACGTGATTTTCCGCAAAAATCTTACTGAAATTCGCAGCCAGAAAATCCTTTTGCTTTTCAGCCGTTGTAGCAAGACGGAATTCATAGCTATCTCCTAAATCTTTGGCCGTAACTTGGTCAGAAGCAGCCTTCAATAACTCCAATTGTTTCACTGGATTATAGTGAATAGCACTCAGTGTTTCTTCATTGCCAATATCCTTGCCCCACTTGTCTTTCCCTTTTACATACATGATCCCTTTGCTGCTATAGAATTCAGAATCAACCTTGCTCCCCATCATGTCGAGTGTGACTTTCCCTGCCAATAGCACTTCTGGTTTGAGAATAACATCAGTTTGGAATATGAATTTCCCTGTCATGTTCGCGCCTGGCATAATTTCGATGGACTTCACGATGCTCACGCCTACGTTGGCACTATTCAGTTTCGAGGCTGTGTTTAGCGCAGCCGTGTATGCAGTTGCCGGATCAAAAACAAGGGTCGGCGTTGGCGTCGGTTGAGCGGTCGCATTGGATTGCACCTGTTCGACACTAGTCGAACCGCAGGCATTAATCAGCAAACAAACTAGGATAAATGATAAAGCGTGAAATAATTTCATATACGATTTCATTATCTTGTAAACTCCATTCTTATTAGTTACCTAGGTTAACTCCGGCTCATTAATCGTTCGTACCACTTCTACAAAGCTTGGCTCAGCTTCAGCTGACTTTTCTAATGGCGTGATCTTACTTACATCTTCACGTTTTACTACATATGTCTTTGCTAGCATATCGCCTAGGCGTTGACGCTTCTTAGATATAAGTGCAACTATCCCAGCTACTCCGCCACCAAGCATCATTGGATTAGCTTCAAAGACTTTTAGAAATGTACGAATGAAAGCTTTAACCAATCCTGGTGCTTTACCTTCCACATTAACTACTCGGATACGAAACAACCATTTACCTATTGTCCATCCTAGTAAACCTTCCATCACAAAGATATACGAGAATAGAAGAGCAATCCATAACCATAATGTCTTCTGATAGACACCTTCGCCTAATGTAATTACAGGGATTGCAGGGAGAATCCATAGGATGACTCCATCCACCCACAGTGCTCCCCAGCGCCGCGCTATCATGCCGAAGCGGTATTGAGATACGATTTGTTCAATTGTCATAAATTTTTCTCCCATTATATAATCATTAAACTTAAATACTCGTATAACAAGGAGTTTGGATAGCAGAGAGAATATCACGGCTATCCAAACCGTTCCCTTCAACCAGCCTATAAATCAATATTGTGTCGGCTTAAATACTTATTTAGGAAAGTATCTTCTCTATCAATTACATTTTTGATTGTATCTGTGGGGTTATGTCCATATTCATCCTCGATCTTTAAACTTATTTCCCTCAGGAATTCTTCAACTTCCTTGCTTACTTTGACTCTGACTCGTATTACAAGCTGATACAACCAATCCTTCTTGTTGTATTTCACCATAATAAAGCATTCAGGGTCATGTGGACTTTTCATAACTCTTATTACTTCAATAGGGGAGTCATAATCACGTATTAACTCCGACTTCTGAGGATCAGGCTCCAGATTGATAGGGATACCTACAATCAAACCTAGTCGAGTTACTAATTCATCTGTAAAATCACTAGGGAATGCGAATTCATATTGATTTATCTCACTTAGGTTTTGACTCAATTTAGTACCTCCTTGTTTGGCCTGTTAATTGGCCATTTACTATCATTGCCATGTTCCCTTCAAAGTCAAACACATTTATTGTCAGGTTAGGATAATCGGCACTAAATGCCTTGATAACATTATCACAACTTGCACAAACAGGTCTCTCTGAAAAGAGATTTACAGTTCCAAACGCTGAAGAGTTTCCGTTCAGTCTAGAATTTAACTCTTCAATAATCTTTACATTCTCCCTGATATGGGCAATACAAGGTCCAATATACACCTTGTATTGCCAATTAGTTCAAAATGATTTACTGCATTAATACTTACTCCAACGCTCAGCTATTTCTACAATAGGTTCAAGCTTAAGGTCTGGAAACTTGGCATCTAATTCCTTTAAACAAATAATATACTCTTCACTTTTTAACTGGTAAGAAATTTCTTCGAAAACCTCGCTTACATACATAACTTCCTCTTTTGTAGAACCTTCCAACATCTCAATTGTGTCTTCTGTGCTAACACATAACAATGATATTAGTTCAATTCTCAGGGTTTCTATAGCAGGGTCATTGTCATTGAGCCGCGCCCTTCTTTCAATAACATCTCTATATTTACTTTGAATGATAAAGCACTCTCCTTATGGTTGGCTATTTCCATCAGGGAACACAGTCCCAATTTCACCGTTTGTTTTAATTACTCCTACTCTTACACCTTTAAATTCGCCAAACATAATTGTACCATCTCCAACCCAATTGTTTTCCGGGAGATTAGTAATATACAATCCAGCATTTTTAATATCATCATTTGTCCATGATGATGGGAACCACGCTTGACCACTTCCTGTTCTCTTCCCTGGCGTTTTATGCTTAGGAACATTACCAACACGAACCCCATTAGAGTAGGTTTTTTCAATATTATATTCAAATCCAATAGATTCCAAGAAATCAATATTCTCCTGTCCATGTCCACCACCAGACATCCTACTTACTTCACCAGTTTTAGGATCATAAGTAAAGTCTCCTTTGGTAGAATGGTTAAGAGCAGTAATATTAATTCCAAAGCATTTCCCATTACTATTATGCGTCAAAATCTTCAAATTCGAAACATAATACGTATGGAAGTCCTTCACTCGGAAGTTATAAACCGTTGTATGCTGCTCTTTAACCTCAATCTTGTCAATCGCCAAGTACGAACCATCGCTCGTCTCAAACAAATCGCCAACCAAGAGATCTTTTGCAACAACCCAACCCTTACTGTGAATCCAGAACGGATGCTCATCCGTAGTCGTAATCAGCTCATCACCTACATAGATGTTCCACGACTCCGTAATCTCTTTCTGGAATAGACCATCAACTTCCTTATAGGCCATTTCGCCAGTGTCTGGATTCTTCGCTAGTACCATGTCGCCAAGCTGTACCTGCTCAATCGGTTTCTCACCGTCTTGAGTCAGTACCTTAGTTCCAGCCGTAAAACAATGGCAGAAATCAAGCACATCAATTTTTTTGGCTAGTTTTAAATCTGTACTCAGAGATCCAATTTTGGTTGATAATTTTAATTCTGCAGAGAAACCCGCTGTAAAGAAAGTAAGAACGGCCTGGCCAACAATATTCCCAATAGTCTCTGCCACGGCATACTTACTATCTGTAGCGTTATTCCAAAGATCCAATATTCCATTTAACGCAGTTGTTTTTAACGCTTGACCAATTGCTGACAACTTTTCTAAACTTGGATCTTTTGCAAAATCAATAAGGGTACCTACTACTAACTGTGCAAGTTTAATAATCTCTTGGTAGTTCTTTACCATATCATATAGGTCCGTAAGTGGGCTAACGATACCCAGAAGTAAACCTTTTGTAAAGTAACCTGCTAATTTCGTTATATCCCCTACAGCATCAATAAATGTACCACTACTACTTGATTCAATAATACTATCTACAGAAGCTGGAATAGTTATTGCTGCATAACTATTGTACTGAGTAGTTAACCAATCTTCCCATTCACTGCACTCGGCAGGTCGATTAGAATCCCAGATAGGACATTTCTGTGTAGTATTAAGTACTAACGGCTTATCACTTAATTTATCTCTGTATAAAACAGCAGTGATATCACTAATCATTTTCATGCAGCTTGATGTATTGCAACTGCTTGTGATTATGGAGGATACGCCAACCATCGGGGTATACTGCACAATATGTTTCCCATCCATCTCTTCTAAATCATATTGAGCTTGATCTCTTTCAGCAGGAGTCCCATGCTCAATAAGTTCCAACAAGCCCCAACGCTTTCTTGCCCAGTTCTGTTCATCTGGTGTGCCGTGTAAAATCTTATCAACTAAATCCGCCCGGCCTTGCGCCCATCTAACGGTATCCAGATCCAGATTCTCGTTTATGAGGTGTTGAAGATAATCCTCTTCGGCCAACCAGTTCCAACGATCTAGCGCCCATTCTGTTTCGTTTGTAACACCATTCATTAAAATTGCAGCTAAATCTCTACGTTCTTTAGCCCAGCTGTTTTGAGAGTTTTCATCGACTAGTGTTTGATAGTAATCTCTTAAGTTCTCCCAATATCGATAGTTCTGTGCCCATTGTTGCTCACCATATGATCCTTTAAGTGCTAGATTAATAATAAACAACTGACCTTCAGCCCAAGACTGTTGCACTTCAGTTCCTGTTAATATTAGTTCAAGTAGCTTAACCCTTTCCTCCTCTAGGCCATATTGATTCTGAGCCCAGATCTTTTCCCCCTGTGTACCATTGTTAATTCGATCCAGGAGATACTGTTTCTGATTCTCCCAATACTCATGTAAATCACTCAATTGACCCGCAACACCATCAACTGCCTGCCACTCTGTGTCAATCCAATCCGAATTCTCACTAAACTTTGACTCATCCCACTTCGTGTGGCTAGTCAGCTTCGTACTTTCTGAATCCGTAATCCATTGATCTACGGTTGTGTTAGGAGCTTGGCCAATACTTAATACATACTTATCCAGCAGATTAGCACTGTATGAGTGCCCGTTTCCTATTGATGCACCATATACTTTGACATAATAATTAGTATTTGGCTGTACGGGAAAGTTAACGGTTTCGGTGGAATTTCCCGACAAATCCGATGTCCAGACTCTGGAACTTGATCCTTCATAAACTTGCAATTCATAATCTTGACCAGTTGGTACAGCTAGACTCACTGTCATATTTCCAGCGAGCAGCTTGGATCTTACTTTGTAGTAATCGACATCCCCGTCATAAAAAAGATAAGAATTAATCGTTCTTCCATCTTCGACGAGCGTGGATTGTTCACGGGTATTATTGACCTCATAAGAATCAACGGCATTGTCGTTCCCACCGGTTGTTCCTTCTCCATACTGATCCGTTCCAATGCTAATGATATAAGGGATATCCTCGCTGTATTGCGCCGGTAATCCTTTGCCTAATGCACCGTACACCTTCATGTAATAGGTGGTATTCGGACTCACTTCCATCAAGACGTAATCGTATTCGTTATTGTTTTTATACGATCCCTTCATGAGATTCGTATCATATCCGCCGGCAGGATAGACTTGCAGTTCATAATCGCTTCCCGCAGGCACCTTCATACCAAAAACTTTAGTTCCCGTTTCAGAAGCACCACTTCGATACATCCAGTAATCCACATCGCCAGCTTTGTATAAATAAGATTCAACAACGCCCCGTGGCGGCAGATTGTTGGCTGCTCCTTCGGTATCATTGTCTTCCCCATCATGCGGCAATGCTGTTACGTTTAACTGATAGGACTCAGGTGTAAAGCCAGTTCCGCCATTATAGATTTTGATGTAATATTTCGTATTCGGTACAACTTTTACTTCAATGGTAGAAGAACGTTCGTTACTTGTGGAATAACCTACTAAATTAGCATCACTTTCCGAACCTTTATACACTTGGAAATCATAGTCGGTTTTAAAATCATCCCCAAAGTCCCCAAAAGGTCCAGGATCCGTTAATCCTATATTCATGTAGCCAACCGTAGTTGCATCTGTCATGAAGTAAAAATAATCGGCATCTGACATAGAAGAAATGTAAGAATTGATCGGTGTTCCTGGTGTAAGCACCGTTGCTTGTGCAATCGTATTGTTAGACTCATAGGAATCTGGCGCCACCGGTAAGCTTCCAATCGATACTGTGTATGGTGAAGTACTATGATATTGATTTCCTTGACTATACACTTTTACATAATATTTTGTTTTCGGCTTTACTATAAAATTAATCAATTCGTCTGAATTCCCAAGATTGTTGGAATCGGCGATTTGATCATGATTCGTACTGCCTTCATAGACTTGCAGTTCGTAATTAACGCCCGTAGGAATGTTAGTTAATCTAGCCTGCATGGAGCCAATGTTTGAATCGCCTGTCTCAAATTTCCAGACATCGCCATCTGTATCGTATGAAATGTAGGAATCAATCGCAACGCCAGGCGATATGACCTTGGCATCCTCATCCGTGTTGTTCAACTCATAGTTGTCAATAACCGTTGGTAACGAACCTACGGACAGCTTATAGGGTTGAGCACTTCGTGATGCATTTCCTTTGCTCCAAACTTTTAGATAGTAGTCTTTCTTCGGCTTTACCTGAAAACTGATAGATTCTGAGACGCCATTACCAATATGCTTAGATTCTTCTAGCGGGTTACTTGATGGATCATCGCCTTCATATACTTGAAGTTCGAAATCCGCATCATTTGGAACGATGAGGTCCGCAGACATTGTGCCGCTATTATAAGCTCCTGTCGTAAATTTCCAGATATCTCCATCGTTGAAACTAG
This sequence comes from Paenibacillus qinlingensis, assembly GCF_031455095.1. Lineage (GTDB taxonomy): Bacteria > Bacillota > Bacilli > Paenibacillales > NBRC-103111 > Paenibacillus_E > Paenibacillus_E qinlingensis_A. The sequence goes on from NZ_JAVDSB010000004.1 coordinate 22,461, forward strand.
AAATATAAGAACTAATTGTACTTCCACCTGGTGTAATAGGTTTGGCAGTTGTGTAGGTATCGTTCTCCTCATAATTATCTTGAAACACACCACTTAGTATTAGGCCATAAGGTGAAGTTGAACTGTAAGTGCCTTCGGTTTTATAAACTTTGAAGTAGTAAGTCTTGCCTGCGATTGCCGTAAAGTCTTTAGACTCAGTGTTATTTCCGGAATTCGTAGACTCTGTAATCATTGTCCCCAGACTTGATGTGGTCCCTTCGTATACCTGTAGATCGTAGTCTAATCCCACGGGAACTGAAGGGACAGTTAATTGAACATTGATTTCTCCTGTTACAGAAGGTGTGTACTTCCAATAATCAAAGTCTACTGGAGTAGAAAGGTATGAATTCGTCGTACTACCTGCTATTACGCTCTTTGCATCTGCAATCGTATCGTTCGGTTCACTTATATCTAACGGCATACTTCCTAAAGTTAGCGTATATGGCGAAGCGCTTCGAGATGCATTATCTTTACTCCATACTTTAATAAAATAATCCTTTCCTGGATTTACAGGGAAAGTAGTTGACTCCGATACACCGTTACCTGTATTTTTTGATTCCGCTAATTGTTCACCCAGGGTATTATCTTCATACACCTGAAGCTCAAAATCTGCGTCAGAAGGTACTGTGAGTTGTGCCGTCATCATTCCAATGTTATTGGCTCCCGACGTGAACTTCCAGACATCCCCATCTAATACATTGGAAATATAGGAACTTATGCTGCTTCCACCTGGTGTAATCGGTTTGGCACTTAGGTAGGTGTTGTTATCTTCATTATTATCAGGGAACAAGTTACCTAAGATCAGGTCATAGGTTGACGTCGCACTATACGTTCCTACGGTTTTGTAAATTTTGAAATAGTAAGTCTTGCCTCCAATTGCCATAAAGTCTTTGGACTCTGTTGTATTTCCAGATTTCGTCGACTCTGCAATCATGGTCCCGAGGCTTGATGCTGTCCCTTCGTATACCTGTAGATCGTAGTCTAGTCCCCAAGGAATTGAAGGAACATTCAATTGAACGTTGATACTTCCACTAGTAGAAGGCGTATATTTCCAGTAGTCATAGTCTCCTGCAGTAGAAAGATACGAATTCGTTATGCTTCCTGCTGTGACACTCTTCGCATCTGCGATTGTATCGTTTGGTTCGTAAGTATCATTTGGTGCAACCGCGAATGTTACAGAGTTACTTGAATCCCCAGACCTTGGATCCGTTTCGATATAACTCCTTGCGTAGACGGTTACAGTATAGTCCCCTACTGATGATGGGGTAAAACTAGCTGAATAACTGCAAGAATTTTGTTCACCTAACCATGTATCTACGCCATTAACCGTATACTTGGCTGACATCCGATAACACGGCGCACTAGAACTTGCACTTACAGATACAGCCTTGCCTACTGTTGTATTTGGTATTGCGGATACAATTACCGCTGGATTCACAACTAATGGATAAACGGTAAATGTCGAAGAACTGCTAGCCGTCCCTGTCCTAGGATCGGATTCGTTGTAACTCCTGGAGTATACTGTAACGGTATAATCACCAGCCGTAGATGGAGTAAAACTAGCCGAATAATTACAAGAACTTTGCTCACTTAACCATGTATCTACGCCATTAAGTGTATACTTTGCTGACATCCTATAACATGGCGTGCTAGAACTTACGCTTACAGATACAACCTTGCCTGCCGTCGTATTTGGTATATTCGAAACGGATACTGTAGGAGTTACCACATCCATATCAGGTGTTGTAATCGTTAACTGATAATGTGTTGTAGAACAAGTAGACAAAGAGGTAGAAGCACACGCATATATGCGAACCGTATATTTTCCACTTGTCAATGTCACATTTGCCATATTCGTGTTCGGTGTCGTCGTCTGAATATATCCATCATGTCGCTCAAGATTCACGTGATAATAGTTGGCCCCATTGCCGTTCCACAGAATGACATAGTTGTACGGTGAACCATGATCGTTCGTATAATAGAACGGTTCACCAGCTCCCGGATAAGGAAATTCACTCGAACCGCCACCGGTGTTCCCTCCACCACCGCCTGTGCTGCCTCCACCACTAGCTGCACTTGTCGTAAAAGTGTAGGATCCAGCGGGATACCAATAGCCATTTTTCGCTTGCACTGCAGCATATACCGTGTAGGATGTCCCTGGTGATAAACCACTAAGATTTCCCCAACCTGACGTGTACGAAGTTCCATATGTCGGTGGATAAATGAATGAACCATCATAAACGCGATAGTTCGCAACTCCAGTAACTCCATTCGACGGAACTGGGTCACGTGTTAAGACTAAATTAGCATAATAGTTGTCATCCCATGGACTACTTAGATTAGTGACATAATACTGAGCACCTGTTTGACCGATACTAACAATTTGTAAACTAGCACTACTTGTAGCAGTTGTCGTAAAGGTGTAGGATCCAGCAGGATACCAATAGCCATTTTTTGCTTGAGCCGCCGCATAAACGGTGTAGCTTGACCCCGGTGTTAAACCGCTAAGATCTCCCCAGCCAGATGTGTACGAAGTTCCACTCGTCGGTGGATAAATGAACGAACCATCATAATAGCGATAGTTCGCAATTCCAATAGCACCACCTGAGGGGACTGGGTCTCGGGTTAAGACCATTTGTGCATAATAATCGTCATCCCAATAAGAACTAAGACCAGCAACATAATATTGGGCACCTGTCTGACCAATACTTGTGATATTTAAACTAGAAGCGGCAGATACCTTTCCTTCAGGTACAAAAGCCAAGAGTGAGTTAAATAACATCGTCAAAAGCACAACTAGACTTATGAGACGTTTTCTGTTTCTTTTTAGCCTACATTTTAGGCTCATGGCTTGCACCCCTATGCTTATATTAGGTTATCAAAGAGCAGTCTTATTGTTGTGTTATGAGTAAAACATACGGTTCCGTTCCATAGTTTCCATCAGTATCTCTATATCCATAAACTTTAACGTAATATTTCACATTTGCTTGCGCAGTAAACATGAAATCCTCATTGACACCTGCATTTTTATTGTACCTAGAAAGTAACGTTCCGTTCTCATGATAAACTTGAATATCGTAATCCTTAGATGAAGATACACGTGAAACATCTAGTTGCACACGAACTAGCCCTGTACCCGATCGTGTAAAATAATAGTAATCCTCGTCACCAGATACTGAAATATAAGAGGTTACTGGAACACCAAGTGCTGCATTCTTCGCTTCTGGCCAACTATCGTTAGACTCATCATCCGTTACAATTGAACTAACATTTAACGAGTAAGCGTTAGTCGCATCGTAATCATTCGGTGAATCTCCGATTACCGCCACATAATACATGTGATCTTGCTGAACCTCGAACTGTACCTGTTTTAATGTGGCAGTACCTGATACTTTATTAGGATCTAGTCGGTTGCCTTCGTCACGGAATACGTATAACCCATAGTTTTTACCACTTACTCCATTCAGCTTGATAACGATTTTTCCGTTTGCATTTGCTGTGAATTTGTAGTAATCCTTATCTCCGCTAGTTCCAATTGTATAACTGCTATAAGTAGTTCCAGGCACAACCGTTGTCGCTTCCAAATAGGATTCGTTCGGTTCCCCGGAGCTTACTTCAACTGCTCCTACTGAAAGTGTATAACTTGTTCCACTTATCGTACTATTGCCAGAGTTTGTTACTAAGAGATAGTAAGTTTCTCCCATAGTAAAAGAGAGATTCGCCTCTTCATCTATACCTTGTCCTAAATCTTGAATAATAAGTTGATTGCCAGCCGAATTAAGAATAGTAAGATGATAATTAGCATCACTTGGCATGTCTAATTTGATATTCACCCTGCCTGCATTTGTACCTGTTTCGAATTTATAATAATCTTGATCAGTGACAGACGATATAAATCCAACCTTAGAAGATGAAATCCCGATACTCGGTGCTGTCGTTCTATCATTATTATCAGGCTCATTCGCATCTTGATCGGCATCACCAATTAGCACCGTATAAGGAGAAATACCATAATCTGTGTTCGTTAGACCGCTAACCTTAAGATAATACGTAGATCCTGCCGCAACACTAATGTAAGTATTGTTCGGTCCACCAGGTACTATGGATCCTAGAATCATCGAGTTTGAATCAAGGATTTCCAAATTATAATTCTTATAGGTTGGAGGAATAAATGAAATTTTAACTTTACCTAGTGTACTTGCTGTCCAACGATAAAAATCGACATCACCACTCGTTGAAAGATACGATTTCTTGACTCCAACAATGGATGCTGCGTTTTCTTTACTGTTATTTGGCTCATCCGTATCCGGGTTAGGTGTAGGTGGTGCAGTTGGCGTATTGATTAAAACTGTTGCGCTCGTCTCATTACTGATGTTACCAGCAACATCGAGAGTTCTAGCATACACCGTTGTCTGGCCAATTAAACTGACTGCAAACGGGTTACTATAGTTACTCCACGTTCCGTTGGTACCAATTTTGTATTGGCTTGTTAAGACACCACTTTCAGAATCACTTCCCGAAAGGATGGTAACGGTTACTGGGGTGTTAGACCAGTCGTTGGTGCTTAATGCGATGCTTGGAATAGTTGGTGCTGTTTTATCTATATTATTAATTGTATAAGTGGCTGTTGGTGAAACATTGCCTTCTGCATCTGTCCCTCTAGCCTCGAGTGTTCCGTTAGCTGTAAAAGCAACTGGCGAGCTATAGGCTGCCCATGTCCCTCCGTTTATGCGGATCTCTTTGATTGAAACCTCTGCTGGATATGTGACAGTCATATTTACATTACTGTTCGTAGGCGTAGTTTTATCCGCAGTTAGTGTGGGTGCTGTTGGGACTGGTTTAACTATGTTGTTTATCATGTATATGGATATTGGTGAAACATTACCTGCCGCATCTGTCGCTCTAGCCTCGAGTGTTCCGTTAGCTTTAAAAACAACTGGCAAGCTATAGGCTGTCCAAGTTCCACCGTTTATGCAGATCTCTTTGGTTGAAGCATCCGCCGGAAACGTTACAGTCACATTTACATTACTGTTCGTATGCGTAGTACTATCCGCTGTTAACGTAGGTACTGTTGGTGCTACCTTATCGATATTGAACACGGTTATTGTCTTAACCACTTCATTCTCTGCTTGATCTTTCGCATATACGGTGTAGGTTCCATTAACTGGAGCAGCGAAACTGCTTCCACTTAATACTGTACCACCCGTTGCAAAATAGCTTGCAGGTTGATCACCGCTTGCCCATTTCTGAATAGCGATTCCATTATCATCAGTTATAGATGCATGGATGGTTACATCTTGGTTAGTTGGATTTGTCGTTGATAAAGATAGATTAATGCTAGGTGGGAGATGCTCGGCAGGTACATATTTCAGAATGCGATTTCCACCATAGTAGGGATCTCCATCATTACCCGTTACATAAATGCCATTGGAGGATGAAATAACAGTATTAAATCCAAACTCAAATTCATTATAATCTAGCGATTCCATGATTTGTATGTTACCCATAGCATCATACTTAACAATAACAGCAGCATAATTCAATACAACCGGTGCCGGGTCTCCGTCTGTTGAAAAAGCACGACCGAATACAACATAACCCCCATCAGGCGTTTGTTGTACATCATCAAAATAGTCTTCATTACTTCCACCAAACGTTTTTTTCCACTCTACATTTAAATTCACATCATACTTGACGACGATTCCATCATAAGAACCCTTATTTAATCCCGCCATATCGCCGTCCGTAGCGGAACTATAGCCAACAGCAATCAATCCGCCATCCGATGTCTGTCGAATACGATTGAATAGCGAACTTCCATTATTCCCCCCAAATATTTCTTCCTGAACTTCATGTGTTTCCAAATTAAGTACCCGAATAAAAGCTTTGTTATAGTTATTAGAAGTTCCTGCCATATAATAATTGCTACCTGACTTAAATCCCGAGTACCCATGAGTAACATTTGAAGAATATAAGACAGGTGTACGAGGAGTCATCGTAGCGTCATTATTCACGATTACTGTAGCTAGTTGTAAATTCCCCCACGTTCCTTGATTTCCAGCCGCAATTATTGCTCCATCCTCTTCATACGCAATATCAACAATATCAAGGGGAACAGACTGCGAACCCGTCAAGTTGCCATATTGATCAAACCTATGTACAACATTTCCACCCGCAGCAATATATTCACTTCCATCATCATTGCTTTTAATACTAAAATAACTCCAAGTTTTATAGTCAGCTTCTGCAGTGTTTTTCTTCCACTGTTCATTAAAATTGGCATCATACTTAACAATTGTTGAAGATGAAGTACCACTTTCATCCATTGTCCATCCACCAGCAATAAATCCACCGTCTGGTGTTGGTGCTATTGCATTTAAATAACCCGTATTATTGTTATAACTGACAGTTTTCCATACTTCGGTTTTATCCTCTATCGTTTTAACCGCTTCATTCCCGGTAAGATCCTTCGCATACACCGTATAGGTTCCATTAGCTGGAACAACAAAGCTAGTTCCACTAAATACTGTACCACCTGTTTTAAAGTAACTGGCCGGTTGATCGCCGACTGCCCACTTTTGCACAGCGATTCCGCTAGCATCTGAAATAGTCGCCTGAATCGTTAACGGGTAATTGGCAGAGTTCGGAGTTGATTTTGAGAGTGAAATACTGGGTGGTTCAATTTCTCCATATTTTAGAATGGTAGATCCACCACCCGATTTATGACCATGCGTATAAAGATTATTGGTAGTTGAAATAAGACTATCACTACCAGCATCTGGCTTCACTTCTTGTAAGTTACCCTGCGCATCATACTTAACACTCACTCTTGAGGACTTAATCGATAGCATATCTTTATCTGTCGACCAAGAGTAACCTAATACAATATATTCGCCATCCGAAGTTTGTTGAACATCTGTAAAATAGTCGTCACTACTACCTCCAAACGCTCGTTTCCATTGAATAGTCATATTCGCATTATATTTGACGATGATTCCATCGTTAGAGCCTTTATTTAATCCTGTCATATCACCGTCAGTAGCGGCGCTATTGCCAACTGCAATTAATCCGCCATCCGATGTTTTTCGAATACGAGAATAACTAGAATAGCCATTACTTCCTCCAAATGTTATATTGTTATAGTTATTAGGATTTGTACCAACAACATGAATATTTGCATATTTATTGTAATATCCTGCTATATAATACTTTCCGGCTATTTTCAGATACGATCTAGCATCTGTATATGACTCCCACGGATTATTCTCCCAATTAAAAGGATCATTACCAATCGGAGTGTATCCTATATAAGAGGTGTACGAGACATGTGAAATCGGAGACATTGTAGCATCATTATTAACTTTTACCATAGCTACTTTTTGTTCTTCCCAACCTTGTATTACACTTCCAACCGCAATTATCGCGCCGTCATCGTCATACGCAACATCGCTTACATTACTCATATAGCTTCCCGGAACATTATAAAGAATAACTTTTGAACCTGTTAAGTTGCCATTTTGATCAAACCTATGAACAACATCTCCTCCCCCAGCAATGTACTCAGTTCCATTAGCATTGCTCTTAATACTGTTATAGCCATAGAAAGTACCATAACCACTCGAATAATCATAACCTTCGATTGTCTTTTTCCATTGTTCATTAAAATTTGCATCATACTTTACTAATAAAGCTGTATAAATGTTATTATTATTTGTAATAGATATATATCCACCCGCTATAAAACCACCGTCCGGTGTTGGTGCTACTACGGTTATAACCCCTTCATGAGTAAGTTCAGCTACAGCATTCCATCCTTTTGTTTCCGCATAAGATGTAGTTACAAACAAAAAACACCCCATCATCAGAGCTAAAGTCAACGAAACAATGGTTTTAACAATATTTTTTAATTGAAAGCCATAAAAACTATCGCTATATGTACTACTATTTAAATCATGCTCATCGCGTTCATTAATCTGCATAAGTTTGACTCCTTCGCATTTCTTGACACACTCATTAATAACTCGTAGTCTAAACATAAGGCTGGAAGCGACCTAACTCAGTCCTCGCCAAAGCACTCGGGTTAAGCGTCACTTCTGGCTGATTGTATCCCCTACGTCACTCCTTCCATATACGTAATAATTCTGGTAAATAGGTTTGTTAGTGCCCCTCTAAACAATACCAACGTAGCAATAATAATGACCGCAACTACCCCAATTACAATGGCGTATTCACTTAGTGCTTGTCCTTCTTCTTTCTTCTTAAAATCTTCCAAAAAATTACATAACTTGAAATATGAATTGTACAACATCCTCATCCCTGTTCACCTCCTTTCATGGCAAAGTGGTTCGCAAACCCAGTGGCCATCCATTTATCAGTGGCACTCACTTTCTCTCCAGTTGACACAAGATCCCCTACGTTCTGATCCCATTTAAATATCGTCTGTAGCTGTATTCGATCATTCTCAACAGCCAGTACCTCAACAATCTCAGTGACCTTCCGCTTTCCATCGCGTAATTTCCCTAGCTGAACAATGAAGTCAATTGCCGAGGAAACCTGTTGTCGAATTGCAGGTATTGGTAATTCAAGCCCTGACATCAGTACCATTGTTTCTAGACGACTTAACATATCGGCAGCCGAATTCGCATGGCCTGTAGACAAGGAGCCATCATGGCCTGTATTCATCGCTTGCAGCATATCTAGCGCTTCTCCGCCACGCACTTCCCCAACAATGATGCGATCTGGCCGCATGCGCAGTGCTGTACGTAGAAGCTCGCGAATCTTAATCTCACCTTTGCCCTCAATATTGGCAGGCCGCGTTTCCAAGCGAACCAGATTCTCCACATTGTTTAACTTAAGCTCCGCCGCATCTTCGATGGTGACAACTCGGTCCTGACTTGGTACAAACATCCCCAACGCATTCAAGAATGTCGTCTTTCCTGAGCCTGTTCCACCCGAAATAATGATGTTATACTTAGCCTCCACCAGCATCCCAAGCCATTCGGCTATTTCGCTTGAAAGAGTGCCGACTTCAACCAATTGGCCCATGGTATAGGGTTTTTCCGGGAATTTCCGAATCGTAACCGCTGGCCCATCCAAGGAAACAGGATTAAGCACCACATTCACCCGAGAACCGTTTGGTAACCTTGCATCAACGATCGGTTCACTTTCGTTTACTTTGCGATTAATCGGAGACACAATTTTTTCAATAACATGCAATAATTCTTCTTGCCTTGAGAAAGTTAGTGGCTGCCCTTTGCGATCACGTGCAATTTGCAAGAGGCCATCCTTCTCGATGTAAATTTTCTTGATGCCATTCACCATAATCTCCGTAACTTGGGTGTCATGGATAAGGGCATCCAGAATGCCGAAACCGAACATGGTATGCATTAATTGCTCTAGAATTTCTGAGCGATCATACGAGCTCAGCATCCATTCCGTTCGTTGTGACGCCAGTTCATCTTCGATAATTTTCCAAATCATATTGCGAATGTATGCAATATCCTGCTTCATATCACTAGCGAACAATTCGCGATTATCCGCAATCTTTTGTCTGACTCTACCAAATATTTCCGTCTTATAGTTTCCTGCATCCATCGTTTCAATTGCCGCTGCGGTTTCATTGTGCAGTAAAGCTTCTTGTCGACGTTTAATTAAGTCCTCAATACTCAACTTAGACCACCTGCAACATTATTTTTTGGGCTAACTGTTGGAACATAGCAGAAACTTTCCTCTTCCCAGATAAATCCATTGGTATACCAGAATTTACATGTCGTTGCACCTGTTTCGATATATCAGGAATTTCACTAAGCAGTGTAAAGCCAATTTCCTCTTGAAATTCTTTATTACTGAAGCCTGAATATTTCGTCACACGATTTGCAATGAGATAGACTTTTTCCTTAGGAATATGCAAACTCGCCAGAATTTCTTTGAACAGAATTACTTTCCAACCTGATGCGACATCCTGCAAAGTCGGAATAAGCAGCAGATCTGCGGATTCGATACAAGCGATATTGCGTTCACATAATTCAGAAGAAGTATCCACAAGAATGACCGCATAATCCTCTTTCTTTGCTGTTTCAATCAGATAATCGGTATACACACTAGACAGCTTCTCCATCTTGAGCGGTGATGCACTTAGTAATAAATGAAAATCTCGAATGTCTTTATAGGGAACTATCGCATCTTTAAAATAACCTGCAAAATGATCATAGTTCGGCAATTCCACGCTCTGCTCCAAAACCGTAATGAGACTTGATAGGCCGCTTCCTCTTATCGGGATTTTGCACATAGCCGGTAATCCCCCATACCCAGCCATATCCACCAACAACGTTTTCTTTCCCTGCTTGGCATATTGCAAAGCTAAATTGAGTGCCAGTGTGGATTTACCTGAACCTCCTTGGGGAGAATGCAGCGTAATCACAAGTGGAGCTTTCATTCCTTTTTCCCCCCGGCTGGTTTAAATTTTTGTGAGCTGGTTGGATTCTGCGGTTTGGCAGAACGTTCCCCCACTCGCGAAGAATCTAGAAGTAAGTCGATCTTTCCTTTTCTTTTCGCAAATGCTAAATCTTGAGCCGCTTGGGAACTAACTAATAAGGTGATATTCTGACCACTCGTCCTATTCGCTCTGTCCTTTTCACTAATCGCCTCAACTTCAAATATTTCGATTCCCTGGAGAATCGTCGTGGAGTACGAACTTTCCGCATCTGTACTTGAACTTGTAAAAATGACATCAACGATATCGCCTTTTTTCAAGCTGTACCCCAGGCTTCCTTCCGCATCAAGACTGATGGAAATTGCCTTTTTATCTGCTGGAATATAGAACGAACGTCCCAAATCACTAATATTAATTTTGCTTCCATCCGTCGTCGTTTGTTCACTTGGTATCACTTTTCTCACATCATTAACGATGACTTCACCTTTTTTAAAAGAGTCCATGGCCATGGCGCCAGTTAGATCGGACACATTGCGGATGGCATTCGGAGCAAGTAGATGTTGACTCGATGTATTGACTTGAATCGTTGTAAACATGTCCGGTTTCATGGCCGTCTGTACCGGTATATCTACAGCTGCCACAACAACGGTTACTTCATCACGCAAAGATTTTAAATAGGCATGACTAACGAATGCAATAATGACAGATAGCACAATACCTAATGAAACTCGAACCCACGTTGATTTCATTTCTAGCCCACCTTTTAGTTACACATGAATGTCAACAATTTTTCTGCTAATCCAATAATTAATAAGGATTAAAATAAATCCAACAAACAACAAAAGCTTCCCAACCCATGAATCGTACATGGCCTCCATATATTCTGGAGAGAGGAGTGTTAGACACCCTACTATAAAAACCGGCATTATAGAGAGCATTCTGGCTTCCATTTGTTTTCCAGCTGTTAATACTTGAATCTCATTGCTGATTTCAATTTTTTCTGAGATGACTTTTGAGATATTAACTAAGATTTCCGTTAAATTACCTCCTCTCTTCTTCGCAATTAACGTTGCATTCACGAAGTCTGTAACATCCTCCAAATGTACGCGATCTCTAAAAGCATGAAGAACCTCGTCAACGGTGTAGCCCATTTGTAATTCTTCCACCATGTACTGAAACTCTCGCACGATAGGTGCATCTTTATCCTCGCTGAAAATGTTTTCTAAATCCTGCACACATCTTTCAATCGCTGTCTGAAGGGATGCCCCAGCACGGAGGGATGAGACCAATGAAAACATGGCTTCCTTTAGCTGATTGTTGAGTAAGCGACGACGCTTTTTGATCAAGCCTAAAATAATAAATCTAGGATAAAAAACACCTGCCAAGCTAATTAACAGCGCAAAGGGAAAGCTTCGGAAAATAAAGAGCATGAATAGAAAAATGGCAAAGCAAATTGGGAGAGTGTACATAAAGTACTTCTTCGTATTCAGTGCGTAATACCGTTGTTCTTTATTCAAACGGAGCATACGATCGGAAAACGATCTTTTCCTCCCCGACTCCCCACGCAAAAAACGATAATACTTCTTTAAGTGATATTTCTCAGGTATCTGACCGAACAGAAGATCTGATACAAGCGAATATGAAACGAACACGACATAGACAAGTAGACAAGTAAGTAATAGTAACATAGGGGCTCCTGCGGATTAATATTTAAAAAACTTTAATATGGAGAACACGGCTGGAACAATCAGAAAGATCATTAATGCAGGGAGAACAAGACCAATCATGGGTAGAAATAGCTTGATGGAAGCTTTGCCAGCTAATTCCTTCGCAATCCCTTTTCTTTTCGCCCACGATTCATTAGCCTGCTCACGAAGCACATGCGTAATTCCCGATGAACCCTTTTCTAACGTTTGCGTAAGGACAGAAACGAACATCGTAATTTCATCAATTCGTACTCTTGTTGCCAGGCCTTCGAAGGCTTCTTTTTGCGGGATCCCCACTGAAATCTGTTGCAAAGTTTTTCGCAATTCCTCCGTAAGTGCCCCTGTTTTCACACTGCATATTTCTTCTAGTGCTTGATTCAAGGAAAGCCCTGCATCCGTAGTTACCGCTAAAGACAGCAGGATCGAAGGAATATCACGATAAATTTCCCATTTTCGCTTTTTTATTTGGATGTTTAAGAGTTGGTCAGGAATGTAATAAGAAATTAAGGTCAACAACATACCAAGTAAAAACAAAAAAGGCGATGGTTGAAAAACATTTAGTAGTAACATATAGAGGAAGACCAAACAAGCAGCTAAAATTTTCAAAGCAATGAATTGCTCTACCGTTACTTCTTTATTGACATACAGCGTTGCAAGCTTATTCCGGTATGGATCCCATCTCACGTAATTCGTTTTAATACGGAATAATCTAATAATAATATGAAGAATAGGGGTTACTTTTTGTAGTAGATAAGAAGAAGAAAATGAGGTAGGTTGACCTCTAGAAAGTACGATGTCTATTACCTTTCGAAAGGGGCTTCCCCTAAACATCTTATGTACAGGCACGAATGTAAGGAAACAAATACAAAATATACAAAATGTTATTAGGCTACTCATGTTGTTCTCACCTTTGCGTCTGATTAGGATCATAACCAATGGAGCTTGCGCTTGCGTGTATCTTGTAGCTTGTTTCATTAAAGAGACGAAGGAAAAATAAAGGTACTTGAGCTTCTACTTCAATTACACACGTATTCGGAGAGTCCGATGGAATTTCAAGGCTTATTAAGCGAGCCGTAGGCATGTTATCTCTCATTAATTGATCTACCATTTGGTACGCCTTACTTGTATTAAGAACGATTTTCCTCTCTCCATACCAAACAGATAAATCCAATGAATGAATAGCTGCACGTGCTGCAGCATCTGCAGCCATATCCAACTTGATTCGGTTATATACCACATAGGAGCCGTCGATGGCAATTCCCATAATCGCTAAAATGACCGGCATTGTAATAGCGAAGAATGTTGCAGAAAAGCCATCTTCTTCTCGAAACTTAGCAAGTAACTTCATTCTGATCTCCGCCTTGTCATGTAGATTTAAATTTCCTGAGGTGGGGCAAAGCGGTAGAACACTTCAGATTTCACAGGTTGGCTGTTCGTTCCCGTAATCTCTTTGATAAAAGGAAGACTTAATTTAAAATAATACGTAACGGTAATTTGTATGAGTCCTGTATTCTCGTTCTTAATTGTTTCTACTTCTGGAGGGCTTGCGCCTACTGGCAGCATTTGAAGTACCTGCAAGGAGGCATTTTTTATAAATTGCTCCTTTTGTTGTTCGGAATACTGAATGTTTGTTCTAAAATTCAAAGCTTCTCTTCCTCCTTGATGTGCGGAAAATAAAACAACACTTTTGGCAAAAATAAAAAGGCCAAAATAAATCATTGCCATAATAATCAATAAAATGAGAGGCATGATGATAGCGAACTCAACAACAGATTGCCCCTTTTCATCATGTAGTTTTTGTCGTAATGTCTTTAGCATGATTAGCTTCCTTTCCAAACTCACTTTGGCTTTCCACAAAAAAGCATTATAAATTTTTTTTTTATAAATTAAATATTAATATAAAATTTTATATCAATCAGAATATTCAATAAGTATCTTATATGATCTTTATTGTCGAATACTGTCGAAATAAGTCGTGAAAATTGGTGATTTCATAAATTTTTCATAAAAGTTTTACAAAACTTTACTATATTTTAGTAATAAAATCCTATTATTTTATAGGTAATAAGTCATGGTTATTTATCATATTTTCACATCCTCCATTTAGACTTTTTTTATTTTTTTTAATTTTCAAATAACATTTGAGGTGTTTAAATGCTACTGATTTTAGAGAAATCACAGACAATAATCGCTACCCAAATCCAGTTCGCAGACAGCTTCTTTACACGTTTCATAGGCTGGATGGCAAAAAGAACTATTAATGATAACGAATGTCTAATTATCCACCCTTGTAATTCTGTACATACTTTTTTTATGAAATTTGAGATTGATATATTATTCCTAGATGAAAGTGACTACATTCTGAGTATTCGCGAACAAATGCGTCCATTCCGTCTAACTCCCATTGTTCAACATGCTGTAAGAGTGGTTGAGTTAAAAGGAGGCACAATTCAACAGTTCAACATTGAAATTGGAGATCGAATTGTATGGGGAGGTAGAGCCGGTGGGGAGCGTATATCAATGCACAATAGTTTCTGCGATATCTACAAGGAGGAGAATTGAGCAGGTTGAAAACCTTTGGCATCGGATTTTCGTCGACTACATCAAAAAAAAGAGCTGCCCTCAAGCAGCACAATGCTACTCGAAAACAGCTCTACTTTCATACAACCTACCAGAAAAACTCGCCATGCCCGAGCAGTCGGGAAAGCCCCTCAACAAAGTAATAATCGCCGTAGATGAGCGGAACGTCAATGTTCTTCCCCTCAGGATAATGGCTTGTACCGTGAGTAACTAACCCCTCTTCGGTTTCGGAATCCCATGCGCCGTAGTTCGTGTACAACGAGTGAAGAATCCGCTCGCCCGCCTCGCGGTACAGGGATGCTTCCTGGCTGTTCACTTGCTCCGCAATTAAGAGCAAGCCGCACGCCGCGCACGCGCCTGCCGAGGAATCACGATACGCCGGGATGCCGTCCGGCAAACGGAAATCCCAATGCGGCACATGATCTTCCGGTAGATTTGCCAAAAAGAAATGCGCAGCGCGCTTCGCCGCTTGTAGATATTTCTCATCACCCGTGTACTTGTAGCTGAGGCTCATACCATAAATGGCCCACGCAGTTCCACGCGACCAAGCCGATTCAGGTGCAAAGCCCTGCCCGCCGTTCACGGAAAGCTTTTCACCGGTGGCAGGATCGAAGATCACGATATGATTCACCGATCCATCGGGACGGATGAAGTGCTCAACGGCCATGTTCGCATGTCTTACAGCGATTTCTTTGAAGCGCGGATCACCCGTGGTCAGTGACGCCCAGTGCAACAAAGGCAAGTTCATCATGCAGTCGATAATGGCCCAACCTGCATTGTCTTCACCCTCGCGCCAAGGATTCCACGCACGAATGTAGTTTCCCTTCACATTAAAGCGTGCCGCAAGCAGATTCGCCGCAAGCAAAGCCCTGCGCTTGGAGTCATCTGCACCCGTTAGCTTGTAGTTGGCAACACTCGTCAATGTCCACATGAAGCCGATGTCGTGATCCAGACGATAGTAGTCGGTAACAACTTGATCGAGCTGCTGCTCACAAGACTCCGCCAACTGCTTCAATCCTTCATCTTTCGTATCACGATATAAAAGCCACAACAATCCAGGCCAGAAGCCCGCTGTCCACCAATAGGCCGGCTCCAGCTTATATTCTCCGCCAACACTTGCATGTGGAAAGCCATCACCAATGCGTTTGCTTGTTTTGTCTACTTTTGTTACGGTCTGTGCCCATGCTTCTTGGGCCCACCCCTTCTGAATTGTTGCCATCTGTAACACTCCTCGCCAAGTTTGTTGAAACGTTTAACCTATTATACCACCTGGCTTCGCGGAATGCTCGGCTTCTTTATAACTTGCGGATATCAATTCTGTTACATCTACAACAGTCTCCCCACAGCACAGCCCTTTACGCAAAAAAAACGAGCCCCAAGGAGCTCGTTTCATTTTAATTTGCAGTGGATGATACACGCGTCACGGTTTGGGCTAATTCCAACTCTGCCTTCCGCGATTGGTAACTTCCAATGTGAAAAGCCTGCCAGCAACTGACGCCAAAAACGAGCATAGCCGTAATAAACCAACCACGGATGCCGAATTGCGCGACGATAACGCCACCGAGAAGCGGTCCGGTTAGGCAGCCAAGGAACATCCATGAGTTCACCATGGCGAAGGTCTGTCCCTCCATCCCCTTGCGGACTAAGCCTCGCACTTGGGCCTGAATATTGGGCATCATACCCGCTACGCACAGGCCGAGTGTAAATCGACACGCAAGGATGAGCGGATAGAGATGTGTCACAGCTTGCACGATACAGAGGAGAAACGCAGTGCTCGTCGCTATTTTGAGCAACAATAAGGGTCCTACGCGATCGGATAGCATACCCAGCAACGGGGAGAAAACGATAACGGCGAGAGAGGTCGCCGATAAGGTGATGCCAAGCAGCCATTGATCGTTGAAAAAGGTGAGCTTATGCGCGGATTGCCGCACATAGTAAGGAATAATTGGATTCGTTCCGACTAGTGCGAAATTAATACAAAGGGCACTAAGCAGCAGCGAGGGGAGCGGCTTCATCCGCCAAATTTGCTTCCAGTCGGATAGCCATGTGCTTCGTTCCATTTTAGCATCGACAGGTGCACGTGGACCTTCTTTAACAAAGCAAAATACGCTGACGGTCGCAAGCAAAATACATACACTCATAGCCGGATACGCGCCTCTTACTGCGTAAAATGTAAGTAAAGAGGACGCGATCAAGGGGCCAATTAGCGAACCGGTCTCGCCCATCATTTGCATGGTGCCAGCCGAAACGCCAACTTTATTCTTGGCAGCTCCAATCAAGATCAGCACCATCGTGAATGGCAGGATGCCAGTAAAGCAGCCCTGTGCCAATCGCAGCAGCGCCAACTGCCAAGGCTCAGTGGCAAGTGACATGCAAGCCGTAACGAGGGTCATCCCCAATCCTGACCATAGCATCACAGGCTTACGCCCGTAACGATCTCCGATGCGCCCCAGGAAGGGCATGAGCAGCATCATAATCATGAAATTGGCCGAAAATATGGCGCCTGACCATATGTAAAGCGAATCCCCACTTACATGCCCAACATCCTGAAGGAAGCTGGGCAAAAGGGGAACGAACATGCCGTGCGCGGTCGATACAAGCAATTGTACAGAGAGCAACGCTGCAAACTGCCGGTTCCACGAGTCCATCGAACTAGAAAGAGCCTTCGATGATACTCTCGCTCAATGAGCGTCGTCCATTCGGCAGCTCACGTTGCTGAAAGTCTTCGGCTAACGTTTCACGTGCTCCACGGTAACCTAAAGCAATCACAGCATGAAGCTCATACTCCGCTGGAATCTGAAGTACTTCACGTGCCTTGTCTCTCTCATAGCCGCCAACAGCACGCGTAGCCAGACCTAGCAAGTGGGCTTGAAAAGCAAGGGATGCCCAAGCTGCACCTGCATCAAACGCATGCGCACCACTAGGTTCACCATCCTGACGGAACTTATTGGACAGGATTAGCAACAGAACAGGAGCATGCTCCGTCCACAATTGATTATTCGGCTTAATAAACGATTGGAACTTCTGTTTCTGTTCCTCTGTTTGGGCGACGACGAATCGCCATGGCTGCAGATTGGAGCTGGAAGGCGCCCAGCGAGCAGCTTCTAGAATCGTGTACAAGGTCTCATTCGTGACTTCTTTCTCTTCAAAAGCACGCGACGACCAACGATTCAGAAACAGCGAATGAACAGGATAATCCGCCTTACGATTAGCCTCCACTTCGGGAGTTAAATCAGCTTGATTAACTACTTGTAAGGATACAGTCATGTCATCATTCCCTTTCTGAATAGGCATGTTGCCTTTATTTAAGTAACCACTGATTCAGATCAAAATCCTTCTCCGCCAGCTTCTCATCAACCAAGAATTTCTTCGTTCCATCAAGCAGTTTCACACCATCATCCTTGAAATTAACCTCTTTTATCGTCTCAATTGGTGTAACCTTCTTGTTCAATTCCGGTGTGAACCCATTTAATTGAGATAAGAATTGATAATATTCATCCGGTTTGGATTGTAAATCTTTGAGCGCTTTTTGCCTTGCTTCATTCCAAACCTTCGGGAAATCAGGGAATTTCTTCAGGTAGTCCTCAGACACAACCGTAAGGCTACCTCCAATTAAATTGGAATGCTTGGTCGCCTCATCAATTAATGGGAATCCATTCTCAATTTGTTTCAAAGCAAAGATTGCACTGTTCGTCATCGCGTCCACTTCGCCACGAGACAATGCCGCTTCACCATCCGGACGCAGCATATGAATGAACTTCACGTCGGGCACATGTTGTTCTTTCACAAGGCCGGCAATATAGCGGTGCATGAAGGAACCTTTCTGAATTGCGATCGTTTTACCTTTCAAATCTGCAAGCGTTGTAGGTCCACCTTTTTTACCAATCAAATAACCTATATTGTCTGTTGAGTTCTGGGTTATCGCTCTCGTCTTCGCTCCCGTGGAACGAGCAAGTATCGCTGGCGTATCGCCCAAACTGCCGAAATCCAATCTGCCGCTAATTAACGACTCGCTTTGGTCAGGTCCGTTCGGAAAAGCTACGGGCTTAACCTCGGTGATGCCGTACTTTTTGAGCTCCTCTTGGATAATCCCTTTGTACAAGCCCCAACCCTCTGCACCACCTGGGAAATTCAGCTTGTTCGTGCCAATGTAACCGTAGTTGATAACTGCAGGTGGTTGCGCCTTGGCAGCTCCGCCACTTGTCGCTGCTGCACTAGCACCTGCCGTCTTGGCACCTCCATCCGAATTGCCACAAGCCGCCAAGAAAGCAACCATAGCCGCTAAAATCAAAACCAAATGCGTGGTACGGAAAAGTCCGAATCCCCTTTTAATTCGCTTCTGTCTCTCTATCATCTTCCATTCTCCTTTCAATTTGGACAAACACGATCCCAACTACGCGAAAGATGCACGCTTCGATAATTCATACATATAAGGATGCTCGGCAACTGGCTTGCGTCCTTTACCCCAGCCAACTTTCTCGCGATAACCGCCAAAGAATCCTTGCTCATCAAGAATCTCCTCACTCACATGCATCAGTCCCTCCGCATCGGGGGCGACGTAGAGCGCATCCGCTGGGCAGTATAGTTCGCACATGAAGCAGGTTTGGCAATCACTTTGCCGAGCAATAAAGGGGATTCCATTTTCCACTCGATCAAATACATTCGTTGGACACACCGACACACAGAGGTTGCACGATACACATTTGGTCTCGCTGACTAACTCGATCATGGGGTAACAGCCTCCTTGTTCACATTCGCTTTTTGTGTCCATACCTGATCAAGTCCTCCGCTAATTAATCGGTACCCTTGCTCAGCATCAATCTCCGGGAAATCCTCCCGCTTATGCATGCCTCTCGTTTCGGTACGCTCAAGTGCCGTGTTGTACATAAGGCGAGCTGTAGCTGTCATAGCCGCTGCTTCACGATGACGAACACCCGCTATATCCAATGTCGTCACACGTTCACGCAGATCGTTCCAAAGCCCATCAAGCCGATTGATTGATCCTTCCAAACCTTGCTGTGTACGGAACAAATTACGGTCATACGGCATGACTTCCTCTTGTACCGCTTGAATGGCTTCGCCTGTTTTGCTTAAAATCTGACCCGATCCCGACTTCGTAAAGGTTGTCGTTGAGACACTTTTCAGCTGACGGTTGGTCGCTTTATCGCCAAGATCTTTAGCAAATTGGGCTGCACCTTCTCCTGCAAATGATCCCGATGACATCGCCCAAGCCGCATTATGACTGCCGCCACCTGTGAAACCTCCACAGATCAGCTCACGCGTCGCTGCATCGCCGGCCGCATATAAGCCTGGAACAATGGTTGAACATTGCTCATCGACGATCCGGATCCCGCCTGTTCCACGCACCGTACCTTCTAAGCGAAGGGTAACAGGGAACTTATCTTTGAACGGATCGATCCCGAGCCGATCGAAGGGCAAGAAGAAATTCGTTTGATTCACACGCAGCAACGGACGAAGGTCTTCTGGTGCTTGATCCAAACTCGCGTAGACCTGACGACCTTGCAGCAAATTCCGCGCAATAATCGATCGTCCACGTTGCGACCCTGCCCCTTCTACAATCGATCCATCCTCGTAATAGAAGGACGCATATTTGTAGTAGGCTGTTTTGGTTACGGAAGAGAATGTCGGGCAGATTGCGTACGCATTCGAGAACTCCATTCCCGAGAAATCAGCTCCCGCTTCAGCTGCTAATAAGTAGCCATCACCCGTCAACACGTTGGTTCCTAAGGCTTTGCTTAAAAAGGCGCATCCGCCTGTTGCGATCACCACAGATCCTGCATGAACTGTCCAGGTTTGACCGCTCTGTGTTCTCACACCCGTTGCACCGCCAACACCATGCTCGTCGGCAAGCAATTGGAGTACCGGACTGTGATCGAGGATTTTTACACCAGCCTTTTGAACCAATTTCCGCATCAACTTCATGTACTCAGGGCCCTGTAAACCACGTTTATAAGGATCACCGATGTCATCTTTCGGAAACGGATACCCCATGGAACCCAACTTATTCATATTCTCATAGGTGCGATCGAGCACCCGGTTCATCCAAGGCACCTCCGCTAGCTTACCTCCCAGCAAATAGCGACTCTGTCTCGCTTCCTCGCGCAGCTTCTCGTCTGGCTTGATGTACCAAACTCCTGTACCCGATGGTGCCGTTGCCCCGCTCGTTCCACAGTAACCTTTATCCACCAAAATCACCTTCGAGCCCTTCGTTGCAGCCGTTAAGGCCGCCCATGTTCCCGCAGGACCTCCGCCAATCACTAGCACATCCGCATCGAGACGCAATTCGTTATCTTCCAAAACCTTTGCCATTACCTTGACCTCCTCTAAAAATGTAATTGGAACAAAAAAGAGGCATCCCTTTGTAGGAACGCCTCCGTGTGTACGGTTGGACTGAGTATTTAACTTTAAGTCGACAAAACCAATTTGTTTACTGAGATTAAAGCCATACTAGCACCGTATTTCAAAGTCGTCAACACTATTTATTTAAGTCCTAGCCCTGGAGGCTGTCACGCCAGCTCAGCCATTTTCTTTCTAGCCATCGTACAAGCGTATCCACAAGTTTGCCGATCACCGCAAAAATAATGACCCCAACGAAAATAAGCTCTGCGCTTGAATTTTGTTTGCCATAGTTGATAAGGAAGCCAATTCCCTCCTGCGAACCGATCAACTCCGCTACGACGAGTCCCAGCCAAGAAATGGCTACAGATAAGCGTAAGCCTAAAAGAATACCTGGCAAGGCAGCAGGGAGAATTAATCGGAAAATTTGCTTCGACTTGCTAAAATTCAGTACTTGAGCGACCTCGAATAATTTGCGATCCACATTTCGAATGCCTAGAAAGGTATAGATATACATAGGGAAAAAGGCACCATTCGCAATAATTACGATTTTCGAAACCTCACCGAAACCGAACCAAAGTATAATTAACGGCGCAATGGCGAGATGCGGAATCATGCGCAGCATTTGAAAGGAGGGATCCAGCATGAACTCCAGCTTTTGAACAAAACCAACGAAAAAGCCGAAAAGCAACCCAATGGATCCTCCAATTAGAAAACCTATTACAGCTCGTTGCAACGAAATGGATAGATGCTGGGTCAGCTCACCGGAAGCGATTAACGAACGAAATTCCGCAGTAATCTGTAACGGTGTGGGCAAAAATGACGGCGAATACAGTCCCAAATCCCCCGATACTTGCCAAATGACAAGGAGTAATAATGGCACGATCGAGCCGATGACGAAATCGTTCACTCTCTCCCACAACCACTTGATTCGAACAAGCTCTAGCTTCTGCCCCTTCGATTTGCCTATTCCTTGCGCGGCTTGACTTAGTGTCTCGACACGATTGCTCATACCTTCTCCCCCTTAGCTTTGTGCGGTAAATCTTGAGATTGCTTAATGCCCTTTGTAGCTGTCTTGCCAGCTAAGCCATTTACGTTCAAGCATCCTCACAGCGGAATCCGCGACGATACCGAAAACGGCAAAAATGAGAATACCAACGAACACAACAGGTGTTTTGGAAAATTGCCGTGCATCCGACATCATATAACCAATCCCTGCGGTCGATCCCATTAATTCAGCCACAACAAGTCCAAGCCAAGACACACCTAATGAGATACGAACGCCTAATAAAATATGAGGCAGCGCTCCGGGAATCGTTAACCGGATGACTTGCTTCCACTTACTAAACCCTAGAACACGTGTCACATCGAAAAGCTTGTTATCCACGCCTCGAATACCCAAGAAAGCATTGATATATAGCGGAAAAAACGCCCCTTTGGCAATGAGAAGAACTTTAGCCGTTTCACCTATACCAAACCATAAAATAAATAAAGGTGCGATTGCCAAATGAGGCACCATGCGAAGCATTTGAACTGTAGGATCTAGCGCTTTCTCCGTTCTACGGAATAAACTGACGAGAATCCCGAAGGCAAGGCCCAGCGAGCCGCCTAACAAGAAGCCCGAAAGTGCTCGGGCGACACTAATCTTGATATTGTCATAAAGCTCACCTGTTTGAATAAGGCGAATAGCTGCATTCATAATGCGAAGCGGCGTTGGAAATAACAACGATGAAATCACGCCCAAATGGCCCAGCAACTGCCAAGAAAGCAGTACAAGCAAAGGTACCGAAGCACCAAGAAGCACGCGATGGAATCGTTGCCTAGATCTCTGTTGATCAATACCTGCCAAATGTCCTTGTTGGCTCATTAAGAGCTCCCCCTTTTCCTCCTTAAATGCCCGAACTATCGATTAATTCTAACTCTTCGATTTTTTCAAATTCACTGAGCACCTTCAGCCGCAGCTCCTGAAAAGACGTTGTCGTCTTCTTCCTCGGGATCGGCAGATCGATGGGCACAATGTTCCTGATCGCGCCAGGCCGCGGTTTGAGGATCACAACACGATTAGCTAAATAGATCGCCTCATCAATATCATGCGTAACGAAAATCATCGTCGTTTTATTTTTTTGCCAAATATCAATCAACACTTCCTGCATGTGAGTTCGCGTAAAAGCATCCAGTGCACCGAACGGTTCATCAAGCAGCAGCACTTTCGGATTACGAAGTAAGGCTCTTGCTATGGCAACACGTTGAGCCATTCCACCAGAAAGCTCTTTCGGAAACGATTTCTGAAAGCCTTCCAGACGGACGAGTTTAATCAGTTCATCCACTTTTTTACGCACTTCAGGGTCTCGTAGCGAAAGGTCCGCGGCGATGTTTCTCTCAACGTTCAACCACGGAAACAGCCTTGGCTCTTGGAAAATAAAGCCCTTATCAATGCCTGGTCCATGTATAACCTGACCTCCCAGTTGAACCTCACCGGTATGCGCAACATCCAGTCCAGCAATGATCTTGAGCAGCGTGCTTTTGCCGCAGCCGCTGGGACCGATGACAGTAATAAATTCCCCCTCTTTCACTTGCAGCTGAATATTGTGCAAAGCTTGAACAGACCCTTTACTAGAGTGAAATGTTTTGTTCACATGTTCGAGTTTCAACAACGGTTGGCTCATTAGGTTCAACTCCTTTTTAAAATAAAAAAAGACACTCCTCTCCCAAAAGAGAATAGCGTCTCCGTTCAAACGGTGGTCACATTTCTAGAGTACCACTCGGAATGAAACTTCGTCAATCACAATTTATTATAATCCTATAAGTTTTATCGGAATTGTTGTTTTCAGCCTAATTAATGCTCCACATGCGCCTCCCGCATCCCCATGACTGGATTGCCCGTTAAGCACTGCTCAAACATATCAATAATCGCTAAGAAGCGCTCCGCCTCGCGGAACACATGATCCGCCAACAAGGGATGGATGATGCTTTTGATTTTGCAGGCTTCTATTAAATCACGCGCTGTTTTTTTGAAATCACGGAGTGCAACGACAGAGACACGATTCTGGTCCAGGAACTGGTCCAAGAGAGGATCTGTTTGAGATTGCGGCCGCATCCCGCTCAAATCAATGGCTTGGAAGAGGAGTTGGTCAAAATCATGACTAAAATTCCGCGCTTGCTCCACTAATTGACGCTCGGATGGATCCAGCAAATGACCGATAAACTTAGCGTGATCCGCCATGATACGCAGGAAGAACACATTTTCATCAATAATCGCGTCGTGTAATGGCTCTAATCGTCCAGAGTTCAATTCGTGTAATCGGTTACGGAAATAGTTCGCCTCACGACTCGTATGGTCAACTAACAATGGGAAGTTATTACCGCCAGGAAGCTTGCATTGGATGATGAGTCCAAGAACTTTCCTTTTGAACGCCCAAATATGTGCAGCAGCCGACGACACTTCTGTATTGAAGCGCCGAATTTGTTCAGGGTCTGTCAACTCGTTGTACGAATGGGATTGATTCTCGATACCCTCAAAAATCTGATAATATTGATTCGCCTCTTGGATCAACGTCGTGTCTTCACAGCGAAAGCCCAGTTTGAGAAACAAGGAATGTTCCTTCATAATACGTGACCAGAACCGGACCTCATCCAATGAACGCATCACGAACTCATTTGACAATTCGAGCACTCTCCTCACATGATGTTCTCCTCTTTCATTTATAATGGGCACTTGTCGTACATATGCTACAACAACCTAAATAGGACAACTGCTGGAGATTTTTTTCCTGAAAGTTTACGTGTAGATCAATGCTCATCCGTTATAATGAAGGTACAGCCCTGTTAGACAGTCAATAGCTAGTAACTATCCCTTGATGAGGTGTTGTCACTATGTACTTTGGCGTTGATTATTATCCAGAACATTGGCCAGAAGAGCGTTGGCAGCTAGATGCGCGAATGATGCGGGAAGCCGGTATGAATATTGTCCGATTGGCGGAGTTTGCTTGGGTCAAAATGGAGCCCGAACTCGGTGTCTATGATTTCTCCTGGTTGGATCGCGCAATTGACGTGTTTACGCAGGAAGGCATCCAGATTATTCTGGGGACTCCGACTGCCGCTGCACCCAAATGGTTGATGGATCTGTACCCAGATATGTATCCCGTGGATGTATACGGCCTCAAAAAGGGCTTCGGGACAAGACGGCATTACTGCCCGAATCATCCCGTCTATCTGACGCATTCAACCATCATTACGCGTAAATTAGCGGCACATTATGCGAACCATCCGCATGTTGTGGCTTGGCAAGTGGATAATGAATTCGGTGGTCCTTGCTATTGCCAAAGTGATCTGCGTGAATTCCGCAAATGGTTGGCTCGTAAATATGGTTCGATTGATGCGTTAAATCGAGAATGGGGAACGATTTTCTGGAGCCAGACCTATCGTCATTTCGATGAGATTGATTTACCTGCCTATTCATCTAGCGATGGTTTCAGTCAAAATGCTGGAGCAGGCGACCTCTCTACACCTTACAATCACAATCCTGGCATGGTATTGGATTATTTCCGTTTTTTTACGGATGCAACGGCAGCTTATCAGAAGGCCCAGATTGATGAAATTCGCACCTATACCTCTCTACCCATTACCCATAATTTGATGGGGCATGCGAATGATTTGGACTATTTTAAAATAGGGAAAGATCTCGATTTCATCTGTTGGGACAATTATCCGAATAATATGTGGGGAAAAGGCTCACCCTCTAGTGCCTCCATGGCACATGATCTGATGCGCGGCATTAAAGAGCAGAATTTCTGGATGATGGAGCAGCAAAGCGGTCCCTGCGGTTGGCAACATATGGGCGACACGCCCGAACCTGGCCAATTGCGGTTGTGGACCTATCAAGCGCTCGCGCACGGCGCTGAAGCGATGGTGTATTTCCGCTGGCGGGCATGCACGGTGGGGATCGAGCAGTATTGGCATGGCATTCTCGATCATGATGGGATCGGGCGGAGAAGGTATCGCGAGATCAAACAGCTCGGCGCCGAATTGGCTGGGTTGCATGATTTATTCGTGGGCTCACAGAATGTGAGTCAAGTCGCAATCATTAAATCTTACGATAATGCTTGGAGCCATAGGCAACAGCCGCACAATCGGAAGTTCAATTATAATATGCTGCTGCACGCATACTACGACGCTATTGCGGATCAACATCTCAATCTCGATGTCGTGAATGTGGAGACCGATTTCTCCAAGTATCGCCTCGTGATGATGCCGGCTTTTAACCTGATGACACCTGAAATTGCTGCCAAATGCGAGGCTTTTACAGCTAGCGGCGGCATACTGTTAATCACCTTCCGCTCAGGAACGAAAACATGGAACAACCAAATGTCGACGCTCACCGTCCCAGGGTTATTTAAGGATATGGCCGGTGTTGAGCTCGAAGAGTTCGATTCCATCAATTTCGGCAGAACCGTCAAGGTGAAGGGGACTTTCGGGGAGGGCACCGCCGCGATATGGGCCGATGTTCTGAAGAGTAATGGCGCCGAGGTATTGGCGACTTACGATAGCCATTATTACATAGGTCAACCCGCGGTGACTGTGAATGCGTACGGTAATGGCCGCGTTTATTATGTGGGATGCGATTTGGATGCTGATGCACTCGGGGCGCTGATGCAGCATGTAGTTCAACGCGAGGGCTTGGAGCCGTTATTGCGGGAGCCCGTGAACGGCGTGGAAGTCATTGCCAAGACGAAGGATGGGCAGGCGTTCTGGGTGCTTTTGAATTATACAAATGAACTCAAACGTGTGGCGCTGCCTGGAGCGTATGTGAGTCTCTTGGATGGTTCCTCGGTTGGTACGGAGGCCAATTTAGCCCCATATGGGGTGATGGTGATTCGGCAAGAGTAGCCTGAAATAACAGATAAGCCTACCTCCAGTATGAACTGGTTGTAGGCTTTTTGTTGTGTAGGGATACGCCTCTTTCAGTTCAGGCGTGCCACTGCAGCAAATCGTCAAGAATCTGGTTCTGTCCGCTAGGAGCCCAGCTCATGCTAATCCAATTCGGAATCACGCGGATCTGGTTGTTCTGGACAGCCTTCATCGCATCCCAAGAAGTCCCTTTCAACATGCTATTGTACAGATTAGCCTCCTCTTGTGCGGAAAGTCGTTTATCAATCAGGAGAAAATCCGTATCAAAAATGGGTATGACTTCTACAGGATACTCCTTGGTTCTCTCGTTCAATGGCACACAACTTCCAGGCTTAAGCCCAAGCTCTGTATATAATAAATGGCTTAATGGGTGATCTATCATGCCGTGTACGCGAATTTTTTCACTATACAATCGAATGACGGACACACTTTGGAGACCGATTATGTCCGTTAACGCATCCCTCGTAAACTTCACTCGCAGATCCAATTGACTGAACGTTTGTTGCGCTTCTTTTTCCCGTCCGACTAACTCAGCAATCCTTCTAAAATACGTGCGCCAATCCATTGAAAAATCTACCATGACTGTCGGAGCTATCTGCTTTAACTGGTTATAAAGGGGGAGATGCCGGTAATCTGCAATAATTAACTCTGGTCCATAGTTACGCAGCTCCGCTAATTGAATTTCTATTTGCCGTTGATTCTCTTCGATGCCTAACTCTAAATGTCGATAACCATTCAATTCAAAGGCATCCTCCACGCCTAGGTCATGCAAACAATCGCGATAACGAAAACACGATGCTACAGCGACTTTCAATTGTTTCCTTTTGATATACAACGTAGGTGAAATCCCCAAGCTATTCTTAAACATGCGGCTAAAATAAAACTCATTCCCGAAACCAACAGCTGCTGAAATATCCTTGATGGAAGACTCTGACTGTTGCAAAAGTTCCTTGGAATAATCGATCCGAATCTGATTCAAATACTCAACAGGGGACATCGTCTTCGCTTTTTTGAAGCTTCTTGAATAGGAAGTTGGCGTCAGTCCTGCGATGTCGGACAACGTCTCCAGCTTGATTTTGTGGCTAAAATGCTTGTACATGTAAGAAATGCTTTGATCAATTCCTTTGGACGCATCCTCGAATTCAATCGTTTCTGGTACTTCCTCGGGCATCGATTGAATCAGACTTTGAAACTTGAGTTGAAGCAGGGGATCCTTCGTCGACTTCGTTCGGGATTCTTGATAGAGGTGCTCCACACTTTCGTGATGCTGCTTGGCCTGCTTGATTTGAATCTTGCCCGTCTGAAAAAGCGAAGGATCCGAGGTCGATCTGGCACAGTGCCAGCCGTCCCTCTTTTTGAACAACGATATACGTCTAATGATTAAGATATAGTACTCGATAAACTCTGACTCCAACATCACTTCGATCGGCTTATTTCGAGCTATATATAATGTCTGATTCGGCTTGATCGGCACAGCTTGATTATCGATGCAAAGAATGCCTTTGCCTTGTGTCACAACAAAGAGCATATCTCCTGGGATATTCTTTGAATGCAGCGTGTTCCGTTTGTAGAAACGACGTTTGCTTATGGAAGAAAGTATGAGAAGCGAGTAATCCTGATCTTGAACCGGCAGCATTTGGAGTAATAACCCCTTCCATGGTCAGAGTCGGTTGTGAGTGAGAATGATTTTCAATAGACTCAGTATAAATGGTTTACATTTACTTGGAAAGGTTTTTTTGGAGGCTGATAGGGGGATGAGCTGTAAAAACACCCACGACTGACAAACAAAAAAGTGACCCACAGCAACGGGCTGAGGGTCTAAGTATATATATTTAAAAAGGGGGTCGGGTTTTATTATAAGCTTTATACATGAATGCCAGATGAATATCATATTTCAATTATATTACAAATCTTTACATTCATTACAAAGCTGTCGGTCTTACCATAATTTCGCTGATTAGCGTGTCATCTGGTTCATTAATGGCGAATGCAATGGCTCTAGCAATACCGTTGGGAGAAATGCCCATGCCGCTTATTTGATTGGCCATCGCTTGCACTTCCGGGCTGGTAATGCTGTCAAAGAGCTCTGTCTTCGTCAGACCTGGCGCAATCAAGGTCGATCTAATTCCCGAAGTAGCGGACTCCTCTAGGCGAAGTCCTTCCGAAATGGCTCTAACAGCGAACTTGGTGGCCGCGTATACGGCTGATGTTGGAGACACTTGATACCCTGAAGTCGAGGATAGGTTGATGATATGGCCGGACTCCTGCTCCCGCATGACAGGTAGTACCGCGGCTATACTGTACAAAACGCCTTTGATGTTCACATCGATCATCTGATCCCACTCTTCCACGCGTAATTCATTCATCCTGGAAGATGGCATGATCCCCGCATTGTTCACCCACACATCAATACGGCCATACTCACCTAGGGCCAACTTGACCACGTTCTGCATATCTTCAGCAGACACGACGTCAGCTTTTACAGCAAAGGCCTCGCCACCACTCGCTTTAA
Source organism: Paenibacillus qinlingensis (assembly GCF_031455095.1). Classification (GTDB taxonomy): domain Bacteria; phylum Bacillota; class Bacilli; order Paenibacillales; family NBRC-103111; genus Paenibacillus_E; species Paenibacillus_E qinlingensis_A. The sequence goes on from NZ_JAVDSB010000004.1 coordinate 51,994, forward strand.
TCTCATTAACGATCGCATGCAGACGTTCTTCTCTTCTCGCAGCTAATACGACCTTCGCACCTTTTTCGGCTAACAATTTCGCTGTAGCTTCTCCGATTCCGCTTGATGCTCCTGTTATGATAACCACTTTATGTTGAATGTTTTCCATGACTATTCGCTCCTTCGTCGCTATGATATTAAACACATGTTGAATATTTAACGGCCGTTGATTAATATTATAGACAGAAGCAGTGATTACTCAATGGTTGATATCGACGTAATTGTTTCATATCCAACAACACCCGTGAAATTGTTGATTATCTGAGGAGGAATGCCACACATGGAGTCCGTTGTTAAAACCGACCGCCGTATTCTCCGAAGCAAGCAATCCATAAAGAAGTCGTTTCTGGAGCTATTTTCGGAAAAAGATTTTGAACACATCACCATTAACGAGATCGCGGAGCGTGCGAATGTGAACCGCGGCACCGTTTATCTGCATTACCACGACAAATACGATCTTCTGGACAAATGCATCGAGGAGCATATCAATGCATTGATTACGTTATGCACGAACCGGGAGGCCAATCAAGTAAGCGAGGGGATAGTACAAGACCCCAAGCCGATTTTTGATTACTTTCATAGCCATTCCCCATTCTTCTCAGCTATGTTTTCCAATCAGAGAGTCTTCCTATTCCGAGATCGCCTGCTGAAATTTATCTCCACTAATCTGATGGTTAAAATGGAAAAGCCGGGAACTCCTCCCGATATCGACATTGAAATCAAGGCCCAATTCATGGCCTCTGCTTTCATTGGCATTGTAGAGTGGTGGATCCTTCATAACATGCCGCATTCCACACAATTTATGGCTGATCAGGTAAGGAATTTATTTGAAAATAATCACGTTTAAAACATTAATGTCAGCATTTACTCCGCCCAGGGTTGCGTCGTCGTTGTCAGTTCCTCGCCCGACTCAATCGCGGATTGCATGATGATCGATACATAATGGTCCTGCATCGCCTCAGCCAAGTCATAACAAGATGGCCCACCCTTTACATAGTCCGCCATTCGAGTCAAACTAGTAGCAATCGCAATCTCATCATCGGATAAACGCCCGGGAACGACTGGGTTTTCGTACACCCAATCTTCGCCCGCGATAATCCCTTGGTGATAATATCCTTCCAAGTTACCGTTATGACCGGTATCGACTCTACGGAAATTGCCAGTGATAGGTGTTGTAAAATCCTTCAAATACCGGAACGTTTCATCCGATAATTCGCCACGGTTTCCGCGAACAAGGACACGATTTTGGCGAATCCAAGAGAAATACTGGTCACCTGTAAAATCAAACAGCGCCAGCTGGTTTCCAAAACGAAGCGTAGCGATATCCTGCACCGAGTTGCCAATCACTTCACTTTCCGGAGGCCCATTACGCCCCGGACCTTTCACGATTTCAGAGGTAAATCTCTGTCCACGAATAATGGCATTCTGGAATTGAATGCCAAGCAACTTTCGGATTAGACTGATGCCATGATAACCGTGAGCGGCCGATACTTGCACCTGAGAAACGTCACCTAGTTTACCTGATCTCACAAAAGCTATACGTGCAGCATGCATCGGCTGATACAAATATTGTTCGGCCACCTGTACGCGCCCCTTTAGCTTGGACACCGACCGGTACAAGTCAGTCATACCCGAGATGTCATTGGCCGGAGGCGTCTCTGTCAATACGGGTATGTTCCTTTCTACCAGCTCTAGTGTGCAGCCAGGCATGGCATCCCTCGAAACGCAAACAACCACGAATAGGAGCTGCCCGCTTGAAACGAAAGATGCCATGTCTCGGTAGGTTTTCACGCCCCATTTCTCCTCGATTTCCCTGCCTCGTTCCTCATCACGGACGAGCATCGCACGGACGGCGAACCGGTGAGGCTGCATTTGCGCAATGCGCAAATAAAATTCAGCTCTCCACCCTCGCCCTACAATTCCAAATTCGATTAAAGACATAACGGTTATCCCTCACTTTACGTTGTACACTACTTGACTTGGCAGTTCTAGACAATTTAATTGCCCACCATAAACGGCGCCACCATCGATGCCAATAATACGATTTACACCAAAATAAACATGATAATTATCCGAATCGCCGTGCAGGGTATCGGTGGATGAATGACCGAAAACCACAATTTTTTCACCACTATACCCTGTATGAAATTCGCCACGAATCCACATCAGCGTAAATGGATCCGTTTCCGAAACAGGCACTCCTGGCTGCACACCGGCATGGACAAATATATAGTCATCCGTTTCGATATAGTGCTCCAGTTGCGTTATGAATGCCAAGTGCTCCGATAATAAATCGGACTGGAGTTCTGGTTTAGTGAACGACTCCGCGTTCTCATCGAGGGCATAATCAGCCTCCGTAAACCCATAGCTTTGTAGCGTCATATCGCCGCCATTGATTTGTGCCCAGCGTTTCCATGCTCTTTCATCCTGCGTCGTCAATGCTTTGATCATTAAATCCTCATGATTCCCTTTTAAAACTCGCGCTCCGGCCTCTTTTAAAGCCATAACTCGTTCAATGACACCCTTGGCGTCTGGCCCTCGATCCACATAATCGCCCAGCAAAATCAGTTGATCTTGTTCGGAGTTGTACCTCGCGGCTGCTAGTAAAGCTTCAAATTTGGCAAGTTCGCCATGAATATCGCTAATCACAAGAATTCTTTTCATCTGTATCCCCTTGGTGTCTGGTTAAAGTCCCTTTATTATAAAAGGCTGCAGGCCGATCTGCAATTATCGAAAAACCCCCGAATCGCGTTAAGCGTTTCGAAGGTTTTCTGGAATCACTTTTACTATTTGCCTATCCTATTGCGAATCAATAATCGTCAGCATTTCCTCCACAGACTTCCGCGGCTGCACCTTTGGAACAGATGCGGGATATCCGACATTTAGAAGGCCGACGATCTTCTCATCTGCCTGCAAGCCGACGGATTGTTGGAACTCCAATTCATAGTTATAATTGTTCGTTTTCCACACGACGCCGAGCCCTTGCTCCCAAGCGGCCAATTGGAAATTTTGAATGAGGGCGCAGACGGCACCGTAGTCTTCATCCCATTGCTTCTGGCGTGTATCTTCTTTCAGAATTACAACGAGATGCGCGGGAATCTTCATGAAATCGTTCCACTTGGGTATCCCGTGTTTTTCCCTCATCTCTTCATCATCATAGGTCTGGAGCATCGCATCTGCTAATGCCTTGCGTCCATCTCCTTTATACAAAATGAAACGCCAAGGCTGTCTATTCCCATGATTTGGTGCCCAAACGGCTACATTCAGTAACTCCAGCAGCAATTCGTCTGAAACAGGATCCTGTTTGAAATCACGAATTGTTCTTCTTTCTTTGATTAATGCAGCAATCGTTCCCACTTGTTTAGTTTCGGATAAGCTCATGTTGGGCTTCCTCCTCTATTTGCTTAAGTTCGAACTTCTCCGATTTGCGGCCTTTACCTTTCGGGACACACATCGGTGTACCAAAGAATGGATCCTCCATAATGTCACATTCCATACCGAATACATGTCTGACAAGTTCTGAATGAATGACATCCTCCGGTTTCCCTTGGGCAAAAACAGATTTATCTTTGATCGCCACGAGATGATGCGCATAGCGGCAAGCGAGATTGAGATCATGGAGAACCATGACAATCGTGCGTTGCTCACGTTCATTCAGTTCAAACAACAGATCCAAAATATCAACTTGGTGAGCCATATCCAAATACGTTGTAGGTTCATCCAACAGGATGGTTTGCGTTCCTTGCGCAAGCGTCATCGCAATCCACGCCCGCTGGCGTTGTCCGCCGGATAAGGAATCCACCGCGGTTTCCGCCAATTCGCTTGTTTTGGTAACGGCAAGGGCATCCTTCACGAATCGTTCATCTTCATCCGACCATGATTTCAACCAATTCTGGTAAGGGTACCGTCCTTGTTTCACCAATTGAAACACCGTTAACCCTTCGGGGGCAATTGGCCCTTGCGGCAAGATCGATAAGCGCTTCGCAATCTCTTTCGTTGGAATTTCCGCGATATGCTTGCCATCCAAAATGATTTCGCCTTGAGCAGGCTTCAATAAGCGAGCCATCGAACGAAGGAGTGTTGATTTTCCACAGCCATTTGAACCGATTAATACGGTAATTTTTCCTTTAGGAATGGTAAGATTCAAACCTTCGATAATATTTTCTTTGCCATAGGTTAAATTTAAATTTCTGGTCTCCAAGGTTGGCACGCTCTTCACTCCTATCTTGAATTTCGCTTGGTGTACAGCAAATAGATGAAAAAGGGTGCCCCCACCGCAGCCGTGAATACACCGACTGGCACATCGAGCGGTAGAAAGAACGTTCTTCCCGCCAGGTCAGCTAACATCACGACGGCCCCTCCGAGCAGTGCCGAGACGGGCAACAGGCTATCAAAGCTTGAGCCCACCCATTTGCGTGCCATATGCGGAGCGATTAAGCCAATGAATCCGATCGCGCCAGCTACGGAAACAGCTGAACCCGCTAACGCCACGCTGATGAGCAGCAATAACAAGCGGTTGATCTCTACTGCGCTTCCCGCGCTTGCTGCCACATCATCCCCGAGCTGTCCAATATTGACATGGCGTGCTAATAGAAATGCAAGTGGAATCAAGACGACCGTCCATGGCAGAACCGTAAGCACATTCTCCCAATTCGCCGCGTAAACCGAACCTGTCAGCCATAGGTAAGCTGTGCCAGGATCGTTCTTCGGACTAAAAACAATCATCATCGTCGTCGCAGCTGACATCAGCGATGACATCCCAATGCCGACGAGGATGAGGCGGATGGGTGTGACTCCTTTTTTCCAAGCGAGCATATACAAAATGACGGAAACCACTGCAGCACCCAGCATCGCCGAGACCGGCAGCCACCGAATGCTGAGCATGCCGTTGAAATACGTGAGAAAGGTGACCGCAGCCACTGAAGCTCCCCCCGTAACACCCATCATATCTGGCGATGCCAATGGGTTTCGAATAATCCCTTGCATGATCGCACCTGCCGCTGCCAACGCAGCGCCTACTAACATGGAAATGACAATACGCGGAAGGCGGAGCTTTTGAACGACCATCGCGTAATCATCGGCGCCAATGCCTATAACACTTTTGACTACATCGATCGGCGATATGTACATTTCCCCCATCCCCGTGCTGACAATCGCAATCACGACGCAAACCACGAGTAACAAGAGGGATACCTTCAACGCTTTCTTTTCGACTAAAAAAGAGATCCTACCTTGCCGTAATCGAACCGGAACATGACCCTTCATGATTTGATAAGCCCCCTTCGCGCAATATAAATAAAGAATGGGGCTCCAATAATGGCGGTCATCACGCCAACAGGCATTTCCTCAGGAATCATAATAAATCTTGCTGCCAGATCCGCTAGTATCAGCAGAATTGCTCCTAAGACAGCACAATAAGGAATGACCCAACGATGATCACCACCGATGAAAAATCGAGAGATATGCGGAATAACAATGCCAATGAATCCGATGGGACCCGCGACCGACACAGAGCAGCCCGCAAGCACGACAATGAGCAGGCCTGCGACTGATTTGACCCAGATCGTCTTTTGACCCAAGCCTTTCGCCGTATCCTCACCCATGAGAAGTAAATTCATATCTCGCGCGATGAACCAGGCCGCTACCCAGGAGATGGCCATGAAAGGGATGACTGTGATTAACATATCCGGAGAACGTCCGGCAATTGTACCCGTTAGCCAGAATAACACCGTGTTTAGTCCTTGTTGGTTCAGCACCAAGATACCTTGTGTGAAAGAAGAGAAAAGCGCGGTCATGGCTGCACCTGCGAGTACAATTTTGAGTGGCGTTAAGCCATCTCGGCCAAAAGAGCCCAAAATATAAACGGATAAGGCACCGACTGCCGCTCCGATAAAAGAAATCCACATCAAAGCTTGCATCGATGAAATCGATAAAGCTACCGCCGCAAGGACAACGAATAACGTGGCACCTGCATTCACGCCAAGTACACTCGGCGAAGCCAGCGGGTTACGCGTGAGTGTCTGCATCAACGTTCCTGCGATCGCTAAACTAGCGCCAATGGCTGCGGCAATACAGGCCCTCGGCACACGTGTTGTGCGAAGAATAATTTGATCATTGATATTCTCGTCGTAATGAAAGATGGAAGCCCATGCTGTATGCCAGTCAAACTGCGTCGCACCGAACAGAATGCTGGAAACAAAGCTCCCAAGCAGGATAAGAACCAGCGCTAGCAGCCCGGCGGTTTTCCATAAGCTCGTATTCATAAGGTTCATGATGATCTCCTTGGAATTCACAAAGGAATGAACATAGTGTTCATCCCTAAGTGTTTCAACTATTTAATGTCAAAATATTTGTAGAGATCCGCTAGCATGGCTTTGGCAGCCATCGAACCGCCCGCTAAGTTCCAAGTAATCGTGTCTACTTTAAAATATTTGCCATTCTTCACGCCTTTGAGGTTTTTCCAAAGCGGGTGAGCCGTCCAGTCGTTCTGCGATTTCTCTACCGCAGGTTCTTCCGAACTTAGACGCGTAATATCAAAGATATACTCGCCATCCAACTGCGACATTTGCTCTTTCGTGGTGATATTGACGACCGCTTTGCCTTCTACAATTTGAGCTTTCGGACGCGGCAAGCCAAGTTCCTTGAAGATCGTTCCAGCAAATCCTGTTGCATAAAACCGTGCACTGCCATCTCTCTCAAAACGGATAATGGAAACTTCCGCATTAGCTAATTTGTTGCCAGCTTTTTGTTTAAACTCCGCTACCCCTTTATCCCAATCCGCTATAATCTTCGCACCTTCTTGCTCCTTATAAAGAGCATCCGATGCATACTTCAAATTCGCTTTCCAATCGAAAATTTCTTCCGTAATGATTGTAGGTGCAATGCTTTCGAGTTGCGGATAAATTTTCTCGTGGCGAGCTTTCGTCCCGATGATCAAGTCTGGTTTCAAAGCTACGATCGCCTCAACGTTCGGCTGCGTTTCTTCACCTAGGTTCTTAACGCCTTCCATATTAGCTCTCAAATAGTTGTACCAAGGCTTCTCTTCCCATGATTCAACCGAACCGACTGGCTTAACGCCCAAGTGTGTCACTATATCCGTCATACCATTGAATAGAACAACTACTCGTTCTGGTTTCTTCTTCAAAGTAACGGTACCCATTGCATGCTTAATTGTTTTCTCTACCGCAGCTGCAGCAGTTGCTTTAGCGGCTTCTGGCGACGCACTTGCACTACTTGTAGTTCCACCTGTTGTTGTGGAAGAGCCACAAGCCGTCACAGCGAGTGCTAGCAACAACACGATCATCATTTTTAAAGCTTTCATTCGTTTCTTCCTCCTTGTACAGCAAAGCAAACACTGGTGATGAACAAGCCATCTATTTAGAATGCTGATGCTGACTCCCTGTTTTTAATTGATAATAATTATCAGTCTCAATTATAAAGGGCATATTTTCCAATGTACATATCCGATTTTATCCGATTTATTGACTGAATTTATCTTTGGTTGGATATTCAATACCTTCTTACACATTGGTTATATTTGCCAAATGTTACATTCTTGTTTATACTTATACCTAGATATTCGATGCATCGTAATTCTATAGTCATGAAAGGAGTCCTCCATGAAAATTAGTAAAGAGCTCATGAAAGGAAGCACCGTCATCCTGATCCTGACCCTTTTGGATCGCAAGGACATGTATGGCTATGAAATGACCAAAGAAATGGAAAAACACTCCGATGGCGTATTCACATTAAAGGAAGGTACGCTCTATCCCCTTCTCCACACGCTCGAGTCGGAAAGCTTCGTTGAAGCCTACTGGGATGAAAAAGACGGACGTAAACGGAAGTACTATCGTCTAACGAAGCAAGGTAAAGGTGAGCTCGACGTAAAGAAACAGGAATGGTCGCTTTTTCGCAATACGGTCGATCGTGTACTTGGGGAGGGCGGCGTATGAATAACTTTCGTCATCATGAGGAGATTACTGCGTTCCTGAAACAGGTTTGTCGCGAAATTAAAGCGAAAGAGGTTCACAAAGAAGTACGCGCGGAGCTTTTGAATCATTTGGAAGAGTTAATTGAGGAGAAATTATGCAACGGGGTTCATTTAGATAGGGCTGTTAAGGAATCCATTGCGCAAATGGGCGCGGCTGATGTGATCGGGCAGCAGTTTCATCTTGCCCATCGGCCTCGGTTTAATTGGGGATTGCTTGCCATTGTCGTGCTTTTCATGACTATGGGGTTGGTTGCCATATTTTCTGCTCAAGCTGCACTAGTCAGTCGTCTTGGTTCCATTTCTATTGGGCTCAAACAAATTGTTTATCTTGGTGTTGGCTCGTGCTTGATGTTGCTCATCAGCTTTAGTAATTATCTTAAGTTAGCCAGGTTCTCATGGGGACTTTATCTGGGTACAATTGTGTTGCTTATCTATGTCTTCTTATTCGGGAATTTGGCGAATGGATCTAGGGGGTATGTCAATTGGTTTCCCTTCCAAATGAATCTTCCAGCGCTCAGCCCCTATTTGCTCCTCATCGCTTTAGCAGGTATTTGGAGTACGCCACAGCGAGACGTTGCCAACGAATTCACAATGAACGCATTCATACGCAAGAGTTGGACTCATGTGGGAACTGTTTGGCTGGCAAGTTTGCTCATTTTAAGTATACATTCTATAGACAACTTCGTTCTTTTCTTCATAGGATGTTTGACTTTATTACTTGTTTTAAAAATGAAACGAACTCTACTCGTTGCTCATTGTAGTCTATTTGCAGTCGCCTTTGGTTGGTTCTTAATGAGTCAATCCTATAAATTAAACCGCATTTTTGCTTTTCTACGTCCAACTGAAGATCAGCGAGGAATGAATTTCCTGCTTACTCAGTCCAAAATAGCGATGCAATCCGGAGGTTGGTCGGGAAATGGATTTGGAGCTCCCCTTAACGCTTTACCAGATCTTCAAGCCGAAATGATGTTCCCTTTTCTCATCTATTGTTTTGGCTGGGGGGCTGGTATCACTATGGTCATTATGGTAACTTTGTTCGTCCAGCAAATGATTGGTGTCTCTCGGAAGGCGAGAGATCCTTACGGGAAAGCTTTAGTATCCGGGTTATTAACCCTGTTTGTCATACAATATGTGTGGAATATGCTCATGTGGATGGGGCTTGCTCCGTTTACCTCCTTCCATCTTCCTTTTATAAGCTATAGCGGGTCGCTCGTCATTTTTCAGTTTGTTGCCATCGGCCTAATGCTTAGTGTGTATCGACGAAAGGACCTCGGTACTTTGGAGGTTACCTAGGCTTATGGACGATTTTACAGCCTCTCAGCCACTATCCCTTACCAATTTGTCCTACGGACATATACTTTAGGGAGAACCCAATAGGGAGGATCTGTGTGCAATGAAATCAGACCGGGTCACCATTATCATTGAAAAAGGGAAGAAACGCATCATTACGCAATCGCCGATTCATGGCATAGATAGACTGGTATTCGTCATCAACCATCAATTTACGAATGCCCCAAATACGACGCAGCTCGCTAGTGGTGCAGGTCGCAGCAGTGCAGCCGGCAGCAACGCTGCTATTAAATCTCCGCATAGTCAGCAACAACAGAGTGTTGGAGCAGGTGGCACAGCGAGGAACCGATTAGGAAAAGGTGCCAAAGGCAAGTTATCGGGCAGCAAAAGCCTCTACGATATCCGTCGTAAAGGCAAAGAAATCATCGTTGTGATTAACGATCAAATTGTGAAGCTCCCCAAACATGCGGCGAATGCATCGGCTACCCAAGTGGCGAGCGGCGCTGGCAAATATAGCACCAGCGGGACTAACTCCGCCATCGATAGCCCTGGAACGAAGCAGCAGGATGCCGTCGGTGGGAGTGGCAAGGCTTCTAACACATTGGCTAGCAAGCGTAGGCGTAGGCGTAGGACGAAGAAGTAGCCTATAGGCGACATAGAAAAAGAGCCATCCTTTAGAGTTCCTTTAGAGGGTGGCTTTTCTACTGCTTATGGTCATCCTATTTTGCGCGCATCGTTACACTTGTGACAGGAGAAGCTCTTCCCTCGCAGCAATCAGCCATGGATGCACAAGCTTCAATTTATCGCGCTGTTCCCATACATGATTCAAGTAAATGAGCACGGCTGCATTCAAGTCTAACAATGCGATTTGTTTTCTCATCTCATCTTGATAGGCATTTTCACCAGGTAAATCCCACGAAATTTTGTCAGCAACAAATAAAACTTTATCTAATTGGCTAGCCCCCGCTTTCAAAGTTGTATGACATTCAATTGCACGCAATACAGCAACATTTGTACAATTAAATATGTTGGCTGCCATATCCCTGGAGAGCTTCTGATGAATAATCCGAGGATAACGATACTCATCCTCTAATATCTCCATACTAGAACTCTCTGCTATACCCATCATTTCGCTTTTAGGAATTACGTTGCTAATATCATGAAGATAAGCTGCTTGGGAGGCAAACTCCCCATTTACGCCAAACAAATTTGCAATACGTACAGCTTCATTTTCAACTGAAATCGTATGCTGATACGTGCTTGATTCATTATGATAGGTGAAAAAACTTTCAATATCCTTCCTCAAGTCCCCTGTAAACGAAATCTTCTCAATAAACTTTAGATACCTATTGCTCATATGATCCTCCTATCCGATCTTAAGCCTGAAATGGCCTGCCTCATCAGATTAGATGGATTTTATGCAGCTATTTTTGCCGATTCTCTCCGATCAGAAGAAATAGATGGATTTCCTGTAGTTAATTTCCGCTAAAAGCACATATTCCGCTAATTCCGACTGTTTTAACTGTACATTTTCCATCTATTCCCCCGATATCGTTAATTACGGCAAAATTAACTGTACATTTTCCATCTATATGATCAAGTTTACTCCGGGCGGACTGGGGGCAGGCCAACTTGGAGAGATTGTCATCCCGCCTAACCCAAAAGAAGCCGCCGCGACACCAATGTGCCTAGACTGCTCCTATTTTGTCATCAAATCCGCTGGACAGCGAGCGAGCTCTCTATGAAGGCCACTTGCAGCTCTGGGAACGCATTGCGTACCCTCTCCACGACAGTCCGCATGCCTGCCTCTTCGCTCTTCTGATGCCCCGTTACGATCAGCGCCTTCGCAAATCCCATATCCGCAGCATCCCGTACATACTCATTCGTCTCCCACTCATTCGTCTCGCCAACGATCAAGAGGTCAATCTCTTTCGTGCCGAGAAACTTGATATGAGCACGACCGCCAGATGCGCCAGGCATCAAGCCCATGCGTTTCACAGGAAGATCCAGATCTCCGGCAACAAGCATACTTGCTATGCCTAGCTTATTTTTCAAATGCGTGGCGATGGTGCCCACGGTATGTTGTTCGCTAGAAGGCGGTGTCAGTAGGTTCATCTGCGCTGGATTTGCGTAAGCTTCCCATTCAAGCTGTTTCAACATGCCTACCAGAATACCATCTGGTTTATAGCTATGTACGTAATCGTGCAAACGGAAAATCGCAATACCCGATTCCTCGATGAGTGCACGCTTCTTTTCATAAACAGGATTTCCGCTAAGCCATTCGACTTCATCCATGTGATTGTAGTACGTGGGTTCGTGGGTAATGATGAGATCAACGCCTGATTCGACAGCTTGCTTAATGACGCCATAGGTTGTCATAAATACGACAGCCACCTTGCGTACTTCTGCATCTTCACGCCCGCTCTTCAGTGTATCCACCGTCTTGTTCAGCTGCCCGACGGGCTCAATAAGGCAATCTAGCACCATTTGTACAGTAATCATGATAAATGAAACCTCCCCTAAGTTTCGTAATCATTGCCCTCATTAACTAGGAATACAAGTGATAAACTTGTCGAGATAACCATCGAACGGGAACTCCTTGTTGGCAACTTTTTCTTTTAAAGCAGCCAAAGCTTGCTCAGCTTGATGAACCAACTCCACTGGGTACCCAAATTTAATCGTATGGGCAGCAAATTCATCTTCATCAACGACTTGCCACACACCTTTTCTCTTCACATAATCTAGATCCAAATCGACAAACGAAACCGTCGTCCCCTTCATCACGGCTGGCTGGTTAATATTGCAATAAAATTCATTCAACACACCATCAACAACATCCGCACTAACCGTGTACCAAGAATCAAAAGAGAAAAATTCTATCGTCCAATTCTCAATTGTAAACACCTTTTGCTTCGTATAGTGATGAAGCTGCCTTCCGTACTCGCCTAAAACAACGATATGTGTCTCCGTCTTTTCTAATAAGGTGGTGCGCCATTCGTAGTGCAGGAGATTACCGTATTTTAAAGCTTGAATCGTGATTTGATTATCCATGGTATCGTCCTTCTATAGCTTCTCAATGTCCATAAGAGACCCGAGTTCATCCATGATCTCATCAGGAAGCGGCTCATTCATCATGTTGTTTAGAATATCTTGATCGGCTCCCGTTTCCTTCAAATAAGCAAGCAATAGGGCTGCCTTTACCGTCCTATTCATTAAAGCATACGCGATATACCAGACTTCAGGACTGCCAATTTGAATGCCGTTCCATGTAGCACAAGGGGTGGATGGCAGTCTGCATAAGCCTTTATCTGTATGGATGGCTAGACCACTAATGATCTCTACCTCAGGCGTATCGCTAAGAACCACTAACTTGTACTGCGTAGCAAATGGATAATCTCCGCTAATTTTTTCCTCGATACGATTGTGCTGTAAAGCGTGCAACACCTGAACTTTCGGAGCTTCAACCATGACATCCCAATCGCCAACCGTATCGATTAGACCCAAGCTAAGCAGTAACCCGCTTCCACCTAAGGAGTAACGAATACCAGCTTGATCCAGCTTTTGAGTTACAGCAGTTAGGCTTCTCATTTCTACCTTCACGCTCATCCTGTCATCCTCCTCTACGACCCATTCTATCACGTTACATCGGTGATATTCCTCACCTATTTCAATTCCCCCATGTTCCTCTTCTGTTCCTTCCAAAAAGCATCCCACTTGCCTAATGTCTCTTGAATGGACGTCTTCCCCATCAACAGCGCTTGGCTATTATCCATAGCTATCTTGTCCCAGTTGCTGTTCCCTGGATATTGAAATGGCGGTTTATAGAGCAGGTACTTGTCTGGTTTAAGCGTCATGTCGAGTAAAGTTTTATAAGGACCTGTTTGAAAAAAGGAATCCGCTGCCGCAGAAGTGTGAGTCGGAATCACGCCGTATTTTTTAGCTAATTCGGTGTTTTGCTTCGCACCTGAAAGAAAAGCAATCAGCTTCCATGCTTCTGCTTTATGCTTGGAATAAGAAGCCATCCCCCATCCCGCTCCGCCCACGCTCACAAGTGCGTTACCCGTTGGCCCTGTTGGCATGGGTGCTGTTGACCACATGTCTGGCTGCAGGCTGTCCTGTATGGTTTGAATGACATCCGGATCCTGCAGCAATATCCCCGTCGTGCCCGAGGTGAACGCGTCTACTTGCTCTTGGAAGCCCCAGTATATGGAATCCGGCGGTGACGCTTCCTTATACAGCTTCACATACACGTCCATCGCTTTCACCGCTTCAGGTGAAGCATATATGGTAGACCCATCGTTCAGAAAGGGACCGTCTTCCAAATTAACGCGATCCCCATTATAGGCCAGAATCATCGAATCCAAAGTAGAAACGGAGCCTTTGGCTCCACGAAATGAGAAACCATACCGATTTTTGGCGGGGTCTGTTAATTTTTTGCTGATTTGATACAACTCTTCCCAAGTAGAAGGTGGTTTAAGGCCTGCCGCTTCAAACCAATCCTTCCTGTAGAACATCTGCCGCTGATACAAGCCGTTCGCAATAAAGTAATTTTTACGGCCGACAACAGAGATCGATTTGGCTGCTCTAGATAACGTATTTTGTTCGTCCCACGTAGCTATGTAGGTGTTTAATGCGTCAATATAGCCCTGACTCGCCAGATCAGCGACATTAATATCTCGGACTTCAAGAACGTCGAGCTCCTGCTTGACACTCAGCATCGTTCGGATCGTAATATCCGCCTGCCCAAATGGAGGTGAAATGAGTTCCACATGGATATTCGGGTTATGGCTCTCGAATTGAGCAATCATACCTTTCAGAATACGGGTCCGATTCGGATTCGTTAAGCTTTCGATCATTCGCAGGGTCACTTTATTCTCGGTTGATGGCGCTGAAGCTTGCGTCTGATGTTCCTGACTAGAACAGCCTATTAAAAAGGTAACAAGTAGCAGCCAGCTCATGCCTACGAACATAACCTTCCTCTTACGTTGCCTCATCCTCATCATGGTTTCCCCCTTGCGCTCAAATGGTTAGCCATTCTGTAAAAGTCTCTCTGTTGTTTCATACACCCTTCTCTCTGCTAGCAGCTCTGCGCATTCATGGGTCGGAATGGGACGACTGTAGATATAACCCTGAATCTCATCGCAATTGCATGCTTGTAATAAAGCCACTTGCTCCATGGTCTCTACCCCTTCAGCAGTCACTCGCAAATTCAAGCTATGTGCCATAATGATGATAGCTCCAACAATGGCGCGTTCTTTGGGATTAATCACTATATCATCGAGAAATGATTTATCAATCTTTAATCGTTGTATCGGAAAATTTTTCAAATAATTTAAGGAAGAATAACCTGTGCCGAAGTCATCAATTGAAATTTTCACCCCTAAGGCATACAAGCCTTGTAAGGTTAAAATCACCTTCTCCACATCTTGCATCGCGATGGATTCCGTAATTTCCAATTCTAAATATTGCGGTTCCAACCCTGTTTCCTGCAAAATGTGAGCGACGGTTTGAATGATCTCCGAATTTTGGAACTGATGAATCGATAGATTGACAGCTACGTGTACCTTGGGGAGACCCGCATCCTGCCAAGCTTTATTTTGCTTACAGGCTGTGTATAGAATCCATTTGCCAATTGGAACGATGAGTCGAGAGTACTCAGCAATCGGAATGAACTCAGACGGTGGTATGAAACCAAGCTTCGGATGGTTCCATCTCGTTAACGTTTCAACCCCAACAATGGTGCCGGAACTTAATTCGATTTGAGGCTGATAATAGAGAAGCAACTCATCCCGCTCTATTGCATGACGCAAGTCTCTCTCTAGAGACAGCTTTTCATAGGTATTTTTTTCCATATTCGTGTTATAAAACTTATAATTATTTCTACCGCTTTCCTTCGCACTGTACATCGCAGTATCTGCGTACTTCGTCAAACACTGGATATCGTTGCCATCCTGCGGATACCTACTCACACCAATGCTAACAGATACATGAAGTTCTTTCTCTTCGTAGTATACCGGTCTTTGAATCTGTGTCGTGATCTGATGAATAATGGACAATATCGCATCGTGATCGCTTCTGTTCGGCAGCAGGATTAGAAATTCATCCCCCCCAAAACGAGCTACCGTACAACTTTGATCCAGAACATCTTCAAGTCTGCGCGCTGTTTCGATGAGCATCCTATCGCCGGCCTCATGGCCGAAGGTATCGTTAATAATTTTAAAGCGATCCAAATCCAGAAAAAGCACCGTAAACTCTTGCCTATTGTGCCGGGCTAACTGAATCTCCTTTTCGATAACCTCCATAAACAATTTACGGTTTGCTAAATCGGTCAAGTGATCATGGTAAGCCATATATCGAATTTTGATCGCATTTCGCCGTCTCTGTAAATAGTAATTAATCAAATAGGTAATGACAGCAATTCCAATCATACTAATCAGCATACTTTTGCCAATCGTATTCGCATCCTTAAACAATTCCGATGTGGGGATTACTGCCTGTACAATCCAATCACTCGCCGCTATTTTCTCCGCTACAACCAACTGCATGTCCCCGTCCACCTTAATCGTTATACTGTCGGAAGGGTGTCCTGCGTGAATCGGATTCGTATGGAATACGTTGGGGATGCGATAAAAGTCTCCTTCTAGTTCCGAAAACGTCCTCGTCATCAATTGATTAGCAGGATTCAATATGACCATTTCACCATTTTGAATATCACCAAAGGAACGTTTTAAAACCTCGGAACTAATCTCAATGAGAAGTACATACTTCATACCTGAACTCAATTTAATGAGTCGATTAATAGCAAAGGAAGGTTGTCCTACGTTGGAATAGCCATATCTTTTCGTTGCCAGCCAGCCGATTTCCCCATTCGCAATAACCGCTCTCTGAAACCATTCCTCTTTGCTATAATCGACGATTTCGGTATGCAGGGTATCCGTTGTAATCTCTTTGAGCTTCGGGTCCACCGGGATCAGATGTATATTGGTGATATCACTTTTACTAAAAAAGCGAATAGCTAAGCTCTCCACGATTTTATTCCGAGCCACGAATTTCTCGTTCTGATTGGTTGTTGCGCTGCCGTACACGTGGAGTTGATGCAACATTTCTTCGTCGGTCAAAATACTAAAGGTGATATCTTCGTAATTACGAAAAATGATATTTAACGTGTCTCTGGATTGTACGACAGTTTGCTTAGCAGCCGATGTCACCTTGTCTATGACGATCTGCTGTGAATGCGAGTAAGAGAAATAGCTGAACCCGACAAACAGAATTACCGTGCCGCCTACCGCCCACACAAACAGCTTAAGGCCCACTGCCTGCACGTTGGGGTCTTTACGAAATAAGTCGAAATAGCGTCGCCATAGCTTAGCTAGCTTGGATACAATCGGTATCAAAAGGATAATCAACTCCTGTCTGCTCTACAAATACTGGACTTCAGAACGATCCACTTATGAACATCACATCTGTTGACTACATAATATACCAAAATTGTTTAGTATCTATATAGAAAAACATTAATAATGTATTAGCGATTCGACACGAATATCCTTTTTATTACAAAATTCGTGCTTACTTACATGAAAAAAGGCTACCCACACATAGGGTAACCCTCCAAGCGCTATGGTGCAGAAGCCCTTATCTACTTATTTAACCTGCCCTCGAACGAGTCCACTTCTTGTCGCGTCGGAAGAGAGGTTTGCGCGCCAAAGCGAGATACCGTTATGGCACCTACTTTCGCCGCAAACGTAATGGATTGCTCCATGGTGTATCCTTCGCCATGCCACACCGCCAAAGCTGCATTAAAGGAATCACCCGCAGCTGTAGTATCCGTCACGTTCACTCGATAAGCAGGGTAGGATCCTGCTACGCCATCTAGGTGATAAGACACTCCTTTTTCCCCTTGAGTAATGATAACGTCAGTCTTCGTTAAGCTCCGCAGCTCGTTCATCACGTCCGAATGCGCTGTGACCACTGCCTGTCCAGATGACAGAATAGCTGCTTCTGTCTCATTGGGTGTTACCAAGTCAACGAAAGGCCATATCTCATCCGGCAACACCGCAGCTGGCGCAGGGTTTAAGATCACTTTTACACCGTAGCTTTTGGCCAGTTGAACCGCACGCATAACCGTTTCTTGGGGAATCTCGAGTTGTACGAGCAAAATATCCGCGCCATCAAATACATCTTTGGCACGCTCTACTTGCTCTGGCGTCACACTGGCATTCGCGCCTGGGACAATCGTAATGCGGTTTTCTCCATCCTGTACTTGAATCAACGCAACACCCGTCGTTTGCTGAGGATCCGTGTGAACGTAAGAAGTGCCTATGCCTTCATTGGCTAATTGCTCCAGCATCTGCTTACCGAACGGGTCGCCGCCTACGCAGCCAACCATCTCAACATGCGCACCCAGTCTAGCTGCGGCAACCGCTTGGTTCGCGCCTTTTCCACCTGGGATCATGACGAATTCTTGCCCTGTCACGGTCTCTCCAGCCACTGGAATATGTTCAGACTTCACAACGAGATCCATATTAATACTGCCCACAACGACGATTTTCGCTTGCTTTGTTTGCATGTTACACCCTCCTTGTAATAAAAAAGCGCATATTTATTTTCGAATAACTCTTTGGTCTGTTGCTACCTTCAGCCATAGGGGAAACTCATTTAACAATTGATGATATAACTCTTCATCGGATATCGAAGCAATATCCTTGATGTGAATAAAATTAGCGTTGTCCACGATCCGACCTTCCATCGTATCCAGTTGCTTCAAAACCTCGAAATCCGACTCCCCAATGCCAACGAACTGCCAAAATAACGGTTTGAGTGAGGATTCAACGATTACTTTTTTTATCGCTTTTACAACGCCGCCATCATTAATAAAAATAACAAAGGCCGGAAGATTCGACTCTTCTTCCTCTGTATATTTACGGATAACATCTTTCATAACTGGCGGCTCGTTATTTCTACCAAACTTATGTATATCCCTATTATTGATAATATTTTTAACGACATATTGGTCAAAATCTCTCTCTGTTGCTGCTTTCAATCGACTGAATTCATTATCATATATCCAAACGTCCAAGGTCGCGTTATCATCAAATTGACAAGCAACAGCCAATATTCGTTCAACCACCTCTTGAACGGTCCCGTTCTTATATAAAAGCTGCATAGATCCAGAAATGTCGAGTACTAAACCAACCCTTGCCGCTACGTTCACCATTTTTTTCTTCTCTAAAGTGATTTGAACGATCTTCTTACGTAGATCAATCGATGAAAGATTAGGTTGCTTAACCACTTCAACGGGTTCCTGCTCAATCTCTGGTTCAATGACTAAACCAAAGTTCGTACATAATGATGCTAATCCGCCAAAAAAGCCACTGCCAATCGTATTAAACTTCCATTCCCCATTGTGCCTGTATAGCTCCCCTACAACTATTGCCGTTTCTTTTGACAAATCCGCTCCATATTCATATCGAAAAAGCTCCTCGCCACGATCAGCATCGATTAGCTTTACATACATATTAGATACATCTTGCATGTAATATCCGTGCTTTTCACCTTCATGAATCGTTAACGAGAAAGCAATTCTCGCTGTACTTTCTGGAATCTTCGACAGACATAAGGAGATGGCTTCTTTATCTTGTCCACTAGCTTGACCATGCGTCACTCCGCCATTTAACGCGGCAGGATTGCCATAAAAGATAAAGTCTTCGTCTTTTTCGCACCGATTATTTCCCGATAACACAAAACAGGAAGCATCGATGCTCAATTTGTCGTCTGCCGACCAACCGAATTGCACCCTAAGGTTTGATAACGCTTTCCCCTTCGTTACATCCACCTTTTGTCCTTTTGTCAGAAGCATACATGTATCCCCTTAGCACTTAAAAATAGTAGTCTCTACTTTTCAACAGTACCATACTATATTGAACTATCAAGTAAAGTTTAGTGAGATGATAGGCGGGATCAGAAAAATAAAAAAATGCCCATCCCCAAACCGGGGATGGACGCATACGTAAACTCAACGCTCCTGCTGATGGCCGTTAAACAATTTGCGACGCTGCTCGCTTCAACATGATCTCTCGATACTCGGTTGGTGTTAAACCCGTGTATTTTTTGAACGTACGCAGGAAGCTCCTCGTATTCGCATAACCTACTGCATCTGATACATCATTCACTTTAATCGACTTGTCTTTCAACAACTCCATGGCAGCCTTAATGCGAATCTCAATCATATAATCGATAAAATTGCTCTCTGTGTGATCCTTAAACAATCTACTGATGTAAGGAGGAGTCAGATGAAACATGCTAGCCAGTCGTTCCAAAGATAGATCATGCTCTTGATAATGCGTACGAATGTAATCCAGCATTCGATCAATCGTCTCATTCTTCCCACGTTGGCTGCGCTTTTCTTCTATTTGTGATGCCAAGCCCTCGAGAATATCCCCGACCAGCTGTTCCGCTTCCTTCCAGTTTTCACACTTTGCAATACGCTCATAAATGCTGCTTAAGGGCCCCATCGATATTTCCGGTTCAATCCCAATCGCACTTACGGTTTGCAATGACTTCATCATGAGATCGTAACACAGCTGCCTAATTAGCTCCGGTGGAAGATTACTTTCGACGGCTGCACGGAAGGTATCTGACAAGTAAGCAAGCATCTTACCTCGATCGGTCTGCCTTAAAGCTTCCATGACGGGCTCAGACATTCGGCTGAGCTTGTAATAATCCTGTCGGTCTGGTGGCTGTAAATCGTCTACAGAGATTACCGAGTGCTTACCGAAAATCATTTTATAAAGCAGTGCCTTTTGTGATTCATCGAACGAACGTGGTATCTCCTGCATATCCATCCGGCATGTGCCTACACCGACTGTCACTGACAAACCGAATTGTTTTTTCATAATATCGAGAATTAATTCAAGAATGACCAATGTCCGCAAATGGTTTTGCTCGGGGTCACCTTCAGCAAAGCTTAGCAAGACGGCTGCCCTGCCGCCTCCTAAGTCAATAGCTGCTCCCGCATGCTCTGATCGGATCAGCTCTTCCGTAACATTACAGAACATATAGGTATACAAGGCTTCATCACGCGGTGACAGTTGTTCGCCATCCTTGCTAATTTCTGCCGTGCACACAAGGAAGCGCTCTGGATACATACGTATCCCCTGAAACTCCAAATGGTGATACACCGCATGGAAATCAGAACGACTGCCATTCAATAGCTCCATCATGATCTTCCATTTGAGCATGGGCTTCGAATCCCTCACATGCTGCTCCAAGTGCTCACGGTCTGTTAGGATTTCATCGAAAATATGCTCTAAGCTGCTAAGTCCAATGCTCTCCGTCCCCTGTCCTCTTCCCTTCTTCATACCCGACATCTTACCTGCTAATCGGTCTAACGGCTTAAAGGTCCAGCGATTCACATAGAATAAAGCAGATAACGCGAGGCTGAACATGATAACAGCAAAAATGAGCAGCAGATTGCGTGTAACTTTCAGGGGTTCAAATACCGTCGTTTCCGGCATGATGCTAACAACTTTCCATCCCGTATATGCACTTGTCCGATAAAAAACAGACTGCTTCACGCCATCCAATTTCACGTTAAACGAGCCGCTATCCGAATCTGTTAGTATCGTAGTTATATAGGGTAACGACTTCATATTGCGGTAAAGCTGAGTTTTATCGTCATGCGTAACGACGTTCCCTTCTGCATCCAGAATGAAAAAATGACCAGGATGACCATCCTCATAGATCGTCTTAATCATTTGGAACAATTCATCCTCTTGAATACTAATGGCCATGAGACCCTTCCTAAAGCCAGGACTGCTAAGGGCAGGAAAACTGCGGACCAAGGTAATGACATCCTCTGTCTTTTGACCATCCCATACTTTCTGCGTCGACAACCACTTGAAATATTCCGGCATATCCAAATACTGAGCTAACCAATTAAACTCTGTGGAGGCTTGTTTTAAAAACGTTTCTTCGGTCATTAAGTCTCCGCTGACATGTGAATAAGCAAAAACAGAGGAATAATTCGGATTATTCGCGATAAAATCCCTCAGTCTTGTAGTCAGTGTGTAATGGATACTGTATCTTTGTGCATCATCACTATAGCTATTATTCATAAAATAAATAAACTCCAGCCCTTCCGCCATGGAGAGCAAATCCTTTTCCGTCTGGCGGAAAGCACCTTCGATCTTGGAGTCAACTTGTTTCAAGAGTGCAAGATTTGTATCTTTTAAATCCTTCTGCAGCTTACCCACTGTCCCCGTATAGGACAGCCAGAACGTTAGGCTGATTATAAAGAGGAATACGATGCCATAAATCACCATAGCCTTCGCAGAAATACTGTTTCTCATGGTAGGCCTCCATTCAGTCGTGCACTTGTTCTTATTGTATCATTAACACGACCTCCAGGAGGAATAATCATCCATTAATTAATGGAATTAACAGTTACGTTCGCTTGAGAGTAGATAAACAAAGGTGCTCCTGTGAGAGGTACACTTACAACTCCCGAAACTGCAGCGACATATTTATAACTTCCATCAATGCCAACAATCGTTACTCCTGGTTCAGTCGTCTCTATAGTGGCTGTTCGTGTAGCGGTACTTGTTGTTTGCCAACTGGCATCCCATAAAGATGTGATGTATCTATTCTTATTTTCATCCCAGAATTGATAGCCGTAGTAAGGATTGGCAATGCCCGGTACCACTCCTACATAGTTTGCATCTTTTAAAACTCTAATCAGTGTGTAGTAACCGTAATAACTCTCCTTAGGCTTACCGTTCCAGTCGATTAACCCTAAATTATGCTCCAAGTTATTCGTCTCCGTGCCATCATCGGCAAAATCGTACCAGTGCATGGTACGAATGCCGTTTGCAATGGCATGCATATAAGCTCTAGCCAAATAATTACGTTGGGTTGCACGATCTACTTTTTTCAAGTAGCTTCCGCCTGTGTAAGTGCTCCACCCTAACTCCGTAATAACAATCGGTTTGTCTCCATCACCGTGGCTCACCATCGTGTCTTTTAATTGCTTCAGCGTATCGAGAAGCTTCTCCGGAGTACCTTGATCAAGTCCAGGTACAGCTGGATATTCATATTTGACATAAGGATGGACATCCATGACATCGAAATAGGTCTTCACTAAAGCACCATTCTGCCCATCGGAATTATAGAAATCGTCCAGCCAATTCAAACCTTTGGTGGGATCTAAACGATCGAGACCCGCAAGTGCAGGCTCTACAAGTAAGCTCTTGCTGCTGATGGCTTTCAAGCTATCATGGTTTATCTTAAGTTGAGCTGCTACAGAAGCCGGATTTCGATTGGCAAGATCAGGTTCGTTGTAGGTCGAGAATGTATAGGCTCCTCCATTATTATCCGCCTCAACATAACTCGGTCCATGATAAAAATAGTGGAAATTTAATCCACTTTTACCATACAGAGTTTTCATGGCATTACTGTGATCCCACCATCTGTTTTTATTGATACCTCCAAGATCTCTTAGCAAACGCAATTTCGTCATCAAAAAGAGATCTTCCGTTTCACCATGGTGCATATAGTTCCCTCCCCCATAGGGAGCATCATTGATGGCGAATATATCTCCGACAGTGTCACCTCCAAGCACAGATGGTGTTGTTACCTTCAACGTTTGCACATCGCGCCTTTCAACACCAGTCGTTTGGAAGGGGGTCACTGCTACATAATAAGTTGTCTCTGGCTTCAAAGCGAAATAGGATAGATATTTACCTAATTGTTCAATGGACTTTGCTTCGGCTGTAAACTTAGGCGTTAATCCTAAAGTACTTGTAAAAGATGAGGTCTCCACGTAGACACCATATTTGTTCACATTATTAACCACACTGTTGTAACTGGACCAATCCAGATACATCGTGCTGTAATTTTTGAGCTTAGCCGTGAACTCTACTTGATCCGGTGTTGCCTGCTTAGGAAGTGACGCATCATAAAGCTTCCACCCCCAAATGGCGATTTCTCCCACCGTCAGGATTTCCGAATTATTCGCGTTATGCATAATGATTTTGACATATTTGGCAAACTGACCAGGAACCCCGTAGCTTGATGTATTCACGAACACATTGGCCGTACGGCTGCTTGTATTCGTAGTGTAACTGAGGGATGTGTAATTCACACCATCTGTACTGACGAGAACTTCATACCCGTCCATAAACTTATTCCCGCCCGATGCCAAGGTCCATACGTCAATTTTCCCTATCTGATACACATCATTTAAGTTAAATACAACCGCCCCAAATTTCCCTTTGGAGCCCCAGATCGAGTTGGTCGTTGAAGCTGCATCGGATTCCGTGCTAGATCCGTCGATTAAATCCGGCTGTCCCCCTACCGTGTCATTCTTGGATCCATCGTTATCAAACTTGATTAAATCGCCATCTGTGATGAAAGGATTCTCGGTTAACCACGTGTACGAAGCACCGGTTGCAATTTTCGGCTTGGTCGTATTGTAGGTGCCAGAAGCTCTCAAATAGTTATTGCTGAGTATCGCCATAGGCTCAAGTGCATCTCCATAAACCGCCACTTCACCTAGCCTCATGACTTGCTTGTTCGGATCTTTATGCATAATGACTTTGATATATTGCGCATTGACTATAGGCTTAATGGCAAGTGAAACAGGAGCAAAACCCGAATCTTGCGCATTCGTGTTCTCCTGAATCCCGACCCGATTGTAAGTTAAACCGTCATAGCTGGCGTATACCTCGAACTGATCCATATCACTTTGATTGTTCGTATCCGCCCATACGGTAACTGAGGATACTTTATATACGGATTTCAAATCATATATCAGCGTTCCGTAAACCGCCGCTCCTACCACACTCCCCGTCGAATTGCTGGCATTCTCATCTGGGCCGTTACCACCATCCGACATATCCGGTGATGCTGATTCATCCGATGCAAGGAGACCTGGATCCGTCGCATGGGTCCCTTCGGATAGCCAAGTATAAGACGCACCTGTTGCAATGGCTGGCGCATCTGCAGGAAACAATTCACTTCCAACTGCGTTCCCACTTAGCAGCTTTTGGTTGACTGCCGCCTGTACGGTTTGACTAGCGGGGAACACTACGGAAACCGAGCCTAGAAGAATCACAAACGCACTTATTAGAGCACAACTCTTTATCGATATACGCATGGCAAAGCTCCTTTCTGGATGGTTAACTAGTGGGTCGGTATACCATCTGAAAACTAGGGTTACCGACCCCATTCAGAATTACATAAACAACAGCCCATAAATGATTTTTGCAGCTTGTGCACGTGTCGCATTCAAATCTGGTGCGAATCGATTCTCATCTAATCCGTTAATGATACCAGCCGCTTGCATCGACTTAACTGCTTCCTGAGCATAAGAGTCAATGTCTAGCTGATCATCGAAACGCACAGGAACGATCAGGTGCTGCAGCTCAATCTCTGCTAACGTAATTACTCTAGATGCCAAAACCGCCATATCTTGTCTCGATATAGGTTGATTGGCACCAAAGGACCCATCCTCATACCCTTGGATGATTCCCAACTTTTGAGCGCTTGCCACTGCTTTGAAGAACCAATCGTCTTTATTCACGTCGCTGAAACTCGTTGTAGCATCCGCTTCTGTCAGATCGAAAGCATTCATTAGCATCTGAATAAACTGGGCCCTCGTAACCTGTTCATTCGGAGCAAACCGATCACTTTCAAGACCATTTACAATTTCTCTTGCTGCCAGTGCTTCAATGCTGTTTTGCGCCCACACGGCATCCTGAAGATCGGCGAAGGTCACATGTGTATACAATGCCGTATATGAGCTAAGCTGATTTGTCGTAAAAGTGACTTGCCCTGTTGCGGCATCATATTTCCCATTCTTCACCACTTCAAGCATCTGACCATCTCGGATGTGGTACACAATGACTTGATCGCCGTTCTCTTCAGGTGCGAGCGTATAGTCCATCGAGATTTGAACCGCATCTCTGCGGAAAAACGAATGAATGTTAATCCCATCAAGGATGACATTAAAATCATATACAGCTTGGTTTCCTATGCGGGAATCCACTGCTCCAGTAAGAGCATCTGAATGAACCGCCTCCACTACAATCTCCAAAATAGCTGAGTTCGGCTTCACTTGGTCAGACAGCGCATCAGGAGTCAAGGCTATCGTCGCCAAACCTGTTCGGAATTGGATGTTTTCGATACTATTCTTTTGAGCTGTGTCAAGAATGGATGCAGGGAGCTTAATCTGAAGTTTCTTGGCACCTGTCACTTTCGCAATATCGATGACAAGCGTTCGATCCGAAGATAACGCTCCTTCTACCGCTTTCTCCAAGGAAGCCATAGGTACTTCAATTTCAACCGTTCCGTCTTGTTTCAGAACTGGATTTGTGAAGCGAATCGTTCCATCCTGAACCTCAGGAAGATCTGGTGCTGGACTCCAACCGCCACCTCCTGAAGGCACGTTCACGTCACTTGAGGGTAAAACGGTTACCTGGCTCGTCGCCGAATAGCTGCCATCGAGAGTCGTCACACGAATCGTTGCCGTTCCAGCTGAGACACCAGTCACCGTTCCTTGCAAGCCATACACCTCTTGCGATACGCTGACTACCGCTGGGTCGCTGGTTGTAAACCGAACCTGTTTGTTAGTTGAATCGCTCGGAAGTACAGTTGCATTTAGAACCATGGATTGCCCTCTGTTCAAAGTCGCTGTCGTTTGGTCAAGCTTCACGCTAGTAACCTTTACCTCTGGTGCATGGATTTGGCTGAATATCAGATCCTCAAATAGCTGCGTGTTCTTACTGGACCCAATACCGCTCATGTATTCAAGCCAGCCTCGGCGGGTTGTTCCATCATTCTCATTGATGAGCATGGAAAAGCCGAAAATATCTGTATCCGTCACCGTGCGACCTGGCGATAAGAGCTCTGTCCAAGGAATCGCAAGCTCATAGGTAGTCGCGATAGCACTTCGATAAACAGCTGACTGCACGGTCGTCACTTCCCCTATAGGCTTGCCGTTAGCCGCGAGCCATCTCCAAACCATCGGTCCTTGCTCTCCAAGCGCAATGCCGAACTCATTGTTGGCTGAGCTGCCGACTCCGCCTTCTCTTCCCGTATCAATGGCAAATTGAATGCTATCCCCTTGCCACAGATCACCGCCAGCTCCAACTTGATAATGCTTGTCATCTTGAACTTCCATACCGAAGTATAGCTGATTCATATCCCACTTCAGGAAGCCCTTGCCGCTTAAGTCAGCTTCACCGCCCCAGTTAACAATGTTTTTAATTTGATCAGATCTGTTAATGACAATGGGCATGCTATTACTCCAGCTTTCCTCAGATAGCTTGCCATCGATAATTGGCGCTGTCTGGTCGTTTACAGCTGCAATAAAATTAAACGGTCTTTCCACAATCTTCGTAAATCCGTTATCCAAATCAATGGATAATTTCAATTTAGCTCTTGCTTGTTCCGGAAGAGCGGTAATCGGCATGGTGATCTTCGTAATTTCACCTGGCAATAAGTGATTGAATGCAATTGGGCTTCCTTGACCTAAGGTTAGATATACCGCCTCCGTAACTCGAACGGTACCGTTTAGCTCTTTGTCAGCAGTTGCATTCTCTACGTAGATTGCTGCATGCCATTCATTCCATCTTCCAGGCGCTGCAAGCTCAGGCACAATACGAACTTTGACGGTCTCAAGTACGTTGACCTTCAATTTCATGGCTGCAACGAGTGACGTACCCGAGATCACTTGAATCGTAACCTCATGGACCTTCTCTTCCGCGTTAAAAGGAATGGGGATAGCAACCGGAATCGCCGTTGTTCCTGCAGTAAAGCTTGTTTCACCTTCGAGTTTCCAATCAGCGGATGGACCCATGAGTTGAATCTTTCCATTCAGTTCCGCTCCTAGACCAGAACGTTGAATAACCGTATGGAGCGTATCGCCACGTCTTACATCCACTGAAGTGTTTTTTAATACAAAAGAATCATCAATCGAGGAGATTTCCAAGCCCGTGCTCGAATATATAAATACAGGAGCACCACTAATGGTTAAACTCGCAATCCCATCATTAACCGGTAAGTAGGCGTAACTCCCATCAATGCCCACAACAGTAAGGCTGGTATCCTTCGTTTTGAACGTGGCTGTTTTGGTCGATTCATCAGCAGCCCACAGCGATGTAATGTACTGATTTTTCCCTTCATGCCAATATTCATAGCCATAATACGGATGATCAACATTCGCTTTGGGGCCAATAAACTTGGCGTCTTTCAACACTTTTGCCATCGTGTAGTAAGCATAATAGCTTGGCTTCGGAACGCCATACCAATCGATCATGCCCAGATTATGTTCCAGATTCGTCGGATCAACTCCGTCATCTTGGAAATCATACCAATGCATTCGCTTAATACCGCCAGCAATGGCATGCATATAGGCTCTAGCTAAGTAATTACGTTGCGTTATCTTATCTACAGGTCGAAGATAGCCGCTTCCTGTATAGGTGCTCCATCCAAGTTCACTGAATATGACGGGCTTAGACTGATCGCCATATTTAGCTTTCAGTGCATTGATTTCATTGATTTTCCCGATTAACATTTCAGGGGCACCTGGAATGAGACCTGGTAGACTACCTTCATGATTTTTCACATAAGGATGCACATCAAGAACATCAAAGTACGTTTTTACTAAAACGCCATTTTGGCCATCGGATTTGTACAAATTCTCAAGCCAAGTCATACTTGCTGGCTCAGTTCCACCTAAAGCAGGCTCAATAAGTAAATTTCGGTTGTCCACTGCCTTCAGGCTCTCGTGGTTTTGTTTAAACTGTAAGGCGAGTGCAGAGGGATTCGTCCCTTTCAGATCGGGCTCATTAACGGTAGAGAAGGTCCAGGTTCCTTGTTTATTTTCCATAGGTACATCTTGAGGTCCATGATAATACGTGTGGAACCCGATTCCGTATGTATTAGAAAATGCTTTAACCCAAGAATCATGGATCCACCACCGATTAAAATTAATCCCTTCAATATTGCGCATGAGCACAAGCTTACGGATGATATTCTCTTCCTCTTTGTCCCCGTGATGAACATAGTTTCCTCCACCGTAAGGTGTATCATTAATGGCGAAAATGTCCCCAATCTTCTCCCCGCCAAGAACACTAGGCGTCGTTATTTTAATTGTGCTGACATCCTTACGTTCACCCGAAGTTGTGCTCGTCGGCGTTATAGCTATGTAATAGGTCGTCTCTGGCTGTAAGGATGAAACGAGAAGGAATTTCCCCTTCTGTTCGGCGGACCCATTTTCAGCCGTTACCTGAGCGGTTAGCCCATTTGTCGATGTAAAGTCATTCTTCTGGATATAGATACTGTATTTATTCACCTTATTGACCACCGAATTGTAGGCAGACCAATCTAGATACAACGTGTTGTAATTTTTGATCGTCGTGGTGAGTTCAACTAGATCCGGCATGTCTTTCTTGATAAGCGTCGCATCATAAAGTCTCCATCCCTTAATCGCAATCTCACCAGCAATTAACCGATCGGAATCGTTGGCGTTATGCATGACGATTCTGACATACTTGGCGTGCTTGCCAGGGATGCCGTAGGAGGGCGTATTGAGCATCGCATCTGCGTATCGATTGTTCGGATTGGCCGTGTAACCGCTGGAGAAATAGTTGATGTTATCC
This sequence comes from Paenibacillus qinlingensis, assembly GCF_031455095.1. GTDB lineage: Bacteria > Bacillota > Bacilli > Paenibacillales > NBRC-103111 > Paenibacillus_E > Paenibacillus_E qinlingensis_A. The sequence continues at coordinate 80,974 of NZ_JAVDSB010000004.1, forward strand.
AAGCTTAACAGCACCTCATAACCATCCATGAAGTTTGCGCTGCTCGCTTTGGACCAGACATCAATCGAACCGATCTGGTATACGTCATTTAATGCAAATGTGACGGTTCCGTATTGACCTTGCGAACCTGCGGTCATGCTGGCTGTTGTATCCGCTGTCGACTCTGTACTTGAGCCATCAATGAGATCAGGCAAGCCGCCTGTACTGCCGTCATTCTTCGCGCCAGCTTCATTATCCGTTGCAAGTAATCCTGCCTGTGTCACAAAAGGCTGCTCCGTATGCCATTTATACGTTGCTTTCGTATCCAACTTCGGCGTCCCCGCCCCGTAGTAACCACCGGTCTTTAATTGATTATTGCTCAAAATCGCCGGCTCCTGAACAGCATCACCCCAAATGGCAATTTCTCCAATGCTCAACTTAAGTTTGGCTGGATCTTTATGAAGCACAACCTTTACATATCTGGCATAGGGTGCTGGTTTCATATCGCTGCTCACAGGCACAATGCCCGCATCATTGCCATATACACTATCCGTTACTGCAACACGATTGTAATTAGTACCATCGAGACTTGCATGAATCTCTACCTGTTTCAATCCGCTTGCAGCTGAGAATTCGGACCACACCTGCAGGGAGGTTAGACGGTTTACAGTTTGCAAGTCATAGACCACTTTTCCATAGGCTTCTCCAGATTGACTAGCCGAACTGACAACGCTTACAGAACCGTCCATCATTTTACCTGCAGCTAAAGGGTCTGAAGCCGCAAGATTGGATTCCGTTGCATAAAGCCCATCTTGCTGCCAAGTATAGGAGGCTCCTGTATCCACGACAGTTGTATTCGCAGGGAACAATTCACCTAGTCTATTACCGCTCAGCAACTTCGGTGAAACGGATTCAGCCGCTTGTGTAGTCGTAGGATTCATCGAGACAATGCCCAAACCTTGTATGAAAATGATCATAGCGAAAAGGATGGAACTTATTTTTTTTAGACGTTTCATCACGAACTCCCTTTCTCGAACGATTGGTCTGACCGTCATGTCATTTGATTTAATCGTTATATCAATCCACCTTTTCACACGTCCTTTCTGGTCAATAGTTACAACTGGATGATGAGATTAACTTAGTCAAATACGGACAAAATCACAAGAGACACTTTTTATATGAAGTGGCATTTCTTTCGACCTTAAAAGATGTAACCTGAAGCAGGATGAGGTCACTCCGTTCAACATAAAAAAAGCATTTCGAACAGAGAGCAATCCCTGCTGCAAAATGCTTTTATAACCAGTAAACTACAAGTAAATTATTTCAAAAACTCTTTATTCTTCTCATACCATTCTTGGGCCAATTTCTCCACATTTTCCCCGCCAAGCCGCTTCCATTCTTTACGAACCTCTTCCATCGCAGATTCTGGGGTTGAAGCATTGCCTCCAGTTACGGCTTTCACCTCAATTTGCGTTGCAATCGGATGGAATGTTGCGATTAATTGACTGACTTCAGGAAGATCCGGATTAAAGGCAATGTCTCTGCGATATTTATTTTTGAGAGCCACATTCAGTGATTGCGTCTTAATTTTGGCATATTCTTGGGATACAGCATCTTGCGCAGCCATGACCGGGAACCACTCAGGTACTAAGCTAAAATCAGATACGATTGCGTACTCATAAGCATAAGATACTTCCTTACGGGATTTGTCAGCATTCAGTACTTGAGGAATCTTCCCATCCTGCAGTTTGTAATGAACGTTTTCCTCTCCGTACTTCAGTGACATATCCCCTTTTTCCATCATCCAATCTAGAAATTTAATAGCTGTTTCAATCTTATCTTCCTTCATCTTGCTGTTAAAAGCGACAAGAATATTCGCCGGCAGCTCCTGATACAACCCATTTTTCCCATATTTACTAGCTACCGGCTCTAACGGAACCATCTTCGCATCCGGCACATTTTTCTTTAGATCTATAAATTCATTTTGCATATTCCAAGAACTCATATAAATACCTGATTTGCCCGTCGTCCACAATTGACGCGCTCGCTGGAAGTTGCTATCCGTAATATATTCTTTATCCAACAAACCTTGGTCGAATAACGCTTTCTGATAAGCGATGGAATCCTTGTATCGATCCAACGTTCTGCCAAATTTCATTTTGCCGTCTTCCAAATACCATTGATTCTCATTCACCTGAAAGAAAGCTCTAATAATTTGCACAGCATTACCATTGAACGCAATAGGTACGGTATCTGCTTTACCATTGCCGTCAGGATCCGCATCTTTGAATTTTTTGGCCACTTCAATTAATTCTTCTGTTGTCGTTGGCGCCTTTAATCCGAGTTTATCCAACCAATCCTGACGGATCCACATGGCATGGTTGGCAATACCATCGATACTTCTGCTGCTGGTAATGGCATACATCTTACCATTAATCGTCATCGCCGATTTCAGCTCCGGATGCTCTTGCAGATACTTTTTCAATGTCGTACTGTACTTCTCAATGTAGCTGTCGATGGGCTGAATGGCGCCTTGATTGGCTAATTGGGCAATATAGTTGCGATCATACTCCCAGATAAGATCTGGCGCACTGCCAGAAGCGACCAGGGTGCTTAACTTCTGTTGAGCCTGCGCTCGGGGAACTGGAACCCAACTCACTTTCGCCGGTGAGTTTTCATTGATCCATTTCGTCCATCGGTTATCTTCATAGCTGCCTTCTTCTGCGGCTACGGTACCTCTATCAAAAGTGGAAATGCTGATTTCTTTCTTCGGTCCTACCGGTGTTGCCGCAGCTGGTGCACTGCCTTGTGGTGCAGTCGAGCTGCTTTCAGTCGTTGCCGTATTTGAGCTACAGGCAGCCAGTACCGCCAAAGACAAGCTTGCAGCAAGAACTGGTTTCCAAACATGATTAGACTTCTTCAATGAATTCATCCCCTTATAGTTTGTTATCTATACCAAGGGCTATGTGCCCCATGATATCAGCCTTTAACCGATCCAATCAAGACTCCTTTGACGAAATGTTTCTGAAGGAACGGATAGACAATCAGAATTGGCGTAACTGCGATGACGATAGCAGCCGCTTTGATGCCTTCTGGCGTTAGGACGACATTAGCTACGCCCTCACTTCCGGAAACATTGTCAAGCAGACTCTGATCCACCTGCAGAATCATTTGGTAGAGCTTGAGCGTCAGCGTCTGCATGGTCGTTTTGGTCACATACAGCAATACGTTGAAATACGAGTTCCACCAGCCGACCGCATAAAAGAGGGAAAGCGCAGCTAAAATCGGCTTGCATAAAGGTACGATGATTTGAACCAAAATTCGCCAATCACCTGCGCCGTCGATAGCCGCAGACTCCTCAACTTCCTCGGGTAAGCCCTCCATGAACGTTTTCATCACGAACATGTTATACGTACTTATTAAAGCAGGCAGCCATAATGCCCAGTACGTATCCATAAGACCTAAGGATTTTACGAGTATAAAATTCGGAATTACACCTGAAACGAACAACATCGTAAATGTGATGAACATGAGGATGGACGTGCGTCCCATCAGTCTTCGTCTAGAAAGCGGATACGCGGCCAATAAAGTAAGGGCCATATTGAGGGCTGTTCCCACAACGGTTACCAGCACCGTGTTGCGCATGGCTACAAAGAGCTGTCCATCCTGGAAAAGCCGCTGGTAAGCTTCCGTATTAAATTCAATCGGCCATAAGGACACCTCACCTGCTGTAATGGCTCTACTGCTGCTGAAAGAAGCTGCGATCTCATACCAAAAAGGGTATAACGCAATTAGTGAACAGATCGCAAGCACTGTGTAATTCGCCGCTGTTCCCAAACGAGTGAAGAATGGTTGATTGCTATTGTAGGTTTTCATCGATTACCAAAGCCCCCTTTCTCCGAAAACTCGGGTTAATCGATTCACACCCACGACTAGAATCAAACCAACCGCGGATTGGAACAAGCCTAATGCTGTCGTATAGCTATAGTTCATATTTTGTAAGCCCACACGATACACATAAGTGCTGATGACATCCGCTACATCCAATACAGACATATTCTGGAGCACCAACGTCTGCTCGAGGCCAACATCCATCATGTGCCCCATCCGAAGAACGAGCAAAATAGCAATTGTACTGCGAATTCCTGGTAACGTAATGTGCCAAATCTGGCGCAGTTTCGATGCCCCATCTATCTTCGCTGCTTCATATTGCTGAGGGTCAATGGATGCCATAGCTGCTAGGTATAAAATAGTGCCCCAACCTGCTTCACGCCATATACCGGATAATGTATACGCGATTGGCCACCAGCCGGAACTGGCCATAAAGTAGATGGGCTCGATGCCAAACACTTTCGTCAGCACCAAATTCACAACGCCTGTGCTCGGGGAAAGCATAGCTATAAAGATACCCCCTAGCACAACCCATGAGATAAAATGAGGTAGGTAGAGCAGGTTCTGAACCGTTCTTTTATACCACTCTTTGCGCACTTCATTGAGGAGAAGCGCAAGAAGAATAGGTACCGGAAATCCGAGAACAAGACTGTAGACATTGAGCAGCAAGGTATTCCTGAGAACTCTCCAAAAATCAATGCTTTGGAATAAGCTAGAGAAGTGTTTGAACCCCACCCATTTACTCCCAAATATTCCATCTGCGAACCGATAATCCTTAAAGGCAATCATTTCACCAACCATCGGAGCGTATTTAAATAACAGATAAAATCCGATTACAGGCAGTAGCATGAGATACAAATGTCGATCCCGTATCATTCGGTTTCTGAATGTGGATTGCGTCGGTTTGGTCCATATTGGCTTCCGTTGGTTTCTACCTGTATGGAAACCGGTCGTTCTTTCCTCCATGTTGTGTTCACCCTTTCGAAATTGAGCCTGCTGTTGTGCTGGCGATTCGATCGTATCCTGCGGTGAAGAGAATGGAAATAGACATGTTTTATTCAGTTGACCTTTCTTACAAAACATCCTGTTACCTTTCTTACACATGGTTCATTTTGTTAAGGTGATAACCACACGGTATACAAAAAAGCAGCCTCCCCTAATGGGGAGACTGCTGATTATTTGATCTAGTTCACAGAAGCAACACTCACACCATGATTGGAGTAAATAAAAATCGGTGCTCCAGTTAATGGCACATTCACACTTCCAGTTGTCGCAGCCAAATAGGTATGACTGCCATCAATGCCCACTATGGTAACGCCTGCATCAGAAGTAGTTATTGTCGCTGTATGGCTCGTGGAACTCGTCGTTTGCCAACTGGCATCCCATAAGGAAGTCACATAGCGATTCTTATTCTCGTCCCAAAACTTATAACCATAGTAAGGGTTACTGAGATTAGCTACTGGACCCAGATAGGAAGCATCATGGAGCACCCTAACCATCGTGTAATAGCCATAATAGCTAGGCTTAGGTACTGCATCCCAATCAATAAGTCCAAAATTATGTTCTATTTGCGTGGCCGTTTCACCAAAATCTTGAAACCCATACCAATGCACGGATTTAATTCCTCCAGCAATTGCATGCATATAAGCTCGGGCTAGATAGTTTCTTTGCGTTGTGCGGTCCACTAACTTCAAGAAGCCCCCGCCGCCTGTATAAGTGCTCCAGCCTAATTCTGTAAATACGATAGGCTTAGCAGCATCGCCATGACTGGACATTACACCTTTTAGATCGGCAATTTTGGAAATTAGCTTCTCAGGCGTCCCGCTATCTAATCCAGTAACAGGCGTATCCGAATATTTAACATAAGGATGAACATCCATGACATCAAAATAGGTTTTAACCAGCGCTCCATTTTGCCCGTCCGAGTTATACAACTGATCTAGCCAATTCAAACTACCTGTGTCAACACCCATAATCGCAGGCTCAACTAATAAGTTCCTATTGTCTATCGCCTTCATTGAATTGTGATTGTTCATTATCGAAGTTGCGGCCACAGTTGGCGTTGTGAAGTTGCTTGGATTATCAGGCTCGTTATAGGTTGAGAACGTCCACGCGCCATTCGTATTGTCAGCAGCTACCGTACTGCTTTCGTGGTAGAACATGTGAAAGTTTACCCCAAACTTACCGTACTCCTTTTTCGTGTAGTTGCTGTGATCGGACCACCTATTTTTATTCACGCCACCGATTTCTCTGAGAAGCTTTAATTTACTTTGTAAATTATTTTGTTCTCCTGGGTCACCATGGTTCACGTAATGATTACCGCTACCGAATGGTGCATCATTGATGGAGAAAATATCCCCTACTTGCTCTCCGCCAAGTACAGAAGGAGTTGTTAGCTTAACTGTCGTTACATCCTTCCTCTCCACACCCGATGCTTGAAAAGGAGTGACCGCAATGTAATAAGTGGTCTCAGGTTGAAGAGCGAAATACGATACGTATTTACCCACTTGCCCAATCCATCCTGTGTTGAGTGTTGTTTTGGGAGTTAATCCAGTCGTTGTTGTAAAGTCTGCGTTTTCAATATAGACCGCATACTTATTCGTGTTATTAATTACATGATTGTAACTTGACCAATCCAGATATAACGTGCTGTAATTTTTTAGATCCACGCGCAGCTCCACTTGTTCAGGCATCGGATTCTGCTGAGAAGGATTGTTGTCATACAGCTTCCAGCCCCAAATCGCGATCTCCCCAATGGTCAGCTGCTGGGAATTGTTCGCATTATGCATGATAATCTTGACAAACTTAGCATTCCTGCCGGAAACGCCGTAGGATATCGTGTTTACCATGGCATTAGCTGTGCGATTGTTTGTATTTGCGGTGTACCCCAGCGATGTATAATTGACACCATCTGTACTCACTTGAACCTCATAACCATCCATGTATTTACTACTGTCTGCTTTGGTCCATACATCGATCTTGCCGACCTGATACATATCATTCAAATTGAAAATGACCGTACCGAACTTTCCTTGTGAAGACCAAGCGGAATTGACGATCGTATCTGCCGTCATCTCTACACTAGAACCATCGATTAAATCTACAATCCCTCCTGCACCATCGTTAAGGGATTCATTATCCGTGGTTATTAAATCACCTTGGGTCACAAATGGCTGCTCCGTAACCCATTGATATGTCGCATTCGTCGGCAGCTTAGGGGTACTTGTATTGTAGGGACCTGATGCCCGCAAGAAATTATTGCTAAGCAGTGCCTGCTGCTCCAACGCATCTCCAAAAACAGCTACCTCTCCAAGTCTCATATTGAATACGGGAGTATCTTTATGCATAATGACTTTTACGTACCTCGCATAGACAAGTGGCTTGATCGTAAGCGCAACAGAAGCAAATCCGCTATTCGCCGCATTTTGGTTTTCTTGAACTCCTACCGAGTTGTAGGTAAGACCGTCGATACTGGCAAGTACCTCAAACTTTTTCATGGAACTATTCGTCGCTGTATCCGCCCAAACCTTGACCGTTGATACCTTGTAAACAGCTTGTAAATCATAGATAAGCGTTCCCGTAGACACCGCGTTATCATCCCATGTCGAGTTATTGCTGTAATTACCATCTGGACCATTAATCCCATCACTCATATCCGGAGCACCGCTGTTATCCGTTGAAATAATAGCAGGATCGGTGGCATGAGTCCCTTCCGTTAACCAAGTATAAGTTGCTCCAGTATGAATGATCTCCGTAGTTAAAGGAAATAAAGAGCCTAACGTATTTTCGCTTAAAAGCTTCTCAGGGACTGCCGCTATTACAGTGCTTGTATTCGAGGGAGTAATGAGCATTGTACACATTAAAATGGTGCATAAACAGAGATGCAAACCTTTTCGCTTCCATATTCTCACGATATAAACTCCTTTCGATTCCACATTTTATACAGCGCTTACAAAGAGTTTCTGTCAACATCTACCCTCCTCTCTGCAATAGGTATCCGTATAATAACGGATGATCTGATCGTAAGCAGATATCCACCATTTTGGAATAGACGAAATCGCTGCTCCATGCCTTTTTTTGCACCTCTGCACGTGACATCTTTTGAGCGGTGTTTAGTTTCTTATCATCAGGATATAATCACACACAAAAAGCCGCTTTCATCTTTTCCATGTAGGAGAAGAGAGGCGACTGTTCGTTCATTGCTTATTTCGAAGCTTTCCAAGCATCGATCTGTTTCTGCATCTCAGCCAAAATGTTGTCCAAGCCTGCTTTCTTCAGCTTCGCATTCATCACTGGCAGTGTTGTGTCTGGGTCAGCAATCCCCGTGATCAATCCCGCATAGAATTCATCCACGACAGATGCGGTTTGTGCCAATTCACTTTTTACATTACTTGGGTCAAAAGAGAATCCGAGAATGTTGGATGGAATCGCTGCGGCATTCTTATCTGGACCTGCTGGGAACCATTTCGGCTGTGTTGCACTGGTCCGGTACGAGTTAAACATGTTGCCGTATTCCCAACCGGAATCTACCCAGTAGCCGGCATTGTCCATCTTTTTGATCAAACCGTCCGAAACCTTCGTATAGTGCTTGCCCTCAATCCCGTAGCTCATCAAGTTAAACAGTTCTGCATTGGAGTACATCAAATTGTAGAACATCATCGCTCTGGCTGGATCTTTGGATGTGCGAGAGATGGCCGTCATGGTCGCAATAATGGATCCTGTGCTCATGTAGGGCTTCGAGAACTCAATCGCTGCTACGTTCGCTGCGTCGCCACCGCCAAATTTTTGCGCTTGATTAGCTGCTGTATCTGGATTGATAACCGTGAACGTAGAGGATACGTATTTGCCTGCCAGTTCATCCGAGTTCGTATCTTTAATCGTTGCTGCGTCTTTACGAATAATGCCTTTGGAGTACCATTCACGCATTTGTTTCAAAAAGGCCGTAAACTCCCTCGTCTCATACAAATTCACCACTTTGGAGGACGCATCGTCGATGCGAACAACCCCTGGGTTCTTTTGCGAAAAGTATTCAAGACCGATGGCACTGCCGTAGTTGCCCATCACATCTGTGTCACCTTTTAAGCTGAACGGATACTTATCAGGCTCAGACGCTTTTACTTTTTCGAAAAATGGTGTCAAATCCGCCAATGTCTTAAACTGATCGGCTTTAAAGCCATATTTGTCCAACGAAGTTTTATTGATCAGCACGCCTGGTGTACGAGCAAGAACCTGCGTATTGATGATCCCATACAGCTTGCCTTTCACTTTCGCTGCGTCCCAAGCAGATGGCGGAACTTGCTTTAGAATGTCTGGGCCATATTTCGGTAACAGCTCCGTAATGTCAAGGAATGCTCCTTTGTTTACGTTTTGCAGGTAGTCATTCGTCCAGTTGGAAGTGAAAATCAGATCGGCTTTTTCCCCAGAAGCTGCAATCGCTTGCATTTTCTGATCATACGTGCCCCAGTCGACCAATTGAATGTTCAATGTTGCATTGATTTTTTCTTTGGTAATTTTGCTCATCGCATCCTGAACGAGTTTGGCATCTGGGAATACACTTTGCGGCAAATACCAAGTAATCTCATATGGTTTAAGCTCCGTTGCAGCTGGGGACGCAGCAGCCGTCGAAGCCGCTGGCGATGCAGGCGCACTGCTCGCTGCCGGGGATGGTGAAGAGCTATTCGTGCTGGAACCGCAAGCACTGAGCAGCATGGCTAAGGACACACAGCTTACAATAACGGGAGATAATGCTTTGATTGATCTATTTTTCATATCATCGAACCCTCCTGATTTTTATGGTCACAATGGTACTAAGAAAGCGTAATAAGAAACTTAATAAGGAAGACATGTATTATCATCCGATCCGGATTCGGATTGACAAACGTTTAGAAGCCATACATTCAGTTAGCCTTTAACTGCACCAACTGTCAATCCTTTGATCAAGTATTTCTGGAAGAATGGGAACGCGAACAACATCGGACCTGCGGCCAGAATGGCAATCCCCATACGAGAAGATTCAGCTGGAATCGCACTCATATCAATGCTAATGCCTGCTTGCATATTTTTCGTCAAAAACTCGATATTAGACATGATTCGCTGCAAGTAGTATTGAAGCGGAATCAGATTCTCATTTTGAATGTACAGCATAGCAAGCCACCAGTCATTCCAATAAGCCAGGGCGTAGAACAAACCTACTGTCGCTAGGGCCGGCTTGGAAAGCGGAAGAACAATTCGCACAAAGGTGCTCAGTTCGGAGGATCCATCGATTTTGGCAGACTCAATAATCTCAAAAGGTAATCCATCCATAAAACCCTTCATAAGCATCGTAAACCAAGCGCTTACCCCATACGGAAGAATCAAAGCCCAAATCGTATCCTGCAGATGCAACACACTGGTCATCACGATATAGGAAGGAACCAATCCCGCATTAAAGAGTAACGTGAAGAAGACGAAGTAGCCTGTTAGACGGCTATACCGATAATCCCTCCGCGTCATGATATAGGCCAAGGAAGAAGTGAGTATTAAGCTTAAGATGGTTCCTAAGACCGTCACAACAATCGTCACCAGATAGGATTGAAGCAACGCCTTCGGCGTCTGAAAAATATACGAATACGCGACAAACGTAATGCGCTCTGGGATTAGTTGATAACCGAATTTCGCGATATCCCCATCGAAGGAGAGGGAGACCGAAATGACGTACAGCATCGGATAGATGAACAGGATGGATAAAACCAGAAAGAATAGAATGATTAGCGGGTTATTTTCTGACTTTTGCTTACTAGATGAATGCACTGCCACCCTCCTCCCTAGAATAGAGCGTTTTCTTTATTAAATTTCCTGACGAGTACGTTCGTCGTTATGACTAGAACTAGACCAACAACCGCTTGGTACAAGCTAGCTGCGGATGCCATGCCCAAGTCACCTACGACCCGTAATGAGCGAAAAACATACGTATCTACGACATCTGTCGTCGGGTATAACATCCCTGCATCCCGGGGCACGAAGTAGAATAATCCGAAGTCCGAGTAGAAAATACGGCCCACATTGAGCATGAACAGCATCGTTATCAGTGGCAAAATGAGCGGGATTGAGATCTTCCGAATTTGCTGCAATCGCGAAGCGCCATCTATGGAGGCAGCCTCATAATAACTGTTGTCAATGGACAGCAGACCCGTGAAGAAGATGATGGCGGTGTAGCCGACATTTTTCCATAAATACGTTAGGGTTAAAATAAGGGGCCAATAGCCCGGCTTACTATACCAGTCGATCGGGGTGAGATGGAGCTGCTCCAACGTTTTATTGATCACACCGAAGGATGGATTTAGCAGAATGTAGCTGACAAAACCGACGACGACCCACGAAAGGAAATAAGGAAAGAACAAGATCGTCTGAAACAGCTTCACCCATCTCCGACCCAATTCAGCCAGTAATAATCCAATAACTAATGCGCAGGACATCCCCACTACGATAAACAATCCATTTAATAGCAGCGTGTTTCGTGTAATCCTAAATGCATCCTGCGAGTTGAAGAAAAACTTGAAGTTATGCAGCCCTACCCAATCGCTTCCCCAAATGCCTTTGGCGTAGTTGATATCTTTGAATGCGATCACGATACCATACATAGGTAAGTAGTAAAAGATAAACACCACAATGACGGCCGGCAATCCGATTAAAAACAAACTTCTTGCCCGCCAGAAATGCTTCGATTCTTTGCGTATTGCTGAGAAGATCCCCAAGTACGCTGCCTCCTTCTGTCTGTGTAACGTTGCGTCCTCTTTGCGATTTCATCATACGAAATTGGGTGAGAAATTGGATACTGCTCATTTTTGCTGGGGTACAAATGTACTGTAAGATTCGAAAATTGCATGAGTTTTCACTGTACTTTTTTGTGAAGGAGGTGGTGAAAACCCTTATAGAATACGGATTTGGTGGAGATGAGAGTTTATGAGAGGCAGATGAAATGCTGCGGACGACCGAGTGCAATATCGGTCTTGAGAACGATCATAAATAACTGAGTATGTAATACACTGTTTATATGATCCACAATTTAAAGGACGGGGGCAATTGGATGACTATGCATTCTATTGAAGTAAGCGGCTTGCGTAAAAGCTTTGGCAACCAAACCGTATTGGATGGCATTGATTTAAAGGTGGGGAAAGGGTCCATCTTTGCGTTGCTCGGGCCCAATGGAGCAGGAAAAACAACGTTGATAAATATTCTATCAACGTTATCGGAACCGGATGCGGGCCATGCACGAATCGAAGGGTATGATGTCATCGCTGACCGTAAGATCGTGCGGGGATCGATCTCGCTCACAGGGCAATTCGCGGCAGTGGATGAGGTGCTAACCGGCCTCGAGAATATCATCATGATGTGCCGACTAGCTGGCTTATCGGCAGACGAATCCCGCGTCCGTGCAGCGGAGCTGCTCCAGCAATTCGATCTGGAAGCCGCGGCTGGCAAGCGCGTGAAATCTTACTCTGGCGGCATGCGCCGCAGATTGGATCTGGCCGTTAGCCTTGTCGTTAGTCGTCCAGTACTTTTTCTCGACGAGCCGACGACAGGTCTAGATACGGTCAGCCGCCGATCCTTGTGGGAGACGATTCTCCAGTTGAAGCAGCAAGGCATGACGATACTGTTGACGACGCAATATTTGGAAGAAGCGGATCAACTTGCTGATGAAATTGCTGTGCTGAATCATGGACGGATCGTTGCATCCGGCTCTGCTGAAGCGTTGAAAGCACGTGTTGGCGGTGAAGTCATCGAGCTCCGGAACGCGTTAGACGAAGTCATTCTATCCATTCCGACGAGCGGTACTGTTCACGATGTCAGCCAAACGTTGAGTGAGATCGCGAACTCTTGCCCGCCAGGTACGCGCATCTCCATTCGCAAACCAAGCATGGACGACGTCTTCCTTGCGTTGACGACACCTAATCACAAGGAGGCTACCCTCGTATGAATGATTTCCAAGCGCTGAAGAACGTACAGTCGGTGAACTCGACTCCACTTTCGAACAAGAGCAGTCTACAAGCAACGCCAAAGCCCCCTTCTTTCGCAGCAACCAACGCCGTCTTCATCGGACGCAGCATCCGTCACAGCTTGCGCAACATCGAGTCGCTGATGATGGCCATCATGCTGCCCATCATGCTCATGCTGCTGTTTACCTATGTATTCGGCGGTGCCATTGATTCTAGCGGCAATTATGTGAATTATGTTGTACCCGGCATCATTCTCTTATGTGCAGGCTTCGGTTCATCCAGCACCGCTGTTGATGTGGCAACCGACATGACCAATGGCATCATTAACCGTTTCCGAACGATGCCGATTAGCAGCATCAGCGTCATTACCGGTCATGTCGCCGCGAGCCTTGCTCGCAATTTGCTTGCTACTTGTTTGGTCATTGGCGTTGCCCTGCTCGTTGGTTTTCGTCCAAACGCGACATTCATCGAATGGCTTGGCGCTATTGGCATTATTATCTTGTTCATTCTAACCTTTACCTGGCTGTTCGCCGCGATTGGCCTCGTCACAGGCAGCCCTTCCGCTGCTAGCGGCTACGGCTTTGCCCTGCTGTTCCTGCCTTATCTGTCCAGCGCATTCGTGCCAACGAATACCATGCCTTCTTGGATGCAGGGTTTTGCGAACCATCAGCCCATTACACCGGTTATCGAAACCATTCGCGGACTGCTCATGGGTACGCCGGTGCTCAATAACCCTTGGTGGGCCATCGGTTGGTGCGTCGCGTTACTGGTGATAGCGATTAGTTGGTGCATTCTGGCGTTTCGTAAGAATGGCGGGAAGTGAGGGGGGAACCAGCAAGATAGATAGTGTTATGCCATCTTATGCCATCATCTTATCTCGCAGAAAAGCTCGGATAGCCCGCGTTTAACGTTATGGCATAACGCTATCCTCCTTCAACTAGCTCATTTTCTGCTGAAAAGGTGGCATAGCGTTATGCCATCTTATGCCATCACCCTATTTCCCTTGAAAATGGTCTATGGATGCAATTAACGTTATCGCATAACACTATTCACAAGAAATAGCTTTCCACCAAAACCAACCAGCGCCTCGGCTATACCGAGACGCTGGTTGGTTTTGACAAAGGTGCCGATTACTCCAGACGATAAGTTTGTGTTTTCGGGGGATTGTGCTAGTGGTTGGTGCTAAGCACTGATGGCAACTGGTTGGTATAGCTAGTGTAGTCGAGTCAGTGATTAACCGCGTTTCCCCCACACTTCCCGATCCCGATGCTGATCTCAACACCACAACTTAACTGGAAATTGTACAGCTATTTCGGAGCATTTCAACTAAATATTCGCATTAGATGGAAAACATGTAGCTATTTCTCCCCCAGATGCGCGTAATGGCCAATTCACCTACAATTACCTGTACAAAATCCATTTATTCTTCATTTATATCGATTTCCCAAAGAATTAACTGCAGAAATTCCATCTATTCGTAATTGAGCAATCAACCAGCGCCTCGAGGTTCGAGTAAGGTAGCTCCGGCAACCGAGCCACTTACCCCTTCTCACGCAAATAATGCGCAATCCCATCCAAGATTCGCTCAAGCCCAAAATCCAGATCATTGCCGATCGGATTCTCCACCTCATCCGTGTAAGCACCCGCCATTAAGATGGGATGGAGATGGGGAAAACGGTCCGGTTTGACCAGCTGTTTGAGTGCTGCCCCATATGTGATGCCGCCAAATGTCTCCGGGCTCGCACCATCACGGATCGCCTTATCCATGTCACGCGCGATCAGACCGCATGCTCTAGCATAGCTGCTGACGAGCAATAGGAACGACATTTTCTCAAAATCATTCAGCGGAAAATCCCGCATGATTCGCAACATCCAGTCGATTACCTGCAGATTATTAGGCGCAAGGGGGACGCTCGTAATCGGAATATCCCCGTACCATGCATGTTTGCGGAACACATCTACGCATGCCCAGACGTATTCCCCCATTTCTTCGCGCCAAGGCTTTCCTGGTACCTCCTGTGGAATGGGAATAGCACAGACGGCATCCTGCATCAGCACGAGCAAGTCTTCTTTGCTTGTGATGTAGCGATAGAGCGACATCGTCGTGTACCCCAACGATTGAGCCACCCTGCTCATCGAAACCGCTGCAAGTCCATCGTTGTCAGCAATATCAATCGCCGCGTCAACAATTTTTTTGATGCTAAGTTCACCTTTTGGCCCTCTGCGGGACGGCTTAATAATTCCCCAACTAAGCGCTACACCCGATGGTAAGCTCTGTATGATTTCATCATCGATCTCGTCGCCGATTTCCATGTTGCTCAATCCTCCATTATCCTTGCAGTTCCGAAAATGTATACATCATATACAGTATATCACACTCGCATCTGGATAGATGAGCGGAAGCAACTCCAGATAACGATCTCAAAATTTACAATCCCATAATATTCAATTTACACAACCCTTACATTGGTTTGCTATAACTAAGAAGTCAAACATACATGCGGACAATAGTGAGGGGAGAATGCTACAAATGAAACGTAAATGGATCGTATTAACTTCTTTATTGCTTGCTCTTCCAGTGGCAGTTTCGGGAACAGTAACGGCTCAACAAGTAAGTGGGGAAACTTCCGAGAATGTCGTGTACTCCAGTAATGGACAAGTAATTAAGCCATCAGCACCTGCTGTCAATTTGGACGGCAGCTTATACATGCCAGTTCGTGCGCTTTCTGAATCTTTGGGTAAATATGTCGATTGGGATGAGTTCCGCAGCAGTGTGTCCTTAACGGACAAGCCTGTTTTGACTGGTAAATACGAACTTAAGGCCCCAAATCTTGCAGAAGGTATCAAAATGGGAGTTGGTTCATCCTTAACGCACATTCCAGGAGACCCTGATAATGTATTCTATACAACGGCTGATCGCGGGCCCAACGGTCAACCTACGATAAACGGTAAAACAGTGCGTACCTTCCCACTGCCAGACTATACACCAACGATTTATAAAATCGAAGTAAGTAAGGGCGAAATCAATATTTTAGACAAGTTCCCTTTGAAGCTGTCAGGTACTGACCCTGTATCAGGTAAAGTTACGATTACTGGACTGCCCAATATTAAAGGGCGCGATGAAGAGCCGTATGATGCAAAAGGCGAGAAAGTGTTAGCCTATGACCCGTACGGACTTGATATCGAAGGCTTGGCTTACAATCCGAAGGATGACTCTTTCTGGATTTCCGATGAATACGGCCCGTCCATTGTTCATGTGAAACGTGACGGTACGATTATTGAGCGTATTGTGCCTAAAGGTTGGGCAAGCCAGGCATCCGCTCCGCTTGTGCCATCCCGTGAGACACTGCCAGACGTGTACAACAAACTTCGCCAGAACCGTGGAGCCGAAGCTGTTGGCATTACGCCTGATGGCAAATATATGTTCATGGCTATGCAGAATGCGCTTCGCAATCCAGATAAAGCGATGGACAATTCCCGTCAGGTCCGGATTATTAAGTTTGACCTAGCGACACTTAACCCTGTTGGTGAGTTTGTATACGTCCTAGAAGATGCGAAGCAATTTAAAGATCTAGCTCAAGGAGATATCGTTATCTCTGATATGGTTGTCGTGAACGAGAACACGCTGTTAATCGATGAGCGAGATAAATTCTCTGGCGATAAAGCACAATTGAAGCGCATTTATGCCATTGACCTTTCAACGGCTACTAACATTAGTGGCAAATACGACAGTGCGACAGCCGCAGGTAAAACGCTTGAGCAAATGACGATTGCAGATTTGAAAGCGAATGGAATCTTGCCTACGACGAAACGTACGGTTCTGGATGCAGTTGCCTTCAAGTTCCCTTATGAAAAAATTGAAGGTGTTTCGCTTATTAATGGTGATACACTTGCTATCACGAACGATAACGATTTTGGCATTGACAGCACGACGCCAGAAAATGGAACACTTCTTTGGACGTTTAAACTGCCGTACACAATTAAATAGGCACACATCAAACAGACCCGGAAGTCCATCATGGACAACTGGGTCTGTTTATTTTTTCTATATCAACGCATACGCTTCGCCATATACTCTCTTGGTGTCATCCCGAACTTAGCTTTGAACAATTTATAAAAGTAACTCTCATTCTCAACGCCCACTCGCTGCATGATCTCCTGGATGCTCAGCTTCGAATTCTCCATCCATTCCACCGCTTTATGAAGCTTGACCTGATTAATATATTCGGGGATCGACATCCCGAGGTGAATCTTGGCTATTTTGCTCAACTTGTAAGCAGGTAGTCTCATCATGTCAGAAATACTTGCAGCAGAAAGAGATGAGTCGAAGTAGTTGGAATCGATGATCTCCTTAATCGTATCAGCGACAACTTGATTGCCTTGGATGCCCTTTTCTTCGCCCTCACTATGGATGGCGCGTACAGCTTCTAACAAGAGCCCTTCGAATTGTTCAATGGTTTCCTCCTCATACAGCTCACGGCTCATCAATCTGGCTGGAACAGCAATTGGCTCCTTACTCGTACGGTTCATCTCAAAAATCGTCATCTTCAAATGGTGAACGACCTGCATGCTGACCAACATGATGCTGCCATAGTCCAATTGGCGGATCTGACTGAACAATTCACGCAGTCTTTCTTCTGTCTTGGCTGCATGCCCCTTAGGCACTGCATCAGTAAATTTACTGACCATGCCCAACACATGCTCAATGTCTACATTTTCTATATTTGCATCGATATGTGCTTGTGTAATCACAGATTTCGTTCCAAATACATACCGGTAGGAGCTATTAGCTAAGGTTTCGTTATAGGCGGCAGCAATTGCTGTATACTCGGAAATGATTGTGCTGACGGTTGCCGTGAATGTGATATGGTAATGCTTCTCCATGTAGTTCTGCGCTTCCCGTATCGCTTGTTCCACTTGTTCCACGGCGTTCTCTTGGCTATCTGCGGTGTTCAAAAGGATCGTGAGCGAGTCATCTTTCATATCCACGGTTTGGGCGACACTTATCTGGGATAAAGCATCCGTCGTGACATTAGCGATCGCGAAGCGCAGCAACTCCCGTTCTGCTAGGCTTTTGTGGCTTAGGAACTTTTTGTACTCATCGATGCGGAGAACACAAATGATGAAAGGTTTATCTTTGGTTAAGGCATCATTCAACTGCCTCAATACGTCTTCAAATTCAGCTGCATTCATGCTGTAGCTATCGGCCATTAGCTTTTTCAAAAAGTAAATCTTCATGATACTCGTATTATTGTTCTTCTCGAGGTTGTACTCATAGAGCTGTTCTCGCGACTTCTGATACACCTCGGTCAAATAGGAAAACTCGTCTTTCACACCAGGCTTCAGGAAGCCCTCTTTTCCAGCCCCTCCGGGCGATGTCTGTTCTATTAACCTTCTCACCGGCTTATAAATACCTCGAGAAACCGATAACGTTAACAGAAGCGCACCTACAAAAACAGCTCCCGTGATGATCACAATCGTATCCATCAACTGCTTCAGATTAGCGTACACTTCTTTGTACGGCTTTGCTTCCAACAGGGTCCATCCCGTTTTTTCTAAATAGATATAAGAGACGATGAGCTTGTCACCATTCACTTCAGTTTCGTAAAATCCAGCCGACTCTCCCGCATGCATCCGCTCTTGGGAAACCGACGTTTCGAAGGCTCGCTTGATTGTTACCGCCGAAGGATTTTCAGCGATCATCTGGTTAGTATCGGTCTCTATGAACTGATTCTTGTTGTCTAAAATGTATAAATCGCTTTGCGTGCGCGCATCAAACTGGTTAATCGTTCGAATGTTATCGACGAGCCAATCTAATTTCACATTGAGAATGATGGCTCCGTCCATTACCCCTTTTGCATCTACATTTTCAAACATGACATAACTCAATACAGTATCGTAGGTAGGGCCCGCGGTAGTGCCTCCGGTTTGCATTTTCCGAACAATTGCCTTTAACGGGATTATGGGAGCGTTCTGTGCAAGAACCTTATCTAACTCAGCATCCTTATGGTACAACTCACCGAATGTGGAGTAATACATTTTCTTATGGTTGTTATAGACATAAACGGATTGAACGAACGGATAGTTAGCGACCACCGTCGCATTTAATTTGTTAATCGTATTCATATGATCGTAGGTTTCTTCATCATTCAAATACATAAGTGCCTTCACATCATTATTGCCGTATGTAGAAAACGTCAGTTTACTAATCATCGTGTCCAAATAATCGATATTGTACTTCATTTGAGACAAGAGCTTTTGGCTCCCCTCGTATTCGCTTTGGAACATATTTTTCTCCACATTCACATAGATCAGACTTGAAAATGGAAGTAAAATGAGCAGGATCATACAGTTGATCCATAGAAAAATGCGCAGCAAATACTTCTTCTCCCGAACGATTCGCCAAAGTTTCATGCCAGTTCCCCCTTGTGTTCAAACTATAATAGGCACGAATTCCATGTCCCTTATTATAACGCTTTCAACACGAACAGTCCCTACTGATTTGTATTGTAGGGACTTCCTTAAATCGTACAAAGAGACCCTCAGCAATAGACTGAGGGTCTCCGTTTGTTTAGGGAATGGAAATCCATGCCCGCTGATTCTGCCAATTCACTTCTACAGAGGTTTCAAAGAAAGAAGACAAACTATCACTAGTCAGTACTTCGCGCGAGTCTCCTTTGGCAAATACACCTCCGCGGCGAATGAGTAACGTTTTGCCAAACACAGGAAGAATCTCTTCAATATGATGGGTGACAAATAGGAGCGTCGGAGCATTCGGACTCTTGACTAGTTCACTAATACTAGACAGTAAAGCTTCTCTAGAAAGAAAGTCCAGACCGTTTGTAGCTTCATCCAAAATTAACAGCTTCGGTGATGCCATTAATGCTCTGGCAATGAGCAGCTTTTGTTTCTCTCCCTGCGAGCAGGATTGATATGTACGATCATACAAATGCAAGCAAGACAACTGCTGCATATATGCCCTTGCACGGTCGTAATCTTCTTCACTCGGTTTATCATACAACCCTATAGAGGCATGTTTGCCACTGATTACGACATGCTGTGTTCGATCTGAAGCATACAACTTCTCCTGCAAAGATGAACTGACCCACCCAATTGATTTGCGCAATTCTCTTATATCAACGCTTCCAAAAGGATGCCCCAAGACGGACAATTGCCCTTTCGTTGGCCAAATGTAGCCATTAATCATGTTGAGCAGGGTTGTTTTGCCTGAGCCGTTTAGTCCAAGAATAGCCCAATGCTCGTCTTTGGCAACTTGCCAATTAATCTCTTCCAGGATGATCTTGTTGTCTCTATGCCAACCTATTTCATTCATTTCAATTACCTGAGTCATACCGTAGCCACCCCTTCCCGAGTTAGGTTCCTCCTATATTCCCGGACGTGTTTGAACGAGCCGTGGGCTTTTATTCCGGTGAACACCTGCTAATAGAAGAACAAAAGCTGCTCCCGCAAGTAAGATACAGACGGCAAATAATTCCATGGAGTGACCTTTGTTCATCAGCCATCCCCCTATGCCACTGCCTAACACACCAGCGAGACTAAACATCCACATCGAAAGCAGCATTTGTCCTGTTGATCTTAAAGCCATTGGGACTATCGATCGTACGTAATACATGGCTGCGACGTACATCAATGCAAATGTCGCGCCTTGGAGCGTTTGACTGATCATAAGTCCAGCTAAGTTCCCAGTTGTCCAAATGAGCAGCCATTTGACGCCATAGCAAGCTGCAGCTGTGCAAAGAACACGGATTGGACCGTATTTGTCGAGCCACGCTGACGCTCGGTAAAAAAAGGGAATTTCACAAAGTGCAGCAACAGACCAGCAGAGTCCTACAAACAATTCCGTGCCGCCGATATCTTGTGCATAGATGCCTGTGAAATTATCTGCTGCTCGGGAAGCACAACCTAGCAATAATAGTGCACCCATGATGAACCATAATCCCGGCTTTCCCGTCCATATCATCATTATAGACCAATTCGACTTCGTACTCGAGGTGTGGCGAGGCTCATCAGGCAGTGGCAGCAGACAGATCAACGAAAGTACTAGACCTCCTGAATAAAGTACATATAAAACTACAGGACCCGTTTGCTGTGAAATCCATCCCATACAAGGCGCGGCACAAGCAAAACCCAAGCTCCCCCAAATGCGATAAGCCCCATAAGGCCGCCCCCCTATTTCGCTGAGTGACATGTTCCACGAATCAACCAATGGAATGACCGGAGAAGAGAAAATAACAAATATCAAATATCCTATCAACAATAGCATGCTATCTTCCGAAGTAAACAGGATACCAAGACCAACCGTCATCCCGACTAAACAACATAGGATAATTCTTTTCACTCCGCCGAGTCTGTCACTTACAGCCCCCCATGACGGTTGAGCCACCGCGCCTGCTACAAGTCCCGCAGACAGAAAAGCCCCGATCTCCAGGAGCGAGAGGCCTTTCTCTTTAAGGACTAAAGGAAGATAGATAATATTCATCGCTGTCGTGCCGTAATAAATAAAATAGAATGCCATAAGCCATCGTGCTGTTGAAATCATGATCCAGAGCCTTCTTTTCCTGAAATCGTATTCAATAAACCCTGATGAAAAACAAGTGAAGCAGCCCCAATGGATCCGTTATTCTGGTGAAAATCAGAAAAAATAATCGCTGTACTCCGATTGCTTGCTCTAGTCGTCTGTTCCATGGCGATAGTCATAGACGGGGCAAACCATGACACAGCTCTTATTAACTCACCTCCGAGGATCACCGCTTGCGGATTCATTAGGTTAATCGTATTTCCCAATACAAACCCTAATCGATCTCCAACGTCCTGAAGCTCCTTTACGGCTCGAGTATCCTGCTTCTTCAGCAGTGTCACTATTTCCCCGAAGCCGCCGTCCAGACCCATTTTTTTCCCCAGATTCTGAACCGATACATACGGTTCTAGACACCCTCGTTGACCGCAGTAGCACAACTCGCCGTTTAGTTCGATCTTCACATGACCGATTTCCCCTGCTTGGTATTGATAGCCCGAATAGATCTCATGATTGATGACTATTGCGCTCCCGACACCTTCATCCAAATAGACGCAAAGGACATGCCCCAAATCCTCCTCCGGACGGGACCACACCTCACCAATGGCAAAGGCTCTAACATTATTATCAATGAAAACAGGAATGCTGAACCTGTCTTCCAAAAGTGAACGAACAGGAACCTGAAACCAGCCAAGATAAGGTGAATGTATGACAATGCCTTCATGGGAATTAACGATTCCTTGGACACCTACCCCAA
This sequence comes from Paenibacillus qinlingensis, assembly GCF_031455095.1. Taxonomy (GTDB): domain Bacteria; phylum Bacillota; class Bacilli; order Paenibacillales; family NBRC-103111; genus Paenibacillus_E; species Paenibacillus_E qinlingensis_A. The sequence continues at coordinate 103,112 of NZ_JAVDSB010000004.1, forward strand.
TGCCGGTAAAAATGGATGCTTCAGGTACCTTCGCTAACAACATTTCGATGATCTGAATCAGCATGTTCAGCAATTGTTCAGCCGCATCTTGGGCTTGGACCGAGTTCGTATCCCGTATTGGCGTTAAAGAAAGTGACATCTTCTCCTGATGCAACAGCATACGGTTGTAATCCATAAGCACGCCGGCAACATGACTTTTGGTCACCTCTACGCCAATTGAAACTAGACGCTCCCTGTTTAACCGCAGCTGCGTAGGTCGTCTCCCGGCTCCCCTTAAGGATAACGTCTCCTCTTCTACAACCAAGCCCTGATGCAGTAAATCCCCAATAATATTTGTTACGGTCTGCTTTTGAATCCCTGATTTCCGAGAAATTTCAATACGCGAGATGAGCCTCTCACGGTGCAGCAGCTTTAGAACCTTGCTCTGATTATTCATCTTCATCCACAGAAAGCTGTTACCTTGCTCGGTTTTCAAACCTCATCCCCCTCACCCATTTCTTTCCTACAAAGGGCTTAGGCAGCTATGCCCTGATCTACTCGACGGAAATGGCGCTGTTTTCTTTACTGGCTAGAGCCATCGACAACTTATCCGGAAAATTAATCGTCATTCCGTCCACCCCGCATGACAAGGCTTTGTGCATCAGCTGTTCACTAAATGCTCCCCATGCTCTAACTTCTAGTCCATGTGCTTTCGCGAGTGCAACACCTTCCGCAGTAATGAACTCAGTGGCTGGGCAAATCTGTTGACAATTAATCTCTTTCACTTGCTCGATAGAAGAAAGATCAATATGTCGGACCAAATGCCCCATTTTGATGGTCGCATCTTTTGCTCGTACGGCCCGAAGACTATCGTATGAAAAGGAAGTAACCGTCACTTGCTCACGGACATCATATTTCTCAATATAGTAGAGCGCTTGCTCCTCTATAAACTTATCTTTTAATTCTAACGCAAACAGCAATGGTTTTCTCCCAAAATAATGAAGAAACTGCTCATAGGAAACTAAGCGTTCCCCTGCATAGCGCGGTGAGTACCACCCTCCCGCATCCAACTGCTGCAGCTCCTCCCACGTATAATCAGAAGGAAGTCCTGTACCATTCGTCGTTCTATTCAACTCATTATCGTGAAACAGAATGACAACGCCATCTTTCGTTATCTTGAGATCCGTTTCGATACCGTTAGCTCCCATCTCGATTCCCTTATAAAATGACGCTAACGTATTCTCCGGGGCATATTCGGAAGCCCCTCTATGTGCAAGATTCACAAACATCCAATAGCACTCCTTTAACATATTAATTTTTGATAGTGATGTCCACATGTAGTAGAAAAAAAGGAATGCTCGCCAATAGGCAGGCACTCCCCAAACCAGTAACCGGTATTTACTTGTAACTTTTCATAAATACGTCAACATCCTGCTGTAGCTTATCAAGCAGCTTTTGCGGATCTGCCTTGCTGTCACCTTCCACAGTTTCCAGAGCGGTTACTAACCCAGACCAAATCAAGGAGTCAGCTGGATGAATAGCTTGTCCATACAAATACTCAATTTGTCCCATATTTGCCTTGAAGCCATCATTTTCCTTCAGCAACTTTTGGAACTCCGGCAAATCTGTGGATGTCTTGCGAATCGGTACATACCCTGATTTCATGCTTGTTTTTGCAGCATTCTCCGTATTCGTCAAGTAAGAAACAAAGGTCCATGAAGCCTTCTGCAATTCATCATTGGACTTGAAGATACCTAAGCTGTTACCGCCAATCGGCGTTGTACGAGATTGAATCATCGGAAGAGGAGCGACGCCTACTGCAAATTTGTCACCTACTTGCTTTTGAGTAGCAGCTAAGGCGGAACCTGATTTGAATAAAATCGCTACTTTACCTGAATTGAAATCTTCTTCAGCTGTCTTGTGCTGATTTGGCGCCATTGCTTTTTGCACATTAACGAGATCTTGGAACGATTTTAATGTCTCTACGGATTCTTTGCTGTTGACAGTAATCTTATTTGCTACAGGATCTACTATTTTCCCACCACGGTTCCAGGTCATTGGCTGTAAGTACCATGGCGTGTCTGCTGCTGTATTAAAGCCCCAAATGTCCGTCTTGCCATCACCGTTCGTGTCCTGCGTCAGCTTCTTTGCCGCTTCCACTAGTTCATTCCAATTATCTGGCGGTTTAACTCCCGCTTTTTCCAGCATCGTCTTGTTATAATACATCACAGGTGTCGAGCTGTTAAAAGGAATCGTCCATAATTTCTCCTTGTATCGGAATCGGTTCCAGAAGGCCGGATAAATATCATCGATATCCTTTTTCTCCATAAACTGCTCAATTGGAATTAACTTTCCACTGTCGGCAATTTGCGGTATCCCGTGTCTTTGACCAAGCTGCACGACATTAGGTAATGAATTAGCTACTACCCCTGCCATGACCTTCTTTGCCATTTCATCGTAGTCACCCATAAATTCAGCTTTGATTTTAATGTTCGGATATTTGGATTCAAACTGCTTAATGTCATCCGCGTAAAGGTCCTTATTTGTTGACCAAAATGTTAGCGTAACTTCCTTAGCTGCTGCAGTCGTGGCAGATGCAGCCGTTGCCTGCTGACTGGATGAGTTGCCTTGATTCACATCCGCTTTCGAAGCACAACCTGCCGCTGTGATAACTGTTACTGCACTCATGATTGTAAGTAGCGTTTTTTTCATAATCTTGTTTATACCTCCTAAGAATATGGAATTCGATAGTTTCGTGTTCATCATCCGTCAAACTGGTTATTTCACTCCGGAATGCATCACCCCTCGAATGAAATACTTTTGAGCCATCATGAACACGACCATAACAGGTAAAATAATGAATGTGGATGCTGCCATCAGCTGTGGCCATTGGGTGCCAAGCTCCTTATCCACCATGTAACGAAGACCGATCTGTACGGTTCTCATGTCTGCGGAATTCGTAATTAATAGTGGCCACAGATAGCTGTTCCACGCCCCAAGGAATGCGAACAGACTTAATGTTGCAAGCACTGTGCCCGATAGCGGTAAAATGATTTGAACCAGAATTCGCAGGTGCGAACAGCCGTCCATTCGCGCAGCTTCCATAAAATCCTTTGGAATCGTGAGAAAGAACTGACGAAGCAAAAATATGCCAAAAACACTGCAAATGCTCGGTATGACTAGACCCGCATAACTGTTCATCCAACCTAATTCTTTAATGACCAAATAGGAAGGAATCATCGTTGCTTCAAATGGAATAATGGTTGTAGCTACGATGGCGATGAACATCACCTTTTTGCCCCGAAACTCAATCCAGGAAAAGGCATAAGCCGCTAGACTGCTTGTGATGATTTGTCCTACAACAGTGCCTATAGACATCACGAAACTGTTTAGAAAGAACCGGCCAAAAGGCGCACTTTTCCATGCCTTAATATAGTTATCCCAGTGCCATTCCTTTGGCAATGAGAGGAATGAGCCTGTGAAGATTTGATCGATTTCCTTAAAGGAGGAAAGAACCATCCATAGGAACGGGATCATCATAACAACAGCTCCGAGCCCTAGAATGAGATATGTGCTTAATACGGAGACATGATCAGATTGCAGTCCCTTCATCATCGAATCGCTTTTCATTTTTGGTGCCGCTAATCTGGTTTGAGAAAACATCGTCTTACCTTCCTTCTTTTATTGGTAGTGTACTTTTTTGCCTAACAGGAGCATTTGCAACAAGACAAGAAGCAGTACAATCCCGAATATGACCATAGAAATGGCTGACGCATACCCCATCTGGAACAATTCAAAGGCATAATGGTACAACTGCACAACAATGAGTTCACTGCTTTTAGCCGGTCCGCCTTGTGTCATGACATCAACCTGCGAAAACGTCTGAAATTGCTCAATGGTTTGCAGAATCAACAACAAGAAAATTGAAGGCGTCAGCAGAGGCAGCTTGATCTTGAAAACCGTCTGCCATTTCGTTGCACCGTCTACCTTGGCAGCTTCCATGACTTGACCATCAATCGATTGAAGACCCGCCAGAAAAATAATGACGCAGTAGCCGATATTCTTCCAAATCGACATGATAGATATCGACAACAGCGAAGTTTTGGTATCGTTCAGCCAGCTCAGCGGCTCGACACCGAACCAGCCCAGGAATTGATTCATCAATCCGTAATCAGGATGGAAGATGAACATCCATACAACGGAAATCGCTACTGTCGAGGTGACCATCGGCATAAAAAACATAGAACGAATCAAAACGATTAATTTCTTAGACCCTCGATCTAACAGCAGCGCAAAGAATAGAGCTATACCTAATGACCCCGGGACCGTGATGAAAGCAAACAGAAACGTCAGTTTTAATGAGTGATAAAACTCATCATTCATGAACATTCTTTCGTAATTATCCAAACCTACAAAGGTAGGATTAGGCCGCAGCATATCCCAGGAAAAGAAACTTAATCCAGCGCTATAGAATATCGGGATCATTACAAACACAATAAGAACAAGAAGCGAAGGCGCGAGAAACAAGTACCCTGCTAGGTTGTTTTTCCATTTTTCCAGTGTCAAAAATGACCATCCTCTCAACTAACAATAATTAGTAAAATAATTTGACTTATTACTTTTTAAGTTTACGAAAGGTTTGTCATCGCGATATTATCGCCTATTTAATAATTTGTAAAAGTCAAAGAAGCCATTACTAATAAAAAGCATGCAAAAAAAGCTCCCCCACTTGCTCGTGGAGAAGCCTTGATCCTGTACACTATTTCCTCTTTGCACTTATTTCGCCAATCCAGCAGCATACTCCTTCGAAATCTTCTTAAATACCTCATAGCTGCGATTGGCACATTCTGAAATCGCAATCGGATGGAATCCTGTCACCTCTGCGTATAACGTATCGTTAAGCGGTTCCGCCCATGACGCAGGAAGCTTATCCGCTCCTAGCTTTGCCCCCATAATCGATCCAACGGTAGCGCCGTTGCAGTCGGTATCCCAGCCCCCTAGCACAGATGTCGTAACAGCTAGTTCAAAATCGTCCTTAGCGAAAATCAGCGAGGCAGCAACTAAAGCTGCATTATTGTTCGTATGGACACAATGATAGTGCTCGAACGCATTCCAAATCCGTTCGACTAAATCTAATTGATCCACCGACGTACGCGCAATTTCCACGGCTTGTCGAATATCATGAGCTAAGCGGCTATTGCTCGGAATTTCGCTGAGTCCAATTTCCACAATGCGTTCATTATCACTTTCGTTAAACGCCGCTGCAATCATAGCAGCCACAAACATTTCCCCATAGATACCGTTCTTCACATGGGAGAAAGAAGCGTCTCGCCAAGCTAAATCAGCGGCCAGTTCCGGATTTCCCGCAGCGCCATATGCCAGCCCATCGGCTCTAATCTGCGCACCAATCCACTCTCGATACGGATTCAACCACGTTCGTACCCAGTCACTCTTCTCTGCCCATTCCTCCGTTTTGTCACCTTGCATATGGGAGGTCACCTGAGCAAAGTTTAAATAAGATTGCGTCTCTGCCGTACATACTTGCTGGTAGCTAAGGTACTTATGCCACAGCTTGCCAATATTCCAGCTATCGAAATCCAACCCTTTTTCCTCCAAAAGAATCAAGCCTAGCACGGTATAACGGATATCATCGTCGGTTTCCATAAACTGAATGTTTTCTTTCCAGCTTTTCTTACACCAGTCATTTATTTTCAAATCATACTCAATTGACGCTCGTGAACTCCCTGGGACATAGCCACGAATCGGCCAAGCATCAGCGCCCTTGAACCATAGCTCAATATTCTTCCATCCGTTTCTTCCGCCACTGCCAAACATAAATAGACCATTCTCAAACGGTTTACCCAGTGCACACCCGATACTACGGCCGAGCCACGCACCTTGAAATTGATTGAGCCATTCCGCTTCCGATTTATCCGCCGGTAATTGCCGAGGTCCTTCAGGCCGCAGCGCACGAATACCAGCCAAGTCGGAAGGTTCCTCAAAAGGGAAATCAGCACGAATTTCAAGCGACATCAACTGACCATAAACCATCATCAGCTTCGCTTCGTCATCTCCGGCCTCAGCCCACTTGTCCTGAAACCCGCTGACATCGCAGCCCTCTTCTCGCCTTTGTACGATTTCTAAACGCACAATATCCTTTAACTTCTCCCAGCCAGCCATCGTAAAACCACCTTTTATGTAAGAATGTAAGCTGATTATACGAATTTACGCCTGCCGAATCTTCTCAATTTCTTTCACACTTCTCAAAATAATTGCTTAACGCCAAATTGTTTACGATATTCCTGAGGGGATAGTCCGGCATCCAGGTTAAAAGCACGATAAAACGAAGCTAAACTCTGGAAGCCGCTGGAAAAACTAATATCTGCGATACTATCAAGGTTCGTGACGAGCTGCTTCTTCGCATCGCTGATCCGCAGCTGTGTCATATACGTCAAGAAGCTAATGCCCGTATGCTCTTTAAAAAACCGACCTGTCCGTGCTGCGCTCCAACCTAAATGAGCGGCAACATCCGTCAGCTGAAGAGGCTCACGAAAGCGTTCTTTGACAAAGAGCATCATTTCTTTGATTTCACGTTGTGAACTGGACATTTTAGCCCATTCCTCTTTACTAAACGAACTCCTGTAATGGCGAAGCAGAATAACACCAAGCTCCAGCAATTTGCAACGTGAAAACGTCAGATAACCCTCCGCTTTCGCATTTAGTTCCTCATAGATCTGTTGAATGAGCACGCCGATTTGCTGAGCAAGCGGTGTTCCTGCTGCAATATGATTCTCAAATCTCTCTGACCGGTAGGCAAATGGCAGCAATAATTTCTCATCTTCTTCAAGGAATAGACTCGGGTCAAAATTCAGAAAAATATATCGGCTCGGATCGTGTTGAGCAGACTGAGCAATATGCAGCTCCGTATTGTTGACAATGAAGACATCACCTTTGCGTACTTCATACTGCTTATTTTCAAAAATAAACTGCCCTTTGCCTTCCTTACAATAACCAATTTCCAAGCTAGAATGGAAATGAAGGGGCTGTGGATACGGCTTCGGACACCAAAGAAAAGCATTAATGGGAATGAGATTGTCATATTCTATTTTCTGCTTCATTTGGTTTACATCCACCTGCTTCATTGATTAAATTTGACGTTACCTAAAACTAGATAAGGCAACCGCATTCAGCGATTACCCCATTTTACTCTTATACTGTGTCGGCGTAACCCCTGTATGACTCTTAAACAACTTGCAGAAATAGCGATAGTCGGAGATGCCGACTGCGCCAGACACTTCATATATTTTCATCGTGGTCCGCTCCAGCATCTCGCTTGCTTTCTCCATACGAACCCGGTTCACGTATTCTAGAAAGTTTTCGCCGATCTCCTGTTTGAACATCTGCCCTGCGTACGAGGGGTGCATATGAACGAGCTTGGCGAGCTCTGCCAGCTGCAAATCCGCTTGATAGTGCTCGCGAATGTAGCGGCACATCCATTGGATCTCTTTGCGTACAGTCACCGGAGGCTGATCTTGCTGATTCCACCATTCGCAGATGGCATCAATGGTTGCCAACCACCACTCGCAGTAGGTGTTCCACGTCGTCAATCGATCGATGCCACTTAACCTAGCAGCGACGGCATCAGGCAGCCGCACAAGCTCAGGTTGCAGCATTTGTCTCGTCAGACGGAGCAAGTCCCCTGGATGAATTGGTGGCGCGCCCAGCGTGATCATCACGGTTACAGCTTCCCGGAAGGCCTCCACATTCTCACGCTGCAAAGCCTTGACGACAGCCGCCGTCCACTCCCTGGACTGCTGCGCATCGAGTCGCCGAAGCACGGTCGAGGGTTTCTCACCCTCCGAATAGAAATACGCAGCCAGCCCATCCCTGCCTTTGCGTATAAGATTAGCTAGCTGTTTCTCTGTCCATCTTAGCTTCCCTAACTCTTCTACAGATCCAATATGAGCGAGGCTTTTCACAGGAGCAAAAGCATGGACTGTATCTTGCGCTATTCTCGCCAGTTGGCTCAAATGAAAGGCAGGAATCTCTCGCTTCGCACCGATTAACAATAATAAATGGGTATGTTGCAGGGGCAGGATAGCCAACCTGTTACCATCGCCTAACATCTGCGCATCCAGTTTGGCTTCAAGTATTTCGGCTAGCTGGCTTTGTAGCTGCAAGGGGTCTTCAAGCGATGTGTCGCCTTGCCCTGAACTCCACGTTACGCGCCAGCCTATCGTTATTCCCGTCACATAACTCGCAGATTCCACACCTGCCAGCCACTCACCGGGCACGGGAAGCCCTTGCATACTTCCATCGCCATCCGTCAGCCGCTCTGTCCATTGGCGCTTCTTGGCCCACTCTTTCTCCCGCTCGAGCTTAAGCTGCATCTCCAGCTTGTGATCAATATCGAGCTCTTGCTCCAAGTCCTCGGCCACCTTACGGCAAGCTTCAAGGATTTGCTCAGGGGTTTGCGCGAGCTTGATTAAGTAGTTATCCACGCCTAATTCAATGGCCTGCCGAGCATATTCAAACTCACCGTAAGCGGTCAAAATAACGATTCGGACGCGCGGCCACCTTTTCCGCACATAAGCAGCTAACTCCAGTCCGTTCATATTCGGCATCGTAATATCCGTAAGCAACAAATGGGGCACTTCCCGCTCGATCATGCTGATTGCTTCTTTGGCACTTGAAGCCGCACCCATGAACGTAAATCCCCCGTCTGACCAAGGAATACGCTGCGCAAAGCGCTCCCTTACCCATTTTTCGTCATCTACCATCAGTATTTTCAGCATGATCGTCTCGTCCCCTCTCCCCGACGCTATCCTTGCTCTCCGGCCGGCAGATGAATCGTCACCGTTAATCCCTCATCCGGTTCATTATGAAAATGCAGCCCGTATGGATACCCGAACGTCATTCGCAGTCGCTCTTGGACATTCCGCATGCCCAAATTGTTTAACCCTTTGTTCGGATTGGCTGCACCTGTCTCCTCTAGCAGCAGCTTCAGCTTATCCGGCGGAATCCCCGGTCCTGTATCGGAAACCTCCAGGACCACTCCGGCTCCCTCATGCGCTTTGCCACATACAATAATATGATTGACCTCTTCCTTACTGAGCCCATAGAAAATACTGTTCTCCACCAACGTAATCAACGTCAGCTTCGGAATCGGCGTGGCATTATAAATCTCTGGTACGGCAATATCCATGACAAAAACGTCCCCATATCTCAGATTCATAATCTGCACGTAATTGTCCAATTGCGCTAATTCATCCTCGACCGTTACAATGTCTCCTACCTTGTCTGTGGAGTATTGCAGCAGGCCCATCAACGAGCGAATCATCTCGCACATCTCCTGCGTTTGCCCCGTTTCCCCCAAACAATAGATCGCATTGAGCGTATTATTTAAAAAATGGGGATGAATCTGCGATTGCAGCACCTTGAGCTCGTGATGCCGCTTCTTTTCTTCCGCTACGCGCAAATCGTCAAACAAGGACTGGATGTCATCCATCATGCCGTTAAAACCATTGGCAATATGCGTAAACTCATCATTGCGTTTGAGCTTAATGCGAGCCTCTAGCTCCCCGCGCGCCGCTGCCTTGAATTGCCTTGTAATCGCGGTTACAGGTTTGCGAATATAGTTCGTAATCCAGACGGATAGGATGAAAGCAAGGATAATGGCCATAAACAACACAAAGACCAATTGCTCCTTGAGTGACTCTAGTAAAGGAAATGCTTGCGACTCCTCAATAACGGAGAAAACGAACCAATCCCAGCGATTTTGATTAGAACTAAGAACCATATAGTTGCCAAATGAGGTGTGAACGGTGTTAAAGGAAGTACCGCTTTGCTGCGTAAGTACCTGTAACGCCTCTTTCATTTCCAAATGATTGAGATACGTCTTCGGGTACGCTAGGTAGGTGTTTGTGGAGAGGTAATCGCCTTGGCCTGTAAACAGATAAATACGCCGCTGATTGTCCGGATCGTCTTGGATAATTTGCGGTCCAGTCAGTGCATTTAAGTTGACATCCATGGCTACCACTCGCCGGCTGTCGATTTGCTTAGCGACTGTGAGGACGAAGTGGTCATTGATTGTATGAGGAGGGCTCCACCAGAAGCCCGTTTTACTCGTTTGATTGGTGATTTCCGCTATTCGTTCTGCCGGGACGTAAACACGATAACCATACGGAGAGGAGATCCGTACCGTGTTATCTTCGATCACATAAATACTGGCGATCTCCTCCTGATGATAGGACAACACATTTTCCATGAGTTGGACGAAATCTTTTTCCCCCATATTAGAGAGGACTGGCGTGGAGAGAAAAATCAATTGTGTTTGTATATTATTCATTAGGGTTTTAATATAATTTTCGACTTGAACGACAGAGCCTTGCAGTACTTTTTCGTTGTTTTGCTTGATAGGTTCGAATAGACGTTGGTAGCTGAACACGCCGATCACCAGAAACAGCACGATAACCGACATGAAGGTAAGAATGAAAAGCTTGGTGGAGACGCTGGAGATGAAGTTAGTTCTTCTAAGCCGACGAAACATGCCAGATCCCCCTATACCCTACAATCCCTGATTTGAAACTCCTATATGTAGTATAGAAAAATAATAGCCATTTAACTAGCATTCATTGCTAGAATCGCCATAACGGACAACAACGCCCAGCACTTGCTGTGGCGCATTACGGTATAAGTCATAAGCCTCTCTAATACGCTCCAATGGCAAAATGTGCGAGATCAAAGGCGCGATGTTCAGCTTCTTCTCAGCCAAAAGACGAATATACTCCGCCATGTTGCGTCCCTCGGTCCAACGCACAAGTCCAATTGGATAGTCGATGCCTTTCTTCTCGTAATCTTCCAGATATCTGCCAGGTCCTCCTGCACGGGAGATGAGGATTTGCGCTTCCTTTTGAAACATCAGTTCCCGATTGAACGTCATGCTTACATCACCCACGATAACAATCTTTCCCTTATCGCGGATCCAGCCCAACGCCTTATCGATCATCTCGCTGTTGCCGCCACCGACACATAGAATGACAGCATCTACACCTGCTCCTCCGGTAATGTCCGGAAGATTACGTATCATGTCATCTTCGTTGTTGTAAACCAGCGGTGTGCCGAAGGCTGTAAGCTTCTCCGCACGCTCGGTTACACGATCGATGCCGATCACGATGTTCGCCGACGCTTGGGCAATTTGGCACACCATCTGCCCCAGTATGCCTAAGCCAACAACGAGAACGGACTCGCCAAATCGCAGATCAGCCTGCCGTAAAGCATGAATAGCAATAGCGCCGAGCCCTACATGAGCCGCTTCTTGGGCATCCACTTGCTGGGGCAAGGGGACCACCAGATGCTTCGGGACTTTGAGAAGCTCGGCATGACGGACAAACGGCGACCCGTAGCAGGCGACGCGGTCCCCTTTTTTCACATGCGTAATACCTGCTCCAACTTCCTTAGCCTGACCCATGGCACTATAGCCTAAGAAAATCGGCTCGTTCGATTGGATGTCCTTCAGCATCATTTCGGTTCCTGGACTGATCGCAGAATATGCCGTTTCCACTAACACGTAGTTGGCTTCTAACGCCGGCTCCTCCAGTTCCATGATTTCCACGGTGCCTGCTCGTGCAATGACTGCTCTCATAGCTGTACCAATCCTCCATTACCCCTTAATTGAACCCAGCAATGCGCCTTTTACAAAATACTTTTGCAAAAAAGGATAAATTATTAATAGCGGTAATGTTGCCACAACGACGACGGCCATTTTGATCGTTTCTGGCGGCAGGGCATCCAGTACGAGTGAATTAATCGACAGCTCTGTCGAGACATTCGGCGTTTGAATCATACTCCGGAGCACGACTTGCATCGGCATGAGCGATTTGTCAGAGAGATAGAAAATCCCTTTAAAATATTCATTCCAATGGGTAACGCCGTAGAACAGACCAATTGTCGCCATAATCGGTGCAGACAAAGGGAGGACAATGCGGAACAACGTTGCTAATTCGCCACATCCATCAACTCGCGCAGCTTCCTCCACCTCCGCAGGGAGATTCTCGAAGTAGGTTTTGACAATCAACAAATTAAACGTAGATACCATACCAGGTATCACGAGTGCCCAGACCGAATCGTATAAGCCAAGGCTGCGCACCAAAATATAAAGCGGGATAATCCCTCCACTGAAAATCATCGTAAACACGAGCGCCATCAGGATAAAATTGCGGCCTGGCACCGACTTTTTAGATAAGGGATAGGCCAGCAGGGTCGTCACAATTAGATTCAGCGTCGTCCCTACGACCGTGATGAATACGGTGATTTTCAAGGCTTGCGGGATCCGTGGTGAACCGAATATTTCTTTGTAAGCTTGTAAAGTAATATGCTCAGGCCAGATGACGAAACCGCCGTTTTTCATAACTTCCACATAGGGTGTAATGGAGACGATAGCCACATAGTAGAGCGGGAATAACGTGATCAAGGCGAAAAAGCCCAGGACTGTATAAATCCCCACATCTACCGCATGATCCCCTTTGGTTTTATGACTCACAAAAGACATGCGAATCGCCTCCTACACCCTCGTTGTCGTATACCGTTACCATATGCCAGAGCCTCCCATTTTCTTAGCAAGCCTGTTTGCGCCAATCACGAGCACGAGTCCAATAACCGATTTGAACACACCCATGGCTGCAGCCACACCAAACTCAAGACGCTCAAAACCGTAGCGATACACCCACGTATCCACAATATCTCCAACATCATAGACACGCGCATTTAAAAAGATGAAAACCTGATCGAAGCCTGCATCCAAGATGCCGCCAATCCGAATAATCAGCAGGAGCACGAAAACATCACGGATACCCGGCAACGTAATATGCCAGAGCTGACGCCAGCGTCCTGCACCATCCACGACGGCAGCTTCATAAAGTTCCTGGTTGATGGATGCTAGAGCCGCTAAGTAAATAATCGCTCCGAATCCGGTATTTTTCCAAATTTCTGTAAGTACTATCAAAGGTCTGAAGAAGTCCTTATTCGTTAATAAATCAATGGATCCCCAACCCATATCGCGTACGAAGGTACTGATTAAACCAGAGCCTGGGGCGAGGAAGGAGAATGCTAAACCATACACAATAACCCACGACAGAAAATAGGGGCCGTACGTAATCGTTTGTACAGCGCGCTTAAACCATCTGACCCGGACCTCATTTAACATCAGGGCAAGGATCACATCCGGCACCATGCTGCCAACGATTTTATAAAGACTGATCAATAAGGTGTTTCGCATAATGCGCACAAATTCAGGATTGTCAAAGATGATACGAAAATTATCAAAACCCACCCACGGACTTCCCCAGATGCCCTTCATGAGGTTGTAGTCTTGGAATGCAATCAAAGCTCCCACCATCGGGGCGTAGTGAAACAGTGCATAATAGACCAACCCAGGGATCATCATGAGGTAAAACCATCTGCTCAGATATAGGCTGCGTAGCTTGCCCTGCCTCATCGGGCGTGTAACGGTAGGTTTCTCTTGTCTTACAGCTATGGTTTCCGCCATCGCCATCTCCTCCTAGTTGTCTAATCCAGTTAGAAGGCAGAAGGAAACCCCTGAACGTTCCTAGGGTTCCCCTCGAAGCCTGATTACGCTTATTTGAAATCGTTCAGCTTTTTATCTTTCAGTGCCGTGTTAATTTGCTTCGTATACTCTGTGAAAATCTCTCTGCCTTTGAATTTCGTCATCAGCTCTTCACGGTATTGCGGCCAGTTTTTGCCGCTCTTGTCTTCCAGCACCGCTTTGATGTGATATTTACTCATTTCTTTGCGGAAATCTCCGATATTAATGCCAGCAGGAGGAACTAAGCTCACAGGAGGCAAGGCGTTATGCTTCGGAAAGCTTTCAACGGTTTTCAGAATCGCACGGTCGTGCTCAGAGATACGGGAATCGATTAACTCAAATCCAAGAATATTCGGCTCATCTGGTGTAAAGGCAGCGTACACGTTCAACCAGTTGCCAGCTTTCGCGATATCTGCTTCAAAGTTGGCTACGTTCAACGTAATCTTGTTGCCTGCTTTGGTATAGTGTTTGCCTTCTTGACCATAATGCGTCAGCAGAAAGCCTTCTTCACCTGTTAACCAGTTGAGAATTTCCAAGGAGCGCTTCACTTTATCCGGCGTTTTGTCGGCTGTTGTTTTGCTAATTAGGATCGTAGCTTCGGGTACGTTGTATTTCCAAATAATCGGCTTATCCAGCGGGAAAATCGGCTGCCAATTCGCTTTTGGATCCAGCGCCTTCGAGCGGTTTTGTACGCTAGTTGCTAAGCTGTCTAAGGCGACGCTTTTATCGCCGCTGAAGAACATGCCAACCTTGCCTTGCGCTGCTTTATCTAACTGAGCGGGAGCCTTATTCAGGAACCAATCCGGGTCTACAATTCCTGCATTGTTCCATTCCACGACTTGCTCAAGGACACCTTGCACTTTCAGATCCGTGCGATTGTCCACGTAGCTATTGTCCGTAATTTGGAAATCGGCAACAAAGCCGTTATTTAACCATTGTGGGAAGTCAAAAGGTAACGTTACACCACTTCCAGCTGCCGAGAAGCCGTACGTATCTTGCTTGCCGTTGCCATCAGGATCACCTTTGGTGAATTGCGTCATGACGTTGGTCAGTTCGGCGTAATTTTTCGGGGATTTAAGCCCCAATTTATCTAGCCAATCCTGACGGATGTACCACGCCGCGTAGGAGTTGCGTTGAAAAGGATCGATCGCCCGCGTGAATTCCCCTTGCTTTAGTTGGAACGCGTCAACTTCATCTTTGGACACCCATTTGAAATAATTCGGTAAAGCTTCTTTGGTGAAATAAGGAGTTAGATTAGCTGTGATCCCATCCGTGATGTATTTCTGTGACTCTGCACCGCCTGCGATGAATAGATCCGGAGCTGCTCCTCCCGCCAATGTGGCATTGAGCTTATCGTGGTACTCTTTGCCCATCACCATATAATCAATTTTCAAATCTACGTTAAATTTCTCCTCGATGGCCTTCTTCACAAAATCTTTGTCTCCGGAAGGTAAGGTCACATTCGCTAAGTACCCACTGGCTACAGACCAGTTCAACGCGAGCTTTGCTGGCTTCGCCGTTCCCGTCGCATTGGGTGACCCCGTTGCGGTTGACGGTGTTTCTGAGGCCTTGTTATCTGAGCATCCTGTAAGCGCAAACATGGTGGCGAGTCCTAAAAGAGTCCATTTTTTCATTGTACAAACACCCCTCCTATTTATACTTTGTGAGCTGTGGAGCGTGGAGCATACACAGCAAACTACAAACCGCAACAATCAAACAAGAATTAAACCACAAACCGCAAAACGCAACAATCAAACCTAAACAATCAAACCACAACCCCATCAAATTACAAACTGCTTAGACTACAGACCGCTTGGACGAAACATTTCATTCTGATCTACTGGGTTATCTATTTGGTAACGTTTACTTGTTCTAAGTATAGGTCGGTTACATGGTCGAAACTAGCAGACGATTTCAAGAAATAGTGGAGATATTGCAGAACTACACATTCCACATAGCCCTGCCGCGCACACGCAACTCGAAAATTTCGACTTACACACTCCAATTGACCCTGTCGCACACACACAACTCGAAAATTTCGACTTACACATGCCAATTGACCCTGTCGCACACACGCAACTCGAAAATTTCGACTTACACACTCCAATTGACCCTGCCGCGCACACGCAACTCGAAAATTTCGACTTACACACTCCAATTGACCCTGTCGCACACACACAACTCGAAAATTTCGACTTACACAACCCAATTGACCCTGTCGCGCACACGTAACTCGAAATTTTCGACTTACACATGCCACATGCCAGGTCGGATTTCCCTCAGCATCCAATAGTCCGAAATTACCGAATTAATCTTCCTATCCGCCTCATCAATTCTTAATTAGTCCTAACTAACCCAACTATTTCGCCCCAAACGCCTCCGAAACGAGGAATACGAGCAAATAGTTCGGCAGAATCTGACTATTCGTTCTTTTCCGAATGGAAACCTCGTTTTAATTCGGAAATATCGGACTACACGCAGGTTGCCTACAAATTTTAGGATGGAGCATTGTCCTAGCTGGTTGTCATACCTGTTGCGTCGACTCCCTCCATGCCGGCACTCTCTCCATATAAAAAACGCCGCAACCTCCAACAAAAGGAGGCCGCGACGTATTGTTTTACTCAACTAACCGAGATGTTTCTCGTTCTATAAAAATAAGCGGGACTTCAAATTCTCGCTCCTCGCTTGCCTCTACCGTATGCCCAAACTTATGCAGGAGTTTGCTAATCGCTCTTTGAGCTTGAAGCTCGTAAGGGATGTCCCAGCTGGAGATGCCAGGGTAACTCTGCTTAGCCATATAGTCGTTATTAATACTGATCATTTGTAGTCGGTTCGGGAAGTCGATCTTTTGCCTATTGGCAGCCGATAGCAGCTTTAGTGCAACATGATCATCAAAGGCGATAATCCCCGTTCGCTTTGCTGGCCCTGCCACCACATCTTGGAGAAATGCGTCCACGTCCAGTTCCTTCATTTCAACGATGCGATGCGCAATCTTCACGGTCAGTTCCCCTAAACCCTGATGGAATCCATTCCGCCGCTGTTCATCAATGACATTCGAGTATCTGCTGCCCACGTAGATGAGTTCATCACAGCCACGATCTACAAGCAACTTCGTTGATTGTCTGCAAGCCTCAGCAAAGCCTAAATTTACAGCACCAACGGCAATACCCTCGGGCCATCCCCAGCCATTAATGAGTACGAGAGGCGTTCCGCTATTTACAATCGCGCGTGTAGAATCTTTCCCCATCGCTAATCCATGACAGATGAGTCCATCCACCCTTCGCTGCAGCAACACTTCTAAGTTCCTCCGTTCAATCGTCGGATCGAATCCTCCTGATGAAAAAACCGATAAATGATAGCCCGCATGATGGGCTTCCATCTGTAAAACCTCCGCTAACCGCCCGTAATAGCTCGTCAGCCCGGGAACAATCAGGCCGATTTCAAAGGTTTTGTTACGACTCAACCCTGCTGCCATCGTATTGCGTCGATACCCCAATTGCTCTGCCGCCAATTCAACTTTACGGATCGTCTCCTTAGACGAACGGATTCCACCTCTATTCAGCACATTGGAGACCGTGGCAATCGATACGCCTGCTGCTGCTGCCACTTCAACAATGGTCACTTGTTTGGGTCTGCTCATATATGTTTCAACTCCATCGGTTAAACGTTTAACTAACTCCTTTAGATTAAATTGAAGTATTTCAGCTGTCAAGCGAAATCCAATGGAACCCCCTTACCTTTGCAAAAAAGAATCGCTTTCAGGCCATGAAGCTGCCCTAGTAGCGATTCGTGTATCTGCATCTGCATCTATTTTTCTACCATCTGCTCCCCCAATTAATGCGGGTACACGGTCTTGAACTCATCGCCGCAAGGCCCGCCACTAGGGTTAATCTCTAAGGAAACCGGTTCCCCATTTGCTCGAAACAATGGTCGATAATGATTGCTAATATGTGTCGCCGAAGCATTGGCATAGTGGCAAATGAACGCACGGCGGAAGCGATCCTTGGTCTTATTTCGATAAGAACCATGAATCAGATTGCCATTGAAAAAGAGAACGTCGCCGCGTTCCATAACCACGGGCATAGCTTTCTCATCCTTCGGCGGCTTTACATAGTGGGTCGTAAAAGATTCCTTCTCATCTGCGATGTCCGGACATGAAATATCGAGCGCATTCGTTTTCGGAACAACGAGCAATCCACCGTTGTCCTCATCGGCCGCGTCGATCGCTGTCCAAGCTGCAATACAATTGCCAGGCTCAACTTGCAGATAGAAGTTATCCTGATGCAGCGCCTGTCCGCGGGAGCCCGGTGGCTTGTAGTAAAACATGCTTTGCGCAGCCAGCGCCTCCTCCTCATACAAATCTGCTAGTACTTCCAATACGGGCTGATGCAGCATATAGGTCTTGGCGGTCTCATTAAACCGGTGTGGGTGCATGACACGCGGGTAGCGTTTCAGTGGATCGACGACCTCCGTTGACAAATCAGGTTCAAAATATCCTGGAACCTTCTGATGGCTGATCGTTTCAAAAGTTTCATCTATTTCAGCTAAATCATTCTCCGAGAACAGCCCCTTCACAATCACATAACCCTCTGATTCAAAATGCTGTTTTTGTTCCTTTGTCAATTTAACTAATGTTCTCGTCATCACGCTTACCTCCGCCATCAACTTGTATGTCTATGTCTTTAGCATAACGAAATATTGGATTACATAGAAGTAATAATCATGCTAATGATTCCTACAATCCTGCTATTCCGTGATATAATATATCTACTTAAACAGGAAAAGAAGGAGTCTCCCATCATGATATTAAATACAAATGGATTGTTCGCTGGCCATTTCCTAGAACCTGATTCCTATTTTATGAAACGTCCTCACGGTCGTGATGATTGGTTATTGATGTTTACTTTAGAAGGAGCTGGCTTTGTTAATTACCATGGTGTTCAACAAATCTGCAAGAAAGGAGCTCTTATTTTGTTGACTCCAGGTACACCCCATGATTATGGCACGATGAAAAATCATACTTGGCAATTCGTATGGGTGCATTTCCCCTCCACACTAACAGAAACGAACTTGCTCCCACAGGAAGGGCAACTCTTCGTCAATATTGAGAACGAATCCATCCAAGAGCGAATTCACCTAGCTTTTGCCCGCATATTGGCTGACTCCCGTGAACGCGGCGAATATTGGTTCGAGCTCTGCTGCAGTTCCCTACGGGAAATCATCTTGATGATGGCGCAGAAAAGCTTACGCAAAATCGACCCTCGCATCGAAGAAGTACTCCGCTTGCTTTCACAACAGATGCGCGAAGAAATTCGCCTGGATAGTCTCGCTCAGACCGTCGGACTTTCTCCGTCGAGATTATCTCACCTTTTTAAAGCGAGCACAGGCTACTCCATCATTGATACACTGAATCGCATGCGGATTCAACAAGCGGTTATGATGCTAGCCGACACAGGACGCAGCGCTTCGGAAGTGTGTTACGACGTTGGTTTTCAGAACTATAACCATTTCACGAATCAATTTCGTAAGTGGCAAGGCATGACCCCGAGTATGTTTATGAAAAACCTGCGGCAATAATAATTTATTTAAATCCTACCCGAATACTATGAATTAGTGTATACTAAGGATACTAACATTTCATTGTAAACGGAGGATGACCAACTATGTCGAACCAACTTTTGCGGGGCGATTATGATTGTGTAGATGAGGTTCCCTTGCATCGTGTGCGGGGTAATCAACTCGGTATTTTGTTAAGCATTGTTGCCAGTGTTCTGAGTCAGCAGCTTTGGATTCTTGCCGTTCCTTTGATCATTCAGCTTATTAGTCGTTCTTACGGCGTAAAATACAATCTATTCGTCCGGTTGTTCTCCCCACTCTTTCCTGTCAGTTCACGAACCGAAAGCCGCGAGTTGCTGCGCTTCAACAACCTGTTAGCGATCCTGTTTCTGGCGGTTACCCTAACGGCCGTACTCTTCAGTAGCATGACTTTGGCTTACATTACACTAAGTATGCTTACCATAGCGGTCGTGCTTGCGTTAAGCGGCTTTTGCTTCGGATGCTTCGTATATTTTCAATGGAAACAATTCTGGGCACGAAGAAGAAATGCCTAAGTCTATATGCTGAAAACCACAACCGTGAAGGGTTGTGGTTTTTTATCTGTTTCACGAGCCCTATTCACTTCATTGGCGTCGCAATATCCACGTAGACATGCCCCTCAATAATGTAGGGTTCATACGTTTCCAATCTCGGCAGCCCCATAAAAACATCATTCCCCACGATATCGAATTCCGCTCCGTGACAGGGGCACCAGAAGAAAAGCTCCCTTTTGCGGCTTCGCTGCGCTTCAGTTGCCGGCTCCACCGTACAACCCAGATGCGTACAGGCTGGGGAAAGGATCACGAGCGCGCCGCGCTCATCTTTCGTCACATAGACAAATCCTTGTTTAGGCGTCTTTACCCAGGCATCTACAATCGTAGCGGTATAGTAGACCCGCTCGAAACCAGTTAAAGCCTTCAGCCGCTCCACTTCACCGATCTTCACGAAACTACTGGGAATTTCCTTTGTGGTCGGATCTTCCTGCTTTTGCCCATGGGCTACTCCGTAATAAAACAAAGCCGTATTCCCTAAAATCAAGCCAGAAACGCCCAGCACTACTTTACTTGATGAGCTCAAAAAGGATCTTCTTGTGATCTTGCGCGGTAACCGTGCAGTCATACGAACAGTCAACTCCTTCTTAAACCGATTATAACCGAATATGATTCTTCCTTATTTTAACATATACACAATAAAAAAGAAGCCAGATCATAGATCCGGCCTCATCCTACTTGCGTCTTACCCGAAAAGAGAAATGAAACATATTGCAGGCAATACTTTATTCAATTTCAATTCCAATATGGATACATATATTATTCGAACATTATCCGGTAAACAGGTTTACTTCTTTTTTCATTTTAACGCAGTAATACATAGTATGGCCCAAGTCATCACCATTTATACATGAGCTCCAACATTTATTTAGCTTGGATGTGATATAACACATGTTTATAAAGCGGGCTATCCTTCTCCACTCTAGAATGGTTGAACTCGTTGACGAAACGCATGCCGATCTTCATCATGACGCTTTGTGATGGTTTATTTATCTCGGCTGTGAAACTATACACATCGTCCAATCCTAATTCGTCAAATCCATAGCGCAAGCAGGCTTCGGCCCCCTCCGTTGCGTAGCCTTTTCCCCAAGCTTCCTTCCTAAGCCGCCATCCAATTTCTATACAGGGGGTAAATTCAGCCTTAAATATAGCCCTATGGAAGCCAATAAATCCGATAAACGCATTATTTTCTTTGGTCTCCACGGCATAAAAGCCGAATCCGCATTCTTTAAATTCTGCTTGAATGGCATGATAGAACGCATGCGTTTCATCCTTCGATAAGGTTTTCGGGAAAAATCTCATGACCTCTTCATCCGCATTCAATTGGCAAAATGGTTCTAAATCCGCTTCTTCCCAGTCGCGTAAGCGCAATCTCGTTGTTTCCACGTAGTTCATGGTCACACCTCCCTAAGGTCATGTACATCTTCTATGCAATAGAACTTCGCCTGCTCTTTATTGTAAGTGCTTGGCATAACAATGCCTTAGCTTGCCATTGTACATGAGGCGGGTGAATTGGTGCGTAAACCCATCTGCTTCTAGATTATTTTTGCTTACAACATTCTGGGGATGAACCGTCGCATATACGTACCGGCAGCCATTTTCACGAGCGCGCTCTTCGCGCAAGGTATGGAAATATTGCTGTAGCCCTTGACCACGAACAGATTCATGAACAATGGTAGCATCAAGGACGGCAACGAGGGTTAAATCGGATTCTGGCACTCCAAATTCCCTGGCAAGATTACTTTCGCTTGAACCAGGGAACGCCAATACGGAATAAGCAACAAGCTCCTCATTTTGAAAAGCGCCGTATATCTCCCCTTTTCCTTCTATATGATCATCCAAATATTTCTCATCATCCATGGCAAAAAGGTCCGGCGAAGCCAGTCGAGATACGACATCAACCATAAGAGCTCGAATCGCTGGAACATCAGCACGACTCAAGCGTCGAATTTCCACGTTATTAATTGTAGTAACGAACATACCAAGTGCTCCTTCAAAGCATAGATTTATTTAGTAGGGACGGGTCTGACGATTAAAAAAATAAGAAGAATCATCCCCATATACCCAAAGACGGGATACAAATACGTGAGAAGTGATGTAAAGCCAACTTGACTGATTAATAAACATGCCACTAATGTAGCCATAACTACCCAGTTCCGTGGGAGTGGATAGATCCGCCCAATATGTCGCGTAATCCCAAACACATTGCCAATCAACGTCGTTAATATTTCCCCGTAAATAACGAGGATGAATAGGACATGGACGAATTGCCCAAAACCTCGGATAATCTCAGCCATCGGAATATCGTAATTCAAAATCTCTGGCATCCGTGTCTGTATCGCAAAATGGCTAATGAGCAGCATAGCACCAAGCCCAATGCCTCCCCATAAGCCTCCCCATTTCAGGATGCTCTCATCCTTCACCTCACTGCCTAGTGGCACCAATACCGCTTGTGCGAAGGCAAAATTTAAGGCTACATACGTAAACGGACTTAGGATCCATTTCAAATGCGTCATGACTTGCAGTTCTTGCCAATTCCCAGCTCCATGCATACCCTCTATACCAACAACTCGGGTGATCACAAGCACCATGAAAAAAAGCATCAACGGCATGACAAAGGAATTAATGGCTAGGATCCCATGCATCTCTTTACTCATGACCAAGTAGCACAATAATATACTAATGATAATGCCAAATTGATAAGGTAATCCCAGCTGCTCCTCGAAAATAGACCCCGTACCGGACATCATCACAGCGGTTACACCAAATAGGATGATAAACGTTAAGGCATTGGCAACTTTTCCAAAAAAACGCCCGAATAGATAATGGTTCAGCTCCTGGTAGGAGGACGCCTTCAGTCTATGAGAGAGAATCATCATTTTCGTACCGATCCATATGAAAAAGGCCGTTGCAATCCCGATGCCAACTCCGCCATACGCTCCGTAGATGGTAAAGAAGTGCATAATGGACTGTCCAGAGGCAAATCCTGCCCCCACCACAGTCCCCACATACGTAGCAGCAATTTGTAAAATCATGAGCGTTTTCGACTTCATAGCTCCCCCATAGTCAAGCAGTATCTTGTACATCTCCATTGTATGTAAGATAAGCTTGTATATGCCAAATACTAGGAGGTATGCGATGTGCTAATTGGAAAGAGTAAACCAATTGGGTATACACGTCTCAAAGTTGTGATGATCATCTAAAACAACATGAATTCTATCTAACATAGATGCCAACTGTTCAGGAACCACCTGCAGCGTCCACGTAATTGTCGGGAAAATAATCATGGCTGTATAGAGTGCATACAATCGCCAGAATTCATCTGGCACCGTGCCATCAAAGTAGCCGAGTATTTGCCCCCTGCAGAACGGGATACTAACCTCGCGGCTAAAGTAGGCAACTTTCAGAAAATCATGATACGGGTCTCCCCAGTCATATCGGTTATAATCAATAGCTCCCGCATAGCTGCGATTATGAATAAGAAGATTGCTTGTGTGAAAATCATCATGCTGGAAGCGGTTGGGGCGATTCTGCATGTCGTTTGCGTGCTTATGTATAAAAGAGAGGACCGCCTCTTCTTCTGGAAGCGTAACGCCACAATTGCGATAGTTTTCGTATTGACGATTATGCTTTGAGAATCGCTTCTCATACCAGTCTTCTACGTGAGGAGCAGGTAGGTCATGCATAAGTCGCAGCTCACGACCAGCCTCCAACCCAATGTGGAATTGCTCGTCATCCGTTAAGGAAGGTAAGATGTCAGAGGCATCCTCTCCTTCCACATAAATCAGCAGCATATAACAAATATCTAATGTAGGTATGGATCCAAATGCAATAGGCTCGGAAGTTTTTACT
Source organism: Paenibacillus qinlingensis (assembly GCF_031455095.1). Lineage (GTDB taxonomy): Bacteria > Bacillota > Bacilli > Paenibacillales > NBRC-103111 > Paenibacillus_E > Paenibacillus_E qinlingensis_A. The sequence goes on from NZ_JAVDSB010000004.1 coordinate 126,692, forward strand.
CCCTTCGCATACACGTTAGCAACAACGTCGAATTCCGCTCGTTTTTTTTGTATTTGATCCAAAGGTGAAGTACGTAATACATACGCGGGAATGTGACTATTTTCATATAAAAAATATTTCCCATCGAAGGAGAATCCTTTCGTAATCCGCGTCATTTCGGTCACATGTTTCAGTGATGGCAGATACTTATGAAGATCATTTAGGTTCATAGGAATGCTCCTTTCCATGAAAAAATTCGCAATAAGAATAATTTTATTCGGTTTCCAAAAATTACACAATCCGATATAAAGATAGCCACTACCTTTTATTACTAGCAAGCTCTACGATGAACAATGTAAGCGTTATCACAAATGAGGAGGTAATTTATGTCCACGTTCATGAAACTCCCAACTAGACCTACGCAGTTACACGCAGTCGTACTCATGGTGCTGTTCATTTTGACAATGATTGTTCCGGGACGCAGCTATGCAGCTACTACGAATTGTAGCACAGCTTCCTGCCTGACAAGTGCTCTCGCGAGTGCTGCAGCCGGAGATACCATTATTCTTGCATCAGGTACTTACACAGGAAATTTCGTTGTTGCTGCTAATGGTACTTCATCTAACCCAATTGTCCTTAAGAGCGCTAGTGCTTCTTCCAAAGCCATTTTGAATGGAGGCGGCACTTCCAGTGGTTATACGTTATACATCACAGGTGATTATGTTCAGATCAAAGACTTGAAAATAACAAATGCGAAAAAAGGCATCATGCAAGATAACGCGAACAATGGTCTGATTGATGGCGTGGAAGTCTACAATATCGGAGAAGAAGGCGTCCACTATCGTGATGGAAGCTCGAATAATACGATCCAGAATTCCTATGTCCATGACACGGGCACGCTGACTCCCGATTACGGTGAAGGTGTGTATGTCGGCTCTGATGTAGGCAAATGGGGAACTTATAATGCGGCGACAAACAATAATAAAATAAGCAATGTAACCATCGGCCCGAACGTTAGAGCTGAATCTGTCGATATTAAGGAAGGTACGACAGGGACCATTGTGGAGAACAGTACATTTAACGGTACGGGAATAAGCGGAGCGAATTACTCTGACAGCTTTATGGATGTGAAAGGGAATAATTCCATCATTCGCAATAATACGGTGAATCGAAATGGGAATTCCGTCATTGTGGATGCTTTCCAGGTACACGAACGTTCCACAGGCTGGGGATTTAATAATGACTTCTACAACAATATAGCCAATATGGATAATAGCACACCTTATGTTGTTAATGTGGATGGCGGATCTGCAAAAGCATGTGGAAATACACGCAGTCCTTCCGGCAACATGTATACAGGCAGTGTTACTACCTACACAAGCTGTTCGGGAGGCGGCGGTACAAACCCTGTCATTCTGAGCGTATCCTCAGTGACGGATAGTGGTAATGATGGCAATGTTGCGTCGAATACCATCGACAACAGTTTGAGCACCCGTTGGTCCTCACAAGGTGATGGACAATGGATCAGGTATGATCTTGGCTCCAGCAAAACGATTGCTTACTTGTCCGTAGCTTTTCATCAAGGGGATGTGCGCACTACAACGTTCGATATCCAAGTATCCGCAGATGGCTCGGCTTGGTCTTCCGTCGCGAGCAATAAAGTGAGTACACAGACGCTCTCTCAGGTCCAATACGATTTCACAGATACGACGGGGCGCTATGTAAGAATTGTTGGCCATGGCAACTCATCCGGGAATGGATGGAATAGCATTACCGAGGTAGATATTTACGGGAATTAGTTGATTGAGGAAGTGGCTACCCTCTAGGTTCTCTCTCGAGGGAACGAGGGTGTCCTATTTGTAGATACAAAGGCGAAATCATCACTGAAGGGGAACTACAATGCTCTATTTGGCCGAAAAACGCGATTAATAGCGATAATCGGTTAATTAGTGCATATACGTTCCCCTTGCGTGCGTTTTCATCTAATTTTAGCCTAATAAGGCATCTAGGTTCCGCTTCCACTTCCATAGATTTTCTCAAGAGCTTCACGCTGCGGAGGCTTTATGTTTACTTTGGGACGTATGCTTTTTGCCAATGCCTCGGCTTCGTCAAGACTCTTCGCTATGCCTAAGGTGATTAGAGTTCCAGCAGCTACTGCACCGGCTCGACCACCGCCGCCACCACAGTGAAAGCCCACTTTCTTACCACTCTTGTACGCCTCAACCACATGGCCAATCGCCTTCTGGAATAGCTCATCTTGAGGACCTTCGGCATTGTCTCCCAAGGGGACTTTGATCCATTCTACCTTTGCGTTGGGATCTGCACATTCCGTCGCTTCACCACGTAGATCTACAATCACTTCTACATTTTCGTTGTTCACCATGTCTGTCACATCCGCGGCTCCGCCGAAGAAAATCTTATCGTCAATGAGATTCTGATATTTTTTTGCATATTGTTCTCCTCCACTGCTGGACTATGGTTATTAAACTCGAGTAAAATATTGGAAACAAGCTATTTAAAGGGACTATTTGTCCATATAGATGTCGTATACTATCTTATACGAATTTAAATGATTTCGTTAGGGGAGAACCACGATGGAGAGTTCATTATTAAGTGCTTTAAGTGTCTCATTTCTACTTGTCGCTATGTTAACACCTTTTTTAATATGGACATTGCGCAGTTTAAAGCTGACGCAACCAATCCGAGTCGAGTTGCCACCTGACCATCAGGCCAAACGTGGTACGCCACTAATGGCAGGAATTATCCTTCTTATAGGAGTAATTACTTCAACATACTTCCACCCGCTGCCACTGGTCCTTTTCCTTGGAGCAACGTTTGTTTTATTTGGCTTACTGGGATTCATGGATGACTTTAAAAAGGCTGCTTTTCAGGACCCCTCAGGTATTTCAGGAAAAACGAAACTCGTTTTTCAATTCTCATTCACTATTGTATTGTTATTTGTTTTACTTTATCAGTTTGAGTTGAGTTCAGATATAACCCTATTTAAAGGTTACAACCTCCACTTGCCAATTTTCGTTTATCTCATCGTCATGATCTTATTTATTGTTGGTTCAGCCAATGCGATCAATTTTACGGATGGGCTGGATGGACTTCTAATCAACGTTGCCATACCAACGTTCTTTTTCTTTTTTGTCATCTCCGAAAGAATTGAAGTACAGACTTTTTCGTTAGTAATGATTGGCTGCTTACTAGGATTATTTATTTACAATATTTATCCAGCAAAAGCATTTATGGGGGACACGGGCTCCCTTGCGATTGGTGGTTCACTAGCTTTCCTAGCTGTCATCGAAAAGGTTGAAATTTTGATTCCCCTCTTATTTTTTGTCTATATCGCAGAGCAACTATCCGTCATTTTGCAAGTGTGGTATTACAAGAAAACCAAATTGCGCATATTCCGAATGGCACCTATTCATTACCACTTTAGTCTAAAGTATGGCTGGAGTGAGAATAAAATTGTGATGATCTTCGGATTCGTCTCATGGATATCTGCTTTCATTTCTTGGGTGATTTGGAAATACATCCTTTAATTAAAAATCCCCGATGGACGGGGATTTTTAGTTCTCATTTTATGCCGCCAAGTCCGGGCTAAAAGGCTTTTCTTGGGCTGTAACTCGAATTTTGAGACTGTCGATTAATTATTTTGAGGGGTCCCAATTCCGTTAAATAGCTGAGAATCGTTCTGCCAAGTCATTTCTAATCGATTAAGTATTTTTTCGGTTTGAACTAACTCATTAAAATCGATTGTAGGGCAAACGCTTGGGAATTAATCGACAGTCTCATTTTTCGAGTTACGGCAGCTAAGGCGCCTCAAAAATAGGCAGATATTGCCCAAGCGCATAACACGACAATTACGACGCACGCCCAAAAAAGGCCGTAAGTCCGAAAGGAACGATTTGCGAACGCTTTTCGCAGCAATTTCTCGTTCACGATGATAAGGATAAGTCCGATAAGCGGATACCCACCCCAAATCGCAAGCAGTCTGTACGCTGGCTCACTGGTATCGTTGAATAGAAAAGCGAGACCGAGCAACATTAGCGCGCCGAGCGTTGCGAGTACTAATATCGTGCGTGTAAAGTAGGCTAATAGCTTCATGTTTACCTCCAGATGCAGACAGTCTTTTAATGAGACAATCTAACGATGCTTCTATTGAGTTATTTCTTTATAAGATTTTCTAAAGTGGTCCTTATTTCCTTACTAAGTTTGTCTTGTCCAGGAATGGGATGATCCATCATTTGCTCTAGGCCTTGTTTGAGAAGAGTTATATAAGCAGCCTCGAATGCGTCTTCCTGTGATACTTCAATATCCGGAGTAACACCTTTGCCTTCCCAACTGTCCTTTGTTATGGGATTAATAGCATGTGCGTTGGGAATAAACACTTCAAAATGGTCATTGATTCGATGCATCCAACCAGGGTTAGCACCACCACCCGTAGTTTCACCTATAACTGATGCTCTTTTGAGTGCTTGGAGGCTATAAGCAAATTCTTCGGCCCCTGAAAATGTTTGCTCGCTGGTTAAGATGCATACCGGTTTCTTACCCCCAAATCTTTTACCTGAAACATAGGGCATATTCCAAAAAGATTGGGTGATTTTATAATGTCTCCAGTAGTATTCACTTATGGCAACTGCATGCGTGCTCTCCAATAAATAACTTGCAAGGAGAACGACCATAAAGGATGACCCGCCCCGATTTTTCCGAAGGTCAATCATTAAGCCACTCGTATTGGCCAAAAAATTCATCGCGCTGACAGCTGTTTCACCAGCAAATTCCGGAGGAACAAAACTATGTAACTCAAGATAACCAATATTCCCAGGGAGTCGTTCCACTTTAGCAAAACCATAGTTATCCAGCATAAACTGCGTTTTTAAGCTTTCTGGAAATTCGGCTGTACTTTCTTCTACCTTCCTTGGAGGAAGCACGTCTTTACTCCAACAGACATTCAAATGCTTATCTTTGCTTATGGCTCGCAAATCTTTGGTAACAAGCTCGCAGAATGCGGATGCCGTCGTGACTTCATGATAGCTGCCATTTACTACTTTTTGACTAAACTCTGTACGGATATTGTTTGCAACATCTGGGAACACGTAGAAATCATCCAGAAGCTGTAAGAGAGATTCCAGTGTTTCTGTTTTCATTTCTATACTAAGTTTGACATCATGAAGCAAAATTAAAACCTCCCCGTCAGATCTTGGTTGTTTTACCCATTACGACTATATCACTATCAAGAATTCTGGTCGATTAAAATAAGGTTGAGCTCCCACACATGAGCTTGGCGGACGAGACTCTCGTGTGAGACGTCCAAAACTGCTTGCTCAGCTGCTCTTCCGCACTAGATCCCCTCTGAGACGTCGAAATTCGACGTCTCAGCTCCCACACATGAACCGCCGGACTGTGAAGTTCTCTCTTACATCCTGCCAACAAATAAAAAAGAGACCCACAGCAACAGCTGCGGGTCCACATTCATATTTTAAAGGGGGGTCAAGTTTTATTATAAGTTTGGTTTATTAACTCAGTGTGAAATTAAGATTTCAATTGTGTTACTTAACTAAATATAAATTTTGAATAGGGTTCAACCCTACCCGCTACATAATATTCTTTCAAAAATGTGTGAGAGTTTGAGGAAACTGTGGGCCAGTTACTTTGCTGTCTTGTTTTAGAGACTCTATGATTGTTGAAATATCTAACCACTCAAATCCAACCTGAGCAACATCATTTTGTAAATGAGTAATCTTCTCTTCAACTCCTATGGAACAACGAAAGACGAATTCAATGGCGTGCACCTGTTTAACTAAAATAGAGTACTCATGATGATGAGATATATATTCTCTAACGCAAACCAGTTCTTTCACATCATGTTCGATTATGGCTTTTGCAGTATTTCTAACTATCAAGTAGTACCTCCCAATGCCCGACTATTTTTTTACGGCACTCCAACAGGAACAGATTGCATCATGGATACTGTCATTCGTTAACTCAAACACACCATGCAGATGGCCTTTCAACATGTAGACGAATGTTCCGTAATGCATTTGGACCATCATTTTTGGATTCAGAGGGTTAAACAACTTTTGCTCAATGGCTTCTTCATATAAAAGGTTCATGGGTCCACACCAACCACCTGTATAGACCTCTTTTTTCACTTCATCATAAATGTAAGGCGAGAAAGAATACTGCTCAATGAATTGAAATCCCTCCGGATACTTTTGACCTAACGCAATGACCCGCTCCCATCCCAACTCAAACTTCTCACGGATCGTTAAGCCCTTATCGATACCTTCACGCACATAATTCCCATTAAACGTGACAATCGCTTTATACAATTCGTTAACAATATCTTCTTTGCTTTTAAAATAGTGATAAATGTTACCCGTCGAGACGCCGGACTCTTTGGCGATTAACGCCATTGAAGTTGCCTGCAATTCCTTCTGAATAATGATGTTAAGTGTCGTTTCTAGCACAGCTCGCTGTACCTTATTATACGCAACAAACATACTGTTCCTCCCTCCCCATTAATAAATTGAACGCTCGTTCTAGTCAGTCTAAAATACAACTCAAATTCACATTCGTCAAGTCAGCCCCATTGGACAAACGTTACATGTAACTCTTAGCTATTGTGTCCAAATATTCTTCAATAGGTACAGAATTTCTCATGGCTAAAAGATTGTTGCCTGCGGCTCCGATGACAGTACGGAATTTGGTGCTTTCTCCTGTTGCTTGAGCTACAATCGCGTCCACAATGATTTGTGGGTCATCCAATTGGCTAGGATCGGAGTTATTGATGCGCTCTTCTACTTTTGTCATCAGATCATCGTAGTCTTTAATCGCAGCGTCTTTGTTCCAAGTAATATTTCCTTTAAAATTATTCCCTGTCGATCCACCTTGTTCGATTAGTCTTAGTTCGATATTCAACGGCTTCAGCTCGTAATAGAGACCTTCCGTCAATCCTTCCAATGCAAACTTGGACATGTTATAAAGCGATCCTAGCGGCACAGCAGTCGTAACCCCCATGAATGAACTAATATTGATAAACATGCCACCGCCAGTCGTTCTGTAATGTGGTAAAAATCCACGAATAACATTAATGGGGCCGCGCGCATTCACGGCAAACTGCCAATCGATGGCTTCCTCCTTCGCCAATTCTAACGCACCGTAAGTCCCCATACCTGCGTTGTTAACGACCACGTCAATCTTTCCGAAAGCAGCAATCGCTTGCTCTACCGCGGTATGAACTTGCTCCACATTTGTTACGTCCAGTTTGAAAATTTTTATATTTTCGTAAGCTGTAAGTTCCGTCTCCAACTCCGGTGTACGCATAGTAGCAGCTACATTCCAGCCCATTTGAGCAAATCGAATCGCAGTTAATTTACCCAACCCTGAACTTGTTCCTGTAATAAAGACTGTTTTACTCATGTTAAAAGCCTCCTAGTTTATCGTTTCCGTTTTTTCTAATAAACATCCTGATTATTAGATCGAACGTTCATTCTAATTATTACTTAAAGAGATATTCCTGTCAAATTAAGATGAATGGCAGGAATACCTTTTATTGCCTTGCCAATGTACAGCCCCTCTACCCCTTGGTCGCCTGCAGCGAAAACGTCAATGGAATATCATTGGATGCATCGCTCCATCGCCACCAACCGTCTTTGCCCTGCGTCATGAACGGGAAGCGTCGATTGCTCCCATAGTTAAACTCGTGGAGATAATCTAAGCGTAGGCCCGCAGCAATTAGGGCGTTCAGGATATCGCTGAAACTGTAACTCCACGCGTATTCGACACCCCGCTGATTAGCCGCGGGATCAGAATGAGGCAAGAGACCCTCGATTCGTAGGGGTTGCTCTGTATGAAAGTAAGGATAGTGTGTGTGCAAATCCGTCACATCCGCCCTATCATCAAAGACATTGAGAAACGGATGCTCATCTAATAAATACAAGACGCCGCCTGGTTTGAGGAAATGCGCGATGATCCTCGCCCACCGATCAAGATCAGAGAGCCAACACAAGACACCCCCCTGATGTATAGATGATATCAAACTTTTCATCAAGTACCTTAGGCAGCTCGTAAATGTCAGTGCAGATAAATCGTGCATCTAGCCCTGTTTCCTCGCACAATTGCTCAGCTAGGGCAATCGCATCCTCGGAGAAATCCACCCCCGTAACGTTCGCCCCGAGACGAGCCCATGAGAGCGTATCCATACCAAAATGGCACTGCAGGTGCAGCATCGACTTCCCCGCCACATCGCACAGTTCCTCCAGTTCAATCGGAGTCAAGGAGGATTTGCCTGCTTTGAACCCCGCGATATCATACCTGGCTGCGCTGGCAGCATTGACGGCGGTGCGGGCATTCCAATGCTCGCGGTTATTCTCCGTATAATCAGTCATATGGATACTCCCCCTTTGATGAACTATCTTTGAGAGATACGCTTCTCGGAGGGAAAGTATGCCAGTAGGAAAGAAGTTTTATTTCTTATCCTCCGGATTTTCAAATAACTGCTTGAGCATGCTTTCTTTGTTGTTCAGAAACTGCCTCATAATGAGGTAATGATCCGTTTCCTCTAATGTCTTCCTTTCAATTCCATCCGGCTTGAGATTATAAATAATCGAATCGGGATAAGCCATAAGAATCGGTGAGTGCGTTGAGATGATAAATTGTGAATTGTGTTGAACCAACTCATGAATTCGAGCAAGCATGGCCATTTGACGGAGGGGGGATAACGCGGCCTCAGGCTCGTCCAAAATATATAAGCCATTGCCGCCAAATCGATGAACAAATGTTGAGAAAAAGGACTCACCATGTGACTGCTCATGTAGGGACTTCCCGCCATAAGAGTCTTTGATGGGACGACCGAAAGAAAATTCATTATCCAGATCATCTATATTTGTAGCAAAATTATAGTAACTTTCAGCTCGAAAGAAGAAACCATCTTTGGGTCGATGAGGACCTTTTACCAATTGCATATATTCATACAAGTTCGAATGCGAAGCTCTCGTGGAGAATGAAAAGTTGATAGTCCCACCTTCTGGATTAAATCCCCAAGCTACTGCGATTGACTCCATAAGCGTTGATTTTCCCATGCCATTTTCTCCAACGATATAGGTCACTTTGGGGTGGAAATCAAGTGAAGTGAGACTCTTTATAACCCCTAGATTAAAAGGATAGTCATTGTAGGAGGAAATACTTTGTCTTTTCATCTGAATTTGCCTTAAAAAGGATGATTGTGATTTCATATTGGAACACTCCATTTAAAGTTCGTCTTCCTTTAGGTCAACACAGCCATATACTTCGTTATCATTTCTCTATGACTTTTTACCATGTTCTCAGGCAGCTCATTCAACTTCCTAAACTCTAAACTCATCGATTCTGCATCATTAATTTTCAAATCACCTTTATACGCCTTGGTCCAATAAGCTGTAACAACTACATAAAACTCATCACCATTAGGCGTTTTGATAAAATGTTCTTTACCCGAGAATACATCAATTAATTGGAGGTCCCTCACTGTAAGTCCTGTTTCTTCATACACTTCCCTCTGAGCAGTCTCGATCGTAGACTCCCCCAATTCCATTAATCCACCAGGTAAGCCATAGCGTCCTACAGGATGACTATTTCGTTTTTGCAATAAAATGTTATTATGTTCATCCACAATAATAACCACCGCACCGACAAGAATAAGTGGAATCGTCCCAACAATTTTTCTTAAGTCTTCTACATACCCCATTATGCTTCCCCAATCTATTGTAAAAATAAAAATAGCCGCAACTGCGCGGCACCGCCAACATCTGATCTTGGCTTCCTTCTATTGGTGAATTACGGTCACCTTACTCCACTTACTTTTAAAATCCTTCTGCACGAGGCGCCTTTCAAAGATAGTTACAAGATCTTTATTCTCCGCGAAATAAGGGGTTGGCCTAATGATGATTTGAAGAACATCGTCAATTCCACAGGGGGCAGCCAACTGTACCTGCTCCTGATCATCTAATGTCAACCCTAAAGCAGTTGCTGTCTCCGGGAACTTGGACATGGCATCCACCGAAGACGAATAGGGAGGAATATGATTAACAACATGCATTCTTGCTTGATTTTTCACGGACCAAGGTAGATGTGGCATGATTTGTTGTAACTGCTCTTCGAACATTCTTTCACTAGCCTCACTCGTATTGGAAGCATCATAGTAGATGACATCGATATCAGCGAGCGGTGTTCTTTCTTCACGTTCATGAAGGACATCCCAGATCTTCGAACGAACAAAGCCCGCACAGACCCACCAATCAGGAAGTTGTAAGGATCGAGCCACTCTGAGGATATCCATCATCCACTCATCCGTACCTACAAGCGCAATAATATCCTCTCTACTTTTCAGCAATATGAAATCCCCCCTACTAAGAACATATATTCCCATATTATAAAAGAATACGTTGTCATTGTAAAGTTATTCCAGACCGTTGCTATTCCTTTGCACGAGATCCACTGTCATACGCTTGAACGCAATGAATAAGATGACACCGGTTACTATCACGATAATACCTGACCAGAAGAACCACATTTGAACACCATATTTATCTACAGTCGGCCCCGCTAGCATGAGTCCAATTGGTGAGGAAAGCATCATGACACTGGTAACAAGTGAAATAACACGTCCCAACATTGCTGGTTCATACGCTCTCTGAATCATCGCCATGAAAGGGCCGTTGTAAAAAGGAGCAGCCGATCCCATAAAAAACGAAAGAATCACGAATAGTAGGAAGGCTTCTTTACTAAGAACACCACTTATCAGACAAGTTAGGCCAATGACGACCAAACTTAAACTCATATAAGTAATGTCCTTCCATTTCGAAGCGATTACCGATAATATAACACCACCCAAGACCATACCAATACTGAAAACAGCCTCTATGAGGCTCGCACTATATCCCCCACGTCCAAAATGCGACAATGTCATAAAAGGAAACAACGTTGCAAGTGGCATAAATGCTATGCCGAAAATGGTTGTAGCCAACGTGATCACAACGATCGGTTTTACTTGAACAAAAGCGTCCCAGCCAAGCTTAAATTCCTTTAAGAATGAAGGCGTATGTATAGACTCTGCTTTGGGTTGACGAATCTTAACAAATGACAGCATGATATTTGCGATTAAAGCGCCAACCACATCTAGAAACAATACAGCTCCAAGGGAAGTAGCCGAATAAACAGCAATTCCAAGCGCAGGCCCAATAACCGTTGAGAAAGAGAACACCATTTGATGCCAACCCGCGACGCGCGTTAACTGATCTTCAGGAGCTATGAGCGGAATTGCTGCTTGAAATGCTGGCGCATGAAAGGCAGAAGCCGTCGAACGTATCATTAAGATCACATAAACAAATCCCAAGCTGGGTTCACCAAAGAAGAAGTAGATCCCTAAAATCAAGCTAAAAAACGCAATTGCACTATCAGCTACAATCATCGTTTTTTTGCGGTTCCATCGATCTAGCCAGACGCCTATAAATGGCCCCAATATCGCTTGTGGTAAAAAAGCAGCAAGTCCAGCAATCATCAATACTGCGGCTGAACCCGTCGTCTCCGTCAAGTGCCAAATAATAGAGAATTGGACCATAGAGGAGGTTAATATTGAAAAGATTTGCCCGCTGAAAATAATAGCGAACGTTTTTCTCCATTGAAGTTCCATTGCGAACTCTCCTATTCTCGGTACACGCCCATATTTCTTTATCACTCACACGCGATGAATATCGCCATTCTTTATCAGTGGAGCGTTGATCAAGGTTAAAATCTGATGGGCTACATCAACCGGGTCGGCAAGGTTGCCTTCTTCTTTCTGTTTTGTAAAATAACCCGTTAATGGAAAATCAGAATCACGTGCTTTTTTCTGCATCTCGGTATCCATCATGCCTGGGTCGACTGCAAAGACTTGAACCGCATGGGGTTCATCTTCTTGCTCGAGTCCCACACATTGCGAGAACATATTCAGTGCCGATTTCGTGGAACAATATAGACTCATGCTTGGGGCTGGATACTTAGCTGATCCAGAAGAGATGTTAACAAGCCTTCTTTTTACATTCCAACCGGACGTTAAGCTGATAAAACTGGAGCTAAGCAGAACAGGTGCGGTTAAGTTCAATTGGATATGCAGCATGATTTCTTCCTGCGTACACGCCTCAATATCTTTGATCGGAGATACCATAGCCGCATTATTAATGAGTGTTATTGAATCAAGATGGCTCGGATCTATTGTTGAAATCATTTCTTGTATCCTACCATTTAACGTCTCTACACGAGTGAGATCAATAGCGATGAACTGATACCTATATCCGGACGCTTCCCTTACAATATCTGTATTTTCAGTACGCGATAAGCAATAAACAACGTTGTCTTCTGCTAAAAGCTGTCTAGTCAATTCGGCACCAAGCCCGCTTGACGCTCCTGTAATGATGTATATATGATTCGACAAACGATCACCTCATAGGAATTTGATTTTTTATCAAGTCGCGTACTCTACTCTTACTCTTACTAGACTGCCTAACACATAGCCCCTAACCTTCACTAACAAATTACAAATGACAAATTCTGAAATCTGTCATTCGTGAAAATATGAAAAAGTTATATGAAGCTCACCCAGCCTCGACTAAAACTAAACAGGAATAATTATCTAACACACACACTTGTTCTATGGGACGAACATATACTAGATTAATAAAGCTAGAAAGGAGGTATTCCTTTGATGCGATCAGATTCCTATTTGATTTGTAAAAAGTACCTCAATCGCGAAGTGATGATACAAACAACACATGGCACTTACAAAGGGACCATCGTGAAAGTGGACGGGCAACAGGTCTATTTAAAACAAAAACGTACTGGAAAGAAAGCTCACATCTCATTCCTGCCCTTTCTCATTCCTTTAGTTTTATTTGATCTCTTAGCTATTTTTCTTGTGGACACCGCAAGACCCTTTTCACCCTGCCGACTATTCTAATCAAAATGACTGCCACAATCAGCGCATGTGGTGGTCATTTCTCATTTTCCATCGCTTTTTTATCCCGTTTTCCTAATGGGGTATAGGGTACATGCTCGACGAAGCTGATCTTTTAAATCAATGTCAAAACCGTTATCTCTGGACGGCACATGAATCGAATGGGTTGCACGGACACACCGATACCTCGATTGGTATACAGAGTAAGCGACTTATGAGTCCCGACCTGGTAAAGTCCGGATGGATATTTAACACCAAAGGGAACCGAAGCCAACGGACCTATGATCGGCAATCTCACTTGTCCACCGTGAGAATGGCCCGAGAGTTGCAAATGGACGGCCTCGCTAGCAGCCACATCCGCGTAATCCGGTGCGTGGGACAAGAGGAGTACCCATTCCTCTTTTTTCGCCGATTGCAGAGCCGTTTTCAGATTAGGAACACCTTCCCACATATCTTCTACACCCGCAATCCAAATGGATTGGTTGCTTCTCTGAAGCCTTACCCCTTTATTGCGCAGACAGTGAAAGCCCCCTTCCTCTAGAACGTCTGCTACTTCTTCTACATCTCCATAGTAATCATGATTGCCAAGTACAGCATAGCAGCCGTATGTTGCAGTGATCGTACGCAGCACATCGCGGATTTCTTGATCCTGCCCACCGATCTCATAATCGACGAGATCTCCGGTAAAGCATACGATATCTGGTTTTTCTGCTTGGATCGTCTGGGCTACCTTGGTTAATTGCTTAATATCCATATGAAATCCAAAATGAAGATCACTGAATTGCACAACCCGCAGCCCCTTGAAGGCTTCCGGCAGTGTCGGGAAAGAGAGCGAAATTCGCTCCACTTGCAACCAACGGGGCTCCACCCACGTGGCATACCCGTAACTTATTGGGGGGACGGATAGTAGACCTCCTCCCAGCAGTAAACCCTTTTTTAAAAAGGAACGACGACTCATTTTATCCATATTTTTCATATAACTATCATATATCAAAATGGGGCTGTCAGGCTATTTTCAATCCCGGCATGTCGTTAACGTTGTACATAAAAATATTTCCAAAAAAAGTGAAACAAATCGCCGCTACCATCCGTTAAGTGGATACAGATAAAAATAATGGAAACTTACAATATGAAGCAAAGGATGAGATACATGAAGAAAAAGGTTTTAGCCGCCGGCCTCCTAACGACCGCGATCCTCTTAACCTCAGCTTTTACACCGGTCTCTACGAATGCTGGTCAGGAAACTATTGTTAAGCTTGAGGGCCAACCGATCACTTTTGCTAGTCAACCTCGGATGATCGATGGAGTTTTGATGGCGTCCGTTAGCGATCTTGCAAACGCTTTAGAGATGGAAGTGACCTGGAATGACGCTGAACGGGTTGCCGTTGTTACACGTAACGGATACGAATTGAAGCTGCCTGTGCATACCGACCACGCTTACGTAAATGGGCAGGCAACCACTATGAAAGGCACCACACAAATTGTAGATGACTCCCTCTACGTCCCGCTGCGTTTCTTTATGGAAAGCGCCGATCAAATTGTTCGTTGGGATTCCGCAACCAGTTCCGTTAGCATAACCAAGCCAGCTGACAGCTTGCCAGTTGTAGGTACCTACGACCATTTGGTTACCCTATTGACGCAGAATGAAAGCAAAGGAATCGTCGTTAATTCTCTCATGGGCACATCAGCCATAGCTAAATCTTCCACGACTTCCTCAGCGCCAGCTGTTGCCGGCAGTGCAGGTGTCGCGGTTCAAGATTCAGCCAGATCCGTGGCGCCCGAGTATTCTGGAACGAACGTACAAGTTCAAGGCGTCGATGAGTCAGACGTCGTCAAGTCAGATGGAACGTACATTTATACCGTCAATAAGCAGCGCATCGTAGTCACTCAGGCTTATCCCGCGGACCAGATGAAGGTACTGAGTATCCTTGATTTCCCCAAAACACAAAACACGCAGTTCCAACCCAGTGAAATCTACGTAGATGATAAGCATCTCATCGTGTTGGGGCAATCCTATCAGAACTTCAAGCCAGTTCCTTATAATGAGGCTGCTAGCAGCAGTACAAGTGTCGGCATTACAGGCAAGAGAATGATCTCACCTATCCGGTCGCAGGCAACTACCAAAGTTATGGTTTACGATCTCACAGATCGCAGTAACCTGAAGCTGGTTAAAGACGCAGAACTTGAAGGAAACTATATTTCCTCTCGCAAAATCGGATCATCCCTCTACTTTATCGCCAATAAATATGTGAATTACTATCAATACCGCGAACTGACGGATATGGAAGGCATGAAAAAAGAGTTGGCTCCGAGTTATCGAGATTCCTCAGCAGGTGATTCCTTTACTTCGGTTCCTTTGGACCGCATCTACTATTTGCCCAAAGCCTTGGAACCCAACTATGTCCTCATTGGAGGCATGAATCTGGATCATCTAAGCGAAACTATGAATGTCACCTCGTACCTCGGCTCAGGACAAAACGTGTACGCATCCGAAGAGAACTTATATGTGGCCGCAACGAAATATGAGGAGCAACAACAGGAAACGATTTTATATCAATTTGGGCTAAACAATGGCAAAGCTGTGTATCAACATACAGGCAAGGTGCCTGGCCATCTACTCAATCAATTCGCCATGGATGAGCATAACGGTTATCTTCGTCTGGCTACAACCACCGGCGAGATCTGGCGGACAGATGAAGGAACGTCGAAAAACCATGTCTATATTCTCGATAAGAGCCTGAAAGAGGTAGGCAGCATCTTAAACATCGCGCCAGGTGAGCGCATATATTCCACTCGCTTCATGGGTGACCGCGCCTACATGGTTACTTTTAAAAATACTGACCCGCTCTTCGTCTTGGATTTGAAGCAACCTGCTCAGCCCAAATTGTTAGGTGCTTTGAAAATCCCTGGATACAGCAACTATCTGCATCCTTATGATGAAAACCATATCATTGGCTTTGGAAAAGATACTATTGAGGTCGAGAACAAAAGCGTGGCTGGCTCACAATCCATCGCTTATTACCAAGGTATGAAAGTCGCATTGTTCGATGTATCTGATGTAAATAATCCGAAGGAGAAATTCACGGAAATAATTGGTGATCGGGGAACGGATTCCGAGTTGCTGTACAATCACCGTGCGTTGCTCTTCTCCAAAGAGAGGAATCTGCTCTCCTTCCCTGTCACTGTCATGAAAATCGATCCGAATCTAGCGACAAGCAATCCGAAAAATGTGGCTAGTGCTTATGGAAGCTTTGCTTTCCAAGGGGCGTATGTTTACAACCTTGATTTGGAAAAAGGCTTCCAGTTGCGCGGAGGCATCTCGCATCTCTCGAAGGAAGAGCTGCAAAAAGCAGGGCAGCACTTTTATGCGGGTGACAAGCAGGTGGAGCGCGTGCTCTATATTGGAGACACCCTGTATACCATCTCGAACGGATTTATTAAAGCGAACGACCTCACTACGCTGGAAGAAAAGAATACCGTAGCGATTCCTTAAAAAACGAAAAAAGCCTCGTATCCTATAGGGATCGGGGCTTTCCTCATGTAAAGCTAATTACAAGGCCAAGACGTCCTTCACATACGTGGCTAACGACACGAGTTGGTTGCCAACGGCACGATTGGTTTGCTTTTCAGCTGCCCGTGCAGCAGGAACCATGGAGAGCTGGGCTGCCACCACGCGCTTCCCCGGGTTTTCCTCGATAAGTTGAGTCAAACCTTGTGAGACCGCTTGAATGTATGCCGTTTTTTTACCTTGCATAATGAGATCAAAGGTATTGTCCAAAAGTGCAGGCGCTGCTTCCAGCGCTTTCCCCTTCTTTTGAGCATAGGCGGCTAGTTGTTTCATCGTTCCTTGAACGGTGTTCGGATTCGTGAACGCAACGACCGTAGGTTGCTTCGACTCACAGATTTCTTCAAACAGCGGATCATCAATTTTGATAATCGGGATTGCATAGCGATACAAGTCTTCTTGATAGATGGCTGTAAAAAAAGTACACGTTATTAATATCGCATCTACGTGGCAATTTGCTATCCAGTCCAGGGTTTCAAGCACTTTCTTTTGGGCTATTTCTGTCGTGAAACCGGGATCCTGCTTGATTCGATCTAGACCTGGATCTACAAAATGAATAAGTTCAACACCTAAATCGAACAGGGCATTATCAATATGTTCAATATTGGAATGATGGGCATGGAAGCATCCAATTCTTTTCATCGTTGGTCACCCATAATATAAGTTCTCAAATAGTCGTTGTGGAATTTCCCCTGCGGGTCACATTGAAGAAGCAGTTGCTGAAATTCCGGCAGCTTCGCATAAAGCGACTGCACGCGTGCCGGCGGCATCGTGAACAGCTTAGCCCAATGCGGCCGAGCCTCAAAGGGTTCGAGGAGCTGCTCGATCATCGGCAATACGCGTCTAACAGCCTCCCAATTGGGCTTCCACGTAAAATGGAAAGCTACCGACGCCTGGCGGTAACAAGGACTCATCCACAAATCATCTTCGTCTATTGTACGTACCTCAGAAACATATAATAGTGGAGATATATGCTCCTTGATACGGTCGAGTGCACATAATGCCTCATAGGCATGTTGACGCGGCACGTAGTACTCGCTTTGCAGTTCCTCACCCGCACTTGGGGTGAAGTCCATTCGGAAATGCGGCATCCGCTCATGCCATGGTCCTGGTATCCCCATCTGTTCACTGCAATTCTCGGCTGTGTGACCTGGCACCGGATGACGAGGCATGTCGGCTAATTTTGCTCCAAAGAACACCGATTCCACCTGCTCAATGACAGAGGCCGACTCTTCCACTCTGCGCTTCACCCATACTTGATTGAACATGGCTTCCTGCCAGTTCGTGAACAAGCTGACACTATAGCCGCTAGAGAAAATATCGTCAAATTGCGCTTCAAGCTCTTTCAATGACAAGTTGTCGTAGACATACTGGTTCATCTGGAAAGATGGGACGATATCTAAGGTGATTGTCGTGACAACACCTAGTCCACCTAATCCAACGGCAGCTCCAGCAAGGAGCCCGTCTTGATGGTCACGGGAGAACACAGCGATACTCCCGTCTGCTTTAACGACTTCCATCGCATGTACGGCTGTCGCTAAGTTGCCGTTCCGATCACCGGAACCGTGCGTGGCTGTCGCACATGCCCCGGCAACGGTTATGTGCGGCAACGAAGCCAAGTTGTGCAGGGCATACCCATTCGCATGGAGAAATTGACCTAGCTCACCATAGTGAATGCCAGCCTCAACCGTTACCTTATTGTGCGTTCGGTCAAGTGCAATCACGCGATTCAAATTCTGAAGCGAGATCAAGCTTTCCGTACTGTCGGCAATACCATTAAACGAATGACGGGTGCCCAGCACCTTAATTTGATTGCTGCGAGCCACTAATTCTTGAATCTCTTCCACATTCAACGGAACATGATAGTTCGAGGCGCTGTATGTATAATTGCCAGCCCAGTTTCGATTGTTCATCATCAACATCCTCCAGCCTCTCGTAAATTGCTTACATTTTATCATAATCAGGTACCGATAACCTACTTGCACGATCCGTTTCGCTCGAACAAGCCTATCTTACTTCTCAGCAAGAACCGATTGTGACAAACGCCCATATGCTATAAGGTAGATGGACGATATTATCATAAACGGAGGCATCACCTATGAGTTTTGGAACCTTTGGACCTGGATTTGGTGGATACGGGGGATTCGGGGGATTTGGATACCCACAATATGGATTCGGAGGACCTTTTTACAACCCTTACTTCCCGCGTCGTAGATTGCTCCCTTACTTCTTCCTTTCTCCTTTCGCTTTTCCTTTCTTTATTCGAGGAGAAGATGATCGAGATGGCACCTATTATGCGCAGCATCAGTGTGTAGAAGGAGATTCCATGGTGAAACTGGCTCAGAAGTACAATGTTCCTCAGCCGATTCTTGAAGCCATGAACCCACACATTCAACAGCCAGACAGCTTAACCCCAGGGAATATCACTTATATCCCTCGCTTGTATAAAATGCATTGTCACAAAATGTACCTAGAACATGAAGTACCTGAAGGAGCTTCAGTTCCCATGTACACCGCACCACACATGGCACCTTCGATGCATCAAGGACCGCAAGTGACCCCCAATCCTTATACAGGGCAATAATGAGCTGATTGGAACAAAAAGGCTGAGCCACGAAGAAAGTTCTTCTTCTGAGCTCAGCCTTTTTGTTATTTGTATTAACTTTGTTGAAGGTGCTTCACGGCATCACCGAAATGGTTTTGGACTTGTAGAAGCACAGCCAAGGCCTTCTCCTGGCTAACGCTGAACATCAGCATCAAAATAGCCACTCTTGCATCGCCATTAGCATCAATGCCAGCTTGACGTGCTGTTTCTTCATCGGTGCCCGTTGCTTCTTGTATAATTCCAACTGTACGTTCTCTTAGCTTGTGATTGGTAGCCTGAACATTAACCATCAGATTGCCATAGACCTTCCCCATTCGAATCATTAATGTGGAGGAGAGCATGTTCAGCACCATTTTTTGTGCGGTTCCTGCTTTTAAGCGTGTCGAACCCGTAATGATTTCCGGCCCGACAGGTACTTCAATCGGATATTTTACAATGGTACTGAGTGGTGTATCTCGATTGCAGCTAATACCAACCGTCGTTAAACCTAGCCGATTCGCTTCACGAATGGCACCAATCACATAGGGGGCCGTGCCGCTGGCTGTAATCCCAACAACAACATCACCTGGTCTGACTACCTCAGATATAGCTAGCAACCCGGCATGCTCATCATCTTCCGCATTTTCTATGGATGCACGAATCGCTTTTTCACCGCCAGCAATGAGACCGTTTACTAAGTCCACCTCTACCCCGAATGTCGGAGGACATTCGGAAGCATCCAAAATCCCAAGACGTCCACTTGTTCCAGCTCCGATATAAAAGAGTCGACCTCCATCTGTCATTGCTTCAGTAATAGCTGCAATAGCAACAGAAATCTGAGGAATTGCGCCTCGGACCGAAAGGGCAACTGTTTGGTCTTCCTCATTCATTAAGGTCACGATTTCTTCAATACTAAGTTGGTCAAGGTGCAGTGATTTTTCATTTCTCTGCTCCGTAACCAGTTTATTCTTCTTTTGTTGAGCCAATACGATACCTCCTGTTCTTGGATGATTGGTTGCATCCTTACTTGACCGCCCCAGCAGTCATGCCTTCCATGAATTGTTTAGAAGCTAGGAAAAATATAATCATCATAGGCACAGAAGCTAACGTTAGCCCTGCGAACAGCATACTTAAATCTGTTGAGTACTGTCCGAACAAGGAGAGCATGCCAACCGGAATTGTCTTCTTCGCATCGTCTTGAATAAAAATAAGCGGGAAAAAGAAATCATTCCATGCCGTGATAAAATTCATAATCATCACAGTTCCAAGTGCTGGCCGCATCAGCGGCAGCAAAACATGCCACATAACACCAAAATCAGATGAACCATCTATGCGCGCCGCCTCTTCCAACTCCTTCGGGAGCGTTCTGAAGAAGCCCGTTAAGATGAGAATAGCAAGTGGCAAGCCGATCGCTGTGTACACACTAACCAACGACCAGATATTATTCAACATCGATAGTTTTTTCATCAAAAGGAACAAAGGGACGATACCGAGCTTAATGGGAATCATCATGCCCAAGAGAAAGAAAAAGAACAAAGCTCCATTCCAGCGGAACGGATATCTCGCAATATAGAAGGAAGCCATAACACCAAATAGCAAAATTAGAACTACGGATACAACACTAACCACAATGCTATTCCAAAAATAAGTGAAAAAGGGAATTTGGTGTATCAACTTACTATATGCTGCGAACGAAATGGATGTTGGTAATGACATTGGATTTTTTAAGATTTGGATGTTCGTCTTCAAGGAGGAGGTCAGCATCAGAAAAATCGGATACAAACTGACCAGCGCCCCCAAATACGCCGCAGCGTACTGGAGTCCCCGAACGGATTTGTTGGTTTTCATGGTCTGCCTCCTGTCCTAGTGCTGAGCCGATTGGTTCCTAGTGAAATACAGGAACAAAGCGGATATGGTTGCAATAATGAAAAATAGAACAACAGCTAATGCTGAACCAAGTCCAAGTGCGACCGAATCTCCGCCAGATGAGCCGCCAAAAGCAATTCGATAAAAGAATACAGCCAATGTGTCAGTCGAGTTATATGGCTCACCCTGTGATCCCTCCATCGCATAAATCAACTCGAATGCTTCGAAAGCATGAATAAATGTAAAAACAGTAATGATAATCAGAGACTGACTCATCATAGGTAAGATGATCGAGCGAATCAAACGGAATCCTTTGACCCCATCCAACCGTGCTGCTTCAACAACTTCAGAGGAAATTGCTTGTAAACCTGCAAGGAATATTAACATGGAGAAACCAACACCAAACCAACTGTTGACGATCGTAATCGAAGTTAAAGCCGTAGCAGGATCTCCAAGCCAAGGTTTGGCCCATGAAACGAGACCTATCTTTTTGAGCATGACATTCACAACGCCATTATTCGGGTTCAACATGAGCTTCCATAAGAAGCCTACGACGATGACAGACAGCAGCCTAGGCAAAAAGTAGGCCATTTTCAAAAAATTTGAACCTTTGAGTTTACTATAAACAAGATAGGCAAGCCCAAAGGCAATCACATTCTGTACAGCCATCTCAACGACAAAATAATAAAGATTATGACCAAACGCATTCCAAAACAAATGATTAAACGGTTCCTTCGTAAACAAGCTTACAAAATTGCCGAACCCAATGAACTCCCCACGGACGAGGCCTTTCCAATCATAAAAGCTGTAGCCGAACGCGGAAAGAATCGGGTAAATCACGAACATCATGTAAACTGCGAGGGCAGGGACGGGGAACAGGTGAACTGCTCCCTTTTTCCACCCGGACGATTTGGCCAAGTCATTCATGCCCCTCACACCTTCTCTTTACTTATTTCTTAGGTTTAAACCAAGTATCCGTTATTTTTTGAACTTCTTCTGTCACTTGCTCCGGCGTTAATTTATTTAAATACATACCTTGGATTGAATTTTCTAACGTAGCTTTCGTTGTTGGATTACCGGCATTGAAATAAACGACAGCTGCGTAAGGTGTGGAGATCGTATCGGCATTTTTGGCAATTTTAGCTACCAGAGGATCATTAGCCGCCACACCTGGGATTGTGCTTGGTTTTTGTAATTCATTAACAGCAAGAGCCCCGAATTCTTTCGTTGTTAAAAATTCCATGAATTTCAGCGCTTCTTGTTTATGAGCCGATTTGGCATTCACGGAAAATGAACCATCCACCCATGTGGTTACCGTTTGTTTGCCATCTGCTTTCATTGGCGGAACTGGAAATACATCCATCTGAAGGTCTGGGTTCGTCTTCTTCATGACTGCATACTCCCAGTCCCCCATCACCATCATCGCAGCCTGCTCAGTAACAAACATGTTTCTCATGTCATCCATGCCAATACCTACGTAATTATCTGGGAAAAATGGCGTTAGATCTTTCAGCATTTTAATCGAACTTACATACTCTGGGCTTTTGAAGTTTGCGCCCCCGCTAACAATTTTCTTCATAAAATCTGTCCCATAAACAGCCGGTCCAAGTGTTCCTTCTGTCAGCGATAGAATCCATCCTTCCTTGGAGCCGAAAGCGAAAGGCGTTACTTTATTCTTCTTCAAGGTATCTGCTGTTTTGAGGAGTTCATCCCACGTTTTAGGTTCTTGGAGATTGTATTTTTGAAATAGTTTCTTGTTATAAAATACTTGCGTCGAGCTGAAAACAGTTGGAACGCCGTATACTTTACCGTCAGATCCCGTAGCGGCCAACAATGTATCTTTCGAGAATACATCCATGCCTTTCACATTCGTCAAAGGCTCCAGATATCCAGCATCTGCCAAAGCTGCACCCGCTGCATACGGGCGAAGATGAATAATATCTGGACCGTTTCCGCTTTGCAGACTTGTGTTTAGCGCTGTGTTGTACTCCGTATTCTTGGTTGGTTTGAACTCAATATCAATATTGGGATTTTTCTTTTTGAACTCAGCAATGATTTTGGTATAAGCTTCTGTATCTTCTGTACGCCAGCTGCCTATTGTCAGCTTTACTTTATCCTGTGTCGCTGCTGTTGTTGCTGGTACCGTACTTGCTGTACTAGGGGCTGAACTAGGCGTTGCGCTGTTACTGCTGCATGCGACAAGCATGGAAGAAGCTGTGACCATAGTTAATAATGCACCACTGAATAAACGTTTCATAAAAAAACCTCCCTTTAATTTTCACTTGTATGTTAACCTCTAGAATTTCAAGAGGACCAAACCAAACCAATTCATACAAAATCAGTTGCTGTTATCCATTGCGTTTGCCAACCTTAACCGCTTGTCGAGTCATTTCCAGCGAGGTCACACTTGCCTCGTAGTGGCACCCAGCGATACCAACATATAAAATATCGATAACATTCAATTGGGCAATTCTTGATGCCATCGCCCCACTGCGAATACTTTTCTCCAATGTGCTAATAAACAGCTGAATATCTGCCAAGTCTGCAACTGGATTCGATCCGAATCGGGTCAACGTAATAACCGCAGCGCCATTATTCTTCGCTACTTCCAGCGAACGAATCATATCTTCCGTTTGACCTGTATAGGAAATACCAAAGACTACATCTCCCGGGAGCAGGTTAGCAGCAATGGTAGCTTGCGCATCAAACCCTGTACCAATCTCACACCAACGGTTAATCCGTGAAAGCTTTTGCTTGAAATCCTCCGCGATGACCCCTGAAGCACCAACGCCGAACACGCCAATTTTTCTTGCACGACTTAACGTTTGTACGGCTTTCTCCACACTTTCCGGTGAGAGAACGGTTAGCGTATCTTGAATGGAAACAATATTGTTATTTGTGACTGATTTGATGATCTCCCCAATTGAACTGTTCGCATTGATTTCCTGATAAGTCTCTGTTGGCAATGACGACTGTGATAAATCACCGGCGATTCGCATCTTAAGTTCCTGAAATCCTTTAAAGTGGAGCGAACGTGAAAGACGTATGATTGTCGCTTCACTAACACTGGCAAACTCCGCCAGTTTCTGAACAGAAAGACTAATTACCTCTTGCGGATGTTCCAAAATGTATTGTGCAACTTTGCGCTCACTCGGCTTCAAACTTGCCATAGCAGCTTCTATGCTCATTAATCCACCTTTTAACATGGGCAACATCCTCTATTATTTTTGTAATATGTTATATTACCTAACGTGTTTTTCTCATTATAATGAGTTTTATTTCATTTTGTAAAGATAATTGTGAAATATTATTTCACTCATGTTATTTTACCTATCATAAAAAGGCTTACATTGTCTTTTTTCCCTCGTTTAACCTCCTCAACACTCAAATACATGTCAGGTAATGTGCAAATTATCAAATAGAATGCCTAATTCAAGATACCGTTCACATAAAAAATAGCTTGCCGATGTCTCGGCAAGCTATTTCCACGTATGATTAAGCTTCGTGCTGTAAGTCGTGTTCCACTTCTTTTTTGATTTTATTCGGCATCATTTTGGGTTTGCTTGTGAACCACTTCGTATACAAATCTTCGTAAGTGCCATCTTTGGATACGGATTGGAGCGCTTCGTTAATTCTTCCGATGTACTTATTTTTCTTTTTCGCAAGAATAGCCAGACTATCTTTATTGAACGGATCTCCTACTATTTTCACGGACCCTTGCGCAGTGTTCTTTATAAAATCCTGGGCATTGCGTTCCTCCACAATCACTGCGTCTGCTGTATGACTTTTTAACTCTGCATAGGCATCTGCGATTTTTGAGAAGCCGTGTATTTTCGCCCCTTGAATTTCACTTGCATAGTAAAACCCAGGTGATCCATTTTCGGTTGCTAAAGCTTTGTCGACTAAGTCATCTTTCCCTTTGATAGCTGAGTTCTCCGAAGCAGTCAGAATCACTAAGTTTGTTTGAAAATAAGGATCAGAATACTCCAGATCATTACTACGTGCATCCGTAATTGTCTTCCCCGCAATGGCCAAATCAATATCACCGGACTTCAATCCTTTATTCAATTCGCCCATTTCCATTGGAATTAACTCGTATTCTAACTTTGACTTTTTAGCGATTGCTTGCCATAATTCCACCTCAAAGCCCTTCTTCTCCCCACCATCTATATACGTATAGGGGCGGAAATTTTCCTCGATGCCAACTTTGACCGTTTTATTCTGCCCGCATCCCGAAACAATCAGGACGACTAACAGGGGGATTAACAGGACGATTCCTCGTTTGCTACTGGCGCTTCCATTCATGTATGCAATACCCTCCTCATTAGGTAAACATAGGTATTATTTGTCAATGTTCGAACGGTTATTCAGGTTCTTCGTCAGGTTCAATTCTACGATTATTAAAAGAATACGGCTGCTCCCGACAGCGCGCGCTTGCCGCGCTGAGTTACTCGAATTTTTCGTGTATCTCGGCCTTTTCCTATGAGCTGCTGTAGCATGAAAAAAGAAGCTGGTCACTCGTACATGAACATGTACAAGAACCAACTTCTTTGCTTACTCACCTATCGCCTAACTCATCAACTCAACTATCTCCGCTACTTCCTCGGCAACCAGCTTACAGCTCAAGGACTAACCTGAACTAGCTCCAAGTCATCAAAGTAAACCTCGCCAGGAACGACGTGTTTATACATAAAGATGGTCGCGGTTGTGTTCGTGCTTCCTGTGGTGAACGTGTATTCTTTCCTTGTATATTCAGCAGAATTCACATAAACCTGACGTTGGTAGCTGCCGAAATCCCGCACTCCGAACTGTGCAGATCCCCCATCTACAACCTTCGCCCATGCAGAGATCGTATACGTTGTGTTTGGCGTCAGTCCAGTTACAAATTGCTCAATCCCCCCGTAGGCCGTTGCTAATTTGGCTGCGTACGTTCCTGTACGGGCATTCGTATTCACGATGGCGGATTGGTTAAAATGCGATGGCCAGTTCGTAAAATCCCCTGTCTCAAAGCCGGGGTTGTTCAGCAGATTACTTACAGGAGTTGCAGGCACAACCTCCACGAGGCAAACGGCCGTTTTGGTTCCGTCAACTGTCGTCACGGTCACCGTAGCGGTTCCCTCACCCGCCGCGGTCACGATGCCACTCGCATCCACCGTCGCCACTGCGGGATTGTTCGAGCTCCAGCTTACCGCTTTATTAGCGGCATTGGACGGTGCGACAGTTGCCAACAAGGTCACCGTTGCGCCTATTTTCAAACTCAATCCGGTTCGATCCAGTGAAACCCCAGTTACCGCGACGGGAGGTGGCGTAGTTGGCCCGCTTTGCTGAATAAGTTCAAAATCATCAAAGTACGCCTCTCCTGCCGCAGCACGTTTGTACATGAGAATGGTCGCGGTTGTGTTTGTGCTGCCTGTCGTAAAGGTAATCTCATTTTTCGTATAAGCCGTCGAGTTGATATAGACCTGACGCTTGTAACTACCGAAATCCCTAACGCCAAACTCACCATTGATTCCCATGGACCACGCAGAGAGCGTATAAGTCGTATTGGGCGTAAGTCCGGTTACGATCTGTTCAATCCCACCATATGCGGTTGCCAGCTTAGCAGCGTACGTTCCTGAATGAGTGTTTGTATTCACTACAGCTGCCTGGTTAAAATTCGATGGCCAGTTCGTAAAATCGCCAGTCTCAAATCCCGGGTTGTTCAGCAAATTGCTCGCAGATACAACCTCTACGAAGCAAATGGCCGTTTTGGAGCCGTCTACCGTGGTTACCGTAACCGAAGCTGTTCCCTCACCTACAGCCGTGATGATTCCAGTCGCACTTACTTGCGCTACGACGGCATTGTTCGAGCTCCATGTCACTGCTTTGTTGGCCGCATTAGAAGGAGACACGACTGCCGACAAGGTTGCTGTCCCGCCTACCTTCAGACTCAAGGCGGACTTATTCAACGTGATGCCAGACACGGCGACAGGTACGGGCGGCGGTGGAGGTGGCGGCTCCGTTATGCCACTAGTTGTAATGTGGAAATAGTCAAAATCCGCGGTAAGTCCCGTTCCCCCACATACGATTAGGCCGATTTTGGGAGCATCCAGGTTCGTAATTACTGTGTTACCTATCTGGGTATACGTGATACCGTCTACCGAATAATAACCTGCATACTTATCTCCATACTTCACAATTCGAAGGTAAGATACCGTTGAGCCGATCGTATCGGGTACCTCCATATGGGTACGTACACCACCAACCTTAACGTCAAATTGTAACTGATTGCCACTACCATACAACCGGGTCATCCGAATATAGGTATCGTCATTGACATACACGACCAATCCGCCTTGCGACCACTGCGAATTCGGCTTGCCTTCGAGCTTCGTATCAATAGCCCAGTTGCCTTCAGGCGCACCAGTGAGAAGGATGTTCTTGGCATCGGCACTTCCACCCGCGATATCTCCATTCTCACTGACAATTCTCATATTCCCCGGGTTCGTGCTCAGCGACCATTTCGCTGGATTCTCTCGGGTCCAATGCCATTGTGAATGGATCTCGGCATCATTGAACTCATCGTCAGAACCTTCCGTATATACGGGATCAGGGTCAGCAGGTCCACCTGGCGATGCGCTGTACTGGATTAATTCCAAGTCGTCGAAGTACACATCCCCGCTGCCGCCGCTTTTATATAAATAAATCGTAGCACTGGTGTTAGTACTGCCCGTCGTAAACGTAAGTTCTTTCCTAGCATAACTGGTCGTGCTCATATGCACATCTTTGGCGGTGCCGCCATAATTTTTGACGCCAAATACAGCATCGCCACCGCCTACGCTCTTACCATTTCCATACAATTTGTAGATCGTATTTGGATACAATCCACTGATGGTCTGCTCAACACCAGCCGTATTCCCTGTAAGCTTGGCTGCATAAGTGCCGGTAAGCGCATTGTTGCCCTCAATAGTAGCCCCATTGTAATAAGTAGGCCAATTGGTAAAATCACCTGTTTCGAACCCTGGATTCTTCAACAGATTTTCCTCCACCGGCGGTGGTGGGAGCGGAGGCAGATTGTTAGGATCCAGCCCTGGACCTTGGTAAGCACCGATATTCGGCGCTAGTACGGCCGACACCGGATTGCCGAAGTAGTCCTTGCCTCCGTTGTTCGTCATCAATGTGCCCGTTCCAATAGCCGGGGATGTAGAAAGAAGCTGGTATCCGACTACCGTATCTTTGCCTATACCACCTGATCCAGGGGAGGCAAGCAGCGGATCCGCCGTAATCTTATTCGCATCCGTTGGTTCGCTAGCCGGATGGTTGCCATAGAACAGATTGTGATCAAACACATTATTCGTACTACCGGCAAAATTGTAGCCGCCAGTTCCGAGATTCGTGATGATATTGTTCGTGAAGTACGTATTTTTGGCATAACCGCCCCAGTTTAAATAATCCACCACTTTCGTGTTCGAATATCGAGGTAGATATACTGTGTTGTTATAGATACGAGTAGTATCAGGAGTTCCGCTAAAATTAAACACAGCACCGCTGTCGTTCTGGCTAATGTTATAGCGGATTGTCGTGTTGGTATTGGCGTTGCTCGCAACCGTACCATCATTGACAACCAAGAAGGCTCCGCCTGCATTATTATGGCTGTAATTATATTGAATAATCGTTCCGTCACTTTTGTAATCCGCGTCATAAGCCATAGCATCTCCGCCCGGCGCTGTGTTGTAAACTTCATTGTTCTGAATCAACGCGTCCTTCGCTGAAAATACCCAAAGTGGAACATGATAGCCGCTAGCTCTTACATGCGTGTCATGCACAATGTTGTTTTCAATCAAAGCATTGGTCGTATCCAAGATGAATGCGCCATCTGCACCCACATCGTAAATGACGTTATTGGTTACTTTGGAGTCAGCGGAATATTTCTTCTGTGCGCCGTAAATGTAAATGCCCACGCTATCTACGGAATAAATCTTGCTGTTATTCACAACAACATCGGATACGTGATAATCCCAATTCGTTCCCCAGACGATAATACCGCCATTATGGGCATAATCGGTGGCGGTATCCCCCTTCACGTTATGGATCTCTAGATTTTCAAAAAGAAAATGCTTAAATACTCTAGGATTCGTGTAGCCGCCGCTGGTACCGTCCACGTGTATGCCTCTGCGTACTGCCTTCGTAGCTGCATCATTGGTGATCTCCAGATTTCGGACTTCCCACTGCTCCTGATTGTTAAAATAGACAGCTGCTGCAGCGCCAGCCCCCGCAATCAATGGCTTACGGCCGGTACCATACATATCAATCGTGATGGGATTTCCTTCTGTGCCCGAGCCTTGGGGAGAAAGCGTACCCGTCCATACACCGTCTGCCTTGAACATAATGGCGTCGCCAGGCTCAAAGACGGTACTATTGACTTTACTCAGCGATTGCCAAGCCGATCCCGAAGCAGTTCCAGTGTTTGCATCATCGCCGCCTATTGCATCCACATAATAGACAGAGCCTGTTGCATAAACCGTTGATGTTGCGGCCATTGGCATGAAGCTTGCTGCTAAGATGACGATTCCCAGCAGCAAGCTTAAAAACCTGGACCCTATCACTCTCTTCATCACATTTCCTCCTTTTTTAACCTAACTAATCGCATGAGAATAGTACGGTTAATGTTTATCTTAAAAAACGGCGACTCCCCTCGAGGTCGAGTAACCGCTTCCAAGAATATTGCAAAAAATATTTAATGGATATGAATCTTTTTATACGTGCTTTCATCGATATCAACCTTAGCTTCTCGAATGAGCTTATCCAAATAGTCACCGTAGGCAGCGTCCACATAATTTCTCCACACATTGCGTTTACTCTCTTCATAGTTTTTATAGCCAGTTTTTTCTCGAGCCACGACCTTTACAAGCACATACTCGCCCTGCATCGTCTCATCCAGTACAGAACTTACCTGATTAACTCCCAAGTTATCTGCAAGTACGGAATAGAGAACCGCCTGAGACTTGAAATAGGTGCCAGCGTTATCCTTATTCAAGTCCTCCTCAGTAAATCGGAGCATGAACGCATCGTTCTTACCTTGCAGTTCACTTATCGCTTGATCCATCTCTTTTCCTTGATCTAAAAGAAGTTTAATGGCATCCATTCGCTTCTTGATGGATGGCTTGTTTGCATGGCTGCCCTGTGCATCTCCCTTGTAAGAAACGGAGATTTTCTGAAATCTAATCCTGTCCTCCTGCGTAAACAACGTATCCTTGAGAAGCTCATAATGCCGCTTGAGTTCATCTTCGGTCACGTTCAGTTCAACCTCGGACAACGATTCCTTCAATTGCGTCCTCAATTTGCTTATGTAATAGGTCATGAAGGCACTTTCATCCAATTGGACGGGTCCATAAATAGGCTCACGAGCTTTAACAGCGGCCAGTCTTCGCTTATTCTCTTTATCCATCTCATGGAGCAAATCCTCATAGGAAGTACCTTGTATCAGACCATGATGTTCAGCCAGTTCCAGTTCAATCTTGAGTCGGATGATTTCATCCAAGGCTCTCTGTTTGGCCATCTCTTCCGGATTCTCGCCATGATAGTCCGTTTCCCAGAAATTTTTTCCATAGTTCACACCTTTGGTCCGATAAAAATAGTCGATGACCGAGGTTCGTTGCTTATCCAACTCACCCTTGAATTCTTGTGATGTGATCACGCTGCCATTCACCATCGCAATCGAAGTCTGGCCCGAATCAGCCCTCACGGAAGCATAAAAGACGATGACTCCAACAATCGGGAGAATCGTCATTGCTACCACGATCCTCTTCGTAAACTTCACTATGATCACCCCTACTTCATCTTATTACAGCGCTTACATTCGAGATAGAGATAAAGTTTTAAGATGACCTAGGAATTTGTTAAGATTTTCACAAAATGGACACCGCCTCCGTCCTTCTTTCTAATTCTGCTCGTACATTCCCAAGCTGGGTAGCTTAAGTGGCGCTGTAGGAGATTAACTGGATTTCCTACTGCTATTTTCGGGGAAAACTAGTCTTTGGGGGAGTTTAACTGGATAATCTACATCTAATTTTGCTCGATATGTCCCGTTTGGCGAAAATAGCTTAAAATAACGGGAGGAAATCCAGTTATTTGGCGAAATGACGTGATTCCGCTTGAATTAGCTGCAGAAAATCCAGTTATTCGCTTGACCAAGCTGCCCTGCGACTAGCACTAATGCTTTGTGCTTGTGGTGTACTTGTACTTGTACCCACACCAGCGTATCAAAAAGCCCGCTGATCTCCAGCGGGCCCCCTCATCCTATTTCTTCATTTTCGAGTACCAATCGTTGACTTCTTTCGTCATATCATCGCCACCGAGACTCTTCCACTCTTTCACGAAGTTATCGAATTCCGTCACCGGCTTTTTACCATAAATAATATTGATAAATGTATCTCCCTCCAACTTGACGAGAATACCGCCTTTGGATTGCATTGCTGGCGTATTCGCACCCGTGTACGCTTGAGGAATATAGATGCCAGCCTTCCAGCCATCATCGACAATCTCAGCTGCCTTAAGGCTATCCTGTCCGCTGACTGCTATTTTCTTTTCACTCGGCGTTACTGGCGCTTTTCCTCTACTTACGTCTGCTCGCAACTTCATGCTGATGAATGGATCTTTCGGTTCGATGAGCAAATATTTAGCCGGACTGACTTTGCCTCCCGGAATATCCGCTTCGGTCACGGAGTAGGTGCCATCCGCTTTGATTGTATAATCGTAATCCTTCGCCCACCCGTTCACAAACTCGCTGCCCTCTTCAGGGTTTACAGCAGCAAATATCCGGTTCAAGTATAGGAATAGGGCATCCACATGTTCGAAGTCTTTCTTAACCAATAAGCCGCCTCTTAAGTAAGTCGTGTCACGGGCTTCTATTTTGCCATTCAGCGTTGGCAGCGGATACGGCTTCATGATGGAGCCCGCCACATTCTTCTGCATATCGGTGTTCGGCCAGCCGGACATCCACGATGGAGCAACTACGATACCTACGCGACCCTGCGCGATCAATTCAGCCAATTTATTCTCGTCATGAAGGCCAGCTTCTTTCGAAAGATAGCCTTTATTATACCAATCCCTAAGCTTCGACAAGCCGTCTTTCATCGCCGGAAGCGTCGAACCATGGATCAATTTCCCATCCTTCTCCAACCACTGATAAGGTACCGTGCCTAAAGCCCCGAACACCCATGAAGTCTCTCCCAGCCAGCTTGTGAACGGATTGGGGGAAGATCCACCTGAGCCTAAACTTGCTCCAAGCGGGATCACATTGTCAGATCCGCCGGGCTTTTTCTCCAAGAAAGCCTGCATGACAGCTTCCAACTCTTCAAATGTCTTAGGCGCTTTTATACCAAGTTTATCTAACCAATCCTGTCTGATCCACATCACGGGGTTGTCATTCCCAGCAATAGCGAAGTTCGGAATGGCCATTTTTTTACCACCATAGGTGACTTGACTCCAATTCAATGGGTTCGAGTTGTAGATTTGTTTCATTTTGGGAGAAGCATATTTCTCAAAATCTGCTGTGATATCTCGATACTTACCGGATTGAATCAATTCGTCTAACAACGTCATATCCTGTGTGGTCAGCACATCCGGCAATGATTCGTTAGCTGTCAGCATCAATCTCAGTTTCGTATTGAATTGTTCGCCGGGCACTTGCCACAAAACCTTCATATCAACACCTAGTTGATCGTGTGCCCACTTCGTGTGCACATTGTTTTCCATCGTCTCCCCATTCTTGAACTTCATGGTGGCGTCCGTGGCTTTGACTGTCGTAATGGTCACTGGTGTTTCAAACTTGTATGTTCCCTTCTGAATGGCTTCAGCAGGCGCACCCTTCTGTACAGCGGACGTCGGCGAAGTTTCGGCTCCCTTTTCGCCAGAATTTGTGCTTTGCGTACAAGCGGTTACAAAAGAGAACGTCATAATCACTGCAAGAGCAAGCAGATATCGTTGTTTACCCATTTTCTATCAAGATCCTCCCTTAAGCTGTATTGCGTTGCACCTTTATATTAATACAGCGCTTTCAGCGGAGTAAGTGATAAAGTTTTAAGATGGTGTATGAAATTGTTAAGATTGCGTGATATACCGATCTCTGTACTCTTGAGGTGTAACCCCGTAATAATTTTTAAATAACTTGCTAAAATAAGGCGGGTTTTGAAAGCCCATTTGGCTTGCTAGCTCATAGATTTTGATATCCGTTGAACTCAGCATAACCGCTGCCTTTTCCATCCTATAACGCATGATGAAATCACTGATATTTTCTTTCATTTCCTGTTTATACATGGTTGATAAATATACCGGGTGGAGGGTCACATGATCTGCGATTGTTTGCAGGGAAACATCTTGTGCAATATGCGTTTCAATAAATCGATGAATCTTGGAAATAAGTTGGTTTTTGCCGTCCTTGAATTCACGAATGCTGCCAGATTCCATGCTTTCCAGTACCCCTACTGCCCACTCCATGACTTGGTCCGCTCTGTTAAACGATCGTGGATCTGACGACACGTCCGTCTCCAACCCCGTTACTTCCATCAAGGTTTTGCCCTGCAGATGCGCAATATACAGAAACGCATTCATCAGGGTATAAATAACTTCCATCATGTTTTCTTCGGTATCCATTTTCTTAGCGTTCATTTCTTCAAAAACTTCACGCAATTTGTTATGAACATCCCCCCACCGCCCCGCTTCTAATAGCTGCTGGACACTTGGCGGACTGTATAAGGATTGCAGCGATCTCGATTGCACGCGAGGCTTTCCAGACATGATCATAATTTCTCTATCGCTTCGGGGAACCTTGCGAAATTCATTCAACGATTTGCGATAATGCAGCGCGAGTTCATCTGGAAATAGTCCCTCATCACTTATCAAGACGGATACTTGCCCCTTCAAAAAGGCCGAAACTTTCAATTGCAGCTCATACGCCAATTTCTCTAAACCTTTATCATCCCTGGGTACGAGAGATCTCCCCATGCCTTTGTCTTGCAGCAAAAAGCATAAATACCCGAAAGCATCTTTACAATACCAGACGTTGTACGCCGGCTCTAGAATTTCGCAAGCAATATTATGGACAGCGTATTCGTATAACAAATCGTCACCGCCTACCGATTCTCCAAAACCACCATCCATACGTACAAGGAGAAAAGAACAATCCATCCCCGGTTCAAACGGAAGCTGGTACTCCTTCATTCGCTCTGCTAATGAGGAGGACGACATGGCCCCAACCGTCAACAAGTTATTTAATAAATTAGATCTTAATAATGGCAAGTGGATATGAAGTGTCTGACGTGCCCTTTCCAAGGAGCCTACATGCTCCCATTCCTCTTGGAAAAGCGTCTTAACACGAGACACTTCCTCCATCAACTCTTCGTCCTTAATCGGCTTTAACAAATAATTCACCGTGCCGTACATGATGGCTTGACGTGCGTACTCGAATTCACCGTAACCCGAAAGCAAAATGCATTTGGTACGGGGAAAGTGATCCTGTATATGTTTGCATAATTGCAGTCCATTCATGCCCGGCATCCGAATATCTGTGACGACAATATCAATCGGTGTTTTCTTTAGCACCTCTACGGCTTCCAGCCCCGAGGCCGCCTGAAAAACGTATGCCACACCGATACTTTCCCAATCATTTTCCACCATGCTCTTTAATAACATGGGTTCATCATCAACTAGCAGAAGCTGAATCATGGCTACCGAGCCTCCCTACCATATTCTCATTCCAACGAAGTGCTACGCTGAGCCCTGACAATCGACTCGAAGCCGTAATGCTAACACTTGCCTCAGATCCAAATCGTTGTACTAATCGTTGATTGA
The DNA here is from genome assembly GCF_031455095.1 of Paenibacillus qinlingensis. Taxonomy (GTDB): domain Bacteria; phylum Bacillota; class Bacilli; order Paenibacillales; family NBRC-103111; genus Paenibacillus_E; species Paenibacillus_E qinlingensis_A. Next base: position 161,495 of record NZ_JAVDSB010000004.1, read on the forward strand.
CATTCCACAATCCACAGCCTGTATGCTCATCCATAGGACGCTCCAAACTCTGTACATACGCCTCGATCTCCTGCTCCGTCATCCCCACACCGCTATCTTCAACCACAAGCACATTCCAGTCGGCCTCACGGTGACCCGAGACGATGATGGTGCCTCGTCCTGGTTTGGGTTCTATGCCATGCACAATCGCATTTTCTACAACAGGTTGGAGAATAAGCCTCATAACCGGTTCATGCAGCATATCCGCTGGAATATCAATCTGATAATCAAGACGTTCAAGCCGTAACGAATAAATGTTCAAGTAGTGATTGACCAAATCAACCTCCTCTTTTAACAAAGGCATCTGGTTCTCGACTCTTGTGGTATAGCGATAATAATTGCCTAAATGATACGTCATCTGTTTAATCGTGTCGGTATAGCCAGCTTTGGCACAACCCGCAATGAAAGACAGACAATTGTACAGAAAATGGGGATTGATCTGCGATTGCAGCTGCTTTAACGTTGCCAGACGGGAACGATTTTGTTCCTCGTACACGTTGGTGATCAAATGTTGGATCTCATCGCCCATATCATTAAATCGCAGCATCATGTAATCAAATTCATTATGAAACCGCTTATTGATTCGGAACGAATAATCGCCCATCTCCATATGCTTGAGCCCTTTCATAATAAAAGAAATCGGCTTCTGCACATGCAGATACAAGAGATACGAAGTGGCAAATCCAAGAAGAACCAGTACGAACATGCTGATATAAAACAAATTTCTACTCTTAATAATCGGGGCGTGAAACGTGTTTAAAGGGACATAATCAATCAAATACGCATCGATACTTGGCAGATGGGTGTAACTTAAATAGGCTTTCTGCTCTTCAAGCTGTATGCTCCGATGCCCGCCTTCGTTTAAGCCTTCCCGAAGAAGTCTTTCTCCTAATTTTTCTAAATCATCATCCCTTGCATCAGAAACCGAGAACACCTCGCCAGTACTTGTTAATAAAAAAGAGTAACCCGGACTATCTCGTTTGTAGGAGCCCAGCATTTTTCTAATATTATCTAGCCCAAAACGCACCTCATAAATCGCACTTACCGTCTGTGGACTACTTTTGGAAAAGTACGGATCCCAGATGAACAGTTGATAGTAAGGTGTTTCATTAGAGCCACCTGGACGAAAATGCCATTTCCCGTTATCAGCCGTTTCAAGAGCACTTTGATCGTACCGATCATTCGGATTTGTCGATATTCTTCTTTGGGTATCGGGTAAATAGATGGATAATTCATTGGACCAGTTACTGGAGAAGCTCTGAAGAAAGAGTTTTTCTTTTACCTGTGTTTGAAAGTCAATCATCCCGTAGTAGTCCTTCGTCAGAATACTCGTCTGAAGCTTCAAAATCGAGGAATCACGCGCCAAAACACTGGACGAAAGGGACAGGCGTTCGGCACCTACTTCAATCTGGTTTTTCAAAAACTGCAGCTGGCTTTCGTTGTACGCCGTAATCTGTGAATCGATGACCTGAAAGCTGGTCCTGCTGAAATACGCAAATAGAATGACAATGGGAATTAATAGAATGAGGATGACACCATTGATTTTCAAGAATATAGGCCAGTGCCGCTTCATTGCACAACCTCCTTAAGATATTGACAGTCACCTTTAATATGTATTCTATACAAAAAAACGCTTCCATCCTAAGATGAACATACAGAAGATGCAAGTCGAGGAGGAAAATAATGTATGAAAGATACCGTCATTATAACATCATCGTCACCCGTATCAGCAAGAGTAAAAGAGAAACGAAATCATCCCCTTCGCAAAACATGGAGGCTTCATCTCATGCTGCTGCCTGCAGTATTAGTAGCTCTCATCTTTAAATATGCCCCCATGCCGGGGATCATCATGGCGTTTCAGGACTTCAAGCCATGGCTCGGTATTTCTGGGTCTAGATGGGTAGGTTTGGATAATTTCCAACTTATATTTACGATGAAAGGCTCCGTTCAAGTCATTTGGAACACGTTAATTATCTCTGTTTTGAAAATCATTTTTGGATTGGCAGTCCCCGTCACCTTTGCCTTACTTATCAATGAACTCCGCAATATGAAGTTGAAACGCTCCATTCAAACCATGGTGTACCTGCCCCATTTCATGTCATGGGTTATATTGGGGGGAATCTTGTTGGACGTGCTTTCACTCGACGGTGTTCTAAACCGGTTAGTTGCAGCCCTTCATATCCAGCCCATCATGTTTCTGGGAGAAGCGAATTGGTTTCGTTTTACCGTCATTGTGAGTGATTTGTGGAAGGAGTTCGGCTTCTCCGCGATCGTCTTCCTTGCCGCATTATCTGGCATCAACCCGGATCTGTATGAAGCCGCCGAAATCGATGGCGCCGGTAGATGGCAGCAGACCATCCATATTACGCTACCTTCCCTTCTTCCAATCATGGTTGTCGTATTCACCTTGTCCCTAGGGAATATGCTGAATGCAAACTTTGATCAAATCTACAACTTGATTAATCCACTTGTCCTTCAAAAGGGAGACATTATCGACACCTTTGTTTTCCGTAACTTCCAGGGAGGGCAATACAGCTTAGCTGCCACGGTTGGCTTATTCAAATCAGCCGTCGGGTTCATCCTGATCAGCGCCGGATACTACATTTCGCACAAATGGACGAATTACCGTGTATTTTAAAATGACGAACCCCGGAGGAACAGGCTATGTATTATAAAAATCCATCCTACAAAGTGTTTTACTATGTGAATGTCACGCTTCTAATCCTTGTCTCCATTCTTTGTATTTTGCCTATGCTGCATATCTTTGCCGTGTCTCTCAGTGGTAAAACAGCCGCCGAATCCAATCTGGTCACGCTGTTCCCGATCGATTTTAATCTGGACAGCTATGTAAAAACCTTTCAAAATGATAACTTCCTACATGCCATTCAAATCTCGGTATGGCGCAGCCTCATCGGTACAGTAATGGCCATGATGGTCACCGTTCTCGCTGCCTTCCCTTTGTCCCGAAGCGCTATCGAGTTCAAGCCACGCAACTTTTACGTATGGTTCTTCCTGATCATTATGATCTTCGATGCCGGGCTTATCCCCCACTACCTGCTCATACAAAAGATAGGATTGGTTGGTTCATTCTGGGTCTACATCCTGCCGCATCTACTCAATGTCTGGAATATCATCCTCATGATGAATTTTTTCCGTGCGATACCGAAAGAGTTGGATGAGGCAGCTACGATGGACGGGGCAACATCCTTCCGGATCTTCTTCTCCGTTTACTTACCGATATCCATGCCTGCCTTGGCAACACTCTCCTTATTCACGCTGGTAGGCCATTGGAACAACTGGTTTGATGGCATGTTATATATGAGATCACCTGAACAGTGGCCGCTAGCCACTCTCCTGCAAACCATTGTTGTCGCACGCGACCTCAGTAAAACGGGGATTGATTTTGAAGATTTAGAATTGTTATCCAATCGAAGTGTCAAAGCAGCACAAATCTTTATCGCAATGATTCCGATTCTGGTCGTCTACCCGTTCCTACAGCGCTTTTTTGTCAAAGGCATGGTTATTGGAGCCGTAAAAGAGTAATCCTACAAGTACCCGTTGATCGAACACTTTCTCCAAGTGTCCCATCAGCGGGTACTTATTACGTATATGCCTGCATCCAAAAGCGATTACATACGTATACGATGTAGAAAGGAGTTGTGCACAGCATGAATGATCTTGAACGCCATCACCGTCCGGAAACGACCAATGAGCTCCGGCAGGCACTTCGTGAGATCGAAGCCTGGGAAGCTGATCAGAAAGACCTTTGGTTCTGGGAAAAGCTTGGGCGCCTCCCTTTCCAGGTGCTGGATCGCTTAACGCCAAAGTTTTTGAATAAAAAAATAGGGGAAGCTTTAGATGAGCTCGGCAATTATTTGCAAGCAGGCGGGCGGTATTTGATTTCTGAAAAGGGGACCTTGCGCCATGTTGAGGAAGTGTATAAGCGCGGTGATCGAGATGATCTTACTGAGGGGCTTACGATTGCCTCCGTGGGCACATTGCCGTTGAAAGTGCTGGATCAAACCGCTGATGAGATTATTCTAAATCGCTCCAAAATTGCTACCTTGCAAGGCGCAACGACCGGGATCGGCGGGATCCTCACACTGGCCATCGATATTCCAGCCATCCTTGGTCTGTCCTTGAAAACCATCCAAGAAGTGGCCATCTGTTATGGCTATGATCCCAAGGACAAGCAGGAGCGGATCTTCACCATCAAGGTCCTGCAATTCTCCTCTTCCGACATTGTCGGCAAAAAAGCCATTCTCGAAGAGCTTGGCAACTATGCCACTGCGGACAAAGAGAAGGTGCAAATGATTTCGCAGCTTCAGGGCTGGCGTGAGGTATTCGCCACGTACCGTGATAATTGGGGGTGGAAGAAGTTATTCCAGCTCATTCCGATCGCAGGCATTCTCTTCGGCGCTTGGATCAATCGCGGCACGCTGAAGGATGTCGGTGAAGCTGCGAAAATGCTGTATCGCAAGCGGCGTATTCTCGAGCGCTTGCACGACCAAGTCGATGGCTAGCTGAAACCACCTGCCCCTCTTCTCGTATATAGAAGAAAAAGCAAAAGGGGGCCCCCAAGGTGATTAAATATTTACTCCGTAAATTATTCGAATCTCTACTTCATTCCAGACGACGCCGGCATTACCGACATAGCAGTTCTCATCATCGCGTTCATGTTACGCGACGCTACTCATCTAGTGACCATCGCGGATACGGACATACCCATGGACAACGTTATTATAGGAATAGAGGAGGAAGCTCCAGTTAATCTACAGCCGCGAAAGTGGCTTTTTTCTTTTTGGCTATGTTAAATCTCAGTGTTGATTATTAGTCAAAAAACAACCGCCCCCTAGAGGGCGGTTTAATAAGTTATCGTACTTCTAAGGTGGATGACGTAATAAGGAATTACTTATTCACGTCAGAGGGTTTCAGTTGTTTCATTTTTCGTATACAGCAAGGAAAAACTCTTTAATTCCTCTGTTGTATAAAGCTTGCCAGCGACAAATAAGGACATGTTACCTTTGATAAGATATTGGGCCATATTGCCGCTATCGTTAGAATTAGTTGCGGATGAGGAAGAAGATTGCTTTGTTTTTTTCTTGAATAACTGCTCGAACTCTCCATCCTGGACGGTGTCGAGAACGTATGCCATTTTTACCTCTTTGTATCTGTTTGACATTTCTAATTTCTTGATCAGTGCTTGGTACCCTTCACGCTGCGACACTTTGTTTCCGACCAGCTTTTTCTCTAGTGTTTCAAAATCGTAAGCAACCTCACAAAGATGCATAACATTATCCTTTTCTATATAAGAAACATCGACTTCCTGAAGCTCTCTCTTGCTGTCGATATCTTTCTCATCCCATTTTTTCGTTCCGATATATATCGGCGTCTGCGCTTCATCTGATAGATTGGCGGCTGCCCTAATGGCATGACGAATCTCAGCCATATGTCCTTGGAAATTGACGAATTCTCCACCTTTGCACATATCCTCCGTAGCAGCTTTGAATTCAGGCTCGCTAATTTTGTTAGGGGTATATTTATGAGCATGTGTAAGAACTTGCGTCACTTCATTCATGAGTTCATTCACTTCCTTGCGATTGCCGGTCGCTAATTTTATTTTTCCGATATTTAATGCCAGCAGATCGACCGTTTCTGTATTTCCTAAAATGGTTAAAACGATTTTCAATAGATTATCGTTGTGATTCCGACTTTGCTCTATTAACATCTGATTCTCCATACGGTTGCGTTCTTTCTTCTCATGTAACAATTTGTTGGCTCCTGTACCGTTGGCCTCCCGTTCGTCTGCTTCATCGGCTTTGAGAGCTAGCGCTGTATTTTTCAAGGCCCACTCTTTTCTCAGTGATGCAACGCGTTCCATTAACCCATCTTCATCTTCCTTGCGCCAGAGATCCGTGAGCTTTTTGATAACTGTTTTATCTGTTTTAAACTGCTCCTGATAGCGGATCTTTAAATCTGTTTGTATCTGGGTTTCCACATAGGTCGCCCGGTTTTTTCGGGCACTTTCATAGTCTATAATTTTTACCTGCTCGTCCTTGTATTCCTCTTCGAGAGTTTCCTTTTCGGATTTAAAATCCTTCAGTGACTTGAAACTGGTGTCCTTGTACTTGACTTCCCATTCATTTATAGCTTTGTCAATATCCCTCTCTGCATCAGCTAATTCTTTAGCTTCAGAAGGGAATTCGATCGCCCAACTGACCTCTGTTCTCTGCTTATCTAGACTTTTCCATTTACTTCTTTCAACGATTCTCTTTTGTCTGGTATCCATAGAAACCTTAGTTGTCTGGTTTTCAGCCAACTCTGTGTTCCGTCCTTTTTCAATGGCAACGATCGATTTCTTTAGCATTTCAATTTTTTTTGAACGTTCTTTTTGCGGGTCCTCGACGACAGTTGCTGTCGTTTTCTTATCAGCGATTTGTTTATCGGGAGGCCGCTGAATCGCTTTATCATCGTATCCCTTGGGTGATTTCAGCGTCAGCTTCGCTACAGCATCTGAAGCTTCAATTGCCGGCGATTCAACAGTTCCGTTCTTAACTGCAAACGAATATTGCTTGTCACCGGATGTAATACGGACAAGATCGACGATTTGAGCCAGAGTTTTTTTGCGAAATGTATTGGATGCCAGAGTTTTTGCAACAACTTCCTGCATTTCGACTGGATTCAGATCGTACCATTCCCGATTCGTTGGCATAACGACGATATCGGCAATTTTGGTTGAACCTTCAACCGCGACTTCCTCATTCTGTCCGTTCAACTGCTTAACAGCCTTGATCATCTCGCGTCGAACGGTCTCTACCAGCGCCCCTTCGACAACCTTATGCTGGATAGTTTCGACCTTGTCCCCCCACACGACGCTATCTCCGCCCCATCCATATCCGAGACCAATAGGCATCTTATCGACCTCGCTCGCTTGTTGTTCCTTTCCTGCTTGCTTTAAAGCATCAGTAAGATGATCAGGCATCATCGTTCCGAACTGGGCTGTATTACCTGCTTTGATTTGCTCCAGTGCAAACAAGATCTCGCGTACAAAGCCGGTGCCAGATTTAGTAGCTTCATTGTCGGTCTTGTCGGTCTTGTTGGCCGATGTCGCCTTACCCGAACTGCTTTCCCGAATTTTAGCTCTGAACCCGGTGAGCGTCTTGTGGAGTCCGTCTGGATTCAACACAAGCCCACTTACCGCCATTTCAAAAATCTCATCAAACAACCCCGTTGCCTCTCCTATTTCCAGAATCTCCTTTACCTGAGTTTCAGCGACCTTGTATGCAGAATCGTCCTCTTTCACTCTGTACATCTTTAAAACAGCTTTATCGACATCTTCTTGGCGGTAGAGCTGCAGAACGGGATTCGGCATATTAGGTATGGATAAAGAGCGATCGTTCGCTACTGGACCATTGCGCGATGTCACCATTCGCTGAACCGCCCGGTTGCCTATGGTTTGCTGAAGCTGCATCATTTGATTGGGATGCATTTGAAATGAAGGAGGGCCTGATGGCTTTTCAGAACGTATACCCCCTTCTGTTGGCACGCGTTCCTGCCCTGTCAAGTTTTCATTTTTTGTACTGTTCCTGCCGGCAAATATATTTTTGGACATCAATATGGGGATCTCCTTACGGCGTGGATTATATCAGTCTTTAGATGATTGTCAAAAACAGCCTCTGAATTCCTTTATTTTACATCAATTCTTTGTTAAATAGCATATTTATTGGAAAAATGAAGTTAAGCTTAGTGAGTTTAGAGAAGCGAAACGGAGACATGAAGAGGAAGAAATAGTTGAGGAATTACGACCATTTAAACAATCTAAAGAAGAAACTAACTATTTTTTATGTTATCGATTTATGTCCATAGTTGCTAATAATTGATTTTATACTTTGAAGCATTCATGAATAATCCTATTATTAATACAATATTTCATTGCAGAATTGTTTAGTAGAATGGGTTATTCAACAATCGTTACTACAGCCTCAGGTGATCAAGGGATAGATGTAATTACATTTTTAAACAAGCACGGTATCTAATTCCTCCAGACAAGCTTGAACATTTGCATAGGGCGGATCGATTTGCAATAACTTCCGAATCATTTGCTTCGTCTGTGTGGAAATCGACAGTTCCTCCTCCCATCCCCGTATGACCTCCTCCTGATCATGACTTGATTCGTAAGTCGAATACAGCATATACAGTAAAAAGTGGCCGATCGCGTACAAATCTGAAGTCACGTGTACCGTTCTTCTCCTGATGAGTTCATCATCGGCATCGATTGTTATCCGGGCAGGTTCTCCTAGGCGAGCGGCTAAACCAAAATCAATTAGACTCATGTGATTTCCGTGTACGATGACATTCGGAATTCGGATGTCTAAGTGAACGACGTCATGCTCGTGAATAAATTGTACAATGTTCAATAATTGTCTTATGAACTGTAATGCGTCCTTTTCTTCAAAGCGAGCTCCCCGTTCAAAAATTAAATCCTCCACGGTCCGACCTTGGATATACTCGGTTATCATATACAATCGTTTCGATTCTTCGAAAGATGTGTAGCATTTGGGAATCGAAGGATGTTCTAACTGATTCATAATCGTTGCCTCGCGGCGCAATAGGTCTCGTCCCAGCTGCCCTTTGCTCGGTTTCGCTTGCTTCGCGACGACTTCTTGACCGGAATGCTTGTCTAGGCATAAATAGGTTAACCCATAGCTTCCCATCCCGAGAAAACGTTCAATCTGGTATTGTCCCCGAATGACCTCTCCCTCTCTTCGAGGATAGTTGATCCAAGCTTCGTATACCTGTTTTAGATACGCTAACACTGTCCGGTCTCCTCCTTCCTTTTATGCCTCGCAACCTCATCCATCCCTAAACCTGCAACCGAAATGCCAGCGGTCCAGTACCGTGATGCTTACGAAACACACGATAGAAATACGTCGAGTCACAGTATCCGAGTTCAAGCGATATCTCTTCAATGCTTCGATCTGTCGAAAGCAGCAGTTCTTCCGCTTTGGCAAGCCTTAGCTTATGCATGAACTGTAGCGGCGGACAGCCGAATGCCTGCGTAAAACACGTAATGAGATAGGAAGGCGTCTTCCCTGCGTGTTCAGCTAGTTCCTTAACCGTAAGCGGTGATCGGTAATGTTCATACATATAATCCCGAACCAAATAGACGAAGTGAGGATCTCTTCCATTTACCCCTCTGTGCAGCTCACGGCTCACATGGGACAAAACTTCAAGTAAGATGCCTCTGCACATCGAAAGATAATATATGTCCTTCGTTCTCCAGTGCTGCATCAGCGCCCCGACTCTCTCCTCTAAGAATGGCAGTCTCTTCGAAGCGAGCTTTACCGGCTTGCCCGCTTGCAGCATACTGAATTCCTCATCGCCAGCATCCGGAATGAAACGAATGCCATATTTACAGTGGGATTCCCCCTTTACAGGCAATCCAATCCGTACAGTTCCATGCGGCAAATACAAAACATCGCCTTTTTCCAGGCTAATCTCTACGCCGTTAATTACATATCTAAGCTTGCCATCCGTGATAAGCATCAACAGGTCATAATCTTGTACGAATTGATCATGATGCCAAGACGGTCCCGCTTCGTAGTACATCACTTGGGTTATTTTCATGTATCAAACATCCTCTGAGCGATTTGTAGGCTTTTACGTTTCATTATAAGTACATATCGTAATTTTGTTAAGGTACTCTCAGTAATGTCCATGGTCTATTGTTTATTCGTCATTTACAATAAGTAAAAACAGTAAGATGAGGAGCGATTCGACATGACCGTTGATCTTTCAATCGTACATACGAAAGACAGCTATTTGGATACGATGGAACTTGCTTTCAATTGTTATACACGGCATCAGATTGAACACCGCGTGTGCCAAGATGGGAAGACCAGACTCGATTTGCACTCTTACTCTCGCATTTTGACTGTCCTTGGATGCTTGATTTCAGCTGGGCGGCTGCAGGAACTGCAACCTTTGTGGGAGCACATGATGACCGAGAGTTGCCGCGAACTGTCGACCTTGAAGCAGGACCCTATCGCTGACTTCTCCATTAAAGAAATCATGCTTGCACTGCATTTTATGGGACCACGATGTACAGAGGATGCTAAGTCTCAGTGGCTTTTTCTTTTGAGTGAGATCTCTCCCTACACAAATTACAGGTTCGTCATTCGGGACGAAGAAAGCAAGCATCATCTGCATAACATCAACATTTATAACATGGCAGGGGAATTTTTACGTGAGAAGGAAGGCGTGACGGATACGCAAGCCTATTTTCATGAGCATTGGCCTACGCAATTAGTCCGTTTCGATGAGAATGGCATGTACCGAGATCCGGGCAATCCCATGTTGTACGATTTAACAACAAGAGTTCAAATTCAACTGCTGCTGGGGCTAGGTTATCAAGGGGAGTTCGCTTCAGCGATAGATGAACAACTTCGAAAGTCCGGACTCTGGACACTTCAACTACAATCGGCGGCCTTTGAGCACCCTTTCGGTGGAAGAAGCAATCAATTCCTGTTTAATGAAATTCTCATCGCCGCGAATGCGGAGTATGAAGCTGTTCGATATGCGCGATTAGGTGATCTAGAGCTAGCTGGCGCATTCAAGCGAAGTGCGCGGCTTGCCCTCGCTTCGGTCCAGAGATGGCTAGCCCAAACGCCTGCACGGCACATTAAGAATTTATATCCGATCGACAGTAAATACGGCACCGAATCTTATGGCTTCTATGACAAATACATGATTACGATGGGGGCGTTCCTAAGCATCGCTTACCTGTTCATGGACGATACCCTTGCTGAAGCGCCATGCCCTGCCGAAGTGGGGGGATATGTCATAGCCACCTCCCCATCGTTTCACAAAGTAATCGCCAATGCAGCAGGCTATTCCGTCCAAATCGACACTTGCGCTGATTCGCATTACGATGCAACAGGTCTAGGCCGCATCCATCGCAATGGTGTTCCTACAGAACTTGGGCTGTCTGTTCCATTCTCCGCTGGCGACTCGTTCGAGTTACGGGAAGGTATTCAACGAATCTCGGCTGCCATCGGTCCTGGTTGGAAACGAGAAGACGGGAGCCTTCACTATTTATCCGAGTATTGTGACGAGAGCATCCAAGGTGAACTTTCAATCATCAAGGAAACGCCAGAAAGTGTTCAATTCGCAGTTACTTACAGCGGAAATTTGCAGGGTGTTCAGGCTGTGAAAGAACATTACCTGGTCCATGCAGAAGGTGTTTCGATCACGTTTGAACTCGTCGGTGCGACATCTGATGAACTCTATCTACGGGTGCCGCTGCTGCATACGAATGGCAAGGATATGACATCGATTACATCGACCGATCACACCATCCAAGTCGCAATGAATACGCATACCTACACGGTTAATTACGCAGGTGAGCTAGATATCAAGCCTGACTTATATGGTAACCGCAATGGCGAGTACCAAATTGCCGTTATTAGAGCGGAAGCATCGCGTGCAACGATACAACTAGCATTACGTTAGGGAATCCTGTGGAAATGGTGGGCGCGGGCGTGTCCAGTAGCTGTATTCATCCCCCGTCCGCTTTCGTCATTTCCCTGCTTCCTTTTTGCAGCAAAAAAATAAGTGTTCCTATACACCCGCAAATGGCAGCCCCGATTAACAAACCTGAAATCGGCACATAATCCGATAGACCGGTACTTATTAATGGCGCAATTGAGCCGCGAATACCAAACAGCATTAAATGCAGACCGAATACGACTGCTTCACGACCAGGGACAACACGAAAAATATAAGCCAGAATGCCAATATCCCAGATTGCATCCCCAATTCCCTGAATGCCACTGCCAATAATGACAGCCGGATAATTGCCAAAAACCCCGTAAAGTAAAGGAACAATCGTAAATGCCGCCAATCCATAGACTAGCGTTTGTTTGGCAGAGAATCTGTCGATCACGAAACCCACAACGAAATACGCCACTAATAAACACACATAATAAGAAATACGCGCAATCGCAATTTCAATATTGTTCAACTGCAACTCTCTGACTTGGATAATCTGATATAGCGGACTCGCCAAGATGTTACCAAAGCCCGTCAATGTCGTTGCTGCAAAAAATACGACCAGCTCCCGATGATTTCTCACTAGCTTGAGCTGATCCTTAAAGGAAGATTTGCGTGCCGATACCTTCGTTGGTAACGCAATCTCTTTCACCCGTGCTAACGAAAGAATGGATATGACACCTGTTATGGCCGCTGCCATCAGCGCTCCACTCGGTCCTGACTTATCCGTCCATGAGCCGACCAAGTAAGCAAGCGGAATCATAATAGCTCCCATGGCAACTCGCACGTAGCCCATTAGCCGGCCACGCAATTCAGGCTGATACATACGGGTAACTAGCGCTGGATATGCCGGTGCTTGTATGCCCATTAGAAAGTAAAAAATAATAGCGGTCACAACATAAACGCTAGGAGCACCAAAAAATGCCGGAAGCAACAGGAGCGCTCTGCCAATTAAATTCGGAATGATGACAAAAGGTTTAGGATTCGATTGTTCAATTCTCCCTGCCCAAATTGGGGAAAACAATAAACCAATAGCCGGAGCAGCTGCCAAAATCCCGACTTCCAAATTCGTAGCCCCTTGTCTTATGGCAAGTGCGATGTAAAACTGATTAAAGACCACATTAAAGAGACTAAATAAACAGGCTGAACCAAAATCACTATACAAATTATGCTTAGTTGCCGGGCTCATATGTAAGCCTAGTTTATGAAACACTTTGTTTGCCAGCATGGCTTTACTTCCCCTCTTGCTTCTCTCATTCTAAGCTCGATATTATCTTCATCATAGCAGGTTTTCCTGTTTGTTTCTCTCAAAAAAAAGCGTGTGCGGACATACAAAAGAGCTCACCATTTCTACATGGTTGAGCTCTTTATGTCTACACTCACAGATCTATCATGTCTGCCCTTCCAATCTCCGATCCAACATGCCTTGGACGAACCATGTATACACGACATATCCGACCAGCAGCGCAATCGCCGTCATTAGGAATGGCCAAGCATAGTGATTCCCGGCCAAAATATAGCCCGCCCAGTAGGAGGCAATTGTATTGCCGACACTGCGGGAAACCGTCCGCATACCAGCGAATAAATTGCGATCTTCTTCCGCTACGGCTGACATGCATTGGCTGTCCGTTAAGTTGTTCAGCATCGTGAAGCCCGTCCCGCGAATGAGCAGCAGCATCCCGAACACGGCGGCTGGCATCGCGATGGCCATCAGCCCCACGATGACGATGTTATACAGGAAGAGGAAGATGAAAGTCTTGCGGCCTCCCCATCTATCAACGACATACGGCATAATGATCGAGCCGATGAAGAAGAAGAATCCGGACAAAGCGAGTACACCTGAGATGCTGCCGTCTTCCATCCCAAATCGAAATTTCAAAATGACGTTCAAGAACGGACTAAGCAATCCGAACGTGAAACCCGAGTTAAAAATAAGCAGAGAAAGCAGTAGCAGAAAGTAGATTGCATGTCTTCGCTTCGGCAGCTCCGAGGACTTTGCTCGTTGACCATCGCTAGCCTTCTCTGCACCCTTGGCTTGCTCCATTGTATGAGAAGCAGGCAGGAGTATCCAGCGTAATATACCAGAGAGGCCTAAGCAGCCACCGGCAATGAAGAAGGCATATTGATACGTCGTGGTATGCCCAGGCATCCAGTCCGGTAAATAACCACCAAGCCATGTGCCGAGGCCAGTAAACAACGTAAATATGGCGAACAGCAGCGAATACGCGCTTGTTTCTTCTTTTTTCGAACGGCAATATTGGAAAATCAATTGAATCTCGGAATTCACAATCGCTGTAACGCCGAGTGAATAAATGATTTGCGCAGCTGTAATCGCGCCAAGGCTAGTTCCGATCCCGAAAAGAAAGAGCGCCATAAAAGTCAGCAGCATGCCGGTGACGAGCATTGTTTTGCGCCCGACACGCTTCACGATGAAGCCTGCAGGCAGACTGCCTAAGCCAATGGTTAAGGCGCCAAGCGACGTTATTCGGCCGATATCGCCTTTGGAGAATCCTAAGTCCAATAGATGCAAGTTAAGAATAAGGCTAAACACGCCTGCTCCGATGCCAAATAGGCTTTCCGTCGCGATGAATCGCTTTACGTTAGGCGACAAATCACGGAATAAATGTACCGTATACGACCACATAAGATGCACCTTTTCTCTTGTTGTTATATGCTCTATCTTACATGGTGATGGCACCTTAGATCAATTTTATTTGACTGGTTCCCTGATTGAATACCCTGCTCTAATTGCTGAACAATTTCAAAATACGAAGACTCGTGCCCGTGCTCCGTTCATCCTTTCTCCCTGTATGACGAATGGTTATTCGTCTGCTTTGCCGGTCCTCAGGGAGAGGAAACAACGTCATAATAGGGCGATATGCTTTTAAACACCAATCATCAAACAATTGTATAGCCTGAAATGGCTCGCCGTCGATCGCGTATTCGAATATCCCCGAGTCGGGCCCACACAATAGTAGAACGCCGGCATACTGCCCTTCCACTGTGAAAGAGAGTGAGCCATCCAGCGTATCTGCGTACAGATGTCGCGTGTCATATCGCCAGTTCATAAGCGGCTCTGATGATAATTCCTTCCACACAAAACCTTCCAAACTAGTCGCAAAATCCACCTCCAACATGGCAGCGTATTCGTAATTGTTGGGATCCATCGGCTGTGGAAGCAATACGGCAGCGTCTCCGTTCACTGCGTGTGTATCCACCTTCGCTCCTAATGCCTCATCCAGATACTCACGCACGAACGCAGCATACAGCGCATGCCCCGAATCATTCGGATGTACCCGGTCTGAAGCAAGATCGTCCCATTGCACTTCGTCTGTCTGCATCAAGCTATATACTCTCGCCGCAAAGTTAACGGAAGGAATGTCATAATAAGATGCGACTTCTTCATGCACAGCTATGTTAAATGGCACATGCTCAGTCAAATTTTTATCCGCCGCCGTGTAGATATAACAGATATCCGTACGAGGCGATAGCCGCCGACATTGTCGTACGATCCCTTCCATGCCCCTGATGGATTCATCGCGATCCAAACCGTCGTTCACACTAAACTCAACGAATAGCAGATCAATCTCACCTTGAGACAAAACATGTTCATGCAAACGGTGAGCACCGAATGTAGACGTAGTTCCACCAACACCAGCATTAATACACCTCACCTTGTCTGCGGTAAATTGCTGCTTCAAGTATCTCTCGGTTAAGGCACGCCAACTCGTGGTCGTCAAATCCGATGCCCCTGCACCTTCGGTAATCGAGCCGCCAATGAAAGCAACGACGATCGGTTCATCGCGAAGTAATTTCTCCTTGAAGTGAGGCAGCCCACCACGATGATTTACCCACTGGTTAGCCCATGAACTAGTCATTTTCTACATCTCCTTTTCGAATAAAAAAATCAAGTGCTCTATGCGTGAACATAAAGCACTCGATCTTTAACGATCTTATTTTTTATAGGAAGAACTGTCATACGCCTTTTGCAAAATTTCCAGATAACGTCCAACTTTCAAATTATCCAGTCCTTTCACATAAGCATCCCAATCCTTGTTCAAATCTTTATTTCCTGTAATGAATTGGAGCGCGTTTTGATCAATATAATTTTTGAGATTCGTTTGAAGAATGCTTGCTTCATCTGTTTGTGCAGGATCAACCCAAACCGCCCAGATCGGATAGATCTCTTTCGGTTCATGCCCTTGGTACAAGAGCGTGGCATTGTACAATCTGCGCTCGTAGTTCGCCGAATCATAGACATCTGTTCCTTGAACAATGCTGTCTCGATATTCACTCGGTTGGTAGAAGTGTCCCATGCCGCTCCAACCTGCATTATGAGGAGCTTCTCCTTCCACTGCTGGAATTGATGCCATGAGTGGCTTCACACCTTTGCCTAATGCAACTTCGCCTTCTTTCGGCTTTCTCCAGTCGATCCCTTCCATACCTGACGCTGCATTCGTTTGACCTTCAAACGTAAACATGTAATCAACCATTTTGATCAACGTAATCTGTTCTTCTTTTGTAGCTTTATTCGTAATGACGAATTTCGCCCCAGGCGTCAAACCGCCGCCATCATGTGTAGCCAGGGAACCGTTCGGCCCCGTAAGTGGAGGCACCGGATTGTAATCGGCTGAATTCTTATTTCCTTTATCGATGTTTACGAAAATAGCGGGATGCATGCCTGCGCCTACCCCAAGAATTTGCGTTCCTGCGTTCTCACCAATCTTCTTGAACGCTTCCGCATTTTGCGTAAATGCACCTGGATCAATAAGCCCTTCGTCATACAAAGATTTAATATACGCGAGGCCTTCTTTCCACTGTGGCTTATTCGCTGCTGTATCCACTTTGCCATTCGCCATTGTCAGGTAATTGCGGTCGTCATCATAAATGAAACCATTCATGAGAAACGGAATGATATGCACCCCAAAATCTTCCGTAGATCCACTTAGCGGAACTTCATCGGCTTTGCCGTTACCGTTAGGATCACCCTTTTTGAAAGCTTGGAGTACTTTTTTGAAATCTTCGGTCGTTTTTGGCATCTCCATATTCACTTTGGATAACCATTTCGTATTGATCCACATTTTGTTCGGATACGAGCAGTGGAAGCATTGCGTATACGAGCCTAATCCATAAATCTTGCCATCCGGCGCGGTACTAAAGCTCTTCAGTGTTGCGTCTTTCGCCATAGCTGCTTTGATATTTGGAGCATATTGGTCGATTAGATCGTTTAAGGGAATTAAGATGCCTTGCTTCCCGTATTTGAGAATGTCTGCTTGTGAAAATTGATCGATCCAGGCCGTTAACATATAAGAATCGGGATAATCACCGCTTGCCAATGAAATCTGTCTCTTTTCTTTGGCACCATCAAACGGGATAATTTCAAAATTAAACTTCGCATTGAACTTTTCTTCCATGAATTTCGTGAATTTGTTCGTCTTCAAGTCGATCGCTGTATCCTGTTGAGCAAACATGCTGATCGCCACAGGACCACTCGTCGTAGCTCCCGTTGCTGCTGGAGATACGGATGCTGCGTCATCCTTCGAGCATGCGGCTAGAAATAAACTAGACATCATTATTACCAGTAGTGCGCTTACAAGACCCTTTTTCACATGTATCGCTCCCTTTTATCATGCAATTAGTATAACCCCGATCGAAGATCCACTGCCAGCATTACCTGAAATGAATCACCCCTTTCCATGGAATCCACGGATAGATCCGCGTCTTAACCTTTTACAGAGCCAACTAACATGCCTTGCACGAAAAATCGCTGAACGAACGGATAAATAATCAACACGGGCAGTGTTGTAACGACAATAAGCGAATATTTCAATGCCTCTGCAAGCTGCTGTCTTTCTACTTGCTTCAAGGCATCTGTTGCGTTCGAACTGTTATTGAGAATAATGATGCTGCGCAAAATCAACTGCAGTGGGAACAAACTAGCCGATTTGAGATAAATCAAGGCATCGAAGTACGCGTTCCACTGGCCGACAGCATAAATGAGCACAAGAACGGCAATGATCGGTTTCGATAACGGCACAACAACGCTCCTTAGAAACCTGAAGTCACTGCAGCCATCGATTTCACTAGCATCGAACAATTCATCCGGTATCGCAGATTGAAAGAACGATCTCGTGATAATGACCTGCCACACCCAGATCGCGTTCGGGATAAGCAGCGCCCATCTCGTATCAATGAGTCCCATCTGCTTGACGACCAAGTACGTCGGAATTAAACCACCGCTGAACAGCAACGTAAATGTGATTAACATCATGAGTACATTTTTGCCGAAGAAGGTTTTGCGAGAAAGCGGGTACGCAATCATAATGGTAAGCACGACACTGATGATGGTTCCTACACTTGTATAAAAAAGTGAATTCGCATAACCAATCACCACTTTTTCATTGTGAATTAAGGTGTTGTACCCTTTGAGCGATAACTCAACGGGCCACAGCCATACTCTCCCTGAAGTGACCGCAGCAGGACTGCTGAACGAACTGCTAATTACGTAAATAAGCGGATATAGCACAACAATGAGTAGAAGACTCAGAAGTACGTAGACGGCAATCAAGAACATTTTATCTCCTAGCGAATCTTTCACCCTTGCTTTGATCGTAGACATAGCTGCACTCCTTTTTTACCAAATACTATGATTCGAAAATTTCCTAGCCAATCTATTCACAACAATGAGCAGGATTAAATTGATGACTGAATTAAACAATCCGACGGCTGTGGCGAAGCTGTAATTCGCATTCAGCAGTCCCACTTTGTACACATAAGTCGCGATAATTTCCGAATTCACCGTATTTAGTGGATTTTGCAATAAATAGACCTTCTCGAAGCCAATCGCCATGACGTTCCCTACATTTAAGATAAGGACGACGACAATGGTGGGCAAAATGCCAGGTAAATCAACATGGATGATTTTCTGTATCCGTGAAGCACCATCTACTTTGGCCGCTTCATAGAGGGAAGGATCTACGCCTGCTAAGGCTGCTAAAAAAATGACCGAATAATAACCAGCCGTCTGCCAAATATCCGACCACACGTAGATGGAGCGGAACATGCCGGGTTCTCCTAGGAAGTTAATCGAATCCATGCCAAAATGATTCATCACCACATTCACAAACCCGAGTCGAGGTGCCAGAAAGAGCATGATAATGGACACCATCACAACCGTAGATATGAAATAGGGTGCAAATGAGACGAGTTGGACGAGTTTCTTGAATCGTTGATTTCGAACCTCATTAATGGCCAGCGCCAATAGGATGGGAATCGGGAAGCCAACAATTAGCAGGTATCCACTTATGAAGATGGTGTTCTTCACTAGTGTCCAGAACATCGGATTTTCAAAAAACAATTTAAAGTGCTTAAACCCCACCCAGGGGCTCCCCCAGATGCCTTTCGTGACATTGTAGTCCTTAAAAGCAAGCACTGCGTTCAGTATCGGATAATACTTAAATAGCAGGAAATATAACGCAGGTGGAATGATGAGCAGATACAGCTGCCAGTGCTTTTTGAAGCTTCGCGTTGCTGCCTCCATGAGGCTAAGTCGACTGCTTTTGATCAGCGATCTCTGACTGGTGACTAGTCCTTTGTCCAAAATAAACCCCCCTAAGATCATCTGCCTTATAATGATTGCGCTTTCTTGAGCCTTATTCTAGGGGATAGCTGCCCGTATTAGATAGGTACATTTGCGATTTTCCACGTACACTTGACGATAAATGGTGGGTACATCTGTCTTGTGAGCATCCAACTTTACCTAGGAGGCTGCGATGCTACGCGGTGTAACCGCAGTAGGTTCCTTTACTATGCGCTGGACGAACTACTAATTAGCTACTCCAACTCATATTCGCTTACTGAGACGACGTTTATCGACCGCTCAATGTCACTCTTCTGCACATCCACCTCCGAGGCATCATTTTCGGACGCCTCGGACTTCTAACTAGCTACTCCAACACATTTTTGCCTACTGAGACGACGTTTATCGACCGCTCAACATCACTCTTCCGCACATCCACCTCCGAGACGTCATTTTCGGATGCCTCGAACTACTAACTAGCTACTCCAACACATTTTCGCCTACTGAGACGACGTTTATCGACCGCTCAATGTCACTCTTCTGCATATCCACCTCCGAGACGTCATTTTCGGACGCCTCGGACTACTAACTAGCTACTCCAACTCATATTCGCCTACTGAGACGACGTTTATCGACCGCTCAACGTTTCTCTTCCGCATATCCACCTCCGAGACGTCATTTTCGGACGTCTCGGACTTCTAATTAGCTACTCCAACTCATATTCGCTTACTGAGACGACGTTTATCGACCGCTCAATGTCACTCTTCCGCATATCCACCTCCGAGACGTCATTTTCGGACGTCTCGGACTTCTAATTAGCTACTCCAACACATTTTCGCCTACTGAGACGACGTTTATCGACCACTCAACGTTACTCTTCCGCATATCCACTTAACTGGGTGGCGGGGGTAAGCACCAACAACAAAAAAGCTAAGCGCATCAAGCCGCTTAGCTCCTTTATCATTATTCCGTCGTAGACTGCCGATACGAACTTGGCGAAACACCCAGCACCCGCTTGAACGCTCTGCGGAAAGAATGCGAGCTGTTGTATCCGACACGCGCTGCAATTTCGTCTACCGTGTACGTATCCCCTTTTAACAAATTGGCAGCTTGATCCATTCTCACTTGCTCCAGATGATCCGATAAATTCATCCCCGTTACCTCTTTGAACAGGTTGGAGATGTATTTCTCTGGACGCTCCACTTTTTCCGCTACGCGGTAGAGATTGAGATCAGGATCACTGTACATCTCACCGATGTATGTCATCACTTGCTCCACGGTCTTATTATGATGATCGTTCTTTTTGGTGGCGATTAATCCGCATAAGGATGCCATAATCTCATCGATATCCTGCCGAATCGCATCCATTTCCTCATTCGCCTGAATATCAGTGACGCGATTTTTCACTACTTCGTAAATCTCCGACTCCTGAAATGTTTTCTGATACAACAATTTCAAGAAAGTGCCCTTCAACTCGCCAACCAGCTGATGCTTCATCTCAATGGAGAGTTCGCGATTTTCAATGTTTTGGGCAATAATCGCGTCCAGAATTCGTCTGGCTTCCTCAAGATCCCCCGCTCGGATTGTACTGATGAAGCGCAGCTCAATATCAAGCGGATAATAATACGTATCACTTTCTAACCTCGCATCGGAGAACCAGATGACCCCTTTTCGATTCATGTGCAAGGCGTACTCTAACGCTTGTTTTGCTTGCTCATACGTATGGCTGATCTCCATAACCGTAGTAAATGGATTGCTCATGGCTGCGATGATGGTAATTTTGTACTCAGCAAATAAGTACTCAGCAAGCTCATTCAGAATTCGCTCAATTTCTTGATTTGGCGTGTCTTCTGCAGATGCTATCCCTTCAAAAATAACCACAACCCGGTCAGCACCCAGATCCGTCATATGAACAAGCCATCCTAGATCCTGCACCGTCTGTTTCATAATGAATCGAGCTGCACTCAACTCGTTAAGAATCTCAACGTTGTCCATCCCCGAGTATCCTTTGATTTGCAAAATACTCGTATAACCCGTGTTCGCCTCCAACCCTGTATTGGCCTGTTCAGCAGCTGCGGCAATCTCTTCGAGGGACCGGAACTCACCGGCGATCAGCCTCTTCAAGAAGGCATCCCGAATTAATGGGAGTTGGCGGTTCAACTCATTTTCAAGACGCTTATTATTAGAAATCATGTTCGAGATATTGCCCTGTAAAAAATCGTACTCATTCCGTCCTACAGCTGCATCTTTGCCAAACTGCTCTTTCATCACATTCAGCAGTCGATGCATAGGCGTACTATTGCGATAAGCTTGCCACAGCCCTACTAACAATCCCACGACAAGAGCGCTGCTTGTCACTGACCACGTAATATATTTGATTTTATTCGCATTTTCCATTAGTACATGTCTAGGAATACCCGCTCTATAGACCCATCCTGTCGTTTTGGAACGAATCGTAATCACGAGATCATCGTTATAGAATTGACTCGCTTTCATTTGATCGAAGCTGTTGTCTGAGGCCAGCTTCGCTGCATCCGCTTCATTCATTCCGAGTAAACTTAGGGTATGCCCCTGCGCGTCACTAATGTGAGACCACCCGCCGTATTGATCCTTAAGATCAGATAGGAGGCTGGAAATGACCTTTTCATCAATGAGAACAACGACGGTAGCGCGTGCGGAACCACTAAAGCTGTCTAACGGGAGCGATTGGATATACGTAATTACAGAGGTTTGCACACCATTCGTTATAAAAGGCTTCAGCGGTATGACTTCCCTGTTGTGCGTTTGCTCTAAAAGTGTTCGTTTCCACTCATCCGCGGGTAGATCCTTATAACGGAAGGACTGGTAGTAACGTTCCGGCTGGAAATAGGAAGACGCTGGCGTTAGGAGCACATTGTAATTATTTAAATAGATATAGAATTGCTGTAAGAAATCGTTGGTTTGGCTAAAAGCCTTAATATCATTATTTACTTTCCAAATGCCATATAAATTGACCTTCTCATCCATTCCCTTCTCATTCATAAGAACGCTCAATTCCTGATTCAGCGCCAGCTGTCTCGTAAAGCCTTCTACTTCAGCCATCCTTCGCTCCAAAATATCTTGACTCTTCCGAAGCTGTGTCACGTTATTCTCAATAGATACGGATTGCGTTACTGCAATCGCAGTACGATAGGACATATAGCCAGCAATACTTGGAATTAACAAAATGATGATATAGGAGATCAGAAATTTACGGAATATTCGCGAGAATTTCGGCATGAACCCTATCCCCCCTTAAAATGAAAGCGTTATCTAAATTGAATTTCATTATATCATTTCTTTTTCTGGATAAACAAAAGGAAAAGCAACTACGCTTATACTGACTGTAGCTGCCTTGGTCTACTTGATATTCAGATTAGGTTGATGTTCAACTTCCTATCGATCTGGTACGTGCAATTGGGCTCCAGAGCCATCTCGACTTTATGTTCACCGTAACGGATCGACGTATGAACTGCTGAGTATGCATGAATTCTCGCCTCGACCAATTCACAATTCGCCCAAGTGACATCCACCTCTGCGTTCCCTTTTACCCGCAATCCCGTAACTTTGCCCGTGTGCCACTTAGCAGGAAGCGCTGGCAGCAAATGAATGCTTCCTGCATGACTTTGGAGCAGCATTTCAGCAATAGCCGCAGTCCCGCCAAAGTTACCGTCTACCACACATATATTCGTTTCGGCTCCTGCGATCCCTGCCTTGGAGTAGGTTAACAAATTGTTAAAACACAAATGACCAATTAAATGCGTGAGATGCTTGTAAGCATTCTCACCGTCTTGTAGTCTGGCAAAATTCGCTGCAAGTGCAGCTAACGTAAACTCAACGTCCTCTAACGTTTCACGATCCATGCGATTCTCGAGCGTTACCCTTGCTGCAGCACTGAGCTCTGGCGTACCTTCAGGCGTTACCTGATTGCCAGGATATAAGCTGAAGAGATGAGATAAGTGACGATGGTCTGGCTGCGCCTCTTCATAGTCTTCAAGCCACTCCTGTAATTGTCCTCTTCGGCCAATCATCAGCGGAGGCAATAGAGCAATGGCCGTCTTCAGCTCCTGTTGGAGCTCCATATCCACCTGCAACAATTCCGATGCTTCTAGGCAAAATGCGAACAAATCGCGCACCAGTACCTGGTCCAGCGTGGAGCCCATGGACAATTGATATTCGCTTCGCTGCGGATCATCTATATAGAAGCTGTTCTCCGGCGAGTTCGATGGACCTGTCACTAGCCAACCATATTGCGGGTGAACCGTCATATAGTCGAGGAAAAAGGCAGCAGCCTCTTTTAGAACTGGATACGCGGTCTCTGCGAGAAAAGTCTGATCCAGCCCGAATTCATAGTGCTCCCGAAGATGCGTGGCAATCCATAAGCCTCCCGTTACGTTAAGTCCCCACGATGTTTCCCAGCCGGGAGACGCGAATCCCCAAGCGTTCGTAAATACGTGAGCAACCCATCCTTCGCAGCCATAGAAATGCTTCGCCGCCGCTCTTCCACTCCCCGCTAATTGCGATACGAATCGCATTAAGGGAAGATGGCATTCCGCCAAATTGCTGACTTCTGCCGGGAAATAATTCATTTGCGTATTGATATCCAAATGATAATCGCAGCTCCATTGCATACGATTGGCTTCACCATCGTTCCAAATCCCTTGCAGATTAAGCGGCAGCGGAGAATCCGCCCTTGATCCAGCAATAGTTAGATAGCGACCATATTGATAAAATAAAGCAAATAAGTGCGGATCATCATCCCGTCCCTGCAGAAATAGCTCTATTCTTTTGTCTGTGGGTAAGCTCGAATTCTTGCTTACACCTAGGTCTAGGTTGACGTTGTCATACAACCGCTGATAGTCAGCCACGTGATCCGCTCTCAGTCGCTCATATCCCTTAGCTATGGCGTTCTCTATCTGGAGCAACGACTTTGACATCCACTCGTCATCGTTGCTGCCATAATTCGTGTTCGCTGCCAAATAGATTACAACGTCGTCAGCTCGATCTATCTTAATTTGGCCAGTAGCTGCATCTGCGGTCACACTGCCTCCATGGGTAATGACTTTTAATACGCCTTGGCAGCTTACACCGCACTCCCCGTTACTATGCATACGTTCCGTTGCTTGCCCCTCAAAAACAAACGTTTCCTTATCCACTAATGTTGCAGTGAATCGCTCTGTTCTTCCAAGAATACGCAGCGTGAGTGATAAACCTCCAGACTGCTCGCTGAACAATCGTGCGGCCACAATTCCGTCTGGATGCGAAGCCCATACTTCTCTTGTTTGTCTATGCCCGCCTGAAGTATAGACTGTCTGTGTGCAAGCACTTTGAAGATCCAGTTCCCGAACCAGTTGATCGCCTGGCTGCTCAAACGTGAATTGAACATCACACATCGATAAATGCGTACCGAAGTTCCCTTTCTTTGGCTGCAGGGATTGTTTTGCCAACTCGTCTCCCCGCCTATAATCGCCAGCAAAAAAATGCTCCCGCATTTGATCCAAATCTGCTCTACCTTTGGATGACCCTGACAGTGATTCGGGCTTCCCTGACCAATAGGTGAGTTCTGTTAAACTCCAGGTTTCATGTCCCACACCGCCGTAGATCATTGCACCCAATCTTCCATTTCCAATGGGTAAACCCTGCGACCAGTTCGATGCAGGACGATCATACCATAGCTTCATTTCATTCATACATGTAGTTCCCCCATAATGATTACGCTTTCTTTATGCTTATTGTAGGGGCAATTCGACTGCCTTAGATAGGTACAATTGCGGTATTCCACGTACACTTGCTTCGCAGATAGGGTACATCTCTCATTCGGGCATCCATTTTTCATCTCAGGACGAATTGGCAATATACAATGTCATCCCCGGCGATAGCTGCATTCGCTACAATTCGCTAAAATTAGTGGTTTCTTGTGTGTAATTGATTGGAAAATTAGCCCATTTCGCTCATGACAGCGAACAAGTTGACTGTTATGCTAGCCTCAAAATGTTGATTCAACGATATGAAGGAGGCTGGGTATGTATTCATTGTGGAGAAAAGCTTCGCTGCTCCTAACTGCCAGTGCACTGGTAGTTACTGGCCTAAGCATTGGGGGGTCTAAGACTAGCGCAGATGCAAATATTTATGGCATGGACCTGCGTCCAATAGGGGGTAACTACCAAGATTGGCTTCAATATGTGACCGCAGAGGTCCCCTTCGTCATTATGTATAATACAAATAAAGCTGTGTCTACAACTTCAACCGATACTTTATTCTATTCGCGTGATAATGGCGTAAGCTGGATACCACTCACACGCGGGGAAGGCGGTGCTCTAACGCTTCCGATTGATGCCAGTCTCACTTCTGTACTCTTTCGTATCCATGCTTGGTTTGATCCCCTCGTAGGAAGCAACAGTGAAGATGATTATATATCTAGAGCTTACGCCGTAAAGCAGCCTGGGGGCCCCACCGATGTGAAAGCCACAGCCAATGCCAATGGATCCGTGACACTAACGTGGCTGGATAATTCAAATATGGAGTCCCGCTACGACATTACAAGAACGGGACCTGATGGTAAGAAGACTTTCACCCTATCAGGCAAAACCGATTCAATCGGCCAAGTTTCCTATGTAGATACACAAACAAGTAAAACCACTAACACTTGGTACGTGTACCAAATCAAGCCCATCATTGACCAGTATGCCATTCCTGAATACCTGATTCCTGGAGAAGCCGTCACCATCGTGGAAACATCCCCACCACTCGGCCAGATTAAAGACATTCAAATCGATACCCCTCTGTTGAAGGGATCGGGTATACAACCCATTTTGAAACCAGGCAAAACCAAACTTGACACACTCGATGACATTGCCAAGATCACCGTTTCTCCCGATCTTATTGGCAAATTGGACGGCGTTATTACGAATGTCCCCGATATCTTTGCTGGCGCCAGCCCATGGGCTTTGCCTGAATTGAAGCAAGCATTTGGTCTCGGATTAACGACCAGCCAAACTTTGAGCAAGTATACAGAGGCGATTACGAGAGAGGATTTTGCTGGACTCGCCGTTCGGCTCTATGAGAAGCTGACGGGGAACACGCTAGCACCTGACTATAATCCCGTGTTCAAAGATACGAATAATGTGCAAGTGAATCAGGCGTATCGGTTGGGGATCGTGAACGGCCTGACGAACGATACCTTTGGGCCTAAGAATCCTATCACCCGTCAAGAGATGAGTGTCATGCTGCTGAGGACAGTGCGATTAGCGAAGACAGGTGTAGCTCTGGATACAACTTTGAAAACAACCTTCACCGACTCCAGCTCTATCTCGAGCTGGGCGCAAGATGCCATGAACTTTGTTGTCAACTATGGCATTATGAATGGTGTTGCTGGCAATAAGCTCGATCCGCACGGTAATACTACGCGGGAACAGGCGATCCTTCTCTCGCTGCGTACGTATTTGGCAACAGCGGTGTTGAAGTAGGGGTACGCTGCAAAGGGGCCACTGTAAATAACGTTACGGGAACACGAAAAAAGGAACTTAGCAGGTACCATTGTATCCAACCGCTAAGTTCCTTTTTTCATTCACTTATTTACTATTCCAACACAGTTATCTGCCTCGATACAGGATTTCCATGAATGAATCCATTTCGACCATGGCCGGACTGGTCATTGGCTCCATTGCGGAATGTCCAGTATCCGGCAAGGTCCGGATCACTTTGGTATGCCGCATGATTGTCCATATCTACTATAATTTGGTCTCCTGATCTGGCTGTTGTCCAGAATCTGACCTCTCCGATTTGGCCGTTGAAATATCGAGCTGCAGAATTCGAGTGAGCGGAATCTAAGAAATCTACGCCGATGGTAATCGGGGAGGAGTTCGTACTGTAATCGACGTATACAGCTTCTGAATTTAATTCACCATTAATGTAAAGCCTCATAATATGAGAAGCACTATTATATATTGCTGCCAAATGGTACCACTGGTTCAATTGAAGATAAGTACTAGAATTAACTTCATTATAATCTCCTATTTGAAAGTTAATTCTATTGTACGGTTCATCGCTTGTTCGAAGTGTAAAGGATGGTGTGTTTTGTTCCTGATACTTAGACACAATGCCTGTCTTCCATTTGAAAGCCTCCGGTTTCACCCAAGCTTCAATCGTAAACGACGACAAATTATAAATCTCATTATGCTCGATTTGCACATAATCATCGATCCCATCAAAATCCAATGCCTGATACGGCCCAGCAGTTGGTGGGATCTCAGTTCCTGTCACAACAGACACCACATTCGACTCTCCCGCATGAACGCCGCCGATAACATCCAACTTAAACTGATAAGTCGTCTCCGGCATCAGTCCGCTTACAATATAAGTCGCTTCGTTAACACTGAGCGAGGTTACTTCCGTAAATATTTCACTATCCTCACTTTTAAGTAATCTTACACGATCTGCCCCAACTGGCTTACTATATGTAAGGGTCGCATATGTGGCTGTTGTCGCTGTTTGGACAACACTCAAATCTTGGATAGGATTCACAACTGCGATGGGGTCAATCCTAGAAAGCAAATAGGCAATCTCATCTTGGGGAACAAACACGTTATCCCCATTCATATCCCATTCATGATGCTCAGGTAACGCTGAAGCAATCGTTGAGACGTCTGCAATCGTGAACACATCGCTCTGGTGAACTACGATCGGAGGCAATGCGATAACATACGCTTCAGCGCCATTAAGCACACTTGCCGTAAGCACATGCACGCCTTTGCCAAGGAGAGGCAATTCAAGCTTTACAACCGAGTAGCCCTCTACTTTTTTTGCAATAAGCATCGTTTCACCCTCAAAAATCTCAACCCTAGCCCCTATCTGAGCTTGCAGGACAACTTCCGTCGTCGTGTTCGTTATGACTGTTTGCTGAGGTGAGATAACAGAAACAGGTACAGAAGCTGTAACCTGATTACTATCCCCCAACAAAGCATAGCCGCTGAAAACTAGCACAACTGCCCCCAGCATCCATCTAGCCAATTTGGTCCATGTCCGTTTCATTGTGACTCTTTTCCTCCCAATCAGATAAATCCGCTTATTTTATGACAAGAATTGTATTTTTCATTATAGTAACACTGTCATTTTACCAAACGTAGTAGGATACGAATAGTATTTTTTCAAAAGGACAAACAGACAGCTGCACACCAGCTGTCTGTCTCTACATCCGCTTTATGTAAACCAAAGCTTCATCGTTTTAATCTCATAAGGATTCAACGTCACAGCAAGATAATCGCTGCCAAATTCAACTTTCGTTTCCAAGGTACGCTCCACCAGATCGCATTCCCTTACATTCGCAATGGTTTCTGTAAATGGCAACCTCACCGCTAGGCATGTATCGTGTAGATTTTGGAAGCGTACAACGTACGCGTCACCTTGCTCCGCTTTTTTGAAGGCAAGCATATGGATCCCTACTACTCCCTTTTGCAGCAATTGATAACTTGTAGGCGCCGCAGGATCCCACCCCACTGTCACCTGTGGCGGCATGCATGCTTCGACAGCTTGCTGCTGTGCGCATCCTGCCTGCCAATCCCCCGCGTGAGGCACTAACCGATAAGCGTATTGGAAGCTACCGCTGATCCATTGTGGGAAGTTCGTCCCCCATTGATTGTTAAATAGGTTGAAATGCAGGATTGGCTGCTCGGGGACATACACTTTTTTGGAATAGTGATAAATGCCTTTTTCCCCAATGGAAAATAACGGCGTATCGAATGGAATAATCGTCAAGCCTACTTGATCGTCCTGTACGTCAACCCATTGACTAGCGCAGTGCAAGCGTGTATTCGCACCTCTCTCAATATCGATAAGCGGATTTACAACACTGCCTAATTTTTGATACCGATAATTCGGTTGTTCCGCGTTCAGGGCAAACGTGAAATGCCCACTCTCGGCATACGCCGTAGAAGCTTTACGATGAACCGTCACTTGCATATCGGCATACGTTTGATTTTCTTCCAAGTGGAGCAAGAGAATGATCTCCTCGCCATTTCCAAACTCTTCATAACTTTCATTCGGCGATGTAAAACGGATTTCAATACGGCCCCAGCCATCGCCATTTGAGGTCTTAACATCAACAAGATGCAGCCCATACTGCTTATGATCGATTCTAGGATAACCCGGTTTCCCAAAATCGTTCACATACCAATCCGTTAGATCATAGCTGTAGGCTTTTACAAAATCCAGAATTTCCTCTTTTCCGTAAACATCATACTCGTATTGGGCAAATCGTCCGTTTACGGTCCATTCCTTCTCATTCTGCTTATCATAAAAGCTAGTCACACCGCCCGACTCGGTGTTAACAACGATACGTAGGGAATGATTCTCCAATACCGCGTTTTCGCCATTTTTCACGGCAATGGCCTTCATATGAACGTCGCCAACGATTTCCCTATAGGTAAAAGTTCGATACCCCATCGGTGCCAAATCACCAATGTAAGCCTCACCGCTTTCATTAACGGTATACACATGCTTCGTTGCTCTATCCGTAAGTGTACCGGGCTTACCATGATCCAGTGCGATCTTCACGTGCAGTCGTTCCCAAGCAAGCGGGTTATACACGCCAATGATAGTTGAATCTCCAACTGTAAAAGGGTGAACTTCGCTTAACGCTTTCTCCGCTTGGTCTACGTAGTTTTTTTGCTCGGCCCAAGAAGCTTCTGTCTTGACGTAAGAGTCCGGAAACATCGCGCGGTCTTTCTCAATCGCTGCCTTCCCGAAAGCGCGCTGGCTATTACGGCCAGGCAATAAATTGGATTTAATATCGATGCCCCATGTATGTTCGCCGAATAGCAGCGTGTGTTCATAAGCTTTCGCTATCGCATTCTTGTGATCATTACCACGCAATCCTTGCAGTTGCTCCACGGTCGCTAAGCTCTCCCGTGCTGCAATATCCGAGCGCATCCGCCGTACCCTAGATACTTCTTCCGGATAAGTGCCTATCCCATGAATCCATGTATCCGCTAAATCCTTGCGAATTACAGGGATATCGGGATAGTCTCTCGCTTCAAAGTCGCGTGCAAAATCATCCATCGTCCCGATTTTGACCTCGGTATTTGGATACTCCCTCGCAATCTCATCCAACAAGTCCTGCACCACAGAGCCATCCTGTGGACCGTAGTTGTCTTGCGTTTGCAGCAGCGCTATCCAAATCGGATAGGGCCAATCCTCTGGCGGCGTCAGGTCTGTGCCGTATGCACCTTTGGAATAATAGGTTAATACCCTGCTGCCGTCTGGACCTTCCCAATGAAACAACCGTGGCAAATCGACCGGTGAAGAGCAGGAGTTTACGCCTAAATGCAAAAACGAAATGCCTGCATTTTTCAATAAGGTAGGCAGCATCCACGTGTGGCCGGGGACGTCCGTCATTTTAGCAGAGATTGCCGTATGCCCATATTGCTTCCGAAGTTCTTCTGAGATGTATAACCCTCTAATATATTCTTCGGTGCCGCAAAACTCCGTATGTGTCGTAAAGGGAAGCCCATGCCAACGCAATTGTCCGTTCGTAATTAAAGCCTCCAGTCTTTCCTTTCTTACTGAATCCGGCGTATCCAAGCATTCCTTCAGCATCCATGCAGGCAGTGTCCACACATAATGATGATCAGGGCCATCCTTTTGGGTGTCTTCACATACAGCTAGAACGTCGTTCATCATCTCTTCTCTATACTGGGAGACCACATTGCTGGCCAAGTCCGTAAAACCCAAATCTACGTGAGTTTTGAAAACAACATATATTTTCTCTAGTTGCCGCACTGTTCTCTCCTCCGATCTACTCATTCATCCGCTAACTTCCTTCCGTACTTGTACCAAAGCAGCAATATTACGAGAAGTAATCGAGTGAACCCCCATCTCCATAAAATGCTTCATCTCCTCTTCTGCATTTACCGTCCAGATGTAGACATCCAGCTTATGATTGGCTGCTGCCTGAAGGAGTTCTGGTCCTACAACACGATAATTCACGTTAAGTCCGAAGCAGTTGGCGCTAGAAGCGTCCTCACAACTAATGCGAGCAGCTTCTCTTTCATTTAGGGCTAAAAATAAGGACGTATCCACGTTCAGTAGTTTACGTAAACGCGAATCCGTTCTGTTTACAGCGTGAGCACGACTGGTCTCACATCCACTTAGAATGACTTTTTCATGTAGTCCATTGTTTTCGACGAATCGGGCAACAGGCTCCACACAGTCATCGGATTTCAGATCTAGATTCATGATTTTACCTGATGCCCGAAGGAGAGGCAGAACCGACTCCAACGATAAAATTCGCATGGTCTCGCCAGGAGCTCCGTTATGTGCATTGATATCCAACTGACTCAGTTCGGCGTAGCTCATGCTGGAAATCCTGTATGCCTTTCCATCTGCGGCGTACACGCTATCGTCGTGAGAAAGTACGAGGACGCCATCAGAAGTTACTAATATATCTTCTTCTACAATGTCAGCCCCGCTAGAGAGCGCTGTTTCTATTGAAAATAAACTGTTATCAGGTGTACCCATACATCCCGTATGAGCAGTTAGTAAGGGATATGTCATTATCTTCACCTCAATCAAGAATCTCTGCGAATCCCAGCTTTACTACCTAATTCATTCGCAAACCAAACAGCTTCTTTCTCCATGAAAGAAGCTTCCTGCATAGCTGCTCACTCACTTCTTAATTTCCTCAAGCGGCTTGTGATGCCCATAAAATGTCTTTTCTCTCTTCACGGGGGCTGTCCATTTCACTGCATTAGCAATGACCCGTTGCACATCTTTGTTGTGATAAGTCGGATACGTCTCGTGGCCTGGACGGAAATAGAAGATTTTCCCTTGGCCCCGACGATACGTACACCCACTGCGGAATACCTCGCCCCCCTGGAACCAGCTGACGAATATTAGTTCCTCGGGTGTAGGAATATCAAAATGTTCCCCGTACATTTCCTCTTCTTCCAAATCGATGTAGGGACCGATTCCCTCTACAATGGGATGGGATGGATCAAGGACCCACAACCGCTCTTTCTCATCTGCTTCTCTCCATAGAAGATCACAGGAAGTGCCCATCAATTTGCGGAACAGCTTAGAATGATGTCCGGAGTGAAGTACGATGAGTCCCATACCTTCATGTACGCGTCTACAGATACGGTCTACGACGTTATCCTGAAAGCCTTTGTGCTCAACATGTCCCCAATAAATAAGGACGTCTGTCTGATCCAGCTTTTCCTGCGTTAAGCCATGTTCAGGCTCATTGAACGTTGCACATTGAATCTCCAAGCCATCTTGGCTAATCCCATCTGCAATAGCTCCGTGCATGCCTTTTGGATAGATGCGAGCAACCTCTTCTTTTCTTTGCTCCTGGAGAAATTCATTCCAAATCGTTACTCTGATCATATGAGAGCCCTCCCTTATGCTAGTCGAAAAGCATTTATAAGCTTCGCGTCACGCCATCTTTTGCTGAGTCGATGATCGCTTGCAGCACTTGTTGGTTACGGTATCCATCCATAATCGTAGGGAGCGATGAAGAATTCTTTTGCTCCAAATAATCCACAAAATCCTGCAGCATCGGCTTCACGGACTTCTCATCTAAGTGAATGGTGGACTCGGTCAGTTGTAGATTGTCACCAGATCTGAGCGTCAAATGGACTTCATTCGGCTTTTCAACGGAGATTCGAACCGTGCCCAGATCTCCAAACAAGGTAACGTTAAATTGATTACCTGTCCCAATTGCATTCTTATGGGTATAAAATGAGCCCATCACACCGTCATCAAGTACGCACTGGAAAGAAGTAAAGTCATCCACATCGACTTCAGTGTATTGTCCCGTCCGCTTATCTAACCGACGATCAATAAACGTGCTCATCATACCGGATACCTGCGTAAATTCGCCTACAAAGAAGCGTGCCGCATCCACCATATGTGAGCCAATATCCGCTAATATGCCGGATCCTGCCATCTCTTTATTAAACCGCCACGTATATTCCTTATTAAACATCGGCGCGTTTTCCTCTTGCAGGTAATGCGCAGCGATATGCCGAATCCGCCCTAGAGCGCCATCCGTAACCAGTTGCTTCACATATTGAAAGCACGGTCTATACCGATAGGAGAATCCAATCATGCAGGGGATCGGATTGTGCTCATATAAGCGTAGCAGTTCATCAGCCTCTTCCAAGGTTCGTGTAAAGGGCTTCTCCGAGAAAATGGGTTTACCGTTCTCAATCGCACATTTCAAAATGTCATAATGGTATTTATTCGAAACCCCTGAAATAACGAAGTCGATGTCAGGATCAGCTAGGAGTGCTCGATAATCACTGTATCTCTTCTCTTTTGGCAAATTCAGACGCTCTCCAACCTGCTGCACTGCTGTCTCATTCACATCACAGATGGCCGCAACGGTTGTATGGGCCACTTTCGCCAGATTATTCCTGTGATAATCGCCGATACCGCCAAGTCCAATCATACCTACCCGCCATTTTCGAGTGCTCATTCGGCTCCCTCCTCTATTTGCTTACCCTATGTGACCCTGTAAAAGCTCAAATTGTCGAACATGAATTTCGTTCTATAATTTTGCTTTCAACGATGACATTCTCAGCGAAGTCACCTGGAAGCACGCCCAATTGGTGCATTAAGATTCGAACAGATTGCGCTCCTAACTCAGAAGGCTGCAGATCCATACTTGTCAAAGAGGGGTTGGATTGAACCATCATGGAATGGTCTCCACAGATAACAAATATAGAAATATCGCCAGGTACACTGAGATTCAAATCCTTGATCGCATTCAGAACACTGAATGCCGTACGGTCATCATCCGCAATAATAGCGGTGACCTTCTTCTTCTGTTTACCAAGGATATTCATTGTCTCTTCGTAGCCATAATCCAAGTATTCACTTGAACTCAAATCCGGCTTATGATGAATCATGTGTTCAGCAACGTCAAGCCCACGCTCATTCATCGCTTTGATAAAACTATCCCTTCTATCAATTGACACTGTCATAAGCTCATTGGCATTCAAAAACATAATGTCTTTATGGCCTCTATCCATTAAATATTCGCAAATACTGAACATAATCTGTTGATTATCGTTATCAACACTTGAGGAATGTTCAATATTTTCATTCATCACGTGACCAACGGTAACAAATGGGATCTGTCCCATATGCATCAGATTAATGCGTTCATCATTGGTTGTAGGTCGCATAACGACAGCACCGTCAATCGGATAACTTGTCAAGAACGGCGTTTTCACCTGCTGCAAAGGAATAATATCCAGCAAGACCCTATACCCATAATAAGACGCTTCTAGAATAACCCCATTGATAAATTGCGTATGGAATGCGCTAAAGAAAAAACTGCCATGCGGAATGGTTAACCCAATCGCCATCGTTTTCTTGGTAACTAAGCTTCGCGCCGTGTGATTGGGGACATAGTTTAATTGCCTGGAAACGCTCATGACACGTTCCCTGACTTCATTACTCGTCGGTCTTTTTTGGCTAAAGACGTTGGAGACCGTCCCTTTTGAGACTTTCGCTAATCTTGCGACATCATCAATTTTAGCCATGGTTAGATAAACTTCCCTTCATTACAATGTCCATTTAAGCCAATTGTGCATTAAGCTTCTCCACTAAGTCAATTAATTCCACCGGATTGCTTATCGTATAATCTGGCTTTTGACTTTCGTCTTCGTGCAGCTTCGGGTAGCGTGGCGTCCAGCTCAAGAAGATGCTCGTAATCCCCATTTCGTTAGCACCTTTTATGTCTCGGCTTAAGTTATTACCTACCATAACAATTCGTGAGCAATCCTGCTCCGTAAGTTCTAGTGCACCCATCGCTGCTTTAAACATGCGAGGATGTGGTTTAGCAGCTTTAACGGCTTCAGAATATACCATCGTCGTAAAATAATCATACAAACCATGATCTGTCAGCATGTTTTTAAACGATTGTGCTCTGCCATCTGCTACAAGTGCCAGGATATAGCCCCGTTCAGCAAGCGTCTTCACCATAATATCTGCCCCTGGGATAATATCAGCCTTGATAACCACATCGTAGTCATCTCTAATTTCAGTTGATTCATCAATAATCGTATCTCCGCAGTCTAGAAATACAATTAATTTCTTCGCATTGGGATCAACCGCGATATGATCATTCGTTACTCGTTTATTCATGTGCGACACCTCTTAAGTTTAATTCGCTTGCATAATGACAGGCGGCATAATGATTGTTGCCTATATCCCGCAGCTCAGGTTCTTCTTGTATACACTTATCGGTCTTGTACATACACCTCGGATGAAAATGGCATCCACTTGGCGGATTGGCCGGGTTCGGAACTTCGCCTTCGAGAATGATGCGATCCTTCTTATAGTCCGGGTCAGGCTCCGGCACGGCAGACAACAGAGCCTCTGTATAGGGATGCTTTGGCTGATCAAAAAGTGCTTCCACAGGTGCTAATTCAACAATTCGACCTAAGTGCATAACGGCTACCCGGTCAGATATATTTTGCACAATCGATAAATCGTGAGAGATAAAAATATACGTAATCTGTAGCTGCTGCTGCAGGTCTTTTAATAGATTAATAATTTGCGCTTTGATTGATACGTCCAGGGCGGATACCGCTTCATCGCAGACGATGAGTCGAGGTTGTGAAATAAGCGCTCTAGCGATCGCAATACGTTGTCTCTGCCCCCCGGAGAAAGCATGCGGATACCGTTTGAGATAACTGACATTTAACCCGGTTTTTTCGGCAATCAGGGTCACTTTTTCGTCTAATTCCGCTTTCGTTAGCTTAAAATTGGCAAGCAGCGGCTCCGAAATAATGTCATAGACGCTCATTCTCGGGCTCAATGACGAATACGGATCCTGAAAGATCATCTGAATGTCTTTTCTGAACTTCTTAAATTCTTTGCCCCGTAGGCCTAAAAAATCAACTTTCGCATCACCTTCCGGATGGTATATCACTTCCCCTGACGATGCGTTCATGCCCCTCACGATACAACGGCCTAGCGTCGTTTTCCCACAGCCTGATTCACCAACGATACTTAAGGTTTCTCCCTCCATAAGTTCAAAAGAAACATTGTTCAGCACACGAACGGAGGAGGGCTTGCTAAACAACTTATTCTTGTCTTTCACTTCAAAATTCTTGATTAGATTGTTTACTTTCAATATAGGCTTAGACATGCTGATTCTCCTCACCTTCATTCTTGTAAAGAAAACATCTAACCATATGATTATCCGTTATTTGCGTTTTGGGCACGGCTTGTTTATTGCATACCCCTTCGATCCGATCTTTGCACCGCTCATAAAAGCCGCACATTGGAGGCATGTCGATGGCCATCGGAACCGTACCTTCGATGGATTCCAAGCGAGTATTGCGATTACCAGCTAATCTCGGCATCGAGTTGAGCAACCCTTTGGTATAGGGGTGCTTCGGATTTTTGAAGATCTCTCCAACCGTTGACTGCTCCACAATTTTGCCTAAATACATGACAGCTACTTCATCGCACATCTCAGCAATAATGCCTAAATCATGCGTTACGAGGAGAATGGCCATGCCAAACTCTTTCTGAAGTCCCTTCATCAGCTCCATCACTTGCGCTTGAATAGTGACATCGAGCGCAGTCGTGGGCTCATCCGCGATTAACAATTCAGGGTTGCAAGATAATGCCATGGAGATCATCGCACGCTGACGCATACCACCTGAAAACTCATGCGGGTACTGATCAAATCTCTTCGCCTCATCCGAAATGCCCACTTTACTTAACATTTCAAGCGCAATTTTTTTGGCTTCTTTTTTATCCTTGGTGCGGTGGATGAGAATCGATTCCATGATCTGATTGCCAATTGTGTACATCGGTGAAAATGCTGTCATCGGCTCTTGAAAGATCATCGCAATCTTGCGTCCGCGAATGGATCGAATCTGCTTCCCCTTTGTATCTAGCGATAACAAGTTTAATTCATTAAGCGCTTTCTCCGACGTGGAGTGATACACAATCTTGCCTGAAGTTTCACACTCTTTGGGATTAATACTGATAATGGCTCTGCTGGTTAGACTTTTCCCACAGCCGGACTCGCCAACAAGCCCAAGTGTTTTTCCTTTTTTTATTTCAAAATCAACGCCATCTACGGCTCTCATTTCCCCATTATCCATCTGAATACGTATCTTGAGGTCTTGAACGGACAGTAGGGGTAGCTCGGATTGCGAATCAATACTAGCATGTGATGTCATGACATTCCCCGCCTTACTTTAGTTTATTTCTTGTATGGATCAGCTGCATCACGCAGACCGTCGCCTAGAAAGTTAAACGTTAACACGGTAACAATGACAAATCCGAGAGGGAAAAGCTTCCATGGATACAAAGCAATATTCTCAATTTGCTGTGCTTCCTGAAGCAATACACCCCAGCTGGTCGCAGGAGATCGGATACCCAGACCTAGAAAGCTCATAGCCGTCTCGCCCAGAATCATCCCCGGGATGGCGAGTGTCGTCGCCACGACCAAATAGGAGATAAAGCCAGGTAAAAGATGCTTAATGATAATTTTAGCGTCGCTGACGCCTGCTATTTTGGCTGCTAACACATACTCTTCATTTTTTAATGAGATGAACTTCCCTCTCGCAACCCTGGCTAAATCCGTCCAACCAATGAAGGCAAAGATGATGACGATATAGAGATACATGGTCACTACAGGGACACGGGCTGGTATGGCAGCCGATAAGGCCATCCAGAGCGGCAGCGTTGGAAATGATCGAATGATTTCAATGAACCGCTGAATAACCGAATCAATCCATCCTCCGAAATAGCCAGATATCCCACCTATAAATAAACCAAGGACAAAGCTAATCCCCACGCCGATGAGTGGAATACTTAGTGAGATTTGGCTGCCTAGGGCAACACGTGAAAGTAAATCTCTCCCCATTCCGTCCGTACCGAACAGAAAGATACGACCAGGTTCATCAACACCAAATAGGTGGGTACTTGTTGGAATCAGACCCAGGAATTTGTAGCTTTCACCCCTCACAAAAAAACGCAGCGGATGGCGAACATTCTCATCCTGGACAAACTTTTTCCGCAGTGTAACAGGATCTCTCCCGGATTTCAGTTCATTAACAAAGGGTCTGAAATGAAAGTTGCCCTCAGCATCCTTAAAACTCAATTTCGTTGGTGGCGCATTGACATATTTGCTGTCGTAGCTTTCCAAACTATAAGGGGCTATAAACTGAGCAAAGAGTGCTACTAGGTAGAAACTAGCTAGAATGATTAAGCTGATTCGGGCTAATTTATGTTTTTTCAATCTGCGGTATATAAGACGCCACTGTGAGCTGTAATAGACATCGTTATTTTTCGGACGCTTGAAGCTAGGCAGGAGTTGTTTACGCACCGTTGTAATTGGTTTCATAGTTACACACCTCTGAATGCAGTGCGAATTTTGGGATCGAGCCATGCCAACAAAATATCTGATATCAACGTACCTACAACCGTCAGTACGGCCATAAACAATAACCACGTACCTGCTAGATACATATCTTGGGCTAATAAGGCGTTATACATAACGGGACCTTGAATAGGCAAATTAAGAACAATCGCCGTAATCGTAGAACCAGTAAAAATCGACGTTAGTGACCATCCAAGGGTACTTACGATAGGGTTGAGCGCAGCACGCGTCGGGTATTTCAGTAATATTTTCATTTCCGATAAGCCTTTGGACCGTGCGGTCACTACATTCGGCTTATTTAATTCGTCCAGCATTTGCCCTCTCATGACGCGAATGAGCTCTGCTGTGTTCGCCAAACCAATCACGATAATAGGGATAATCATATGCTTCAGCAAGTCAAGAACCTTACCCATCGACCATGCCGCACTCGCATATTCATTGGAGAATAGACCTAACAACGGATCACCAAAATACACATAGGACAAATACATGAGAATGATCGCCATCAAAAAGTGAGGTGTAGCCATACCAAGGAAACCGAAAGCTGAGAAGATATAATCACCAATGGAATATTGTTTTACTGCACAATAGATCCCGATTGGAATGGCTACGGCATAGGTAAATACCATCGTCGCCACAGAAACGATCAGCGTTAACGCCATATATTGCGATATGACATCCATAACTGGCCTATTAAAGCTAAACGAATATCCAAAGTTAAATTCGGTGAAAATGTTTTTCATCCATTCCAAATATTGTACAAACCAATGTTGATCCAATTTTAAGGCTGATCTCATTTCGGCGATATCTGCTTGTGTCATGATCTCACCAGCCGCGGACATCTTCGCTGCATACGATGAAACATAGTCACCCGGAGGCAACTGAATGATATAGAATACAATAACGGATATAACAAAAACGACGGGTATGACCAAAACGATTCTTTTTAAAATATATTGGAGCATCTCGATCCTGTCCTCTCCGGTTAATTCGATGATCCTCTTGTAACGCATACAGGGGAAATTAAATTTCCCCTGTATGTCGCTAACAACGACCTATTGTTTGATAAAGAATTGGGCTGGATGTCCATGACCTAAGCTGCGGAATTCATCAGCGAAAATTAAATTCTTAGGCACGTTACCCATCTTGTTGGATGCAACAATCAGATTTGGTGTTGGACCCGTATAACCAATTAACCATTGATTCTTTTGATTGAGTTTAATGATTTCATTACTCCACTTCGTAATATCTTCCTTCGTTGTCGATGATTTAACTTTATTCCAGTAATCCATAACTAACGCGATGTCACCTTCCGGTTTAACTCCCTCTTTACCATTAGAGGACGTATACAAGCCATAATTGCCAAGCCATGGTGTCAATACGCGCAGCGGTACAAGTGTATCCGGTCTGAAAGCCACATTGACAAGGGAAATATTTTCTGTCGTTGCTGCAATCTTATTTGCGTATTTGAGATCATTATGCGTGCCGGCATCTACAACTTTGATGTCTACTTTTATTCCCACTTTTTCATAATATTTTTTTACTAATTCCAAGAAAGTTGCCGTATTGGTCGTGTTCTCAGTAATCGTAATGGTTAGATCAGAACCGTCAGCATTTAAACGGAAGTTATTTTTATCACGTTTGGTCAGACCAAGTTCATCTAGCAGTTGATTAGCACGCGCTTGATCAAATTTACTCCACTGATCGGCCCAGCCTTTTTGGTAGCCCACCAAACCTTCTGGAACGGAAGCTTGTTGAGGTACGCCTAATCCGTTCGTAACAATTTCCGAAATTTCTTTGCGGTCGACCGCAACAGAAACAGCTTCTCTAAATTTAATATCTTGGAAGAGTTTACGCAGATTAGGATCAGCAATGGTTTGATTGAATTGAAGCCCTGTACTTGACCAAGCTGCTGTCGTCCAAGCCAATACACTGAAGTTTGCTTTTTTCTCATTTTCTTTTAATACGGTGAAATCTTTAAAATCAAATCCAAGCAAATTATAATCGCCAGCTAAAGCGCCAAGCACTCTTTGTGCTGGATCCTGAACTTTGGTAGCCACGATACGGTCCATATAAGGCAGTTGATTTCCTGCGCTGTCCACTTTCCAATAGTAAGGATTGCGCTCCATAATGAATTGATCACTATTCGGATCGTTTTTAGCTACCCAAGGTCTTAAAGTTGGGATTTGCGGGTTAACCCAGTAGTAATAGCCTGTTGCGACCAAGAAAGATTTGACATCTGCAAAGCCCCATTGCTTCGCAATTTCGAGCGCCTTTGCTTCGCCTACAAACTCAGGCAATATCGTTTTTTGGAAATGTGCCGGTGCGAAGAACCATTTATTATCGATAGCAACACGCTCCAAGAATTGAACGCTTGGATACTTATGCGTTACTTTAAAGGTGTAGTCATCCACTTTAGTCACTGTAGCTAGAGCCTTTTCTCCCGATACAGGGTCGACGGAGTAATAAGCATCATAAATTTTCTTCCCGAAAGTCTCTTTCGTGAGCATGTGCTCCCAGTAGAAGAGGACATCATCCGCTGTAAAAGGTACACCGTCCGACCATTTCATGCCTTTTCTCAAATGGATAATGAATTCCGTTGAGGTTTTGTTGACCTCATAACTTTTGGCAACGTTAGGCTCAACCTCACTTCCATCCTTATTAAAACGAAATAACGACTCCTCCGTAGGTTGACCAACAGCCCAGCGATCATTAGGTCCACCCCATGGCATTTTCCAGTCGCCGCCGTATTTGCCGATCTCATCTGTTACTTTTTCGACCATAATTTCGTCTTTTGCTGGAATCCGTTCCGCCACAGGTTTAATCGTTCCTGCCGTTACAAGCTTATTCAACATTGGGGCTTCTTTGTATGTCTCTATCTTGGCAGGCGGCGCTGATGCTACTGGACCTGTTGTTTCTTTCACGACTGCTGAACTTGCTTTTGGAGCCTCACTTTCACTCTCACATGCCACAAAAACGACTGCAAAAATCAACATCATCATTGCAAGAAGCCATCTGTTTTTTTGCAAGCTTATCCCCTCCATGGTTTAAAAGTAATATACGGGTACTTCAATATTCCTTAGCTCTTAACTGGATATTGTTTCCCTTCACCTCCAAGGCAAAATAACTTTAAACCGGTTTAATAGGGGTGCTTACATGTCCAAGCTGTATGTGGTTAAACCGTTTTAATCTTGTTTGTAAGCGCTTCATTAAATACGTGTAACATTGCTCAGCAAACTGCCTTCACTCAGACAAACTACCTAAGAAGTCTCCGCGAAACTAGAAATCGAGAAGTCGAGAAGTCGTGAAATACGAGAGATCGAGAAATCAAGAGATATTCGGCAACCAATTCACTCTCGGCGCTTCGGTATTAAACCGGTTTAATGATGGTGTTATGTAAGCGTTTGCTTTCCGATATTTGTATCTTACATCGGATTCGAATCCTTTGCAATCATTATTTTGGAAAAATGTGGGGTGACTTGTTAATGGATTTATTTCCGCCGATGGTGCACCCTCTGGGGCAGTGAACGGGGTTATATTGTGTTATAATTGAGGGACAATCGTTGTTCAGAGAGGAATTCGTATTATGCGCAAAGGTGAACAAACGAAACTCCGAATTATTGAGAAATCGG
The DNA here is from genome assembly GCF_031455095.1 of Paenibacillus qinlingensis. Lineage (GTDB taxonomy): Bacteria > Bacillota > Bacilli > Paenibacillales > NBRC-103111 > Paenibacillus_E > Paenibacillus_E qinlingensis_A. The sequence goes on from NZ_JAVDSB010000004.1 coordinate 203,724, forward strand.
CTGTTCTATTTAATGATAAAGGGTACACAGGCACGACAATGCAGGATATCATGGCCGCAACTGGTTTAACCAAGGGAGCGATCTATCGCAACTTCACCAGCAAAGAGGAGATTGCGCTAGAAGCTTTTCAATACGCTGGGCACGTACTCTGGGAGCACTTCTCAGCCGCTATCGAGCTTCAGGACACAGCAACCGGCAAAATTGTAGCCATGTGCGAGGTGTACCGTGACACCGTCCATAACCCGCCTCTCCAAGGTGGATGCCCTTTTTTAAATACAGCGATTGAAAGTGATCACTCCTTCCCCGTCCTTCGGGACCCTGCTGTGGGTGCTTACACGCACATGTTGGGATTCATCCAATCCTTACTGGCTCAAGGGGTACGTACAGGCGAATTTCAAACGGAGATGGTCCTGGAATCGGTTGCTTCTTTTATATTTTCCACAATTGAAGGCGGCATAATGGCCAGCAGGCTAACGCAGGACAACCGTCACGTTGCTTATGCCACACAACATATTGAACGGCTGCTCATGACCTACAAGGCTCATTAGCAGCGTCGTCCTGCAACCTTCGAGGCAGGCAGCATGCCTGCTTTAGCTGTTCCACGCATAGTGTCACCTTGCACGGTTACTTCAAACTTCAAATTCAATCTCATCGGCTTCTTCACCTTCTGCGTCCAAGTCAATCGATGACCATCCCAAGTTGGATTGAGGAATTCGGCAACTTCATCACCTTGCGTTGCTGTGCCACTAACAAATCCATCTTTCAATGAAATATGAAACAAAACAGACATTTTGCCTATTGGTGTTGCAATCTCCGATTGCCATGTGCCGTTTATTTCTGAATCTTCGTGCGACGCCTCTTCGAAATCTTGGGAAACAACTTCCGAACTCGAAGTGAAGTTAATGGGTACCCTGCCTTGTGCTCGCCACACCGTCCCTCTGCGTTCGTACTCAAACAACTTCTCCACGGCAGATGCAATTTGAGGTCCGAGTTCACGCTCCACCAAGTACAACGCTACATCAAGCCCTGATGTCACACCACCTCCGCTTACCAATCGGTGTCCATCCTCGACAACTCTTGCTGCAATGGGTATTGCACCTGTGGCTCCTAACGCAGCCATACCCAAATGATTCGTAACCGCATAGCGATCTTCCAACAAGCCCCCCATAGCAAGCACCAACGAACCCCCGCATACCGTCGCCACCGTAATCTTCTCATTCTCCAAAGCAAGTTTCATTAATGGGGTTAAATTCGACTCCATGGCTAACTTTAGAATGTTCGGAACAGCATCATCCGAATCTCCTTCTGGCTTGCCTGATCCGCCAGGAACAAGAATAATACCCGATCTGGTCGGATCTAAGGCAGCTTCAGCTTCAATCGCTGGTCCTTTCATACCGCTCGGTACCGATCGTTTCCCTTCCGCAGATACGAGCTCCACGGTTATGTCTCCCCCAGCATACATCGCGGCGGCAGCGAATACTTCATAAGGGGCTATGGCATCCATCAAATCGAATCCATCAAATAGTACCACTTGAATATGCATCAGAATGCCTCCTTTCTAAAAACGATGCGAATGACTAGCTCAGCGGCCAGCATGAGACATAAGATCGATCCGTACACCGAAATCGTATAACTGGTGATATACGCAAGTCCGAATCCCTGATGGAGCAGCCATGTTAAGGCATGAATCGTGAGATTAGTAAAAACAAAAGCATAACTTCGCGTCATCCACTTGCGATGTTGATTCACTTGTTTCTTCCTAATCTTTACAATGGCGATAATCGTCATGACCAACCACACAATATTCATCAAGTTAAATCCCATGCTGCTTGCCTTCCCGCCAGTCGCATATGGCGCCATGTAACCGGAAGTGAGATCAACAATAAGTACCGATACCAAGTAAAAATAACCATTTACTCGATGAAACTTGCGGTGTCTCTTCATGATCGAAGATGAGAAATTAACAGCCCCCGCAATCATAGCCGTACATGCAAAAATAATATGGACATTCATCACCTTTAGCCAGACTGCCGTATTTAGAGCTCGTTTAAGCGCAGTTTTATGGCTAAGAAAGTTGCTTGCTTGCGGATCATGAATAAAGTTGGCGTACAAAACGTACACAATGAATAGCACGGACACGGTCACCATGAGAACGTAAGCTTTTTTAGTTAGAATCTTCTTTCCCCCCTTTTGCGATTAATAAAAAAACCGAACCGTACGGTCTTTTTTTATTATATATCAAAACCAAGTATCTCCCCTATTTAATTGTTACAAAATCAGGAAGAAACTAACCATGACCACCGCCATAAAAAAAAGCATAAAAGCGGCCTCCGCTCATCGTAGGGCCGCCAATGTATTTTGACCAAAAAGAAAAGCGTAAGCGTTCTTCAATCCACGCTTTTGAAAGATAACCCGTTCGCCTGCAAGGCAGCTCGAAGTTTGGGTAATGAACCTGGCCCCATGCCGTGATATTGTAGAATCTCCGCTTCGCTGTAGCCTGATAGCTGTTGCACAGTTGTAATACCATTGTTCTCCAATGCTCGTCTGGCAGGTGCTGAGAGTGTGGAAAGAAAACCAGATTCCGGCTTGAGCTCTTGTTCGCAAGTCGGACAAGTTGGACAGTCAGTAGTTTTATAGTATTTATGTCCCTTATTGCAAATTCTTACTGTTTTCTTTGAGGTAGTCAATCGTCGAGCTCCTTCCCCTATGTAAACAATGATGAAAGCAGAATACCTGCCTTTTGTAACTATTCTACCATAATCGAACCGCGGTCATCCTCCCTAAGCATTAGGCGAATTTATACTAATTTCTCTTGTAGTCATACGTGGAAAAGTATACACTTTTCTATGGATGATAGTTTTCCTTGGTGCTAGATAAATTGAAAGAGACTATGGGGAGGCAACATAACGATGGCACATACAGCCGAAATTGAAAGAGTAAAAACTTTGCTTCGCCATGCCCAGCAACTAGCTGGCGCTAACAACCAAGCAGATGAAAGAATTAAAAGCTTGAGCAGCCGATTAGAATCGCTTCAACAACTTGCAGGTGTGAATGCCGCTGCGAGTGAGACTTCAAGCGACAGCGTTACGGAAGAAGCGAGTGAAGAAGTCAAGGAAACTAGCGAGGTTAATGAAGAGACCAGTGAAGTGAATGACCAAGCGAATGATGAAGTTGCTGCAGCCGAAGAAGATCCCGCTCCCGCGTCACCAAATGAGTAGCTAATCGTTATGAATGCCATTGTATAGGTTGGCCTTTAGTAGATTCTTCTACTTCGGGTCAACCTTATTTTATTAGAAATAGAAGAAGCAGCTCCTTCGCTCCTTGCTCATCCCCTAACTCGAATTTTGAGACTGTCGATTAAATATTTCAGGGGTGCAAAATTTAGCTGTAGAGTAGAGAAACGTTCTGTCAGGTCATTCTAAATCGATTTTATATTTTTTGCTTTGAGCCCATTCATAAAAATCGATTGTAGGACAAACGCTTGAGAATTAATCGACAGTCTCATTTTTCGAGTTACGTGTGAGCAAATGCGACGACGCTACCTACAGTAGCGTCGAGTTCAAAAAAACGACTATTAATTCAGTATCGAATTAATAGTCGTCTTCTAAGTTACTATTCCAAGAGTTGGCTTACTCGTCGGATACTAACCGCACACGATTCTGGAACACGAATATCCAGCTCGGCATGCTCAGGCGCTGTAACAATAAGCGAAACCATCTGCCCATTGTCGGCTTTCCATGTAACATCTATGCACCCGCCTTGTGGCAGCGGTACCGTTCCTTTAGCCCAACTTAAATCGCCGATGTTGGGTTCAATGATTACCTTTGTCCAGCCCGGTGCAGCTGGGCGCACTCCTAACACATAAGCTCCCAAGAAATACCCTGGAGCAGCGGACCATGCGTGGCAATGGCTGCGGGTCAAGTCATTGGCATTCGCACGGTTCATCGTCGTGTGTCCATACATTTCCCAGCACGTCGTGGCATCGTTATCGAGCATAAAGCCGAAATTTTCTCGCATGTCGTCGAGCATCCACTGTACGTGGCCAGATTTCATCAACGTTTCGTAATAAAAGAAAGACATAAACGGACTGCCAATCGGCACGAATCCTTCTGGTGTTGCAGTCAAGTATTCGCTCAATAAAGCAGCACGATCCCCTTCCGCAACTCCCACGAGCAGCGCCATTACTTGTGTCTGCATGCTAAAAATGCTCGAGCGTCGACCTCCCCGATGAATACAGTCGAGATATGCGCCCCTTTCCTCACTCCAGAGATGGCGATTGATCGCTGTTTTCAAGCGCACCGCCATTTCGATACACACGGCACCCTTTAGAGGCATTCCTGCAAGCTCTGCAATAGCGGCCGTCTCTTGCAATGCCTTCACTAGCATCAAATTCTGATGTGTGACAATGCCATCATTAGGTTGATCCATCGGCGCCCAATCGAGTAGGTTCCAGCCCTTCATATCCAATAAATCATCCGTATTCAGTCGTTCCAGATACGCTTCTAAAGTCAGCAACATCTTGGGTAACATATCCGCTGCAAAAACACGATTTCCTGTATGCTCCGCATATTCGCGGCAAGCCACGATCCAGAAAAACGTCCAGTTCGGAATAACACTCGTCCATGCGCTAGGTACCTGGTCGCCATACAATGGCGTCTGAAACTCGGAGCCAGGAACTAGCCGAAGGCATCGCTCTACAATCTCTGTTCCGCCAAACGTATAATAATTGACGAGCGCTTCGTTGCGACTGTCTCCTACCCAGAAGGCCTGCTCGTAAGCCGGGCAGTCGACAAAAGTATCCTCCATACAGAGCTTCGTCGTGTGCTTGGAAATATCCCAAATCTGATTGAGCTTATAATCGGAGCTCTTGAAAGCACCGATCTCGGGAGCTGGGTAATTGCTCTGAACGAACCGGACATCACGAATCAACACCGGTTTCGTCGCGCCACGCACGGTGACAATCAGATATCTAAACCCTCGGCGAACCGGGGATTCGTAACGTTGCGTACCTTCGCGGGTCACATACCGCAGTGTATTATCCAACCCGAACGTATGCTGAACGTATGTGTCCTTCCTATATTCGATGCCGTACCAATCGATGATGACTCCCGCTTCGGCTTCTAGTTCAAATTCGAGAAACCCACTCCACTCCTTGCCGAAATCGAGTATAAACTCGGTGTCTCCACCCTCGAACACAGGCACCACACCCGGGTCTGTGGAAGCGATCGCAAGGCGTTGTAGACTAGCTGGAACAGAGAACACCTCTGATTCACGCTTGGCGAACTGCGGCATGAAGGCATCCTCTCCATTTGCTAAGCTATGAGGAACACCTTCAACTGGGTAACCCGCAGCAAGCACATCTGACAAGCTCGTCAACGGATCGATGCTTTCTGCGAAGCGGACTTTCTCAGCTTCCCACGAGGCAAATAGATCATCCTGATCGATATAATCAATACTTGTGTAGGTAAAAGAGGGACCAATGCGAACGAACGGAGACATCGGCTCGCCGTCCTCTTCAGCCCCAAAAGGCGATCTCCACGTAATCCCTGTATCCCCATCAACGCCAATTCGGTTACTTTGACCATGTTCAGGGCCATATACGGTGTACAGCAAGAGATGGTCACCTGCTGGCAATTGAGCACGAATATGCTTAAGCGGCGCCTCTACTTCCAGCTCCGCTGCCGTATAAAGCCTATCTCCTAATCGAACGACGTCGAGACCGCTGACGTGGAGTGTGATCTTCACTTCCGTTTCCGCTTCCAAGCGGAGAATGGTTGCAAAAGCTCCACAGAAGAAGATACGGTTGGCATTTTCTTCACCAGGCGCCTTCATCAAATGATACGTATCGATAAAAGCCGTAAGTTGATAAGGGACCACTCTAGCTAATGAGATCACGCGCGTAGGCAGAACCGGCTCCTCCGTCAGGTACGGAATATCCCTCGGCACTAGCCGCACCCAAGGCTCCACACCTGCTGGCCCAATGACGGTAGCTTGCTCCCATTGTTCATCGGAATAAGCCGACAATGTCCAGTCTTCCGCCAGCTTTCTGCCATCGATGCGTTCTGCGAAAGCTAACTGACAGGACATGCGGGAGATGGCCGGGTCCTGTCCGGCATGTACAGATGTTCGCCAATCGGTGCCTGTGTGCACAAGTGTCATTTCGTTATTGCCCACGAACGCATCTAATTGTGCAAGCAATCCGCCACGTTCTCGTAAATATTGAAAATTGGAGACGCCAAAATGCATCACTCCCACGGCAATTGTATTGATCTCACCACGTCGAAGAAGATGCCCTACCTCATGGGCGTCATAGAAAATATCCGTTGGAAAGTATCGAACAGGGCCTCTTCCGACCCGCTTTCCATTGATATAAGCTTCATAGCGAGAGTCCGCTGTGATCCATAAGATCGCCTTCTCCAGCATTCCCAAATCCTGCGGACAAATAAACGAAGTTCTGAACCAGCGCCATTGATTGCGTGGACTTTCCTCAGATCCTCCCCAGATCCAGTTGGCTTTCCATGGTGTGCTTTTTGCGAGTGTGGTCATCCTTGTATACCTCCTAGCTTTAATAACCTGTCATCCTCATCTTATAACAAATTAACAGCTTATTTCGGTGGTATATGCGACATAGATATAGGGCAATCATGACAAGTCGTCCTCACCAGATTACTAATCCTACTTATCCTTCCTATAAAACAACGGGGCATGTCCCGTAACTAACTTAAATACGCGTCCAAAATGCGTGACACTGCCGAAACCAACTTTCTTGGCAATCAGACTCACCTTCATCGGGGTTTGTTCCAACAGTTTTTTTGCTTCCTTAATTCTAACGCTGTTCAAATACTCGACAAAGGTAAAGCCAGTCGCTTCTTTAAAGAACCGGCTTAAATAATAGGGACTGACATAGAATTTCTCAGCCAACAGGTGCAGCGGCAGCTCCTGCATGTAATGGGTGTTCATATACCGTACAACCTCCAAAATCCGTTCGTACATGGGACTCGGAGGCTCTAGTGGTTCCAACTCATGTTGTTTAGCATGCCTACAGCAAATAATAAGAAGCTGCAGCACCAGCGTCTGCGCAAACATCTCGAAGCCAGGTTTCTTTTCTTGCATCTCCTGCATAACGGATCGTGCAAGCGACTCTATAGCAAGTTTGTCGTGCAGCGGACATTTGATAATCAGGTAGGCATGCTCAAATAAAGGCTGAAAAACGTCCCGTTTTACATCATTCACCGAGGTCATATGACTCTCATGAATATTTACAATGAGCCGCTCATGCTTGGGCATTTCTGTGTTGGTCGTCCGATGGAGAATATTGGGAGCGATGATAACGACATCCCCTTCCTCAATGATTACCGTCCTGTCCTTTATAAAAAAAGTCCGCTTGCCGGACATCAAATAGAAAATTTCATACGTGCTGTGAAAATGGTTGACCGGCATATTGTGACTTAGCGCTTTTCGATAGGAAACAGTGAAGGATCCTTCACCGTTATCAAATTGAAAATCACCCATCTTCATCTCCGCCTCTCGTCTGGTTATGCTTTTTATTATACCCCCCTGCTCATAGTCTGCAAGATATAAGAAGAAACTACTGATTTCCGCAATAAATGTACATATTCCTCTGCTAAGATAGCTATATAAACGAAGGAGGAATGAATCCAATGCAGGCTTCAGAACCTAATATCCATAACCTTACTACCAATCAAGAAGCACTACCCCCTATTCAGTGGGCAGAGGCGGCTTGCCAAGCTTTAATGGCCAAATTTGAACCCGAACAGCTTCCCCCTGACCGGTTTCACTATCATCAAGGCGTCTTTCTTTCCGGTATGGAAAAATGCTGGCGGGAGACGAACGACGATACCTACTATACGTATATCAAACGATGGGTAGATAGTCAGATTCTCGCTGACGGCAGTATCAAAAAATACAACCCGGATGAACTTGATGATATTCAGCCTGGTGTACTGCTCTTTAATCTGCTTGAGCAAACAGGTGATGAACGATATAAAAAAGCCTTATATACGCTGGTTCCTCTTTTAAAATCATGGAAAACCAACCCTTCTGGCGGCTTCTGGCATAAGGAACGTTATCCGAATCAAATGTGGCTAGACGGATTATATATGGCTGGACCGATCGCGACCCAGTTCGGTAAAACCTTCGGCGAAGCCGACTATTTTGACATGATGACCTATCAAGCTATTCTAATGGAAAAACACACCAAGGACCCTAACACCGGCTTGCTTTACCATGGTTGGGATGAAACCAAAAAAGCGGTATGGGCTGCCCCCGAGACTGGCCTAGCTCCGGAATTCTGGGGACGCGCAATCGGCTGGTACCCTGTCGCCTTATTGGAGATGTTCGAATACCTTCCTGCGGACCACAAAGATAAAGCTAAACTGACGAGCATTCTCCAAGATTTGCTCATCTCTTTACTCCCTTATCAAGATGAAGCCACTGGCTTATGGTATCAGGTTGTGGACAAAGGGGACGCCCCGGATAATTGGCTGGAAAGCTCCTGTACAGCTTTGTATGTGCATGCCATTGCCAAAGCTGTGCGATTCGGTTATTTGGATTCGAAGTATTTGACCTATGCTTGGAAAGGGTATCAAGGCGTTATTGATACACTGAAGTTCGATGAGAACGGTCACGTGGTCATTGGAAACATTTGTATTGGCACCGGGATCGGGGACTACGCTCACTACATCGCCCGTCCTACGAGCGAGAACGATTTGCATGGCGCTGGTGCATTTATTCTGATGTGTGTGGAAATGAGTTTAGCGAAGGAAAATAGTTAATAATTTCTTCACTTCTCAAAATCTAGCATTCCCTATATACTAATAGATGGGTTATTAACCAACGTTCTATTAAATTGTAGGAGGAATTTTTAACACATGAAAAAAACATTCACTACTCGCCTAACAGCGCTCGCACTTGTAACCGTTCTCACTAGTTCTTTTGCTAGCTCTCTAGCATTTGCTGAAACAGCAACCCCATCTTCATCCGTTACAATGAAATCAGATATGCGTCTTGCCATTGATAACGGTGTTGTGGAGGGCTACGGAGATACCGACTATCGTGGTGCAAACGCCGCTACTCGCGCTGAAGTGATTACGATGATTAACCGCGCTGCGAAGCTGCAAAGCACAGATCCTAGTTCGGTTGCGTTCACGGACCTTGCGACTTGGCAGAAACAAGCGGTTGCTAATGCCGTTGCAGCCAAACTCATTAGCGGCTTTGCGGATGGTACATTTCATCCAAATGCTGCCGTGACTCGTCAAGAGCTTGCTGAGTTAATCGTGAAAGTCGTAACTGGCGGACAATTGCCTCAAGTGAACGAGAATGTGTTGAATTATTTCAAAGACGCTGCCTCTATCTCGAAAGACTCTCGACCTTATGTCGCTTATGCCGTCATTAGCGGAATTTTCACGCCTACGCTCGATGGAAACTTTAATCCGACTGCTGAAGTAACGCGTGATGAAGTAGCTAAGGCGCTTAAACCTATTTTATTTAAAGTGGTTGATATTCTAACAACGAATGATATTCATGGTAAAATCGAAGTCGGCTTTGATAAAAAGCGTAATCAAGGTCAAGGCGGCATCGAAACATTTGGCGGTATCGTGTCCGATTTCCGTGCTGTGAATCCAAAAGGGACAGTCGTTGTTGACGGCGGTGACGCTTGGCAAGGTACTTTGATTTCCAATACAACGAATGGTCAATCCGTCATGGATACGATGGCGCAAGTGGAGTATGATGCTGCGGCTATTGGAAATCATGAGTTCGATTTTGGCCGTGATGTGCTAATCGACAATATTAAGAAAGCCAAGTTCCCTATTCTCGGAGCTAATATTATCGATGATCAAACAGGTAAACGCGTTGACTGGACACAGCCCTATGTCATTGTTGAAAAAGATGGCCTGAAAATCGGCATCATCGGCTTCGCAACGCCTCAAACGACGACAACGACGAAATCGACTAACATTAAAGGTCTTTCCTTTGTAAATCCAGTTCCTTTGGCAAAAGAATTATCGGATGAGCTTCGCGCGAAAGGCGTCGATATCATCATGGTTACCTCCCACCTGCCAGGTGAGCAGAACCAGAAGTCCGCTGAAATCATTAGTGAACTTGCGGATCTAGCAAAAGGGACAGGGAATGGCACCTTAGATGCAATTGTTGGTGGTCATTCGCACATGCGCGTTGCTGGTATTGTTAATGGCATTCCTGTTGTTGAAGCTCAAAGCTGGCTATATGCGGTTGGGCACATTCAACTGTTTGTGGACAAAACGACCAAGCAAGTCGTTTCCTCTAATGCAAGTTTGCTAGAAACATACACCAATTTAACGACAGCTGACCCGGAAATTCACCAAACAGTTGAAGATTATAAAGCCAAAATATCAGGGAAATCCGGCGAAGTAGAAGTCGTAGTGGCAGAGCCGCTAAATCGGAAGTCTTTCCGTTTTGGAGTTAATGGCGGGGCTGACCGCGACGGCGCAACACAGTTAGGCAACAGCATCACGGATGCGATGCGCGCTTCTGAGAAATCCGATATTGCTTTCACGAACATTGGCGGTATTCGTACGGATATTGATAAAGGTGAGCTGACTTACAGCGAAATGTTTGAAGTACTCCCTTTTGGCAATTACAACGTAACGGGTACAATGACTGCTGCGCAAATTAAAAAAGCACTCGAAGTTACCGACAAGTATACAAGTCTTCCAGCGATTCAATTCGCAGGGTTGAAGGTAGAATGGGATAACACGAAGCCTCTCGGTGAAAAATATTCCAAAATCACTTTGACAGATGGCACTCCGATCTATGTCGATGGTAAGTTTAATACAGACCGTACATTTAAAGTGACAACCAATGATTTCATGGCTACTGGCAGTGGAGATGGCTTTACGGTATTTGGTGAAGTGAAGGATTGGAAAGATGGCGCCATCATGCTCGACGCATGGGTGAATCACGTCAATTCCTTAAAAGCCGCTGGTAAAGAGTTATCGGTACAAGATGATGGTCGCGATGTTCGTTTGGACTTGAAAAAATAAGCTATTATTCAATCATTAAATTCATGAAATAAGACCTTTCTTCCACATCCAACTATGGATAGGGGGAAAGGTTTTTTTTGACACTCAGCGCAAATCCATTATTTCTTGTGTGTTGGGCGTTTATGGAACTATATGATTTATGTTGATTACTATAAGATTCGCAAATGTTATTTACTTTTACTTTTGTATAAGGTATTCTCACTTCTACAAGGCATGGAAGGAGTAAGATCATTCATGAAATTAACCTCATTTGCCTCGAAAAAGTTTCTTTTGAAAATCGTCTTGTGGATCAGCGCATCCGTGCTGCTCATCGTAGGCATTCTGTCTGTCATTATTTATTTAAATGCCCAAAGTTTAATGATCTCCAAGGAATCCGACAACAGTAAAAAAATACTGCTTCAAGTCAAATACAATACAAATCTCATGAATGAAACCATAAGTCGTCTCACCCAGTCCCTCTATTTAAATAACGACATTACTTCCATTATGTATGCCGAGCAAGAGAATATGGTTGATGTCATCACACGCATAAATAACGTCGCTAACTCACTTAACTCCTCCTATCCCTACATACACTCCATCAGCGTATATAACCGCAATCTGAATCAATTTTACAATGCCGGCTCGCCCATATTTTTCGATGATCCTCAAGTATTAGGGTTATTTAAATCAGATCAAATACTTCCCAAATTAAAACCCATTTTTCGGGATATTCATAAAGTCGTGAATGGTGATAACAAAAGCGAACGCGTTCTTTCCTATTTTATGTATGAGACGGCCACGAGAGCTGAAAACCCGAATGGCGCAGTGGTTATCAATGTGAAACCAGAATGGCTTCTAGGCAACATTAAGCAAATAAACATGGTGGATCGACAGAAAGGAAACAATATTTATATCCTCGACCCCAATGGAAACTACATTAACGAGGATGACAACCAAGAAGATCCCGCCAAACTGAAGTGGTTGAAGGATGAGGTTGAACGTCACACCAAAGAATCCTTATCTGCGGAAGCTGAAAGTTCGTTCAGGAGTAAATATATCGATACACAGTATTTAGTTACTTACTTGTATATCGATAGCATTAATATGACCTTATTAAAGATTCAACCTACGCTAGAGGTTTACGGCTATATTCAAGGTTTTAAGACGAGCATTATCTTTATTACGCTCATTTTTCTTGTGATGGCTATCGTTATTTCTGTCAGTATTTCTCGTAAAATCTACAGTCCCATCGGTAATCTTGTGCGCACGATATCATCTGGTCGTCCTCTTGATCAAAGAGGCAGGGGCGATGAAATTTCTTATTTAGATTATGTATATAAGCAATCCATGGAAAAGCTGAAGCTATATGATAAACAGCTCTACCAATACGGCGATGTAATGAAACACTACTGGTTAAACCGTATCCTCACGGAAAATTTGAAATTGGATACCACCGAGCTGGAACGCATTTTTCTAGAAATGAAGATCGCCTTGCCTCTAGACACATCCTATGCTGTTTTACTTTTGAAAATAGATAATTACAAGGATTTCCAGCAACGTTTTTCTTCCAAAGATAGGGAAACCATTCGCTATGCGATGATCAACATTACCTCGGAATGGATTTCCCGGACTTATTTAAATGAAGGTTTAGACTTCAAAGATGACCACGTCGTCCTGATCCTGAGCATATCTCCAGGGGATGAACCTATTGAAACTACCGTGACAGCACTGATTCAAGAGGCCCAACAATACGTCCAACAGTTTTATAAAATTACATTTACAGCATCCATCAGTCCCCTATCGAATACGGTTGAGTCGTTGTATACCCTCTACAACAAATCGCTGGATCAAACGGTATATCGCTTTCATTATGGTCATCAATCAATTCTGGATTCAAAGATCACGCTTCTTCATGAAGATAACACCAAAACTGGATATGCTAAGAAGTTAGAAGAAAACTTGCAAGAAGTCCTACGCAAACGCAACTTATCTGAGATTGAAGACGCAATGAGACTGGTATTTGATGAAATCCGCCAACTTAACTACTACAATGCACTGGCTTCGACCTTTCGGCTCTTAGAAACAATGAAAAAAACATTAGAATCAAGCTCAGAACCCGGAGTGCCTTCATTGTTGATCGATCTCTCCAGCTTTTCGCTTCAACTCATGGAGAAAGAGACGTTAGATAGCATCAATGAAACGATCCTGGATGCGATGAAAGATTCTTTACAAACCGTGCCAGGGGATCCAACGAAAAAGTTAAATCATTATGTCGTAGATACCGTATCGGATTACATTGAGACTCACTATCAAGATCCTTCGCTTTGTTTAGCGTCCATTGCCACCATGATGAAGATCTCCCAAAGACGTCTAGGCAACTTGTTTAAAGATGCCAAACAGGTATCCGTTGCTGACTATATTAATGAAACAAGACTCGCGAGAGCAGCTGAATTACTGAGCGAAAATAACATCAGTGTGCGTGAAATAGTAGAAAAAGTAGGCGTTTTAAATGAAACGTATTTCTTCAGCTTATTTAAGAAGCATTTTGGCGTAACACCTAAAGAATACGCGTTAAAGAGCAATATGAAGCATTTAGCAGATTCGAAGAACAATTTGGAGTTCTAAAGACGTGAGAAAAAGACCGAGCATGTTAACAGATCACACTGTTAGCTGTTCGGTCTTCTTATCTGTATTAAGCCCAATCAAATACAACCGAGAAAACATCATTCGGGTGTAAACGCAATTGTTCATAAGCGGCCGCCGCTTCTGTATAGGGGACGACGCGATCGATATAAAGACGAGGATCAATCGCTTTACTTCGAATCGCTTCAATCGCATTCAATCGATCTTCATTTCCTCGGTCCCCAGGCATCAGAAGGAGGACACCTTCCGAATTCAAATCGACTCTGGGATCAAGGCTAAGTTTGTCTATGTAAGTGGCTTGATAGACGATACGCGGCCAATGACCGACAATACCTGAAATAGGGTTTACGTAATAGGTTTTCGGATCCCGAAACACATTTGGCGTTTTCCGAATTAGCTTATGAGCAAGCGCTACACCCTGTGGGGAGCCCGAAGCTTCCACCACAATGTTGGCACCGCCATCACAATAGGCAAGTATTCGTTCCAAGGCATCGGGGTCAGAAGCTTGGACACATGCGTGAACACCATAGCTCAATGAACGCTGAAGTCTAGCTTCTGAAAGATCAACAGCGATCACCCGACAGCCTTTGTTGACAAGAAAGCCCGCAGAGAAAGCCCCAATGACCCCTTGTCCGATGACCACTGCGCATTCATCACGTTGCGGTTGTGCTGCCATGACGCCTCGCAAGCTGATCGCCGCCACCGGGCTCACGACATAGTCCAAGGGATCTGATCCTTTGGGCAGCAGCATTGGCTTTTGATCCACGCCAACCAGATGCATACTCGCCTGCCCTCCCCATTGCGAATTGATCTCCTTCAGGTTCGTTTGCGGATTGTAGCTCAGCATGTCACCAACGCGGTACCCCTTTACATTTCCACCTACGCTAACCACCTCACCAACAGCCGTGTAACCTGGAATAAGTGGAAATTTGTCGGCAGCGCCATAATACCCGCCTAAGACGCGCGTTTCCGTTCCACTTGAAACAAAGGTATAGCGTGTTTTCACAAGCATTTGATTCTCATTCATGTCAGGCAGCGTAAAGGTACCGAAACCCACCTCGTTTACACGTTCAAATACGATAGCTTGAATTGTTGTCGTCATGGCTATTAGCCTCCCTTATATGTTCAAGCAGCTTCCCGCATAGTAACTCACGCTTCCGTTCCATTGTTTGCATATGAAATTGGAACCGAGTAACGAAGTTGCCCGGTTCCAATGTTCCATTACTTGTTTTGCGCTTTCCAAGCGTCGAGTTGCTTCTGAACTTCGGCTTTAATTTTCTCTAAACCAGCATCTTTCAATCGCTGCTTCAAATCGCCCATGAACTTATCATAATCAGGCATCGCTCCTGAATATAAAATGGGTTGCAGTTCATTATATACAGCATTGACTTGAGCAACTTCGGATTTCACGACTTCCCCATTAAAAAGGAATCCGAGGATGGACGATGTTTTGGCTTCATTATTATTTTTTTGCATTTGCTCTAGGGATGCCCTCGAGTTCCAACCTGAATCCCATTGATCCCACAGTGGCCCCAGCCAGTTATGCCAGATGGCCCAGGTTTGTTCTGCTCCGCTCTTCGCATCGATAGACATGGCATCTGTGCCAGCACCGGATTTAACCGTGTAATTCTTTCCTTCTAGCCCATAAGCTAGCGTGTTGGACAGCTTCTTATCTTTCCAGACCAAATTAAGCAGTTCCATTGCTCTTTCTGGATTCTTGGATGTCTTGGAGATAGCAGTTGCCGCCCCTACCATATTACTTGTTGATATGATGGGATAAAATGCAAGCGATTCCACGGTTGGGAACCCAAACAACGCTGTCGATTTCGAACCATCCTCCGTATATCCGCCGGAATCACGCATCACCGCATATTTCCCGGACTTGGCTTCAGCAGTGTAATCCGTTTTGATTGCCGCATCTTTGGCTACATAACCTTTCACATAATAATTGTGCATGGTGCGATAATTGTTGACGAATTGGGGAATGTCCGTTTCCAAGACCAGTTGGTTTGCCTTTTCATCATATCGGATCCCTTTGGTTACATTGGTATGCTCTGCAACAAAATCACCTGGTGCAGAGGCTGTTTTCGTGACCAGCAAAGGCGTTAACGTAGGCTCGTTCTTCTTAATCGTTTCTAAATAGGGCTCCAGATCCTGCAAATTCTTTATTTTCTTATAATCCAGATTGTACTTCGTCACCAAATCTTTTTTGAACACAATGCCATTTGGCGTGGTAAAAGGTCCCTGACCTGGAATCGCCATAATCTTGCCATTATACGTAACAGACTTCCAAGCACGTTTATCCACTTTTGCAAGAATATCCTGCCCATATTTCTTTAAAAGATCGTCCAGTGGCAGGAACGCGCCTTTTTGCACATTGATATCGATGGCATTCGTCCAGTTCGAGGTGAAAACAAGGTCGTAAGGTTCGCCGGAGGCTGACATCAGCTTCATTTTGTCTTCCCAGCTTGCTGCGTCGATAAAGTTGATATGCAGATTCGCGTTGACAGCGCTTTTAAACGTTTTATTCGCTTCTGCTTCAATCGCCTCTTGATCCTTCATCGTATCAATCGGTTTACGCATGTACCAACTCAGGTTCACTAACTCTTTGGTTGGCTCGACTGCTGTAGTCGCCTTAGGAACTGCTGAGGAGCTGCCCGTGGCAGTTGGCTCATCTTTCTTATCTGTGCTGCACCCGCTAAGTACCACGGAAACCACTAACCCCATCGACACCACGCCGCCTACCACTTGCTTAGTCTTCTTATTTCCCCTGCTCACAAACATACCTCCCTAAGAATATGATGTTCATTTATATATAACAGACACAGGACGAAAGATCCATGCGCTGGACTTACTTTTATTAGCTACCCTTTAACAGATCCAACCGTCAAACCTTGCACGAAATATCGCTGAAAGAAAGGGAATATGACCAGCATCGGGCCTGCTGCAAGAATACACATCGCCATCCGCGCAGCTAAACTCGGTACTTGTTGTCCTGGCTTAACCAGACCATATTGCATCGCTTCGGCGCTATTGAGAAACTCCATGTTGCGCAGGACGCGAATGAGTAAATATTGCAGCTTCATTTTATTTTCATGGTCAATGTACAGAAGGGTGAGCCACCAGTCATTCCAATACTGCAGGACTAGAAATAAGCCAAGTGTCGCCAATGCTGGTTTACTAAGGGGAATGACGATACGTGTGAAAATGGTAAGTTCGCTTGCGCCATCGATTTTGGCCGATTCAAATAATGCATCAGGAAGTGTTTGTAAGAAGCCTCGCATTAACAACACATGCCAGCCTGTGATGAGAAATGGCAGAATTAATGCCAATAGGTTATTTTTCAAATCCAGCCAACTCACCATCAAAATGTATGAAGGAACCAGCCCACCTTGAAACAGCATGGTGAAAAAAACATAGAATGAAAGCTGCTTCCGATAGGCATAATCTTTTCTTGAAATTGTGTATGCAAAGCTTGTTGTAATCCATATCCCTGCCACAGTCCCAATAAGCGTGGTATAAATGGTCACCATATACGCATTAAGCAAGACCGCAGGATCATGGAGAATGACACGATATGCCGTTAAATCAAATTGCTTAGGCAAGATCGAATATCCGTACCTTAGGATATCATTCTCATTTTGAAAGGAGGTGCCGATGATAACTAGGAAGGGATACAGGCAAGCGATACAGACAAGAGTAAAAATGCCATGAATAATCCATGTACTGAGCATCAATGGTGAACGAGTGTTAGCAATCCGTGGTGTCATCATAGGACATTCTCCTTAAAATAATGAATTTTCACGATTAATTTTCTTCACAATAAAATTCGTCAACAAGACCAACATGAAACCGACCGTAGATTGGAAGAAGCCCGCAGCACCAGCCATACCAATATCGCCCATATCGACTAACGACCGATACACGAACGTGTCGATGACATCTGTTGTTGTATACAGAGCGGATGAATTCAGGGTTACGTTATAAAATAATCCGAAGTCACTGTAGAAAATTTTGCCAATTTGCAAGATAACCATCATGATAATAATCGGTTTAATCATGGGAATCGAGATCGAAATCGCCTGACGCAGCTTGCCTGCTCCATCTATTTTGGCCGCTTCATAATACTCTGCATCTACACCCATCAGCGCTGCATAATAGATGACCGCTCCATACCCCAGCCCCTTCCACACCGCTCCAATGATGAGGATAAGTGGCCAATACTTCGGCTCGTTATACCACATAACCGGCGCAATACCGAGCATCTCCAATCCCTTATTAAACACACCGTAATCCATATCCAAGAGAGCCCGAAAAGCAAATCCAGCGACAACCCATGAGATGAAATATGGAATGAACAATACAGTCTGATACACCTTCACAAATCGCTTACTGACCTCCCGAAGCATCAGCGCAAAAGTGACAGAGATCATCGTGCCTAATGTAATAAACGCCAGATTGTATAGCAATGTGTTCCTCAGCACGCGTTGTAAGACATCGCCTTTAAATAGAAACTGAAAATTGTCCAAGCCTACCCACGGGCTGTTCCAGATCCCCAGATCATATTTGTAATCCTTGAAAGGAAGCAATAATCCGTAGAGCGGCACATAATCAAAAATAAACAGTAGCGCAATGCCCGGAAAAGCCAATAAGGTTAAACTGAAGTTCTTTTTAAAAATTCTCATATACCTGCTCCTTCTTGCTAGAGTGCCTGTGATAATTGCGTTTGCGATACCCTAACTGTAGGGAATTTCCATCTCCTTGTATATTTTGAAAAGTGTCTTTCTCTCCGAAAAATGACTTTCTTGCCACGGAATGAGCTACGATTCCTGTTGATGTTTACGATAAATTACTTAATCGTTTCAGAGTTTGGATTTACAGAACACAAAAAGCGTTCAACGACTGCACGGCAGTCATTGAACGCTTACTATTAACGAGAAAAAAGATCAGCCTGCACTACACCCGCAAAAAATCAATAGCCGCTGCAGCATAGACCTTCGCACAGCGAATCACGTCCTCCACGGGAGCTTTTTCATTGTAACTATGAATGCTTGGTAAATAAGCTGGCCCATATTGCAGCACCGGAATGCCATAATCCCGAAAATGTCGTGCGTCGCTGGCAGCCCACTGCAGCACCCCGAATGATTCGCTTCCCTCAGACACATAGGTAATCGCCTCTGTAACAGCTTTACACACAGGATCATCCGGCGATGTATAATTGGGATCGCTTTGCACACCAAACAGAGCCATGTCATACTCGCAGCCGAGTTGTTCCAATGTCTTCCGAACAGTGCGCAGCACGAGCTCCCGCGTCAACCCAAATGGTATCCTGCAATCCATTTCAAACACACACTGATCCGGCACCATGTTGACACTGACACCACCTTGAATGGTACCCACGTTGCAAGCGATAATATTCAGGATGTCGCTCTCATTCTGATAGCCCGCTTCGCTAAGAAATATTTTAGAGGCTTCCATCAGCTTAATGTGTTCAAAGTACACGCCGCCATCAGAAAGCTGACTAACCGCAGAAACGATATGTTCGATGGCTTTCATCGCGATCAGAATGGCATTAGTCCCAGCGAGCGGTGCAACTGCCGCATGAGCAGAAGCACCTTGTACGGTAACTCGGAACCGCGTACACCCTTTCTGACCGATTGTGGGATGATGCGGGAAAGCCGGTTCCGAAATGATACATCCATCGCCAGCTAGGAGATTGTGCTTCAATAACCAGGGTACGCCAAGCGCACCCCCTGTTTCCTCATCCGGTACAATGGCCAGTACCAGTTGGCCAGAAAGCTGAATACCAAGTTGCTGCAGGATCGCTACTGTAAAAATCAGACCGGCAAGTCCACATTTCATATCGCTCGCCCCGCGCCCGTAAATCCCCCCCTCTTCTACGATGCCTGCGTAAGGATCAAACTTCCAACGCGTAAGATCTCCTGCGGGCACCACATCGGTGTGTCCGCACAAAACTAGTGTTTTCCCGCTGGAAGCATCCCCTACACGCGAAATGAGATTCCACATCCCTGGAGCTGCTTCATGCCAAGTCGTTGAAATGCCGAATTGGTCCAAATAGGTGGCGATAAACTTGCTGATTGGCTCGGAATTGCCGGGCGGGTTCTCACTAGGAAAACGAATTAATTCGCAGCATAAATCGATGAGTTCATCTTTGCGAAGCTCAATTTCCTCGATAACTTTATCTTTTAAATAACGTAAATCATTCATGACAGGATGCTCCCTTCGCAGGGATTATCGTCAGTTCTTTCCCCATTTCATGGGATTTGTAGATAGCATCTACAACGGTAATCACGCTCTTGCCGTATTCGCCAGAACACGCTGAGGCTTCCCCCGTCTCCATCCACCGAATCAAATCCAAAAATTGCAACTGATACGGATCCAACGTGCGATCTAGCTCTACCTCCTGAAAAACACGGTTTTCACTAATCCAAAGCCCTTCTCCCGTTCTTAGCATCATCGAGCCTTTCGTAAAGACGAACTCCATATCATTCCGAGGGACGCCCGTGTAACCATTTTGAATGATGGTGGCTGGAATTCCGCTTGCCGTTTCGAGCAAAACGACACCAGCTCCCTCAATATCGCCTCGATAGCTGCGTTGGTCGATTTTAGCTTTGACCTTCGTCACGCGACTATTGGTCATCCACTGGATTTGGTCAATGCTATGGCATCCCAAATTCATGAGAATCCCGCCACCTGATGTATCCTTGCGGAAAAACCAGTCAAGTCGATCATTAAAATAAAACGCATGACGGACATTATTGATCATCACCAGCTCGCCTAGTTCTCCTGATTCCACCCATTGTTTGGCAAGCTGATTCTCAGCCATATAATGCATCGTATGAGCAATCATTAGACGTACCTGATTATGCTTAGCGGCAGCAATAATCTCTTCGCATTCCTCTGCGTTTAATGCCATTGGTTTCTCAAGCAAAAGATGGCAGCCCTTAGACGCGCAATAGATAGCAGATTCCTTGTGTAAATAAGGAGGAAGTGCAATGACCGCGATATCCGGTCTCTCCCGATCAATCATTTCCTTATAGTCCGTATAAGCTGTCAGGCCATACTGACTTGCTAATTCCTTTGCTCGCCCTTCGAGCGAATCTGCCACAGCGACAGGCTGCAAAGCGTTCATAGCGTTAGCTTCCCGTAGATGAACGGACCCAATTCTGCCCGCACCTAGCACCACTATGCGATATGTTTTCAACAGCGCACCCACTCTCTCCCTAAAGGCTGCAACTACAATCTGACAGCTTTGCCGCTTAGACGGCTTTCATTCGACGCTTCCATGAAACGAATAACAGAGAGCATCTCTTCTGGCGATACAGGCGATTTGCCGGATCGGACCATGTCTATCACTTTTTCCAGAAAATTGGAAAAGTCTGGTCTCGGATGGGAACGGACATCTATCCACTGTGCTCGCTGTTCGCGAAACAACACGGCACTATATAAGGAGTTGCCGTACCGGTTTCCTCGCACTGATCCGATTCGGCCATCTTCCCACTCACCAACAATAACTTCGTGAAGCTCGTTCATCGTCGCATTTACACGTTTGCACCCTGTACCGAGTGAGGCAAATAATAATTCCGTTACATGGACGCCGTACCAGAACATACCGGGAAGCTGCGGCTCGATGGGCAGCGGTCCGCTGACATCAGCACCGAGAATCCGTCCGCCAGTCTCATCTTGTATGCCGCGAACGAAAGCCTCTGCGTACCGCAGTGACGAACAGCAGAACAAAGGCACGGCATTCGCTTCTGCGATTTCAACCATATGCACAGCATCCTCATACAACAGCGCGAGTGGTTTCTCAACGACAACAGGCTTGCGAAATTCTGCAATTTCTAGAAATTGACGATGATGTGCTCGAGCATCAATCGAAGATAGGAAGATCACATCACACTCCCTAGCAACCTCTTCCAGGGTGTCCACAATCTGTACCCCGTAGTTTTCTTGCAAGGTCTTCGTATATGCAGCTGTACGGTGATAATTGAAGAAGTCAGGATTCGTGTCCGCACAGGCGACTGTCACCTGTGCACCAGGGACATGCCATTCTTGACCCGCGGAATGAAAGAGAGAAGCTGTTGACACCACATGTCCCGTATCTAAGCCGATCAAGCCGATTTTCATACGTCTCTCCGACATTCAGATCCTCTCCTTTGCGCATGTGCAACACCCACCATCTTACACAACTTCAAATTCCCTTATCTCACTGATCCCCGTGGCAACATCTTTGGCGACGACTTGCCAAGTCCCTGTCTTTTCGTTAAGCGGCATCGTGTACGTTACCTTAACCCCATCTGCTCTCATGATTAAGTTGTCGGCATACATCCAAGCGAATTGACCATCGGGATCGTAAAATGACAAACTACATACGCTGGTGTAACTACTTTCAGGCTTTGCCGATTCGATCTTTAGCGATAGTTGGATTTCTTCGCCTCTAGGGCAAGCAGCTGCCATGTCGAGTGTGATGCGTTCCTTCATTGTTGGAAGTATCGCCAATAACGCTGTTTCACCTGGCAGCAGGGTCATCTCTACCTTATTCGTGAAGCCTACATACAACTTCTTGCGAATATCGTAGACATGAGAGGCTGCAGCCAGAGCAAAAAAGACCTGCTCCGCGGTTTCGCTATCATGGGTATCTCCGCCCAGCATGACACCGTCATGACCCACCTTGCCCGTATCCATAGGATTCCGCAAAACCCCTACGTATTTGGCTTCTCCATCGCTGTAATAGAACGATTCATAGCCACAGTCCAGGTCACGGCCTCCCGACGTTTGTAACGAGGCAAACTTCTCTACATGCGACAGAGCGAATATTTTCTTTAGCATATCCCGTAGCTGCTCACCATTGGACTTTAATCTGATTTCAGCGTATGGATTCAAGGCAAAATTCAAGTACACGGCTTTTCCGTTTCCGTACTCGTGAACCGTAACCTGTGCAATGCGGCGCATAAAGTCATCGACGAAAGCCGCTTTGCTAGTCTGTGCTCGAATCCCGCTTTCCGCGATGGCAGCCCCGATGCCGTTAGCGATTTCTCCTTTTACCTTAACGCTTGGCGTATGTCTGAAATAAGGAAAATCTTCCATGACAGCGCATGAACTATTACTGAAAAACGGCAGCACTTCCGTTGTTAAGCGTTCAATTCCGAACACACCATCCAGCTTGCCTGAATCGTATAATTTACAATGTTCATCCATAATTCCAGTCTGGAAATCGCCAATAATCGTACCGCCCGATTGTACAAATCGCTCAATTGCACTTGCTTCCTTATCACTAAAAGCGATGGAATATGGCAAAATCAACAGTTTATAGCCGTTGTTAATTAACGCTTCTTCTTCGATCTGCGGCGTTGCCAGCATTTGATACTGGTAGCCCATATCTTCAAGCAGCTGAATCCATCCGCTTCGATTTTGTTCAAACCGCTGATGATCCCCCCGCATGTAACTCCCGTGTACAGCATTCATGGAGTAATGCAGCGCTATGCCCAAATGATCCCTTTTGGCTGTATACAGCAACAGCTTCCCGATCCCTTCTCTGCGGATTTCTTTGATATTTCTACCAAAATCCCTAGCAGACTGACTATACGTCAGATCCGGGTTTAAAATGGACTGATCATGAAACAAACTAAGCAGCGTCATACCGTGAAACATCGCGTTCCATACAGCATGGTTAACAACGGTCCCTTTGTTCCCATAGCCATGCCATACGCCTATCGCGGTATCTGGTTTGGCAAACGAGCGATGCATCTCCATTTGATGTCCGACGGAATAGGCTTCTACATAACCGACATGCTGGTGAAGCTGATAGTAGTCATACCCTGAGTATGTGGTAGAGGCTTGGCATCCCGACAATCGGGTTACCCCTTCCGGATCAACCTCTTGGATATATGCACTAATTTTTTGGTAGGCGCCAGCAAAGCTCATCTCCATGAATCGGCGGTGATCTCCCCACGAGCCATAATGCCCAGTTTTCCGAGCTTCTTCGTACGTATAGGGCTCTATATCGCTCCAACTGTGGAACGTAGTGCCCCATATCGAGTTGAGTGCTTCCAGATCGGCATATTCACTTTGGAGCCATTTCTGCATATCCCCCATACAGTGGGTACAAAAACATAAATCCTGCTCGTCCGTGTAACAAGTGATAGAGCCTTCGTCATTGGCAAAATAGGATATTGGCCGCATCGCCTTGCTTGACGATACATTCCGGTGAACTTTCTCGCGAATTTCTGACCAAAAACCCGGATCGTTAAAGCAAGGCTTCCGATGAAGATGGCGTTTATCCTTCGTTCGCAAATACGCCTCCTTCCGCTCGGTATAGGCATGTCGGTTATACCAGTAGACGCCCATACCTTCCACCCCGGAAAGCGCTGAGAGCTTATTGCTGCCGGGAAATAATCCCGTTATTCCCATCTCACGAAAGCGATCGCCAACCAACTTGGTGAAATCGCCAATCCCACGGTTCGAAGGAACTAAGAACGTCTCGAAATCGCTAATCTTGCGATCCTGCGCAGGAACAATAATACGCTGAACTTGTTTATCGACGAGGTGACCGTTTTGTCGCAACTCAGCTTCAAGCTGTACGTAAAGTGAGGGCATTTGCGGCACGCCCATTTCGAAGGAAACGGATTGATTCCCCGCCACAACCTCCATCTGTTGTGCATGAACGTATCCGAAATAATCAACCAGTTTCAGCAAGATCTCTCCTTGCCCATTCGTCAGGCTGACGACGCCAGTCAACCGTTCACCGGGGTTCGCCAGTTCCTGATCGACAGATAACGCTTTAATAGAAGAAGTCTTGGGGTAATGAAGCACCTTCGTAGACCAATCCAGTACTTTGCCTCCCCGTACAAGATGTAATTCCACTCTGTACTGCCCGCCTAGTCTTAGTGAAACAGGCAGTGGAAACGACGTTAAGTCGTGCGTCTCTCCTTTGCATACGATATGATCAAATGCATTCTTGATGCTGTATTGAAGCACGCAGCCTTCCGACTGATCGGTTAACTTAATCAGTAAACAATCGGTGGCAGCTGTCGAACCGTCCGGTGTCGCAGATCCTCCAGCGATGGCTAGAGAGGGCGCAGCAACGTAGGAGACATCTTCAAAGGAACAGTCTGGCTCTTTGCCAGCAGCCCAGATGATACTTCGGCCAATCATGCCGTACACATATTCCTGGAACTGAAAGCTGAGCCCAGAATGCCCGCCTTTCCATTTATCCAAATTGGAGTCAAAGCAATTGCTAGTCGCAAACTCCCGATGCTGAGGTAGGACATCACCTGGATAATACCCAAATGCCACGACGCGTCCTTGCCCATAAGTTTTCACAGCGGCAACGGGCAGCCCAGATTCCGAAGCAATGATTACTTCCCCCTGCGCTTCATACGGGTAAATCGCAAGCTTATCGAACGGAAACAGCTCCAGTGGAATCCCATTCGTAATGTAATGATTAGAAGCCGTCCATGGCTCACTTTTTAACTGCTCATGTGCAATTTTGGGATATCCCTTATGATTCAAACCCTCTTCAACTAGGGAACGTATTGGGGAAAGCAATTCCAGCTCCTCTGACTTCTCCAGACCATCTCCATGATATGGTTTAATCAGCACTAGGCCGGCGCCCTGTTCCACTCTGCGCAGTATCGCTGCTCGCGTTCTAGCCGTGAAATACCCCCAACCGTTCAGACCAGGAATAACCAGGGTATCAAAATGAAGATCCGAATCCATTACCTTTTCGAGATTATCGTACATGACACTAAAGTCCCATTGTGCGCCACGAATGTCGTAGTAATCGCCTAATCCCCATTTGTTTAAATCCCACATTTTATCTACGGTAACCGTTTCGAAATCGACATCTATCCGTTGTACCAGCTCAATCATTTCCCTGCCGTGCAGGACACTAGGCAGGAGCAGCACCCTAAGTGTACCTTTGGCATAGGGCTTCGCCCACACGGGATGATCCGTCTCTATCTCGGTAGAATACGTGATATCATATTTTTTCATATCCATAACCCCCATTCTATTCGCTTATGAACCCCAGCCATTCCTGATAAACCTCTGTCGCTATTGGACATCTTGCTCTCCTCCATCTAGAACATATCCATAAAAAAGGGGACTTTATGCGGTATTACCTTGTGGAGTGTATCTATATCCATCGACTCACCAACAAGTCGACCCATCTTATGAAGATCAACCGGAAGGATATACCCAATCATCATCGAGGATAATGTCTGGATGCTGCAGGTTAAGGCATAATCTGAAGGCGTACCCTCTGGCATCTGGATAACCGATGCTTCGCCTTCTCCGTTTACTGTAACTTCGAACAGCCCCGTATTCCAAGTTGCGTGTTCGTCCTGAATGTGGAGTCGGAATTGGTGCGAATGGCCCGTCGCTAGGAACGGGTACTGTTGCAAGAATGCTGCTACATCCACGATTCGGATCATGTAACAGGCATTGATCTCTGTACGAATCGCAGGTTCCTCCAGGACGAACGAGAATCTGTCATCTGTGGGGGCAATGAACGTAAATTCGTCGACCATTGGCGCATGGTTGGCGATAAACCGCCATAATCCGTTGCGGGATTGGTCATCCACATAGACGAGCTCATGAAGATCAAACAATCGCTCTTTGATCGTATAGAGCACGTAACCTTTCGGAGTTCCTGCTTCATCGTAATAAATCGCCAAATGGCCCAGCCGCTTGCGGAAAATGGAGGAATGCCACCACGCCTCATCGCGCTGCAGCATGCCGTTAAAGTTTCGGGCAAAGGTATCGTAAATCGACTGGAGCTCTGCCAAATTGTGCGAGCTGCCGCGCCGTACTTTTCCCTTAACCTCCCCGATTCTAGGCGCCAAATGAGCTTGGAACCGGTACCTTTTAATTTCACAAAAGTGGCTCCAGCCGTATTTGTCATAGAAACGGAAAGAAAACGGGTTGAGCACAGATACCGTAGTTCCTCTTTCTCGCATCAGGCGCAGGCTCTGATTCATCAGGTTACCAACCATGCCTTGACGGCGATATTCCGGCCATGTTGCTACGCTTGCCACCCCGCACATGGCATACGATCGGTTGTGAATGATTATTTCTAATGGCAGCAATGTGAGTTTGGCGGCAAGTTGCTCTTCGTCAAAAAATCCCAACGATTCTTGGATACTCATCTGTGCCAACCGATCCGCCCTCTGTTCAGGAGTGAATTGCAGCTTGAAAGCAAATTCGGTCAGCGCCAGGCATTGCTCCATATCAGTTGCTACAAGTTTACGAATCATGTCAATGCCCCTTCTTCAAATCCGGATATTGATCTCATTTTATAGCAATTTTTCATTACATTCTGCACTTCAATTGCTTAGATCCACGTCATATTCTACATATATTGCTTTCTCGCAATCGGTGAAAAAAGAAGAAGGACGAACTTCATTTACGAAGTCCGTCCTCCCCTTGGCGAGCTTATTTAAACTCAGGCACTACCTTACCTTTGACCATTTCATCATTAACTTCCTTGATCATTTGTGTCCCGCCGTCTGCTAAAAACTCAGCTACAATTTTATCCCAATCGTCGAAAGAGCGCTGACCATAGATCATTTTGGTCACTTCCGCGTTAAACTTCGCAACATTGGTCCAAAACTTCGCATTAAACGTTTCGGATGCAACACGGTTAACGGGATTAATAAATACTTTGGTATCCTTATGCATCTGTTCTAGGGATGTAACCGCCATTTTTTGCAGCGGGTCCGTTACGGCAGCCGCTTTGGTCACTTCATTGGCCTCATCGCTCGGTGCCCAGAATCGATCTTCCAAGTATTCAATCGGAGATAGACCTTTCCCCCATTCCGATAAGATCTTGCCGTCAACGACTTTGTATCCAACATCCTTACCGCCTAGCAGCCAATCGTAATCTTTATTGTCAGCATTTCGCTTCTCAACAGGGATAAACGTACGGAAGTATTCCAGCATGCTCAGGATACGACGGACTTTCGCCGGGTCATCCTTCAATTTGGCGTTCAGTACGAACCTTCCGGACCAGCCTGGTTGACCCAAGTAAGATTGGGAACCGTCTGGTGCTTTGAAAGGTGGAATCGCCGCCAGTTCAGCTGTTGGAAACAGTCCCCTCATCGTCGTAAACGAGGCAGGACCAACATCGTATGGCTGTGATAAATAGATACCGGCTTTACCTGCGAAGAATTGCTTCTTGGCTTCGGCTGAGTTCGTGACTGCCCAATCGGTAAAAATGGCTCCCGATTTGTATACATCACCAATCCACTTCGAGAGTTCCTTATTCGTATCGCTAATTACGCCTGGAATGTACAAACCATCTTTATTTTTATGATACCAAGCATCCGGCTTCCAATACGCCCCCATGCCCAAATCAGGGGAAGGGCCTGGCGACTGCATCATGATGCCAAACGTGTCGTTCTTGCCGTTGCCGTCAGGATCCTTGGTCGTAAAAGCAATCGCAACCTGCTTTAACTCTTCATAGGTAGTCGGCATTTTCAAATTCAGTTTATCCAGCCAATCTTTCCGAATAATCGGCGTAGCGCCGTACTGTACCGGGAAATACCGGGGAATACTGTAGATTTTACCGTTAATCCGCATCGCGTCCCACACGTAATCCGGCACTATTTGCATAGAAGGATAATCTTTAATGAAGTCATCCAGTGGAAGAAATGCCCCCTGTTTGGCCAATTGCCCATAATTGTTTAAATTCGGCCCATCCCAGTTCAAAATGTCAGGCATGTCACCGGCAGCCAACGTTGTATTGATTTTGGTCGTAGCATCTGTCCGCGGAAAGAGAGTTACTTTGTAATCCACATTGAATTTCTCATTAATTAACTTGACGGCAGCGCCGTCATTCGGTGGAACAACACCTGACATGCCAGACATAAAAGTAATTGTAAGCTTCTTGGACTTATCATCTACAGGTGCTGCTGATGCTGTCGCTTGTGGTGTGCCTGTTACTGACGGCGAATTGGTTGCATCCGCAGTCTTCGGAGCTTGCGTGTTGGAACAGGCGCTGATCACTAACGTACTGACAGCAACTGTAAGGCTTAGCCATTTTTTCACGACCATTTTCTGACCCCTCCATTATCATTGTGGACAACGTTTCGAAGCAGACTCCCTACTCTTCCTACATGTACTACCCCTTCACAGATCCCAGCAACACCCCTTTGGTAAAATGCTTTTGAAGAAACGGATAAACGAGCAGAATTGGCAGCGTTGCTACTAGAATTGCAGCCATCCCTACTTGCTCCTCAGGTACGGAATACTTTAAGGAGAAAGAATCCGTGTTATTTAGCGTAGATGCGGTCTCTCCAAGCACGACGAGTTGCCGTAGAACCGCTTGTATCGGCCATTTTGCTTGATCGTTTATATACAAAATGGCAGAAAAGTAAGAATTCCAGTGAGCAACCGCATAGAACAAGCCGAATGCCGCTAATGCAGGCTTGGATAAAGGGATAATAATTCGAGTAAACATTTGCATTTCGTTAGCTCCGTCGATGAGGGCGGCTTCATTTAATTCAGTTGGAATTTCAGAGAAAAATTGCCGCATGACAATTAAATTGAAGGAACTAATCGCCGTCGGCAGTATGACCGCCCAGAAAGAATTCAACAATCCTGTCGCCTTCACGATGAGGTAGGTCGGGATTAACCCCGCGCTAAACATTAACGTGAACAGGACGAGAAACAAGATCTGTTTCTGACCGAACGCGTTGCGCGTTAACCCGTAAGCCATTGTCGCTGTCAAAATCAGATTCACCAAGGAACCGAATACCGTGATATACACGGTAACAAACAATGAATGTACGAATTGGGAGGAATGAAAGATGAGTCGATACGAGTCCAAGACCCACGTTCGCGGGAAAATGTAAAAGTCGCGGGTCATATACTCCATGTTCGTCGAAAACGATACGGCCATAATATATAAAAACGGGATCATGGTAGATAACGCAACGAGAACGAGAATGCCTCCATTTGCTACATCAAACAGCCGAGAACCTATCTTCCTTTTGATCAAAATAAGCTCCTCCGATCGTTTCCAACACTTAAAAAATGCCTTGCCCTCCCAGTTTCTTGACGAGCTTATTCACCAGAAGTAAGAGGATGAAACCAACAATCGATTTGAACAACCCTACGGCTGCTGCAAAACTGAATTCGGACCCTTGAATCCCTTTAAAGTACACGTAAGTATCCAGTACATTACCAACTTCCATTGTGAACGCATTTAACATCAGGAATATTTGCTCGAATCCGGAATCCAACACATTCCCCATACGAAGAATGAGTAGGAGGATGACGGTTGTGCGAATGCCAGGCAGCGTAATGTGCCAAATTTGCCGAAACCGATTAGCTCCATCTACAATAGCTGCTTCATAGAGCTGAGGATTAATGCCCGCAATGGCTGCCAAAAATAGAATGGTGCTCCAACCGCCTTCTTTCCAAATCCCTTCGAGCACAATTAACGGCATGAACCAGGAGGGTTCGGTTAAAAAAGAAATGCCTTTCATATGAAAAACGTCGATGATGAGTTTATTTACGATTCCCTCACTCTTAAGAAAGAGGGTGACTAGACCGATGACAATAACCCAGGAGAAAAAATGAGGTAGATAAACGATGGACTGAAGAACTCGTTTGAAAGGCTCGTATTTGATTTCATTCAGCATTAAGGCAAGAAGAATAGGCACTGGAAACGCAATTAGAATCTGGAGAAAGGTTAGAAAGAGGGTATTCCATAGAACTCGCAGCACTTCCTTATCATTAAACATGACAATAAAATGTTTGAATCCGACCCACTCGCTTCCCCAAAAGCCTGTAAAGACACTGTAATCTTGAAAAGCAATCAGTAAGCCGAACATGGGAATATATTTGTAAATAACAAAGTACAGTAGGCCCGGAAGCACTAGAAAGTGGATGAATCGCTCTCGCCAAAGACGAGCAAAAAATGTAGATTTGGTCTTACGTATCACTCGCTGACTGCTTTCCTGAGCACGAAGCTCTGCAGACATGATGATCTCCCCTTCCTATGTATCCGCCTCTGCCAACGGCTGCTTGCCCTTATTGTAATTCAAAATAGGAAGACATTCATTACAATTACGCCATTTCCTTGACTCTTGTCTTAGTATACTGCAATAAATAACGAATCTCTTTACAATAATTGCTTACCTTCATATTATCTCAACATATTTTGCTAGCTTGACGAAACGCCGCTAGGAAGAATACCCCAGTGTTAAAGGGTTCTGCTGCGCGTCTTCCACGAAAAGTAGGAGCTAAGCGTAAAAGACCACTTAGCTCCTCAGTTTTTATGGAAAGTGATCTTTTCAACCTTTTGGACAGCCTCTTCTTACGTGTACTATTACTGGTACGTAATGCTTAATTCTGGTCGATTGCTTTCTGTCGCATGCTCAGACGTGTAGATTTTCGGGATTTTGCCAGGCTCTACGGTGTAGAGGACAAGGCCGTGATTCGAGGACGGGTTATCCAGCCACCCTTGAACCACCACGGGATCCAGTTCAACCGTTTTGACGTAAGCGCCCGAAGCTGGAAAGCCCGTGATTAAGAACGATTTACCACTGATCAGATCGGTCCCCATTCCCCGTGCTCCTGGCGTCTGCCAGGCTGTGCCGGTTATGCGGTTCGCCCATGTAGCTGTCGTCGCTCCCCACTCACTGTTCAAATAGTAGCCTTGTATCGAATAATTGTTGCAGAAAGCGCAATTGATCGTAAGCTTCACAGACGCCGAAGTGACCGTCTTGCCGACAGGCAGGCTAATGCCGTCGAAACGCAGCAACCCTTCGATTTCATAGGCACCCGTTGTTAAATCGGTCTTATTGTAGATCGACATTTCTGTCCCCGTATAGGAAGAAGGACCGCCGGAAGATCGAATCGTGATGTTTTTGGTTCCTGTGTAGCCGTTCACACCTGTACGATAGGTGTCTGTCACAGGTACGCTTGCATCTGGTTCAAACGTAATGGATAACGCTGGACGGTAGCTCGCCGTCGTATTCTCGGAGCTATTAAACTTGGTTGTTGTACCCGTCAGATTAGATACGTAGAGCAGCAGCCCCTGGTTCTGAGCAGGATTATCCAGCCACGATTGTACGACAGTAGGATCGAGGTCAACCTCCTTGATTTGCGCCCCAGCGGTTAACGGAATCTGAAAGGATTTGCCCGTTATGAAATCCGTTCCATCGCCTCTTCCACCTGGAACCGCCCAATTCAACAAAGTATCCCGCTTATTCCAAGTTAACTGTGCGGAATCATAATTCCAAGCATTCTGGAGATAACGCCCTTCTACGGTAACTCCGGCCACATTCGGCGTCATTCGCAGTGTTACCTTAGCGGAAGATACCTTTGTTCCGAGCGGAATGGCGATCTGGTCGAAGCGGAGTAATCCACTCATTTGATACGGCGATGCTTGCTGCATTTGATTGTACATATTAACATCTACTGCCGTCTTGCTCGCTGCTATCGTACCGCTCGACTGACTGCTTAAACTAACATCCTTCGTAAAGTTGTAGCCATTAACCCCCTGCTGGAAGGTGACGGTTCCTGAACCTCCGCTGTTGTTAGACACAGCTGCTATTACACCTGTAGATGTAGTTACTAGACCAGCTAGGTCTGTTGCTTTTGCACTGAATGTGCGGTTCCCATCCAACACACCCATTGTGTTGTAGACCATCGTATAAGGGGCTACTGTGATTGGCTGACCGACTGGTTGACCGTCAACCAGGAATTGGACCGAAGACAGACCGTAATTGTCCGAAGCACTGGCCGTCAACACGGTAAAGCCGCTCAAGCCTGCTCCACCAGACGGAGCCGTCATGGCTACCGTCGGTGACGTCGTGTCCGGATAGAACGTTATACTGACAGGTGCAGATGTTGTCGTGTTACCAGCCGCATCTCGGGCGGTTGCTGTTAAGGAATGGCTGCCTGCGGAAATCATTCCGCTTGTAAGCGTCATTTTGAAAGGTGCAACCGTATCTTCACTACCGACCTGATTGCCGTCCACATAAAATTTCACGCCCGCCACACCGATATTATCACTCGCCACGGTGCCGAAATGGAAGGAACTTGCGTAAATCGTCTGTCCGATTTGCGGTGCAGTCACGACCACTTGCGGTGCTATCGAATCGTTAACACTTACTTGAACCACAGCGGAAGTTGTCATGCGATTTGACGTATCGCGTGCTTTCGCTGTTATAGCATGACTGCCCGGTGCAAGCCCGGATGTGTTAAACGCGAATTCAAACGGCGAAGTGGTATCTTCCTGGTTAACCGGCTTGCCATCTACATAGAAAGTAACACCCGCAACTCTGACATTGTCTGCTGCATTAGCGGCCAGCGCAATCGTTCCAGTGGCAGTTGAACCTGTCGTTGGCGATGTGATCGATACCGTCGGCGACACTGTATCCGCCTGCCCACCGCCGCTTACAATGGCTGCTACAGCTGATGCAACGGCCAAGTTGCCCGCCGTATCTAAGGCTTCCGCTGTAAACAAATGGTTGCCATTGCTTAGTACAGAAGCGTCATAGGATACCGCATACGGTGCAGCTGTATCGGGATTGCCTGCCGGTAAGCCGTCAACTAGGAATTGCACACTGGCCACGGCTCCGCTATCCGCCACATTGGCGGATAAATGGATCACACCGCCTACGGTCCCGCCACTTGGCGAAGTCATCGTGACCGTAGGCGGCGTAATGTCGCCGGAACCGCCGGTGACGTTCCCCACTAACAATCCACCGATATCTCCGATTACGTTCAACGTATCCAAGCTCGCTGCAACTGGCGTGCTGCGGAACGCGATATTCGTCGCAATGGTTTGTTCCGATGAAGCAGGTGGCGTGACATAGGCACTGTATGTTTTGGCAGGTACATTGACAACCAACCGCACGTGATACGGCTGATTGGCCGTATACGTAATTGGCGTTCCAGGGCCAACGTAAGTCTGATTATCGCGCGCTTCAATCTTACCTACAGTACCGAAACGCACAACTGCAGCAAGATTAGACCATGAACCTGCAGCTGAGCCAAGGGAGAAGCCAACGCCGCCGTCAACAGATGAAGCTAACGGGACGGCATCCATTTCCACGGTAAAGGTACCCGTCTGATTGCCTAGCGGATAGGTTTTGAACTGACCGCTAAGCGTTGCCGCTTTATAATTGGTCAGACCCGTCGTATCAACAACCCGAATTTGCTTTGCCGCCTCCGTAAATTTCCCGTTCGTATCCGTTGCTTTCGCACTGACGCTATACGTGCCTGCTGGGACACTTGACCATGAATAGCTATAGGGCGGAGACGTTTTTTCCCCAAGCTTAGTTGCACCGTTAAAGAATTCCACTTTTGTAAGGGGGGCATCTCCAGGCTTTGCAGAGGCTTCGATGCCTACCGTTGCCGGTGCAGCTATTACCTGACCGTTGGATAAATTCGTTATGGACACTTCCGGTGGAAGCGCCAGATTGACACCAAGCTGATTGGCTAACCAGGACATGCTGGCTCCGTTCTTATGTTCCCAAGCCCACTTCCTCCAAGGGGTGAGACGAAAAGCTGTTGCGCCACTAGCAGGTGCAGCGGGTCGAATCCAATAATTGTTGCCGATATCGTAACCATAATATAAATCGGCGAACAACTGGGTCATCGCACTGTTAGGAGTACCGCCGGTCAATTGATTGAAATATTCGGCCCATAAAACGCCCGTACCGACATTTAAATTATGCTCAATGGTAGAACCGCCATGCGGATTGCCAGCACTTCCTCTGTATCCGCTGACGGAATCCGTCGTACCATCGTATTTCATCATATAGTCCGGATAGGCAAGCGCTCCTGCATACGTATCATACATGTGGTATGGATCGGTTTTCACCGTGGTATTCAAGAAGTTACCCACACGTTTAATAAAACCAGCGATGTTCGTATCTTCCGTAAACGCATAAGCACGAATCATGGATTGCTGTACCAGTACCGTCATCCAAGAAGAGGCTACGAGATCCGTCGACACCCCATCGCCATGCTGACTTCCGTAATGATACAAACCGCCGTCGATCCGACTTCCGGGCAATACCCCGCCTGCCCCATTCTGATGCCAGATGAAATCAGCGGATTGGGATAAGACGTTATTCTTGTACGTAGAGCTGCCAAACACCTCGTAGGCGATAAGATTGGACAATAAACGAAAGGCTGTATGTCTTTCTGTCCAAGTAACTAGCGATGGGCCCCAACGCGTATCCTCATCATTTTGTTCATGCGCATTGACGATCCATTCGATGGGATTCAGCACGTCATTCTCGCCGGTCAGCCAGTAGTCGTACGCAAAAGGTTCGTTATACGAGTACATCGCGCTGTTGCCGCCTGCGCCTGAACCAGGGCTCGTTACCTTCAGCTTGAACAATCCGATGGCCTTCGTAGGGGTTGTCGTATTATCGTAAATTTGATTCTTATAAAATTGGGTACTCCTCACAGCTTCCCGCAGCGCTTTAAAGGAACCGCTCCGGAAATACAGGTCGAACATCGTAGAAGATCGGTCGTATAGCCACGTTTCAGACGGAGTACCCGATTGCTTATACGGATTAAGGTTGCCTGAGGCGACCAGGGGGTCGTCTTCATTGATACTCGTATAGAAATTATTTTTGAACGCATAATCCGCCTCTTCAAAACCGTTCCAATGCTCCGTCGCGTCCATCGACCACGGGTCATCTCTCGTGTCTGAGATACTGGGATCTATAGGTGTCATGCGCAGTGGATTCAATACGCCACTCGACAGCACATCTCTAGGCAGCACCACATACACATCAGGTTCAACTACGTTATCAGCAAGAGAAAAAGACCCTGTTGCGACTTGATGCCATGCCGTTTTCGGATCTTCAAATGCGTTTATGTTTTGAGTTCGTGCCGTTGTGCCCCATTCTACCGTAATCGATTCATAATTCGGATAGCTGACACTAAAAGCCGTATGGATTTGGATGCGTGCAACACGTACGGAAGCTCCGTCTATTGAAGGATTGGTTATGTGTCTCCATGGGGTCTGCATCTCGACGAACGCGGGAATTTCTACGCCTGCTTTGAGCACACGAACTTTGGACAAATTAGCAGGTGTGACGGAGCCTCGTGTAAAAGGAATGCCAAACGTTACCAATGTCGAGACACCCGTCTCTACATTCTCAGTCGGATACAGCTTAAGTGTCATGGAGCCCGTCGTTGATGTGGAGGTAAAAAAGGATTGCACAGCCGCCTGGCTTACACCGGGGTAAGCAGGGATGAGGATTGCAACTAACAAGAACATAGCCAACCACTTGTTAAAAAGCAATTTCATAACTTCCCTCTCCTTTCCATATTCAAACCGTCCTTGTCATTCGATTCCGACCTGAAGTCACCCTCCCTTTTATTAAAATCATAATATAAACCCACTTGCTTTTCGCAACATCCATTGCGGGACTCTCAACGTATTTTGCCCGATTATTTCCTCGGCAGCTATCGCGAACCCAAACATTTACATGCTACAATACCTTTATAGGGGGGATGTCGACTTTGGCGAAATTGGATGTGGAATTCGGATTCTTGGAGAATGATATTTTAGTTCAACGTGCTCAAAAAACGGGCAGCTTTGAAAATTATCCCTATCACAATCATGAAACCTATGAAATGTACTATTTATTATCAGGGGAACGCGGTTACTTCATTAAGGACCGATCCTACTACATTGAAAAGGGCAATCTCATTCTCATCGATCGCAACGACATTCACAAATCCCTAGATCACAAAAATAATTTCAGAGAAGGCATTATTATTGCATTTAACCGCCCATTTCTAGATGCTCATTTCGATTTGAGCAGTTCCATCCTGGAGGTATTTAAAGACACGAAGCTTTGTCAATTTACAGCATCAGAGCAAAGTTTTGTCGAAGATTTACTAGCCAAGATGCTGCGTGAATTCACCAAGAAGGAATTCGGCTATTTGGAATACATGAAGGTGACGCTTCTGGAGCTTTTACTCTGGTTGAAGCGAAGAAATGACAAGGCCCAAAAAGTAGCGCCTAAACATGTCACACCGATGCATGAAAAAATTTCGGACATCGTCAAATATATTAATCTTAACTATATGGAAAATCTGACATTGAAATTGATATCTAAGAATTTCTACATCAGCCCCTTCCATCTAAGCCGCGTATTTAAAGATGTAACCGGATTCACATTCGTGGAATACATCCATAGTGTTCGAACCCTGGAGTCTCAGAAACTGTTGCGCGATTCCGATACCAGTGTCACGGACATTGCCCAAATGGTCGGTTTCGACAGTTCCACCCATTTTGGACGTGTGTTCAAAGATCAAACCGGATACTCGCCGACCAAATACAGAGCATTATTTAAGTGATCTTCATTCGGTGAAATAAAAAAGAGGTGCCCGGCCACATACATGGTTTGGGGACCTCCTTCAGTTGCTTTCTGTATCGTATTATCCCGTGCTATTTCCGCCAGAAAGTCGAACAATCCGCTTTATCCTCGATATTAAACGCGATTATTTTCTCAAGCAATTCATAATCTACCGGGCTATTCCACTTCATACGGATTAGTTCTTTCGTGTGATCATAGCCAGCCCCCACAATATCTTCAGCGAAACGCTGCATGCCTGCCTTTTCAGGAGCAACGGCCAGATGCTGCTTCGATACACTGAAGCCAATAATGAACGTATCGTGATCCGTAAACATCGGCTGATTCCAGGCAATTTTCTGCTTTAACGTTGGAAATTGCTCCGCTACCCAAG
The DNA here is from genome assembly GCF_031455095.1 of Paenibacillus qinlingensis. Taxonomy (GTDB): domain Bacteria; phylum Bacillota; class Bacilli; order Paenibacillales; family NBRC-103111; genus Paenibacillus_E; species Paenibacillus_E qinlingensis_A. The sequence continues at coordinate 241,148 of NZ_JAVDSB010000004.1, forward strand.
TTAAAACTTCTTCCGTCCGTTCTCGATGCTGAGGATTATCAATACGCTCTATAAACTCCGTAAAAGTTTCCATGCAGCTTCCTCCCCTACATTAATTAGTTAACTTTACTATTAACATGCGATATTGTTTTTAGACTTCCATCATACAAATAAATGACAAAAAAATCTCGTACATACTTGAACCTTACGTTACGTCATGAATTATAGTATAGTTACCGGTAAACAGCTAGCGCAATCAAAAAGGAGATGATTATGAAGCAGCTTTGGAAAGTGGGAGAACTTGCTAAACTCACGGGACTCACAATACGTACATTACGGTTTTACGATCAAATTAGCTTGTTCTCCCCCTCGGCGCATTCCGATTCGGGACACAGGCTATACAGTGAAGCGGATCTTTCGCGGCTGCAGCAAATTTTATCGCTGAAAGAGCTAGGCTTATCGCTGGATGAAGTGAAATCCGTACTAACCGGCGAACACTTCAGTCCATTGGAAATTGTATCGTTGCAAATGGCTCGTCTGAAAGAAAATATTCAGATACAGCAGAATTTGCTGAGCGAGTTGTCATACGTATCAAATCTCATGCAGTTGAAACAACCGGTGACGGTTGATGATTTTACAACATTGTTGGACATGATGAAAAAGAGTCATGAAAAATTTATTATCGAACGTCGAATGACATGGGAACGCCGGCTGGATCTGCTTGGCGACCTTGTTGATGGACATTCCGACGATGCCAATTAAGGGAGCTGACTTTCATGAGTGAACGATTTGCCGTACATAACACATTTGTCATCGAACGTATATATAAAGCTTCACCAGCGCGAGTGTTTGCCTCTTGGGCCGATGCCCAATTGAAAGCGCAATGGTTTTCCACACCAGATACGTTCGATTTCCGTGTTGGTGGTGAGGAAAAAAGTCAAGGTGGTCCCCCTGACGGACCCGTATTTACTTACGATGCTCGCTATCATGACATTGTCCCGAACGAACGTATCGTATATAGTTATACGCTGGATATGGACGAGAAGCGGATGTCGACATCCGTCACAACCGTGGAGTTCAAGTCAGAGGCTGCGGGTACGAAGCTGATTTTCACGGAGCAAGGCGTCTTCTTGGATGGTCACGACACACCAGCTCAGCGTGAACACGGTACCACTATCATGTTGGACATGCTTGGCAAGCAGTTGGACGATAACTAAACTGATTTACCTGCCGGCCGCAAGGCCGGTTATTTCACTTTTCCATTTGCTTAAATAACAAGCTTATGAGTAATATGAATAAATAATATACGAACTATCGTTAATGGAGGAAATACGATGACAGATTCAGTTGTACAAAGACAGTTGCAAGCCTATAACGACAAAAATATTGACCTGTTCATGGGATGCTATAGCGAAGATGTGAAAATATATGATTTTCCGGATACCCTCACCATGGAAGGACAAGCGGCGATGAGAGCGCGCTATCAAAAATTGTTTGAAACCTTCCCCAACATGCATGCAACGGTGGATAAACGAATTCATCATGGCAAATATGTCATCGATCATGAGGAAATCACGGGACGATTAGAAGGCGGCGCCGTGCTAGAAGCTGTTGCCATGTATGAAATAAAGGATGATATCATTATGAAGGTTTGGTTTCTTAGATAAAAAGGGGAATGATCGGAATGACGACAGTGACGAATTGGAAAAATGGTGCCGAAGGGCGCAAGTTTATCGCTTCTTTTAGCGGTGGCAAGGACAGCATGTTAGCTCTTTATCAGGCAATGAAGGTCGGCGAAGCCATGGGACTCATCGTTATGCTCGAGGAAGAAGGGAAACGATCCAGATCCCATGGCATGCCTCCTGAGGTTATTTTTGCCCAAGCTGACTCTATTGGATTACCCGTATTTACGGCGGCTGCCAGTTGGGCTGATTACGAAAAAGTGTTTATTGGGCTATTGGAGAATGCCAAGCAGCAAGGAGCCGAAGTGTTAGTAACCGGAGACTTGGACATGACAGCTCATGGCTGTTGGCAAGACGAAGTGTCGGCAAAAGCTGGATTACAGCTGGGAATGCCTCTCTGGCAAATGGATCATCGCGAAACTGTGGAAACGTTCATAAATACGGGATTTATTTCCATTATTGTGACAGTTAACTTATCCTTAAATATGCGTGAAGACGATCTAGGACGCATACTAACCCCTGCCTATGTCCAAGAACTTGTCGATCGGGGGATTGATCCCTGTGGAGAAGGCGGCGAATTTCATACCACCGTCATCGATGGTCCCCTTTTCAAATATCCCATTCCCATTCGTAAATGTGACATGATAAGAAACGGTGAATATGCCTTTTTACCATTGGAGCTGGAACCCCAATAAAAAAATCTCCTGTGATCATGATCACGGGAGATTTTGTGCTTCAACTGAAAGGATTAGAGCAGCGATTCCGCGCCATCGATGAAAAGTTCCGTGCCCGTGATATGGCTAGAAGCATCTGAGGCAAGAAAAGCGACGAGATGGGCTACCTGCTCGGGTTGCCCAGGCGCGTGTTCCAACGGCTGACTCCCCTCTGGATACTTGACGGGAATTTTTATTTTTTCGAGCTCCGGCGTCGGCTGTGTATTCTCTCCGATATTGGTCTTGATGGACCCCGGGCAGATCACGTTGACGCGGATTCGGTACTGGGCCAATTCTAAGGCAGCCATTTTGGCAAATGCCACTTGGCCCGCTTTGGACGAGCTATAAGCCGACATCCCAAAATTGGAGAACGCGCGACTTCCGTTAATGGAACTCGTGATGACGATGCTGCCTCCGTTTTCTCTCATATTAGGAATCGCATGTTTCACACAAAGGAACGTCCCCTTTAGATTGACAGAAAGCGTACGATCCCAATCCTCTGGCTCCATGTCTTCGATCGGCGCCAAAACACCGTTGATACCGGCATTGGCAAAGACCATATCCAACTGTCCCCAGGTCTTGGCTACCTGCTCGAAAGCCTGTGCAACTCGGCCCGGATCGGAAACGTCGATGTCGACAGTAATCGCCTGGCCACCTGCTGATGCTATCTCTTGCTTCGTCTCCTCTAACCGCTCATCTTTCAAATCAGCAAGGCATACTTTCATCCCTTGCCTCGCCAGCAGCACAGCGGTTGCACGTCCGATACCGGATCCTGCGCCTGTAATTAAGGCAACCTTGTCCTTCAAGTCTGGCAATATCATCAATGCTTTGTGTGATGTCTGTATCGTCATGAAGTATCACTCCTTATCTGTATTGGCAGTTAGCATGAAATTGAAATCCCATTATTTGGTTTACCCAATCAGGGGGAGAAACATGTGCCCCCCACTAATCAATAAACCTTTCAGCCATCTTTCAAACAATACCTACAAGCCTATCAGTTCAGAGAATGGCTTGAAGACTAAGCTAATCAACGTAGTTGGACCTGGTGAATGGGGCAGATCCAACATAGATAGCCCCCATACAAGAAGGAGCATAATAATGAATGTGGCTTTTTCTTGTTTCGTTTTTTGCTTTAGCTTCGGCCATTGAAACACAGTAATCAGTAACACACTTAATGTGACATAACTGAAAAAATAGCCATTCATATTATTCCACCTCTTCTGGCACGCCTCCCGGTGCGTTAACAAGCCCCGTTCTGAGAATGTTAGCTTGGACATCTATCCTTACCTCAACTTTTGGGAATAACGCCTCCCAATTATCCTTCACTTGCGCCCATTGCTTGGGATATTTCCTGTGAAATACCTTAGCAAAGTTGAACACATCCACCTTTAATTGATCTTGAACCACTTGAAGTGCCAACTTGATACGGTCCTTCACGACACGTTCAAATTCCTTGTTCATACTGTTAATGACTTCTGGCTTCATCGGATCCATGTGCGTGCTGTTCTGCACGATGGTACCTTCCGTACGGACTTGAATCGTCATGATCCATGTATCACCATCAATGTTAGGAATTAATTTAATATCCGCAGTAACGGGATTTAAAGATATGACGCTATCCTTTTCATCCATAGTAAAAGTAATCGTGTAATGTTTTATTTTATTTATGATCCACAGTAAGCCCCGCGTTTCCTTTTCCGATATTTCCCCAACCATCTTGTCTTTTTTGAAAATAGCAGTGCCCATGATGTAGGGAATGGTCTGAAACGGTGCTGACGATTTGGCCAGCGGCAGAATATGGACGAAGGGAAGCGCGGCCGATTGCGAATCACTCTTTAACATCATGCTCATTTGTTCCATGGTCACTTTGATACCAATCTGCAACTCAGTTAACTTGCGAATAACTTCCGCCGAAGTGCGTTCGATGGGAGGAAATAATTCAAGTGCATCCGCCGCTTTTCCATCGCTGACAAGCAAATAGGCATGCTCTCTAGGGTTAGGATGTCTAATCAGAAAGTCAAAATGATCATGGATACCCGCTTCCGCCAAAGATTTGCTGAAAATAAACACTTTGCATTGTCCCCAAAAAAGCTTCCTAGGCACGACTCGCTGGAGCTTGGACAAGGCATCTGACATATTGAGTCCTTTGCCAGTCCGTATGACCGTGTGCCTAGCCGCTCCATTGCTGCCGCCGCTTGCTCCGCTTACGCCAGCGCCGTCTTGGCTCTGTGGAACAAGAATTTGAGCCGTCACTTGAATTTGGTTATCCTCGGTTTGGTCCAAAGCCAAGGCAGAAATCAACGCTAAATCATTGAGCTCCGTACGGTCCCAGCAACCTGCAAGCACACAAATAGATAAGAGTAATAGGCATATCTTCCATCCTATTTTCATCTGTCTACGTTCCTTTACTCGTCGTTATCCTTTTGCGAACAACAGCCACTACAAGCAAAAGCGACGGAATGAGTACAAAGAAAAAGGAGACGTAGAACGGATTTACAATTTTCAAAAATACGCTTAAATGCGAAAAACTCTCAATATCCCAAAAACTAAAAACGAGAATACACAGACCCAACGGAAAGACATAAGGACGGTAATCGGAAAGCTTTAAACTTTGTGAGATGGAAAGTACAGCAACATAATAAAATATACTAATTTTAATGAAATTCCCGACGACCCACATGGCCAATAGCAGAGATTCCAAGTTCTCGAAGAAATTAGCCACGCTGATGTAACGAATCGCGATTAAGACAGGATATATTTTATTATCCGTATCGGGACCAAATAAAAATAAGGAAACCAAGTCGACATAGATCATGGTTACAACCACGATTGAAAGTGAGATCACACTCCATTTCCTTGATTTGCTCAAATCGCTTAAGTACGGTAGGAAATAGGATATTAGAAAAAACTCACTAAACCAAGCCTGTGGTGCTGCCGTTCCCTTCAACACTGGTACAATGCCCTTTTCCAAAATAGGAAGAATGTTCTTGATGTCCATGTTGGGAATAAGCAGCACAAAGATGCACAAGGGTAAAATAAAGACAGGTGTAAAAATCACAGCACTTCGCGCAAGCATTTCCACACCACCTCGTACAGCGAAAGCCGCAAGCAGAATGATGGCGTAAATGATCATAAGAAGCGGTGTTTTGAATAGAAAACAGGCCTTAACAAAATCAGCATATTGCCGAGCGATCTGACCTGCCCCGTGCAGATTGAGAAGTACGTAGAAAAAACTTAAGATCAATCCAGGAATTCTCCCGATAATGTGTGTGCTGTATTGGCTGATCGTCTGCTTCGGAAATAACTCATGCAGCTTAATCGCAACAAATATGGCAATGAACCCGCTCGCGGAGGCGAGGAGTGGTGTCATCCAAAGATCATTATGTGCGTAATGCGATGTTATCGTCGGCAGAGCCAAAAAGCCAGTTGCTAACACAGTCGGATACATCATAATTCCTAACTGAAAGGAGGATATCTGCCCCTTCTCCAGCATGTAGATTCACCACTCTTTCCATTACGTTTCACTATCCTGCTTAGGACTTGGTTTCTGCCCAGGCGCCTGCCGAATCTCGTTGTAATCCTGCCCTGTAAAGTGTGGGCGTTTATCCATCATCCACCATGGAGCCCGAATCAAAATATCTTTCATTTCACTCAGCTTTGGAGATGTGAGGGAAGACAAATAGGGAACGCCAAAAGAGCGCAAACTGCACATATGAAGCACGATGGCAATGAGCCCCATCATAATCCCCAGAAGCCCCAGCGTGCCGGCAAGAAATATCAACGGAAAGCGCAGCATACGAATGGCAATTCCGGAGACGTAGCGCGGAACCAAAAAGGAAGCGATGCCCGTAATCGCAACCACGATGACCATCGGAGCAGAAACCAGACCAGCTTGAACGGCCGCTTGTCCTATGACGAGTGCTCCGACGATGCTGACGGCTGCGCCGACTTGCTTCGGCAATCGTACGCCCGCTTCACGAAGCGCTTCAAAGGTAACTTCCATCAACATCGCTTCAACGAGCGCTGGGAAAGGTACGGCTTCACGCGCGCTAGCCATGCTGATCAATAAAGAGCCTGGCACCATCTCCTGGTGAAACGTAAGCAGCGCTACATACACGGATGGCAGCAAGAGTGAAATCAGGATAAAACCATAACGAAGCCAGCGAATTAAAGTAGAGATGACAAAGCGCTGATAATAATCTTCCGCTGATTGAAACAAGGAAAAAATGCTAATGGGAGCAATTAAAACAAAGGGCGTTCCCTCAATTAGTATGGCGAATCTCCCCTCCAGCAGATTGCCACAAGTCACATCGGGGCGTTCTGTACTAAGCAGCTGAGGAAAAGGAGAGTAAGGCGCATCCTCAATCAATTCCTCGATATAGCCACTCTCTAGGATCCCGTCTATCCGAATGCGTTGTAGTCGATTCCTGACTTCGACCAATAGCGATTCATCCACAAGTCCTTCTATATAAGCAAGGACAACATTTGTCTGCGTGTACTCCCCCATTTTCATCGCTTCCATTTTGAGCTTAGGACTCTTAATAATTCGACGTATTTGAGAGGTCGTGATTCGTAAGGTTTCGGTAAAGCCTTCCCTCGGTCCCCTGATACCCACTTCAGCGACAGGTTCTTCTATGCCGCGCTTCTCCCATTTGCATAATCCCAAAGCAAGCCCTTTCGCTTCCTTGTCACACAGGAGAATCGGATTTCCGTTGGAGATATAATCGACACATTGCTTAAACGTATGTACTTCAGAGACTTCAGAGACGGAAATTCTTCGCTCAACGAACTGCCAAACCTCATGATTCTGCTCAGAATCCTCCCGGATCAGTGGTGCAATGACATATTCATCTACAGCTAGGGCATCCGATAAACCTTCTATATACACTAAAATGGCTTTAATTCTTCCACCAATTCGGACAGATCGAAAAACCACGTCTGAGCAATTATGGTAAATCGAGCGTAGCATTTCTTCATTTTGCTCTAAATCTCTATACAGTTTATGCTGATCTGCTTCGATCTCAGATGGTTGCGGATTCTGACTTTGATTGTGAACTGTTGGATGTTTTCTACTTAACTTTTTGATTAGCTTGCTGACCAAATCGCGTTCACTCATTGGGATATTCCCCTTCAACCACGTTCGTTACTTGTAGCGTGCACTACTATTTCCTTTTTTATGAAAATATCTCGCAGTTTTTACCATCTGGTCATAGGAAAGTCTTTGATATCCCTCTAAAAAGAAGTCACGTTGTAGAATTCGTTAGAAATGAGTAGGCCATCTCATGAAATCGACTGCCTTTCGGCTAGAGGGTCAAAAAACCGAAAATATCGGGTAAGTTTGCATTTTACAATCCACATGGATCGGCGTATGATTCACTTAACAAATGAATATTTCCAATATTAAACACTTAATTCCCATCTTGGGAAACGGGGGAACCAATCGAAGCCATTTCAAGTGACACTTGGCTTCACGGGGTGAATCCTGGACTGTAACAAGTCTAGGTAGGACGCTCTCAAGTCCGAATCCGACAGCTAACCTCGTAAGTGCTTTGAGAGAGAACCACACCCTTACCTTCTTTCATTGAAGAAGTCCGAGAGTAGAGTTTCTCTACGCCTTTGGGCTTCTTTTTGCTATGTTCACTATCAACTAAATCGGGGAGGCCCACCAGATGAGCGTAATCGAAATTAATAATCTGACGAAGACCTATGGGAACGCAAGAGGGATATCCAACGTTAGCTTTACGATTGAGGAAGGGGAAATTTTCGGTTTTATCGGACCCAATGGTGCTGGGAAATCAACAACCATTCGAACGTTACTGTCTCTCATTTATCCAACAAGCGGTACTGCTCGTATCTTTGGAAAAGACAGCGTCAAGTTCGCCCCTGAGATTCGGCAAGAGATCGGTTATTTGCCATCCGAAGTGTTTTATTATGACAACATGAAAGTAATTGATCTGTTAAAGTACTCTGCAAGCTTCTACAAAAAAGACTGTTCCAAGAAAATGAAAGAATTAATTGAGATCATGGATCTGGATGTCACGAAGAAAATCGAGGATTTGTCTTTAGGTAATAAAAAGAAAGTGGGCATTGTTCAGGGACTGCTCCATGAACCAAAGCTCATTATTCTTGATGAACCAACGAGTGGTCTTGATCCGCTCATGCAGCAAAAGTTTTTTGATTTGCTCGAAGAGCAAAATAAGAAAGGGGCTACGATATTATTTTCGTCCCACATCTTAAGTGAAGTTCAGCGGTTGTGTGATCGCGTGGCGATTATTAAAGAAGGAAAGATTGTTGCCGTCGAGAAAATTAGCACGCTAAAAGAAAACAATTACAAGAAATTTAAGATCGATTCTGCCTATATCTTGGACACGAATTACTTCCAAATGCCTGGCGTCAATCATATTGAAGTGAAGGGGCATTCCACCAGTTTCTTATTTAAAGGCGATATTAATCATGTGATGAGACGAATTGCTGACATTGACATCGAGAATCTTTGGATCGAGGAACCGGATCTTGAGGAGATCTTCATGCATTACTACGAAAAGGAGGCCTAATCGGACAATGAACATATTTTTGCACGAAGTGAAGGCTTACAGGAAAACAACCCTCATATGGACGCTTTCTTTAATGTTGATTGTCATTTTTTTCTTATCCCTTTTCCCCTCCATCTCCAAAGATATTTCAGAGTTCTCAAACATATTGCAAGGGTATCCTGAGGGAATTCGAAAAGCACTCGGCATTGAAATTGAGAGCTTCGGGTCGATTCTAGGCTTTTATTCGTATATTTTCATGTACATAACCCTTTGTGGCGCCATTCAAGCGATGATTCTGGGAACCTCAATCCTCTCCAAAGAAGTGCGAGAGAAAACAGCCGATTTTCTGTTGACGAAGCCCGTTAGCCGTACACGCATACTAACCGCCAAACTGCTGGCAGCCGTTGTCTTACTACTGCTTACATCAGCTATTTATACGATCACGGCAATCATTACGGCGGTTCAACTATCCCCAGATCCGTTTTCCGGCAACCTGTTCATTATGATTTCCAGTACATTGTTCTTTGTTCAGCTCATCTTTCTAGCTATAGGCATCTTAGTATCCGTTGTTTTCCCTAGAATAAAAGCTGTGCTATCCGTGTCGCTGGGGACGGTCTTCGCCTTCTTCCTTATCGGTATGATCATTGCAACAAATGATAGTGGGGCTAAGCGATATTTATCGCCATTTAAATATTTCGATACGAAATTTATTATTCATCATGCGAATTATGAAGCTGCTTATTTATTGGCTGCAACCGGAATTATCTTCGTTTTCGTGCTAGTCAGTTATCTCCTATTTACGAGAAGAGACGTCCATGCTGTATAACATGAATGAGAGGCGGATCGTCCTACATGAATATCTTTCTTAGAGAATTGAACGTTTATAAAAAGTCTATCTTCTTTTGGAGCATCGGCATCATCTTCCTACTCGCCAGTGGGATGGCCAAGTATGAAGCTACGGCTTCCACTGGACAAATCAATGATCTGATCGCTGAAATGCCCAAATCACTCCAAGTCATCATGGGTGCGGGTGCCTTGGACTTATCGAAGGCAAGTGGATATTTCGCCATCCTCGTGCTGTACTTGTATGTCATGGCCACGATCCATGCAGCCATGCTGGGTGCGACCATTATTGCCAAGGAAGAACGCGATAAAACGGCGGAGTTTCTTTTTGTGAAACCCGTATCCAGGAGCACCGTCATCACGGCGAAATTGCTAAGTGCCTGCGTCAATATTCTCATTTTCAACATCATTACGTGGGTTTCGAGTTTGCTTATCGTAGGCAAGTATAGTCATGGCGAAGCTGTCCAAAGTAATATCGCTATCGTGATGATTAGCATGTTTGTTCTGCAGCTCCTCTTTTTAGTCATAGGAACGGCGATTGCCGCCGTGTATACCAATGCTAAAAAGGCTGCGTCCCTTGCGACGGCCATCCTTCTCCTATCATTTCTTTTGTCCATTGCGATTGACTTGAATGATACCCTGCAATTTTTGAAGTACCTCACACCTTTTAAGTACTATGAAGCCAAGAATGTGATGTATGGTGGAGGTCTGGATATAAGTTATGTCATGTTGTCCACGGTTTTGATTGTTGGGCTAACGATCCTAACCTATGTTTCCTTTAAGAAACGTGATTTGCATGTATAAATGATTAGAAAAGAGGCTGTCTCAAACTACCTTTAAACCTCTCGGTTATTCTTCCTAGCTGCCACTACGTGTTTAGATGTATAAACTACAGCTAATTTATCCGAATGTGACCTGTTTGCAGGATTAGATGGAAAAACTACAGCTAATTTGCATGAAGTTTGAAGATATGAGTAAATTGAAAGGAATTAACTGTAGAAATACAGTTAACCTTTCGAATTCTAGAAATTCTATTCAAATAGATGGAGAATATCCAGTTAGATTCCGGGAAGCAAAGGAAGCAGGTTCATGACTCAAAGATCATGAACCTGCTTCCCAAAAAGTCTAGATCACCTTTTGAGACAACCTCTCGTATTTAACCCATTCACCTGCTCCCCGTTGCTTGCCGCTTATCATAGTCAGAAATAATTAGCACATCCATCGAATTGATTAATGGCACTAACTTTTTAACCACTGTATCTTTCCATACGATAATTTGGGTCGCTCCCGCTTCATTCGCTTTGATGGCAAAAGCTGTTGCAATTTCCTTAGAGCTATTCACCTCTTTATAGGAAAACTCACCGCCTAACCGAACCGTCAGCTTCTCCAGCACTTCTAATTGGGGCTTCCATTGCTCCGCTTGCGCTTGGCCCACCACGATGAAACTCACGTGCCATACGGCTTTCAAGCGATGCGCAATTCGAAAACCGCGTCGGACTAGACGATCCGCATGTGAGATCTCCGTGATGCATACGTAAATCACCTCTTTTCTTCGCCAAGGACCGCGAAGCGAGCTTTTCCGTTCCATGGATTCCAATCGTTCATCCACATCATCCGCAATTTCGCGCAGCGCAAGCTCTCGCAAGGCAATTAAGTTGCCCGTCTTGAAGAAATTGTTCAATGCTTGATCGACCTTGACCATCGCATAAATTTTGCCTTCTCTCATGCGTAACTGTAAAGCTCCAGGAGCAACATCAATGAGCTGCACTTCATCCGCCGTACGCAAAATGCTATCGGGAACGGTTTCCCTAACCCGAATTCCGGTAAGCTGTTCCACTGCGTCATTTAAGCTTTCCAGATGCTGCACATTCACCGTTGATATCACAGATATGCCAGCTTCCAGAATTTCCAGCACATCTTCGAAACGTTTCTTATACTTCGAGCTAGGTACATTGGAATGCGCTAATTCATCAATTAACACCACTTCTGGTCTTCGAGCGATGATCGCTTGCGTATCCATCTCTTCTAGCTTTACGCCCTGATATGAGATCTGTGCCCGAGGTACGCTCTCAAGCGCGCCGACCTGTTCAATGGTTTCTTTTCTCCCATGCGTTTCAAGTAATCCGATTAGGACATCAATGCCTTTCTTGAGCAGATCATTCCCTTCCCTAAGCATGGTATACGTCTTACCCACACCAGGGGCAGCTCCAATGTAGACCTTGAAACGGCCTCGCCGAATTTTCTCGATTTTCGCCTCGACCTCTTGTTGACTCAGGCGTCTATACGTATATGCTTCCTTCTCCTTCGTAATATGGGCAGGAAGTATACGTTCCCCCTCCAGAGCAGCGCGATCCGCAACCAAAAATACATCCATATTTAAGTCTCTTTTTAAAAGTCCATTGATTACCGAACCTTGCCAAAACATTTGCCATTTCGTCTGCTTCGAATGACCTAATACAATCCGTGTGACTTTGTGCGTCATCGCGTAATTCACTAGCTTCTGTGGAATACAGCGACGATATCGCAGCGGGATTTCTTCAAACTTCCCCCCCACTTTTTCAACAAGCTTCATGATGGATCTTCGAAAGGTAGCTGCCTCTTTTGTAAGCGGTTTACCAGGTTTGTACAGCGTCACAACATGGAGGTCACCATTTAATCGTTTGGCAATCTGTTGCCCTCTGCGTACATAAATGGAGCCGTTCCAGTGATACTGTGTCGTTACTAGAATCCGCTCTGATACGCCAGAAGGACCCAGATATCCCATTTGTTCACGATGTTCTTCCAAGGAATCGTTAACATCTTCTGCGACTAGGCGAAGCGCCAACTCTCGAAGTACGCCTAAGTTACCTCTCTTAAATATCGCGGATGCTTTATTCCCCTTTAAGTGCCCTTCTTCCAAACGCGTTAAAATCGTTTCCGGAGTTACATCAATCAATCGCACCTCATCAGCCAATTCCAACGTATCAGAGGGTACGCAGGTACCTACTTCAATCCCCGTAAGCTTCTGGGCAACCTCCATCGTCCCCTCTAGTTCATAAACATTAACCGTGGTAATGACACTAATATCATGAGACAGTAAGTATTTAATATCCTCCAATCTGGTTGGAAAGCGAGCTTCGGGTCGATTCAGATGAGCTAAGCCATCCACGAGGACAACCTCTGGGTTCCTTTCGATTAAGGCATCTATGTTTAAATCTTTTTGCTCGCTGCCATCTTGCATCCAATGAATGCTCGGCACGCGTTCCAAGTCACCTAATTGTTCCACTGTTTCTGGTCTTTGGAGCGTGGATACCGCACAAATGACCACATCGATCCCTTGTTGCTTGAGATTATGGCCTTCCCTGAGCATGTGGTACGTTTTACCAGATCCACTGACAGCGCCGATATAAATTTTTAGGCTGCCGCGGTGCAGTTTGGAAATGGATAACAGAATTTCTTCCGGTGTTTTCCTTTTGAAACCATCCAACCGACATCCTCCTCTCTCCTCTTTCTCCATCTACAAAAGCGCAGAAACCACTCTCATCTACCGAGAGTGGCTGTCTGCTCACGTTCTTACAATTTCACTTGCTTAAGCAATTCTATATTTAATGCCATGACATTGACCCTTGGCTCACCGAACACGCCGAGCTGTCTAGCTTTGGTCAACTGGTCAACAAGATCATTCAGCTTATTCTCTGCGATTCCTGTCTCCTTACTAATTCTAGGAACCTGCGCTTTGGCCGCTTCTGGTGATACATCCGGATCGAATCCGGATCCCGACATCGTAACCAAATCCGCTGGAATCTCGGTTAGCGCGGGGTTTTCCTGTTTCAACGCATCGATCTTCTCCGCTATGGCGGCTGCATAATCACTCGAAGCTACTGCCATATTAGAACCTACCGAAGCTTTCGGATCATAGTTGGCTGTGGATGCGCGTGGATGAAACAGTTTTGGCGATTCAAAGCTTTGGGCCAGTAACTCCGATCCAATCACCGTTCCGTTCGATTCAATCAGACTTCCGTCCGCTTGTTTCGGAAATAGGACTTGAGCAACACCTGTCGTTGCAAGCGGGTAAATCAGCCCACAGACGATCATAAAGAATAAAGACACACGTAATGCTATAAAAACCGATTTCATACGATATCTCCTCGCTTCTCTTTCTCTCTAGACGATATTTAATCCATGAAGCACCAGATCAATGATTTTAATTCCGATGAACGGTACAACCACACCACCGACACCATAGAGCAGAACATTCCGTGATAATAGTTTATTAGCTGACATAGCCCGATATTTAACACCTTTCATGGCGATTGGTATCAAAAGAGGGATGATAATCGCATTAAATATTAATGCGGATAGAATAGCCGACTCCGGCGATGCCAGATTCATAATATTCAAAGCCTGCAGCTGAGGCATCGCTAGGATAAACATCGCAGGAATGATCGCGAAGTATTTGGCAATATCATTAGCGATAGAAAATGTCGTCAACGCTCCACGCGTAATCAGCAGTTGTTTACCAATGGAGATCACCGATAGCAGCTTCGTTGGATCGGAATCTAGATCAATCATATTGGCCGCTTCTTTGGCAGCCATCGTGCCTGAATTCATCGCCAGACCAACGTCAGCCTGTGCTAGGGCAGGCGCATCATTCGTTCCGTCACCCGTCATGGCAACTAACTTACCTTCTTGCTGTTCTTTTTTGATCGCAGCAATCTTATCTTCTGGTTTCGCCTCAGCAATAAACTCGTCTACACCAGCCTCAAGAGCAATCGTAGCTGCTGTCAGCGGGTTATCCCCTGTACACATCACGGTTTTGATGCCCATTCCGCGCAGCTCAGCAAAACGTTCCTTCAAGCCCGGTTTCACCGTATCCTTGAGGTAAATAACCCCATAGATCCGCTCGTTAATGGCAACAGCCAGCGGAGTGCCCCCTGCTTTGGCGATACGATTCGTGATCGTTTCTAAATCAGTCGGAATTTTGCCGCCAAGTGCAGCTACATATTTCTTAATGGCATCAACGGCACCTTTACGGATCTGTGTGCCATTCGACATGTTGAGTCCGGACATGCGCGTTTCCGCAGAGAACTCGATCATTTCTGCTCCTTCATACGCCCCAGCTTGCCAGGATTCACCAAGCTTATTCGCAAGTTCCACAATGGAACGTCCTTCTGGCGTTTCATCTTTCACCGAAGCTTGCAGCGCGGCGAAAGTTACCTCTTTGGCAGTCAGGCCACCTACCGGTACAAACTCAGCGGCCATCCGATTCCCGAAGGTAATCGTCCCCGTTTTATCCAGTATCATCGTATCGATGTCTCCGGCTGCTTCAACCGCTTTTCCTGACATAGCGAGTACATTAAACTGTGTGACACGGTCCATACCTGCGATACCAATGGCAGATAAAAGACCGCCAATGGTCGTCGGAATAAGACAAACCAGTAAAGCTATTAGCGTGGAAATTTCTAATTTCACATTCAAATATTGCGCCATTGGAACCATCGTCATAATAACAATGAGAAAAATTAACGTCAATACGGCAAGCAGCGTCGTTAAGGCAATTTCATTCGGGGTCTTCTGACGTTTAGCCCCTTCTACGAGGGCAATCATGCGATCCAAGAACGATTCGCCTGGATCCGTCATGACTTTGACGACGATATAGTCAGAAGCCACGCGCGTTCCTCCTGTTACGGAGGAGAAATCGCCTCCTGCCTCCTTAATGACGGGCGCAGATTCCCCTGTAATCGCGGACTCATCAATGGAAGCTAAGCCTTCAATGATTTCTCCATCGGACGGAATAACTTCGCCGATTTCAATGCGAACGATATCTCCCTTACGAAGAGTTGTTGAAGACACTTCTTTATACGATCCATCTTTTTGTACCAGACGAGCCTTCGTATCTGATTTCGTTTTCCGCAAGGAATCCGCCTGTGCCTTACCTCGACCTTCCGCCAAAGCTTCTGCGAAGTTTGCGAACAATAAGGTGAAGAGTAGAATCAGGAACACCGTAATATTGTAACCCCGACCAACGTCCGATGAGCCAAATAGCTCTGGTGCGAAGGAGAGCAGCAGCGTAATCACTGTACCTACCTCAACAACGAACATGACGGGATTTTTGATCATCACCCAAGGGTTTAACTTTTTAAACGAATCCACGATTGCTTGATTTACAATTTCTTTCGTTAATGTTTTTTTACGTTCCACGGTCATGCAAATCCTCCCTCTCTATTACGTCTATCCTTAACGCGCAGCCAAATGTTCAGCAATCGGCCCCAATGCCAGCGCCGGGAAGAACGTTAGAGCACCAATAACTAGAATCATCATAATTAAAATCCCCATAAATAAAGGTGTATTCGTGCGAAGCGTCCCCGTCGTAATTGGAACTACACGCTTGGTCGCAAGTGAACCTGCGATCGCAAGCATCGCAATAATGGAGATGTATCGACCTGCCAGCATGACCAAACCAATCATTATGGCATAAAAGTTCGTGCCCGCGCTCAGACCACCAAAGGCAGATCCGTTATTCGCCGCGCCTGAGGTGAACGCATATAGCACTTCAGAAAGGCCATGCATGCCTTGATTCGCAATGGAAGTGACGGACTCCGGTCGTATCAATGCCCACGCCGTTGGCGCCAAAATGATAAGCGGATGAATCAGGATCGCAATGGCAGCTAATTTGACTTCCTTGCCTTCGATCTTCTTCCCCAGAAACTCTGGGGTACGACCCACCATTAGTCCACAGATGAAGACCGATAATATCAGGTACAACAAACCGTTCAGCAAACCAACACCTTTACCGCCAAACACGTTGTTCAACATCATCTCTGCAAAAGGTACGATACTTCCGAGTGGTGTCAGCGACTCATGCATCGCATTGACACTCCCCGTCGTTGCAGCCGTGGTTACAGCTGTAAAGAGGGCCGTTTCGGAGAGTCCAAATCGAACTTCCTTGCCTTCCATGTTGCCGTGTACGCCTAACGCATCTACGGCTGCAATACCTTTATACTCTGCATAGAAAACCGTCGAGAGCATAACGAGAAAGATAATTCCCATCGCCGCGAAGATCGTCCAGCCTTGCTTTTTGTTCTTAATCATCAAACCGAAGGCATATACGAGCGAAGTAGGCAACAACATCATACATACGATGTGAATCATGTTCGTGAATGGTGTTGGATTCTCAAAAGGATGCGCCGCGTTCGTACCGAACCAACCTCCGCCGTTGGTGCCTATATGCTTAATCGATTCTAGCGAAGCGACTAAGCCCCGTGTAATGGTTTGCCCAGCACCTTCAATCGTTGTCGCTTGAACAGCACCCAGCAAGGTTTGCGGAATGCCTTGAAATACGAGAATCAAAGCTACGATGAAGCTCAGTGGAAGAAATACACGTGAAATCGCGCGAGTTATATCCACGTAGAAGTTACCGAGATTATCCTGACGGCCGATCAAACCACGGATAAAGGCGACCGCAACCGCGAATCCCGTTGCTGCCGATGTAAACATCGGGAATGTAATGGCCACCATTTGCGAAAGATAAGATAGTGTATTTTCACCACTGTAGGCTTGCCAGTTCGTATTCGTAATAAATGAAATTGCTGTATTAAAAGCAATCGTTGGAGACACATTACCCATGCCATCTGGATTCCAGGGTAAATAAGCTTGCAGCCGGAAAACAGCATACATGAGAATCATCATGACAAAGTTAACTAGGAGTACGGCTCCGACATACTTTTTCCAGCCCATCGCTTCTTCTTCTTTAACACCCATAATGCGATAGCCGATACGCTCAATTGGAGCAAACACGCGATCAAGGCCACTCTTTTCAGATCCAAATACGTTCACCAAGTAACTTCCCACAGGCTTTACCAACAACATGATAATGCCGAGTGTGATGATGACTTGTAACAATCCCATTCCCATAATAGGTTCTCCCCCTGCTTACATATGTTCTAAAATTTTTCTGGCTTCACTAAGACAAAACCAAGATACACCATGATAGCTAAAGCAATGAGTCCAATAACAATCATATAATTACCCTCCTACATGTTGAGGTGTTGAAGCTTCACTACCATTAACCACTTATGCTTTTTCACAAAATTTCATAAATCCCCAAAAACCCAAAAAAATTAATGCCATTAATAAAATCATCGTTACATCGTTGTACATAGCACACCTCCTCCAAATCGATCAGATCCTAATGTATGGTTTGCAGCGATGATAGAAGGAACTTCACATCACCGTTTTTGGAATAAATGACATAATCAGCACCTAACCCTTTGTAAATCAACCTTGGATTCGTGCTTTGCGTAACCACATAGATACGCCCCGAGGTCCAGCTGCGACAAATCTGAATATAGCGGCAGCAAAGCGGCAAGCTCTCCTCAAACAAAATGACGTTCCCTATCGGATAGTCAGGAATCATCGTCTTGGCCGGTTCGGATGTATCCACACGGATAATTTGCTTCACTCCTTGTCCTTCTAACTTGAGTCTTTCCATCTTATTATTCGTTAATGCAATAAAAGGAAGACCCAGCAACTTTACATGTTTCATAAAGTCCTCCCCTGCCTTCGTAGACGGAGCGATCAGCAAAAAATCACTTTGCATGACCATCCCCCCTTTCCTGAATCATTGTAACGCCGAACCCTATAAAATCAGTGTAAAGATTCTAGGGTACCCGTATAAAAAAAGCATAAAAATACGCATGATTTATAAAAAAAAGAGCAACACAGCCCACTTTGTATCTTAAGTGGTTAGTGTTGCTCTTACTTTCATATCGTCGGGATCTTCACGATCACTGTCGTGCCAGTCCCCATCTGACTTTCGATCTCTACGCCGTAGCTTTCGCCAAACAGCAGCTTAATCCGATTGTTAATATTGGAAAGACCAATGCTTTTTCCTTCCAAGCTATTGCTCACTCGCTCCGAATGGTCCATATTAAGCTTCGCTTTAATGCTTGCGAGCCCCTCTGTATCGATGCCTAATCCCGAATCCGATACTTGAAAACAGACATCGCCATTCGCATCGATATGACCGCTTACGCGTAGATGTCCGCCTGCGTCTACACGTTCAAGTCCGTGATAGACCGCATTTTCAACAATGGGTTGCAAGATCATTTTTGGCGTTTTCATATCCAATAGCTTTTCGTCAACATCCACTTCCATCGAAAATTTGCTCTCATATCGAATGGAGATTATGTTCATATAAGCTTTGATACATTGAATCTCTTCACTGATTAAAACAAGCTCGTCATTCTTAATGCTATAACGGAATATTTTGGACATGCTCGACGTGATCTGCGCGATTTCCTTGCTGCCGTATTCAAGTCCGATACTGCTTATACAATTTAAGGTATTATACAGGAAATGCGGATTGATTTGACTTTGTAAAGCCGAGAATTCCGCCTGCTTTTTGCTCAACTCTGACTCATAGAGTCGAATCTGTGTGTTAAATATATCGCTTGTCATCTCTTCCATTTTATCCATCATACTATTAATATCATAGGCCAGAACGCCAACTTCATTCGTTGAACGTACCTTGACTCGGAAGCCCACATCTCGCTTACCAATCTTCTTCATGTCTGCGATAAGCCCCATGACAGGCCGTGTCAGATTATTAAAGAAAAAATATCCCATAATAAGCATACTTACAATGATGCCAATGCCAGCTATGATACTAATGTTTTTAATCGCATGCATATCCGTTGTCAACTCTTGCACAGGGATAATACTTACAATACGCCAGCCGTCTGCCTGCTCCAAATCTTTTTCCTGGACGATTACTTCTTCCTTATTAATTGTCGTTTTTACCCCGTTGGTTAAACGGCTCCGATCTACGGGAAGTATCTCCTCGTACAAAACGCCGCGGAAATTGGCATTATTAGATACGATGACCTCATTGTTGCTGTTCAAAATGTACAACGTAGAGTTAGGCGTTAACTCCGTATTTTCCACAAGCTCCTTAAGCTTGTCCGTATTCACCATAATGGAACAATAGCCTGTCCGCTGTGAAAATTGAACCCCGCCAATCGCTTCAATAATGGGTGCTATATAAAAGAAATAGTCACTTCCTGTTTTTTCATCTTTTAATAGGTTTGTAAATTGCCCTTTTTTATCAGCATCCAAATTATTTATATAGGTACGGATAAACGCTTCGTATTGATTGGAATAAAAGATATCATGGTTACCATTACTATGAACGCGTCGCCCATGATTGTCATTAATTACGATGCCACTAACATAAGTGTTAAAGGATCTCATATATTCCATGAGTTCAATGACATAAGTGCCTATATCAAAATTCCGTTTGTAATCATCATCAACAATGGTAAACTCTTGTACCTTTTTATTATCAACAGCTATGTTCGTGCTGACTTTTATATCATTAAAAACGGAATTGATCTTCTGACTCGTTTGTTCAATAATCTTATTCCCATAATTGGCAGCTCGGTTCTGCGTCAAATTATAGAAGCTAATATAGGAATAAAATTCCATTATTGTAAAAATTATAATAGAAAATAAAAATATCAGTAGGATCTGATGTTTTAGTTTCAGTCTACTAATCTGCAAACGCCCCACCCCAACCCTCAACTCTTTCTGAATTTCGTAGGTGTTATCCCACTATGCTTTTTAAATACTTTATTGAAATAATAATAATCCATATAGCCTACTTTTGCTGCAATTTCATCAATGGACCATTCCGTATGTTTTAAAAGCTCACAAGCTTTTTTTATCCTCAAATCCGTGACATATTCTGAAAAGGTTTTGCCTAAATTTTTCTTGAAAAGTTGACAACAATAGACTTGATTGATTAAAAATTTCACAGATAAATCTTTCAGGTACAACTCACTCTGAAAGTTATTGTCGATGTATTTCACCATTTGGCTGAAATATACGTTTTTATCCCCTTCATTCGTAGACTGATAATTCAGTTGCTTGAGATAGCACACAATGTCATTTAAGAAACTGCACAACGACTCAAAGGTTTCAAAGCGCTCTTTCAATTCCGAGTAATTGAGGAAATCAAGTTCCATGTCTTGTAATTCTTCGTAATAGCTGCCAACCAAGCTACTGACGACTTGATTCCATAAATAAACAACTTCGCCCATCCCCAGATTATTTTGTTTAAAATACAACATGAGCCTATCCATGATGTCGTCCATGTCTTCAAACTTTTTCTCTTGCATAATTGTAGAAATACCATCTATATACGGCTTAACCAAATTAAGCTTCTGTTCATATTCATAGCTACCATTGACTTCATTTAAAAATACGGTTGACGCTGCGATATCTGCTTCTTTAATTAGCTTTGCCATTTGATCATACTGATTGGAAATGGAACTGATTCCTACTGTTTTTACATCTAAATCCGTCAAATCCGCAGATTCAAAACGAACATCCAAATCGGTTATGCTTTCACTTTTGAGAATATACAGTGTCTTTCTTGATCCCAGACTAACTTCCAACGCAGGTCTAAAATGCAGAGCCTTTAGGTCATGATCATGCTTATTCTCCCCGTTGGCGTACATAATAACGACCCGAAAGTAGTCGTTTGTTGAGGTATCAAATAGGTGTGTTAAACGATTCATTTCACTTTTATCCGATGAAGTTAGTGCCTCTAAGATCAGGTTATTTCTTACACCTCTCTTATTCGAAAAATGCAAGGCCAGCTTTTCTATTAACGGATCTGCCATCTCAATATCTAACGGTTTTAGGCAATAATCTAGCGCACCGTATCGAAGTGCCTCCTGCGCATAAGCAAACTCAGCGAAACCGCTTACAACAACAAAGTCAACATCCAATCCCATTTCTTTGGTCCTCTTCATTAGATCAAGACCGGATATTTCAGGCATTCTTATATCTGTAATAACGAGATCAGGACTCGCTTCACCTATAAATTCAATGGCTTTATGGGCACTTGTAAATTGACCTGTGATTTCAAATCCGTATTTTTCCCAATCAAACGCATTCCGTATTCCTTTAATCGCCCATGGTTCATCATCTACAATAATTACACTATACATAAGTACCTCCTTGATCCGATGTCCCATATTCAACAAATATTAACCCTTTACCAACCAGATAACAAGTTTGCTAGTATGTTACTACAAAGACCTATGGACATAACGGTGTTATGTCCATAGGCTTTTTACTTGACTACTTCTTATTTGCTTGCATCGCTTTGTAGATTTTCACATTCTCATCCATGACTGCCTGCCCGCCTGCTGCCATATACTCAGCAACTAGCTTATCGTACAGAGCATCAAATTCAGCTGGCTTGCAAACGATAAGTTTATCTGTCATTTGTTTGTTCATATCTCCAAGTGTTTTACCGAACTTAATATTGGATTCACTTGGCGTATCAAAGAAATAACCTGTGTAGGTGTCCGTCGTGTTAATTTTATAGGATTGTTCGGCTACTGCTTCAAGTCCTGGCGCCGACGCCGCTAGAGCTTTAATATTCTTCTGCTGATCACCTAGCTCAACACCATTAACAACCAAGGTAAGATCCAGATTGAGATAGCTGGTTTGCATATTGTCGCCTGTTTGATTAATCACTTGTGGAATACCATCGACCATCTTATGATTGACACCTTCAAGTCCGTATTGGAGGAAGAATAATACTTTAGGATCGGACATCCAGTTTAGATATTTAATAGCCAACTCTGCATTTTTACTGCTTTTAGGGATAAAGACATTCACGCCATTTTCATTGTACGCAATTTTCTTATATTTCCCTTCGTAATTCTTGAAGACATCAACAGGTACAAAACTTGCGTTAGGCACATTTGTTTTTAAAGGTACGCTGATATTTTGACGTAATGGATAATCCCAGTTTGCACTGAAGAACCCGACTTTACCGTTGGTCACATCGGCATCCGCTTGTTTGGCTGTTTTGTCTAACGCAAAATCAGGGGAGATTAATTTCTCATTGTAGAGCTTGTTGAGAAACTTTAGTCCATCCTTATTTCCAGGTTTTAACCAGTTCGGAGCTGTAACGAATTCTTCCTCTGACTGTTTCCCCCAGTAGGATTCACTTAAATTTCCAGTGTTATAATTAAAACCTGTTGCTGCTAATCCCCATGGAATCACACCATTCACGCCGCCTGGATTCTTATCTCGGAACGCAATTAGCGTATTGTACAGTTCGTCCTTCGTAGTAGGAATCGGCATCCCTAATTTATCTAGCCAATCCTTTCTAATGAACATACCGCCCCATGCCAGTGAAGTTCTTTTCGCAGGGATCGCCATTTGTTTTCCATTAAAGAGTCCATAGGAAAGAACGGTCTTCCCTAAATAATTCGTCAATTCCTTACCATGCTTAGCTAATAAATCATCTAGTTGAAGAATACCATTCACTTTCGAGTATCTGGAGATGGTCGGGCTGTCATAGGTAAACGAAATATCAGGCGCCTCATTAGCTGCCATCAATACATTGAGCTTATCAATTTCCTGTGATCTCGGAACCGGAACAAATTTTACAATCGCATTATTTTGCTTACCAAAATTATCATTGATATACCTTGTCCACGTATTATTGTTCAGATCAGGCTGCCCCTGAATACCTCTGTCAAATATCTCAACTGTTAATGTTGTCGGTGGTCCTGATGGCTTTGCTGAAGCTGCCCCTGCCGTAGTTGCCGCTGTCGTTGCTTCGCTTGCATTTTTATTATCGCTGCTACATCCAGCTAATCCACTAGTGAGTAGTGTCAAAACTGGCAATATAACCATCATTTTTTTTATTTTCATCGTTCAACCTCACCTTTATCTCATAGTCATTTCGTATAGCGTTCACATAATGATCTAATCCTAGCTGATCGGTAACAGATTCACCACCTTTCATGCTTTTGGAAAAACAACTTCTTGGTGTAACCTATTTCTCAGCCCTTAATAGCCCCCGTCATGACACCATCCACAAAATATTTCTGAAGTTTCGGGTACACAACTAAGATCGGAACGGTTGCAAACATGACACTAGCCGCTTTCAATGACTCCGGAACAATATAAGCACCGACACTGCCTTCACCTTGCTGGGTATCTAGTTGTTGATTAGCCGTAATGATTTGGTACAGCTTTAATTGCATCGGATACAAATTCTTATCGGTTATATAAAAGAGTGCATCTTGGAATCCATTCCATCTGTCCACCGCGTAAAAGAGGCTTAACGTTGCGATAGACGGTAAAGAAAGCGGAAGAACAATTCGAAATAGGATACCTAGTTCGTTACAACCATCCATGGATGCCGATTCTTCCAGACTTTCTGGAAGTGATGAGAAGAAGGTTTTTAGAATAATTAAATTGAACACACTCATTGCACCAGGCAAAATTAAGCTCCAGATGGAATTCATCATGCCTAAATTTTTGACCAACATATAGCTTGGAATTAGTCCACCGCTGAAGTACATGGTAATGACCAAGACCGATAGAAAGAAGCTTCTTCCCTTCAATCTCTTCTTTGTAAGCGGATACGCAGCACAAATCGTTAAAAACATACAAACGACTGTAAAGATAATAGTAAGTACAATGGAATACCCCAGTGTATAGATCATCTCGACATCACTCAAGATCGTTTTATAGGTTTCAAGTGTAAATTCTACCGGCCAAAGTGTGACTTTCTGTGACGTAATCGCACTATTTGAACTTAACGAAAGCGCAATCATATATAGAAATGGAACAAGACAGGTAATAGATACACCAATAATGAATACGATAATACCTAAATCAACGAAATTAATTCTCTTCTTCCTCATCAACAAGCTCAGCTCCTTACCAAATTCCCTGCTCACCAATTTTTTTGGCAATATAATTGGCTGCCAATAAAAATACTAATCCGACTACCGATTGAAACAAGCCTACTGCTGTTGCCTGCGAGAAATCCCCAGACCCAATCCCGATTCGGTAGACAAATGTACTAATAACATCGGAGTATTCACTTACCAAGGAATTCCCCATAACAAATGGCCGATCAAATCCAATCGAGATCATTCTGCCAATTTGCAAAATAAGCAAAATAATAATGGTCGGCTTCATGCCAGGTAACGTAATATGCCATATCTTGCGAAGTCTGCTGCACCCATCCATATCTGCAGCCTCATATAATTCTTTATTAATACCAATGATTGAAGCTAAATAGATGATTGTTCCCCATCCTGCACTTTGCCACACACCAATTGCTAAATACATGATCAGCCAGTTGGTTTTCTGAGAAAGAAACTCAATGTTACCAAGACCAAGACTAGATAGGACACTATTCGCCATCCCGCCCGATGAAAACATCAGGTAGACCATACCGCCAATAATGACCCATGATAAGAAATGGGGTAAATAGAGGATCGTTTGGGTTACTTTTTTAAATCTGACATGCCGAATTTCGTTTATCAGAATAGCTAGTATAATAGGTGCCGGGAAACCCGCTACCAGATCGAGAAGGTTTAAAACAAGCGTATTCTTCAGCGCACGGTAGAAGCTATTCTGCTCAAAAATGAATTTGAAGACATCCAAGCCAACCCACTCACTACCGCTAATTCCCTCGAAAATGTTATAGTCCTGAAAAGCCATCACCACGCCATAGATGGGGGCATATCTAAATATCGCGATATACGCCATCGGCAGCAGTAAGAGTAAATATAAGAGCGCATCTCTTCTGATATGCTGTAGGAATTTGTTTTTCTTCGTAGTTTTAACATTTTCTCTATAGCCGCTTAAAACCGCTTTCACTTTTATCATCTCGCTTCCCATTCAGTTGTTCGTGCGATGTCTCATGAAGGTAATTATACGTTTTAGAAATTTTTATAAAATGTAATTTATTAAAATAATTTGGTAATTATTTAATGTACAAAAATGAAGACAAACGGAAAAAGGCAGTCTTAGACATGAAGTCCTTGACTGCCTTGCTCTATTCAAATCGGCCCCACGCTATGAATACTGCCAGCGCGAGGTAAATCAGGTTCGCCACCACTGGCTTGGCGTGGCCGTGGCGCAAGTGGATGATGATCGCACCGATCATGACCAACACCCAGCAGATCGCAGTAACCGGCACCATAAATGGTGCGATATTGAGTAAAGCGGGAAGAATTAGGCCTACCGCTGCCAAGATCTCGAGGACCCCTATACTCTTGAGGAAGCTAGCAGGGAAGCCCTTGACCCATCCCCCTCCAGGGTACTTAGCCAGTCTCTCCTTGGACATAAACGTTTTGCTAGTACCACCTGCCAGGGCTACAACAGCGAGCAGCCCGGTTGCTATCCATAATGCGAGGTTCATTTGTACTCAGCTCCTCCCTCGTCTTTTTACATATATATCCATATGACGTTTTAGGGTGCTGATCTGTGACAACAGGAGTGAGCCAACTATGCACATTGTAAAAAGGTTGTCCCTCTTGCCCTTCCTCGAAAGGGAACGACGATGTCCTAATTGCGGATAAATAGGCAACATCATTATCAAAAGGGAACTACAGTTCCCTATTTCGTCTAAAAAACGCAATTAATAACGAAAACTGGATAAATAGCGCATCTACGTTCCCCTCGGATTGGATTTCAGCGGATTTTCGGCAAATAAGGCATCTAGGATCCCCCTGCCCTAAGTGTTGAATAAAATAAAGCCGTCCTATCGTAGAATAATCTACTTATAGGACAGCCTATAACCAGCATATCGGTTGTGTTTATTTCTTCCTACTCTCTTGCAAAGCACGGAATTTGCGCTCAACCTCTTCCCAGGATTCCTTGTTCGGGCCAGCCGCCGTGAAAGTAAGGAAGCCCATGCCTTGCAGCTTACCCAAGAAAAACGCATACCCCTCTTTCTCTGCCGCAGACATGTCTTCACGAGGTGCCGCGCTATAGCGCAAATCGACGGACCAACGCGCCCCATCGGACGAGTTCGGCAAGCTGCGGTGATAGGTCAGATTATGGAACAGCGCCATGTCTCCCGCTTGCATCGGAACTGTTATCTCTGTCCCGCGCTCCGCCGGGTCGCTATCTGGCTGCATCTCCCCTTTGGCATCTCTTCCACTCGCCATGACACCGCCCCACGTATGACTTCCTGGCATCATAGACAAGCATCCATTATGTTCATTCACATCGACAAACGGTATCCACACCGTAATAATATGCATCTCACCGGTAGGTAAGCCGTAATACTGGCTGTCCTGATGCCATGGGAAATAATTGCTGCCCGGTAATTTGGGACGTATATGAAAGTCTCCGTTAAAAATGATATCTTCGCCAAGCAGCGGTCTCAACGTATTAATAATAGTCGGATGGGTGGCCAGCTCGTACAGTTCGCGTGTGAATATATCCTTCTCCCAGTTAATGCCGCCTCGGCCTTCGGCAGCCTCAGATACGGCGGGCCAGCGCTTCTCGAAAGGCAATTGTTCATAGCCATGCTCGATCTGCCCCGTCTGCACCAACTTCGCAGCCGCTTCATCTACAGCTCGGGACAGCACGGACCTCATTGGTGTCAAATCCGCTTGCCCTAGCTTTCCTGCAATGATTGTGTATCCGTCCTCTTTGTATGAGTCGATTGATTTATTCATTAGGTTTTCCATGTCATCATCCTCCTTCTTCTGTTATTATAATAAGGGAAAATGAACCATTATGCTTTATCCTATACCACTTCATTGTTGTCAAATCGTCCTGTCTTACAACTCACTAGTGGAAGGATGTACGGGTATGAACCTTATGAAGACGACGGATGCAACTCATTGGCTGAACCAGTTCCCATTATGCCCTTATATCCGTAGAGCAGACTACGGCATTCGCAGCCGGACCACCCTGCCGCTTGAGCGCCGGCTGCTCGATTACCAGCTCATCTATGTACAAGAAGGACAATGTGTGATTCGCACACGGGATGCCGAGTTCGTGATGGAGCCTGGCTCGTTCTGCTGCTTGCAGCCAGACGTCCTGCACAGCCACCACATTGCAAAGCCAGGCATTATTATGCCCTTCATTCACTTAGACTTGTTCTATAACCCTTTGCGTGGCGACGGCTTTCCCGTCCCTCCAGGGATTGTAGACATTACGGTGCACGAGCATCTGATTCAGCCCAATTTAAATGTCATTAGCGGAATGAATATGCCCATTGTTTTTCAACCTTCCAATCCGGCCTATTTTCGGGATTCTCTCATTAAGTTAATCGGCATGTGGACCTCCTATGAGCCTATGGCGCAAGCTAGAGCCAACCACCTTGCAGGCGAACTTATGCTGCAAATGATTGAGCAATTTTCCCCAACAAAGCAGGAGCCGATCGAGCAAGGACCGACGTCATTGAGCTGGATTACGCCCTATTTGAACCTGCATCTCAACGAACCGATTACAGTTGAAGCAATGGCGCGTAGAGCTAATTTGTCTCGTTCTCGCTTCTCAGCCGTATTCAAGACCAAGTTCGGCGTCGGCCCCTACGATTATTTGCTCCGCCTACGCATTCAACACGCGCAGCAGCTGTTGAAGGAAACCAAGCTGACGCTGGGTGAAATCGCCGATGCTTGCGGCTTCATCAGTTTGCATCACTTCTCTAAAACGTATAAAAAACACACCGGGCAACCGCCAAGTGTGTATCGTAATCATTACTGTTAGAAACAAAAAAACAGCTGTATCCCCGCATCAAGCCGGTTTACAGCTGTTTCACTCCTCGAATTCGCTTTCGGTATTCGCCCGGGGGTACACCCGTATGCTCCTTAAACAGCCGGATGAAGTAATAATCCTGATTGTAGCCGACTAGCCGCCCAATCTCTCCTACCTTCATCTCGCTCTCCGCCAGCAGCAGCTTACTCTTCTCCATACGAATGCGCGTGACATATTCCATGAAAGTTTGGCCCGTAGTCTGCTTAAACAACCGACTTACATAGGCCGGATTGAGGCTGAGTGCTTCAGCGGAGGAGCTGAGGGATAATTCGCCTGCGAGGTTATTCTCGATGATCTGAAGCAGCCGCTCGATATGGCTGATCTGCTTGGAGTCTTCTTGATCCGAATCGCTGTGCTCCTCCGACGCTAGCTTCACCATCCTTCTGAACCAGGCATACATGCTATCGGGGTCGGCTATTTGCATCAACTCTAAGTACAACTTCTCCTCCGGGATCAAGGGGCTCCCCGCTCTAGGCTGCTGTCCGTTCAGCCGGTTCAGCATAAACGACAGTAGTTGTACGCCCAAAGCACGATGCGCATCTATGGCATAACCGGAGTACTCCTGCAATTCCAGCTGCAAGGCGTCGATCACCTGAATCGCCTGATCCGCATTCCCCACTTTGATATAGTCGCACAGAAGCTCCGCCTTCGCTTGCGGGAATGCGAACTCATTCGCCACTACAGGCTGCTGCGCATTCAGGCTGCTGAGCAGTGCTTCCCTCGCCATCGTATACGCTTGCGGCAAATCGCTAATCTCCGCACAGCCGCCACCGTAGCCGACAGTCAGCGCTTCTGGTGAAGCCTCACGAAGTCGGTCGGACACGACCTGCGCGATGCTGACTTCCCCGTTCTCCGCTGCACTGCTTCCTGAGAACACCCGCGCCATCTGAACTTCGTCTACCCAGACGGAGAATCCTTCGAAGCCGGCCGTTGCCGTCTCCACGAGTTCCCTCACCTGTATACGGTGGAAATCAGCCTCGAGCGTCCCCTCTGATTCTCCACTCCGCTGCGTCTTCATCTCGACAACCATAACCTCATAGGGACCAGGCCCCAGTGGTATTTTTAACTGTGCAAGCTTGCTCTGTATCTCTTCTAGCGAGTACTTGTTCGGTCTCAGCAGCGAGTAAACGAATCGTTCTTTGTATACGGGAAGGGACTCCTCCCAGCGAAGCCTATACAAGTCCCGCTCTTCCATCGTTTCCTTAACCGGCCTATACAACCGTTTAGACGACATATAGGCCATCAGTCCAGCGATGAGAAGCATAATCAGCCCGATATAGATGATCACTTGTCTTAGGAAATTCAACGAACGGTCCAAGCCCTCCAGCGGAACGACATGAAGAACGGTCCAGCCCAGCCATTGACTCGAAGCGTAGATTGCAAGCGACGGAACATCCGCAATCGACAGATTAAAGGAACCGTTCTTGCCGTATTCGATTTGCTCCGTTTCCTTACCCAAGTAGCTATCGACCGCAGGACTCTGAGCGTCATCGGTTTCATGCAGCTGAATCTGTCCCTTGTTCGAGAGCAGATAGACCCTGCCTGAACCACTGAGCCGGTTCAGTACTTCCTTGTACATCAACTTCTCGTTCAGATTCACGACAAAAGCATTATCACCCACACCGGTCGGCATAATGACCGTCAGCACGTGCTTGAAACTTCCATCCCTCGTCTTCGCTCTTCGCGAATCGAGAATGACAGGAGCTGGAAGCTCCTGCTTCTTCAATGAGGGACGCCAATCCTGATCATAAAACTGATCAAATAGGAAAAACGTTCCCGCCGCAGAGCGATCGCCGAACGCAAGCACTTTATTTTGCCCGCTATCAAAAAAGTACAGTGAATCAATGAATTGGCTAGAGAGCATAAACATGGAGATGCTGTCCATCGCCCTTGATTTCTCGACATAATAACGGTACGACTCTTGCAAATCATCAGGAGGAATTTCCCCTGTTAAGTTCTCAAAATAATCCCCCTGCGGGAAAATTTCAAATCGGCGGAAGGTCGTATTCAGTGTAAGCTGGCGGCAAGTGTCCATAATCTGTTCGACGATAATTTCCAGTGCATTGATCGTCTGCCCAACGTACTGTTGACTCGTTTGTTCCGCCTCGGATCGAAAGGTTTGGCTTACCTGAATATAGGAAATAACAGACATCGTCAAAATAGGAACGAGGGCTACGACGTACATCCATAAGATGAGCCGTGTGAACGATAATCTCTTCTTCTTGCCTTCCCTCATCGTTGCAAACAGCGCACGCCACAGATGACGCATAGACTTCCTCCTTCCTCTTATTTGTTAGCGATTAGTAGCAGCGTGAAATGCCGCTCTTCTCTTGATTGCGTCTGGCCTGCTCATCGATAACCGCAGGATCACCAACAACTGACAGCAGCTCGCGATGCATCTCCTGCAGCTTGCCCGCCATATCTGCACGCCCAGCCAGATTCACTAGCTCACCCGGATCCTTATCCACCTGGAACAGCTCCGGTTGTTCTGGATACTCGACATAATAGTTATATTTGAAATGATCTTTTTTCACCATAAAAGCAGCCTGGAGCATCCCCTGTGCATGATATTCGCTGAATACGACACGCGGGGCCCCCTCTAGGTCTCCCTGAATCAGCGGCAGCAAGCTCTGCCCCGATAGTCGAGATGGGGGCTGAATTCCTGCTAATTCCATGATCGTCGGAATGAGATCAACTAAGCTTACATTGTGAGAGATGCTGCGTCCTCCTAAGGATTCCGGCAGCCGAATAATCATCGGAATTTTCACCGACGATTCATAGAAGCACTGCTTTTGCCAAATGCCGTGTTGTCCGGCCATCTCGCCGTGATCACTAATATACACCACAATTGTGTTGTCCTTCAGCGAAGATCCATCGATCACGTCCAACATCCGGCCTAAGTAATCATCAACTAAGGTAATTAAAGCATAGTAAGAAGCGAGCGCCGTACGAACGGTCTCCTCCGGCACTTGTTCATCATTGCGGAAGGCATAGCGCATCTGGCGAATCGCCGGGTGCTGATCCTCCAGCGTCTCCTCTGTCCAAGACGGCAGCTTCAGCTGCTGCGGATCGTACATCCGGTAATATGCCGGGGGTGCAATCAGTGGAAAGTGAGGAAACATGAGACCGCTGACCATCAGCCATGGCTTCTCCTCTTCTGCAGCTGCCTTGGACGTTAAATAGCGAACTGTCAGATCAGCTACGTTAGCATCATATTCTTGCCAAGACCCTTGTCCCGGACCGCACTGCGTGACGTGGGAATTACTTCCCCTTCTCGCCTCCGGCGTCCGCTTAGGTGTCTGATTATAGCTCTTCCAGCTGTCCATATCGTCATAGAGACGCTTGCCGAACCCGTGCAGCCTGTCTTCCCCAACCATGTGCATGCGACCGCAGAGCACCGACTCATAGCCAGCGGCTTCAAAGTAGTGGGCGAAGGTTGGTGTCACCGAAGACAACGGCGAACCATTATCCCATCCCCCCACTTTGAACGCATGCTGTCCTGTAAGAAAAGACATACGGGACGGAACGCACATCGGCGAGTTGCAATAGGCGTTGTCGAACCGGATCCCCTCTGCGGCCAGCCGGTCCATATGCGGCGTCTTGACTTCGAGATGCCCGTAGCAGCCCGTAGCGTGGGCCGCATGCTCATCGCTCATGACAATCAGAATATTAGGCTTGGATCTCATTGCATAGCCTCCGTTTGTTCATTTTAACCCTATCACCGTTCAAGAACAACTTTACACATTTACTACCCTTTAACTGACCCGATCATCGCACCTTTGACAAAGTATTTCTGGATGAACGGATATACGAACAGAATTGGAATCGTGCTAATCATAATCGCAGCTGCCTTAATCGTAGCAGCAGGTGGTGGAATCTCGTTGGTTGGCATAAGATCCTCTTGTGAAATACCTGAGGACAGAATGTTGCGCAGAATCAGCTGCATCGGGTACTGTTTCACATCATTCAGATAAATCGCAGCATCGAACCAAGCGTTCCAATGACCTACTGCGTAGAATAAACCGATTGTCACGAATGCTGGCTTGGACAAAGGCAAGATAATCCGCCACAGAATGCCTGCCGCATTAGCGCCGTCCATAATCGCCGCTTCTTCGATTTCTGCGGGGATGTTCATGAAGAACGTCCGCATAATGAACATATTCCAAGCGCTGACCAATCCGGGGATAATTAATACCCATATCGAACCCTTTAGGCCGATGGCATCCATTAGCAAGTAAGTAGGAATCATCCCGCCGGAGAAGACCATTTGAACGAAAATAAAGGTCACGATCGCATTGCGGCCGGGCAGAGTCCGGCGCGCCAGTCCGTAAGCGAGCATGGACGTTACAATTAGATTAAGCGCGGTTCCGACAATGACACGGAATAAGGTAACTTGATAGGCATGAAAGATTAAGTTGCTATCTTTCAGGAACATCCGGTAAGCCAGTAAATTCCACTGCTCCGGGAAGAGAATGAATGCGCCTCGACGAACCGCTTCCGCTTCGCTCACAAAGGATGTGGCGAATACCGTCCAGAAGGGAACAAGGAAGAGCACACACAGCAGCACAAGAAACGCGTAATTAAACGCCGCAAACAGCTTTTCACCCTTAGTTGGTTTCATCTAGATGCTCACCTCACCATATGCCTTCTTGACCAAGCCGCTTGCTCAAATAGTTCGTGCCGAGGATCAAGATCGCTGCGAACACACTTTTGAACAGGTTAACGGCTGTAGCGAAGGAATATTGAAATTGAATAAGTCCCTGGCGGTACACAAAGGTATCGATAATGTCCGAAGTCTCATAGACAGGCGGGGAATACAACAGAAACACTTGCTCGAAGCCGGCATTGAGCAGTCCGCCTACATTGAAGATAAACAAGATGACGATGACGTGCGTAATGCCTGGGAGCGTAATATGCCATACTTGGCGCCACTTCCCCGCACCATCAATAATCGCTGCCTCATATAGCTGTGGATCGATGGCTGTTAGTGCTGCCAAATACAGGATGCTTCCCCAGCCCACCTGATGCCAGATATGCGAGCTTACAAGCACACTGCGGAAGTAATCGTTGCTGCCGAGAAAATGAATCGGTTCCTTACCAAACAGGCGGAGCAACTCGTTAACCAAACCTCCGTCCGTGGACAAGATGTTCATCACCAATCCTGAAATAATGACCATGGATAAAAAATGAGGCAAGTAAGAAATCGTTTGCACAAACTTCTTGAAAACTTGATGCTTGACCTCATTCAGCAGCAATGCCAGAATGATCGGCGCCGGGAAACCGATAATTAACTTATAACCGCTAATCACCAAAGTATTCCTGAGCACATTCCAGAAGTAAATGGAATCCATAAAGTTCTTAAAGTGCTTGAAGCCCACCCAAGGGCTGCTTATAATTCCTTGAATGCCGTCAAAGGGGGAAATATCCTTGAAGGCAATGACAATGCCCGCCATCGGGACATAGTCGAAGATTAGAAAATAAAGCAGGCCCGGCAAAATTAATAAATAGTAAAATTTATGGTGACGTATGGCCACCAAGCGGCGGCTTCCTCTTTTTTTCGATTGAATAGTTGCGGGATTCAGTGACGGATTATTGGTCATCATGCGCTCCCTCCTCCTTCCGATGAATAAACAACGGGGATGCACAAAATGTGCATCCCCTGCACTTGACACATAGAAGAGACGAATGCTGGATTCAAGCTACTTCTTCAATTTATTGTACTGCTCCGTCTTCGCATCGATGAGACTGGTCATACCTGCTTTGTTCAACTGATCGAGGAATTTGTCCCAATCGCTCATTGGGCGCGCACCCATAATGAACTTCGTCACTTCTTCGTCCCGCAAACGTTTGATATCACTCATGGATGGTACTTTGTCCGTTAATTCTTTCGTGTCATACACAATGTTGTAATCGAAAGGCATCTTCCCGGAGTCCAGTTTCAAAAGCTCGGAACGCAGGAAATCTTTATGCATCTTGTTCGTACCGTCGTTAACATCAACTAGGTTTTCGTTAGGAAGACCCATACCGAAGGAGAATTCGCCGGCATACTTGCGATCCTTGCTGAGTTCATAGATTTTCTTCGGCTCAATCCATTTCCAATCCTTATCCTTCATACCGTAACGAGTAATGGTATAATTTTCAATATCTTGATAAATCCAGTTAATGAACTTGATCGCAGCTTCCGGATTTTTCGCTTTTTTGTTGATCAGTGTACCGCCCGTACCAGCCGGATTAATCGTTTGCGTCTTCCCTTTTGGACCTGTCAAACTAGGCACGGCGGTGAAGTCCATCTCTGGCATGCTCGTTTGCACCTTCGGTAACTGTAGTGTCGTATGTGAATACCAGCGAGCGGCTGTGCCGACGCGGTTTGTCTTCAGCAGTTCCAGCGCATCGTGTTTCGCGAAGGCTTCCTTATAGATGTAACCCTTTTGGTACCAGTCTGCCATCTTCGCCACGAAATCCTTATAGCCAGCAGCGAACTCAACCGACTTCACCTTTTTATCTGCCGGATCAAGCCAGTCGCCGTAGCCTCCATCAACGAATCCTGCAGCCAGCGACATCGTTAGCCCTTCAAGATTCGTTGACATCGCGATCGTATCGTCCTTGCCGTTGCCGTCAGGATCCTTTTCCTTGAAAGCCTTCAGAATCACTTCCAGATCATCAATCGTCTTCGGTGCCTGCAGACCCAACTTCTGCATCCATTCCTTCCGAAGATAAATCGGATAAGCAGCCGTCAGCGTCAGACGGGGAATACCCCAGATCTTGCCGTCCTTATCGGTCATCATATCCCAGGATTCCTTCGGCCAAGCCTTCTTAATGTTGGGTCCATACTTATCAAGGAGATCGTTCAGAGGAGTAATTGCGCCTTTGCTGGCGTAATCGGTCCAACTGCCCTGAAACACATCGACCTCATCATTAGAAGAAAGAAGCAGGTTCAGCTTTTCTTTTGCCGTATCAGCATTGGCTGGAGGAACGATAGCGCTTACATCTATGCTAGTTTGTTCTAAGATCAGCTTCTTGACCTCATCAAGACGCGCAGCATCGCTGCCTTGTGGCATATCGTTCAGTGCGCCAGAGTTTGAATAGAACGTTACTTTCGCCGGAGCCGCCTTTGTCCCGCCATTAGCGCTTGCTCCTTTCTCACCGGTCCCGCCGGTGGTTCCACCGGAGCTGCAGCCTGCGAGCACTGAGATGGATACCATTGTGATCATGCCTGTCTTTACAAATGTTTTGCTTGAAACCACGGTAATACCTCCCTTAATTTCTATTTTTGTAAGCGCTATCTCGATTGTGCCAAGTGAGTATATCATCGTTTTTACCGGCGAGAACATCATACGATTTTGATAAAGGTACATAAATTTTTGATATGTCAAAAATTTATGCACCTAAAGCTTATCCTCTATTATAGTGCCGCTCTACTTACGCCTAGCCAATGGACTGTTTGAGTGTGTCCGCCTTTAACACTTCATTAGATTGAAAGAATGCTTCGATCTTCCGCTTCTCGTCCGCCGTCAATTGCTTCAGCGGTTGACGAATGAACGGCGTACGGAAGACACCCTGTAAGTACATGACATACTTTTCGTAAGCCATCACGTCAATGGATATAAGTTCCGTAATAACTTCGTTGGCCTGAGACTGAAGAACGGGCATGGCTTCCCATTGCTTCGCTTGCGCCAGACTGAACAGCTTCGCGAAAATCCCTGGCATAATGTTGAACGTACTCCCGATTGCTCCGTCCGCACCCATAATGGCGCCTCCCGTATAGACTTCGTCATGTCCGTTGAATATCAGGAAGTCCTTACCGCACTTAGCGCGAATTTGCTCCATCTCGAACAGGTTGAGCGAGGTGAATTTGACGCCGATACATTTCGGATGCTTCGACATCTGCTCATAGAAGTCCATCGTTAAGCTAACGCCGGTCGCACCTGGAAAATGATATATTATCATAGGCAGTGGAGTGGAAGCCATGACATCTTCATAATGGCGCTTAATCTCTGTCATAGACAGCTTGTAGTAGAAGGGCACAACTGCCGATACGGCATCGACATTCATCTGTTCTGCATGCTTCGCAAGCTTAATGGTCTCCCGCGTGCTGATGCAGCCCACATGCGCAATCACCGTGCCACGGCCCGCATTCACACGAACGACAGTTTCCAATATTTGCATGCGTTCTTCCAATGTCAATAAGAAACCTTCCCCTGTGCTGCCGCCTACATAAAATCCTTTCGTTCCCTGACGCAGCTGATGCTCCACAGCTTGCTCGAGAGATGCAAAGTCAATGGACCCATCTTCCATCATAGGGGTGAGAAGGGCTGTGAAGGTACCTTTAAATTTTTCCAATGTATCGTTTGTCATGGGAATTCACTCCTGTATACTCTATTTTTGTTATAATGATGACATCATAGCTCCATTAGGAAGGGATGCTTTATTCTTGGCGGAATATCCTCGTTATTTAACTGAATATCCGAATGCTGACTCGACATTTCCATTCTTCATGAAAATTGACCGACATAAGCAAACCCATATTACGCCTCACCGGCATGATTTTCTCGAACTCAGCTTGTTTGTGGAAGGCGGCGGTGTAGAAACCATCAATGGCCAGCGTCACACGTTAAAGCCAGGCACGATGATGATGCTACTCCCCTATCAAATTCACGAACTTCAATATGAGCCTACAGTACTGCCTATGATGTATACCTGCAACTTCGACATCGAGTTGCTGTCTGGAAGCAATGAAGCCGATTGGGGCTTCCAAGCTTGGCTTGATGCGCAGTCCGAGGCTCAGGCCCCCTACATCTATCTAGATCCGAATGGCATATGCCGAATGACGGAACTCTTCGCAGCGATGTACGACGAATACATGAGCGATAGTCCCTGGCGCAAATATAAGCTGAAAGCGATGCTGATTGAAATCATCGTTGAATTCGATCGACTCCGTCTGAAGAGCATGCCGCTAATAGAGAAGTCGACCGCAGTACCTGTCATGGCTGGCACCGGTTCCAACCGCAAGAACATTTGGCCAGTGATTCAGCATATCCATGCCAACTACCGGGAGCCTTTAACGCTAACTGAGCTTGCCCAGCAGTTTCACTTCAACGCCACCCATCTGAGCGAATTATTCAAAAAGCAGCTCGGACAGAACTTTGTTCATTTTCTGCACGAAGTCCGCATTCGTCATGCCAGCAGCTTGCTCTGGTCGACCGAACTGCCTGTGTCCGCCATCTCACTGGAGGTTGGCTTCGGATCACTGCAGACATTCTCCCGTATCTTTCGCCAACTGAAGGACTGCACGCCGTTGGAGTATCGGCGGAAGCGTCAAGCATGAAACCTTCTACGTCTCCATGACCCAAGCCCAATTGAACCGGGCTAACGTCATTTTTCGCTCATCCGCCTGCTCGGTCTTCGCTCCTCTTTCATACAGACACAGGATCGAACCGTCGGCTGCTACCGCTAGGTCAGAATATTGCGCGGGTCCTGGCTCCAGCGACTTACACGCCGTCCAGGTCTGACAATCGTCCACACTCGCCTTGATGGTTAAGCCCCTGCGAGCGTATGGATGAACGGTCAGCTGCTCACTGACCTTGGTTGTCCGCTGGGGTCCCGTCAAATCAGACAAGTTAGCGAACAGAATCGGCGCGACGTCAACCCCTTGCTGCTCCGGCAGTTTGATAATGGACCCGAAACAGATCGGATCCGGCAGCGCCTCGTCATAATAAGGCTGAGACCATGCCGTCGCCCCATCCGGACTGGTAGTAATCAAGCGACGGAACGTATCGGATTCGGTTCGCACGTTGAATAATACGCTGCCGTCTGATAATTGCACCGGCACGGTCTCATTCGGATGCAGCACGGCGTCCGAAGAGCGCACAACGAATTGTCCCGGATGCCACGTCTTCCCGTGATCATCGCTATAGATGGAGACGACATCGGATGGACGATGACCTTTTTTTCCATTTCCAAACTCTTCCCCCGTACCTAGAGATAACCATACCGGTATGACAAGACGTCCGCTCGTGAGCTGGATGCCGTGTCCTGGACCGGGAGCAATAACCTTCCAGTCGTACTCGGAACGATACGTCTCCATGACAGAAGTAATCTCGACAGGCTCGCTAAACGATGACCCTTCATCGTCGGATTTCATCGCATAGAGTCGTTCATAATTCGTGCAGTACAAGCAGTGCACGTCCCCTGTCTCCATGTCGGCAAACAACACCAGATTGTTGATCGGCTCCTTCACACTGTAGCGCTCATATCCGACAAGAATTTGTGGTGCCTCCCAAGTGACACCGTTATCAAAGCTGCGCCGCATGACGATATCTATCGGATCCCAGTCACTCCCTCTACCCTTGCGGGCATCATACCAGGCGATTACGGTTCCTCGCTTTGTTGTAATTAACCCCGGAATTCGGTACACCGCGTAACCGCGATCCCCTGCCGTTTCAAAATCCTGTTTCTCACAAAATGCTTTCTGTGCCATGTACAACTCTCCTCTCGCCTCTGTTTTTTGACCACACCATTGTTAGTAGTGTACCGATACAAGCGAGTCCTCCGCCTGCCAAATACACGACGTTAGGCTCGAAGCGTCCCATTCCCCAACCTCCAACTGTGCTTCCGATCAATCCGGCTACCCCAGCGAATACCGCTGTGAACACCGCTTGACCCGTAGTCTGCAGATGCTGCGGTACTAGCTTGGAAACTTGCAGCACGACTGCGACATAGAGGATGGGGACGGTCACAAGATTCATCGCTTGATGAAGTATCAGCCACAGCGGATCCTTCATCCATGCCAGAGTGATCCAGCGAAGGACGAACATCCACCCGGCAAACACCAGCAGCTGCGTTTCCCCATACCGCCGGAGCAGCCATCCCGAGCCATAGTAGGCTGGAATCGAGCATAACGTGGCTGCCCCCCAAGCTAGACCGATCTGAAAATCCGTCGCGCCCTGCATTTTCATATAAACACTGAACAACTGATCATTCATACGAAAAGGAATGACCATGACTGTCACTGCAGCCACAAAACCCAGATACGTTCGGTCGCTCAGTAATTCCCTGAGATGACGAAGCTGCATCGACTTCACCTGGTGATTCCCCTCGCTCGGAAGCTGTGTCCCGACGAAAATCAACAGTACGATCACTGTCGCAAATACAGCTGGAAGCGTAGCGATGCCCCAATAGCTGAAGATCGTTCCGAAGAACAGACTGCCTACTGATAACCCGACGGAGCCCCACAGCCGAATGCTCCCATAGCTCGTGCCCCTGCGTGCCGAGTAGGCAATCGCCATCGTATCCGCCAACGGTGTAAGCGGAGAATACACGAACATGAATAAGGCGTAAACGACGAAAACCGATATCAGCGTTTCCATGCGGAACATCAGGCTTCCTGCAGCTAGTGACAACGCCAGCAGGATAAGAAGCAGCGGCTTCAACTTGCGCCAGCGATCTCCCACCACTCCCCACAGAGGCGGTGCCACGATCGAGGCAATAGCGCCCGCGGATACGAGCAACCCT
The DNA here is from genome assembly GCF_031455095.1 of Paenibacillus qinlingensis. Classification (GTDB taxonomy): domain Bacteria; phylum Bacillota; class Bacilli; order Paenibacillales; family NBRC-103111; genus Paenibacillus_E; species Paenibacillus_E qinlingensis_A. The sequence continues at coordinate 280,994 of NZ_JAVDSB010000004.1, forward strand.
ACCTGTACAACCGTATAGCCCTCATGCTGGAGGAACAGAGGCAAATAATACAGAGCAATGACCGTGAGCAGCGCTTGCACAAAATAGTACGATGACAGCGCCCTCATCGCAGGTTATGCCCCAATAGAGACGGCATACACACACGCTCCTTTCCACCTCTTTAGTCTACTGCTCCGCAACCTGCCGAACATCTCAAAATTTCGGCACTCTTTCATTTGTTTTTGGCAAGGAACATGTACTATGCTCATTCGGATAGTGGTAAGATGATAGCATATCTCAAAGGAATAAAGATGGACCTAACAGGAGCTGACATCATGTTATGATTGTGGAAAATCACCTTATACTTTGGAACCAGGCATTGTTAAAAATAATTGATGTTCAGCGGTCCGAACGACCGATCAGCGAATATTTGCAGACATCCAAGCTTGCGTCAAGTGCAATTTTATACATCGTAAAAGGTCGTGCTCGGCTCCTACTGGATGGGAATGAGCATCATGTGGAGAATGGCTATGTGTGTCACGCAGGCAAAGGCACTGTGCTTACTATCACCGACATCACTGATTCTTTCGAATATTACCTCATTATGTATAAAGCTTCTCTACCGCTGCCATGCAGTCAAGATCTGATTCAATTGCTGGCTCGTACAAAACCGTTTGATAGCCAATATGCTTGTGTCGTCAGTCATGCAGCTCCGCTGCTCAACACTTTATCCCGTATGGAGCAAGAATGGGAACAGCCTGAAGCTATGGGGAGATTGCAGGTTAAATCGTTATTTTATCAGTTGATTTGCGAGCTAATGGGACAACTGCAGCATCAGCAAATGGAGCAGGATTCACCAGATATGGTTCTGCAAGCTGTTAGATATATAGATGAACACTATGCCGAACCGATTACAGCCGACACACTTGCTATGCTATTCAACAGCAGTTCGCGAACCATGCAACGGATGTTCAATAAGCGACTGGGTCTTGGGCCGATTGACTACCTGATGCAGATACGTATCGACAAGGCTAAGGAATTGCTTAGCGGTACGAAGGCAGGACTCAAGGATATTTCCGAAGCTGTCGGTTATCTGGATAACTACTATTTCAGCCGATTATTTAAACGCTACACTGGCGTTTCTCCAAGCATGTATCGAGAATCCATGCAACAAGCCTTAACGGTTAGCAGTCCGATGCATGCTCCCTTCCATCGCTCACAACCGACGATTATCCATCTAAAAGGTGAACTGATACTCCAGCGACAGCCTGAGAAAATCGCTCTGCTGGATCCCCAGTTTTTGGACCATTTTCTGGCGTTAGGTGAACAGCCCGCCGGCAGCGTCATGGACCCAGATGATCTAAGTAACTTTCCAGAGTATCTGTTCGGAAAGCCTCGTGAGGTGACAGTCTTGGGCACAATGCATGGTCCTGATCTGGAAGCGCTGCGTTCCTTGGCACCCGATCTGATCATTTGCACCGAGATCCAGAGCCACATTTTTGCCAGCCTCACGCAGATAGCGCCGACCGTTATGCTGAAGCGAAATCGCGACTGGAGAGAAACGTTGCGAACCATCGGGCGGATCCTGGGTAAGAAGTTGGAGGCGGAACAGGTCATACAGCTCTATAAAAACAAAATTAATGGGCTGAAATCGCAACTTGCAGCCAAGATGTCTGGACAGTCGGTAACATTGATCAGGCCGTTAGACAATGCGATTAGACTGCACACATGTGCCCATCGTACGGCGGCGATTCTATACACTGATCTGGGGCTGAATCCGCCTAAACAAGCGATTGACCGCAAAAGGACGAGCTCGTTGATTTCTTTGGAGGGTTTGCCAGAAGTGGATGCGGACCATTATTTCGTATTGACCAACAACCACTATAAATCTTGGTCGGATGAGCTTCAGACTACGACGACATGGAGAGGTCTACGCGCCGTAAAGCAGCATCACATATATCACGCCAAATCAAGCATATGGATTGCTTATTACGGCCCGATCGCGATGAATCACGTGGTTGATTCCGTAGCGAAAGCTTTCTTAGATGCCAAGTAATTCCTTACACATACAAACACTGTTCGTTCAGGATGTGCTGATCCTAACAACAGTGTTTTTTGGTGTCGCCACAATCCATGCAGATTGGCGCAAATATCCATGGAAGATCACTGAATGAATCGTTATAGTATTGTAGATGACGATGAGTCTCATTCTCAACAAATTGGAGGAATAATATCATATGTTTTCAAAAATGAAGTTTATATCGACCTTTAGCTTATTACTCTGTTTCGTTATCTTTTTGAGCGCATGCGCCAGCAACTCCACGCAAAGCAGCAACAATGCTGGCACAGGAACGACGACGAATCCAGCTGCTACTGCTACGCCATCCGTCCCTGCAGCACCGGTAACCATTCAGCATTTAAAGGGTGAAATGACACTCAAGGAAGTTCCAAAGAAAATTGTCGTGCTTGACGTTCAGTTCGCTGATCAAATGCTAGCGTTAGGTTTTAAGCCGACGGGCAGCGTAATTGCCGAAACCGACAACGGTCTCCCTCCCTATTTGGGCGATAAAATGAGCAATATCCCGTTACTTGGCACTTATTTGGAACCAAATATGGAAGCAATTGTTGGATTAGAACCGGATCTCATCATCGCTACGGATGCTCATAATAAGATCTACGATAATTTAGTGAAAATCGCACCGACGATTGTCCTACAGCGCACGGAGGACTGGCAGACCGTACTATTGAAATTCGGGCAAATTTTGAATAAGCAGCAAGAAGCTCAACAAATCGTTACTAACTATAAGCAAAAAGTAAGCGATCTAAAAACAACATTGGCAAAGAAAATGAATGGTCAAACGGTTGCCTTGGTCCGTCCTAGAGATAAGTTGATTCGTCTGCAAACGACTGCACATCGAACTTCACAAATCCTATACAACGATCTTGGCCTGACTCCTCCTCAAATGTCCGTTAACGCGAAAGAGACAAGTGTCATGATTTCTTTTGAAGTTCTCCCTGAGTTGAATGCTGATCATATGTTCCTGCTTCAAGACGAGACGAATCTGGAGCTAACGACGCAATTTCAGAATACGCCGATCTGGAAAAACCTGAAATCCGTTAAGGATAACCACGTCTATTCGGAAAACACAGCGCAGTGGATCGGTTATTATGGACCCATTGCCATCAATTTAATTGTGGATCAGATCGCTGCTGCGCTTAAATAAATCATTTTAAACAGAGAGACCTAGGAGGTTGAGTATGAACAAGCAGTCACGGCTTGCGCAGGGTGAATGGGATTACTTGAGTGGGCAATTTGGCTTGAGTGAATATGAGGCATCCCGTCCTGCTTATTCGGTGAGAGCCTTGGACTTGCTCGATAAGGAGTTATGCTCCAATTATTTGGACCATCTGACAGTGCTTCTACAGTCCCCATCGAGGATGATCACAGCTTCGCAATTTTTCAAAAGATATGCCGCCTTAACCGCTATTCCGCTGCTTTACGCCATGACTGTGTACAACAAGGGACTCGATTTATCTGCCGACAATTGCTCTCTCGCCTCTTCACCTGGTCACTCCTGGCTTGCGTATGTCAGTCTTTCCGATACTGACGTTACACTGCCAGAAGCTGACCAACGGCCTAATTGGCGCAATGAGGTTATTTCATCCCTTTTTGCAGAGAATATAGGGAAAATAATAGCAGTCATGTCTAGCGTGGCCAACGTACCTAAATCGATCTTATGGGAAAATGTTGCGGTTCGTGTGTACTCGTTATACGAGAAACGAATCGGGGTACAAGGGGGACAACCTGAGCCGTTCCGCGCAGACTTCGAGTATCTGATTCATCAGGCTCCTGGTGCATTATTCGGGGAAAAAGAAAATCCATTGGGCCGCTTTTTTCGTAAACCGACTACCTCATCCATTTCTACTACGCCTATACGGGTTCGCCAAACTTGCTGCTTCTACTATGAGGTCTCCAGTATCAAGGAATACTGTACGACTTGCCCCAAGTTGCTGGTTTAAGTCATAGTCATGTCTGATTCTTAACGCCATTAACAAACAAAGCGCCTCCTTGTTCCTTGGATGGCGCTTTGTTTGTTGTTCATACTACTCAAGGGGATTATCGCTTGTTATAATGGTTATAATTCTAGACAGGAGGGGACTTGAATGCAGTTTGAGAAGCTGAATCATCAGCTGGCTCAAGTAGACATGTCGGCGGCCGAGCGGATTAAAACCTATTTTCAATTCGTCTGCGATCGTTATTCTGTCGGTTTGAACTTGCACGACATCGCTGGGCTTAGCGAAATGGATAGCTCGCTATCCATCGTATTCTCGCCTTATCTATATCACAATAATCCCTTCTGTAATTACGTGAAGAGGTTTGAGGCTACCTTTCAAGCATGTGCCCGCAACAAAAAAGTATTATGCCGTATGTGTACAAGGTCAGCCACACCTTTATACGGCTCTTGTTATATGGGTATTGAAGAACTAAGATTCCCTATTCATTGGAAGGGACGATTACTTGCCTTCCTGTGCGTTGGACAATTCAGCACAGATCTCGAGGCCGCCTCACAACGTCTAAAGACGCAGGCAGCCAAGTATGGCTTAAATCCTAACGAACTCGAGCAACGATTTCTTACTGCCACTCGTCCACTCGATCTTAATATCGGGGAGTTGCATACCCATATCGGGATGCTGACCCAATACTTGATTCTTCTTTACGAGAATTTCCTGTTAAACACCCATCACGGACAAAGCATGGATCAGCGCGCTGAAGCTCATCAACGAAGCTTTATCGTGAGTCGAACCCTTCACTATATTAAAGAAAATTTTACCTACCCAATCACATTAAGCGCTCTGGCAGGTATCAGCTTCTGCAGCGAAACTTACCTAAGCCATCAATTCAAGGAAACCACCGGATCAACGATCACCGAATATATCAAAGAATTAAGAATTCAAAAAGCAAAAAACTTGTTAGACATCACAACTTATTCGATTACTCTGATCGCACATCAGTGCGGCTTCAATGACTCTAATTATTTCTCCAGAGTGTTCCGTCAGCATACTGGTATGAGCCCGAAGCAGTATAGAGGGCGTGACTAGAGATCGTATTTAAGTACAAAGAGGATGTTCCAAAAGACAATTAGACTTTTGGAAACATCCTCTTTGTTTCGTTCATCACTTAGGAGAGTGATGAACCTGCTTCCTCTGCTAGCGTGCGATGGGCGAACGCGTTACTTCCCTTGCGCACAATTTTTGTGCGCTAGCGTGCGATGGGCGAACGCGTCACTTTCCTTGCGCACAATTTTTGTGCGCTAGCGTTCGACGGTCGAACGCGTTACTTCCCTTGCGCACAATTTTTGTGCGCTAGCGTGCGATGGGCGACCGCGCCACTTCCCTTGCGCACAATTTTTGTGCGCTAGCGTGCGATGGGCGACCGCGCCACTTCCCTTGCGCACAATTTTTGTGCGCTAGCGTGCGACGGGCGACCGCGTTACTTCCCTTGCGCACAATTTTTGTGCGCTAGCGTGCGACGGGCGACCGTGTCACTTCCCTTGCGCACAATTTTTGTGCGCTAGCGTGCGACGCATGGTTCATACTATTTTACATATACACGCTCTTATCATTGTCCTCGGCCAGCAACAGCTGCTTCACGGGCACCATGGATGGCTCGGGCACGTAATATTTGAAGTAATTACTACTGATGTCCCCTAATAACTGACGTTGTATCGGATTAGCTCCTTCCAGCAGTTCATCCGAAGCCTTATGGTAGTCGATAGGTCGCATCCAAATCGGGCTATATCCCATAAACAGTTGGCGACGCGTATGTTCTGAGCGGTTCGGGGCGCCGGCATGCCACAAGTTTTGACCGAAGATAAATACATCACCAGGTTTACCGCAAACCTGAACTTCACCGTCCAAAGGAACATTCACATCTCCCTGTACAGGTTTGTATCCTGCTTTATTGTGACTGCCTGGGATGATTTTGGTGTTTCCTCGATTAGGTTGGCTCATGTCACTTAAGATATAGCAAGCTTTCACATAGTACAAGGAAGTCAAACCTGCGATGGAAGGGAAATGCGGACTAGGTCCATCTTGGTGCCAATCAATGAAACTCGCTGTTCCCGTTTTCTGATCATTGGGATTCGGCTTGCGCACAGTCAGATGGGAAATATGCAACTGAATATTGTACCCCAGTATGTTGGCCATCAACTTCGTCACCGTAGGCTCATCGATTAGTGAGAGAAACTCCTTGTCTCTAGCTACCGAATGATACCAATTATAGCTTAAGCTCTCCTCTTCCGCTGATATCAACCGATCCACCGCTGAATTGAGAAGCTCTACTTTCTCTGCACTAAGCACATTGCGTAATATGACATATCCGTCCGTTTGAAATTGTTGAACCAGTGCCTGGATATCTATTGTTTGTTCTACCATAAGAGTAATTCCTCCTTCGATTAGATAGTCTCATTTTACCGCGATGTTGCCCCTACTTACCTTCACATTGTTTCGAATTATTAGCATTATTTTTAAGTAAAATAGCTTCTCATTTAAAAAAATGAAAGAGGGTGCCCCCCAGCATTCAGGAGGCACCCTATGAAATCATTTACTTCAATTATTCCTTCCGAAATCAATCTCTACTTTTCCAATTTGCGGGTTCCACGGATTTACACTTGTGTTGCGGAAAGCAATCTTTAGATAAGACAGCCCCGATGGAATCGAGGTGGATTGATACACGATCTTACTCCAGTAGGTGCTATCCGGAAGTTGTGGTCCAACGTTGATCTTTTCCATGGAAAGCGGCTGATAAGTAATACCATCCGCCGATCCGTACACGCTAAAGTCAACCGTTGGTTCTCCTTGCCAGAAGTAACTCGTAATCTGATAGGAGGTCATTTCGAGTGGTGTTCGATAGACAATCGCTTCTTCCGTGCTCGTTCTCCTAGTGAGTCGCCCCATATCTCCGTACATCTTATCACTATTTGCCGTGTCAATCTTCATATCGGTTCCGTTCTTATACAGCAGATTAAAAGTATTGAGTTCATCGGTCAGTCTGCCTGGGATAACGACAATGGCCTTCACTGACTTCCATTCGTAAATCGCCGTAATCTCCGCAAGCCCGCTGCTTATAGCGGTAACTAAACCAGTGGCACTCACGGTAGCAATGGCTGGATTGGAGGAAACATAACGCACACCATTGGTTACAGGACCTAGCACTTGGTTATTGTAGACAGCCGTTACAACCGATTGGTGGGTTTGCCCTACCGCTAACTCGTAGGAGGTGCTATCCAACTGGAGGGACGAAACGGTCTCCACAGGTACACCCAGCTTTAGTTTCGCTTTCATTGTTTTTCCGGCAGCTTTATTCACATAAACACTCAATTTAATCGTTGGATAAATTTGCGTAATCGTCACGTTGGGATCAGCGGATAGAACAGCTGCCGCTCCTTGATCCACCTCGATTTCAAGACTTGCAGATTGCGCTTGTGTCGGATCAGAAACACCGATTTCCAGCTCATCTCCAATCTGACGTACCATCACGGACGACTTGCCGGATGATGTCATCCCGCCAGCTGTCTGAACGGCATCGTTCCAGAAATTTGCTGCGGTGATCTGCAACTTATGGTCTCTCACAGCCTGAACTGCCGAACTGTTCACGAGAATGTCGATGTCGGGGTTAGCCGCATATTGCCCCACCTGAGCCGCTGATTGATTCGGCAGAAAAACATATTCGTACGCTTGGTTCGCTGGATTCACACCGTGATCAAGCCAAAGCGTTGCATAGTTCCGCGTAATCGGATCTGCGCTTCCATACATAGCATTCAAACGGCTCCAAGTGCCCGTTCTCGCTTCCCTTAGTCCTTTGACTGTCGTCGATTGCGGGAAGTAGTAGCCGCCTGTTCCCTCCAGTTGGATCCAGTTCACACCGTTCATTTCCTCCTGCCACCCCAAGGTGGAAGGCTTCACCGTCCCGTTAACCGTGAGCGTTTGATTGCCTGCCGCATTCAGCATCCGATTATCGACAATCGTTTCAATGGTACGGTTATCGGATGATTGAATGCCTGCTCCAAGTGCGACGATCTCGTCATCAAACATAAACCAGGACTTTTTCGCTGTAAGCGTCGAATTGTAGGCTTTCAACTCCATACCGGAAGCACCAAACTGATCGCCCAGCTCTGTTCCGCCTACCCAGTTATTCGGTGTATACTTATTCGCTTCGGACTGATTCTCTGGCCGCGTACGCGTATCTACGGTCGTCCCCGGCATCCGATACGGATTCACTGTCGGCCAGAAGCCATCGGTATAGGGACTGCTATCGCCATTATAGAAGTACGTTGTGCCTTCTCCCGCATACCAACCCGTGTTGTTCTCGCCATTTCCTTGCTCATAATTCAGAATTCGGCTCGAATCCATCGCTAATCCAAAAGCATAATCCGTTCCTGTATGGACAACGCGATCCATGCTGGCATAATTTTGGTGCGTTGCTACCGCCTCGCGTGGCAGAATTGCAGGATTTTGAATCACGTTCTTAACTAACGGAATCGCGCCAAGCGGTAGATCTTTATACAAGCTCTGCGCCTCAGCTTCTCCTTGAACCCAACCTTTCACCATCCGTTTAAAAGCAAGTGCTGACCGCTGCGGAGCGAACTCGCTCAGTTTGAGAATCGCCGCAATAATATCATGTCCGGCGTTTAGATCCGTCTTTTGCGGCCGTGAGATTTCTCGGCCTCGGACCATATCCATAACCGCACCCTTGTACATGAGCGGCTCGAAGCTGTCAAACACCGTTTGGAATAGAAACTGCTTCGAGGTCTGATTCAAGTCCCATTGCGACTGATCGAGCAAGTAGACCAAATCACTTATGCTGGCGAGCAAGGACTTGCCGTAGCCGCCCGTATAAGGATGCGCAACGTGAGCGATAAAGGAACCATCCACATAGAAGCCGTCGCTAACCGTTACATATTTCAGTACATCTGCAAGAGCGTCTCTAGAAAGCATAAGTGCGTTACTATCTTGCGTTACAATGCCTCGGACCGCGACCGACGTGGCCCGCCATACCCGGTTAGCCCCTTCATCCGTATACCCGACGCCATTGGCAGGGGTCGGACAGGCATTTTCAGCTGCGTCCATATAATGCTTGCGTTGTTGAGGCGTGAAATAGTCATACATCAGCGCAGTAATATCCGTCACTTGCATCGGGGTAGCAATTTGGAAGTTATAGAATTCATTATTGTACCCTTCAAGTGTCGATGATTCATTGAACCAGTTCGTGTACAACCAATCCATCGCATGGGCAATGTCCTGTGCAAGTGTCTCATTCTGGTAGAGAGTGCTTCCTGGCGTTGCAAAGGCGATCGCCATGGTCCGCAATCTCGCATAGCTCGTTACGACTGACGTGGAGTTTTGCGTGCTGAGATCGCTCCAAATGGACGTACGATTCGGCGTTTTAAGCATCGAACTCCACTGGGCTTGAGCCGAGTTCGTCCGTTTGGTGAAGGCCGCTGCTACATCGGCATCGTTTAAGTCCAGCGTGTTGCCGCCGATGAGCTGTGTTTTCCATTTGTCTCGTAGCACGCGATACGGATCGGTCACTTGCACCTGCAGGGAAGCAGTCTGACCTGCAAAAGTAATTTGAATCTGCGCCGTACCTTCCGCCAAAGCAGTTAGTTGGCCTTGCGCATTCACTGCAGCAACTTCAGGATGGTCGGATAGGTAAGAGGCCGTTAGGGTCACATCATGAACCGTCGTATCTTGCAAGACCGCTGTGGCATGCAGACTGCGGTTTTGCTTCACTTCCATTTGAAGGCTTGGCGCTTCACTGACTTGAAGAGATTGCATTTGCGCTGGCGTCACCACGACGATCGTCGTCTGTGCAACTTGCCCTTGATAATTGGCAGTAATCGTTGCGCTGCCTGCCTGCGTGGCGTTTATTACGCCCGTTGATGCATCAACGGCAACGACTTGTGGAGCTGATGAGCTGTAAGAAGCTCCGTTCGTAATCACTGCGGTCGTTCCTCCTTCATAAACAGCTTGCAAAACAGATGAATAGCTTGATCCTGACGCCATGTAAAGCTGGTTTGAGCCAAATTGAATATGATCCAGTCGTTTGCTGACGGTTACCGGCACGGTTGCCGATTTTCCTTGGTAAATGGCGGTGATTAGAGCGGTGCCGATATCCACGCCTGTCAGTTGTCCCGTACTCGCATCGATCGAAGCGATGCTCGGATTGGACGATGCGTAGACAGCTTCGGCTGGAAGCGGCGAAGAGGAGCTATCCGCAAGCACCGCGTGGGCGACCGCTGCCGTTTGCGAACCGCTGTTTACGGCATATGCTGGCTCAGCAAACGCAATCGAGCTTACCTGCGGCACCACGGCCGGGACCTCGATCAATTGGATATCATCGATATAATGTTTGCTGCCCGCTACAGCTGCTGTTGTATCGGATAGATAAATCGTCACGTTGGTATACACGCCTGAGTTGAATGTGCCACTGGTGTACAATTGCCAAATCGGATTAGCATTGTTGGTTGTCTGCACACGGCTATTGCTCAGTTCCACCGCTGCAGCATCATTCCTTGCATACACGCGAAATCCGCCGCCGCTCTTGGCGTAGAAGCTCAGCTTGTAGTTCGTATTCGGCTGCACGGGAATATTCACTTTCTTGGAATTGCCGAAACTAGCTTGCGAAGTCAGTCTTAATGATTTGCTGCCCGTGTACTTATCCTCTGTGACTATCGCAGATGCTGAACCTACGCTCCATCCGGTTGCATCCTGTTCAAATCCAGGATTAACGAGCGGGTTGACGGTCACCACAGCGCTAGCCGTCTGACCTTGAAACAGCGCTGTTACGTAAGCGTTTCCAGAAAACAAACCTGTTGTAACGACACCTGCGTTATTCACAGTTGCCACGGACGGACGAGAACTGTAGTAGCTGGAACTTGCCGTCACATTCGCTTCACTGCCGTCGGCATATTGGGCGTTAACAACAGTAGCATGCGTTTGATTCCCAGACAGCGAATAAGCATTCGAGTCCAAACGAATTGAAACCAGTGCAGGACCCGAGTTGGCGTGAGCGGCAGGAGTTCTCCACGTTACTCCTGCTAGCTGAACCAATAAACAAAGGATGAGCATCACAGCGCTTGCGGGCTTGCTTCTCATTAAATTCCCTCCTATTTGCTATGAGAGTAGTACGAAAATTGCTTTTCAACTTAGTTAAATGCGGACCACTGTCTGTCAGACAATGATCCGCTCTATTCACCTTATTTCCCTAATCTTTATTTCCCAGCTTGTTTTTGTTGTTGAACTAAGAGGTCGTAAACATCTTTGATGGAGACCGCATTCGTTTTATTTTGCTTATACCAGTTGTTGTAGAATTCGTCTACCTTGTCTCCGCCAGCCTTAGTCCATGTACCCTGAATGTTCGTAATCACACTATCTGCGGAATAGTTGCCTGTCACGACGGATTTTTTCAACTCATCGTCAAAGTTCACACTAGCGACAATAGTATTTAGCTCAGAAGGCAAAGATGGCAAGCTTAGATCAATAACCGAACCTGGCATTGGGTTGCTTGGGTTCAAGTAGATTTTGCGAGCTGCTTCAACCAACTTTTTGTATTCCATTTGCGTCGCGTTGTTAGCATCAAGCAGATCTAGTACCGGATCACACTTCATCATGGATTCTTCGCTAACAAGAATGGAATAATCGGCATTCCAGCTGCGTTCTGCTGTGTTCTTCGCAGCATCTGTTGGAACCGGGCAGCCATTGGCATTCGGCTTATAGTGCTCCCCTTCCGTTCCCCAACGAAGCGTCTTCACCGTTTTCTCTGTGTTCAAAAAGTCGATATATTGCATGACCGCTTTCGGATCTTTCGCTTTCGCATTGACAACACCAGCCATCGTGAACGGCGTATTAATTGCAGGGCTGAATTGGCCGTTCGGCGTGCTTGGCAGTGCAATTGGCGTCACTTGTGCATTGGGGTCATTCTTTCTCAATGATTCGAATACACCTTGTGCTTCGCTGCGCTGTGTCATATAAAATCCGAGCTTACCGTTAATAAAATCACGTTTCGCTTTATCCCCGTTCTGATCCGTCAAGAAATCCTTATCAACGAGGCCGCCATCGAATAGTTGCTTCTTAAAGGCTGTTGCTGCTTGCATATTTTTCCAAGACACAGAGAAAGCACTGTTCTGATCTTGATAGTTCGTGTTATACGGTACACCAAACATATAATCAGCAACTTTCCAGTTCAAGAACCCGCCAAGTGCCATGCCGTACGTATCTTTCTTGCCGTTTCCGTCAGGATCTTGTTCGACGAAAGCTTTCGCGATTTTCAACATATCCTCTGCTGTCTTCGGCGCTTCTAGGTTCAACTTCTTCAGCCAATCCGTACGTACCCACAGCATCCAGTTGATATCACCTTGGCGTACAGCGCCGATGTCGTAAATTTTACCGTCCGCACGGGTACCGAGCTTTTTCAGAACCGGATATTTCTCCAACTGCTGCTTATAGACCGTGCTGTATTTATCAATCATATCGTTTAACGGCATTAATTGTTTACTTTCATACCAAGTCGAACGGTCAGGCGCGTTATAGTCGACGATAATATCTGGCGCGCTTCCCGATGCGAACAGCACGTTTAATTTATCAATCGTTTTGTCGCGAGGCACAGGTACGATTGTAAGATCAACAGGGCCATTTTTGTTCATATAATCAACCCAACGATTTTTCTCGAAGTTACCTTCTTCCGCAGGAATTTTAGCCCGATCGTAGACAGTGATCGATACTTTTCCCTTTGCCGCTGGCGTTGCAGCAGCACTCGGAGAGGAAGTAGAAGTTGATGTCGTTTTCTCCTCTTTCGCACAGCCTGTCAGAACCATCCCAATTGCTGCTGTTGTTACTAAACCTGCGTACACCCATGTCTTTTTGTTTTTCATACGAACCCTCCTGAAATAAATGTGATTAATCATTCATGTGGTTTACCCTTTTATCGAACCGACCATAATCCCCTTAACAAAATACTTCTGTAAGAACGGATACAAGATCAGCATAGGGACAATCATAATGAAAATGCTTGAAGCTCGAATCGCTTCTGGGGTAATCATTTGCACCTGGTCAGGTTGCACTTGATCCATTTGGCGAGAGAAGCTATTTGCTACCATCTCTTGAACCATAACGGCCATGTTCTTTTTGTCGCTGGAGTTAATATAAAGCATGACATTCAAGAAAGAATTCCAATGTCCGACGGCATAAAATAAAGTGAGCGCAGCCAGTACCGGCATAGACAGCGGCAAGATGATTTGCAGAAGGAGTCGCGCTTCGCTTGCTCCATCGATTCTCGCTGCTTCTTCGACTTCGTCGGGAAGCGTTTCAAAAAACGTTTTTAACACCAACATGTTGTATACGCTGATAAGCGAGGGTAGCCAAAGCGCCCAGTACGTGTTCACGAGTCCTAGATTTTTCACCAACAAGTAGTTGGGAATTAATCCTGCGTTGAACAACATTGTAAACAAGATCAGCATGGTATAGAATCGCCGGCCTTTGAACGCTTTCTTGGCCAGCGGATAAGCGGCTAGAACGGTGAAACCCATATTTAAACAAGTACCAAAGACGGTAATGACGATGCTGTTCCAGAACGCTTTGCCAATACCTGTACCTTCAATAACAAGTCGGTAATTATCCAAATTAAACCCGACCGGCCACAATCCCACCTTGCCTGAAACGACGGCTTGTTCTGAACTGAAGGACACGGCCAACAGATAGATTAATGGGAGTATGCAGATAAAACCGATAACGCCCATCACCGCATAATTGACGGAGTAGAAGATCCGTTCTCCAGATGACTGTTTCATGTGATCTCCCCCTTCACCATAATCCGTGATTAAACTTGCGTGCAATTGTATTCGCCGTTAACACCAAGATCAGTCCAACAAGCGATTGAAAGAACCCAAGTGCTGTCGTCAAACTGTATTTTGCTTGGCCCAAGCCGATGGCGTAACTCCAAGTAGAGATAACACTCGCAATATCTCGAACGCTCGCATTTTGCAGGACATAGATCGCATCAAATCCGACATCCATCACATGCTCTAAGGATAAGATCATCATGAGAACAATGACGGGCATGATACCTGGCAGTGTAATGTGCCAAATTTGTTTCCACTTGTTCGCCCCATCTAGAGAGGCAGATTCATACAAACTGGTGTCGATGCTGCTCAGTGCTGCGAGATAAATAATAGATCCGTATCCCGCTTCCTTCCAAATATGAGAGCCTAGAAATACGGCCAGCCAAGACCCTTCTTTATATAAGAATGGGTACGAATGACCCGTCAAACGCTCCAAGAGGTTATTCACGATGCCGTGCTCTTGCGCTAACAAAAGTACAACAAATGAACCCACGATAACCCAATTCAGAAAATGAGGTAAATACAGAACAGTTTGTATCGTTCGTTTGAAGAACTGCGCTTTCATTTCATTCAGCAAGATGGCGATGATAATCGGGAATGGAAATCCGACGACCACGGTCAGGAAGCTGATCATCAGCGTATTACGAATGACCTTCAACATATCTGGATTTTTAAATAACAGCTGGAAATTATCGAAGCCTACCCAAGGACTGTGCAAAATACCATCATGTAAGTTGTAATCTTTGAAAGCGAGTACGAGTCCACCCATCGGCACGTATTTGAAAAGTACAAAGTAGACCAATGCCGGTAAAAACATAACGAATAACCAGCGATCCTGACGTTTGGTCTTCTTTACTACCTGTGTGCTAGACGAAGATAAAACCCCTACCGCCTGTTTCACGTTGTCCATCCAATCCTCCCCTTGTTCACATTCTGTGTGTTGCATGTTGTACCCTTATTAAAACGGCTACACACAGCCTTCGACAAGAGCTCATTTTCATGCTTTACGCACGATATTCTGGTTGGAAAGGATGAGGCGGATTTATGATTATCATCTAGAATTTTGTATACTATAAAAAATGGCCCAAACAGCGCTCCACTCCTACGGAATCGCCATTTGAACCTTATTCACACAGCCATTTGCCTCCTAGTACTACTCGCCTTTCCCTAACTTGCGATAATCCCCTGGAGTGATCTCTTCAATCTTTTTAAACATCCGGATGAAGGATAATGTATTGTCGTAGCCCACCTGTTTGGCGATCTCTTGAATTGAATCATTGGAGACATTCAACAGAACTTTAGCTTGCTCAATTCTCAAACCTGCCAAATACTCCGTAAACTTAATGCCAATCTCATCTTTAAAAAGCTGGCTGACATACTTCGTGCTTAGATTAAAATGTTCACTCAATAGATTCAGTGATAAATTAGAGTCCCCATAATTGGCATCAATATACGCCTTAATACGTGGTGCCGTAGAATGCACGTTGCGTCGCTCACGTAATTCCTTCAGTTGATCGTCTGTTCGCTCGAGCCAATTGTAATAACGACTCATCGTCACTTCGACAGTCTCCAACTGACCAATCTCAGCCTGCAGCTGAGGGAAAGCCGTTTCTTCCCAGTAGCCTCGGTATTCGGGCAGCATTTCCTGAAATGCCGCATTCCATTGATAGTTCATATAATCCACAATCATCCGTAATTCTTGACGGGACATCGTATCTTGCTTCATCGACTCCGTCAAACGACGGAATAACGGCTTCCACTCGGCATTCCCTTGCTTAAATTGACCGGCAATGACACGAATTTCATGATAGTGACCATAAGCCGCTTGGCTGTTCACTTTCACTTCACTGGAGGAAATGACTTGGTCTGCGCCAAGCACGATTTTGTAATCGAGCGCATGCATCGCTTCCTCATAGGACAACGAAACTTCGCTCACATCCGTAACGTCACTGCCAATTCCGACGGAAACCGTAAATTTCAAATGATTGCGGATCCATTCGTTGAGTTCCCCGGCAATATGAGCCGCAACTTTTCTTCGATCCTGAGGATTCTGCGTATCCGGCAACACCTGTATCGCCGCTCCCAGACGCGTTGCATCCATCCACGCCATCCAAATGCGGCAACCGTGCTTGTCCGCGATTTCTTGCAGCGCATTTTGCACGACAAACTTAAGCAAAATTTGATCGCGATAATCATATAACTTCGTAAACTCCGTATATCCATCAATACCGATGGCCATCACATGCCAATAATCGTAGGCATCCGTACTTTCAAGAAGGCTAGCCTCCAGCCGCCAATCCTCATCGGAGAACATCCGGTTACCGGTCAGCAAATCATGGATGAAACGCTGACGGCGATAGGCCACTCCTTGCGCTTGTTGTTGTTGATATTCATTCGACTGCTCGATGAGACTCGTAATCGCCTTATCCAAGAACTGCAATTCGTCCTGCCCCTCCGAATCTTGGAATAACTTGCTTTTGGAGGAGGAAGAACTCTCTAGCTTGTCCATAATCGCCTTTAGCGGCTTATAATTGCGCCTAGTCACAAATACAATCCACGCAATTCCGCTCAGAATCGCCAGAAGAATAATCACTAGCCAAATCATCGGGATCGTAGCAAACAATTTGAACGTACCGCCGTCGTGCAGCCCGCTCTCGATCTGCCAACCCGAATAGCTTGAAACCAACGTTGTCAGCGTTGTTGTGTGCCCAATCTCGCTTTCCTTGACGACCTGATTCCCTGCTTGGTCTACAATATCTACATAACTAAATTTAGAAGCTGACATATCCTTTACTAAGCTGGCAATCGCTTTCACGTTGATGTTCACAACGACGAACCCTTTTTCACCCGTCAGCAGCGGCACACCCCTAACCAATGACACAACTGAATTCACAGGTGCATCGTCGGATTGCTTAAAGGAACGAACCGGTACCCAGCCTGGTGGAATGCCGTCCTGTAGGAGCTTGCGAATAAACGTATACTCCGTTGAATCGCTTGCCTGCATGAGAGAATCCTTCATCAATACAGACTGATCGGTTGCCCTATATAAATACAAAGAGTCAATTTCAGGAATTAGTGAAGTCAGCTCTCCTATTTTTTTTGAAGGAATGAACTGTGAGTTATAGCGATCTTCCGGAGTATTGTAAAAAAATAAGTGAGCGCTTTCATCATTGTTGAATGCATTAACAACGAGCTGCTCGACTTTCTTTAACGTAAAATCAACCGTACTCAATACTTGTTCCGTATACACGTGATTAGCCTGCTTAGCTTGATTTGAAGAAATGTTATTCACCATGTAGAAGAATACAAACGACAGCACGAAAGTCACTAATATCAATACAGGAATATAGGAAAGCAGTAAGCGATTAAACCATTTTTTTGTCATAATTCGTTCCCCTATGTCTGTATGGTCGATGATAATACTCTACACAAAAAGGGAATATTCGTCTAGTTCCCATCGAACTATTAGAGTATCCCCAGCGAAAACATTTATAAGTCTAACTATCAACAAAGCGCGAGGAAGATTCAATATTCTTTTTTCCTGAATGTTATCAAATATCCATGTGATCGAACATTTCTGCCTTTTTGCTTATGGGTACGAAAAATGTATGAATAATCAACTATTCTCGAACGCTTCCGGTACTGGTTTATTGTGAAATGCTTTTATATCTTGCAACGGAGGAAGTCCGAAAAGCCGGCGGTATTCCCTGCTGAATTGAGCCGGGCTCTCGTAACCGACTTCCAGCGCAGCAGCCGTGGCGTTCGTGGAGCCGTTCAACATGAGGCGTCTCGCTTCCTGAAGGCGTAGTTGCTTCTGATATTGCAGAGGAGCGATCGTCGTGACAGCTTTGAATTTATGATGAAGTCCTGAGACACTCATTTTGGACGATCTCGCGACCTCTTCGATAGTAAAGGTCCTGTTGTAATTCTCCTTAATCCAAGCAATGGCTCGACTAATCCCCTCGTTCTGCTGGTCCATAAACACCCTTTGGACAAACAAATGACCATAATCTCCCGTCAGCAAGCGGAAAATCATCTCACGCTTGATCAGAGAAGACAAGAAGCGGACTTCCACTTCAGGTTTACTTCGCAGTTCTAGGAGCCGGATGAATAAGTGCTGCAAGTGTTCATCGGATTTACCTACGTAAGCAGCAGGGCCTAACTTTCGGTCGGGCGGCTTTACGCTGATCCCCGTATCCGTCAGGACAGAAGCAATTTCTTCCCCCGTGAGGTCAATTCGCAAGCCCAAATATGGCGATTGCCACCTAGCACCGACGATTTGACCAGAGGCCGGTATATCCATTAACGATACTAAATAGTCTCCCGTACCATAATAGATCGTGTCCTGACCGAGATGAAGCTTTTTTGACCCTTGTAGAACTAGGCAAAAAGAAGGAGTGAGTACACCGGGCATAATTGCCGTCGGCCCGTTACGCCGGACCAGCGAAAAAAAAGGTATGGACGTCTCATTCCGCCCCTCCGTAAGATCAAGCGACTCCACCACATGTAATAATTCTGCCAATTTCGTCTGCATAATAACATCCCTCCATCCTTTTCCCCTTCCTATTATACCCCCTTCCCCTAAGAGTGCCAACCAAGAGTGCCAACCCGACTATCCATCTACAAAGGAAATTCTAATTTGCAGTATTGAGCAATTTTTAGACAGAAACGAGCTACTTCCCGCTGCAAATTCACGGCATAATAGCGTTATAACGTGAAAGGGAGGTCTTCCTCTTGAACTTGAGTGAACATTCGAAACGAATTATTTTGATCATGATCGTCGCCTGTCAGTTGATGATGGTGCTCGACGCTTCCGTATTGGTTACGGCGTTACCCGAAATTGGACGCACGCTGCATCTGTCGACAACCGCTTTGACTTGGGTGCAAAACGCATATATTTTGGCTTTCGGTGGATTCTTGTTGTTAGGAGCTCGCGCGGGGGACATACTAGGGAGAAGAAAAACCTTTAGCGTGGGGATTGCCTTGTTTTCTCTAGCTTCTCTGCTGGCTGGCCTGGCCCCGTCCGCTTCACTGCTGCTCGCGGCTCGCGCAATGCAAGGACTGGCGGCAGCGATGGCGACGCCATCTGCGCTCGCCCTATTGTCGGTCAGCTTCTCGGAAGCTAGAGAACGATCAAAAGCGATCGCGGTATACAGTGCCGTAGCGGGAGCCGGCGGCAGCGTCGGTTTGCTCATTGGCGGCATGCTGACGGATCTGATCTCTTGGCGCGCCGGGATGTTCCTCAACGTGCCGATCGGCATCGCTCTGCTTCTTATGATACCTCGCTTTATGCAGGAGACAGCGTCCAAAGCCGGCCGATTGGATATCTTCGGAGCCCTGACGTCGGTGATCGGCATGACGGCGCTGGC
The DNA here is from genome assembly GCF_031455095.1 of Paenibacillus qinlingensis. Classification (GTDB taxonomy): domain Bacteria; phylum Bacillota; class Bacilli; order Paenibacillales; family NBRC-103111; genus Paenibacillus_E; species Paenibacillus_E qinlingensis_A. The sequence goes on from NZ_JAVDSB010000004.1 coordinate 300,240, forward strand.
CTTTGGATTTGTTCAAGCCGCGTCTGCCGGATGGGAATCGCCCGATGTATGGGGCTCGATTGCTATCGGAGGTATCTCACTAGCGGCTTTCGTATGGATTGAAGCACGCGCCAAAGAGCCAATTACACCACTCCGCCTTTTTGCAAGCCGAACACGATCAGGAGCCTATCTTGGTAGGTTGTTGCTTTTGTGTGGAAATTATCCGATTTTTTTCTTTGTTCCACAATTTCTTCAGCACGTGCTTCATTTCAACGCTTTGGAAGCTGGACTTGCGATCATGCCATTCACGATCGTTCAGTTTGGGATGATGTACGCCATGCCTTCGCTCGTAAATCGGTTCGGGAACGCTAGAATACTGATCGCTGGATTGATCATCGCCATCATCGGAACAAGCTGGCTAAGCCAACTTTCGGCTGATTCGAGCTTTCTATCTCATATGTTGTTCCCTCTACTCATTATGGGCTGCGGTGCCGGGATGATCTTCCAACCCTTCACGACGTTGGGATTGGCAGGCGTTGAGGCCAAAGACGCGGGAGCAGCGTCAGGGCTCGTCAATGTTGCACATCAGACAGGCGCATCGCTTGGGCTTGCGGTCCTGATCGCTGTATTTGAGATGGTGAACCGGTCAGCCCCTCCTTCGGATGCGACTTTTGCCCATGCGGTCTCCATCTCACTCGTGGGTTCAGTCGTTTTCCTGTCAGCATCGCTACTGACGGTCTTGATCTTGCTTTTACCAGCGGAAAGGGCGAAGCGCGCCTTCGCGGCTGAAACGCAGAAGGCATCCTGACGCTTGCATGCTTCCTCTTGAACGAAACAAAGTGCCGCCCCTCAGTCCATGACTGTGGAGACGGCACCTTATTTCGTTTAAGCCTTTTGGGTATTCATTAAAGAAGAAAGAGATCAAGTTGCTCTACGTTACCGGCTTCTGATTTTCTTGGAGTTTCCTCATTCTTATTATTCTCAAGTGTCGGCGTTGAAACAGCAACAGAAACGGAATTATTCGGCTCTTCGAGAACTTCAGTCCCAACTTCAACAGGTGCACTAATTAAAGAGTATAAAAAGGTTTGAGAACACTGACTGCACATGTAGGGATAGCCTCTCTTGATTTGGAGTGCTAAAGCCATACGATCTTCCAGACTTAATTGATTAGATTGCGCGCATTGACCACATAGAAATTGTTGCAGAATAGACACCTCACTTATGCAATCAATTATATCATAATCCTGCATTTCCGCCCTCTAAATACATTAGGATTCAGACCTACACAAGATGAATAACAAGATTTAGCTATGAAGCTTGCGTAAGAAGTGCTCAATGGCCTCAATCGATTGTTGCTGAGCTTCCGTCTCCACACCGTAACCAAATCCGTGGTCAACACCGGGTAAAACGACAAGATGGGAACGACCGCCATGCTTCATTATTTGCTCATGGAAGTTAGTCACTTGATCTAACGGGACAAGGGTATCCTTATCACCATGCAATAGCAGAAATGGAGGCTCGTTTCCAACCAATCGGTGCACAGGCGAAGCCAATTGGTATAGCTCATCGTTAGCCCCTAACGGGAAACCTAATAAATTCTCAATCGTTTCCCTTCGGTCGAACATCGTAACTACCGGGCAATAGCCAATCACAGCATAAGGCAAGGTATTTCGGTCATGCAGTTCATCCCCCACACCCAGCAAATCGTCCACCTGTATCGTTCCCAGTAGGCTCGCCAGGTGTCCTCCAGCTGAAGAACCCACGACGACGATCCGATCTGCATCAAAACCAAACTTCTCACTGGTAGTCTTCATATGCTGCATGGCCAGTCTCACATCCTCAATCTGCGCTGGAAACCTGAATTGCGGTACGAGTCTATAGCTTGCCGTGGCACAGATATAACCTTCACTTGCGAAATGGGCACAAACGTCGTGCCATTGCTCTTTATTGCCTTTATACCAGCCACCGCCGTGAATGAACAAAAGAGCTGTTTGTTTGCTCGGTTTGAGCGGGATAAACCAATCCATTTTTCTATATTCAGTAAAATGATCGGAATAGCTGATATCTCGTATTATCTCCATGTTAGTCACTCCTTTTTTCCTAATAAACCTTGATATCGTCATAGTTACGCTGCAACATCACTTAATAGTCAGGAATAACCGAACTAATTCCCCTCCCTACACCAACAATCCTCAATTAGTCCGAAATAGCCGTTCTAAATCGCCCTAATCGACGCCCTTCTGCGAAAAATGGTCATTTAGTTGGATAGATTCGGACTATTCATGCTTTTTCGCACGAAATCTCCGATTTAGTTCGGAAAAACCGGACAAACGTCACTCTGGCATCCTGCACTTACCGCCACTCTGCCCACAGTTTCACTACGCGAGAACCAAACTAACAAAAACGTCCACCCCTAAGAGTGAACGCAACTATTTTAGGTCGTTAACATTTAACGGACGAACTCTTCTTTTAAATTCTTACAAACACGGCCTCTCCAACAACTTCAAGCTCATACCCACGCAGCTTTACACCATTTTCTTCTGCCAAATGCTTACCCGTCAGCAAATCGAACTCCCAGCCATGCCATGGACATCGTAAGATTTCACGATCCTTGCCATACGTATACTCGTATACCAACGACGGCATGCGCGTTCCGCAAACAACCCCCTCGCAGACTGGAGCCGCAGCGTGCGGGCACACGTTACGCCAAGCATACCAGCGTTCCCCGATGTGAAAAATTCCGAGCTCCATCCCTCTGACTTCCACAATTTTACGAGCACCTTCGGGTACTTCATCTACGGTGCACACGGGATACAAGGTTTTCTCTTTCTGCTTTGTCGTCTCCATGGCCTATGCCTCCCCAAGGATGCTAGTTGGCAATACAGCTGACTGCGGCCGCTCGAACAAGCGATACAAGTTCATCGCATTGTCGCATAAAATCTTCTGGCGCAGCTCTTTACGAATAGGCTGCAAAACAACCTTCGGATTATCAAAATCCCAATGCGGATAATCCGATGAGAACATGATGTTGTTGTCAGCCCCCACCATGTCAAGAATTTGGTTCATTTGATCCGGTCTATCCGGTTCCTCGATCGGCTGCGTTGTAAAGTATACGTGCTGACGAATATACTCGGATGGTAATCTTTTTAGCCAAGGTACCTGGTCGCGAAGCGCTTTATAATTTTTATCCATACGCCACATGAGATGAGGTGCCCAAGCAATGCCACCTTCGATGGCGACAAATTTTAGCCCTGGGAACTTCTCGAAAACGCCTTCACAAACAAGGCTGTTCACGTGCGCCATATAGTTGGTCGGCAGAATATTGTGCCACTCGATATATTTCGTCGGATAGCCCGAAGGTGTCGGTGCCCCTGCAATGCCGCGACCTTCTGTGCCAGGATGAACGGCAACAGGCAGCCCATTTCGTTCAGCAGCTTCATAGATCGGATGGAAAAATCTTTGACCGTACAGCATTCGGGAGCCGCTGCACATAATAATTTGAACCATATTCTTGTTCTTAGCCATACGATCAATTTCTTTCGCTGATGCAAGCGGATCCGCGTGGTTAATCAGAATCGAGCCTTTGAACACCGGGCTCACGGATAGCCAATGATCCACAAGCCAGTCATTGTATGCACTCATCACAGCATTGCCGTAATCGGGATCCGGGTTCAGGGATACCCCCAGAACACCAGAACCTGTAAGGATCCCATAATCGATACCCCACTTCTCAAAATGATGCTTCAGCATAAAGTGCGGATCACTACCCGGCATCCCGCCATTCGGCTGTTTCGCATCCTTGCGCATGACCCCAATTGGTGAATACCAGCCACCGCTATAGCCTGGTCCAACGGCAAGCCACTGTTCATGCCATACCTTAGGTAAATAGGGTAATATATCCTGCGCTTTGGCAATTGCGTTGTGTACGTCAGCGTCAATAATACGCGGTTTTGATTGGTTTGGTGTTGGTGTTTCCGTTGTCATCTGCCCCATCCCCTTTGCATGATTCATTCCTCATGACATTAGGATAAAAGAAAAAGGACCAGCGGTACATGCAGAATCCTATCGTAAATCTGGATTTTTAGTTGATCGCTAGGTTTGGCGATATTGGCTTGGCGTCAGCCCCGTTTCACGGGTAAACAGTCGTGTGAAATAAAAGGAATCGACGAATCCGACCTCTTCTGCTGAGCGTCTTCTAGCCCTCGCTACTGTGACTTCCTTAATGAAGTTAAGGAATCCAACACGCGTTTCCCATTCGAATCCTGCTTCTTTCTGATGCCAAATCTGGTAAAGCTGCTTGAATCCATCCTCCATGCTTTGATTCCCTATCCCCGGCTAGACGAACTGCCAGAAGGAAGAATCCCTTTTCACTACATCCAACACTTTTGGACTTAAGCTATTGAAGAAGTCGTAATCCATAAGCAGTCCCCCACATTTTCGTACTTACGCATCTTGTTCCGCTTGTTCACGATATTGCCCCGGGGTAATCCCTTCATACTTCTTAAATAGCCGGTTAAAATAGGGTGCCTGATAGCCGACGCTTCCTGCGATATCGTTAATTTTCTCATCCGTCTCCAGCAAAAGCTGCTTCGCTTTATTCAGGCGATATTGCGTCACATAATCAATAAAAGTTAGCCCGGTTATCTGCTTAAAGCCGATACTTAGCTTCTTGGCATAAGTGCCATGTAAATCAGCGCAGCCTTCCAAGGAAATATCCTTGGCATAATTCGCATGAATGGTTGATAATACATTCTCAACCAACTGTCTTAATTGCATATCTTGCGTTCTGTGAAGTCGATTCACATAAGGTGTCACGATATGCTTTTTCATCCACAACAGTATGGCTTCGGGTTCTTTCAGCTCGGACATTTGGCGCCAGATGTCAATACCATCGTTAAATGCCAACGGACTAAATCCCGAAAGCATGATGGTGTTCTGCATATTACCGAAGAGTTGCAGTAACCCTTGGCGAACATCTAGTTCCTTAGTCGTACGCGCTTTCAATTGTGCTAGGAAACCGTTTAATAGTTCATCCAATTCCAGGTTTTGACCAGAACGCAAAGCTTTAAGAATGGCTGCTTCCACATCGAAGGGATAGGCAATCGCATCATGACCACCAGGCATAATATCGTTCACATCCAACACTTGCTGTTCATCACCTAGCGTTCGATGATTCAAAGCATTGCGCGCATTTTCAAAATATAGCGATAACTTATGCAGCTCTTGCGTACTTGCTCCGACGCACACCGTCACTTCAACATGTAATAAATTGTTTAGTGTTAGGGCAAGTGCTTCTGCGAAATGAAACAAATTAGCACGCATTTCCTCTAACTGTGAGGTCCTTTCCGTTCTGCCTACAAGAAGACCCAAGGTTAAATCCTGCAGGTTAATCGTATTTGCGTCTAGATTCATCGCTTCTGCCAGTTCCTGTGTAATGTTAACAGCAGCGAATGTGACCAACTGCTCATCTCCAGGTGAAAACTTGCCCTCTGACCTGTAAAGTCCATGAAGTTTTACCGCGATAACCGCAAACTCCCGCTCCTGTACATCCCACCCAAACTGCTCCATCCTTCCTGCAAGTTCTGCTTCGCTTAGAAAGGACAAGTGTCCTTGCATGAGTTGTAAAAGAAAGCTCTCTCGCAGGGACGGCAGCTGACGATCCACGCGTTCTTGAAGGATCTGGCTTTCTCTGGATAGATTTTTCCATTCGTCTGCAATGGTTACAAACTCATCCGAAGAAGTAGATACACGACCCGGCAAGAGCTGCTGCATGAGTCTACGTACGGGGTTGTACATATGCCGGAATGAATACCAAGACAAGATAAGGGCTAGTATAATCCCGAAACAACCAGTCAAAATAATAAACCTAGACAGTGTCTGAACCGATTTTGTCATCTGAGACAGAGGTGTGGCTACCGCAAACGTCCACGTATTCCCTACGCGATTCATTCCTCCATAGGATACCGAATACGTATCTTTGTTCCACGATTCAATGGAGGACGTCTTTTCTAAGTTCTGATGGTGAGTGATCGACTTCATCAACGCCTTATCCAGATCGGTTGGTTTCGATAAAGCATGTCCCCCCAGTGAAATGACGTCGCCGTCCTGTTGCATCAGAAGCGTCGATCCTGCTCCTTCCACATCGAGTTCAGCAATGAGTTTATTCAGCTGCTTCGCACTCACTTCAATGATTAACGCAGCCTCCGTTTCCACAAGCCCTCCAGGTAAGCGTACAATGAGGGCGTAAGGCGCCGATTTATCTGGATTCATTAGAGGTAACACATCACTTTTGGTCCAGTAGACATCCCGTTGATAGGAAGCGAGTCCACGGTACGTATTCAGCTCCTGCTCGTTCTTGATCGGATTAATACCTGAGCTCTCTTTAATGACGACTTGCTGCTTGTCCAAATATAAGTGGACTTCCTCGATGAGCGGATCGGAAGCTTTAATCCAGGTCAACGCCTGATAGATGGATCGTGTGCTTTTATAATCTTTATAAATATCCAGTTCGGAGTAAGCACTCCCTAGATTTAAATTGAAGGACCACTGGGCCATAATCGTTTCTAAATGAACAAGATTCTGATTAATCCGTTCCGTTGCATAGGCGACTTGGTTGCGATACGTCTTCTGTGCCTCCTTTTCAATCTGCTGTGTGCCAAGCATATAGAGGATAACGCCAATAATTGCTGCAGGCAGACAAGCACTGAGAATAGCTATCAGAAGACCTTTTTTTCTGTATGGCTGCCGCCACATAATGCTCCCTCCCTCGTCCCAGATTAATTCTCTTCCCACCAAATGTTCCTTCATCATATAAGAAATACAAACCCCATACAAACCAATATCTGTAAAAAACGCCGCTAGAATGAATGTCCAATGCTAGGAAATCGATAAGAATATCTGTCTAATTGTCGGAAATGAGCCGCTGCTCTACTGTTAGATCCATAAGCAGGATTAATTAACTTCAGAGGACAGGTGAAACTCATGAAAACATCGACCACACCGGTCGCCCCCTTCCATGCACATACCCGATCTGTCAAAACGGCCAAATCCAAATGGTCTCAGATATGGCATGCACTTCAGCGTGATCGGATGCTTTATCTTATCGCATCACCGATGCTTCTCTTCTTCCTTATTTTTAAATACGTACCCATGTGGGGGGTGCTTATTGCTTTTAAGAATTACACCCCATTTGTTGGCTTTGCGCAAAGTCCATGGGTCGGCTTTCAGCATTTCCAGCGTTTCTTCAGCGAGGATAGCTTCTTCTTACTCCTCCGCAATACGCTTGCGATCAATGTGCTGAATCTCATCTTCTTCTTCCCGCTGCCTATTCTGCTCTCCATCATGCTCAATGAAGTGCGATTGGAGTGGGTCAAGCGGATCATTCAATCCATTATCTATTTACCGCATTTTTTGTCTTGGGTCATCATCGTAGGCATTACGTATCTTATGCTCTCTACCTCTAGCGGTTTTGTTAATAAACTGCTTGAAACGTTCGGCATGGACAAAATCGACTTTCTTACGAGTCCTGAAATGTTTTGGGGGCTCTTAACGATCCAATCCATCTGGAAGGAAGTGGGGTGGGGAACGGTTATCTTTCTCGCAGCTATCGCGTCCGTCGATACGCAGCTTTTTGAAGCCGCAAGAATCGATGGAGCTGGGCGTATCCGCCAGATTTGGCATGTGACCTTACCTGCAATTCGTAACGTCATTATCATTCTGCTTATTCTTCGAGTCGGACACATGATGGACGTAGGCTTTGAACAAGTTTATCTCATGATGAACGGCGCCGTCTCCGAAGTGGCAGATGTCTTTGATACGTATGTCTATCGAAGTGGTATTCAACAGGCGCAGTTCAGTTACAGTACAGCCGTTGGACTATTCAAATCCATTGTCGGTGTCGTACTCGTCGTCATTACCAATCGCCTTGCCAAGAAGTTTGGTGAGGAAGGCATCTATTAGGAGGTTATGTCATGCATCAAAAAACGTTATCAGATAAATGGTTTGAAGGCAGTATCCTTGGTGCTTTGATCCTCATTGCACTGATCATGCTCTTCCCTTTTTACTACATTACCGCTGTATCCTTTACGTCGCCAATTGAATATTTACAAAAAACGATGGTCCTATTTCCTGACAAATGGACGTTAGATTCGTACCGTTACCTGCTATCCAACAATGTATTTACGAAAGCAGCTGGCATGAGCGCGTTTCTAGGAACAGTCGGAACAGCACTCAGCCTCATCGTCACCTCGGCAGGCGCTTACACGCTTTCCCGAAAGCGATTGCTAGGCCGTCGTGTCCTGCTCATTCTGATTTTAATGACGACCCTGTTTAATCCTGGGATCATTCCGCCGTATCTCGTCGTCCGCGAACTTCATTTAATTAATACCGTCTGGGCGCTTATTTTACCGGTACTCACGAGCGGATGGTACGTCATTCTCATGAAGGGCTTCTTCGACAGTATTCCGGATGAGCTTGAGGAAGCGGCTAAAATCGACGGCGCAACCGATCTCGGCGTCTGGTTTCGCATCATTTTACCTCTATCGCTGCCATCGCTTGCCGCATTCGGACTTTTCTATGCCGTCGCGTATTGGAATACCTTCTTCTCCGCCGTTTTGTATATCACCAAACCCGATCTGCGTCCGCTGCAGATTGTGCTGCAAATGCTGCTCATTGATTCCTCCAGCTCCGCCTCCGGGGAAATTGCCACCCAAATGGCCGGGGACATCCCAATTCCAACGGATACATTGAAAATGGCGGCTGTCGTCATCGCAACCGTGCCTATTCTTATCGTCTATCCCTTCTTGCAAAAGCATTTCGCCAAGGGGGTGATGGTTGGCTCCGTCAAAGGATGACTGCCGCTCCAACCGCAAGAAGCTAACTCATGTTTTTTTATAAAAAAATAAGCTATGATACACAAAGGGAGGATCTTCTATGCCAACAACCAAACAAACATTGTATAAAAACACAGCAATGACGCTCGTCACTCTGCTAAGTCTGACGACAGTGCTAGCCGCCTGCGGCACCGATTCCAAGACAGAAGGACCTAGCGGTACAAGCGCAGCTGCTGTCTCCAACGAGCCTATGAACGTTTCGATCTATACGATACAGCAAGGCGCTCAGGCTGTTGACCCGAGTAACCCGATTTTGCAAGAAATCGAGAAGAAAACCAATACCAAACTCAACATTACTTGGAGCCCTTTAAATTCTTTTAATGAAAAAACAAAAGTTATGCTTGCTTCTGGCGATCTTGCCGATATGACGCTAGTTACGAATATTTTTGACTCGCAGGTTATCCAGCTGGCTACATCTGGTGCCTTCTGGGATGTGACTCCCTATATCAAAGACTACAAGACCTTGAGTGCGTTACCGAACGGTGTATGGGATAACGCCAAAATCAAAGGAAAGAATTACGGTGTCCCTCGGCCGCGTCCTCTGGATGGGTCATGGGGGGTTCATCTTCGTAAGGATTGGCTTGATAAGCTTGGCATGAAAGTGCCTGAGACGATGGATGAGATGTATGAGGTTCTGAAGGCTTTTACGGAAAAAGATCCGGACGGCAACGGCAAAGCGGACACCGTCGGACTCACTGGACAAGTGGAAGCAGACGGTATGGGCCTTTACACGTGGGTTGAAGATACATTCAACGGTGCTTTCGGTATTTTCAAAATGGTGGGCGACCAGCTTGCCTTTATTGCCCTCGAGCCGAGCGAGCGCAAAGCGCTGGAATGGCTGAAGAAGGCCTATGACGAAAAAGTGCTGACATCGGATTTTGCCGTCATTAAAATGACGCAAGCTCGCGAGCAATATATGGGCGGCAAAGCCGGGGCATTAGGATCCGCGCTGAACCCTCAATGGCTGTACACCGATGCGATGCGGAAAATTGACCCGAAAGCCGACTCTTTCCCATTAACTTATTTGAAAACACCAGATGGGAAAAAATACGCCGGCCAGGACACAGGCAACTTTGGCATGTACGTCATTCCAAAGACCGTGCCAGAAGCGAAAATGAAGCGGATTCTGGCTCTGATCGATCAAGGGTATAACGAGGAAATCTCCAATCTTTCCCTTTACGGCCTGCCTGACACGCACTACACAGTGAAAGACGGCATGAAAGTTGCAACGGCACAAGCCAAAACAGATAACGTAGCGGATACATCGAATAATATGGCACAAATCTTCCAAAAATTTGATAAATACCAACGCGCTTACTACAACGGCATTCCGCAAGATTTTTATGAGCGCAGCAAAAAGATTATTGACGACCGCGCTGCTTTCAGCACGCCGAACGTTGGCAACGGCCTCATTTCTCAAACGTTTTTAACGAATGGGCCTGACTTGATCAAGAAAATTACAGACATGAAAGTCAAAGTCATCATGGGCAAAGAATCCCTTGCCGCTTGGGATGAGTTTGTCGCCAAAACGAAAGCTGATCCGAACGTACAAAAAATTGTAAAAGAAATCAATGAAGCGTATAAGAATAAATAGTTGGCATTGAATCTCCGAAGTGCAAAAAGCCAGCAAACTGTTATGTTTGCTGGCTTTTCACGAGAAACATTTCTTCTTGTTTTATTAACCTAGCAAATGATTGAAAATGCCTCGGAACTGCGCAGCCACTGCTGCAGTACCTTCATTTAACTCATCGGCGCTGAAATAGTAACGGTGATGAGACTCATCCATATCTAGCATTTCCGCTAGAAGTCCGCTAAAACCACGCGCTTTACGGTCAAATTCCAAGAGAATCTTAACTCCGTTCTCATCCGGAGAAAATACAAGTTCCACCTCTTCAACAGAACGGCTAAATTCACTATTTTTATAAGGTACGAATTCAAAATTCTGAATAAATGGCAAGTGAGAATTGCGTTGCGGAAAATATTCGTTCTCTGCTTTATGTAAATGAAAGCCCAATTCCTCCAACGCTTCAAAAATAGCGGAGGTGTGCGGATGAGCCAGTACTTGAATATCATCACGATCCGATGGATCAACTGCATTGTCAATATCCATGCCTGTACGAATCCAGATCGGGCTCACGCCAATAGAAATAGGTGTCTCGTGTGGCAGCACGAAATGAAAGGGAATTTCGATCGATTCTCCTGGGGCAAAAACTAAGCTTTCTCCCAACAGGATATTAGCTATCACAACCGATTCTATCACCGTAAAATTCGGATTGCTCTCAGAGGGCGAAGGCTTGCGGTATTGTGTCATAATTTGAAAATAGATTTTGTCCACTTTTTGCTCTACACTGCCGCCTTTAGCAACAATAACACCCTCTACCAGTTCTCCTGGAATGAATGATTCTGTATAAAACTTCGTATCGAAATCAATGTTCCCAATTCCTATTTTAGCCATCATGTTCTTAAAAAAAGACATCTCTATTCCTCCCCATACTCGTGGTAAATATACCCATTTATATGGTAGCGAATATACGTTCGTTTGTAAACACCATATTTTTATTGAGTGGTCTCAACCCCAAAGCGTATTGATCATTTACTTTTCGATTAGGTTAAAATCCCTCGAGCGAATTAACTAGGGCTAGTATCAAGACAATAGGTACCAATATTGTAATAGTACTAATTATAATAGCAACTATAGATCTCTTCTTCTCCGTTTTCATGTGTAGCAGACTTAGTACTATACTAATAATTCCACAGATAATACCAAGTAGTTGTGAGATGTACATGACACCAATGAATGCAGCGACACTAAAAATAAGTGCTGTATTTACATAACGTTTCATTATTACTGTACCCCTTTTTGAAAACAGAGAGTGGCTGCCACGGCAGTTGCTCCCTGTTATTTGTTCTATCATTCTCCGATTGCATTTAGTTGCTAAGCATGGGCCAACTTGGGGATACAAAAAGCTGGTAAATTTCCCAAATCAGAAAACGGTCTTATGAACAAGACATCTTCATGCTTATCAATGGGTTCAACATAAACTTTGTCGAGGAGTTGATCAGGCGTAAAATGAAACTGAACTTTTCTTGTCTGTTTCGTTGTAATCTGCGAAAACAAGGCTTCCATGTCTATTTGCTTATCGCAAATTACGTCGTATAAATGCAGCAACTCACCATCTTGATTAAAAACAATAATGGCATCATCCGTTCGCGAATAATAAAGACATTCGTGAAAAACGTTCAAAGCATAAAACTGAAATAAACCTTCGTTGCTTGTGATACCAAAATGTTTTGAAATTGGTTTACGGGAACTAAGCATTCGTTTAATTAAATTCCAATGTTCTTCCTTCGAAACATCCAGTTTATCAAGCAAATTTAGTTTATCTTTGGGTTGAGAAGATAAGTTTAAATAAAATTGATTTTCTAGTAAGGTAGTAAATCCAAATTTGGGGTAAAAATCAAGCACCGTGCTGTTTGCAAACAAGTAAAACAAATCGCATGTATCTTCGTAGGTTTCCAATACATACTCCATGAGTTGTTTGGACAACCCCTTTCCACGATGCTGGGGATGAGTCATTACAGTTCCAATTTGTAAAGCCCGCTTGCTTTCTCCATTAATGACCAAGTCCATCTTGCTTACTGAAACATTAGCAATTATTTGGTTATCGGCAATGATTGAATGACAATTATAGCGATCATCCCAGGCTCCCTTTTGGTACCATGCTTCGAAGTCAATACCAAATACTAGTTTGGAAAGTCGATTGAAACTTGCGCGATATTCATCTCGATCTTTGAAATCATAACTATGTATCATCATCGAAAGTGTTGTCCTCTCTAAGTAATCATGTTTAAAATATTGTTTTATCCTTATTTTACCATACATTCAAACTAAACTGCTCTTTAGCGCAATGAGGCTGCCGATCTATACCGGCAGCCTCGTATTGGTTGCTTAAACCAATGGGTAATCAACTACAATAACATTTTCCAGTATGCCATCCAGCGATTTAACAAATTCCTGATGAACGGGATGCGGACCATAGGAACGCAACGACGCAAGGTCTTCAAATGTTACCCGTAATCCAAGGGTATAGCCCTTCATATTTTCCGTTTCTTCCGTTACGTTGATGCCTGCACTGATATCAATTATCCCGGGGATACGATCACGAAACGTTAACAATTGATCCAGCAATTCCTGTTGCTTGATTAGTGTGATATTCGTATTGAACTTGAATACAACGATATGCTCGTACATGGCTAAATGGCTCCTTTTTTAAGCTTAATGTTGTGTTGCTATCGTTACCTGTTTGTTCACCCTATTGTGAAGCAGTTAAAGAAAAGTCACAACTGGAATTCCCAATTTGTCGCAGATATTCTTTGTGTCTTTATGATGTTCCTCAGATGGATTGGCATATTCGAGACACCATAGCAATTGAAGTAATAATTTACGTTGTGTGTAGTTTGTAGGTATGGGGTTGATGGTTTGATATTCTTCAAAGAAGCCCTCACCAATCATTCCTTTCCATAATTCTAACCGTGCCAAATCAGATTCAAATCCACCTGCCCACGCACTATCAAAATCAACAATACCCGCTAACTCCCATCGTCCATTCCTTTTTCTAACAAGGATATTTCCAGGATTTAAATCTTCGTGTGTTAATCGAGGAGTTAAAACATCATTAAACAAACATTTATTTTGATATAATAGCGATACAAACAACTCTCGATGGTAAGGATTTCTGATGCGTTGTTCAGCTCGATTCGATAAAGCCGATATATAACTTGGATCTGAAGTGTTGATTTCCCCCTGAACGCCAATTTCACCAAAAGTCCTATATTCAATGGAATGTAGCTGAGCTACTGCACGACCAAAGTCTTGATATACTTTCTGTGAATCATTCGAATCTATGTCCTTTTTTACATCGGACCACAATTGTCCATCAATATGTGTCATTAAAAGATAACGATATGGAACAATATCGTATGACATATCAAAGGCTAGAGCTTCAAACGTGGGCACCGTGGTCTGCTTACGAACTTGCTGGTTCATCGCAAAAGTACGATCAAACGGACTTAGAATCGGAGCATTAGGTCCCGCTAATTTTAAAACTACACGCTCAGTTGGATTAACAAGGGTTATACGAACAACTAAATAATCAACTTTTCTTAGTAGTACTTCATACTCACAGAGATTACACTGGTTACCGAAATATCGCTGTACGATGTGTTTAAGAACTAAATATTCTTTTTCAAATACCATATTAAACCTCTTTACTCTTGTAGTAAAATCCTATGTTTTATCTAGCAGATTGTTTTACAACGACGGTAGTTAATTAATAATAAATCAACATTGGTAGTTATGTGTTTGTGCTACAATAATATCGATTTTCGATATCGGAAATCAATATCAATTGAGTGCTTTGCAAATTGCAGAAGAAGGTGTTCAACAGTGGAAAAGGGCAAGAACTCGATACTAGAAATTCTAGTAGTGTCTACAAAACTTGGATTGACGTCATTCGGTGGTCCTATTGCGCATTTAGGATATTTTCGTGACGAGTATGTTAAACGCAGAAAGTGGCTGGATGAGAAAAGCTATGCTGACTTGGTCGCTCTATGTCAATTCCTACCAGGACCGGCAAGCAGCCAAATCGGAATTTCAATCGGGATGATGCGCGGTGGCTTGTTGGGTGGAATTGCATCTTGGTGCGGATTTACATTGCCATCTGCATTGGCATTAATGATTTTCGCTTATGTGTTAAACAATTACGATGTGGGCAATGCTGGTTGGCTTCATGGGTTAATGATCGTCGCAGTCGCCGTAGTCGCACAGGCTGTCTGGGGAATGGCGCGCACCCTTGCACCTGATCGTACCCGGGGGACAATCGCGATCTTAACTGCCATCATTACCTTACTTTGGTCCTCTGCTTATGGACAACTGATTCTCATTGCGGTCGCAGGCTTATTCGGCAGGTTCTTTTTAGCAAAATCCGAGATTCCAGAAACTCCTCAGCTCGGAATCTCCATCAGCCGACGTGCAGCAGTTGTTGCTTGGAGCTTATTTTTCGGGTTACTGATCGGGCTGCCGCTGTTAAGGCAAGTTGTTCATTCGCACTTCCTGGCTGTGTTTGATAGCTTTTTCCGCGTCGGTTCGCTGGTATTTGGCGGCGGGCATGTCGTACTACCATTACTTCAATCCGAAGTCGTACCGACCGGTTGGCTGACAGACTCCCAATTTCTTGCAGGTTACGGTGCAGCCCAGGCCGTACCGGGTCCATTGTTCACCTTCTCGGCCTACTTAGGGACCGTAATGAATGGATGGCTGGGAGGGTTCATTGCTCTGATCGCTATGTTTTTGCCATCCTTCTTATTAGTTACCGGCTCTTTACCATTTTGGGATGTGATTCGCCGACGCCCCAATTTTCAATCCATTCTAAAAGGCATTAACGCTGCTGTGGTAGGCATCTTGCTTGCTGCTTTGTATAATCCAGTATGGACAAGTGCGGTTCATACGCCTCTGGACTTTTGCCTTGCGATTGCAGCATTTGGATTACTCATGCTGTGGAAGCTTCCGCCTTGGGTTGTTGTACTATTCTCCGCAGCCTGGGGTGCACTAATCTCTTTAAATATTTAGCTTATAATACACGGATTTTCTCATAGTTAAAGACCTGTTCTCAACTAACGCTTTGCGTTAGTTGAATCAGTTGTCGATTAACTTATTTGTCTAAACGATGCGCGAATCGATCTAATAGATACTTAATACCTGATATAACAGCAACTACAAAGCCAATTCCTGCAATTACCAAACATATAAAAAATGGAGTTGGACTATGAGGTTCAAGAGCTTCCTCGAATGTTGGGTGGAATGGTGTAGAGTTGATCTGAATGTATAAGCCTATTATTGCACTAAATATCCAAACAACTGCCCCAATTACCGCTATTATAAGTGACTTTTGACTTCCTCTCTTCATGGCTCTTCCCCTCTAAACGTAAAAAGTATATTCTTTGTTTATATTCGTTAACGCGTGTGAAATTCCTTTTTATGTAAACTCCCCGTTACTTGAATGAGCAAAAAGAGGAGATGCCGCGAAGCATGCTCCTCAACTATAGTTCACCGTCAGTGTAATAGAAAATTTTTCCCATTAAGATATTTAATAAAATAATCTTGAATAACTGATGGAAAATTTTCCGCCAAAGATTGTTGTTCGTTAGGATTTAAAGAATGGAATGCGAAAGTCCTTATTATTGACCAAATAAAAAAAGCTTCTAATAGCTCGAAATAATTTTCTTGTAGTTCATTTACTTTGTTATATGATGCAATAAATATTTTCCTGTTTTCAAATGAAAGATGTAGAAATGTTTCAGCCATATCAAATAAGTAAAAGCCATAACCACCATTTGAAAAATCTATTGGTCGAGGAATATCTTCATAAAACACATAATTACTCTCATGAAGGTCAGAATGAATGATTCCCCAGTTACTCTGTGATTGTTCAAGACTTTGTATCACATTTGCAATTTTATGTGCTGATTCTTCCACATGAACAAACGCTTCGCTTGATATAATTTTTAGATTTACCAACTGTTTTAATTGATTAAGTGATGCAAATAAATGATCGGAATTATAGATTGGCCTGTTAAAGCCGTCTGGTGCATTCCATTGCATAGAATGTTTATGAAGAGCCGCCATTAAAAGAGCCAAATTTGCAGTTTCGCTACTTGTTGGCTCTCTGTTAAGCACTTCGCCATTAACCCAATGATGAATAGTCACAATAAATTTATTATCACTATGATCAGTGGATATATTTGTAACCAGATCACCTTTAATATTTCTTACAGGAGCAGGTACTACGAGATCCGTATCTCCATCCAAAGCTTCAAGCCAAATGAGTTCTGATTCGATATTTTCCTTTGATATATTGGAACTCGTCGAGATATGAAGTTTGATAAGAAACTTCTGATTATCATAATTTGTATGCACTCGAAATGTAACATTATCACTTTTCCCGATGTAAACAAGTTCCTCACAAATAATCGGATATTGAATTAACGCTTCTTTCGCCACCTTAGCATAATCTTCTTCAGTAAGCATAATATCCACTCCAGTTGTTGTATTTTTCATCATCCTCGAATACACCATATTTATTTGGTAGTACATTCCGAATTTCCGCTAAATCATGTAAGTACAGGGGATACAGGTTATTGATGATACATTTGTTTTTACGTTCGCACAATTCTATTGTTAAATTATTCATACTATCCCCCATGGAATTGATTCTTTAAGAATACTGTCTATACAGGAATATATTTTATTTAATTTGTTTTGAAGTATTGATATATTACCTTCATACCATCCTCTATTTCTTCTTTTTCATAAACATTTATGCTATTTGATTCATAAACACTTTTCCAAAATTTTATTGCTTGAGTGTTATTTTTTGCCTGACTAATTGCATATCTTCCTGGATACATCTCAAAGAATTTGTAGCAAGCTAGTTTACCAATTCCTTTTCTTCTGTGCTTCTTAAGGATAAAAAATGAGTTGAGTACATAATCAGCAAATTCTTGATTAGAATAAGGGCCACTCTGCAGTAAAATAAATCCTATAGGGTTACCGTCTGAAACAATAAAAAACGGTGTTAATCCTTCTTTATCAAAAAACCAATCAAGAACATCGAGTTCAAATAATCCATTCTCAGGATTCAAATCAAGTTCTTCATTAAATTCGGACATGTCATGTAGAAACAGAGTCATTATATTTTTCAATATTTCTCTTCGAGTTGCGTCCACCTTTTCAATGATTAGCACTATTAATTCCCCCTTAATTTAACTCCTTGCCTAGCTATCAGTGTAAAATAGCTACAGTATCAATTATAGGCCTAGTATTTTTCTAATAATTTATTACATAAAAAAGCTCACTTATTGTTTCACGCGAGCCTGCATTTTTTATATTTCTCTTTTATAAACAATTTTTTTAATACTTTCATGAGATAAACAGTATGAATACGCAAGGCGGTCCAGATTTTCACCCTGTTGAAAAAGCTGCCGAATCTCTGCGTTTCGTTTTTGAAGAAACTCACGTTGCCCTGAATCTTTCCCCCATTTTTTTCTATTTCCTTTGGGTGCTGGAATATACAAAGTCTTGCCCTGTATATATTTTTGTATTTCTTGAATCAAATCTTCTGGCAAAATCTCACTTGCTGAAATATATTTCATTGGCTTCGCCCTTTCATCTAATAGCGATGTGAAGGTTGCAAAGCCTATATGACAAGCGATTTATTTCGTTAATTACTTGTTATGCGATTATTTAGAACCGCTCCATGAAAACAACCGCATTATAGTCACATAGACTTTGCATGGAGCGAATATCCAAACTACGAAACTTAGCATTTTTTACACACTTCATAACGAAAACATCCCTCCCTTACTATGGGTACAATTATTGCTATTCTTATTTCTTCATAACTAAGATAAATTCCTATTGAATGGATGAAGTAATAGAACTATGCTGCCCAATCCCAATTACTTCAATGAAACAAGGGACAGCTGCCTGTCGCGGCGATCTATCCCTTGTTTTTACACTTTCGTTCTGCGTTAGCTTCATTTTCATTTATTTCGGTAATGGATTAGATATTTAAGAAAACATAAGTTTCCAAAGCTGTTTTAAAACGCTTGGCAAATATTCCTGGGGATGTAGGACTGCAGCCAAAAAAACGCTTAATAATATTGCTACAATCCAAATTAAACATTTGAATGCCCTTGAGTTTAATTTCCGTGTGAAACTCAGAATCAATATAAAAATAACACTATTAAGAAGTAAAGTTTCTGGAATACTTAAAATTCTTCCGAGACCTGTTTTAGGGAAGAATTCGACTAATAATACCATGCTTACAATACTCGGAATCATGGCTAAAAAGAAAATAATTACGGACTTCTTCATGTGGTGTTTCTCCTAGTGAAGATTAAATAGCTTTAGAAAACATGATATCGAAAAGCGCAATTCAATATTGAGTTATTCGAGAAATTTATTTAAATATCCTGCGTTAATTGAATGAAAGGCTGCCAATCGTACCGGCAGCCTCCCTTTAGTTTAAATGACAAGTGCTATTTGAAAATTTTAAAATATCTGCTTTGGGATGATAGTGTAAGAAATGGATCCCGGTGTTATTGGTATGGAACCAGACATTATTATTTGAAGGTAACTGGAGGAAATTTTCAATGAGTTTCGTAATAGTTCCTCCGTGGGAAACAATGGCAACTCTTTTATATTGGCTGCTATTCTCTTTTATGTAAGAAAAGATTTGTTTGATTCGCTCATAAAATTTTATGTCACTTTCA
The DNA here is from genome assembly GCF_031455095.1 of Paenibacillus qinlingensis. Classification (GTDB taxonomy): domain Bacteria; phylum Bacillota; class Bacilli; order Paenibacillales; family NBRC-103111; genus Paenibacillus_E; species Paenibacillus_E qinlingensis_A. The sequence continues at coordinate 319,442 of NZ_JAVDSB010000004.1, forward strand.
TCAACTTCCTGCTCGCATAGATTATCAAGATATCTCACTTCACAATCAACGATACTCGCTAAAATATCCGCCGTTTGCCTTGCACGTTGAAGTGTACTTGACCAAATAACCTCTGGTGGAAATTCTTTTGAAACTCGAGCAGACATTTTTTTACTTTGCTTAATTCCTAAACTTGTTAACGGTTCAAGTACATTTACTTTCTCATCCTCAGATTCCCCATGTCGAATTACTAATATTTCCATCATTAGTTTCACCTCAATTAATTGCTTTCGCTAATTTGGTTTGGCAGCGCGTTGAACTATCGTTCCTACGATTGCTAAACGAGGCGGTTACAGGAAAAATTCGATAAGACCTTATTCCATTGCATCATAACCAATAACCTGCAATTGTATGTTCTATATTATTTGACTTCTAAGGTTCCAAGATTCTTCTGCCATTTGAAGCAGTTCCTGAGTGATTAGCAAAAGATGACTTGATTTTTCTTTCTGATTTATTCTATCTTCTTCTAAGTTACTAAGTAACTTATCAATAACCATGATAAACCTAAGCGATGCACTTGCAGTAAACCCGAAACGAGAAAGGTTTGAGTCTCCACTCCATCCCGCATCTCTAAGTCCTTGCATATAGTTTAGAAATAACACTTCCTTATATTCTGCTGCCTTATTAACTGGAACTTTCTTCTTTAGTAATGCATATCCAAACATTCGACCGAGCTCTTCTCCTACACCTGAGATGCTCGCAAACTGCCAATCGATGGCTATTTATGAATCGCATCCATTCAATTGCTCTATAAAAGTTATCCCAATGTACGTCTTGATGGGTAAATACACGGGGAAGAATTTCTAATGTCTTCAGCAAGCTAGTTACTCGTCTTCTATTATTATGATAAATCTCCCACATAGAACTCTTACCTTCAAAATCATCTACACATGAATCCCAAATAACTTTTTGCTCCTCGATGGGTTTAGCATAAGCAGCACAAACTTCTACCCAAGAACTCATCCAAGTGTGGCATAAAAAAGACTCCGTCGGGAGTGGTGTTCCTGTTAGGTAAGCACCATTGTATGTTCCAAGTAAATAAGATATTTTACTCATATGCGTTAACGACCAGTCACTTTGATTAGATTCAATAGCTAAATCCTCGAGCCAGATACAGACACTTCCATCCGGATATTCTTCTACTTCATAGCATAAAGGTGCCCTTATTCCAAGTGGCAATTGATTCAGTAGCCCCGAATGATAAACCAGCGCTTCACGTTTCCAATAGTAGTAGTGATCAACCTGATTTCGCTTAGAGTCGGGTTTTAATATTTTAAGTATAAGGGCATAATTTTGTTCTTTATCGTTTTCTTTAACTGTACAAGATACCCTGTATACCGAACTTTCTTCCTTGCTTTCTCCAAGAGGGCTGCAATTCCATGATAATAACTGTAAAAATTCAGAAGGTACAATTCGCCGTAATAGTGACTGTAAATAAGCAGAATCAATTTTAATTTCTTTTCCCCTTAATGCAGTTATGATCATTTTAGACCTCTGTTTCTTCATAATTTGTATTTATTCATAATACGTGAAATTCCAATTTAGAAATGGTTGTGCTAAATAATGTTGAAAAACAATTTACCATCCCATTTGATCCCGCAAAGCCGTTATTTGGGCAATATGATGTCGTGCATGCCAGGAAAACCTTTGTACAGCTTCATCTAAAGTCATATCCCCGTATGTTGGACTCGTAACTACTCTTTTAAAGTCCGAAGGCTTTAATCGACTTATTAGTGACACAAACCTTATGTGTAGTGCTTCCAATAGTACTATTGAAGATTCGATCGGTGTGTACTTATAATCGTCCAACTCTGCCCACAATTCTTCCCGAAATGTTCCAGCAATAGGATGTTCCTCGGTTAAACCACGTTTAAATCGAAAATATGCATTCATTTCTGCATCGGCTAAATGATGAACTACTTGTTGCAGAGTCCATCCTCCTTGACGGTAAGGCGTATTCAGTTGCCCCAGACTCAAACCATCAACCGCTTGGCGAAGCTTATCAGTCAGCCCATCAATTGATTCAATGAATTGCTTTCGTTGCTCTTCGGTAGGTTCCAGAACGACTGTGAACGATCCAATCGGATAACGCAATATATCCACTATATTCCCCCCTATTATTTTACCAAATTATAACATAATAAGTTATTCAAGCTTACCGAAAGAATTGGTTAACCCGTTTACGTGTGAGTGGTTATGACTGATAGCACAAAAGTGCTACTTTTAGATCGAAAGACTCAATTTGGATACATTTTACAGGATATTTGTTGATAAATGGCGAATGTTTCCATAAGAGGATCGCCTTAACTGCAAAGAGAGGTGAAAGCTTTTGAAAGGCCTCGTCATCACATTGATTTTGCTTACATTGCCTTTTTGGGTAGGAATCCATTTAGCTCATGCTACGGGGACCTTGAGTTCCATTGAGCTATTGAATAAAATCACTCAACCGATAGCGGAATCGGTGACAGATCCGCTAAAGCCTATCGCGGGAGTGGCTGGGGAGCTGACGGACAAAGTTGTGCTGCCGGTCGTAGAAACGGTGACGGAACCGCTGAAACCTATCACGGAAGCGGTTGGGGAGCTCACGGACGAAGTTGTGCAACCGGTTGCAGATGCGGTGACGGAACCGCTGAAGCCTATCGCGGAAGCGGCTGAGGAGCTGACGGATGAACTTGTGCAGCCGGTCGTAGATGCAGTGACGGAACCGCTGAAGCCTATCGCGGAAGCGGTTGGGGAGCTGACGGACGAAGTTGTGCAACCGGTCGTAGATGCAGTGACGGAACCGCTGAAGCCTATTGTGGAAGCGGTTGGGGAGCTCACGGACGAAGTTGTGCAACCTGTCGTAGATGCAGTCACGGAACCGCTGAAGCCTATCGCGGAAGCGGTTGGGGAGCTCACGGACGAAGTTGTGCAGCCAGAGTTGGACTTGGTTATTTCGCCCGCAGAGAGCACCACAGCCGATAAATCGCCGCCCCCGCAAGCTGGTTCTTCAGGAATAGCGTCTTCGTCTGCCCCCTCATTGCCTGTTGCGAGCCGTTTGGAGACTGTGGGAGGTTCATACATGGCTGCAATTCAATCAATCCCGAAGCCTACGCCTCCTTTATCCAAGGAAAAAAGTCACCAATCGGCAATCACGAATTCGTCGAATAAATTTATGAATGCACATACAAGCCAATTTCCAGAAAGAGAAACCATTCCGACTATACCGTCATCGAAACCTACGCTGCCTCCGTCTGCATCAGCTGTAGGCTCACTGTTGCCTTTGGTTGCTAGTGTCAAAGATGGTAAAGCGAAACCTTCGTATTCTGGAAATTATCTTAAGGCGGTGCTAATTGATAAAGCCGATGCTAGGATACAGTGTATCCTAATGTCATGGCATTGCCGTACCCGACATTACTTAAGTTGGCCACATGCTCCGCCTCTGCGTCCTCCTGTAGCTCCTGCTCTCGATAATTGCTTCAGCCAATCGAGAACAAAGGAGTGTAACTTAGATGCGCTATACAAAAGCCAAGATCAAGCTAACGTTAAACGACAAACTGATTATTATGAACGTTTTAATACAATGGTCAAAGAAGACGAAGAGTCGGTTTCAGTCCAGAATGTACCGCGAGCTAGCGAGAAAACTATACAAAAATGTGTTAGACGACTTTGATGGTCAGGAACTAACCATGATGGCACTCTCTTTGGAACAGGCGGCGGACCACTCTCCGAACCCTCGGTATAAGCGAATGTACAAGCAAATGGCTCAGAAATTGATAATTGAAAAGAAAAAGTTCCACCGGATCGCATTTCAAGAGCTATCCAAGCGTTACCTCTATAAGTAGATAAAAAAGTACTGGGTTGTGGGAAAATAATGTATATGATTTAGATCAGCGACAGCCATGGACATGAGAATAGTCCTTGACTGTCTCTTTTTTATAATCAATCTAGCTGGTTTGTAGGCTTTAGTTCACTACCCCATATCTGTTCCCATCAGGATCCTGAATGGAGAATCCTCGCATTCCGTCGAACTCCTCAATCTCACCAACATCGGCTCCTCGCTGCCGCAGCAGGTTATATGCCGACTCAACATCGTACGCATGAAAGTTAAAATACTGTCCAACACCATAATCATTTTTCGGAAAAGGTTTCTGTTCAATGTTATAGGAACGCACGAGACAAAAAATGATTTTGTTATCATTCATCATAGTCACAGTAGCGTTCGGTTCATCTTTGTGCCTGATTTCAAAACCTAACATACGGGTGTACCATTCAGTTGATCGTTTCAGGTCGCTGACCGGGACAAAAATACCAACTCCAAAAAATGGGCTTTGACTCATCTTGAAGATCTCCTCCTTAAGTATTAAAGTGAACTCGACTAATAAACGACACACTCACTGAAAACCAAACAGAGGGTTTAATATATTTTTTCCGTAACCATAAATTGATTCCCGTCTGGATCTTCTATATAAAAAGCGATTCTCCCATTTACCAACTGAATGTTACTGATTTTCACCTGTATCTTTACCAGTTTGAGGTAACATCTACATATCGCACTAAGGTCTCTCTGTTTGAAGGCTTCGACGAGGCTATCCAAATCCATTTGTGAGGCAGGTTTCGGAACCTCCCTCTCAAAAGGATCTGCACTAGCTGTCTCTATTCGATGGGCCAGCTTCTTTAATCTCAATCGTGCACGCCCCAAAGTCACCTGAATGGTCCCTTCCGCTTGTGATAAGAACTCGGCGGTTTCTTTCGCAGTAAAATCAAATACATCCATGAGCAACAAAATGACTAAGGCACGTGGTGATAATCGGTGAGCTAATGCTTCCAGCAGCTCTCTTGTAGATAGCTCCCCATCATGAAATGATGAATCATTAAAAGCCATATCTGTGGTCTGGATGCGGCGTTTATCCATTTTCATTTTATCTTTCCATGCATTTGCGGCGATTCGATACAGATAAGCCTTTGATAGAATACGTGAAGGATCCGATTTAACTACCTTATACACTTTAAATAGAACCTCTTGCGATAAGTCCTCTGCATCCCATTGGTTATGGGTAATATGCAAACAATACCGATATATGGTTTGTTCCATTTTCGTTAGCTCTAGAGTAGATATGTAAATTCCCCTCCCTAATAACCTTTTCGCCAATTTCCTTAGTTTTCCTTTTACATATGAATTAATCTGCCCATTAGTATGGAAACGCCAGCCGATCGTATTAATCGGCTGGCAAAGTGTCTTTATTATGCTGCCGTTCGTTCTCCCTTAGCGGAATCCATTAAGTTATTAATTCATAATGCAAATATTAACATTACTTTTTCTTTTCTTTTACGAAAGTTCCAATATCAAGAAATAATACTTCTGTTTCTTTATTTATTTGCTTTTTACTGCGGGCAATTGCAATAACAGGATAATATTCTTCAGTAGATGTACGTCTAAATTCTCCATATTGGGTATATATGCTGAGTGTTGATTCATTTACTGCATCTAAGTTAGTTGGATATTTTATTAACATAGCAATTGTAGAAAATATAGTGCCAATAAAAATAATCACAATGAATATTCTTTTGGCTTCCGCTTTATTCATTGTTTAGCCTCCTAAATTACATACATTTCAATTTTATCTCTATAAAGTTCCCATCTTTAAAATACCATAAATCGGAAATATTTCGCCCGTTAGTTCATAACTATCCATAAAAGCTCACTTTCTCCCCTCAAAAGGCACTTCCTGATTGGATATTATTGCTTCTTTTGTTACGTAATTTATGCTTGGAAAGTTGAGTTAAACTGCCCGTCCCTGGAAAAGACAACCGATTTATGTCGGCTGCCTTTTTCTACTGTCTCTTATTTCATTTGCTTTAATTTGATGGAGGATTTCGTCAACGACGTGAGCGATCGATTCGGTGGCGTCGATTATAATCCCGTCTTTGGGATCGCCCTGATAAGCCAACTCACGATCACCATGAATGGCCTGATAGCCACGCCGCTGCAATTCGTTGCAGGCCGTAGTTTTGCCAACGCCGGAAACGCCTTCAATCAGATAATTCCTAATGCCCATTACTTCTCCTCACGTCTGCCCCGTTGCAATTATTAGTTCTATTTGGCGTATAAAATCTTCCGCAAGCTCTAACTGTCTAGTGGCAAAATCCAAATCTCCGTAACCTGCAAGAGCGAAATCCAAGTTTCCTAGCGTGGACATTAGTGTACGTGCAGTAATTGCAAATCCAAAAGCTTTTAGATCGGTGCCGTTATCTAAATGGTCCAAAATGTATCTAAAAGTTTGCTGCTGTATTCCGCCAAATAATGCATGATTCCCAACAAATGAAGCCAAGTCCCAGTAGGCAGGCATCAATGATACATCCTCAAAGTCCGACCAGATCCATCCATCTGGACTTGGTAATAAGTTTCTTGCATGGGCATCGCCATGACACGGTATTAATAAACTTGGTTCCATGCGCATCTGTTTATTTACCTTTTGAAATACACTTAATAAAGCTTGTATACGCGGATCGGAATTATACCTCATTTTATTAGCCGATTGACATGTTCGCTCCCAAACTCCAAGCACTGGAAGGTCGCCAGAGAAGTCTTTCATTGCTATTGAGAGCTCGTTTACCATTTCAACGGCTTCACTCGGTGAAGGAGGTTGTAATTGTGTAGGAGGAACATATCTCCAAAGCGTCATCCATGTACCACCAACATCGTACGGTCCTGCATCCATAAGTTTTGAAGGCAATAACGCGGGGATGCCCTTGGATTCCAGGTGACGAGCTACGCGTAACTCTCGATCAAGTATCTTAATTGCATACGCTGAATCTTCTTTTGAACTGACAGTCGCTATTCGAGCCACAATCGGATAGGGAGACAAGTGAATAATCAGGTTTCCACCATTACTAAGCTCAATAGGCGTAATTTCAGTTAAACCAGTTTTCTCTGCAATTAATAACACTTGAGAGATAAGTTTGCCTTTCTCTATCACTCCAACAGCTCCTTAACTAAGGTTTAAAAATATCTTAGCACCATGGCTGTATACCTCATAGATACAAAACTATTAATAATCAACTCTTCTGCGTAGCCGGATCTCATTTCCTTCCCTCTATTCCTCTACCTACATTGTTTACTGGCGCGTTAGTTGTCGTTATCTATCCCACTATAATTTTTGATATATGTCCAAGCAATTCTGCACGCTCCACATAAAATAAATCTATCAATCTATCAATCTATTAAACTTGTAGAAATAGGAGGGCCGATGATGCGAACTATGTGGGGTGGATATAGCGTTGATCTTAACTTGATTGGGTCCGGAGCTTTAGGCAAGGTCTATAAAGCTTATGATTTGAAAGGACGCCAGCTGGCTATCAAAGAGACTTCTAACCGTGAGGCGGCAAGACGCGAAGCGCGGATTATGCAGAGTTACCGGATTGGTGAATTTTTGCCACGCTATTATGATTATTTTGAAATTGGGGAAAAAGGCTATTTGGTCACTGAGTTTATTCTGGGGTCGACTTTGGGTGGAGACTTTCATAATACCTTCACCATTAAGCGGGATCAGGACTTGAGTGTAGAGATTACAATTAACATCCTCAAGGGTCTTAGACAACTCCACAAAACGGGGTATATCCATAATGATGTGCTGCCCAAAAATGTAATGATACTTCAAAATAAACCAGAGACGGTCAAAGTAATCGATTTCAACATTGCCAAAAAGATTGAGAGTCCCGCTGTCATGACAAAGGAGTTGCAGGCTGTCTGCAAAATATGCGCTTTCCTCATGAACGGGACGCTAGCCGATATCCATAAGGCGGAAATTCGCGATAGAGATCTTAGGCGTGTGTTATTAAATCCCTTTGACGTAAACAATAAGGACAAGTATCGATCGAGTGACGACCTCATTGCCGAGTTACGGTCTTTTTGCTAAGGCACTGACTGGTCTTTCGTCGTTACTTGTGGTACGGTTCTCTGCGCTATCTATAATGGCAAGTTTTTAGGTCATCCCACTAGGGATGGCCCTTTCTTACGGTGATGAAACGTTGAACCCTTCATCACCAGCCTCGGAAGGTGCGATGCCCCTATAATTTTTATCTTTGTATACCCAGATAAAGTTTTTCTCCAAAAACTTATAGTATCCAAACAACATTATCCCGTTCGTAATGTGGAATAGCCATCCCACACACCTACCAAGGACGCTTCCCGCCACCAAGCTTCGTCAAAATGCTGTCGTTGGCAGCGTCATACGCTTGAAAGATCTTAGCCGCAATCGGAGAAGCCCCATAACGCCCAAAGCCGCCTTCTGGCACGACGACCGCGACCGCAAGTTTCGGATTCTCGACGGGTGCAAAGGCGATGAATACCGCATTTTCAACCGAACCTCCTGCTACGTTTTGTGTAGAAGTTCCTGTTTTTCGCGCCACATTAAACGGTAACGCATCAATCCCCTCGGCGCCGCTTTTCATCCCGTGGATAATCGTGTTCCAGTCCTCTTTGGCAAACTCTTTGGAGAAGTCTTCTAGTATTTCAGGCTCGATTTTTCTAACTAACTGGCCCTGGTAGTCGCGAATTTCATCTACGAACACAGGCTTCATCCGCTTCCCGCGACTAGCCAATGTAGCTGTATACTGAGCAAGCTGCAAGGTGGTTGTTTTCTCATTTTGTCCCCACGAGGCAAAGACCATCGCTGACTGATAACTGTCATTTACAGCATTTCTAATAAAATCATTAGATCCCGCAAGCTCACCTGGCAGGCCGCTTCCTGTCTTAATGCCCATTCCGAATTTCGCCATGTATTCTGCCCATTTGGCAGTCACTGCAGAATTCTCTCTGCCATATTTATTCCAGAAAGGAATACCGACTTTTTCAGACATAAACGTGTTAGAGGAATGTTCAATGGCCCCGGCAGCATCCATATCCCCGTAAGCCGTTTTCCCTGAATTCGTAATGGTGCTATTGCCACCTCTACCGAAGCTAAAGGACCCCGTATCGTAATAAACCTTGCCAGACCCGCTGAAAAATTTCTCTTTAAGACCAATTAATACAGACATTGGCTTGATCGTGGAGCCCATAAATACAATCGATGATGGATGCTTCGCATTTTCTTTTTCATCTGGATACTTAGCTTTAGCCGTTCGAATACTGCCATTAGGAATAAATGGTTCAATTTCTTTATACACACTAGGTGACATACCACCCGTCCAAGCGTTAGCATCGTAATCTGGAAAGTTCGCCATGGTAACAACACGGCCTGTATCCACCTCCATAGCAACTGCGAACCCAGAAGCCGCCTTCATCCCAACACTCAAATACATATCATTAACGTGAGATGGGCTGCGCAAGTAGCTAATATGCTCCTCCAGCATTCGCTCTGTCGCTTTCTGAATATCTTTTTGAATGGTTAGATACAAATTGTTTCCTTTAATTGGAGCCAGGACTTCGGCTCTTCCGATGATTTTGTTAACGGCGTCCACAGGGTATGTCTTACTGCCGTTTCTGCCTCGCAGTTCATCCTGATACATACGCTCGATGCCATCGAATCCCACATTTTCCGAGCTTAAATATTCCTGAATCATAGGGTTATCTTTATAGATTTCTTTGGCTGTCGGTGAAGTAAAAGAATTCGTATATCCCACTAAATGCGTAGCCATTGTCGTATGTCCGTCATCATCCATTTCGTAGGTGCGAATGCTTTCTTCTGTTACGTCTAACCATTTAAATTCATCTCGATGCTCCAAAATATAGGCGATCTCATCATTGGACAAATCCGCCTTTATTCTTCGGGGAACCCAGTAATAGCTTGGCTTTTTGATTTCATTCTTGTGATAGTCGTAGCCAATATCCATGGCTAGAATAATTTCTTCTGCGGTTGGGCTTTTCGAATTTGGTTTGGCATATTTGTCAAACACATTGGCTTTAAGCCGATCGGCTATAGCAATTAACTCATCTAACTTTTGAACGCTGGGATCAATTCGAAAAAATAAAGATTGCATGGGAATGGTATACGCAAGCGGAGATTTCGTGGAGTCATAGATGTTGCCGCGGATGGGAGCAATTTGGATCGTTTGTGTCCCATTTCTATTCTCTGCGGCTTTATGCATTTTCGTTTGAACAAACTGCAGCATAGCCAACCGCACGATGAGTACGGAAAATAATACAAAGGTTATAAAGAAAAATAGATTGATTCGCAGCGAAAAATGCCTCTTTTTAGCAATCTCTTTTTTCTTCGGATCATCCATAATCGGCGATTTCATTGCTTTATAGCCCCCTCTGTTTAAGCATGTATCCTGAAACAGACGAAGTAAACATTAAATCGGTTCACTAAAATATGGAAAATTTGGAATGAACAAAGGTCTGTCATTCGTTGCATCCACTCCCCATCCGTTCAGTCTTCCTATTACCGCCGATGTTGCAACTAGATATTTCAATTGTATGAAAATAATAACGCCAATATCCAACTCCAAGGCTGGTTAATGGCGTTATTACATTTTAAATAACTTCTTTTCTTTTATATAAATACACGTATAAAATAAATCCGGTTATTGCGCATAATGCTGCACATAATCCAATGAAGCCGTAGCCAGCCTGAAGTCCACGAAGCAGACTTGTAGGCGAATCTTCACCAACCATGTGTTTGACGAGCTCAGTGACTCCACCGATGAGATAATTGCCGATCACACTGCCTAGTCCCATTACCGTTACCGTGAACGTGATAGCTGTATCACTGTCATTCGGATATCGCTTCGCGATAAAAGCCATCACAGTCGGATAAATTAGCGCAATACCTATACCTGAAGCAGCAAACAGGAACGAGACACTTTCACCACCTACTATTGCAGTAAATGTACATAATGCCGAAAACCCTGAGAAGATAATGAGAGATAATACAAAGCCTATCCGATCTGTTAGCGGACCAAGTAAGAGCCGCGCCAATGCAAAGCATAAGAAGAAAATGGATAGCATTCCGGAAGCATTAACGCTATTCCAGTTATAAGCTTTCTCCAAAAAATTAACGAGCCAGCCACCAACGGCCAATTCAGATACAACACCAAACGTAAGAACTAGAACAATTAACCATAATACGCGGTCTTTCAGCAAGACTTTTATAGGAATCCGGTCTTCATGTGAAATGTGCTCGCCTGGGAATGTGCTGCACGAAGCAATCACAATCGGGATAACGGACAATAGAAGCATCACCAGATACATCCCTCGCCAATCAAGCGTGTGACCAGCAATGGTTACCTTCATCAAGCCAGTTGCAATAAGCGGAGCAATTGTTGAGCTTAAGCCATAGAAGCCATGCGTCATGTTCATCATCATTCCCGTGTTTTTCACGAAAATTCGAGCGCTTAGAATGGCAAGCCCAATCTCTAGCATGCCATTGCCGATGTACATTAGGAAATAAGAAGCCGAAAACATCATGTAGTAATTGGAAAAGTAAATTAAAATACCGGATACAGCCATAGAAGCGAATGCTGTTATAGTTACCCATTTGATTCCCCATATCTTGGTCAAATACGCTGTAAAGGAACAGGCTATTAAGTAACCCAGCGCATTCAAGGATAACAAAGTACCAAGTTGAGACTCACTGAGCATAAACTCGAATTGAATACGTGGTATTGCCGGTCCTTTAATATTTTCCGAGAACCCAAATATAATGAATCCAATAAATATGGTTGCCAGTTGCATAACGTATATTTTGTTGACCTTACCTATACTTTTTTCCACTTTTATGTACTCCTTTATCTAACGGAAGTCGGTGATTTGTCCTCTTTGGCCGACGGAAAATAGCTAATCTCGACGGGAGAGACGGGCTTTAGTTTCGTTTCTCCCCTTACTTTTGCAGGATCGGCGTCGACGGAGACTGTCAAAAACGGCCGCATTTCCTCTAGTGGCATGCCTGTTTTTTTCAGGCAATATATGAGATGGATTGTATCGATGTCTTCCTGCCGGTATATGCGATGACCGTTATCCTTCCGCTCCGCTCGAGGAAGCAACGCGATCTTTTCGTAATATCGGATCGTATCCTCGGAAATTCCAGTTTTTTCGGCGGTTTGTTTTATCGTAAAAGTTAGCTCTGTCTTCATCCCGTTCCCTCCCAGAGATTATTTTGTACATTATACATCTTGGAGTTGACGCTAAGTCAAGTCTTCACTCCTTGGGTCAAACCTCTCTTTTGCCTCGTCTTGACTTGGAGCCGACTCCAAGTTTTAGAATGTGAGCTATCAGGGGAACCGTAATGGCAGCTTAAAGACGGTGATCAACACCTCATCTTCAGCACTAAATTATGTGAAAGAGTTTACTATCGAAATCCTAGAACATCCTAAAACCTTCCGTAAACTGCTGGGACCTTATGCTACTTCCAAGTTAGCTCTTTCGCTGTGGACTCAGGCTTCTGCACCGCAACTTGCCAAAGAAGGTATTAAGATTCGCGTGTTGATCCGGGCGGCAATAATACACTAAGAAAAGGGAAAAAATCTGGGCTGCCCCTAGTGGTAACATGGCTAATGAAGCTATTTTTCTCTCCACCTACCCACGGTGCGAACCAGTTGTACGAGGTGGCCCTTGGGAAACACTGCAATGAGACCGGCGTGTTTTTGTTGAAAGGTCGGACCACGGAATTAAAATTTAACGATCAATCCCGAAACGTTTTGGAAAGAATTGATGAAATTTACAAACGTGAATTTCTTGTTGAGCGCTCCTAAGGTATTTGTAAAAGAAAGTATTGACAATTAAAGCTAGTGCCTATAAAATTCTAAAAAGAAAACGATATTGATAATCATTATCAATATTACAAAGCGGGGGAAAAAAATGAAGAAAAGTATGAGTACTATTATCTCTTTCGGATTAATTGTGGGTATAATGACAGGTTGTGCAAGTACACCCACAGCATCAGAAAACAAGGCTGCAGCATCGCCTACAACGGCGCCTTCAACAGCACCGTCAGCGGCTCCAACGGCATCAACTTTCGAAAGCGCGTGGCCGCGAACGATCACGGATGATTTTGGGCATACCGTTACTTTAAAAAAGGCAGCTGAAAAAATAATCCCAATTTATTTCGGACACATTGAAACGCTTATAGCACTTGGTGTGCCGCCGGTTGCAGCACCAACCGCAAAATCGTATGTTATGACTAGAGAAGTGCTCAAGCCGATGGCAGATAAATTGAACATCAAAGAATTGGGTAGCTCAAAAGACTTTGAACAAATGATGGGAGTCTCGCCAGATTTAATTGTAGGAACAGCTAATTCGGTTGATGATTATGCAGCACTTAATAAGGTTGCGCCCACACTGCTATTTAACACTCAAACTTGGCAAGCGGTTGTAAATAATTATGGTAAGGTCCTGGGCAAAGAAAAAGAAGCTGCGAAAATCATCAGCGATCTAGAAAGTTTAATCACGAAATCCCGTGAAAAGTTGGCTCCATACAAGGACAAAACTTCTGTTGTTATGAGCGACTTGGGTAACAAAACCTTTGGCCTTGTTGGTTCGGGTCCTACTAGTCAAACCGCATGGTTTGATAAGACTGTAGGGTATGGCTTGACCCCGCCGAAAGGTTACCCTGAGAAATACTCGCAGATATCACTAGAAGGATTGGCTGCATTGGATCCGGATTACATATTCTTAGATAATATAGATGGTGCGGAGAAAGACAATTATGCGCCAACCTGGCTTATGCCTGGTACAGCGGACACGACAATATGGAAGAATTTAAAGGCTGTAAAAACGAATAACGTTTTCAATCTTCCTCCTGGTTCTAAATCAGGTGCCCCACTAAGCCAGAAACTTGCTATTGAAAAAGTGGTAGCAAGCATTGTTAAATAGCGAATCAAACCGCATAAGAAATCGGGCGACTCTACCAGTCTCCCGATTTCTTATGTTATTTTCTATAGAATGAGGGCGTTCCGTATGGTTTCTAAATCCGCTGCTACATCTTCCGTCATTCATAATAAAAACGGAATGACAGCTTACCTTATTATGCTTGGCGGGAGTATCGCCCTGCTAATTTTAATGGCATTTTCTGTTACACAGGGAGCCAAAAATATTCCGCTTTCAACTTTCTGGGAAGTTATTTTCAACCTTGACCGCAACAACATGTCACACATCGTCATTATGGACCTTCGACTCTCCCGTGTGCTTGCTAGCGCTCTAGTCGGTTCTGCTTTTGCAGCTTCAGGCGCAGTCATGCAAGGCATAACGCGCAATCCTATGGCGGATTCTGGCCTTTTGGGTCTTAATGCCGGCGCTGGCTTGGCTCTGGCCGTTTGTTTCGCGTTTTTTCCGCAAATTGGATACAGTAATATCATTGTTTTTTCCTTTATCGGTGCAACAATCGCCTACTTAATGGTCAACGGAATCGCCATGTTTCGCCGTAGTACTGCAACGCCCATGCGTATCGTGCTGGCAGGCGCAGCTGTCGGTGCTTTGTTTATCGCGCTAAGCCAGGGTATTGCGCTTTATAACAAAGTTGCGCAAAATATCATGTTTTGGATGGCGGGCGGTGTTGCTGGTGTCACGTGGGAACAGATTATTCTCATGTCTCCCTGGATATGCATAGCATTAATTAGTGCTATTGTCCTTGCTCGGTATATTACGATCCTCAATATGGGAGAAGATGTAGCAAAGGGCTTGGGCTTAAATACGAAGCTTATCAACCTGCTATGCTCACTGACTGTGCTGGTTCTAGCAGGAGCTTCGGTATCCGCAGTAGGCGCCGTAGGTTTCGTTGGATTGGTTGTACCACACGTAACAAGATTTCTGGTAGGCGTTGATTACCGCTCGATTATACCTGTCTCGGCTATATTAGGAGCAATCCTGATGGTGAGCGCGGATTTGGGTGCGCGTATGTTAAACCCACCGTTTGAAACACCTGTTGGTGTGTTGACTGCGTTGGTTGGCATTCCTTTCTTCCTTTATTTATCGCGCAGGCAAAGGAGAGCCGTGTAATGAGTGAACTGATCAAGAAGCATGAAGCGTACAAGAAAAAGGTGGCGTTTCGAAATACAACGATCGTTCTCATCTTTGTGAGCGCACTTATCGTTTCCTTTATTGTTAGTATGAATACGGGTCACACAAAGCTCTCTGCACTTGATACCCTGCGCACTTTATTCGGGGGAGGAACAGAGAAGGAAAATGTCATCTTATTTGATTTCCGGTTGCCTCGAATAACCTTATCCATACTTGTAGGTGCTGGGCTCGCTTTATCTGGATGTACAGTTCAGGGGGTAACCAAAAACGCGTTGGCAGATCCTGGACTGCTTGGTATATCCGCAGGCGCAGGGCTTATGGTCATTCTATTTACCATGTTTGTTGGCACGGCATCCTTCTTGTCTGTATTTACGCTGCCTTTTCTAGCCTTACTCGGTGCCGGGTTAACGGCTATTTTAATAGTTGTCCTTGCTTACAAGAAAACAGATGGCATTGCGCCTATGCGATTGATATTAACAGGAGTTGCTATGCAGGCTGGAATCTCTGCCCTAACCACCGTTCTTGTCATCAAGCTAGACGAGGAACAGTTCGACTTTGTAGCCGTGTGGCGAGCAGGCAGTATATGGGGGGGAGATTGGCGATTTGTGCTAGCCCTGCTCCCGTGGCTTCTCATCTTGATCCCCTACATCATTTACAATTCGAGAAAATTAGATGTACTGAGCATGAGTGATGACACCGCAGTCAGCTTAGGTGTTTCGGTTGTGAAACAGCACAGGAATATGTTATTCGTTTCTGTTGCTTTAGCAGCGTCCTGTGTGTCTGTCAGCGGGAGTATAAGCTTCGTGGGGCTGATTGCGCCACACCTCGCTAGACGTTTGGTAGGCTCCAGACATATTATCCTGATACCCGTGTGTGCGCTGGTAGGGGCATTGCTAGTATCCGTTGCGGATACTTTATCCAGGGTTATTCTACCGCCTGCCGGTCTCCCCACAGGGATCATAGTTGCCATTATCGGGGCACCCTATTTTCTATATCTCTTAGCTACTGATAATCAGCGTACGCGCAGGGGGTGACCCTGGCGCGGGCGCGACCGTGCTTACGGCAATAATATTATTAATGAAAAATACTAACGCACATGCGTTAGTATTTCCTTGTTTTTTCTCAGCAAATTTGTCCCCCAATATTTGATATTCTAACATCGGAGATTATCTATTATTTCAATGTGAATCTCTCGTAAAGTAAGATTTTGCGATACATCCGCTTATCAGAAAGGGCATTAAAAATGTATTTATCTGGCCGCGTATTGACCTCTATGATCCATGGCTTCATCTCTTTATCAATGCCTATATCCACCCCATACGACCTAAAATTCGGGAAAATTCTACTCATATGTTTACTGGTCCTAACGCCTAGATCCTTAAGTAATTGAACATAGGAAACCTGCTCCTTTTTAGGTATAAAAGGGGAAAGCAGCTTCCCCGCCGGCATTGGTCTCCCCCCGCTATGGTAGTTAGTCACGATCTTATTAGGCATGGCTAATCGTCCTACGATACCGGTAACCTCCCATTTACGCGTGCGGTTTCTCTGCACCATAATACGCAAATCGAACGGAAGTCCCTGATATTGGAGTAAGGGGATGCCCTTCTGAACCAAGTAGGTTTTCTTCCCTTTTGCTTTCTGGAAAGCGACGTATGTTCCCTTAAAGGTTGAGAATGAGCGGGACCGCGTGCCGTTCTCCAACCGATATCCAGCATTAGCGCGAGACAACTTAAATATGCCATGCCCTCCGGTGCCATGACTGGGTTTAAGATAGACGACATGATATTTTCCTAACATCCGCTCCACAGTTGCTTCAGTTGCAAGGTTTGTTGGTGGTAGATTAAGTGCTAGTTGCTCATTAGTTAATAACGCCTTGTACTTGCCTAACTTGTTATTCCAATAAACCATACCTTCACCCCAATTTGTAGATACCCATTCTACTAATCCGGTACAACCCGATATACGTTTTTCTTCCCTGCATTTTGCAAAATACGGGTTGGTACTTTTGATATTTTCAACACGTCCGTTGTTCCTTTTGCATTTTTCGTTACTTTTAACATCAAGATTGTTCCTCGCAGTCTAGCAGTATGCTGGGGAAGTTCGGTCGATACGAAATTTCCCAGAGAAGATGCCGCTACCCGATTTCTAATGAGTCCGTCGATATCCTTCACCTTAAACATTCTTATCGGATGCAGTACATGGGGATGCGCTCCCAGCACGACATTAACACCTTGTTTGAACAGCAGCTGCATGAGCCTGATTTGGTTGCGGTCGGGATATGTTCGAAATTCTTTCCCGAAATGTAGGCAAGCGATGATAAAATCTGTATGACTCTTCAAACTGCGTACGTCCGCTATTATTTTTTGATGGTTTAGCCGGTTGACTAACCATGGCTCTGGCACTGAGATCCCGTTCGTGCCTTTCGTATAAGCCAATATTCCGATGTTGATTCCCTTTACATTCACAATTAGTTTCTGGCGGGCTTCCTGTGCAGAGCGATACGTTCCCGTATGTCGCAGTCCATGTCGATCGAGGACGTCTAATGTTCTTCTCAAACCGGATCGTTTCCCGTCCATGCAATGGTTATTGGCTGTGCCTACCACATCAAAGCCCAAATTCCGGAGTGTAGCAGCGAATTCATCAGGGGTATTAAACAATAGTTTTCCAGGTTCTTCGCGAAAATCGTTGCCGGAGAATGTCGTCTCCAGATTGCCTATCGTTAAGTCAGCTTTTCGCAGATAAGGTTTTACTTTGGAAAAAATAGGATCAAATCCGCCTTCGCGTGCGGCTGAGGTGATCATCTTCTTTTTCATCAACAAATCCCCGACTGCAGCGATTGTGATTGTCGTCAATCCACCCACTCCTTCCATGATTACACCTTATGCGTTAGAAAAGCGAAATGCTTGAAAGTTGGGCGCCAATGGTGCGACCAAAAGAAAAAAGCTCAAGTCAGGTTCAACTTGGCTTTCGCATTCAAATCCTTTATATGCCTCTTTCATGATTTACTCAAGAATCCTTTACTCACATTTCTAAAGGACTAGCATTTCCGTTTTACACTATCGCTTAATAAAGCATATCATCATTGTATCTTTGCAAAAATAAATGTATCCCTCCATTCACTTCCATCTGCCGATAAATCCTCGTTTTTGATAGTCCCCTCAAGTTCAAAGTGTAATCGCTCAGGTATTAACTTACTTCTAGTATTTTTCGTATCACAACGTATTTCCAACCTCCGGGCCTGCAACTGATTACATGCAAAATCACAGATAGCTTTAACGGCTTCAGTCATATACCCTTTACAACTAAAACGTGTATTTACCCAATAGCCAATTTCAAATTTCCGTACATCCCAATCAATGTTATGTAAACTTGAGGTAGCAACGAATTGTCCTGTTTCCTTCAAAAAGACAAGAAATCTTAAACTTTCACGACTTAAAAATTGGACATGTGCCTCTCTAACTGCAAGTTCCATATCATATTCGGTTAATTCATTTTGTACAAATTTTAACCAGGGTTTCAACTCATCCATCGAAGCATTAACGGCTTCAAAAACTTCTTTACCATCCCCTGGTTTTGCCATTCTAATTACTAATCGTTCCGTATGAAACTCATCTGGAAAATCAATCATAATTGGTTTCATAAATTTCCCCCTTTAGCAGCCATTAATAATAAAAAACCGCGATTACGCGGTAATTAATCTGATTCGTATTCTTCTCACCCGACAAATGTGTAATGAACCCCTGTCAGCGTCTCCGAAATCTGCCATAACTTCTCTGATACACCCTTATCAAACATCTTGTGATTGGACGTATCGATTGCCGGATATCCCTTCTTCGCCCCTCGCCCATCGGGACCAATGTATTCCCCTCCGATTAACGACGGTTCTATGGCGGCGTATAAGGTTGGAAGCGCACCCATCGCTGCTGTTTGGAACAACGCGTTCATTAATGTGGTTAAGAACTTCATGTCGCGCCCCGAACCCCGGGAAGTAATATTGGTTGCTGCAATGCCAGGATGACACGCGATGCTTATTGTGGTCATCTTGGCTGCACGAAGCCGTAGGTCAAGCTCCTTTGCGAACAACAGGTTAGCTAACTTACTCTGCCTATAAAAAGGGAATCCGCGATATCCTTTGGAACCATCCAGATTATCGAAAAATATGTGCCCTTTCAATGCAGCTAAGCTGCTAAGCGTCACCACGCGAGAGTTCGGTGTGTTGAGCAACTTGGGCAGCAGCAACCCGGTTAATGCAAAATGACCCAAATGGTTTGTACCGAACTGCAGTTCGAACCCGTCCTTTGTCTTCTCGTAGGGCGGCATCATGACGCCCGCATTATTGATCAAGATGTCCAACCTTGCATATTGCTTTTTAAAATCTACCGCAAAATTGTTAATGTCGTTAAGATCACCCAAATTAAGCTTCATTACCTTTACATTTGCCTTTGAGTGACGCCTATTCACTTGCTTGGCCGCTTCAATTCCTTTCTGTTCATTTCGAACAGCAAGAATCACTTCTGCACCTTTGCTGGCGAGTGCTGTCGCAGTTTCCAATCCAAGTCCACTGCTAGAACCCGTAATGATGATTGTTTTTCCCGATTGATCGGGTATACACGTTTCATCCCATTTATTCACCATAAGATCTCCTGCTCCCTTGATTGTTACCATGTATCATAATCATTCAAGTAAATGCATGAAAATCCTTCCAGGTTTTAATAATAAAGCCCCTTACAACTTCTTCCGCAGTTCACTCACAGCCACACGGCGTGCACCGGAATTTCGCTGCAGCGGCGCACTCTGAATGACAGGCGTGGCCTCCCCGGCCTCCTGCATCCGGCGAATCAAGCGCTCACGCAGCTCGGCCGCCACCGTGCCGAACGACTGCACGCCGACTAGATTGTGCAATTCATGCGGATCCGCTTGCAGATCGTAGAGGAATTCCTCTACGTAGACATCCGATCCTGCGTCTCGGTTCGGATTCTGCTCCGGCGCGGAGACGCTGTACTTCCAGCGCTGCGTCCGAATGGCTCGGCCAACTTGCGCTTCGCTGATTTGCACGAAGACTTCCTCCGGCCAGCCTTCCCGCTCCCCGCGCAGCAGCGGAAGCAGGGAGCGCCCTTGCATGGAAGCCGGAACCGGAATCCCTGCCGCGTCCAGCAGCGTTGATGGTAAATCCACGAGCGATACCATCTCCTGCAGTCGACCGCCTGACTTG
Organism: Paenibacillus qinlingensis; assembly: GCF_031455095.1. Taxonomy (GTDB): domain Bacteria; phylum Bacillota; class Bacilli; order Paenibacillales; family NBRC-103111; genus Paenibacillus_E; species Paenibacillus_E qinlingensis_A. The sequence goes on from NZ_JAVDSB010000004.1 coordinate 339,628, forward strand.
AAGCGGCCACCTGTGAAGGCGGTCGGCACACGAATGGAACTGTCGTGGCACGACCGTTTATACTCATTGTTCCTGGTTTTGAAATGGCAGCCATGGTCCGAAGTAAACATCACAATCGTGTCGTCCTCTAACCCGAGGCTGATCAAGGCGTCGAACAAGCGGCCGAGCGCTTCGTCGAGCCTTTTGACCATGCCATAGTAGCCGCCGAGATGGGCATGTGCCGTGCCGCCCAGCGACGCCAAGTCGCCAGGCACGAAGGAGCTGCCGCTGTAGCGCCCTTCATAGCCACGTGGTGCTGGGTAATTGTCGCTGTGATTCTGATGGTGCGGCTCCAGATACGAGAGGAACAGGAAGAACGGTTCCTCCTGATGCTTGTTGATATATCGGATTGCCGCATCCGTTTGCGCATCGACCCGATAGCCCGGCAGCTTCACGGGTTCATTATCCCCGTTGTACATGACCGTATCGTAGGCATCGGAGGAGAACTCAAGCACATTAGCTCCGAGCCACTCTTGATAACCGCCGCGCTGCGCCTCTGGGACAGGCTCTTGACCAGCCAAATGCCATTTGCCGATATAGCCTGTGTGATAGCCCGCTTCACGGAAGTGATGAGCTAGCGTCAGCTCATCACTCCGCAGTGGAATGCCATTGACATAGCACCCGGTTTCCGTGGCATATTTCCCTGTTTGCAGGGAAGAACGTGCCGGGCCACACACGGGCTGACAGGTGTACGAGTTATACACATGCGTCCCTTCCATCGCCATGCGGTCAAAGTTCGGCGTAAGCCCGAGGGGATTCCCATGAACTCCCGTCGTGTCAAATCGCTGCTGATCCGTAAAAAAAACAATGACGTTCGGCTGTTTTCTCATCTTTTCCCCATCACCTTCATCTTTATTTACTTACAAGCTTTCTTCCACTCATCGTTGGCCTGCTGCTCGATCTTCTGTCCGCCTTGCTGGTAGTATTTCTGTACAAACTCATCAAACTTGTCGATAGACCACACGCCTGTCACAATCTTCACGAAGTACTCTGTCCACAGTTTCTTCTCTAAATCTGGATAATCCAGCTCGGCCGGAACTGTCTTCCAAAGCTGATTCTTAACAATATCCTTTGAAGCGATTTCCAACGCCGCCCGCACTTTATCGTCCGTCCAACGACGGTCTGTTACTTGCACAAAGCGAACAGGGTTAGAGAAACCTTTTTTGTATAAATCGGAATAACTAGATGTTTGGGCAATTAAATTTTTATTCTTGTCAAAGGTATAATCCACGTTATTCTCACCATAGGTAAGCAGATCCACGCCGCCGTTCGGGTCATCGCTGACCGACCAATCCAGCATTTGAATAAGTCTTTCTGGTTCTTGCGCCTTCGCACTTATCGCACGCAGCGCTCCTCCCGAATAAGGATTAACCTGCGGCCAGCCCAGCTTGCCGTCGGGGCCTTTCACCCGATTAATCATCGCAATATTCGCTGATGGCACCACTTTCAGCAGCGAAGTGTAATAGCCGCCGCCAGTCGCATTGACTGCAAAAGCATCGCCTTCAAAAACGCCGACCTTGGAATTCACGATCCTAGCCTCTGACTGCTTTAATTCCATGACAGGGAACTCCGGGTCAATTAGACCTTCTTTATACCATTGCTGTAGAACGGCTAAAGCTTTCTTCGCCTCAGGCGTCACAAAGCTTTTGACAATCTTTCCATCTTTCTCTGTCCAGAAGACGGGGCCGTTTAGTGCGATGCCAAAAGCGCCAAAGACCGTATTAAACAGCGAGGATTTGTTGCCGCCAAACCCATACGTATCATTTTGACCATTCTTATCCGGATCCTTGAACGTGAACGCCTTGAGAACTTCATGCAGTTCATCTAAAGTAGTCGGTTGCTTCATGCCGAGTGCATCCAGCCAGTCCTGTCTAATCAACAAGCCCGCCGTATTCGGGGAGTTGAACGACTCCTGTCTAACCCCTTGCGGAATTGCGTAAATTTTGCCATCAAATTTGACGCCGTCCCAACGCTCTTTCGGAATGTACTTCATCAAGTGCGGCGCTTTTGCCAGCAAATCATCCAACGGCTTCAATAGCCCTTGATTCACATACTGCGCAAGCTGTGTCGTATCCACACTGAAGTAATCCGGTATCTCACCAGAGGATACCAAGAGATTCAGTTTCGTTTTGTATTCATCGCCGGAAATCATGCTAATTTTGTAATCTATACCCGGTATTCCTGCCTTCTCCATCAATGAAATAATTTTCGGCTTCGCTTCTCCACCGGTGTCCGGATATTCCGGGATTCCATAATTAAAGAACATATTGAAAGTAACCGGCTTCGTGGAAACTGGGCTAGAAGATGACGCGCTTTTTCCTTGCTCATTGGAGCCGCAACCAGCAGCTACTAATCCTGCAAGACATGTGACACACAATACGGAACCCATTTTACTCATTTTTTTCATAAGAACACCCCTTTTATGATCTTCAAATTATGATTTCACAGAGCCTAACATGGTGCCCTTCATAAAGTACTTCTGCAAAAACGGATACACAGCAAGAATGGGTACGATGGAAATAATGACAGTAGCGGCAATCGCAGATTCGGCAGCAAACGTTGTAAACTGACCGGTATCTGTCGCCAATTGCTGGCCAGCAATAATTTCTTTTAATAACAACGGTAGGGTAAATAGCCTTTTATCATTCAAATAAATCAACGCTTGCATAAAATTGTTCCACAGGCCGACACACTCCCAGAGTGCTATCGTCGCGATAACCGGCTTACACAGCGGTATAATAATGGTGAAGAACGTCCGCAGCGGATTCGCTCCGTCCATGGCAGCTGACTCCTCGACCTCTTCCGGAATGGTCCTCATAAAACTTTGCATAACAATGACGTTAAAAGCAGAGATCATCCCCGGCAGCATGAGCGCCCATAGGGTATTCGTTAATCCTAAGCTTTTCACAAGTAAATAGGTAGGAATCATCCCACCGCTGAAAATCATCGTAAAAATAACCAGAAGCGTGATGACCTTAGCGCCAGGCAAGCTTCTTTTATTTAACGCATAAGCCGTTGTCGCTGTAAACAAGACATGCAGGAACGTCCCTATGACGGCCACTAGAATACTATTGCGATACGCCAGCCAAATAAAGCTCGAAGCCAGTACACTCTTATAAGCATCCAGCGTAAAGCCACGCGGAAAGAAGAACAACCCGCCTTGCATGGCGCCAGCCGCCGAGCTTAATGATATGGATATTTCATGCCATAAAGGATAAAACGTCACGATACTCAGCATAGCCAGAAACAGCACATTCCCTACTTCAAAACTGTGTTCACCCCAACTTTTACGCATTCCCATCCACCTCCTTACCACAATCCTCGTTCGCCCATACGACGTACAAGCCAGTTCGTAAACAGCAGCAAGCATAAGCCTACAACCGATTGGAAGAGCCCTGCAGCCGTAGCAAACGAGAATCTGCCCATCGTAAGCCCCACACGGTACACATACGTATCCAGCGTGTCTGCTACATTATAGACGAGCGGGTTATATAAAATGTAAATCTGATCGAAGCCGACATTCAGAATTTGTCCCGTCCGCAGAATCAGCAGCACGACAATCGTCGATGCAATGCTCGGCAGGGTCACATGACGGACCAGTTGAAAGCGATTCGCACCATCAATTCTAGCTGCTTCATACAGCTCCGGGTTCACCCCGGCAATGGCGGCTAAATAAATGACTGTTCCCCAGCCAACTTCCTTCCACATTTCCGAACCGACCAAAAAGCCCCGGAATACTTCTGGATTCATGAGTGGCGACGCGGACATGCCCAGCAGCTTCGCTACCCCCGTATCTACCGAAAATACGGAGAACAGAATACTTCCAAGCACAACCCAAGAAACAAAGTGCGGAAAATAGATAATCGTCTGCACGATGCGCTTGAATACGCCGTTGAACAGCTCATTGAGTAGAAGCGCAAGCACAATCGGTGCCGGAAAGTTAAACAGCAGCTTATAAAAGCTGATAATCAACGTATTCCGAAGCGCCACCCAAAAGTCTGGCGAGTCGAACAGAATGCGGAACCATTTTAACCCTACCCAAGGACTATCGAATACACTTCCTGCAATCTTGAAATCTTGGAAAGCGATTGCAATTCCGCCCATCGGAATGTACTTAAAGAGAAGAAAATAAATGACACCAGGCAGTAGTAAAACATAATAGTACTTGTGTTTATGGAACGACTTCCTAAAGGCGGATGATCTTGCACGAGGTCTTGCATTTACAACCGCGCCATGCGATACCTTCATGGGATGACTCATCCCATCCCCTCCTCTCGACCGTGTGTTACACATGCTGCTGTGTACGCTTTCATCGTAGTGGGGAGAGGCTATAAAAAAAATCCTCAGTTTGCAATAAACATGAGGATTTCATGATATAGGTCCTGCCAATGTTAGAAATTTAATATAACTATCTGTTTTTCTAAATGCTTTTACGGTATTCGCCGGGCGTCATGCCTTCATACTTTTTGAAAAACCGAATAAAGCTCTGCACATCATGGTAGCCAACGGCATGGCCAATTTCTTGCAAGGAATCATTTCTCGTGCTCAGGAGCTCTTTACTTTTCTTAATCCGGAATTCCGTTAAGTATTCCAACATGGATTTCCCTATTTCAGCTTTGAATGTACGGCTCAAGTGGCCGCTGCTGACCCCAATGCGCTCTGCGATCTCCGTAATGGACAGCGGGTTTGCATAATGCTCTTCCATATATGTAATCGTTTTGGCTACATAGGAATTGGTGACCTGCTTGTCCTGCAGCGTTTCCAGGAACGCAATGATTTTATGAATATGCGTGATCATAAATTGATGCAACTCATCATTATTTTGGCATTCGTTCAGCTTAAAAATATCGGCTTCCTCATGTAAACTTCCAATGTCATAGCCTTCCTTGAGCAATTCAGTCAGCACCGAACTCATGAGGACAACAATCATGCCCTGCAGCTTTTCGAGCGGATATTTCGATTTATAGATATACTGTTCAAAGAGTTCACCAATGCACTGATTCGCCTTCTCGCGGTTCATCGTTGTGACGGCGTGAATCAACTGCTTTTGCAGCGACAGCGGGTAAACAAACTTCAATTCACTTTTATGATCCTGTAAAAAGACGATGTCATTGCGGTTGATAACTGCCTTGTAGTTCAACATTCTGCGTATCTGCTCGTAAGCAAGATGCAGACGTTCAGGTGCATCCGCGTCGCTTACAATCAGTTGAAGCGATACGTTCAGTTCTCCCTGCCCTACCGCGTTCATTTCTGCGTAAGATTGATGAATAAGCTCTCGTACACCGGGGTCCATGCCTTTTTGCGGTAAATTAACGATAAAGCCCAGCTTGCTCCGTTCCAATATCGTCCCCTCCACGGGCAAATACGCCTTCAACGTTTCCAAAACCATGCTATAGATAAAAAGATTACGTTGCGGGTCCTCCGCATCCTCCGATTGCATATCATCAAACACAACGACGATGACGGCATAGTTAGCTTCCGTAAACATGAGACCAACTTGTTCCAACCGCGCTGAAATCGTTTGTTTGTCAGAAATTTTATTACGTAAAATATCCGAAATGAGGTGATCCTTCATCACCGGCTCATTTTGTTTGATCGTCGCCATCATGGAGCTGATGGCCCCACTGACGAGCATGTACTCATCGGAAGATGATTTATTCCCCCCGACGCCAGAGAGTACTTCCATCATTTTCTTCCATGGATTGTACATCTTAACCGCAAACGCATAAGCAATAACCAAGCCGATCAAGAACACGAACAAGACAATAGTAAGGAGCTTGGACAGCTTTTCAACCAGCTTTTCCTTGTAGCTGGCATAAGGAATCAAGTTGACGAGGGTCCAACTGTTTCCTTTCATCGTGGCGATATGGGCAAAATAAGTCGTATGATCCAGAACGATTTTATGCATCGTGCCTGACGATGGTGCTGCATCGCCATCCGCGATCACCTGGTGAATCGCTTCGTTCTCCACTTGCGGATGCGACGATATGACAAAACCACTTGGGTCCACGATGAAAGTGCGCTCTTCATCCCCGATGTTTAAGTTATACATCGTATTTAGAAACATCTTCTTTTGCATATTAATGACCAGAGTACCTAGCGGCTTACTCTCAGTGACGGGAATATCTTTATAGAAGGTGACATAGTCTTCCCGAACCTGATACCAAAAATGCGGCCGGCCTTCTTTGCGAATCTGGGTTAAGACTTGCTGATCGTAAAATCCATCTGCATCAAATAGCCCTTCATTTGAAGTCATAAAACGTTCATTCAAAGCACTGTAAATATACACCGAGTAAAACAAATCATTGGAGTTGATCTGACTGCGCAGCTGCTCCTTCAAACTATAGTAGTCATACATCGTAAAGGCGTTAGGATTTTTTAACATGTTGTTCATATCCGGCAAGAAGGAGAGTTGGAGGGCAAAATAATTAATCTGGTCAATTAAATTATCCAAATTTTTGGAAGTTCGCTGGATGCTAGCATTCGAAGTCTGCTCAATTTGGGAAGATAAATCTTCATTAATCGTATACGCATATACGGAAACAATCATCGAAATTGGAATGAGAACGGTAATGAAGTAGGAGAGCAGCTGTTTTCGAAATAAGGAGCGATTGAAAAACAGTTTGTTTGTAAACCCTTTCAATAATTTCCCTCCCAACATGTAGATTACAGCATATCTTAGACAACTGCCTCCCCTTTGTCAATGTTCAAAAACAAGCATGGATTCCGAATTTGTGATATCAAGATCGCCGCTATCGGATGAATTTTCACCAAAATGGAAAGCTAGCTTGACATCATTTAAGTTGCACGATATACTACAACCATGGAAAGTTAGCTTTCCGTTAGGAGGATAACCGCAGTGAAGAACCGTTTAGAAGATATCCGCAAGCAACGCGGAATTAAGCAAGAAGAATTGGCTTTGGCTCTTGAAGTGTCCAGGCAAACGATCGGTTCACTGGAAAACGGACGTTATAACCCATCGATCCTCTTAGCATTCAAAATTGCTCGTTATTTCGGCATGAGTATCGAAGACATTTTTATTTATGAGGAGGATGAAACTGTATGACAAAAACGACCTCATCTTATTTGCTTACCGTCGTAGGCTTAGCGCTACTAGCAGTTGGCCTGTACTTCATCAAAACAATGGAAGATCCACAAGGTATTTTGCGAGCGTTGCCCTATCTCTGTTTCGGGCTTGGCAGTAGTATTTTCGGTCACAGTATGGGAGAAATCCTCGTCCTACACGCTATGAGGAATAATTCCTCCGCTGCCAAGCAGCTAGAGATTGAAATGAAAGATGAGCGTAATTTGGCCATCACTCAGCGGGCAAAAGCGAAAGCATATGACATGATGGTCTTTATGTTTGGAGCCTTGCTTACTCCACTTGCCTTGATGGGTATAGATTTAATCGTGTTACTGTTATTTGTTTTTGCCTACATGTTTATCATTGGATATTGTACTTATTACCGCTATAAGTACTATAAAGAGATGTAAATACGAAAAAGCACCAAAAATCTGTATTAATCATTGAACAGTAAAAAAAAGCAGTCCTTTTTAAGGACTGCCACAAACATTTTCTTTTACACTACTCAATCAGCAAACCAAATTGATATTCCCCGAATGAAGCTTTTTCCATGTCGGCTTCTTTCGCATATTTAACACGGGATAGCAGCACATTTTCCTTCAAAACATGCTCAAAACGCAGTAACGCTGCTTTCAGCTTCTCATCTACATCGAGAATGAGATTAACATGTTTTTCGATAGGGAGTTCTAGCTTTTTACGATAGTCTTGAACGATACGTATGACTTCCCTTACGATACCTTCCTGTTCTAGCTCCTCGGTCATTATCGTATTTAACGCGACTGTCATTCGGTAACCGGTTGCTGATGCATAGCCATCATTCGCTTGTTTTTCCACAAGCAAATCATCGAGCAGGATATGCAGCTTTTCACCATCGATCGTGACATCCAGATGGCCATTGTCGATGGCCGCTTTTGTCTCCTCAATGGACAATTTCTTCAAATGATTTTGCACAGGCCCAACGAATTTGCCGTACTTTTTACCTGCAGACTTCAAGTTTAATTTGAAATGGTAGTGTACGAAGCCCGCATCACTCTGTACAACTCGGATTTCTTTGACGTTGATCTCATCTTTAATGATATCTTCGAATTGACTCAAATTGCAGTCACCATCCAATGAAATGAGCAATTCGGACAGCGGTATCCGGGTCTTGATGCCCGTTTCATTCCGGATATTGCGAGCCAATTCTACGATTTGCCGCACAGCTTCCATATCATTTTCAAGTGATAAATCACGTGCAGTCTCGTTTAACGTTGGATAATCGGTGAGATGAACACTTTCCAACCCTCCCAAATTTGCATACAAATCATCTGCGATGAGCGGTGCATACGGTGCTATCATTCGTGCAAGTGTCACTAGAACGTCACGTAACGTTTGGTACGCTGCTAGTTTATCAGCAGTTAATCCACTCCCCCAAAACCGATCCCGCGAACGCCTGATATACCAATTGCTTAGTTCATCTACAAAAGACTCCATTTGCTTCGCTGGATTTAAGAAATCATAGACCTCCAACCCTTTTACAACATGCTGCAAGGTGCTATTCAATCTCGACAGTATCCAACGGTCCAATACATGTGTAGAAGCCTGCCGCGGATGCTCTTCCGGTTTATATCCATCAATCGTCGCATACAACGCATAGAAAGCATGTGTATTATTGATCGTATCGATGACTTTGGATTTTGCTTCGGCCACGATTTGCTTGGAGAATCGTTTACTATTCCATGGTGCGCTATCAGATAACAATGCCCACCGGAAGGCATCAGCGCCATATTCGTTAATGATTTCCCAAGGATCAATACCGTTGCCCTTGCTTTTGGACATTTTTTGACCATTTTCATCCAGTACATGACCTGTTGATAAAACAGCCTTATAGGGAGCTTTCACATTATATAGGGTGGAGACGGCCAGTAAGCTGAAAAACCATCCCCTCGTTTGATCGATCCCCTCGCAGATCATATCAGCAGGATACTGTTCCTGGAATTGCGCTGTGTGTTCAAACGGCTGATGATACTGGGCAAATGGCATGGACCCGCTATCGAACCAGACATCAATCACCTCTGAAGTTCTTTCCATAACACCACCACATGAGCACCGAAGCTTTACTTTATCCACATAAGGTTTATGCAACTCAAGACTTTCCTCGATAGGATCGATTGACCGCTCACGAAGATCCTTATGGCTGTCTGGTGCATATTCCACTGAACAATCTTGGCATACCCATACATTGAGAGGAGTCCCCCAATAGCGATTCCGACTAATGTTCCAATCAACGAGATCTTCCAGAAATTTACCAAATCGACCTTCACGAAGATGCGAAGGATACCAGGTGACTTTACTATTGTTCTCGATCAACTGATCTTTGATAGCGGTCGTTTTGATGAACCAACTCTCCGTTGCATAATACAGAAGTGGTGATTTACAGCGCCAGCAGAATGGATAGCTATGCTCATAACGTTCTTTCGAAAACAATAAATGACGCTCCGACAAGTTTTTAACTATATCGATATCGCAATCCTTCACAAACCGTCCTGCAAAATCAGTGATCTCATCGGTATAACGACCTGCCGCGTTTACGACATTCACGAAATCCAATTCGTGCTGGCGAACAGTGCGATAGTCATCTTCTCCGTGAGCTGGAGCAATATGGACAATGCCAGTACCGCTAGTATCGCTGACATAGTCCGCGTCTACAACGATATGTCCTTTGCTCACACGCAAATAGCCAAATGGTGCTATATAGGAAGTGCCTACAAATTCAGAACCCTTATGCGTGGAAAGGATCTCATAGTTTTCTTTCATGACCTTTTCAACTAGATTGCTGGCTAAAATATAAACTTCACCGTTCTGCTTTACTTTGACATAATCCAGATCTTTATTTACAGCCAAAGCAACGTTAGCAGGCAGCGTCCACGGCGTTGTCGTCCACGCCAGAAAATGTTCCTGACCATTGGCACTTGTGAATTTCACCGTAGCACTCAGATCTTTAACATCTTCATAACCTTGCGCGACTTCGTGAGAGCTAAGCGTTGTCTGGCAATCGGGGCAATACGGGCTGACGCGATGTCCTTTATACAGCAGCCCTTTTCGATGAATGGTGGATAAAATATGCCATACACTCTCGATATAATCATTCGTCAGTGTAACATACGGGTTCTCCATATCCGTCCAGTAGCCGATCGCTTCGGTCATTTCACGCCACTGTTTCTCATATTCAAAAACACTACTTTTACACTTCTCCACGAATTCGGCGATACCGTAAGTCTCGATTTCTTGTTTGCCCGAAATACCTAATCTTTTCTCCACACCAAGCTCCACAGGAAGACCATGTGTATCCCAACCCGCTTTACGAACGACGCGGTAACCCGACATCGTTTTGTAACGGCCGATAAAGTCTTTGATGACACGACCAAGTACATGCCCAATATGAGGCTCCCCATTCGCAGTTGGTGGACCTTCGTAGAAGACAAAATTCGGTTTATTCTCCCGGTTTTCAATCGATTTGCGGAATGTATCGTTTCGTTTCCACTGCTCAAGAACACGAAGCTCACGGTTCCTTGCCATCTCTTTTACATCCACTTTTCTCATACTTCTCATCCTCTCTCTAGATACAACTTGATGTTCTTTTCATTGACGGCACCGTGGAAAAACGCAGAAAAATCCCGCCCCATAAGGGACGAGATTTCATCTCGCGATACCACCCTAGTTCCGTAATGATCATGCAACCCATGATCTTACGACACCTCTCACTACGTACCATCATACGCGTCCATTGTAACGGCTGGATCCCGGGTCAGCTTACTGAACTACTTCAGCTTTCCTTCTCGGAGAGGATTTTCGGCTAAGTCTTGAACGTTGGCTTTCAGCATGTGCCAACTCTCTGTGGAACAAGGGGATTAGCTTACTCTTTCTCGTCAATGAATTTTATTCGAACATTCAGTTAATTCATTTTTGCATCAAAATCAATAAATGTCAATATCAGTTGCTTGTGCTAAAATACGAATCCACCAACAAATGCTCCGAGTCATGATTGGTACTAAGTGGCGTATAGTACAGGTAAACCTGTGTTACTATACGCAAATGATACTTGACATAATGACAACGATCCTTTACATTTTGTAATATATAAGTTGCATTGTCGAAGTCCATTTCCATGATATACAGAGAGGCGGCTGTCTCGTGAAGAACCGTGTAAAAGAATTACGTGCCCGCTTCGATTGGACGCAGGAGGATTTAGCCAAACGAACCGGCATCACCCGCCAGACGGTCGGAATGATCGAGAAGAGCGATTACTCGCCTTCAACCTTGCTGGCTTTGAAAATAGCTCGGGTGTTCAAAGTGTCGGTTGAAGATGTGTTCTACCTGGAAGCACATGAAGAGCCTGAAGGAGGGATCATGGAATGAAGCTGGAACGATTGCTCCGTTCTCCGCTATTAGGCGCGTTTATTTTTCTTCTCGTCGGTGTCGCTATGCTGGTCCTTCATTACCGGGAATTCTCACCGGAGTGGCTGCGTTATGCGATGACCATTAGTACTGTCAGTTTGGTTGTAATTTGGACGGCACTGGTTCTCTTTCATAACAAACGTTATCCAAAGCGCCGCATTCGACTCGCTACTTTCATCCCGCCGGAGTTTCGCGAAGAAGATGAAGGCCAGCAATGGATCAATTACAAAGTTACCCGGCGGGTATATATGCTGTACTACTCAGCAATTCCACTGCTAATCGGGTTGGTCGTGTTGATACCAGACGGCAAAGCTGCCGCGATTGGAGGATTATCTCTTTTAGGAGCTCTTCAGCAAATTTTGTATTGGAAAGGGCTGCGAGATTGGGATCGTAGTTGACTCATTGTCACCATCTAGATAGGAGGAAGTAAATGAATATTGAGGAGTATTTACAAGAGTGGTCTTACTTGGCCGTGTTCGTCTTGTCAGCCTTGCCTTGGGTTGAATCGTCCGCGATTGTGGTGATAGCCATTGCGTTTGGATTGAACCCCGTACTCTCCACGATTCTGGCGTTTGCTGGTAACTGGATGACCGTACTGCTCGTCGTGTTCTTGTTTGACCGCTGGCAGCAATGGAAAGAACGGAAGCGTGCCGCCAGAGGACAAGATAATGATCCATCTCAGGATAGCAAAAAAAGCAAACGCGCCCATAGTCTTTTCGTCAAATACGGGCTACCCGGTCTCTCCATTATTGGCCCCCTCCTCATCGGGACGGAGATCGCCGCCGCCTTCGGCATGCTTTTTAAAGCCCCGCGCCGCAAAGTTCTGATCTGGATGACCGTCAGCCTAGCTTTCTGGACAGTGTTATTCGCGGTCGGCGCGCATTTTGGACTTACTTTTATAACCTAGGCAATAAAATATATTTGAAAACAGCAGCCAATCATATGATGGCTGCCGCTTTTTTGTATTTATAGTCTTAATGTTCTATGAATGAAAGATGAAAAATCATTCGGTTTTCGACCTAATATCCACGTTAAAACATTAGAATTACCGATAGATCCATGTTCATTGTAATGTTGAAACATCTTTAATATTGTATTTATTTGATAGTCTCCTGATCCACGCTTTTTTAATTGTGCTGCGAACATTTCGTCTTGAGGTGTTTCAACTTTGATTTCATGGCCAAAATGATGTTCCATTGCTGCTAACATATCAGACAATGATAAATTTTCAGGTCCAGAAAGTTCATATGAAGCCCATGTATGTCCTGGATGAGTAAGTATGATTGCAGCTGCCTCGGCTAAGTCTTCTAAGTCAATCATGCATATGCGAGTTTCTTGAGTCGTAAAATACTTTTGTTGAAAGATACCTTTTTCACTAAGCATCTTCCAAGACTCGAGTATGTTCTGCATAAATACACCTGGCTGAATAATCGTATAGGGGATATCTGAATTCACCAGGAGCTCCTCAACCATGAGTTTTTTCTGATGATGCGGCATTTCTTGAATGACGGGATGTATGACGGAATGGAATACAAAATGTTCAACTTCAGCCAAGCGAGCTGCTTGTATGATTATTTGTCCGATTTGAACTTCATCGGGATTCATAGCTGAACAAATGTGGTATACAGCCCTAATTCCGACTAATGCCTCATTTACAGCCTTTTGATCCAGCATATCTCCTGTAACGACTTCCATCTCACCTAATGATTTAATATCCTCAATTTGTTCCGTTCTACGAACCAAAGCTCTTATCCGCTCTCCTTTAGAAAGCAAAGCTTTAATTACTGCACGACCAGTTTTCCCGTTTGCTCCAGTTATAAGGATCATTTTTATTTCTCCTTTTTTTATAAAATACCGTATGACCAAGCTCGCCTTATAGTTATAGCTTTAACATGATCGAGATCGTTTAATCTGAACTGGTTCCCCAGACTGGATATATCAATAGGCTTCCGGTGCGCTTACCGGAATTTAATAATGCCATCATACTGGATCTCATTTATTTATTCCAACGCATTTCATGCTATATCATTATTGATTAGAAGGAATGAATGGGATTTGAATTGAATGCAAATAGGGAGCAACTGTCGCGGCAGTTTGCTCCCTGATATTGTGCTATCGTTCGCCGTTACTTCAATAACTTATCCATCCACATTCTCTTTCAGGTACTCAATCAGGATATTCCAATTATCTAAATAATCCTCTATTCGAACTTTATACCAGGCATTAAAATTAGTGCATGTAGGCTCATCGCCTTGTAAAATACAGACGTAATTTCTCTTCTTAAAAATAATGATTTGCCAGCTTTGCTCACAATCATTATATGGTTTACTAAGTGTCCCTAACGGAATATCTTCTACAGAATAGCTAGCTATTTGTTTATCTTCGTGATCCCACCAAGGGAAAGATGATAAAAACCCTCGTTCATTACTAAAATAATATAAATGTTTTCCTAAGGAATCGGAATTCCCTTCTCTTAATATCAATTCGAAGTCAGTTACCAACGGAAAATTATCAATATTAATTAAAGAGAAATCGTATCTCTCATTTATACAAAGTTGCCTTTCATTCTCAAAGTTTTTCCTTCTAATATGTCTTTTCCCACTAATAGTTCAATAGATTTTAATTATTAAACACCTCTGAATTGAAAAAGTACTGGCGGTTTCATAATACCACAAATTGGAAATAAACTACCCGTTACTTGAACCGACAACGGCAGCCAATTGTGTGCTGGCTGCCGTCATGTTGTAATGAAAAATCGTTCCTCGCTTAAAATCGAAATGTTTACTTTACCATTCCATAGAGCTTTTTAAGGTGCTGACGGGAAAATTTAAATAGGCTGAACGAAGTTTCAATCCCATATTAAATTCCCTTTTCTCATTTTTGCTATGTATATGATTTGCCCCGTGTGACTAGGCAAATGTCTGAATTGATGTAAAAGCATTTCTAGAATAGTAGATTGATTATTCAAGGCTGCAGAGTCGAACGGTGGGTAATTTAAATACGGCTGCTCTAAAAGTCGCTCAGGATTTGCTTTCATCATTTCAAGAACTCCAATGATGCAGTCATATGATTTCTTCGAAATTTCCAGTACCTGATCTTTCGACATTTGTAATCCACGTTCGAATTCAATGCTCCTGTACTCGTTCAATGGAGCGCCGAAGTATGCGGCATCAAACCAATATCGTGCTGCCCCTGATATGTGCGCAACCAAATTAGCTATACTGTTACTCTCGGGTGTCGGTGACCAGGAGATATCCTCTTCAGATAACTGCTCGATCACCATGCGAGTCCATTTCTGGTCTGCTTTGTATTTCCTCAAGAGATGGTCAATCACTATATTTGAACTGTTCAAAGCACTTCACACTCCCATATTTCCCCTCAATTTTAACAAACATACGTTTGTATGTAAATGGCAACATGGTTCTCCTACACCACACTGGAGTCAAGGGACGACTACTCAATCCTGCACGTAACGTAATGAAGCTGCCAATCGTAACGGCAGCTTCTCTAATTATGTTTATTCAACATACGTCACCCGTTAGTTGAACAAATTATTGTTCATTATAAAAAATATTCCTTAACTTCGTGCCAGTTATTTACTCTAAAATACTTAGTTTCATAAATATTATAAGGATTAGTAAACAATATACCCTGACCATCAAACCGTTCAAAGTGTTTGGGAGTATCATCTATTAAATAGTCTGCTTTAACAATGCTCTTGTCCCCGCAGAAGACAAAATTCCGCTCGTTTAAAAAATGAAAATGTTCTTTTAACCACTCGTATTTGGATGTAAACGATGTTGGAATTTCCATAGCAGCGGTGACGATAAAAATTTCGTAATGTTAGCTTAATTCCTTTATTACTTCTTGGCTTCCTTCTATTATGTCTAAATCGCGAAAAAAAGTTGGTTCAGAGTATATATTCATTATTTTCTCCAAAATCTAATCTACTGTAAGATCAATTTGATCGGCAATCCATCACTTTTAGAATATTCTCCCTCGCCACCACGCGGTCATCAAAATGAATCGTACCATTGGAATCTTACTATTTCTGGTTTAAAGTGACTGTCTCCATATTAACACACATAATCGTCAATAAAATATCGCTATTTCGACATCAAAGCCTAATCGCGGTTAGACAAAACCCGTTTATAATGAAGCCAATTCCATGTGGCAGGAAAGGAGATTTTTGATTCATATGAGCAATAACCATCAAGTACTGCGGCAAGCCAGCAACAAAAATTATACGGCTGCCATCGTCACCATCTCTATCTTCGCAAATGTCACTATTTTACTCTTGTTCTTCTCCCCGATTGGTTACAAAGGAGAGATCGATTTCGACCTTACCATCTTTCCAAGAATCAATGGCGTATTGAACAGCTTCACCTTCATTTTCCTGCTAGCTGGGTTAATCGCGATCATACGAAAGAACGTAAAGCTCCACAAACGGTTCATTCTCGCCGCATTCTTTTCTACACTTTTGTTCCTAGTTTCCTACCTAACATTCCATTACATGTCTACGGAGACAGCGAGGTTCGGTGGTGAAGGCATACTGCGTCCAATTTATTTCTTCATACTGATCTCTCACAGCATTCTGGCGGCAATCATCGTGCCGCTTGCCTTGTTCACTCTCGTTTGGGGATGGACGAACCAGCTGCACAAACATCGCAGAATCGCCCGTTGGACGATGCCGATCTGGCTCTATGTCAGCTTAACCGGGGTTGTTGTGTTCCTAATGATGGAACCGTATTATTAAGGGGAATCAAGTACTCAAATAGAATCCACTAGAGGAGTGTTATTTTAATGCGTATCCAAAGCAATACTATAAGTTTCGAATCGAATCCGATATCCGTGACGAAAGTACTCTTCGAATCGATAAAAATTGGCATTACAAAGTCCAACCTCATTGCCGTGATCACAGGGCTTAGTATGGCGCTGTTTGTTCACGACATATCCTTCTTCGATAAAATTGGAAACGTGGTGTTGGCATTGATCGGGGCAGCTTTAGTGATCGGAGGGGCTGGCATCTTCAACAATTTATACGACCGTGATATCGACATTAAAATGGAACGGACAAAAAATAGACCGACCGTATCTGGTATCATGGGCCTTTGGAGTGGGCTTTTTATTGGGGTTTGGATTGCTGTCGGTGGTCTTGTCGCGCTGTATATCGCTTCTCCGCTTTCTGCTTTATTGGGATTTCTAGGACTTTTCATCTATGTCGTGCCATATACCATCTGGACAAAACGCAGAACCATCTATAATACTGAAGTTGGCAGCTTATCAGGAGCGATGCCGCCGTTGATCGGTTGGGCTGCGATCTCACCTGATATTTTACATCCTGGTGCCATTGCATTGTTCGTGCTTATGGTGATTTGGCAGATGCCCCATTTTTATGCGATTGGGATTCGCCGCCTAGAGGAATATCGAGCGGCCAGCATCCCGATGCTGCCGGTCGTCAAAGGGATTCGAAGAACCTACGTGCAAATGAACATTTATTTGGTTGCTCTGTTCCTGTGCAGCTTTCTGTTCTGGTCTTTTAATCCCTATATCGCGATAACGAACGCGATCCTGAGCTTGGGCTGGTTGCTTCTAAGCATTAATGGTTTTCGTCGGAAACAAGAGAGCAAGTGGGCACGTTCGATGTTTATTTTTTCGTTAAGTCACATTACGGTACTGCTAATGATGATCGTTGGATACTCCCTCGTTGCTTCTTTATTTTAAAAGCCAAGGCTACCGCTAGAATCGGCAGCCTTGGCTTTTTTTTATCATTCAAGTTGCAGATCCATCGTTCAAGCTGGAGACCGCCGTTTCTCGAACCTGAACAGCACTTCCGGAACAGCTAATAGAGCTGCTATCGAAGCGTATACGCTTATCATGTAGCTCATTGCGTAGTCGATCCCGCCAATTCGGTTAAACGCGAAGCTGAGCAGGCGAATCAGCATATTCGTATAACAAAAAACATAACTCCGTATCATCCATCGGCGGTTCTGGGGAATCCTCTTTTTAAAAATATGGATAAGCGCTACCGCCGTAATGAACAGCCAAAGCATATTAAGCAGGTTAAAGCCCATACTGCTTATTTTTCCACCTGTAGCGTAAGGCGCCATATACCCGGAGGTCAGCACGACAAGAAACACAGACGATACATAGACATAACCGTTAATGCGATGAAATAGGGGATCGGCCCATGTCGAGCGAAAGAAGCTCGGCAAGGAGAATAATGAGCAAACAGAAACGGACTAGCGTTTGAAATTACGCTAGTCCGTTTTAATCTGCATCGAGTCAAAAAAATATAACGAAAGTGAACATGAGGCATGTCTAGCACAGCGACGTGCCAGAACATAAAGAAAATCCCCGAACGTGCCAAACTGAAATCCAGCACGAACAGCTTGCGTAGCCAGATCGACAAGGCCCCTCCCACCTAAACGGCGAAGGTACCGCATTGTTCTGTGACCCCAAAATACACTTTAATGAAAAAGGCAGCTGACATCAAGTCAGCTGCCTTCGTGTTGTCTTTGAGCTATCGTTCCCAGTTAACGTAATGTTTCTACTATTCTGATTCAATAACTTTGGCGATTTCCCCATTGTGTTTATCAATATAAAGCCATGTTGCTTCCTTTTGAAATTCCCCAGGGGCAGGTGTTAAGTGTACAACCCAAACCTGATTCTCACTTTTTATCTCATTAATCTTCCATTTGAACGATTTTGAAGCGATATATTTATCGGAGATTTGCATAGCTTCAGACTTTGAAATCGTGAAATAGTCATAAATCAGTGCCGAACCAATGACAAAAACCGTTACCAACGAAAAAATATAAATTGTCTTCTTCATACTTTCCCCCAAATAAAAAGATTACTGATAAGACGCTGCTTGTACCGAACAAGTTGCGGTGGCTATTACACTCTTCTGCCCGTTAGGTGAGCGAAAGGCTGCCGATTGTGCCGGCAGCCTCCCATTACTAAGTATTGAACAAACGTTCTCCTTTAGTTTAACGATTCGAGCTTTCTTCCAGACAACTTGAAGCTTAATAAGGCACCTTTTTCCCTAGGTTTCCATCCCTGATTAATTGCTTCAGGAATTATTAGGGCCACTTCAGCAGGCATTACAACTTTGTTATTGAGTTTCTCAACATGCGGAAACTCCACCCAGAACTCATTAATGTCTGATTCTATATTAACCCTGAGTAATTGGCCGCCAACTTCATTATGCTGAACGGTTAAAGTGAGAATACCCTTTGCTGAAGGAGTGATTACCCATCTGTACGATTCTTGCCCGACAGTAATCGTTCTTGACCCTTTTTTACTGATAGTCATAAAGTCAACTCCAGTGTCTTTTTTATTTAAGCTATCGTTCTGCGTTAGTTCAGCGAATCATTCAGTTAACTTAAGTCAAAAGTTGACCATCCGTTATCCCGAATTTGATATAGTAAGTCTAAATAAATGCGAGAACACCTACGAGAGTTTCGCTTTGTAATCCTCTCCCAAAGAGTATTTTTGTAAGGAATTATTATCTTTATTCTTGGTTCACAAAAAAATTCAATTTGTAACATGCAACGCCAAGCAACACATTTCGATTCAATTTCTTTTAAATCTGTTATATTAAAGTCGTTAGATGAATTCACATAATTCACAAAGTTTTTTCTGCACTCGAGGAAATCAATATAGAGTGTATCCCCTTCATCTTCGTAATATAAACCCTGAGGAGTAATCTTTTTAATATTTTTATAATGAACCTCTTTACCACTAAGGCGACAGTATCCCACTGAGTTCACCTCACTCTATAAACTATGCACTACTGCTAATAAAGTGTAATTTCCCAATCTTCAAACTCTGGCTCAACACGATAACTACTGTCAACATAACTTCGAATATACTGTGCAGCTCACTTTTCTGCATATTTAGCATTTAGAATCATTCCTTTGTCGTCCATTTCTAGCACATTTGCAAAGATCGCATATGCTCTTTCTAATGAACTTGGCTCTTCAAATATACAAGAATAATCAATACCTTCGAGCAATGGGTATCCTACAGTACCGTTTGCTAACCAAAAGGAAAATGTCCGCAGCGCTCCACTGCAAGAGTTGCTTAACTTTTGCATTTCAGGTCCTCCAATCAAAAAATGAATCATAAACAGGTTTTGTCTTATTTTATCACATATTGGAAGTAAACTGCCCGTTAGGTGAGCGAAAGGCCGCCGATCTACTGGCAGCCTCCCCTTTACTCTTTATTCAACAAACGTTTCCCGAGGGAGCGTAATGACAGCGTCATTTTACCCCCATACTCCCGGTAATCAGTTGAGTTTCTTGTAGTTTTACACTTGCTTCCCCTGCTGAATAGCTTTCAAATTTTCATAAAATGCAGCAGAACCAGCAGCGGTATATGTAAGAACAGGCAGCGTAAACAAGGCTATAATGAGACCGCTCCAATAAGGGTCATTCATTTGAACAAATGGAAGTGCTGCAACAGTGATAAGCCCTGCAATAATTCCGAGTAAGTACCAGCCAAAAAAACTTAATTGAAGCTTGAAAAAATTCCATTTCTGCCCATTCATCATTTCCGAACTACGTTTAATGGCTTGATGTGGTTTTATGTCTGGTTCATCATTCAATATGTAAAAGGTCATTGCATAACGAAGGCCTGCAATAATACCAGGAATGATGAGTAAGAGTGTCCAGAGCAGAATGAAGAGTAAGAACAAGAGATACGTCAGCGTTGCAGAAATCAATTGATTGAATCCATAAAGAAGATCCGAGATCTCTGCACGTTCGTTACGATGCAGTCTTAGGAAATAATGGACCGAGCTTAGCATGAGTGCTCCACTAAATAGGAATAGGGCAATATCTACGATCCAGTGCGTATTTGGCCCCAACAATGTACCGAGTAACGTGGTTACTGCCATTACAAACAGAGCTGAAGGCCAGTTCTCTCTCAGACTCCTCCTTGCCATTTCTTTAAAAGCTAATGAATCCTTGTCGTAATAATTATCATGGTTCACATTCATGTTGACGCACGTCCTCGCTTAATCAGGTATATTTTACATACCATCCATAATAAGGAATGAAAAACACTCCGTAAAGTACCAAATGTATTAGTCATTTAAAAAGCTGCCAAACGTCGGTATATTTAGGTTTATATATTCAAAAGTCCAAATCAAACTAAGGGTCGAAATGACTATTTCATTTACCGTCATTTATACTATACTTACAACTGAGCAGTATCTAAAATTTTAATAATATTAAGTGTAATTACACGGGCAATCTTAGACCTACTGGAGGAAACATGTCAATAAAAGTGAAGCTTACGTTCTGGATTTCTATATTAGTTGCTTTAATTCTCCTTCTTAATATGTCTATTTATTACATCAGCTCGAAGGAGGGCTTGAAGAAAGCTGCCGAACAGCAAATGATTACAATGGCAGAACAGATTAGCACAACGGTTGAAGTGTCACAGCAGGCACGTCAACATATCGAGGATACGATTGGTGAAAGGCTCCGTTCTGTTGCTATTGCCGCTCAACAAGAGTTGGATCCCGACATTGAAAACGTAACGAATAAGCAACTCGCCGAGCTTAGCGCCAAACTTGGCGTTGATCATATCACTCTTTGGAAAAGATTAGATAATGACATTGTAGCTTTGCGTTCAAGCGATCCGAAAGAAATTAATCTTAGTTCCAAAACATGGGACTACTGGTATGTGGCATTTAATCAGCTTTTTGATTACCACCAGGTCACTATCCCACAAGGCCAAAAACTCAATAATTACTGGTCAGGCCCTATTAATTATGCGACATCCGATCCTTCTATCGTTAATAAGTGGGGCAATTACTACGATGGTACAACGAACTATATGATAAATCCTTATGTCAATGCAGAAAACATCCTCGAATTCCAGAAAACTACGGGGACAGATGCCGTCATTACTAAGATGCTATTAAAAAACAACAATAGCTTAGAAGTTACTGGGATTGATCCTCAGTTTTTTGGGAAGAAGCCCATTATAAAAATAAAAAAAGGGCAGCCTATATTTAATTTGGATGTACGGGATATTATTTTTGGAACCTATAATTATGCAGACGAATTGAACGAAGTCACCCATATTCAAGATGTGCTTGAAACTAGAAAGACGATAACGACTGACATTCGGATCATGAATGAGTCTGCCATACAGAGTCTTATACCCGTTATGAACACGGCTAAGCCATATGTCATTCGCATAATTTTCAAAGCTACAACACTCGAAGACATGCTACGAAAACAGCTTATTGAACTCGTTATCATCTCACTGAGTCTCTTAATATTCACAATGTTTAGCAGTTATCTTTTGTCTAGTTTGCTGATCCGGCCCATTCAACAGATCCTTTCTGTCGTTAACCAAGTGGCACAAGGCAAGTTTGAAGGTATCATAAATTACAAAGGCAAAGATGAGCTCGGTCACCTTGCCTTCCAAGTGAATTTGATGACAAGCAACTTAAACAACTACACAAGGCAGCTTCATGATGTTGCCGATGAACTTCGTCATACCAAAGGCTATCTGGAGTCTTTTGTCAATCACACCTCTGATGCTATTCATGTAACAGATCTCGCAGGTAATGTTACGCAGTTAAATCAGGCGTACGAGCGTATCTTTGGTTGGGCGCCTGAGGAACTTCTTGGTAAAAAGCTATCTAACATTCCACCAGAATGCCTTAGTGAATACGAAGAATTGATTGCGCGCATACTTCGAAACGAACCGGTAGCGGATTATGAAACTATTCGCTATACGAAGGATGGCCGTATTATCGATGTCAGCATCACAATTTCCACCATTTGGGACGAAAATGGGCAGATTGTCGCGATTGCTTCCATCACGAGAAACATTACGGCACGCAAAGAAGCAGAGGATGTACTTCGGAGATCGGAGAAGTTGTCTGTCGTCGGACAGCTGGCTGCGGGTGTCGCTCATGAAATACGAAACCCACTGACTACAATAAAAGGCTTTGTCCAACTACAAAAGTCAAAAGTTGCAATTAAGGAAAGCCAACTAGACCTTATGCTCTCTGAATTGGATCGGATTAATTTTATTGTCAGCGAGTTTTTAGTGCTAGCCAAGCCGCAGGCCGTGCAATATCAACAGGCAGACATTCGTGATATTTTGATCCATGTAGGCAAACTCCTTGAGTCACAAGCGAGTATGGATAATGTAGAAATTGTAATGCACCTTGATTCCGTTCAG
Source organism: Paenibacillus qinlingensis (assembly GCF_031455095.1). Lineage (GTDB taxonomy): Bacteria > Bacillota > Bacilli > Paenibacillales > NBRC-103111 > Paenibacillus_E > Paenibacillus_E qinlingensis_A. Next base: position 362,402 of record NZ_JAVDSB010000004.1, read on the forward strand.
GATCCATACATCCGATGTGATCTTAATCAGTTGAAGCAAGTATTTATTAATGTAATGAAAAATGCGATGGAAGCCATGCCAGGCGGTGGAAAAATTAAAGTAGAACTAGACAGCTCGAGTCCGAGCTTCGTCCGCATTCATGTCATTGACGAAGGTTGTGGTCTATCGGAAGAGGAGCTGAGTCACGTGGGTGAGCCTTTCTATACGAACAAAGAAAACGGAAACGGTTTAGGCTTGATGGTCACACGCAGGATCATCAATAATCATAAAGGTACATTATCGATTCAAAGTAAACTCGGCGAAGGAACTTGTATAGAGATAATGTTGCCTAAATAAGAAGCAGTAATAGGACAGACCGCGAGAAACCCACTTCATTCATTTTATGAAAATGGGTTTTTCTTTTTTTTATTTAATTCCACCATTATTTATTATCGAATGTTTGAAGTCGTAGTTCAAAAAAATACTGTACAATTGGATGCTTTAACTGCATCTTCTCGGACATGTTCAAAATCCGCTTTTTTCCAACGCGTCTGTCAACCAAAGCAAGAATATTCAACAAGATATCGTTACTCTCTAAGCTTTCCTCTATAGAAATAGATAAAAACTTATTAGCTATGACGACAAAATTTGATTTACTCAATGATGACTGTGCTGACAAAAGCTCTTTGGCATATTCCGATATTTTTCTGCTTCTTGCTATTACTTGTAAACGATCCTCGGGAACATTCCCTTTGGTATCTTTTCTGACGGCTTCAATCTCTTCATTGTTGATAGGAATAGGGATCGTTGAATCATTCTTAATTTCTAACTCCGTCTGATACCATCTGACTAAGGAGTCACTAATATTAAGTACCTTCTTTTTATCTACCGCAATATAACAAAGCCCCGTTTTATCCGGTAAATAACGGTAGCTGGCTGACAGATATTCGACCCTTCCCTCTAGCGTAGGACTAAGAAAACTCTCCAGTTGTTGTTTCAATTTGCTCCAGGCCATTTCTTCCTCCTATGCTTAAACACCATTGAGGTACTAGTTTTCTTATCCATCATACAATAACCAACACTTCGATCAAAAACAACCTTAATGGATTTATGAGATTTAATTATAGATTTTAACAATCGCCCGCACTTAAATCAACAAAAAAGAGGAGCTGCAACGATGCAGTCTCCTCCCTATTTACCCTTCTAGCAAAAGCTCCAAACGGATTTACCTCTGTTCATGCGATTGAGCTTGTGCCGATCATTACCATGAAATGTTAATCGTTCCCGTTATGCCGTCAAGTCGCAGCCGGTTTCCGATCTGCATGCCATGCCAATCCACAATGCTGCCATTACCTTGTTTAATTTCTATAGCTCCCAACGCTAACATCTCCAATGGCGGATAAATAGTCACATCTGCGTTTAGCAAATTACTGATGCTCAAAGTTCGAACCATTCGCTTCACCTTAGACGGAGTTGGCGAAATCTCGCGGCACGATACCCGGCTCCGCTCTTGCTGGTTCACGAAAACACGGCACTCGTCCCGGAACGTTCGATCGAGCGAATACAGCTCCGCTTCGCCCTCGCCAAGAACAATCGTTTGGCCTGGGAATAGCGGTACGCCATCTGGGAATCGCAGCTTCAACTGCACCGATGAATCCTGCTTGCAGCCTGTCATGATGAAACTATTCCGGTGTCGGGAAACGAAGGTAAGGACAGATTGTGAATCCGCATCTTGCTTTACTTGCTTCATCATAATGCCGAAGTCTTGAAGCATATACCTCAGCAAAATCGACGTATCCATCCATTCGTTCTCCTGCCGAACCGGCAGATGGGTAACACCTGTCTTGGCGAAAGGCAGCGAGCCGCGCACCCAACCGATTCGACCGCCGTTCCATTCTACCAGTGTACGTGAAAGTGCGAATATTCGTTCTTCACCGTCCTGTATAGCGACAGCACCGACCCGCGTCCCTGCATCTGCCTTATTCCGCAGCACAACACCCAGCGAACCATCGCCGATGTCCGCGCGATGCCGTAACTTACGCTCACCCTTATCTCCGTAAATTTCGTCCTCGTCGAACGACAGCGCGAGGTCAAAATCCCCCTCCAGCCCCACACCGTCGGTTGGTTGTAAATTCAGCAGCTCCAGCAGCGCCGCCTGTCTGACGTCGCCATACACCAGGACCTTGCCGCCATCGCGGATCATGTCTGCTAACTCAGTAATACTGGCGTCGTCTAGCCACATCGCATTTACAAAAAGTATCGTGCTCTCGAGCTTTCGCCGGGCTTCAGATGACATCGTTCGGAACGTGTCCGTGCCGAGTACGGTATTGAGCGGAAAACCATGATTAATGGCGCAACGCACGAACCAATCATGGAAAAACACGCGGCTAGAAGCCTCGTTATCCCCTTGGACTGCCTCATGTAGCTCACGGAACGGATAAAGCCAAGTGAGGAGACCTGGTTCATCGGGCGCTTCACGGAACGCTTTTTGTATATAGGGAATCACTTCCGCAGGTCCGTCTGCCCATAACTCGCCCTTCTCTGTATCAATAGTCAAGATTTCCACGATGCCAGGCATTTCAAGGGCTCCAGCCGCATTCATGCGTGCGACCGACAACGGCCCGTAAATGTCGTGAGGTTCGTGGTCATAGTAGTCCCACCACGGATTTTGCCAAAACCACGGATCATTAACATAAAAACGGTACGGATACGTTTCTCCTGGCAGCTCTGCGATTCTGGACATGTACCCCGTCAGCTCCAGCCCAAAATCGTAGTTAAGCGCTCCCCATGGAGAGTTAGGCGGCGGGAAATCGAGATACTTCTTTTCATATAGCTCGAGCAGCGGAATGTAATCCTTCGCTAAATCCATGCCGGTTCCGTAATTCGTTCCACGCACCTCTGTCCTCACACCAGGACATTCCTGTTTAAACAAGTCCCAGAACGACATAATTTTGGATGAAAGCTCCTTGTAATCAGCTAGCGGGAGATCAGTCCCGTTATAGTTAGCGCCTAAGTACGTCCATGGGAAATATGACAATGCGAAGCCATTGGAGAACCAGATATAATCGAAGCCTAACGCAGGCAGGAAACTCGCGCATTGGCGCCCTAGGAACTCCCCGAACGGCGTGCCTTCTGGGATACCGTCAGGATAAGCTGCATAGGCATTGGTATCCGCCTTCAGCTTGGACCAGGAACAGACGACCGTATAATCGGCCTTCAGGGACACGAAACTTCCACCAAGCTCCGCGCGATTGATTTCAGGGTGATCTTTATATTTGAAATCAGAGTAAGCAAACTCCGGACCCGCGTCAAAAGGAACACCAACCTCCAGCTGAACATTGAACTGATCCAGCGCTATCCGTTTGAAGGAATCGACGACTTTGCGCAGATCGCCGTACGTGAAACGAACTGGGTTATCTATATACAGACGAGCTACATGAGGATCGTTTTTGTCTTTGACATGGCTGAACATCTCTTCATTTGCAAAACCGATATACCGACCCCACTCGAATTCATCTTCAACTTGTCCGTTCCAGGTCAGTATTTCACTTCCATCCGATACCCACAGCAGAAGCGATGCCGATTCCGCCATACCGATGAGCGGCTGCCATTGCCGCAGCGCCTCTGTACACACGTCGTCAATTGCAGCTTGTTCCAGACTTTTAAACGGTTTAAGACTCATTTCCAACGTAGCGCGCTTCAACTGCTTAGCACCGCTGTTTGCTTGATGTGTCACCTTATTCAAGCCAGTTCACTCTCCCTTATACGATTTCCAGTTCAATGCCCAGCACTTTGGCAACATTGCGGATTTTCGGAGCGACATGCCCAACGCCAAGCGCGAAATGGTGAGTTGGACCAGCGGAGCACCATTTCTCAACGAATTCGGCAACGGAGCAGCCGAAACTACAGCGTGTGTTCGTGTTGCCTGTCTGTGGAATTTCTCCTTTAATCGACTCACCTTCCGTGGCGATCATCTTGAACTTGCCGTCTACCGTCTGTGAAATCCCCAACAAAGTGACTGGGCCTGATTTGATGCTGAACTCAACGCCGATGCCGGAACCACGCTTGCCGTGGAACAGGTCCAGCCCGCGAATAATCGGACTGCCATCGCTGATTTTAATGTTATGCGGTCCGTCATGGCCCACTAACACGATGTCATCTACGAAATCGCAAGGGTGCAGCTCTGCGAATGATCCTCCTGCTTCGAGCCTGTCCATGATCAGCATAGCTGCGCAAGTTTTGAGATCCGCTTCGCCAGCAAGTGGGATGCCTTTACCTGTCAGCAGGGAATTCCCCAGCACCATATTGGAACCGATTCGTTCATATTCATTGCCATCCAATCCTCGGTAATAATACGCGAGTCCCGTTAAACCATTCTCCGCTACAAGCTTATCGAGCCCAACAGCAACCTTGGCTGACCAATCCAAATCTTCCGGCTTAATTGGTCTTGTCACAGGATCGATGAACGGATCAGAGATCGTAAATATGCTCTTAATCTCATCGAGCTTATTTGCTGTTTCAGCGGCGGTTACCCCGTTAACCAGCTTAGCCAAATCGCACATTTCCAGCATCTGCACATGGGACCCAAAGGCAGCTGTAAATGCTGTCGGGTCCGAATTCATATCATACATACCCTCGTAGGTATGACCCAAGTAGCCAATTCGGGCATGCTTGAACGCACGACGCGCATTCGCAACTTGGCACCACGACTTCAACTCGTTCGCTGCCCGTGGATCATCATGGAGCGTGCCTACGATCATACCTGCAGCAGGCTTCCCTGCGCGTATCAGTACTCCCCCGATCTCTGGAAGCGAACAGATATTATCATTCGCAAGCTGCATGTAGGTTGTTGTGTTTCTATAATCAAGCCGTTTTCTCGGCTGAAGCGCTACCAGAACCGTCGGCACGCCGACATTCAGAATCGCAGTTGCTGCCGAGGATGAGGTTACATAAGTGCTCAAAAAGACAAACAGGAAATCAATATCTTGACGCTTAAAATGCGAAGCAGCCGCGAATGATTTATCAACATTATCTACAAAGCCAGCCGAAACGACTTCAACCTCATGAACGCCTAGCATCGCTTCGAACTCTTTACCGTAACCGATCAATTCTTCCCGAAGCCCAGGAAATTGCTCCCAATAGGGCTCATGCCCTACGTTCATGACGCCTACGCGCGCTGATGCACGTTTGAATGATACACTCATTGTCAGTTCCCCTTTGATTGGTAATAACTACACTTATAGAGTATTAAATCAGCGCTTTTTTAACAATGAACAGAACAATTATAATTAGAGTAATTCTACGAATTAGCTCCCCTACTCCTTCACACTGCCCAGAACAATCCCTTTCGTAAAGTACCTTTGCAGAAAAGGATATACAATCAGAATTGGCAACGCCCCAAGAAAGATTTGTGCCGCACGTGCAGTTCTATCGGATACAAGCGCGATAACCTCTAGATCGATATTACTCTTAACCAACGAATCGAGGCCGACCACGACCGTGTACAAGTAACTTTGAAGCGGATAATGTGTTGGCGAATTCATGAAAAGGATGCCGTCAAACCAAGAATTCCAATGTGAAACTATGGCAAATAGCGTCAATGTCGCTAAGGATGGCGTAGACAACGGCACATAAATGCGCCACAGAATGCGCCAATGTCCGGCGCCGTCCATCAGAGCAGCTTCCTCCAATTCCTTGGGTAAACTGCGGAAGAAATTAAGCAGGATCACGACGTTGAATACCGGAACTGCATTGTGCAGCACGAGTGCCCAGATCGAATCAAGCAGCCCAAGCGAGCGTATTGTCATATAGAGCGGAATAATACCACCGCTAAACAGCATGGTAAAAACGAAAAGCCAGACGTAAACCGTTCGCCCTTTCAGCGCAGCACTTTCCTTTGAGAGCGGATAGGCAACCATAATCGTCAGTACCATATTTAGCGTCACGCCGAGTGCTACCCTCTTGAGGGTAACGAATAAGGATGTCAGAAATGCCGGTTTACTTAAAATAAAATCGTACGATTTCCACGTGAAATCGACCGGCCAAAATCTCACATCGCCTGCTGCCACCGCGTTATTCGAGCTGAGCGACAGCGACAGCAGATGGATAAGCGGCAAGATGCACAAGATGGATAAGCCTAAAAGAACCGTGTAGTTCGAGATAACGAACACTTTTCGCGACCATGATGGTGATTCGAGCATCACGAGTCCTCCTTTTTAAAAGATGCGGTAGTTGGCAAATCGGTAGGCTAAAAAGTACGAAGCTGAAATGAGGATTAACGACACCAGTGATTTGAATAGCCCCACTGCTGTTGCTACCCCGTATTGTGCATCAACCATCCCGATTCGATATACAAACGTGTCGATGATATCCCCACTTTCGTAAACGATAGGGCTATATAGATTAAATACCTGCTCAAAACCGGCATTAAGTACGTTCCCAATACTAAGCGTAGCTAACAACACGATAATCGGCGCCATGCCGGGCAGTGTAATGTGGAGCGTTTGCTTCCATCGGCCTGCCCCGTCTACTTTTGCAGCTTCGTACAGTGCAGGATTGATACCGAGGATGGCAGCTAAATAGACGATCGTGCTGAATCCAAATTCCTTCCACTCGTTCGAGATGACCAATGTAAACGGGAACCAACGGTTGTCGCCCAGGAAGAAAATAGGTTCCATTCCGAGACCCCGAAGCCCTGCGTTCACGATCCCCGTTTTTGCTGAAAGCACATCGAGTAGAATACCGCTCAGAATGACCCATGATAAGAAATGCGGCAAATAAATCAGTGTTTGCATGAACCTTTTCATCGCTTCTTTGCGAACTTCATTTAGTAAGAGTGCTACGACAATCGGTACGATAAGACCGGCAATAATCTTCATGATGGCGATATAAACCGTATTCCAAAGGACCTGATAAAAATCGGGAAGCTCCATGACATAGCGGAAATTGTCCAAGCCAATCCATTGGGAATGAAATAAACCTTTCGTCGGAATAAACTTTTGAAAGGCAATGGCAGCTCCTGCCATTGGATAATAACTAAATATGAAGATTGCGACCAAGCCTGGAATCAACATAGTATGCAGTGGGAGCTGGATTCTCCAGTTTCTGCTTTTCATTCTGTCTTCCCTCCACTCCGTATTTCTTAATTAAGACATAAAGGGCAGAGCCTGAGCTCCGCCCCCTGGTGTTTCCTATTTATTTTTGCTGTACCAATCATTGACTTCTTTCTCGATGGCATCGCCGCCAAGCTTCTTAAATTCGTCAGCGAATTTGTCAAAGTCGTCGATGGATGCGTCACCCATAATAATTTTCGTATACGTCTCGTATATTTTCTTTTTGAGGGTTGGCAGTTTCTCCGACATTGCAGGTGTTGCAGAACCCAGGAACAGGTTATACTGACCAAGTTTAGCCTGGTCGTACTTGTCAATAACACTGAAAGTACCATCAGCTCCAAATACCATATTCGAAAACCACATTGTATCGTCACCCGCTTTAAATTTCGACAAGCGTTCGAAGTGAATGGTTGCTGGGAACTCGAGCTTGCTGCCGTCACCTTTCTTAAGCGCTTCTTGTACTTTGCGGAACGCTTCAAGATTGGTATTCAGCGGATCGATAATGACAGGCGCATACTTGCCTGGGAATATCCCTGTCTTGCTGTCCGTAATAAATGGATTCGGATTAGGGGCATAAGAAGTTTCGTAATACCGATTTATATAAATATTAGCCAACTGAATGACAGCTTCTGGGTGTTTCGAGCCTTTCTTCACGACATAGAATGTGTTGGCTGTATCATTAAGTTGCGGAATAGCGGGCTGTGCATCAGCGGAAATGAGTGGATACCCTTTCCATTGTGCTTTCGGATCCTTCGTATGGTTCTCTTTTTGAATAAAGCCGCCATCAGCTACAGTCCCATAAGCCAAGCCAACACGTCCGGCTGCCACATCCTCTTGAATTTTGGTTGCCGGTTTTACGCCGAATTCCTTATCAATCACGCCATCCTTATACAACTGCTGCAGCTTTTTGAGAGGCTCCTTTAGCTCTTTCTGAACAGAGCTGTATACAAGCTTGCCTCCAGCATCCTTGACGAACAGATCGACATAGGCATGATAACCGTTAAAAAATCCGTTTAGCGATCCATGCCCCCCATCCATGAAGTCCTTGTTGAGCGCAAGACCGATCGTATCTGCCTTACCATTGCCATCTGGATCCTGTTTAGCAAATGCTGTTGCCGTTTTGAACACGTCGTCCATCGTTTTGGGCTCTGGCAGATTAAGCTTTTGCAACCAATCGGTTCGAACATAAAGCATCGGCGCTGTGCTAGTACCGCCGTTGGAATATGTTCTCGGGATTCCGAGCAGTTTGCCGCCTACTGTTGCAGCTTTGAACCCTACACTGCCGTCCTGATTAAGAACGTTTTTCAAGTAAGGGGTCGCATATTGTGCCCACACTTTCGTGAGATCTTCCAACATGTCTGCATCAATAAGCCGTTTCATTTCTTCTTTATTGACTTCCAGAAAGTCAGGAAGATCGCCCGATGCTACCGAGACGTTGAGCTTCTGATGATACTGAGAAGCATCGACAGACCATACATTTTTAACTTTAATGCCATAGTCATTCTCAAAGATCTTTGTCCAAATGTTACTATCAATGGAGTCCCCTTCAGCGTATTTCATCGTTGCATCAACAGAGCGAACCGTAGAAACTTCGATTGGCGGATTGTATTTGCCCAGAGGCCCCACGCTTGCCGCAGCCGAAGGTGACGGACTTCCCGACGGATTTCCCGATGCACTACTTGATGGAGCAGGAAGATTTTCTGACTTACTACAAGCGCTTGCAATGAGCGATAAGGCTAGGAGCGTCCCCACGGAAGCAGCTCCAAACTTTTTATTTCCAATGTACATTTCCGTTTTCCCCCTATTTGTCAAATAGTTCCTTTGCGGTACATCTTTATTATAGATTCAGATAAGCACCCTTCGAAACGGGACATTCTTGCGGCAGTTGACTTTTATTAACTAGTTTAAAAGCGAGCACAGCTAAATGAAAAAGGCGACCAATAATAGGATCGCCTAACGATTATTTCACAACAGATTCACGGTACTCCAGCGGAGTTACCCCTGTCTCCTTCTTAAAAAGCCTTGTAAAATAAGCCGCTGAATCTAGTCCAACAAGACCGGCTATATCTTGGATTTTATGCTCCGTTGTCCTGAGTAATTGTTTACTTCTATTCATTCTAACTTCTGTTACATACTCAAGTAACCCTTGCCCCGTAGTCTGTTTGTACATACGCGATAAATAGGGAGGGCTTAAGTGGACTAGCTCAGAAAGCTTCGTCAAAGACAGCTCCTCATTCAGGAATTCGTTTACATATTGCCTGATCCGCCCGATCATATCCGTCGTCTGCTCTGCTTGCTTCCGTCCGTTATACTCCGCCAGTGAATCGGCCATAGCAGCCAAATGCCGTACCGTCGCTGTCAGATCGGTCTGTACTGGCAGTTGAATCAATGCTTCTAGGCTAAAGGCGGAACCAATGAGTGAAGCTAAACGCCGCTTATTTACATAAGTGATCAAAAAAGCAGATAAATTGACGACCAGCTCTAGTTTAAGTAATTCCCCTTCTTGACCAACTGGCAGGACGGACGACTTCACCGCGAGTTCGGCAAACAAGTTGCGACAAGCTTCTCTTTCGCCTTTATCGAGATAAGTTTCCAGCAAATCGAGGTTCCGCAGGTAAGCGCGCAGATCATTCTCTGCAAAAAAATCTTTACTAGACCTTCGTTCCTCACCGATCGCATCGGGAAGTTCCCTCATCAAAACCTCTTGTCCGTTAAAGGCTCCGCCAGCCAGCTGAATTTTGAGGCTATCCGCGCGAATAGCCAAGTCTTCCCACAAACATGGAGCAGAGGCTAGTATGAGTGAGATCGGAACTTTCAATAAGCTTTTTGTTGCAGCTTGAATAAGTTCGGCATGACCTGCAAGCAATTTGTATGTATGCTCTTCTGCTGACGTCCGCTCTTCGCTAGCTCTGCTCTGTACAAGCCAAACGTACCTGCCACGGTCATAAGGGAACGCAGCAAAGTTCAGCGTTTCCTTCAGATATTCTTCCGCAATATTTTGAATGGAATAGTACAGCAGCGCTCTATCACCCGGTAGGACGAAAGAGCCCCACTCGTCAATTCGTCCCAAAGCGATGTGCACCGGACGCCTAGCATCTAGTGCAATCTCAAGCTCCGCGAACCGTCGTATCCGTGCATCTAGCGAATCAACTTCCCCCTGTGCGAGCTGCAACAAATAATCACGCTGGAGTGACGGTACGGCCACATGCAGTTGTTCGCGAGATCTTTTTAAGATTTCTTCACTGTCCAGCTCCCGTGCGATATCGTCAAGTGCCTTTCGAATCGCATGTATAATCGCTTCGTCCCCCTCCGTCTTGAGGACATAGTCGATACCCCCCTTGCGGATTGCCGTCTGGGCGTAGCTGAAATCGTTATATCCGGTCAAGAAGATGACACGACAGCGAGGCCATTTTTCACGTGTAAGATCTGCCAGTTCCATCCCACTCATGCCAGGCATACGAATATCTGTAAGGAGTAAGTCTATCTTCCCATCCCCAAACTTATTTAGCGCTTCCATGCCAGAATATGCCTTTATAATCTCAGCATCCAGCCAGTCCAACTCCATCAGTGCATCCGCCAAATAGTTAACCGCAAGTGGTTCATCATCGACAAGCATTAGCCTGATCATCCGTTACTCCCCCATTTCACTCTCAGCCGATTCAGGCAGCGGTAACACAATCTCCACGCGCAGCCCTCCACTCGGTCTCGATTCGATACGAACGCCCGCTAGTTCACCATATTTGAGCCGGAGCCGTCGATGAACATTCAGCACTCCTGTTATTTCAGTGGATTGGTCTTTACCATTCAGCCAACCGTGCCAACGTTCGAGCTCATCTTTCGTCATTCCCTTACCGTTATCTTCGACGCCGATGAGCAACAGTTTGCTCCCATTATCGTGAGTGACAGTCGTGAAATGAATGCTCATATGCCGATTCTCATGTCCTTGCTCGAAACCGTGTTGGTACGCATTCTCCACAAGCGGCTGCAGAATGAGCCGTGGGACTTTGACCTTGTTATACGACTGCTGCAACTCCTCAATCGAGAATGTAATATGTCCTGCGAACCGGATCGTTTGAATTTCACAAAGCGCACGGACATGTTGCAGCTCGAGTTCTAGCGGTACCTCATCCTCTCCGTTTCGAGTTACATATTGGAAGTAATCGCCCAAATATTTCGTAAACCGGGTCGAATTATCGAAATCATGCGCCTTCGTCATCCGATAAAGTAAGTAGAAACTGTTATACAAAAAATGCGGATTAATTTGAGATTGAAGCTGCTTCAGCTCAGATTGCTGGACGTGAATTTTGTGCTCATACACTTCAAACACAAGTTTATTTAAATGTGACACCATATAGTTGAATTGTTCGTATAAGTCGTGGAATTCATCGCTGCTCTTGTAGGCGAGTGAGACCTGTAGATCTCCAGATTCAACCTTACGGAAAGCGCGAATCAATTTTTGAAGCGGTCTGTGGATAATACGGTACATATAAAATGAAAAGAGCACGACGACCACGATGGCAACTAGTGTGATTAGCCACATATATAACCGATACCGATCAAGGGCTCCCATCACCGCTTTCTCGGGAACAAACGCCAGCAGCGTTACCCCAAGCATAGGCGAATAGGCCGAAACCGTTAAATACGGCTGTTTGTCAATAGAGACAGTTTTCATTTCAGCTGGCGCATTCGTCGTTCCCGCTTTCTCCAGTTGTAAGGATTGTTCGCGCAACGGACCACTGATCGATTCATAGGCTTCTTGGTTGCTAGTACTCACAATTGCCCAATCTGGGTGGATGACCGCAGCTCCTCCGAGCTTACTATCAGACGTTTGGGACAAATATTGTTTGATTTTGGGGATGGATAGCTCAAGCTCCAGAACAAACATCGGGTCGCGTCCTTCTACTACTTGTGTTGTCGGGTAATACTCCCGCAGCAGCACTTTCTCCCCGTCCTGATAAAAAAGTCCGCGATGTGGAACCGTAGCATCTTTCTTCAACTGCAACAGCTTTTCTGGTAACAAATTACCAGACAGTTCGTCTGTTGAAATGGTCCTGCCGATTGGCGGTATATAGGCGCTTGCCCTAGCAATGTAGAGGCTCGACTGTTTCATGACATTCAATCTGGCCTGAAACCGCTTGATGGCGACAAGCTTTTGGAAGTCCGTTAAGCTTTCGCTCGTAATACTAAGTGATTCTAAATCTTCATCGTTCACATACTCACGCTGCAGACGAAGCAATCGATCGATTTCATTCTCAAGCGACGTTCGATAAAAGAGCAGCTGGAACTGGAGCGATTTGAAAATTTCTTGGCGTACGAGCGTGGATCCCCAATCGTTAATTCGCGTACCGACGACATACATCGGCGAGATGACGATCAAGAACGTCACAATCAATTTACCCAGAATCGAGAACCTTCTATTTTTCCAGCCGTTTCGCACAGATTCACCCGCAACTTTCTTTTCTTCTTATTATATAAGAGACTAGGTATATCGAATATGGTCTGTTTCTTTCAGCATAATCATATTTGCATAAATTTGGCTATGAGTATGACAATTATTATTGGAGGTAAGCTACGATTTTGATATAATCAGCTAGACTTCCGTTGATTGGAAATGAAAGGAGAATTGCACGATGATTCACCCGATCGCGATTTACTTCGAGCATTGTGAGCCAGACTGGCACGTCCCTCGTGCGGCGGCCAATAATCATATTCTCATTTTGATGACAGGCGGTGAAATCACGTACACCGTCGGATCCCAGTCATTCCATCTGAAAAAAGGTGATCTTCTCTTCGTACCGGAGGGACAAATTCGCAGTGCACTAAATCAATCAAAGCGAATTCACGACATGTATGTTGCCCACTTCAAGTATTCGGGAATTGGGGACGGATTGCCTCTGCTTGCTGAGCCAACTTGTCAACTCACAAGGCCGTACAACTTCGATTACATTAGGCAGCGCTTCTCCTCCCTCACCCAGTATTGGCTTCAAAAATCGATGCACACGCAAACACTATGCCACAGCGTACTATTAGAAATCATCGCGATCATCAACGAAGAAACCAATTCAGGCCCTATTACACATCCTAAGGCTCATGGGATTACGATGCAGCTGAAGGATTACATCTTATATCATTACCGTGTACCCATCGACATGAAAGAACTGGCTAATCATGTAGACCGAACACCGAACTATATCAGCACCGTCTTTCGGGAAACGACCGGTCAAACAATTACGGACTATATCCAACAAATTCGAATAGCCGCCGCATGCGATCTCTTAACTGGCTCCCAGATGAGTATAGGAGAAATCTCCGATTTTCTCGGATTTTGCGAGCAGTCCTATTTTAATAAAGTATTCAAAAAGGTAACAGGTACCATGCCCTCTGCCTACGTAAAAGAGCGATTGAAGGTGTGGCAATGAGCCCTCACAGCTCCAAATCTAAATCTTACAAATCGTAGAATTCCTCCAAAAACCGTCTTCATGTTCATTGTTTCAACGTCGTTTTTTTCCTACAATTGAGAAGTATTCAGATCGGCAACCTTCCCATTGACTGGAGGAACCACCAATTGAAACCACCCGCGAATGCAAATCAAAACCTTGACGCGAACTTGCAGCCCGATGCTCCCCGTACAGACGAGTGGGCATGGCATTCGCCGCTTGCCGCCCCTTTTCGCTTAACCAGTCTGCCTTGGCTGGCACAGGATGGCCTTTATCGAAGATTGCCGCTGCATCCTAGCCACCCTATCCGATCCGAAGTGGATCGTCTGGCTAATTTCACAACTGGCGTGCAAGTTCGTTTTCGAACGGACTCCCCGAAACTTGCCGTTAGAATCGTACTGGCAGATAGAGCTACAATGTACCAGATGCCCGCTACAGCGCAGTGCGGCGTAGATTGTTATATCGGCTCGGCTGGAGAGCAGCAATATGTCAACACCACGCGTTTTGAGCTTGCACAAGCTGAGTATGAGAGCGCTCTCTTTGAATCCTTTTCCACAGAACTGCGGGAAATTACGCTTAACCTCCCCCTCTATCAAGGGGTCAAGGAACTGTGGATCGGAACTTCACCTACGTCTTCAGTGTCTGAATTTCAGGGATTCTCCTCCGATAAAAAGGTACTTATTTACGGCACCTCCATCACCCATGGTGCTTGCGCCTCTCGACCTGGGATGACTTATCCGAACCAATTAAGCCGTATGTTCCCGCTCGAGTTCATCAGTCTCGGCTTCTCCGGCAATGCACAGGGAGAGCCTGAATTGGCACATATCATCAGTCAAATCCAAGATCCTGCCTTGCTTGTGCTCGATTATGAAGGGAATACGCCAAGCACAGAGCATCTGGCACAATCGCTGCCAACGTTCATTCGCATCTACCGTGATGTTCATCCGGATGTCCCCATCCTCGTCATTTCAAAAATTCCTTACGCCAAGGAAGCTTTCGATGAGGAGCTGCGCCAACGCCAAGAAGAACGAAAAGCACTTCAACGTGGAATCGTAGAGCGTCTGAATCGTGAGGGCGATGCCCATATTCATTTCTGTGATGGCTCTGGTCTTCTTGGCGCAGACTATCAAGAATGTACGGCCGACGGGATCCATCCCTCCGATTTGGGCTATAAGCATATGGCAGAGGGACTTCAACCTATCTTTAAGAAGCTCCTGCAATATGAGTAAATATGACCGCAATTACATTGGAGGCCAGATCGAATTATGTTACCATCCCTTTCTTTCCTGAAAGACCAGCTCTCCACGATTCTTCGCAATAAATTTGCGCAAGGCCATGATACATCTGGTTATTTGTATCGTCTTGAAAGTTTACCCCCGAGCTATGACGCTTATCTCTCATTTGCACAATCTCTAGCAGCAATGCCCTTGCGGCACGACTGGCCCTACTATGAACCTGACACAATTGAAGAGATTTGGAAAGAATGCGATTCGGCTAGACCGCTAGGCCTACTGAGTGAGGTGAATTATGAAGAGAGCTCACGCCGCGTGGAGACGGCATTTCTCTCTTCCGTGTGCGGCTCCATGCTTGGAAAGCCGCTGGAGGTAAATCCGAATTTGTACGAGATGCGCGAAGCCTTCTCAAAAGTCGGAGAATGGCCAATCCGTGATTACATATCGGATGAGATGCTTCATGCTCTCGGCAGACGTCACTGGTCTTGGTTTGAAACAGCACGTAATCGCATACACTTCGTGGCTCCAGATGATGACATCAACTACACATTGATGGGTATGCTCGCATTAGAGCAGTTCGGGGCAGACTTCACGCAGCTAGATCTGCGCAATCTATGGCTCAATCACCTCCCGATTAGCACAACTTGGGGACCAGAGCGCATCATGCTGCTCCGATCTGGGCTAAGTTACTGGGAGTATGACAAGTCGCCCATCCCGCTCGATGAGATTGCGCGTTGGGCAGATGTACTGACACCGGACAGCGAGCAGTGCGGCGCTGCCATCCGCGCGGACGCTTACGGTTACGCCTGCCCGGGCAATCCCGCGCTCGCGGCTGAACTTGCTTGGCGCGACGCGAGCTTCACGCACCGCCGAACTGGCGTATATGCAACAATGTTCTTAGCCGCAGCGATTGCGGCTGCTCAAGTGTTGGATGACCGGCTAGCAGTCATTGATACCGCTCTGCAGTTCGTCCCGCAGCGAAGTCGCTTCTACGAATCGGCCTCGACTTGTCGAGACATTGTCTTACAAGCTGGCGATTGGCTTGAAGCGTATGACGCCATTCACACGCGATACGGTGAGTTCCAACATTGCGGCATCCATCAGGAAATCGGCACACTCATTAACACATTCCTGTTTGCTGAGAATGTTGGCGATGGGTTATGCAAGCAAGTCGCGCAAGGCAACGATACGGACAGCTTCGGTGCAAGCGTCGGCTCCTTGCTCGGAGCCTGGTTTGGTCCCGACGGTTTTGACCGCGATCGCTGGACTGCACCTTACCAGGACACAATTCGCACGGGTCTCGCTTACTTCTACGAACAGTCGCTGTCCCAGTTGGCTGCTCGACTAGGGCGCTTGCCACGAATCGTTAGCGAAAGCAGACATAAGATCGTGCCGAGCGAGCTTTACACTCAGGAGAACGAAGATACGTAATTCTTCTATAGACACAATAAGGCGCCGTGAACGACTATGCACAATTGCACTGTCGTTCACGGCGCCTTTATCTGTCCGTATTTGGTGACGCTTAAAACCCCGGTGCCACAATCTGCGGGTGCTTAGGATACAATGCGGTATCCCCATTACCTGCTGGCACGGCATGACTCGTATTCTTGGTCAGCATGATCTTGTCGACCATCGCCCCATCTTCTCTATCTATGACTTTAAGCGAGTGCTGTCCAGTAGACAGGGATAGACCCGTATATGCCTTACGCCAGACAAAGCCGCTATTGTACGTAATCACAGCATCCACGGCAGTGCCATTATCAACCGACAGCTGAAAGCTGTCCGAACCATTGTCGGCGGCACTGGCCAGCATCCATACATCAAAGGACCCGCCGTTAGTCACATCTAATCCATATTCCGTCCAAATGGAGGAAACGTGATCGCCAGCTGTCTCTGGAATGGACATATACGCACCTCCGGAACGGCTGCTGTCATTGACCAGATCGAAGGCTCCTGATTTGTTCATAAACCATTCCGCTTCCAGATAGCTATCCTTCCCGCCATCAATCGCATACCGGCCATCGCTGCGTTTATTTAACCACCAATTCCCGGTAGGACCGACATCATAGACCGTTAATGGCTTCCTGACAATACTGCCAGAGGAGTATTCATCAGCACCTATGTCAATTGTAGTCCCTCTCGACTGGCCATCCATATCTGTACTATAAGTACCTGTCTTCTCAATAACCCCAGTAAGCTCAACCCCTCCATGGGATAGTACAATGCCCGAGGAAGGTGTTCTGAATAGCTCTCCGCTTGCAACAAGATTTGTTGCAGCCGTGGTTATACCGCTTGTAATGTTGGCTGACTTCGCCGTTGCACTGCCAGTCACATCCGACAAATTTTTCTGAAAATCAATACTACTTGTTCCTGTTGCAGATTGGGTATAGGCTTCCCCGGTCGTACTCTTACGCACGAGATTATTGTATACCTTAATATTGCTTGCATTATTGCCAATGTATAGGGAATTGTAAGGACCCGATTGATCGACAATGGTGTTATTCATAACTACGGTACCGGTAGAAGACGGATGCGAGGTAGCATTCCCATCGGCCAGATTAATCCCGGAGAACTGTGGATTTTGAATATAATTATTTTTAATAATATGATTATCTCCATAGGCGCGTACACCGTTGCTATTGAAGAAGAAGTTGCCTTCGATCAATGACCCCGTCCCGAGTCGAATCGTGACCCTGGAGTCGCTATCGCGGAACGTGTTGAACCTGACGGTGTTCTGTGAAGATTTCACGCTAATCATTTCCGAGGCATCGCCGATGACGTTTTGCATGAGATTGAACTCTGCAATATTGAAGTTGGAGGTGCTGCCAGATTGTCCAATCTGGATAGGCTCCATCCCGTTGGTCGTAGCGGAGCCCCAGACGGTTTGGGTGCTTGGGATGTTAACAAAGTAATTCCAGCGAACGGTATTGTTCGTATTTAGATTTGGTGACGTTCCGTTCACAATCCCGACGGATTGAGAGATACTGTTCTCAAACGTATTGTTCTCGATGACACTGAATTCGGTTCCCGATTCAAAACGAACAATATGTGTTGATGCGCCGTTCGTCAGTGCAGGATCTGAGCCTACCGTTGTATCTTTGTTTCCACTGGAATAAAAATAGTTATTACTTAATGTGCAATAGTCACAGTTGGAGAAGACAACGACTTGCCGAAGCGAGTCTGTTCCTTCATGAAGCACCTTGTTGAAATAAAAACCGTCGAGCTTAAGATAGCTGCTGCCGGATAACTTGAAGGTCAATTTGCCCGTGAGCTCGACACCGCCTTGCGTCTCTGCACGAATGGTGATTGTGTCCGATGCCGATGTCGCTGCCGTCGTATTACTTAGCGTGATCGTGCCAGCATTGCTGTACGTATTGTTACACACGATAATCGTGCTTCCTCGAGCGGCGCTGCTTACCTTAGACGGAAGATCCGACAGCACCGTCACTTCATTGGACGCGCTGCCGCAAGCGGCAGCCTGTGCCCTTTGTTCCGTACCAACCGGTAAACCAGACAATAACAAGGTCGAAGCTAGTAGCAAAATCCATTTTATTCTCATTGTTCGTTATCTCCTCCATATGAGAGTGTTCAACTACTTAACTATAAGAATCAGGCGGTTCGAATGTCTTCCGCTTATTACTTCTTGCCACCCTTCTCGGGCATTTTACTTTTCAGACTATGCGAATACAGGACCTCTCCGGAAGGCAAGACAGCTGCGATGGTAAAATAGTACGTTACACCGTTTGTCAGTTCAGTGGCCTCGTAGCTGTATACGGCAGAATCTACCGTGCTCAATACGGAACCCAGGCTTCCTGACGAGGTGCTGGCATAAACCACGTAGCTGACACTACCGACCACAGGGTTCCAGCTTAGCTGCACCGAGCTATTGCCAACGGTTCTAACTTTTGCCATCGGCAGCTTCTTACCAGACGAATTCGAGAGAAGAGTCACGGAGTTGGAAGCCGCCGACGCAGCACCTAACCCAACCGCATTCTTAGCTTTTACAGTAAACGTATAGGTGCTTCCGTTAGATAAGCCTGTAATCTCAATCGGGCTGGACACTCCAAGCGCGGTAGCACCTCCGGGGGAGACCGTTACTTCATATCCAATAATGGAGCTGCCCCCATCGGTATCCGGTGCACTGAAGGTAACAGATGCTCCTCCATTGTGATACGATGCCGACACATGGGTTGGAGCTCCTGGTACAGTCATCGGCATAGCATCTAAGCTATTTGAATACAGGACATCTCCGTAAGGCAAGACGGCTGCGATGGTAAAATAGTACGTTACACCGTTCGTTAATCCGGTGGCCTGGTAGCTGTATACGGCAGAATTAAATGTGTCCAAGATGGAACCCCGGCTTCCTGACGAGGTACTGGCATAGACCGCGTAGCTGACACTGCCAGCCACAGGGCTCCAACTTAGTTGCACCGAGCTATTGCCAATGGTTCCAAGCTGCCCGACCGGCGGATTTATATCCGTAATGGTTCCTACTTGGAAGGTCTGACTTCGCGTATCCTCCACATTGCCTGCCTTATCGATTCCGCGATATTCCAGCAAGTGAATCCCATTCGGAATGACAACAGCCTCATTGTACGTACTCCAGGTTGGGCTGTTGTCCAGTCGGTACTCTACTCGACTGACGCCAGATTCCGCATCTGTCGCAGAGAAGCTGACCGTTACTCCGCTCGGATACCAGCCATCCTCAGGGGCGGCGCTAGTCTGCAGCGAGGTGATTGGCTGCGTCTGGTCGCTATTGGCAGAGAATTGAATAGTGAATACCGCATCCACCATATGACCATTCAGATCTCTAGTCTTCATCACATTACCATTCAGATCGAGTACCTTAACGATACCTTTACCGGTGACACTCGTCGGCTGTGTAATTTGCAGCGTTGCACGTGAGCCTTCCCAGAGAAGCGCTTCAACTGTGGGCGGCGACGTCGTTCCGCCAGGCAGCGTTACCGCATAATCCACCTGATCACCGCGAAAGCCATAGACGGGAACGCCGTTCCATAAAATCATACCAAGCGCATAATAATTGGCTGGCACCCACCATTTATCCTCTGGTCCCACATCCATGATACTTAGCGGCCTGTGTATGATTCCGCCCTCTGTCATTTCATCCGCACCCGCGTCCGGGTTGCCAACCCGCTTCTGACCGTCCATGTCTTCCGATAACGGAAGAGAAGGATACAACGTTCCATAATCAACTACTTTGCTGCCTGCAGCCGGCCGATAAAGCAATCCGTTGCGTTCCAATCCAACATCTTCCCTAAGCACGCTAGGTACATTGCTGCCTACCGTCCCGTTGCCCCAGGCATAGACTGCATTCGTCTTCATCTCAGTGGAGATTGGTGAATTGTTAATGGCGATTGTCCGGTTCGTGGCTACAAGGTTATTGGCGATCAGAGTGTCTTCCGCCCCTCTGGTACCGCCAGATACTTGAATGCTGCTCGTATCTCCGGAGTAAATCAAAGTATTGTTTACAATCTTCGTATTAGTGGCTAGGTCGTGATCATCAGAGCCGCTTGGTACGGAAATAGGTGTATTTTTCACATTAAAGAAGTAGTTATTGGAGATGATCTGATCTCCCCCATAATTCCGAATTCCGTCCTTGCCATTGAAGAAGAAATTGCCTGTGAAGACGGATGAATTGCCGAGACGGTTCGTCGGACCGGACCAGCTGTTCAGAAATGTATTGTAACGTATTGTATTATTGGAGCTCTTGTTACTGATGATTTCCGCCTTGTCGCCCATCACATTCTCGAACAAGTTGTATTCGACAGTCGTATAGGAGCGAACGCTGTTGCTTCCTTGTCCGATTTGCACGGCTTCAATCCCGTTCTCCATAGGCAGTCCTGTAGCCGGGTCATTGAACCAATCCCCAACAAACCGAATATTTCTAAAGAAGTTATGGTCAATCGTATTGTACAAGTTCAGCTGGTCGGCACCAGAAGATATCTTAACGCCAATCCCTTGACCTCGGCTATCCTCCATCGTATTATGGTCGACCCGATTGTACTGGGATCCGCTGTCGATGCGGATAATATGGATAAACGGTGAATTCGTATCTCCGCATTGGTAGAAGTAATTGCCCGTAATCCGAATATGATTTCCGGCTACAATGCGAATGGAATGCCCTGGATTATACACGACCTTGTCGAAGAAAAAGTCGCGGAACACGAGGTAGCTGCCACTGAGTTGGAAGCCGCTGGCACCGGTGAATCTCGCTCCTCCTGGCGTTTCACTGCGTATGATGATAGGATTCGCTTCCGTTCCGTTGGCGTTCAGCACTGCCTGGAAACCGGAGTAGGTACCGTTCGCAAGTATAATCTCCGCTCCCGGCAAGGCACGAGCCACTGTTTCCGTTAGCTCTGTGATGGATTCCACTTGCAGTGTGCCTGAGAGTGGCGTACCGATGGTCTTGAACACTAGATTAGTCGGCTGTGCCAAATTCAAACCATACAAACTTTTAATTGCGTCAGCCGTAACATTCAGCTGATATTTCGTGCCATATTCAAGCGGAACGCTCGGTGTGACGACCAGCTGCTGTCCATTCATACTGATTGCTGAGGCCACCGGGGTGTTCGTCCCGTATTTGACCAATTCTACCGTTCCGTAGACTTGCTGGTATACCGGCTCGTTAAACGATATCTGAATCGCTGTATTCAGCGATACGTTCAGTGCATCGGCCTTTGGCATCGTGTTAGTAACATAGGGTTGATTCAGTACGGTAGAGAACGTTGAAACAAGCGTTTCGGCCAGCGGCGTTCCGTTCGTGCTGTTCACCGCACCTGCCGGAATGGTGAGCTGGTAGGTAGAACCATGAGACAGAGTGGCCGATGGCTTCACGGTAAGCTCATTCTTGTAGGTTGACACCGTTACAGATACTGGCGCACCGCCTTTCGTCAGCTTAATTCCAGAGAAGCTAGAGCCCTGTACAATATCCGTCTGAAACGTGCTCTTGATCTCCGTATTCAGAGGAACATTCACAGCCCCATCCGCAGGAATTTGAGCCGTTCGTTCCGGAGCAATCACCGAAGGCGTCAAGGTCGAGGTGATTAGGAGGTAAGCCGAATTCGACCCGTTTTCCTTCGTCCGAATCGATACCGTGCGGATATCCTTCTCTGCCGTTGTTCCTGAATTCGCTGCCGTGCCCGTAATCGCCAAGCTGACGTTTTGTGCGCCTAGCGTCTTCTTCTGTTGGATGTGGGAGGTAATATCAATATTTTTCCAGGAGTAGCTCGTGTTAGGGTTGGTGTTGCTGAAGTAAGCGCCAGGGATCGGTGAAATGGAGGGAGCGTTGCTGTAAGTAATTGTGTTCTCACTCCAGTCCTCACTGCTCACAGAATAGATATATCGGTTGTGCTGTCCGCTTGGCGTTTGGTCACGGTTAGCATACACATAGAGCTCTGCTTTCACGATGTCGCCTGGAATGGATGCTGCGCCCAGATTAAATTTAATGAAGGCCCTTCGGTTATAGGTCAAATTGCTGTCGTATCGCACCTTCATTTCGGGCATACTTCCATAGTTTGTATTTGAATCGGTCGTTCCTCCGTTGACATAGGAGTCCTCACTGACGGGAATCTTAATTTGCACCGTTTCGGAATCCGCATAAGCTGTGAACTGTTTGCTGAAATCAATGGGCACTGCTGCTATGAACAAGACAATAGCCAGCAGGAGGACTGCGCACCTCTTAAACAATGGATTTTCCCCTTTCAAAATTAATTTAATAAACTTCCCCCACAGGTCTCTTTCTGCTAGTGTCAGTAATCCTATTTATTTCCGCGTCAATCTGCGGTAGTGATCAAGCGTTACATGGCCTAGCAAGGGTTGCTCCTCCGTAAAGCGTTTCAACTCATCAACGATAAAGTCGCAAAGCTCTCGCTTGAGTAATCCGTGGAACCCCCCAATGTGCGGTAAGCAGACGACATTTGATAACTTCAACAGTTCATGTTCAATAGAAAGCGGCTCACGATCGTATACATCCAACATAGCGTTAATGCGACCTGTGCGAAGTTCTTCAAGCAAAGCATGCTCCTGTACGACAGGTCCTCGTGCCGTATTTACCAATAGCGCACCGTCTCGTAATCGTTTCAATTGTTCGGTTCCTATCATGCCACGTGTTCTATCCGTCAGCGTATTGTGAATCGATACAATATCACATTGCTCGAACAACGCATTTAATTCGCAAAGTTGAAATCCTTGAGCTTTCGCTTCCTCTTGTGAGCAATAATTAGAATGTACCCAGATTTTTACGTTAAATGGTTTTAACATGCGAATGACATGCTTGGATATTTCTCCATAACCGACCAAACCTATGATTCTTCTAGTTACACCCAACACGGTATCACGGCCGTTGTTGCTCCATTGCCCTTGTTTCAAGCCAGCACTCAGTGAAGATAGATTCCACGCCCCTGCAAAAATCATAGAGAAAGCGCATTCAGCTGTCGAGAGCGCAAGTACCTTATTTGCACTAACCACCGTAATATCAGTTTCAAACACATCCTCTTTGACAATCACCGCTACACTTCCAGCTCCATGACCGATAAATTTCAATCTCGTCGCTCTTGCCAGCACCTCAGGCGTAAACACAGGAGATCCCCATGAAGTGATGCAGGCATCATATTCGCCAATTCGTTCGGCTAAGTCCTCACTTGTGAATTTCTCATGCAACGGAATAAAATCAACTTCAGTAAAGCCCTTGAGCTTCTGAAGTGTCGCTTCCGGCCAGGTTAACTCTCTAAGTTCCGGATTCTTAATCGTAACTAATGTCCTCACTGGAGCGCCTCATTTCATTTTAGTTTAGAAAGATCATTCATATAAGCTACGTATGCAGGGAAAATCAATTCCGGTTCCATACCGGGTACCTGCAGTTCCTTGCGCCACTTCGTTTCCCACTCTAAGCTAAAATAGCCCTGATAACCTGCCTCATCCAATAAGTGAATAATCTCAACGATAGGGACGACTCCTTCGCCAACCTTCGTATATGTCCAATTGATTTCCATGGGATCTTCGAACGGCACGCCATCTTTCATATGAATATGCGCGCATTGGTCTCCCAAAAGTGCAATCGTCTCCTCTGGGGATTCCCCCTCTTCAAGCGGATGAATAATATCATAGATCACGGCACAATTCGGCCGATCGACATCATCCAAAAGCTTACGAAGTGCTTTACCCGTCGCAAATTCATTATGCGTTTCTAGCCATACCTGTACCTGTAAGGAAGCGGCATAATCACAGGCTAGCCTAATGCGATCGACAACTTTCTCATAGTGGATAGCGGGAACTACCTTGTCTCTACGATTATTAAAATATCCTAAAAAAACGCGAATGCCTTGCGCCTTTAAGTCATGAGCCAGATGTGCAACTTTCTCAAATTGCTGCGACATAGCCTGATCACGATCACTTCCATTGAAACAAACATTCGATCCAATATCCGTTACCTTTATACCAGACTCTTCAAATAATTGAAGTGCCATTAAACGCTCATCTAAGGTCATTTCCGTAGAGACCGCCCACGCTGGACCTTCCCGTAATTCCATAGCTGCAAATCCACATTCCTTTGCAAAAGAAATTATATCCGCCAATTTCCAGCCTTCACAAGGCAGCGTACTACAAGCTAAACGTCTCACTATGTTCCTCCTGTTCGATTAAAATAAAGACTGCAATCACATAAGCTATAGTGATTGCAGTCGCCTCAAACGAATTACCTCTTATTGAAGCGATCCAATGCAGATTGCATAATCTTCACGGCATCCTCCGCACCAATTGACTTTAACTTTTTGATAAAATTGTCATAGTTCTCCATCGGCTCTGCACCCATAATAAACTTAGTGATCATCTCTTGCGTGTACGTGTTAACATCGCTCATGATAGTTGCATATTTAGCACTGTCCTCCAGCGACGGAGAGAGATTCGGCGGCATCTGATTTTTATTGGATGGTGCACTCCACAGCTTAATGGCATCTTTCTGCTCTTGTGCTGGAAGACTATACTGTTCAAAGAATCGTTGATCACTTAAACGAGGCGACTCCGCAATACTCGCATATTTCCCTAATGCACCAGCAACCGTAAGCCCTTGCGGATTTTTCATAACGAGATCAGTGAAGGTTGGATAGCCGTTGACCATCTTATACGACTCACCCTCAATCCCGAAATTAAACAGCAAACTGCCTTCAGGGCTGTAACGGTAATCGAGCCATTTTAAAGTCTCCTCAGGATTCTTATTACTGGTCGAGATGGAGGCGCCCGGACCTACCTCGCTTGCTCGGTGTCCATAGAGCGGTTTGTCCCCTTGCTTCAGTGTTGGAAGCGGTACGCCGACGAGATTAAATTTAGGGTTAGTCTGTCTCATCAGCGTGTTAAATTTGCCAATACCTCCGCCCAACAAATAAACACTTGAGCCGGTTCGGTCTCCCGTCATTTTGGCATCGAACATCTTTCTATCGTTTACAGCAAATTCAGGATCGATGAGTCCTTCCTTATACCATTTGCTCATTTGAGTAAGGAATTCTTTGAACTGCGGCTGCAGCATGCCATATTTAACCTTGTTATCCTCTTGATAAAACTTCATAGGAATTCCGTAAGCGCCAAGGAACAGCGAGGAACTCTCCAGATCGGACATGAAAAAGCTGAAAGGAATTTCATCTGCTTTGCCATTTCCGTTCGGATCTTTCTCTTTAAACGCTTTCAATACGGTGTACCACTCATCAATCGTCGTGGGTGCTTGAAGTCCCAGCTTGTCGAGCCAATCTTTGCGAATCCCCGGTCCGTAGAAGGTTAGCTGATTCGGGTCCATGTTGAGTTTGTTAATGGAATAAATCTTACCCCCGTCCGTTGTGACCTGCTTCATTACGCTAGGGTTTTCCTTTAAGATTTTCCAATAATTCGGGGCATATTTTTCAAGCATCGGCTTGAGGTCGATAATGACACCGTCACTTATGGCTTTATCAGGTCCTCCCTCATAATCTTTGGTAAAGCTGTATTCAATCACATCTGTAAAACTATTCGAAGCCACCATGAGGTTAAATTGTTGTTTAATTTGAGGCCCGCCGCCTGCTGGAGGATGCTGGTATTCCACCTTCACGCCTGTGCGCTTCTCCAATTCCTTGGCAACTTCGGTTTCTCCTACACTTTTTACTGAAGCCGCGATGTTATTATCCAGTAAGCTAAAATACGTCAATTTCGTCAGCTTCGGCTTCTGCTCTTCCTTTGCCGGTACACTGCTCGACTCTGTTCCATTCTTACTGCACGCGGTAACCATGGTTACTGCGAGCAAGGCAGCCATACAGCTTAGTGTTTTTGTGGTCCACATTTTCTTCATGTGATCTTCAACCCCATCTCATCGATATGTCTTGCAAAATGATCCTAGCATGCTCCGGAGGCAACTTCCCACCATCCATATGCGGTATTCACCATCAAAAAGAGCAAATAACAGCCTAATTACCCTTTAATGGCGCCAATCATGACACCTTTTACAAAGTATTTTTGCAGAAAAGGATACAACAACAAAATAGGCAGTGTTGCAATGATAATGGTTGCGTATTTAATGGTCTCGCCTACGTAGGCCTTATCAAATGCTCCTACATCCGTAAGCATGGATTCACTGTTATTGGTGATGAGAATTTCACGAAGAACGAGCTGCAACGGATATAAATCCCGTGATCGCAAGTAAATAAGTGCGCTGAAATAGGAATTCCAATGTGCAACGCCATAGAACAAAACCATGACAGATAGCACAGGAATGGACAGCGGCATCACGACTTTTGTAAACACTGTAAAATCGTTGGCACCGTCTATTTTAGCTGATTCTTCCAAGCTTTCCGGAATACTCTGAAAAGACGTTCGTAAAATAATTAGATTCATTGTAGAGATCAGTCCCGGTATAATTAGCGCCCAGCGCGTATCGTACAGACCTACTCCCTTCACCAGCAGGTAGGACGGGACAAGTCCGCCTCCAAAGAACATCGTGAAGACAATCGCCATCATAATTGGGTCGCGCAGCATCACATTTCTGCGGGATAAAGCGAAGGCCGTAAGCGAAGTAAAGACAATATTAAGAAGGGTACCTATCGCTACATAAAACAACGTATTGGCATAACCGGTCGGAATCATGGGATTTTGAAAAACAAGCTTGTACGCCTCCAGCGAGAATCCAGCTGGCCAGAGTATAATGCCTGTGCGTTTCATCAATTCAACAGGGTTGCTAAGTGAAGAAAATAAAATGTACAGGAACGGATATAACGTCGATAAACTAAGCAGCGTTAGGAATATATAATTGCAAACATCGAATACAATATCGGAAATCGACTTATGTTTCATGATACCCAACCCTCTCCTTCTACCACAACTTCGTTTCGGATACGTTGCGGCTAATTCTATTCGCGACAATGAGCAGCGCGAAATTGATCACGGAATTAAACAAACCAACTGCGGCGCTAAAGCTAAAGCTAGATTCTAATAACCCTTTGCGATAAACGAAAGACGAAATAGCATCTGCTGTTTCATAGGTTGCCGGGTTATACAGCAAAATAATTTTCTCCGCGCCGACACTCATGAAATGTCCAATGTTCAAGATGAACAATATGATAATAGTCGGTGCCATCCCTGGAATGGTAATACTAAACATTTGCCGGAATCGGCCTGCCCCATCTACTTTCGCCGCTTCGTAAAGCGACGGATCAATACCGGCAATGGCAGCCAAGTAAATGATCGAGCCCCAGCCAACGCCTTGCCAAATATCCGAGCCTACGAACAAGAAACGAAACCAGTCAGCCTCCAACACGAATTGAATCGGTTTGAAGCCGAACAGGCTGGACAATCGATTGATTAACCCATCCAAAGAGAAAAAATCAATCACGATGCCGACAACGACAACAACAGAAATAAAATGCGGAATGTACGTAACCGTCTGAACAGCCCGTTTGAATATGGCCACCCTGACCTCGTTGAGCAGCAAAGCCAACAGAATTGGCGCAGGAAACCCGAAGATAAGCTGATACAGATTAATGAGCAGCGTATTCTTTAGTACCCGCCAGAAATAAAAGCTGTTAAAAAATAGTTTAAAATGGTCGAAGCCTACCCAATGACTGGCCCAAATCCCTTTAGCCGGCACATAGGTTTTGAAAGCAATTTGCGCTCCGTACATAGGACCATAATGGAAGATGCCATAGTACAAGATCGCCGGCAAGACCATCCAATAAATGATTTGATTTCTTTTTAAATCTTTGCGCAACCGGCTCCAGTATGTCGCTCCATCATGCAAGAAATTCACCCTCTTCATGTTTGATGGCTTTAGTATAGCCACGCACCTGTTCCGCTTCCACCATCAATAATGAAGCAAGACCATCCGATTATAAAAAAGAAGATCCCCTCATCATAATCATGAAAAAGGGGATCAGACATTCAAATTACGTATGCATGGTTCTATATTTGCCAGGCGTAACTCCCTCATGTTTCTTGAATATGCGTGTCAAACCGATATCTGTGGAGTAGCCCAGCTTCAAGGATATATCCATTACCGGTAAGTCAGTCCCAATCAGAAGTCGTTTCGCTTCTTCAATGCGAATCTTCGCAATACATTCTGTAATGGTTTCCCCTGTCTGCATCTTAAACAGCTTAGATATGTATTGCGGTGAGAGACCAAAGTGATCAGAGATGGAAACAAGACCCAGCATAACATCATACACATGCTCGTGAATATAAGCCGTAACTTGCAGCTGAAGCTGCTCTCCGCGTTCACTTTTTTCCAGCTTAAAATGGTCGCAAACGCCCTGATACATGGATTTGATGTCCTCGAACATTTCTCGGATCGTTCCATGCGGCCCAAGCCTTAGTTCGGGATCTTCTTCATTCGGAAATACTTCCTTATAGTCCGTGTTCATACTATGTAGACTTTTAAGCAATGTGCTGACCATATTGTACATCAGCCATTTCCCACGTTCAGGCGAAAGCGCATTCGATTGAAAATTCATCCGATACACTTGTTCAAGCAGCTCGCTGATTGACTCAAAATTTGCCAGCTTAACACCCGCAATAATTTGAGCTTCAAATTCAATTGGATAATAAAATGAACTCTCTGTCTCCCCCAGTTCATCGAAAAACAGTAAGGTGCAGCTTCCCCGTACAAGCTTGAAGTCAATTGTGCGCAAAGCTTCAATATAGCCCTTATTGATCCTTTCAATGCCTACGCAATGATCGCTGACAGCTACGGTCAACTGGATCGCGAAACGCTGCTGCAGCAACGCCATGAAGTCCGCAAGCATGACTTTTAGTTTCTCTTTTAGTGTTGCTAGCGTTGCATCTGGACCCCCGTTAACCAGTACACCTATTCGCTCTCTCGACATCTCTACGGAATACCCCAAGAGTCCATGTTCCAGCAGCGCATCATTCATAATGTTGGCGACGATGAACCGATGATGAGCCCATTGTCGTTCGGCGTGATGAGCCACATCCACATCTTCTATATCAATAAGCACAACGGCAAATGTATTGGAATGAAATCGGATGCCTGCAAATTCAAGCGTCGAATCATCAAAAGATTCGAAATCAATTTGTCCTTTTAATAACCTGCTAATAAAACTTGAGCGCATCACCGGGAATTGCATGTGCAGCTTAGACCGCAGACGAGACTCTTCAGCAATTGATTCTTCAAGTGAGAACTGCACGAGATCCCATTCGTTCCCGCTGACCTCACCTTCTCGACGCCGATTGCGTATTAAACCGATTAAATTACTTAAGGGGCTGTAATTTCGCTTTGCTGCGATATAAGAAATAGGAATACCGATTAGCATACATAGCAGAAGCGCGATTAGGGCCATATTTTTAATTTTGGTGACCGGGGCCATAAACTGGACAGTCGGTTTAATAGCTAAGTATTTCCATCCGGTTTGTTGGGAAATCTCATAGGTGATGATCTCTTCACCACCTTCTCCTCGCATTCGAAACGTATTAGAGCCATCCTTCATGTTCTCCAATAGCGTCATATTGAAGGGATGCTCCGTGTTCGTATTAATAATGACTTCATTGTCTTTATTTAAGACATATAATCTCATGCCATCCCGCACATCGGTCGCTTCTACATCGTCTAACATCTTGTTTGCTGCGATATCCAGAACGAGCGTTGCGTCCCCCTGATTCCGACTAGAGACGGGCATCGTTTGCGCAAAGGTAACGTAATTGACGCCGCTCGAGCGGTGCTCTGCCGGTAAAAAAGTCTGATAATAATGTGCATCAAAAAGCTTCTTCCGCCAATGATCATATTCGCCCGGAGGTTGTTGAAGTTGAATGCGATAAAATGGTTCGGTTTGGGTCTTGAAGCTATTCGACACAATGCTGTCTGTAGCTGCAAGATGGATATAGTAGGACTCAATTAAAGGATTACTAGATCGATATTTGGCTAATTCAAGGAACAGGGAGTAGGCTAAGTACTCCTCATTTTCTGTTCCTCTTTTAGAGAGAAGAATAATATTTTGGATGGTCGGGTTAATGGTAATGCTAGTGGCAAATTGCTGGACATCTTTAATTCGGCTGTCAATTCGCTCACGATATTGATTAACCAGCGCCTGATTTGTATGAGTCGCATTCGTGTAAATCACTTTCTCGAGCTTCCCATAAGCGAACATGCCAATAATGACGGGTACCAAAAAGATAATGATGTGTGTCATGAGCAGCTTATAAAAAAAACTATTACGTTTTTGCATAAATGAACGAGATATGATGTTGGCCACCCTCTTTACCTATGTATCTTTTATCTCTAAATGAACTGACCTCTATGTTTAATCTAACATTTTGCAATTGTATGCGTTACCATCAATTTGTTGAAACGACAATCAAAGTTTAAATTGATGTTGATAAAAGAGATAGATTAACCCAAGCATAGCATAAAACAGTGATATTGAGGGGCGGTTAGAAGGAAAGATGGTAGCGTAGTTTATTCACTAATGGAATAATGTAGTAGATGGATGTGACAATTAACAATTTTAACGGGGGGGTTGTTCATATTGAACGAAGCATTGTTCAGCCCGGCGTTTTTCAAGCAGATTCAGGAGAAGTGCTATGAAGTGTCCTGGGCGCAGCAAGCTCTGGATAAATTGGAGCAGCAGGCGGAGAAACGATGGGAAAGTCTGATCGACATTCCACTGCTCGGGGGCGGTTGGAGCCATGACTATAATTGTCCGGGCGAAGGGGCCAAGCTTGTCCGTATCGACCGGCATCATCACCGCTGTCCTTCGTGCGGCAACATATGGAGCGGCAGTCCTTGGGATGAAGTAGCGATTAGAAATGAGCATATTGATTACAGCGTTGGCTCCTGGCAGATGGCTGTACTGTATGGACTAACAGGCTCCGAGCGTGCGGCGGTTTGGACTAAACAAGTGCTTTTGTTTTACGCAGAGCATTATGAGCAGTACGTACTGCACGATCGCATTGGTGGGACGTCCAAGGACGCAGCGAAAGTGATGTGCCAGACGCTGTCAGAGTCGAGCTGGGTGCTTCCTCTGGTCCAGGCGTACTGCATTTTGAAGCAACATGGGGTCGTAAACTTGTCCGAACAGCAGCGAATCGAGCAAAACTGGCTGTTAAAGATCGTGCCTCTGCTCGACGGTAACCAGTTGGGCATTTCTAACTGGCAGTCGTATCACAATGCGGCAAGAGCATGGATAGCGGCGGCCACTGACCGGCAGGATTTACTGGAGAAGGCCGTGTATGACACGAAGCATGGATTTTTATTTCAAATGGAAAATAGTCTGTCCGATGACGGGTTCTGGTACGAAGGGGCTTGGGGCTATCACTTCTATACGTTGGGTGCACAAGTTGATTTGGTGTTGGCGGCCCACTATATGAATGTACCTTTATATAAAAATGAACGCTTCCAGTCGATGTTCCGAGCACCGCTGCAGTGCATGCTTCCTGACGGTACCCTGCCGCCTGTTCATGACTCGGATGTGATTGATGTGAAAAAGCTCTCGCATCTCTTTGAATTTTCCAGCGCGTTCTTTGGTGAAGGGTACGAGGTAGCGGCCGTTTCTGAGCGGGATTCGCTAATGTCGTTGTTATATGGACCTCCCCATCTGGATGGAGAAGCTCAGACTAGCAGCCGTGAAACTGCCTTTACAGAGTTAAAAAAAGCCGGCATGATCCTCATGAAGCAGACTGCATCTGCACAGGTGGCAATGGTCGATTTTGGCAAGCATGGAGGCTATCATGGTCATCGGGATAAGCTGAGCTTGCTCTACTATACAGGCGGCCATGCCTGGTTGAATGATGCAGGGATGCTGCCGTATGGCAATGCGATGCATGAGCGATTTTTCAAGCAAACGATCGCTCACAATACAGTTACGATCGGGGGCTGCTCTCAAGCAGAGGCGGAAGGAACTATTGTGAAAGCCGAACAGGATGAGAAGGGCTGGATTTACCTGGAGACTGAAACGAGTGAAGCTTATCCAGGAACAGTTCTACGCAGGCACTGTGTGTTAACTGACAAGCTGCTGGTAGATGTGTTCGACGTCTATTGTGATGAACCGCAGGATGTGGATTGGATTATCCATACACAGGGTTCTCCAGTACTGGCAGCAGGACGGGAAACGCCAGTCGAGCCTATTTTGCTAGGAGAACAAGATGGCTATGATTGTCTTAAGCAAACGATACAATGGAGCCCGGAACTGACAGAGGTATGGCACCGTACATGGAGCTGGGATCAAGCGGAGCATAATGGAGATCATTTCGATGTGTATGGACTAATGCCGTCCACAGAGGGAACATCCGAAGAAATTTATTTGGCCGAGTCTCCAGCCATGCCATCTATGGGCAAGCGCAGTACCATAATTCGCCGGCGGCTCCAAGTGAAGAACACGCGGTTTATTGCTATCTTCCGTGCTTGCACAGAGGGAGACAAGCCGCTGCAAGTGGAAGTTGTCGATGCTATGTCGGGTCTGCAAGTCCAGGTTACATATCCCGAAGGGAACGTTGATTGTATGGCTATACCATATCCTTCCTTAAAATGATTATTCATTTCCCTTTTCCACCGATAATAGAGGAGATCTACTCCAGTTCATGCAAGCAAGATCTCCTCTTATTATAAAATAATGATGAATTACTTATTTCTTCACAGTTGCATACCAGTCATTAACTTCTTTGTAGCTAGCGTCTCCGCCCGATGATTTGAATTTGGCAATGAATGCATCAATCCCCGTAAACGGTTCAGCACCAAAAATCAACTTGGTTGTGTAATCGTTAGATTGCGTATTTAGCGTTTGGAAGTTCTTTGAGAATTCCACCATATAGGGTGCGTAACCTAGCAGATCAGTTACTTTGGTAGGTTCAGGTGCTAATCCATTCAATGAATTCCAGGCATCGTACAGACGCATATCCTTACGTACACGTGCCTGCCAATAAATAGGATAGTTCTTATCGTCCGTTCCCGTTAAAAAGTTATTCGCTTGATTCCGCTCATCCGTAAAAATCGGTTGAATCGGTGAATAGGCACCATCTTTGAGCGTGTAATGCTTGTTTTCTTCCCCAATCGCCATCGTTCTGAACGTATCTTTCTCCAGCTTCGCATTCATCCATTTGATGGCATCCTCTGGATGCTTGGATGCTTTTGGGATGAAAGTAATACGGTCAAAGCCTTTTGATGCGGATAGGCCCGTTTTACCATCTTTACCTTTCACTGCAGGGATAAATGTGGCTTTCGCAGTTGGAATATTTTTCGTCAAAGCATCAGCAATTGTAGGGACATCCGACCAGTTCATCATCAGGATACCGGCTTTACCGCTTGTAAATTTTTCTTTGGTCGCTGCGGCCTTATTAGCGGCAAATTCTTTATCAATTAAGCCTTGTTTAAATAAATCAGCTACGAACGCTGCATAATCTTTGAAAGCTGGGTCTAACACACGAGGTGTTAATTTACCATTCACATCATTCCAGAAATTCGGCATGCCGAACGCACCAACAATATTTGGAATAAAGGACGAATCACCACCGACGGTTAAAGGAATATTCCCTTCGCCATTCCCGCCTGGATCTTTTTCTTTAAACGCTTTCAAAACGGTAACTAATTCATCAAGGGTTGTCGGCATTTTGAGTCCGACTTTATCCAACCAATCTTGTCGAATATATAGGTCTGTATTAACAGTCTTGGTACTTTTCGTTGGAATGGCATATAGCTTCCCATCTACCTTGGCAGCCTCTAAAGCTTCAGGATCAATGACAGCTTTAATATTCGGCCCATATTTATCAATGAGCGGTCCAAGGTCAACTAAAGCCCCTTTTTTCGCATAATCGGAATAAAGCGCTTTAAAATCTGTGGTTCCTGATATAGTCACCGCATCGTACGCCTCTCCTGAAGCGATCAGGATATTCAGTTTATCTTGGGGTTTATCCTGTGGAAGCATATCATACTGAACTTTATAGCCTGTAGCTTTTTCTAAATACGTAGCAACAGGGTACGTGTTATAATCATCCTTTTGCCAAATTTGCAGAGACTTTAGTTCCGGCTTTACAGCCGCTGCCGTTGGTACTGATGACGATGCTGTTGATGACCCCGGCGCTGACGTGCTACTACTTGAACTGGTTCCACCTGAGGAACAAGCAACGAGCGATGAAGCTGACAAGCAAGCTGTAAGTGAAACGAGCAGCATCTTTTTATTTTTTTTCAACATACTTAAAACCCTCCCTTAGTTCATTGTGTAATTATCATTAAGCCGCAGATAATCATCTTTGGCATTAACGCAAGCTCTAACCTTTCACTGAGCCAATCAGAACACCCTTAACGAAATGCTTTTGAAGAAACGGATAGACAAGCAGCATCGGAATAATAGAAGCAATAACCGTCGCGGATCGGATACCTTCAGGAGAAATTTTCATCATGTCATCCACACTGCTATTCAGGGCAGTCGAGCTGTCTGCATCCATGACAATATCCCTTAGATATAATTGCAATGGTTTCAAACTTGCTTTCGAAATATACAGCATAGGATGAAAGTAATCATTCCAGAAATACACCGCATAGAATAGCGCAATTGTAGCAATAACCGGCGTACTGAGCGGAAGAATGATACGAAAAAGAATCGTAAAATTACGGGCGCCATCTATTTTAGCTGACTCCTCTAACGCTTCGGGTAAAGATTCATAGTAGCTCTTAATGACCAATAGATTAAACACGCTGATTAGTGCAGGCAACATTAAGGACCATAAACTATTAATGAGGTGTAGTTCCTTCATAAGTAAATAATTCGGGATGATGCCACCATTAAACAGCATCGTAAAAATGAACAAGATCAAAACAAATGGAATTCCCGGGAGATGCTTCTTAGATAAGGGATAAGCCGTTAAAGCCGTCAACATAATCGCCAGCACTGTCCCAACAACCATGACAATTAAGGATACCGATATCGAATGTAAGAATTGGCTAGAGGATACAACATATTTCATGGTATTTAATTGAAACCCAACTGGCAGGATGCCAACCTTGCCTGAGATAACGGATGATTCATCACTTAATGCTTTGGATAAAACGTTAAGCATTGGCAATAGCGTAAGCACGCTAGACAATAACAGCGCAGCATATACGCATATATCTAAGGACCAATCGCCAATTGTTTTCTTTTTCATAGCTGCACCTCCTACCAAATGCTTCGCTTGACCACTTTTTTGCTGAGTTCATTACCCAACACGATCAAGAGGAAACCAATTACGGAATTGAACAAACCTACTGCTGTACTAAAGCTATAATCTTGCTGTCCTAGACCTATTCGATATACATAAGTCCCAATAACATCACCTGATTGATACACGACGGAATTATACATGGTCAAAATTTGTTCCGTACCTGCTTCGAGCAAGTATCCAAGACGCAAGACAAGGATCAGGATGATTGTAGGCACGATACCTGGCAGGGTAATGTGCATCATCTGGCGAATTCGCCCAGCACCATCAATGGATGCTGCTTCATATTGCTCTTGCTCAATGCCCGCAATCGCCGCAATAAAGATGATCGCGTTCCATCCGGATTCCTTCCAACCTGCGGTAAACACTAGCACACTTCGGAAATAGTCATTATCAAGAAAGAACGATATCGGGGTACCACCGAAAAACTGAATCACATTGTTAACCAAACCTCCGCTTGGGGAGAGTATGGTGATAAACAGTCCAGAAATAATGACCCAAGACAAGAAATGCGGCAGAAAAATAATCGTTTGGATCGAACGCTTGAACCAGCTCTTCCTTACTTCATTCAGCAGTAGCGCAATCATAATCGGAACTGGAAAGAGAAGCACAAGTTTGTACAAACTGATTAAGAGTGTGTTGATAAATACTTGCATAAACTCTTCTGAATGGAGTAATTTCTCGAATTGCGCCAAACCGACCCATTTACTTCCCATAAACCCATCGAAAATGTTAAAATCCATGAACGCGATGATAATCCCATACATCGGGGTATATTTGAATAGCAGTAAAAATAATAGTCCTGGAATTAGCAAAACATAGAGATCTATGTTTGTGTGAAACAGTTTCCACCGATTCTTGCTGACCTTTGCTGTTCCAACACGTTGTTTCACTTCCAATGTTCTAACGCTCATATCACGTTCACCTCCAAGTAGCTTACAAACACTATTATAAAACGCTTTCCTGTTTGGCGAGAATGATGGATCTTCCTTTTATACTTGATGAATCTTACTGTTTTTCGAAAAGGTGTTTTAGATAAATGAAAGAGCTTCCCTCTCCAATCGATAAATACTAAAAAGGCATGAATTCGGCACTGTACCGGACTCATGTCTTTTAGCTTTACCGATGGATAGACAGCAGTTTATTACCTTTCTCATCGAAACAACGGATATAATCCGTTAACTCTTGAAAGTTAACCCAGGAAATTCCTATTTTCTGATCAGCAGCACCGTATGACATGATCAGCTCATCTCCCACGACGATCCCAGCTGTGGTAAATAAGCAAGGCGTCGGATAATCAGAAGGCATCTCCCAGTCTCTTTCTGCGAACATCAGCCGCTCTGAGCAACGATGTGTTACTACGGGGAAATCGTTCGGCTGCTCCTTCACAATCATGAAGGACTGCGTGTAGCCAAACACAACATCTTTCTTTCCATGATAAGATACGAGCCATTCGTCGTCCGAGACACGGATTGGCGGCCAACTTGCACCAATGCGGTTATCCTCCCAGTGAAAGACACTCGTCGCAAGCAGACGATGCGTTGCTTTTGGGGAAGCGAAATCCTCAATCGTAGTGGCAGCTGCTAGATAGATAGAGGGTTTCTTCACCTCAATTCCTCGCTCGAACGGTAACACGTTCATTGGACGATGAAGCATCACATATTGTAAACTTCCTTGAATCATCATTTTGTCAGGAAAAAGAAAAACGTCCCGATTATCACTAACGTGTCCTTCCGTCAGAGGACCTATATAGTGGAATGCTGCGCTATAGTTACGCATTTTCAACTGTTGCAAATCTAATTTATA
This sequence comes from Paenibacillus qinlingensis, assembly GCF_031455095.1. Classification (GTDB taxonomy): domain Bacteria; phylum Bacillota; class Bacilli; order Paenibacillales; family NBRC-103111; genus Paenibacillus_E; species Paenibacillus_E qinlingensis_A. Next base: position 399,638 of record NZ_JAVDSB010000004.1, read on the forward strand.
TAGAACGGTGACCGTATCATTGGAGCGCGCTGTTTTAATAAAAGCGTCTTCTTCTTCACTTCCATTAAATACCCACTCTGGTACATATTCAAATCTCGTCTGGACATCCGACAGCCAATATGGGCCCGGAGGAAATGGACGACACGCCACACTAACATATAGCTCCCCTTCAATTGGGAAAATACGCGGATCTTCGATACAGCCATTCGCATAATTGCGTACGCGATTGCCATGAATATCTGCAATGTAAAGTTCGTGTTCTTCATAGCCTAATGCCGGCGATAACGCTGGCTCGCTGAAATCGGCTTCCCATGTTTCCCCATTATCTTCGCTAGTAGCATAACCTAGGAAAATCGGGTATGGGTCGTGGCAGCCTTCTCTCCGCTTTTGTGCCCAAGGGCCCGTTGCCCTAAACAACATATGCAATGTGCTTGACTCTGGATCTTGCACGATGGCAGGATTCAGCACCATTTTACTGGCCCAGTCACAGCCTGGTATCGGTTCTAATACCGGCTTATTTACATATTTAAAATTGGGTTTCATTATCCGTATTCCTCTCTTTTCTCTGTCAATCTCAACGAAGAAGCTATATAATCGGAGCAGAATAGTTATTTTCCGGAGGAATCTTCCTATGACGAGGTCAGTTCAACACCAATCCAGCGTCATTTATGCTAATTATTTCACCCACACTAAGCCCCACTCTGTTACGTATAAAGACGGGCTAAACTTCTACATGTTCAGGCTTCAGTCAGAAGGATCCTGTCGCGCACTGGTGGGAGGGAAATCCGAAACCATCATCCCCGGTGACCTGCTCATTTATCCTCCTCATCAGCCATACGAACTCAATGTGCAGCCCCGAAGCGCTCCTGATTCGGATGCGGTTCAACCTGTCGGCGACTACTTCCTGGCCGGTAACGGGGAATGGCTGGACGCCTGGTGGGAAAACAAAGACTTTCCTACCAAAACAAACATTGGCTTTGATGATACGGTCATTACCTTATGGAAGCACATTATCAACGAGAAGAAAAAAGTCATGCAGAACCAAGAAGAGATCATGGACTACCTTTTTAGAACGCTTTGTTTGACACTGGAGCAAGTGATTCAGAGCAAACAACGCACCAAAGGAGCAGATATCGCTCATAAACTTAAGCTATTTATAGAAAGTCATGCCAATGAACCTCTTAGTTTAGAAAAAATATCGGCCTCTGTCGGATTAAGCGTCTCACGCTGCTCATATCTGTTTAAAACCGCTTTTGGCCAATCACTGTTCGCCTACTGTATTGACGTCAGACTAAAGCTGGCGCAGCAGCAGGTACTCTACAGCAATCTTGCTTTGGAGCATGTCGCTGAAAATACCGGATTTGAGAGTTACCCTCATTTTTGCCGAGTTTTCCGCGAACGATTTGGACATCCCCCAGGCGAATACCGGCGCAAATTTGGATATGGGCTCAATCCTTATTAATACGGGCTTAGGGCGTCTACGTATAAGACCTGATTCTCTTCAACGAGTAAGGAATGAAGCTGCTCATACTTTACATTTTGTACGATGCCATCCGTATCAAGTGCAAGTGCGGCTGCGGCAGCAGCCGATTGCCCCAGGATCATAAATACGGGCTCCATTCGGATCGAACCGTAGGCTGCATGGGTAGCTGAAACGCATACGGGTACGATTAAATTGGTGCATTCCGTCCGTTTTGGCACAATTGCCTGATAACTTATCGGATAAGGTGCTTTTAATTTTACGTAAAATCCACCCTCCGTGCTTACATGCCCGTCTTCGTTTACATAGTATTGGGTGTGGTGCGAATCCATCGCAAAGGACCCCATGCCTATGGAATCAGGAACTGGTTTGTCCAGTCTAACTACATGCTCGGTCACGATGTAGTCGCCAATCATTCTGCGGGATTCTCTGACGTATAATTGGGGAGTCCAGTGACCTGTCTCGGTAAATTCATCGAGCGGCAATCCCCACGGCTTATAGACTGCCCGGATTTCTTCCGGCACTCGTGGATGATTTTGTAGGGTCCAGACATAGCCTTGCTGATAAAGGCGATGGGCATGCCACATTTGTTCCCGCTCAACATAATCCGCCTCTGGATAACTGTGGTTCATTCCGTTGTAATCCGTAGAAATGCCACTGTTGTTATTGGAATCTGTCTTATCCGAAGTTACCATATTCAATTTAAAAAATTTTGAACTTTGCCCTTGCTCAATAGCCCGGAACAAAATTTCATAATCAGCTTCGTTATATCCCTCAGGCTTTTCAATCTCCACGCGATTGTCCGGATTATTCGTCAAACACATGCGGAAGTTATAAGCTTGAAGTTTGTTGTCTCCATCACCAAAATCTCCACCACGGTGAGGATTGACACGCAAAAGCAAGCCGCTCGAGGGTACCCCTTTTATGACATACGGATCGATCCCGCTGGGTAGTTCATTGAGTTCATCGCCAGGATGAATACCGTTTAATGTTTCCCCATATTGGGCATTAGACTCCCGGCCGACAAAGTAGGAAATGCTCGATTTCCCCATTAAATCTCCTTCATACGTAGCATCAATAAACACTTTTCCTTGATAAAGGTTCCCGGATTCCATACAAATGGAGATAATTTGGGAACCTTTCTTTGTGACCCCGTCTTTAAGTCGCAGCCTTTCTCCATATATAACTTCAATGTCATGTTCCGCCACCAAATCTTGCAAAACTTCGAGCGCTACCTTAGGTTCAAACAGCCAGCGAGCTCCATCTTGCGAATATTTCTGGGCTACCCGTTTGTAAAACTCTAAGGACAAGCCCCCGATGGCTTGCTTCATCCCGAAGTCTGTATCGCCCAGGCCTCCAGTTGTCAAGCCGCCGATCCGCTGACTTGGCTCGACCACGACCGCACTTTTACCCATTTTTCTTGCTTGAACAGCGGCCATAATGCCTGCCGCAGTCCCTCCGTAAATGACTATATCAACCTGTCTCTCCTGGTACATGTTATGCCTCCTCCATCATAATTACGGTAACATGTATTATTATAAGCCTACCCTCAATCTAGAGAGAATGATGGATCTTCCTTTTTAACTTGATGAATCTTACTTTTTTAGGATAATAACCATTTAACGTAAATGACCCGGAGGGTGTGCACTTTTTTTAAAGTGTCAACCCTCCGGGTCATAGGACTATTGAACAATATTCAAATGCTTCATTCGGTTTATGACAGATAATACTTCATTTATTCTTGGTAATTCAAGCCATCTTTCGAAACCAGGAAAAAAGGAAGAAAATACAATATCCACGCCTTCCCTTTCAATATCGTCTAGAGCTTTTTTGATCCTTTCATGAAGAATGATAATGTGATCCTGATTACTAATCGCGATTTTTCGAATTAAAAAAGCAATTGCCGCAACCTGCGCTGGTGATGTGATATTGTAAAGCCCTCTGATATCAACTTGTTCATCACCTATCATCAAGTATCCCATGGCTGAAACCTTCAGCTTTTCTGTACCACTACCTTGCGGATAGCTCGAAAAGTGATTGGAGGTTATGTTCCTTTCCATCTCCCATTTTGTAAACGGGATACGTTCGTGTGGTTTATCGTGTTCGCATAACCTTTTTGCTTCCTGGGTTACGTTGATTGGCACAAAATTGTCCATCAGGATGATTTGATCGGCAACGGATAAGAATTCACCGCTACCCCCAATAACAAGAACGGAGGATACCTGGGCAACCTCGTAAAGCTCTCTGACACGTTCTGTAAAAGGTGTAATGGGTTCACGCTTGATTAATGAACGCATTTTGTTGTCTTGAATCATAAAATTCGTCGCACTTCTGTCTTCATCAATAAGAATTAGCTTACACCCATAGTTGATGGCCTCCATAATATTTGCGGCTTGTGACGTGGAACCTGAGGCGTAGTCAGTCGAAAACTGTTCAGCCGAACCTTGGGGTATCCATTTTATGAAAGGCGTAATATTGATATTTTTAATGGAACGTCCTTCCTCAGCAGATATTTCCATGGCACTTTGATCGGTAAGCACAAATTCACGTCCGTCGCCTATGCTGTGATTGTAAATTCCTGAATTTAGTGCATCCAGCATTGTGCTTTTACCCGAATAACCACCACCAGTGATGACCGTCACACCATGTTTGATTCCCATTCCTCGCAAACCACAAATTTCAATTTCAATATCTTCCGGGGATGCAAAAGGCAATGCACCCTCCAGTGGCCCGCTGCCCTCTTTATTTCTTGGCAAAATGCTGCCATTCGCAATAAATGCACAATAATCACTGTGTTTCAGCCATTCGCGAATCCTATTTTGTTTTTGTACCATTTCAAAGACAGTATTCAAATGGTTTCGATCCCAATTGGCAATTAACTCCTCCACTTCTTTTGGAAGCATTTTGCAGAGCATACGCATAGCTTTATCATTATTCTTAAATGGAAGTTGAACTGTAATCATTAAGCATAAATACCGTTTTTCTGAAAAGGTTTCGACAAAGGATGCATTGCGTTTTAGCACTACATTCGTTGGGCGGAAACAATAAAAGGCACCATTATCTTTATCCGAACGTGACCGGTTATAAATCAATTTATTTAATGCCTCAATATGATGAACCCATTTTCGTAATGCAAAATCTGAAAGAACCACTTGATCCATATGTTCATCTAGGCCGAGACGGTCAAAAGGTATTTTTATGGTGATACATGGTTTATCCAGTGTGAGTTTATGTGTCCGTTCAATGTAATACGCAACATCATTATACCAATAGGTTGGGTCAGATATCGTACCACCATCATCGAAGTATGAACCTTCATAAATCATACCGTAAGTTGATTGATCGGATTGTAATGATCGAAAATATTGAGCGAGTCTTTTAATAAAGCATCATCCTTTCATTCTGCCTAAAATAAAAAGCCCTGAGGGGAATCCTACCCTCAGAGCCTAATGAATTCGTAAAAACTACACTAAAAAACAATATGAGGATAGGACGTATATGTTGTTATTGTTTTCATTGTCCTCACCTCGTTACATTTATTTTTACAGCAACAGAATCATAACATGCAGTTCACTTCAAATAAAGGGAAAGAATAATTATAGTAATTTCACAAATTGTTTAGCGGTTAGGTCATCGGGATTAATAGTTTCATCTTTTACATCTATCATTACTTTTACGACAATTGTATAGTTCCCTGGTGGAACTATATTGCCTTTATTATCTTTTAAGTCCCATTCCTCATTAAATATTTATAAACCTCTTCATTCTGCTCATTGCAAATAAAAATATCATACTTTTGCCCTGATCCATAAGAAATTTGTTGTTCTTTACCTGACACATTCTGAAGATAAAAACTAAATTTTATTTTCCCATCCTCTTTAAACGTCAAATGATTCCCCATAAAATTTTCCCATGTGAATTTGTAATTTAATAGATCTATAATAACCGTTACTTGAACGAAATACGACAACCGATCGTTTGTTAGCTGCCGTCATGTAATGATTAAGCTATAGTTCACCGTTGGCGTAATTACTTAAGTTTCATTATCAAGATCTCGAAGATTTATATTTGTTGCTCGTTCCAATCGATGATTTCTGCATGCTCGATATCAACTTTTCCTTTGATAAAAACATGAGGAACAAAGTGAAATAAGCCAAAAAACTTATTCCCTGAGTTTATTTGAATTTTATAATAGTCAATTGTTTCTTGTGGTAACTGTTCAAGTTCTCTATATCCTTGGACTTCTAACAGTTCTATTTCGGAAATATCCACATCATCATTTATTCCTTTGAATTTATCTTTACTGTATTTATAAAGAGCAATAGATGCCTCACTGCTAATTGTTGAAAGTGGAATCTTATAAAATAAACGATGAACACCAGGTTTTGCGCCTGCCTCAATTAAACCGTTGTAAACCAATTTTGGATGTATTGGAAGAAAATGAATCACGTCATTCCATAAACAATCTAGTTTAGGAATCCTTCTTTCAAGGAGTGATAACCTATTAGGTTTGTATTTGTCAATATACAGTTCGTAAAGTTCAGGATTTGTTTTCTTTATTTCGTTCAGAGTCTCTAGTTTAGTTCCAATCATTTGCTTTGGGACTGCATGATAAATGAACATAATCTTTACCACTCCGTTTCATTTCTCTTAAATTACATCAAATTTTGAGAGATAAGAAGTTAACGAATAAACATTATTTAAAAAGGAAAATTCTCCTTTTTTGGTATATTAATTCTATACAAATTCGTAGTATCCTGCCCGTTAGGTGAGCGAAAGGTTGCCGATCGTGCAGGCACCTTTGCTTCTGAATTTAACGATCAAGAATCCGTTTATGATAGAGATCAACCAAATCCGTCGGCCCACTCTCGCCCCATCCCAAAGTTACCGTAATTTTCATAATGTATGAGAGTATCCGCAGGTGCTATTTAAAATAATTATTCACAATATTAAATAATTGATGTGAGTCTAGTTTTGGTTATGGTCAAAAACGTTGTATCCTTCACAAAAAAGGAACACTTAATCCCATTCTGGGTTTGTGTTCCTTTTTCCAAATCTATTGTTGATTACTCCTATTATTGGAATTTCAATGCATCGAATTCATCGTCGCATGCTTAACGACGACACGGCGGATGAAGAACGCCGCGGCTAGCCCGAGGAGTGTAACAGTCATCGCGAACATGAACACGTTCTGGGAACCGAACATCATGGCTTTAGCCATCTCGGCCGGCTCACTCGGCATCGATGAGCCGATCAAATACTTTTCCATGCCCTTAGTAAGAATGCTGATTGCGACTGCCGTTCCGATCGCACCTGCGACCTGCTGCAGCGTGTTCATGACTGCCGTTCCATGTGGGTAAAGTTCTGGCGGCAGTTGGTTAAGCCCGTTCGTCTGCGCCGGCATCCATACCATGGATATACCAATCATGAGACCAATATGCAAGGACACGATAAAGGCTACAGAAGAGGCAACTGATATACTGGAAAAAAACCATAACATCACTGCTACGATGACAAGGCCGGGGATAACGAGCCACTTAGGCCCGTACTTATCAAACAAGCGTCCCATGCGCGGCGACAAGATACCATTCAACGCACTGCCTGGCAGCAGCATGAGCCCGGTAGCAAACGCGGATAGTTTCATCCCGTTCTGCAGATACATCGGCAAAATAATCATACTTGATAAGATGATCATCATACACGACAGCACAAGAAGCAGCCCCACAATAAACATAGGGTACTTGAAGACTCGCAAGTTCATCATCGGCCCACGCATTAACATTTGGCGAAGTGTGAACAATACAAGCGCGATTAGGCCGATAACAATCGATGAGAGCACGATTGCACTAGTCCAGCCTCCCTCCCCTTCGCCCGCCTTACTGAAACCAAAGACTACACCGCCGAAGCCTAGTGATGACAAAATAATGGACAATGGATCAATCCTCGGTCTTGTGACCTCAGTGACGTTTTCCAGGAATTTCAATCCTATCAACAGCCCTATGACCAAAAAAGGAAGAGACAGCCAGAAAATGTAGTGCCATGATAAATATTCGATTAAAAGACCCGCCACAGTAGGGCCAGTTGCCGGTGCGAACATGATGACGAGACCAACGAAGCCCATCGCTGCCCCGCGCTGCTCTGGAGGGTAAACTACGAGAATCGTATTAAACATGAGCGGAATCAATAAACCCATGCCGGCTGCCTGCAGAACGCGAGCGACCATCAGCATTTCAAAATTGAAAGCAAGCGCTGCAATCAATGTCCCAACGATCGAGCTTACAAGCGAAACAATGAAAAGCTGCCTAGTAGTCAACCATTGTAGCAGTAAACCTGTCATCGGCATCAGAATTCCAAGAGTCAGCAAAAAGCCAGTCGTTAACCACTGTGCAGTCGCGGCCGAAATCTGGAAAACGTCCATTAAATTACTAATTGCTATGTTGAGTGCTGTCTCGCTGAACATGCCTACGAAACCGCAAATGAGCAGAGACGCCATTATAGCCCGCGTATTATATTTCTTCATATTAATTTCATTTCCCTCTCCTGAAAACTATTTTAAATAGTACTCTATCTATTCGGATCCGCTATAAAATACAACAGAGTGAGCACTTATACAAGTCCAAAACAAATTCAACAATATTCTACCTTTCAGTTCTATAGGAACCCCTCTATCACTCGAATATTGATTTGGTCCCTTCCGTTAATACAGTTGTGGCCTTTAATATCTCGATAAGTGACGTGAAAAAAAATTCTATATTGACCGTTAAAGAAACAACGGCAGCCGAACTTTGAAATTGCCCTCGTGTTTTGATTGAGCTATCGTTCACCGTTAGAGCGGCACACCCTGTACAGCGCGACTATTTCTCCAACTCAAAGCGGGTCGCGATAATGCCCGACTTGAGCGATTGGGTGGACAGCAGCTTGAGCCTGATTTACTCAACGACGCCGTCGAATGCCGATTTTCTGCTGCCCAGGACGACCGGACAAATCGTCAATAGAAATTCATTGATCAGGCCGAGCTCAAGCAACGTCTTCGCCGCCCCCGGGCTGCCGAAGATAACGAGATTTTTGCCAGGCTGCTCCTTGAGCGCCTTGATTTCCTCTGCGATTTTGTCATTAATCAGCATCGTATTGTTCCATTCCGCCTTTTCCATCGTGCCGGAAATGACAATCTTCTTAACATCCTGCAACCATTTAGCATGCTCCATACCGTTCCTCAACGCATTCGGATCATCTAGCACTGTGAGCCAGTATCTCTCCATCATCTGACACGTCATACGTCCTTAAACGGGAGAGCCGACTTCGGCTACGACCTCCTCGGCGTATTTCTCAAATTCCTCGTTGTACGGAATCCAATCAGTCCTCCATTTGAGTCTGACGCATACCCATCCAGCGACACATGCATGAACAATACGAGTTTTCTCATATCCGTTTCTCCTCCGATTTCAAATTTATCTTGTTCGATTTTTTTACCGTTGTCCTGTGTTTTGTCCTGTTGTTTCATCCACTATAAATCATTACGTTACGTAAGGTTCAAGGGGGTTCTAAATTTTTTTGCAGACAACAATGTTGCGCAAAACTGCCCGATAGTTGAGCAAACGGCAGCCGATCAATTAACCGACTGCTGTGTGAGTAATTGAGCTTTTCCTTCGGTAGCTAAACAATGTCTATAAGCAATACGCTGACAGTTTTTTAATTAAGTTGAAGTAAACGTATGATTTCACCATCAATTATCTCTTCACTTGCCTTTTTAAACCCCAAGGATTCATACATTTCTCCAGCAATTAAGTTATTAGGTCTGTGCCCGATCATAATTTTCTTGCAGCCCATTGATTCAATCAGTTCAATTAGTTGTTTCATTGTTGTCTTTCCGTAACCCTTACCCTGGTGATTTTCATCAATCATTATTGCAGGTATCCAGTGGTTGCCATCCGAGTCTGGATTTTTACAAAAAGTAAGAAATCCGATTAAATCATCATCACAATAAATTGCACGCAGCTCAAAATCATCAACATATTTAGATTCTGCAATCCAATAAACAACAGGTGCAGGAAAACATCTAGTTGTTCTTTCTTAACTATTAACTTGGTACAATCATACCAGTTTTCAATGGACACTTGCTTTAATTCAAATACCCAAAGAAAATTCCTCCCAATATTGCTTCATAGTGGATTTTATGTCTCCATGACTATAATTGAACATCCTTCATTGTAACCACAACAGCATGGGAATTTTTCATACCACATCACTCCTTTCAATTGGGAAATCACCCATTCATCTTACCACTAAGTTTTTCGTCTTAATTGGTACAAAACAGCTATAAAAATTGACTCTTGAGATCTGACTCTAAAGTTGATCATCCACCACGCTCTACTGCCCGATAGTTGAGTGGAGCGACAGAAACGAAAACAAACGATGATCGGTTCATCACGCGTTAACGTTCGCCGTTAGGTTGATGACGTAATAAGGAATTACTCAGCATGTTTAAAATTTTTATCATCCTTACCTTCCATAGGAGCAACGCCATTTTGAGTTATATCTTTGTTTTCAGATTTATAGTTATATTTATAACCATAAATTGCGTTCAGCTCATCGTTAAAAACTACATTAATGGCGTAAGGACCTCCGAACTTGCCTTCTCCTGATTTATTATATTTAACTTCGATATTAAACTCATTTTCTTTGTAGCCTTTGGAAACAAGATGAGCGACCACTTTCTGTTTAACCGATTCTTCAGATTCTGGTGGTCCTGAAAATATATTGCAACCAGTTGAAAGAATACTCATTGTCAAGATGATAATTAGCAAAGCAGCATTTCTCTTAAATATCATGCATATCTTCTCCCCTAAATATTTTTTTCAGTAAGGGTATGAACACACCGTTAGATCAATAAATAAGCCCTATCATTATTACCAATCTTTCACAGGAGCACAACCTCGCATCCAGTGCCACTCACTTTCTACTCGAAAAGCACTCGGCCACCCTTCAGGGGGAGACTCCCATTTTCTGAAGTTAAGGATGCATTCACAAAATGCTTTTACGTTTGCCGCACTTGGGTCTTGCAACAATTGAAAGATGCATTCCATCAAGTTCTCAGGCTTATCAGATGCATTGTCAAGCGTCTTCATAAACCACTTGTGATATGGATAAAGAATTTTGTTGTGTGCGAGTATCATCCTTCCACCATAAAGAACTAAATCGCTTATTGCCCATTTGAGGTAATATTGGTCGTCTCTTTTCAGTGCCTCTGAAACGTTCCAACGAAGAGCTTCGAAATGAGCATAAAAGGTTTGAACACGATGGAGTTGCTCTGCAATAGGGTATTCTATGATACGGTTCACAAGTTCCGGAATCTCTGGAGTATGCGAGAAAGCAATGATTACATCTGTGAACGCCGAACGACTTGGCTCATTACCGATACTAGCTACCTGTTTCATGTAATCCAAGTCGACTACCCAACCATCGACATATCCTCCAGGATAATTGCACAGGTCAGTACGAAAGTAGTGAAATTCCTGGTTCTCCTTCCGTCGTTGAAACTCCTCATTTGTGCAGACTAGGAAAATATCCACATCAGAGTTCTCTTGTTCCCACCCTTTAACAATTGAACCTCCGACAATCAAAGCTAAATAACGATTATCGTTAATTAACTCATTTGTCAGTCGGTCAATAACTTCTTGATGATGTTGCCGCAGCATATCCAGTTCATCCCCTTTCTTGAGCGAAAGGCTGCCGATCGTGCCGGCAGTCTCCCGTTGCTGTGCATTGATTTTAAAACTAAAGTTCTTCGATTAGTTGAATGGATGGGCTGTTGGTAATCTATCAGTCAAGAAATATGTATGGTTTAATAGAATACGACACCTTTTATGGAGGTACTTCCACATGATCATCGTACGAAATGTTAAAACAGAGGATTTAACGGAGCTTGTTGCAATTGAGCAAAGTTGTTTTTCAAAACAAGAGGCAGCGTCGAAAGAAGCATTCATTAAGCGTATCCAACAAATCCCGGATAGCTTTTTTGTAGCTGAAGAAAATGGGGAGATACTAGGTTTAGTTAATGGACCCGTTGTTGATACAACATTTATTACAGATGATCTTTTTAGTGATATCAAACCAAATTCATTGTCTGGTGGGCATCAAACCATTTTAGGCCTTGCCGTTTCCCCACACTTACAAAAGCGAGGGATAGCCTCCCTGTTGCTAGATCACCTTGAGAAGGAAGCACTATTGAAGAACCGTGCGTCTATTACTCTTACTTGCAAAGAAGACTTGCTTCACTTCTATGAAAAACGTGGATACGTCAATCACGGAGTCTCAGACTCTGAGCATGGCAGTGCCGTTTGGTACAATATGGGCAAAAAACTAAAGTAATCGTAACAAGGCAGCCGATTCATAATGATAACATTTTATCTATGTAATACTCTACAATTAACCAAACCCTATCATCATTAACAAAGTACTTTAAATATTTACTAGAAGTTTCGTCCCGTTGAAAAGATTGGTCACTACCTATACTTTTCTTAATTGTGATTACTCAAAGTAAATTCTGAATGTTTCTTAATTGGTCTAAATTCAACCAGACCTATCCGCTCTATTATCACATCCATTGGACGAAATCTTTCTTTAATAATCTCTAATGCTTTAATTCCAAATTCTTTTGAATTATTCGTTGCCATTGTACAATGAGGCACCCATTTTCCAGGAAGATAATAATCCCACTTTTTCTCATCGTATTCGTTTGTGAGTTCGTGAATTATTCTATGTATATATAAAAGTTTCTCTGTTACAACAGGTGCCAAGAACACAGTCCCCTCATCAGTCAAGAAAGTGCCAACACTATTTAGATGCAGACTAAAAACACCCATATCTTGAGAAACTTGATTAAGATATGAACTGATATTATTGACATCCAATGTGTTAAAAACAGCCAGAGTAATATGAGGTTGACTTCCAGAGTCAATTAGATAGGATCCTGTTCCTTGTTCGCTTAAATTAGTCCAAGTATCCATTATTTGTGAAGTACTTGCACAATCAAAAAATAGTTCGATAGCAAATGCCATTAAACTCTCATCCTTTTTTACTTTTTACCAATATATATTCCATAATCATCCAAACTATCCTGCCCGTTAGGTGAGAAAAAGGCTGCCCATCGTGCCGGCAGCCTCCCATTGATGTGTATTGAACAAAAGTTACTCGTTAGCGTAACGCTCCACCCTTGAATTGATTTCATCAGCTAGTTCAAGAATTTCCTTCCATTGGGATGAGTGTCTCACCGCATTAATATTCCATTCATCACCATGCTGTAATGCTAGAAATTTAGTTCTTAAAGCTGAGCTTTTACGCATTATCTCAATGCTAATTAACCCATCTTCGACTAATTTTTTTAAGTTATCGGTGTGCAAAAATGATATAGCACCTATATCGAAGTCTTCAAAGATGTTATAGCCAATTACCAAATCATCCGCTTTTATCAAATAAGTTCCGCATCTCTTAATCGTATCAACATATAGTTCATAAAGTTCCTCTATTGATATTTTCTTCATCACACCAATCCCTTGCTTAAAATCCTACACAACCTAAGGTATTCGTGAAGTGATTACACTATCCTGCTCGTTCGTTTGGCGGGTCGCACAGAAACAAAAACAAGCGATGGATCAGTTCCACCGCCACACTATAGTTATCCGTTTGCCGACTTGCACTATACTGTCCGTTCGCTTAGGAAGGCCCCCTAGTTAAACCGAACTTCGTTTCTGTTTGGGGTCTCTCGTTAGTTCAACCAATTACGTCCATGCCAAATCATTTGTTAATAATTTCATAAATTACAAATAATTTGTCGAACCAAAAAGACTCGGGAACCATTGGAAATAAATTGGTATAAATGTACAATAAAACCAAATCAACTCGTTAAGTTATTTTATAACAGTCGATTTAAATCAATATATTATAAAGGAGAATTGACTAAACATGAAGTTTTTTGCAAAAGGATTAGTTGGATGTGCATTGTCATTAATTTTAGTTATACCAAGTACTGCCGCATTTGCTGCTGACGAAAAGACCCACAAGCTCGTCCCTGAGTCCGGGAGTGCTATCATCCTCACAAATGTGGAGTACACTGAACTCCCCGATAATGGGAGTAAAATAAGAATAACAGGAAGTGGAAAGGCAAATGAAAAACAAACATTTAAAATTGAAATAAATAGGGAGAAAGGGACATACAAAACAATACCGGAGGAAAGAAAACAGGAAAAACAGGATAAAAAGTCGGTTGGAATTTATTCAACTCCACTTGTCAAAACACCATTATTAGCATCAAATGAGACATTTCATAGTGCTAAAGTGAAACTTCTGACTGTTGATCCACCGCAAGCGGACCTATGTTACACTCAAAATGAGCTTAATTGGAAAACATACTTAGATGGGAGTTATTGGTACAATGACGTAACGAGTAGTTATGTCACTTACTGGGCTGCGAATCCATCTACACTGTTAACTCATTGGTTTGTAGATAACTATGGGGGAAGCTGGACAAAGGATAATAATACACAAGATATTAACCATAACGTCTATGGTTATTATCATAATTATGATTTCCAAGATAATAATCTACGAACAGATGTCCAACAAAACGTAACGGTAATTGGGAAGAAGTTTGGTGAATTTACCTATGATACTAGTGCCTATACATACGGTGAATATGAATATCTATTGACACACCATATCCAAGTTAACTAATTCCAATTTTTAGAAAAAGTCTGAATCTCTCACAAAGGGAGACCAGGCTTTTTGCCATATTGGTACTGTTTAGACTATAATTTAAGCGAGGTGATATGTGATGTTAGAAAACGTAAAACCCCAGAAAATCGAGTTGATTCTAGGGGTATCGGGAACCATGTTAATCATTTTGTGTTGGGTTCTTATTCTGTGTACTAGCATTTACAACAAACAATTTGAAATTGATTTTTTTTCTATAACTTTCATTATGACAATTATTCCAGCATGTATTTGTTTGTTATCTGTTCTGTATAATAAGGTTGGTTTTCTTATTTTCGGTTTTGTATGGTTACTTCCCATGTCAATTTATTATATGTTTGCATCAGAAATATTTATTTCACTTATTATTCCCTTAGGTCTAATACTAAGCTCAATTTTACTTTGTCTCTTTAAAAGGATCCGAGTTGGATAAGTGCGGCAGCGCAAAGGAGATATACATTAGAACGAACCAAAAATTAATTACAGCGTTATAATTTTTTTGTTGAGAACGAGCACAACTCCTTATCAGGAACTTTCCCCATACACTGTTTGCTACAAATAATCTGTCCGTAATTATCCATTTTTCAATAAGTTTGGTGGCAGCAAATATTACGGCTCTAACAGAAGCAAGGTTCCGTAATCTTTCCCAATATGTAATTTATGCATTTTTCAAAACCCTTTTATTCACAATAATACCTAATTGAAATACGCGTTTATCCTTATATTTGTTGCTGAAATATATCACTAAACAGCTTGCTACCACCAAGCTCTACTACTCGTTAACGTGGCTGCCTGTCCATGCCGGCAGCCTCTTCTTAATTTCTTATTTAAAAAACTTTCTCCGTTAGTTCAATCATGCTCGAATATTATTATTATTTGCATTACTGTTGAACCTGATTTACTAAACCTATGAAGTCGGATTGAGCTAATTTATTGCTACCTAGTTGCTCACGATTTCCGTCAATATAATAAACAAATCGAGCTAAGAAACCATTTTGACCTTCCCACCATATTGATTGGCTAGTCATATCTTCTTGGTAATACGCTTGTTTCCCACTTTTAAGTTCTAAGAGCTGCTTGCTTTGTTTGGGTAGTTCCTCTGGTTTATCAATAACCTTGCTTAAAATGTATTTTATTTCTTGCAGAGTCTGCTTGTTTTTATAATGAAATACGAATTGTTGGAGATATTCTGGATTATCAATTGCGATCTCTGAACGAACCTCATTAACTTCAAATGGAAAGCTAAAAGGTTCTCTAAAATCATAAAGTATTGATTTGCTTTTTACTTCAACCTGTTTGCTACTACTACACCCAGTTATTAGTATGCAAAGTATCAATAACACAATAAATCCCCTCATTTATCCACCTCTTCTATTTAACGCATTAGAATGGTAAATGTTGCGTTAATCTGCCCGATAGTTGAGCGGATCGCACAGAAACGAAAACAGGCGATGGATCTCTTCCATCGCCAGCTATAGTTCTTCGCTAGTTTAATGTTCTGTTAGATATTTCTTTGCCATTTCCATGTCCTGTGTTTGTAGAACAATTCCATCCTTATTGAGTATGAGATAAGTAGGGAATTTTTTTATACCCAAAGCATGTGCCCATTTTTTATTTCTTTCTTGGTCATGATCCCATAGCTGTACTTGAAATCCTTTTTGCAAATTTGGTGAGGAATTCTGAAAGCGATTAAGTTCATCCCCTAATTTCCTAACATCTTCATGGTAATAAAAAACGTGAAGGGCATATTCCCATTCCTTTTCAGGAATTAAGTTCTGAACCACTTCATCCTTGCTTGGATTACATCCAACAAGTAATAAACAAGTGCCAAATAAAATCAAGATTACAAAATTTTTTTTAAACACTGACAAACACCTCTGTAATTTTTGTAACTGCCCTTAGGTCTTCTATATAGTTTCGTAATGCTTCCACATATTAGGACGCTAAACATAGCGTCGTGTTGCGTTAATCTGCCCGTTAGCTTAATCCCCGCTGCTGTTAATCATATGCTCTAACTCAGTAAAAAAACGTTCACCATCCAGTGATGAGTGAAGTGAACGTTTTTTATTTCAAATCTTTATTTGTCATTTCAGAACTTTATTGGCAATTTCAAAACCAATTTGTCATCCAACAAGGTTCTTTTCTTTTTTGTTGGGTGACAAATAAGTTTTGAAGTGAAAGAAACCAGCAAACACAAGGGTTTGCTGGCTTTTCTTATAAAATCGATTTACAAATTAAGTTTTGAAGTACTTTTTACAAAAGTATTACTTCGTTATTCTTACATTATCCACATATAAGATGCCCGTTTCACTTCCAGCAACGCCAAACGCCAATTTGTTGACATCCACTGCTGTCGTATCTTTGAAACTAAACTGATTAGCCTTTTTCGCACCACCTACATACACATCGTACTTTTTAGTAGTGGTATTCAGTACTACTTTAACATCGTACCATTTGCCATTCGTAATTGGCTCTAAAGCCGTAAGCGTTGTACCGTCGTACGCTCTCAAGTAGCCGTTATTCAAGCCAATGTGCACGGCAATTTTGCTGGTGCTGTCCACGATCAGATAATCTTTCCAACTGACTTCCTCTGTGCGCAGCGTAGCTTTGAAGGTCACGACGCCTGTTTGCGAGCCGATTGTTTTCTTCGCGTTCGTATCATTCGTATTGACGGTTTTATTAATTTTCATGCTGCGGTCCGGTCCCGCCAATCCCACGGAAGGCACGTTTTCCACGGTAACAGCACCCCCAGTGGCTGTTGTCAGCCAGTTCGTCGGGGCTCCGCCTGCGGCCGGATAGGTGTTCATCGTATCTTTGAAGATGAACGTACCAGGATCAATCGTCCTGCCAAGTGCAGGCACTTCATCTCTCGTAATCGTAACGGCATGATTATAAAATTGCGTGGTAAAATAAGGGTCATTGCCGGGTCCATTGGCGCCTGGGAAGCCGTAGAACAGATTATCTACCCAATTCGATGCCCATATCAGGAACCAGGTATAGTCAAAATTGGTTTGAACCGCACTTTCATTCGGGAGTAATCCCACCTCGGACAAGCCGTAACGTTTACTGCCCATGACGGATGTCAGTTCACTGTTCGCATTCGTATATTTGGCATCCGAGCGATTCTGAACATAAACATCAGCCCCACCAAGATCTACATATGACGATCCCGGGTAATAATTGTTGTTTACCGCATGACCGTCATCCCGAGCCGGAGACCACACCCAAATCAGATTATTCAAGCCGTGATAATTCGTGTAGCGATCATACATATTCTGCCATAGCTTCTTGTAACTTGCTGCTGTCTTCCCGCCCCACCAGAAGCCAATGTTCATCTCATGATAGGGTCTCCAGAGAACGACAACCCCTTGATCCCGCATCATTTTCAAATAATCCGCGATCATATCGACATGTGTCAGCCACTTGGTATATAGAGGGGTTCCTGGGGTCGTCATGGCATCAAAATCCGTTTGTGACATGGAACTGATGACACTATTCCAGCCGACATCATCGGGTATTGTGTCAAGAGGATTGGTCTCATGCCATGAAATCTGGACAAGTCCTCCCTTTTTCCAGTAATCTACTGACTGTTCGACAATCGTACTCCGCTCTGTACTTAAATCGGTAAGAGTCCCGTACGAATGTTTATATCCAAAATCATACCCAATCATGGCAGGGTATTTGCCCGTCAGTTCGGCTACGCGGTCGATTTCGTTATAACCATATTTATCCCCCGTTACCATTTGTCCGGATATAATCTGATTATTCGTGTAGACGGTATCAAAATAATTCAGCACGTCCTTCACCGCTTGCGTCGCGTTCGGATTAGCTGGCGTTGCGGCATATGCCTTAGTTCCGCCAATTCCTTGGAAGACAGGTGTAATTAGGGTTGCTAGAAGAGCGCCTACAAGACACTTGGACAACCATTTGTTCATCATTACGAAATTCCTCCCTTAACATAGTGGTCACTTTCGTTTCATTCATTGCAAGAACTTACCAATCGTCCCCTTACTTCCTTCTCTACTATCACCCCCTCAAAATTTAAGCGCTTTCATTAGCGTTGAAGAACAAGCTTTGAGCCTTGAACAACTCATAACTGTTCATTATGATCCTGCATTTACTTCGGATCCGTCTTACTACTTTCACGGAATTCCGATGGCGTTACGCCTGTTCGTTTTTTGAACTGTTTCAGGAAATAATTCAGGTGAACGAAACCTGTTTGCTCGCAGATGTCCGCAACGCGCATTTCAGTCGTAGCCAAGTAAAAACAAGCCCTTTCAATGCGTATACGCTGCACATATTGGATGAATTGCTCGCCGGTCTTCTTTTTAAACAATCCGCTTAAATACTGCTCGCCCATGTTGACGTATTTCGCCATGCCTTTGAGCGTAAGTTCCTTGTCATAATTGTTATTCACGTATTCAATAATTTTGGTGATCTCTGGATGCTCCGAAATGGTCGGCTTCATGCGGTGATCGGAATATAAGCGGATACGCGCTAACAAAAGATCTAAGGCTTGCTGATGACTTGCCGCTTCGGCCCAAACAGCTTTTCCAGCAGGCGCTTGGTTGGATAACCGAGCTAACGACCGATCCAACCGATCGGCGGTTTCCTTCACAATAGCAGCTGCTGTTTGTTGATCCTTGAAATCATGCCATGCGAGTTCTAACGCTTTTTCACACTCCACCCATTGCATAGCTTCAAATAACTGAAGAATGTAACGCTCTTGTTTCCAGGAAAAACTCTCAATTGACAATTCGCCAACCTTATGAAGCGAGGGATTTAAACCGTACCAAGTTAGGCCGATCTGCTGAAGCGCCGATACCCATCCTTCTTTCCATGCAGCGGAGGTTAGCCATTCAGATGAGATGGGCTCCGTAGTTGATGGATGTAAAGGAATATCCGGCTCATCCGACCAAACAAATACCGTCGCAATCCCCCCATCGACAAAACGGTGCACTAGTAATTTGTCCTGACAGTCCAAATTGAATCGACCGATAATCTGGTCTTTTCCTAAGTCTGCATCCGTTGCCAAACCAACAAATAGGCGAACATAGGCGGGAAGCGGAGGGCCCCCTACCTCAACCTCGTTTGACTCTAATTCCTCTTTGCCATGTATGGATCTCCAAGCTTTCAGATATAAGTTAAACATAGGCGCTTTGGTGCGTTCCTCGCGCTTTTTGATTAAGCTTTGCTTGGTCTTTTGTAAAATAACTTGCAGCTCTTCTGTATCCATAGAAGCTTTGAGCAAATATCCCGCAGCGCCGTACTGGAGCGCCAACCTCGCATATTCAAACTCGTTCACGCAGGTAAGCATAATAAACTCCACCTCGTGACCTTTCTCCTTCGCCAATCGAAGCAGCTCAATGCCATTCATGACGGGCATCATGATGTCAGACAAGACCACATCCACTGGATGTGTCTGCATGTACGCCCAGGCTTCACTGCCATCCTCCGCCTCAGCCACGACTCTAAAACCCAGTGACTCCCAATCAATGGCTTGACGAATGGAGCGACGCACGAAGGGTTCATCTTCCAGAAGCAATAAATTCCACATGCTAGACTCTCCCTTCATCACCGTTATTCGATATGTTCAGGCTGATACGGATTCGATAGCAATAAAGGTATGAAGATGCGCACATGCGTCCCTTCCTCTTGAGGAATTAACTCAAGCTTGCCCTCATCCTTGTAGAGCAGTGATAAACGCTCCTTGAGATTGCTTATACCAATTCCCTTACGCGCGCGAGGCATATCCGTCCTATGATTTTGCATGCCTACGCCATTATCCTGAACATCTAGGAGTAGAAAGCGCTCCTTGCTAGCAACAGTCACCTTAATAATCCCGCCTTGCTTGCGATAGACAAGCCCATGTTGAATGGCATTCTCGACAAGCGGTTGTAAGCTGAGTTTAGGAACTAACGCATAATTTAAATCTGGCTGAACATCATACTGCACCTCGAAGCGGTGATCATACCGAAACGATTGTATATACACATAAGACTGCAATAACTGCAGCTCATCCTGTAGAAAAACCAGATCTCTGTCCGTGTTTAGACTGCTTTCCAGCAGCTTGGCAAGCGCTTTGCACATTTCCACCGTCGTTTCGTTACCGGCATTGCTTGCCGTCCATTTGATCGTATTGATCGTGTTGAGCAAGAAGTGCGGATTCATCTGGGTTAAAAGCATTTGAAACCGAATCGCTTCTTTCTGTCTCTCTTCTAATTTGAGCTGGCCAATTAAACCTGTAACATCATCGACCATCCCATTAAAAGCGCGGACAAAAGACAAAATCTCGCCCCTATGAGGATGCTCGGGCTGTTTGATATTCATCCTTTTCTCCGCAGCCTCCTTCATCCGGGTTTCCAGAAGTCGAAGCGGACGGGTCAATGTCGATAGTGTCAAGAAAGAGATGCCTATGAAAAAAGCGATAATTAACAGATAAGTAAGAAATACTTGGCGCTTGAGTGCTTGGATGTCTCCAAAGAAAAAATCAAGCGGAAACTGACTGACCAAATATGAAGAAATAGAAGGGACGTACGTAGCGTTATAAACGAATTGTCCCGACTTATCGATGGTATACTCATTAGGTTTCATTTTCCCTTGATTCAAGATGCCGAGCTTCAAGACCGGATCTATGGCGAATGCCGTATTGGTTTGAGAAATGACCTTGCCTTGTTGATCGACCATATAGTAGTTTTGCTTGACCTGTATGCCGCTTGCTGAATTTAATAACCATTGATCGATATCGACACTAGCATGCACCCGCAACCAAGCACCGCCGGACACTTGTGAAAGCGAATATAAGGAGAGAACGTTCTTTCTCTTGGTCTCATTCAGTGTTCCGCTAAGCACTTGTTCGAACTCCCACTTAATCAAAGAACCACCTAACGGGAGCTTGGCGGACAACTCACCAGCCATCCGAATATGCTGCGGTCCTTCGTTATTTTCTGCCAGAGGAAGTGAGGTATACGCTCTTCCTTGCTCGTCGCCCAACGTATATTGAATATAGACACTATTGGGTAAAAATGTACTTTTCAGCGCGTCGAGCTTTTCCTCGACGATACGGGTCTGTTCGGCTCCCGGCGAGCGATTCGCCACAGCAATCAACCCTGGAATACTGCTGTTACGCTCAATTTGCAAAACCGAGTTCAATGCGGTTAGACGTAACTCGTCCAGTTGAGATTTCATTTGGCCTAGTTGAATGACGTTCTGCTCACTGATTTTTTCCCCAATAATGGTTTCAATTTGGTTGTAATTGTGAATTTGCAGAATAGAGAACGGAATGAAAATAACTAAGAGAAAGGTAAGGAAAATCCGATTCTGCAATTTGGCTGGCCATAGCCTCCGAATTCGTTGAAACATGCTGTCCCCCCTCTAGATCCAGCGTATGACTAGATCTTTTTTGGATATCTTAGCATGTCACCTAGATCAGGGTAAATGACTTCAGCCATCCGCATGAATCCGAGATCATTGGGATGACATCCCTCAATCGTGCAAGACTCGCGATTTGTTTCTCCGAAGAAGCGTTCTCCGTCAATAAAATGGACGAATTCATCGCCTGCCGCTTTTGCATTGCCATACGTTCTTTGAATAATTGCTCTTCTCTGTGCCGCCTCCTCTGGCTTCAAATCGAAGTCAGGCTTAGTAAGAAAGAGGATTGGAAGTTCGGGTTGTGCTTTGCGAATTTCCTTGAAAAAAGGCTCATGCGTGCGTTCAAGATGATCCACTGTCGGCGCATTATGATCGTAATCCATAATAAATACGCTCATTTCTAGTCCCGCAATGTAAGCTGCGAGTTCGGGTTCCCCTTTGGCGGAGCCTGAAAAGCCAAGATTTATATAGTCCGCGTCCAGCCATCTGGACAGCAGTGCCGTGTAGGCATTAGCCGGCCGGGTAGCACAACCTCCCTCGGTAATGGAAGATCCGTAGAATACCATGGGAATTTCGAAGGTATACGGCGTTGGTGCTTCCAGCCTGGCATCATCTTCAAGTTCAATTTGCACATCTTCCAGTTCAACATTTCTAGGCAAATGGATGGTGATATCTTCTACTTCTTTATTTTTCTCAAAAGTAAGGGTAGCCGTCTCCACTTCGTAACTCTTAGGCGCAATTAAACCAGCATAACGAATGTTCATCTTCATACCAATATACACATCGGCACCTGCGGAACCGGATAAAGGAATTGCCCAGTCAACGTTATTGTTTTTTAACTTCATGTTTATCGTGATCTTCGAGGAATCGGTGCGAAACCGGATACGTCCACCTACAGGTGACTTTGCTCTCTTCGCTACACCCTCTGACGCTATCGCAAGTATTTCCTCGGGAAGCCGCCAAAAACGGTGAGGTAATAATCGATGTTGTAATCCGTAGATCTTGATGGGTTCCTGTGTGCAAGGATATTGCTTCATGATAGTATCATCTCCTGTATTTTGCTATTGACGCACACCCGGTGAAAAAGTCCCCCACCACTCCACGTGCGATGGGGGCTCCTCCATTTATTTCGTTAATCCGAGCGCCGCAGCTTGCTTCGTCACCGCGTCGGTATACAGCTTATAATTGTACGTCCCTTCTAATGTAGCAAGGAATTTACTGTAATCCGCGATTGGCGTTTTGCCATAAACGAATTTCGTCATTTCTTCTTGAATGAAGGTGTCCGCATCGGCTTTATTAAAGCCAGCTGGCAAGTCAATCATCTTATCCACGACAGGCAAACGTGGCAAATTAGCTTCAAGATCGATAAAGGCAGCTTGCCCAGGGAATTTTGTTTTCAAATACGGAAGTTCCGGGCGACCTGTGAATTGGTAAACAAATGTATACCCATTTTCCTTCTTACCTTGATCTGTAATACTGATTTTATCGCCTTCTACTTTAAAGTGTACATCTTTAACCCCGTAATCCACTAGGTTATTACCTTCTGTTGTTGACACATAATTGAGCAGCTCAATGATTTTATTTAACTTTTCCGGTTGTTTCTCGAGCGATTTGGGCAGAGCAATCATAGCGCCCGATGCACCAACATCCTTAGTACCTGCAAATTGCAGACCGTTCGGCCCTTTTAGCGCAGACAGTTGAACCCAATCTGCGTTCGGATTAGCTTGCTTCCATATTTTCACCTGCTCATCTCGAACGATACCGCTCCAGCCATCATAAATAATGCCAACTTTTCCTTGATACGCCTTATCCTTGGATGTATTCCCTTTGTTGCTTAGGAACTCTGGATCGACAACGCCAGCATCAACAAACTTTTTGACGGATGTTAAAGCGTCTTTCATGGCCGGATCATAAAGCGCGTTCGTCAGTTTGCCGTTCAATAGAATACTCGGCGTTAGCGACGAGGAACTATTGGTGACTCCATAGGCTCCAAACACTGGTGCGAACGTATCCATGCCCGTTCCTGTAATACCGAGCGTATCCTTCTTGCCATTGCCATCCGGATCATTTTCGGTAAACGCTTTCGCTACATTGAATAATTCATCAACCGTTGTCGGTGCTTTCAATTGCAGCTTATCAAGCCAATCTTTCCGAATCCAATAGGTAAATATGGTAATGCCAGGCGCTTTAGGCAATGCAATCTGCTTGCCACCGACAACACCTTTCGGCAATTGGTCTGCGGTTACAAATTTCTTGTAATCACCCAACTTGTCGAGATAAGGTGCCATGTCAAGCAGCACACCGCTTTGACTGAGTTTCTGAACGAGATCTTTCGTAATCAGCATAAGATCAGGCGGATTTCCTCCCGCTATCCGAGTGTTAAGTTTAGTTACAAAATCATTGGCTTCCATTGTCATTGTCAAATCGGTATTTAGCTTTTTATTCAGTTCGTTTTTCACAAAATCGTCCTTGGGAAAACCAGGTCCATCCGCAGATGTGACAGAGCCTTCTTGCATAATTTCAAGCTTCACAGGAGCTGCAGCTGGCTTGGCCGATGCTGCTGGTTTCGCTGACGCCTCCCCCGTTGTTGCAGGTGTTGAAGATGTTTTGTTGCTCGAACAAGCAGCAAGTACACTCATTGCAAGTAAAATAGCGGTTACAGATTTCTTTTTCATATTTACCCCTTCTTTCATGTTTATTTTATATGTGAAGGCAATGTCTCGTCTATCCTAATCCGAGATCTTGCTATACACGACGCTGGCGATTTATCCCTTAATAGCCCCGATTAAGACGCCTTTTGTAAAATATTTCTGAATAAACGGATACACTACCAAAATCGGCAAACTAGCGGTTATCACAGAAGCCATCTGCAAGGTCGGCGTAGGCACGATGTTCTCCGTTGCGTTGTCTACGGAATTGCTCAAGAGCAGCAGTTTACGCACCACAATTTGCAGAGGATTTAAGTTCGCGTCTGTAATGTATAGAACGGCCGGGAAAAAGCTGTTCCAATTCGACACGGCATAGAACAAACCAATGGTCATCAGTGAAGGCACCGACAACGGAACGACGATCCGGAACAAAATGCCCAAATCCCCCGCTCCATCGATTCTAGCTGACTCAAACAGCTCCTCAGGAAGCCCTTCAAAAAACGTTTTCATAATCAACAGGTTATAGGTGGCAACTGCGCTTGGAATGACCAATGCCCAGATGGAATTTAACATGCCTAGGGATTTTACCAGCAAATATGTTGGAATTAAGCCGCCACTGAACAGCATCGTAAATACGATTATAAGTAAAATGAAGGTACGTCCTCGAAGCGATTTCCGACTAAGCGGATATGCGCCAAGCATCGTGATCAATAAGTTGATCGCAGTCCCTACTGTGGCAGTGAATAAGGAGACCAACATCGCTTGCGGCACCTCTTTGGTTTGAAAGAGATATTTGTAAGCTTCAAACGTGATCGATTTTGGAAAAATAAGGAATCCCCCGTTTTTAATTACTTCGCCGTAAGGCGTGAGCGACATCGATACCACAAACAGAAGTGGGAAAAGACTTACAATTCCTACGATACACAGGATCACATTAATAACTGCTCCTGCTGCCCGCTCCCCGCGATTGATTACCATATGCCGCCACCCCATCTTCTTGCAATCTTATTGGCGGATAGGACAAGCACCAAACCAATAACCGATTTAAATAGTCCTACTGCAGATGCCAAACTGAAGTTCAACTGTTCAAGCCCCGTGCGATAGACCCACGTATCAATAATATCGCCAACGGCGTAGACCCGGATGTTATAGAAGATGAATACTTGATCGAACCCTGCATCCAAGATGTATCCCAATTTTAAAATCAAAAGCAGCATGATGACATTCGATATACCCGGTAATGTAATACTCCAGATTCTTCTAAGACGACCAGCCCCATCCATCATGGCCGCTTCATAAAGCGATGGATCTATGCCTGCAATAGCAGCGATGTAGATGATGGCGCCCCAGCCGAGGTCCTTCCAAATATCAGTCCCAATCAGTACGGAACGAAACCACTCGGGTTCCCCAAGGAACGAAATGGCATTGTACCCTAAGTCGCTGATCCAGCGGTTGACTAATCCATTTGTCTCGGAAAAGAAAGCCACAGCGATTCCATACACGATAACCCACGACAGAAAATGCGGCATGTAGCTCAAGGTTTGAATCCATCTTTTTAGCAGAAGACTTCGACTCTCATTCAGCAATATTGCAAGAAGGATCGACGGCACCATACCGAAGATTAACTTGTAGCAGCTGATCAAGAGCGTGTTGCCAAACAACCGAGAGAAATACGGTGAACTATAGAACATGTTAAAGTATTTATACCAGGGATGTGCCCAATCGGAACCTCCGATCCCCGACAAAATGTTGTAGTCCTTAAACGCGATAATCGCACCGTACATCGGGATATACTTGAAAATGACGTACCAGGCTATCAGCGGTATGAGCATAATGTAAAGCACTCTATTCTTCCACAATGCTGCCAATTGGCATGACCTCCATCAACTCTTTGTTGTACCTTCATTATCACATGCAGCTCTTCATCAAATAAGGAATAGAATTACTCATCATCAGTAACAAATTTACTTACTTTTGAGGAATCGTAAACGGCTAACTCCATGCAAAAGACCCCCGCCAGATGTACTGGCAGAGGTCTATACGGGAATCCTTTTATTGGGCAAATGGGTAGTCAAAAGGTACTTGCTGCTTGCTTATTACGCCATCGTTTTGTATGACACAAACTTCATTAGGCTTAATCGTGAACGAGTAGACTTGATTCTCAACTTCCAGATAAACCGCTGTCGATACCGTATCAATCCCGATGATTTCTTTGATATTCCCGTGCAGATCGGTGACAATTCGTATGCCATGGGTAGCCTGGAACACTTTTTTGCCATTGATATATCCGCTGAAAAAGCCGTCTTTACTCTCAAGTGTAAATATGTCCTGCCCCCATTGCTGGGTATATGTCCGTTCAAATTCCCCGTCCTGAAGGCCGCCCCAATACACGTGGTCCATCGAGATGCTTACGCCATATAGCCGAGAATGGTATTCCAGTACCGAAAGAATGGCAGGCCCGTACCCGTCTTTTGCCTTGCTTGGTTCCGCTGTGAAGGGGTCAATTTGCTGTGGGAAAAATAAATGCTTTTCCAGCACGCTCAAATAAATTTTGCCTAACAACGTAATTTCCGCATAATGTCCATAGTTCTCCAGCGCCTGAATCGCTCTTTGATAGGTAAGACCTTGCGGTTGACCGCTCCAATCATTACTCGCAATATTCCGGAAAAGCGGATCATTGGCGGCAATGGAGGGCAACGGCATCGTTGTCCAGAATTCATCAGGATTCAGCATATGGAAGGCAATAAATTCATCAGCCATCTCCTGCGAAAACCCTCCGAAATACATGACTCGCAAATTATTATGCGTCAGAACATCCATGAATTCGTTATGACAATCCCTGTCATAACAAGCATGCTTGTCTGGACGCCATAAATAGGCGTTTATTTTTTCACGTACTTCGTTCGCTTTTTCCTGCCAATAAGCCTCTTTTCCGTTCCCTAACTCTTGAGAAATGAGAGCAAGCACATCCCTACCGCTACAGGAATAGCTCATGACATCCATCGAGGCGTAGGGAACTTGTCCTAGGCCAGATGGAGGCGTTTCTCCATCCCAACTATCTGGAGCACCCGCCAAGCGTGTGCAGTGATCTTCACCCGTGTCCCAAACACACCAGGTTTCCAGACATCCATCCCCATCGGAATCCCGGTATTTCCAGAGGTAGCTATCAAATCCCTCTAGTACATCATATAGTTGTTGAAGATACCCCCTATCCTTCTTCATCCAGTAATACATTTTCAACGCTGGTAATGGAAAACAGTACCCCTGGAACCAAGCAAAGTCCGCGTGCAATTTCCCTTCAACAACAGAAACCATCCCCGGTATCCGGCCGTCCTCCCTTTGATTTTCCATAAAGATCAGTTGGTTATTAAGAGCTACCTCCATATTGCGCTTCGCATACATTTCGCCGCCCATCGGCTGCGTTTCCAACCACACGTTCGGATAATAAGACCCCTCAACCAGTACTTTTTTATCTAAAAAGATTTGAATATTTTTCTTGGCCATTTCCTCGCATAGGTCATATAGTCTTTGAAGCGTAGCATTATCAGTGGTGTAACTAACTTGTGTTTCAGGCAACGTTGTTGCATCAATTTTCATGTTTTTACTCATACGAACCCCTCACTCCTTTCTTTCACTCGTTAATATCCCATGAAAAAATGTGTACGTGGTCAGATCCCCATGTACGTATAGGAGTAAGGCGTAGAGCTTTTGTATGAATATCGACGTTTAGTTTCCGAAGCCTTTGATAGTTATTGGTCACCGTCAGAAGTTCCGTCCAATCGCCGTTGCTATCCTGAAACTCCACTTTAAAATCCTTTAACATGGTTGAAGGTACATGCCATTTATTATTATTTAGCGGGTAGCTGTTAGGCATATTTCTGATGATCCGGTTCAAATTACTGTCAAAAACAAACCGCAATTCCCCTATGTGCTGAGGGTGATCAAAACTGTAGGTAATCCAGTCCCCCACACGTCCTGTCCATCCGTTATCCTCGTCGCCAATCGATCTGTCATAGCCGTTTCTTAGGGCTTCGGCTTCTCCGTTGGAGGCTTGTAAAATGGCCTTTAGCGTTAGCGGAGATAACGTTCTCTGGTGCCAAGGAAGATAGCTGTCATCGTCCATCAGCATTTGCTGCAGTTGTGGGATTCTCGTTTGATAAATGCCCCGTGGAGTCAGATTTTCCTTTACCGCTATCGCAGCAGCCGTGCCAATTGCTTGCCCTAGCATGGAGCAGGTCCCCATAACGCGGGTCGAGCTGAGTGCCGCATGGGTTGCGCTAAGATTTCTGCCTGCGAAGAATAAGTTATCGATATTTCTCGAATACAGGCTTCGATAAGGAATGCCATACGGTGAAGGAGCACGATGGTAAATCGTAGGATGCCCGCCTTTGTAATAAAAACCTTCAGGGAAGTGATCATCCATGCTCCAGCCGCCATAGGCGACCAGATCATCAAACTTTCCTTCTGCTTCGATGTCATTTTGCGTTAGAATATGATCCCCGATATAACGGCGGCTCTCCCTTTTACCAGGCAAGAACCCGATCCAATCAATCACCCAGTTCTCTACACCATGATCGCCCTGATTCTTCATATGATCCCAGACGCCAAACACGACTTTCAAAAGCTCATCCCGTATTTCTTCCGTATCATGAATGGAATCGCGATCGCCTCCCAGCTCAATCCACCAGAAGTTTGTTCGTTTATCGTGTGGTCGATGCGGAAGATCGTCATCACTTGTAAATGTATGCGCCCATGTAGGCGGGATAAAAGGCTGCGGCTTATCTGTTTCACGGATTTGAAAGAGGCAGCTTAATCCCATCGTTTTTTCATCTGCGATGTCGGGTTCGATGGATTCATTAAATTCATTTGCCGCCTCTCTGCCGATACGGTATTCCGCGCCGGTTAGTGGTGCTAGAATACCGTCTCCCGAACAGTCTGCAAAGTAATTAGCTTCTATGTTATGCCAAGTTTCGGTTGTTAATTGCCAGCCCTTAACCGATTTTATGGTAGTACCTTCCATTTCAGCCCCCAGACAGCTGCAATTTAGCAATAAGGTAATATTTTCTTCGAAGCGTACTTTTTCATAAAGCACACTATCCCATATCGAAAAGTTTGGGGTGTTATTTCGGTAGAGGTTTTCCAGTTCAATTTCTTCCAGCAGACCTGATTCACGATTGTTCTTACCATGGGCACCGCCTATATTCATCCTGATCTCTGAAGAGGCATTTCCACCCAGAACAGGTCTATCTTGCATCAAAACTACCTTCACACCATGTCTTGCTGCCGCTATGGCCGCACACATGCCTGTCATACCTCCGCCGATAATACACAAATCTGTGTGATGACTTCTATTTCTCATACGAATCTATTCTCCTTTAATCGCGCAAGTCGTAACTCCATTATCACTTACAACCGTGCTTCAAATAAGGAATAGATTTATTGATCATCAGTAACAAATTTATTTACTTCTCGTTAGACAGCCGAACCTCCAGCCAACTTCCGTTACTTGGAATCGTCGCGTAGTTGTTGGGTGACAAATAGGTTTTGAAGTACTTCTGACAAATCTTCCTTCCTACACTCGCTTACTGAGCCAGCATTGGCAAATAATCGTGGTAGGTTAAAAATTGATCAATGCGTTCGATAACTTTCAGCACTTCCAGCTCTTCCGTTTTGTAATCGAACAGAACGAATGCGTGTGCCAGATGCGGATACAGAATAAGCTCAGCCTCGTTGCCCACCGCAGTGTATGCTTCGTAGAAGCGAACCGCGTCCTCGGGCACGACTGTAGCATCTAATAAACCATGCATGATCAGCATCGGTGGCTGGCCCTCTCGCACTTGATGCAGCGGCGACAAAGCCTTCGCATGTTCATGCCGCATCAGCCAGGCATGCACCTGATCGCTTTCGGACTGCCCTGTTTCCACAATGGGCACTACCTTTTTCCAGCGGCCTGTGCAATCGATGATGCCGTTGCAGTTGACGACGGCGTTCGCCATTGCCGATATCGACGCGTCTTCACCAGGAGCATCATACCTGTCAATCGTGGCGAGGCATACCGCCAGATGGCCGCCAGCGGAGTCGCCAACGACCGCGATGCGCTGGGGATCAATGCCGAGTTCGGCCGCGTGGATGCGTATGTAACGCATGGCCGAGCGGCAATCTTCGATGCACGTCTCGACACTCCGTGCCTGCCCCGGCTCAGCCTCATGCCCATCGCGCGGCATGAGCCGGTATTCAATGCTGAA
The DNA here is from genome assembly GCF_031455095.1 of Paenibacillus qinlingensis. GTDB lineage: Bacteria > Bacillota > Bacilli > Paenibacillales > NBRC-103111 > Paenibacillus_E > Paenibacillus_E qinlingensis_A. The sequence continues at coordinate 430,129 of NZ_JAVDSB010000004.1, forward strand.
CGTCACCGCTCCACGCTCCGCGAAGAGACGACAGTGACGGAGCAGCATTTCCGGATGGCCGCCCTGCCAGCCCCCTCCGTGAATCCAGACAACGGCCGGCCTTGCATCAGCCGCATATCGGTCTTCCGGATGGCACATGAACAACCGAAGCCGACGTCCATCCGCTTCTTTATATACAAGCGTTTCATATGGAAAGACCGCATCCATGATGGCAGCTCAGCTCCTTTTCTTTGTGGGCATCTGTTCCTTGCAGGAGCCGTAGTGATTACGACCACCGCAACACGACAACGGTTATTTGCCCAGCTCCGAACCGTCCAATTCCGGGTACCGAAGCACTGGCTTCTCCTCATTCGCCCAGTGATCAAACCCATGATAGCCATATTCGTGGCTGCGCGTATAACGGCGAAACCGTTCGTCCGGACGGGGATCCCAGTCGGCCAACCCGCCGAAAGAGGTGTCCCGAGGCGCTGAAGAAATGCCCTCGCCATTGCCGTTGCAGGCAGCAACGCAGTATTCGTAGACACCTGCCGGATCGGCCGTCGTGTCGTCGTACGCGGACTGTTCGCCTTCATAAACAATGGCATACACGCCTTCGCCGCGCTCTCGGCGGTACAAGCGATAGCGGGTTGCGCCCAGCTGCCAGCCCCATGTCAATCGGAAGCCGAGGCCTGTTCGCGTCACTCTCAGCCCGTCTGCTCGCTCCGGAGATGCCCCAGTGAAGTAGACAGGGTAGTCATCGCTCCAAGACCCCGCCTGATCACGGTTGACGGCCCTTATCCGCACATGGCGCTTCGTGCCGTTTGTCCCGGCTAGCGGCCAACGCAACGAAAGCGCTGGATTCGACTCGCCTACGATGCCTGATGCCGCGACCGTCCAATTCGCGCCGCCGTCCTCGCTGACGGCAATCTCATAGCTGTCCGCCCCTTCGGCTGCATCCCAGACTAGTTCAGCCAAGCTTGATGACGCCTGGTACCCGCTTATCTGTACGACAGCTGGTCTCGGCAGTCGATCTGTCCACTCCCACCGGCCATTCCCCGCTGGCAGGTAAAACGAGACGCCACCTTCATCAGCCGAAAGCGGCTCCAGCAGCACGCTGTCGACGTACAGCCGGAACGCCGCGCCGCGTAAAGATGCAGGTAGCTTCAGTGTCACAACAGCTCCACCGCGACCGGCGTACCCGCCGCTAAGTACGGGGCCCTTGCGGACAAAGGAGAAGCCTGCTTGCGGCACCTCTCCGTCAGCCTCATCGTCCGCATCCACGGCAGCTATATCCAGAACTACGCCGGCAGCACCGATACGCGAGCCGATGAATAGCGCTGCTTCTACCTTATCAGCGCTGTACTGGCGAACAAGCCCGGCATGACCGGTAAACACAACACCGCCTTCATCAAACGCAATGGCAGCTTCGTCTCGAAACACGAAGTCGCGCCGATCGTTCAGTGTCACCATGGCTCCGTACGCAGTAGCCTGAACGCTGAGCAAATAACCATAGTCTCCCTTCCCATGAGGGGAAATCAAGGTCAGAAAGTGGCCGTTCCCGTCGTAATATTTTCCCTTCGACTCGTCGTTGACGTTACGGTAAGCGCCCGGCCCAACCTCGGCCGGAATGCCTGGCGCAGCGTCGTAACCGGATACGCCCGGTTTCAGTTGACAAATCGTAGGAAACGGATCGCGCTCGTGAACGAACCAAGCGAACCGTCCTCGGACTCGCATGTCGCCGACCTGGTCATAGATAATTATGTAGTCGCTGCCGGACATCAACACACTGCGTGAATGATAGGCAGGACTGGCATACTGTCCCGCAAGCACGCGGCTGAACTTAGCGAATGCGAGATCGAGCAGCGGCTCAGTCAATTCACTGCGCCCGATACTGCGAAACTCGTGGCCGTAAAGAACGCCGAAGTTGCAGCAAGCCTGCACATCGCCCATATTATCGTCGCCAACGTCTTCCTTCCGGTTGAAGCTGAGCCGCTTCCCATCCGCATAGTAGTTGATAACGCCGCAGCCGCCTTGCCCTGCCCGCCCCCAACGATAATTCGGCCCTTCGTCGATCTGCTGCAAATGTACCGAAGCCTCCATCGGCTCACCGACCGCAGCCCGCATGACGAAGCCATACCCCGTGTATGCCGCCGAACGGAGAGGCGGCCGCGTACCCGTGTTGTCTTCGTGCGGCGCATCGTCCGCAGCGCGCCAGACGTCCGTATTCGGCTGACGCTCCGCGTAGACCCGTGCATCGGCCGGGCTTACACGCAGCAGATGTTCGGCCAGCAGCGGTTCGATGGCGCGCAAGCCGAATGCGGCTGAGCGCAGTGTCAGCGGCGCAGCATAATCGTCGACGTGCCCGCCTGCGTGCGCACCTTGCGACGGTACGTGACGCAAGCCTTCAACCGGGGACGTGAGCGCACCAAGCAGCCATGACAACCACTTTGTATAATTCGGATAAGCAATCGTATGCTCACCCCATACCCGCTGAAGCGCTATGACCGGATTCAACATCGCTTTTAAATTGTATAGCGTGTAACAGGCCAAATTCTCCGTATGTCGCCCCCCTTTGGTCCCCCAGGAAGCCACATCGGGGCGGACGTGGTACTTCGCATTCCGTGCCATCGCCCGCTCGAAATCTTCCTTCCAGTGGCGCGCAGCGGGATGCGAGGGAAACAGCGCAGCCATAAGTCCGGGAACACTTCTCACGTCGACGAGAAAATTAGGATGCCCGGCCAGCATATTGTCCACGGGCATGAAAGCCTCCTCATTATGCGTATAAGCCATAAATGCCCAAACTGCTTTCATTCGGTCGAACTGGCTAGGCGTCATCGCTGGGGCAGCCATATCGAATGTAGAAGCCCAGGTATAAAATTCACGCGCAGCCACCGGACTTAAATCACCTGGATTGTGCAGGCAAAATGACAAGCGGTCAATAATCGCTTCCATATCCCCTGGCGTCGGCTTCGTTGCGGTGTAGCCGAACCAGGTATGCATCCGCTGCGGCAGCCAATCGTAGCGGAATAAGCGCGGATATTCCGACTGCCACTCTTCCCAAGCCAGCGTCCAATCTTTCACCTTGTCGAGCGAGAGAAGTTCGTGCCACAGCCAAAGCTCATCGACATAAGCCCCCTCCGCTTCAGCAGCATCTTTTTGCGTCGGATATAACGATATCGCCGTGCAGCGTGTGCCCTCTTCCAAAGGATACTCCCAGCAGAGTGTCCGGCGGCGCCGCGTCCAACGGAATCGGAGCGCCAGTGACGGAGGCGATCCCCATAACGCATACTTGCCGTCATCCCAGAAGCCGCTGTCTTTGACGAATACAGCGGCAGTGACAGCTCCGTCGGTGAAAGAAGCTCCTTTCGCCTGCTGCCAGCATACCGCATTGTCGTAAGGCTTCACTCGGAACGGCAGCTCACCATTTCCGTCTACATAACGATCGATCGGCTCCGCGCTGCGCGGTTTCGTGTATCGGCGATGCGGCGCAAACGATCGCCATTCGATGACGAGCATCATGCGCTCGCCGGCAGCACAACCGGACATCCGCTCGCGGAGCTCGATGTAATCCATACCTGCGGCAACCGATACCGTCGCAGCGTACTCTGCCCCCTCTTCGAAACGGCATACAAACTCGCATTCGGCAAACACCGGCCCCCTCCCCGTTACACGCCCTTCCGCGTGAACCAACTTACGGCCACCGCTGTCAATGCGGGCGATTCCCTCCACCGCGAAGCCATCCAATCCCAGCGTAAAAAGCTCTCCATCCTCAAGTCGGCCTTCTGCAAACCGCACGCTCAGTCGACCGTTATTAGCCAGAACGCTCCCTCTTTCACACTCGAGCGTCACTTGGCTGTATTTCGTTCCCTTCGCCGGTGCCGATCCGCTGCGCCATTCGAATCTTCGTTCAGCTCCCGTCGGAAGATCGGCAACCAGGCATAACAACGATTCCTTATCCGTCCGCCGCCATTGAAACGGCACCGCGTCCCCGTCCCCGTCTGCGAGCCAGACCGATTCAGCCGCCGCCTCTTCGTCTGGTCTGACGAAGCTGAGCAGCGTCGACGGCCATGCGTATCCGGTCTTATCCAGGTGATCCTTTATGCTAATAGGCTTGCTTTCCATCCCAGTCATCCTCCTGTTTGCGCTCAACTGACACGTTCCGCCGCTTTCGACGAAATGCAAACGGCGGCGCACCGCCGCGCGCCGCCATTATAGCTGTTCGTTATTTGCCACCTTGAACTGTTTTGTAAAGATCGTTCGCTTCCTTCTCCAACTGGGCACCGCCCATGTCATTCCACTGCTTGACGAAATCGTCGAAATACGAAATAGGCTTGTCACCGCGCACAATCTGGGCGTAAATATCCAGCTTCAGCTTCGTCAAGTCGGCCCAATATTTGCCTGAAGACGGTAGCACATCGGATTTGCCAAAAATGTCCCATACCGGCTTGTTGTACTTATTTAGTAGTTCAACGCTCGATTTCCCTAGTGCTTTCTCAAAAATCGCAGGAGCCGGACCGCCGGCAAACAGCGTGTCGAAGTTATTTTTCAACCCCTCGGTCGCAAGCTTGGCGACATCGTCATAAGGAGGAAGGAACTTAATGCCGCTCTGTGGGTCGGACGGCGTGTTATAGTCCCACTGCGTTCCTTTCACGCCGACGCCGGCATCCATGAACACCTGCTCGTCATTGCGCATCGCTTCCATGATTTGGAGCACTTTCTTGACCTTCTCCGGTTGCTGCTCCATCTGTTTGCCGAAGGCGAAAACGCTGCCCGCCGTTCCCCATGCCCAGCCGCCTTGTTGACCACGCGGTCCTTTTGGCAGCGGAGCCACTTGGAAATCCGCATCCGGGGCAATTTTTTTCATGGAGGACAGCGCTGATTGCGGGTTGCTCGCGTCGAACGCAGCCATAGATGTACTGTGCGTATAGGCCACCTTGCCTTCAACTAGCTTCTTATCGAGATCTTTACCGGTAACGAATTCCGGATCGATGTAGCCTTTTTTGTACCAGTCTGCCAGCAATATTAGCGCTTCCTTCGATTCCGGCACGACCGCGCCGTTGACAACTTTGCCGTCCTTCAGCATCCACTGCGTCGGCATGACGCCGTAAGCGCCGAATACGGACCAGAATTGAAAGTAGTACGAGTTGCCGTTGGTCGACATGCCGTACACGCCGATTTGTTTCAGCTTAGCGAAAGCAGCCGTCATTTCGTCAATTGTTTCCGGAATTTTGTCTACGCCTGCCTTCTTCAGCAAATCCATCCGCCAACCTTGCTTCGCATTGAATTGACCCGTGTAGTACGTGGTTGGCAAGCCGTAATTTTTGCCGTTTAGATTCGAATAGAACCAGCCCTGCTTAGCAAAGCTGTCCAGCACGCCTTTCGTTTTGGGCGCGTACTGATCGATTGTTTTTACCGGCATCTCAGCAATCAGACCTTGACTTGCATATTTGAATAATTGATTCGGATCGTAAATGAACATGACGTCAGGCACATCGCCCGAAGTAAGCAAAATTTGCTGTTTCTGCACGTAGTCGGCTTGCGGAATCGAATAGTAGTTGAGTTTGACGTTGAACTTCTCCTGCAATACCTGGACAGTTCGGGAATTCGGCGTCAAATCCGCCGATGGCACCATCCATTTAATTTCTATCGGCTTGGCTTGCTCCGAAGTTGCTGCGCTCGGCGAAGCCGTGGAGGTAGTCGTTCCCCCTCCGTTCGAACATGCTGTAAGCGCCAACGAGCAGACTGCGGCTAGCACTGTTAACCCTTTTACCCCTCTTTTTGCAAACATCTCGTAACCTCCTGTATGGATATGGTTATGGTTTTATATCGGCATGTCAGTCCCGTAACGCAAGGCCCAAGGCCTAGCCTTTGACCGAACCGAGCATGATGCCTTTGACGAAATAACGCTGGATGAACGGGTACAGGAACAAAATCGGAAGCGTCACGGCCACGATTGTTGCCGCCTTGAGCGACTCCGGTGTATATTCCTCGCGAATCCGATTGATGTCTTCTCCTGGTGTCAGCGACACCGTCGCATCGACGACAGTTCTGCGCAAGAACAACTGCAGTACTTGCCATCGGTTGTCTTGCGTGTAGATCAGCGCATCAAACCAGTGGTTCCAGTGTGCGACGCCCACCCAAAGCGCCATGACGGCCATCACCGGCACGGATAACGGCAGCACAATGCGCAGCAGCACCCTCATCTCTGAAGCGCCGTCGATGCGTGCCGACTCGATAATTTCGGCCGGGATCCCCTCAAAAAAATTGCGCATCACAATCATATTGAAGGCCGACACCGCGCCAGGCAATACGAGCGCCCATAGGGTGTTAAGTAAGCCGAGATTTTTCACCAGTAAAAACATCGGAATTGTGCCTCCGCTGAACAGCATGCTGAAGACGAATAGCTTCATAATCATCTTCCTATGCGGAAACGAGCGTCTGGACAAGGGATACGCAATCATCGCTGTCATCGTCAGCGAAATCGCGATGCCGACGACGGTCCGAATCACCGTGTTGACGTATGCTGACATCAGATCCGGATGGGACAGCACCTTTTCATATGACATTAGCGTCGGATGAAGCGGAAACCAATAAAATTTCATCGCCATCGCATCCGCCGGCGTGCTGAACGAAAGCGTAACGATATACAGCAACGGGTACAGCGTCGTAAGTCCAAAAAGTATTAAGAGAATAGCATTGATCCCATCAAACGTTCGCTCGCCCCAAGTTGCTTTCACAATCTCTCCTCCTTTCCGCTACCATAGTCCCTTCTCCTTGTCATAAAGCTTGACGAGTGCATTAGCAACAAGCACCAGTGTCAGGCCAATTGTTGAATTGAACAACCCCGCTGCGGTACCGAGCTCGTAATCCATCGTGAGCAGCCGGCGTAACACATAAGTATCGAGGATTTCCCCTACGCCTGAAGTAGGCGGCGTCATCAGGTTGTAAATTTGATCAAAGCCGACCGACAAGAAGTGACCAATGGATAGCAAGTACATAATGATAACGGTCGGCGCAAGCGATGGCAGGCTAATATGCCAGATGCGCCGCCAGCGGCTTGCCCCATCGGCAATCGCAGCCTCGTAGAGACTGGGATCAATGGATGCCAGAACCGCAAAATAAACGATGGACCCCCAACCGGCTGACTGCCAGATGTCGGTCAGCACGATGGTGCCGTAAAAATAGTCCGGCTCCAGCAGCCACAACTGCTCCGAAATGCCGAAAAAGCTGAGCAGTTTATTAAATCCGCCATCGCTGCCGAGAAACGGGAACAGAATACCGGCGAGCACAACCCAAGAGAAGAAATGCGGCAAATACGTCACTGTCTGAATCGTCCGCCGGAACCAGGTTAACCGAATCTCGTTGAGCAGCAGCGCAAGTACAATCGGCGCCGGAAACACAAACACCATTTTCAGAAAAGCAATCAGCACCGAATGACGAAGCGCATTCACGAAGCCGTTTCCTTTAAACAACCGTTCAAAATTCTCCCAACCGGCCCAAGGACTGCCGAGAATGCCCTCTGTAATCTGAAAATGCTTGAACGCGATAATAATGCCGTACAATGGCACGTAGCTAAACAGCAGAAATAATGCCAATCCAGGCAGCAGCATTGCAATTAGCGCACGGTGCTGTTTATAGACGCGCCATTGCCTCTGCCATCTGCTTGTCTTGCCCGACTCTCCGGTCTTTGGAATCGCGCGCCGTATTTCCATCTTGTTCACTCCTCCTTTGTGCATGACGTTCGATCCTCCTTTGTACACGACCAGCGTGTCTTGCCATGTTCGTTCAACAGTAGCCGCAATGTGGTTGTCGGACTGTTGGTCCGCAGAATGCCGTATGCGGCCATCGATTTGCCGATGTCATCAGCTTACGGCTGCTTCCGATATCAACGCAATCATCACATTTTCGTGGCGGATAAAATGGAAATACGCCGCAGCGTTGGGGGCTGCGGCGCATACGGTGCGATCAGGAACGACTCCGCTGGCGATATTCACCGGGCGTCATGCCTTCCGATTTTTTGAATACTCGAATGAGATGTGTGGCATTGCCATAACCGATTTCGACGGCAATGTCGGCGATCGTTAGCTCCGTTTTGAGCAGCAGACTCTTCGCTTTATCAATCCGGTAACGAGTAACGTACGCGATAAACGTTTCTCCCCAGTGCTGCTTGATCAACTCGCTCAAATACGAGGGGGAAATACCTAGCTGATCGGCGGCGAGCTGAAGCGACAAGTCCTGCGCATACCGTTCCTCGATCAATTTTTTCGTCCGTTCCATAATGGTTTCCATCCGCAGCCGCTTGAGTCCATTCAGAAAGTCGATTCCCGGTGCTATGACAGTCTCGCTGAACCAGTCGCTCATGGCAAGGGAGGCGTTCAATTGAGCAAATTCGGCGTACAGACTCCGTCCCGGAAAGGTCTGCATCAGATCGGGATCATACTCTTGCAACAAGCGAATGACAGAAACGAGCAGTTGCATCGCATAGGTTTTAATGAGCGCAACGGGAAGACGACTGCTGCTGAGCCCATCAAAAAAATCATTCAGTTCCCGTTCCGCCTGAACGCGGTCACCTTCCCGAATTGCCGCGAGCAGCGCGCTTTCGCATTCGGCCGGATATGGCACGGAGACGGGTGTCTCCAGTTCTTGCCCTCCACGAACGACTTCATTGCCCGCTTTCGGCCAATTTTCCTGAAGCGCATGCACCGCGTCTTGATACGAGACAGACAGCTCGCGGAAATCGCTAATCGGTCTGCCGACAGCAATTGTCACCGTCTGCTTCAAGTACGACGAAACCGCATAGCGAATCGACTCCGCCGCCCTGACCGTTTCACGATCGGTTTCAAGAATCGGCATGTTCAGAATAACGGCTACATGCTGGCGGGAAATGACCGTTTCCGTTGCAAACTTGTTCCGCATTAATTCCTGGGAAATATTCGCGACGGCAAACAAGAAAAGCCGTGTATCTTCTTCGCTGCGAAAACGAGAGGTCTCGCCGGTCGCATCCATCTCGGCCACAAGCACGCAAAACACAGGATTCGGAAAGAGCTCCGTCTCGGCTGGCTGTTGACGCAGCCAAGGGTCCATGCCGGCTTTGTTGCCAAGCAGCGCTGACATCAGGAAATGGTCGCGCAGCACCGGCAGCTGGCTGCTCCATTGCGAGCGAACGTCCCCCATTTCCTTGATCAATGCGGCAATGCCGTTCTCGATTCGGGCGAAACCTTCCGCGTAGTCGGCATCGAACGGCTCCCGATCGTCGTCACCGCCCGTTTCTCCCTTGCCGCGCAGGGTTAGGAAAATATGCCGCAAACCGCTCTGAAACCGTCGTACATTGAAATACGCAACAAACAGCGACAACAGCGACAGCGCCGCCGTTGCGGCAATAATCCATATTTTAAGCAATTGCGCATTGTGGGAAGCTGCATCTGCAGGGATCAGCATGGCATAGAGGAAGCCGTATGCTGCCGAGCGTTCGGTCGTCACGTACATGGCACCGACTTCCGTATCAAGCTTGACCGGCCGACTGTCTTCCGGAGAAGTGCCTGTGGTCAGCATGGTGCCAATCGTGTCGGGCTTCTCCAGGCGGAGCTGGCCAGCCTGCACAATGGTCTGCCCCGTGGGCGACAAGACGAGCAAGCCGCCACGACTGTCAAAAGGAAAGGAGCGAATCATATCGGCGATGACGCCGGTCTTGACGTTGACGACAAGCGCCGCATCCGGCTCCTCGTAGAAATAGGGCAATGGGAGAATGTACGTAAGCGCTTCCGGATTTTTGCCTGCATCGCTGCTCATTGCGCGTGGCGTAATCCACAGCTTCGTTTTGCGTTCCACCGCTGCTTGCCGTAGGATAGGCAGCCAGGATGTATCGGGGAAGCTGTCCAGGTCGAACAGCACGTTCGATGTCAGCACGAGCTTCTGCTTACGGTGATAGAGATAAACCGAATCAACCGCATGAATCGAAGATGAGAAATTAGCCAGATCGCGTCTAATATCGTTGACCGCCTGCAGCGTGCCAAGCGCTGGGGCTTCCTGGATTTTGACGAATTGAAGCATCCCCGCTTGCAAGGAGAATTGTCCCGTCACTTCTTCAATTTGCCGAAGCAACTGGTCGACCTGCTCCTTCATCTGGGCAATCGCTACCTCGGACGTTCGCTTCACTTCCGCTTCGATCAGACGAAGGCTGGTGTAGTAGCTGAACGTTCCGAAACCGATCACCGGCACGATGGAAAAAAGCAATAGCAAGGCAATTTGTCGTTGTCTAATCAGTTTACGAAAAAGGTTCATAGGCTTATCACCGCTCTTCATTCCATCAGGATGGTTGGTCTGTGCGGCTTAATTATAGCAGGGATCGGTTTTCATCGGCATCTTCATATTTTCGGAAGCGTTCTCCCGCGCCAAATAAAGGCATGGCAAAGAGCCCAAGTGCTCTTGGGCTCTTTGTTCGCGTGCTATTTACGCATGGCTTTGCACATCATCTACACGATGGAATGTTAGGATCCCCTGTTTTCCGAAACGCTGTCGCTTTCGGTCAGCATCGCCGACAGCAGCATCAGCAGGAGACCTTGTCCGTAACCTTCCGCCCGATGCTGTGCAATAACGTGGTACTCGCCAGCGTGTTTCTGTACCCCGGTTCCAGCGGATACACCGCGGAACACGCCTTCCCAGTCCACGTGTGCAAGCGCAGCTCGCGCAGCGCGGTCGGCCATCGCCGTATGGGCTTCGTTTACGTTACCGAAGTGCAGCGCTCGCTTTATGGCATACGCAATGCCGGCAGCGGCGGACGTTTCCAAATACGTGTTCGGATCGTCAATCACCGTCGTCCACAAACCTGACATGTCTTGATACTTCAACAAGCCAGCCAACTGCCGAGTCAAAACATCCTTAATCTCCTGCAGTGCCGGCTCTGCATCCGGAAGCAGCACGAGCAGTTCCGCCGACACAATAGCCGCCCATGCGTTACCCCTCGCCCATAAGCAGCCGATCGGCCCGTTCTTGCCCTCATCCCAGCCGTGATAATACAAGCCGTTCTCCTGCTGCAAATGACGCACATGCAGGAAATATTGGTTAAGTCCTTCCTCAACCGCCGCTCGATCTTCGAATAGCAGCCCTGCCTTCACCAGAAACAAACCGGCCATGAATAGCGTATCTACCCACATCTGCCCGCCGAAGTTCGTTTCCACGAGCGTATGCTCGAATGCGCCATTCTCCAGTCGCTTCGCCCTGTGCATCAGAAAATCGGTTCTCGACTTGATAATCTCTGCATACTTCGATTCGCCCGAAGCGACATACAGCTCAATTAGCGAGAAACACGGAGCCGTCGCATTCACGGTTTCGAATACACGCCCTTGCACCAATTGATCGTCAATCCACGTTTTCAAATATTGCAGCAGCGCGTCATCTTTTGTTGCCTTCCACAACGAAACCAAACCGTACAGGGCTACGCCTTCGCTCCAGTTCCATTCCGCCATCGGCATTCGCCTCGTCGCTTGCGAGACTTGCCCAATAATTGTAGCCAAACTGCGCGACATATCTGTTCCTCCTTCAGTCTTATGTTCGGCTCCAACCGTAAGCCAATGCCGATTTCATTTCAATGGTCATTTTTTTGGAGTGCCGCATAGACAGCTTCCCCCAAGAATTTGGAGTGATCTTGCAATCAAGGAAGTGTAACCGTGGAACCGATCAAGGGATCACGAACTGAGTTGCCTGCCGCATCAACAGCTACTACCTGGAATGTATATGCTGTTGCCGGCAGCAAGTCGTTAACCGAATAGGACGTAACATTGGTTACCGTATCAAGTAGGACTCCGCCTGCATAGATGCGGTACGATACAACCGCACCAGATGTATCAACAGCCGAAGGCCAGTGCAACTCCGCTTCCGTGGATGTCACGTTAACAGCGGACAATCCGCCGCTGCCTCCCGGCCAATAAGGAGCTCTCACATCTGTGTATGCCTTGGCAGTTGTGACCGTGTTGAGAGAGCCTGCATCCACGAGCGGCGTAGTGACGTTCGTGAAGCTATTACCGCTCAGCACCTGACCGTAAATCGCTTGCGTCAGCGAAATCCCTGTTTTCAAATTGACAAACTTGTTATTCTCAATAATGGTATTTCTAACGACCGGCACATCGAACGTACTGCCTTTCACGGCTCGGATGAAGAAGCCTGAAGCATCCTCATTCTGATCGGCCACCAGTCGGTTATTGCGGAATTCGCTGCCGAAAGCTTCCACTGCATAGGCTGTGTTATCCGCTTGCACCCCTAATCCAAAGCTCGTTCCTGCTAGGGTATCGATTAACGTATTGTTATCGAAACGCGTAAAATACGTATTGTTTAATCGACGCTGTGCCTGCGAGTTGAAGCCATAGGTAACGGCTCCGCCCATATTGGTGAGCACATTGTCAGCTACAACGTTATCAAATGCGTTGCCATACAAAGAAATCGGACCCCTGCTGTCCATGCCGGTATTCCGGTACACTGTCCCCCTGGCATTAGGAACAATGAACGAAAACTTACTCGTCCGGTCCGGCGTAACATCCCAAGGCGCTGCCACCGTCATCGTATTCCCGATCACTTGCGTCACATCGCGCACTTGCCCGATTCCCCGGCCCCCTAGGATGATGACCGCCAATTGGCCGTAACGATGCGGATAGCTGTAGACGTTGCCGCTCACCGTTGCTCCAACACTGAGCGGGGCGACTGGCGCTACGGTCAGCTCTGAACCCGCAGCCCCCAATACTTCGCCATAATTGAACGTGCCGCTTGGCGATTCATTCAATACAATCTCGCCGTCGTTGTTATCACGTTCCTGCGTACCAATTCCTTCCATAATGTTACCCGCCACATAGTAATCTGATTTGACATTGAAGCCATGGATGTCTAAACCGTCCATCGGGTGCCCGATCAAATGATTGTTCTCATCGATCACATAACGGGCCAGCATGTGGGTAGCTCCGCTTGCGTATTCGAACGTATTGCCCAGCACCTGAGCATAGGCGTTGACATAGCCCGTCACAATGCTCGCCGCCCTGCCTTTGAAATTATTACGAACAATAGACACATGCTCGTCGGCAATGATGCCGAGGGCACTCGCTTTACCCGTCATTGCCTCCAGCGGTGTATCGATGCTGACTTCTGCAACGAATAGTTCACTTGCGGTTCGAAGCGAATTGTCCGTCACCGTAGCTCCCCATGCATGGCCAAGCCAGATGAAGAAATCCGGATAGACCGATGGATTGAATACGTCCAGTGTCATGCGCGCCACACCTGCACGACCGGCAGTCTGGCCATCTCCGGACGAAACGATCAGCGTGCCGGTGCTGGTACCGGCATAGGCGAGCACCGTATCCGTCTGGCTTTCGCCCAGGAGCACGACGCCAGCCGGGAGCCGTATCGTTGATACCCGATAAGTTCCATTCGGGAACCATACAACGCCGCCTCCGTCTTCATGCGCCTGGTCGACGGCGTTTTGCACCGAAGCGGTGTCATCGGTTGTTCCGTCGGCGGTCGCACCGTAATCCGTCACATCGTACACGTCGTTCCAGTGGAAATTAGCGGCCCAGGCGACGCCTAGCCCCAGCGGATCATCGCCTGCTTCCGTTACGGTCAACAGTTGACCGTTATTCAGCCGCACCCAATTGCCGTCTGCGTGATTGCGCACCTCAACCCAATACGCTTGCGTTGGAACTTGATTGACGGTGAATGTGACAGCAAACGGATTCAGCTCGGTAATCGGCATTTCGTACACACTACCGGCAGCGCTCTTCAGCCTGATCGCCGAATCGGCGGCCGCACCACCGAATTCCCGTGCATCAAAATTGCGGCCAACAAGCTTGATCTCCTGCCCTTCAAACGCCTCCCGCTCTGATATAAACTGTGGACGGGGATCGTTCAACGACTTTGCCTCGCTCCAACCGTATGCGTTACGAATCCATACGGCATATGCGCCAGGATTCATGTCTTCGGGCAAGCGCGATACGACAAACGCGCCCTGGTCATCCGTCTGCACGACATCCAGCGTGCGAGCGCCGGCGGACGGCGCGTTGGCGTCAAGTTCCGCGTAGTCGTCGATGGCAACTTCGACTTCGGAAGCAGTCATGCCGTAGCCGGAAACGGTAAACAGCGTGCCGGGAGCAACCGCGTCGGATATGCGCAGCACAACGGGAGGCTGCTCCCAAGCCTCTACTTGGACGATTAGCGGAATCGCGTCCATGCTTCCCGTCAACAATTGGGCATCGTCAACAGCAAAATCAGCCTTGATCGTATAAGAACCTGCATACAGCGGTGTATAATCGATCGTTGCCGCACCGTTTGCATCCGTAACGCCTGAACCAATATTCTTGTCAATATAAGTGCCAACATAAGCACCTTCCAGCTCAAACGAAACGGACTGGCCTACGAGCGGAGCACCGGCGCTGTCCTTCAGAATGGCACGAAGCTGCACGGTTTCGTTCGGATGATCGACGACCAGCGATGTGTCTTCAAATTTCAGACTGGTCGCTTCATACGCAGGAATCGCAACCGATGCGCGTGCTGCAATGTCCGAATAGCGGAATTGGCGAATGGTACGAATACCGTATTGATACACGACGCCCGGCTCTAGATTGGAATCGACGTACGTGCTCGTGCCTGAACTTACGCTTCCGATTCGGGTAAAATCGGCTTCGCCCTGCTTTTTACGCAGGAGGATGGTATCGTCGCTTCCCGTAGCCGTCCACGTCAAAGCTACCTGACGCGTGCCGGCAATTACGGCCTGCAGATCCGACACGGTCGGCGCTATCGGCGTATCGAAGAAGATGCCTTCTACATTCGCTTGCGTGCCGGCAAGCTTCGTAAACCGCAGCTTGAAGGTGCCTCTCACCAGATAAGAGACATATTTGCCGCCGTTAATCGTATCAACCGTCTGCGCATCCAGCACATTGCCGCTTGCGTCAAGCAGTTCAAACTTCTCGACATTCACTTCCGTCGACCCGAAGTCCGTCGTGTAGAAGCTCACCTGATGAGGGGTGTTGTCCGTCAACGTAAACGAATGCGTCAGCGTAGTGTACGTATAGACTGCCATCATTTTGCGGATGCTGCCGTCCGGCATCCAAAGCGCGCGCACGTCGGAAGATGGATTCTGTACGACATTATAGCCATTGCTGCCCCCGAGTGTATAAGCACTTACATAAGATGGGAGACTCGCGATATGCGCCGGTGTCGTCGCGTCCTTGCCGGATGCAGTCGTGGCGGTAAAAAACGGCAAAATGTATCCGTCACCACCATAGGTGCTGATCCAATTGCCCTTGGTCATCGTATCCTGCCCCAAAAAGTAGGTCGGAACAGGCGTGGTCATGGCCGTTACGATTGGTCCGTCCTCGCTCCAATTGCCAGCTGCGTCGCCTGCCTGCACCTGGAACGTGTACCCTGTCTCCGGCACAAGCCCTGTCACATCGTAGGTATAGACGCTGCTCCCTACAGTTGCAAGCTGCGTACCATTGCGATTGATACGGTACTGGGTCACGCTGCGATTGTCTGTTGCCGCATTCCAAGCTAGATGAACGCCAGACGGTGACTCCTGCGACGCGGTCAATGAGCTACCTGATGGCCATACCGGCGCCGACGTATCCGGTACGGCCGGTGCATCGAAGAAAAAGCCCTGCACAGGCGCTTGCGAACCGGCTTGCAGCGTAACGACCAGCTTAAAGCTGCCCTGCACGCGATAAGTCACGTATTTGCCGCCGTTAATGGTCGATATCGTCCGGGAATCGAGCACCGCTCCGCCAGCGTCGCGCAATTCGAACCCCATCTGGATCGTCTCCGTCGATCCGAAGTCAGTCGTGTACACGGAGAATTGATGCGTTGCGCTGTCCGATAATGTAAACGAAAAGGACATGGTGCTGTACGTATATACCGGAAACCTTTTACGCGTACTGCCGTCCGGCGATTGCAGACCTCGTGGGTCCGCCTGATTGCCAGAGACCCAATAGTTGGATCCTGTTTTGCTGTAAGCGCTAACATAAGAAGGCAGCTGCGCAACATCAGCAGCAGGCGGCGTATCCCTATTGTTCATTGCAGTTGTCGTGTAATACGGCAATACATAGCCTTCACTCCCGTACGCGCCCACCCAATTCCCTTTCGTAGTCGTATCCGTCCCCACAAATGAAGCAGCGGATGCGCGAGCCGACAGGGACCCAAATGTCATACCACTAAAAACAAGCGATAAAATCAGCAAATAAACAAACCAACTCCACTTCTTCGATCTTTGAGTCAAAGCCATATGCAACGCTCTCCTCCTTAGTCAATCGTACGAATGCGTTTGCCTGATTCCTGGCATGCGTGCCCGCAGCCCCCTTTCTACTTGTTGCATTAATCCATTCGAATACAGGCAAGCTTATTCTAAGGTAAAAGCCTATCGGAAATATATCATCAAAAATTCGCATTGCTTTGAACACCGCCTGTGCATAACGTAAATCATATGTCACCCCGATAAATTTCATTGTCCTGATGGTAGATGTTGTCAGCACACCTTCTACAATAAATCCTAATTACAAAAACTTATAGGACTCACCTACAAGTCAAGTATAGGGTGGCAAATAGGTTTTGAAGTACTCTTACAAACGCAGAAAACGCTTTGGTGCAGTTGACTTTTTGGTAACTTAATAGGGTAGCTGCCATCACAGACGTAGCCGCTCGTTCGCCTACAGGGAATACTTGAGCTTCATCTACTTCTGATTGCCCCATATAAATTGTTGTAGGTATCCTTTTTAGCAAGCGGTCCACCCCAATCCTGGACGAGGCGTCTCTATTGTCCGAAAATTTGAACACGACGAAAGGCAATATCGTAACAATTGTCAAATGTAGTTCTGAGAACGAGTTCATTCTTATCTAAAAAGGGGCTTATTCGGTCATGGATGGCTTCATCAGATGATAGATGGTTGGTTGTGTTTGAACTTAGTGTGGTAGACATCACATTCCTCCCCCCTGAGGTACATATGCGATCCCTATATGAACTGGATATAAATAGGAATATTATGATGTCTTTCTTCGAATAACTTTGGACTATGCATCAAGGGTTGGAATTAATCCTAATCTTATCCTTTCGTTTCTATTTAAATTGGAATTCCATATGTTTACGTCGGTAAGCAGTAGGGGAGCATCCTGTCCATCGTTTGAATTGTTTGCTGAAATGCAGACCGTCCTGAAAGCCAAGCTTCGCTGCGATTTGATCGAGGGATTGTTCGGTGTTGTTAAGCTCAAGTCTAGATTGATGAAGAATCATATTGGACATATAAGCTTGCGGTGACATACCGAATATTCTACGAAATACCCGATAGCAATAGGAGGGACTGTAACCTAGTTCATCTGCCATTAGGGTTATTGTCCGTTTGGCAATCTGTCCAGTACGAGCGCCAATGCTGCCGCCCTTGACTGCGAGCTCGATCTGTTCGGCCATCCTATAAGCAATTATGTTTCCAGAAGGATCCATTCCATGCTCAGCAGGTGTTTCATTGAAACTACCTAGAATCGCGAACAAGGAGAATAGCTGGGAAATCAACTTCAAGCGGATAGCCGGATGTCGCATATCTTGACCGCGATTGTGCTGCAGCATATGGATCAGCTGCTCGAATGGTACGCGAATCTCCCTCTCTAGTGCGGAATCTCGTCTATGCAGACCGCTACGATGCTGAATGAGGATCGTGCGAAGCATATAATCCTCCACGTCGAAATGCAAAGTGAAGTATGTAATCGGCTTCTCACGGGTACCAATGATTTGACGCCTCATGCCGGGCTTAATGATTAACAGATCACCCTCTAGCATCTCAAAAGTTTGGTCTCCAACTTGAACATCTTGAACACCCTCTAAGAGAACATTGAGTTCGAATATGGGGAAGTTAAGAGGATAGGTCCACCAAGGAACAAGTGTCTTCCTCCAATGTGACTGATAGATCTTAAATGCCGAATCCATGTTAGGAATGTGGATCGTATCGTAATTCGGAGCCTCGTATAACATGAATTCCCTCCCTGAGCGAATAAATTTGAACAAATTGTCCATATATCTAGCATAGCATGATCTGTCCATATTCTGACATGCAATGTCCATTCTAGTCGTACTTTCTTCGGTTCATAATTAGATTAATTCCTTGTAGGAGGCGATTATTAATATGATTAAGAAGTTGCTAGGCATCTGGACCCTTTTAGCTATGCTTGCTGGTTTGTGGGGGGTTCAGTCAGCAGGTGCTGCAGACAAATTAATTAGCAATTTCAGTTTTGAGAACGGTCTCACCGGTTGGTCCACATGGGGTGGGACAAGTGGGCAAAGTTCCAGCACTACGCAAAAGCATTCCGGCACATCCAGCGCCAAAATTACCGACAACGTCACCACCACGCAGTACGGACTCGAAAGCGCCAAAATCGCCATTTCTTCCAACACGATCTACATGGTCTATGGATGGGCATATATTCAGAGCGGCACTGCGGACTTGTCCATCCGATTCTATGACAGTAGCCAGAATTATATTTCAAGCACCGTTGCGTCCAAAAACTCGCCGACTAATGAATGGACGTATTTGAAAGCAAAAGCAACTTCTCCATCCAACGCCGCATATGCCACAGCACTTGTATCCTCAAGCGCCGCGAATACGGGTACGGCTTATTGGGACGATATTTACTTGACCTCCGCCTTTACTGATCTCGGCGAGCAAGTGTTTGGCGAAGCTCAGCTTCACTCGGCTGTCTTCGGGGTTGATGGATCCGGCAACGGAGTCATCTATGCGGTCGCTGACGGTTCGACATCCAATCCAACCGGTGTGCCGGCCAAAATGACGATTGTCGATTACAACAATAACACGGTCGTCACCTCGAAGCCCTTGAATGGCTCCGGCGTAGCTTGGGCGGCGATACGAGCGACCGACAACAAAATCTACATGGGTACCCCCAACACTGGCCGCTTGTATCAATATACGCCGGGAGCCGCGAACGTAGTAGATCTGGGTGTTGCCTTATCAGGCCAGAACCACATTTATGCACTAGCCGCCGGCGCAGGTGGCAAGGTCTTCGGGGGAACAGCTCCGAATGCGAAGTTTTTCAAGTGGGATAGCACCAATGGTTTTTTCGAAATTCAAGCATCCAATCCGGTTGCCGCTGGGGAAACGTACGTGCGCAGCATGGCTTATGACATAGCGAACAACCGCACCTATCTCGGTACCGGCACCGACGGTCGACTGATGTATTTCGATAATGATACCGGGAATCGATACAACATCCTGCCTAGCGCCTATAGTGGGGAAACTTGGGTGTACTCGTTGGATTATACGGGCGGCAAGGTATTCGCTCAGCTGAAAGAGAGCAACAAGATGATCGTCCTGAACGTCGTCCATAACACCGGCGCCGCTCCTACCGTGACACTGGACAAAGAAATCTCGGCCGTTCACTCGCTAGGCGTCTCCAATGCTGTGAACAACAAGGTGTACTATACCGCTGACAGCATTCTGCATGAGTATGACATCGTAGCTAAAATAACCACTTCCCTCGGCTTCAACCTTGGAACGAATGTAGCAGCCGATATTGGCGTCGTCCAATTGACGGACCAAACGAACTGGCCGGGTTACACGGTTGTAACACTGGGGTATGTCAGCGGGGAGATGAAGCTGTTCAAGTACAACATTCAAACCGGCGCCACTTCGACCACCGTGCTTGACTTCCCGGATACGTCCACATCGATTCGCAGCATGACGGAAGGACCGGACGGCAAAATTTATACAGCCGGCTACCTGACCGGTGGTCTCGGAGTGTACTCACCGATCCGTGGCGATCTGGACGAAACGAAGTTCGGCTTCGGGCAAGCCGAGAACATGATCACATACAATGATAAGTTGTACCAAGGCGTGTATCCGGGGGCTCGTATTTATGATTATGATCCGATTACAGGAGTGAAGAACCAGTTGTTCGAGCTCAGCGGCGACGAACAGGATCGACCGTTCGGCTTGGCGGCCGGTGACGGCAAGCTGTTCGTCGGGACCGTCCCTGGGTACGGCCACCTGGGAGGAGCCTTGACGGTCTATGACATTGCAACCGGCGCCGTCAACACGATCCGCAACATAGTCAACGATCAAGCGGTCATCGCACTTGCCTACTACAACGGCTATGTGTACGGCGGCACCTCGATCTGGGGTGGCAACGGTAGCACCCCGACGACGTCGCAGGCGAAGTTCTTCCGTTACAACGTAGCGACCGGCGCCGTCAACACTTATACGCTGCCAGGTGTAGGCTCCAGTGAGATTCAAGCGATCACCTCTGTGTCACTTGATTCCAACAACAAAATTATGTTCTGGGCGGAAGGTTACCTAATGAAGTATGATCCGTCTACGAACACCGTTACCAATAAAGGACAGAAGTTCCCGATCAATTACACCGTCGGCCAGCAAAGCTTCGTGTTCTTCGACGGGCATATGCTGATCGGCAAATGGGGCGATTTGTACGGCTCGATTGGCGGCAACCTCTTCGTTATCGACAGTGCAACAGATGCCGTGTCCACAATCTCTACCCCGGTAAACGCAAGCGGCATCGCCCAGGATGAATTCGGCAATCTTTACTTCAAGAATGCAGACAATCTGTGGCGGTACGCATTCTAATCCTTGACCAGATAGAATAGAAGAAGCCTGCGAAGTTTCGCAGGCTTTCTTCATGTCTGAATGTTACCACACATAGTGATTTTGTCTAGGTGCAGTCAACTTGACACCTAGCCGTTTCGCAGCCGTTCGAGACCAATAAGGGTCTCGCAATAACTGTAGTGTTGGGTGACAAATAAGTTTTGAAGTGCAAGAAGCCAGCAAACATAGAGTTTGCTGGCTTTTCTTAAAAAATTGATTTACAAATTAAGTTTTGAAGTGGTGTTTTCAGGTGGAACCCCCCATTACAAATAAGTTTTGAAGTACTTCTGGCAAATGAACATACAGTGTTGCCAATACCCACGATACTCCACTTTGTTTTTCCAGAGTTGATTTCAGTTTCAAACAAAAAAACTATTCTAGTACCTCATCCGGGGGATCTTGCGTCAAAGTAAACTTAAGTGTAGTTACTTCATTAATATTGTTCTTATACAACATAGATTTCTCAGGGACACACAAGCCTGATCTCATACAATATCCTTTTATTGCTTCGTGATACCAATCCTCACATCTGGGATCCAAAACAATTGAATCAATAAGCTCATTTGGATCCAAATCTAAAAGTATATTTTTATTGTCTTCCTGGATATCTATAAATTGTGCTAATAGTCTCACTTCTTGTTCGTGATTAAAGGCATTGCGTTTTAAAAGTGATCCTACAAAGTCAAAGTCCTCGACAATGGAAATTTCTGAAGCTTCTATATGCCCATCTTCTAAATCATCATAATATACGACTGATGCAATTAATCCCACTTCTATACCTTTAATAGTTGCTAATTTCTCAACTGTAGTTTGTATCATTATCCCATCTTTATTCGGTGAATATATCCTCCAGAGAGCATCAGATTCACCATTTAAGCTCCAACATTGGCCATAAATATTTTCAAAAGTAAAATGGGTTCCATAGACATCTGATTCTCCATCGAAATCTACACTAATATTCCTAAGCGGTGATTCCCATGTATCCTCCCAATCTATAACTCTAGTTAAATAGGTTTTTTACTTTCAATTAATGAAATAAATTGTTTAATATTAATATATCGATATAACTTTGTATTGGCTGATAATCCTGATGCGATTAAAAACTCATTATAATCAATCAATTTTGCTTCCTCCAGCTTCAACTTGCTCTACATATTCTTCAAAAATGTGACCAGAAATATAAATGGATATCTATTTTTAGTATAGCTTAAAATTATTTTGAGGTAAGAAAATTTTCAGATAATTCCAAATAAATTGAATTAAAAAAGCACCTTCATATTACAAGGTGCATCATAATATAGCATTTATTTGCCTCTCAATGTCGTTATCTTCTGGGTTTCGCATTATTAACAAGCCCGATATCATAACCCTCTCGAGGAACTACACTAAACTTTTTAACCACATACTGCTCCAATTGATCTTCGAGATTCTCTGGTAAATCATTATCAACAATAATAATTTGAAAATCATAGGTTTCTAGCAACTGGTCACACATCTCTTTTAAATAAGCAAAGATGTTATTGTACTTAAGTGGATCATTTAGCCCTTCGACAATGTCTTCAGATTGATCAGTTAGTTCTTGATATTTTGATTTTGTCTTTCCTATATATTTACCAACAGTATCAATCATTACAATACTTGGATAATTGGTTTCACTATGCAAACTATTTCTTAGTATACTTAATAAGTATCCTACTGAGACCAAAGTTCGTAATCCACCTGATGTCAATTTGGTATAGTCTTTTTCTCTAACAATTGGAAGAAGTGTATTTTTACTAATACTAATCCCATAAGCATTTTTAATTGGGATTCTAGTTAGGAAATCATTAAGATAATCCCCAATACTTCCCAGAACTCCGTCCATAGAAGGTGCATTATTTGTTAAGTGTTCGAGTTTCGCTAATAACTCATCAATTTGGCTTGCTAGTTGCTCGGATCGAATAGTAAGTTCATTAACCTGATTACGAAGCTTGAGTAAATATTCCACTCGTTTAATTTCTTCTGAAATTTCCCCTTTTCTTGTACTCAAAATATCCCTCTGTGTTATGTAAGGAGATACAAATTCCTTTGTCTGTATGTCAAGAAGTTGTTTTGCTTTAAATATCTCTTCTTTATTTGTTTCAATATCAGAAACTAGAGCAAAAATATTCCCTCTATCCTGCTCAATCAAAAGAGCTAATTCTTTATCGCGATTTCTTAAACTTTTTATTTCATGTTCTATAGCTGAGGAATCATAGTGACTAAAAAGCTCATTAAATCGCGCTGCTTTCAATTCACTATCACAAATCGGGCAATTAACATGATTTAACTCATGATTGGGCATCTTCTTAATTACCTCGACTGAGGCTGATAACTTCTCAATATCCTGTTGATAGTCCTTTTTCAACCTCAAATTTTGATCAATTTGCGTTTCTTTATACAATTTATTCATTGTTAAATCATCCAAGTAACTTTGCTTTACAATAATAAGCCGACGCAACTCCTCATCTTGTTCGTTATTAAACTTCATAACATGAGTGATTTCGGATATTTCCAAATCAATTAATCTCAAAGAATCCTTAAGATCGGACAATTTGAACTCTAGTGATTCGGATGTTTCTAATCTAGCCTCTCTTAGAAAAGATGTGATAATAGTAAATTGTTGATTTATTGACTGTTTGCTTCGATTTTTTTCTCCAATCTCTTCCTGAAGTACCGTTATTTTATCATCTAATAGGTGATGCATAAATTTGAAGGTTTCTTTGTTCTTTACAAAAACAGAGAAATTTTTCTGATCTAAAATATCTTTATTCCCAACTTCATCTTGATCAAGGTAGCAAAATTTAAATAAATCACGAAAACTTAAAGGAGCCATTTTCGAATCAGCTTTTGAAGGTGCCTGTTTTAACTTTACAAGAGGAATATTCAAAGAATTCAATAAAAACTGGGATAAATGTCCATTTATAGACTCTTTTCTCGGATGAGGACCATATTCTTTCGGGAAGACTTGAGCCATTCTCTCAATTGTTGAAGGAAAGACTTCAACCAAAGCGTTATTATCAAAAATGTCTCGCTTAATCGTATAAGTTTCTCCATTTAAATCCAACTCAAGTAGAGCATACTTACCATGCATTTCAATTTCATCATACAGGGCTACTTCACTTGCCCCTAATAAATAATCGATTAAATTTAATATACTTGACTTACCAGTATCTGAATCACCGTAAATAATATTTAGTCCTTTAGAAAAATTAATTTGGTAATCCTTTTCACGACCTACTAAGATGAGCTTATTAATAATCAATTTGGGAGATAAGTTTTTCTTCATTATTTTGACAACACTCCATAATTTATTGAATTTATTATTTTCTGCAATTGGGTATTTGATAATTTTTGAAGAACAATTAATGTTTTGCTTAGTGACTGGGTTCTCAAAAAGTAAGGCGATTCCAACCCACTAAGAAACTCTTTTCCAGGATTAGTTGAGTAATAAAAAATATGCCCTTCCTTATCATGTTCAGCGGATACGTATCCCCAATAAAATAGTGAATATAGAATCCTCTTAATAGCTCCTGAGTCATACAACGAAGCTCGATTAGGAAATAGTGAGCCAATAGTATCTTTTTCTTCATCTTTAAGTTCCATTAGTCTACCCTGACCTTCTGCATTTAAGACTCCTTGAAGTAGCACAGGATTCTTTAAGAGGTGATCGTACATTGATAAACGGTCTAAATTTAATACAAATTTACCTTTTTTAGTATAAGCCAGTTCATTAATTACAATGAGTATTCTTGCAAGTCTAAGATTATAATCATTATCAGGAATAATAAAAGGTAGCGTTATCATAGCCCACGCGCCTTTCTAAACTCTTCAATTGTTTGGATATTGTGACCCTGTGCCCACCACAAATCTTTATCCAGTTTATTCATAAGCTGATGTAACATGCCTGTTTTATGTAAACTACTTAATAGTGGAATGGCACATTTTAATAATTCTGGCTCCTTAACAATCTGTTCGTGGACATATGTCACCAAATGGTTACTGTCCTTCAATTCGTTGCTCATCAGTTTTCCAAATGCAATTGAGTAAAAGAACTCAATTTTGACATATAAATCTGTTAATAAAGCAATGGCTTGCTCACCTTGATTTACTAGTATTTTCCTCATATATTCAGCATTAAAAAATGTCTGCTTAGCGCTACTTATTTGAGAATTGTGAACATCTGCCACCAGTAATCTTATAACGAATATCTCATCATCCAACTGGCCTTGATCAACAAACTCCTGCACTTGCAATGGCTGTTTAGTTACCGACGCTTTAGCGAATTTTTGTAGCACCGATCTTGCAGCGACGTAAACTAATCGCTCCTTATTACTTGGTCTAGTTATTGTATTGTGATCGTCGTCACAAGGAACTTTTTCTGGCTTCTTAGACTGAAGTAATATTGCACTTTCCTCTGTAACAACATCATCATATTGGCCATAAAAGCAAACTGTAAGTGGAGTATTTGAATTTTCAATCCATGCTCTGTTAATTTGGGTTAAGACAGAACTAAGTGGATTTAAATCTACCGCCTGAACATTTTTAAATAACTTCTCACCCAACTTTGACCAATCAGTACCTAAGTGGGGAACAGCCAAAGAAATGAACAGCTTTACTTTTGCTAATTCTCCTTGCTCAAGAAGCTCACTTAAAATATAAGACTTGGCCACAAGTCCACCCATACTATGAGCAATAATAATTATATTTTCGTATTGCTCACATTGATACCTAATAACTGCTTGGACAAACTCTCCTAGCTTCTCAATCCCAAGATTCCTTTTAGCTGCTCCTGGGGAAAAATTAAACATTCGTAGTATTTTATTAGTCTTTGATTTAATGCCATACAAATCTATTAGCGATGTATAGTATGAAATATAAGCTATGTCAAACTGGTTACGAATATCAGATTCTTCCAGAAGCATATTTGGAAATCCTTCTCCATGTTCATTCTTCCAAGTTTCATTACTACCAGTAAAACCGTGAATAAATAATACTAAGTTTTTATTATTTTGTTTTGAAACGAATTCTATTGCACCCATTCATCCAACCCTCGCATATCTATCTAACTAGTATTAAAAAATTAAGTCTTTATTCCTATGATATGACATTTTAATGTCGAATACAGTCGAACAAACGCAGTAAACGTTAAAGAATTCATAAAGAATTACACACTGAACAAATATACAGAACACTCGTACGGTTCTAGATTGTTTCCCTATGTCCAAACGATCCCGTCATTTTTTAATAAAACTGGTATTGTTGTCCTAATTATTTAACTTTTTTAGACAAAGTTAGTACCATTAGATGGCATTCTTATGCTGGGTGACACACTGGTTTTGAAATAAAGAAATCCAGCAAGTCAATAGAGCATATTGAATATTAATTGAGATCCCTATAGTAAAAAAGTCAGTAATGCCGCGGCACACTGACTTTTAATTATTTAACTTATAACAAACTTTACATATTACAAAAACAAGGAAGCATATTTCTACTAACTGATTGCAAGATTACTTTGATCCAATTCATAAAAATCATACTTCAGTTTACTCAACTTAGGAATTTCAGGAAGGCAAACAAAACGATTTTAACCTCAGAAATCCTGCTTAGAATACTAAAAAATATAACAATTCTCTCATAATCCTTATGATGGCTTACAAACACTTTTTCAAAAGCGTCTATAAACAACATCTTATTCCATGCGTTTTTAAAGCGATTACTACTAGCTGAATTATTTGATCAGCATTCATTTGTTTCTGAAAAGTAATACTAAGATTTGATAATAGATTAATTCCAAATTTTTTTAGTGTTGACGGAAGTGCTAACGCAGAATATAAAATATCATTATTACTAGCATTTTCTTTAACATATTCTAAAGCAGCACTCGTCTTACCCACTCCAAAATTACCTATTACATAAAGTATATCCTGATCTGATTTTCTGAATAACTTTACTTTCTTAGAAAATTCACTATAACCCCCATTGCTGATCATCAAATCCGATTGCCGTCAATAATTCTTTTTATATTAAAAGCCCTTTTATATATTGAAACAAAAGCTCTTTCTCTGCGTATACAACTGTACGGAGGGGACTTAATGCAAAGCGAAAACACTCAATCAGTTAATAATGAAGATCAAAGAAATACTCATAATTCAAAACATTTAGGAAGAGTACTTGGTGAGATAACAGTAATATTTGTGCCCATTTTTACCTTTCTGTCTTATTTATTTACTACAAATATCAGGAAGGCTTCAACGATTATTATTCAATACCCAGTATGTTTATTGAGATTAATATTACTAGCATACTAGAGAACGTTTTTTATATCGGAATCATCTCAACAATAATTACATTATTAACTTTCTTCTTTATATCAATAAGAAGTGGAGTTGTTATCAGAAAAGCCATCATATTGTTAAATAAATTAAAATTCGGTTTATTCATTGCTTTTCTATTATTAATATTGTTAACCGCTTTTTTATTAAGTGATGCAGATACCACCTGGGAAAAATTTTGGATTTATCTTGTTGCAGCAGTTGTTCTTTCAATCTTATCTTATTTAGGGAGATGGATATTTCTAAAAATTAATCATGGAATTGATATTGCTACTGAGCAAGCTAGAAATAGCAGCACTTTATTTTTTACAATTTTGATAGCAATTCTAAGTATGAGACTGTCGATTAATTATTTTGAGGGGTCCCAATTCCGTTAAATAGCTGAGAATCGTTCTGCCAAGTCATTTCTAATCGATTAAGTATTTTTTCGGTTTGAACTAACTCATTAAAATCGATTGTAGGGCAAACGCTTGGGAATTAATCGACAGTCTCAGTATTCTAATTACTTATTTATGTTTATTATTTAGCTATTTTGGGCATTTAAAGGCATATCAGGAATCTATCTATCTAACTTCGACTATTGATTCTAAAAAATGGTTCTTATAAATACATATAAAGACTCATATATTTTTGAAGAGGTAGAGAAGTTGTCAAATGGAGAGTATCGATTAATTAACAACATTAAAATTGTAAAACCTTATGATAAAAATCAGTCCATTGTAACACTTCAAAGTGAGGTACTAGGTACCTTGAACAAATAAGATAACTTTCACAATTGGTTGTACGATAGGAGTATCATTTTCCTAAGTAGAAATATCTCTAATTCAATATCGTTACTTTATATTGTGTTTTGAATTCATGCCGATCATTTGTTGCAGCAATAGAAATAGCAGTACTCTACCATTTCTATTGCTGTGAGTTATTGTATTCAATCTTCCACACCAATCAACTACAGCTTTTCCCTAAATACGCCTCTCTCTTCCTTCTTCGCTAACCTAACTTTCTCGAAGTCCTCAATGCTGACTTCCATACTTTCCAATAACCCATACACAACTTCAAGCTCATCGTCTTCATTCGAATGAGTAAATTCTATTATTTTCGTAATTCCATAAAAACTAAGCTGCGGTATCTTTACCACTACCTAGCGCTATTCCTATTTTCGTAGTAGTAGTAGTAGTAGTAGTAGTAGTAGTAGTAGTAGTAGTAGTAGTAGTAGTAGTACCCCCCCGCCCATTGACATTCCTCTCTCCACGTAATAAAATATTTTTACGTAACAAATACTTTGTACACGGAGGCTATCCTCTCCATGCCACAAGAAAAAGATATCCAAGACAGCTATTGCATCCATTCGCCCGAACAGGCAACGGTGCTGCTCAATCCGCTTCGTGGTGAAATCATCGCTCAGCTACTTGAACCTGGATCCGCAACGGAAGTCGCGCGCACATTAGGCGAGACCGCTCAGCGTATTAATTATCATCTCAAAGCGTTGGAAAAAGCCGGCTTGGTACAACGCGTAGGCACACGCCAGGTTCGTAATTTAGTCGAGGTGCTGTACCGATCCATCGCCAAAACCTTCGTGCTCGCCGAGTCTCTCAGCATGAAGCCTGAAACTCTGCAAAAACTGAAGGATCAAAGCTCACTCGCACATCTCATAACGACTTCCGAGCGAATTCGGCGAGACGCCATGCTGCTCATGGAAGAGTCCGATGTCGGGGACGTTATTCCGAGTGCGACCTTACAGTTTCAAGTCCACCTATGCACCGAGCAGGAGCGGCAGTCATTCATTGAAGAATACACCGCAATGGTTGGGCAGCTGGTGACACGCTATTCAAGCAGCAAGGAACAGGAAGCTTATCAAGTTTTGCTTGCCGTATACCCCAAACCGAAAGCATGAGGAGGTATTTGCATGGGTCAAGAAAATCAAGATAATCAAGAAACCAAGTCCCACCCAGCTTCAAATTCCAAACAAACCCCTGTTATCACTTGGGAACAGCCACAACCAACTGAACTTAAACCAGATTCCTCAAGCAGTAATGTGATCGACATGGATACTTACCGCCGATTGAATCCCACTACCATAGACACCGAAGCTACAGTGACCGTGCGCGAATTGCCCACTCTTTTGAATGAAGAAACTGTTCATCTAATCATTATTTCTTCAGGTTTTGGCCAAAAGCATGCTATGCAAACCAACACGATTCATTGCCGAGCTGCTTAATCTGCTAAAATATGTAGTCCATTAAACAAAAAGAACCTAATTTCCATATATGAAAGGATGATTGCAATGAGCTTTATTCCTATGGTTGTCGAACAAACCGCGCGCGGCGAGCGCTCGTATGATATTTATTCCCGTTTGCTCAAGGACCGCATCGTATTTCTTGGTACAGAAGTAAATGATCAAGTTGCGAACGCGATTATTGCCCAACTATTGTTCCTTTCCGCGGAAGACCCCGAGAAAGATATCTCCCTCTACATCAACTCACCTGGTGGATCTACCTCAGCAGGACTTGCGATTTATGATACGATGAACTTCATCAAACCAGATGTCTCCACCATTTGTGTCGGGATGGCCGCATCCATGGGTGCTGTTCTCCTCACAGCCGGTGCTCCTGGTAAACGTTTTGCACTTCCCAATGCAGAAGTCATGATTCATCAACCTTGGGGGGGCGCTCAAGGGCAAGCAAGTGATATCCACATTCGGGCGCAGCACATTCTCAAAACGCGTCGCGTTCTCAACGGCATCCTCTCACAAACGACCAAGCAACCGATCGAAAAGATCGAGTTGGATTCCGACCGTGATTACTTCTTAGATGCGGAAGACGCACGGGTGTATGGATTAATTGATAAGGTCATTGAACGCATTTAACAGCACGCAACTATTAAAATAGGGCAGCACCTAAGGTCATTTATCTGACTTTCGGGGCTGTTCTTTTTTATATCACCACAAATTGGGTAATATATCCGATATGCAGTTCACAATAAAGAAACAACAAACCAAGGAGGTTACGATGTGTCTCGTATTGTTCAAGTCGATGAACGCCCACCATTAGGGGAAAGTATCGTACTTAGTCTACAGCATTTATTTGCGATGTTTGGATCTACCGTGCTGGTGCCGATTTTGTTCAAGGTTGACCCTGCCACGATTCTGCTCATGAATGGGATAGGTACGTTAATTTATATTTTTATTACAAAAGGAAAAATACCCGCTTTTTTAGGATCAAGCTTCGCATTCCTTTCACCTGTTTTCATCGTTCTAGGCTCCAAAGGTTACAGTGCCGCATTAGGTGGATTTCTAGTGGTTGGATTGATTTTTACCATTGTGGCTTTATTAATTCGAGTCGTTGGCACGAGCTGGATTGATATTGTTTTTCCCCATGCAACCATGGGCGCAATCGTTGCAGTGATCGGGTTAGAGCTAGTTCCGACAGCAGCCGGCATGGCGGGTCTTATTGCCCCAAACGGTGCTCCAGCGGGCTGGTCACCTGATCCGACCGTTGCAACCGTATCCATTTTTACATTACTAGTCGGTGTTATTGGGTCCGTTGTATTTCGTGGGATATTAAAAGTTATTCCGATATTGGTAGCTATAATAGCTGGTTACGTGCTCGCGGCCATCTTAGGCTTGATACAAATTGGAGACACTTTACGAGCCGCAGATTGGTTTAAAATCCCTACCTTTTACAGCCCCTCGTTCGATTGGCCGAGTATATTAATTATCGCCCCTGCCGCCTTAGTCGTCATTGCGGAGCATATCGGGCATTTGATCGTCACCGGGAATATGGTCGGTAAGGATCTGTCCAAAGACCCTGGCCTGAGCAAGTCTTTGCTAGGAAATGGTGTCTCTACAATACTTTCCTCCTTCGTCGGCTCAACGCCTAACACCACTTACGGTGAAAACATCGGTGTCATGGCTATCAGCCGCATTTACTCCGTGTGGGTGATCGGAGGCGCCGCCATTCTGGCGATTATCCTTTCTTTTGTAGGAAAAATAGCCATTCTCATTCAAACAATTCCAACCCCCGTCATGGGCGGGGTATCCTTGTTACTTTTTGGCGTTATCGCTTCTTCCGGAATCCGAATGCTCGTAGAAACCAAAGTCGATTACGCCAAACCAATCAACTTAATTCTAACCACCGTTGTACTCGTCATCGGCCTCAGCGGCGCAACGTTGAAATGGGGGCATTTTGAGATGAAAGGAATGGCCTTAGCTACGGTTGCCACGATTGTACTCAGTTTATTTTTTAAATTGTTGGAGGTTTTGAAGCTTTCCAATGAGTAGGGGTTGGTGGCGAGAAAGAGTGGGTGGTGAGATCAGGTGAGATCAGGTCAGCCAACTGAGGAAGAGTGGTGCGGGGCGAACAAGCCATCCTCCATACAAAAGAGCCCCGCGACACGCCGCGGGGCTCTTCCCTATATATGCCGTATCCCATCCCGGGATACGGTCAATTTCTCGTATCCACCTTCGGTGATTAGATACGTATCTTCAATACCCACGACCCCGCGCCCGGGGAAAGTGAACTTGGGCTCGATCGCGATAACCATACCCGGTGCCAGCGGATATTTAAAACCCTTGGCGAGAACGGGTAACTCGTCGATCTCGAGCCCGATGCCGTGACCAAGGAATTTCACTTGGTCAGCGCCGTACCCCATGAAGTTGGCGCTAAGCCCAGCTTCCTGCACTTGATCCAGCGCGAGCAGATACAGATGCTCGGCGATCATACCTGGCTGCAGCCTAGCTTCCGTGGCGCGGAGGACCTCCTCCGCCACGTCATAGGCTCGCTGCAGCTCAGGGTCTAGATCACCGATCACCAGCGTACGCGTCTGATCGATCAAGTACCCGTCGATGGTGCAACCAATATCGACGAGGATCGGTTCGCCGCGCTGAATCAGCGCGCGGCCCGAGCTTTGCGGGCTGGACGGGTGAAGCCCCGTGCCCCCGGCCGGCCCGTCAAAATACGTCGGCACCGCTGCCGACGCGCCTGCCGCGACCATTCCGGTTATCAACTCGGAATTGTACGCGCGCATGCGCATCAGCCCTTGGTGCCCGCGCAGCCTGAGCTGATGCTCAATGAGCGCCATCAGCTCAAATTCCGCCATCCCCTCACGAATGTGGGCGATGACCGCCTCCAGCGCGCCGTCCACGACGCGCGCTGCCGCCCGAATCGCCGCGACTTCGTCCGGCGATTTGATCATGCGCTGCTCTCGTACGAGCAGCGAGCCGTCCTCCCAGACCGCGCCGGGCAGCGCGGTCTGCAAACGCATGTACAGCTGGACGGGTAACACGTCCAGCTCCGTCGCCACACGCAGCGTCCCACCAGCCGCTGCGTCCACGCCCCCAGCTCGCGCGCGAAGCCGCTCGCCGAGCGTTTTCCAAGAGCCAAGAGCTTCAACATCCGCTGCCGCTTCCTCCTGCGCACGTACCAAACTGCGACGAACGAGATAAATCGCCTCTCCCTCAGTTGGAATGAACAAATACCCCGTCTGCATCGAGCCACAGTAATAATATATATCGACATGGTGCGTGACCAGAAAGCCTGACCACCCTCGCTTGCGCATCTCATCTTGCAGCCACTGCTGCCTTTGCTGAAAAATTGTCATAGAAATCAACTCCTATATGCCGTAGATTAACACCTCAATTTCACATTATACATGGAAATAACCGCTATCGCGCAATGGACACTCTATGACATCTCTTTCCCCTCAATACACCATCTCCGCTGAAGACTTAATCGTCCAAGTAATCGGCTGCAACACCGCATACGTTCGCGGAAACGCCAGCCGAATAAACATAATAACACCAGGGCGTTCCAACGTAACCGTGTAGTCCCTCGCATCATCTCGATACGTGTAGGGAAATATTTCCCCCTCGTTAACCACCTTAAAGAAGTCTACAACCACCGCGCTTTGCAAAAAGGTATCCGGCAAGGGCTCATTATCTGCATCTAAGCGTAAATTCCCCTGCAAATACGCCATCGCAGCCTCTTTAGCTTTCACCTCTTCAATGGCATGAATTCCTTGTGCCAGCTTTACCATATCACTTTGCTGTGCAGCCGCATGTACCGCATGATTCAACCCATGCTTTCCCTGAAAAACGGTATGCATCGCTAGTTCTTCATCCGTTTGTAAGGCATACAAAGACATAAACACCACGCTCATTAGCATCATTAAAAGCAGCTTATACACGCCGTTCCCTCAACTCTCAAGGTACATATTCACTCATCTTCATACCGGTTGCCCCCATGCGATCTGATGTAGCAGGTACCGGTATACCGATAAGTTGATCAATTACAAAAAGCCGTTGATACGGATACGTAATCGTTAGCTTCAGACCTGTTCCTCTCCAAACAGGTGTATTCGCATCCATTCCACTAACGCCAGAGTTGGTTCCAACCTCATAAGTAATTTCTCCAGGTACGAAACCTCTTTCCGCCATACGATCCCTGGACTCGGCAATCATCGCTGCATTGATATACCCATGGCTGCCATTCGCTCCGACCTCGAGCATATAATCGACTTCCTTTTGCAACACGGCTTGTCGAACTATGATGACATGCTTATACACCGGTGAAAACATAAACCAACAGAGCATCGCAGCAAAAAGAATAAACACCAAAATCTGCTTCATGGATTAATCCGCTCAATTGACACATTTATTCTCGCTCCGCTATCACTCACTTGCCTGCGCGTCCCCGTATTTCCTCCAACAACATCGATATAAATACCGATAACGACCATTACCAACAGCACCGTAACAAGAATCGACCTCATCCATTACCCACCGTGCTACGGTTGAAGTGATGAAATGTTTGTATTCGCTGTCGCCCCGTGCGTGCTTATATTCCGTCTCATTCCCGTGGACCCGTCATTAATAATCGTAGTAAACAAATAAGCAACCACGATCAGCATCATTACCGTTACCAAAATATTTCTCATATTTTCGCGCTCCTAGTGTAATTAGTTAATAGCATCAAATAATCGTTGCCCTTCAGCGATCCACGGGTACATAAATACCCGAAATGTATTCAATATCGGCAATCCTGCAAGTACGAAAAGCACATAAGATACCGTTTCTTTCTTGCTCTCACGTATTAATTCCATTTTCTCTTTATAGTCCTGAATACGTTGTTTCAACAGTTCATAATAGTCCCCGTGCTCATTCAACCTTAGCGCATTCAGTGTCTCACCAAAACTATGTGCTTCATCGGTCCCCAGTCTCTTTTTAAAATGAACAATCGCCTCCTCAGCTCCCTGATACCACTCATTCAGCAGCAGCTCGACATGAGCTCGAATCGACGTCGTTTGACCGACACATAAAGACAATTTGTCATGCAAATTCAATTTCGAATCATTATAGTATAAGAGCTGTCGACTGATCGCATAAATATCCCGCACGATGCGCTGGGACCGCTTTTCTTTTAGTATCGTAAGTACTTTTTGATCCCACATTAGAAAAATCGACAGCACCACCGCGCTAACAAGGACGTACGCAGGCTGTATTTGCAAAGCGAGCCAAGGATGCTTGAAGGCCGCATATCCTATAACTCCAATAAGCATCGCTAATACTAAAAGCAACCTTCTCGCACCCTCATATAGGTTCGCATTCATCCAAATTCCGCATCCTAACAGCAACTGTCGCTTCGTCTCTACAACTTTCGTACTCATCCCCAGTAAGGTATACAATTGCGAGGGAATTTTAATCTCTTTCAGCGTGTTTTTTACCTGTAAGGATCGCCATCTCCTTTTGCGAACAGGTATGAGTTTGAGGACATGATAGATCATCAGCATGACAAGCATAAATAATACAAAACGTGTAGCATACTGCAGCACAAGCAGCTGGTTATTGACCATAACCAAGGTATTCACCTCCTTACATTCTTCGCATAGACAAGTAGATTCCCATCAAAAAAGATACAAATATCAACAACAACGCATCCAAAATCATATTCCGACCAGCAGGGTCGATCACATAATATAAATAAGCGTTATCCCCATTTACTTTAAAATTAATCCACATAAATAAGACCATAAACCCGATTGGAGTAAAATTAGCAATACGGATTTCCAATAATCGATTTCTTTCAATTTGATCAAAACGCTGTGCTTTACGCATATCTGTAATAAGTTCCTTTAGGCTATCCCCCACAAAGCTTCCTTCTTTCAATGCCACTCGCATAATCCCGGTAAAATAATCCGCCCAGATGTGACCCAACGACAAGGAGAAGATGCGCAAGCTTTCCTCTGTGTCCCTTTGCGTCATCAAATGACGATATAATTGCTCGAAAACAGGCTTAATCGGATATAAAATCCGATTTTCCTCTATACAATACTTCAGCGCAATTTTTATATTTTGATTAGGGTCAATTAAGTAAGACTGATAAAAGACTTCGACAGCAGGAAGAAACTCTAGCCTTGTTCGTAATCGGACACTCACCAGCTTCACTCGTAGCAGCAAATAAGGTATCGAAGCGCCAATCATCGTCATCATAAGCGCACCTTTTATGGATTGGAAAAACAACCCGCCAGCCAACAAGCCGAATAACAACCCCACTAGACTGATTGTCAACATCACCTGCATGCTTATTTTCGATTCGACGGCTTCTAACAACTCTTTAATATGCTTAGATATCCAGCCTCTTGTCTCCAAATAAGCGGTTAATCTCGCGCTAAAAGTGGCGTTTCTTACATAGTAAAGCCTAAACCTCGACTTGCGTTGTCGGATAAACAGCTGTAGCAGCGCCCTAAAACCCACATAAACGAGCACAAATAACAACAAGAGAAAGACATATTTAGCGAAAATCACTGCTCTAAACCGCCTTCTTTCCCTTCATTTTCAGTAAATCCGTGCTCCATCAACAGCGTGAACCAAGCTTCATCCACTTTTCTTATTCTACGCGAAGCATGAAGCGACAATTTCCCGGGAAATGTCCATATGTCTGTCGAGTTGTCATAAAGTGCTAGATTCGTGACGAAAACGCCTTCATTTTCATAACGATATTCGACGATTCGCACAATCTTTCTTTTCCCTTGAACAACCTGCATTTCAATGCCGATATGTGTCACAAATTCAGTAATCCGCTTCGTCAAGCGCTTGGAATCCATCCCTCTGCCATCCAACATGCACATATCTGTAATGGCATCTGGCACATCCTCCAGCTCACTCACATGAACCGTTGTCAAACTGCCCTCATGACCACGTGTACAAGCACGAACATACAAATTAGCATCTTCGTCCCTTATCTCTGCATGACATATGCGTTTAGGAGACTGCCTTAAGGCAAGTTTAAAAGCCTGTAGGCCCGAATGCCTCGGATCTTCCTCGTCTATTTCGTATTCGACGATATTTTTATGGGGAAAATCTCGCTTTAAGTGCAATTCGAATCGGGATTCAATCGTGATTATTCGCTCATTATCATTCATTTCGGCAATAATTGCCTTGAGTAGATTCGTTTTTCCTGAGTTTGTCGGTCCAATAACGACCATATTGAAGTATGTGTGGATAAAACATCGAAGTAATATCTCCATGCGGGCATCCATTGTGGCCAGATCTGGCGAGGTAAGAGAGTTTAAATCAAATCTTTTAACTGTGTAAAAGCGTATTGTCAAAGTGGGTTCAGCTGTAAATCCGAAGCCCGTCATCGTCACACGCGAGCCATCTTGCAAAACCACCTCAGCCCAACGTTTCCTAGGATTAAGAGTGTCATGGTTGAATAACACCAAATTTTGTTGAATCCTTTCTAGTTCTCGGACGGATGGAAGCTCATACGCTGATGGTCTAGCTACTCCTCCACGCACTTCAAAAATCCGCTTTCCCACCACCTGTATCTCTTCTAATCCTTCCTTCTGTTTAAGGACAAGCTCAAGCACATTTAAGCCTATTATTTCGGCAAAAATCGCTTCAGGCAATGTCGTATATCTGCTGGTTCGAGGTGGAATATCCGAAAGTCTTCTTTTCGATACAAGATCATGAATGATAGCCAGCAGCTTGCCACGGTCTTCTTCATAACCCAGAATTGCGCGATTCAGCGTCTCATTGTACAACTGTTTCTCAATTTCAGATCTGCCTTTTAAGGCAACAAGCTCACTCCGAATATCCTGTACCCATTGCTGAAAAATAGCTTCCTCACCAGTACCTACATAATCTTGACTGTTCACGGTTACACGCACACTATTGTTCCATTCACCGACTTCCCCATCGGGATGCCTAATGCCAGCAACCTGTTGTTTCAGATCGTGATTTAAACCTACCACAGCTTCTTCCGTCCTACGTTCATGCATGTACGTAATCATCGAAAACCTTTTCCCACTCACTCCTCTATCCTCCTCAAATGGTTCTAGCTAACCACGCGTTTGCCCGTGATAAGCTTCTGAAACCAAGTATCATGCCGAATATTCACCCTCAAAGGCAACTTATAGAAATCAGCAAATTTCCGCGCTACCCCCCTCACTTCTTGATGCATAGGATGCGTGGGGTTCAACATCTCCATGAGCTTACCTTGGTTACAACGAGCGAGGGCATCCCCATGTCTACTGACATGTCCAATCAAGTGCAGCTGCGTTTCTTTGCGAATATCCTTAATTGTGAATTCGCTTTGCTTCGCATTGCGATCCGTTTGCACGGCCATCAACTCGAATGCATGCGGCTGCAAGCCAAACACTGCCCCAACCTGGCGAATCCACCTCGAGAAATCCTCCTGAAAATGGGCAATATCCCCGGTCGTGACGACAATTTTGCTGTCAGCTTCAAGCAGACCGCTGACCGTCGCCGCATTATCCCAATACGCGCTGACTTCAATAATACAGATATCGAAAGCGCCACGCGCCACCCGCAACAAATGGATTATTTCCGATGGTGTAAAAAACTCCGCCTGCTCACGCAGCATATTCCCATAAAGGATATGCAAGCCATGCGCCTCCTTCGGCTTATCACAGACGTGGAGCAGCCTCTCCGGGGTTAAGCTTTGTGCCTTAAGTTCCGCTCTCAACCCATCTAATGTAAAATAGTGCTCTTCGCGTCCGAGATAGCGATGCAGTTTAGAACTTTTGAGATTCAAACACAGATAACCAACCTTTTTCGATGTCTCCATCGCTAACATGGCAGCCACACCAAAGGACGCCAACGTCGTTCCAATATTCGGTGTAGAGCCAACGAACGTAATTAACTTACCAGGAGGTACCTTCTTCGAGCCCCCCTCACTTGCCCCATCCACCCATGCGCGAATTTCATCTGCAATCGCAGCTGTACTGCGGCCTGGAAGAATATAATCCAGCTTCATCAGTTTGCACATTTTCACATACTTCTCATTGATCGAGCCATCATGATAATTCGAAAGTAACACGATGATCTTCATCACTTCATCCTGTCCTTGCAAGCCTTCAAGCAACTCCTCAAGCTCCCCGTACACTAGCTCCCGATCTGATAGAATGACATGCGAGTAAGCATGCTCTTTTAATTTAGTTCCTAAATTATTCGCATCCGAAAATATTTGCCACCCAAACGGTTTCTCATACACCACATTCGTAAGCTCATCGACTAACCGTTGGTCCGTCGAAACTAAAGCGATTTGCATTGGCTTTCACCTCTCTTTTTTTGCCATATTACTGCCCTGATTCCAGAATCGACGTGGAGCTAAAAGCAATCACAAGCTTCGCCTTTTTCGCTGAACATAATTGGTCAATCTGAAGCCATTCGCTTTCCGTCAAATTCAAATTGATCTGATCGATCGCCCCATTAGCTTCCAGTCTGGAGATATACATCTTCTCCTCATCCCCCTCAACTTTGGATAGCAAATTTGAATTTTTGGGATTGTCTACCTCCACATTGGCAGATGACTTCACTGAAGCAACAGTCACTTCTTTCTCATCGAACAGCCTGCGTGAGCTCCCATCGGTCCCCGATACATACATGCGAACCCGATCTCCCGCCCGTATGCCATTCGAAACCGAAAGCAGATACTCTCTAGGAATTTGAAAAGTAGCCTGTTGCTCATTCGGTAAAAGATGATAACGATTCACCTTCCACTTTAAAATAGGTTCCCGTGTCCCTAGAGGAATCATAGCTTCCTGCCCGACAACATCAGTAAACTTCGTCATCATCTCCGAGGTGTAACCTCCTTTCTGGATCGACTTGAACTCAAGCATATCATCACGAATAAACTGGCCCGCGCGAATAAAATCCTTCGGAACCACAACCTGTACCGTCTGCTGCAGTTCTACCTGGTTCACTTGTAACACATACACACCATATACGAGCGCCCCGGCTAGCAGTGCAGCAACCACACTAATAAGCAGGCTTCTCCTGTGGTTCAATTAATCACCTCCTTTCTATTTCATCCTTTAAAAACAACAAAAAACGCAAACCTCGGAAAATTCATCTCCCGAAATTTGCGTTCTTCGCAAATCCAACTCTATTCACTTAAGTTCGAAACAATACAATAAAAGTATCACATAAACTTCCAATTTTCAACATCTATTTACAAATTAATAGGCTCTACAAATGAAAGCGCCCTGATATACCGACATTCCGATTACGAAAGTATCCACTTATTACTAGATAAGCACTCCCTTACACCAGGATTTCTATCTATGTACACTATCCCTTTGGCTCAGAAGTATCCTACTTCACAACAGCCAGACAATCCTTAATGCTCCATTTTGTAGTGAGGTCATGATTTATTCACACTACTATCTATGTACTATCCCTTTGACTCAGGAGTATCCTTCTTCATAACAGCCAGACAATCTTTAATGGACCATTTTGTAGTGAGGTCATGATTTATTCACACTACTATCTATGTACTATCCCTTTGACTCAGGAGTATCCTCCTTCATAACAGCCAGACAATCTTTAATGGACCATTTTGTAGTGAGGTCATGATTTATTCACACTACTATCTATGTACACTATCCCTTTGACTCAGGAGTATCCTACTTCACAACAGACAGACAATCCTTAATGGACCATTTTGTAGTGAGGTCATGATTTATTCACACTACTATCTATGTACACTATCCCTTTGACTCAGGAGTATTCTTCTTCATAACAGCCAGACAATCTTTAATGGACCATTTTGTAGTGAGGTATGATTTATTCATATTACTATCTATGTACTATCCCTTTGACTCAGGAGTATCCTACTTCACAACAGGCAGACAATCCTTAATGGACCATTTTGTAGTGAGGTCATGATTTATTCACATTACTATCTATGTACTATCCCTTTGACTCAGAAGTATCCTACTTCACAACAGCCAGACAATCTTTAATGGACCATTTTGTAGTGAGGTAATGATCTATTCACACTACTAATTATGTACACTATCCCTTTGACTCAGGTAATTGTAGATACCTCAGAATTTCCGTTCAAGCGGATGTCCAACTCAACTAGTTACATCTTCATGTTGTAGATACCTCAGAATTTCCGTTCAAGCGAGATGTTCACCAAACGGGGTGCATCTTCAAGTTGTAGATACCTCAGAATTTCCGTTCAAGCGAGATGTTCACCAAAACGGGTGCATCTTCATGTTGTAGATATCTCAGAATTTCCGTTCACGCGAGATGTTCACCAAAACGGATACATCTTCATGTTGTAGATATCTCAGAATTTCCGTTCACGCGAGATGTTCACCAAAACGGATACATCTTCAAGTTGTACATACCTCAGAATTTCCGTTCAAGCGAGATGTTCACCAAACTGGGTACATCTTCATGTTGTACATACCTCAGAATTTCCGTTCAAGCGAGATGTTCACCAAAACGGGTCCATCTTCATGTTGTAGATATCTCAGAATTTCGGTTTAAGCGAGATGTTCACTAAACCGGATACATCTTCATGCTGTAGATACCTCAGAATTCAACAAAAAAAGAGACCCAGCTTACAGCTGGATCCCCTCATTAACTTCTGCAAGTGTTGGCAGCGCAGGAATTGCTCCCCTGCGCGTCGTGGTCATTGCGCCGACGCGATTCGCGAAGGCAAAGATTCGCTCGGCAGCTCCGGCTTCAGCCAGCGCATCCACAACCGTAGCTGGCGTAACGCCTAT
Source organism: Paenibacillus qinlingensis (assembly GCF_031455095.1). Taxonomy (GTDB): domain Bacteria; phylum Bacillota; class Bacilli; order Paenibacillales; family NBRC-103111; genus Paenibacillus_E; species Paenibacillus_E qinlingensis_A. Next base: position 471,122 of record NZ_JAVDSB010000004.1, read on the forward strand.
CTGCGCCAGCTGGAAGAGCATGCCGCCGACAAAGCTGTCGCCGGCGCCAGTCGTATCGACGGCTGCCACAGGCACGCCGGCAATCACGACATCCTGCCGCGCGGTAACCACGCGGCATCCCTGCGCTCCCAAGGTGATCACGATCACCTTGGGCCCGCGCTGCAGCAGCTGCTGCGCACCCGTGGTCGCGTCCACGCCGAGGAGGAATTCAATCTCCTCCTCGCTGACCTTGACCACATCCGCAAGCGGAAGCTGCGCAAGGATTTCAGCCCGAGCCGCATCCGCGCTCGGCCACAGGGCTAACCGAACATTGGGGTCGTACGACACCAATGCACCAAGGTCTCTCGCTCGCCGCGCGGCGTCGAGCGTAGCGGTACGGCAAGGCTCGGCGATCAGTGATACCGAGCCAAAGTGATAGACCGCGGCGTCTTCCAGCCACTGCGACTCGACTTCGTCTGCGCGCAGCAGCATGTCCGCCGCCGGGTCGCGGAAAAACAAAAAGTCGCGCTCACCGTCCGCGCGCAGCGACACAAAAGCCAGACCGGTCTTCGCCTCATCGGTCTGCAATACCTCCGTCTGCACGCCAACGTCCTGGAGCGTGCGTACTAAATAATCGCCGAAGGGATCCCGGCCGATTTTGCCAATAAACCTAGCGTCGCCGCCTAGTTTGGCGACTGCCGCAGCTACATTGGCCGGTGCTCCACCCGCCGCCCGTCCAAACTTGCCGACGTCAGCCAATGCTTGGCCATTCTCCTCCGGCACAAAATCAATCAACAGCTCTCCCAAGCACACGATCGTTGTTTTGCCCATATCCCCAATTCCCCTCTATTTGTTATATCCGAGCGCACGCATAATGAACGCCGTTGTTTGCCCAATCAATGTCTCCATATCCGGCCGTTCTTCCGTAAAAATCGGTTCAAAAAACTCGCGTTGCTTGTAAAAAAACATGGCTCCCAAAACAAACATGAGCGTACTATCCAGCGATTCAAACTCATAAACCCCGTCTTGTCTGCCCTTGTCCAATAAATCACGAACCTTTTGCCACAGTGGGAAAAAAATCTCTCTCATTTTATCCACGCGCGGGGTAATCGTGATGATCTCCATTTGAATGATGCTAATTAGCTCCGGATCCTCTGTTCGAATCTTCAGAACTTCCCTAATGACCATTTGGATACCGAGGTATGGATCATCGATACCATAGAAATCTCTCAGTTCATTTGAGGGAAAGTATTGTTTAAACACCTCATGGAAAACGCTCTCTTTTCCGCCAAAATAATAGGAAACCAGAGCCACATTGGCCCCGGCCTCCTCACATATTTGACGTACGCTAGTTGCATCATAACCATGTTTTGCAAATAATTTCTTAGCTGCTAACACAATTTTCATTTTCATATCTGACTCTTGATGACCCATGCCTAGCGGCCTCCTAATCAATAGTTACGCATTTGATTGAACTTGATTTGTGGATAGAGCCGGCTTGGCTTTTTTAGCGACCACAACGAGCATATCAATCGCAAATGCTACTGCGGCAATCACAAATAAGAAACCAACTTCATGGCCTACCCCAGGTCCACCGAACAAAATATTCATCAACCCGTTCACCGCATACGTTGCCGGGAAGAAATTACTGATAGAATGATAGAAATGTGACAAAAGTTCTCTCGGTACAATCGCACCGGATGACACCAACTGCAAGGATAACATAGCAATGTTAAATAGCATACCTGCGTTCCCAAACAATGTCAAAAACATTTGTGCAACCAATGCAAACGTTAATAAGAATAATGACTCAAAGCCCCAAAGCTCTGCAAATCCTTTGTCTACGGATCCACCTAATGCAACAACCATAGTTGCACTAATGAGACCAACAACAACCGCAGCAATCACAGTTATACTGGTACGCGCTGCCATTTTTTGCGTTTTAGTCAGAGATGCACCAAGTACATTGCTAGTTACGCTGAAGTTCATTCCCATAATCATCGTACCCACGATCGAGGCAAGAACGAGCATCATCGGTAACATTTGATTCGGCATATCCTTTACTTTATTCGTGCTTTGTATATCGGAACTTACCTTACTCGCCAGACCTTGTGCAATCTGAGTCGCTTGCTCCGCAGCAAGTTGTGGATTCATCTGTGTTAGAACAGCTGATGCACCTGCCGCTACTGCCTCTTTATTCACCGTTGAAGTAATGTTCGCGGCCACAGCCTGCATGATCGACTTCGTCATAGACGGATTAGACTCATTTACTGTATAACTGATCGGTGCTGTCTGTCCTGGTGTTTGTAATTTTTTCGAAAAATCCGGTGAAATATGCATGACCATCTGTACTTCACGATTATTTAGCTTGCTCTGTGCTTCCTCATTGGAAGAGATGACTTCTGTCTTAAAGGGCAGATTACTCTGCAAGCTTTGAACAATTTTGCCACCCATTGCTTGATCCTCATTAACGATTGCAATCTTCAAATTCTTCGTATTATCCGAAACCCCGGAATAGCCGGTCATCCATATAATACTAAACAGCAATTGAAACGTAATCGCTGTAATAATCCCTACCTTCGTTGTCGCGGGCTTCAAAAACATTGCTATCGACTGTCTCATGTTACCACTCCTCATTATTAAACGATCATTTAAAACGTCCGTTTAAATAATAAGGGCGGTACGTTTTTTTGTCAACCCACTAACAGGCAAAACAAAAGGGCTGCCCCCGTCATATCATGACTTGTGGGACAGCCGCCTTCGCTTTCGATCCAAATCTTACTTAATATAACCAAGCTCTTTAATCCGTTTCTCTGCAGCGTCTAAATACGCTTTATAATTCATGGAACCCTCCAGCGTTTTGATGAAGCTGTCATACTCGCTAAGCGGACGCTTGCCATAAATGAATTTCGACAATTCTTCTTCAATGTAACGATTCGCATCCGCTGCGTTGTAACCGTTCGGGAAGTCCACGAAGCCGTTCAAGACTTCGATCCGCGGCTGCTTGCTTGCAAATTCAATGAATTTGGACTGCGGTGCGAACTTCACTGTCAAATAATCCATTTCCGGACGACCTGTAAATTGGTAGAGCCAGAAGTAGCCGCCTTCTTTCCCCATCAGGTCTGTCGGCACGACTTTCGTTCCATCCAGGTTGTAGTGCTTGCCTTTCACACCGTATTGGACAAGCGGAGAGCCGTCTTTACCGGAAACGTAGTTCAACAGATCCAGCACTTTTTGCAGCTTTTCCGGGCTCTTTTCGAGCGATTTCGGAATCGCATACATGCCTGCGGTCGCACCGATGTCATTTCCGCTGACGAATTGACCGCCAACACCTTTCATTGCTTCTACCTGTATCCAGTTCGCATTCGGATTCACAGCTTTGATCTGTTCAACGAACTGATCCTTGGTGACATTCGGCCAGTCTAGGTACACAATACCAGCCTGTCCTTTAATCGCCTTTTGCTGATGCTGCGTTCCTGTATTCGCCATGAGCTCAGGATCAACTTCACCTGATGCCACCATTTTTTGAATGAATCCGAGCGCATCCTTCATATTAGGATCATAAAGGGAGTTCACCATCTTATTATCTTTTACATATAAGCTCGGTACACCCGAATAAGCGATACCATATGCGCCAAAGACCGGCTCAAACGCGCCAAATTTGCTACCCGTCAGACCAAAAGTATCCTTCTTCCCATTGCCGTCCGGATCCTGCTCAGTGAAAGCCTTTGCAACATTATAAAGCTCTTCTGGTGTCGTCGGTACTTTCAAATTGAGCTTATCCAACCAATCCTTACGAATCCAGTACGTGTTGTAAGGAACCGTAGGCGACTTGGCAATGGCATACGTCTTGCCGTTTAGAGCGCCTTTCTTCAAAGAAGCATCACCGATAAAATCCTTCGTAGGCTTCAGCTTATCCATGTAAGGTGTAAGGTCAAGCAGCAAGCCTTGTTCCGAGAATTGTTTCAGCTGTTGGCGATCCACCGCAAACAAATCAGGGAAGTTCGCTGATGCCATCCGTACGTTGAGTTGATTTTTATAGTCGTCGCCCGAAGCGTATACGGTCAAATTAATTTCCGTATTCAGCGCTTTATCCAGCTCCTGCTTAATGATGTCCTGATCAGGTGTAGGCAGCCCGCTTCCTGTTTCGATAATGTCGATTTTAACAGGCTTGCCGCTCGATGTAGCTGCTGCTTTGGTGCTTTCCGCCGGTTTATTCGTCTCTGTTGTGCCCGTCGTGGATGATCCGCAACCGGCAAGCAGTGTGCCTCCTGCAAATGTCATAGCGAGTAGAGCTGGAACGAACAATTTCTTTTTCATCTAAACCCCTTCTTTCTGTAAAATGAAAGATATGTTTGGCTATATGTTGCCGTCACCGAATGCGCAGGCTGCAGTCCCGAGCATCTAGGGAACGGGATCAACCTTTGACAGCGCCCATCAGCATGCCTTTGGCAAAATGCTTTTGAATGAACGGATACACCAGAATAATCGGCAAGCTGGCTGAAACAACGGCCGCCATTTGCATGGTTTCGGTCGGCAGCATATTTTCCGCATTCTCAAGCGGCTGCTGCGTCAGCATCAAAATTTCACGAATGATGACCTGAAGCGGAAATAAGCTGCGGTCTGTCACGTACATAATGGCTTGGAAAAACTCATTCCAATGGCCAACCATATAGAAAAGTCCAATTGTCATCATGGAAGGTACAGAAAGCGGCAGTACAATTTGCCACAGAATGCGGAATTCCTTCGCGCCATCCATTCTTGCCGATTCAAACAGTTCTTCGGGCAGATTTTCGAAAAAGCTTTTCATAATCAGAACGTTAAAGCTCCAAATGGCATTCGGTAAAATCATCGACCACACGGAGTCAAGCAAACCTAACGATTTCACGATCAGATACGTCGGAATAATACCGCCGCTAAATAACATCGTGAACACAACCAAGAGCAAGAACATGCTTCTTCCCGGCAGATTGCGGCGGCTGAGCGGATACGCCATAAGCAGCGTCAGCACCAGATTGACCGCAGTTCCGACGACGGTAATGAATATGGTTACCCAGAACGCCCGGGGAATCGCCGTTTCCGTCAGAAGCTTATGATAAGCTGAGAAAGTGATGGACTTCGGAATCAGGATAAAACCGCCGTTTTTCAGTACTTCAGAGAACGGGGTGATAGAGACGGACACGACATACATGAGTGGGAAAATGGCTGCCAGGCCTGCAAGACTCAAAATAATGACAACGACAGCGTTTACAATTCGATCCTCCCAGCCTCTTACCATATGCCCTCACCCCACTTCTTGGACAACTGATTGGAGCCTACAACCAGAACCAAACCAATCAATGATTTGAACAAACCGACGGCAGCGCCAAGCGAAAAATTCAACTGCTGAAGACCTGTCCGGAACACCCAAGTATCCAGAATATCTGCAACAGCGTAAACTTGAATGTTGTATAAAATGTAGATTTGATCAAAGCCTGCATCCATAATATGTCCCAGCTTCAGAATCAGGAGCAGCACGATCACATTGCGAATGCCCGGCAAGGTAATGTGCCAAACCATCCGTAGACGACTCGCACCGTCGACTCTTGCGGCTTCATACAAGGTTGGATCAATCGCAGCCATTGCAGCTAAGTAGATAATAGCGCCCCAACCGAGATCTTTCCAAATTTCCGAACCAACCAGAATCGCCCGGAAGTAATCTGTCGAGGTCATGAAGCCGATCGACTTACCCCCAGCGCCTTCGATCCAGTTGTTTACGAGACCCGAGCTTTGCGAGAACAGCGCGATGAGCACCCCGTAGATGATGACCCAAGACAAGAAATGTGGCATGTAGGTCAAGGTCTGTACGGTTGTCTTAAACCACCTCAGCCGGCATTCATTGAGCAACAGCGCCATAATGATCGGCGGTATCGTACCGAAAACCAGCTTATAGACGCTGATAATCATCGTGTTGCCCATTAATTGCCCGAAGTAGGGGGAATTGAAAAAGATTTCAAAATGCTTGTACCAAGGATCGGCCCAGCCGCTCTTCCAGATACCATCCAGCATCTGATAATCCTTGAATGCGATAATAATGCCGTACATCGGGACGTAGCGGAAGATAATAAAATAAACAATGCCGGGCAGCAGCATAAGGTAAAAAGCTCGGAACGCCCATATCTGCTTCGCTGACAATTTTGCCCTCGTTTCTCTTATCTTGCTTCCGGCCTTCGTCTCTCGATGTGCAACCATCTGTTGGTCCATGAGGCCACCTTCTTTCCGTTAAATCGCTTGCTCCTAAGTGTTGATCTCAGTATAGCAAGCGCTTTCTTCGGAAAATATACAGTGATCCTGCGAAAATGTACGAATTCTTGCAAACGCTTTATTTCGAGTCTTCTGTATATAGATCTACTGGAAGCTCCATTCGGATGAGGGTGCCGACCTCCGGTACACTAAATATAGAGAGCCCATAAGTCGGTCCAAAATTAAGCCCAATCCGCTCATGTACGTTCATGACGCCAATGCCGGTAAATCTATGTTTACTCGGAGCTTTCGTTCGCTCAGCGAATAAGCTATGGAGTTGGTCGGCGCTCATGCCTAGACCATCATCCCGAATCGTAATGATGAGTTTTTCCCTCACGCATTTTGCACGAATCCAAATATTCCCCGTCCGTTTGAGCGGCACCAAGCCGTGAAAAATCGCATTCTCCACCAGTGGCTGCAGCGTCAGCTTCAAGATCCTCAGTTTACGTGTTTCCGGCGCCGCGTCGATTGACATTGTAAATTTGTCCCCGTATCGAATCTTCTGAATATACGCATACATGCGCAGCCCCTCCAACTCGTCCTCCAACGTAACAAATTCGGAGCTTTTATCAAAGCTCAAGGACAGTAGACCGACCAAAGCCTTAATCGTCTCTCGCACTTCGTGAATTTTATGCTGTTTGGCTAAACTCGAAATACAGGCAAGTGTATTGTATAAAAAATGGGGAGCAATCTGGCTCTGAAGCATTTTCAGCTCGAATTGTTTTTTCCGCCGTTCTGCCTCCCTCGTCTCCAACAGCAGGTAATGAATCCGCTCCATCATGGCATTGTAGCTTCGCGTCAAGCGGCCAATTTCATCGTTGCCCGTCACATGGATGGTATGCTGAACGTCGACGTCACGTACCCGGTCCATCTTGGCCACTAAGGTGCGCACCGGCAGCGTAATGTATCTCGAAATCATGTAGGTACTGAGCAAAATAATGACTATCCAGAACAGACCGGCCGTACTGAAGTTTCGGTACAGGCTTTGAATGTTGTGGTAGAAATAACTGTTTTCATAGAAAGCAATAAAGTACCATCCCAGCTTGTTCATGCCTGACTTGACCGCCACCAGTCCTCCTTGCGGACCCTCTAGTTCTGAGGCACCTACCGGCAAATCCGCGATCTGCGTCACGAAGTCAGCCCCAAGCTCCGGTGGAAACACCGATGTATTATAGGGCAGCAGTCGGTAAGAACTGAGCGGAAGCGTCGTATCGAAGGAGTGAACCACATTGTTTTTATTGGTGATGATGGCAAACGTTTGATTCTTCGTATTCATAAATTGTGCAAGCATATTCGTCAGCTGTACAAGGTCAATTTCGACAACGGCAATCCCTCGAAAAGCCTTCGACTGCGCCGATTGAATCGGCAGAACGAACGCAACTGTTTTGCCTGACATTGGGGATTGATAAGGCTCTGTAATAAACATACCGTAGGTCTGTTTGGCTTTGGTAAGCAGTGACTCCATGTAGGGATTGCCGATGATATCAAACGTCGTCTGCGAATTCGTAATGACGTTGCCGTCTTCCCGCACCAGGTACAGGTTTTTATACAACGTGCTGTTCTTGTTGGCATAGTTGCGGAGCACCTCTGAGGCCTCCTTCTCTTTGCCGTCGTCAAACAAGTCATCCCGCGTCGAGATCAGGAGGAGAATGTTCTGCACGTTGTCCAGATAGGCATTCATATAGAGATTCGTGCGGTCAATAATGACCTGCGCATCCGTCACAACCTGCATGCGAAACAAATGTTCAGCTTCCCGCAGGTTGCTCCAGGCCAAGCCACCTAACAAGACGACCGTTGCGATGGATAAGAATAGAAAGTGCTTCGCCAGCATCGTCCAACTGCTGAACCACGATAGAATTGCTTTCATGCGGTCATCATCCCTTTTTGTATTCTGTCGGCGCTACACCGGTCCAGTTGCGGAACAACTGGGAAAAGTAACGATAGCTCGGGATACCTACCTGCTCGGCGACTTCATATACCTTCATCTGCGTCGTCTGCAGCAGCTGGACGGCTTTTTCCATGCGCAGCCGGGTGACATAGTCGTTAAAGGATTCCCCTGTTACTTCTTTAAAAAGCCGGCTCAAATAGTAGGAGCTGAGCCCAACCTCTTCCGAGACGGAAGTCAGCGTTATAGGTTCGCCGAGTTTTTCCATGATGATCTTGCGGGCAAGCTGGACTTCTTTGCGTACTTTTCGTGTATCGCCTTCCCCGTAAGCGAGCTCTCTTGTGAAGAGGCTAATGAGTTCCGTCAGTGTCCCGGCGGCTAAGAGCTGCGCGGTCATAGCTTCCTGCTCGCTGTGCCGCAGATGTGAATGTGCCGCTATCGCTTCCTCGCGCACGCGGAGGAAGTAAGCGATCAGCTTGGCCGGGTTGAAGCGATTCTGAAGCGCCCACGGGCCGAAATCTTCCTGATAAAAACGCTGCAGCTCCGTTTTGTCCTTCGCTGCTTGCAGCCAGCGCTGCCGGATCAGCAGCGCATCTTGGTGCGCGTCCGGCTCTGTCTCACCCTGCGCGGCGTCGCGCGCAGCGGTTGTCGCCAGCGGCCGGCCGTAAAACAGCAGCGCCGGCGTCACCGCGATCGAGCGCAGCGAAGAGAGCAGATCTTGGGGCTGTCGGACGGCTTCGCCGGTGACAGCCAGGAGCTGAAAGGCGCCGCTCATGTACGGCAGCGCCCTTTCTAGCGCAGCATGCAGCTCGGCTAGCAGCTGATCCATGAGGAGCATCGCGTCCGCTTCGCTTGCGGCTTGGCGGAACACGAGCAGCACCTCGCGATCGCCGGTCAGGCACCATTGGAACGCGCTTGTGTGGTGGTGGTTCGGCGCGTGCTCCCACTGCTTTAATATTTGCTCTAGCTCGGTCATGAGGTGGAAGCGGTTGGTTTCTTGCACATCGATGGCTAGACGGTTCAAGTAGAGCGGCGCCTCCGTTTGCCAAGCCTCCCAAATCGTCTGCAGCTCTAAGGCTGAGACGCTGCCTTCTTTCGTAAGCATATTAACGAGCTTCGCCAGTTGTCTTCGTTGTTGATCTTGACCGTAGTGGCGAAGATCCAATTGCCGACTCATGGCTGCTCGGGTTTTATCAATCAAAGCCTGCATATCTTCTTCATCGAACGACAGCTTCGTGAAGTAGTCTAAAGCACCGAGCTTCACTGCCTCCTGCGCATAATGAAAATCGCTGTGGCAGGTGAGAAGCACAACCTGGGTCTGCGGCCATTTGTTCCGCAAGGTGCGGAACAGCTCCATCCCATTCATAATGGGCATCGTAATGTCTGTGATGACCAGATCCGGCTGCAGCTCCTCGCAGAGCGCCGCTGCCTCTGCTCCGTTCTCTGCTTCCCCTACGAGCCGCGCCCCCAATGTCGACCACGGCAGGGAGCGAAGTTCTTGTCGTAACGGCAGCTCATCATCGACGATCAGTACGCTTATTGGTTTTTCTGACATCAAACTCCCACCTTTCGCTTTGAAATCGCTTTCGTTATTTCCCATCATACCAATTTTTAAAACCTTTGTTTATACACGGATGTTGCTAAATTGTGTAAAAATCGAGGAGAGTAAGCATATCGACTACATCAAACTTTTGTACAGCAGGTAAAAGGGAGCTGTTACCAGCTATGGCAAACAGCTCCCTTTCTATGTCGACCTATCGTCCTTACGTTACACTTAGGGATTCACTGCGACCCCAAATGGGGATAATCCAACCCCGATATTAAGTAGCAGAGTATTCGTAATTCCATTAATAACTGAGACCGTGTTGTTGCTACCATTTGCCACGTAAATTGCATTTGTTAAAGGATTGACAGCGACACCAGCTGGAAAGTTCGCTACTGTAGTAGAAGTTACTACAGTAACCCCCTCTATAACTGTGATATTGTTTCCTCCCCTGTTCGTGACATAAATAGCATTCGTAATAGGGTTAGTGTCCACAGTCTCTGGAATCGTTCCTACCCCAGGGGCAGCTACAATAGAGAAGTTAATTCCATTTACTACAGTGACAGTGCCGTTAGCAGAGTTTGCTACGTAGATTGCATTCGTATTACGATTGACTGCAACACCTCTTGGCGTAAAAAATCCTGATGTTGTACTTATCACAGTCTCCGTAACACTATCAATAATGGTAAGCGTGTTACCAATTTGATTCGCCACGTAAATATGATTTGTAATAGGATTAATAGCGATTCCGATTGGATTATCTCCTACTGGGATCAAATTTACAACCAAATTTGTATTTCCGTTAATCACATATACAACGTTGGCCGCTGATGCTACTACGTAGATACGGTTCGTATTCGTATTTACAGCGAGATAGATTGGCAATGTTCCGACATTAATCGTAGCTATGACCGTATTGGTAACTCCATCTATTACCGACACAGTGGAACTGATCGTGTTCGCTACGTAAATACGGTTCGTGATAGAATTCACAGCGACACCAGCCGGCTGAGTTCCAACTGGAATACTTGTAATAACGCTATTTGTAAAACCATTGATTACGGAGACCGTGTTGCTATTTGCGTTTGATACATAAATACGGTTAATAGAAGTAGGGGTGGTATTCGCTGACGCACCTGTTGCTCCTGTACTACCTGTTACCCCCGTAGCGCCAGTTGCGCCTGCTACTCCTGCCGTTCCTGTTGCTCCTGTGCTGCCAGTTCCCCCTGTAGCACCAGTTGCTCCTGCTACTCCTGCCGTTCCCGTTGCACCTGTCGGTCCTGTTGCTCCTGTACTGCCAGTTACCCCCGTAGCGCCAGTTGCGCCTGCTACTCCCGCCGTTCCCGTTGCACCTGTCGATCCTGTCGCTCCTGTACTACCTGTTACCCCCGTAGCACCAGTTGCGCCTGCTACTCCCGCCGTTCCTGTTGCACCTGTCGGTCCCGTTGCCCCAATAGCCCCAGTAGATCCTTTTGCTCCTGTCGTACCTGTTGCTCCCGTTGCTCCTGTTGCTCCTGTGGTACCAGTCGGTCCTGTTGCCCCTATGGCCCCAGTGGATCCTTTTGCTCCTGTCGTACCTGTTGCTCCCGTTGCACCTGTTGCTCCTGTCGTACCTGTAGGTCCTGTTGCTCCTATGGCCCCAGTAGATCCTTTTGCTCCTGTCGTACCTGTTGCTCCCGTTGCACCCGTTGCTCCTGTGGTACCTGTCGGTCCTGTTGCGCCATTACTCATAATTTGCACCCCCTAGTTAATAATGCTTCAGCTCTTCATATTTCTAGCATCTCTTCATTATATGATTGCGAGATAGGAATGCATGGACGAATCAAATAGACATACGAATCTATACAATGCCCTAAGTCTAGTTATATATTTTCTACTGTTCAAACGAGTAAACGAATAACCCACCTTATTACACAAGGTGGGTTAGATTTAATACTCATTATGATATACATTTTCACTTAGCCGCTACCTCAAGTGCCCGCTCAGATGCCCATCATGTTCGTTCAACTGAATGCCAGCTGGAACAATCTGAACGCTTAAACTGTCTTGTTCTTGGAATCGACAAGTAAAAGTAAACATTTGAAGTGGATGGACAATGTGAACAGTCACAACCAATGTTCGTTCATCCGTCCATACTGCAGCACCATAAGAGGTTGAATCTGTATGCATGATAGGGTCCACTCCTGGCGTCCAATCTCCTAAGCCGAACCGCAAATCTACACGTTTGCCCTCTTTGTAGAAGTAAAGTCCCGGCTCCTCTCCCTCCAACTCGAACTCACATGCTTCATAATCGTACTGATTAGGCTCCAGAATCCATCGCCTTCCCGATATATTCCCGAGAAGCGGTGAACTCACTTTCCCTTCCGGCATGAATAATTTCAATGTAGTAAGACGCTGTTGCAGTGCATTTTCCGCTGGCACATTGGGTGCAAGACTAGCACCATCGTTCTCTATGAGCGAGGCATAAATAGTAGACCAAAAGCATTCAAAAATAAGCGCTTGCCCATCCTTGTACTCGAGTGTATTAGCAGTAGTTACAAGCACGACCTCTTGATCTGGCAGCACGATGACAAGTTGACCGCCCATACCAAACGCACAATAGCCGTTGTTACGGATCCGCCAGAATTTATAGCCATAGCCCAGCTTACCGTCTAGCATGAAACGAGTGCCGTAGGTGCCGATTCGATTGCCTGTACTGCGTTCTACCCACCCTTCAGGAAGTATGCGGACATTATTCCACACCCCATCCTGAAGGTAAAGCTGGCCAAACCGTGCTAATGCATCCGTTGTGCAGTGGAGACCGCTGCCACCTTTGTTGATTCCGGATGGGCAGTTTTCCCACCATAGTTCCCCCATTCCGAGCGGATCAAACAACCGGGGGCGAAGATAGGCCAGGACAGAAGTTCCTGTTACCTTGTGCACAATGGCAGCTAATGTATGAGTTCCCGTCGTATCATACGCGAAGCTTGTACCCGGCATTTTGGAAGGAGGCGTATTGAGAAAAACTTTGACCCAGTCATCTGCTTGCTGCTTGTGTGTAGATCTGGGGTGTACCGTAGCCATAAGCAGCAAGTGTTCGATAGTCATCATCGCTGTGTAGGGATGGACCTCATCTTCAAGTTTTTCCGGAAAGAAATCCACAACTCGGTCAGTCAGTTTCAAAAGCCCCTCACCTATAGCAATGCCTATAGCGGCGGAGGTTACACTTTTGCTTACCGAAAAAATAGGGTGTAAGTGATCTGCTTGGAAGGGACTGTAATAACCTTCAGCAACAAGTCTTCCGCTCCGAAGAAGCATGAAACTATGCAGAGGGATTCCTAATTCCTCCACCTTTTCCACAAAGGCTAATACGGCATCTGATGCAATCCCAGCCTTTTCAGGTGATATTCGTTCAAACTGAATTTGGGCTTTCTCCATATTTGTCCACTCCTCTGTTAGTGTGATTCCATTGTATCCCCTTTCTATCCAACTGTCTTTGCCGTGCTTTGTGTTAAAATGTTGTTACGTTGTGATTTCAAAAATAAAATAAATATACCGAAACCCCTTCCGACTTACATCGGCTTTGGCATCGGTATGAGTAGTCATACTTATTTATTTGCATGCTTTAGTTACAGTCCTCACTGATGTTAAATTCGGATAACGTTAATCGCGGTTTACACCCGATTTTTATAAACCCTCATAGCGAAGAAATAAGCCACAATCATGATGCCAACGCACCATGCAAGCGCAATCCATATACCATTGCCCACTGGCTGACCCGACAGCAGTGCACGAATCGCATTCACGATCGAAGTCACTGGCTGGTTTTCTGCAAAAGCGCGAACAACACGCGGCATTGATTCTGTTGGCACAAAAGCTGAGGAGATAAATGGCAGGAAGATAAGCGGATAGGAGAAGGCACTTGCTCCATCGATTGTTTTGGCCGTCAGTCCCGGAATGACCGCTACCCACGTTAATGCTAGTGTAAACAACGCTAGAATACCAGCAACTGCAAGCCATGGCAGTATCCCTACGGTCGAACGAAAACCCATAAGTAACGCAACAAGAATGATGATGACAACCGACATTGCGTTGGATACCAGTGAGGTCATCACATGCCCCCAAAGCAGTGTGGAACGTGAAATCGGCATAGAGTGAAAACGTTCGAATATACCCTTTTGTACATCTGTAAACAAGCGGAAAGCTGTGTAGGATATGCCGCTAGCAATAGCGATGATAAGGATACCTGGTAACAAGTAATTCACATAGTTATCCGTTCCTGTTTGAATGGCACCGCCTAACACATAGACGAACAGCAGCATCATCGCGATCGGCATGATAGTAACGGTGATAATGGTGTCCACACTGCGGAAAATATGGCGCATCGACCGTCCAAGCATAACGCTCAGGTCACTGAAGAAGTGATTTTTTGTCGTTTCCATTTATATGGCCTCCTTTTTGCCTACGATTGCGAGGAAGATCTCTTCCAATGTCGGCTGTTTTTCAACGTACTCCACCTTCGTAGATGGGAACATCTTTTTCAGATCTGAAAGTGTGCCGTTGGCGATAATTTTACCCTCATGCAAAATGGCAATTCGATCGGCAAGCTGTTCAGCTTCCTCCAGGTACTGCGTGGTCAAAAGCACCGTAGTCCCTCCGTCAGCAAGTTCCTTAACGATCTTCCAAACTTCAATACGTGCCTCCGGATCAAGACCTGTAGTTGGCTCGTCAAGGAAGATAATTTTCGGTTTTCCCACGAGGCTCAAGGCGATGTCGAGCCTGCGGCGCATACCGCCTGAGTACGTAGAGACCCTGCGATCTGCGGCGTCTGTTAGACCGAAGCTTTTAAGCAAATCGTCTGCGACCTGATGCGGATTTTTCAGATAGCGAAGCTTAGCAATCAAGACGAGATTTTCCCGTCCGGTCAAAATTTCATCCACCGCGGCAAACTGTCCCGTCAAGGAGATCGACTGGCGCACATGCTCTGGTTTGGTCGCAACGTCGAATCCGTTGATGGAGGCGGTTCCGCTGTCTTGTTTCAGCAGTGTGCTGAGAATTCTCACGACCGTCGTCTTACCCGCCCCGTTGGAGCCAAGGAGGGCGAAAATACTGCCTGTTTCAACTTCGAAATCAACACCCTTTAAGACTTGAAGCTGCTTATAGGATTTGTGCAACCCTGTCACTTTAATTGAAGTGTTTCGCATAAATTTCCCCTCCTTATCGAATAGTAACTTTAGACAAATCTGCCCCCATGCCTTTAAGCGATGCATATGTCAACTTATCCATGACTGCACCGTCAAAGCAAATGGTTTTGAATGCACGGTAATACTTATTGGTCAACGAGAAGAATGCCTGAAAAGATACATTCTTAAGGATTGCGCCTTTAAAAGAAACGTCGTTTACTGCCGATTTATCAAACTTAACGCCGATAAAGGTTTGCCCGTCAAAACATTGCCCGCTCAGGTCGGAATATTCAAAGTCCACGCCGTCAAAGATGCAATCTTCAAAGGTTGTTTTTTTAAGATCCATCTTGCTGATTGTGACGTCGCTTAATTTCACACCTGTGAATTTGGCTCCTTCCATTCCGGAAACGCTGAAGTTCGTGCGTACAAGGATCGATTCTTTGAAGCTAACATTCGTTAGGTCAGTTGCCGTTAGGACACAGTCCGTCAGATTCGAGCCGTCAAAATTGGCATCACGTAAATCACTGGATTTAAACGAACTGCCGGTCAAGTCAGCACCTTTAAAGTCGGCACCGCGCAGCGCGCTCGCATTAAATTGACCTTTATGAGCCCTCACTCCTGCAAAGTCGCCCATTGCAAGGTCGCTTGCGCTAAAGTTTGTCACTAGTTGCCGTTCCAGTGAGCGAGAAAGGTTCGCGACTTCAAGGATCGTTTGTTCGATGTCACCGATGCTCTCAATGGTCATGGCAAACGCAGTATCATCGTCTTTGCCCTCGGCTTTGAGTTCACGATATCGCTCCTGCAAATCTGAGTGCAGGTCGGTCTTTAATTCCGTAACACTTTTTACCCCATCGTACGGTGTGAAAACACCGTTTAAATAATTCGTTAACTTCTTATTCATAATCCCATCTCCTTATAATAAGTTTTCTAGTACGCGTTTCGAATATTCCCAATTGTTCTTGTTGCGAACGTAAGCGTTTCTGCCTTTTTCAGTTATCCTAAAATACTTGCGCCTTCCGCCCTGCGTCTCATCGCCCCAATACCACTCGATATCGCCGTCTGTCTCAAGCCGCCGGACACTGGAGTACATCGTAGCTTCCTTTAATTCATACTCGCCGCCCGAGCGCTCGGCAATCAGCTTAACTATCTCGTATCCGTAGCGATCCGCTTCAGACAAAAGCCGTAGAATCATTGTATCCGTATGTCCGCGAAGCAGGTCGGATGTGATTTTGTTCTCGCTCATATCGTCACCTCCATATCCACATAATACGGCATACTACTATGACTGTCAAGGTACTTTGTTAAATTAAATACCATATTTGAAAATATCCGCATTTTCACTGGGAATTCTTCGTATTGCGGGGCAAAACCAGCGTTGAAACTTGCTTATTATGGGGCATACAATCGCATAATGAAGTTGATCATAAGCAGAAATCCCGAAATAATCTCTCGCTGAATAAGCATATTATTTTGAAGCAAACTAAAGGGTGTCTTGCCAAACAAACCTGAAGGAGTGGTATTCATGCGTGAAGGATTGATTCCGGCTGTTCTGGGGACTGTCGTTTCTGCATCTGGCGCTTCAATGCTGAAAAGCAAGTACAAGCTTCTTGGTGTCGGTGTCCTTGGTTTCGGAGTTGCTCATGTGATACTTGGAGCAATTGATCTCGTGGAACATCGTTAAGTTTGGTGGCATCTGGGCGTATCCTACCCCGTCCAGAAAAAGAGGCCGTATTAAAGTCAATTTAGACTTTGATACAGCCTCTTTTCGTTAAAGAATAGGAATAATGAACCCCTTCTTCCCTTGCTATCTAACCATCTAAACACGAATAAATAGTGATCCCGTGTGTACGCCACACTCTACCCGCATCGGTGTTCTCTTCAGCATTGACGAAACTCTCGCGTGAGACGTCCGAAATCGCACGCTCAGTAGCACAATCGCACCAATCCTCTTCCGACACGTCGAAAATCGACTTCTCAGTCAAACAAATTAGCTGCATTGACGAAACTCTCACGTGAGACGTCCGAAATCCCACGCTCAATAGCACAATCGCACCATTCCTCCTCCGAGACGTCGAAAATCGACTTCTCAATCAAACAAATTGGCTGCATTGACGAAACTCTCACGTAAGACGTCCGAAAACGCACGCTCAGTAGCACAATCGCACCATTCCCCCTCCGAGTCGTCGAAAATCGACTTCTTCTATGAGCGTAAAACAGCCCTCAACTTGGTGACAACGTGATTCCAATGACATCAAGATCGGCTTGTTCGCATGCTTTTCCAATTATTGAATACATTTAAGTATTCGATAAACAGGAGGGCAACAATCATGTCACAACATGGGCAATCGTTCATGAGAGGTACGCTGGTCTTGTCTGTCGCTGCTTTCATCAACCGTATTCTCGGTTTTATCAGCGGCATGTATATCGCTCGCGTACTGGGCGCAGAGGGGATTGGCATCCTGATGATGGCTCATCCGCTCGTCCCGCTCGTCATTACGATTACGGAGCTTGGATTACCCGTCGCCATTTCAAAGCTGGTCGCAGAAGCCAACGCTCGCGGTGAACGGACCAAAGTGAGACGCATCCTGCATGTCTCTCTCGCGGTCACTGGCTTCTTGAGTGTAACGCTGACGACCTTATCGTTATTTGGATCGGAGTGGATCGCATCCATTCTGCTTAGCGATCAACGCGCATATTACGCGATGCTCGCGATCACACCGATCGCGCCGATCGTCGCTGTCTCCGCTGTATTAAAGGGATATTTCCGCGGCATGCAGCAGATGAAGACCATTGCCGCTTCCGATGTGCTGGAGCATACCGTGCAAATCGCATGTGTACTTGCGCTGGTTCACCTCTTGCTGCCTTATGGCGTCGCTTATGCGGCTGCTGGCGCAATGGCTGCCTCTGTTGTCAGCGAAGCGATTAGCCTCCTCTTCCTGATGGCTAGCTACAAGCTTCATGGTGAATCGAAGAGGCCCGGAGAGACATGGGCAAGCAATCTGAAGAAAGGAAAGGGGACACTTGGCGAGCTGCTACAAATTGGACTCCCGACGACAGGGCACGGAGTCATCCATTCGTTGTACAGCACCTTCCAACCACTTCTCATTACAACCAGCCTCGCGCTGGCTGGCGTCGGCACGGCGTTAGCCACGAAGCAATTCGGTATGCTAGCCGGTTATGCGTTCCCGCTGCTGTTCATGCCAAGCTTTATTACGCAATCCTTGTCCACCGCACTCATTCCTGCGATTGGCGAGGCAGCGGCGAACAAGAACAGTCTGCTCATCCATGAGCGGATGAATCAAGCGTTGACCTTGGGACTACTGATCGGCGCACCCGCGACCGTTATCTTGTACGAGTGGGCAACACCGCTAACGACACTTGTCTATCACTCACCGGAAGCAGGCTTGCTGCTCAAAATTCTAGCGCCGATGTTCTTCCTGCATTATTTCGATGCCCCACTTCATGCGATACTACTGGGGCTTGGCCGCGCGAAAGCGACGCTGTGGAATTACATCATTGCCACCTTAGTTAAAGGTGTCTCCATCTTTGTGTTCGGCAGCCAATATGGCATTATTGGTGTAGCGTACGGTATTGGTATCGGCATTGTGGTTCAAACATTGTTAAATTTCTTTTCCATCTCAAGCTCGATCGGATTTTATTGGAGTATTCGACCTTATGTCAAGGTTGCGATTTGTATGATGCTGATGCTGATTTGCGGTCACTGGGCCTATGCTTATGTTGTCAACCTAGGTTTTCCGCCGGCATGGTGTGTAGTCACTTCCATCGTCTTTTCCTTGTTCCTCTATTTCACTGCTCTCGTATTCACCGGTGCGTTGAACCGGAAAAGTACACGCCACCGCTTCTCGTTCCCCTGGTAATTCCCTACTAACGCATAGCAAAAGAGGCCGCACTAAGTGCGAGCCTCTGCTTTGTCATTTTTTGGACTACTTGATACCTCGATAGGTTCAATGTGAATATGGACGTGGGATATGTTATGAAGTTCATTCATTCTATTCTCAATATGCTCCGTAATGTCGTGACTTTCGCTTACGTTAAGCTCATGATCTACACCGATGGTCACATCAACCAGCTTATTGTTTCCATGAATTCGGGCTTTAACATCAATTACTTTTTCCACACCAGGTATCTCGCGAATCGTCTTTTTAATAGTTTGAAGCTCCGCATCGTCAAAGCCATCCGTTAGCGCGTGCGTAGAATCACGAAAAATATCCCATGCTGTTTTACAAATAATAAAACCAACAATAAGTGCCGTTATAGGATCCAGCCATGGCAATCCAAATTGAGAACCAACGATACCGATAAAAGCACCGATACTCACAAACGCATCCGAACGATTATCCTGTGCAGCCGCCATCATCGCATGACTGTTTATTTTCCTAGCCAAACGAACATTATACTGATAGACCAAGTACATAATAACGGCACAAAAAACAGCCGTCCATGCCGCAACCATATCAGGGGTCTCTATGCGCTCCACCCAAAACTTCGTAAATGCTTGATAGAGTACTTGAATACCTACTGCGAACATAATAAAAGAGGCAATTAACGCCGCTACGGTTTCCGCTCGATAATGACCGTACCGGTGATCTTTGTCCGGTGGTTTTCGCGATATTCTTAGCCCGACTAAAACAGCAATAGACGCAATAATATCTGTGGCATTATTTAAACCATCCGCTGATAACGCTTCGGAATTGGAGAAATACCCGATGGTTAACTTCAAAGCGGAAAGAATAATGTACGTGATTATACTTAACCAAGCACCTTTTTCGCCTTGCTTGATGTCATCATACATGTTTTCCATGCTTACACCACTCTCTATCTATGTCGATGACTATCATACTAGACGAAAGTTGTGTGGGTCTAGAGAAACAGTTTTGCTGACATCCTTAAAAGTAAGATCAAACAAACAATGTTGAGTAAGTCCAAAAAATACGACTAGGACAATTCTCAGCTACAAGGCAGCCGCCCCAAATAAGTGGCTTATCGCGATAACCGCGGACAATAGGCAGAGAATTATGGCTGGAATTGCCTTCGAGAACGGATCTTTTGCCACAAATAGCAACATACCTGCCGCCACCAGCATTGTTCCTCCTAAAAGAATTCCTGTTAGGGTTGCGACCATAGATACCCAGATTCCCACAATCATACCAATCGAGCAGACAATCTCAATAAGCCCCGTCAAAAAATTAAAAACAGGTGGCGTTCCCAAGCGTTTGAATTCATTTGCCATTTTACCACTTATAATTCTGACCCCTGTAAACATAAAAAACACGCCCACTATCACTTGTAAAATCAAAATAATCATCGTTTTCACTCCAATCTTTTTGTATTCACAAATACATGCTATAGCATATATTTGATCTGTAACGAATTTACCTCTTTCTACCTACTCACCTCCCTTCAGATTACTCATCTTTTACACTCGCGTATAGTTTTTCAAGAATAACTTTCAATTCACTGATTTCAGACATGCTCAAATATCTCGTAACATGATTATGGGCTTCGAGCACCACGGGAAGAACCTTGGATTTAAGCCGAACTCCTTTAGCGGTTAAGTATAAGTTATGCGATCGTTTATCCGTATCATTGACTACGCGTTTAACGATTTCTTTCTTTTCTAATGAATGAATCATTCGAACAATCGTCGTCTGATCCCGATCGATCGTTTCCGCTAGATCTTTTTGAGTTGTAGCTTTATCACTATCGAGGACACTAAGAATCCCCCATTGCTCAGGTGTAATTTCAAATTGCTTTAGTTGTTTCGTAAAATAATTGTTCATTTTGACATTCGTACGATTAACCTGAAATCCTGTAATTTCGAATAGCTCCATCGTTCTCTCCTTTATTACTCAGCGTGATTCACTCCGTATTATACATGCTATAGCATGTATAATCAATATCTCCCTCAAAGACGGCATTCGTTGGTGCTCCGTTAACCGCCCGAGGGAAAAGTGTAGCATTTATATCCAATCTTTGAAATGCTCTGTTACAAAATGAATTTCTCTCTCATAGTGCGCCAAGTGACCTTCATCCACCATTTTTTGAAAAGCAAGATTCCCCTCAGCGGCACCATTTCTCAGCGTATCACACAGTACAATTAAACGTTGAATAATCCACTGTTGCAGATTAGCAGGGACTGGAATTCCATAAGATTCAAAGAATAATTGAATTCGCCGACGGCGATCTGAGGCGTGTATGTCAGATTGGTAAGCCGTTGTTGTTCCTGAAGATGAGCCTGGTGCGAAACTTGCTAGCGGAACCGATGTGTACAGGGAATAAGCAATATCCCACATGCGCGGCCCAGGACCTGCCATGTCAAAATCTATTAGTGCCACAGGAGCTTCATTCTGAAAAACAATATTATATAGCGCCGCATCATTATGGCAGATGACTTCGTGTTCAGTAACATCAGGATAACTAAGCTGCCATCTTGCCTCCGGATTAGGTGTAAATGCTGTAGTCGCATCATGGAAACGACGCAAGAGGCAGGCCAACCCCAGTAAAGTTTCGTCCGACCACATGTATGGGTCAAGCTTTGGATAGTTGTTCCCCGGAACTTCTCCGGCAATATAGGTTACTATTTCACGACCAGCGTCATCGATTCCAAGAAATCTTGGCGCTCCTTCAAATCCTTGTCTGTCTAAATGTAGGAGCAATTCATGCACATTCGCACTCCAATAGCCTATGGGTCGGCGAACCGTATTCTCCTTGCGGACAATCTGATTTACATTACCGCCTTGCAGCACTTCTTCTTGAGTCAATAGGTTTCATTCCTTTTATGTTTCATTTCATATGCATCTTATTCTATTTCCAAGTATGAAAATGGTCTATGGAAAGTTTAGTTTTACTCAACTTAAATATAAAGAAGCACCCTTTAAAAGGATGCTTCTTTCCGCAAATTCTGAGTACAATGTGTTATACGATATTAACGCCACCGCTTGCATAACCAACAACTGTATTAATCAGTGTCAAGCCAGTAGCACTACAAGAGAATACCATGAGCAGTCGTGTTCCAGCAGTAACTGGTATGGAAAGCCCTGTTAATAAACCATCTGAAACAGTTCCAATAGCTACTGCTCCGGTGAGAGCTGGAGCAAGTGTGACTGCTGTTCCCAGGATAGGCGAGAACGAGTTATCTGGTGCAGTTGATTCATACAATTGTGCCGTTACAGTAATCGTTGTGCCAACTAGAGCAAGTGCAACTGTATTACTCAAGAATGCAGCCATCGAGGTAATCGTGCCATCACGCGGTACGGAGAAGGCCATATTGGCAACAGCCACCGTATCAATGAGACCACCAATCAGAGAAACACCTGCAGTACTAGTACCAAAAGCAACTAAACTTGTCGTACCGACCAAACCGCCTGCAATTGTTGTTAACGTAACAGGTAAGCCGGATGCGAAAGGAACAATAGCTCCTTCTCCCGTAGCTCCTGTAGCTCCTGTAGCTCCTGTTGCACCAGTTGCTCCAGTTGCTCCGGTTGTGCCAGTAGCACCTGTTAGACCTGTGATTCCTGTTGCTCCAGTAGCCCCTGTTGCTCCTGTTGCTCCAGCTAATCCTGCATCACCTGTTGCACCTGTAGGTCCTGTTGGGCCTGTCCCGCCAGTCGCACCTGTTGCTCCTGCTAAACCAGCATCACCTGTTGCACCCGTAGGTCCTGTTGGGCCAGTTCCTCCAGTCGCACCTGTTGCTCCTGTTAAACCTGCAGTTCCTGTTGCACCCGTAGGTCCTGTTGGGCCAGTTGCTCCAGTCGCTCCTGTTGCTCCTGCTAAACCAGCATCACCTGTTGCACCTGTAGGTCCTGTTGGGCCAGTTCCTCCAGTCGCTCCTGTTGCTCCTGTTAATCCTGCAGTTCCTGTTGCACCCGTAGGTCCTGTTGGGCCTGTTCCACCAGTCGCACCTGTTGCTCCAGTTAAACCTGCAGTTCCTGTTGCACCCGTTGCTCCTGTTGGACCTGTTGGTCCTGCTGGGCCAGATAATCCTGGAGTTCCTGTTGCTCCTGTTGCTCCTGTCGCGCCAGTCGCTCCTGTTAAACCTGTTCCTGTTGCTCCCGTAGGGCCTGTTGGGCCAATTGGGCCAGTTCCTCCAGTCGCACCTGTTGCTCCTGCATCTCCAGTCGCTCCTGTATCTCCTGTTGCACCCGTTGCGCCTGTTGCACCAGTCGCTCCTGTTGCTCCTGTTGCTCCTCCTTCAGGACCTGGAGCTCCTGTTTCACCAGTTGCACCCGTTGCTCCTGTTGCTCCTGTTGCTCCTGTTGCTCCTGTTGCTCCTGTTGCTCCTGTAGGTCCTGTTGCACCAGTGATTCCGGAAGCTCCAGTGACACCTGTTATACCTGTTGCTCCACTTGCACCCGTAATACCGGTTGCACCTGTCGCTCCGGTCGCTCCAGTAATACCTGAAGCTCCTGTTGCTCCCGTAGGACCAGTTGCACCTGTTGCTCCTGTAATGCCAGAAGCTCCTGTTGCTCCAGTAGCGCCTGTTGCACCTGTTGCACCTGCTGCTCCGGCTACTCCTGTTGCACCTGTTGCTCCAGTTCCTCCTGTTGCTCCTGTTGCTCCTGTTGCACCCGTTGGACCTGTAGGTCCTGTTGGTCCTGTGACTCCTGTATCATCGCCTTCTTCAAATTCGATTTCAAATTCAGCTCCGTTATACAGCTGAACTTCAAATTCCTTTGCGAAGAACCAATTGATGCTGTCCAAAAACTGTGTAATCAATAATTGTCTTTGAACTGGACCCAGATCATCATCAAGCTCTAACTTTACTTTTTCTTCGTTGTAGTACTCAATCTTGAGCTTCTCAATATCTTCGATATCGAGTTGATTTAGTAGACTTTCAACTTGTGACCGTTTTGTTGGCAATTTGTTTCCCTCCCGATGATAGTTTTTTAGATCTATACAGTATAGTCAATTAGTTCCTCTAATTCTTGTACATCACCCTAGTAAAAAGACATATTTTTCAATAGTTTTAAAGATTGGGTTATTTCGGGAGTCCATGAGTATGAATTACTTACTGTCATTAACTAAGTTTAAAAACAAAAATAGCCCTCACCTTTCCAGTCAGAAAGGTTACGAGCATTAAAAAAACAGGCCGCAATCCCAAAGTCGGATTACAGCCTGTTTATTCGAAGTGATAACAGATCATTAAGTTTGACGCGCTGCCTGTAACGTTTTCTTTTCGCTCAGACCAAGAATTCGAGTTGTTGAAGAATGAATTTCATCAATAAGCTCTGGATGCTTCAGAAGTGACACACCATAACTAGGTATCATTTCTTTAATTTTCGGTTCCCATTCTTTAATGCGTTCTGGGAAACATTTCGCTACTAGCTCAAGCATAACCGATACCGCGGTAGAAGCTCCTGGAGAAGCGCCGAGCAAAGCTGCCAATGAGCCGTCTGCTGAACTAATGACTTCTGTACCAAATTGTAGTGTTCCTTTGCCAGCAGCTGTATCTTTAATAACTTGTACGCGTTGACCAGCTACAACAAGATCCCAATCTTCGCTTTTGGCGCTAGGGATGAACTCCCGCAGTTCTTCCATCCGTTTCTCTTTTGATAACATAACTTGCTCGATAAGGTATTTGGTCAATGACATGTTCTTGGCACCTGCCGACAACATCGTCACTAAGTTATTCGGTTTAACTGAAGTTACCAAATCAAACATGGAACCTGTTTTAAGGAATTTTGGTGAGAACCCAGCAAAAGGTCCAAACAATAACGACTTTTTATTGTCGATAAATCGCGTATCCAGATGCGGTACAGACATTGGTGGAGCTCCGAGCTTCGCTTTGCCGTATACTTTGGCATGATGCTTCGCGACAACACTTGGATTATTACACACCATGAATATTCCGCTAACTGGGAAGCCGCCAATATTCCGGCCTTCAGGAATACCGGACTTTTGCAGAAGATGCAAGCTTCCACCACCACCGCCGATAAATACAAATTTAGCCGTATGGCGCTCAGTACTGCCGCTGTTGATATTACGTATTTTCAATTCCCACGAGCCGTCACCAGTACGTCTTAGATTATCAACACTGTGTTTATATTTAATATCAACGTTTTTCTTCTTTAAATGATCAAATAGTATACGCGTTAAAGCACCAAAGTTAACGTCCGTACCGGAGTCAATTTTGGTTGCCGCGATCGGTTCATTGGATGGACGATCCTTGATAATGAGTGGAATCCATTCCATTAATTTTTTGGGATCCTCAGAGAACTCCATCCCTTTAAACAAGGAGTTTTTCGACATGGCTTCATAGCGTTTTCTTAAAAACGATACATTTTGATTCCCAAGGACCATACTCATATGAGGCAGTGGCATGATAAAGTCCTGAGGATCCTCGATAAGCTTGCCCTTTACAAGATAAGACCAAAACTGCATAGAATGTTGAAACTGTTCATTAATTTGGATTGCTTTACTTATATCTACAGAACCGTCTGGTTTTTCAGACGTGTAGTTAAGCTCGCACAGTGCCGCGTGGCCCGTACCCGCATTATTCCATTCGTTAGAGCTTTCCTCACCAGCATTTTCAAGTTTCTCAAAAACTTTAATTTCCCATTCCGGCACTAATTCTTTCAGAAGTGTACCTAAAGTCGCACTCATGATGCCAGCACCAATCAAAATGACGTCTGTTGTAGTTTGTCTGTTGCTCATTTTTACCATCCTTATACCCTGAAGTTTGCAGAAAAGATAAAGGCGCGCCTGCTTAAGCGTTACAGCAAGCCAGGTCGCGGCCTAATGAGACACCTTTTCCAGATCATTAATAAGCCATACGAAAATTATTACTTACTATTATATGATAGTTATAAGCCATACGACAAGAAGTGCGTTGAAGAAGTCTTACACTCATGGGCATGAATTCATGTCCTTGTCATAATATGACGAGGCTTTCCAAGGTAGAATGGGGTAGAGGAGAGAACCGATCCAATTATTAGCAATACAAGTATGCCCAAATTCTAATTAAATAATTTTCGCGTCTCAAAAAAATTGCGAATTCCCCTCACTTTTTTGCGATTGCGCTCGTGGTTAACCAGTACTCTTTACTATTATCATTTCTTCCATAAAGTACTTTGCTTACTAACTAGAATACACCCTACTAATGGTAATGTGTATTTTTATGTTTTATTAAATTGATAAATTATTATTATCATCAATAAAACAAAATGAAAGGCAAGAAACATTCACCTATGAAAGCCTGCGTCCATGTACCTGATGCCATCCCTTGCCACACCTCAGCTATCGGCTTAGCCACTTCAATCGCGGACTAATCCTTGTATTTTACCTATAAAGTAAATAATTGGGTCAACTTTACCTTTCTTTATCGAATTCGACAAAAGCCCGCAATTATCGCTATATACAGTTAATTTTTCCCTACTCTATAATGGTTAAATAGTAATAGATTTAGTGGGTATTATGCCTGTAAGTACGATCAAATTGAAAAGGCAAATCATCGGAAACGATGAGACGCAAAGCCATGGCCTAACGCATTCCTTACTCGAATGCTATGGTTGACAGGTTGCCGAATAACTAGGGATGATCCTTTATTCGGGATGATCCTTTTTTTATTCTGGGAAATGGGTAGGAGGGTTCTCATGCATCATTCGCAAGCGGAAAGTTATAATTATGTCCTTGTTTTGCTTTCTTTCGTTATTGCGTTGCTCTCGTCTTACACGGCTTTGAATTTAGCTCGGAAAGTGTCCACTTC
This sequence comes from Paenibacillus qinlingensis, assembly GCF_031455095.1. Lineage (GTDB taxonomy): Bacteria > Bacillota > Bacilli > Paenibacillales > NBRC-103111 > Paenibacillus_E > Paenibacillus_E qinlingensis_A. The sequence continues at coordinate 497,698 of NZ_JAVDSB010000004.1, forward strand.
AGTCGGATGGCACCAGAAAAGTTGGATTCTGTGTAGTGCCCTTGTCATGGGCATAGGCATATGGTCTATGCATTTTATCGCGATGCTGGCTTATCATTTGCCTAATGGCATCACGTATCATATATCCATCGTCAGTATCTCTGTTCTTGTCGCGGTCGGTGGAGCACTAATAGGCCTCGTCGTCGCCTTTCAAGCCGGTTCGATTCGTTCCAGCTTTCTGATCGGAGGTACCATCATGGGACTCGCGATCAGCGGCATGCATTATATCGGTATGGCTGCTCTACAAAATGTGACGATCCAGTACAGACCCCTACCCTTCACACTATCTATTGTAATTGCCATCTTTGCTTCCATCACAGCACTTTATTTCTTTTTTAAACGCAATCAGCAGCGACTGTTAACGAGTTCTTTAATTATGGGTGCCGCAATTACTGGCATGCATTATATGGGCATGGCAGCTGCTGACATGTCGTTCCCTACGGAAACCCATGCTCATAGTGGCAATGCGATAAATATGGACTTCTACGTCGTAGCCATGTACGTGGCCTTCGGAGCCTTGCTCATCTTTGCAATCAGTTTCATTAGTTCTTTATCCGTAGATCGACGACTATCCGAACAGATTGCGCTCAAAGCTTCCATTTTGGAATCAGCAATCGATTGTATTTTCATGTTTAAATCGCAAGGCTGGATTATTGAATTCAACCCTGCGGCAGAAACGATCTTCGGTTACACGCGCCAAGAAGCGCTGAGACGTACATTTTTCGATCTGCTCTTCCCCTTCGATCAAAATGGACAAGATGCTGCTTTATTGTTTCAACTAATAAGTCAAAAATCTGATTCCGTCATCGGCAAACGATTTGAAATTACGGCATATCGCGCTGATCGCACAACCTTTCCTGCAGAAATTATCATCACGAATAGGGTGTATGGGGGAAAAACGATATTCACAGCCTACCTCCGAGATTTAACTGAAAAAAGAAAATCCGAAGAACTCATACGTCAGTTAGCGTATTACGATCACTTGACTGGATTGCCGAATCGCAATCAATTTAATGAGCAATTTCAACTAGCACTATCCTATGCTCAGCGACATCAGGAAACCTTAGGCGTTTTGTATTTAGATATTTACCGTTTCAAATGGATCAATGACAATTTCGGTCACCTGATTGGAGACCAAACCTTACATAAATTTGCTTCCTTACTTACGAGTTGCTTACCTGAGAAGGGATCCGCCTTCCGACTTAGCGGGGATGAATTCGTCATCTTACTTCCCCAAGGGAATCAAGTAACCCTCATCGAACAAGCCCAAACCATCATTACCTTGTTAAAAATACCTTTCCGTATGGACATTGGCGATATTTTCGTATCTACAAATTTGGGAATTTCCATGTATCCCAACGATGGAGAAACCTTAGAGCAGTTGCTAAAACATGCCGATCAAGCCATGTATGCCGCCAAAGAGTTAGGTCGAAACAATTATCAATTTTATAAGCCAGGCATGCAAATGAAATATGCGCAGCGAACTGGATTTGAACAATATTTGCAAGGATAACCTCCACTTCTGTTTATTCTCCCCCCTTTCAGGGCACGCTAAACCGCATGGTAATGTAAGGGAATTGGGGGAATTGGCATGATCGAACAAATCCGTGCTGAATTGAACAATCCAGCTGACCTATTCTATGACACCCTAGACAACGGCTATATGCCGATGGAAGTGATCTACTTCCCGTCTCTTTGCGATCTTGCTTTAATCAAAAATGGATTGACCGTTCCTTACTCCTATTGCTTTAATCCGGAAGAATTCGAACGGATGCTTAACGCGAATCCAGCCTTTGGGGTAGTGGATCAATCTGATCATTGGACACCTTTGCTGCTTAAAGGGGCTGCCCTTTTTCAAATTGAAGATCAAGTTTATCGATACGATGTACAACGGAAATTTCAGGACAAGCCCGACACCGTTCAGGTTGAAGTTGCGATTCAAGGACCGCAAAGTGCCTTAACTGAAGACTTGGATTTAAATATTAGCCTCGTTCGGATGCGCTATAATGCGCCATCCCTTTGCGTAGAAACGCATACGATTGGTCAAATTTCGAACACGCGCATTACCGTTCTTTATGACAAAGATCTGGTCAATGAAGATGTTCTTGGATTATTAAATGAACGGATTTCCAATATACAAATCAAGCTTCTTCAAGCTGCCGGCCAGCTTATGCAATCGCTATCGGGACGGAGACATCGTTTTTTTCCCGTCATTATCCAAACCGAGAGGCCGGATCGTATCGCAGCCATGCTGGAACGCGGCAAAATCGCACTTCTTCAGGATGGAAGCCGCTTTGGGCTCATTCTTCCAGTGCGGCTCTTTGATTTCCTACACGCCATGGATGATGACTACGAATCCTATTGGATGAGCAAATGCTTACTCATTCTTCGCTATTTGGCTATGTTTTTAACGATTACACTGCCAGCCCTGTATATTGCAATTGTCTCCTATAATCCTGAGGTGCTTCGCGTTCAATTGACACTTTCGATTGCAGGAAGCCGTGTCGTTGTCCCTTATCCGTCTTTTATCGAAGTCTTCATTATGTTATTCATGATTGAAGCCTTGAACGAGGCTAGCCTCAGGCTGCCACGCTATGTGGGCTCGACCGCAACAACCGTTGGGGGTCTCATTCTGGGTCAATCCATCCAACAGGCGGGGTTAGTCAGCTCCATTATGATTATCGTGACCTCCGTTGTCGCGATTTCCAATTTCGTCATTCCTAATAACGGTTTTGGCTACTCGGTACGCTTCGTTAAATATATCTTTGTCATAGCTGCCATATTCTTTGGGTTACTAGGTGTCGTCGTTCTGGGCTTCATCTTAATTTCCTATTGGTGCAGTCTTAGAAGTTTTGGTCAACCTTATCTGGCCTTTTATAACCCCAAACTTGAGGCGAAAGCACACCACTATAACCTTAGAAAGGGGTCAAAATAAATCATGTCGCGGTATACCTACTATCACGTGCTCTATGTCGGCATGATTAATATCATGATGTTTGTCCCCTCGTTGCTGATCCGAGATCGGTTCAATGGTGCTGTTTCGGGTATGCTTATCGCGATGGTGGTTGGCACTATTCTTTCGCTTGGTACCATGGCATGCTTTGAGCGGTTTCCGGGACTCGGCTTTCCTGAAATCTGTGATCGGTATACCCCTAGGTGGTTTACGCAAGCCAATATCTTATTTGCTGCGCTAATCCTATGGTTACCAGCCGGCATTATCGTAATATATGCTTATTCAGAAACGGTTCGTATGTTCTTCTACCCAGATATTAACCCCTATTTGAATTTGTTTCTCATGGCAACCGCGGCCGTGTGGGCTTGCACACGATCTACAAGGACTGTCCAATTCATTCATGAGACCGTGGTTATTCTTAGTTCCCCCATGCTCATTTTGTTTATCATAAAAGCCATTTTCAATGAAAATATTAACTGGGATGCGATACGTTATGTGGCAGGCTATGTGAATAAGCCTCCTTCTTTCACAACGATCGCTGCCTCTACTTTCTTATTCTCTGGCTATCTCAGTCTCCTGATTTTCAATCGGCTATATACAGTAGGATTTAAATTTAATTTCCGCTGGATTGTGCCGCTATTCGGCATTTTATTCTTGCTGATTACTTTTTTTGTGCCTATCGGCTTTCATGGGACAGTTGGGGTTGAGGATTATGTTTACCTATGGAGTATGACAGCGGATTCCATGGTGCTCGAGTACGGGTTTATTAACCGTGTTTTGTTTGCCTTTCTGCTCCTCTTTACAGGACTATCGCTATTGTTCGTCATGAATACCTGGCACACAACGATTATGTTGCTGCGCTACATGATCAATGGCTCCATTGAAGTTGAAGAAGACCCTGCTCCTTGGGTGAACGTATGGCTCGGATTAGGCATCGGCTTCTTCGCTCTTCTTTTCATGCGGGTTATGAATCTGGAACGAAATCAGTATCTCTCCGAGGGTTGGTTAATACTTCGATTTTTCTTAGAAATCTATTTCCTTTTCCTCATGATGTATTTCGTAAGGAAGCAAAAAAAGGAACAGATCCAATTATGAGAAACAAACTATTGCTCACCTGTCTATCCCTTCTACTTGTCTGTTCGTGTCTTGGCGGATGCAGCTTTAAGGATATTGACAAGCGATTCTTCGTCGTCGCCATGGGTGTCGATTGGACAGGTAAGGAGGATAAACCTTATCTAGTAACACTGCGGCTCGCTATCCCCGCTTCAAAGGTCGGCGAGGGGCTCGCCGAAAGCCAGATCGAACATCAAGAAGCCAAAAGTATTGCAGAAGCCGTAAGGAACCTCAAAGCACACGTCGATAAAGAGCTTGATTTCGGTCATTGCCGTATGTTCTTATTTGGAGCTACCTTAGCGAATAAATCCCTCGAAGAGCCATTGAATTGGCTTACCCGAAGACGCGACATTCAATTAATTTCTTATACAGCCATCGCCGAACCTAGTGCTCGAAAGCTGCTTGAGTCCAACCCAACAACCGAAAGACTTGCAGGAAACTCCTTTTTTCTCACCTTCGGAAAAGAGGGAACAGTATCTCCTTACACAGTAACTGCGTTATTGTTCGACACCTTCAGACGCTTCAAGGAAAAAGGGTTAGATCCCTATTTTCCAATCATTAGCTTTGATGGTGATTCTTACGTTGTTGAGCATCTGGCTTTGCTGAATAAAAGCAATCAGTGTCTCGTCCTCAATCCGCAGGAGACACAGCTCTACAATATGAGCGCGAATGAGTTTAGCAAGGCAGGGATCGCTATCACTTATAATGAGAAACCGCTCGCCTTCTATGTAGCGAAAGTTACCCAACATATCTCGATTCCCAAAGCGGATATTCCCGTTGTTAAGATGCAACTCCATCTTACTGGCATGGTTGAACAGGGCGCTTTGGGTTTAGACATTCACAAGGTACAACCGCAGCTTGAGCAGCATGTCAACCAAACTGTAGAGGCTCTCCTCTACAAAATTAGAGATGCCAAGGTTGACCCGTATGGGTTTGGGCTTCATTATTTGGGCCAGCACTTTGGTAAAGAGAAGGATTGGGAGTACTGGAAGTCCGTATATCCAGAGGTGAAGTTCGAGGTAGAAACGCATGTTAAAATCCAAGGTACGGGATTGGTACATTAGGATGCGTGGCCAGCTAGCGATTGGGGAATGCGATTGGGAGCTGTAACTCGTTTTTTTCGAGTTGCGGCAACCAATAGACCGCGGATAACTGCTGTAACTCGATTTTTTCGAGTTGCGGCAACCAGTTGGCCGAGATTACGTGCTGTAACTCGTTTTTTTCGAGTTACGGCATCCAGAGGACAGCGATTACCTGCTGTAACTCGTTTTTTTCGAGTTACGGCATCCAATAGACCGCGATTATGTGCTGTAACTCGATTTTTGAGACTGTCGATTAATTATTTTGAGGGGTCCCAATTCCGTTAAATAGCTGAGAATCGTTCTTCCAAGTCATTTCTAATCGATTAAATATTTTTTCGGTTTGAACTAACTCAATTAAAATCGATTGTAGGGCAAACGCTTGGGAATTAATCGACAGTCTCTTTTTTCGAGTTACGGCATCCAGTTGGCCGCGATTAACTGCTGTAACTCGATTTTTAAGAGTTACTCATTGACGGTAGAAGCGTGCAAATCTTGGTCGCATCTCGTGTATGATTTTGACAGATGCACAAAGAGAAGGCCTTCCCCCTCACCTCATTGAGTTGTGGGAAGCCCCTCTGGGTATTCATATATATTTGATCAAAATACTTTCGACATGCTCCAAATGCTCGCGCATCGCCGCAGAGGCCAGCACGGGATCTCCGCTGACGATCGCTTCATAAATCACCTTATGTTCCTTCAGCAGCTTGACCGCTACTTCCTGATTCGCATAAAGCTCCGCACGGCGGATATCGCGAATCATCATTTCCATGGCGTTGCGGATGGACTCAAACGTTTGCTCCATAATGCTATTATGCGTCGCTTGAACGAGCAGCTGATGGAATCCGAGGTCGGTTCTTTCCCCTTCCGCATCATTGCCTACCGAACTCCCCATGTCTTGCATGATGCGCTGCAGCTGGGCTAAGTCCTCAGGCGTTCGTTTCCGTGCAGCAATGGATGCAATCGAAATCTCCAACGATTGCCGCACTTCCATGAGCTCCAAGAGCGTCGTCCGATTCATGCGAAGCGATGTCCACTCAGGGAGCGTCACCTCGGAGGGCGCATCGCGAATGACGCGGCTTGCTCCCCCCTGTCGAATCTCGATGAGACCCATCGCCTTCAAGGCGCTGAGCGCTTCCCGCATCGTGGAGCGTCCGACGCCGAAGCGCTCGGACAGCTCCTTGGTGGAAGGGAGCTTATCCCCCATTTTCAATTGTCCCTGCACAATCATCTCTTTGATCTGCTGGGCGATCTCATCATAGTGATTCTGTTTCTGCAGCTTCGTAACTTCCATAGGAGTACCTCTTCTATCCGATAAGTAGCACGTGCACAATCCCTGGACCGTGAACACCAATCGTCAAATCGTTCTCAATATCCGCCGAGCGGCTTGGACCCGAGATGAAGTGAATGCCGGCAGGCAAATCTTGTCTTGCTATCTGATCGAGTGGGGCGAGTATCTCGCCTAATCTCGTTCGCAATCGTTCAATCGGCAGCAGGACGATCAAAGCCGTAGGGAGCAGGCTCACCGATCGGCCCTTCTCTTTCGATGATAACACAGTTAGCGATCCGGTGTAAGCCGCCGCATGATCAGCCATAACAATGCCCAGATCCGCATTGGCTGCGCTCGCCTTCCAGTTGGTATCTTCATCGGTATTCCATACCGAGAAGTCAACCTCTGGAAGCGATTCGCTTAGCTCAAGCGCATGCAGCTCGGCTTGATCCTGGTGAATCACACGTTTGACACTTAACGTGTTGACGAGTTCTTGGATTTTAGCTTTGGCTTCATCCATCGAAGGGACCCTAACTACGTATCCGCCTGCGGCATGGAAGTTCGCCGTGAAGTTCTCTACGCGTTCTTCTGGGGACCAGTTGAACGCTTTCCAGCTATCCGAAGCGCCTTGGTAAGGATGCGCGGGCTTCTCGGTCACCCTCGGACGCCCCAGCTTGTTGGCGATGCCTTGGATGAAACGTTCTTGCTCCGCTAGGGATTGCTGATCCAGCACGTTCAGCTTCTCCTGCCACTCTGGCGTAATGTCTCGTTTAGCCATGATGATGTCCTCCCTTTGTGCCCCGCGCTGCCAAAGCCGCAGCCATTCTTGCTTGGATCGCCGGATCAGCTTCAGTAAGCCCATGGCGAATTTCTTGCTCAAGCGTTTTCCAGCCTTCGCGGAACGATGCCTTCGGAAGGCTTGGTGTTACGCGATAGCTATTCCAGCCTTTGAGCGGTCCAACCTTCAGGCGGATGCCGCCATCGCGAACGACCAGCTTCTGGCCGATTCTGCCTAGCTTGAGCACGGCGCTCATTCGCTTCGAGTTGCCCATCAACGCTGCAAAGCCCTTCATCCCCGCCGCCTCGACTTTATCGCCGTGGCCAGCTTCGACCTTGCGCCTGCGCAGCGACACCAACATGTCGTGCAAGGGAATCTTCACGGGGCATGCTTCATAGCAGGCGCCGCAAAGACTTGAAGCATTGGCGATGTCGTCCCACTCCGCCACATTTTTCTTGAGCGCTGGCGTGAGCACAGCGCCGATCGGTCCGCTGTACGTGCCCCCGTAGGCATGACCGCCGATATGGCGGTACACCGGGCACGCGTTCAAGCAGGCGCCGCAGCGGATGCAGTTCAGCAGCTCTTGGAACTCCGGATCGCCAAGTTGCTGCGAGCGACCGTTGTCCACGATGATGATATGCATCTCTTCCGGCCCATCGGCATCTGCGTCTCTTCTCGGACCTGTGATGCCGGACATGTATACGGTCAGTTTCTGACCTGTAGCTGAACGAGGAAGCAACGTTGCCATGACCTCGAGGTCTGACCAAGTAGGGATAATCCGCTCCATCCCCATCAACGTAATTTGCGTCTTGGGCACCGTCGTGACCATACGTGCGTTGCCTTCATTTTCAAACAGGACCATCGATCCGCTCTCCGCAATGGCAAAGTTACAGCCCGTCATCCCGATGTCAGCTTCCAGGAATTTCTCTCTTAATTTCTTGCGCACATAGCCAGCCAGAATCGTCGTGTCCGGGGCCAACGTCTCCCCTGCATCTTTCGATAAGAGCTCAGCGATTTGATATCTATTTTTATGAATAGCTGGAATGATAATATGCGATGGGGTTTCATCCGCCAGCTGAATGATGTATTCGCCTAGATCGGTCTCGATCGCTTCAACGTTAATAGAGGCCAGCGCTTTATTCAAATGCAGCTCCTCGGTCACCATCGACTTGGATTTCACAACCGATTTGGCCTGTTTGGCTGCGGCAATTTCCAGGGAAATTTTGACCGCGTGGGCATCGGTATCCGCAAAATGCACATGAACCCCGTTCGCTCGCGCATTGTTCGCAAACGTCGTTAAGTAATAATCCAAATGCGCAATGGTATGCAGACGAATCTGCCTGCCGCGCTCACGCCAATCGTCCCAATTTCCGTGATCAGCCGCTGCTTTCAGCTTCCCGCCGCGCAGCCGCTCCGTCGTAAACTTGACCGCTTTGCGCAGAAATTCATCGTTCAGCGCGATATCTGCCCGTTCCTTAACCGTTGTCGCTTTCCCCGTAGCTGTGTGGCTCATGCGTGCTTCACTCCTTCATATAGCAGCTCAGCCAAATGCATCACTCTCACCGGCTCGTTGCGATAACGCAAATTCCCTGCAATATTCATCAAGCAGGCCAAATCCAACCCAACCAATACCTCGGCCTCGGTTTCCTTCACGTGGTCTACTTTCTCCTGCACCATGGCACCGGAAATATCCGCCATTTTCACAGAGAACGTCCCTCCGAATCCACAGCAATCCTCGGCAAAAGGCAGCGGAACCAACTCCAAATCTTTGACGCCTTGCAGCAGCGCAAGCGGCTCTTCCTTCACGCCGAGCAGCCTGCTTCCGTGGCAGGACGGATGATAGGTGACTTTATGTGGAAATACAGCACCCATGTCCTTAATATCGAGAACATTAACTAGGAACTGTGTAAATTCGTACGTTTTATTCTGAAGCTGTGTGGCTTTCTCCATCCACTCCGGCTCATCCTTAAACAAATTCGCGTAGTGATGAATCATATACGTGCAAGAGCCCGAAGGAGAAATCACAAAATCACTGTCCTCAAATGCGGTAAGAATGGTCTTCGCAGTTGCTCTCGCTTCATCCCAGTAACCGCTGTTATACGCAGGCTGCCCACAGCACGTTTGCACCTTCGGCAATTCGAGTAGAACACCGTAATGCCCTAGTAGTCGTGCAATCGCTTCGCCAACCTTTGGATATAATGCATCACTTAAACACGTAATAAATAAGGAAACCTTCATGAGAAGCCCCACTTTCTTTCGTTAACTTATCAGGTTGTCAGACATGTTGAGTGTAGCATAAACCCCCTCGTCTTGAGAAGGGGTATTTGCTTAAATTACACAATACTCGAAAAAATAATTTCAGAGGTAGACGAATTCGCAGCTGCGAATTGAAGCATTCGAGCCCCCTCCTCAAACAGAGCATCTTGCTCTTGTTTCGAAAGCACCCGGAATGGTTCTATATGCAAAACAGTATGATCCCGCTTGCTGATCAGCTTCCAAGTTCCCGTTACGAAGCCGTCTACGAGAATAGTTGCCCGGATGATGCCATTCACCGTGAACACACGTTTGCGGTACGTCTCCTCCATAATCCGGCTGCGGTCCGCATAAGAGAGCAGCATATTATCGAACTCGCCGAGGAAGCGTGGTGCGGAAGGTGTATCGGCAGCAGGTCGAGGTGCATCCGGCAGATCGAATAATTCTTCGCCTCGTTCATTTTGGAAGGTGATTAGCTGTGGACGAAGGTTTTTTATCACTTCAAGGATACGAGTAAGTCCTGACCACATCTGGATATCCTTGACGGTAGCCGGTCCGAATGCGGCTAGATATCTCCGAATGAGCCATTCTGGCTCTAACGAAGAGGACAGCGGTTGGCCGAGCCATGCTTCAATTGAAGTATGTACCGCTTGTCCGCTTTCCCCCCAGATGCCTCGCGGTGGCAGTTGCACTAACGGTACCTTATTCCGAACCAATCCCACGGCAGCCTCTGGATCGAGCCCTGACCATTGTTCGGATAGCCGTATGCCCAGTTCGTTCAAAGTCATTGGCTCCTTCTCGACCCACGATCTTCCTGCTACAGCAAGTGTTTCTTGGTCTATGCCATGAAGCTGCTTGCCGAAGGCTCCCTTCAAGCTGCGATCCATAACAGGCTGCAGTAACGGCCGCAGATGCAGGGCGTCATTAGCAGAAGCCAAGTGCAATGTCGATCGCATTAGCGCCATGCGGACAACCTGCTTACTCCGCAAAAGCTCAGACAGTTCTTCATGACGAAACCCGTCTATTCGCGACCACAAACTAAAGTAAGGTGCGTTTGGGGATTGCGCCTGCATCCCGACCAGCCTCTCGAGAGTCTCCAAGACAGGAAGCTTCACACGGGTAAGCAGCATTTGCCTTGCCAGCAGCGCACGATTTAATTCACGGTTCGTGAGTACCTTCATCGTGATATCTCCCATCTAAATACGGTAGTTTTGCTTATCTTCCTATAATAAACGAAACCCCCTGACAACACTATGTCAGGGGGTATGTATTCAGAGTTGCGGCACCTACAGCTTCCGCTGCCACGCCGGGAAACGAAGGGTCATCTTCGTCCATTGACCCAGCACGCTAGCAGGTGTAATCTCGCCGCCATGCTTCGTCACGATCCACTTCGCGATCGCGAGGCCTAGGCCCGTGCCACCCGTGCTGCTGCTGCGCGTCCGCGATTTGTCGCCGTGGTAGAAACGGTCAAAGATATGCGGCAGATCCTCTGCCGCAATGCCGACTCCAGTGTCTTCTACCACCAGCTCTACATCGTGGCCCTTCTTGCGGGCCACCACACGAATCGTGCCATCTGCGGGGGTGAACTTCATGCTGTTGTCGAGCAGAATCACCAGTAGCTGGTGGATGCGCTCCACATCCCCTATCAGCTCAATCTCGCTCTCGACGTCCGTCTCCAGCTTCTGCCCCTTCAATTCAGCCAACGGCTCAAACTTCTGCACGACTTCGTGAATAACCTCCGATAGTTGCAAAGGCTTGAGCATGATTTCCTCTTGATTGGAATCCGCTCTCGCAAGCGTCAGCAGTTGTTCCGTCAAGCGGCCCATCCGCTTCGACTCCTCTAGCACGACAGACAGCGGCTCACTCATATGCAGGATCGATCGATCCGGATGCCGAAACGCAAGCTCTACATTCGCTCGAATAATGGATAACGGCATGCGCAGCTCATGCGAGGCATCTGCCACAAATTGCTGCTGTTTATCCCAGGATTCCTTGATCGGGCGCAGCGCTTGATTCGCTAGATACATACCTGCTAATACGGTTATAGCGCCGCCAACCACGATCCCGATGAGAATAAGCTTCAACAATTGCTTCAGCATATTTTGCTCAGAGTCAATGAGGCTGATGGCTTGAATCGCTACGATCTTGGTCGATGCCTCGCTAAAAAGTGAAGTAGGTGTGATACTGTCTAATCCCTTCGCCTGGGAAATATCGGTCAACACCTTGAGATTCATCAGTTTCGGCTGCTCATATTGCACAGCATGAACGCGATAAGAATGATTATCGAGGCTCACCGTCTGAGGCGCTGGAATCGATCGATACGGCTTGAAGGCATTCACCTCTTTCCGCATCGCAGCACCGCTTAAGATCGGATACGAATTTCCTTGATCATCCCATAGCACCACAAACACGCGCGGATCGATCCCCTGAACTTGAATTAACGTCTTCTTGGTCGTGCCTTCCGCAGGTTCATCAGGCGACATGATTTGCGATTTCGTGTAGAAGAACTGCGCATCCTGCTGGACTCGCTGCTGTAAGGATTCATCCACATTGGCATACAATTGATGGCGTAGTTCGGTATAGACGATCATGCCCAAACAGACGATGATGATGAAGAAAACAACAGCGTTCAACGTCGTTAGACGAATTCGGGTCTTTTTGAACATACAGCATTCTCCTTCAAAATATACCCGACATTCCGAATCGTATGGATCATGTGATCATAATCGTGCGGTTTCAGTTTTTTACGCAAATAGTAGACATACACGTCCACGACATTGGACCCTACATCGGAATCAAGTCCCCAGACACGAAGACAGATTTGCTCCCGCGTTAGAATTTGACCCCGATTCCGCAGCAAGTATTCGAGCAGCTCGAATTCCTTCAAAGTAAGCTCTAAAGGCCTTCCGGCAATAGCAACTTCCTTCGTTCTACTTATCAGTACTAGCTGATCATAAGATAGACGATCTTCGGTCTCGATTCCCCCGCGTCTACGCAGTAAAGCCCGCACCCTGGCAAGTAATTCCGGTACGCCAAAAGGCTTCGTCATATAATCATCCGCACCTGAATCGAGTCCCTTCACCATATCCTCAACGCTATCTCTTGCTGTGAGGAACAGGATTGGCGTCAGCACTTGCTTAGCCCGTAAGGTATGAACAATTTTGACACCATCCATCCCAGGCAGCATCCGATCGAGCACCAACAAATCATAGATACCTTGCTCTGCCAAATAACAGCCCTCTTCACCGCAGGCAGTCGCATCCACTTGGTAGCCTTCTTCTACCAGCAAGGTTCGTATCGTTTGCAGCAACGGCAGCTCGTCTTCCACAACGAGTATTTTCATCGACTTTCCTCCTAGTTGGTATCCGCAACCTCTCTCATGGTTTTAGTATAAAAGGATTAGATGAATGCTAGCTTAAAAATAGCTGAGTTTAATCTGTATAAATGAACCAGTCCAGTTCTTTGGTTGCTAGCAGCTTTTTCTGTCCATTTTGGAATTGGTGGTAGACATTAAATTGATACGTTTTCATATCACTGATCTTATAAATGGTATCTTTGTTCGTGTACGTGATTGTGGCATCGTGGAAGCCCACTTCTAGAGATTTGGACGGATCCTTCCCATCCAGCTCATACGTTTGACTAACGATAATTTCCTTCCCACTCTCACTCAATTCGTCTCTCAGCTCAACAATCAAGGAATGGTCCTTCATGCTCGTTTCCACTAAGGTATCCCTTTTTAGATCATAATCGAAATCCAGCATAACCGTTCCTTTTGTAAAATCGATCTGGGTCCCGATATGACTTAACGTAATCGTATACGGGTAGACGTCTAATGTTGCGAAGCCATGCAACGGCTCTTCAATCTCTTCAGGCAACTGAAAGACAGCGGCGTTGACATAGCCATTCTCTTCAGCTACACCTGAGAAGGTAACTTCATCGCCAAGAATCAGCTTTAACTCTGCTGTTTTATAGCCTTTCGGTAGGGTTGCGTACACATAGACAAGTGCTTTGCCACCTGGAATGACCTTATTGCTAATCTCTGAAATGCGAGCCGGGAACACCGTCCCATCCTCCGCCTGAAACTGCGCAACTTGCTTGCGCAAATCCGTGAACCGCTTCTCCAAGTTAGCGACACTCAGCTGCACCGTGAACAGATCGGCACCTTCGCCAGCGAACGTTTGCGTAGAACGCACAGAATACGCTGCGCTTTGCCCAATATCGGTCAGTGTTCTTGTTCCGTTGGCAGGAATCACCTTCATCCCCATCAGCTCTTTATTATGATGAAAGGTGAGCAGATCACTCACTTGATTATCCGCAGCCTTCTCTTGTAGGACGAGATTTAAGTCCTTGAAATCGCTCGTATACGGGATTTTCCCAGCCAATTGTAGATTGATCTCTTTGCCGGGCTGGAGGCTGATCACACGGTCTGTCCGAATTAAACTTGCTTCAATATTGACCGCATCATCTAGTTCAAAATAACCCTTCAAATCTGGAATAGGCAGCGCCTGACTTCCTTTATTCGTCAAAGTGATATTAGCCGCCAAAATATCTTGATCTTCCCATGGCAATCGCTGCAAGGATGTCAACCGTGCGGTATAGGTGCCTGATTTGTTGGAAAATTCGTAATCGTTACCTAGCGAAACCTCAACTTCCACAGCTTCCGGCACTTCGAAAAAGGCGACAGGCAGCTTCAAGCTGCCCTTGCCGTCACTTCCAGTCGTCGTTTCCGTGATGACAAGCTGCCACCCCTCCGCTCCCGCTTCCCTAGGAATAGACCCGCTGAGAAGTCCTTCTTTTTCAGCCAGGGGTTGCAGCTCCGTCCCTTTCCCCAGCGTTGCAGCTTGCAGCGGATACATGTGCCCCTGGGCAGTACGAATGAAATAGCTCAGATCTGGCAGCTTCATACTGCCTGTCCCTATATTCTCCATTTGAACGTACAAGGATGGTAAATAGAAATCGTCATTTCTACTAATGGAAGTACGATTCATGTTCACATGGAAAGGTGTACCGTCAATCTCAACCGAACGCTTCGCTCCCACAGGCGTCACCACGGTGTAATCCACCGAAGGAGACATCTGCCCCACCACACGCTCATAGCCAGCAACTGAGAAATCTAGCCCAACGAGCTTAAAAACGAGATCCTGAAGCTTGGTTGTCGCGTTCACTTTCGCATAGAGGCTATATGATTCACTCGTACCAGGTGCGATCCCATGCGTATCGCCGCTCTGCGCTAACTGGTTGACTGTAAACGTACTGCCAGCCTTGGACTGCAGGCGTACCCAATAATTTTTAAAAGAAAGCTCGCTCACACCGCCGTTATGGACATTGACCTTAAAGGTGACCATCCCATCCTGATCGCCAGGCAATAGCATGACATCTTGAACTTCCATGTAACTGTCCTCATTGATGGAAGCCTTTCCTAACGAGGTAGAGCCAACAACCTGCTCCTTCTGGAGCTCCGCAGATGTAGACGAAGCAACCCCAGCTCCGGCCGAAGCCGAAACAGGGGAAGCTGCGCTGCTTAGGAGGAAGAGGAACAGAAGCCAATGAATTATTTTACGGTGACGAATCATCATGATGCATACATCCTCCTTGACTAGCGTTACTCCTGCAAGTACGTGTTCACCTTATTCTGAATGACCTTCGCAACCTCTTCAGCGGATTTCTGACCTTGGAAGAACGGTGCCGTTTCTTCGGCAACGATATTCGTGATTTTCAGATCGTTTTCTGCATATACGCTAACATTGTTCAAAATCTTCTCCATCGCCGCCACATCCTGCTCCGTGGCAGGTTGAACCGTCGCTGCCTTGCCATTAATCATAAGCTTCATTTGTTTACCGCCGCCTTCGCCGCCTGTTCCGAGCGTTTTCAAGAAGTCAATTTGCGCTTTAGCTCCTGTCTTGTTAACGGCAATTCCCGTCAACTCTCTAGCCGATTGCATCTCATCGGACAGCAAGTACTTCACGAATTCCCAAGCTTCCTTCTTGTTAGCTGATTTGCTGTTAATCGCAAGTGGCAATGAAGAAGTGAACTGCGTACCTTTGGCTTCGCTCTCTGAAGGGAGATTGTAGTATCCGCCTTTGCCCTCAAAATTCATCTTCGGCATCGTATACATATCGGTGTACATCAGAACGTTCCCTTTTGGTTGGAAAACGACGTTGTTCGGATCCGAGTTATCAGCAAGAATGACCTTATCGTCATACATGGATTTCGCAAGCTTAAGCATGTTAATAAAATCAGGTGTATCGAACTTGGCTTTCTTCGCGCCAACATCGGCGAATTTCGAGAAGCTGCTATTGAGCATCGATGTGACGAGCTCAGCAGGCTCTATTTTACCCATTGGATACGTATCTGGCTTACCGTCATTGTTTTTATCCGCGATCATACTGCTAGCCTTTTTCTTAAAATCCGCCCAAGTCCACTTGCTATCGTCGATCTGCTGTGCACTCAATAAGGCTTGATTGCCGAGCCACATATTCAATCCTACTTTAATAGGGACCGCATATAAGGAACCGTTATATGTCATTGCATCGAAAATACCTGTGTAATAGTTATCCTTCTTGAACGAAGCATCTTTACTCATCAGGTCGCTGATATTTTCCAAAAGCTTCTTATCGGCATATTTCTGATACGGAAGCCCGCTTGTCACGATGATATCCGAGGCTTTACCGCTCATGAGCTCAGCCCCTACGGAACTGGCGTATTTCTCCGTGTTTTTCGGGTCTGGCTTCTGCATGATCATCATCTGCTGCTGCCCCTGCCCCTGCCCCTGACCTTGTGCTTGGCCTTGTGGCGCCGTTTGAGGTGCTGCTGCATACTCTTTAATGTTAATTTTGGTGTCGGGGTGCAGAGCCTCGTATTTCTGTTTGGCTAGCTCGAGAAAACGATCGGATGTTATCACAGATAGCGTAATTGTTTTGTTCCCTGGGGCTGGCGAGGATGTACTCCCTGTATCCCCCGTAGTTGTCGTCGGATTGGACGAACAAGCCGTGAGGGATAACATAGAAACGAGTGAGCAAGCGATGACCGATTGTTTAACTGACATTTTGCGCATAAGAAAATTCCACTCCTTTAGATGGGTTCCAATAAATAATAGCCACGGTGCATAGAGCACCTAGTACTGCATAGTCCAGCAGCTCGATCTGGTAAGACAATCCTGCCCACTGGGCCATGGCAAAAATGAAGACAGCTGCAACAGGCACATACATGAATATGCGTTGCAATTGGGTATACACGGGTACTCGTTCCAGCACCCATAACCGAATGCCAAGCAAGAGCAATGGCAAGCCGAACAACATGCCCCCTAGGAACAACCCGCCTGTTAGCCGATTAGCGGCATCAATCACCAATTCCTGCGGAGATGGGACGTAGCCCATCTGGGCTGCTTCCTGCTGCCAGAAGCTGCGCAGCTTTTCCATATAAAACGACAGATCAATGATCTGCTCCGGCACCCATTCCAGCGGAATGTAGAGGTGAAACTGGATGCCCTTCCAGAGGGCCATGATGCAGGCGGTCATACCGAGTATAGCCAGTGTGCTAATGAGCAGTGCTGATCGTTCGTGAATCACGGCATCGATCCAGTTATCTCTAGCCAATCTGTTTCGTAAAACACCTTGGATGATTGTTAACTGTCGAACAAGTAACCGTACGAACAGGTAGATCGCAAGCATGCCGCATACAAACAATTGAACCAAACGCCATTGCGCCATTCGTGTATGAGCAAGCTCGTGGTTGACGATTGTGAATTGCCCAGGGCTGTGACCGATTGAATTGAGTACCTGGTTCACTTGGCTTTCTCCCCCTGCAACAGCGCTAGGCTTACCAGCCAATTGCAAGGTTTCAATGCTCGTATCTGACTGGATATCGAATAGCGTCGTGATGGGAATCAGCACATTCGGAGTGCCATCGTCGGACATGTGCCGTAGCAGAGAACCCTCCTCCTCGATCACCCCGATGACCGTAAAAGCAACACCAAACAGCTCAATCGTTTTTCCTACGACCTGATTGGCATGGAAGAGCTGCTGAGCAACAGCTTCGCTCACAATCGCGACCCGGCTGTGTTCCTCCACCGAGTTTCGCGCGAAAGAAGCACCTGCCTTCAGCTTCATCTCGTTAAAATCCGTGTAGTCGCCATTCACGCCGAACACGTCGGCATTCAGCCGGGCAGCGCCATATACGGCGCGTGATTGCTCCCTCGCTGCATAAGCGATGGGCAGCGGTGCCCACTTTTTGGTCAGAAGCTCCGCCTCTTTCAAGGACAAACCCACTGGGCTTGCTCGTGCAGCCGATGGATCCACGTTCACCGTGATCTGCTGCATCCCGTAGGAGCCGTTCGACTGCTCCCAGTCCCTTACGACAGAAGCGATGAATCCGCTGCTCGCCAGCAGCAACAGCACACCGGTAAATACCATCCATGCGGCCAATCGGGAACGCTGCATAACCTCCCTCCTCCCTGTTAGTCATTTGCACGCACGCGGTCACCATCCGAAATCGACTTCGAGCTCGACACGATCACTTTATCCAGAGGTGTAATCCCATTCTCGATGGATGTTTTCGTATCATCCGCATCCCCGATCTGTACATTCGCCCGCTGCGCAACGTATTCTGTACCAAGTGGACCCTTCTTCTCTTTTAGGAGCAGAACGTAGGTACCTTGATCATCCTCTCGCACCGCATCGTTAGGCAGGAGCGAGCGGAGTGAAGCTGTTTTTTTTACAATATCGAATTCAGCTGTTTCCCCACCTTTCAATCGATCATCCTTCAGCGTGAAGGTGATTTCCTTCCCTTTTTGCGTAGACGGGCTAGACTGATTGGAACCCGAGGGGCTTATTGCATCCCGAATATCGGTGATTTGCGCGGAAATTCTAGCATTGTTGAGCGTTGAGAAAATGAGCTCCGTCTTATCTCCCACCGTGACATAAGGCGCCTTAGCGTCGTCAATGGTAGCCTTCATCTGCTGACCTTTGGACAAATCCGCTATGCTCACCGCCGCTTTCCCGCTAGGAACAGGAGCTCCTTTCACTGCGTTGACGGCTGTGACAATGCCACTGACAGGTGCGGCCATCCGCGAGAACTCTTTAAGCTGACGCTGTTGATTGGCGATCTGCCGCTCCAGAATTTGCATATCCAGCTGCGTGCTTTCGATATCGCGGGCTATGCTGCGCAGTTGCTTCTCGTCATTGCTGCGGAAGGTGTCCTGATAATTTTCTTGAAGCTTCTCCAAACTCAACTGCTTCTGGGCATATCGCGCCTGATTATCTTGTAGCGAGTCTTCGGTCTCTCTTGTTTTAAAAACCACTAGCTCTTGGCCAGCCTTCACCGTATCCCCGACCTTCACTTCGACCTCGCTTGCGGCCCAGTTGGTCTCCACATAGACATCAGCAGTCTCTGCGGATTCCACCGTTCCCGAGCCAGTGACCTCATGTGATAATGTGCCTGCGAGCGCCTTTTCCGTGGTCACCTCAGCCAGCGATATACCTAGCAGGGTATTGGAAAAGAACGTCAAGGCCACCATCGCAATAACGAAAGTAACGATTGCCTTGCGAATTCCCTTCTTCTTGGCGCGTTCGCCATCGGCGGCGGCCATTAATGCATCCATACAACGTTCCTCCTATAGGTAATCCGTCTCACCCTTTGATGCCAGATAACTGGATGCCTTCAACCAAATACTTCTCTGCATACAGAGCAACTAGAAGCGGAGGCAGCATATATACCACAGAAGCGGCAAAGGCGATGCCTCGCTCCTCGTCTCCAATAACGGCTAAATACACAGACAACGGTTGTTTAATCGCATCATTCAAGAAGATCAGCGGCTGCTCCACCATATTCCAGTTATCGATAAAAACGAGGATTGATAGTGCCGCTACACCTGTGCCGCACATCGGCAGAACAATCCGTGTCCATATGTAAAAGTGACTCGCACCATCCACACGTGCCGCTTCGATATAACTCGCAGGTACGACCATCATGAACTGCCGCAGCAAAAACACGCCGAAGGCGCTGAAGATGCCCGGGTAAATAATCGCCCCATACGAACCGAGCAGACCTAGCTTTTCCGCAACAATAAAATTGGGCACCAGTGTCACCTGAAAGGGCATCAGCATCGTGACAATGTACAAAAAGAAGAGCGGCTCGCGAAACCGAAAACGTAAATGGGCAAACGCATACGCAGCGAGCGAAGCGACAACCAGTTGGCCAGCGATGATTGGGACTGTCATTTTCACCGAGTTCCAGAACATGAATAGGAACTGTGGCCTTCCCACCAATACAGCGTAGAATTGTGACAAGGTTACGCGATCTGGTATCCATTTCATCGTGATGAATGGGCCATCATCTGTATCGCCTGAAAGAGCAGCGTAGTTGCTCGTAATCTCCGTTTCCGCCATGAATGAGTTCGCAATGGTCAGCGCCATCGGGAACAGAAATCCCGCCATTAGCGCACTGAGCACAGTGATTAGCACGAATCGCGATGTTTGGCGTCCCAAGCGGTTAGTTAGCGGCTTAATGCGAGCTGCTTGCATGTAAAAACTCCTTTCCAGCGTGGATCCTCCGCTATCCGATTGCTTTGCTGATGCGTCTCTCCACCACGAATAACGTCAAGACGAGGAATACAATCACCACAGCCATTAAAAATGCAGCAGAAGTGAGCTTCTGATAATCCAGCGATTTGAACATGTTGTTCATATAATGCTGCAGCATATAAATGTTTTCATCCGGGTAATTGCCGGCAATTAAGTACGTCTCTCGGAACATTTTGAAGGAGTTAATAATCGACATAATGAAAACGAAGAAAGCAGTTGGCGTCAGGTAGACAAGCGTAATGGACCGCCACTGCCGAAACTTGCCCGCTCCATCCATCGACGCTGCCTCGTAATAATCGCCCGGGATGTTCTGGAGGCCTGCTAGGAAGAGGATCATATTGTAGCCGATGTTTTTCCACAGATAGACAATAATCAGCACATACAAGGAAGCCTTACTTTCCATCCAGTCTTGCGGCCGTATTCCCCAGCCTGCTAGCCAAGCATTGATCGTCCCATGGAGGTCGAACAACGCATTCCACACCAGCACCACCGAAGCCACCGGTACAACAAGCGGACTCAAGATCGAGATTCGGAACGTTTGGCGCATCGGCAGTTTGCGATTGAGCATCATAGCTAGCCCTAGTGCAATCAACATGTTCAGCGGTACACAGACTGCCATAAACAAGCTTGTATTCACGGCTGCCCGCCGAAAAATGGGATTACCCAGCAGCTCGCGATAATTCGCTATCCCCACAAATGAGCCATCTACAGGGCTGTCCATGAGCGAATAATAGAACCCCATCCCAAAGGGGATTAAGAAAAAAACCGCAAATCCGGCCAGACTTGGCAGTAGAAAAACAAGTGCGGTTAGACCCTCGTTGTTGCGTAACCATCTGAGCACCAATGTGTTCCTCCTTCCTACAGATCACATTCTCTCATGTGAAAATTAGAAATGGATTAGAAGGGTAGCCTTCCTTTATTTACATCGCTGCAAATTCTGCTTGCTAACCACACGCTGACACTTCTTGCACACTACATTCCCCCTCTGCTTACCTCACGCTGACACTCCCTATACACCGCATCCCTCACTACTCGCCTCTCGCCGACAATAACTGTATAAAGTACAGCTAATTAATTGAAATTCATCTGAAATTTTCAATTAGATGTAAAAAGTACAGCTAATATAGCTAAATTCCACAACATACATCGAACTGAGCTCAATTAGCTGTAGAAAATACAGTTATTACTTGAAAATGAGAAAAAGGTGCAAAATTAGCTGTATAATATCCAGTTACTTAGCGCGTCGATATGCCCTTCAAAACAAACTAAACCCAAGACAAATGTCTTAGGTTTAAACAGAATTCCTATCAGATCCACCTTGCCGATCACGGCCACATTCCTGTATACTTTGGCTGTATCAAGCGCTTAATACCCTACGCGTTGCTAAGGAAGTGACCCTGATGTCCTATGTTCGAAATATTGGTTTGAACGAGAATCCGCTCTATTTTGCCTATCAAAGAGAAAGCATTGGATCTGAGCAATATCAGGGTACGTTCCACGCCCATCAAGGGATAGAAATCTTACTTGTTCACAAGGGACATGGGACCTTGATCGTTGATCAGAAAAGCTATGAAGTAACTTCCGGGATGTTATGCGTGTTCCAGCCTTATCAACTACACCATATTCAGGTTGAACCCGATACGCCTTTCGTGCGCACCGTCGTTCAATTCGAACCTTCCGTATATGAATCCTACTTTGAACATTGGCCGCGATTGCTGGCTTTTTTCAAACATATCCATACCAGCACGCTGCAAACGCCCTGCCTATACGGACTCAGTGAGAGTGAGCTGTTTCATTCGCTTTTCCAAAGCTTAGAGGCGAAGCTCCCCTCTATAAATAAAAAAGATGAGTTAGAGGAGTACTCCCTCTTTCTCATCGCTTTTTACCGAAGCTTCATGCCGCTGTGGGAGCAGCACGATGGTCAGATTCGCTCTGGCCCTACGCGTAAAACCCATCAAGCTGAGCGCATTCTTAGCTGGTTGGAGGAGCACTACACGGAACCGCTGCGTTTGGAGACGATGTCAGCCGAGCTGCATCTCTCCCCTTATCATTTGTCCCATTTGTTTTCCGAGTGCACAGGTACCAGCATTTCCGATTATGTAACCGCTCGCAGACTGCAGCAAGCCGTTAAGCTGCTGATGTCTACGGATCAGACTGTCGCTCGCATTGGCGAAGCGGTTGGTGTGACGAATTGCTCTTACTTTTGCAAAATGTTCAAAAGCCACATCGGCATTACGCCGCACCAATATCGCAAGCAACTACTGAAGCAGTATGAGGCCACTCTTACTCTGCTGCCGTGATGATCATGGCATCGCGCTGTGCGATAAGGCACAGCTCTGCCGCTTTAAACGTATGCTCCTGTGTCATCGCCACTTCCGTACGGTTCAAGCAATCTAAGATCAACTGACCAAAGTAAGGGTAACCCACTTGGCCGCTGACAGCAAAATGCTGCTCCCCATCCTTGTTCACCAGATACACATGGTTACTCGTCTGTTCGCGCGCGATATCCACATATTTGCGAAGCTCAATATACCCATCGCTCCCCAGAATCGTCATACGGCCGTCGCCCCATGTACTTAAACCATCCGGCGTCATCCAATCCACGCGGAAATAGCCGGTTGCGCCATTGTCTCCGACCAACGTAGCATCCCCGAAATCCTCAAAGTTCGGATACTGCGGGTAATTGTAGTTCGCTACTTTACTGTGTACGACCTTCGCATCTTTTGCTCCCGTAAAATACAGGAACTGCTCGATCTGATGACTCCCAATGTCGCATAGAATGCCGCCGAATTTCTCCTTCTCAAAGAACCAATCTGGTCTGCTCGACAAATTAATACGATGCGGCCCCAACCCAATGACTTGATGCACGCGACCGATCGCGCCTTGTTCAATTAATTGTCCCGCATAAATGGCACTTTCCACATGTAGACGTTCGCTGTAATAAACCGCATATTTCTGTCCTGTCTCTGCTACTTTCGCACGTGCTGCTTCCAATTGTTCCAGCGTTGTGAACGGAGCTTTATCCGTGAAATAATCCTTGCCGCTGTCCATCACGCGAAGCCCTAGTGGGCCGCGATCACTTGGAATCGCTGCTGCCGCTACGAGTTTCACCTCTGCGTCCCCAAGGATTTCGTCTAACGAAGTTGCTGCACGAACACCAGGATATTTGCTTAGGAATTGATCCACCTTGGCTGGATCGGGATCGTACACCCATTTCAATTCCCCACCCGCTTCACGAAGTCCATTACACATGCCATATATATGACCATGATCCAGCGCTGCCGCTGCAAAAATAAACTCACCTGGCTCACAAACTCTTTTAAAGCTCCCTTGTGGAGCATAATTCATGCCATCACTTTTTTGCATTATCGTAAATCTCCTCTGTTGTTATTTGAATGAACTTCCCGTTGTAATCGTTTGTGGTGCGAAGTTTTCAATGGACGTGCTCTTCTCATAAAAATGCGTCGCATTCGCCTGCACACCGCTTCTCGTGTAAAAGGCATCATCCGCGTCTAGTGGAAATTTCACCAACTCGCCTGTGCTCGCTGATTTGTAAATTCCGGTGATGAGCTCCAACGTTTGGCGGCCGCTGATCCCATCGATCAACACAGGAGCGCCCGTTTCAATCGCCGTTAACACATTGTCGATTTGGCCGACATGTCCGACATAGACCACTTCCGGCAAGCTGTTGTACAACGTTTCGAGCTCTTCCTCCAGCTCCTTATTCGGCTCTGGGAACCCATTCGACGTCGAGTTCGACGCCTTCACTTTCCATGGCGCAGATACGCGCGCTTTCGATCCTTGAAAAATCAACTGCTGCTCCTCACCGTGGTGAACGACTGAGCTCGTAATTTGACCTAAGGACCCATTCGCGAAACGCAGCATTCCGATGGACAAGTCCTCGACCTCGGCATTGTCATGCGACACATTGCTCATGAAGGCTTGGACCTCCGTTGGGCTGCCCATCATCCAGAGCAAGGCATCAATATGATGTACCGCATGGTTTAGCGTCGGACCTCCGCCTTCCTTCTCCCACGTACCACGCCACCAGAGATCATAGTAGCAATGACCGCGCCACCAAAAGGAATCGACCTGTGTGTGGACGATGTTGCCCATGAGGCCGCTTTCCAGCACAGACTTCATTTTCATCATTGGCGTCTTGAAACGGTTCTGCGCTACAACGGATAAAATCTTTCCTGTGCGCTGCGCAGCTGCATTCATCAAGTCGCATTCCTCGAGAGAGGAAGCCATCGGCTTCTCCACCATCACATGTGAGCCTGCTTCTAGAAACTCAACCGTAAGCGAAGCATGCGTATACGGTGGCGTGCAGATGGACACGAGATCGATATCCGCGTCTAGCAACTCTTTATAATCCTTCACAGCCTTCGCATCTTTCAGCTCAAATTGGTCAATTCGTTCCTGCGCTTTATCCTCATATATATCGCTAATCGCGACAATGGTACACCGCTCCGGAAATTTCAAATACGCTTCAATATGCGCTCTTGAGATCGCACCCGCACCAATAATTGCTACCTTTAGCATGTCGTTCAGCCTCCTGCTATTTGTTACTCAAAGCATAGCAAGAATGCGGTTACAAATGTGACGCTATCTTGTGCAAAAATGACGTTACTTTGCGGTTTCACTTCTACCGAAAACCAAGGAATTTTAGTGCCCTCCTGGAAAGACTAAACTTCCATAGACAAACAATTGAACTGAATATATGATTAGACTAATCGAATAAGTAATAGTTAAGGTGCATGCTTATTAGTAATAAGTAATGCTTAATTGGGAAGTCTGGTGAAATTCCAGCACGGTCCCGCCACTGTAAATGAAGAGCGACTCTATAAATTACCACTGGTATTCCTATACCGGGAAGGTTAGAGAAGCGTTGACGCATGAGTCAGGAGACCAGCCTTAATGTGTATTCACAAACTCTACGGACGATAGAGGGGGTGCTTTTTTGTTGTCTACAACCAATACTGACATCACAGCCCTGATTCTTTTAAATCAAGGGCTTTTTTGTATGCTCATCATCTCTATCATTTTACTAGGAGGATATTATGAAACTACATTATAGGATTTTCACCCTATTCATGGCTCTAGTCCTATTTGCGAGCAGTCTAAGCATCATACCTGTATCGGCTATCTCGAATATGGCTGTGGACGATACCGTAAACGCTACAGCTGAGTATTTACTCAAAACAGTCAAGAAGCCACAGGTAGGCTCTATAGGCGGTGAATGGGCCATTATCGGGCTGGCCCGCTCCAACTATAACGTACCTCAAAGCTATTACGACGATTATTATAAAGGCGTTGAAACCTATGTCAAAGATGTACAAGGCAACCTGCATGATCAAAAATACACGGAATACTCCCGCTTGATAATGGCATTAACCGCCATAGGAGCTGATCCGTCAAACGTTGCTGGATATAATCTGTTAACGCCACTTGGTAACTTCGATAAAACCATTTGGCAAGGCATTAACGGTCCTATTTTCGCATTAATATCCCTAGATAGCGGTAATTACAATATACCTGTGAATCCCAAAGCAAAAACGCAGGCTACTCGAGAAATGTATATCGATGAAATATTATCGCATCAATTACAAGATGGAGGCTTTGCACTTTCTGGTAAGACAGCCGACCCCGATATTACGGGCATGGCTCTGCAAGCTCTCGCTAAATATCAGCATGACAAAAAAGTGAAACAGGCTACAGAGAAAGCAATTGACCGCCTTTCCAAATTACAGGACACCGATGGCGGCTACGCAAGCTGGGGTGAGAAAACTTCAGAGAGTACCGTACAAGTACTGATGGCACTATGCGAACTTGGCATTGACCTACACGACAGTCGTTTTGTAAAGAATGGCAAAACCATTGTTGATGATTTACTATCCTTTTATTCAAAAGGACAGGGATTCCAGCATACTTTTGACGGCACCGGAGTAACGGGCATGTCAACAGAACAGGCATTTTACGGACTTGTGAATGTCCAAAGAATCAGTGTTAGTAAGAGCAGCCTCTACAGAATGAACGACGTCAAGCTTGCTACCACCATTACGCCTGATAGCACTAACGGCTTACCGAACAAGCACAAAGATATAAAAGTTATGCCTGTAATCGAAGCGAATAAGACGTTCTCGGACATTTCCCATCATGAAAGCAAAGCGGCCATTGAATCGCTTGCCTCTAGAGGAATGATTAACGGTATGACTGACACAACGTTTGCACCGAATCAAACAATGACTCGTGCCGAATTTGCGACCATTGTAACCAAAAGTCTCGGCCTTCCTATGCAAAAATCAACACTATTCCACGATGTTGTCGCGACAGCCTGGTATGCGGACTATGTAGGCACAGCTTATTCTTACAGCATTGTAAGTGGAACGTCTGCGACTACTTTTACACCGAATAATACCATCACAAGACAGGAAGCAGCCATCATGATTGCCAATGCGGCTAAGCTCTCCGGCATGGATACAGCTATGAGCGCAATTGAAACGAGAGATATATTGGCTCAATTCGGGGATTACACACAGACTGCCGAGTGGTCGAGGAATGCGCTAGCCTTTTGCTATCGAGAACATATATTGTCTCAGGATATGCTAAATATTGAGCCTTCTACATCTGTCACAAGAGCTGAAATAGCAGATATGCTTTACCGTTTACTCTCAGCAGCGAAACTTATTAAAGAGGCGAACTAATGCGATTAACCAAAAATAAAATCATTACCGCGGTGATCATTACGACCGTTCTTGTCATCGCCTTCTTCAACAGCGGGATGCCGCGTCAGCAAGCCGATCAGATGCCTAACATCGCCCTAGAAACAAGTAATCCAGCCCTAGCAGCACCCGCAGTGACTGAACCGAGCTCTGAACCATCGCCAGTTCCCACAGCAACACCCGATGCATCTTCAACTACTCAGACACCTGTGGCAAGTCCGACTGTGGTGTCGCCACCTGCCTCAACTCAAGCTGTGGAGACCCCCGCTAAGTCGGGTAAAGATGCGGATAGCAGACAACCAGATCTAACCAAGACCAACGAACCAATTGCAAGTCCAGCTATGGAGATTGACCCAACAACAGGTAAGGACCCCTACCTGACTGATCCTGTGCCGGAGGGAAAGCCGCTTCCCATTGAGCCGCAGCATGCAAAAATTTCTGACAAGCAAATGACAGTCACACTCTCTGTAAGCTGTCTAACGATTCTTACTAATATGAAATTGCTCCATCCTGAAAAGGTTGAGCTTGTACCGAAAGACGGCATTATTTACAAAGCCCAACAAGTTACCTTTTATGAGGGTGAATCGGTATTTAATGTGCTCCAAAGAGAGATGAAGAAGAACAAAATTCATATGGAATTTGTGAATACACCGATGTACAATTCCGCTTACATTGAAGGTATTCATAATTTGTACGAATTTGATTGCGGCGAGCTTTCTGGATGGATGTATAAAGTGAACGGTTGGTTCCCTAATTACGGAGCAAGTCGTTATCAACTGAAACAAGGTGACGTCATTGAGTGGGTGTATACCTGTGATTTGGGACGTGACGTAGGTGACACTTATAATTCAACTGGCGGTGGAAAACAATGAAAGATTCTTTTTCAACCTTTCACCCTATCGTTAATTTTCTGTATTTTACATTGGTTATCGTGTTCTCCATGATTTTCATGCATCCGATATGTCTGGCAATTTCCATTACCCTTGCCTTCTCATATTCCATCTATCTTAATGGGAGAAAAGCATTAAAATTTAATTTTCTGTATATGCTTCCTCTGCTTATAATGACAGCATTAATCAATCCTGCCTTTAACCATGAGGGAGTTACGATTTTAACCTATTTACATAATGGCAATCCCCTTACTCTGGAATCCATTACATATGGTATTGCATCAGCAACCATGTTCGTAACGGTCATTTGCTGGTTCTCCTGCTACAACGCCATTATGACTTCGGATAAATTCATTTATCTATTTGGGAGAATCATTCCGGCCATGTCGCTAATTTTTTCAATGGTGCTGCGATTTGTACCCAAGTTCAAGGCGCAACTTACCATCGTTTCGCATGCTCAACGTTGTATCGGCAGAGATGTGTCCAATGGCAGTGTAATCCCTAGAATCATGCATGGAATACGGATATTGTCTATCATGGTCACCTGGATGCTGGAGAACGCCATCGAAACGGCTGATTCCATGAAAAGCAGAGGCTACGGGTTGCAAGGAAGAACCGCGTTTTCCATATTTAAATGGGATAGCCGCGATAAAGCAGCACTTATAGCTATTGTAGTAACGGGGGGTTACCTCATCTTTGGAGCATGCACAAAAGCATTGTATTTCCGATATTTCCCATCTATGCGGAGCGTAGATTTCTCCGTGTTTAGTATGAGCGTTTTTGTTGCCTATGCCATTCTTTGTGCAATACCGCTATCCATCAACGTTTGGGAGGACTACAAGTGGAAATCTTTACAATCCAACATTTGACGTTCTCCTATCCTGGTTCTTCAGAGAACGCATTAACCAATGTATCGTTACGCATTAATCAAGGCGAGTTTATAACCATCTGCGGAAAGTCGGGATGCGGCAAATCAACCCTTTTGCGACATATGAAAACAGATCTTACACCCCATGGATCACGGAGCGGTAAGATTTCATTTAATGGGACGCCTCAAGAAGAGCTAGAAAGACGTATACAAGTCGCTCAAATAGGCTATGTCCTGCAATCCCCTGACAATCAAATTGTGACAGACAAGGTCTGGCATGAGCTTGCCTTTGGCCTTGAAAGTCTTGGTTTCAGTACGCCAGAAATTCGTCGACGTGTTGCTGAAATGGCAAGCTTTTTCGGCATACAAGAATGGTTTTATAAAGGAGTAAGTGAACTGTCCGGCGGCCAAAAACAGCTTCTGAACCTTGCTTCAATTATGGTCATGCAACCCAAGGTATTAATTCTGGATGAACCCACAAGCCAGCTTGATCCTATCGCTGCATCCGAATTTCTAGCTGCTATTGGTAAAATCAACCGAGAACTTGGCGTCACTATTCTTATCTCCGAGCATCGGCTCGAGGAAGTTATGCCACTTTCTGATCGTGTTATCGTGATGGATCGAGGGGAAATCCTCTATTCAGGCACACCGAAAGAAGTCGGTGAACAGCTTCGGGATCTACAGCACGACATGTTTTATGCGATGCCAACGCCTACACGCGTATATGCAAGAATTGAAAATCAGCTTTCTTGCCCCATTACGGTTCGTGAGGGAAGGGAATTCTTACATAACCTTGCACAGCAGCAGGCATATACGAAAGACATACTTCCTACTGATCCTCCAGTGCGGGAAGATAATCCTGCGATTGTGTTGAACGAGGTATGGTTTAAATATGAAAAAAATTCCCCTGATGTTGTGAAAGGTCTTAGCTTTCGTGCCTACCCAGGTGAAATCTATGCGATTGTAGGTGGGAATGGAACAGGTAAAACAACCACTCTCTCCCTTCTATCTGGACTTCGCAAACACTACCGTGGAACTATTCATATAAAGGGGAAACTAATCGACAAGTATTCAGATGGTGAGAAGTTCAATGGACTCCTTGGCGTTCTCCCTCAGAATCCACAAGCACTTTTTGTACAAAAAACAGTGAGGGCTGATCTCCTTGAGATGCTGTCTGACAGCAAATTGGGCAAGGATGCTGTGCAGCAATCCATTCATGAGGTTGCGGAGTTGTGCATGTTACAGGAACTTCTCGACCGTCACCCTTATGATCTATCTGGAGGCGAGCAACAACGAGCAGCTTTAGCTAAAATATTACTTCTGCAGCCTTCCATTCTGCTGCTGGACGAGCCGACCAAAGGTTTAGATGCGCATTACAAATTGATGTTCGCCGACATTTTGAACAATTTAAAACTACAAGGTACAACTATTGTTATGGTCAGTCATGATATCGAGTTTTGCGCTAGCTTTGCCGATAGATGTGCTTTGTTCTTCGACGGAGCGATCGTATCCGAGGGCAGTCCTAGGGAATTCTTTGCTGGGAATAGCTTCTATACGACGTCTGCAAGCCGAATGGCCAGAGATTTGATTCCAAAAGCCGTTACCACGAATGACATCATTAAGGCCTTTAATGGTACGGAAGAATCCATTTCTTTTGAACCCAAGCCAAAGTTACGTATATCTCGTTCCATGAATAAACAGCATGCTCATGCAAGCCTATCAGACCCTAAAGAGCAAACACCCGTGGAACATAGAAGTCTATCCAAACGTACATGGACTGCCACACTAATGATTCTTTTATTAATACCGTTAACCATTTGGTTCGGTATTTATTATCTGGACGATAGAAAATACTACTTTATAAGCATGCTAGTTATTTTGGAAACGATGCTTCCTTTCACGTTAATTTTTGAAGGACGCAAGCCACAGGCAAGAGAGCTTGTCGTCATAGCGGTACTATGTGCGATAGGCGTCTTTGGCAGGATGGCCTTTTTCATGGTTCCTCAATTTAAGCCCGTCGTTGCCATAGTCATTATTTCTGGCATAGCTTTTGGAGCTGAAACCGGCTTTCTAGTCGGTGCCGTCACAGGTTTTGTATCCAACTACTTCTTTGGACAAGGACCATGGACACCCTGGCAGATGTTCGCTTTCGGGATCATAGGTTTTCTTGCTGGAGCACTTTTTAAAAAGGGAATTTTACGAAGAAATCGAATAGCTCTTTGTATCTTTGGTGGTATAGCTACATTTATCATTTATGGAATCATCATGAACTTTTCCTCGGTCGTGATGACACAGGCTAAACCTACCATTAGCGTACTAGTGCTTGCTTGCATTCGAGGTGTACCCTTTGATTTAATTCACGCAGGTGCAACGGTCATATTCTTGTCTGTCCTTGCAAGACCCATGCTTAATAAACTAGATAGAATTAAAGAAAAGTACGGGTTAGTTTCATAAACAAAACAGCACCTCATTGGTTAGTAACTAACCATTGGGGTGCTGTTTTGTTTACTACCTACTTCGTGTTATTAATAGAATCGTAAGCTCTCATCGCAACAACCGTTGCCATTTCGCGCGTTACTTCATCACTCGGGTGGAATTGATTATCCCATCCTGACATCAGTTCCTGGGAAATAATTGTTTGTACAGCCGATTTAGCCCAAGCCGACACCTGCTCCAAATCGTCAATCATTGGCGTCTGCTCAGTAGCTGAAAGCTTAAGCGCATTAACCATAATGACCGCCATTTGCTCACGCGTCAGCTTCTCATTGGGACTAAACTGGTCGGAGCTCGTTCCTGCAATGAATCCAGCTTTATACGCAGCATTCACGAAAGGATAGAACCAATCCCCTTGTGTCACGTCGTTAAAGTTAATCGCCTTAGCCAATTGCACATCCAGCCCAAGAACGCCTACTAACATTTTCGTAAACTCAGCTCGTGTAACCGTCGTTTGCGGACTAAATTTACCATCGCTGCCCTCGACAAGAGCTTTCTCTGTCGCTTCGCTAATCGCATCAACAGCCCAAGGGGAGATCGTGTTGGCGTCCGAATACACCTTAGTTAAATCGAATGCCTCAGGCGCTTTTTCGGTGCTCGTATACGAAACAAAGCTCGTGAAATGATTCGTTTTAATGATCAAATCATTGTCTTTTACAAACGCGTAAGTGATCTTCTCCTTACCTTTTGTAGCCTCAATTCCTTCAGCTTCTGTCGTGTATACTTCGATTGGCGTAAACGTGTCGCCCTCGATGAATCCGACTTGCTGACCTTTCGCACCTTTTAGAACAAGGGTTACTGGTCTATCGAATAGAACCGATTCCTTCGCGTTCCCCATTGCAAAAGCTTGACCAAGCTTGAGCTGTTTCGTAATCTCTTCGCTTAGACCCTTCTTCATCAAATCCTGAAGCGTTGTATCATTTGTATTTAATGCAGTAATTAATTCGATATTGGCATTCCCCGATTTTAGAACCGTTCCCTTATCGATGGAGAATGAGATGTCACCTTTCACTGCGGAAATCATAGGAATGCTATCTTTCACTTCTTCAAGGTTAAGGATCACTTTAGAAGTGACATTAGGAATATTGATGGTGATTAATTCCTTGTCTTTCATGTCTTTCGTGATGTTGACTGGGTAATCTGCTTTGATATCAGATGGGATATCAATGATTGGTTTTTTATCGTTTGTAGTGCCAATTGGCAGTGCTCCTGTTGGTGGTTTTACTCCTAAATCTTCCCCGAGATCCTTCGTATAACGCCATTCAATAGAGTCCCCACTCTTAGGGAATATTTTGCTTGCGCCAACTTGAGGATAGGTACCGTTGACATTGTACATCCAGCCACTACCGCTGCCATGGTCAAATTCTCCGTCTCCATCAATTGATGCTACATAAACACTATCATATTTCTCTGCACCCAATTCGTAGGGTATTCCAAGTTTATCAAGTTCTCTCTTCAGAACACTCCATACAGAATCTCCGCTTTGCAAATCAACACTTGATTTGGGTATAACATAACCTTTATCAATTGTCAGCTTATCTACGGATAATGTTACACGATTGGAAGTTGGAGGCACACCACCACCTGGAGATTGTACCACGCTGGACGTGTAAGTAATAAAGTCAGTAAAATGCTTTGTTTTAACAATAAGATCATTACCATTATCGTAGGCATATTCAAGATTCCCGCCAGCTAAGCCTTCTGCATCGCTAGCATAGCTTTGAATAACATGAATAGAGCCATTTTGGATATAAGCAGCTTGCTTCCCTTTCTTATCCTTAAAGGTTAGCGTGATAAATTGATCAAATTCAATTCTATTGTTACCGCCAAGTGTGATCGCTTGGTTTACCGAATCTAATTTCTTTCCATTCGTAATAATCGTGTTTACTTTATTAATTAACGAGGATGTCGTCGTATCTATAAATGTTATTAACTCGATCGCTGATGAGTCACCACTAGTAATCTGAGCGCCCTTTGGAATAGCCAATGACACATTGCCTTTTACAGCCTCTATTTGGGGTAAGCTGCTGTTAGATGGCAATTTAACTTGAATTTTCGCATTGTTATCCTCAGGAATCTTAATTGTAATTTCTTTATTTGTATCGGCAGTCGTTACAGCAACCGTGTAATCCTTATTATCGGAAGGAATCTGAATTATCGGTGTATCCCCATCCGGTAAAAGGATCTCATTCCCCCCTGGAAGCGGTGCTGTCTCTAACGTTACATCCGTCATGTCGTATAGCGATTTATGACTATTTACAAATCTGTCATAGGCTACAAGCGCGTAAGTTCCTTGATCCGTAGCCATTGAATCGACACCAGATCCTGGCCCTGACTTCACATGCTGAAATCCTCCATCCGCTACAGCGAAGGAAAGTAAAGCATGAAGTGCCGACTTGCCATTCTTGATAAATCTTTCATCCGTATTCGGGTTGATTCCTAGTATTGAAAGGGCAGTAACAACCTGTGCAATGCTTTCACTGCTAGTACCAAAACCACCATATTCATCTTGTGTCTTCGCCAACCAAGCAACCGCCCGGTCTCCAGCACTTTTCACATCAGGGTGAGTTTGATAATAAGGAGCAAGGGCTTGGAGCGCCATGGCAGTCAAATCAACATCGGGCCGCGGTGTTCCAAGGCTCCAACCACCGGCATCAATCGTTCCTTTATTAACTTCTTTCCCTACAATATGTGCGATTAAATTGTCTCTCGTTGCTTGCTTCTTCTCCGCCTGTACGGTAGGGATAGCATAGTTGTGGCTATCAAAAGCTAGCAGAGCATAAATAGGACCATTAATTCCTTGCTTAATCACATAATCATAGTTCGCAAGAGCTGATGTGAGGTCGTATCCTCCCACGTTCCTTGGGTCTTTTCCAATAGACGTAAGTCCAAGAATAGCTCTTGAATGCTCAGTTCCTTTAATCGTATCAAGAACACCTTTATTTACATTCATCAATTCTTTTACTTTATTTACTACATTGTTGTAATACCCCTGATAATAGCCCTCAGGTACTTCATATTTAGCTCTTGCCAGTGAAAGTACCGACCATTCACCACCACTTGTTTCGAATGTGGGATTAGTGACGGTTTTTAGGATGTAAGCTAAATTCTTATTTAACACTTGATTGAGATCTGGCTTACTATAGATAACAGTTATGTCACGTTCGGCTATATTGCCTGATTCGTCAGTTGCAGTTATGTTAATCGTATTTGTTCCTTCAAGAAGGATAAGATGATAACTCCCATTTTCCTCGGATATGATCGTCCCATTCAACTTTACGACTTTAGTTACACTTGTAGAGGAATTGTCAGTTACCTCAACGCCCAAACTTAACTCCGGCTGCGTTACTTCCTGATTATCTGAAACCCCGGTTACTGTCATAACAGGCTTCACGGTGTCTTCAACCGTTACATCCGTCATATCATAAAGGCGTTTGCTACCAATTACGAACCTATCATAAGCAACAAGTGCATAAGCACCTTGATCTGTAGCGAGACCATTTACGCCGCCTGTTCTAGTATGTTTAAATCCACCATCAGTTGCAGCAAATGTGAGTATAGCATCCATAGCAGACTTACCATTCTTGATAAATCTTGCATCCGTACTTGGATCAATGCCTAGCGCTGTTAATGCAGTAATAACCTGCGCAATGCTTTCGCTGCTCGAACCAAATCCACCCTCGCTGTCCTGTTTTTTCGACAACCATGCAATGGCACGGTCTCCAGCACTTTTCACATCTGGTTGAGACTGATAATAAGGAGCGAGAGCCTGCAAGGCCATCGAAGTCAAATCAACATCCGCGCTCGTTAGAGAGAACCCCCAACCTCCTGCATCTATCGTTCCTTTTTTCACTTCTTTACCTACAATATAGGAAACCAAATTTTCTCTCGTTGTTTGTGTTTTCCCTGCTCCTGCATTAGGAATAACATAGTTCCGACTATCAAATGCAAGTAGAGCGAAGGTCGGTCCATTAATTCCTTGTTTAATGACATAATCGTAATCAGAAAGCGCTGATCTCAGATCATAGTTCCCTACTCTGGATATATCTTTGCCAATTGAAGTAAGTCCTAGAATTACTCTTGAGTTCTCCGTACCATTCACTTTGTCCAATAAACCATTATTTAAAGTCATTCGGCGATCAACTTCGGTAACTACTTTCGTGTAATACGATTGATAGTACTCCTCGGGTACTGTGTAGTTAGCTCTTGCCAAAGACAGAATCGACCATTCACCATTACCTGTTCCATACCCCGGACTAGTAATTGTTCTTAGCATATAGGCTAAAGTCTTATTCAAATGGTTTTTAGCCGTCGTAGCCATACTAGCTTTATATATAACTACAATTGATTTCTCGGCGATATTTCCAGCTGCATCTGTAGCAGAAATGGTAATCGTATTCGTGCCAGGAACTAGAACAACTGAATAAGTTTCGTTTAGCTTCGTTATCACCGTTCCATTCAACTTAACAACGGATACAATAGCCTCAGGACGATTATCCGTCACGACCACGTTGAAACCTAGATTGGCCTGAGTTACTTCTTGGTTATTCGAAATTCCCGTAACCGTAATGCCCGGCTTTTCCGTATCTTCAAATGACTTATTCAGATTAACTAGCGCACTATTTACACTTGCTTGCGTACTCTCCAAGTTTGTAAGCACAGTATAGGCGTGCTCATATGCTAATCGAACAGCTGTATCCGCTAAAACAGTTGATTTATTCGGGTCGCTGTTTATTTTAGCTACTCTAGCAACTAACGCATCTTTATCCGCTGGGTTTGGCAGATAACTCCACTCGTTAGCTCCTAGATCAGCTCCCCATCCGTACAGGGAAAATTGCGTGCGAATCACATCCCCCTCGTGGGGGATATACTGAGATAATCCTACATCTGGTAAAACATTATTAACAGCGTACATCCATCCGGACATCGATGTATAATCAAATTCACCCAGCCAGTTCGCATCATTTTTCGCGCCAATCTGATCTCCATTTGTTGTAATTTGATCTTGGATAAATGATGGTACTTGTATAGCCGTCTTATTATCCTTAACCTTTGTTAAATAGAAAGAATTATTAATTTCTCCTGCATTTTGATAATTCCCCGCACCTAATTCACGTGTAAGCAAGGAAGCACCATTATCTCCATTGAAGAAAGGGACGATTACAGGTTCTTTATAATAACCCTGCCCTATCGTAAACTTCTCAACCGAGAGCGTTACATGGCCAATGGGAGCAGGCTCTGGTTTCGTTTCCACAATCAATGGTTGTGTACCTCTTACTACGCCAGGAGCTGCACCAGAACGATAATCGGTAGCTTCCACAGAATAATTCCCCGCGGCTACACCATGGTCAAATACAGCTACACCACTAGCATTCGTAATCGCATCAACTGCACCGACTTTTACCTTAATACCATTAGCTGGTGAGTCTATAAACCCTGTGTTCACCCAGTCATAAGTTGTTTTCGTAACTGTTACGGAAAAGGGGGTATCCGCGTTAACAGGTGTAGACGAAATGGAGATCGATTTCAACAGTTGCGTATTGAGGTCTCCATAATAAACTAGAACTTGGTCATTACTTTCTAATCGGTACTGATCTATCCCAACATCAGGAATGATCCACTGCCCCTGACGTTTAATAGCAAAATTCCAACCGCTATATTGTCCATATTGTGCCTCTTGTATCCCATTGATGCTAGAGACATAGCGACCATATTGGGAACTAGTGACAATTAAATTGTCTGGCAGGAATTTAGATTGCAGTACTTCTAATGCAGTTGAGCCTGTAGCAGACTCCTCTTGAATTAGGCCCTGAGGTCCTTCGACGCGAAGTGCAACGGTAACGGGATCTTCACTCGCTGCGAAAACTTGATTAGCTGGTGCTATGGCAGTAAATAAAACAGATAGTACCATGATTACAGCTAACATTGTCGACATTATTTTGCGTTGTAACTTCGTAAACATTTTCCACTTCTCTCCCTTTGCTTTGATTTATCGCACGCCAAAACAAAAAAGACCATCCCTCAGGCGGGGTGGCCTTCTTAATTCATCAATAAACAAACATACGTGCGCCATAATGGCTACAGAACGCTAACTGAATTCCCACCCCCCGGAGAATCAGAGCAACAACGAAATAAGGCAGGTATCCTGGCTCATGCATCATCGTCAACTTTTCGCCTTCCCATCTCCCAAGGAGACAGTGGCCTGATAGAAAAGCAACTCCGCATTTACAGTGGCGGGACCGCGCAGGTTTTACACCTGACTTCCCTTTTAAGTACCTTCGACTGAAGCATCAAAAGTACACCTTACTCGCAATTTATGTAGTTATATGGCTTCATACTAGCGGGTAATCCATTATTTGTCTAGTAGTTTGCTAGATTGATAAATTCTCAAATACATCAAAAAAAGAAAAGGCAACCCCACTTAGACAACCGTCCAGTAAGATTACCTTCCTCTTTTACATCTTCATTTCCAGAAATTAGTACCTACAGATACAACGTGTAATGATAACCAATAGAATGAACAATACTAGAATACTAGCAGCTGAATTGTTTTTTGGTGGACATGGAGCTACTGCGTGAGTAGTCACTGGTTTCGGGAAAACAAATTCAGTTTGTTGGTAGGATGCGTGCAGGTGAATATTATTGTGTGCGGGTTGCTGCATGATTGGCGCTGGAGCTGGCATCGGAGTCGGCATAGGCATCGGCATCGGCATTGGAGTTGGCATTGGCATTGGTTGCATTGGGTAATTCGGAACTTTTACATATTCCATGAGAGAGCACCTCCTAATTATTTTCCCTTAAGGGACTTACACAAGCTTACCGTTTAACTCAAAGGTTATTGTTGAAGTTGGGTGAATAGCTTACAACATCAGTCTATGGGGAAGCACCTACGTTGCACACGGTAAACACCCAGTTACTGAATAAATTGGGTGGGTGTCATGGGCGAACGAGCATACAACAGCCATTTCTCCGCCTTCCACTCCCCTAACTCGAATTTTTCGACTTACAGCTGCTACTTCTTCACTTTCTCATCCCCTAACTCGATTATTTCGACTTACAGCGGCCATTTCTCCACCTTCTCCTCCCATAACTCGAATTTTTCTACTATCTCCACTCCCCCCTCCAAACCCCCAAAAAAAGGACCGCCCCCTCAACAGAGGGAGCAGTCCTTATCTTTTACACGTATGGGTTATTCTCACGTTCGAAGCCGATCGTTGTTTTCGCGCCATGCCCGGAATAGACGATAACCTCGTCATCCAGCAGGAACAGCTTATCCTGAATGGAATCCAACAGGGTATTGTTGTCTCCACCAAGTAGGTCGGTGCGACCGACCGATAATTTAAACAAAACATCACCGCTGAACAGGTGATTGTCATACAGGAAGCTCACGCTGCCTGGCGAATGACCAGGGGTGTGGAACACTTTGAGCTTAATGCCCAGGAACTCCAGCACTTGTCCCTCATCCAAAGCAAATTCCGCTGGATCCGTCACAATCGGAGCACCGAGGTCAGGCCAGCGAGCGGAGCCGTTTTTCTTCGGATTCGTTAGCCAATCGGCTTCCAGGTCATGAATATACACCGGACACCCCTTGAGCTTACGAATCTCATCCACGCCACCGATATGATCGAAATGCGCATGGGTCAGCAGGATCGCCACGATATCCATATCGGCAATCTTCTTGATCAGCGACTTCGGATTCATACCAGGATCGATAATAATACCTTGATTCGTCTCTGGATTCGACAGTAAGTACGCGTTCGTCTGAACCGGACCCAGGACGAAGGATTGAATGTTAATCATCGTGATGCCACCTTCACCTTTTTAGAACGACTCGATCAATGAACGAAGTTCCTTCACAATAACAGCATGATATCCGTTACCTTCGCCATATTGACGGCCCATTTCGGCTCTGGCTACTTGAATTTTTTCGTTATAATCAGCCGCATCGCGATCTGGATTATCTTTCTTGAATTGCGTCATCACCGCTTGCACGTTCTTCGGACGAGGTCCCCAGTGTCCAAGCGAGAAGCCGCCTGTATCCGTGAACACGACGATTGGAATCCCACGTCCGCCGCCTGTCAGGAACTGATCAATAACATCATAGTTTTGTTCAATGATGAGAACTTCCGTTGGAATACCGCTATCTTCCAAAGCCTTGAAAACTACCGGCACATTGCGAACAACATCGCCACACCAGTCAGCAGCAATAATCAAGCAACGAAGATCATCGCGATTATTCAACGATTCAAAATACTCTTTGTCCTCTTCATTATCCCAGGCAAAACCATCGTAATACGCCAAAAATTGCTCTTTATTTTTCTCCATACTCTCGATAAATTGTTTCGGCTTTAGGCCTGTACCTAACTTACTAGCAAGATTTGCACCCATCGTTTTCATCCTCCCTAGATCGTCCATATTCCCTTTCATTGTATCAAAAGCAAACGAAACCGCCAAATCAATATGTTGCTATGCTTTCGTTTTTCTTTTGAGATAAAATTGATAGCCCGCATACAAGATTGTCAGCACGACCGCAGCGATAATCAATGGTTTAATATAAGGCCCAGCATATTCGCCGATCGTCTCCCAGTTGTCTTTCAATTTCATGCCCAAATAAATATACAAAAACGAGTAAGGAATTAACGCTAGTCCCGTATACAAGGTGAACTTACCTAATGGCATTTTGGCCATTCCGCCTGGCAAAGAGATCGCATGACGAACAATTGGAATAAATCTCGCTGTAAAAATCATACCCGTCCCATACCGGTTAAACCAGCTCTCCGCTACATCGATATGATGCTTACTGATTAGAAGGTATTTGCCGTATCTTTCTAGGAAAGGTCTGCCGCCATAACGTCCAATCCAATACAAAACAACTTGAGCCAATGTTCCCCCAACGACCGCGCACACCATGCCGCCAACGAAGTTAATTTGACCTTTGGATACTAGATACCCTGCGTAGGCTAAAAGCAATTCGTTCGGAATGACCTCAAGCATGAGTCCAAGGAATATCCCCCAGTACCCCAGGCCTTCCAAATATACCAAAACACTTTGAATCAACTCATGCATATGTAACCCTCTCTTCGCTTCTTTCTTTTGCCGGTAAACACAGCCCCCATGGGCTCATATATCTGTGCTAATTGTATTGACTATTTCTGATATTCTGCTTTTCTAATCCCATTCACATTCTATCATAGACAGGCTCTTATCCTCTACTTGTATGCAACTCATTGTTAAAATACACCAATTGATGTTGGCACATCACCGCATGTTGAGTCAATTTGCTTCATCCAATAATCCGATTCATGCGCTGACAAGCCCCCGCATAAGATGTACAAGACCCTTGTACAGGAGGCGTACCCTATGTCCCGAGTATGGATTATCAAACGCAAGCATGTCATTCAACTAGCAGCCGCGCTTCTACTCCTTCTCATTGGATGGCTGTATGTCAATCGCGATACCATCCTGCCCACATTAGCCAATCCAACGGCAGAACGCACCATTCACATGGTTGTTGGGGAGTTCAAATCCACTACCGCTGATGGCAAAACCATCGAGGCTTACCGCTGGGACCCTGGCTCCATTCCCGTTAAGAAGGGTGAACACATCAAGCTCAGCATCCTTGGCATCAATGGTGAGAGTCACCCCTTTTTCATCGAAGGGCTCAATATCAGTGGTGAGATCAAAAAAGGCAAAGAAACCATCGTACATTTTACCGCCAATCAAGCAGGGACGTATCGCCTCATCTGTATGACGCATACGGATATGGCCCATAATGGTCCGATGGTCGGTTATATCGAGGTGTATTAAATGGCTTCTCCAGCGAAACCTTAAACCATCTTTCTGCGAACTCGAATCGTCACATTCTCAGGCGACTCGACATCAGAAGTGGCATTAAGGCTTTTTTTCGTTTACACTGATGCCAAGCTCAATTGAATCCCAACGAAGAAGGTGCTTCCCGTTTTGAAAACACATGTACTCGTGGTCGATGACGATGCCCATATACGCGAATTGATGCGCTTCCTATTTTCCAAAGAAGGTTATGCCGTCTTTGAAGCAAGTGATGGTGAACAAGCCTCTCGACTGCTGGAAATGGAACAAATCCATCTCGCTGTTGTTGATGTCATGATGCCGCTTCGTGACGGTTTGGAGCTGTGCGCTGAAATCCGCGAACACTACGACATTCCAGTTCTTCTTGTAACGGCCAAAGGAGACATGGAAGATAAAGAAAAGGGCTTTGCCTCAGGCACCGATGATTACGTAGTAAAGCCGTTCGAGCCGAAGGAACTGCTCTTCCGAGCACGCGCCTTATTACGGCGATATCAGCTCGTTTCCTCGGAAATGATTACACTCGGACACACGGTCATCAATCGCAAAAGCTATGAAGTCACGATCTCAGGTGAAACGCTGCTTCTACCGCTCAAAGAATTCCAGCTGCTTGCGCAATTGGCGAGTCATCCAGGGCGCATTTTTACGCGAGAGCAACTGATTCACATGCTGTGGGGTACAGATTATGAGGGTGACAGTCGAACCATCGATGTGCATATCAAGCGACTGAGGGAGCGTTTTTACGAGAAAACTAGTGACTTTATAATTACGACGGTGAGAGGACTTGGTTACAAGCTTGAGGTGACAGAAAGGTGAAAACTTTATATTTTCGCATCGTTGTTACGTTTATTCTCATCGCAATGGTCAGCTCCGTGCTCGCTCTCTTTCTTTCGAATTGGTATTATCTAACGAAATTAAGAGATCAGAACGAGGAACAGATTTGGAAAATTACAACGGAAATTCGCACGCTTTACGAGGAAATGCCGGGTGTAGAGCCCTCAACCTTTTTCACCCATATCGCCAATATGGGCTTCCAGCTCTATGTTGTGAATGAGCAGATGGCTGGGACCTTCTATGGGGCACCGTATAAACATACACAGTTCGATCCGGAGCATATTCAACGTGTTCTAGCGGGGGAAACGTACCGTGGAATGCTGCAAGAGCGGCATGTTCTCATGGTGATCGGTTATTTTGAAAATAGCCTGCGCAACAGTATCGGTGTTCCCCTTCAGGTGCAAGGGAAATCGTATGCCTTGTTTGTTCGGCCTGCTCTGGAACAGCAGATCGGCGGCGTTCGCGTCCTGATGGCTTTTCTACTCGGACTTACCTTCCTTTTCAGCATCGTCCTCATCATCATTCTCTCCCAACTTATCGTAAAGCCTATCAAAAAATTACGAGAAGCCACAAAGCGAATCGTTGGAGGCAGCTATGAAATAACGATGGACGTTTCCCGGCAGGACGAGATTGGGGAGCTTGCACGAGATTTCACCTACATGGCGCAATCGCTCAAACAGGTAGAAGCTATGAGGCAGGAATTCGTGGGCAATGTCTCGCATGAAATCCAGTCTCCCTTAACCTCAATTCAGGGCTTCGCCCAATCCATACTGGATCAGACGACCTCCGAGGAGGAGAAGGAGCGCTATCTTCATATCATTTTAGACGAAAGCAAAAGGTTGTCCTCTCTCAGCAAACAACTCCTAACACTAGCCTCGTTAGATAAAGAGAGTCATGTAGTTAAGCGAACCCTGTACAGGCTGGACGAACAAATTCGTCAAATTCTCATTAATACCGAGTGGCAATGGTCGGATAAAGACCTAGCGATTGATTTGAATTTACCGGAAACCGACGTCTCGGCAGACCATCAATTGATGCATCAGGTTTGGCTTAACCTTATTACGAATGGCATCAAATACGCTCGTCCTCATGACGCCTTACACCTTGCCATTCAGTCTTCAGAGACGGAGGTCACCGTCGTGGTAAGCGACACAGGGATTGGCATGTCGGAGGCGGAACTACCTCATATTTTCACCCGCTTCTACAAAGCGGATCGCTCTCGAAACCGAGCTAGTGCCGGCACGGGCCTTGGTTTATCCATTGTTCAGAAAATCATCGAGCTGCACCGTGGCAGTATTCATGTGCAAAGTGAACTCGGTAAAGGGACTACTTTCACTGTTAGGCTCCCTCGAATGTAATCTCCCATTCATCATCCGTTCATATTCCTCTCCTACTATTTGAAATAGATTTAGGAGAGGGGAATGAACCTGCATGAAACCTACTTTATCACATCTTGCCAAGTTCGTAAGCAGTGCCAAAGGTGTCCGAATCGTACTCATCAGCTGGTTAGCTGCCATCCTTTTATTAAGCGCATTTGCGCCATCTTCCAAAGAAGTCGCTCAAAGTGGTGGTGAAGGCAGCCTTGGTAGCCATACACTGTCTGAAACAGCTAAACAGCTATTGCAAGAGGCCTACCCTTCCCAAGACGGCTTAACTGCCATCCTGGTGTTCCATTCCCAGA
This sequence comes from Paenibacillus qinlingensis, assembly GCF_031455095.1. Classification (GTDB taxonomy): domain Bacteria; phylum Bacillota; class Bacilli; order Paenibacillales; family NBRC-103111; genus Paenibacillus_E; species Paenibacillus_E qinlingensis_A. The sequence continues at coordinate 541,076 of NZ_JAVDSB010000004.1, forward strand.
AACCCATTACAGATTCTGAACGTGGTGCTATTACGAGCATCAGTACGTGGCTGGCTTCTGATCAGAAGCCACTCTACGTCACGCGTTCTCTACCCTTCCATCAAATGCCTGCCGCGCAGCAAGAGCTCTTATTTTCCGCAGATCGAACAACGCTCTTGTTAACACTCTCCCTGCAGAAGGATCTGGCATCTGGTCCTGTCTACGATACCCTTGAACAGATTCGTCATATGTCGGAGCAACAAAGCTTGGGGACGATGAAGCTTGAAATTACAGGTCCTGCGGGCATCTCATCCGATACCATCATGCTCTTCAAAAAGGCCGATATTGTGTTAATGCTCGCCACACTTGGGATTATTCTCGTTATTTTAATCGTCATCTATCGTTCCCCGCTTCTAGCCTTGTTACCTTTGGTTATCGCAGGCATGGTATATGCAGTCGTGGATAGACTCATAGGCTTAGCTGGCAAAATGGGCTGGATATTCGTCGAGAAGCAATCCCTCTCCATTATGATGATTTTGCTTTTTGCCGTGTTGACGGATTACTGCTTATTTATCATAGCGCGCTACCGTTCTGCCCTGCGGACAACGGATTCCAAGTACGATGCGATGTCGAAGGCTTTCTCCCATGTAGCTGAACCGATTTTCTTTAGCGGCGGCACCGTGCTAATCGCCATGCTCACTTTATTCACAGCAGTGTTCAAGCCGTATCATAGCTTTGCTCCAGTGTTTGCCATCGCGATGGTCGTCATTTTGCTTGGTGGACTGACGTTGATTCCTGCCATGTTTGCCTTGATTGGACGGAGAGCTTTTTGGCCGTTTATTCCACGTGAGGAAGCGTCGCTTGTGAAGGAGGAGCCTCGCAGCTTCTGGGCGTGGATCAGCACTCGCGTGACCACAAAGCCACGGATAACCGCACTTGTGCTCATAATTGTACTGTTGGCACCTGCGCTATCTACACTAGGAACGCGTTATTCATTTAATCTCATGAAATCCTTCCCTATCGATATTTCTTCCAGACAAGGTTTTGAAATTCTGGAGGCACGATTCCCACAAGGGGAATTGGCGCCAGTCACTGTCCTTTTGGAGTCGGAGAAAGCAATCGTAAGGAACGAGTCGTTTAATAAAAAAATAAATACACTGACTGGACTTATTCAGGGGCGTGAGGGGATTAGTTCGCTTACAATGGCGGTCGACCCCGCTCAGTTAACTTCTGAGCATACTGACATATCTAAGCATATGAAACTTCAGCTCATTTTAAAGTTGAATCCTTATGATCAAGCCGCACTTGATTTGATCTCCAGCTTACGCAAGGATAGTGATGCCATGCTTGAGCAGAGTGGCTTTGAGCCTGGCCAGTTCACCCTGCATTATGCTGGACAGACTGCAGAGCAGCTTGATGTTCGTACTATGAATAAGCGTGATACGCTCGTTATTTTCTCACTTATTACGATATTGATTACCCTTATGCTCATCTGGCAGTCCCGTTCAATTCGACTGGCGCTCACCATGATGGCCACCATGCTGCTGTCCTACGCAGCTACGATGGGAATCGTGTGGAGTGTGTTTCATTTCGGATTTGGTTACGATGCCTTCAGCTACCGTCTGCCTGTGTACACGTTTATCTTTCTCATCTCGTTAGGTGTGGACTATAACATCATCTTGGTCTCTCGGGTGCAAGAGGAATCGCGGCGCCATCCTTGGCAAGTAGCCGTGCAACGTGGTGCCGCGTTAACTGGTGGCGTCATTTCTTCAGCTGGCATCGTGCTGGCGGCGACCTTCTGCGTCTTAATGACGCAGCCTTTACAGGAGCTGCTGCTGTTTGGATTCGCGATGGCTGCCGGTATTCTCATCGATACCTTTCTCGTACGAGGCATGTTGCTTCCAGCACTGATGACTAAGATGGAGCCGCGTGTGAATACAGCGAAGCTTTCTTCACGAACTTGGGCGCCCTAGGTCCTTGTCACGAGTCGCTCTCCGCCCTCTCTGTGCATACACATATCAGAGAGAGGAGCGTCGATCCCTTTATGGTGTATCAGAATCAAAGTGAACGTCACAAACAGCAATACCCCAACGCTCGTGCTATTCGGAGAGCATGCAACAAGGAATTATATCGAACCATTAAGCGGCTCAAAATTTGGCTAACCCCCGAGCAAATCAAGTCCGCTGAGACCATTTATGTGAAAAAAGTGATACTGAATCTCCCCTTCATCGTCGATAATGGCAGCAACCGTCGCTTACTAGCCGACTGGTTCGCCGAACACGTAGGACCGGAGATCGCCCCTATATGGAACGTCGAGCTGGAAAGCTTAACGGAGGCATTCCGCGACGCATTCGGCGGTTAATATCACGGAAGGCCCGGAGTGATTACGGGCCTTTTTGCTGCCTTTTTTCCTTCCACTTTCTACTCCTAGATATTTCTGCTCTTGCTGCTCTTGTTGCTCTTCTTACTTTCCCTGCTACTGCTACTGCTAGTGCTACTGCTACTGCTCTTCCACTCTTTCTACTCTTCCTGGCCCCTGCAAATTCTTTAAAAAGATGCGATAATGCAGTTTTTTCAGCTCCTCTTCACTCTAATTCAGTGATTTGATGCAAAAATACATCAATTCACCTTTTTTTTCCTTCTCAATCCTCAAATGACACTAAAAAGATGTATATTCGCAGTTTTTCCCAATATTTGACGAAAAAACTCCATAAAAGCTGCATATTTGCAGTTTTGGGTGTTTTGAATTGAGAGGTTGTGCCTTTTTTGACGGTGAGAAAGTTTTGGCGGTTTGGCGGTTTGGCGGTTTGGCGGTTTGGCGGTTTGGCGGTTTGGCGGTTTGTTGCTTCCTCCTCCCCTCTCGCTTCGCAAAAAAAAGCCGCGGGGCACAACCGCCCCCGCGACCTCAACCATTACATATACTCAGGCAGCCACTTGCCATGCGCCTCAATCATCTCGTCACACATCGCGACGATATCATCCATCGACAGCTCAGCAGCTGTGTGCGGATCTAGCATCGCAGCATGATAAATATGCTCACGTTTATGTGTAATCGCAGCTTCAATCGTCAACAACTGCGTGTTGATGTTCGTACGGTTCAACGCCGCTAGCTGCGGAGGCAGATCACCTACATAGGTAGGTGTAACGCCGTTGCGATCTACCAAGCACGGTACTTCTACACACGCTTCGCGCGGTAAGTTCGTAATTAAGCCGGTATTCATCACGTTACCACCGATTTTGAACGGAACATCCGTCTCAATCGCCTCGAAAATATACGAAGCATACTCATGTGAACGCACATGCGTCAGATTCGCATCGTTCACAAGATCCTCGCGCATTTGCTTCCAGCGACTAATTTGGTCAATACAACGACGCGGATACTCATCCAGCGGAATATTGAAACGATCCACCAACTCCGGGTAGCTCCGTTTGATGAAGTACGGATGGTACTCTGCATTATGCTCAGAGGACTCTGTAATGTAGTGACCGAATTTCAGCATCATTTCATAGCGAACCATATCCTTGTGCTTCTCTTTTTGCTTCTCGGCGGCACGTTTCTTAATCTCCGGATACAAATCAACGCCATCCTTGGATACCTCGAGCAACCAAGCCATGTGGTTAATACCCGCGATTTTCGCTTTCACACCTGTTTGATCAATTTCCAAATGCTTGAACAACTCCGGCACGCAAGTTTGCACACTGTGACATAGACCTACTGTACGCACACCGCCATACGTGTTCATCACATTCGTCAACACAGCCATTGGGTTCGTGTAGTTAAGGAACAACGCATCCGGACACACCTCGCGAATATCCGCTGCAAAATCCAGCATAACTGGAATCGTTCTCAAGTTGCGGAAGATACCACCAATACCAACCGTATCGGCAATCGTTTGGCGCAAACCATACTTCTTCGGAATTTCAAAATCCGTAATTGTACATGGATCATAACCACCTACTTGGATCGCATTCACCACATATTTAGCACCGTTAAGCGCTTCTTTGCGGTCTGTATACGATTTAATAATGGATGTGCTTCCACTTGTTTTCTTGATGTTATTCAACATATTTGCTGAGTCTTGCAACCGTTCATGATCAATATCAAAGAGAGCGATTTCAAAGCCTTGTAATGCGGGTGTAAGCAAACAATCACCGAGTACATTTTTCGCAAAAACCGTGCTTCCTGCACCTAAAAAAGTAATTTTGGACATGTGAGATTCTCCTCCAATAGTTCATCTATTTCATATCTTTACTATAGCGCATGCTCGGTTTGAAAAATATGGATTGAAACAACTCCAATATGGACATTTGTAGTTTAATAGGGTACGCTCAAGATAAAAACATAGCGAGGCTTCTATGATTCCAGAGCACACTTATTTCTCAGTAAATATTAACCCCCTTCATAGTAACCTTGAACTGTCCGTGCTTTTTAGCGGTGAAGGCAAGCCTTTCCCGCTCCACAAAACGGGACCCGCTGTTCATGATTATTTTTTGATTCATACCGTACATGCGGGAAAGGGTACTTTTGAAATGTGTGGACGAACCTATGACTGCCAGGCCGGGGATACCTTCATCATCTATCCAGGCGAGCTGTTCACTTACACCGCAGATGCCAATACGCCATGGCACTATACGTGGGTTGCTTTTACCGGCCGTGCCGCAAGCACGACACTTGCACAAATTGGCATGTCACCCGAGCAAGCTGTCATATCTGGCAGCACACCGCGAACCATTAGGCACTACTATCGTCATATTCGCTCCTCTTTTCGCCAAAGCGATTTCCCCCAGTTGGAGGAGTTGGAAGCCGAGGGCTGGCTGCGCTTGCTTCTACATGAACTTGGCCGCGTGAATACACACCATATTTCCGTTAAACATACGGCAGAAACCGATATTAAGCGCCAAATTGGCCAGGCCATCCGCTACTTAGAACTGCAATACACGCAAGCCGTCTCTATCGAGCATCTCGCTCGCAACCTTGGTTATCATCGGACCTATCTATGCAAAATGTTCAAACAATCCACGGGCTTGTCCCCTATGCAGTATTTATTCAACATCCGCATGGAAAGGGCTAAACAGCTGTTACGAACGGCCATGACGATCGATCAGATTGCCTCGTCCGTCGGCTTTAACGATGCGCTCTACTTCTCCAAGCAGTTTCACAAATGGAGTGGTTCTGCGCCTTCGGTCTATCGCAAGGAACTCAGAAACAACCAGTCAGAGTGACATTTCCTCATGACATGTCGAAGAGCCTATACCAACATCTTGGCATAGGCTCTCGTGCATTGTTTATTACTTCACGCCATAAAAGCTAAGCGTTCCAGAAACTTCATCCGAACTTACGAATAAGTTCTTCCCGCTTACTTTAAGGATACCCTCTGGTGACTCGCCGCCTGATGGCAATAGGCCCAAGTAATTTGGTTTTGTTGCATCTGTGATGTCAAAAAATAAGATGGCGCTAGCACGCTCAGAAGCTACTGCTAGCATCGGCTTACCGTTGATAACTCCAATGGTTAAGTTCTCCACTTCACTGCCTTTATTAGCACTTCTGCTATCGGGATACACACCAACTTGAGCTGTCATTTTATCAATGAGCTCCATGCTGTCATAGATGGCTTTACCTTGTAAATCCCACACCATAATATTGCGTCCGCCCGCTTTAACGCCGTCTTTAAACTCATCCTTGCCTAAATCGCCTTCGTTGGCTGTAATCACATACTTCCCATCCAAAGACCATACAATCCCGTCCGGTTCAGGGCGTGCCGTCATATCTTCCGTAATCGATACCTCACCATTGCTCTTCAAATCAGCTTTATGCTTCGTTACTCCTAAACCGAACATATTGATGATTTTTTTGGAAGCTAAATCAACGATAGCGATGGCATTATTCTCTTGCAGTGTAATTGCTGCTTTCGAGTTATCCGGGCTACTCGCTACATACTCCGGTTGTGGATCATTCGGGTAAGTCACACCTCCACCAACTTGCGTTAAATCAATCTTCAGCTCCGTATGCACACCTTTCAAGACATCTCCATTCGGGAACTCAATAATCGATATCGAACCAGGACGCTTGACACTCTTCATATCAATTTCACCTGTAGCAGGATCGATCTCTTCATCCTCATTACACACCACAGCGTATTTACCATCGCTAGAAATTGTAACGGAATCTGGCCCTACGCCAATTTCATAAGTCTTAACTGTCGCTTGTTTCTCAATATCCACAACAGCTAAGTAACCTTTATTCGCTGTATTTACATTGTCGCCAGCGCGAACACCTACAAGTACGTACTTGCCATCAGGTGTACTCACGACACTCGTCACTTCAGCTTCTTTGGAAAGATCCGTGAAACTAATCTCTTTCTTAACCGACACAGCTGCTAGGTTCTCAATCGATACCAGTGCGATGCTGCCGAGATCTGCTTGGGTAACGATTAACGTTTTACCATCTGGCGTAGACGTTGAGATTTCAGCCTTTTTATTCGGCATTTGATACGTTGTGAGCAATTCCAAACCGGTTTTGTTTTGAAGTTTGATAACTTCATTCTGAATCGTCTTGAATGCATCTTTACTTAGTTGCGCAGAACCATCGATTAGGTACGGCTTTTTATCCAATTGAACGGATTTCCCTTGAAAAGTAGCTTCAGTGGAATCCAGTTTTACGACTGCTTGTACACCGCCAACTTGAATTTGAATAGAACGGTCTTTGTCATTCCATGTCACTTTGCCTTCCATTCCTTCAATCGTCTTGCGTAACGGAAGATCCGTTGTTGTTTCTGCTGCCATCGCGTAAGCAGGCGTTAATCCTGCCACGACAAGCAATCCCGCCATTGCCCCGCCAACTACAGTTTTCATCATTTTTTTCAACACAAACACCCCTCTTATTGGAATATGCTCTTCCAGCATAGAGGAGTAGTGTTAATTTCAAGCTATGAATATGTAAATATTTCGTAAATACCAATCAAATAGAACCGGTTTACACTTAAATCTCAATATCCACAATCAGGCTGTCTACACGCCCAACTTCACGGATATACGCTGCTACAGCTTGATGCTCAGGGTTTGGCCCGTATGCCGCCAAGGCTGCTTGATCTTCAAAGCGAACGGATAGTACGACTTGAAAACCTTGATTTTTCTCAGAAAAATTAAGACCTGCTTGAATATCAACGATACCTGTTAGATGTGGACGCAGTGCTTTAAAACGATCAACAACCTCTTGCAGCTGCTCCTGCGTTGTTGTTTCGCCAAATTTTACAAGGACAATATGATCAATCATGGTGTGAACCTTCTTTCTATGTCTATAATCATTTCGAACATCAATAATGAACGACATTAATCTTATCAAAAATAGAGGCCGAGTACCACCCTCGATTCAAGTTGAGTGCGGTACTCGGCCTCACTAGCGGATCACTTACCAGCTATGGCTGCAATCCGATCGGAATTGAGCACCTGAGCACCCGTTTTCCCTGACTTCGCAGCTCGAATTAATCCCGTCGCAATCGTATGCGCATGAATGGGGCGATACTTACGAAGGCGTCCCGTCATCAGTGGCGTTACCGCTATCGACAGGATGCTCCCAATCTTCTCGCCTAGTCGGAACTCCCCTCGGTTGCCAAGAATAAGTGAAGGACGAAGCATGTGAAGTGCACGAAGCCGCATTCCCCGCAGCTTATCTTCCACTTCCCCTTTCACCTGGTTGTAGAAAAAGGAAGAGCTTCGATCGGCCCCCATCGCTGTCACAATGGCGAAGCTATCTGCTTGTCCCTTGCTTGCCACTTCAGCCAACATGAGGGGATAGTCGCGATCGACTCTGCGGAATTGCTGTTTTGAGCCTGCCTTTTTAATCGTCGTTCCTAAGGTACAAAAGACATGAGCATGCGCAAACTCGGATGACTTCAGATTCTCACTCAGTTTAGCGAAATCAATCACTCGCTGCTCTAGTTTACTTTGTCCACCTGTTTGCTCCAGATCCATCTTCTTACGCACTAAGGCAATAACCTTCTCATAGTCCGGATCGTTCAGTAGCTGTTTGATCAGTTCCTTGCCGACTAAGCCCGTTCCTCCTGCAACAATCGCCGTTCTCCCTTTCATAGCGCGCCTCCAACGTCATATTTATACATGGTCATCTTCCTCATACAACCTTTTGTTATCCACTACAACACGATTTCTTCCGCTTGCCTTTGCACGATATAACGCATGGTCTGCCCTGGAAACCATATCTTCGAGCACCATCGTTCCGTATTCCAAGGTCGGTGAGTATTCTGCGACTCCAATGCTGGCCGTTATTTTCACGGTTAGCGACTCTTTTCTGTATGGCTCCTCTTTTAAAACCTCACGTACCTCCTCAGCTACAGCTGCACTCTCTTGCGCATCCTTTCGCAGTAACAAAAGAATAAATTCTTCACCGCCATACCTGGCTACAATCGCATCCTCTCCGGCATACCTTTTCAAAACACTTGCAACATGATGCAGAACGCCATCGCCAACCAAATGACCATACGTATCATTAATTTTCTTAAAATGATCAATATCCATCATCAAGACGGAACAAGTCTGTCCTGAGTAAATGCACGACTGCAGCTGCTTGTTTCCTTCAAGCATCATATACCGTCGATTGTGAACCTCTGTCAATTGATCCATCCATGCCGAATGCTCCAATAACGAAATATATGATTTCAAACGATCAGACATGAGGTTAAATGTCACCACTAATTGACGCAGCTCTACAGGTGCATGTTTTATTTTATCTGCATTGATCTGGTAATCATAATTGCCCTTCTGAATGACCTTCGTTGCACGCAGCAAGTAGCGAATCGGCCTTTCTATTTTGGAGGCAATCAGCACGGCAGCTGCTACGCTCAGCAATAGAGCAATCAACGAGATCACAATAATCGTCACGCTTAATTCATTGAGCTTCTGGAAGATTTCCTTCTTCGTAATTTCCCCAACAACTAGCCAGTTCTTCTCTTGCGACCAACGATATTGACCGTAGACACTCTCACCTCGGAAGCCAATATAAGCACGATCCGCCTTACGATTCACCAACGCTAGTTGATAAATTTCCGGTGTGACTCCTTGGGGATGGAGGTAATTCTCCATACGCTTGGACGCCGTTACCATATTGCCGTATCCATCAAGCACATAGACTTCCCCCGTATCCCCGAAGCTGAGCCGTGACATCAATGTATTCAGCATTTCGAGCGTAACAACACCAAGCACAATGCCTTTGAATTCACCATGATCGCCTAGCACAGGAGATGAATATGTAATCATAGGTGTATCATTTTCTTTGGACATGACAACACCTGAAACAAAGCTCTTCTTTTCCTTGCCGCGCGCGTAATATTCACGATCACCTACATAGGTCTGTGTTGAATTTGTACGTATATAACCGTCAGGCTCCACATAGGTAATCGAATAAAATTCAGATTTTACCTTCGCGTAATCTTGAAATTCCCGTTTCAAATCACCGATGCGATGGAACTTGGCGTTATCTGAAAGTGCGAAGCGTTTAATGGTATCCAGCTTTTCCTGATTCCAACTTTCAATATATAAACCCTGCACATCAATCACTTGCTTCAGTTGAACCCCAGCCTCCTCGATCCGATTGCCCTTCTCTATAAAATAAAAAGGAATAATAATCGAGAACGCCAGCACCAAAATGATACCGCTGATCCAGAGTTGCAGTCTTATTTTAATGGTATGATTGGTAAAAAGAGAAAACAAATGCCCCATTGAGGTTTCCCCCTCTATTCTATATATCTGCATTATACCTTATATGAGGACAAAAACAGACAAATTTCACTAATTCCCATTGTAATTGTATGAATACTTAGAAAGTACTCTCGTTTGAAAAGTACTTCTCTATCGCTTATGCTATTTTGTATGAAGAAAAGAGGTAATTCACCCTATGAAAATTCTTGTACTGACCGAAAAACCAAGTGTAGCCAAAGAAATTGCTCGCGTGCTGGGCTGTAATCAGAAGCAGAAACATCATTTCGAGGGCTCTAAATATGTTGTCACCTGGGCACTCGGTCATCTCGTTACGCTCGCTGAGCCTGATGATTACGATCCCAAGTACAAGACCTGGAACCTTGAAGATCTGCCCATTATTCCAGGCAAAATGAAGCTCAAAGTCATGAAAGAAACGTCGCAGCAGTTTCGTGCCATCGAGCATCTCAGCCGTCGAGGTGACCTGTCGGAGCTGGTCATCGCAACCGATGCGGGGCGCGAAGGCGAACTTGTCGCGCGCTGGATTATGGAGCTGATCCGCTGGAAGAAGCCGTTCAAACGGCTTTGGATCTCGTCGCAGACGGATCAGGCCATCCGCGAAGGCTTCGCGCAGCTGAAGCCTGGCACTGACTACAACCGGCTGTATCAAGCAGCCGTCTGCCGTTCCGAGGCCGATTGGCTGATCGGCCTCAACGTAACCCGCGCGCTGACCAGCAAGTTCGGCGCGTCGTTATCCGCTGGACGCGTGCAGACGCCCACGCTGGCCATGATGATCAACCGTGAGGCGGAAATCCGCGATTTCCGGTCCGTCGACTACTGGTTGATCGAAGCCGAACTCGGATCCTTCCGCGCCCAGTGGCGGGATCCGAAGACCGGCGACTCGCGCATCTGGGACCGCGAGCGCGCCGATAGCTTGAAAGCCAAACTGCAAGGCCAGAACGGCCGTATCGTGCAGGTTAATAAAACCGAGAAGCAGATTCCGCATCCGCTGGCTTATGATTTAACGGAGCTGCAGCGCGACGCGAACCGCAAATTTGGCTTCTCCGCTAAACAGACGTCCAATGTTCTACAACGGCTTTACGAGCAATACAAGTTGGTCACTTACCCGCGAACGGATTCGCGCTATTTGACCTCGGACATGGTACCGACCTTGCTCGGCCGTTTGAAAGGTGCTGCTATTGGCCCTTATGCGGCGCTGGCTGCACCTTTTATCCGGAAGCCGCTAACCATCACGAAACGGATTGTCGACGATTCCAAAGTCAGCGATCACCATGCCATTATACCAACAGGTGAAGCCATCTCACTTGCAACATTAAGTGCAGATGAACGTCGACTCTATGATCTGATTCTTCGCCGCTTCTTAGCTTTATTCAGCGGTCCTTGCCGCTTCGATGAAACGAAATTAACCATCGAAATCGCTGGCGAGAAGCTCTACGCTTCAGGCAAAGTCGTGAAACAAGCGGGCTGGAAAGAGGTCTATGGTGCCACGGATTTCAGCGATCCTGATCGCGAAGACAATGATGCTGAAGAAGATTCTGGACAATTGTTGCCAGAGGCTTCTGAGAAAGACACCGTTACCGCTCGCAACGTCCGCCAAGTTAGCCGCCAAACGAAGCCTCCTTCTCGCCATAATGAAGCATCTCTGCTATCGCAAATGGAGAAATTCGGTCTCGGCACACCTGCGACTCGCGCAGATATCATCGAGAAGCTCGTGTCCTCCGACACGATTGAGCGCCAAGGTTCCTTGCTCATTCCTACCGGTAAGGGCACACAGCTCATCGAGCTGGCTTCTGAAGAGCTGCGTTCACCCGAGCTTACGGCACGCTGGGAACAAGAACTTGAACGCATCTCCAAAGGGAAAGGCAGCATGGAAGCTTTTCTCAGCGGTATTCGCAAAAAAGCAGCCGAACTTGTTGACGAAGTCAAACACAGCTCCGCAGCGTATAAACCGCATAATTTGACCGGCAGTAAGTGCCCCGACTGTGGCGAGTTCCTTCAGGAAGTCAAAGGTAAAAGAGGACGTTATCTCGTTTGTTCCAGTCGGGAATGCTCCTATAAACGTGAAGCTGACGGACAATTAACGAACCACCGATGCCCGCAGTGCCATAAGAAGATGGAAATCCACACAGGGAAAGCAGGCAAATATTTTCAATGCCGTCCCTGCAATGTCGTTGAGAAAATCGATGGCGATGCGAAGGGAGGCGGCGGTCGCAAGGCTACAGCCAAGGCCAACCGCCAGCTGATCGAACAATTCTCCGATTCTGCCGGCGTTGGGAACTCACTCGCAGACAAGCTGCTTGCAGCCCTTCAGCAGAAGAAAGACGACTAATGCCAAGCATAAAGCCCAAGCGAATTCGCTTGGGCTTTTGCATCGGCATGTTTGTAACTATGTTAATTTTTGGTTAAAATCCTGCCTTTAACCGCTAATTCAAGATCTTCTAACGTTGTGATCCCCAAGCTAACCAGCGCATCGCCTGCTTCCATATGTACATTGGCTAAGATATGCATGCTTGTATGGGGCACTAATGATTTGCGAAACTCGTGAAAAAGCACCGCATTGTATGCTTTGAGAACCGTCATAAACTCAACAGTTGGCGGAATGAGTCCGCGAATTTCAGACGATCGCCAGAAAAATTCTCTCACATGCATAATATCGGCACCCGTGCGGTTCAACCTTCGAATCATCGCAAAAAACTCATCAACAAGTAGTTGTCGATCCGGTTTCATGTGACCATCCCTCCAAATAACTTACTTCTTCTTGAAGGATACCACAAATAGTTCTTAAGTTCCATATCAACCCTCACATGAAAGGGTATAAATACCTATGAAATTTGCGGATTTTTTCGATTTCCCTTCCATTTGCCCCTCTGTGCCCACAGCATATCTACCATATACAGCACAACACCCAAATTAATGGCAAGATCAGCTAGATTCATAATGCCACCTCCGGAGTGAAAAACGATAAAGTCAGTGACTTTCCCGAATAGCAGACGTTCAATTCCGTTACCAATCGCTCCACCAACAAGAAATGCAGCAGCGCTTTGTTTTAACGGGCCTGGAAAGCCCCCTTTTTTACGATACCACCAAATTCCTGCGACAATGAGAATGGCCAGAACGCCGAGTATAGGAGCCCATCCCTGCAGTGAACTGCCTGCTGCCCCGCTATTTTGATAATACGTAAATGAGATGATATCTTTATAAAATGGCATAGATTCACCCACCGTCATCACGGAGCGTATCCAATACTTAGACAATTGATCTATAGCTGTAGTCACTAGAATAATTGAATAAAATAACATGTTAAACCTCCTGTTCCCTTCCTTCACCTTGCTCTCTTATTTTACTTGAAAAATACGGATAACTGTTAATTCTACGCTTTCCCCCTTAAGGTCAACATAAAAAGCCCCCCCAGTCATCCTGTGGCGGCCCCCTGCCTATCTACCCTGTTGTCCCTCAAGTTAGACTCATTAACGTGCGGTATAGCTCCCCAGGCGTGTTTGCCATATAGTCTGGATTTCCGCTGTGCAGCAGCTGCGGAGAATCGTATCCCCATGTCACAGCTACGATGGGCACACCTAACTTTTTACAGGATTCAATATCTCGTATTTCATCGCCAACATAAATCATGCGCGTAGGCGTGGTTCCCCACTGCTTCATTACTTTGCGAATAGAGTGATGCTTGCCGAAAATATGCTTCGCTGAAATGATCTCCTTAAATGCACCCTCCAGCTTATTCTTTCTTAAAAATAGCCGAATATTTGCTTCTGAATTGGAAGAAAGAATCGAGCTCTTAACGCCTTGCGCGGAAAGCTTCGCAACGACCTCTTTCATACCAGGCACAATCTGCAGGGATCGAATATTTTCGTGATACAGTTGTCGCCCTGCCACCATCAGCTTAGGAATTTGAAGCACAGGCACCCCTAAGCGATCTACGCGTTCAGAAATCGACATCGAGCGTAAAGGGCCTAAGTCCTGTTCGCGGATAGGGCGAAAACGATGTTGGATGGCCATTTCATTGTAAAGCTTAACTAAAAGCGCCCTCGAATCGACAAGTGTCCCATCAAAATCAAATAGGATATGTTTTACCATCTGGGTGTATATACAAATAAGGCCGGACCCTCGGGCGGCACTTGGCGAATTTGATTATGTTTAAACTCTTGGGCGGGATCTAAGACCACATGCGGATTACTTATGGTTCGCAAATCTTCCCATATACAAGAAACCCCGTTGTCGTAGCCCGCTGCACCACCTGCGAACATTTTACACCCTTTGCAATATTGCTCCTTTTGCTGCACGTCCAGCTTCACGACTTTATTACGAAGACAACAGTAAATTTCATTAACTGTGTTACATACATTAACATGAGTGATCATTGCCATTTACCGTCAACTCCTTGCTGCACTTTGAGTGTGTAATAGTAAGTTTATCGAACTACTATTAAGTGTATGACAATATTTTGTAAACGGAATAACATTTCTCACGATGGGCCGTCCAAATTTGCTACAATATGGACATATACAACGACAGGTTTGGAGGTGCTTCACCTGCAGGATTCTTTGCATTATGTGATTCCTTTTCTCATCTTTGGCTTTTTTATTTATCGAAGGACGAAGCGTACCATTGGCTTTCAAAAGCTTTCCCGTGGCAGACTCATCTTTCGTCTGTCCTTATTCAGCCTCCTCGGGGTCATCATTTTCCTCTTGGGCTTCGTGCACCCCATCCATTTCATCGGCTATCTGATCGGACTTGCTGGCGGTACGTTGCTTGGACGTACAGCAATCCGCCATACCCGCTTCGAGCATAGGAGCGATGGCTGGTATTATCGTACACATCTCTGGGTTGAAGTCACCGTACTCGTTCTCTTCCTAGGCCGCATCGCATACCGCTACGCAGCTGTTGCCCTGTCGACAGGTCCAACGACTACTTTTACACCTGCTGAGCTCTCTCAGTTTTCAAAGGATCCTGTCACCGCTGGTGTTTTCTTCATCATCGTATCCTACTACGTTTTGTTTTTCGGCTACTTACTGCGCGAAGAAACCAAACTGGATCCCGCAGCGTTGGCGGAACCCACAGGAGCCCCCGCTCCACAGGTGAACGTTCGGGTGGAGTAATGAAAAAGGGATATTCCCTCCGGTCCATTGACCTGGGAGAATATCCCTTTTTTTGCGTTTCCGCCCGTTCGGCGGGCGATGCTCGGTTTTAGCGCCCTTTTGGGGCGCTATTTGCCATGCCGTGCGCGGCTTTGCTCTGGAATAAGGCCCCTTTCGAGCCTTATTCCTTGCTTTTCGCGGCTACGCTAAGCCGCCTTTCGCTGCCTCCTCGGCCGCTTTGGCGAACTGCGTGCTGTACAGCCGTGCGTACAGCCCTTCCAGTGCGAGCAGCTCGCTATGCGTGCCCCGCTCCACGACACTGCCCGCTTCGATCACCAGAATGTGATCGGCGGCCAGCACCGTGGAGAGCCGGTGCGCGATCACGAGCGTCGTGCGCCCTTGCATCAGCTCCTCGAGCGCGGCCTGCACATAGGACTCGGATTCCGAGTCCAAGTGCGACGTCGCCTCATCGAGGATGAGGATACGCGGGCGCTTCAGGATCGCGCGAGCAATCGCGATCCGCTGACGCTCGCCACCGGAGAGCCGGTGGCCGCGCTCTCCGACCATCGTGTCGTACCCTTCGGGGAGCGACACGATGAAATCGTGGATGTAGGCCTGCCGACAAGCGGCCTCCATCTCCTCACGCGTAGCGTCCTCCCGCGCAAAGCGCAAGTTGTCGCCAATCGTCGCGTGGAACAGAAAAGACTCCTGCGTCACATACGCGATCTGCGCGCGCAGCGACGCTAACCCCACGTCGCGGACGTTGACGCCGTCGACCTCGACAACACCGGCTGTCGGGTCGTACAGCCGCGCGATCATCCCGATCAGCGTCGACTTCCCCGCGCCGCTTGGTCCCACGAGCGCGACCATCTCACCTGGCTGCGCTTCGAAGGTGACGTCGCGCAGCGCATACTGCACCACCTTCTCTCTAGGCTCTTTCGCTTTTCCTCTCTGCCCTACTCCTAGCTCTTCCGCTCTTCCTCTCTGCCCTACTCCTAGCTCCTCCGCTCTCCCCGTCTTCTCCAACTTATAAGCAAAAGACACCTGCTTATAACTCACGCGCCCTGCAACCGTTCCTAACTGGCGTGCTCCCTCGGCATCCATGACATCAGGCACCATGTCCTGATACTCAAAAATCCGCTGGAATACCCCTAGCGCCGTAGCGACTTCAACTTGCAGATTCAGGAGTGTGCCTACAGGCATGTACAATCTTCCCAAATACGCCGTAAACGCGACGATTGAACCTAACGTCATATCCCCGTTGATAACGGAGTAGCCGCCATAGATATAGATGATGGCCGTTCCTAAAGGCCCAAGGGTATTCGTTGCCATCCCGAACCAACGACCGACTAGATTGAGACGCAGCTCGAGATCCATCACCTTTTGATTCATCTTCGTAAATTCCTGCTCTTGCTGCTTCTCTCTGCCAAAAATCCGCGTCAACAACGCACCCGAAATGCCGAAGTTCTCATTTAACTGCGAGGTGATTTCCGAACGCACTTTTTGTGTTTCGAGCCGCAAGACCTTCCTTACCTGGGAGACCTTTTTAACAGGCAGCACAAAAAGCGGCAATATCAATACCGAGATAATCGCAAGCTTCCAATCTAGCGCAAATAAAATGCCTATCGTCGTGAAGACGATAACAATCTGCGTGATGGAGGAGACCACAATGGATGTCACCACACTCTGTACCGACTGCACATCGCCAGTGATTCGCTGCACAATTTCGCCTGAGCGCGCGTCCGTGAAGAACGCCATCGACTGTCGCTGCAAATTAACAAACAAGGACTGTCCTAAATCCCGAATAACCCCTTGGGTTACTTTGGTATTCAGATGGTTTTGCCAAACGCCGAGCACGCCGCTCAGCACAGGCAGCAGAATCATCAGCAGCGCCATAACCGATAGCAGTTTGACACGCCCCTGCGGGATCGCCGTATCAATAATTTCTTTCATAACGAGTGGTGGAATAAGCCCAATCACTGCCGCAAGCAGCGCCAAGCCAATAATCACCATAATTTGTCCCCAATAGCTTTTGAACAATAACAAAATCCTTCGTATCGATACATCCTTCAACTTGGCCTTGGGACGATTCCGGTCGGACAGCCGCCCCATTCCCCCTGGCCCTCCTGATCCTATCACTCACATATCACTCCGATCTTTCTCCTCTTTGCTGCCCCTCAGCTACAAAGGAATTGCATAGGTGATTGCACGAACAACTTCATCTGCCATTCGCAAGACATGATATAACGAAGTCGTTTGCAGCACATTGTACTGCCTTGGTCCATCCACATTGACGATCGCCGCAATCGTATAGTCACCAATAGGCGGCAACACTTTACCGACTGATTTCCCGGGTGCCAACGGCTGGTTCGACAACTGGTATAAACCTACACTTAATTTTTGTCCCAAACATGCATCTATCGCAATCACCACGACATTCGGTGGAACTTCCTGCAGGCGAATCGCCAAGTTACTGGCATCACACGGTGCCGCTAACGTACCAATGACATGCGGATAGCCTAGCTCTGCAAGCTTGCTTCCAACGAGTGGACCTAGTGAATCGCCAGTTGAACGATCGGTCCCGATACACACAAAAGCCAACTCACTAGGATTCAACTCCGTGCGCAATGCGATCTGTTGTAAAAGCTGACCTAACTGTTCACCATTTACCTTTTTCCAAAACTGCGCTTGCAGCTCCAACGGTTCTTTCTCCATCTTTGCCTCCCTTCCAAACATGTTGCACTTCATTTTAACCTGATAAATGATAGTTCTATTGTTTCATAAGGAGATGCGCCCTGTCCACTTACCTACCGCCATCTGCACGCACACCAAATAAGCGTTACTCGACAGAGCAAAGCCTATTCATGCCGCTTGTATCCTGACTTATACCTTCTTAATGAACGCGATTCATCCGAACAATCCGATAATAGAGCTGACCGCTTACCTCTTGTTCCACTTCCAAATAGCCTTCCGTATGTACATAATCCCCCAACATAAACGAGGAAGCATCTGCTGAATCTGCATGTGTTAGAAAGAGCAACGCTACCTTATCATCCCCAACTACAAATCCAACCTGTTCCTTCACCTGAAACTTCTCGATAATTTTCCCATGATGTGATCTCACGATATGATGAAACCGCCAAGTGCCTTCTTCCTGTACGATAAAATAAAGCACACGATTGCGATGCGCATTGCTAAACTCCCGCGTCACACCAATCATACATACCTTTTCACCAATTCGCAGATATTCATCAATGACATACGATTTCAGTCGTAAACGGTTGACGTTCTTGCTCTGGATATAATTTTCCATCTCATCTATCGAGCGGTGATCCTTCGGATCTTGTTTCGTTGCATAGAATACTTCTTTAATAAAAGTATCCGTTTGGAATTGCCTTGCCCCTTTGAAATGGTTATACGTATGAAAAAATTGCTTAATCACGACCCGAATGTCGTCCGGAATGGCAGGACCTGTTTCCACGTTGTACATGCGATCTGTTCGACCCGACATTTTAATTTTATGAAACCAGCTTTTCCAGACACTAACTTGCATGTCGTACGCGTCACCTACTTTCTTCCAACCATTTTCTCATTATAGGCTATAATCCTCAAAATTTCGATAAAAATCGCATATTTTCGCGCAAAAAAAAGAGCATCCGCCGCTATGCTTTCATTTGCGAAAGACACAGCGAACATACGCTCTTATTCACCCTGCATATACGATATGGAGTAACTGTCTTATAGTACGCGTTTTGCACCTACATATCTTGAGCCCCAATAGGAGCTAGCGAGACTATCAACCGTCACACCAACAGATGTTGTTGAGGAGATGAATTGATTATTGCCGATGTAAATGCCCACATGATTGACGATACCTGAAGCAAAGAAAACAAGGTCTCCCGCTTTCAAATCCGTCACTCTTGTCCCTGCTTGATCGTACATTTGCACGGAGGTGCGTGGCAGTTCAATACCTTTGGCCTCGTATACATAACGAACGAATCCAGAGCAATCGAAGCCCTTAGGTGTCGTTCCTCCCCATCGATAAGGCGTCCCCTTAAAAGTCGTTGCAGCTTGAATAATTTGAGCTGAAACGGATGGCTGAACAATCTTGGCGACTGGAGCTGCTAGGGCTGCGGGTGGGGGTGCAATCCATGCGGGCTTGTGAGTTTTACCGTCTTGTTCGACGATAGCGATTTTATTCGCATCATTCCACGCAATCTCAGAGCCAAACGTCTCTGTGATGAAACGCAGCGGAACATAGGTACTTCCCTCTAGCAACGTAGGACTGCTCTCTAGTTCAACTAACTTACTGTTCACGATCGCTTTCTCTTCGTCAGTAGTAAGTTGAATGGATTGCTCTTTGTTCATAAGTGTGACGACAACTTCATCGCCTTGCTTCGCCCAACCCACTTGATAACCTAACTTCTCCGACAACACGCGAAGTGGCACTTGGAGTGTACCGGCCTTATCAATAAAAGGCTGTACCTCTGGGAACTGCACCAAGTCATCGTTGACTTGAACCTTCACCGAAGAAGAATCCGTTGCCGCATGCGCGGATGGCGCGGCGAACAGTGAAATGGCTGCGCCTACAATAGCGCATGAACAAATAAAGCTTTTGGTAAAAAGTTTCAAAACGTTGTGCCTCCTTGAAGCCTCCGAGGTTAGTTGACGGGTTCGGGAAGAGGTTTTCCCTAGTAAGCCCCATTAGCCTAAAACTAGACTAACTGAGCATTCATTCACCCCAAATAAAGAATTCCCCCGTACCGGAGCTTTCGATGCTCCGAGATTCGGCATTTTTTGTCTATGTTAGACTAGCACAGTTTGTTTTGGCTTGACAACTTTTACATGGCGGTAATTATTTCCTTTTCGGGTGAAAATCGCAAAAAAACAGCTACTCTTTTCAGAGTAACTGTCTTCAAAATGACCTCAGACCAAGCCCACTGGCTGCCTGTATACCTCTGTAAACAGAACCTCCTTACAGGGATTAAACTCACTTTCAGTCAAAGGATTCGGATAACTCATGATATGGAGAGGAAGCATCGCTTGCCCTTCTCGCAGCGGAGGTTGTGCATAGGGAAATCGGTTCAAATGAAAACCACAGCGCTTATAGAATTCGATTCTCCGCGTCGCATCTAAGGTAGTTGGAGGCTCGACTTCAAGTACAATAGGCGTGCTTGCACTGCTCATGTACTTCATCAGCATTCGCTTGCCAATCCCGCCACCTCTTATGGCAACATTGACAGCAATATGTTCTACAAATCGAAACGTGCTCCAGTTCCAACTGGCCAAAAAACCGAGCAATTGCCCCTGGTCATCTCTCTCGGCATCGATCCTGTAACTAGGATGAGGTAAAAGCGCCCGCTGACCCTCATACGTTCTTATTTCCGTTTCTGGAAAAGCGACTTGCATCAGC
Organism: Paenibacillus qinlingensis; assembly: GCF_031455095.1. Lineage (GTDB taxonomy): Bacteria > Bacillota > Bacilli > Paenibacillales > NBRC-103111 > Paenibacillus_E > Paenibacillus_E qinlingensis_A. The sequence continues at coordinate 561,287 of NZ_JAVDSB010000004.1, forward strand.
TCGAATACCTCTTCAAACGACTCCTCATTGACCATCCGTCCCCACCTCCCTTCAAGTTAGCTTTAGGTTATCCAACTGTGCAGCTTCTTACTTTCCAACAAGGCAGGGGATTGTCATCTTTACTCGACACTTGTTTTAGTCCTTACCACTTTGAGAAAAAGGCATGTGCCGCTGCATGGGAACCAGGAGGTGTCGCATGCCCCATGAAGGGATACACTTTAATCGATTTATTTGGGGATTCAATTCGGTTATAGGCAGCGAATATCGCTTCTGGTAAGCAACACGTATCCTTCAATCCTACCGAAATGTGAACAGGCTGCCCAATACGATCACCTAGGTTCATGATATCGAAGTAAGAAATCGTTTTCAGTACTTTAGGCAGATATTCTGGAAACCGGGTAACCAGATCAGCCGCTTCGCTGAGTGAACTAACCGAATTCAACAAGCCTAGATCCATGTGACAATGATTTGGTACATGGGCAATGGTTGCCCGAATACGCTTCTCAAGTGCAGTAACGAGTAAGGCAATCCCTCCGCCTTGGCTTCCGCCGCTTACAAATACTCGCTCACTGTCGATCTCAGGCTGCTCTAACGCACATTGTACAGCACGCAAGGAATCGATTGTAACCGCTCGATAATAGCTCGTCTCCGCATCGAGAATCCCCTGTGTAATCCATCCCTTCGTCATGCCGGTCTCCTGCGGCAGCAGGTTACCACTCTCGCCGCCTTGCCCGCGTACATCAACCGCAAGTACCGCATACCCCATAAGCAGCCAAGCTGCATGATCCTCTGGTCTTCCCTTGGAACCTGTATAGCCCGGGAATGTAACAATACAAGGCACTTTCTTAGACTTGCTCTCTGCAGGCAGTAACAACCAAGCATGAATCGGCGTTTCCGCAGCACCCCTCAAAACGATCTTATTCACTTCTGCTTGTACAAAATTTGAAGGCACCGACTCTCTCGTATATGATGCTCCTTGTGTAGCTTCCGCGTATGCGCGCTCCCAGAATGCAGCCAGATCAGTGGGTGCTGTTAACTCCGAATGATAGTTATGCAGCCCTTGAATACGATTTTCAATTGCGTTCATTTCGGTAAGTCCCCTTTGCATGTTTTTCCCATTTTAACCTAGATATACGAGTATGACTATCGAAAATTTGATGATTAGTTCATCCTTCGCTACTATGCAAACTCCTGCGAACCCAAATATAAACAAAAAAAAACCACCCGAAGGTGGCCTTTTCTCTTGCTCGTAAGCGGGCGGCGGGAATCGAACCCGCGCGATCAGCTTGGAAGGCTGAAGTTCTACCATTAAACTACGCCCGCATATTAAAAATAACGAATTGGTCGGGACGACACGATTTGAACATGCGACCCCCTGCTCCCAAAGCAGGTGCTCTACCAAGCTGAGCTACGTCCCGAAGTGTGAATAAAGTATAAATGGCGCGCCCTGAGAGATTCGAACTCCCGACCTTTTGATTCGTAGTCAAATACTCTATCCAGCTGAGCTAAGGGCGCAAATATTGGAGCGGAAGACGGGGATCGAACCCGCGACCCTCGCCTTGGCAAGGCGATGCTCTACCGCTGAGCCACTTCCGCACGGTATTATTTCTCTTTCGCTCAACAAGTGTTTCTCTGAGGCGACAAGGAATAATATATCAGGTATTCAAAACAAATGCAACTATTTTTCATAATTTTTTATTATTTTATGAAAACGCCGCCAAAGGGCAGTACTTCCCGCGCTATGCGACGCAGCAAACTATCCGATTTCATATGCTCATCTAATTTGGGATCAGGCTTACAAGGCTGCATGAGTACGTGACCCTGCCCCGTTATCTCCCAGTGATAATTCATATGTTGGCTCGCCAGCGTGTTGCCGTATACACAGAGGCGCAGCTTAGCCTGCCGCGGGTAGGCAACAAGGCAATGGACATCAACATACAAGGGCTCCACAGGATCTAGGGCCATGTGATGGATAGGGCCAGCTGTTAGCAAACCTAGATTACCAGGGCCGTGAAACTGCATTTTAACCAAATCTTGCGTAATCAACGTGTTCTTCATACTCTGTAAATGCGTTGTAAACGTCACACCTTCCGTATAGAACAGCACATGACGAAATTCAAACAATAGATCGTCATCTGCTTCCAAAGGGACGACAGCCAAACTATACGCTTCTGGCAAGCCCATGAGCACACGCCCAGGACCGAGTATGCGTGATTGGATCAACCGCTTCTTCCTATACATGCTGGGAAGCTTCATCAGTGCATCCTCACGCTGCTCTGGCCTTCCCTGAAAGGCAACAATTTGGTTCGGGTGCAGAACATGCACAGCCTCTCCCTTTAGAAGCTGCAGCGTAGCCATTCTGGCTTGTGAGCTTGCATTTTCATAGATAATCTCCAAACCATACAACCCCCTTGCCGCTCCTGCTAGCGCATCCCACGCTTCCTTCTCTGCCATACGAAGAAACGAAACACACGTCCAAGCAAGAAATAGCCTACTACTAATGCCGCTGCCGTAATGATCATGTAGGTAATTTTACGATTACGCTTATCTTTGTCTAAGGCAACTTGTTCCATAGCCTTCAAGCGTTCCTGCAATTGCTCGTTGTCCTTTTTAAGCGCCTCATTCTGGCTCAAAAGTCGTTGTTCAATTTCTTGAGACTGTCTGACGGCCTCCGATAGCTTGTCCTTCTGTTCTTCTAATTGCTGCTTCGTAGCGTCGTAATCCTTCTGAATCTGCTCTACATTGCTTGGTAATTGATATATATCTTTGATCCGATCTAACCAAGAAGCGTGGGCGGCAGGTGCCGGATACAGCAAACTTAACAAAATCACGAGGACAACCACCGCTTGTCCCATTGCAGCCATTTTACGTATGTGCATCCGTACTCACTCCCACCATTCCCGACATTATCTTTTATTTTACAGCAAAAATCACCCCTTCACCACTTCTATTGCTTGAACGGGGTACCGCAATATCGTTTTCATTTTGGCTGGATCAATCTTCCTCGGATCTGATAAGTAAATCTCATGATGGAGCCCACGGTAGCTGAGCTGCTCTTGTGAAATGAAATGCTCCATCTGTGCCAGTGTTTCTGGTTCTGTCGCATACGGTCCCACGTGCAGCATCTGGACACAGAGTCCCTCATGTATAGTTTCATGCCTTACATCCGCAATAACCTTAAGCTCCTTCTTCTTCAATAATGCACCATTGCGTGCTTCTTCTACGAGCTCCGCCGTTACAAACACAGGCATCCGAATCAGCAGTTTCCAATGCCACTCCTCTCTCGGCACCTCTAACGCTGTTCTAGGATCGCCATCCACCCACCACTGCCCTTCTAACTTCGGTACAGTAAAATCTTGCTCAGCCTTCTTACAATAGCCCTTAACACCATAAGCGACGGTATACAGCGCTTCTGTTGCGTTAGCAAAGGTCGAATCATTAGGATCCCCTTTCCCTACGATCGTGACGTAAGAAATAGGTTCAAATTCAACAATTTGAGGCTTGGTCGGAGCCGTATAGTAAGTTTTATAGGTTTTGGCTAAATCTAATTTATCCATGATGAACTTCCTCTCTTTTACTTTTAGTATACTTAATAAACCCTGACACCCTATGTCAACAAACAGAAAAAACTTACCTCTCGCAGCAATATGCGAAACAAGTAAGTTTTTGTCTCTTGAAAAGGATATGTAATTATTCCGCAGCTGGTGGGGTAAACGAGCGTTGTGCAAATTCGGCATCCAACATATAGAAGGCATTGCTATCTTTATCGATGCGTTTCAATTTATTAATAATGCTGTCAAACATCGCTTCTTCCTCTACCTGCTCATCAATGAACCACTTCAAGAACTGCATCGTCGCATGCTCTCGATCGTTCAACGCTAAGTCGGACAGATGATAGATGCGTTTCGTTACTTCTTGCTCATGCAGATACGCATGCTCAAATGCATCCAAAATCGATTCGTACTGATTCACCGGTGTATTCATGCCAGCAAAGCTGACCTTTTTCCCACGGTCATTAATAAATTTGAAAATTTTCATTGCATGAAATTTCTCTTCTTCTGCTTGTACTTTAAAAAAGTTCGAAAACCCATCCAAGCTTTCCGCAGCGCAATAACCAGCAATAGCCAAGTAGACATGCGCGGAGTAAAACTCATAATTCATCTGTTCGTTTAGCGCTTCTGTTAGTGTATCGTTTAACATCTGTGCACACACCTTTCTGTATGGTTATCTCTTGCGTATTCCCCATACATACAAGATTACCAGAATTGTGCATAGAAATACAAACGGAAGTAATAATTTTAATAGATCTATGTTCAAGCCGTCACACTTTTGGCTTTAGATGCCGAGATGATTTCTTTTAATTGAGCATACAAATGGTCTGGTGATTCCGCGCAAAGCAGTTTCTTCTTCCCGATCATCGCAATACACTCTTTCTTGCAATGTCTACAATTGCCAAGGCAGTCTTTCTTCTTCTGCTTCAAATCGGGAAATTCATTCTTTATGGATTTATATATTTGTTTGGATCCAAATTTCTCATTTCGACAGCAGTACTTAATCGTTTTCAAATGATCTCCTCCCGCCATTTCGCGTCTATCACTACTATTGATATTAGTGATAATAATAATCAATGTCAACCAAAAATTAGACGAGTTTGTACGAAAAAAGAGCTTTCTTCGATCCTCGTTAAAGGATAAAAGAAAGCTCTTTTTGTTTGGATGCGCGTAGAGGGACTTGAACCCCCACGGTCGCCCGCTAGATCCTAAGTCTAGTGCGTCTGCCAATTCCGCCATACGCGCATGCTGTAAATAAGGCAAATGGTGAGTCATGTAGGATTCGAACCTACGACACCCTGATTAAAAGTCAGGTGCTCTACCAACTGAGCTAATGACTCATGTCTTGTAATAAAAAAATGGCGGAGCTGACGGGATTCGAACCCGCGATCTCCTGCGTGACAGGCAGGCATGTTAGGCCACTACACCACAGCTCCACACTATAAAATTCTCCTCTTTAGTTAGAGGTTGGTTGCGGGGGCAGGATTTGAACCTGCGGCCTTCGGGTTATGAGCCCGACGAGCTACCGGGCTGCTCCACCCCGCGACGTTACTATTAAATCATAATATGGTGGAGGCTGACGGGATCGAACCGCCGACCCTCTGCTTGTAAGGCAGATGCTCTCCCAGCTGAGCTAAGCCTCCATGGGATGTTAAGAATAAATGGTGACCCGTAGGGGACTCGAACCCCTGTTACCTCCGTGAAAGGGAGGTGTCTTAACCACTTGACCAACGGGCCTCGTAAACAGGCACTTCTACAATGAAAGCTCTTATGGCGGAGAGAGAGGGATTCGAACCCTCGAGACGCTTGTGACGCCTACACGATTTCCAATCGTGCTCCTTCGGCCAGCTCGGACACCTCTCCATAAAAAGGCCTGGTTTTTGAAAAATAAATGGCTCCCCGAACAGGACTCGAACCTGTGACAACTCGATTAACAGTCGAGTGCTCTACCAACTGAGCTATCAGGGAATGCAGAGAGACTTTTGACAAGTCAAAAGATCCCTATGTCGTTTGGCAACGTTCTACTCTCCCAGAACCCTGCGGTTCAAGTACCATCGACGCTGGAAGGCTTAACGGTCGTGTTCGAGATGGGAACGCGTGGATCCCTTCCGCCATCATCACCAAACAGTCAAAGCGTTTGTTTGCGCCTTGAAAACTAGATACGAAACTTCAACGTAAAGTTAGATTACTTAGGAATTGGTTAAGCCCTCGACCGATTAGTATTCGTCAGCTGCATACGTTGCCGCACTTCCACCTCGAACCTATCAACCTCGTCGTCTACAAGGGGTCTTACATACTGGGAAATCTCATCTTGAGGGGGGCTTCGCGCTTAGATGC
>NZ_JAVDSB010000005.1:0-366474 GCF_031455095.1 Paenibacillus qinlingensis
TGCGGCACCTTCTCCGGAATAATCGGATTAGGTGCCGCATTTTTATTTTCTCGCTTGAATTTACTCAAAAACCTTAAGTTTTTCAGTGGCCTCCTCTAGGGGCAGGGCCTTGTTTGTGCTTGTTCCGTGTATCTTGACAGCATAATGATTCATCGTTAATCTAAAAGAAACAAATTTGCGCACAAATTACTGCTAAATGAGCAGATTATATAGGGATTTGTGAGGAGGGACCATCCGTTGTTAGCGGCAGAACGAAAATATCGCATCGTGGATTACGTCAAACAACATCGTGTCGCGACAATTGCTGAGCTGGCATTAGCATTTAATGTTCATGACGCGACAATTCGGCGAGATCTGGAGGAAATTGAACAGAAGGGGTTGCTCAAGCGAACACATGGCGGTGTAACCTTTGATCAGTGGACGCAGGATGAGCCTTCTTTTAATGAACGGGCCGTCCAGCAATTAGATCAAAAGATGCGGATCGGGAAGATGGCAGCAAGCCTGATTCAAGATGGGGAACACGTAATAATTGATTCCGGCACGACGACGCTTCATATTGCCAAGCATCTTGTTCATCGTTCGAATATTACCGTCGTGACCAACGACATGAACATTGCTATGGAGCTGCGCGAAGCATCGGGAGTCAAGGTCATTATGACAGGCGGGGAGCTGTATCCGTCTAGCTATATGTTCAACGGGATGTTTACCGATCATGTCCTGAAGTCGCTTCATGTGCAGAAAGCGTTCCTCGGCACGCCGGTCATCCATCCGAAGCATGGGTTGATGCATCCGGAGGCACAGTTAGTGCCGACCAAGCAAGGCATGATTGCTGCAGCTGAGCGAATTATTGTCGTTGCGGATGAGAGCAAGATCGGCAATTTGTCGCTCCATACCGTTGCGCCGATAAGCGGAGTGCATACGCTGATCACTTCTGAGGGAGCTCCGGACAAAGCCATAAATCAGTTTCGCGATAGCGGCGTCGAAGTCATGTTGGCTTAAGACGGCGCGTAGCATCGTTTGTATTGAGCGCCCTCGCGGGTGCTTTTTTTTATTTAGCTGAACTAGAAAAAATGATTGTACAGCCAAAGGTTATCTGCTACAATCCAAATAAGCAAATGAGTTATTTTTGAGCAAATGTCCATATATACGAATAACCGAATAGCAAGAAAGGATGATTGCAGATGAACATTCTTGTCACAGCCCCTTATACGGAGGAGCAATTAAAGGTCGTTGAGCAGTTCGGAAAGGTACATTTCAGACCTTGGAAATCAAACGGCAGAGCCTTCCACGCGAATGAGCTGATTGAATTGCTGCAGGAAACGAATGCGGATGCCCTCATTACCGAACATGATCACGTGGATGCTTCCGTCATTGAGGCTGTTGATCTGAAGTTTATCGGTGTCTGCAGAGGGACGCCGTCGAATGTGGATGTTGCAAGCGCAACGCGCAAAGGAATTCCTGTATTCAATACGCCGGCTCGCAACGCACAGGCTGTAGCGGAGTTGGTAGCCGGTTCGCTGATCGTATTCTTGCGGAAATTGCGTGAAGCAGAGTACTGGCTCAAGTCGAAAACATGGAAATCGGATGCGCATGAATCCTATCTTCATTTTCGAGGGCATGAGCTGCGCGGAAAAACCATCGGCATGGTAGGCTTCGGAGGTGTTGGGCAGCGAGTTGCCGAAGTATTGAGAGGTTTTACCTGTGAGATCCAATATTACGATCCCTATTTGCAAGAATCACCGAATCCAGCGTATACCGCTCGTTCCTTAGAGGACGTGTTTGCAACTAGTGACATTGTGTCGATCCATCTTCCCGTTACGGCAGATACGATCGGGATGATTGACGAACAGCTACTCAGCCTGATGAAGCCTGATGCGATACTGGTAAACAGCGCTCGCGCGGCTGTCGTGAACCGAGACGCTCTGTTCGCGGCCTTGCAAGACAAGCGTATTGGTGGAGCTGTGCTGGATGTGTTCTATCACGAACCGCCAGATGAATCGGATTATGCGTTGATTGAACTACCCAATGTGTATGCGACACCGCATATTGCTGGCGCCTCCTATCAAGTGGATGGCTATAGCATCGTTATGATGAATGAAGCGCTTGAAGCATGGTTCGGGCAGGGGAATCGACGAATCCGCCAGTTAGTTAACAAATCGATTCTGGTTGAACCGATCGAACATGAACATGCAGCCAAAGCAGTTGGCGGCTAATATGCTTGTGGTCCGTATAGAGGAGGAAAAAATGTGAACAGCAGCAAACTCGTTTTTATCGGAGCTGATATCGGTTCGCAGGGTGTGCGTGTTATGGCACTAGATGAGCAAGGGGAGCTGCTTGCCGCAGATGCGGTGACATTCGAGCTCGCCAATACGCGGGAGGAGCAGTCGCCAGCACTTTGGTGGGAGGCTTTGACGGGATGCTTGAGTCGAATCGTTCACGATTTGAAAACGTTACATGCAGGCATATCAATTGAAGCCTTATCGGTGACATCCACCTCGGGAACGATGATTCCTCTGGATGAGCGGAACGAGCCGCTGGGCCCGGCGCTGATGTACAGCGATCCTCGGTCGCAGCTGGAAGCGAAGGCTTGCACCCTTGCTGCGCAAGGTGATCCGTGCGCGTATACCACATTTCATGCCTCCTCTGGATTGCCAAAAATCATCTGGTTTGGCAACCAGTATCCGCACCTGATGGAACGGACGAAACGTTGGGTACATGCTGCTGATTATCTGATTGGCAAGCTAAGCGGTGTATGGGGAGTTACCGATTATACGAATTGCTTGAAAACGGGATATGACTTAGTTCGCGACCGTTGGCCGTCCTATATAAGTGAGAAGCTGGGCATCCCGTCCGAATGGCTGCCTACCGTTGTAGCCCCGGGCACTGTGCTCGGCACGATTAGCGTTGAAGCGTCGCAGTTGACAGGTTTGCCTGCGCAAGTTCGCATCGTTGCGGGCATGACGGATGGCTGCGCCTCACAGATCGCCTCGGGTGCGATTCGACCTGGTGAATGGAATACAACGATTGGAACGACGATGGTTGTAAAAGGTGTCACACAGCAGCCGATCCTAGATCCGCTCGGTAGATTGTATAACCATAAGCATCCGCAGGGCTTTTGGATGCCTGGCGGCGCAAGCAATACAGGAGCCGATTGGGTCTCGCGCGATTATCAAGGGGCGGATCTTGCCGTCTTGAATCAACGGGCCGGCGAGATGACGCCGACACCTTGGGTCGCCTATCCACTTCGCCAGAAGGGGGAGAGGTTCCCCTTTGTTGCTGAGGATGCCTGCGGCTTTGAGCCACAGGGGCTTACACCTGAGCAGCGATTTGCTGCTCGGATGGAAGGAGTCGCTTATTTGGAGCGGCTGTCGTATGACATTATCGAAGGATTGTCGGGGGAACGCTTGTCAGCGATTTATACAGCAGGCGGCGCGAGTAATAGCCTTGTCTGGTTACAGATTCGAAGCAGTGTGAGCGGCAGGCCCATTCAAAAGATGAAACATACCGAAGGTGCGGCAGGCGCTGCTGTTCTAGCTGCCTCCCAAACGCGGTTTTCAAACTTAGAAGAAGCGGGAAGCGCGATGATTCGCCCAGCGTTGACCGTGGAACCAGCCGCCCCTTCAGTTTGTGAGCAGTATGAGATGAGATACAAGCAGTTTGTACAGCAATTACGCGATAATGGATTTTATCATGAGGGAAAGGTTCAGGTGGGATAAAATGACTCGGTTTTATGTGATGCGTCACGGAGAAAGCGAATGGAATCGTGATGGCCGCTACTGCGGGATTTCGGAGATTCCTCTTTCAGCTGGAGGGATGAAACAGGCGGAGCAGGCGGGCGAGTTCCTTCGAGCCGTGAAGATCGATCATGTCTACGCATCCCATCTGGAGCGCGCAGCTCAAACTGCTCAGCCTGCGGCAGGCCATCGAAAGCTGCGCATTCGTCAAGATAAGCGGCTGTCGGAGATTGATTTTGGCTTATGGGAGGGGCTGCAGCTAGAGGAAATTAAGTCCCGATATTCCCAGGAGTGGCAGCGTTGGCTGGATGACCCTACCGAAGTTTTGGCTGGCGGAACAGGAGAGTCTGGACAAGTTGTGTTTGATCGGATGCATCACTTTTTTACAGAGAAAGCAGTAGAGCACCCGGGTGAGCAAATTCTTGTTACCGGGCATAGCACAGCGATCCGTATTTTCATTGCTGGCTTGCTGTCCATGCCGCTGAAAGCGTACCGAAAGCTGCCTACTGAAAATGCAGGCATTGCCGTGCTGGACGCGAAGGGCGACGATTTTCAACTGATCAGATTGAACTGCCGTTTTGATGCATTTTAAATACCTATATCGGGAAGGAATGACTGCTCATGACGATTAAAGGAATTGCACACCGTGGCTACCCTGTCAAATATATTGAAAATACGCTGCCTTCGTTTCAAGCAGCTTGTGAGTTAGGATTTTCACAGCTAGAGTTGGATGTTCACTTAAGTAAGGACGGCGTGCCTATCGTGATGCATGATAAAACGCTCGACAGGCTGAGCGATGGTAAAGGCTATATCAAGGACTATACAGCGGAGGAGCTGCGCCAATTTCGGATCAGCGGTACGGAAGTGATTCCAACGTTGGAGGAAGCACTGCTTCTGGTTAAGGATCGCTTAATTGTCAGCATCGAACTGAAACAGGAGGGCGAACTCTATACGGGGCTGGAAGAGGCAGTTCTGGAAGTTGTTCGTCGCACAGGGATGATAGAGCAGGTTTATGTGATTTCCTTTGATCATTTCTCTGTCGCTCGGATGAGAGAGCTGGATGCAGATATCCCATTAGGATTAGTGTTCCATGGCAGCATGCCTTATGTGTTCCCTTTTATGAAAGAGATCAAAGGTCAGTATTTGGCTGTTAAGCTGTCATTTCTCACGGAACGGTATGCTCGCATGATTGAAGAAGCGGGAATTCAATTGGTGGTCTGGCCGGTCGACCGTCTGGATGAGATGGAGATGGTTGCGAAGAAATATCCTTCGGCCATTATATGTACGAATGAATTGGAGCGGTGGAAGTCGTTTGTTGAGAATCGTTCATAGTAGTCCATGAACAAAGGCGGTCAGCTTAATGGCCGCCTTTAGAATTTGTTTTGGTCTCTTAGTCCAATCCGGCATTTTTCCTTGCCATCTTAATAAATTCCGCTTCATTATCAATAGAAATTGTTTCCCAAGTATCGGAATTATCAACTTCTGCAAGCCGTTGGCGATACAGCTTATAGATCTCCATATCCTCTTTTGGCACGCTCACAACAGGTGTCCCAATTAACACTCCATCGATCACTTTAAAATCGATTTCATCACCAATATCAGCATGAATTGCATCAAGTATTTCTTTTTTTATAGTAATCTGTCCCTTTTTACGTATTGTAACTTTAGATCTTACCTCGTCAGCCATAATAGCAGTCCTCCTCATGTCGGATTCTATTATTGACATTATATCCACTTCCCTTCATATTGATTCTTATTTTCCTACTTTCCTACTTTTCTACTTTCCTATTATACATCATTTAACTATCAACTTCATTGCTTGTTATTTTATTTGGAAAGAGAGGCCGTATTTTCATTGAAAAATGACACGGAAACTAGGGAATTTCCACTATGGCCGCTCGAGCGGTTTCGATAGACTTAAGGGGAGAAGACAGATGAGACGTGCTCATCTCGAAGTTGGATTTCCCTGAGATATCTACATAAAAGGAGAGAAACTAGCATGACGTTACCTGACTTGAACCAATTCGCAGATCCGCCGGCCCTGTACAAAAGCGCACCTCTTTGGGTGTGGAACGACGAGATGACGGAGGCACTCATTCGCACACAGTTGCTTGAATTAAAAGAACATGGCTTTGGCGGTGCCTTTGTCCATCCTCGTCCGGGGCTCATTACACCCTATTTATCCGAGGAATGGTTTGAGTTGTGGGCCATCGCGTTGCAAGAATCCGAAAAGTTGGAATTGAAGCTGTATATTTACGATGAAAATTCATATCCGTCTGGCTTTGCTGGAGGCCATGTGCCGTCTGAGCTGCCAGATTGTCTGGCCAACTCGGTGAATATGCGTGAGCTGGATTTAACAGACAGCAAGTCAACGCTGCCAGTCGTCTCCGGGATGCTGAATCGCCCAGGGCATCCGATCCGAGCGTTCGCCATGAAGGAAAGCGCTGAGGGGAACGGGACACTAGAAATTGCCCATGATGTCACAAACATCCCTTCTTCCGAGTGGGGACAGTATGGCGAGAAGTTTCTGTGGTTTGAAATTGGCAAGCCAGAGACAAACTCATGGCTCGGCGGTTTTGCATATACAGATTTAATGCGCCCTGAAGTGGCGCAGGTCTTCCTTGATAGCACGTATGAAGCGTATCGCAGTCGATTTGGCGACAAGTTTGGCAGCAGCATTCCTGCCATCTTCACGGATGAACCGGAAATCTCACCAGGTAATCTATTTCAAGCTGGCAACAACTTTTTGCCATTCAGTTATTGGTTTGCTGGCCGCTTTGAAGAGCGGAACGGGTATGATTTAAAGGACCACTTACCTTGCTTGTTCAAAGACGTTACTGGTCCTTCACTTCGCCGAGACGCTCAAAAGGTTCGCTACGATTATTACGACACCATTCGTGAATTGTGGGTGGAAAACTTCCTTCAACCTATTTATGAATGGTGTGCGAAGCATGGAATTGCTTGGACAGGGCATTATTTGGAGCATAACTGGCCCTATCCGTGGGGCAGAACCTCTCCAGCAGTGATGTCACTCTATGAATACATGCAGTGGCCAGGGATTGATATGCTGCGCTCCAATTTGTTGAGGAAGAAAGATCAGGAAGGCATGGAACCACTCATGCTAACGATTAGGGAAGTCCACAGCGTCGCCAATCAGTTAGACAAAGAGCGTGTTCTTTGCGAAGCTTATGGCGCTGGCGGATGGGATTCGGATTTTCGTGATTACAAACGAATTGGCGACTGGCTGGTTGTTCACGGTATTAACTTTATTAATCAACATTTAACGTTCGTTACGTTGTCGGGGGCACGTAAACGTGATCATCCCCAATCCTTCGACTGGCGTCAGCCATGGTGGGAAGAATATGGGAAGATGAACGACTACTTCGGACGCCTAACCTATATGCTTTCGCAGGGGAAGACGAACAATCGCATTCTGTTCTTAAATCCTGTGACGAGTGTTTTCATGGAATCGCCGGAATCTCAGAAGGGAGGCCTTAGTCTCCAGGCAGCTCCGCCACAGAACCCAGATATGTCTCTGCATCTGGAAGTTGTACAAGGCTTGTGCGATCGGCAGTGGAACTATGATTTCGGCGATGAGTTCATTATGGAGCGGCATGGCCAAGCTGAAGCTGGTAAGCTTCAAGTTGGCAATCGCCGATACGATGTTGTTATTTTCCCGGATAGTATGCGGAATATGAAAGCTTCGACTTTAAAGCTGCTTGAAGCCTACTTGCAGTCAGGTGGGCGTGTGATTGCGATGGCAGAGCCGTCAAGTTTTATTGATGGTGAGGCTTCGGAAGTGGCGCTCAAGCTGGCATCCTACCCAGGATGGCTGACAGCGTCGACGCTAGATGACATAGATCATTTACTACGTGAAATACTTCCGATGGATATCGAATGGGTTAACGAGACTCCGCTTCCAGTCGGCGTCCACCATTTGCGTCGGGATTACGACGATGGAAGTTCCGCTTATTTTATCGTCAATAGCAGCCCGGAGGCTGTTGTCGCTGATTTGAAGCTGCGCGGTAAGGAAGTCGAAGTTCGTGACGCTTGGAGCGGGAATGTTGTAGTACCTGCTTACGTACGGGAAGGTGAGTTCGTGCGTCTGACGATTGAACTGCCAGAAGAAGGATCACATCTATTGGTTGTCAGGAATGTAGTGAACGGAGATGCTGATCTACTTGCAGCGCAAGAGGTTACGTCTAACGCGAACACGGCTAGTTGGTGCACAGTCTCCGCACAGACGTCCGTCCAGCTGGAAACAGACAATGTGTTGACGCTGGACTACTGCGATATTCAAGTGGGCAGTAAATCGTACGAGAACATCAACACGGTTCATGGTCAGCGTCTGATCTATGAGCACCATGGCTTTGAAACGAACCCATGGGATAATGGGGTGCAGTTCAAACGCAGGCTGCTCGACCGCAATACGTTTGGAGCTGGTACTGGCTTTACAGCAACATATCGCTTCCACGCAGATACGGCAGGTTTAGTTGGCCCGATCCAGTTCATGGCGGAGCGTGGCCGTTCTTATCAGTTGTCCGTCAATGGCACTCCGATTAATTGGAATGAGGCGAGTTGGTCGCTAGATCATCATTTTGATGCTGCGGAAATTTCAGGTGCCATTGTGAACGGGGAAAATACAATCACGCTGCAAGTAACTCCATTCGATATTCGCCTAGAATTAGAAGCGGTTTACTTGTTAGGCTCATTCTCGGTCATCAGCACCGAAGGCAAATGGACAATTACTGAACCCAAAACGCTCGGTTTAGGAGCGTGGAAAGATCAGGGCTACCCGTTCTACAGCAACAGTGTGGTGTATGAAAAACAAATCCAGGTGCCATCGTTAGGCCACGCTTATCGAGTTCACCTTCCCGAGTGGGGCGGGGCTGTGGCATCGCTGCACGTGAATGGGCAATTCGCTGGCTTATTTGGTGCCGGACAAGGAGATTCCCATGAGGTCAGTCACCTTCTCCGTGAAGGAACCAATACCATTGTAGTTCGCGTTTCAGGTAACCTCAAGAACATGCTTGGTCCGCATCATGAGCCAGACGGTGTGCGGAAAAGTGCATGGCCACGCAACTTTAAAAAGGCGCCACTCTATGGTCCGCCAGCTGCCGAAAGCTACGATACGCTTGCTTTCGGATTATTAGCCGATTTTGTTGTCGAAATGAGCTGAATATTAATTTCCATTTGTTTAGAACCGTGTAGTCAGGCTACACGGTTTCTATGAATTGAGCAAATGTTCATAAATAAACAAATGATTGAAAAATCCAATACAATCAAATACAATGAAAGCGTAATCATTCTGCAGCTGACGGTTGGAGCTGCAAAATTCTTTTTAAAATCGAAAGGGGTGGTTCAGCAAGCAATTGTGCAGGTAGAAGCAAGAGATAGGCTCGATCGTCCATGCAAAACAAACTTAAAGGAGGAAATAAAATTGAAAAAGAAATATGTGTCCCTAAAGCTTTCCGTTGGTATGCTTACGCTCATGTTAATGTCTGCACCGCAAAGCGCCTTTGCCTGGGGAGGCGTAACGACAGCTGGCGCTTCGCTTACGAACAGTAACAGCTCGGGCCATGGGAAGTTAGCGACAGATGCTTATAATGATACACGTGCAGCCGCATTCAAAACGTATATGACCTCCATACCAGATACAGGTTACGGGTTGATGCAGGCAAGATTGTTAAAATATATGGCAGAAGGCGATGTGGCAGCTGAAAAGGCTTGGGTTGCTCATTTGGATGATGGGGGCGATGCCGATGTGCCTATAACGCTAGACATTGATGAAAAGGATACGAATGATGGCGTCATCCACGTAGCAGCACATGCGGTGACCAACTTGAAATATGATGCACGTCTTCATAATGCTCTTGAGATGTTGAAGCTGGCTGTGTACTGGAAAAATCAAAATCAAAAGCCAGAGCTGCAGTTTAGACTGCTGGGGAATGGGGCACATTTGTTACAAGATTATTTTGCCCATTTGAATGCCGGTAGAGATGCAGGCAATCCACATAATATTGATGCCAACCTGAAGGTGGATAACGATGGGGATGGCGTGGCAGAAACATCGGTAGGCGCCGATACGGTCATGGATAGTCTCAATTGGGATAATCATTCTGACCACAATAGCGGGCTTCCATACGATATGCGTATCCAAGACGCGTTTGAAGTGGATTTTTGGCACAAAGATACGAATTGGGCGAATAATTATCGGTATAAACAATCGGTAGAGCTAACGATTAATTATTTCAATGCTTTTATGGCCGGGACACACGCTGATTTTGAAAAAACACTGGATCAAGGGTACGTGGTCAACGGAACCACGACAACGTACATTGACTACATTAGCAAAGTAGTGATTGATAACACGAATACGTATGCCACGTATGATTCGCCATGGACGGCATCAACGAGCACTGCGGGGTATTGGGATACTGATTATGCAACGGACGGCACGAGCGGAGCAGATGCATCCACGAGATGGGCGAAATTTTCGACGCCAGATGCAAATTCTTGGTACACTTTTAAGCCGGGCAAATATAAAATTTACATGAGATGGACGGCAGGCACAAACAGGCCAGATGCTGCGCCACTAGAGATCGCGTATAACGGTGGCGTCGACACGTCTAAAACGGTAAATCAACAAGTCAATGGCAGTCAGTGGAACTATATTGGTACTTATGATTTGGCGGAAACAGGCAGCTATGTGAAGCTATTGGCGACAGATGCTGGGACTACAATAGCGGACGCCGTTATGTTTGTTAAAACGGTGGAAAGCGATCCAATCGCTAGTCTCACTGCCTCCAGTTCGCACGAGGGAAATGGTTGGACCGTTAACAATGTAAAGGATGGCTTCCGATCCTCGTTATCAGGCATACTGGGCTGGAGCAGCCAGAATAGCACGTCTACGAATCATACGGAATGGATGACAGCGGATCTTGGCAGCAGTCAATCCATCAGCCGAGTCGATCTGTATCCAAGAAACGATGGCACGAATCTGGGCAGCTGCTTCCCAATTAATTTTACCATTCAAGTATCCTCTGATAATGTGAACTGGACGACAGTGACGACCAAGACCAATTATGCCAAACCAGGTAATAAGGTGCAGAGTTTTGCATTCACTTCCCAATCAGCAAGATATGTGAAAATAACAGGAACGAGCTTAAGAACCGATTCGTCTGGTGCATATAGAATGCAATTTGCAGAAATAGAAGTGTACTAAACTTCAAAAAACAGCCTAAAAACATGTTAATCATGTAAAGGGCTGTTTTTTTCATAAACAGAAGATTCATTCAGTTGTATACTCAAGAAAGCAACGTAGAACAAGTTGAAATATGACAATGAAACTAGGGAGTTTCCCCTATGGAGCCGAAGTTGCTTTTGCTAGACTAAAAGTAACAGAAGACGTGGGCTTGGCTGCCGTGAACGGCGCCGTAAGCACGCAGCTGTCCAGCTCTGGATTGAGATTATTTACATGGAGGGGTCACATTTGAAAAGCTTAATTAGCAAAAAAAGTACGCTGTCGTTACTCATAACAACACTTACGTTAGCTTCTACGCTCTCCGCTTGCTCAACAACAACAGACACCACTACCGATAAACCGGCTTCATCCGCAGCTCCGGCAGCAACCAAGCCTGCAGGCAACGCAGCTGAGCAAAGCCCTGAGGGCAAATACGATCCACCGATTAGCGTATCCATGGTGCGTGACATGCCAGGCGGTCTTACATTTCCGCAAGGGGATTCATTAGATAGCAACGTCATGACGAAGCTATTGGAGCAAACATACGGAGTTAAAATTGAGAATAAATGGGTAACTGACGGTGTGACCTATAACGATAAGTTAAACGTGGCTATTGCGTCGGGTGACTTACCGGATATTTTCCGAGTGCAGCCCATCCAGCTGAAGCAGCTTGCAGATGCCGGCATTATCGCTGATTTAACCGATGTGTACAAGAAAAACATTACCCCGCTTGCAGATGAGAAGCTACGAACGGATAAAGGTGTGGGCCTAGCCTCAGCTACGTTAGATGGTAAGCTAATGGGGATTCCTTATGTGAATGCAGCCATTGAGGGTGCACAGATGCTGTGGGTTCGCAAAGATTGGCTAGACAATCTTGGACTAACAGAGCCGAAAACGATGGACGATGTTTACAAAATATCAAAAGCTTTTAAAAACAACGATCCTGATAAAAATGGCAAAAGCGATACGTTTGGCCTTGGCTT
Organism: Paenibacillus qinlingensis; assembly: GCF_031455095.1. Taxonomy (GTDB): domain Bacteria; phylum Bacillota; class Bacilli; order Paenibacillales; family NBRC-103111; genus Paenibacillus_E; species Paenibacillus_E qinlingensis_A. Next base: position 11,961 of record NZ_JAVDSB010000005.1, read on the forward strand.
TTACTCAAATATTTTCGGTGGATTTGGCGGTATGACGGGCTTCTTTAACGGTTTCCATGCCTACAAAAACATGTGGGTCAAAGATCCAAAAGGCGGCAACGAGCTCGTTCAAGGTAACCTTCAGCCAGAAATGAAGCAAGCGCTTGCCAAGTTGCAGGAGTTGTACAAATCCGGTGAAATCGATAAAGAGTTTTCCGTGAAGACGGCGGACCAATTGCTGCAAGATATCGTGGCTGGGAAGATCGGTATGTTCTACGGAGCGTTCTCTGAGCCGCTGAATAAGCTTAACAAGGCTGTGACGGCTGATGCGAAGCAAGTATGGGAAATGTATCCGCTGCCTTCCGTTGATGCTAAACCTGCGTTAGCGCAAGTGACGGCGATGCCGGCGTACTACTGGGTTGTAAATAAGAAAAGTAAGAATCCAGCAGCTGCGATTAAAATGATGAATTTATATGTTGAGAAGATTTTTGGGAAAACGGCTGACTTTAAGTTCATGTATGACGGGAATTTCGCCGTGTATCAATATCAGGACGTGAAAACGTTCGGTGCTACGAAAAATCTTGATCATTTCTTAGCGATTAAGGCTGGCTTAGCAGGCGACATGAGTAAGCTGAATCCGGAAGGTAAAGGCTATTTCGATCAAGTGAAGCAGTATCAAAGCGGTGACAAGACGATGTGGCGTTATGCGAAAATTTTTGGACCTGATGGTTCGGAAAAGGTCATCAACAAGTACGTAACGGAAAATCAGTTGTACTACGATCAATTTACGGGCATCCCATCGGAGTTAATGGTTGAGAAAACCGGTACGCTTGGTGATGTGACGAACGAAACGTTCATGAAAATTTTGCTCGGCGAATCCCCTGATCTGTTTGATAAATTCGTAGCGAATTACAATAAGCTCGGCGGTACGGATATTACGAAGCAAGTGAATGATTGGTACGGTAAGCAAAAGAAATAATTAAACGCTTGGAGTGATAGCCATGTGGAGCACACGAAAATCGATTTATTCACGCTGGCCTCTACATCTCATGCTGCTGCCCGGATTGGCGCTGTTGTTCGTGTATCATTACATTCCGATGCTAGGCGTATCGTTAGCTTTTCAAAATTTTAAGCCGACGCTAGGATTGTTTGGTTCCAAGTGGGTGGGATGGGATAACTTCACCTATATGATGGCATTGCCCAATATTTATCGGGTCATTTGGAATACGTTATACATTTCCGTGCTCAAGGTGATTGCGGGGCTGGCATTTCCGATTATTATTGCATTGCTACTGAATGAAATTCGCACCGTATTCGTGAAGCGCAGCATCCAGACGCTGATTTATTTACCGCACTTTTTGTCCTGGATCATTCTAGGCGGCATTCTGATCGATGTATTATCGCCCTCAACGGGTATTGTGAATGGCGTGTTGAAAGGGCTCGGTTTCGAGCCCGTTTTCTTCCTAGGGGAACCGAAGACATTTCCCTATGTACTCGTTACGACGGATGTGTGGAAGGAATTTGGCTTTAACACCATCGTCTATTTGGCTGCAATTACGGGTATTAATCCAAATCTATATGAAGCAGCTGTTGTGGATGGAGCGAATCGTTGGAAGCAAATTCTGCACATTACGATACCGGGCATCCTCCCGGTAATCGTTCTGCTCGCAACGCTGAGCCTTGGGCATATTTTGAATGCAGGGTTCGACCAAGTGTTCAATCTATACAATAAGGCCGTCTATGAAACCGGGGATATCATCGATACACTGGTGTACCGCATGGGGATTCAGCAGGCGAAATATTCACTTGCTACGGCGGTCGGGCTATTCAAGTCAGTCGTGTCATTTATCCTTATCTCCGTATCGTATATGTTAGCCTACCGATTTGCCAATTATCGCATATTCTAAAATGACAGAAGAAGAAGCAAGCTTTCCCTCCGGAAAGCACCGAGAGGAGGCGACGATCGATTGATTCAGGATACATCTCTATCCTCTAGAATATTTACAATTTGGAACTATGCGTTTCTAATTGGGCTTTCGTTAGCTTGTGTATTTCCAATTGTGCACATATTTTCCATATCTTTAAGTTCGGATATTGCTGTTGCAGCGGGGCATGTGAAGCTGTGGCCTGTGGATTTTACAACGAATGCCTATCGCATTGTCCTTGGGAAGGTTGAATTCCTTCGCGCAATTGGCATAACGATGCAGCGAGTTTTACTCGGTGTAACGCTTAATATGCTCATGGCCATTCTGATGGCGTATCCACTCTCGAAGGAGAGTAAAGTATTTCCAATGCGAACGCTATATGCCTGGATCGTCGTAATTACGATGCTATTCCACGGCGGGCTGATTCCGACCTTTATGACCGTGAGAGCAACTGGGATTTTAGATACGATTTGGGCGCTCGTTTTGCCTAACGCGGTTCCCGTCTTTAACGTTCTGCTGCTGCTCAACTTTTTTCGCAGTCTGCCGAGAGAGCTGGAGGAGGCTTCGATGATGGATGGAGCGGGCCATCTGGTTACACTGCTTCGCGTCTACCTACCACTATCGCTTCCAGCCCTCGCGACCATCGGCTTATTTAGTACAGTCGGACACTGGAACGCTTGGTTTGACGCTATGATTTATATGAATACACCGTCGCACTATCCGTTGCAGACTTACCTTCGAACCATCGTTATTGATCTCGATCTGACCTCATTGACTGGGACGGGAGATACGCTTAAGGAATATGACAAAATCTCGGCAAGGACGGTGCGGGCCGCCCAAATTTTCTTGGGTGCATTACCGATTTTGATGATTTACCCCTTCCTGCAGCGTTACTTCACGAAGGGGATCGTAATGGGAAGCGTTAAGGAATAAATCTCGTTAGGAGCGGGGAAATCTCTTCGATCTTTAAGCAGAGCAGGAGCTTCCTTCATGTGTGTGGAAACCATAGAAAGCAATTTTTGTGGAGAAAGTTGAAGGGAGTTATGACATTGCGACACTTGCAAAAGCTGTTCAAACTGTATCCGAAGCTGATTCTGTCCTTTCTCATTGTCCTGACGCCTGTATATGCCATCAGCCTGATGATGAATAATTACGCCGAGCGTAATGTGCAGGATAAAATAGAAGAGTCTATGAAATCCAGTGTTAATTTTTATATTCGTCAACTAGAAAGCGACTTCAACCGTATCATTCGGATGCAGGAAGAATTCGTTAACGATCGAGACGTTGGTTTGTTAAGCGGCGCTGGGGAAATATTTAACGACTTTGACTGGCGAAACGCTGTCATTAATACGAGGAGTCGCTTAACTAGCTTGCGCAATTTGAATAGCTACGTACGGGAGGCAAGTATTTACTTACCTAGCGAAAAAAGATTGATTTCCTCCGCTGCCGCTTATGGGCAACTGAGCGAGGTGGAGTATGACTTGTTAAAAAGTGCGAGCCGACAAGTTGGCAACCCGTTCGTTTACGGCGATGATCGCTTGTATGTGAGCTTTCCCTTTTCTAATTTGGCGTTAATTAACGGTCGCGAACCTCGTTTTCTTGTCAGCGCCGAGATCGACGGCACTGCCGTCGGCGATGTCTTAGATACGATGAAGATCGACGGCAACGGCGGTGCGTTTGTAGTCGGGCACGATGAAAATTGGCTGCTCCACGGTAAAACAAGCAGTACAGACTTTATGCACGCCATAATGGACAGCTTGCAGCTGAGCCGTGCTGAAGGTGAAAAAGTGCTTCGTATTGATGGTCAAACCTATTGGGTTAATATTGAAAAATCGCAGAAGCTAGGCTTTTCTCTGATTATGTATATGCCTGAAACGCAAATGCTGGGAGCTTTGAAGCAGTTCCGAGTCTGGTTCTGGGTGTTGTCTGTCATTTCGGTACTGATTATCATTGTGTTCTCTTATTGGATCTTCTTGCAAATACATCAGCCTTTACGTCGATTAATTCAAGCTTTCAGAGGTCTTGAGAATGGCACTCCCGACAAAGAACTTGTTTACAAGCGATCGGATGAATTTGGTTACTTGTATCAGCAGTATAACCATTCCGTTAGCCGGATTAAAGAATTAATTCATGAAGTGTATGAACAGCAATACCGAGCCAATTTATCCGAGCTGCGACAGCTGCAATCGCAAATCAATCCGCATTTTTTATACAATAACTTTTTTATTTTATACCGTATGGCCAAAAATGAAGAAAACGATAATATTGCTCGTTTCACTTCGTACTTGGGTAAATATTTCCAGTTTATTACCAGGACGCAAAAGGGGCAGATTAGCCTGGCGGAAGAGACAGCTTTTTCACAAACCTATGTAGATATTCAATCGTTCCGTTTTGAGGATCGTATTATTGCCCGTTTTGCTGAACTGCCTGAACATTATGCCAATGTGGAAGTGCCGAAACTCATCTTGCAGCCGATCATTGAGAATGTCTACCATCACGGTTTAAGCAATACGCTGGAAGGCGGCTTGTTGGAGGTACGCTTCAAGGAAGAAGGCAATAAACTGTTCATTATTGTGGAAGATAATGGAGAAGAAATGCAGCAAGCCGACTACGACGAACTGCAACACAAACTGCAGGCATCTTCAGGATGGAGCAATGTTGAAACGACTGGCGTCATCAACGTTCACCGCAGATTGCGGCTTGAATTTGGCGAGGAAGGCGGTGTGGTTTTTAACCGCAGGCCTGGTGGAGGAAATCAGGTTATTCTATGCATTCCGCTTGTCCAGGAGCATGCCGACAAGATAGCAATCAGCGAGAAGGGCAGGGAGTCAATTCATGTATAAGCTGTTAATCGTGGACGATGAGCCGAGAATCGTAAACGGCCTGTATGAGCAGTTCTTGGATTGGGGAGATGTTGAGCTTGAGGTGTATCGCGCTTATTCAGCAGTCGAGGCTTTGCGTATTGTCAGTGCTGCGAAGATGGATATCGTTCTTTCCGATATTCATATGCCAGGGATGAGTGGGTTGCAGCTGCAGCCCAAAATTATGGAGCTGTGGCCTCGTTGCAAAATGATTTTTTTAACTGGTTATGGCGACTTTGACTATATCCAATCTGCGATGCGTCATGGCGGTGTGGATTATATTCTGAAAATAGAAGGCGACGAGCCGATCTTCGCAGCCGTGCGCAAAGCGATCGCTCGTCTGCAGGATGAATTAGAAGTAGATCGGATCATTCAAGGAGCCAAGCTTCAAGTGCGTGAATCGCTTCCCTTGCAGCGGAAGGAGCTGCTCATGGGGTTGCTGGAGGGAGAGTTCGAGCCGAGGGGGACAACCCTGACGCGGATGAGAGAGCTTGAGATACCGCTAGATTTTAAAGAAGAGGTGCTCCTTGTTGCAGGGCGGATCGATGCTTGGCGGCAAGACGTCGTCAGTTCATACGACAAATCCCTATTCGTTTATGGGGTGCAAAATATTGCTGATGAATATTTAACCCCATTAACAAAAGCATCCTGCAGTTTGCGTGGTTCGGAGTTCGTTTGGTTTATTCAGCCTGCGGCCTCAGAGCTGCACGAGGTGGAGGAGCGTTGGCGCAACTGCGAAATGTTCGTACGCGACACATTGTCGGACATTCAGGCCAGCTGCGCGAAGCTGCTCGATGTGCAGCTATCGTTCGCGGTCAGCGCGGCTTCGTGTGAATGGGAAGACCTGAGCATACAGCATCTCAAGCTGCAGCAGATGTTCCGCCAAGGACTTGGCGAGGGCAAGGAAGTGTTGTTGTTTGAGCCGAAAACGGTAATGTCCGAAGCGGGGGAAACGAGCAGAACGATAGACATAGCCGCACAAGCGGATGGAGCACTTTTGAGTCAAAAAATGAAAAAGCTCGAATGGCACCTAGAAAGTGGGCAGAAGGAAGAATTCATTCCGTTATTCGGGGACATTACTCGTACGCTTGAAGCGCTTGCTGCCACTTGTGGTGAGGGGATGCCGCTCATTATTGAATTTCGGTACGCGCTGAGCGGCATGTTCTTGACGTATCTGAATCGTCGGGGTTTATTTGCCGAAGTGTCACGACGGATGAGAACGGAACCACTGCTTAACATCTCGTTGCTCCCTGTATGGCGCGAAGCGGAAGCCTATTTAGCTGAATTGTCCGAGCTGCTATTCTCGCTGAAGCAAAGTGAGCAGAAGGATCGCGTTTCTCAAATTGTTGCCGCCGTCAACCTATACATTGAACAGCACATTAGCGAACCGTTATCGCTTGATATATTAGCGGATCACGTCTATCTGCATCCAACGTACTTGTCCAGATTATATAAAATTTCCGCTGGAATTCGAGTCACCGACCGGATTAAAGAGCTGCGCATGAAACGGGCAAAAGAACTGCTCGCGAACACGCGGCTTAAAGTCCATGAGGTCGCTGTAGATGCAGGGTTTGAGTCCGCCCATTATTTTGCCAAGGTGTTCAAAAGAGAAATGAATCTTACCCCGCAGGAATATCGCACGATGGTAACGGAGTGATTCGCGGTGTAAGGACATCAAGGGGGATAGCAAGTAAATATGGCTATATCGTCAAAGGACTGGCAGGCCTCATGGATTTGGTGTGATGGCGAAGAAAGCCCGCGCAATGAATGGCACTGTTTTCGCAGGACATTCGATGTGCCGGCGTCAGGTTGGCGGGAGGCTGACATCTCCGTCACCGCTGATTCACGCTATGCGCTTTATATAAACGGAACGTTGATCGGACGAGGACCCGTTCGCAGCTGGCCGCACGAACTAGCTTACGATACGTATGATATCCGCCCTTGGCTAAAGCCTGGTGAACCGAATTCGGTTGCACTCCTGGTGATGCATTACGGGCTTTCTACATTTTCTTATATTCGCGGGCGCGGGGGTCTGTTAGCCCAGATCGATTGGACTTCAGGTGAAGGTGAGAACCAAGATGAAGGCTGGATTGGGACGGATGGTGCTTGGAAAACGGAACGGCACAAGGGCTATCAGACGCGTTCGCCAAGGATGTCGTTGCAGCTTGCCTTTGCTGAGTGGGTTGATGTTGGGATTTGGGATGAGCAGTGGTGCCAGTCAGCTTATGACGATCGCGATTGGGCGAACGCCTTTGTGATTGGCGAGGTAGGCATGGCGCCCTGGGTGGAATTAACCCCTCGGGATATTCCATATTTAACAGAGGAACGCATATACCCGTCTAGAATTGAATCCCTACATCAAGTAACTCCGCTGCCATGGACCGCTTATTTAGATGCACGTTCAATTCTCGTAAGTGATAGCACGCATGGTAATTCTACGGTATACGCAGGGCATGTGGGTACGACCATTCGCATGTCAGAACAAGCGAGCATCACGATCGGCTTTGCGTATGTACCGCCTTTCTTACATGCGGTTTGTGTGGATGGCATTCGGTATCCGAAGTCGAGTCTCAGGGGGCAAGGCAGTCAGGATCTCTATTTGGATGTGGATCTGATAGAAGGTGAACACTTGCTGTTATTTGAGCTGGCTGGCTCAGATCATGGCAGAGGAATATTTATGGGGATTAACTGCGAGGTACCGTTTGAAGTGATTTCCCCTGTAAATGCTGGCGAGGCGTTCTCGCCTTTTATCTCCATCGGAGCTGTAGAAAACTATGAATATATTGATCATGTGGTCGATGAACAGCAAATGGCTCAGGATCGACTTATTCAAGCGTGTGCAGGTAAAGAAGATTTGGTCGCAGGGCTGGACGACAGTAGTAAACGATTATATGAAGCTTTTTGCAGCATTAGCACTTCCAGTTCAATCAATGAAATAGTTAAGCTAGGAGTCCCGATCGCACCAGCTTCGCTGGCCTTTGTCAGCCCTGAATCCGTCTACACATTGACGGCTTGGAAAAAGCATGCGATTCAGAAGCCAGTTCCTGCGAGTTTACAGCAAGCGGTCATGGCGCATGTCGGATATGCAGAAGTTCCAACCTTTGGGGAAGATGATACAGAGTTTATTATTGATTTTGGCACGGAATGGTCAGGCTATCTTTCATTTGAAGTGGAAGCAGATGCAGGGACAGTGATGGATTTCTTCGGTGTTGAATATATGCAGGAAGGTAACGTCCACTACACGCATTACTTGGACAACTCGCTGCGCTACGTCTGCCGTGAGGGTAGACAAACGTACACCTCTCAAGTACGGCGAGGCTTTCGGTATGTGATCGTTACCGTACGCAAAGCGCAGCGTCCCGTACGATTATACAGCGTGAACGTTTTGCAAAGTAACTATCCAGTAGCCGAGGTCGGACAGTTCCGCTGTTCGGATGCCAGATTGAACGAAATATGGGAAATGAGCCGCCATACCGTCAAGCTATGTATGGAGGATACGTATGTCGACTGTCCGGCATATGAACAAACGTTTTGGGTTGGAGACAGCCGCAATGAAGCGTTAATTACCTATTATTTATATGGCGCAGAGTCTTTGGTCAAGCGTTGTTTGAATCTTGTGCCTGGTTCAAGGGGGCAGACGCCTCTTTATGCAGATCAGGTACCTAGCGGCTGGAATAGTGTTATTCCGAATTGGACTTTCTTCTGGGTGATCGCCTGCCACGAATATGTGATTAGAACCGGCGATTTGGATTATGCACACGAGATATGGCCGCATGTGGCATATACGCTGGAGCACTATGAACAGTTATTGGATGTGAACGGACTGTTAACCATGCAGGCATGGAACTTCTTAGATTGGGCGCCCTTGGATCAGCCCCGTAACGGTACCGTGACCCATCAAAATATGTTCCTCGTTAAAGCTTTCCAATCCGCATCACAGCTATCAGCTTTGGCTGGGATGGCGTCAGTAGGAGAGCGATTCACACAAACAGCGGATGCGCTGCGACAAGCGATCGAGACACATCTATGGTCAGAGGAGCGACAGGCCTATCTGGACTGTGTGCATAGCGATGGACGACGTTCGGAAGTTTTCAGTATGCAAACGCAAGTCGTCGCGTATTTGTGCGATATTGCGAGCAATGAGCGTAAAGCGAATGTGGAGCGATACTTAGAGTCGCCGCCTGAAGCGTTCGTCAAGATCGGCAGCCCATTCATGTCATTTTTCTATTATGAAGCATTACTCAAAATGGGGAACATGCGTAAGCTGGTGGATGATATCCGTCTGCAATATGGGCGTATGTTGGATTATGGAGCCACGACCTGCTGGGAGACATACCCGAAAACGGATGGTCCTGATCCTACGCCAAGCCAATTAACGCGTAGTCATTGTCACGCTTGGTCGTCAGCACCTGGGTATTTCCTGGGAAGTGCCGTATTGGGAGTAACTTGTGAGCAGACAGAGCAGATAGGCTGGCGCGATGTGGTTATTCAGCCTAACCCATGTGGGCTTACATGGGCGAAGGGGAGCGTTCCGCTGCCCGAAGAAGGGCGTATCGATGTCTCTTGGAAAATTCAAAGTGATGGCCGGATTTATATTAAAGCATGGGCTCCAGCCGAACTGAACATATCGATCCTGCTTCCCGAAGGGATGGAAGGAGCAACCGAGCTGCACGTAGTGTAGCTCGGTTTGTTTATTAAATTTATGTTGGGGAGGCGAAGCTAAGTTATTCGGTTGCCAGCAGCTCGCGCGCGGTCTCTTCGGTTGTAATCAGGACATGAATAAGCTGACCCTGCAAGGCACCTTGAATCGCCTTCTTCTTGCTCACCCCATGAGCAACGCCGATGCGAAGCTCAATTTGCTGAAACTCTTCAGGGGTGGCGCCAACGACACGGCTGCTAAGACTAGGTTCGGAGAACACGCCTTTTTCATTATAAAAATGAAAGATTAGATCGCCAACGCTGGAAGCGGACAGCGCTTGACTGCCTAAACCTGGTACCAGATTTGACGTAATAATGGTGGCATCTTCACCGGTATGGCCAATTCCGACGACAGCGGCGTCTATCTTCTTAATTTCAGAAACTATTTCTTGTATGCTTGGGTCTTGTAAAAAGCTATTTTTGACTTCCACGTTAACGGCGATCGCAGGCGCGGGGAGCAAGATAGGTCTGCAGCGAAGCGATTGCGCCCATAATTGAATAACGGTTGCAGCGGGAACGAGCTCTTCTTTGGCGCCGGACCCGCCGGAAAGCTGGATCACCTTTAAGCCAGGACGCGGATCGCACAAATGCATTTGAGTGCCAACGGCATGCAAGGTTTTCCCCCAACCTAGACCGATGGAACCGTGTGTAGGAAGGATAGAATTCAAATATTGGCTAGCGAGTACCTCGAAGGAAGTGCCTGATTCGTCAGAGCGAAAAATGACACAATCCTTCATCTTGAAGCGTTTCATAAGTTGGCTTTCCAAATCTGTATGACGGCAGCCATCCAGATCGGAGCGGATTTGAAATTGCACAATCCCTCGCTCTCTGGCTTCGCTCAGGAAACGAGCTACAGAAGAACGGCCAATGTTCAATTGCTCGCAAATTTCCTGCTGACTCATTTCGAGTACGTAATACATACGGGAAATTCTCTCTAGGAAGCTTTCTTTTGACAAATGCTCGTTATTCTGTGTTTTCGTCATGAGTGAGTGGCCCCGTTTCAATTATGGACATAAGTTTCATTTCTAATCAATTGCTCGAGTTAACTGAATCATATCACAAAAACCCCGAAGTGACGATATGGGGCAAGTCACTTCGGGGTCGTTTATTTGGTGGAGCTCACCTGCAGCAGGTGAGCTTCTTTCGTTGCGTTGAAATGGGTGAGTGTAAATAGATAATCACCTTTAAAGTAACTATTCTTATAGGCGCCAGCACCAGCGCCAACCTCCAGCTCCATCACACTGTAGCCAGCTTCGTTTGGCTCAGTCAGCTTTTTGAAGGCCTCGATAGCTGGTTGCAGCAGCGCCAAAGGCTTCGAGCCCCAGATGCTAAGCGATGTGACGACCGCTTCCTTCGGGTTTGTCTTCGACGGCTCTACCAGCAGCGACAGCTGGTAGGCCGGGTAGCTCAGCAGCAGCTTCACGCCGACTGGCGCTGCTGCGCCCGCATTCGTGCCAGCACCTGCGGCTGGCACAACAACCCCGCCGGCGCCGTCAGCGGCCGGCTCTACACCGGAGGCGTCTGCGACCGCCGCCTCCTGGCCCGCGAGCATGACGCTGTCATCCTGCAGCGTCACTTCCGCCGGTTTGCCCAGCAAGTCTTCGACTTTCTTGCTGGACAAACCGATGAAGCTCGGCAGGCTGATCGCGCCGCCTGCCCAGAAGCTACGCAGCAGTGGCGCGCCGTCTGCGTCAAACAACGTGCCAAGGCCGTCATAGACGCCAGCCTTGAAATCGCCTTTATAGACGAGTTTGCCCAACTCGTCATAGGCTTCCCCGGCGCCGGTTAAGGCGCCGCTCTGGAACGCGCCCTTGAGGCGCGGTACGCCTTTTTCATCAAAAGCCACACCTTCTCCGCCATACTGGCCTACAAGGAACTGACCTTTATATTTCATCATGCCGCTAGGGTAGAACTCCGTACCATCTCCCGAATAGCTGCCATTTTTAAAGCTGCCCTCGTAAAGGAGAATGCCCTTCGCATCATACAACTTACCGGCCCCGTTATATAGACTAGCCGAGAATTCACCTTCGTATTGAGCAATGCCTCCGGAGGAGAAAAGCTTTCCTGCCCCATTGTACATGCCCCCGTTGAAGCCTCCTTCATAGAGCAAATCACCGCTCGGAGCATATAATTTGCCGGCACCGCCGAATACCCCGTTTTGAAACTCACCGATGTACACGACTTTCTGTTTTTCATTATATAGCGTACCCGCACCGTTATAGGCATCAGCGGTAAAAGCTCCTTTGTACAGGAGATGCCCTTGCTCATCATAGAGCGTACCATTTCCGGATTTCAGACCTTTTTCATAATCCCCCTCATACGCGAGAAGGCCATTGGCATGATACAGTTTACCTTTTCCTGAATAAAGACCATCCACCAGATCACCTACGTAGCGTGCTTCTTTTTTGGGATCGACAATTTTGCCATTCCCAGAAAAAGTGGTGAGCTTAGGGGTGTTTTCTTGGAGTACAGGTACACGATTAAACCATTTATTCACGATCTTAGGCGGGCGAATGAAGATGAAGAAAATAAGAACTAGAATGAACAATACGATGAAAATAAGCAGTCTCTTAGAGATGTAGTAGGAGCCGATCAATACGTAGTTTTTCAGAGAGGATTCACGAGTTTGAAGCATCACTCGCATCATTTGTTGAAATTTAATAATCGCTAACTTAGGCAGCCTTCCAACGGTTAAGATGGCTTTCATAATATGTCCGATGAAAGGTGCTACGATAGGCTTCAGCACTTTTTCAATCGTTTTGATCGGCTCCAATGCGTTCACTCCTTATTTCATTAGTGTCTCCAGCAAGTACCCGGTTGCATCAGCATCCTAGGCATATCTCATGGTTTCTTGTGAGAAAGCTCTCTCACGGCTATCCCCTTCGCTCAGTTCCGAAAGCGTCGATTCATCTCCTGAGCCAATGGGATAGTGGCCATAATGAGACTGTCGATTGGAGCAGGGGCACGTTCGGACCATCGGAGCGCACGTTAAGGCCCGGCTCGGACCTCAAATATCTACGGTACCTGAATCGTCATTTGACCAGGCTGCTGTATGGAAATAACGCCGCCCCAATTGCACATGCATTTGGAACTGTTATTTAAAGCTGGCATGTTGGCGACAAGAACAGTGGGAGATCCGGGTGCCCAAGGTGCTGCTGTGACAGGGATGCAAGGCATTGGTGTCAATACGCCAAGAGCTGCGGCTGTCGCCGCTGCAACCATTGGATTCGATGGTGAGTTGCACATACCGAACGGTAAAATATTTACCATGGGCTTATTATCCATGATGTTGGCGATAGGCATCGCGGTCATAACCATATTGGCAGGAAGTACCATTAATGAGCCAGGTGCAGCACCGAACGTGCATTGCAGCATCGCACCGCCGCATACTAGATTCCCCATTGTAGCAGCCCCTTCCTTAAAAAATTATTTCCCGTGCAATATTCGGCAAATTTCGCTTATCTCATTCTTTTATACTACTAGAAAAGGTTATAAGCGGCAATCTAATCCTATCTTCGATTATTTTCGCTATTTTTCCCTAAAGAATGGATGCGAGAGTCGTAGAGATATTGTACTATAAAGAGAGAGAAGTACGTGAGCGGAGGGGTTTATCCTGATTGGTTTAAAAATGGTGAAAATAGGGCTGGCTTGCCTGTTGGCAACATCCTCAATAATCGCTGTAAGTGTTCATGCAGAAGCCGCTGGGGTCAAGGCTTTAACCATGCGGGAGGCTATTGATCAAGGGCTTAAAAGGAATACCCAGCTTCGCGATGCCAGAACGGATGTTCTGAAGAAGCGGATTGAATTAGAGCAAGCTCAGCATACGGTAAACAATGAAGAAGCCAAAGCTTCCGGATTATTCGCCAAGCCTCATAATTTAAGTCAGGATATAAGCACGCGTTTGAAGGTGCCAGATGCGAGGTCGCAGTTGTTTATCGCGCAAGAAACATTGCGGCAGCAATCAAATACAGCGCGATATGACATCGAGAAGGGCTATTTAACGGCCTATCAAGACTCTGTGGCGGAGGAGCGTTCTCGTAAGAAATATGAAGAAGCGAGAAAAGCGGTAGATACGGTAAAGACGAAGCGGAAATATGGTCTGTCCGATGCAGCTGAACAAGACAAAGTGGACAAAGCGCTTGAGAAAGCGGCGTCCGATTACAAACAAGCGCAATTGACGGCAAAGTCGAGCCGGTTGGCTCTAGGTAAATTACTTCAGCTTGATATGGAAAATAAAGTGGATCTCTCCTTCCGGCCTGACTACGCGGATTTAAATCAAAAGAGGCTTCCTACTTACATTGCTATGGGTCAAAAATCGACCATAAGCCTCTTAAGAGATACAGAAACTCGGCGTTTGGCGGATGAAAAGCTGAACACGACTCGCAATTTATATAGCAGTAAATTTGGTCCGGCTCGCATGAGGGTGATGGATGGGTTATTCAAAGAGAAAGAAATGGATATGGAACTGTTTCAAGCGAGCTATGATGAAACGCTTGGACGAGTGAAAGAGGATTGGCAGGGCTTTTTTATGCTACTGGGGTTCATTCCAATTCCCAAGTCATTGCTGCAAGGTGAATTTGATGGACTGCGTTATTTAGATGACCTAACGAATGCGTTGCCTTTAGCGACGATGGAACAGAATAAGGCGCAGCTGCAAGAAGTCGAAAGCCGAAACGCAGTTATTGCGGATATTAGGCAATCGTTTTTAGAGGCGAAGGGAGCCGAAGAGGGCTATGCGCAAGCGCTGCGTGATCGAGATAATGCCGTTGCAAATTTGGCGAAGGCGAACCAAAAGCTCAAGCTAAGCTTAATGAAAGCAGAGGAGCTGCAGCTGTACAAGGATGCGGTTGAGCAAGCGGATCAACAGATTGTGGCTGCACAGATTGCTTATAAAATGGCGCTCGGCAAGCTCGATTTAGGAACAGGCGGAGCTGTGAATCGTACGCTTCGCGAAGGGATACTGCCGTATCGTGATATCGATGATGGCTTGTCGCCAATGAAACCGGAAAAGCCCAAAGCACCTGTAGGTACTTGGAAGTTAAAGCCAGCGGTGGGGCAATTGCTTAGCGATTTCAGCATTAGTGTAAGCAAAAAGCTGGGTGCTACGGATTACGCCATTTTTACTAAAACGGGTAAACGTGTTGGGAAACTGACTAAGATTAATAAGTCTGTTCGTAATTTAACACTGAAATTCAGTCAAATAGATCAGCTGAAGGTCGTGCTTTATAAGAAAGGAAAAGTGATTCAAACACTGCCACTGGATGGCAAAGGAAGCACCGGACAGTTGGTTGTTCCAAGCACGGAGGACGGTGCGAGCACAGGTGACGGTAGTGGGACTGTCGGTGGCGAAGGTGGTACAGGCACTACTGGAACTGACGGTCAGGCAGGAAGCGACGGAAGTACTGGAAACACAGGTATAGACGGGAATTCAGAGAATACCGGAGAAGGAGAAGGAGAAGGCGCAGATGGTGAGGAAGGTTTGGGGACAGTCATTATTGGTTCCTATAAAGTAAAGCTGGAAGCCTTAACGCCAGCAGCTTTTCAAGCAGCTACTGCTACGATGGCAACATCCGGACAAGGCATGGTGTATCAATCTGATGCACCTGGTGCTGCTTGGATCGGCATGGACGATGCGTTAGATCCTGAAGATTTAACCAACCCATCTAGTTCATCTGTCCTATCCCAAAAGGCTGTAGATGCGCTTAAGGTGACGGTTGAAATCAAGGAGCCTGGCACGATTGCATCGTTAGAGACACCTGAACAGCTGCAAGGCAAGATAGATACGTTGAAACAAGATATTGAGAAGCTAGAGGCTGCTAAGAAAGATGCTGTAGCAGCTATGAAGTTGAATGACATCGCGGATATTGCTGTGCAACTGGAGGATGCGAAAGCCCAGCTAGGCATGCTGGAGGCGCTGCTCAAAGGCGACACCAAAGCCGCACTCGCGCAGATGGCGCTCGTGAACAACCCGGACGCGCTGATCGCAGCGCTGTCCGAGGAAACATCGCCGGCTGAGCCTGGCGATGGCGGTACTGGCGGCGAAGGAACCCCCGCCGCCGGGGATCAGGCCAGCGAGGATCAGCTGGCCTCCAAAGCCGAGCTCCAGCAGCAGAAGCTGGAGCAAGCCCTCGCCGCCGGCGAGCCGGAAGCCGCTGCAGCCATGCTGCAGCAGCTTCTCGCGACGCAGGCGCAGCTCGTGGATGCGCAAGTAGGCGCATCCGAGGGTCTGGCTTCGCTCGAAGCAGCGAAGCAGAAGCTTGAGGCTGCGCTGAGCGCAGCGCAGGCGCAGCAGGACACGGAGCGGGTGGCGACGCTGACCCGCTCGCTCGAAGCCGTCGACGCAGCGAAGCTGTCGACGCAGAAGGCTGCGCTGTTCGCGAAGCTGGACGCGGTACAGGCCTTGCTGGCAGAGCTGCCAGCGGATTCGGCCGTACAAGCGCAGCTGGAACAGCAGGTCGAGAAGCTGCTAGGCGAGCTTCAGCTCCAGGAGAAGACGAAATACGCGCCTGAGGAGCTGCAAGAACTTGCAGCAGTCGCCGAAAGCTTAGCGAGCATAACATCCATCCCTGCTACGGCTGATTCGGCAGAGATTCCTGTCACGATTCAACCTCTTTCGTCAGAAAACGTGCTTTCTTCCAATATTTCTATCAAATTCACGGCTCCGCCTGTTATAATAAATGGACAAGCCTATTTACCTATACGAGCTGTTTCCGAATCGTTCGGAGCGGCGGTAGATTGGGACCCTGAGAGTTTTACAGTCACCGTGAGTACGGAATATACAACAATTACGAGTTCAATTAACCAAGTTACCGCCTATATGGATGGGCAACCTATCGTGATCGATGGGCCATCCTTGCTGCTAGATGGTAGGACCTATGTGCCATTAAGATTTATTTCCGAGTCTTTAGGCCTGGGTGTTGACTGGAACGCAGCGATGCAAATCATTCAGATTACCAATTAAGAGGAGATTACAAGCGATGAAGAAATCGATTGCGGCATTGCTGCTCGTCTTGCTGCTACTAGGTGCTGCAGGTACTTATCTGGGCACGCATCAAGAGAGCATCCAGCTGTGGCCTTGGAAAAAAAGCATGCCTTTCGATGGATTATCGAAGGCCATCTCAGACTCACAAAATAACTTATTCGTCATCGATAACGCCAAAAAAACGATTCACAAATTGAATGCCCAGGGTATTCTCCAGTTCTCCATTACAAGTGATACTGGGAAAAATGGAGAAGTGTATCGTTTTAACGATATGGCCGTTGATGATCAAGGGTATTTGTATACGATTCGTACCTTGTTAGATCCCTATGGGATCGCGGTGAAATCCGAACAGATTGTACGCTACAATCCAAATGGTGAATTTGATCGCAGTCTATTCACACAGGAGTATAGCGATTCACAGAACAAAAGATACCGACTTGGCTCTTTGCGCAATGTGCAAGTGCATGAGGGCATGGTGTACTTTTTTAACGATGAAGTGAAGAAATTATCCTTGTATGAAACAACCACAGGAAATAGTTCTACAACAGAGCCTAAGCTTATGTATACGATTGCGCTTCCTGAGAACAAGTACGTATCAGAAGCAGATGGATTTAAGTTAGGAAGCATCTATTATTCCACGCGCAGTGGTGAGATTTATCGTGCTATGAGCGATGGCCGCTCCGAGTTAATCTATCCGCTTCCCGGGGTAGATCGCACACGACGCAATTTCCCAGAAAGCTTGCACTTGGATAATCAGGGACGGCTCATTTTTATAGATTTTAATTCACGTATGATTACAAGGCTTGATCCGCAACAACCGTATGTATTAGAGGCACTTGTTGACGATGAGAAAGCCAAGGCAAGTGGTGCAGAGCTTGCTTTTGACACGACAGCTAGCAGTATTGGTCCGGATGGCAGCCTCATTATCGTAGAGTCTGCTCAAATCAATCGCCGACTGCCTGATGGTACGATCACACCTGCACTTATTGAAGCGGAGTTTAGTCAGTCTGCTCAAAACCATGCAATTCTGGTCTGGTCGATTGCTGTAGTCTTCATTTTACTGGTGCTGTATGCGATTAGAATTGTGTTTGTTCACCTGTTTAAGAGACGCTTGCCGCTTATGATGAAGCAAGTTTTCATTTTAATACCGGTCGTAGCTGTCGCCATGATTCTTCTCTCTACCGTTATTTACAACAGTTTCTCGAAGAAAATGGAAGAAGAGACGTTCAGTGAGCTGATATTGCTTGCCAAGAATGGTCAAAATCTGGTGGATGGAGATAAGTTGGAAAGCCTCACCTCTCCTCTAGACTATCGAAGCACGATTTATCAGTCGTTCCGCAAGAAGATACAATCTGTCTTCGAGAATAATGCGACTGATGATAACCAAGGATTTTACAAGGCTGTATACAAATATGAAGATGGCGTCATTTATCGTATTTTGGAAGACGATGATGGTATGCATATGTTTAATCCATTCCAGCAAACACCAGAGAATCAACAGGTTGTACTCGAAGGTAAGCCAGCAACAGGCCAATGGGAGGATTTCTCGGGAGAATGGCGCTATGCCATTGCACCAATTTTCAACTCAGCGGGTAAAATTGTTGGTGTTTTTGAAACAAGTAAGAATTTAGATGGGTTGCTAAAGCATCGCCAATCGGTCCTGAATTCGATTATTCGCAATATTGCTCTTATCTCGGTTGGTTTATTGCTGGTGCTTGTGCTAATGACGTATGTTCTTCTCTCTTCCATTCGCAAGCTGCGCAATAGCGTTGGTGAAATTGCCAAAGGAAATTGGGATACGGTTGTCCAAATCAATTCACGGGATGAGGTGTCGGACCTGGGAGACAGCGTCAATACGATGGCTGCTCGGATTCGAGATTACATCACCAAGGTTGAGAATTTCAGTCAGTCCTATTATCGATTCGTTCCACAACAGTTCTTGCGTTTCTTGAACAAAGAAAGCATTCTAGATGTCGAGCTTGGGGATCAAGTAGAACAGAACATGTCGATTTTGATTTTTAACGTTCGAGGATTTTACCAAATATCCAAAAAGCTGTCGCCAGAAGAAAATTTTAATTTTGTTAATTCCTTCCTCAAACGATTTGGTCCGTATGTCCGCAAGCACGAAGGGCTTATGAATAAATATTTGGGGGCAGGATTTATGGCTCTTTTCCCAAATCAGGCTGATGAAGCGCTGCTCGCTTGTGTGGAGATGAGGAAGGAGCTAGATACATACAACGCGCATAGAATAAAAGTGGGGTATTCGCCGATTGATTTCGGTATCGGTTTACATAAGGGGCCTCTTCGTCTTGGTATTATTGGAGAGGAACAACGATTGGAAGGAAATGTAATTTCCGATGGTGTAAACCTAGCGACCATGTTAGAGAAAATGACGGATCCGTTAGGATCATCCATTCTGATCACGGATTCCGTGATTAAGTCCTTGGTTAAGTCTTCTGACTTCCTCTATCGCGATCTTGGTTTGATACAAGTAGATGGTGTGAAAGAGCCACTTCACTTGTTTGATGTTTATCAAGGTGATGCAGATACGATACGCGCTTTGAAAGAGAAGACGAAAGCCTTGTTCGAGCAAGCGGTTATGTACTATCAGGTCGGACGTTTCTATGACGCTCGTGAAGCTTTCCTAATGGTCATTAAGCAAAATCGTCAAGACAAAGCAGCGCAATTGTATTTCTACATGTGTGATGAATACTTCCAACATGGTACGACAGGTGAATGGAATGGAACACTATCGGTTTCATAAAGAGGAGATTGTGACATGCAAGTGAGTCATTTGACTGTACATGAATTAACAACGGAGCAGGATGCTTTACGCATTACTGATTTCTATTTATCGCCAGTATCTTTTGATGATCAGCATCATACCCCAGGCGAACTGGAGCATTTCCGTCATGCGCCAATGCTAAGCTTAACCCAGCGCAATCACCGGCATTGGTTTATTGAAAATGAAGATGGTGAAATCATCGCGGTAACGAGCTGCAAAGAGAATGAACATCAGTCAGGCGGATTCCTGTGGGATTACTTGGCTGTGCATCGTGAATATCGTAGACATGGATTTGCGAAGGTGTTATTTCAAGCATTAGAGACGTTTGCCCGTGCCGCACAGGGGCGTTACATTTTAACCTACACCTGTGACTTGCCCGAATATATCCCGATTCAAAAGATGTTTAGAGCCAATGGCTTCGAATTAATTGGTACGTATCCAAATTATTACTATGAAGGTGAAGCTAGATTGGCCTTCTACAAACCACTGTCCCCTTGACAGATAGACTAATAGATTGGACCTGATGAGATGCAAGGAACCTTAAGAGGGTGGATAGGGCTGCGCACGGAAGACAGTCGGAAGCTTTGGATGATGCTGCCGATCTTTTACTTTAGCGGCATTGCAGAATCCTTGAATTACACGGCATTCATGGCACTTTTTAATCAACGCTTCGGTGTGCAATATTTGCCCTATATTTATATGGTGGAAGCCGCTATTATGCCGCTCGAAGGCTGGCTCCTAGCCAAGCTGGCGAACCGTCTGCCAAAGGCTAAGATGATGAGTACGCTATACGTCATCCTGATGGGTCTGCTCTTCCTGAATGGTGCCGTATTGCTTGGATTTAAGCTCGGAGGCATTGACTATCGCTATTACTATCCGATTCTATTCCTCACTTCAAATTTTGTCGTGAGACAACTTACTTTGCTCCTATGGAGTACTGCTTTCGACTTGTGTCCTACCCAACAGGCGAAACGACTTATGCCTGTGTTCATCGCTGCGACAACGACGGGGGGAATTACAGCAGGCTTACTCGCTCACCAGCTAGGGAAACTTCTAGGTACGGAAGCGGTGTATGCACTAGCCCCTATACTCATGGTGTTCGGTTTTGTCTTTTTCCGTCGAGCGCTTATGCGATATTTAGTCCCGTTAACCTTAAAGGAAGACAAACGACTGAATAAAGTGCAGTTGGTCTCGAGCGCAGAGGAAGAGAAGCAGCAGTCCTCCGGCTACTATGCGAAGCAAATGCTGAAAAGTCCTTTTCTGCTATGTGCCGTTGCACTCATGACACTGATGCCCGCCGTTTATTTTATGATGGAGTATCAATACTTCACAGCTGCGGAGTCGAAGTTCTCTAACGAAGGGGATTTAACCTCATTCTATGGCTTAATTACGGCCATTCAGTTTACGTTCTGTTTGTTATTACAAACGGTATCAACGCGCTTAATGAACTGGTTAGGCGCCAGTAATATGCTACTAGGCATCACACTGCTCTTCTTTGGCGGTTTTGGGCTTACAGCGTTATTCATGAATCAATCGCTTGGCTTAGTGATGGTTTCGGGATCATATGCGGTTTTCTATATTTTGTTGTATTACATTGCAGAGCCTTGTTATCAGCTTTTCTTCAAAATGATGCCGATGACCAAACGGGATGGCTACCGTTATTTCGCACAAGGGGTTGCTGCTTCTGGCGGTATACTCATTGGTTCGCTTTTCTCCGTGCTGCATTCGTTCGGTCTCCTTCAATTGTCGCCTCTTGCCTGGCTTGGTGTCGTGATCGCAGGGATATTGGTCGTTGTAGCTTGGTTCGGTAGAAATCTGTATATTCGGGAATTGGTCAAAAGCGTACAATCTTTGCATGGTGATTTATCGGAGATTGCGAGCTCTTTTATCGGGGGCATTCGCAGTTCCAAGGCTTTATCGGCAATTCTGGCCTATTTGAAGCATCCCAATGATTACGTGCGGGAGCTAGCCTTAGAAATTATTGGTAAAGCGAAGGACTCGGCATTCCTGCCTCATTTGATCCAAATGATTGGAGAAGAGAGCTCGCGGATTCGCATTGCGGTATTACGTGCGATGAACTTGCAGGGGGCGACGATTCAGGACCTCGTGCAGGTGGCTTCCTTTTTGGAAGATGAGGATCCAGAGGTTAGGGCTGAATGTGTGAAGTTAATTTCGAAAGCTTCTCATTTGAGAAGCCAATCTCATTTCTTTATCAGAGTGAAGCTGCTCGATCATCACCCGAAAGTGGTACATGAAGGCGCCAAAGCCTTGTATGCGCTGGAAAGTGAAGAGAGCTTTGCGGCCTGTGATGAAGCGATTATCAAAATGCTGGATACCGGCGGAGAATGGGCTGTCTATGGCTGCCATACCGTAGCCGATCTGAAGCTCGATTCCTATGCAGCTTGGGTCATGTCCTTACTCGATGAGGAACGTCCTGCTGTGAAGGTGGCAGCTGCGCATTGTCTAGGTAAGCTTCAACACGTCGAAAGCATTCCAGTCATGCTGGGGATGGTATCCATGGCAGATCAGGAGCTGCTCAAAGCCATTCTGCAAGCCTTCGTGGATATGGGCAAGAAAGCATTGCCTACACTACTTGAGTACAGTCACCATCCGAATCCTTTTATATGGAATGCCATAGTCACAACACTCGCTGAGCTGTTGGAGGAAGACAAATTGCGTTCCTTGCTGGTGGAACTTTGCGTGCAGCGACTGCAAGCATCGACACAAGAACGAGTGCTGCCGATTGCGCTCGAGGAGCTTGGTCTCATGGGGCTTGCTGAACTAGCGAAGGAGCGCTGTGGTGAGCTCCATGATGCGCTTATAGACGGGGCATGGTCAGTCATGGCTAAGCTCGTTGATGAGCGGATTATTATGACGCTGCGTGAAGCCATTCAAGATGCGAATGTCGAACTCCGTGAGAATGGTTTAGAAGTTCTTGCAGAAGGACTCGGCGATCGCAAATTGGCCTATGCTTTATTAGACCAATTGAAACAAGAAGGCGTGGCAGTTGTCATGGAAGAATTACAGCCGCTGGTGCTGCTTCAAGAGGCTACAACATGGTCAGACAGCTGGCTGAAGGATATTGCTATCTACGCACTAAGTGCATTGGAGCGTGCAGATATGAAGGAAGAACGTAAGTTTTTAACGATGCTGGATAAAGTGATCTTTTTGAAGCAAGTCAGCTTATTCGCGGACTTGTCCGTTGATGAGTTAGGTTTAATTGCGGGAATTGCGACAGAAGAAGTTCATGAGGATTTAACCTATTTATTGCGGCGGGGAGAACCCAATGCGGCCATGTATCTTCTCATTGAGGGCCATGTGGAATTAAGTAATGAGACGGGAGTCGGCGAGACTGCGACGATTGGCGTTTTGGGACCTAAGCAAGCGGTAGGCGAAACAACGGCCTTAGACGGTTCGCCATCGTCTGTTACGGCACAAGCGATATTTGATGAGGTACGCGTCCTCACTTTGCAAGGAGAGAGTTTGTCTCGGTTAGTGAGACTGTATCCGGAGATCGGGATCGGGATGCTTCACGCTTCAAGTGCAAGAGTACGATTGCTGGAAAACATGCTTTTGAAAATGTCGTAGGAGTGATTGTGTGAGTAAGGAGTCCATCGTATTGAGCAACGATTTACAAGAGCTAGAACGTCTAGCAGCCTTTATTCAGGGCTTAGCAGGGACCCTCGGTATGGATGAGAAGTCCCTGTTTCAAATCAATTTGGTCTGCGATGAGCTTGTAACAAACATTATTCTTTACGGCTACCCTTCTGGGTCAAATGGGATGCATACGATTCGCCTTGATGTTGGGCCAACCCCAGACGGTTGGGAGCTCTGTCTGACGGATCGTGGCATTCCTTTTAATCCTTTGTTAAAAGCGACCCCTCGCACTGATTTAAGCATTGAGGAACGCGGGATCGGCGGTCTGGGTATCCATTTCGTCAGGCAGGTGATGGACGAGCTTCATTATGAACGTTTGAATGAGGAGAATGTACTGCTAATGAGAAAAAATCGAATCCAAGAGGAGGGTGTTTCATGAACATTACCGAGCAGCAGCAAGGTGATATTATGCTAGTTAGCTTACAGGGCAGATTGGATGGCAATACATCCGCAAGTTTGGAATCTGCTTTTGCCAAGTTAGTTGAGCAAGGCAACGGTAAATTCGTATTTAATCTGCAAGGGCTGGAGTATGTCAGCAGTGCAGGCTTAAGAAGCTTGCTATCGGCTGCTAAGATGGTCAAAGTCATTCAAGGCAAGCTTGCACTAGCGCGTATGAACGAGCATGTAAAAGAAGTTTTTGATATGTCGGGTTTTAGCAGCATTTTTAAACTGTATGAGACAGAAGATGAAGCTGTTAATGCCATTAAATAATGAGTTGTGCGGTGCTCCGCGAAATCGGAATCGTTAAACTGACTAATGGATGGAATCGGGAAGGAGGCTGAGCTGGATGGAAGTTATACTAGGCATGTTGTGTTTTCTGGCTGTCATCCAGTGGCAGCAAGCGAATCGCAAACGTCAAGCAGCAGAGCTGGAGCTTCAGCGGACGATGCAGCTTTTTGATGTGAGCCTGGAAGTGAACTCAACGATTCGCAAACAAGATCTATTAGTCAAAATCATGGAAACCTCATCCCGAATCATGAATGCGGAGGCATCCTCCGTAATTCTAGTTGATGAGGAAAAGGGCGAACTGTTTTTCGACCTTGCGCTTGGTGAAAAAGGGGACGAGGTGCGTGAAATCCGCCTCAAAATCGGCGAAGGCATTGCAGGCTGGGTCGCGCAGACTGGGAAGTCGGTCAAGATTGACGATGCGGCAGGGGATGAGCGCTGGTCGTCTAAGGTCGCAAAGCGCGTTGATTATCCTACACGTAATATGCTCTGTGTTCCACTTGTCAGCAAAGGGAAGATCATTGGCGTGTTGCAGGTTCTGAACAAACGGGGCGATGCACCGTTCACGGATCGTGATTTGCAGCTACTAGAATCCATTGCTTCACCCACGGCGGCTTCGCTCGAAAATGCCATGCTGTACGATGCTTTGGAGAAGTCCATACATGCATTGAAAGTAACGACGGCAGCGAAGGAACGCATGGAGAGTGAGCTGCGGATCGCAACCGATATTCAAATGGGGTTTCTTCCTCGTAAGGGTTTAAGCTTGGCGTATCGTGGTGTGGATGCTGAGATTGGAATAGGAGGCAATGGCATGCTTCTTCATGCCCAGGCGGAGGCGCAGGCGATTATTCGACCAGCGCGCGAAGTCGGCGGTGACTTTTATGATTATTTTCGCATCGACGAGAATCGCATATTCTTTGTGCTTGGGGATGTCTCTGACAAAGGAATCCCAGCCGCTCTATTCATGGCGGTGACGATGACACTACTCAAAGGTAAAATGTCCGCTGAGTTGACGCCAGGCGATCTACTAACAGCTGTCAATCAAGAGCTCTATAAGGATGACTCCACGATGTTTGCGACGATTTTCTGTGGCGTACTGAACGTGGCGACAGGACAGCTTCTCTATAGTGACGGCGGTCATTGTCCGCCATACATCGTGAGGGCTAGCGGTGAGGTAGAGCTTTTGAAAGGGAAAAAGGGACTTCCGCTTAGCGTCATGGACGACATGGTGTATATGGATAACGAGGTGACGCTAGATCTAGGAGATCGCATCATTGTGTATACGGATGGCATTACGGAGGCGGAAGACCGACTGCAACATCAATATGGCTTTGCCCGACTCCAAGATGTATTGGTGAGGGAACAAGGCAGTAAGCCTGAACATTTGCTCGGTCAAATGGTGATGGATGTGGATCTATTCGCAGATGGCGCTGTCCAATCGGATGATATTGCCGTGCTCATTATTGATCGCAATCCGATCAAAGAGTAAACTCCGCTGAAAAGCGTTGTGATAAAGTTTTATGTTTCCATTAAAAGCTCGCTAGGAGGGTTATGCCATGCAAAAATCCCATATTAACCGGCAACCAGATTCTTCTTTGCATACGAATCAAAAAAACAATAAAACAAATTCTTCCGTATCTTCCGATCTGATGAATATTCAACGATCTATCGGCAATCGCGCCGTTGGCAATATGTTGACGATTCAAACGAAAATGACAGTTGGTCCAGCTGGGGATGCGTATGAGCAAGAAGCTGATCAGATGGGCAAACAAGCGGCTGACCATATTGCTGCGTCAGATAGTAGTGGAGCCTCGAAGCCAGATGTTCAACGCTCAGAAGGCGGCGAGTCGGAGGATGAAGAGCTGCAGATGAAGCCATCATCGGAGTCGATTCAGCGCTCAGAGGGCGGCGAATCGGAGGATGAGGAGCTGCAGATGAAGCCATCATCGGAGTCGATTCAACGCTCAGAAGGCGGCGAATCGGAAGATGAAGAGCTGCAGATGAAGCCATCATCGGAGTCGATTCAGCGCTCAGAGGGCGGCGAGTCGGAGGATGAGGAGCTGCAGATGAAGCCATCATCGGAGTCGATTCAGCGCTCAGAAGGCGGCGAGTCGGAAGATGAGGAGCTGCAGATGAAGCCATCATCGGAGTCGATTCAGCGCTCAGAGGGCGGCGAGTCGGAGGATGAAGAACTGCAGATGAAGCCATCATCGGAAGGTGGTTTTGAAGCGGATGCAGGGATTGAATCGCAGATTAAAGCGAAGCAAGGCAGCGGCAGTAAAATGGATGCAAGTATTCAAGCGAAGATGGAATCGGCCTTTAAGGCAGATTTTAGCAACGTAAATATACATAATGATTCAGAGTCATCCAAGATTAATCGATCTATAGGGGCAGAGGCTTTTGCTACTGGAAATGATGTTTTTTTCCGTGAAGGTCGATACAACCCAGACACACGTGAGGGGCAAGAATTGTTAGGTCACGAATTAACTCATGTTGTTCAACAACGAGGCGGCAAGTAGCACGAACAAGAATGATTATATGCAGTAAAGGAGTTAATCCGGGATGCCTCAAGGAAAGCAAGGTCAAACCAAACCAGCAAGCCCCTCACATCAGCATGGACAGCACATGCAAGCGGCTAACTCAAATGCGAGTCCCTCCCAAATGTCACCTATGGGGACAAACATGTTTATGCAGATGCAGCGCACGGTTGGTAATCGTGCTACACAAGTGTACGCGAATCAGATTATTCAGCGTAATCCTGCGCCGCAACCACAAGTACCAGTGCCCGTCGTGGCACCAACAGTTGCCTTCCATCGCCGCAGGTCAGGTACTGCGGCACCTCCAGTGCCTATAGTGCAAACGCCAGCGCCTACTAATGTAGTAGCACCGCAAGGGACGTCAACAGCACAAACGCCAGCGCCAACTACGGTGGTTGCACCACAGTCTACGTCTACCACCCAGACACCAGCTCCGACAACGACGAGCACAACGCAAACACCGGCGCCAACACAAACAGGGACTGTACAGACACCAGCTCCAACCGTGCAAACGCCAACGATACCTTCCGCTTCTACTTTGCATCCGACAGGTGACGATACCAAGGATAATGCAGACATGACATCTGGGGTCGGCGGAACGTTCTCTGACAGCTTTGGTAAACGTGCCGATGATTTGAAAGAATCGTACGACAAGACGAAGGATGCTGGAACGGCGCAACAGTCAGCTACGATGGGTGCAGTAGCATCAACCGCAGATCTTGTGAGTGGGCCTTTCCAAATCATGAGCGCAATTCGAGAGACGCTCGCTGTTTCAGGAGATACGAACCGAACCGGTCATAACAAACGTTGGCAGTACGCAGGTACAGGAACGTCAATGATCGAATCGACCGGTAAAATGGTCAGCGGCGGAACGGGTCTAGTGGATAAGGCTGCCAAATCAACAGGGCATACCAAAGGGATTGGCAATTCTTCCTCTGCCAGCGATTATACGGGCACAGTAGCGGAAGCGATCTCCGCAGTCAAAAATACGATTATGGCCGTTAAAGGCATTTATGATATGTACAGCAAGGCCTCCGAAAATGGCGGGCTCGATAAGGGCGAGAAAGCAAGAGGGACGCTCGAGATTATTAGTAATGCGATCCAAGCTGCGCAATCTGGTATCAAAGTGGCGAAGGGTATTATGGAGATCATGGAGACGAGTACGGCCAGTTTGACAGCTGTTATTCCAGGCGTCAGTATTGCCGTAAGCGGTGTGAAAATTGCTATCAAAACGGTTGATGTGATCAAAGCTGGTTTGAACCGCAGCGCCATGACTACAATGAAACGTGATTTCAAAGGCAAAGCAGAGTATGCCGATATTCTGAAAGAAAAACGTTGGTACACGCGAAATGCTGGTGTGGACAAAGCGAAGCTGGCTGCTAAAAAGGTGCAGTTAAATGCTGACATTGCGTCAGGTGATCCAGCTAAAGTGGCAGCAGCCAACCAACAACTTGATGAAATCGCTCAATACGAATTAGCGAAAGAAATGAAAAATATTAACGTGAAGCGAACAGATCGTGGAGCTATTCAAATTGGGCTTGAGCTTACGAAGATTGCCGCCGATATTGCGACACTCACTGGGGTAGGTGCTCAAGTAGGTACGCCGCTGAAAATCGTTGCCTCAGGTATTGGTGCAGCTATGCCAATTGCCAGAACATTGAAGCAAGCTGGGCGTGATCGCGCATCGAAAGCAGGCGCATGGGGAATTACTAAGGCAGTCTTCAACGCGGATAAATCAACCGAGAAGAAGCTGGAGAAACGTGCGCATGATACAGATCTTATCTTTGATATGTTTGCGAAGCTCCCAACGTACGACGAAACGGATGCTGCTATAGTTACTCGATATAATCAAGTAAATAGCTTTGTAGAAGCGGCTGGCATCAGTCTTTATACGTTAGAAAAGTTCAAAGGTGATCCAACTGAGTTGAAAAAAGCCATTGTTGAAGCAATGGGCAAGAGAGAATAGGAGATTGAACACATATGTTAACTGAGCTTGCACATGCTCGCCATTTGGCGCAATTAGGGCAATTGAAAGAGGTTTTGGATGAAGCAGAGCTCGCTACGAACTTATTAGAGAAATCCGAAGCGATTCCGCTTCATGTGCTTATGGCAGGATTTCAAGAGGATAAGAAAGGACGGGATCGCTTCCTTCACTTTAGTTTCTTACCATTGAATGATGAGGAAATAGTTGCGATTCAACTGTTGCAGATCTACAGTACACTGCCGTTTCATCTTCAAGCAGGTGCTCGTGAAGAGGTAGCCTCGCTCTTACTAGAAATCAATACGCGCTTACCAATCGGTCACTTTGGCGTGAATGAGGAAGGCGAAATCCACTATCGTTATGTGTATAGCCTATCAGCTTCTCGTACGTTTGAAAGTGATGAAGTACTAGAGATTCTTACTTTATTTGTGTACATGTGTGATATGTTTGCAGAGCATATTGAGCAAGTTGCCACGGGTGAAGCGAAAGCTGAGGAAGTTATCACGGCTTTGAGATCTTAGAATAAAAGAACGACCTCCAGCCCTATTAAGGTTGGAGGTCGTATTCATTTCCTCGGAAATATTCGACTTATTTCACCTTGTTTTGCAACAGCTCAACGAATTGCTTGCCGACATCTCCCATTTGACCGCCTGCAGGGCGATTGCCGCCACCGAAGCCGCCATTCTGTCCACCGCCAGCGCCATTATTTGGTTTTGGGCTGCCAGATGGCTGACCACTCGCTGTAGGCGAAGCGGAAGCATCGGGTGACTGTGCTTTGCCAGCGTCACCGGAGCCGCCATTCCGGTTAGGGCGTTGCCCATTTTGCCCAGCATTGCCTTGACCGTTTGGTCCGCCGTTGCCGCCATTACCGCGATTACCCATGCGTGATTCTGCATCTGTCAGGAAAGCCTTCTGAGCATCTGTCAGATTAGCTAGAAGCTTGGTTTTATTATCATCACTAAGCTCTTTCTTCGCGATGATATCCTCAGCGACTGGCAGCATAGCTTGCGCTTGCTCCTTTGTGATGGTCAACCCATCTGCTTTATCCAGCATCATCAGCGTTTGAAACGTACTGAAAAGCTGTCGCTGTGCAGGGTCCATCGCAGGACGATTTTGTTGGTTATTCTGTTGGCCATTACCAGCTGCCTTTTCTGTTTGCTGCCCGGATTGGGCGGTGCTAGCAGCTGCAGTTGGTTTGTCAGATTGATTCCCGCATCCAGCTAGAAGAATGGGGATTAGAATGCATATGCCTGCTAATTTTTTCATATTCATACGTGTATGTATCACTCCTATTTTTGTATTCCACGATGTTATTGTACGATGGTATTATGAAAGAATAGCGAATAAAAGCTGAAAGTCAGCTTAAAATTAGTGGATGAAATGATAGGAGGAGGCGCCAAATGGAGTACAGAACGATTGATGTGGAGAAGGATAGAGAAACAATCATCGCTTTTCGGAAAGACTCCTATGTGGTGAGCTTCGGGAGTGAAGAAGGCTTTGGGGATGAAGATGAGTATGTGAGAAGGATTGCCGATCGCGCTAGGCGCTTTCCAGAGGGGCTCGTGTTGATTGAAGATGAAGATCGGCCAGTTGGCCAATTGGAGCTTCAAATTGTGTTTTATGAGGGCAGTTACATTGGTTATGCTAACTTGTTCTACCTGATTCCATCCTACAGAGGGAAGGGATACGGGCGACAACTAATTGCTTACGCCGAAGGCTTCTTTGAGAAATATGCGGTAAAATCGTATCATTTGCGCGTGGCTCCAACGAATGCACGTGCGCTGCACTTATACGAAAACTGCGGTTTTCGCCTTTTAGAAAAGGAAGAAGATCAACCCCATCCTGTCTGGCGAATGGTGAAGGATCTCTAAGCACAATTTGAATCAATATATTGCCTAAAATCATTTGATTTTAGGTAATTTTGTTGCCGCCATTACGAATGAAATGAAACCGACATCTTCTTTGCTTTTAAATAAAAAACAAAGGAGTCGGTTTCTGTTGGTTTCTGTTATATTGACCTTAATATTTGTAGCATTGCTGTAGCTACACACCATCGATACTTACTCAGCAGACCCTACTTTCGCAAGACCCTCAACGATAATACCGCGATAAGTACCCCCTTTCAAGCGATGCTTAACAGCATCTTGGTAAGCAGGGCTATAGTACCAAGACTTCGCTTCCTCGATATCTGGAAATTCCAACATAGCTGCTCCCTCTACTTCCGGTCCTTCAATGACTTCATGCATGCCGTACATGACTAGTGGTTTCAATAAATGACCTTGAAGAGCTGACGGCGCTTTAGATGCGTAGACGTTTAATTCTTCTATATTAGTTGTCTTTTCTCTGATAAAAATGACGTAAGCTGGCACTGGAACATCAAATCCTTTCCATAATGAAGATTAAAAGGCCCCAAAATAACTTAATTGGAGACATTCGTTTTCCTCAACCAACTATACACACAGGAATCCGTATTGTATAATTTATAATTTTTATGATTTTGATTAATAAAAGTAATGAATTAGCGCCGCAAGGCTTGTTTGAGCCAAAGAAATGAATTAAGTATACTTTTCTTTTATATAGCTAACGAATTTTTGAGCAGCCGGCGATAGGAATCTGTTTTTTTTGTAGTGTAGACCAACTTCCCAAACCCAGCCTTTATCCTCAATCTTGATCCATCTTAAGCCTTTCAGTTCCAATCCAGCTGTTTTTGGTAATACAGATAGCCCTAATCCTGCCGAAACGAAGCCTGCCACAGTTGGTAGATCTTCAGCATCGTAAGTGGAGACTAAAGTGAAATTCATGTGATGAACACGGGCCAAGAGTGAATCCTTTAGGGAACAGTTTTTCTTTAAACCTACAAACGGCTCACCGGTTATCTCTTTTAGGCTAATGGATTCTCTATCAGCAAGCGGGTGCTGGGATGAGACGATAAGATACAGCGGCAGCGAGAGAATCGACAACCAGTCATACGAATCGTCAACAGGTCTTTCAGAGGTTATCATCAAATCCGAATCACCGGTCTCAATCTGACCGAGAATTAAGCCTTTGTCTCCTTGCGTCAACATAAAGGATATTTTGGGATTGGCTTGTTGATATTCACGAATGAGATGTGGGATGAAATCAACGCCTAGAATATTTAAATACGAAAGATGTATGACGCCTGAATCAGGGTTTGCGTATTCTTCAATTTCCTGTTTTCCACGCTCAACTTCTTTTAATATGGCCTCCACACGCTTCGCAAACATAGTTCCATATCGATTAATCTGTAGATTTCTGCCCTTGCGTTCAAATAAAGGTACACCAAGCTCAGCTTCTAGCTTGGATATTGAATGACTTAGAGCGGGTTGTGTAACTGATAAGGATTCTGCCGCTTTTGTTAAATGCTCCATTCGAGCAACTTCCAAGAAATATTCTAATTGTGTAAGTTCCATAAATTCCTCCTAAACTTATTCTCGATCTACTTTTAGTTAACATCATACATACCGTATTTGATTGAAGCAATAGAAGACATGATAGTGCAATACAAGTAAAGACGCAATTGGTGCGTCCTTTTTCTATTATCTAAATCGTCAAATACATGAAAATATTTAATGTAAAAGATAGATATCATGCATTAGACTGATTGAATGTATATTGTTATGATAATTCAGGTGTTGCGGACAAGCGTGTTCACATCATAGACAAGTCAACTTGGAAAGGACGATTATTCATGCAATTCTATCTAGTTTATCGTTTGTTAGCCCATTAGCGATACAAGTGTGTTCCTTGCTACCAATCAATAAGAATTTGTGCAGATGCTATGAACTTACACTTTATATATAAAAGGAGTATAAACATGTCAAACTCATTGAAAATTTTACTTCTAGCGATCGTTACCTTTTTCGTTGGAACATCTGAATATGTCATTGCTGGCTTCCTAGATATCATTGCTAAGGATACAGGAATATCTGTTGCTTCTGCGGGTCAGCTGATTTCTATCTTTTCACTCAGTTATGCAATCGGCACACCGATTCTCGTAGCATTAACAGCTAGAATGGATAGAAGAACGCTATTTATTGCGTCACTTGTTACATTTGTAATCGGTAATGCGATGGTTAATTTCTTGCCAGGATACTTACCTTTGCTCTTATCAAGAGTAGTGCTTGCACTCAGCGCGGGTATTTTCCTGACTGTAGCCATTACAATGGCTACAAAATTAGCCAAGCCTGAAAAGATCGGAAGTGCTATTTCTACAGTGGTAATGGGCTTTAGTACATCCTTTGTGATCGGGATTCCGCTTGGAAGACTGGTTGCCGCGAATATGAACTGGAAATTAAACTTTGCTGCACTGGGCATTCTTGGTTTTGTTGCTATTTTCATTTTGATGGCTGCTATTCCACGTACGGAGGGTGAAACACCTATACCGTTAGTTAAACAACTTGCATTCCTTAAAAATCCAAAAATATTGATGGCACTCGTTGTGATTTTCTTCTGGATTTTAGGTTACTCGATTGCTTTTACTTACATCACACCATTTCTCCTTAATGTGGCCAATATGAGCACAAGCACGATCAGTATCGCTTTATTCATATTTGGTTTAGCAAGTATGATTGGAGCCAAAATTGGTGGATCTGCTACGGATAAATGGGGTGTAAGAAAAACATTGCTTTCTGGACTTATTCTACACGCCATTTCTCTTGCTCTTCTTGCCCTGAGCGCCCACTCCATTGTGGCTGTACTCTTCGTCCTTGTTCTCTGGTCCTTGTCACTCTGGTCTTCTGGCCCAACCCAGCAGGTTAACCTTGTGAGTCAGGCTCCGGAAGCATCCAGTATTATGATCAGTTTGTATTCTTCCACTCATCAGCTATCCATGGCAATTGGCGTGGGTCTTGGCGGTCTTGTGCTTAAGAACATGCCAATAAGCTCAGTTGTATGGTTTGGTGCACTTGGCGTAACTATTGCTGCTATCCTTGCAATCCGCGCGATTCGCCCAGTCGTCAAAGTAGCAAACATGTTACCTATTCATGAAAATAAATAATTAAATCAATTATTATTATCAATTAGAATTATCGTTATTGCAGGGGTATGCTAATACTTGTGATCGAAAATAATTAATTTATATAAAGGAGATACAACAAATGAATTTTTCATCTTACGAACATGAGTTTCAAGGTAAACGGGCATTAATAACGGGAGGAACAAAAGGGATGGGCTATGCGATTGTAAAGCGTTTGGCCCAAGCTGGAGCCACAGTGCTTACAACAGCTCGTACAATTCCGACGGATTACGACATTCCAGGTGTTCACTTTATTCAAGCTGATATCACGAAGCCTGAAGGCACGGCGCTTCTTGTTGAGGCTGTGAAAGAAAAGTTAGGCGGTATCGACATTCTTATCAATACAGTCGGAGGTGCTTCAACGCCTCCTGGCGGTGCATTGGCCCTTACGGAGGATGATTGGTTAGAAACTTTGAACATGAATCTACTTGGATCTGTCCGATTGGACAGAAGTTTACTACCTATGATGGTAGAGCAAGGAAAAGGTGTTATCATCCATGTAAGCTCAATCCAGAGAAGGTTGCCACTGTATGAAACTACCTTAGCATACGCAGCATCCAAAGCAGCATTAACCAATTACAGCAAAGGTTTGTCTAAGGAGTTTTCTCCAAAGGGGATTCGAATCAACACGATTGCGCCAGGTTTCATTCAGACGGAAGCGGCAGATCGTATGATCGACCGTATCGCGACAGTTGCTGGTAGTCGTGAAGCCGCCTTAAAGGAGCTTATGGACTCGCTTGGAGGTATTCCAATTGGTCGTCCGGGACTACCAGAAGAAGTAGCGGAACTTGCAGCATTTTTGGCATCCGAACGCTCAGCTTCCATTACGGGAAGCGAGTACGTTATTGACGGCGGTACGATCCCGACAGTTTAAGTATTTCTGTTCCTATACAAAAGGAGGCGTTAGTTATGATTCAATTGCCAGATTCCGTAAAAACATATTTCGATGCATCCAATATGGAACATTTAGATTCATTTCTTGCTGCATTCAATGACGATGCCTACGTCTTTGACTTTAATCGGGATTTTAAGGGGATAGAAGCCATTCGAAATTGGAGTAAAACGGATATCTTTGGTGTTCATGTTCGCTTCGAAATAACGGATGCCACGGAACAGGATGGCGTGTACGCCGTTATCGCGTCGCTTGACGGAGATTTTGATAAAACTAATTTACCCAGTCCACTTTATTTAAAACATACTTTTAAGTTGGCTGGCGGTAAAATTAAGGAGTTACAAGTATCCTTGCCTTAAAATAAGAATTAGCAAAAGGAAAAGGTATGGGAACATACTCACTTTAGGATTCAATAACCAACTTCATGCTAAAGATGCTACAACAAGCTGGTTGGAAATGAGAGTAGTTCAACATGAGTTATTACGCTAAGGAAAGAACGATAGTTGAACATTCAGGGAGCAGATCGCCGCGGCCGGCAGCTGCTCCCTTTTTCTTTGAACTGATGATAAGTCGCAGTCTAATGTAGTCAACTTGATTCAAACGCAGCGAGCGGCTCCAGGTCCTGCGACACGTCAATAAAATGGGAGCTTAAGTCGTGCAACAATTGCCGGGAGGCACAAAAAACATCATTTAAAAAATGAATAATGTTCAAATTGTAGAGAAACCCATGTCTTTTACGCAGACATGGGTTTCTTTTCTGTCGCTCCCCTCAAACTGGAATTTAAGTTATAATTGGAAGAAAATGATTGTTTGTATAGTGGATGCGAATAATCATAAGTAAAGGTGGGGCAATTAATGAAAGGAATTATCTTATATATAATAAGCTTCTTTATTGGCAGTTTCCTTGTGCTGCGTTTATTTAGTCCCTGGGCGAAGACTTATTGGAAAAAGGAATTCATTATTGCCCTCATACAAGCAGTGGTTTTCACAGTCATCCTAGTCTCCATATCTCATCATAACAATAACAACACCAATAAATTTCCTTTAATCATCAATCTATTTGCAAAAAATACTACGGAATTAAATAGTGAACCAGGTATCATTCGCACTGGTATAGCAAGTGATCTTAATAAGAACTTAATAAAAGTGGGTATAGGTGCTGACCACACAAAAATAACAGACTATCGTCTAAAACAAGTCGTTGAATCTTATTTAAGTAATGCGGCGGCATTAACCAATGAACATGATTGGAAGAAATTATTGCTACCTTACACATTGATAATAGAAGACATCGGTGATACCAATAACGGTAGAATATTAGCTCAAAAAGAGTCTGGAAAGACAGATTTATTATGGTCAGAATAAATAAAAACGGTTAACCGATAGGGCAAAAACAAGAGACAGATCGCAGCTACTGGCATCTATCCCTTGTTTCATACGAATAGGCAGGATAGTTGAAACAACTTGTAGAATTTGAAAATTATTGAAAACGCTAGGGAGGGCTGTCGAAGTGATCGAAATTATTGAAAAGCAGCGGTTTTCTGTAATTGGTAAATTGGGGGAAGGACTTTCATCTGAAAGTTCGAATTGGATACCAACTCTATGGAAAGAAGCAAACACTAATTTCACAGAAATCAGTGCTCTCGCAAAAAAAGATTCCGATGGAAAAATTGTTGGCATTTGGGGAGCTATGAGTGATGCTAGCGGTAATTTTGAAAGGTGGAAAGATGGAGGCAAATATTTAGCGGATGCGAAGTTTCTGACGATGTGATACCTCCAGAGGGTTGGTGGAAGTGGACTCTCCCTGCATTTAAATATATTGTGTCAAAGTGCACGCAAGAGACATATCAAGATACCTTGAAAAACATTCTTTCGGATTACTTGCCCACAAACAATTATCAAATCGTCGGAGCAATTCAAGAGTTTTATGATCCAAATGACAATAGCGGGGAATTGTACTTATGCTTCCCGATAGAAAAAATTTAAAAATGCCGTTTCCTTGCCCTCGTGGCAAGAAGATGCTTCAAGCCTTAAAACAAGCCGCTAAAACGCGACATAAGTGCGCATAGCGGCTTATTTCATTTTGACATCTCGTTAGATGACCAGTGTGCAGGGCGTCTTAAATGCGCAGGCAGCTTCGTGTGGGTATCGCCTTTGGCAGCATTCACTTGAAACTGCGTAAGAAATAGACTGTCACTCAGATCAGCACCTCGAAGGTCAGTATCTCTAAAATCAGCACCGATGAGATCTGCTTTTCGTAGATCTGCCCCACGAAGATCTGCTGCAATTAAATAAGCCCCTCGCAAGTTGTTTGCTTGAAGATCTGCGCCTTTCAGTTTAGCTCCAATCAGATCGGCACCTCTACCATAGGATTTACGGCGCCCCTTGGTGACGGGCAGTTGTTGGAGAGCCTTTTCGCGCACGCTTTCACTTGTTTGAAGAAGCCGAATATTCACAGCAGCTCGATGTGCGGCAACATCCAGCTTAGCCAGAAGTTCTGGACTTAATCTTGTGAGACGCTCGGTTTCAGCAAGCAAGTTTACCAGCTCACGATGAAGTTCTTCCGTTGTGTGCACGTGTAGAGCTTCCGTCAAATACCACATCAGCTCCTGAAGCTGTTGCATCAGAGGAAACACCTCAAACATTTGCTTCGCGCTCTCAGGCGCATTCCGCCAATCTTGTCCGCCAAAGGTGATTTGAGATACTTTCTGGCCAGCACCGAAGCAATCATAAACCGTACAACCACGAAAGCCGATCTGCCGAAGCTGGGTATGCACACCGCAACGAAAGTCGGACTGCAGGTTCGTGCAAGGTTGTCCGGCATCTTTTTGATTAGCAAAATCTGTTGAAGCGGCAAAAGGCAGGGCAACACAACATAGGCCAAAGCAGCGCTCGCAGTCTCCTTGCAGATGTAATCGGTCACCAGCGATATTCAGGTCTGCAGTTTGTTCGTTCTCTATCATTCATCACGATCTCCTTGTCACATACTCATTTGTATATTATACAACGCAGAAGCCATATGCAAAATCGAAGAGTTATGTTATAACTGGTGAAAAAGCTACTTATACGAACTGTGTGAGAGGGAGACATCCATGAGCACATTAACGAAAGCCATTTTAATAGCAGCTAAAGCGCATGATGGTCAGGTAGACAAAGGGGGCAACCCTTACATTTTACACCCTATTCGGTTAGCCAGCAGAGCGAAAACGACCGAGCAATCCATTGTTGCCGTTTTACATGATGTTGTGGAGGATTCGAGTATTACGCTATTTGATTTGAAAAAAGAGGGCTTTAGTCTATCGATTCTGGAAGCGCTAGATTGCCTTACGAGAAGGCCGGATGAGTCCTATGAAGGATTTATTAAGAGAATTAAAGTTAATCCATTAGCGTCCTTTGTGAAGCTTCTGGACTTAGAAGATAATTGTGATCTGAGTCGCATTGAACATCCTACTCGTCAAGACTATGAAAGAATCGATAAGTACAAAAAAGCGATAGCTGAATTAAGATATGGAAGCTGACACCCTGGGTGTCAGTTTTTTTTGTCGAAAAAGACTTATGGTGAGCGGACATCAATCGACATACGAAATGAGCTTTTTGCAATATGATAAATGTATGTATACAAGCTGACTATATGAAGAAAGGGTTGATCGCCATGAACAACATAAAAATATCCTCAAAAGGTATCGAAAAAGCGCTTCGTAAGTTTGATTATTTGCAAGCTATTGCCGAATATATTTGGAATGGTTTCGACGCTGAGGCTACGGCGGTAGACATAACCCTTCATAAAAACATACTAGACGGCGTAGATCAAATCACCATTGCAGACAATGGCTACGGTATTAAGCTGAAGGATTTAGAAGGAAAGTTTACGCCTTTCTATGAATCCGAGAAGAGTGTGGACCCTGACAAACGAGGGAGAACGACTTCAGCCATGCATGGGAAAAATGGCATAGGCCGCTTAACGTTTCACCATTTTGCTTCCGAGGCGATCTGGCAAACAACCTATGAGGATGGGCTATTGCTCAAAAATACATACAGCATTAGCATTCATGCGAAGCAGTTGGATGCTTATCATGTGACGAAGCCTGATGTAACCGATAAGGATAGAGGGACGACCGTCACATTTAACCATATTATCAAAGAGTTCGTCGTTGAGGATTTTCTAGCATTTTTGAGTAGAGAATTCGGATGGTTCTTAGAATTGCACGCGGATAAGCCCTACACGATTCGAATTGATGGGGTACCGTTAGATTACGCAAGCCTGATTGCGGAAAAGGAAAGCTTCACATCTGTGCATCCCATGTCGCAGACGAAATTTCGCATCACGTATATTCGTTGGGAAGATCGGATGAATCATGAATATTCGAAGCTTTATTTTATCGACTCGAAACAGAAAGAGCAGCATAAACAACCGACAACGTTTAACAATAAAGGCGATGCCTTCTACCACAGTGTATATATTCAGAGTAAGCTGTTTGATCAGTTTGATTTTAGCTGCGAAGATCTGAGTGGACAGCAGTCGTTCACCTTCGGAGCAAGCCGAAAAAGCGATGCTTTTCAATTCCTGCTAGATGAGCTGGGTACGTTCATTAGTGAGAAAAGGCAGCCTTATCTGAGAAAATTATCCGATGCTGTCATCAAGGAATTTACGGAAGCTAAGGCGTTTCCAGCGTTTACCGGTGATCCGGAAGCGGCGGACCGCAGGGATGAACTAGAAGCTGCGATACGTGAGATGTGCCATGCGGAGCCCAAGGTATTTGCTAGATTAAATCCTGAACAAAAGAAAGTGCTCGCACACTTGATCCATTTGGTAGGGTCAGAGGAAAGGCAACGGTTGATGGCAGCACTATAAGCGGTATCGATAGCGTCGTGTAAGCAGCTGCGTCCTCAGTAGGCGTGGCTTTTTCAATTGGGAAAGACAGGATTATACAGGGCTTATCTCGAATAGTTGGATACAGCTTTTTTCTGAGAGAAACGAGAGGCGCGGATGAGAGCATGAACGGGCAAGGCAAACAGACATCATATCTAACAAAGGAGCCCCTTTTAATGAACAATCACACACCTGGGCTACACCACATCAAAGCAATGGTCGAGAAAAAGGTCACTTGGCTTGAGCTGTTTTACGATTTGCTTTTTGTAGCGGCCGTTTCTAAAGCGAGTCATGTCTTGCTGCATGTACATCACGGCACGATCCCACTGGAATATTTGAGTAAATTCGTGCTGATTCTTATACCGATTTGGTGGGCTTGGGTGGGACAGTCCGTTTTCATCAATCGGTTTGGGCGGGATAGTACCTCGCATCGTGTTTTTCTTATTCTACAATTGTTTTTTGTGCTCATTATGACCGCTAGCTTATCTGTCGATTTTGATCAGTACTTTGTGCCGTTTCTTATTGGCTATCTAGGTTTGAGAGCGATGACCGCTATTCAATATCTGGCTGTTCATCGAAAAGAAGAAGATCATCGACGGAGTACCGCGCAGTACTTAGGGAGCCGATTCTGGATCGGACTTGGGATATCGGCACTTTCCCTTTTCTTCGACTCTTGGATTCGATACGCCGTGTTGTACGCGGGAATTATGGTGGATATCCTGCTCCCCTTAATGGGGCGAAAGTACTTGGTGAGAACGCCGATTAACACGCATCATTTATTAGAGCGGTTCTCGTTATTTACGTTGATTTTGCTTGGTGAATCGGTCATTAGCATTCTCACCGTCTTGCAATCCAGTGATTGGACATGGCAATCCATCGTTTTCGCATCCCTCACCTTTCTATTGATCATCGCGATGTGGTGGCAATATTTCGAGAATGTGGAAAAGAAAGTGAACAAAGCGCTGGAAACGGCAGGGCAAACCATCATCTACGGCCATTTATTCATTTATTTATCCTTGTGTATGATTGCCGCATCCATCCAGCTGCTCTTCTTAGAGCAATTGCATTATGGCTTTATGTTAAGTTTTATTTTCGCTTCCGTCCTGTTGTACTTTTTCTCAACATCGCTAGTTTTCCACAAGTATAGACATGCACATCAACGCTTAGGCGTAGCGCATTTGGCGGTATTTCTAGGGTTGTTAGTGGTATTTCTTGGGCTAGATCTCATGTTTGAGATGCCCAACTATGTCATCATCGGTGAAATGATGTTGTTTTTTGTGGTGTAAGCGAAGGGAACAACTTAAGTTTTATTGGGAGGGGAAGATGATATGCGTATCGAAATTGACGCTGACCTTACACTCAAATCACTTGAACCAAAGGACGCAGAAGCCTTATTTGCACTAACTAACACTTGTAGAGATTACCTGAGGGAATGGTTGCCATGGGTGGATGCGACACAGCATAGCGATCACTCAAGAGCTTTCATCCAACACTGTCAAAATCAAGAGGCATCCAATAATGGCTTCAATGCAGGCATTTGGTTTAAAGGAGAGTTCGCAGGTTGCATCGGATTTCACCCGATCAATTGGGCTAATCATTACGCGAGTCTGGGTTACTGGTTAGGAGAAGGCTTCCAAGGTCATGGCATTATGACACGGGCCTGTCAATGGTTGATCGATTATTCGTTTAACGAA
The DNA here is from genome assembly GCF_031455095.1 of Paenibacillus qinlingensis. Lineage (GTDB taxonomy): Bacteria > Bacillota > Bacilli > Paenibacillales > NBRC-103111 > Paenibacillus_E > Paenibacillus_E qinlingensis_A. The sequence continues at coordinate 52,583 of NZ_JAVDSB010000005.1, forward strand.
TTAGGCTTAAATCGCGTGGAAATTAGATGTGGTGAACAAAATTTCAAAAGCCAAGCAATCCCAGAGAAATTAGGATTTACGAGGGAAGGGCAGATCCGTGATGCCGCGTGGCTTTACGATCATTACATCGACCTCGTTGTCTATGGCATGTTGAAACGTGAGTGGCGAGCAGCAGAAGAATGATTGGTATGGGGGCAGTGGGTCGAAACATCGACTTACTGCCCCCATTTGTGGTTGTTTGGAGGCTGTAAGTTGAAGAAGGAGACTGTCGATTAATTATTTTGAGGGGTCCCAATTCCGTTAAATAGCTGAGAATCGTTCTGCCAAGTCATTTCTAATCGATTAAGTATTTTTTCGGTTTGAACTAACTCATTAAAATCGATTGTAGGGCAAACGCTTGGGAATTAATCGACAGTCTCAAAATTCGAGTTACAGCGGTAAACAAGTCGTTATGCGACCTCACGCTCCGTCTTCCCCGAGAATTTGTACCATAGAAGCATCCCCACCGAACAAACCCCCACCACGATGAGCAAGCCATACACATGTTTGTACGATTGAAGCAGCGGGGTATTCTCTTGAATTTCAAGGAGTATACCGCAAATTGCTACGGACATCGCTCCACCAAAAAACTGTATCAGTTGCAGCAATCCCATGCCTGATCCGATTAGCGGTTTGGGCAGTATACGTGACGTTTCATTGTTCAATGACGATACTGTTGCGGAAAATGCAGGCGAGAAGCAAAGATAGCCAATCAGAATAACCAGTGGCGAAGCGCCAATAAGCAGCGAGAAGGCGATCATCACTAGGGTTAATAGTCCATGCCCGATAAGCAAAAACCGCATATTGCCGAATCGATCAATCCATCGACCGACGAAGCGGGTTAAGAATGCGGACAAAATAGCTCCAGGAGCAATCGTCAAACCGATGGTCATTGCCGACTGATTGAACACCTTAGCCAGGATTAATGGCATTAAGAATAAATTGCCAAGGTTCAAGACCAAGATACAGAACCCGATCACAACCAGCTTCCGGTACGCGGGATTGGCCAGCAATAAGGGGTTAATGAACGTGTCGCTGGCTCGCCGCAGATGCCACACATGGACACCGAAGGAGAGGGCACTGATGGCTAGCCACACACCAGAGATTTGTGTCACAGCGAGTAACAAGCTCGCGGCATTGACGACTGTCAACAGCGCCCCGCAAATGTCAAAACGGAACGCCACAGGCTGCTCCTTGGGGAGCAATCTTAGAAGAATAGGAAGAATGACTAAAACCAAGCAGGTAATCGCGAACAACCCATTCCAGCCCCAATATTCGCTGATGAAACCGCCAACGATCGGGCCGAGCCCGAAAGCCATGGCACTCCCCGCCGAAATCATCGCAATGGCAGAGCCTCGACGTTCAAGGGGGATGTACCGGCTGGCGAGTACGAGCCCAAGACCGGCCATGACCCCTGATCCTGCGGATTGTAGAATGCGAGCAGCCAGCAAGGTGTGGAACTCACGCGCGAACAGTCCAAAAACGGAGGAAAGTCCAAGGATGATAAGCCCCACGGTTAGCAGCTTGCGTATGGGAAGTACATCGGAGAGTCTGCTATATAGGACTGTGGATAAGGCATAGCCAATGGAATAGCTAGAGATGACCCAAGCTCCGAGATCCGCAGTGATGTGGAGATCTTGAATAATACTAGGAATGGAGACGTTGAACATCGTCGTATTCATAACAACAATGAACAAGCCTACTGTCCAAACGGGCATTACAATTTTATCGTTCATGTATATCCATCCTGACTGGCGCGAGAAGTAAGTACAACTTCTTATTATAAACCTACATCGTCCAATAGCCAAAAAAGAAGAAGGGCAGACGCCAATTGACAGGTTCGAAAATCGGAGGTATTATTTATTGTATATTTAGATAAATATCTAAATAAGGAGGGCACCCATTTGAATGAGGCGTTTAAAGCGTTAGCAGACCCAACTCGTCGTGAAATTTTACAGCTGCTTAGAGAAAAAAGTATGAATGCTGGCGATATTGCTGATCATTTTAAGATTAGTAAGCCGAGTATCTCGCATCATTTGAACCTGCTGAAACAAGCGGGGCTTGTAATGGATGAACGTCAGGGGCAACATATCATGTATACCTTGCATACTACGGTTGTTGAAGACGTCATCGGATGGATGTTTAATATACTTAACAAAAAAGATCAGGAGGAGCAGTCATGAAGAAATGGAGAGAAATTTTATTATTTGTGATTAGTCTATCCCCAGTTTTAGGCGGATTAATCCTGTATAATCGTCTTCCAGACACGATGGCAAGTCATTTTGGCGTCAATAATGAAGTAAACGGTACGATGAGCAAAGGAATGTCACTTTTCATGCTGGTACTGCTGGGTCTGCTGCCGTTGTTCATGCGAATTATGAGAGCTATTGATCCGAAGAAAGCGAATTTCGAGAAATTTCCCGCTGCTTATGAGGTTACGCGGTTCGGGGTTTCCATTCTTTTAGCTATCGTAGGTTGGGGGATCATCTTCTTTAACTTGGGGTATAACCTGGACTTTAAGAAAATGACAATGATATTACTAGGCTTGCTGTTTGCCGTGATGGGGAATTTCCTAACGCAAGTGAAGCCTAACTACACATTTGGCATACGAACCCCATGGACGCTCGCCAATGAGGAGATTTGGAGGAAAACGCATCGTTTAGGTGGTCCACTTATGATGGTGGGGGGAGTCATTTCGTTGATCGCTGCGTTCTTAACGTCATCAATCGCAATCTTCATCTTTATAGCGGCCATTGTCATTAGTTCCTGTATTCCTATTCTCTACTCTTATGTGATATTCACTAGGCTTTCGAAGTGAAAAAGGTTATTGTGAGACTGCCAGCGATACTGCTGAGCAGTCTTTTTATTACACCGGTTGATATGTCTTTACATTTGTTTAACACCATTAACGGTTAAGCTGGGGGTGTCACTTTTCAAAGCATATTTCCGATTTAGCAGAAAGCCGAAGAGGGAAGCAAGTGATTGCTGAAACAGCATGCCAAGCACAACTGGAATCGCCACGGGTGGCGGGAAGTAAGCGACAGCGAGTACCGCGCCCGCACTAATATTTCGCATACCACTGTTAAACGTAAGAGCAACCACGACATCTTGTTCCCAGCGGAACAACCTGGCGACAAGCCAACCCAGCATATAGCCTAGGGAAGCCACGAGGAGCACGAAACCTGCCAGTCCGAGCAACTTCGCGTTAAAGTCACGTAAATAAGGCGCGATTACAGAGCTATTAATGGCAACGACGACGCCCATGAAAATTTTAGAAAAGGGGCCTAATCGGCCACCCCATTGTTCCTTTATTTTGCCTCGCGTCCATTGGTTCAACAGCATGCCGATGAGAGAAGGAACGACGATCATGAAGAATAAGCCTTTCATCATAGCGAACGTATCCAGCTGTACCTTAGTACCCACAAGCAGAGAAAGCGTGTAGGGCACGACGAAAGGTGAGAGAATCGTATCCATCAGGATGATCGACAGTGTCAGCACGATATTGCCTCGATAAATCGCTACCCACACAAAGCTAGTAATACCTGTAGGAATGGCTGCCGCCAAAATAAGGCCCGTAATCGTCAACGGTTCATGACTATAAACGACATGCCCGAGACCTAGCGCGATGAGCGGCATCCCGACATGCAAAATGAATAAAGTAGTTAGCAGCGGAAGCGGTTGAACGACGACTTTGATGAACTCTTTAAAGCTGGAAGAGATGCTGCCAGAAAAGGTCATAAAAGCAAATAACCACGGCGATAGATAAGTAAATCCAGATAAGTGACTTCCGAGAAGTACCCCGATAAGAACGCTTAGGGGAGTGATGAGCGGCAAAATCTTTTCTAATTGTCGATTCAGCTGAGGCAGCATCTAGATGTACATCCTTTCGTGAACAACCTGATACGCAGGCTGCTAGGTAGAATATATGAGAAGAAAGCTTGATGAATAGTATTGGATTTCATGAAACCAACGATAAACGCATGTATGACTTGCCGTCAAGGAAAATTGCGAAGGGGTGACGGTTCATGACATAAATAAAAAGCATGCCATCCAAAGATGACATGCTCTGAGATCAAACCTATTTATTTACCAAGTAAAATTTTCGTGTATGGCGAATCGATCGGCAGCATGATGACCGGTTCCCCTTTGAATGACACCAAGTAACTATCCAACGTACGATAGAAATTGTAGAAGGCAGGGTCCTGACCATACGCAGTGTTGTAGATTTTGGCTGCTTCTTGCTCGCCTTCAGCTACGATTTTCTTCGCATCTGCTTGGGCTTGCGCGATCAACTCACTTGCCTGTCTGTCGGCTTTGGAGGTGATTTTTTTGGACTCCTCATCACCCTCGGATAAGTACTTCGCCGCGATCGATTGACGGTCAGAGATCATCCGTTTATACACGCTTTGCTTGTTGGAATCTGGAAGATCGGTACGCTTGATGCGCACATCGACGATTTGGATACCGTAGTTATCACGTTCCATTAACTCGGAAACTTCCTTCGTAATCTCATCGTTCAAATTACCACGTTGTGTGTTTTCGCTAATGATATCGCTATAATTGATCTCCGACAACTTCCGTCTGACGGTGTTGTACACAGCAGCATCAATACGCTCTTCTCCGCCGGTAATCGATTGAATCGTACGCAAGAACTGCTGCGCATCGTCGATCCGCCATACCGTATAGTTATCCACTTCAATTGGCTTTTTATCTTTGGTCAAAATGGAAGTGGGCTTACTATCATACACCATCTGATATTTAGGAAGCGTACGAACCGATTCAATGAATGGAATTTTTAGATGAATGCCAGGCTCTGTTTGGATACGAACCGCTTCTCCGAATTTGAGAACGACTCGGTATTGCCCCTCTTTGACAATAAACAGAGAGAGCAGGAAGAGAATAACGATAACTACACCAAGGATGGATCTAAGAATCCATTTACTTTGTAAGGTCATTTCGCAGCTCCTCCTTGCGTCGTGCCGGTTGCAGCGCCAGTTGCAGTACCAGGTGGGCGCAACAGCTCGTTAATTGGTAAGTATTTAACCGTTTCGCCCGTGCTGTCGCTGATGAAAATTTTGGCATTCGGCAATATTTTTTCTAACGTCTCGATGATAAGCCTGCTCTCTGTAACTGATTTATTGTTCGCATATTCGGCATACAGGGCGTTAAACTTCGCCACATCCCCCTGCGCATTCAAAATTCGAGATTTTTTCTGAGCTTCGGCATTCTCAAGCAGTGCCTGAGCGTTACCGCGCTCCCTTGGAAGGATATCATTTTCGTATTTCGTCGCCACGTTAATCTTCGTGTTTTTCTCTTCACGTGCATTGGTTACATCTTTAAAAGCATTCTGCACATCGCCAGCTGGCGGCTCGATATCTTGGAACTTCAAATCGACAATATGAATACCTGTTTGATATTTCGACTGCATCTCAATCAATCGTTCTTTGACCTTGCCTTGGACCTCGGTTTTTCCTTCCGTAATGGCAAAGTCTAGCGCCGTAGCACCGATAACCGAACGAATGGCCGCACTCGCGGAGTTACGTAGGAACAACTCAGCATTATCAATATTGTACAAGTAGTTACGCATGTCACTGATATTCCATTCCACAACGGCATCAGCGGACAAAATATTTTCATCCCCCGTAATCATCATCGCTTCTTCTTCTACGGGCGTAATTTTACCACCTGTTTCACGGAAGCCGATTTGGATTCGCTGTGTCATTTTAGCAGGAAGGACAATGACCTGTTGAATCGGAAAAGGAAGTTTAAAGTGCAGCCCTGCTTCCTTTTCAGTCGTATATTTGCCTAAAGTTAGAATGGCCGCTTTCTCATGCTCCTGTACGGTGTAGAAGGTGGAAGATCCGAAAATAAGGGCGAGAACGATTACAAGGCCGATAACAATTTTGGTCATCAAGCCTGGCGGGAGGGAAGAAGAGGGTCTTCGTCGATCGGGTTCTGGCAGTACAAATGGTTCCATGGCAAACACCCCTTAATATAAGATTTACTGATATGCTATACGGCAAGTATTGGAAATGGTTTCAGGCAGATGAGGTAATTCTCACTAAATTGAGAAAGGCTAGGCTAAATGCAAGTGAAAATGGAAAATTGGTATTTCCAAGAGTTGGCTGCCATGCTATGATGATTAGTAATTGCATACGAATGAATCCCTAGGGGCGCCGAGAGGCTGAGACAGTGTAGACTGAACCCTTTGAACCTGATCTGGTTTATGCCAGCGGAGGAAAGTGGAACGAGCTTTGGAGCCGATTTAATCGCTATTTATGATTAGGCAGCCTACAACCACTTTTCTAAGGAAAGTGGTTTTTTTGTGTTTCACGACGATGTCAGGATCGTTGCATGTAGATGAGTTATAAGTGAAATTGGCTGGAGAGGAAGTGGGGGATCGGTGTCGGAGAAAGAGTTGCATGTCATATCGGACGGGAAGCTTTCATGGTCTGCGCTGGCAACAATTGCGCTTCAGATTTACCCGTATGTCACAGCGATCCATATCCGGGAGAAGATGAAGTCCTTGGACGAAGTGTTTATCGGCGTGCAGTACTTATTGGAGCAAGGGATTCCAGCTAAGCGTGTGTACGTCAACGGTTTTCCTTCTATTGCTCTAGCCTTGCAGACAGGCGGTGTGCAGCTCCCAGGCACAACGCCATCGCTTGTTATTCAAGATGAATTATGCCGGGGGATACAACGAATTGGAGTATCTGTGCATCATGCAGACGAGGCGAAATGGCGTGAAAAAGAGGGGGCCGACTATGTCATGTTCGGTCATATCTTTGCGACAAACTCTAAGCAAGGAGTGCCGCCTAGGGGCTTGGAGCAGTTAAGACAATTAGTTAACGAGATTAACATTCCGGTTATTGCGATAGGCGGGATGACACCTGCGAGGGTACAATCCGTTCTGGATGCAGGTGCATCTGGGATCGCGGTGATGAGCGGAATATGGGACGCAGCGGATCCTCTCGGAGCCGTACTGGCCTATCAAGATGAGCTTAGACAGATTGAGGTGAGTTGAATGTCAGTAGCAAGATCCCATGTCATCATCGTTGGAGGTGGTGTTATTGGTACATCTATTGCCTATTATTTGGCGAAAAGAGGGCAAAACGTCACGCTGCTAGAGCGCAGCCAGCTAGGCACGGAAGCCTCGGCTGCCGCAGCTGGCATGCTCGGCGCGCAGTCCGAGATGGAAGACACGGGCGCCCTGTTCCAGTGGGCGCGTCAGAGCCGTGCTATGTTCCCCGAGTTGAGCGGGGAACTACGAGAACTCACGGGCATCGACATCGGTCTCGTCCGTGAGGGGCTGCTGAACGTCGCGCTCAGCGACGTTCATGAGGAGGAGCTGCGCGCGCGAGCGAAGCTCCAACGCGCAGCGGGAGAGCAGGCCCAGTGGCTCAGCGCCGCTGAAGCCACTGCCCTAGAGCCCGCGCTCAGCGCAGCGACGCGCGGAGCCCTGTACCTGCCCGGCGATGGGCAGGTCGATGCTCCGTTGCTGGCGGCGGCATTCGCGCAGGCGGCGCAGGTGCTTGGGGCGAAGGTGCAGCCATTCGCCCAGGTGCAAGGGCTGCTGACCGCGCAGGAGCGCGTCATCGGCGTGCAGACGGCCGCCGGTCCGCTCTACAGCGACCACGTGGTCGTCGCCGCAGGCACGTGGAGCGGTCAGCTGCTGGGGAGCATCGGCGTCGAGTTGCCGATGTATCCTGTGAAGGGCGAGTGCTTCTCCGTGCGGATGCCGAAGCCTTTATTAAAGAAAACCCTGTTCTCGCCAGGGTGCTATATCGTTCCGAAAGCCGGCGGACGGCTGGTGGTCGGCGCGACAGTCGTGCCGAACAGCTATGATCGCAAGGTGTCGCTCTCGGGTTTGGCCGAGCTGATGGAGCGCGCGAGGGGGCTGATGCCCGCACTCGGCGACGCAGAGTGGGAGAAGGCTTGGTCCGGGCTGCGTCCGCAGACCGCCGATGGGCTGCCTTACATCGGCAAAGTGTCGGCGGTGAAGGGTCTGTACACAGCGTGCGGGCATTACCGCAACGGGATCTTGCTGAGCCCGATCACCGGGAGCGTGATAGCGGATTGGATTGTGGGCGGAGATGTCGCAGGCGGTGAACAAGGGAAACGTGCGATAGCCCCTTGGCTGGATGCCTTCAGCCCGGATTTTTCGCCAAATACGAAGCGAGTGAGTCAGCAGGATCAGGACACATTTTCAGCGACAGGAAAGGAATGGATAAGCATTGAAACTGCACATTAATGGTCAACAGGTTGACGTGCCTGACACGATTCGTACAGTTGTGGAGTTGCTGGCACACTTCGATTTAAGCGACAAAATGCTCGTGGTCGAGCATAACACAGCCATTTTACATAAAGAGGATCACGCTGGAGCTGAGCTTGCTGAAGGACATAAAATTGAGATCGTTCATTTCGTTGGAGGAGGATAAAAATATGTTAAAAATTGGTCCATATGAGTTTCGCTCACGTTTATTGCTAGGTACGGGGAAGTTTCCTGATTTTCAAATTCAAAAACAAGCGGTGGATATCAGCGAGTCCCAGATTCTGACGTTTGCGGTACGGCGGATGAATATATTTGAGGCGAGTCAGCCAAATTTCCTATCGATGCTGGATACGTCGAATTTCACTTTGCTGCCCAATACAGCTGGTGCCAAAACAGCTGAAGAAGCTGTCCGCATCGCACGGTTAGCAAAAGCATCAGGCTTGTGTGACATGATCAAGGTTGAGGTTATTGGGGATGAAATGACGCTGTTACCCGATCCCGTGGAAACGCTGAAAGCGTCAGAAATGTTGCTGGAGGAAGGCTTTATCGTACTTCCATATACATCGGACGATGTGTTATTAGCTAAACGTTTGCAAGCACTTGGCGTACATGCGATCATGCCTGGCGCTTCACCGATAGGCACAGGTCAAGGGATCATTAATCCGCTGAATCTGAGCTTCATCATCGAACAGGCGACAGTTCCAGTCATCGTGGATGCAGGGATTGGTGCACCTTCGGATGCGTCTTTGGCGATGGAAATGGGAGCAGATGGTGTGCTGTTGAACACAGCTGTGTCCGGTGCAAAGGATCCTGTCAAAATGGCTTACGCCATGAAACTTGCGATCGAAGCGGGACGCGCTGGTTTTGAAGCGGGTCGCATTCCGAAGAAGCGTTACGCGTCGGCGAGCTCTCCGATGGACGGATTGAGCCGCGTGTAAGTTGTGACTAGTGCTCGCTGAGACGGGGGATGACTCCTACGCCCATTCATGTGGGCACTATCCCATTGGCTCAGGAAATGGTTTGACGTTAGCTGACCTGAGCCAAGGGGATAGTGGCGATATAGATATCTGATTGCGAACATAGATGGATGTAAAAGAGCTGCAGAGATGATGGGGATAGCGAGTGAGAGAGAGAGAGGGAGACTATCATGGCGATTTACAAAGCATTGACGATTGCCGGCTCGGACAGTGGCGGTGGCGCTGGCATTCAGGCTGATTTGAAAACATTTCAAGAACTCGGCGTGTACGGCATGTCCGTGATTACCGCTGTAACGGCGCAGAATACACTTGGTGTGCAAGGGGTTTACCCGATGAGCGCGGAAGCGATCGAACGCCAATTGGCGTCTATTGGGGAAGATTTGCGACCGGATGCTTTGAAAACAGGCATGCTTTTTAGCGGCGAAATTATTCGCGTTGTAGCGGCGGCAATTCAAAAATTTGGTTGGAGTCAGATCGTGGTTGATCCTGTGATGATAGCCAAGGGTGGAGCTTCGCTCTTGCAGCAAGAGGCGATAGACGCGATGATTCATGCGTTGTTGCCACTAGCTGATGTGGTGACGCCGAACATTCCTGAAGCTGAGGCGCTTAGCGGGATAGCAATTACGGATGGGGATTCTCGTCAGAAAGCAGCTATACGCATCCATGAGTACGGCTGCAAACATGTGATGATCAAAGGCGGCCATGAAGCAAATACGGAGCAAGCAACGGACTTGCTGTATGATGGAGTTTCCTTTACCGAGTTTACTTCAAAACGATTGGTTACACAGCACACACACGGAACAGGGTGTACATTTGCAGCTGCTTTGACGTCCGGATTGGCGCAAGGACACACGACGAAGGCTTCTTTACAACTGGCAAAAAGCTTCATCCAAGCTGCCATTTCGGAGCCTTTACATATCGGAAGCGGACATGGTCCGACGAATCATTGGGCCTATCAGCAGGGCATTCGGGAGGCTGACTTGAAAAATACGGCCACACGAGGTGTACGATGAGCATGGTGTTAACTGCTGAGGAGCTGCGCAAGGCGCTGCGTTTGTATTTGGTGATGGGCAGCCCGAATTGTGGCGGGGCTGACCCGTATGAAGTGCTGGAAGCCGCCATTGACGGCGGCATCACGATGTTTCAGCTGCGCGAGAAGGGCCCCGGCGCCCTGCAGGGGCCGGAGCTGCTCGCGCTGGGCGCGCGGCTGCGCCGCCTTTGCGCGCAGCGCGGGATCCCGTTCATCGTGAACGATGATGAACGGCTGGCTCTAGAGCTTGAGGCCGATGGTATTCACATCGGCCAAGAGGATGCTCCAGCCGCCGCGGTGCGGAAGCGGCTGCCGAACATGATCGTGGGCGTATCGGCCCACGATCTGGGCGAAGCCCAGTCGGCGCTGGCGGAAGGCGCCGACTATCTTGGCGTAGGCCCCCAGTACGCCACGCGCACGAAGCTCGATGCGCGTGAGGTCCAGGGGCCTGCCGTACTAACGCGGATGCGCGCTGGCGGCATCCAGCTACCGCTTGTGGGCATCGGTGGGATCGATGCCACGAATGCCGGCGCCGTCATCCGCGCTGGGGCGGACGGCGTGGCGGTGGTGAGCGCCATCGCGGGTGCGCGCTCACCGCGTGAAGCTGCGGAGTCGCTGCGTTTGCTGCTTAGCATGGCAGGATCAAACACCGACTGACAACACTTTCTCATCTCATCAAGTTACCGAATATCAACTGACAAAAATCAATATTTGTTATTTGCAATTAAGTGGATGAAGCGGTAAGAGAAGTAAGAGAAGTAAGAGAAGTAAGAGAAGTAAGAAGGTAAGGGAAATTAATAGGATGTAGCAGCAAGAAAAGTAGTGCAGATACGGATGTTTCGATGAGAACTTGTGAATAAATGCCAAATTACGAATAAACTTTGATTTTCTTGGAGACGTTTCTACCTTTATTGGTGACAGAAACGTCCCTTTTTGCTACCATAGTAGAAAGCTTAATTTCGGTAACCCTTTAAAGCGGTGAAATGTCGTATAGTCAAACGTCTGATGCTGAATCAAAAGGTATCGGAAACCGCAATTGACATAGATTCTGTTTAGCATTATGATACGGTTAAAAAGATTTGACCGTCGTTTAATTAATCTCTTTAAGAGATTAAAAGTTGACCAAGAGGCACATGTTGCAAGGCTTTGCGAGAGAAATACTCGTTCTAGCATCTGGTACATATGTCCAAATTGGAACTAGAGAGGGAGGTCGGATCCAAGATGAAACTGCAACCTGTTTATATCATTGAAGAGCTCGAACAACTCAAAACGATTAGTGATCCACTTCGTGCTAGGGTACTGCTTTATTTAATAGAGAAGGCTTACACCGGGCAACAACTGGCTAAATTGTTAGGTATGGCGCGTGCGAAGGTGCATTATCATCTGAATGAGCTGGAGCGTCATAATTTGATTTTTGTTGTTCGTACGGAGCTGAAGAATGGTATTGTGCAAAAATTCTATCGTGCCGTAGCACGCGGATTTGTGCCTGGGGAGAATTTGCTTCCGTATGTTTCTGAGGTGGAAAATTATTATCGAGAACGTACTTTAAGCGTACTTGGACATGCTAGAAACAGAGCGATTCATGCGCCTGAAGAGGCGTTTCAAATTCCATCACCCGATCGATCCCAATGGCCAATTCTCATGACGCAGGTTGAAGTCCAAATGAGTAAAGCGAAATTTACGGAATGGTTGAGGAAGTTTCGCGCACTAATTTATGAGCTTGATGCTGAACAAGAAGAGAACGGGGATTGGTTCTATTTGACCACGGTTGGCTTCCAAACGCATGAAAGGGGCTTTGACCCGATCGAACCCGCGAACGAAGAGGAGAGATAACAAATGTTGGATCCTAGACTAACAAAGCTAGCAGACGTATTGGTAAATTATTCAGTTAAGGCACAGCCAGGTGAAAATATTTTAATCGAAGCTTACGGCATTGATAATGCGCTTGTGAAGGAAATTGTGAAGAAGGTACACGCCGCTGGTGCGCATCCTTTTGTAAACCTACGTGATCATGCTGTCATTCGCCAGCTGGTGATGGAAGGTACAGAAGCGCAAATGCAGACTTGGGCTGACGCAGATGCTTTTCAAATGAAACAAATGCAAGGCTACATAGGTGTACGCGGTGGAGCTAATATCTATGAACTGTCAGATATCCCAGCAGATCGGATGAAGCTTTATAACTCGGTGTACTACCAACAAGTTCATTTCGATGTCCGCATCAAGGATACGAGATGGGTTGTTCTACGTTATCCAACGTCTTCAATGGCGCAGCTTGCTAGCATGAGCACGGATGCTTTCGAGGATTTCTATTTCAATGTCTGTACGATGGATTATGGCAAAATGTCTAAAGCGATGGATCCTTTAAAAGAACTTATGGATCGCACAGATAAAGTGCGCCTCGTCGGCCCAGGAACGGATTTAACGTTCTCCATTAAAGGTATCGGCGGCGTGAAATGCGACGGAGAGTTGAACATTCCGGATGGCGAAGTGTACTCAGCTCCAGTGCGTGATTCCGTTAACGGGGTCATTTCTTATAATACACCGTCACCGCATGACGGCTTTATCTTTGAGAATGTAGTGCTTCATTTCGAAAATGGTAAAATTGTTAAAGCGACTGCGAATGATACGGATCGCATTAATGAGATTTTTGATATGGATGAAGGTGCGCGTTATGTTGGGGAGTTCGCGATCGGCGTGAACCCATATATTCAGCATCCAATGAAAGATATTCTGTTCGATGAGAAAATCGACGGCAGCTTCCACTTCACACCTGGTAATTGCTATGATGATGCGTACAATGGCAACAAATCCTCGCTTCACTGGGATATGGTCAATATCCAACGTCCAGAGTACGGCGGCGGCGAAATTTGGTTTGACGATGTATTGATCCGTAAGGATGGCATCTTCGTATTGCCTGAACTTCTAGTGTTGAATCCAGAGAACCTGAAATAAGGTTCCCGTATATAGAAAAAGGTTGTCCATCGTCATAGACGTGGGCAACCTTTTTTTTGTTGCAGACAAGATTAGGATTTCGTGCTTTTTAATTGCTGAACAAGTTTCTTAGGTGCAGTCCGCGCATACCCTTCGACGATTAGATCTTGAATTTCGGTCCAAGGCACGAGGTCAACGTTCCAGATACTAACCCAGCCATGACGTCCGATGTAAGGCGTCTTTTGATAGGCTGTGCCTTCTTGACCTAGCAGGAATTCTTGGGTCGTAAGCTCTGTTTTGAGCGCTGTCGAGACTTGACCGTCATTCTCACCAAGCATGATGAAGGGCTTGTCCTTCACACGAAAAGTCGTATGGCCAAATTCATCTGCTTTTTCTTCGACTTCAGGAAGCTTGGTGCAAAAGTCTCGAATTCTGGCTAGATGCGCCAAACTCGATGGGGATTGAAGCTGATGGTGGGACACAAGGTTCAACTCCTATCAGGGATTTAGATGTGTGATCATATTCGGCGTTGCTGTGACTGGTACTGCCGAGGCGGCAGTCCGACGGCTTTCTTAAATGTCCGAATGAAGTTCGAGTAATCGTTGAAGCCCGCTAACTGACAAGTGTCGGTGACCGTAGAGCCTTCTCGCAGCAAATGCTTAGCCCTTGCAATACGTTTGAACAGGATGTGCTCGTGAATCGTGCTGCCTGTATGTTTTTTGAATAGTCGGCATAAGTAGGAACGATTCATGAAAACGACTTGCTCCAGAACTTCTAGCGACAGGTCCTGTTCCAAATTTTCATCAATGTAGGTAAAGAGTGAGGAGAGCTTGTCCGGCATCATGACTTGTTCTTCTTGTTTACCTTGATTTTGAAAGATTCGATTAATAAAAACGAGCAGTTCGATAAATGTGGATACGTATAAAATTTCGGAACCAGGCAGTGCCTGCGGACGGCGATGCATCTCCATGCGATCGTAGAGCTTCATGATGTCGTCAATTTGCGGCGGCGTCAGTCTCATTCGATTTTGCTCACCAAATACCCGGTTATCAAAGCAGTCCAGCAGATTAAACTGTGGAGAATTGAATTGCTGGAGAATGGCAGGATTGAAGTGAATAACGACGTTCTCGTAACGCTGTTTTTTGGACTGAAAATTAGGCCGATGAAGCTCGTTGCTATGCATAATCAGCAGGTCGCCATACTGTAAGGGATAGACTTGCTTTTCGATAAAATAATGAACGTCACCTGTAAGGAAAAAGTAGATTTCATATTGGTCCTGATGCTGGTGGAAGTCCAGTGGAATCGGATTATGGGTCACCGCGTGTCGAAAAGTCAATAACTGATGAAGATTCTTGTACATTTCCTGCATATGAAGATCTCCTTGTCTGGAGTTGGAGTCAATATAAGCAAACTTTTGCCCAATTAATGCAATGAATACGTTTTTATTATACTGCAAAATATAGGAGAGTTAAACATTTAACCTAATCTTGCTTATACCTAAGGAGGCTTATATATGAAATTATCCGTATTTACTGTAGCTACACCAGATTTGACACCAGAAGAGCTTGCTAAAGCGGCCGCTGCTGCTGGTATTACAGGCATCGAGTGGCGCTTCAAAGATATTCCTGCAGATGCGATTGGACAAAAGCCTTCCTTCTGGGGAAATAACCTATGCTCGATCGACCCAGCTGCGTCTGATGCAGAACTGGAGCGTTTTAAGCAGGCTGCATTGAACGAAAATTTAGTGAACCTGAGCATCACACCTTATTTGAATAACTGTGATGTTGCGGAAACAGAGAATGTGTTTAAAGCTGCTCAAAAGGTAGGCGTACCTTTCATCCGTGTGGGTGTACCTGGTTACGATAAAAGCAAAAACTACAATGATTTGTTCGCCAAAGCGGTGGACTACCTTCACCACGTACAAGAGCTTTCTCAACAGTATGGTGTAAAAGGGCTAGTTGAAACACACCACAATACGATTACAGCGAGTGCTGGATTGGCGCATCGTCTTGTATCTGGTTTTAAACCGGAGCACATTGGTGTCCTTCACGATGCAGGTAACATGGTGCATGAAGGCTTCGAGAACCACCGTATGGGCCTTGAATTGCTAGGACCTTACCTTGCACACGTGCATGTCAAAAATGCCGCATGGACGCTTACAGGCGAAGAACAAGACGGCATTAAGCTTTGGAAAAGTGACTGGTCACCGATTGATGCGGGCATCGTGAACTGGAAGCAAGTGCTTGGCGATTTGAAAGCAGTTGGCTACGATGGCTACCTCGGTATCGAAGACTTCAGCTGCCAATTCGGGACAGTTGAGATGCTGAATAACTTCTCAACTAAAGTGAAGCAATGGCTGGCTTAATGGCCTAAAAGAAAAACCTTCAACCACGGACATGTGGGTTGAAGGTTTTTTTTTGTTACGTTGATTGCGTTGGACGGAAGGCAAAGATGCAAAAGTGCATCTTTTTCTAGGCAAAATAGGTTAAGCCTGTTTAAGACATGCAAAAATACATCCTTTTGAATCGAAAAGTCCTGAAATGAGCTAAAATCACAGAAAATGATGCATTTTCGCATCAATTTGCTCTTTCCGAGGGGGAGAACAGGAAAATTGATGTATTTTCGCATCTTTGCTGGTAGGAGGGGGGGGGGGGGGCGGGTTGGATCACCGAGATCCGACCCAGAACCAGAACCAAGAAATCGAGCGCTACTACTCAGCCGCCCCCAGCTTCACAATCGCTCGAATCGCAGCATCAATCTCCCGCTCAATAGCTCCAGAAACGACATCCGTATGCGGATTGTATACTTCACGCAGATCAGCGTCTGCATAGCCATCCAAAGCGACGATGGCTCCCGCACGCACGCCACGCAACGTAGCGATGACATAGAGGGCAGCAATTTCCATCTCAACGGCCAAAGCGCCAGCTTGCTTGTATTTACGATGCGGGAATTCCTCGACACCTTGGAAGAAAGCATCCAAGGTAACGGTAATCCCTTGCTTTACGAGTCCATCTGTCTCAGATGCGGCTTCATACAGCGCGCGAGTAACAGCGTGATCAGCAACCGCGGGGAAGCCATGAGGCACTAACTGGCGAGTTAAGCCTTCTTCACGTACCGCAGCGGTGCTTACAACGAGGCTGCCAGGTGGAACTTCAGCTGAGTAGGAACCAGCGGTTCCGACGCGAATCAGTGTCTTCACGCCGCCTTTGATGAGCTCCTCGAAGCACACAGCAGCGCCAGGGGAACCGACACCATGGCTCACAACGGTGATGGGGACGCCATCCTTTTCGCCAACAAAGGTGCGATATTCCCGGCTGAACGATAGCTCGCGCGCGTTGTCTAGCTTGCGAGAGATAGCTTCGGCACGGAACGGATCGCCGCACACAATGGCATAGGGAGTCAAATCTTCCGAATTGACTTGTAAGATGGATAAAAACAACTTAATCGAACTCCTTTCTGACCCACTCATCTTCTGGGATGGGGATGGCTTCACCGGAGAAGCGTTGTTCTTGGAACGGATCTGCGACGTTATGGAAGCCATTGCGTTCCCAGAAGCCCTCGCGATCTTCCGCCATGAACTCGATACCGCGTATCCATTTCGCACTTTTCCAGAAATACAAATGCGGAACAACAAGTCGGAGCGGCCAGCCGTGTTTTAGCGTAAGCGGCTTGCCATCGAAACTCATTGCCAGCAAGATATCGTCACCCATCAGATCAGCGAGCGGCACATTCGTTTCGTAGTCTTGATCTGCATGCAGCATGACAAACTTTCCTTCTGGTTTCACATCGATCAGTTGAAGAAAATCTCTGAAACGCACACCTTCCCAAACCGTATCCAGCTTGGACCAACGGGTCACACAGTGAATGTCGCATTGGATTTGTGTACGAGGCATGGCCAGTATATCGTCGTAGCTGAATGTTTTCTCTTCGGCTACTTGACCAAAAACACGCAAAGACCATGTGGACATATCGTAGTTAGGCACTTCACCCTCATGTAAAATAGGGAATCGATCGGTGACCGCTTGCCCCGGTGGAATTCTACCCGCAAGCTCTTGTGGAACTTCTACAGCGGGAATCTGCATGCGCTTGATGCGCTCCGCTTTGGTGTCTTTGCTCATCTGTTAGCCTCCTAAGCTTGCTTGTTTAATCACTTATCGCGAACTGCCATTGGCTTTCTGTGCATCTGCTAGGTAGTTGTTTTTGCGGAAGAACAGCATAGCAAGCAATGTCACGATATAAGGCAGCATTTGTGTGAAATGAGTAGGTAGTGAGAATCCTTGCAGACGGATACTGAATGCATCCATTAAACCAAATAATAAACTGGAAGCCATAACGCCAAGTGGATTAGCTTGTCCTAACATCGTTGCAACAAGCGCGATGAAGCCGCGGCCTGCCGTCATGCCTTCAGTGAACATCGTCACTTGTCCCAAGGAAAGCTGAGCACCTGCTAGTCCGCAGAGAACACCACAGATCAGGACGGCGATATATTGCATCCGATTAACTTTAATGCCAAGACTTTTTGCGGCAATCGGATTTTCTCCGACGGCAATCATGCGGAAGCCTAGAACCGATTTAAATAGCAAATATTGAAGCCCGAATACGAGCGCAAAAGCAAGATAAACCAGCGGGGAATGTCCGGAAACGATCCCGCCAATAAAAGGGATATCCTGAATGAAGGGGATGTCCCACTTCGGAAGCCCGATCATATTTTTATCATAATAAGCGCCTTTTACATTAAAAATAGCTTTTAAACAAAATGCGGTTAAGCCTAGGGCTAGAAAATTGAACGAGATACCAACGACGATAACATTGGCTTGCAAGTGAATACTCATATAAGCAAATATCAGTGAAAACAGCATGGTTACGGCTATGGCGATGAGCACGGCAAGGAATACGTTGCCTGTGTAATAGTTGCCAACAATCGCCGAGAAGGCGCCAACCAAGACGAAGCCTTCCAATCCGACATTAAACAATCCGACCCGCGAACAGATCGCCCCGCCGAGTGCTGCAAGAAGAATAGGAGCGACCATGCGAAACATGGAGTTAAATAAAGATACATCAAGAAGATGCTCCATCGCTCTTGCCTCCTTTCCGACGTTTCCATAGGGTAAAGCTGAATTTAGCAGTTACAAAGAGAATGAGCAATGATTGAATGACACTGGATATCTGCAATGGAATGTCTGTATTGCGTTCTACCCCCATGCCTCCAGTCTGCAAGGCAGCAAGGAGCAAAGAGGCGATAGCCGTACCTAGCGGATGAGCCCCTGAAAGCAGAGTCGCCATAATGCCTGACCAAGCGTAGCCTGGATTGGAGATCATGCCATCCGTATAACGATACTGCATACCGAGTACCTCAATGGCTCCAGCAAGCCCGGCAAAGCCGCCGCTGGCGAACATACTTGTTAGCATGACTTTCCGTCTATTTACCCCGCCATAGGCGGCAAACAACGGGTTATAGCCCAACATCCGAATTTCATAACCGGCAACGGTATATTTAATGAACAAGAACAGGAGAATGGCTAGTCCAATGGCTATGATAAAGCCAGCATGGACGCTCATTCCTTGGAACAGCTTGGGAAGCCATACGCCTTTATCTATCATCATGGTTTGGGCGAGCGCTGCAGAACCCGACGTGTCTTTCAATGGATAAGCAACTAAATACCCTGCGAATAAAGCTGCTATGTAATTGAGCAACAAGGTTGTAATGATCAAATTCATTCGGAATTTCGCATCGAGCCAGCCTGCAAAAGCGGACCAAATGCCACCTGCCAGAATGCCGCCAAGAATAGCCGCAAGCAATTTAAATAACGGTGGTCCAGGCAGGTATAGGGCAACCATAGCGCTGGATAATGCGCCAAGAATCATTTGGCCTTCAGAACCCATGTTGAAGAATCCGGCACGAAAGGCGATTGAAACGCCTAACCCTACAAGAATGAGTGGAGTCGCGCGCGTTAACGTATTCGTGAAATAGAAGAAGTTGCCGAAAGCACCTTTCCACATTTCTGTGTATGTTTCTATGACGGATCCGCCAATGAGCACAATGGCAATCGCACCACCGAGTAAACCAATGAAAACGGCAAGCAGCGGCTGAATCCAAGCGCTTAGATTAAGTCGAGTTTTAAGCATCGGAATTTCCCCCAGCCATCCATAAACTAATTTGTTCCTCTGTTGCTTCTTCGGCCGATAGCTCCCCGACAATTCGCCCTTCGTACATAACCACAATACGGTCAGACAACTTGAGAATCTCCGTTAATTCGGAAGAGACTAATAGAATAGCTCCTTGCTCATCCCGCTTACGCAGCAGCTCTTCATGGATCAATTCCATTGCCCCAATATCCACGCCGCGCGTCGGTTCTGCCGCAATGAGGAATGGCTGCTTCTGTGCGATTTCTCTGGCCACAATTAGTTTCTGTAAGTTGCCGCCAGAAAGAAACTTCACTTGGGTATCTTGCGAACCGGTTTTAATCTGAAACTGCTGAATGAAGCGGTTAACTAGTTTGCGAAGCTCCTGCCCATGAAGTAGGCCTGAGCGGCTTGTCGTTTTATGATGGCCCATCGTGCCATTATCTAGCACAGTACCTTCTTTGGCTGCGCCCCATTGATAACGATCCTCAGGGACATGTGATAGTCCAATCTCCCTGATTTCACGAACAGAACGTCCACGAATCGGTGTTCCTAGTAGTTGAATGTCACCCTGATCAATCGGCTGAAGCCCCGAAATAGCTTGTATCAATTCGGATTGGCCATTACCTGAAATACCTGCTATGCCAACGATTTCACCAGCATTCACTTGCAAATTAACGTTATTCAGCACGGGCTTGCCTTTATCTCCATGAATGGAAATGTTATTAACTTGAAGGATCGTTTGACCTGTTTGCAAAGTCCGTTTCTGAAGCTGCTTCAGATCTCTGCCTACCATTAATTTGGACAATTCCTCAACGTTTGTTGCACCTGCATCGACGCTTCCTGTTACTTTCCCGTCCCTAAGCACGGTAACCCGGTCTGCAACTTCCATAACTTCATGCAGTTTGTGTGTGATAATAATGAAGCTTTTGCCTTGATTAGCGAGGCTTCGCATAATAACAAGCAGTTCTTTCGCTTCGAGCGGCGTAAGTACCCCGGTGGGCTCGTCCAAAATAATGATATCGGCACCTTGATATAATACTTTCAAAATTTCTACACGCTGTTGTAAACCAAGCGGACAATCAGCTACCTTCATGCGAGGATCAATGGGGAGGCGGTATTTGGCACAAAGCTCCTCTACCTGAGCGATGGCTTTTTTGCGGTCAAAAGCAACGCCGGCTCTGGGTTCATTACCGATTACAATATTTTCAGCCACGGTAAATGACGGGAAGAGCATGAAATGCTGATGAACCATCCCAATACGGTGACTGATAGCATCCGTAGGATTCGTAAACACGACTTCCTTGCCGTTCAAAAGAATCTGACCAGCCGTAGGCTGCTCCATACCGTACAAGATGCGCATTAGGGTGGTTTTGCCAGCGCCATTCTCTCCAACTAATGCATGGATCTCACCTTGACGCAGCGAGAAATCAACGCCTGAATTCGCTGTTAAAGTGCCATATGTTTTCGTAATGTGACGCATTTGAAGCAGCATAACGGTTTTTCACTCCTCTACCTAGACATGCGGAAACTGCTTACGTCTCCGTAAACAGTCCCCGGGTCAAACCTATACGATTGTCGCGCGATTATTTTACTGGATTTTCTACTTTCACTTTACCAGAAACGATATCATCACGGATAGCTTTTACCTTCGTAATAACATCTTGCCCAACGAAAGGACTTAGTGCTGATTTCGTTTCTCTTGTAACAAATGTAAGACCAACGCCATCTTCTTTCAAGCCGTAGTCAACAGCGCCGAATTTAAACGTGCCGTTAACGAAATCTTTCACGGTTTGATAAGCAACAGCATCTGTTCCTTTCAATTGGGAAAGCACGATATGCTCTGGATCTGTTACTGTACGGTCAATATCTTGTCCGGAAGTAAAGAAGCCTTTTTCTTTCGCTGCTTCAAATACGCCAAGATCGCCTACAGCCGATGCACCTGCGATGAAGTCCGCGCCTTGCGAGAATTGAGTTAATGCCAATTCCTTCGCTTTAGCTGGATCCGTGAAGCTGCCTACATAGTTAACGATGAATTTCGCATTCGGGTTCGTTGCTTTCAAACCTTCTTGGAAACCAACCGTATATTTCTTGATAAGTGGAATATCAACGGCTGCTACCATGCCGACAATGTTTTTCTTCGTAGAAAGACCTGCTGCTGCTCCTAGCAAGTAAGCTGCTTCATGTTCACGGAAAACAACGCTGCGAACATTTGGAAGGTCAACAACGGTATCGATAATCGCGAAAGATTTCTTCGGATTTTCAGTTGCTACTTTTTTAAGTGCATCTTCAGCTGTGAAAGAGCTTGTAATGATGAGATCATAGTTGTCAGCCACGGCAGCGCGCAAGTTTTGCTCGATCGCGCTCGCATCTGCGGACTCGACAGTTTTAACAGTGACGCCAAATTCTTTGCTAGCTTTCTTTACACCCTCATCCATTTGTGTGAAGAATGGGTTTACACCAATCTTCTCAGGTGTAATAAGGATAATCTTTTTATCTGATTTGCCTGCTGGCGCACCGGATGCTGCAGGTGATGCGGTGTCTGTCTTTGCTGCCCCGCAACCTGTTAATAGTACAGTTGCTGCTAGAACTGAAAATATTGCTTTTTTCATGGTGTTTCTCTCCTCTATATCTAATATGTATATGCAATGAACCAATGACTTCCCTTATATCCTACTAAAAAAGTCGGATATAGTCAAAGAGATTATTTTTCAATTCGACAAAATCAAACATTATTCTACATTTTTAAATCCCAACGGCTATTATACTCCATTGCAAGATCACAATCTATAAGAATTACTTGGCAACTGTGAATAAAGAGAAAACCTTCAAAACCATGAACTGAGGTTTTCAAGGTTTTCAATGTCATTTTAGGAAAGTGTTTGTTTCTTACCTATATCTTTCCGCATTCGCAGCGTCATCCATGCACTGAGCGCATAAATTCCTGCGCTAACATAAAACAGGACATCAATCGTCAGCCAATCAATGATATAACCTCCGATGAGCACGGCGAACCCAGAAGAGACCGATGTCCAGAAATGGTAATGGCCAAGCGTGCCGCCTCGTTTACCTCGCTCAGTCCCATCTGCGAGCAATCCGCGTTCGCTCATTTTTTGCATAGCGTTACAGAGGCCCATGAATGCTTGTAGAAGTAAGACATAGCCATAGGAAGGGATCCAAGGGAAGACGAGCATAGCTGCCATCATTCCGAGCGAACCGCCTGCCATCATGTTCACCGAGGAGCGGTCAACTAGTTTATTTAGCCAGAAGGATGAGGCAGCAGAGCTTATCGTAAAAATAGCGAAAGCGAGTCCGTAGGCCGAATAGGTGCTGCCGAGGTTTTTCAAAAATAGCAAGTAGTAAGGGTAAATCATTCCCGCTGCTAATGTCGCTAAGCTTTGGGATCGTATGAGTAGTCCGACATTCATCCTAATCCCCCCTATAATCATCGTAGAATTGGTTCATAAAAAGATGCTGTGGATCCCACTGATCTTTGGCTTGGAAAAAGCTATCCGCCTTAGGATATATCATTCGGAACTGCTCTACCGAAGGGAAGGGAGCATAGGGCAAATAATAAGAGCCATTAAAGGACATTAATTCATGAATGATTCGCTGGATGCCATGAGTCATACGAGCTTGCGCCTCGCGACTTAGCGAGGTGTTAAATAGACATACAAGAGCGAACATGTCGCTCTTCGCATAGGAGAGCAAAGCTTCTTCATCATGATTAACGTAACGTACCGTAATATTTAATAGATTTAATTGTTCTTCTTGCAGAATAGGTTTCATGTGGCTAATAAAGTCTTTAAAATGTTCCACGGGAATGAAGTATTCTTGGAGAAGATCGTTTTTGGTATCCGAGCTGTAGTCCATAAAATCAGATTCAGAGCGCATTGCGTTGTTGCGGGTTAGTATTGTGCTGCGGCCAATAAGGAAATATCGTTGTAAGTCCCAAAATTTATTTTTCGCCCAATCAAAGGAGCGATTAAGTCCAAACAGAAATTTGAGCGGCAGCACATTGCTGTCTTTCAGCTTTAATTGGTTATAGTCGGTAACGGGGAGATCCCATCGTGCCCTGTAATTCGTAGCATACATTTCGGTTAAGAATGTATCTGGCGCGACAGATATGCGTGCGAGATGCATGTGGATATCGGGATTCTTTTTAACATGGTTAAGAAAGTAGTCAGTATAGGTATCTGTAGACATAGTTTCGCTCGTCATCTCGTACACTTCATCTTCCGTCAGCGACAGGGTTACATCCAAAATGACACCGAATAATCCGTATCCACCTAACGCCAACGGGAATAGCTCAGCATTTTCAGAACGGGAAACATTTCGAGTAAGGCCGTCAGCTCCCAATAGTCGGAAGGACTCAACCGTGCTAATGAGAGAGCCATTCCGAATGTCACGGCCATGTGCATTGACGGAGATCGAGCCTCCGATGGTGAAAATATTTTGAGATTGCATGGTCTTCACAGCAAGCCCATAAGGGTTAATGTACTTCTGTACATCTGCCCAAGTGGCTCCGGATTGTACGGTTATTGTCTTAGCCATCTTGTCGAAGGCAAGAACCTTGTTAAATGGGGTCATATCCAGCACAATGCTGTCCTTGTAATACGTATGCCCGCCTTGGCTGTGACGCTGACCCGCAATAGCAATTTTGAGCCCTTTCTCCCGGGCCTCCTTCACAATCTCTTGAAGCTGCTTTATTTCTTTGGCTGGTACGACCCGCTCAATCTTCACAGGGCGAAGCTTGCTATAGTCGGAGCGTAAGAAGGGATCTTCGCCAGCCGACGAGGTTCTTACATATTGCCAGAGGCACAGCGCAGTTAATAGAAGTAGAACAACAATTTTCTTCATATGCGTATCTCCCAACTGACTTGTTGATGTGGCAACGTTTGCGGAGCATGACGCCTCTATATTTAATGACCTAAATTATTCCTATAGTGTAAATTCAAACCTTTCGATTAGTCAATTGAAATCAATTTTTTGGTGTCTTGCAAATTGATTAAAGGGAAAATAGTGGGAAACGTGTGGGGTATGGGCGAATATCGGAAGAATAAGCAAGTTTGAATTGCTTATTCTTCTTTGTATCGGGGATTCCGGGGAATAAGACCACTATGTGCATCTAGAATGCCTGATTAGCTTTTGAAAGGGAACGTGGGTGCGCTAATTATGCGATATAAAGGGAGATTGGACTTTAAGCGGAACGTAGGTACGCTATTTGATCAAATTTCGTGATTTCTGGTGAATTTCAGAAGAATAAGGTATCGTAGTTCCCTTCGCCTCCACATTTGGTGTACGTAGGCACGAATAGCGTATCCTAGTTCCCTTCGATAGCAGCTGACGACATGAGACAGCTCAATATATGATAGTTGCCGTGTCAATCAACCCTTGATCGCGCCGATCATAACGCCCTTCACGAAATACTTTTGCAGGAAAGGGTAGAGGAATAGAATAGGCGCAGTCGCTACGATAATCGTCGCGTATTTGATCGTTTCTCCGATAGGCATCTTATCGTTCCCGCTAACACCCGTCATCATCGATTCGGTACTGTTCGTGATCAATATTTCTCGCAAAATGAGCTGCAACGGGTAAAGGTCACGTGTTCGTAAATAAATCAGAGCGCTGAACCAACTGTTCCAATGAGCAACCCCATAGAAGAGAACCATCACGGCCACTACAGGCATGGAGAGTGGTAGAATGACGCGGAAAAGAATGGTGAAATCGTTAGCGCCGTCTAACTTAGCGGATTCCTCTAAACTAACAGGCACACCCTGAAAAGCAGTTCGCATAATAATCAGGTTGTACGCACTCATGGCTGAGGGGATCAGAAGTGCCCAGCGGGTATCCACCATGCCTAAGTCGTTAATGAGCAGGTAGGTTGGAATCAATCCGCCACTGAAAAACATCGTAAATACAATCATAAACATGACGGGATTCTTCCACATCAGGTTATGCCTTGAAAGTGCATATGCGCCCAGGGATGTCATCAGAATGTTTAGCGAGGTACCGAGCGTGACGTACAGGATCGTGTTCAGATAGCCGGACATGATGGCTGGGTTTTTGAAGACCATGATATAGGCTTCCCAATTGAAGCCTTTGGGGTACCAAAGCAGCCCGCGGAATTGCACGATCCAAGCAGGGTCACTGAGAGAGGCGATCAATACATACAAGAATGGATACAGCGTTGTTATAGAAAGTAAGATTAAGAATAAGGAATTGGAAAGGTCAAAAATACGTTCTCCCCAGCTTCTACTCATGATGGTTGCAGCCTCCTTTTACCAAAGCTTATTATCACTGGTGCGTCGGCTTAATGTATTGGCCAAAACGAGCAGTGTGAAGTTGATGAGAGAGTTGAAGAGCCCAACAGCGGAGCTATAGCTGAAGTTGGATTCGAGAATCCCTTTGCGATAGACGAAGGTGCCAATGACATCGGCGGTTTCATAGGTTGTTGGGTTATAAAGTAATAGGATCTTATCGGCGCCGAGAGTCATAAAGTTTCCGATTTGCAGAATAAGCAGAATTACAATAGTGGACATGATACCCGGCAGGGTGATGCTGAACGTTTGTTGCCAGCGATTGGCGCCATCCACTTTGGAAGCTTCGTACAACGAAGGATCAATGCCTGACATGGCTGATAAATAAATGATGGAGCCCCAGCCGATATTTTGCCAAATGTTCGAAGATACATAAACAGAGCGGAACCAGCCTGATTCTTGCAGGAACGTAACCGGTGTAAATCCGAACCAAGAGCTTAAGATATTGTTAATTAATCCATCACGGGCCAAGAAATCAACGAGCATACCCGATATGACGACGATAGAAATGAAATGTGGCATATACGTAATCGTTTGAACGGTACGTTTCAGAAACCGGCTGCGCAGCTCGTTAAGCAGAAGCGCCAAAATGATGGAGGCAGGGAAGGAAAACAATAAATCATAAGCGCTGATCAGCAAAGTGTTGCGTAATATCCGCCAGAAGAAATAGCTGGAAAAGAAGTCATGAAAATGTTTGAATCCAACCCACGGGCTATGAAAAATGCCAATCCCTGGCGCATAGTCTTTAAAGGCAATTTGCAGTCCATACATGGGCACGTAATAGAAAATAATGTAGTAAGCCACGACAGGCAGCAGCATGATGTACACATACTTATTCATTTTTGCATCGCGGACGAATCGGTAAGAGAACTTGCTTTTGTCGACGGCTGGTTTCACGGAGCCGGTCTGTTCGTTAAGTGCTGCGGGCATCACGGGGCCCCTCCTTCAGCTGTTGAGTCGGTAAAAATGGGTGCAAGAAGACGCCACACGGCAGGGAGTCCTTCTCCCACACCGTGAGTTTAGCGTCTGAACTTATAATTATTTACGGCTGTTGAATCGATCTAAGGCTGCTTGGCGAGCTTTAACAGCCTCTTCAATGCCCATACTCTTCATGGTTTGCACATATTTATCGAAGTTCTCAATGGGCTCAGCACCCATAACGAATTTATTGAAAAGTTCATCCCGGTATGTTTTCACATCGTTCATAATGGAAGCTGTTTTGGAGCTTTCGTCTGCTGTCAGGCTAACACCAGGCATTTGTTTGGAATGATCAGCATTGGTCCATGTCTTCTGAGCTTCACGTTGCGCAGGAATCGTATAATACTGTTCGATGTAACGTTTGTCTTGAACGAAAGGCCCACTCCAGCTTGCTTGGAAATATTTTGCCATCGCTTGAGTAACAGGTAATTTATCGGGGTTGTTCATAATGAGATCTGTATATTTCGGATAGCCGTTCTCCATTTTGTAGCTTTGGCCCTCAATACCGAAGTTCATCAGCATGGCGCCATCTTGACTGTATTTAAAATCAAGCCATTTGATGATTTCGTCCGGATTCTTAGCTTTCGCTGAGACAGCAGCTCCATAGCCTGTGAATGGCATGGTATATTGGCCTAAAGAGGCTGCAGCGCCTTCCTTCAGCTTCGGATAAGGGACGCCGGATAAGGCGAAAGTGGGATTGGTCGGTTGTACCAAGGTTAAGTAACGGCCGAGCCCAGAACCCGCGTACCCAGAATAAGCGCCGACTTGGCTGTTCGTAATCTTGGAATCTTTCAGCTTGCCATCGGTGATGCTGGCATAATCTTTATCAATTAAGCCATCTTTGTACCAGCGTGCCAGCGTAGCAAGGAACTCTTTGTATTCAGGCTGGATGGGGCCGTATTTGACTTTACCTTTGTCATTGTAGAAATCCGTTGTAATTCCCCATGCACCAACAAGCAGGTTATTCGCGTCGAAATCTCCGCCTAAATTCATATAGAACGGAATCTCATCCTTCTTGCCATTCCCATTCGGATCCTTATCACGAAATGCGGTTAAGACCGTTTCCCATTCTGGAATGGTTGTGGGAGCTTTCAAACCTAATTTATCCAGCCAATCCTGGCGGAAAATAGGGCCGTTGACTACGCTTAACAATTCATCTCCCAGTAAGAATGGCATCACATAGATATTGCCTTCATCCGTTGTAATCATTTTACGGAATTCAGGATGATCTTTCAGAATCTTCGTTAAGTTCGGGGCATTCTTTTCGATGAGTTCATTTAGACGAAGTATTTGCTTTCCTTTAATGAGGGAATCTGCGCTTTGTGGTAACGTTGCAAAGTTATACTCCACAACATCCGGTAAGCTATTCGACGCTAGCATAATATTGAATTGATCTTTCTCTTGGCCTGTAGGCGGGTGCTGGAAGTCAACCTTGGTGCCTGTTTGCTTCTCAATTTCTTTATAAGCAGCCATTTCATTGTAGTTCTTCATAACAGCTGCAGCATTACCGTTCATAGCTACCCAGTATGTAAGGGAAGCAGGATACTTCGATTCTGGGACTGCAGACGAAGTAGTGGTTGCAGGTGCGCTTGATACTGCGGGTGATGGGGTGGCTGTCTCTTTACTGCATCCTGTGATCAAGACGGAAAGTGCTGCAGCCGAGATTAAGGTCAATTTCATCGTTTTTTTATTTCTGTTCATACGTGTGTGACCCTCCTGTACATATTGGTTTTGCGGAATCGGTGCCCGCAATTTCAATATAGAAGAACAGACTTTAGGTGCCTACAATACGTTCTACTGAACGATAAACACAGCTTCAGATCAAGCGTAAACCGTATTTCAGGGAGACTAACTATCTTTCAGATGGCCCTCTCTTAGCTGCATGTCACGATACTTTCCGGGTGTAATCCCTTCCACTTTCTTGAACACACGGATAAAACCAATATCTGTTGAATAGCCCACTTGCTCGGCAACCTGCAGGATCGTCATCCCTGGGGTCTCCAAAAAACGCTTCGCTTCTTTTATCCGAACCTCAATCATGTAGTCCGTAAGATTGATCCCATACTGCTTTTTAAATAAGCCAGACAGATACTGCGGTGTCATGCCAAAATGATCAGCAATGGTTGTTAAACTAAGCGAATGATCGCTGTAATGATGATCGATATATAGTTTCATACGCTCATGCCAACGTTCACTATGTTCCGATCGAGCATCTTGTACACTACTGCAAATAAAGAAGCAGAGCTCCTTCACTTTTTTTAACATATCCTCAGCTGAAGTGCTGTTGATAATCAATTTCACAGGATCGGAGCCATCTTCCTGCCACTGCTTCTCATCTAGTTTCAGGGCATTCGTTACTTTCAGCACGGTCCCTAACAAGTTCATGAAGAGCAGCTTGCCAAGTTCGGGGGTTGTGTCGCGTGATCCCATATTATTTTGATACAGGTCGTTGAGCAGCCGTTCAACGGCTTCATATTCACCGCTTTTGAGACAATTGATGATGTGAGCTTCCATTTCCATCGGGTAGTGGTAATACGTTCGTTCTAAGAAGCGAATGTCATCGTAATGAATGACAGAATTAATGCCGTGAATAATCCGATAGTCTAAGGCATTCAGCGCTTCATTGTAGCAATGCGAGGCGTCGAGTCTCCCGAATCTTAAAGAGCTAGTCGCCACCGTTATTTTCATACGGAATCGTTCCTCAATCACGCCTTTGAGTTCAGCAATTAAGCGGTCTCGGTTAAGGAGCGTTTCCTCAGAAGCATCGGGTACATTGAGAATTAAAGCTAGTCGATTAGTATCTGTTTCTGTGACATAACCGGAATTTCCAATGAATTCACTGCTTAAATTAAATAAAATAAATCGGACGAGGGCGCGATCCCGATCGTTTTCTTCAATTCGGTAATCCCTGCTTTCATCCACTTCAAGGACGATGACACACAGATAAGGATGCGGGAATTGAACACCGATGAAGGCGAGGGAATCATCCGTTAATTCGGATGGATCCACTTCTCCTTTCAAGAGGCGGGTAAGAAAGTTAGCCCGTACAACAGGAAGGTGACCTGCTAGCTGTTGTTCGAGTGCCTTGCCCTCGGCTACAGATGCGGCAATGGAATTCCGAATGAATTCATACTCATTGGATAAACCTTGGCGTGGCACGTTGTTGCCTTTATTAATTGAAAAGACTAGATCGCGAATCGGGCTATAGCTTCGGTAGGCCATCCAATAAGCGGCAGCGCTTCCAGCAGCGACAACGAGAATAAGCAAATAAATGGCCCATGTTTTCATTTCGTTTACCCGTTCTAAGACGACACTCTTCGGAACCAGGGAAATATATTTCCAGCCACTTGCTCCTGTCGTATACGATAGCATGTGCGCCTTGCCGTCAGCCGCATAGGTTGCATAGCCATTACTGCCCGTTGTTTCTGCAAGCAAGCTGGGGGACAGTTTGTACGTGTTCGAAGTAGAGAGAATGACTTGCCCTGTATCATCTAAGATAAACATGGAGCCATTATTAACCCATTGAATGCCTTTCAATAGATGCAGGATTTGCTGCTCATTGATCAGCATGACGATTGTGCCTTTCACATTGCTTGTTTCGCCAAGAGGTAGAGAGATTGCGCTGGCAATGACGCTTTTGGTTGCAGGATCGGCTGTTGTGTTGGAAGTAGGCAAGTAGGTTAAGTAATGATAGCCGGTAAGCAGCTCGTCATGAACTTGATCTAAGCTCTTGCCAGGAAGCGGATAGAGCTTTGTGAAGAAAGTAGGGGCATCCGTTTTTAAATTAGGGGAAATCACCGTATCATCATCACGCAAATAGATGTAGAAATCCTCGATGAAAGGTGAGCTGTTGCGAATGGTTTTTAACGCGCGGACGGCCTCTTCATATTGAATGTATTTCTCGCTGTCCTTGATGGTCCATAGGGTTTGAAGCTTAGGTTGTGTGG
Source organism: Paenibacillus qinlingensis (assembly GCF_031455095.1). GTDB lineage: Bacteria > Bacillota > Bacilli > Paenibacillales > NBRC-103111 > Paenibacillus_E > Paenibacillus_E qinlingensis_A. Next base: position 83,200 of record NZ_JAVDSB010000005.1, read on the forward strand.
CAATCTGAATGCCGAGCTGTTCGATCTCTTGGAGGTTGTTGTCTACGACTTGGCGAGCTTGTTCAAGCATAGCCAAATTCGATCGGTTAGCGTTATCGATCATATTTTTTTCCATATTGGTGTACAAAATGAACGTACCTGTTACGGGAATGAGAAGAATAAGGATGTAAGAGAGCCATAGCGTCAGAAAAATACTTTTACGTCGAAGCAGCATGGGTGAGCCCTCCAGTGGATGCGGGATATAGGTGCCATGGTATAGTAGAAATGAATGGATAGAATTGGAGAGAAGATGGGAGCAGTTTATCATATCCAACTGATGGCATCAATGATTTCCTTCGGAGAGAGGAGAGAAAAGGTTGTCCGTCTATCGACCTTCTACGACGAGTTGATATAGACCCCTACATTTGTGTAAGATGGAGTGGAATAATCAGCTGTAAGAATAAGGAATCAGCAGTAAGAAGGAGGCGAGCCATGGCGCGTTCAAAGCCGCTTTGGTTGCTAATTAGTTGGTTTGGGATTGCTGTGATCGGCTTATTAATTCTCAAATGGACGGGTGTTTGGAAGCATGTAGATCTGAATTGGCTCACGAGATGGCTGCGAGATCTAGGCCCGCTTGGCGGACTGTTATATATCCTTGCTTATACGTTGCGGCCATTAGTCTTATTTCCAGCAACACCGTTGACGCTTTATGGTGGTTATGTATTTGGCGCTTTTTGGGGGACGGTCTACGATATTATAGGTGCAGGCGCGGGTGCCTTATTGTCTTTCTACATTACGCGCAGATGGGGCCGCGGTAGCTTTCAGCGTATTTTAAGAAGTCCCAAACTGTTATCATTCGATCAAAAAGCGGAGGAAAAAGGCTTCATGGTCGTACTCTATATGCGGCTCATGCCTTTCTTTCCATTCGATGGTATTAGTTATGGTGCCGGATTATCCAAGATCCGCTTTTGGGATTACACGTGGGCTACGTTCATTGGCATTATTCCAGGTGCGATTGTGTATAACGTATTCGGTGCTTCCTTAAACGATATATGGTCATGGAAGTTTCTTGGAGCCGTAGCGATGTATGCTGTTTTTGCTATCGTCCCATTGATTATTAAGAAACGTCAAGGGCGCAAAGTGCGTCAAGCAGCATGAGAGAGAAGGAATGAACAATTCGCCGTGGGAGGCATGAGAAAAAATGAAGGGGAAAGTTGTCGTTAGAGATATGGCATGGAGTTTTGGGGGAGCAGGTGCTCTGCTCCTTATTTTTATTGTGCTGTCGCAGAGCTTTTCGGCGAAATGGCTGCAAGATTTTGATCAATATGTAGGCGGTTACATTCAAGAGCAGCGAGGGGATCTATTGACTGCCATTGCGAAAGTATTCACCTTCATGGGGAGTGGATCCACCGAATTCATCCTCTTTTTTCTAGTTGCTGCACTCTTAATATTTAAATATAAACATCGGTTGGAAACACTAGTCTTATTCCTTGGTGTACTGGGCGCTTGGGGGCTAAATACAGGGCTTAAGGGACTTATTGAACGTGATCGTCCATCCTCAGACGGTTGGTTAGTGGAAGTTGATGGGTTTAGCTTTCCAAGTGGTCACGCGATGGTTTCGCTTCTGTTTTACGGACTGCTTGCGTACTTGTTGTGGGTGAATGTGCGCCAGACGTGGAAATCGGCATGGTGGATACCAACGGTAGCTGGCTTTGTCATTCTATGTATTGGCGTAAGCCGGATTTATCTAGGTGTTCATTATCCCAGTGATGTGTTAGCTGGCTATATGGCTGGTGGTATTGCTCTCTTGGGTTGTACGCATGCGCTGCGGTCGATTAGGAGCAGGAAAGCGAGAACGACTGGCCGAAATGTAGGCGCAACTGGAAATGGCTAACGTAAGGTATCCTAGTAACTATTAGAGATGAATGTCTGAATGCCTATATAACGATGCTGAAAAATAAGAACTCTGAATGGGGAAATGATATGGATAACTACGTGTCTCGCTTTTTTACATATGAGGATACCAAGAATCAAGACATATTCTATTCGTTGCCTAATCATTGGTGGAGTCGACACTATGAATATATCTGGGCTGCCCATTTTGTTGAAAAAGATCACGTTGTACTAGATGCTGCCTGTGGCTTGGGTCATCCATTCAAGTATTATCTAGTCGACAAGTGTAAAGAGGTATACGCTTGTGACATGGATGAACGCATTCTAGATAGAGATGAAATCATTAAAGAGCTGGAATATTATGTGGGGAAAGCGAATATAGATCAAATTAACCTTTCCACTTTAAGTAAGCCAAATATAACAATTGCTGATATTTCAAAATTGCCATATGAAGACGCGAAGTTTGATGTTGCATTTTGTATTTCGGTTATGGAACACATCGAGGACATGAGCGTGCAATTGCGTGCTCTAGAAGAGTTTAAACGCGTTTTGAAAGATGGGGGTAAACTGATTATTACCGTTGATTATCCTGACGTACATGTGGAGAAATTTTTAAGCTTAATTGACGAAGCGGGGTTACAACTAGCTGGAGATCATGACTTTACAAAGCCAGCTAACGCCATTACTTCTGACTTTTACGGCAGGGACTTATGGTGCATTCGCTTTGTTCTAGAAAAAAATAACGTATAATTGACCACCACGGTATCAACTCGCCCAACAGGACAACGCCACTTCGGTTTGTCCTTTTTTCTTTTGTTAGCTGGGCGTTGTATAATTGACATCAGTATCATCATCGGCAGAAGACTTAGAAAGAAGGGATGACTATGCTGAAGCTAAGTATTCTTGATCAGTCACCGGTATCATCCGGCTTTACCCATAGTGAAGCATTACAACAAACCATTGCGCTCGCGCAGCTCGCTGACCGTCTCGGCTACACCCGATTCTGGGTGTCGGAGCATCATAACTCAGCAGGGCTTGCCGGTTCCTCGCCAGAGGTTTTCTTATCCACCCTAGCTGCTCGCACAAGCCGAATTCGGCTTGGCTCTGGCGGTGTGCTGCTGCCTCATTACAGCGCCTATAAGGTTGCTGAAAATTTCCGCATGCTGGAGGCGCTCTACCCTGGGCGCATCGACCTAGGGATCGGGCGTGCGCCCGGCGGCACGCCGCATACAGCCAAAGCGCTGCGTGGCGTCGGCGCGGATCTGTTCGAGGGACTGGAGCGGTTCCCCGCGCAAGTCACGGATCTGCTGCGGTTCCTCACCGACTCGGTGGAACCGGGGCACGTGTTCGAGGGCATCCGCGCCACCCCTTTGGTGGCCTCGATGCCTCAGGTGTGGCTGCTCGGCTCCACGGGGCAGAGCGGGGTCTATGCGTCGCAGGCAGGCGCAGCCTTCTGCTTCGCGCACTTCATCAACGGCGCGGGAGGCCAGCATGCGGTGCGCAGCTACCGCAGCTCGTTCCAGCCGTCCGCATTGAATGTCGTCCCGCAGGCGACGGTCTGCATCTATGCGCTGTGCGCCGAAACGACAGCAGAAGCGGAGGAACTCGCGACCTCGATCGATTTGCGTATTCTGCAAATGGAAAAAGGCGAGTTCACCGGAGTGAAATCGCCGAAAGAAGCAGCGGAATACGTGTATTCCGACTGGGATCAAACGCGTGTGAGAGACAATCGCTCACGGATGATCGTAGGTAATCCAGGAGAAGTCAGGGAACAAATCCTGCGACTCGCTGAGAGCTACGGTGTTGATGAAGTCATGGTCGTCGCTGGCGGCCACCAAGTGGAAACGAGACTCCAGACAGTGGAACTGTTGGCAGAAGCTTTTCAGTTAAGCCATCAGCACAGTTACGTCATCTAGGGGCAGGGCTTAGCGCGCGCGCTTCGGCCGCTTATCGATTTCTTGCGTCACAATGAATGCCAGCTCTTCATTGCCAAAGAGGGAAAGCACACCAAGCAATGTGTCATCCGGTACTTCGCCGGCTTCCTCTTTGGGTACCGTTAATTCAAGAGCTTTCTCTAGGGCTTCATTATTTGGCTGTTCAGGATATGCGCTGTGATAAAGTGCTGCAGGATCCAGACCATGGTTAATACACCACTGTGCAAAAACCAAAATCATCATATGCTCTTCACGTTTGTAATTCTCGATCATTTGCTCTTCTAATTGTTTATTATTCATGGGGTAATCGACATCTCCTTATATAACTTCATGGCAAAATGATGTATGAGCTAGTCCAACTTCGATCCACCTAAGGGTGGATGGGTTCATTATAGCGAAAGATTAGGTGTATTCACAATGATTATTAAGAATGAGAAAATTAAAGCCTCCGAAGTTGAGGTTACTGGGCTTCAGGGCGAAGATCTAGGTGTGATGTCCACGAAAGACGCACTAGCTCTTGCCAAAAAGCTAAAAGTTGACCTCGTCTGCACCTCGCTCATGAGCAGCCCGCCTCCTTGCAAGTTGATTGGAGCGGGAGCCGCCAAACAAGAGGCCTTGCAGGAAAAGCAGCAGGCACGGAAACAAGAGCAAGGCCCGAAGGTCAAGGAGCTTCGCTTGACAGCTAACATCGAAGACCACGATCTGGATACGAAGCGCCAGCAAGCGGAGCGTATCCTCAAGGGCGGGGACGCCGTCTTGCTGGTCGTTAAGATCTCCGGCAAGGAAGGCGCAAAAGCGAAGGAATTGCTAGAGACGCTGGTTAAGGAGCTAAGCCCCCACGGCAAGAAGCACACCGGTATTCAATTAAGCGGGAAGCAAGCGGCCGTTCAGTTGGATCCTTTGTAAAGAGTGGACAAGCAAAGCGGTGATCACCAAAAAAAGCATGGACTACCCTAGCGGGTTTTCCATACTTTTTTGGTGCGGCTATTGGGGGTCCGCGGACGAAACTTTACTAGCTCGAAAGGCGATCTCACTTCACCTGCTAGTCCCTTGATCTCACTTCCATAAACTCATCCTCTAGCGTCACTTATCACGCTTGTTCCTTGATGCCACTTCAGTCACCAGTTTTCCTTACTCAGCACCAGCCAAACGTAACTAGCACCAGCCCTCCCTCAACCAACGCCAGTTGAACATAATTAACAGGAAAAAGTACAGTTAATTTCTTCGGAATTACTCTTTATAACCAAATAACTGGAAAAAATCCATCTAATCTGATGCTTTTTCCAAGAAAACAAATTAATGCTCTAAATTAACGACATATTTTCCATTTAAATGTTAATTTTGATCCCAATGAGCAAAAATAGATGTACTATTTCCAGTTAAAATACGAAGATAGAAGCAAGGAACGAGCTAATTCCCAAACTAGGTGATGATTGTAATTGCTTGTGAGCCCATGAGCTCCCAAGCTTCTTTAAAAGCAGCCAAGGAGTAGGTCTCTTGCTCACCCGTCATCGGGTCGTTCATGTAGGCGTAATCATCGTCCCATCCTGTAAGGAGAAGGGTGTGCTCCGGCTGATACCAAGGAACGAGCTCGCCTGCTTCGTCTTCCCACTCCAAATCCAAGTATGGCGTGTCCATATGCTCAGTAGCCCAGATCATTGCTGGGCTGCCATGCGCGATAACCTCAAGCAAATCGTCAAAGGTGGTTCCTGTCAAATCGCGAATATGACCAGGCAGCCACTGATTCATCAGCTTGGCAACAGGGGCGTGATAAATGCCATAGCCGACATCAAAGGGATCGCCAACAAAGACATCTTTGGGATTGGAACCGACGAAGGCGCCGTCTTCATTTTCGTAAGGCATGTCCCCTTTGGGTAAGGCATCAGCGACCTCAGCTTTGGTTATCGGTAATCCAGCCCAATTCAGCAGCATAGTGGCAGCGACTGCCTCACAACCATTGGGCAGCTCAGGGAGCTGTGAGATGGCGGGAATGGCTTGTAGTTGGACATGATGCGCAGTGAGGGTGGGTGCTTCAGCTTCATCTGTTGTTGTTTGGTTAGTCGTAGTCGTGGATGCTACCTCGGCTGTAATCGTTTTAGCGGGTGATGGGATTTCCGTGGCCTTTTCCGATGCCAGATGCTGCTCAGGTATTTCTCCATTTGGTCTGGATAGCGTGACAAGTTGATTCGCAGCGGGATAATGGGATTTTATAAGTGGAATAAGTGTCATGCTGAACAAAACGAGCAATAGAAGTGTAAGTAATTTGAGTTTCTTCATGTAGCACATCCGTTCCTGTCAATGTTCTCATTACATCATGGGCGGATAGAGAATGCAAGATAGGATATCCAAAATATGCCTTTGACACATACGACACAGCTTTACTCGCATAGACTAGGTAAACAAGCATTGTCAAAGAAGATGACTGTGGAGGCATGGGATGAAACGTTTCTATTTATGGTGCGCAGCGGCTTTTGCTAGTTATGCCGTTCTCGTGATTGTATATTTCATGAAAGGGGATTTATTTCAAATTCCTATGTCATTAGTGGGCACTGCAGCGGATCCCAATACGTTCATGACCCATGCAGAAATTGCCAAAGCGGAGACGCTTTCGCGGATTCACTCATTAACCTTTTTCATAAGTTCTCCCTTGCAAATTGGGGTGACCGTTGCTTTATTCGGCATTGCCGTCAGCTTCCGTCAACTTGCGGAGAAAGTATTCCGAGCTTCATTCCTGCAATTACTCTTCTTTATCGTGCTTTTTACGCTCGTTATGGACGTGCTGTTTCTACCGATTGATGTATTTTTGTTTAAAATCGATCAAGCCTACGGCATCTCCAATGAGACACCTATCCTTTTTCTAAAGGATTACATGAAAACTTTTTCCATAGATATCGTGGGCACGATCGTGATGGTTGTTATTTTTAGATGGATCTCTAAGTGGAGTCCTAAGCGTTGGTGGGTTTGGCTGTGGTTGATTTCCATTCCATTGATCCTGTTTGTCACATTTATTCAGCCTGTGGTGTTGGACCCGTTGTACAATCAATTTCAACCACTTCAAAATCAAGAACTTAAGGCGCAAATTCTGGATCTCGCTGCCAAATCACAGATTCCGACTGATCAGGTTTACGAAGTTAACATGTCAGAAAGAACGAATACGATTAACGCTTACGTGAATGGCATTGGTGGCAATGCGCGTATTGTGCTGTGGGATACGATTTTGAATAAGCTGCAGCCAGCTGAAATTCTGACCGTCATGGCGCACGAGATGGGACATTATGTAGAACGTCATATTTATTGGGGAATTGCTTATGGTGTTGCCCTAAGTTTTGTAGGTTTCTGGCTGGCCTTTCATGCATACCGATTGATCTTGAAGCGATGGGGTTCGCTGTGGGGAATGCGCGGGGAGAGGGATTTAGCGTCTTTGCCGATTCTGCTAGTGCTTATTTCGCTGATGGGCTTCCTTTCGTCACCGGCACAAAATGCTTTCTCCAGGGTGATCGAACATCGGGCAGACGTCTATGCGATGAAAATGACAGGAGATGGCGATGCGGCGATTCGCGCTTTTCAGCATATTGCCAAAGAGAATCTCAGTCCAGTCACGCAGCCTAAGCTCGTACAGTGGTTCCGCGGCTCTCATCCGACGATTGAGGAGCGAATTATGTATTTCGAGCAGTTTAGGAAGTAGGGAGTTAGTAGGCAAAATCAAAAAGCACGAATGCTCACCTACATACATAGGCAGCTTTCGTGCTTTTATTAGTAATTAGTCGTTTCTACGTGTCATTTGCTGCCATACAGAGCCTTCAGCAGCATGGCCGCCTTCAATGCGCTCGAGCGCGATCTTCACTTGCATACGAACCTCAAATTCGGTGTCGTCTGCTGCTTGCTTTAGATCCTCAAGCACGCTCCGGTCGCCTACTTCATATAGGAAACGCGCAGCCCGCCAACGGACGAGCTTGTTGCGGTCTTTGAGCGCCTTGGCCATCGCCGGCATAGCGGCGGGGTCGCCGAGATCGGACAGTGTATCGCCTGCTGTCCGACGAACAGAAGGTGTATCGTCCTCGAGGGCACGATACAGATAGGGCAGTACCTCGGGTTCCTTGATATCCCCGAGGTACACCGTGGCCAGTCGCCGAAGCGACGTGTTCTCGTCCTGCAACGCAGTGACGAGAAGGGACAGCGTCTCTAGCGACGGCTGGATCTTTTGAAGCGCGGCGTAGCGCAGCTTCCAGTCACTGCTGCGCAGCCCCTCAGCGGCTGCGACAAGATCTTCTGCGGCGGCCTCCGGAGCCGCAGGGGTGTCGGAGGTCTCCTGCATCGCGCGGGAGACCAGCTCTTCCAAGCGGGCATCGTCGTAAGAAGCGTCCAGTTCCTGGACGACTTCGCCCGCGATGTCCGACAGCTCGCCGTAGCGGACGCCGAGCTCCTCGAGCTTCCGCTCTTTGATCAGGTTCGGCGAAGCCGTACCTGCGCGCACCGCGGCCTGCGTGAAGCGTTCCGGCATAGCGACGCGCGCTTCTTCTGAGCCTGCGCGTACCCTCACCTGGAGCGGAATACCGCGAAACATTTGCACGAGCACCTGCGCTTCGCCGAAAGCGGCCTCAGCCGCAGGTTGCTCGGCAGCCAATCCAGCGCTAGTCGCTCCCTGAGCTTCTCCATAAATTTCTCGCGCTTGCGCCAGGATGAACTGCCAGTCCCCCTTGGAGCTGCGATCTACCGCAATGAAATCAGCTGCGTGAAACACACTGATGACGCCGGGCACAGCAAGTAACTTCTGCACGTCCTCGGGAGCGTTAATTGCATTCTTTTTCGTATATGTTTCTCGGACGCCAGCCGGTAAGGATTCATCCATATTGAGCTTCATAGAATTCGGGCTGGGTGTTGGTTCGATAGAAATGATTTTCATTACATTCAACTCCTTAATAAGAACGGATCGACGCTGATGTTGATTCGTTAGATGAAAAGGCCCGGACGGGGAACCGTCCAGGCCTTAATCGGCAGCTAGTGCCCTTCGTTTCTAGTCTAAGTCGACTAGGTTACGATTTAAATATAGATCTAACGTTTTGGTAAGATCAAAAACCGTATGCGCCAAGTCCACATTTTCAAAAACATGATCACATTGGTCACGGTAGGCTAATTCATTTTCGTAATCAGACAAATATTTAGAGGCGATTTCTTCCGAATCTCCGCTTTCTTTCATCCGCTCTTCCAGTGTGTCTCGCTGGGCATAAATGAAAATTTGGACGACGCGGTCGCCATATAGCTTTTTGAGCGTTTCGGCGCCAAAACGATTCAAAATCAAGTAAATGCTGCCACTTTGCAGGAACATGCGCTCAATATCTGCGCTTTTGATCCCGTATAGATGGTCATTTACGGTGCTAACCTCAATAAATTCGTCGCCAGCTTGTGCCTGAACAAATTGGGCGGGGGAGATGAAGTGATAATCCTGACCATCTTCCTCTGTCGGTTTCGGAGGTCGGGTGGTGTAGGAAATCACTTGTTTCATTCCCAAGGTGGAGCCGGACATTTCGGCAACGGTTTTACGACCTGCCCCGTGCGGGCCAGTGAATACAAAAATCATTTCCTTATCCTTTAATGCGTACATGGAACATACCTCCTTCGATTGGATGGGGGGGTAAATCCTAAGTGCGTGAACGGGGTGAAACGATTTTTGCCCTGTAGAAACTTAATTAACCATACCTATAGTTTACAACGTAAGCCTTAATTGGTAAAGACTCGCATGAAATCGCTTCATTTCTTTTAGCGCTTTCCGCCGCCGCCGCGTGTGCCTCTTGGCGCACTACCGCGAGCGCCGCCTTGACCGCCGCCGCGCGGGCTGCTTGGTCTGTCGCCGCGAGGCGCGCCACCGCGTGACCCGAAGCTGTCGCCACGAGGTGCTGCGCTACGCGCACCACGCTCGTCACTGCGCCCGCGAGGGGCACCGCTCGTGCGAGCGCCGAAGCTTTCACCGCGAGGAGCACCGCCTGAGCGAGCACCGAAGCCCTCACCGCGAGGAGCACCGCCTGAGCGAGCGCCGAAGCCTTCGCCGCGAGGAGCACCGCCTGAGCGAGCGCCGAAGCCCTCGCCGCGAGGAGCACCGCCTGAGCGAGCGCCGAAGCCCTCGCCGTGAGGCGCGGCACTGCGTGCTGCGCCATCGCCACGGCCCTTGCCGCCGCGAAGCGTGCGAGATGCGCTAGCCGCGTCATCGCGACCTGCGCCAGCGTACTTGTTGTATGGCGAGTAGGACTTATCGCCATGCGGAGCTGAACGCTTGCGCTCAGTACCTTCGCCGCCGCCCTTATAGGAACCTGTTACGCGTGCTTTCGCAGCGCCCATGTTCGTGCCGCGGGCTGGGGCAGCATTCGTTGTTGTTGCTTCATGGATGACTGTTGCGCGTCCCCATGTATTCGGGCTGCGCTCCGAGTTCACCTTAGCCGGTCTTTCGCCTGGACGTCCAGCACCAGCTGAACCGCCGCGTGAACCGAATTTATCGCTTTTGCCGCCAAAGCCTGTTTTACGCTCGCTGCCGTATTGCATATTCGAACGATCGCCACGCAATTCGCGCGCGCCAGGTCTTCCAGCACGTCCGCCGCTGCTGCGTTGCTCTGGGGCACCGCTGCGGTCATTACGTCTACCACCGCGCGAAGAAGCACCAGCTCCGCCTTTACGCGCAGACCCTCTGCCATCTTGTTCAACGAAGTCCTCTGTTCTGGAACGAACGACACGTCTTTGTTGTCCATCGGCACCGCGCAATGACATTTTGATTCCTTTTTCAATGAGCTCAATCGTCGGCATATCTCTTTGTGTTGCGAAGGTCACAGCAACGCCTGACTCTCCAGCACGGCCAGTTCTGCCAATCCGATGGATATAGCTTTCGGCATCTTGTGGTACATCATAATTGAAGATATGCGTTACGCCTTCAACATCTAAACCGCGAGCTGCGATATCCGTAGCGACTAGGAGTTCGATACGACCTTCTCTAAAACGCTTCATTACTTGCTCACGTTTCGCTTGCGATAGGTCACCATGCAGCTCATCTGACATCAAACCGATTTCTTGCAAAGTTTCATTGAGCGCGATCGCTTTGGCTTTGGTCCGACAAAAAATCATCGCGAGATAAGGTCTATATTGTTTGATTGCAGCAATAAGAGCATCCGGTTTTTCACGATCAGTTGTAGGAATAAGGACCTGCTGAATTTCAGTCAAGGTAACTTGTTTACTTTGAATTTTTATTTCTTTTGCTTCCTTCATATAAGCCTTAGACAGATTGATGACCTGTTCGGGCATTGTAGCAGAGAAGAGCAGCGTTTGGCGGTAAGGAGACGTTTGGGCAATGATATCTTTAACTTCGTGCAAGAAGCCCATGTGCAGCATTTGGTCCGCTTCATCTAATACAAGGATTTTCAATTTATAGAAGTTAATAGAACCGCGGCGAAGATGATCAAGCAATCTTCCTGGTGTTCCTACTACTATATGTATGTTACCTTGCAGCTTTCTAAGCTGTTTTTCTACATCTTGCCCGCCGTAAGCGGCTAGGACCTTAGCGCCTGTAATTGGAACCAGGGTTTTTAATTCATTGCTGATTTGAATCGCTAACTCACGAGTAGGCGTAAGAATAAGCGCCTGAACGTCTGAGCTTTCTACATCAATGGTTTCTAATATAGGAAGTACAAAGGCAAGGGTTTTACCTGTACCTGTCTGAGCTTGAGCGATAACGTCCGAACCTTTCAACAAGACAGGAATGGCTTCCCGTTGAATGGGGGTCGGTTCTACGACACCTTGATTTTGCAAAACTTGAACTAATTGTTCTCTGATACCTAATGAGGCAAATCCATTTGACATGGGTAATTGGCCAGCTCCCTTTTTCCTTCTTAGTAAAGACGATTCCCTCATTGTACAGGAATGAAAGACAAATGAAAACAGGAGCTGACCCACAAGCAGAAATAAACCACTTTATTAATAGAAGTTTTACATGCTGGTTGTGCTCCAAGAGACATAGTAAGACCCCCTAAGAGAAATAAAGCTTCCTGTAGGAGGTTAGCCCTAATCTATCTAGTCATGAGGTAGAGATTGTGCCGTTCCAAACACACGAGTAACCGTCTGATTAAAATCCGTTAATAGCGGCATAAGCGAGTGGCCTTTCCAGCTTTCTTGTGCGTAGTTATTCATTTTATTGAGAAAATCTCGATTCGCCGATATATAAACGTCCATGAGATCTGGTTTTAAGACACGCAGCTTCTCTGCTATCGCCTGTTTAAAGGGATGAGAGAGTAAATCATGATGTATGGCCGTTTCATAACTATTGTAACCTTTATTTAGATCATTAGACGGTAAAGAGTCATCATAAGGGTTATCAGCGTTGTAAATTCCTTTTGTCGTTCCCTGGTTATTCGTTTCTTTGGTCCATCCTTTTGTCCCGACGGCACTGCTATCCATCATTAATGCAACATAGGCATTCTGATTCGTAATCATGACTAAAGCCGTATTGACTCCGTCCATGGTGTGCAATTGATCTGAAAGATATTGACTATACTCTAGCTTCGTATTGTTGTGCGTTACGGGACCAGAGAGTTGTTGTACTTGATAGGATCTTTCATTTTGACCAGATTTGTCGACATGAACGCCAAAATTCGAGCTTGTAGAGTCATCGCGATCGCCTCTGTACTGTTTACCGCTAGTACCACACGCAGATAATGTGAGCAGTAGGAATATGATTCCACAAATCGGAAAACCTAACTTCCTGAACATAATTAACAGACCTCCCAATACGATTTATTGTCTATAGGATGAGATGTTTCTGTCTAATTATTCGTGATCACAAATAAAGGCTTTTATGCATAAAGAGGTGGGTGTATGGAAATAACCATGAAGGGAAATATATCGCTACAGACGCTGTTTAAGAACAATTTGTGAACTCTCCTACAGCGATTGACAAAAAGTTTTCACGAATTTATAGTTATTAAAGTGAATTGACATGGGCATGGCCTTCGTGGTAAAAATATTGTTTTAAAAGTGGGGTTGATACAATGAGTCAATTGAAAAAGTTCTGGCGTCTGCTACCCCTTTTAGCGGTGATGACGTTCATGCTAACTGGGTGCGGAGACCCAACCTTATCTGCTTTAGTGCCAAAAGGTCCTGTGGCGACGGAGCAGCTTTATTTAATGAAATTAAGTCTCTTTATCATGATTTTTGTCGTAATTGTCGTATTTGCGATTTATGTGTACGTTTTAGTTCGCTTTCGCAAGCGCAAAGGTGACGAAAGCATACCTAAACAAGTCGAAGGAAGTCACGTTTTGGAGATTATCTGGACGGTAATCCCAATTCTATTACTGTTAGTACTTGCGGTGCCAACAGTGTCCTACACGTTCAAACACTCCGAGAATTACAACAAGAACAAAGACGCTATCCATGTGAAAGTCACTGCGCATCAGTTCTGGTGGCAGTTTGAATATCCAGATCTTGGTATCGCGACAGCGCAACAGCTTGTGATTCCAAAGGATAAAATCATTGCATTTGATGTTGTTTCTGCTGACGTAGCACACGCATTCTGGGTACCATCCCTTGGTGGTAAAGTCGATACGAACCCAGGTATCCGTAATACGCTTTACTTGCAAGCCGATGAAATTGCAACGTTCCAAGGTAGATGTACAGAGCTTTGTGGAGCTTCACATGCTTTGATGAACTTTACAGTGGCTTCTAAGTCTGATGCAGACTTTAATGCTTGGGTTGCCAAAATGAAAGCACCTAACACTGTGCCAGCTTCTGCTCAAAAAGGTGAAGAACTTTTCAAAGAAAATTGTATGTCTTGTCATGCTGTTAATGCTAGCGGTCCAGGGGTTGCACCTAACCTTAAAGGTTTCGCAGATCGCGACACACTTGCGGGTATCTTGGAGCACACGCCTGAGAACTTGGCATCGTGGATACATAATCCGCAAGAACTGAAACCAGGAAATAAAATGCCGGCATTTGGTCAAACAGCTGGTGGTAAATTAGATGACAATCAAATTAAAGATATTGTTACGTACTTACAAACATTGAAATAAACTCTTGATGTAAAGGAGGTTCATACGTTGGCTCACTCTCATCCAGTAAAAAAACATACCGGGCTTATGGATTGGCTTACAACCGTCGATCATAAGAAAATCGGTATCCTGTATTTACTAGCGGGCGGCTTCTTCTTCCTCGTTGGAGGACTTGAAGCCATCCTGATCCGGATACAACTCGCATATCCAGATCAACACATTTTTATCGGCGATTCTTTTAACCAATTAACAACGATGCACGGAACAACGATGATTTTCTTTGCGGCGATGCCGGTCATCTTCGCTTTCATGAATGCCATCGTTCCACTGCAAATTGGGGCAAGGGACGTTGCGTTCCCTTTCGTTAACTCACTAGGCTTCTGGTTATTTTTCGCAGGCGGCGTGCTTATGAACACAAGTTGGTTCTTAGGCGGCGCACCTGATGGTGGTTGGACGGGGTACGCACCGTTATCCTCGATCACCGACGCAAGTTGGGGACAAACGTTAGAAGGCAATTTACGAGGCACTGACTTCTACGTGCTTGGTTTGCAAATTGCAGGTATCGGGACACTAATCGGAGGGATTAACTTCCTCGTAACGATTATTAACATGCGTGCTCCTGGTCTTACATACATGCGTTTACCAATGTTCACATGGTCTGCTTTTGTAACTTCAGGTTTGATCGTTCTTGCTTTCCCGGCAATTACAGTTGCTCTAGTTCTTCTTATGTTTGACCGTGTCTTTGGCGGAGCCATCTTCGATGCAGCCAGAGGCGGAAACAACGTACTGTGGGAGCATTTATTCTGGATTTTCGGGCATCCCGAAGTTTACATTTTGATTCTTCCAGCCTTCGGTATTATTTCTGAGATCGTTTCTACTTTTTCGAAAAAACGTCTGTTCGGATACAGCTCCATGGTATTTGCAACAGTATTAATTGGTTTCCTAGGCTTCATGGTTTGGGTCCACCATATGTTTACATCAGGCTTAGGCCCAGTAGCGAACTCGATCTTCGCGATTGCAACAATGGCGATTGCCGTTCCTACAGGTGTTAAAATCTTTAACTGGTTGTTCACGCTTTGGGGTGGTCAAATCCGTTTCACAACGGCGAATATTTTCGCTACAGCTTTCATTCCAACCTTCGTAATGGGTGGAACAACTGGGGTAATGCTTGCGATTCCAGCAGCTGACTTCCAGTATCATGATACGTATTTCGTAGTAGCGCATTTCCACTACGTTATCGTTGGTGGTCTCGTACTTGGTTTGTTCGCTGGTCTTTACTACTGGTGGCCGAAAATGTTCGGTCGTATGCTAAGTGAAGGTTTAGGTAAACTTCATTTCTGGTTGTTCTTCATCGGTTTCCACTTAACATTCTTCCCGCAGCATTTCTTGGGTCTAATGGGGATGCCACGACGTGTATTTACGTATCAACCAGGGTATGGTCTCGAAACTGGTAACTTAGTTTCAACCGTTGGTGCTTTCTTAATGGGTATCGGTACGTTAGTGTTCCTTATCAACATTATTGCAACTGCAAGAAAACCAATTACAGCTCCTGCAGATCCGTGGGATGGACGCTCCTTGGAGTGGACAATTCCGTCACCTGCACCTGAATATAACTTCAAACAAACTCCGCTTGTTCGTGGTTTGGATGCTTTCTGGAAAGAAAAAATGGCTGGTAACAAACAAATGACGCCTGCTGAGCCAATTGGTTCCATTCATATGCCTTCGGCATCGATTTTGCCGCTTGTTATGTCTGTTGGGTTGTTCATTGCTGGATTTGGCTTTATGTACAAAAACTACTATGTAGCTGGAGCAGGTATCTTAGTTACATTCATTGCCATGTTCTTGCGTTCGGTATATGACGACCACGGTTGGCATATTGAACCAGAAGAACTTGAAGACGATCATAAGGGGGTAAAGGCATGAGTAGTCATCACACGGGCGCACTGCCTGCTAATCCGGAAACGGCTACCCTCGAAGGGAAAAATAAAGTTCTTGGTTTCTGGTTATTTCTTGGCGCTGAGGTTGTATTGTTCGGTTGTTTATTTGCAACTTACATTGCTCTCCGGAACTCTGTTCCGGATGGCCCAACAGCTGATGAGCTATTCAAGCTTAAAACAGTTGGTTGGTCAACATTCGTTCTCTTAACGAGCAGCTTGACGAGTGTATTTGCAATCATTGCGATGCACCGTCAAAAAGTAGGTCAATTGCTAGGTTGGTTAGCAGTTACCGTTTTGTTCGGTCTTTCCTTCTTAGGAATGGAGATCTACGAGTTTTATGAGTACGTTCATGAAGGCCATGGGTTTACAACAAGTGCATTCTCCACATCGTTCTACACACTAGTTGGTTTCCACGGTGCTCACGTAGCATTCGGTGTTTGCTGGATTACACTGTTGATTTTCCAAGGTATGAAGAAGGGTCTTACGGTTGTTACGGCACCTAAGTTCTATGTCGCTTCTCTGTACTGGCACTTTATCGACTTAGTTTGGGTATTTATCTTCACAGTCGTTTATTTGATGGGGAAGGTGGGTCACTAAATGAGCAGCAATTCTCATGATACACACGCACCTAGCAAGAGAGTGAAGCACGACTCAACACTTAATCACTATTTGACTTACATTATCTCGATTCTACTCACGATGTTGGCATTCGCTGTCGTACTTTACGGAGACTTGGATCGTTCGTTTATCTTGATTTTCATCGTATCCCTTGGGATCGTGCAGGCACTCGTTCAGTTGCTTTTCTGGATGCATGCCAAAGAGAGAGGACATTTGTTCCCTCTGATCTTTATCTTCGCAGGAGCGTTCGTTGCTCTTACCGGTGTTATCACAGCCGTATATTGGGTTTGGTGGTAGAAAAGCAAGAAGAGGCAACTTTGTCTAGACAAAGTGCCTCCTCTTTTTTTACTGGGAGTTAATTGGAAGTAGTCAGCTTGAAAGGAGATAGATGCAGGTATGAGTCAGATTGGTGGGTTTTTCGATTTGTGGAGTCCTGTTTTACTATTGATCGTCGTTGTGATCGCATATAGTTATGGTCGATTTGTCGTGAATGGAAATGGGAGCGCTGCGAAATCGGAGCCAATTTCGACGTCACAACAGCTTCTATTTTATACAGGGTTGTTCTTATTCTACGTTGGACAAGGAAGCCCTATTAACTACATCGGGCATCACTACTTGTTCAGTATGCACATGCTGCAACAAACGATTCTTTACTTGATCGTACCGATTCTCATTTGGTTAGGAACACCGGCATGGCTGCTTAGAGCAGCTATGACGAATGTCGTATTCCGCGGCCTATTTTCTTTTTTTACACGGCCTCTGATCGCATTATTCATGTTCAATATGTTATTCTCCATCTACCATATGCCTTTTATTATGGATTACTTGATGAAGAATGATGTACCGCTTTTTGCTTATCATACTGTGCTTTTAGTGACGGCTTTTATCATGTGGTTCCCTGTATTTTGCCCGCTGCCTGAGCTGAATCGCTTGAACGATTTGAAGAAAATGGCGTATATTTTCGGGAATGGCGTCTTACTGACACCGGCTTGTGCGCTTATCATTTTTGCTGATACAATTATTTATGATATGTATAGCAATGTCACGGTTCCTTTTGTTCACCTGTCGCCGCTTGATGATCAACAACTAGGTGGCGTAATCATGAAAATTTTGCAAGAGATTATCTATGGCGCCACGTTAGCTTACATTTTCTTCCGTTGGTATCGCAGAGAACGCAAGGATGAGGACGAATTGGATCCACTTCCATCACAAGAAAGCTTGAATAATCAAGGCGGGAACTGGAATCGCGCTTAGAGAAAGGATTTCGAAAGATGCACATATTACCCACAATTTCTACGATGTTTATTGTGATTAGTGCCATTTTTGTTGGGTTCGGATGGTATCATATTGTTAAAGGGAACCGAGAAACGCATGAAAAGCTGATGGTTTTGGGCGCAATATTCGCGTTAGCCTTTTTTATCATCTATATGTCCCGTACCATATTTGAAGGAAACACCTCTTTTGGTGGCCCAGAAAGTTTAGTGTTACCTTATCATTTGTTCTTGTTCTTCCATATCACACTAGCAACGATAGGTGGTATACTAGGTCTTATCACCTTGTGGTTTGCTTACAAAAAGAAATTCCTTAAACACAAGAAAATCGGAAAAGTCGCTGCGATTGTATGGCTGCTTACAGCGCCAACAGGCGTTATGGTCTATATATTGTTGTATATCCTGTATCCAGGTGGAACAACGAAGCCCGTAATTGATGCCATTTTTGGATTGTAAACCATCTTAATAGCACGGAATGATGTGAAAGTTCATCATTCTGTGCTATTTTTTTGTCTTCAAATGGGCTAATTTTGTGATTTCGTCCATTCGATTATAGAAATCAACAATTGGAGATGACGAAATGACCATGTCATTCTTCATATTGCTCATAGGTTAATTCGGTGGATTCCACTACGCTTAAGGAAGAGATGCATCTCACCATAACATGTAGTGGAGGGTCAACGAATGAAGAAAATTTTAGCTTCAACCATGATTGTCATGATGATGGGCACAGCGATTGCCTGTTCCTCGAAGACAGAGTCAACAACAACGAGTGAGTCACAAGCACCGGCAACAGCGAGTGCGACGACGTATCCGATGACAACTGATAAAACGTTGACGTACTGGGGCGAGTTGAACGGGAACTTAACAGGTGTGAAAACGACACATGCGGATGTCCCTTTTTTCCAAGAGTGGCAGAAGAAAACAGGTGTCCCGCTTAAATTCTTAGCGCCTCCTACAGGACAAGCCAAAGAAGCGCTAAACGTGATGCTTGCATCTGGGGATTTGCCAGATATGATCGAGTATAACTTCTTAAGTGATTTCCCAGGCGGACCGGAGAAAGCCATTAAAGATGGTTACATTTTGAAATTGAATGATCTGATTGATAAATACGCACCGAACCTGAAGAAATACCTCAAAGAGCATCCAGAAGTCGACAAAATGGTAAAAACGGATAATGGGAGTTACTATGCATTCCCTTTCATTCGTGGAGATGAGTACTTACAGGTATTCCAAGGACCGATGATTCGAAAAGACTGGTTGGATGAATTAGGTCTTCCTGTTCCTGAGACAATTGATGATTGGACGACGACACTGAAAGCATTTAAAGAGAAGAAAGGTGCAGCAGCACCACTATCCTTTATCAGTAAACCACGCTTCTTCAATGAATCCTATAACGGTGCATTTTTAGGCGCATTTGGCGTGAACCGAGGCTTCTATTTGGATAATGGGAAAATCAAGTTCGGACCGTCGGAAGCCGGCTTCAAAGACTATTTGAAGACTTTCCACCAATGGTATCAAGATGGCCTGTTAGATAAGAACATCGCTACGGTGGATACGAAAGCCTTGGACGGCAGCTTCGCTACGGGCGCTACAGGGGCAAGTATCGGTAATGCTGGCGGCGGCATAGGCAAATGGCAACCACTTGTACAGGCCAAAGATCCGAAAGCACAGTTGGTAGCAGCGCCATATCCAGTACTTAAAAAAGGCGATACGCCGAAATTTGGTCAAAAGGATAATCCGTATTCCTCCGGAGGGATTGTCGCGGTAACAGCTAAATCCAAGAATCCAGAATTGGCAGTCAGAATGTTGGATTATGGGTATAGTGAAGCAGGCCATATGTTCTTCAACTTCGGAACAGAGGGTACTAGCTACTCGATGGTGGATGGTTATCCCAAATATACGGATTTGCTGATGAAGAATCCCGATAAATTAGCACCTGCACAAGCGATGTCCATGTACATTCGCGGCAGCTACAACGGGCCATTCATCCAAGACAAGCGTTATGCGGAGCAATTCTTTGTACTGCCAGCGCAACGCGATGCGATCAATGTGTGGAAGAAAACCGATACAGCCAAATACAGCTTGCCACCATTAACACCAACGCCGGAAGAAAGCTCTGAATATGCCAAAATCATGGGCGACATGAACACGTTAGTGGACGAAATGACGTTGAAAATCATTTTGGGCAACGAGCCTGTAGATGGCTTTGAGAAATATGTGGATAAAATGAAGTCACTTAATCTGAGCCGCGCTATCGAGATTCAGCAAGCAGCACTTGATCGCTACAACAAGCGATAGGTTTCATTTAGCACAAGTGAGGAGGGGATCTATGATCCCCTGCTCTACAAGTAAACTGGCGAGAGGGTGAGGATGGAGATGGCGAACACACAGCCACTGGAAAGCGTAAAGCTTACGAAGCAACAGACGGGGACAAACAGATATATCCGTGATTTTATCGCTAATAAGTACTTGTACCTCATGATGGTACCAGTGCTCGCTTATTATTTGATTTTCCATTATGCACCGATGTATGGTGCTTTGATTGCTTTTAAAGAGTATTCCCCAATGAAGGGTATACTTGGTAGCGATTGGGTTGGCTTTAAGCATTTCCATGACTTTTTCAGTTCTTTTTATTTTTGGCGCATATTGAAAAATACGCTGGTCATCAGCTTGTATTCCTTGCTTTTTGAGTTTCCAGCTCCGATTATTCTAGCCCTCTTGATCAATGAGGTACGAAGTAAGACCTTTAAGCGTGTCGCTCAGACGATTACGTATATGCCTTATTTTATCTCACTCGTCGTTATTTGCGGGATTATTACGGACTTCACGAATGCGGATGGGGTGATTAATAATATCGCGATGGCCTTCGGGTATGACGGACAAGCGATGCTTCAGAAGTCGGAGTTGTTCCGGCCGATCTACATTTTATCAGAGATTTGGCAACGTATTGGCTGGGAGTCCATTATTTATATCGCTGCATTAATGAGTATCGATACCGAACAGTATGAAGCTGCACGGATGGATGGCGCTAGTCGCTGGAAACAAATGGTGTACATCACATTGCCAGGTATTATGCCGACGATTGCGATTATGTTTATTTTGCGTATGGGTAATTTGTTGAACGTGGGCTTTGAGAAAATCATTCTGCTCTATAATCCTGTCACTTATGAAACGGCGGACGTGATTTCCTCTTTCGTCTATCGCAAAGGATTACTGGAGTTTGGTTGGAGTTACAGCTCGGCTGTTGGCTTATTTAACTCCATTATCAATCTAATCCTACTCATTACAGCGAATTATATCAGTCGTAAAGTCAATGAAAGCAGCTTATGGTGAGGTGATGTTGATGAGAAAAGGACCTAGTTTTGTAGAAAGAATATTCGATATTGCTATTCATTTCATTTTGACCCTACTCGTAGTCGTAACGTTGTATCCATTACTTTACGTATTATTTGCTTCCTTCAGTAATGCGAATGAATTAGTTGCTCATAAAGGGATTTTATTTAAATCACTTGGCTTTAGTTGGGAAGCCTATAAAGGGGTCATGAAGAACCCTGGCATTCTCATCGGCTACCGCAACACGATGTTTATTGTCGTTGCTGGCGTTATCGTCAACCTTTTGATGACAGCGTTAGGTGCTTACGTACTTTCTAGAAAAAATGTGATCTGGAATAAAGCATTTATGATCATTATCGTGATCACGATGTTCTTCCACGGGGGCTTAATCCCGCTCTATTTAATCGTCAAAAATGTCGGCTTACTCGACACCCTATGGGCGACGATTATTCCATTCTCCATCTCCACATTTAATTTGATTATTATGCGAACAGCATTTATGGCGATACCAGACAGCCTAGAGGAGTCGGCCAAAATCGATGGGGCCAATCACTTTACGATTTTGTTCCGAATCATCATTCCGCTTTCCATGCCTGTCATTGCCGTTATGATTCTGTACTATGCGGTTGATAAATGGAATGGCTGGTTCTACGCATCTATTTTTATCAAAAATCGAGATCTCTTCCCTTTACAGTTGGTACTCAGGGAAATACTTATTTCTAATTCAACAGATGGCATGTCCGTGGGAGCCGATGCGGGTGATCGCTTCCAGATTGGGGAAACCATTAAGTATGCGACGATCGTCGTAGCGACATTGCCTATTCTGTGTGTTTACCCATTCGTACAACGCTTCTTTGTCAAAGGGGTTATGGTAGGCTCCTTGAAGGGCTAGACCCCGTAAGTAGGGATCTAGTAGCGCTTTTGTCAATCGGATTTGTCATTTTGGACATTCCTCCCCTTGCGAACAGAGGTATAATAGAGTGAAGGAGACAATCCCTTCAGAGGATTTTTCAAGGTGCGCAGCGGGAGGAGATCCATGTGAAGCTTCGATTATTTTGGCCGAAAAGAAAGAGTATTGTATTTACTTGGTTATTATCGTACAGCGCGGTATTATTCGTGCCAATGCTGATGAGTATTCTCATTTACTCGCAGTCTAGTCATGTACTAAAAAGCGAAATTCATCGTGCGAACGATTCCTTACTCAAACAAGTCCGTTATACGATCGACACACAGTTCGATTTGATGAAACGGTTAAATATGGAAATTACTTGGAATACAAAGCTTCAAAGTTTAATGTACACGAATATACAAACGAATGATGATCAATATCTAGCTTTTCAGCTGGTAAAAGAGTTTCGGATGTATCAAACCTCCTATGCGACAATCGATGAATTCTATGTGACTTGGGATCAGGAAGCTGCAATTCTTCGCCCGGGCAATATGCGCGATCTGCAAACAGCGTTTGATACGATCCACAATACAGGTACCCTCCGATATGAACAATGGTTGAATACGATTCATCAAGCAACGAATAACCAGTTCCTGATCCTTCCCCGCGTAGATGCAGGTCCTTCTTCCTCTTCCATCGCGTACATCACACACTTGCCTAAGGATTTGAATGGGAAACAAACAGGCACAGTCGTTGTGATGGCCGATATGGAACGGTTCGAGAAGGCAATCGAAAGCATTTCAGGGTTTAGCGGGGGACAAATCGTCATCCTTAATCATGACAATCAAGTTCTACTTTCCAATGTGCCTGTGACGGTGAATAAGAATCTCATTTTGGAGGAACTGCAGGATGAGGATAATGTTACGTACAAGCCTTCGCAGGATGGAGAATCAGAGCTTTTCTATATTCAATCTGCTGTGTCTGATCTGAAATATGTACTGATCATTCCAAGTCGCATCTATTGGGAAAAAGCGGAGTATGTCCGCAAATTTACTTATATCAGCATACTGATCAGCCTATTTGGTGCAGCGGTGCTGACCTGGTTCTTTCTGCGCCGTAATTACTCACCGATCCAACGTTTGGTTCAATCAATTTCCGATAAAAATGCGTTCGAGGAACGCGTAGATGGGAATGAGCTGCATTTCATTCAGAAAATGATCTCGCATACCCGGGATGAGAAGGATCAAATCGCACTGCAGCTGCAATCTCACCATCATGTACTCCGTTCGAATATGTTAAATCGGCTGTTGAAGGGGAGAATCGATTCACTCGTTTCGTACGAGGAAGCTTTCAAAACTTTTCATATGGATGTAATTTCGAATCATTTCGCGGTCATTCTGTTTGCGGTTGAGAATTCCGATAGCATATCTACGAATTTACCTGGTATGGATATCAGCGAACGCCGTAAATTGATGCAATTCATTATCACGAATGTCGTTGAAGAGCTCGTTGGCCATCGTCAACATGCAGGTTATGTGGCCGAGATCGATGACATGATGGTGTGTTTGGTGAACTTTGCAGAGACGGATGCAGCCGAGCGGAAGGTTGATCTGGATTGGATTGCGGCAGAAGCACAGCGGTTCCTAACGCGCTTCCATATGGATTTAACAATCTCAATCAGCGGTGTTCACCCTGCATTGGTAGGCGTTGCTGAAGCGTATAGTGAAGCACTGGATGCGATGGAGTATAAGATGGTTAGAGGCAAAAGAGAGATCATCACCTACGATGAGATTCGTATTGATACGGCCGATAAGCTGCAGATGGGCTATTATTATCCACTCCAAGTGGAGCAGCAAATTATTAATCTCATCAAAACGGGAGATTTTGATCAAGCCTCGGCTAGCATGAACGAGATTATGGGTCGCAACTTCGATAAGCCGCTGGTGTCGCTTACCTTGGCGAGATGCCTCATTTTTAACCTCGTGGGTACGATGGTGAAAGCGATGAATGAGCTTGGGGACGGAACAACGCAACCCTGGTTAGGGGACAACCCCCTATGGATGGATAAAATTATTGCGTGCGACACCATCCTCGAGATGCAGCAAGAGCTGCAGCTGCTCCTCGGAGAGGTGTGTGCGTTTGCTGGTTCTAAGATAGAAGCCAACCAGACGAAGGAACGCACGGAAACCTTGCGTGAATTAATCGCTAAAGTTACGCAATATATTGAGGAGCAGTATCAAGACGCTAATTTGAACGTGAATACGATTGGTGAGAACTTTGCCTTAAGAGGCAGCTATGTATCCAAATTGTTCAAAGATCAGACGGGTGAAGGTTTGCTCGATTACATTACGAAATACCGGATAGGGCAAGCGAAGAAGATGATCAGCTACAAGCAAGATTCGATCTCGGAGATTGCGAGGTTAGTTGGTTATAATGAAGTGGCAACCTTTATACGTGTTTTTAAGAAATACGAAGGAATAACTCCTGGGAAATATAAAGAAATGAACTGATGATTGCAAGATGACATGCTGGGAGGGAACGGAATGAGCAGACGAGCTAGCAACAAGGCATTATTACTTCTATGTATGTTCACCATGGGACTCACGGCATGCTCTTCAGTGAGTCCGACGAATTTGACGACACCGTCAGGGCAACCAACAACGGCGACTACAAATAAGGAGCCGTCTGTGCCAGCAACCACTAAACTGACCTATTGGTCAGAGTTGAATGGGAATGCCGCCAGTGTGAAAACCAAATTCAAAGATATTCCCTTTTTTCAAGAGTGGCAGAAGCGGACAGGGGTCCAGCTTTCCTTCATACAGCCGTCGGCCAATCAAGCTAAGGAAGCGATGAATGTCTTACTAGCCTCCGGCGATTTGCCTGATATGATGGAGTTCGAATGGGATAGCTTCCCTGGTGGACCTGAAAAGGCGATCAAGGATGGGTATATTTTGAGGCTGAATGAGGTCATTGATAAGTATGCGCCTAATCTAAAGAAGTACTTAAATGAGCATCCAGACATCGATAAGCAAATCCGGACAGAGGACGGCAGCTATTACGTGTTCCCCTTTATTCGTGGTGACGATAAGCTTCGTACCTATCAAGGGCCGATTATCCGGAAGGATTGGCTGAATGAGCTCGGGCTTGAGGTACCAACGACGATAGAAGAATGGCATACGGTGCTCAAGGCGTTCAAGGAAAAGAAGGGAGTTGCCGCACCTTTAACTTTCCTAGGCGTGCCGAATCCGTTGTTTGGGATTGAGGGTGGCGCTTTTGTCGGGGCTTATGGAATTCGCAAAGGGTTCTACCTGGATCAGGGTGAGGTTAAGTATGGACCAATGGAGAAGGGCTATCAGGATTTCTTAGCTACTTTCCGAGCGTGGTATAAGGAAGGTTTAATTGATAAAAACATCGCTTCCGTGGATACCAAAACGATGGATTCCAATATGGTAACAGGGCGCAGCGGGGCAACGATCTGGAATGCGGGGGCTGGTATTGGGAAGTGGCAGCCACTGGTCGAAGAGAAAAACAAGTCGGCTTTGTTTGCAGCAACCCCATACCCCGTACTTCAGAAAGGGGATAAGCCGAAATTTGGGCAAAAAAGTTATGATTATGTCGGGACTGGTGGCGTAGCGATTTCAAGTAATAGTCAACATGCAGCAGAGGCTGCTAAGTTACTTGATTACGGTTATAGCGACGAAGGACATATGCTCTTTAATTTTGGCATAGAGGGAACGAGCTACACGTTGAAAGACGGTTATCCAACGTACACAGATTGGATCTTGCGAAATCCAGATAAGTTAGCACCCTCACAAGCCTTGTCGATGTATACGAGAGCAAGCTATTTCGGACCGTTTGTTCAGGATGTTCGGTATGTGGAGCAATATTACACGCTGCCTGAGCAAAGGAATGCGATTGGTATTTGGGCAGATACGCAAGTTGAATCGTACACCCTGCCGCAAACGCCAAAGACAGAGCTGGAGAGTGCTGAGTTTTCATCAATTATGATGGATGTGATGACACTTGTTGATGAAATGTCTCTGAAGATTATTCTCGGTGTTGAGCCGCTAGAGGCATTTGATAGCTACGTTAGTAAGATGAAAGCATCCAAAATTGATAGAGCTATCGAGATCCAGAAGTTAGCCTTACATCGGTATGAGAAGCGTTGAGCGCTTCTCTTTTTTATTGCACAGAATAATTCATTAATTTTCCATTATCATGTAAAATAGTAAGCGCAATCAAATTCGTGATGAAAGGTAGGCTCATGAATGACATACCCTCTAGTTGTTGAACAGGTATCGAAGCAGTACGGAGATAAAACAGCTGTGAATCGAATTGGGCTGCGTGTGAAGCAGGGAGAAATATATGGCTTATTAGGCGCGAATGGGGCCGGCAAAACGACAACGATGCGGATGGTACTCGGTCTTATTTATCCAGATGAAGGTAATATTAGGTGGAATGGGCAAGGCTATCGGGAAGAGCTCCGCAGCTTGATGGGCTATTTACCGGAGGAGCGCGGCTTATATCCAAAAGTGAAAATTAGTGAGCAGATTTTATACTTAGCTGAGCTTCGAGGAATGAAGCGTCGTGAGGCAGATCGCAGCTTGAAGATGTGGTTGGAACAGTTTGAGGTTCCTGACTATTACAACCGTAAGGTTGAGGAGTTGTCCAAGGGAAACCAGCAGAAAATTCAATTCATTGCGGCGGTTATTCACAATCCGGAGATTCTTATTCTGGACGAAGCGTTTAGCGGACTGGATCCCGTGAATGTCGAGCTGCTGAAGAAAACGGTGAAAAGTCTCCGTGATGAGGGGAGAACAATTTTATTTTCCAGCCATCGGATGGAGCATGTAGAGGAGCTTTGTGAGAATATTTGTATGCTGCATCGCTCAAACACCATTCTGCAAGGCAATTTGAAGGAGATTAAAGCGAGCTTTCCGAAGGAAAGAGTGGTACTAGAGACAACTACTAATATTAATGGATTAGAGAGGCTTGAAGGCGTCACATCGGTGAACCAAGGGCTCCATGGGTACGAGCTTCGCATTGCGCAGCCCGAATCCGCACAGCGTATTTTGCAATATGCCATGGAACATTCCACTGTGCAGCGTTTTCAAGTCATGGAGCCAACCTTGAATGAAATTTTTATCCAGAAGGTGGGAAGCCAGCATGAATAGTATCTGGACCGTCATTAAATTTACCTACATGTCTCGCTTTCGAATCAAATCGTTTCAAGTGATGACGCTAATCTTGCTAATCCTGGTATCGCTTTTGATTCATCTTCCCACCATCATCAAACAATTCGATTCCGATGAAGCGACGAAAATAGGAATCTTTGGCACGCAGCAAGCGGTTGTGGCATCTAAACTGGGAGCCTTCTTTAAGAATCAACCGAATGCAGAGATACTAATTGTACCCCTTTCCGATCAGGGCAGTGTAGAGGCTAATGAGGCATATGGGAAGCAGCAAATGGCGGATAAGAAAATCAAGGGATACTTAGCGTTCACGGAGGGGAAACAAGGCGGATTCCCGAAGGTGATCTATAATTCCACAGGAACGATGGATTCGCCTAAAAATAAGCTGCAAACCGCGCTTCAGCTAATTAAGACGGATATCGTGCTGCAAGGAGCTGGTGTGCCAGATTCACTAAAAACGGATATCCAAACGCCAGTGTCCTTGGAAACCGTGCAAATTTCCACATCGGATCAAGCTGCTGTGGGCAAAACAGAGTCCCAAATGAGGTTGTCCTACATGTTGGTGTATATCCTACTCTTCATGCTTTACATGGGAGCCATTGGATTCGGCAATCTCGTTGCAACGGAAATCACAGCGGAGAAAAGCACGCGCGTTATGGAATTGCTTATTACAAGCGTGTCACCGCTGAAGCAGATGTTCGGTAAAATCATTGGCATTTGTTTGCTGGCGCTATCGCAAATTGCCGCTTTGATAGCTGTTGGGTTTATAAATATTCAGTTGAGTGATGCGTCGGCGATTAAGGATATGAATCTCAGTTGGAGCGATTTAGAAATATCCGTGCTCGTCTATTTCTTAATTTTCTACTTACTTGGCTTTTTCATCTATGCGACGATCTTCGCGGCGGTAGGTTCGCTTGTCAGTCGCACGGAGGATGTAGGGCCTGCCATTATGCCAGTTACCTACATCATCGTCGCGGCTTTCATGATCGCGATCTTCGGACTGAATCATCCGAATGCCCCATTCGTGGTGACGATGTCGTTCGTGCCATTCTTCTCGCCGATGATTATGTTCTTGCGGATTGGCATGACCTCTCTGCCGTTCTGGCAGATTGCCCTGTCAATAGCCATCCAGTTGCTGTCCATTGGTGCGATGGCTTGGCTTGCGGCGAAGATTTACCGCACTGGCGTGCTGATGTACGGCAAGCGGCCTAGCTTGAAGGAGCTGCGCAAGGCGATGCGGGCGTATCGGTAGATAGGCTTGGCCAAGTATATGGGGACACACCGTTGAGGCGGTTTCCAATTCAACAAAAGGCATTTCGACACTTTACAGGTGTTGAAATGCCTCTTTGTTGTGCGACAAGATTAGCAGCCTCTATCTTCGTGTAAACAACTCGTTTACTTAGGATTACTTTCTCCCGATTTATAAACTACAAGGATTGCACTACGTTGAAAACCCACGCCGCTTGGGGATGACTTCAAGATGGATCCATAGCAAACATTAACAATTTGTTCATCTTTCAATTCGGCTAGAAACTGATTAGCTCTTGTCTCCGCATAAGACGCATCCGTATCTAAAAACTCCTTTACCTGAATCACTTCAAATTCCTCCCTAAATGGATTGATGAGTATGTACAACAGATATTACAGAAGGCTTCACCTAATAGGTGTCAAATTGAACGATGGGTTCAATAGGGTGAAGACGTTTGGAAACAGATGATCGGCACTGCTGATCAGATAACTGGATTTTTGCTGTTATTGTGCCCGAAAGTAAGGGGAAATAATGAATAACTGTGTTTTATACAGTTAATTTCAGGGTTTTCTCGCGAATGGGCCCGTATCGGTCAAATAACTGGATATTTGAGACTGTCGATTAATGAATCGAGGCTTAATAAACATGCAACTTAGTGAATTCTTATAAAAATTGTTAGATTCAGAGGAAGATGTCTCTCCTTACAAAGGTTCGGTCACATGCGATTTTAAATAAAGGTGTGGCATAACGTTATTTGCTACATATGCAAGTTCTGTGAAAATATAGCATTACGAAATAACGCTATTTCGACCAAATAGAGTGGAATTTATCCATTTAGAGTGAAATAACGCTATTTTATAGCGTTATTCTTCCATATTCTCTACTAAACTAATAAATAAGATGTTTTCATAAAGCTATTCTGCGAACGAGGTTCATCTCTATGTCATGGAAGCGATAAGTTATCTCGAGTTGCAAAAGTTCCCCGTTGTTTCTCTAAATTTTAAATGATGCATATGATTATTCAAGATAAACAGTTAATTGACAGTCTCTGTTATACAGCTATTCTCCCACAACAAGGTCACCGCCTGTCGCGGTGACCTCCACAACCTGTCGCGCCCTTGCTCGCCGCGCAACAAACCAAAGAAGCATGCAAGACGTAACCGTCTTACATGCTTCTATGTCATTGCTGCCCTATCTACCCGGCAGCAGCTGTTTGATCCAACCGCCGAAGCTCTTCGGATTCCGCGTTTGGATGAGCACGACGCCTTCGCCACGGAATCGGCAGACGACGCCCTCGCCGCTTGTAAGGCTGGAAATCCAGCCTTTCGACGCTTTTTCAATCGTATAAGGCGTATAATCCGGCCAGGCAACCAGATGCCCGTTATCGATAATAACCTCTTGGCCCGGAGCCAAGTTAATCGCATGGATCGCGCCGTAGGAGGAGAGGAACACGGTGCCTCGACCGCTAATTTCGACGATGAAGAAGCCTTCGCCGGACATGAAGCCGCTCGCTAGATTCTGCATCTTGGTGTTCACCTGAATGCCCGAAGTACCGGCAAGGAAGCCATCCTTTTGGACAAAAAGCTTGTAGGTACCATCTAATTCAACGGCTTCAATATCACCGATAACAGCAGGTGCTAGGAGCACCTCGCCGGATCCTCGGCTAGGACTCAATTCCTGGAAGAAGAAGCTTTCGCCGCTGAGCATCCGTCCAAGACCGCGCATAATGCCACCGTCTGCTGTTCCTTTAAGTTCAATATTCGGGGACATGGAGACCATCGCGCCGGACTCGGCTTTAATGTTCTCACCAGCTTCAAGCTGCACGCGCAGCATCGGAAATGCGCCTTTATATAAGATTTCGTGTTTCATCGGTATCCTCCATTTAATTAGTTGTAGATTATCCTAATTTCCTTATATTTCTACGCGGTTTTGGGCTGTGTGGTTGCATCCAAGCTGCGATTCGCATACACGAACACGGCACAGATTAGCAATATACTCATCGTTACAAAGAACACAGAAGTGAAGCCGTATTCCGCTGCCAGATGACTGCCGAGCAAGGGGCCAATGAGATTCCCAAGGAACAGCGATGACGTATTGAAGCCATAAGCGGTGCCTTGAATCTCAGGTGCTGCAAGCTTCATGACTAAAGCATTCAGGGAAGGAATCATCCCGCCGATGAACAGTCCGAGCAGGAATCTGCCGACGAGCAGCGTCGTAATATTGGTGGCAAAAGCCTGCGGAATGAAAGCGACAGCCGCCATCGTGAGGGCAATGACCAGCGTCATGCGCTGCCCGATTCGGTCACCTAACCGACCCAAGGTCGGAGCTCCGAATAGATTGGCGATACCCGTAATTGCGACGATAAGCCCGGCGAAAAAGGCCAAGTGCGCCCCCGTGTATAAGGTTTTGGCATATACCGTTACAATCGGCTCGATACTCATCATACCAATTTGTGTGATTAGTGATGCGGCGAACACAGGCAGCAAGGGGCGGAATAAGCGCCACGGTGTCCGCTGTCGTATCTTTTTCGCGGTGACAGGCTTTCGCTCCTCCTTGATGAACAGCATGACGATAAGGCTGGCGCATAGCATGAGCCCTCCTGTGAAGAAGAACACGTGGTGGTAGCCCAGAAAGCTGGCTAGTACGCCGCCGATTAAAGGGCCGATGAGTGTGCCTGCGATAGCGCCTGTTTGCAAGGTGCCAAGCGACTTACCCGAATGTTCTCGGGGGGTCAGTGAGGCTTGCAAGGAAACTGCCATGGAGATGAAGCCGGAGAAGAAGCCATTTAATAATCTCAGCGACAGCAGCTGCCAGGGCGATGTAACAATGCCCATGAGGGCGGTGACGATAGCCATTCCGAAGCCGGCGCGCAGCAGCATGATTTTGCGCCCGCGTCGATCGGCAATGGCTCCCCATAGTGGCTGGGTCAAAAAGGAAGTGATGAATTGGGCAGCCACGATCCAGCCTGTCCAACGGACAATATCATCTAAGTCGTGAACCCCTAACTCCCCGATGTAGAGAGGTAAGAACGGAAGAACTAGATTCATGCCACATGTAATGGAGAAGTTCGCGCCCCAAAGTATCCATAATGACTTTTTCCAATGTAAGGGGGTTGCCATGACGTGGACTCCTTATCCTTTTTTTCTCAGTATAGCATAAATGGCTCGATCCCCAAGTATTTAGGACCGATGTGCGAACTGCTGCCGATACGAGCGGGGTGACATTCCTTCGAGCTTGGTAAAGCTTGCAGCGAAATAAGCGGCTTGTTCAAAGCCAACTTCCTGAGCAATGTGGGCAATCGGCAGCTCCGTCTGTAGAAGCAATAGTTTGGCTTGACCTACCCGTAATTTAAGCAGATAGGTAAGGGGAGAGCAGCCGTATTCTTTTTGCATGCAGCGAGCGATGTACACAGGATGGAAATTGAGTTCATCCCCCAGCTGCTTAGCGGTAACGGATTCGCGGAAATGCTGCCTTAAGTAGGAGGCGGCCTTCTCTGCGCAAGCTCTGGAAGCAGATGCGTGAGCCGTCTCTGCGGAGGCAGCCAATTGGTATAGAATGTCTTGAAATAACTGCTGCTGGGCAAAACGAACACTGTTCACGTGCGCACGAGGCTGGAGCTGCAGCAGCTGATCAAAGACTTCATACATTTTCTCAGGATGCTGGAGCGTCGTAAATTGTGGGATGCGCATGGTAAAGGGTTCCACGGCGAAAGCTTCCACCTCGGCATCCTCAGGAGCTGGATCCTCTAAAGGGACAGCTGCCACGGCGCTCGGCTTCATTAACTCCCAAGCACCGCCTACATGGAAATGCAGCCAGTAGGTGTAAGTTAATTCCTCACAAACTTTGGTTGCAAAATGATAGCGATCAGGCCGTAAAATGACAGCCTGCCCGACCCCAACCTCGAATCGTTCATCCTCTTCACCGATGTAGAAGCAGCCGGAAGTTGTGATAAGCAAATCGAATACTTGGATGTTGCTGCGACTGGGGTGCTGTCCTCCCTTGGGGATACTGTTATATCCACTTGCGATATAGTGGGGCAGAGGAGGAATCGTAATCTCAATAAATGCCATAATGCCACCTTCTTAAATTCTGTATTAAAAGTTGGAATTGTATAAGTTTCAGTTGCGATGTTGATACATAAATCCAACTATACCAGCTATAATTTGAACTGACTAGTAAGTTTCATTTTCATAATAAATAGCGAAGTATACTGGATGGTGGCGTGAACATGACGACGGAGAAAAATAAGTTTTCCTTATGGATTCTAGCATGGCCTATATTTGTAGAATTACTGCTTCAACTCCTTTTAGGCGCGGTGGATACGCTGATGGTAAGCCGAGTCTCGGATGATGCGGTAGCCGTAGTCGGATTAGCGAATCAAATCTTTCAGGCAGTGATGATTTTATTTATGACAGTTGCAAGTGGGGCAGGTATTCTCATTGCCCAGAAAATCGGGGCCAAACAACAGGAAGCCGCACGAACAGTTGGGATTATGGCGGTCACGATTAGCGGATTGATTGGTGCCATACTCAGTGTAATCCTCTATGTCGAGGCTGTTCCTTTAGCGCGACTGTTTCAGTTAGAAGAGCGGTTGCTTCCGCTAGCACATACGTATATTTCAATTGTCGGCAGCGGCATGTTATTAACTGCATTGACGGCTACACTCAGCACGGCCATTCGGAATACAGGGAACACGAAGGGGCCTATGATAACCGCGATCGGGATGAATGTGATTCACGTCATTTTGAACTATGTATGGATTAATGGAGCTTTCGGATTCCCACAGCTCGGCTTAACGGGTGTTGCCATTTCGACACTAGTGAGTCGGTTACTTGCGACTTGTTTGCTGCTTTATATGTTTGTTACAGCCTTTGAGCGAAGAATTAGATGGCGTGATCTTGCTATTTTTAATCGAAAGTTATTCCGTGAAATTATCAAAATCGGCTGGCCGCTCGGCGTCAATATGTCCTCATGGGTCTTATCACAGCTGGCGATTTATAGTTTTTTGGCAACGATGGGGGCTGCTGCTTTGGCGGCGAGAACGTATATGAATACGCTGGAATCTATCTGCTTCATGTTGGGTTATTCGATTGCTTTATCGGCTCAAATCCAGATTGCGCATCTATATGGCTCAGGGCAAACACAGGCCGTATATAAAGCAGGCTATCGCGGCACCTGGATTGGACTTGGCTTAGTCGGGTTCAATAGTATTCTTCTTTTGATTATCGGAAAAAGCTTTCTCGGTTTCTTCAGTTCAGACCAAGGTATTATCGATCTAGCACTCTCTTGCCTTGTACTAAGTGCGATACTTCAGCCAGGCAGGATGATCAATATGGGCTTTGGTAATGCTCTGAATGCGATTGGTGATACACGTTTTAATATGGTGATCTCGTTGTTTTCAATGTGGGGTGTCGCTGCGGGGCTCTCTTATGTGTTGGGGTTACACTATGGTCTAGGATTAACGGGTATTTATTTAGCGATGATGTGTGATGAGTATCTTCGCGGTATTCTGGTAGCTATCCGTTGGCGGCGAAAGAAGTATTTACGCATGGCGGAAGGAAAGGAAAAGATTGTTGATGCTTCAGGAGGGATAGGAGGGGAAATTCGGAGTGTGCATAGTGCTTAACTAGGGCACCTACATAGGTTGCTGGTGCACAAATAAGAGAGGGGAACAAGAGTGACAAGTCACTTGTGTTCCCCTTTGGTGTTCCATGTTAGTTAACTCCGGTAAGTTCGAAATCGGATGTCTTGGTTGTAGTTGCCGAAGCCTTCTCCATACAATGTCAAACCACCGACATGCTCGGCATGCTCAGGGACTTCTAAGCGTAATATCCACTCGTTGCGGGAGATGGGAAGATCCTGAATGGTCACATTGGATAACAGCTGTCCATCGAGGAAAGTCCCTTCTTCGGTGATGCGAAGCACCTTTAACCAACCATACTGGTTCGTGTAGTCCGACCACCAAGCTGGGGTCAGTTGACCGCGGCCATCCCCCGAATCGCCGGGGCTTGTCCAGTAGCCCAGCAAGGTGTCATTCACATAGAAGTGAATATCGGACGGCCAATTGGCTGCGATACCTGGTGCTTCGGAGCCTATCTCCAGCGAGATTTCGATCTCCTCCAAGTCTTGCCCTGCGAGCATATAGTTAGGAATCCGGTACTCGACGAAGCCCTTGGCAAACCACAGGATTCTGGCATGCATACGCTCTGGCTCAAAGAAAAAACGAGGATCGTCAAACTGACCGATCAGCCGATCTTCCGTCGCTAAACCGCAGGTGGGATGAACCTCGAAACGCGTATAGTGACCGACGGGAATCGATACTTCGTTGAATAAGCGCTTCTGTTCAGTCGACTGAGGGAGCTGGACGTCAATACGCGCGAGGGCGAGTGTACAGATTTTGTGCGTACCGCCTTGCTTGCGAACGAGCTTCGTATGAATGAGCCCGCCTGCCTCCAGTTTCTTAACATGCATCGTCACGATGGCACTGCTTAACGAAAGCCGCTGAGCTAAGTCCTTTACGTTCATCTCTTGTTCAGCTAATAATTCCAATATGTTAAGCCGCACATCGCTAGCCAAGGCTTCATATAAGGGCAGCCATTTGCGGTCTGTTGTCGTGTGAATCATGTCCATCAACTCCTTTTCTAACTGATTAACATAAATGTGAATGCAACGAAAACGGGGGAAGGGTCTTGATCTTCCTTCTTTTTTATTGTTTAATATGATCATACATAATAATTATATTAACTGATTCATATTTTTATTAATTATACGATGAGGTGATCGTAATGTCTATGAAAGCAAGCATGATCATTGATAAGGATTTTGTAGTAGGAGAAGTAGATCCACGTCTGTATGGTTCCTTTATTGAGCATTTGGGGCGCGCGGTATACGGCGGTATTTATGAACCTGGACATCCGCAAGCAGATGAGCAAGGATTTCGCGGAGATGTGTTGGAGTTAGTTAAAAGTCTACAAGTGCCAATCGTTCGTTACCCAGGAGGAAACTTTGTATCGGGTTACAATTGGGAGGATGGTATCGGGCCTCTCGATCAGCGTAAGAGACGTCTTGATCTTGCTTGGCGCACAATTGAGCCGAACCTAGTCGGTCTGAATGAGTTCATGGACTGGTGCCGCAAAGCGAATACAGAAGCAATGATGGCCGTGAATCTGGGAACTCGCGGACCTGATGAAGCTAGGGATATTATCGAATACGCGAACATCACAGGTGGCACCTACTGGAGTGATTTGCGAATCTCTCATGGCTATCGGACGCCGCATAAAATTAAAACGTGGTGCTTAGGCAACGAAATGGATGGTCCTTGGCAAACAGGAAGCAAAACCGCAGTCGAGTATGGTCGTACCGCCTGTGAAACGGCCAAAGTGATGAAATGGGTAGATCCTTCGATCGAGCTAGTCGCTTGCGGCAGTTCAAGCTTAACGATGCCTACCTTCCCAGATTGGGAAGCAACCGTACTTGAGCATACCTACGATCATGTTGATTATATTTCGCTTCACCAGTATTACGGCAATCGTGAACAGAATTCAGCGAATTTCTTGGCGCAATCCCTGGGTATGGATCGATTCATCCACACGGTCATTGCAACGGCAGATTACGTTCAGGCTAAGAAGCGCGGCAAAAAGAAAATCAATCTTTCCTTCGACGAATGGAATGTATGGTACCACTCCCACGATGCTGATCGTAAAATCGAGCCTTGGTCCATCGCACCGCCCCAACTGGAGGACATTTATAATCATGAAGATGCGCTCCTGGTGGGCTGTATGCTGATTTCCATGCTCAAACGTGCTGATCGTGTCAAAATGGCTTGCTTAGCTCAATTGGTCAATGTGATCGCTCCGATTATGACAGCCAATGGCGGTGCGGCTTGGAAGCAAACGATTTACTATCCTTATCTTCATGCTAGTGTATTTGGCCGCGGAACGGTCCTTGTACCGCTCATTAAATCGCCGAAATATGATGCGAAAGACTACACAGATGTCCCTTACCTTGAGGCTGTTGCTGTACATAATGAGGAAACATCGGAGTTGACGATCTTCGCAGTGAATCGCCATCTGGCCGAAGCGCTCCCTCTAGAGATGGATCTTCGCAGTTTCAGCGGGTTCAATATCGTTGAGCATATTGTTTTAGAGCATGAGGATCTCAAGGCGACCAATACGTTAGAAGCGCCGGACCGAGTAAAACCGCATTCCGCAGGGAATGCGAAAATTTCTTCGAATGGGCACATTGAAGCTGTTCTAGGTAAAGCGTCTTGGAATGTAATTCGTCTTAAATTGGTATAAAAGTCTTCGAGTACCGAAAACTTATTCTTTGATATGTGCTAAAAAGTCGCGTTTGGTACCATAATAGTCATAGGAAAAACCTCGATCGTATAAGGTATGCGAGGCTTTCCAGGTGACGGTGCCCGCGGCTTTTCTTTCTTTTCCAATCCACGCTCTGGTATGATGAGAGAAATGAGATTGAAGGAGTTAGGGCACATGAAAATGAGAGTAAGTTGGGTTGGGGGATTCATGTTGGTAGCTGCAATAGGCTTAACCGCTTGTGGGGGAGATCAACCATCGGCTACACCTAGTGCGAGTGTTTCTGCTAATGTGAATGTTTCAAAGTTATATCAGAACTATTGTATCTCGTGTCATGGTAATCAATTACAGGGCGGACAAGGTCCCAATATCCAAAAAGTGGGAGAACGCCTCGACGAAGCTGAAATAGTAAAACGGATACAAAAGGGTGGTGGCGGGATGCCGCCGTTTCAGGTCACGATGAAAGAAGAGGAATTGAAAGCACTTGCAACTTGGTTGGCTGGTCTTAAGTAATTGTAAATAACTGGTATGATTAAGGTTACGTTAAGGTTAGCTACATAATTTCTTCACAATTGACATTTACAATTAGGGGCATGAGGAGAGTGATGTTAGATGCACTTGAATTTGAAGCCCCGGAAGCGTCTTTCGAGTAAAAAGAGCTCAAGCCGTCTGGGAGCATCGATTTCACTAGTTTTATTTATGATCGGATTACCAATTCTGTCTGTCGTAGGTATGGAGTTTCTTGAGCGTGGCAATTTTGCCGAAACTATGCAATGGATTACAAGTAATCAACCTTTATTTGTGCTAAACGTAGGTTTATCTTTTTTCCTTCTCGCCTTTATTTATGCCCTTGTTGGGTCATTGGCGATCTCCGGCTCCATCTCGACCTTAATTCTTGGTCTGATGGCAATTATCTCGTATATGAAAGTGAAAATGATCGGGGAGCCGTTCTTCCCTTGGGATATATTGCTAAATAAAGAGAGTATGGACATTGCATCGCTAGTTACGGGTAAAGCCGCATTAATTCGAATAAGTGCGGTTGCGGCAGCGATTCTCATCGTTCTTGCACTTAGATGGATCATTCCGCGTGCTACAATTCCAGTCGTCGCTCGAATCGGTTTAGGGCTTTTTTCGCTCTATGCCTTGTATGCATTTGGGATCAAAACACCTTTGGCAGGCAAAGTGTTAGACCATGCAGGCGTGAACGAAATTGTATGGGATCAGCAGCAAAACTACGCGAACAACGGCCTCACACTTGCCTTCACACTTAATGTGAAGAACTCGATTGTGCAGAAGCCGGATACGTACAGTGAGCAAGCACTGGCTGCGGCCGCGGCAAATATTCAAGAGGCAGCAGTACAAAAAGATGCTGGCGTTCGTAAAGCGAAAGCTACGCTTGCTGACGGGAAACAGCCGAATGTTATTTTCGTTATGAGCGAAGCATTCTGGGATCCAACCCTACTAGAGAATGTCACGTTTAGCGAAGATCCACTTCCGACAATTCACCGTCTGCAGAAGGAGTCAAGTTCCGGTTACTTGCTTTCCCCTCAGTATGGAGGCGGTACGAGTAACGTTGAATTTGAAGTGTTGACGGGGAACTCGATGAGCTTCCTACCTGGTGGGTCCATTCCGTATCAGCAGTACATTTCTAAGCCAGTTCCAAGTTTGGCGAGTTATTTTGCTGATCATGGCTACAAAAGTATGGGAATTCACTCGTATGAAGGATGGTTCTGGGATCGGAATTCCGTCTATAAGCAGCTTGGTTTTGAAGCGTTCAAAAGCAGCGAGCACTTCGATAATCCGGAAATGAAAGGTTACTTTATCTCCGATGCAGAAGTGGCAAGAAACGTGATTAGTGAAGTGGATAAAACGGAGAATCCGATGTTTATCTACACCGTTACGATGCAAAATCACGGACCTTACGATGACCCTCGTTATGGAGAAAATCAGTTCAAAGCAACAGGTAATCTATCTGCGCAAGCAAAAAGTATTCTAGAAACGTACACGCAAGGCGCGCATGACGCGGATCAAAGCTTGCAAATGATGATCGATCATTTCAAGGATTCGGATGAGCCTACGCTAATCGTATTCTATGGTGACCATTTGCCGATGTTAGGCATGGATTATCAGGTGTATAAAGAAGCAGGCTTCATCTCAACAAGCGATGCTAACAAGTGGTCGTTGGAAGAAATCAAGAAGATGCATAGCATTCCCTTAGTTACGTGGTCTAACTTCGATATGCCGAAACAGGACATTCCACTCTTGAGTGATTCCTTCCTAGGTGCACACGTTCTGGATATGCTTCATATGGAAAAGCCTGCGAATTTTGCATTGGATGCGGAGTTGGCGAAGCAAGTACCAGGCTTACTAAGCAACCTGATCGTGGATCAGGATGGGCAACTGCACGGAAGTACACCGGAATCCGCGGCATCATTGATAAATGACTATCGAAACGTGCAGTACGATTTAATGTTCGGCAAGCAATACTTGGCCGACTATTTGGATCATGATTATTTGACCAAGGGTACGCAAGCCGACTATAACGCCGAATTTGGCACTACGGAAGCTGCAAAGTCCGAGGCTCAAGGCAGCAATGACACCAAGCAGCCAAGTACACAGTAGTATAGTTTGGATAAAAAGGCCGTCTCTTCAAGTAGAGGATACTTGAGGGGCCGGTCTTTGTGTGTTTGGGGGGAACCCACCCCAACCCAACCCACCCCAACCCAACCCAACCCAACCCCTTCAATTCCGCTTACACCGCGGCATTAACTGGAAAACCTCCATCTATTTTTTAGGTAATTCTCTAATTAAGAGGAATAAATGGAAAACATACAGTTAAATTCAGCCATTTCCCCCTATTTCATCGAATTCATGAGAAATAACTGTACCTTTTCCATCTATTTCGGCTAAAAGGCTCATCCACGGAAAATTAGCTGTACCTTTTCCAGTTAATCAATACGGCAAGGCACCAAGCAAAGCATAAATTTGCCAAATATTTACCAGCTAAACAGCACAGCACTCCCAACAAGAAAAAACTGTTGCCAGCTACAGGGTTATTTTGGTAATATGAAATTCCGTCTCTACGCGGCGACTGCACGTAAAATGAAAAAGCAAACGGATCTTGAATGACAAAACAGGAGGTGTTATATGCTTTTTGCGGTTTTAGCGCGCAAGGCGTACGCAAGGAATTTGCAGTATCGCGGCTCGCATCTACTGCATAACGCAGTAAGCGCAGTGTTCGGCTTTATTTATGCGAGCATCTGGACAGGTTTAGGCAGTGATGCATCGCTAGGTGAGTATGGTGCCAAAGGCATGGTCGGCTATATTGCTTTTAACCAAGCGATTCTATGGATCACACAATTTACGACGAAAGGGCTGGGACTCGAGCAATCCGTTCGTACGGGTCAAATAGCGGTCGATCTCATGCGGCCAGTGCATTTATTTTATCAAGCAATGAGCCGCGAATGGGGCCAGGTGTGGTATCAACTTTTATATAAAAGCATTCCGATTTATGTCCTCTATTATTTCATCTTCTCTTTACAGCTTCCTCAGCACGCTCCGGTGTATGGTTGGACAGCGCTCTCACTCATCATGGCCTCTTACATTTCCATCTGTATGAATTATTTGATCGGCGTTGCCGCGCTATGGACAACGGAATCTGCATGGTTTTACTGGGTCAATTACTCATTCGCTATGCTGCTTTCTGGGTTCTTTATCCCTGTGGAATGGCTGCCTGGCTGGCTTCGAACGATTAGCTTATACACACCGTATCCTTATCTACTCTACTATCCAACACGCATCTACTTAGAACTTGAACATGGAACTGTTGTGCTCGGCGCTCTCCTATGGGGCATCGGGTTTACTTGTGTCTGCTTGGCCGTTACCCGAGTGGTTCGCAGGAAGCTGGAGGTGCAGGGCGGATGATATCGATTCGATTGTTTATGCTGCTCATTAAAGCAAGTCTGCGAAGCCGCATGCAATATAAGTTTAACTTTGTTTTTTCGACCATCATGGCTTCGTTTATTCAAATCTCCGAATTCCTAATGGTGGCGCTGGTGATGATGAAATTTGGTAATATCAAAGGCTGGACACTGTACGAGGTGGGTTACTTGTATGGAGTTATTATGATTTCCAAAGCGATCTATCGAACACTCGCCTCAGACGTGCATCATCTCGAAAAATATCTCGTTTCCGGTGACCTGGATGCGATTCTGATTCGGCCTGTTCCTGTCTTAGTCGCCTTGATGACACAGAATTCACGGATTCAATTTGCTGAGATTGGACAAGGATTAATTCTGTTAATCATTTCTATGAACGCACTTCAAGCTAACGGGCAAATCGGGTGGATCGCCATTCCTCAGACGGGGTTCATGATCCTGACAGGAGCTGTCATATTATTCGCCATAGGGCTTGCGACCGCGGCAGCTGGCTTTTGGCTTACACGTATCGAGTTTCTTCAAAATATGACCGAAGATGCTTCCCATACCGCTGCACGTTATCCACTTAGTATCTATCCCAAATGGCTGCAAGGCGCACTATTAGTGCTCGTTCCAGTAGGCTTTGTTAATTATATTCCTACACTATACGTGCTAAGGCATCAAGGTGGAGTCGAGTTGCTATTCGGCACGCTGGCTGTTTCGCTAGCCGTTCTCGGGTTAGCCATGTACTTTTGGAAACTAGGACTTTCACGATATCAAAGTACAGGTAGTTAACCATATAAATAAATGGGAGGGCATGCACCCGATGATAACGGTCAAGCATTTACGCAAAACCTTTCAATCCCCTGTTATCCAGGAAGGGAAGTTTTCGGGGATTCGAACCCTATTTTCTAGGGCATATAAAGAGAAAGAAGCCGTACGTGATGTCAGCTTCGAGATTGAAACCGGCGAGTTCGTCGGGTATATTGGACCTAATGGGGCAGGAAAGTCGACGACGATTAAAATGCTGACAGGCATCCTGCACCCCACCTCGGGTGAGGTTCTGATTCATGGTCGCAGCCCGCAGAAGCAACGGAAGCAGGTTGTTAGGCAGCTTGGTGTTGTTTTTGGACAGCGAAGTCAGCTGTGGTGGGATCTCCCTGTGAAGGATTCCTATGAAATCCTTATCGCGATGTATCGCGTAAAGGAGACAGATGCTCGCCGCCGATTAGGGGAATTGTCAGAGCTCTTGGATTTAAAAGAAATCTTAGATACCCCGGTTCGTAAGTTATCTCTAGGTCAACGGATGAGAGCGGATCTGGCAGCTTCCATGCTGCATGATCCAGCGATTTTATTCCTAGATGAGCCTACAATCGGCCTAGATGTCGTCGCTAAGCGAAATATCCGCGGGTTCTTGCATACGTTGAATCGCGATTTCGGGAAGACGATATTGCTAACGACACATGATATGGACGATATTGAGCAGCTTTGTCCAAGAGTCATTGTCATTAATCATGGGCAAATTGGCTATGATGGTTCCATAGACAAGCTGCGTGATCGAATCGGCT
The DNA here is from genome assembly GCF_031455095.1 of Paenibacillus qinlingensis. GTDB lineage: Bacteria > Bacillota > Bacilli > Paenibacillales > NBRC-103111 > Paenibacillus_E > Paenibacillus_E qinlingensis_A. Next base: position 125,317 of record NZ_JAVDSB010000005.1, read on the forward strand.
TGCCAACGATGATGAAGGTGTCCTTTCGTGGTGAGATTCGAGTCCCTGCAAGTTGGGAGCTGCCGTTCCGCGTAGTAGAGCAAGAAAAGAACTTTTTGAAGATTGCCTGCAACCGTCAAGAACTCAAAGCGATGGATGTGTTGCGGCTTGTGAGCAGCTGGGGCGACATGAACGATGTACATATGGAAGAACCGGAATTTGAAGAAGTGATTCAGAACGTCTATTTATAGATCGAGTATGGGAGTGGAACGAAGCTATGGCGATAGGAAATGAAGAACGAGAGAGGGAAGCGCAGCGTGTCGCTGCAGTTAGAACGAATATTCAGCGGCGAATTGTAGAGCTGCGCCAAACCGTAGATGACCGCAGATCAGAAGCAACGGCTATCGGCCGGAGCTTCTGGGATGATATTTCCGTCAACGCAGACAATGACGATGATTTGATTGAAACGGCTGCGAGTATGGCACAGCAGGAGCATGTACTGCAAGGGCAGGAGCGAAGCTATCGCTTGGCACAAGATGCACTGCGCAAGCTGGAACGCGTCGTCGATGCGCCGTATTTCAGCCGAATTGATTTTCAAGAGAAGGGCGAGCAGGAGCGGGAGAAAATCTATATCGGTTTGACGTCGTTCATCGACAGCAAGACCGATGAAATTCTTATCTATGACTGGCGAGCTCCGATCGCCAGCTTGTTCTATGATTATCCGCCGGGTCCAGCGACCTATCGGACGCCGGAGATGGATGTAAGCGGCGAGCTGTGGCTCAAGCGCCAATATATTATCAAGGCCGGCGAGCTGCAGGATGTGTTCGACACGGGTATCTCGATCGGTGATGAGATGCTGCAGAAGATGCTCAGCCGCAGTGCAGACGAGAAGATGAGCTCGATCGTGACGACGATTCAGCGCGAGCAGAACCAGATCATCCGCGATGACCAGCACAAGGTGCTGGTCGTTCAAGGCGCGGCTGGCAGTGGTAAAACGTCCGTTGCGCTGCAACGCATCGCGTACTTGCTCTATAAGTATCGGACGACGCTGAGCGCCGATAATATGATTCTCTTTTCGCCGAATTCACTGTTCAGCGATTATGTGTCTCGCGTTCTGCCAGAGCTCGGGGAAGCGACGATGCAGCAAACGACCTTCCAAGATTATTTAACGCATAAATTAACCGATACAGGGCTAAAGCTGGAGGATCCGTATGACCAGCTGGAATATATTTTGACAGGCAATGGACAGGATCATTTGTACGCTGCACGTTTGCAAAGCATTACCTACAAAGCCTCCGAGGCTTTCCTACGCGTGATTGAAGCATACGGAGAGAAGTTGAAGCTGAATGGGATTCGATTCGTTGATCTGGCTGTGGGCAAGAAAGTACTCATCACAGGGGCAGAGCTAAGCGAACGCTTCTATAGCAAGTCCTCGATACTGGCCATCGGTGAGCGGATGGAGCAGTTGTCGGAGTGGATTCTGGAGCAGTTGGATGTCTTCCAAGCCGATGTGCAAAAACGGTTCTATCGCAAGCTTGTACGAGAACCGAAGTATATGGGCAGCGAACCTGAGATGAAGAAAATGAGCCGTGTCAAAGCGCACAAAGCGATTACACCGCTTCGGGAAAAAGCGCAAAAGCTAGCCTATGTCGACGTGCTCGGCATGTATAAAGAGTTATTTACAGATACGAGCTTACAGCAGGAGCTGGTGAAGCTAGCCGGTGAGCCATTGCCAGAAGCATGGGCTACAATTAGCAATTTCACAGTAGAAGCGCTGGAGCAAGGTCATCTTCGCTATGAGGACGCAACACCGCTTGTGTATCTGAAAGGACTTGTTGAGGGGCAGCTGCGGGTAGGTACAATCCGTTATTGCTTGGTGGATGAAGCACAGGATTATTCACCTTTTCACTATGCTTATTTGAAAAAGCTGTTCCCACGCGCCCGCTTCACGTTGCTCGGCGATTGGAATCAAGGGATCTTCACGCACGCGAACGCGAATGTGAGCGAGCTCGTAAGTGCTGGCGCCGGCTCAAGCGCCACGCAGCAAGAACAAAGCTACAGCTCGATTAGCGAGCTGATGGGCGAAGACGAGACGAAGACGATCCGTCTCGTCAAGAGCTACCGCTCCACACGCGAAATCACGGAGTTCGCGTGTCAGGTATTGCCGGGCGGCGAACCGGTGGAACCGTTCAGCCGCAGCGGCGAAGAGCCGCGCTTGCTGCGCGCAGCAAGCGAGCAAGAGCTGATCCGCCTCGTCGCAGAGGCGGCGGTAACCCGTCGCGACGGCGGCGCAAGCTCCGTCGCGATCATTTGCAAGACCGAGCGCGAGACGGAGTACGCGCACGGACGATTGAAGCCGCTGCTGCCAGACCTCGCGCGGATCAGCAAAGACACGCTGCACTACGAAGCAGGCGTGATGATCTTGCCGGCGTACCTCGCCAAAGGGCTCGAGTTCGACGCGGTTATTCTCTACAATGCCGGGGCGTCTGTCTACGCGGAAGCGAAGGAACGCAAGCTGTTCTACACGGCTTGCACGAGGCCTCTTCACTATTTAGATGTCTGTTATCTAGGTGAATTGACACCTTTTCTTCCGGGCAAATAGACATCCGTCCATACCCATCCACCCTGCCTAACATAAGATATAGGGAGCAGCCAAGATGAGGTTTTACCAGGCGGAAGGGGGAACTACCCATGTCAAACGTTGGATATTCCAGCACAGCAGTTATTCTGGTGCTGTACATTTTATTGGTTATTATTTTGGCAACATTCTAATAGGAACATGAGGAATAAAAGCCGTTTCCCGGTCATCGGGAAGCGGCTTTGTTGCGTCTATACGCATAAATTTCCAATTGGGGGAGAACTTAACGATAACTGATGCCATCATTTCCACGTCATACCAAAGCGGGAGAACGCTTATGTTTGTAAATAAACAAATTACTTCCATTCAATTATATGGGATCGTGATCATTGCCATCGCGATAACGAATCATGTGCTACTCATCCCAGTTCTACTGCACTATGGGAAACGAGATTCCTGGTTAGGAGCCTCATTGGCCATTGTCCCAATGCTTGTCTGGACTTGTCTGATCTACTTCTTGGTTAAACGAACGAAACAAGGTGACTTGATAGCATGGATAAGATTGAGGTTGGGAAACTGGGGGGCGTATCTCATTCAATCTTTCATTATCTTGATCTGTTTAACGCATGCCTTAGTCACGATTAAAGATGTCACCATGTGGACTCACGTCACTTACTTGCCAAGAACCCCTCTTTTTATGATTTCATTAATGTTTATCCTATTTTGCTTTTTTGCAGCAAGAGAAGGTATTAAAGCGATTGCGATTGCATCTGGCCTCCTTTTACCAGCTGTTGTTGTTCTTGGTTACTTTGTGATGGGGGCTAATTTTCAATACAAGGATTACACGCTGCTAACACCGCTTTTCACACACGGATATGGTCCGACACTCATATGTATGCTGTTAACTTGCAGCGCTTCCTTCGAAATACTGAGTATTCTCGTTATGCAGCATCATGTCCGAACGCGTATCCGACTACGAGGATTATTGATACTGACCACGTGTGTAATAGGGCTTACCATCGGTCCACTAACAGGAGCGATCGCCATATTCGGTCCCTTTGAAGCGGCGGATTTAAGGTATCCCGCCTTTGAACAATGGCGGATGTTGACCCTTGGGAAATACATTTCCCATCTAGATTTCTTATCCATTTTCCAATGGATTTCAGGGTCTAGCATGCGGACCTCGATATTGTTGTTTATTAGTTTGGATATGATGAGAATAGAGAAAAAATCTACAAGAACATACATTCTCATTGGGTTGAGCCTAGGTTTATTTGGAATTACCTTGTATCCCGTATCGGATAATCAAATGGTGATTTGGCTGCAGAAATATTACTATTCGTTGATGTTTGTAGTCGGTCTATCTCTTCTGTTGTTTTTACTTGTAGTTGCTATGCTGCCTATTCGGCGAAAGGAGCAGGATGCTTAAGTGAATGAGCAGGATTTCCGTGAATGGTTTGCCCTTTCGGACGATGTTATTGTGAAAACGTACCCTATCACGCAAGGGGACAAGGTTGAGCGTGTAACATTAGTGTATTGCGAGGGTATGGTAAGAAGGGATATGATCGATGGTCTCGTGCTGCCTAATTTGCAGGCGTTTATTAATAGTGATTATTACCAAGATGAGGAAGCTCTTGATTTGAGTACGTTGCTTCAATTGGTCAAGCTCACGGGTAAACATATCATTGATGATATGAAATTATCAGTTTTTGCGGGTCAGCTAATTTTATTTTTTGAAAATAGTCAAGCGATTTACGGACTGGATATTGCCGCTCCTCCGAACCGTACACCTGAAGAATCTAGTACGGAAACGTCGATTAAAGGGCCACGCGACGGATTTATTGAAGATGTTATCACGAATATCGCCTTAATCCGCAAACGCTTGGCCACATCGAGTTTATGTGTTGAAAAGATACAATTAGGACGAAGAAGCAACACGGTAGTTGCTTTATTGTATCTCGGCGATATCATCAATGAGTCGGTCCTGCAAGAGGCCAAAGATCGCCTGCAATCCATTGATGTCGATGCGGTTATCTCCAGCGCACAGCTCGATGATGCCTTATCAGGGCGGACCTATTCAATTTTCCCTCTCCTAAATTATACGGGGAGACCCGATTTTGTGGCAGATAGCCTACTTCGTGGCCGATTTGCGATTATCGTGGATGGTTCACCGATGGTTCTCGTTGCACCAGTCACCTTAAGCTATATTTTAAACTCACCTGAAGATGTCCATAATCCCTTCTATTATGTCGCATTTGAGAAATTGCTTAGAATAATCGGTTTGCTCATATCGGTATTGTTGCCAGGTCTTTGGATTTCAGTGTCCAGCTTTAATTTGGACCAAATTCCGTATCAACTCGTAGCCACGATTTCTTCTTCACGACTAGGCTTGCCTTTATCCGGCCCAATGGATTTCATTATCATGCTGATGTTATTTGAATTGTTCCGTGAAGCGGGCGCTCGATTGCCCAAGGTAGTTGGACAAACGGTTACCGTTGTAGGTGGATTAATTGTTGGCGATGCGGCGATACGCTCTGGCATTACAAGCCCCACTACCTTGGTGGTTACTTCCCTATCTACGATATCAATGTATACGCTAGTTAATCAAAATCTCGCTGGAACCATTACAGTGTTACGTATTATTATTCTGCTCATCTCCACCATGTTTGGTATATACGGATTCATGATTTCGCTCATGGGCTTAGTTCTTTTTATGTCGACGCTAGAGTCATTTGGCGTACCTTATCTAACACCAATTTCACCGCCATTTATCGGAGAAATGATCACTGCCTTATTTTCAAAGGCTTGGAAGAAACTTGCACGCAGGCCGATTGAGCTCAATACGAAGGATGATACAAGACAAGGCAGTGAATCTTCATGATGAAAATGTGGCTGAAATTAACGGTGTCTGCCTTCTTGTTAACTAGCTTGACGGGCTGTTGGGATTTAAAAACGATTCAAGACACGAACTACATGACAGCGATTGGCTTTGATTATAAAGATGGGAAATACATCGTCTACGGACAAATGTTGGATTTCGCAAGTGTGGCCAAACAAGAAGGAGGTCAATCGGCACAGTTACCTTTGATTTGGGTAGGTAAAGAAGAGGGCGCAACTGTTAGCGAGGCATTCAATAAGCTCTACCGAACGTCCCAGCAACGTGTATTCTGGGGACATGTCGGTGCTTACTTGTTTTCCAAAAATGCGTTAAATCAAGGAATAGGCAAATTTACAGACGGAAACGTTCGCTACAGTGAAACGAGATTCACGCAGTGGTTTTATTGTACAGACGAGTCGATTGAGGACATTTTCTCGGTTATTCCCTTTTTCAATGTCTCGCCGATGAGTTCCATCTTAATGCAGCCAGCGGATAGCTATCGACAACGATCTTACATTGCTCCGCATCGGCTGTTTTGGGTGGCTTCGAGATTACGAGAGCCTGGGGATACGGTGATGTTGCCCACATTGGACATTGAAGATGAGGTATGGAGGAAAAACAAAAAGCCAGATCCCAAACTAAGAGTGAATGGCGTTTATGCCTTGAACAAGCACCGTAGTTTGCAATGGTTTTCGGAGGAAGAATTTGTTGGTGCAAGGTGGTTGAATACATATACAATTCGTACCCCAATGCTCGTTTATAGAGAGGAGAAACCGGTTCACAACGTGATTATCAAACCGAAGGCTCATATTAAGATACGAGCGGATGGTGAGAAAACCATTTTCGATGTGAAAGTTTTAGCTCCGTCTACAATAGCTGAAATATTCGAAGAGGTTGATGAGATTGAATTGAAAAAACTGATTGCTAAACAAGTAAAGGAAGAAATTGAGATGACCTTTAAACTTGGCAAAAGCAGAGGAATTGATGTATATGGACTGGAGCATAACCTTTATAGGGATGAATTTGCCACATGGGCGAAACGGACCGCTTACGGTGAAAAGCCGCTATCCGACTATGAGCTCGGTACCATTCATGTAATACCCACTATTCTCCACTCAGGCATGTTGAAAACGAATATAAAACAAACACAATATTAGTCAGCAACGAATCAACAAGAAGCTACCCATCGCCGATCAGGAGGGAGGCTTCTTTTTCATTTGAGCTCGTTATTAACCAGTTTAGAAAAATTTAAGAATTGTTTTAGCCCGTGTTAATAGGCGGTTTAGTGGCAATTAAGTCTTGAGGGCTAAGATAGTCAATATGGAAGCGCAACTAGCGCGGCCAAATTAGAGAAAGCGTATGGATTACGCGGAGGCAGGACGAGATGAATAAGAAGTTAGCGATGTTGGGATTAGGTGTAGCTGTAGGCAGCATGATGCTAGTGACTTCCGTATATGCAGGTGTGGGAGAGGCTCCCGGTTATGAAGCTTTCAAATCAGCAGTGAAACAAACAGCGACAATTAAGAACGTAACACGCCAGGTCAACGTGTCTTTACAGGACAATGGAGCTTCCCTGCTCCAAGTAAAATCAACGATTAAAACCGGCGGAGCCGATCACGCTGGAAGTGCACAAGTGAATGTAACCAGTGGCACGAATGAGCAGCAAACCATTCAATTCTACAGCCAAGATGGCAAGCAGATTGTCAAAACAGCAGATTCTGACGTCTATAAAGTCATTGAAGGTGACAACGCACCGTCGAAGTTCAAAGGACATAACAAAGGCAATCATACCCCAGACCCTGAAGTCATCAGCGAAGTGGAAAATGTTGTAGATACATTGGTGGGCAATTTGAAAAATTATGTCACGATGGACGAAACGGCAGGAAACGGCAAAGAAATTCATTTCAAGCTTTCCGGCAGCCAAATCTCTCCCGTTGTGAACACGGTAGGTTCACTTGTTATCAAGCATGGTGTGATGGCCAAAGATGAGCCTATGCCAACCAAAGCCAATACGCTCGGTATCGACCTAGCGACATTAAGAAATAGTCTGCCGCAGCTTTCTTCCGACATCTCAATGGACGCAGTGGAAGTAAATGCGAGCGTGGATGAGGATGATCACATTACGAGTCAGTCGGCGCAAATTCATTTGTCTGGTAAAGATGCGCAAGGCGCTGAACATGATGTTGTGCTTCGCATTGACATGACGCTGTCCAGCTTGAACTCGACGACGCCGGATACGGTTGATTTGAGCGGGAAGCAAGTAGAGAACGTGAAATTTGACGAATTGTCGGGCCACAAAAACTGGGGCGATAAGCACTAAGCATTACTTATATCAAAGAGGAGCTGTCAACCTCAGTTGACCTCCTCACTTCCTTATTGAAAGGCGGAGGCCGTGTGAAACACATCGTTGAGATGAGCCAAGTAACGAAGATTTTTAGTAACCTGCGCGGCATCCATGCGGTTAATATGACCGTGCAACGCGGCGATATTTATGGCTTTTTTGGGCCAAACGGAGCGGGAAAAACAACCGTCATGAAGATCATGACAGGCCTTTCTCAAGCACAGCAAGGCGAGGTGAAGCTTTTCGGCTACAATGTGAAAACACAGTATGAGCAAGCGATGGCGAAGGTCGGCGTATTGATCGAAACAGCAGAAGCTTACACCTACATGAGCGGCAGAAGAAATCTGGAGCAAGCAGCGCGATTGTACCCAGAGGTGAGCAAGCAGCGTGTGGATGAAGTGCTGGAGATTGTAGATCTCACTCCTTTTCAGCATGAAAAAGTAGCGGGTTACTCACTTGGCATGAAGCAAAGGCTGGGACTAGCGGCCGCGATGCTTGCTAAGCCGGAGCTGCTCATTCTCGATGAGCCTACGAATGGTCTGGATATTGAGGGCATGGTTCACATTCGTGAAATCATCCTACGGTTAGCGCGAGAGGAACGGATAACGTTTCTAATCTCTTCTCATCTCATCCACGAAATGGAGTTAATGTGTAATCGGATTGGCATTATCCATCAAGGAAAGCTTATCCGTGAGGGATTAGTCTCCGATTTGCTCAAAGGCAGCCCCTCATTGGAAGCCGCCTACCTGCGGGAAATTCAAGAAGTCAGGGGGCTAGCCGCGCATGCCTAGCATACTAACAGCTAACGTCTGGAATGAGACGCTGAAACTCGCCTACAAGAAGAAAACCATCTTCTTCCTAGCCGTAACCTTGCTGCTGCCTATTCTAGCAGGTATCTTGCTCTCGAGATTTCAGCAGGGCATCGGTATCGGCGCGATCGCTGCGAAGGATTTTCCCATTGTGATGCTGGGCTTATTCACGACGATTTTCTTGCCTTTATTCGTATTCATGGGAGCTGCGGATGTGTTTTCTGGTGAAATGGGTGATCGTACGATGAAAAATATTCTGACCCGCCCACTTTCCAGATTCAAAGTGTTTGCTTCCAAGCAGTTGGCACTCGCCATTTACATTGCGCTCTATTTAATAGTAGCTCTTGTGGCATCCGTGATTGCGGCCCTATTTTTTCAGCATTTCGGAGGCATCGGGACCCTCTCCAATTGGCTTCTTGCTTATGGCGCGGCCTTCGTACCTCTGCTAGTCTTGAGTGTTGCAGCGGTCTGTCTGGCACAGTTTTTCTCAAGCAGCAGCTCTGCGTTAACGGTGAGCATCCTCGTGTATCTGGCTTTTAAGGTTGCAGCCTTCTTTTTGCCGCAGATTGCAACTTACTCCCCGACAGCTTACATGGATTGGCATATGCTATGGGTTGGCGGTTCGATTGTGGGGAGCAAGATCCTTTCGATCTTTATGTTTTTGATAGCGTGCAGTATACTATTTTTTACAGCTGGTTATTATTTGTTTGATAAAAAGGAGCTCTGAACCCGATGTCGATTCGCTTTCGGCTAGTCTTGTCCTATATAGCCATGCTGCTTGTACCGCTTGTGCTTTTCGGGCTAGCCGTTATCCTAATCAGCATCGCCACTTTCGGGAGCCTGAAATCAGGTTTTGAAGTGGACTTCTCTCAGCACGGCAACCCGATTAAGCGTGTTATTGATCAGGAAGCGGAAAATGTCGCTTATATCAAGGCCAAAATTGAAACGGAGCCTGATGCCTTTCTACAAGAAGAGTTTGTGAAGGACTTGAACGAGCGCTTTCACAAAATTAATATGGGACTGATCATTCGAAAGGATCAATCGATTACGTATGTATCTTCTTATTTGAAAGACAAAGAAGCCGGTGACACCTCGCTGCTCCCACTTTACGGTACACCACCGGGGAAATTCCAACGAAATCAAGGTTCCCTGTGGATAACTAGACAGCAGGATTTCTTGTTTTCGGATCAAAGTAAAGGAACGGTATTCGTATTTCTAGATGGCGGTCCTTTTCAGAAATATTTGCTCCAATTCTCAAAAACGGTTTTCTTAACCTTTATCATCATCTTGATTGTTACCAATGGCGTGCTGACTTATTTTGTTTCACGCAGCATTATTCGACCACTACGAGCACTCAAAAAGGCGACTGAGGAAATCAAAGAAGGGAATCTAGACTTTGAGATTGTTCCACAGGGCAAAGACGAGCTTGGCGAACTTAGCATTGCATTTGAAGAAATGCGCCGTAAACTCAAAAAATCAGTAGAACTTCAGCTCCAATATGAGGAGAATCGCAAGGAGCTCATTTCGAATATTTCCCATGATTTAAAAACGCCGGTCACCGCAATCAAAGGGTATGTCGAAGGCATCATGGATGGCGTTTCGAATTCACCAGATAAGCTGGATAAATATGTTCGAACCATCTATAACAAAGCGGCGGATATGGATCGACTCATTGATGAGCTGTTTCTATTTTCCAAGCTGGATTTGGGTAAAGTTCCGTTTCAATTCGAAACCGTCGATCTTGGACTTTACGTGCAGGATTGTGCGCAGGAATTACAATTTGATATGGAGAAAAAAGGAGTTCAGTTTACACTTACCGATCTCCCACAAGAGCCGATATTGGTTACAGCTGATCGCGATAAGCTGAGACGTGTGCTCCTCAATATAATAGAAAATGCAATAAAATACAGCGAAGAAGGCAACTGCCAGATTACATTAAGTGTGCAGCAACAGGGGGATTTCGCCGTCATTCAAATCAAGGATAATGGCCAGGGCATCTCAGAGGAGGCGCTTCCGCATATATTCGACCGGTTCTACCGCGCAGATCCTTCGCGCAATACGGCAACCGGAGGCAGCGGGTTAGGACTCGCTATTGCGAAGCAGATTATCGAAGAACATGGCGGGCGAATTGGGGCAACTAGTGTGGTTGGGCAGGGCACCACGGTGTTTATGGCCTTACCACGCCATCAAGGGAAGGGAAGCGAAGCATGAGTCGGATTTTAATCGTAGAAGATGAACAAAGCATTGCCGAGCTCGAACGTGATTATTTGGAAATTAGCGGGTATGAGGTTGATATTGAGACTAGTGGTGAGCGTGGACTTGAGCGGGCACTAACGTTTGACTATGATCTGGTGATTCTCGATCTGATGCTCCCGATTATGGATGGCTTTGAAATTTGCCGGCGCATTCGCAGCGTGAAGGACATTCCCATCGTCATGGTTTCTGCCAAAAAAGAAGACATCGACAAGATACGCGGCCTCGGTCTTGGCGCCGACGATTACATGATCAAGCCATTTAGCCCAAGTGAGCTGGTGGCTAGAGTGAAAGCCCATTTGGCTCGTTATGAACGGCTGATGGGGAAACGCGAGTCGAAGAACGATGAGGTTCGTATTCGTGGTTTGATGATTGATAAAACAGCGCGACGCGTGTTCGTGAATGATAAGGAAGTTATGTTTACGACCAAAGAATTTGACCTGCTGACCCATCTGGCGATGAATCCGAATCGGGTGTATAGCAAAGAGCAATTATTCGATCTGTTATGGGGTATGGACGCGATGGGGGAGATTGCCACAGTAACCGTACATATCCGTAAGCTTCGAGAGAAAGTGGAGCAGGATCCCTCGAATCCACAATATATTGAAACAATTTGGGGAGCGGGTTATCGTTTCCGAATCTAACTAGCTAAGCTTGGGAGAGTGAACAAACTCGTCTCAGGCTTTTTGGTTGTCGGCATAAACATATTTCTAATTTGCAATTGGTTATTTACTTCCCTACTTTGTTAAGATATTGTAAAGGTTACTTAACAAGAGGAGCAGGCGATGATGGAATTTACGGTAGATCTACATATTTTAATGAAACTAGGGATTTCAGCCATTTTTGGATTAATTATTGGATTGGAACGGGAAATTAGAAATAAACCGCTCGGACTCAAAACATCACTTGTCATTTGTTTAAGCAGCTGCTTACTGACAATCGTGTCCATTGAATCGGCCAACAAGTACGCAGTTGCTGGTTTGCATGTGATGGACCCCATGCGGCTAGCGGCGCAGGTGGTCAGCGGAATCGGTTTTCTCGGAGCTGGTGTTATTCTGCGCAAGCACAATGATGTCATTATTGGACTGACGACAGCTGCGATGATTTGGGGCGCTGCGGGGCTTGGTATTGCTGTTGGGGCGGGGTTCTACATTGAAGCCTTTTTCGGACTTGTGCTTATTCTCATTAGCGTAATCGTATTGCCTTATTTTATTAAAAAATTGGGGCCAAGACCTCTGATCATGAAAGATCTGCGTGTACGACTTATCGTATCCCATGATGGGAACTTAACAGCGATTATCAAAGAGATCATTGGCAAAGGGTACAAAATGAAAAGTGTTCATATCAAAGAGTTGAGCCAGGAGCTGCAAGAGCTCAATTTTATCGTGTATGTGGATCGCAAATATGCTTCCGAAGTGTTCGATGAAATGAAAAGCATGGCCTATATCGAAATCGCCGAAGTTGAAACGCTGTAAGAAGAGGACCGGATCGTGGCCGCAGGGCTGCTATCCGGCCTTTTCTTATTTAGGCTGAAACGCCCAGAGCAGTTGCGAATTTGAGACCGAGTTCGTGGCATTGTTGTTTCTCATCCTTGCTCGGATTAAGCTCAACTTTGAAGCCATCAAATACTTTTTCTCCACCAATTTCGGCTAATTTCTCTTCAAGTGTATCCACTGCTTTACCAAAATACGTGTAAGAGGAATCAGCTGAGCCGAATACGCCGAACTTGCGGCCGTCTAGATTAATATCATCCATGTCATCATAGAAATCTTCGAATTCATCAGGCAGATCGCCGTCTCCCCATGTATAAGCACCAAGCAGAACACCTTCATACTTCTCGAGCTCACTAGCATTGGTATCCATCACGTTTTTGAGAACAGGCTCGATACCAGCTTCTTGAATGCCAGCAGCAATAGCCTCGGCTAGTTCTTCCGTATTTCCAGACATGCTTGCGTAGACGATAATGATTTTGGACATGGTGGACCTCCTATTGGTTTTTAGCAACCCATTAACTTCCATCATATTAGATGATAATGATTATCATTGTCAATATAAAATTTTAGTATCTACGTACTGTGAAGCAGTACGACTAGGCAATCATCGTGCTACAATAGGGATATGAGGGGGACTGCGCCATGGAGAATGTTCTACAGCATTTGAGAAACCTTGGCTTCACGGATCTGGAAGCTAAGTGTCTGCACGTGCTTGCCGTGAATGGTACGCAAACTGGCTACGAAATTGCCAAGGGGCTTGGCGTATCGCGTTCAAACGTATACGCAGCTTTACAAAAGCTCGCAGAAAAAGGCGCAGTGCTCACAAGTCATGGTGAACCCACTGTGTATCAAAGTGTGCCGATCGAGGAAATCGGCGAGCGAATGGAAGCGGAGCTGCAAGCCTCTATCCGCTACGTGAAAGAGCACCTGCCTAAGCAAGAGGCGCATCGTTCCGAGTACTTCAGCTTGGAAGGTGAAACCAAGGTTATCGAGCGAATCCGCTCGGAATTGAGGAGAGCGAAGGAAGAGGCCTTTTGTGACTTGTCGCCAGAGGAAGCCAAGCTGCTGAAGGATGACATTCGCGAAGCTGCTACGCAAGGCGTACGTGTAATTGTTATGCCGACACGCGAAGCGGGAGCTGGTTTCTACCCTTTTGCCCGAAAACGAGTTGAAGGTCTGAAGGGTCAGCAGGGACGTAAATTCGCGCTGCTTATTGATCGCAAACTGGCGATCGTTGGCACGCGTGGTGTGGAAGATCCGACGGTGGCTATGCTAACCGAGCATCCAGCTATGGTGGAAATGCTGTATAATCATTTTTGCAGTAGTGTCGTGTTTCAAGAGCTTCAGCAGGATATGGGGACGAAGCTAGAGGATAAATACGGAAAAAATTTCAAAAAAATCATACAGAAACAAATTGATGGCAAAGTGCCTGAACCGAAGAAAATGGAAGAGGGCAAATTGATTGCACTTAAGCTTCATTCTGGGAGTGAGACTGCTGCGGAGCTTGGTAGACTCGATGAGGGTGTATCTAGCGGAAAGATTATGAGTGATGAGGCTAGAGAAGATAGTCCTGAGAAGCTGGAACAAGGAAAGAGGAAGAAGAAGAAATGATGGAACAAGAGCTTGTGGAAGGTCAAAAGAGGATACTACTCGCGGCGGAGGCGCTCGTGAAGGAAAAGCTAGAGCGCGATAGCAGCGGCCACGATTGGTGGCACATATATCGCGTGGTACAAACGACGAAACGCATCGCCGCCCAAGAGGGCGCTGATCGCTTCGTCTGCGAGCTTGCGGCGTTGCTTCACGACGTCGTCGACGAGAAGCTGAACGCCGATCCAGCTGCGGCGCAGCGCGAGCTGGAGGCTTGGCTCGCCGCCAGTGGCACGCCGGCGGCGCAGGTAGAGCACGTGCTGGAGATCATCAGCACGATGTCGTTTAAGGGCGGCGCGCGGCCGCCGATGCGCACGCTGGAGGGCCAGGTCGTGCAGGATGCCGACCGGTTGGATGCCATTGGCGCGGTGGGTATCTCGCGCGTGTTTGCCTATTCGGGCTGGAAAGGCCGCCCGATTCATGATCCTTCCGTCATCGCGCGCGAGCAGATGACGGAGGCGGAGTATCGCGGGGGCAATGACACCGCGATTAATCACTTTTACGAGAAGCTCCTCAAGTTGAAGGAGCTTATGAATACGGCCTACGCGAGGCAACTCGCGGAGGAGCGGCATCGCTTTATGGAGCTCTATCTGCAGCAATTTTATGCAGAGTGGGAAGGCGAGCGATAACAATTATAAGAAAGAGCCACTCGGTGGCTCTTTTTTTCTTAGTCGTGTACAGATTAGCTGAGCTAACAATAATCGACGTCTCACACTGTGGGCCACGTCACATGAGCCTAACTAGTTAACCGAGCGAGCGAATTTCGACGTCTCAGAGTGAGATGTGTGCAGATGAGCTACTGAGCCCGCAATAATCGACGTCTCGTGCAAGGAGCCACGTCATTTGAGCCTAACTAGTAAGCCGAGCGAGCGATTTTCGACGTCTCAGAGTGAGATGGTTGCAGATGAGCTACTGAGCCAGTAATAATCGACGTCTCGCGCAGGGAATCACGTCATTTGAGCCTAACTAGTTAACCGAGCGAGCGAATTTCGACGTCTCAGAGTGAGATGGTTGCAGATGCGCTACTGAGGCAGCAATAATCGACGTCTCACACTGTGGGCCACGTCACATGAGCCTAACTAGTTAACCGAGCGAGCGAATTTCGACGTCTCAGAGTGAGATGTGTGCAGATGAGCTACTGAGCCCGCAATAATCGACGTCTCGCGCAAGGAGCCACGTCATTTGAGCCTAACTAGTAAGCCGAGCGAGCGATTTTCGACGTCTCAGAGTGAGATGTGTGCAGATGCGCTACTGAGGCAGCAATAATCGACGTCTCACACTGTGAGCCACGTCACATGAGCCTAACTAGTTAGCCGAGCGAGCGAATTTCGACGTCTCAGAGTGAGATGTGTGCAGATGAGCTACTGAGGCAGCAATAATCAACGTCTCACACTGTGGGCCACGTCACATGAGCCTAACTAGTTGGCCGAGCCAGCGAATTTCGACGTCTCAGAGTGAGATGTGTGCAGATGCGATACTGAGGCAGCAATAATCGACGTCTCGCGCAGGGAATCACGTCATTTGAGCCCAACTTGCTGCCCGAGCGAGCGATTTTCGACGTCTCAGAGTGAGATGTGTGCAGATGCGCTACTGAGGCAGCAATAATCGACGTCTCACGCAGGGAGTCACGTCACATGAGCCTAACTAGTTAGCTGAGCGAGCCATTTCCACCGCACAGGATACTGCCCGCCAACACCCCTCCCACCTTTCCTTCCAAAATGTGATAAAATAGAAAGAATGAATCATCAACCTCACGCGGAAAGAGATGTTACAACGATGAAAAAAGAAGCTAAGTATATAGCAACGGTTTCACTTGGCGTCATGGGCGCCGGATTTTTAGCCACATTGCCGGTATCTTCAACGGTATGGGGTGCGTTTCTGCAAGGCGGGTTCGAGGCAGGGGTAGTCGGTGGTTTGGCCGACTGGTTCGCAGTCAGCGCCTTGTTCCGTCATCCGCTGGGCATTCCCATCCCGCACACGGCGCTGCTGCCGAACAATCGGGAGAAGATTACGAAGGCACTCGTGTCCACCGTGCAGAATGAGCTGCTCTCCAAAGAAACGATTCGCGCGCGCTTGCAGCAAATTCGTTTCTTGGAGCGAGGTCTAGAACTCGCAGATAAGCAACTAGACAATGCGTCGCTGCACAAAGGGCTTACTGCGTTAGCCAAGCAAGCGTTACAAGCCATTGATTTGGAGAAATTAACTCCTCTTATCGCAGAGGAAATTCATAAAGCGCTTCAAGACGTAGATACAAGTCGACTAGTTCGCACCCTTGTGGACACCATTGAGAACGGCGGCTACGACGGCAAAACGTTTGATTTTGTCCTCGATAAAGTGGCAGCTTGGGCGCTCAAAGCGGATACACGTGACCAACTCGGCGCGATGGCGATCAAAGCGTTTGAAGGCTTGCAGTCCAATGGTTTCATGGCTTTTGCTGTGAATGCTTTCATCGGCATGGTGAATGAGGAGAAAATCGGCGGTATCATCCAGAATTTCGTGCTGAGTTACATCGACCAAATGCGCACGAAAAACCATCCGCGCCGGGAATCTGTGCTTACTTTTATCCGAAGCGAACTGCATAAGTTGGAGCGCAATCCACAGCTAAATGCGGAGCTGGATAAACTGAAATCCAAGCTTCCTGAACTGTTTGACCTAGACGAGAAGCTGACACATATGCTCACCAAATTAAAAGAGAAGGCAGAAACCTTCATCGATGAACCGGACTTTGTCCCTCAGCACGTGGTACCGATCATTCGTAAAATGCTCCTATCCATACGTGAAAACCCCGAAATGCTGCACAAGGGGGAAGACTGGATTCAAGAGCAGATCGCCTCTTATGTGGAACAAAACCATAGTAAAATCGGCCAACTAGTGAAAGAAAACCTAGACAAACTCGACAACGAGAAGTTAACCGTTCTGATGGAAGAGAAGATCGGCAGCGATCTACAATGGATTCGGGTGAATGGGGCGATTTGTGGATTCATCATTGGGTTAGGCTTGGCAGGCTTGAAAATGTTATTCTAATGCGACAAACGTAGGGGATGAGAGAGCTTGATCGAGATTAAGGGAGTCAGCAAGACGTTCGTTCAACGGATCGGCGGCAGCTACAAGGCGTTGGATGACATCACGTTGACGATAAAAAAAGGGGAGTTCGTCTCCCTGCTTGGCCCTTCAGGCTGCGGAAAGTCGACGGTTCTAAACCTTGTCGCAGGCTTTGATACACAATCTGAAGGCATTATTCAGGTCAATGGTAAAAAGGTGACAGGAGCCGGCGCAGATCGCGTCGTCGTGTTTCAGGAGCATGGGCTGTTCCCCTGGCTGACGGTCCTAGATAATGTCGCCTTCGGCCTTAAGCAGAAGGGGATTGCGAAGAAAGAGCGCCTTGAGATGGCGATGGAACAGATCAAAGCTGTGCACTTGAGCCGCTTTGCGGATCGCTATCCGCACGAGCTTTCGGGTGGGATGAAGCAGCGGGCGGCGATTGCTAGAGCGCTGGCGATGGACCCAGAAATATTGCTGATGGACGAGCCTTTTGCGGCGCTAGATGAGCAAACCCGCCTTATTTTGCATAAAGAATTGGAAGAAATATGGATGCGTACGCGCAAAACGATTCTCTTCATTACCCACAATATTCGCGAAGCGGTCATCTTGTCTGATCGGGTTTTGGTGATGTCTACACGTCCCGGCACGATTAAGAAAGAGTTCGCTGTCAAGGCAGCGAGACCTCGCGATAGCGCAGATTCTGTGCTCCACCATATGGAAGCGTTGATTATGGACGCGTTGGCGGATGAGCTGGAGAAGGTTGTGAGAGAGGAGACTGGCGATGAGTACAGCATTAAGAAGAACGATTTTTCTGGTACTGCTGCTGATAGCTTGGGAGGCGGGATTTAGGATTTTCGACTGGGGATGGAAGTTCCCTTCCGTTACGCAGACACTGCAAGCGTTCTACGACGGTATCGCGCATGGCGAACTGCTGCAAGCAGCGGGAGCTAGTATGCTGCGGTTGCTCATTTCCTTTGCTCTTTCCCTCGCGATAGGGATGACGTTAGGGTTCCTATTTGCCCGTTACCGCTTACTGGATGACACGCTGGGCTTCCTCGTAGTCTCGTTGCAGACGATTCCGAGTATTGCTTGGCTGCCTTTTGCTATTATATGGTTCGGTCTTAACGAATCTTCTGTTATTTTCATTACGACGCTAGGTGCTACGTGGACAATGGCTTTGGCGAGCCGCACGGGCATTAAGAATATCCCGCCGATCTATTTACGCGCAGCTCAGACCATGGGGACGGGAAATGGGTTTAATCTGTTCATTCAAGTCATGATTCCGGCCGCTTTTCCACATTTAATCAATGGTGTGCGTACTGCATGGGCCTTCGCGTGGCGAGCGCTTGTGGCAGGTGAGCTGATTGCCAAGGGAGCGGGGCTGGGACAGCTTTTGCAGGATGGACGGAATCTCGGTGACACCTCACTGATGCTCTGTATCGTTATTATTATCGCTGTGCTCGGTACGGTTTCAGACCATTTTTGCTTCAAAAAACTAGAAGATAAAGTGCTAGAGCGCTACGGCCTCGCTGGCTCCAAGTCGTAGGGGAGTGAACGGGATGGCGCAACGCATCAAAGTACTCGTACTGCTTCTACTCACGGTTACACTTCTTAGCGGATGCGAGGAAAAGCTGACAGCGACAGGTAAACCACAGGTTGTTCGGGTCGGTGTATTCAAAAATGTCACACACGCCGCCGCTTACATCGCGCTGGAAAAAGGCTATTTTGCCCGCGAATGGGGCGATGAAGTGAAGATAGAAGTGACACCCTTCGATAATGGGTCCGATCTGTCTATTGCCATGGCGACGGGGGATATTGACGTTGGTTTTGTAGGTCCTGGGCCTGCGACGACTTTTTTCTTAAAAAGCGGTAATTTCCGCGTAGTCTCCGGATCCAATAACGGCGGTGCCGTGCTGGTAGCGAGATCGGACGCAGGCATTCAGACGACCGCAGACTTACGAGATAAAACCATCGCAATCCCAGCCAAGGGGAATACGAATGAAATCTCACTGCGTTTGCTCCTACAGCAATCAGGCATTGCACTAGGGAGAGGCGTAGATAACGCGCATCTCATTGTCCGTTCACCTTCGGATACGCTGATCTCTTTCCGTCAGAAGGAAATCGACGCAGCCTTAGTCCCAGAGCCATGGGGAACACAGATCGAGAAAGCAGGGCTCGGTAAAGTCGTCGTTGATTGGCAGGCGATCCCGCCGAACCATGGCGACTATCCAACTGTGATTATGGTGGCAAGCGACAAGTTCATCCAACACCATCGCGACATGGTGAAAGGTGCCATTAAAGCCAACATGGACGGCATCGCATTCATTCAAAACAGCCCTGACCAAGCCTATGATCTAATTAACAACCAGCTGAAACAATACAGCGGTAAAGGCATGGATAAAAGCTTGATTAAAGCCTCGCTCAGCCGCCTCAAGTTGACCACTGACGTTGATGTGAAGGTGATGGAAGAGATGGCGAAGGTATCGATCGGTGCTAGATATATTAAGGGCATCAAGCCAGAGCAACTGGATCTTAGCCCGTTCGTGGATCTCTCTATGCTGGCCGAAGTGAAGGATGGGAAGTAATGGAAATGAAGGTAATGAGAAAGAGTAAAGAGCTCGTCACACCCGCCGCAGGCGGATGAAGACGAGCTCTTTGTATATAATGCGGCTCTAGTTTCCACCAGAAGCGGCTTGTTGCTCATTTTTTTGCTGCTTATGTGCCTTGGCATCGATGACTTTGCCGCCACTGCTTTTATCCGCTGGTGCTGCCACCGCAGCCCCATTGGCATTCATCGCACTACTGCCTTGGAAGATACCGCCCTCTTCAATAATGAAGGAGCGAACATCAATATTGCCAATCAACACGCCAGACTTTGTCACTATCAGCTTACCCTTCGTATAGATATTGCCTTTCACTTTACCGGCAACGATCACATCGCGCGCGTGGATATTCGATTGTACGACAGCGTTCTCACCAATGGTGATGTCACCGGCACATTCAATGTCACCGTTCATTTGCCCCTCAATGCGAAGACTGGCTTCGGACATAATTTTGCCTTCACAGATCGTACTGCCTCCGATCAGCGTATCCGTTGTTTTGGCATCGATTCGTCTCAATTTCGAGCTTCCAATCATTTGCGTTCATCCTTTCGATCTGAAATGAGATAGGGTTTGGGATCAATCTGTACACCATTTTTATGAACCTCATAATGAAGATGGGAGCCCGTGCTGCGTCCAGTGGAACCAACGAGACCGATCTGTTGACCTTTTGTTACAGATTCTCCGCGTTTTACCAATATTTTATTCAAATGCATATATTCGGTTTCAATGCCTCTGGAATGATCAACAATGATGTAATTGCCTAACTCACCATCGAACCCCACGGAAACAACTTTCCCTGCGGCAGTAACGAACACCGGGTCGTTGTATTCACCATCGATATCATACCCGGTATGCATAGAAGGCCTGTATGTAAAAGGATCGATGCGGATGCCGAAGCCTGAGGTGATACTATGCGAGGTGATGGGCCAAAGCGTGGGTGTAATGCTGCGCAGGCGCTCGGCTTCTTTAATTTTGGCTTCAGATTCGTTGAGGTTGACGAGGAGCGCATTAATATCACCAACTAATGAAAAAAGCCCTTGCTTGGTATCGCTTACGAGGGTAGATACATCATCCATGCTGACAGGAACATCACTGCCGCCAACATCCACATTCGCACCGTTCACGGGCTTGGTGCTCGGGATGCTCGAAACCTTCTTGCTTGTCCCGTTTATGCCCTCTGGCTGACTCATGAGTTCGATCACATGATCTAGTTTTTTAATTTCCTCTAGCTTTACCTTAAATTCATCGGTCTGGTGAGCCAGGTCAATCAAATCAATTTGCAGTTTCTCCAGTTCACTTGTTTTATGTGTAATTTGATCAACCAGCTGACGTTCTTGTCCATCGAAAGCTTGCTGCATGCTGTTTTGAGTTTGATGAGATTGGGTATTCATCAAGTAGATGGTTACCAAGAATCCCATTAGTACAAGCAGGATCACGCTAGGCACAATATACAGTGAGCTGTGCGGAAGCTTGAATCTTACGGTATGGCGGTTGGCACCCGGAATGATCATGAAGGTCAGTTCCTTTTTGCCCCAAATGAATTTCAACAGATCCTCCTCCCTCTCCGTAACGAAGTCCCCCTTCTTGTTTACGATTGTATTCCACAGATGGATGAGTCATGCCTAATTTCTCGCATTCAGGGGAAGATGTTAAGGATGTGAGATCAACTTTTCCCTCTCTGGTAACGTCTATGAAATATCAACTACACAGGCAAGTGAAGGGAGACATTCCTATGTTAAAAAGGGCACTGCTGCTGTTGGCGATAACCACTCTGGCCTTAACAGGGTGTAAATCTTCAGGACAAACAAGTGGAAATGTGACCGTTTCGGATTCACCGAGTCCCCGTGTGGTGGCTACAACGGAGACAACAACGAGCCTCGCTGCACCTGGATCAGCGGCACCGACCGTGCCTGCCAAAGGCAGCGAGGGTACATCAACAACACGATTGCAGGGAGTTACGGCTGTAAGGCTCGCTGATGCGGAAAAAGGGTGGATTGGCGGCAAGGGCTGGATCGCTCGTACCGATGATGGCGGTGTGAAGTGGAAGGTGCAATATACAGGGGCTGGTGATATAGGGCAGTTATTTGCCCTTAATGATCAGGATGCTTGGGCAACGGAAGAAGCTGCGGCGAAACTGTTAAGCACCCATGATGGCGGTGCACATTGGTCGGCAGTCGGTACCGTTCCGAACCAAGCGTTTCTCCACTTCGTATCGAAACAGGAGGCTTACAGTGGGAATGCCCAGACTGTCGATGGCGGTGTCAAATGGAAGACGCTGCCTGTACCCGATGGTATCACAGGCGATGTCTACTATCATGACAGTAAGAACGGCTGGGCTGTTAGACAAGTGAAAGACACGATCGAAGTACTGCGGACGCAAGATGGCGGGCAAAATTGGAAAACCGTCATGTCGCGCCCAACTGTAGCGACACTAACAGGCGCCGTCATTCGCTCCGCAGGTGTGGATGACGCGTGGGTCGAGCTGATAGGGGAGTCGGGGATGACCCAAACATCGTATTCGCTGTTCCACACACGGGACGGAGGGAAGACCTGGCAGACCGTGCTGGTGAACAGTACGGCTGGTGGAGGTCCGGCCCCAGGCTTCCCTGTAGGGGATACGTCGGGGCCGAAGAACACGGGCTCGAAGCCCGGCCCACTCTACGTCGTGAACACCGACGTAGCCTTCATGGGCGGCAGCTGCCCGGCGTGCGACAAGCCGAACTCCGTCGGATGGACGAAGGACGGCGGCAAAACCTGGGTGAACGGGACGGAGTCGTTTACAGGGTACGGCGAGCTGCTGCTGGGCATGGCAGACGCGAATAGCGGCTGGC
Organism: Paenibacillus qinlingensis; assembly: GCF_031455095.1. Lineage (GTDB taxonomy): Bacteria > Bacillota > Bacilli > Paenibacillales > NBRC-103111 > Paenibacillus_E > Paenibacillus_E qinlingensis_A. The sequence goes on from NZ_JAVDSB010000005.1 coordinate 147,771, forward strand.
TCATCACGAATGATCATGAGCAGCCGAGTGTCATGTACACCACCCGCAGCGGTGGCGTGAACTGGAATAAGGTGCATACGTTCGATGCACCGTAATAGAAAGGGACACCGCTGATTCATGGCGGTGTCCCTTTTCTATTTGCGCCCAGCATGGCGGCATCAGCCCCCTTCGCTAATGATTACTCTAACTCGGTGAGGATTATTGATCTGACTTCTCCTAACTTGCTCGGTAATGATTGTAGACGGTTATCAGCGAGAGGGGTAGGGGGAGAGCCTTCTCGGAAGGTAATCCTGACTGCAACGGTTGGGAGCTGTTAGATGTCATCGATGCCGTGAATTATGTGCGCAAGCATTATGAAGAATGCATCGTCGATCCCGATGTCGTGTACTTTGAGGGAGGAAGCGGAGGAGGGGGTAACGCATATGCGATTGTCGGCAAATTGCCGGATTTTTTTGCAGCAGCTACGGCGATGTGCGGGATTGCGGATTATGCGGTGTGGTATGAAAATGACACAATTGGCGAATTCCAGGATGAATTGGATGTGTGGATCGGCTTCCCGCCGAAGATTGATCCGGAAGCTTACATGTCTAGGAGCGGCATAACGCTTGCGGACAATTTGCTCACTCCCTTGTTTATCGCCCATGGTGATATGGATATTCGAGTTCCTGTAGAGCATGCAAGAATGTATATGGAGCGTATCCACAAGCTCGGCTTCAACGAAAGAGTCCATTACTTGGAGTTAGAGGGGGTAGGAACGCGGGAGCATTGGGGGAACGCGTCGGAAGCGCAGATGAGACAGATGATGGAACTGAGCGAAAGAAATCGCATCCACAACGCTGCTCCGATTCAAATTCCTGACCAAGGCTCCTTTATCGTGGCAGGCTATCTCATCACGAAGAAATTCGCGGTAGTGCTGAACTCTCTAGATCAAGTCGCTATCGTGCACTACGATCTGAATAAAAATGAATTTACCGTGACAGGAGATCGCATTAACGTCTACTCGATTCAGCGATGGTGCGATAGTCGAAACAATTGAAACAGTGTGCTGAACTTTGAGGTTTAACGCTGGCAATGGAGGAGGACCCTATGGAAATAACCACATATAGCAAACGCATGGGTGAACAAAATAGTGTTAAACCAACTAGGAAACCCATCAGGAAGATCATTCTCCGGGACCGATGGCTGTATTTCATGCTTTTGCCAGGCATAATTTATTTTTTATTATTCAAATACCTACCGATGTGGGGCGTATTGATCGCCTTTCAGAATTACCAGCCCTTTCTTGGCTTTTGGCATAGCGACTGGGTGGGGATGAAGCATTTTATTCGGTTTTTCAATGAGCCGACGTTCTGGATGTTGTTTCGTAATACGGTCATTCTAGCGATATATAACCTGATCTTTTTCTTTCCGTTGCCTATCGTTATCGCTTTAATGCTTAATGAGGTCCGTAAGAATTTTCTGAAACGATTCGTACAGACGATGATCTATATTCCCCATTTCTTCTCATGGGTGGTGGTAGTCGGTATTTTCTATCTGCTCTTTACGGTGGAGGGCGGTGTGGTCAATGAGGCTATCGTAAGATTGGGTGGGGAGAAAGCGAATTTCCTGATCAGCGCAGATTGGTTTCGTACTTTAATCATGACCGAGGTCATTTGGAAAGAAACGGGCTGGGGTACGATTATCTTCCTTGCTGCCTTGGCGGGCGTGGACCCTGGGTTGTATGAAGCGGCCACAATCGACGGGGCCGGACGCTGGCGTCAGTTATGGCACATTACGCTGCCGGCGATTCGCAGCACGATTGTGATCTTATTGATATTGAGGCTCGGTCATTTCATGGGTACGGGATTCGAGCAGATCATCCTGATGCTCAATGCTATGAATCGGGAGGTCGGAGAGGTTTTCGATACGTATGTGTATTCCGTTGGGATCAATCAGGCCCAATTCAGCTATAGTACGGCAGTGGGGCTGTTCGAGTCGTTGGTTGGCTTGATTCTGGTGCTGACGACGAACGCGCTGGCCAAGAAGGCCGGAGATGAAGGAATTTATTAACAGGAGGAGGGAGAGCCGATGAAAGACCGCACATGGGGTGGACGGTTGTTCGACATTACCAATATTACGCTATTACTTCTGTTTGCTGCACTGGCAGTGCTTCCGTTTCTATATATGGTGCTGGGTTCATTCGCGTCACCGGAGGAATTCGCCAAGCGAGGCATGATGCTGATCCCAACCAAGTTTTCACTGGATGCGTACACGTATATTTTTTCAACAAATACGATTGTCCGTAGTTTGTTTAATACAATTTTCATAACCGTGGCTGGGACATTTATCAATCTGCTCTTTACAGTGCTGATGGCGTATCCGCTGGCCCGTAAGGAACTGCTCTGGCGCAAGCCGGTTATGTTGATGGTCATATTCTCCATGCTGTTCAGCGGGGGAATGATTCCGACTTTTCTTGTGGTCAAAATGCTGGGCTTAATGAATTCTTTGTGGTCTCTGCTGATTCCGGGGGCAATTAGCGCCTTCAATCTGATTATTTTGAAAAATTTCTTGCCCGAAGGTATCGAGGAATCTGCCAAAATCGACGGTTGCAATGATGTAGGCATTTTGTTCAGAATCGTGCTTCCTTTATCGCTGCCGGCAATTGCCACCTTCTCGCTATTCTATGCGGTGGGGCACTGGAATTCTTTTTTCTCAGCGATTTTATATATCAACGATACGACCAAGTGGCCAATTCAAGTTATCTTGCGTCAGGTCGTCATTATGGCCGAAGGGGGAATTGGCGATTCCAGCCAAGTGAACGAAGCGTTCGTTATCCCTCCGCAATCGATTAAGATGGCAGTCATTACGGTATCGACACTGCCGATTCTCATTGTATATCCATTTTTGCAAAGGCACTTCGCCAAAGGGGTTTTATTGGGTTCGGTTAAGGGATGACGCAGGATGGGTTATCTTTTAATTTAAAATAAGGGAAGTAAAGGGAGGCTCACAGAAATGACAGGATGGAATGGACGAAAAGGAAAAGGTTGGAGGGTTACTGGAGCTATTATACTGTCGGCAGGGTTGATTGCGGGATGCAGCCAAGGTACAGAGAAAGCAGCAAATCCTTCCGCATCTCCTCAAGGGACACAGGGATCAGAGAAGCCGAAGGAACCACTTAAATTGTCCATGATGAACATGTATTACTCAGCTGAGCCGCCGAAATCGGATAACGAAGCGATCAAAATCATTGAGGAGCATACAGGGGCCAAGCTCGATATCACCTGGGTGCCGAATTCGGCTTACAATGACAAAATCAATGCAACTATAGCGGCGGGAGAGCTTCCCCAGATTATGATGATTGCCAGTAACAAGAGCCAAAGTATCGTCAACGCGGTAAGGTCCGGCATGTTCTGGGAGGTGGGTCCTTATCTCAAGGATTACCCGAATCTGAGCAAGCTGAACCCGCTCGTTCTGAACAATATCGCTGTCGACGGCAAGACCTATGGCATCTTCCGCAGCCGTCCGGTCGCACGTGAAGGAATTATTTTGCGTAAGGATTGGTTAGATGCGGTAGGGTTGAGTGAGCCTAAGACAATTGATGATTTCTATAATGTCATTAAAGCGTTCAGCACGAAGGACCCGGACAAGAATGGTAAGAATGACACGTTCGGCATGTATGAAGGAAGAGGCATGAATGGTTTCCAAACGATTCTCGGCTGGTATGGCGGTCCTAACCTATACGGGCTACAAAACGACAAGATCGTTCCTGACTTTATGACCAAAGAATACGTCGATGCGCTTAAGTTCTATAAGCGTCTGTATGACGAAAAGCTGATCAACCAGGACTTTGCCGTTGTGCCGGGCACAAAGCGCCAGGAATCGATGAATCAAAGCAATGCTGGACTTATTATCAGTACGTTGGACGATGTGAACGCAGGATTCAATGATCTTGCCAAAGCGAATCCGAAGGCCATTCTTGATGTGGTTAGCAGAATCAATGGGCCGAAGGGTGAGAGACTCATGCTGTTTAACGGTGGATATGTGGGTGTGTACATGTTCCCCAAAACAAGCGTGAAAACCGAGAATGATCTCAAAAATATACTAGGCTTTATGAATAAACTTGCCGATGACAAGATACAAAATCTGTTTGAATGGGGTGTAGAAGGTAAGCATTACAAGGTCGAGAACGGTAAACCGACGCGCACGGATGGCAAAGCGTACGAAACAGACATCAACGCGATTTACCAGCTGCGATTCGATGATGGCGCTCTGTCCAAAGCAGGAGAGGATGCGCCGATCGTCAAGAAGTATAAGCAAATGTTCAAGGATAATGCGGCTATCGCTGTTGCCAATCCGGCTGAGTCGTTCCAATCCGTCACACTCGCCGAGAAAGGTTCCGAGCTGACCAAAATCATTCAGGATGCCAGGATCAAATTTATTATGGGCAACATGGACGAGGCGGGGTGGAATCAGGCTGTGGAGCAATGGCGCAAAGGCGGCGGAGACAAAGTCATTGAAGAATACACTGCGCAATACATGGCGATCAAGAAATAACGAGAGTTTGGCTAGCTGTATATGGATGGCTGGACTACAATAAGGAAAAGGATTTCATCCTGTTTGTGATTTACGGCAGTGAATTCCATCGTATTTCGAAACCATGGAGGTTTGACACATCATGAGAATCCGTCCACCCAAATTTTTGCTTCGTTTGTTTCTGTTCAGCATGCTACTGGGAACCCTCCCGGTGCTTGTACTCGGGGTGTTGTCCTATCAGAAATCCTCCGAGATCGTTCAGGATAAAGTGGCTAAGGGAAACATGCTAAATCTGGAGCAAACCCAGCAAAGGGTGGAACAGATTCTGAAGACAGCGGACAAATCAGCGGTGCAATTTATTAGCTCCTCTTTGGTAGGTTCAGCCATGAATATGCCGCTAACCCCGGACCAGTTCGAGACAGTCAATGGCTTGTTGCTTGGGTTGCATCAGCTTCAGAGCTTCGAGTTAGGCATCTATGATGTGCTACTGGTCAGCTTGAACGCGGGTTGGGCGATTAACAACAGTACCGAAGTGTTCAGACTGGATAGCTTCGGAGAGACAGAAATGGTGAGAAATTACGCTAAGTATGGCAAGACCAGTTTCTGGACGATTGCGGAAGCAGGGAAACAGGGAAACAGGTACATCTGGTGAAGAAGCTGCCATTGCATTCGCTTACGCCTTCGGGTTTGATGATTATGAAATTTCAAAGCAAGAGATGAACAAGCTGTTGGCTAACAATAGCGATCTTGGGGAAGTGATGATCCTCAATGAGGAGGGGATAGTGATTGCGCACAGCAATTCGGACCTTATTGGGAGGGACTTCAGCCATGCTGGTGAGCTGCAGCCTCTTTTGCAGGGAACGGATGCAATAGGTACTTATCATTCGAATGAGAATGCTGATGTCGGTGTAACCTTTCGCAAGTCCCCTTACAATGGCTGGACCTACGTGTCTATATCAGCATTTTTGCCGTCACGATGCTGCTTTCCTGGCTGGGGTCAAGGAAAATGTACAGCCCTATCAACCGTTTGTACCGCTCGCTTCAAGCGGAACCGGGGCAGATGCAATCGGTAGATCGCAATCGCGACGAGCTTCAATATATCGGTAGTCAGGTTCATGAGATGCTGCATACCAAACACCGCTTAACTGGCATTATCGAAGGACAGCAGCGGCAGGTGGAGGAGCTGTTCATGATCAAGCTTTATCAAGGGGAAGTGAAGTCCCAGGAGATTAAGGAAAGGCTGGGTGCGTTTACCGATAAGGAGGCTTGGAAGCATGTATGCGTCATGGCAGTCCAGATCGATTCACTGAAAGACACCCGATATGAGGAGATGGATAAAGACCTGCTGCTGTTTGCCATCAATAATATAGTTGGTGAAATCGTACCATCGTTCGCAAGGTTGAAGCCGGCGGTCATTCATCATACGCAGGTTACGCTCATTGGCAGTACAGGGTTGTCCGAGGATTCGTATAAGAAGCGGATTAATGATTGGGCTGCTGAGATCAGGCAGAAGGTGGAGCAATTTCTGGAATTAGGAGTCAGCGTGGGCATCAGCCGATTCTACCCTACGGTCGAGTCCGCTCAGATAGCCTATCAGGATGCGATGGAAGCGCTGAAATATACGATTCGTACAGGGCCGGGTTCTGTCATTCATATCGTTGATGTGGAGCCGGAGGGGACGATTTTGTCCAGGTTCCCTGACCGAATTGAGCAGGAGCTGCTGGATGCTGTGAAGCTTGCGGATTTCGCGCAGGTGGATATACTGTTGGAGGGATATCTGAAAGAGATCTTTCAAGAAAAGGTGGGGCATCGGGAATATTTTGTACCGCTGACAGCATTTTTGCTGGATTTGACTCGAATGGCGCAGAATTTAGGCGAACCAATAAAGTCATTGTATGACGGGGAGAAGTCGCTGATTGATCAGTTATACCAATTAAAGACGATCAATGAGATCGGGCAATGGTTCCGGGAGACACTCATTTATCCGATGATGGAGCTATTCGAGAAGAAACGTAAATACCAGTATGCCAAAATCTCTGATCAGATGCTGACGATGATTCATCAGGAGGCGGAGACGGATTTATCGCTCGATCTATGTGCAACCAGGCTGGGCTACCATCCGGATTATATCCGGGGGGTATTCCGCAAGGAGGTAGGGGTCAATTTCAGCGATTATGTATCGAGCTTCCGCTTGCAGCAGGCCAAGTCGATGCTGGTGGATACAGATTTGAAGATTGCTGAGATTGCCGAAAGATTGCATTATAACAATTCACAGAATTTTATTCGTTATTTTCGCAAGCAAGAGGGCATTACACCCGGACAATACCGTGAAAAATACCTTTCCAGGGAGTGATCATACCCAATTGTTTGCTGGGTTCTTGCTCTTTCTCGATTCTACTTTGTAGGCGTATCGCTCCCGTTGCCATTCCCATTCTCGTTCGTCCCATTCGTATTCTTTCCGTTAAAGAAGGTCGAAGTGAGGTCACGCAGCTTCTCCATGAACTTCCCGTAGCCGTAACCAGTCAGAAAGGCGATGCTGATCCGCGCTGACATGGAGTCACCGACTTCTAGCAGCATGATGCCACTTTCGAAAAGAATAATCGTAATAATCGCGGAGCCGAAGCAAAGAATTGGCCGCATAAGGTACCAGTAGATCCACTGCGTGGTCAGCTCCTGATAATGCTCGTGGAACATGCGTAAGCCGTACAACGCACCACCAAGCGCACCTGCGAACCCAAAGCAGGCATACTCATGATAGATGGCAAAATCGATGCCCATCCATTTACGCTCAAAGGATCCACTCCCTAGCACACCCATCATCCACAGGCTGCCGACAAACCAGATGACTAAATAGCTAAATATAGCCTGCTTGCCGAATCGGTGAATGGGATTCATAACAAAACACCGCCCTTACAATGGATACTACCATTGTATGAGCGGTGTTTTTGATGATGCCTGAATATAGGAACGTTTGTCCGACTGCTCCAAATACGCAATGATCGCAGCCGCGCAGCTGCTCTCTTCCTCATTGTTACCTTCACGGATGTCCGTTCTACGTTGAACGAGCTCGGGGTGTTGCTCTAGCAGCAGTTTGAACCAGTGGTCAATCATCGCAAGCGATGTGATGCGTTGTCCGTATCCATTTTCCTGAAAATAAGTGCAGTTTTTCTCTTCCTGTCCGGGAATCGGGCTGTAGAACAGCATAGGAATACCCTTGGCCATCGCCTCTGTACATGTCATTCCGCCTGGCTTCGTAATCAGCAGATCGGAGATGTCCATCAGCTTGCTGATTTCGGTTGTATAGCCAATGAGATGGACATTTGGTTGACGAAAGGCGTCTTCCTCCAGCAGCTGGAGGCGTGCTTTCTCGTTCGTGCCGAGACAAATCAGCAGCTGAATATCTTTGCTCCAGCTCGCTAAATAAGTCAGCATCTCTTCTTTTTCTTCTTTCTTAAAAACACCCCAGCCACCGCCCATGACCATTACGGTAGGCATCGCTTTGAGACCAAATTCCTGACGAATATGTTCCTTGCTATGCGCCATTCGGAAATTAGGGTGGACGGGAATACCTGTTACTTCGATCCGCTTGTCCGGAACACCGCAGTCCATGAGACGTTCCCGAACTAGTGGTGTAGATACGAGATATTTGTCTACAGCAGAATTAATCCACGTGCCATGCGCATCATAGTCGGTGATTACAGTGAAGAGCGGTATATCCAGTCCTGCGCGTTTGAGCCTAGAGACAATAATGCTTGGGAATGGATGCGTACAGACGATCAAGTCCGGCTTTAATTGCTTGATAACGGCTTTCGTCCGCGAATAGAAGATGCGATGCAGCACGAGACTGGCTATACGACTCGGCCTTTTATTATAGTGATGTCGATAGAGCATACCGTACAGTCTGGGTTGTGATGTTACCGTGCGGCGGTATGCCGAGAAGACCCAAGGTGCTAAGGCAGGATGCAAAAAAGCGCCAAGCTCGATCACGCGGGTTATCATGTCAGATGATGATTGCCTGAGCTCGCCAGACAGCGCATGAGCAGCTTGTGTATGACCTTTCCCGAAGCCCTCGGATAATAGCAGAATCCGTTTTTTACGCAAGGAACTCACCTTTCTTTGCACATACCATATCAATCCTTAGATGTGCGCAGCTTTCTTTTTGGAGGCATAGCACTTGCGGCATACGGGAACGTAACTTTCGTTACCGCCAATCTGAATCTGCTCTCCATGGAAAATAGGAACACCATCTTTGCATCGCATATTCATGATCGCCTTTTTATCACAATACCAACAAACGGTTTTAATTTCCTCGATTGTATCGGCGACAGCCAAGAGTGCATTGCTGCCTTCGAATAATTGTCCCATGAAATCAGCGCGAAGCCCGTAAGCGATAACAGGAATATCCAGTTCATCGACGACTTCAATCAACTGAGAGACTTGGGCTTTGTTTAAGAACTGTGCTTCATCGACCAAAATGCAGTTCGGACGCTCGGTCTGCGCGAGGGCGACCATATCCAGATGTTCGTCTACAACGATGGCCCCTTTTTGCATACCGATACGGGAAGCGACTTTACCAACGCCGAAGCGATCGTCCATAACGGAAGTGAGGAGAAGTACCTTTTTGCCTTGTTCTTCATAATTATGAGCAACACGTAAGACTTCAATGGATTTACCGCTATTCATCGTGCCATAACGAAAGTACAATTTTGCCAAGCTGGGACAGTCCCTTCTGCGGATGTAAGATAGTTGATTTCATAATAAAGTTAGATGGTAAAAAAGTAAGTCGCGGCCATGCTATCCAACTCATTGAGCTTAACAGCGGCTTGGAAGCTCACCTCAGAGGCGAGTTTTTCACCGATTAAGGGTTGTTTTTTGTAAACCTTGCCGATCTTAACCTCGATACTGCCTGGGACAGGTTGCTGTGTAACTTGAATGCGGTGAGGCTCATACATGAGCACATGAATGGTTTCCCTTGCCGTATCATTGTTACTCTGAAGCAGCTCCTGGATTAATTCATGATCCATAAGTGCTGGAATGCGATCCCGCATGTCTGGGTTAGACTCACAGTGATGGGCTGTTGCTTTCGCCAGTAGCGCATCCATGGCTAGAAACTGAGGGTTCAAGAAAAGTCGATGATCTTCGACGATGGCATCAACAAGTGCCGCGGCTGAAGGCTCATCTGCTTCAATATAGGGACCTCGTAAGCGCAGCCCTTTAACTATCTCTGAAGGTGGCAGTGTCTGCAGACCCGCATAATACGTATCACGCAGAAAGCTATCTAGATGATCAAGTCCCAGAATCGTTGATTTGTTGGTAAGTGGCGTCTCTAGCTTCAAAAGATCGATAATAGACTGTGGCGAGATGCCATGTTTAATTAAGATATCGGCGATGACGCCTTGTCCGATCAATTGCTCCGTATGACGATGATGATTATATCCAAGCGTCCGCTCAACCGCATGGGAGAAGGGCAGGTGCCCGATATCATGGAGTAATGCCGCGATGCGCAGAAGCGGTTCTTCTGGGCAAAAGTGGGCCATGAGTGACCAAACGCCAACCGTATGTTCGAAACGTGAATGTGTAAGTGGTGAAAACAGAGCGGATGCTCCAAAATGATGTAAAAATTTAAGGCGGCGTACCGGTTTAGAGCGGAAAAGCTCAATTTCAACCGGATGGGCTTCTAGCTGCCATTGGTAAAGAGGCTCTCTAATCAAGCCGTCCCCAAAAGTATGCTGTATACTCAAACAGAGCTCCTCCTAAGATGTGGAATCTGGATGTTGTTCTTGCAGCGGTATTAGCTATCATAGCATGAAACATAGAAATTGTGCTATCACATGCATAGCCTGTCGTATTTATATAGGAAACCCAATAAATAACCGTGCCTATACAATATGATTTTACTGGGGATTCTATTAAAATGAAAACCTTTTCAACTTAAATATTTTTAAATTGAACTATAAGAAATCAAGTGTTAATATAATAGAAAAAATATTGAGAATATTTCCTCTACTTATTGCGGTTGTAGTCGAAATATGTTGCTTCGAATTTTTGGTTTTTAGCACTTTAAAGCAGGCGGTTAACAAAGTCCAGTGAATAACGAGGGAAGAAAGGTTGCAAAACATGACTATTAAAGGATTACCTCCCAAACAGGGATTGTACGATCCGAGGAATGAACATGATGCCTGTGGGATTGGCTTTGTTGCCAATATTAAGGGTGTCAAATCACATGCCATCGTTAAGCAAGCGCTTCGTGTACTTTGTAATTTGGATCATCGCGGTGGGCAAGGTTGTGAGCAGAATACGGGAGATGGAGCAGGCATTTTGATGCAGATTCCGGATACGTATTTCCAATCAGCTTGTGAACAAGAAAATATTAAATTACCAAGCGCAGGAAATTATGGCGTAGGTATGGTGTATTTACCTCAGGAATTAGAAGCTCGACAAGCGTGCGAAAGTACAATTGAGCGAATAGTCAAACAAGAAGGTCAACAGTTCCTAGGCTGGAGAACGGTTCCAACAAATAACAGTTCATTAGGAGATTCTGCAAAATCAGCGGAGCCATATGTTCGTCAGGTATTTATCGGCCAAAGTGCGGATACGGCAACGAATCTTGATTTTGAGCGCAAGCTTTATATTATTCGTAAATTATCTGAAAACGCTATCAAAGTATCTCACGCGCAATCGCAATTTTACTATTCTAGCTTGTCTAGCAGAACGATTGTATATAAAGGGATGTTAACTCCCGAACAAGTGGATGCCTATTATGTGGAACTGCAAGACGAAAAGGTAGACTCTGCCTTAGCTCTTGTTCACTCGCGTTTCAGTACGAACACCTTCCCGAGCTGGGAGCGTGCACATCCATACCGTTACTTGATTCACAATGGTGAGATTAATACGCTTCGTGGCAACGTGAACTGGATGCACGCGCGTCAAGCGATGTGTGATTCTGATTTATTTGGCGAGGATTTTAAACGCATTCTTCCTGTTATTGATACCGATGGTTCCGATTCCCAAATGTTTGATAATACACTAGAGTTTCTGATGCTTTCCGGTCGCTCCTTGCCGCATGCTGCCATGATGATGGTGCCAGAGCCATGGTCCAAGCATGAAGGTATGGATGATGAGAAGAAAGCGTTCTACGAATATCACAGCACTTTGATGGAGCCATGGGATGGTCCTGCTGCGATTGCTTTCACAGATGGCAGTCAAATCGGAGCGATTTTGGATCGCAATGGTCTGCGTCCGTCACGTTACTATGTCACGACAGACGATTTCATCGTACTTGCATCTGAAGTAGGCGTGCTGGATATCGAGCCGGAGCGCATTTTGTACAAAGATCGTTTAAGACCGGGACGTATGCTGCTTGTAGATACGGTTGAAGGCCGCATTGTGACCGACGAAGAAATTAAGAGCGGTATTGCTAGCGAACAGCCGTATCGGGATTGGTTGAATGAGCATCTTGTTTCCTTAGAGGATTTGGAAGATGCGCCAATTGTACTTGGCTCTGACCATGACACGATTCTTCAGCGTCAGCAAGCGTTTGGTTATACCTTCGAACAATTGCGTAAGACCCTTGAGCCTATGGGCAAAACAGGTGTGGATCCGATCGGTTCTATGGGTACGGATGCGCCGCTTGCCGTGCTTTCGGACCGTCCGCAGCTGCTGTATAACTATTTCAAACAATTGTTCGCGCAAGTAACGAACCCGCCAATTGATGCGAACTTCGAGGAAATCATTACCGCGCAAGGCACCACGATTGGGCCAGAGCGCAACCTGATTAAGCCGGAGCCTGAGAGCTGCCGTCAAATCCGTTTGAAATCGCCATTTCTCTCCAACGAAGAATTGGCAAAGCTGCGCCATATTCAGCGCGATGGCTTCAAAACAGTGACATTGTCTACGCTTTTCGAAGCGGCGGCAGGGACAGCTGGGCTTGAGAGCGCGATGCAGGACTTGTATGCGGCTGCTGATCAAGCCATCGTGGATGGCGCAACACTGATCATTCTTTCTGACCGTGGTGTAGATAGTGCAAAGGCGCCGATTCCGGCACTCCTGGCAACATCAGGCTTGCATCACCATTTAATCCGTCAAGGTACACGTACGAAGGTCAGCTTGCTTGTCGAGTCTGGTGAACCGCGTGAGGTGCATCATTTTGCTCTGTTGCTTGGCTATGGAGCAGGTGCGATTAACCCGTATCTAGCGCTAGAAACGCTCGACGACATGATTCAGCGTAAGCAGCTTGTTGGCGTTGATCATGAGAAAGCGACTTACAACTACATCAAAGCTGTTACAAAGGGTGTCGTCAAAGTGTTAGCGAAAATGGGGATTTCCACCATTCAGAGTTATCGCGGGGCGCAAATCTTTGAAGCAATCGGCTTGAGCCAAGAGCTAGTGGACAGCTACTTCACTTGGACGTATACACCAGTAGGTGGTATCGGCATCGAAATGGTTGCGAAGGAAGCCCTGATGCGTCATAGCCGTGCGTTCTCTGAGCAAGAGGGACGCGACCGCGTGCTGGATACAGGCGGGGATTTGCAGTGGCGTAGAGATGGGGAAGATCACATTTATACCCCAGAAACAGTGCATGCCTTGCAATCTGCTGTTCGCAGCAACAATTACGGCATGTATAAGAATTTCTCTAAGCTCGTCAAGCGTGAAGACGAGAAATATATGGCTTTGCGCGGACTGCTGAGCTTCAAAGCAGGACGCACACCGATTCCGATCGAAGAGGTAGAGCCGATCGAATCGATCTTTAAGCGCTTCAAGACGGGAGCCATGTCCTACGGCTCCATCTCCAAAGAAGCGCACGAAACGATCGCGATTGCGATGAACCGCATCGGCGGCAAGAGCAATACCGGCGAAGGCGGAGAGCATCCGGAACGTTTCACACCGGATGCGAACGGCGATCTTCGCCGTAGCAGCATTAAGCAGGTGGCGTCCGGCCGCTTCGGCGTCACGAGCCATTATCTCGTCAATGCTGACGAGATTCAGATCAAGATGGCGCAGGGCGCGAAGCCCGGCGAGGGCGGTCAGCTCCCGGGAACCAAGGTGTACCCTTGGGTAGCCGAGGTTCGCGGTGTTACGCCAGGCGTAGGCTTGATTTCGCCGCCGCCGCATCATGATATTTATTCGATCGAGGATCTCGCAGAGCTGATCCACGATCTCAAGAATGCCAACCCGCGGGCACGAATCAGCGTTAAGCTGGTATCCGAGGTGGGGGTTGGCACGATCGCTGCCGGCGTAGCCAAGGGGAAAGCGGACGTCGTCCTCATCTCCGGCTACGACGGTGGAACAGGCGCGTCGCCGCAGACGAGTATTCGTCACGCGGGACTGCCGTGGGAGCTCGGTCTGGCGGAGACGCATCAGACACTCGTGCTGAACAACCTGCGCAGCCGTATCGTCGTCGAGACGGATGGCAAGCTGATGACAGGGCGCGACGTTGTCGTAGCTGCCCTGCTCGGTGCCGAGGAGTTCGGCTTCGCAACAACGCCGCTGATTACAATCGGCTGCGTGATGATGCGCGTCTGCCACTTGGACACTTGCCCGGTTGGCGTCGCCACACAAAATCCGGAACTTCGCAAGAAATTTGCTGGAGATCCGCAGCATGTCGTTAACTTCATGACCTTCATCGCGAACGATGTGCGTGAGATGATGGCAGAGCTTGGCTTCCGTACGATCGAAGAGATGGTTGGACGCACAGATATCCTCGAGTCTAAGCAAGCGGTCTCACACTGGAAAGCCAAAGGTGTCGATCTTTCGCCACTGCTGCATCAACCGGATATGGGCGAAGAAGTTGGTCGTTTCTGCTCAATGGCGCAAGATCACGGCTTAGATCGTTCCCTGGATATGACGAAGCTGCTTGAGATTTGTGAACCAGCCATCGAGCGCAAAGAGCACGTTCATTCGGTTCTGCCGATTACGAACGTGAACCGTGTTGTTGGAACGATCGTGGGCAGTGAAGTGACACGCCGTCATGGCGTTGAAGGTTTGCCGCACGATACGATTCGTTTGCATTTTGAAGGCTCAGCCGGTCAAAGCTTTGGTGCTTTCGTACCGAAGGGGATCACACTCTCCCTCGAAGGAGATGCCAATGACTACGTAGGAAAAGGATTATCCGGCGGTAAGCTGGCCATTTTCCCATCGAGCAAGTCTTCATTTGTACCGCAAGAGAACGTGATTATTGGAAATACAGCCTTCTACGGCGCAACCGATGGGGATGCTTATATCCGTGGTATCGCGGGCGAGCGCTTCTGCGTGAGAAACAGTGGTGTGCGTGCCGTCGTCGAGGGCGTTGGCGATCATGGTTGTGAGTACATGACAGGTGGTCGTGTCGTTGTTCTAGGTTCAACTGGACGGAACTTTGCAGCTGGTATGTCGGGCGGTATCGCCTACGTATTGGATGAGAAGGGTGACTTCCAAAGCAAAGTGAACAAAGAGATGGTTTACCTAGAGCAGCTGGAAGAAACGTATGAGATGAATGAGTTAAAAACGATGATCCAGCATCATGCCACATTTACGGATAGCAGCGTTGCCCACCAGGTTATTCAGCACTGGGATGAGTACGTTTGGAAGTTCGTGAAGGTTATACCGAAGGACTACAAACGGATGTTTGATGCCATCGAAAAGGTGAAACGTTCCGGTCTTAGCCAACAAGAAGCAGTCATGGTTGCTTTCGAGGCGAATATGCGAGATGTTTCCCGCGTAGGTGGAAATTAACAAACTCAAGAACTCAGGAGGGATTAAACGTAAATGGGTAAACCAACCGGTTTTATAGAACATGCTCGTGAAGTGGCATCCGAGGCTGCTCCGCTGGTCCGAATCGGCCATTGGAAAGAGTTTGCGACACCGCTCACACAAGATAAATTACAGACACAAGGCTCCCGTTGTATGGATTGCGGGATTCCTTTCTGCCACACAGGGGCATTAATCAGCGGCATGGCCGCTGGTTGCCCAGTGAATAACCTCATTCCCGAGTGGAATGATCTCGTGTATCGCGGTCAGTGGCGTGAAGCTTTGGATCGTCTGCATAAAACGAATAATTTCCCGGAATTTACGGGCCGTGTTTGTCCAGCGCCTTGCGAAGGCTCTTGTACAGTAGGCTTGAAAGATACACCGGTTACGATTAAAAGTATTGAGAAAGCGATCATCGACAAAGGCTTCGATGAGGGCTGGATCAAGCCTGAACCGCCGGAAACGCGCACAGGCAAGAAGGTTGCGGTTGTGGGTTCAGGTCCTTCCGGGCTTGCGGCCGCAGCGCAGCTGAACAAAGCAGGGCATTGGGTTACCGTATTTGAACGAGCAGACCGCGTTGGCGGCTTGCTGATGTACGGTATCCCGAACATGAAGCTGGACAAAAAGTACGTCCAGCGCCGTGTAGATCTGCTTGAAGCCGAAGGCGTAGCCTTCATCACGGGTGCTCACGTCGGTGTGAACTATCCGATCGAGAAGCTGCAAGAAGAATTCGATGCGATTGTCCTGTGCGGCGGAGCTACGAAAGGCCGCGATCTTCCGATCGAGGGCCGTGAACTCGGCGGCGTGCATCTGGCGATGGAATTCCTGAGCAAGAATACGAAAAGCTTGCTCGATTCGGAGCATGCGGATCGTGAATTCATTTCCGCCGAAGGTAAAGACGTTATCGTCATCGGCGGTGGTGACACGGGAACGGACTGTGTGGGTACGTCCATCCGTCACAAATGTAAGAGTGTGACGCAGTTCGAGATCATGCCGAAGTCGCCGGAGACACGTCCAGCGAACAACCCTTGGCCAGAGTGGCCGAAGGTGCTCAAAGTGGACTACGGTCAACAAGAGGCAGCTGCGCTTCAGGGCGAAGATCCGCGGACGTACTTGATCAACACGAAGAAATTCGTGGGGGATGAGAACGGCAACTTGAAGGAGCTGCATACGGTTCTAATCGAGTGGCAAAAGAATGAGAAGGGTGCTTTCGTACCTGTTGAAGTGCCTGGCAGCGAGAAGGTGTACCCAGCGCAGCTCGTGTTGATTGCGATGGGCTTCACGGGACCAGAAAGCACTGTTTTGGATCAGCTCGGCGTTGCCAAAGACGAGCGTTCTAACGCGAAAGCGGACTACGGGAAGTTTGCTACGAACGTAGATGGCGTTTTCGCTGCAGGCGACATGCGTCGTGGGCAAAGTCTCGTGGTTTGGGCGATCAACGAAGGTCGCGCAGTCGCGCGTGAAGTGGACCGGTTCTTGATGGGATCTTCAAATTTACCATAAGATGATTAGCGGGAACTGCTTGCAGGTAGAGATTCTACTTACAGGCAGTTCTTTGTTTCATGCCACTATCCCTTTGACTCAGAAGAACAAGTTGTTGAAGGTTTGTCAGGGAATTGTAACCTGAGTGAAGGGGATAGTGGAGATAGTGATGAGTAACTCGCCTTATAGGACTATATAAACGTGAACATTTTTTCATTCTCATGTACAATAGGAGAAAGTGTAGTCCAAGCAGGGACACCAAGATGTACGGAATGGAGGAAAGCACATGAAGAAGGAAGAGTTCATAACACCGGCGGAACTAGAGGCATTACTAGCAGGGAATGAGGAGAGTGAGCAAGATGAGCCGCTCAAAGGGCAGGATCTGAATTCTTTGCAAAAGGCTGTTATGCTTCTTTCTAAGCAGGTAGAAGAGCTTCAGGCACAACTTCATGAGCAGTTTGAACTCCAGAATAGACAGCAAGAGCAATTTCTCCGACTATGCAGGCACCAACTCGAGAACAAACTGCATGAGCAGTTGGTTAATACCATCGTTGTGCATCAACATGCAGCAAATCAAGAAGATGGGATGGAGCTGCAGCAAGCTGGAATAACTTCGGAAGAGACCGGCCCCCAGAAGGAAGCTTTGGCGGACTCCTCAGTGGCAGATACGCAGCTGCCCTTCTCTAGAGTAAAGAGCTACGGCAAGATTCGCAAAAGAAAAAAGGGCTTTCTCGAAAAGCTGTTTGAATAGGATGCACAAAGACCGCTTCTTCATTGTGAAGAGCGGTTTTTGTTTACCCGTGGTTGTTTATATTGCCTTACAGAATTCCCTCATCATGTGCTTTCTTTGATGCTTGAACACGGTCACGAACATCCATTTTTGAATAAATGTTGGAGATGTAGTTTTTTACGGTACCTTCAGAAAGAAAGAGTTTCTCGGCGATCTCACGGTTGTTGAGACCATCGGCGATACTATGGAGCACTTGCAATTCACGTTCGCTAAGCCCGTAGGTCTCTGCACGAACAGTCTCTTCTTTTCCTTCAGAGGAAGTCCCGCTTCCACCGTCACGTGCTTGCTGAACGAGCATTTTGGCAATGTCATGCGGAATTAATGTACCGCCTTGATGAACCCATTTGATCCCCGTGGCTAGCTCTTTGGGATGAATAGCTTTGAGCAAATAGCCCTCAGCTCCTGCACTAAGTGCGTCTACAACGTAACCAATTTCCTGAAAAGTGGTCAAAATAACGACGCGGATGTGCGGCCAAGCGCTTTTGATTTGACGTGTCGCCTCAACACCATCCATGACTGGCATGTGAATGTCCATCAATACGACATCGGGCTGTGCCTCTTTACATAGCTTGACCGCGACTTGGCCATTTTCGGCTAGGCCGACGACCTCAATATCGGGGTCCATACCCAAGACGATGTGTAAGCTTTCACGTATTAAATCCTGATCATCGACCAGGAGCAATTTGAGTGGGGCTTGATTGACGGTCATAGGGAGTCCTCCTTCAGGGATTAAAAGGTTGGAAATCGTTTTACGGGAATGAAACAATGAACCACGGTTCCTTGTTCAGGTAGGGAGCGTACTTGCAAGGTGCCTTGCAGCGCAGATATCCGCTCTTGCATCGAAGTAATGCCGAAGCCCATTTTCAATTGGTCGGTGCCGATGCCATCATCTTCGATGCGAAGGGAGACTTGGTCTTCGGCATAAGTGAGCACAATCTCAATTGAGGTTGCTTTTCCGTGGCGTTTGGCATTCGTCAAGGATTCCTGCAGACAGCGAACGAGTGAAAGCTTGGTTTGTTCAGGGATCTCGAATTCATCACTAACCGTTGTGAAATGAATCTGTGTGCCCGTGTGCAGCGCAAACTCATTGGCTAGACGAGATAGCTGCTGGGAAAGCAGCATATCTCCCTCTTGTGGGACCATCTGATGAATGCTGCGGCGAACTTCTTCTAAACCGCCTCTAGTCACATTGCGTAGGACGTCGAGCTTCTGCTTCGCTGTCTCTGGCGAGACTTCGATGAGATAGGAGACAGCGTCCATCCCCATAATCACGGAGGTAAACGTATGACCAACCGTATCATGCAGCTCACGTGCCATCCGATTGCGTTCTTCCATTAAAGTGAGTTGTTCGATCTGATTCGCATACTGCTCTAGTACGTTATTTTGCTCGTGAATTAAATGATACTGACGTTGGTTCTCCCCTAGCAGCTTCTCCGTCTTCTCGTTGGAAGTAACGGCACGTTGCAAGCTAAGTCCAATTGCGAAGAAGAGGACGGCATTGAGGATTACACTAAATAGCTGTCCGACACCAGTGTCGCTGTGGAGCAGGAAAAAGTAAGTGACAGGCATCCCCAACATGAAGATAGGGGCGGTCCACCACGCATTTTTTCGGTCGGCAAGGAATCCAATGACCATAATTGGACAATTAATGGTAAGTAGGGCATCTTGCTCCATCCAAGCCAAGTAAATTTGCAGGGGGATCCCAGTCAGCAGAACGGCAATGGGGTACCCTGTCGAATTGATATAGTGGGGTCGCCAGAATAAAAATGGAGCCCCATAGGATAGCAAAATAGCCAATATGGTTAATAGGATTTGTGAGAATGGTTGCTCATAGATGTGAAGGCAGCTATAAAGTAAACCAAGCAGTGCAGCACCGGTTAAGACGATGAACAGGGACCATTCTACACCGTGCCACGGTCTTCGTTGGATCATAGATGAGCTCCTTTACTGGCAGGTCTTATCTTTCCATTGTACATAAAAAAAGGAAAAAGCCATAGTGAACGCAGTCATATGATTCTGTATGACCGCAATCCGTGCTGCTTACCAGAAAGGTTCGAATGAGATTTTATGACTAGGCATGACATAAGAAGTAAGGTAGGATTGGATTATATTGGAGTTAGAAGAGAGGAGATGTCGAATGTCAGCATCACAAGAGGCTCTTACACCCATCGTACAGGTGGATCAGATTTCCAAACGCATTGGTTCCAAAACCATTATTGATAAGTTAAGTTTCGATGTACCACGCGGCGAGGTTTTCGGTTTTCTTGGGCCGAACGGCGCGGGCAAAACGACAACAATCCGCATGATGGTCGGTCTCATGTCGATCTCGGAGGGGGATATACGCATTGGCGGGTATTCCATTCGGACTCATTTTGAGCAAGCGATTCGCCATATTGGCGCGATTGTAGAAAATCCGGAAATGTACAAATTTCTAAGTGGATATAAAAATTTAGTGCATTATGCCCGGATGATTCCAGGTATTGACGAGAATCGGATTGATGAGGTTATTGATCTTGTCGGGATGTCGAATCGTATTCATGACAAGGTCAAAACGTACTCCCTGGGCATGCGCCAACGACTAGGCATCGCGCAAGCACTGCTGCATAAGCCTTCCGTTCTGATACTGGACGAGCCTACTAATGGATTGGATCCTGCAGGGATACGTGAGCTTCGCGATCATTTGCGAAAGCTAACCCGTGACGAAGGGATTTCAGTTATCGTTTCCTCTCACCTATTGGCAGAAATGGAGCTCATGTGTGACCGCGTAGCCATTATCCAAAATGGCAAATTAGTGGATGTTCGACTTATCAAGGAATATGTTCAAGAGGATGGCAAGCAGCGGGTCGTCTTCGAAGTAGAAACGGTAGAGCAAGCGATGAAGCTAGCCTCCGAACAACACATGCAAGTAGAAATCGTTGACGACGAACTTGTCATGGATCTCGACAAGCAAGAAACGGCCGAGTGGAATAGGCGATTCGTTGAGGCAGGTATTGCGGTATATGGCATTCGCAAAACGGCGAAGTCGCTGGAAGATCAATTTTTGGAAATGACGGGAAGTGATCCTATTGCTTAATCTCATCAAGAATGAGCATATGAAAATTTATAGTCGGCTTCGAACATGGATTCTCATGATTTTACTCATTGTGATTGTCGTACTGACAGGCGTGTTAACACATTCGGATAATCAACAAGATGATAGTTGGAAGACCAGAGCAGCAGAAACCGTTGAACATAATAAGACTGAGCTTGCGAATCCGGATATTCCAGATAGTTTCAAGAAGCAAATGCGTGAAGAAAGTGCACGTCAGCAATATATGCTGGACCATAATTACCCGCCTATTGATAACACGTTATGGGGTGGCATGATCACTGCTTCTAGTCTGGTCATTCTGGTTACACTATTCACGGTTATTATTGCAGGAGATATGGTCGCGGGGGAGTTTACGTGGGGAACCATCAAGCTGCTGCTCATTCGGCCAGCTAGTCGATCAAAAATCTTATTGTCGAAGTATCTGACAACTTTACTTTTTGCAGCTACGCTTCTGGTTCTCTTGTTCATCACGGCCTTGATTGTGTACGGCTTTTCCTATGGTTTTGAGCGATTGGGGCTTCCACATCTAACTGTCAATGCGGCAGGGCAGGTGCAGGAGAAAAACATGCTGCTGTATGTGTTTGCAACCTATGGGTTTAAATTAATTGAGCTTGTGATGATTGTTACACTGGCTTTTATGATCTCGACTGTGTTTCGCAGCGCTTCCCTTGCAATCGGACTCAGCATTTTCATCATGTTCGCTGGCCAAGTGATTACGTTACTGTTCCTGCGGTATACGTGGGGCAAATACTTCTTATTCGCGAATACGGATCTTACGCCGTATCTGGAGGATAGGCCGTTAGCAGAGGGAATGACGATGGGCTTCTCGATCACCATGCTTATTCTGTATTTCTTACTATTCAATGTACTTTCCTGGGAAATATTCCGCAGACGCGATGTCGCGGCTTAGTATAGCTTAGCTTAGCGAGTAGGAGGGCTGACCGGTAGTGCTGAGTCCTTTTAACTGGAAAATGTACAGGTAATTTTGTTGTTTTTTAGTTTTACAGTGAATCAACTGGAAAATATACAGTTAATTCAGCGCATGCTAGACAAATCGCTAGAAATAGCTAGAAATAACTACGTAAAATCCAGTTATTTCTATAAATTGAGCATTCTCGTCTAGAATAGCTACATAAAATCCATCTATTTCAAAAGGGAGGGTGCTTTTGAAGTAGGTAGAGCCCGCGATGGTTTCTCCCGCAGCAGTTGCCCTCACGGGAAGTGCCCTCGCGGCAGACAACCCTCGCCTGGGTCTTGACCACCGGCATGCGCCGAAGCAGCTTCGCCCCAACCAGACGCCCAACGAAAAAAGCCCTAAGTCCACTTCAGTGAAGTGGAACTGGGGCTTCTTTCAGTGTTGCGGCTCTTCAATGTGTATGAGCTTTCGCATGTGAACCTTCATGTGTATGAACTTTCCCACGTTCGAACTTGCTTTGTTCGTTATTTCTGAATATACGAATGAATCGCCTCTGGCACTTCCAAAAGAGAAGGCAGTTGGTAAAATGCGCCTTGCGGTGTGATATCAATCGTCCCGTTGTTAAATACCCAATCATCCGCAACTGGGATGTGAATCGCATGGATACCCGCATGCAGTGCTGGCAAAACATCGGTCGTGACCGAGTTTCCGATCATCCAAGTGTGCTGACGGTCAAAGCGCTGCTCCTGCACCAGCGTGTTCATAAACTCGCGTGTCTTATGAACGGTAACGAAGATACGATCCTGGAAAAATGCGTCGAGGCCAACATCCTTGATTTTCTTCATCTGGATGGACACATCGCCGCCTGTGTAAAGATATAAACGATGGCCCGCTTGTTGAAGGTTCTCCAGGGTCTCATTCATCAGGGGATAAGGTTCAACCGTGTAACTATAGACGGTATGACCGAGCTGCATGAGCCAGTCCACTTCTTTGGCGCTGACAGGGCGGTTGTAATACTGTGCGAACCAATGGTAAGTTTCCACGAAAGACTGTGGAAAACGCTCTGGCATAAAGCCGTGAATTTGGATGCCGGCAAGGTCGATTTGTAACTGTTTTTGCTTAATATCCTGCTTAGTTAGTCGATGACCAGCATACCAGGTTAACATCAGATCAACGAATTGATCGATAACAAAGTCAAAATATTTATTGCAATGAACTAACGTGTCATCTAGATCAAATAGGATAGATTGTTCTCTCATAGTTTGCGCTCTCCTACATCAGTTAGAAAATGAGTTTCCAACTAGTATATCATGCAGGGCGCTTCAATCCTAGCCGTCGGAACGTTACATGGCCACCGTGTTGCCTTTGTACATATTCTCAGGTGCAGCGACAGGTCTATTTCCACTCTCAGGCTCATTGTTGGGTACAGGCGCAGGCACGGTAGATTTGGTTTCCATTTTACTGCTGCCTTGGAAGACGCCGCCTTCCTCGATGATAAATGAAGCTGCGCTAATATTGCCATGCAGGGAGCCAGTTGAAGTGATGGTTAGTTTACCTTTGGTTGTAATATTTCCTTGCACGCTTCCAGCCAAAACGACGTCCCGCGCTGCGATATTGGATTTTACAATCCCATGTTCGCCAATAATGACGTCGCCAGCGCAATCGATATCTCCAGTAATTCCGCCCTCAATGCGAATGCTGGCCTCTGATTTAATACGGCCTTCAAAGCTAGTTCCTTCACCTATCAGTGTATCGGTTGTATTAGGATTCATGAGGTTTTTTGTTTTTTTAAACATGTTAGTTGTCATCCTTTCGAAGCGATTTAAGATAAGGTTTGGGATCGATACTTTCGCCATTTTTGAGTACTTCATAGTGGAGATGTGCCCCTGTGCTTCGGCCTGTAGATCCGACTAAACCAATTGTACCGCCTTTTTCTACAGAATCTCCTTTGTTCACTAAAATTTTATTTAAATGCATATACCAGGTGCGTAAGCCCTTGGAATGCTCGATCACAATGTTGTTGCCGTGGTAAATGTCCTTACCTGTACTGACAACTTTACCAGCTGCCGTTGCATAAACAGGGTCATTCTCATGAGCGCCGAAATCAATGCCGGAATGATAGCTCGGTATTTTGGTAAAAGGATCAGATCTGTAGCCAAAAGGGGAGGTTACCACCTTCGTACTTGTTGGCCATAGTGTTGGCGTTATACGAAGCTGCTCTTGTTTATCGGCTACTTTCTGCTTCGTTGCTGTCAAATTGGTTTGCAAAGTCTGAACTTCGCCATTCAGTGCCGTAAAAGAGGCTAATGTATCTTGGCCTAGTTTAAGAATGAGTTCTTGTGTGACGGGGTTAGGGCTTCCTCCTACACCCGTTGAAGCTGTAGATTCACCAACGACTGGCTGATTGGCATTTTTCTTAGCCGTATCTGTAGTGGAGGTGCTTGCAAGTGCCTTGTTTCCGGGTTCTGGATCAATGCCAGCGATGGATTTAAGATCACTTTCAAGCTTCTTTACTTCTTCGACCTGTGTTTTCATCTGTTCAGCTTGCTGGGACAGTTGAATCACTTCATTTTGTAATTGTTCGATGGCTTCATCTTTGGAAGATAGGGCTTTACTCCATTGCTGGTTGGCACCGCTAAGCTTCGACTGTAAATCACTTGCCTGTTTCAAGGTATGTGCGTGTGCAAAATAAATCGATATGGAAATCAGCATTAGCAAGGAAAAGCATGCTGCTGCGATATAGGCTACTAAATGAGATATGCGAAACCTGACGACTGATTGATTAGCGTCTGGTATGATAACCAGTGTCAGTTTTTTGGGTTTCCACTTGAGCTTCATAAGGGCTGGATTAACTCCTGTCATGGTTTAATTTGGTAAAGTGAAGTTCTGTACATCATTCGTCATAATTTGCTAAAAACCTGCCTTCCTGCCTACCAGTCCTAGTAAAATGAGTCTTAAGTAGGAAGGAATCCTGTCGTATATGATCGAATGTACTAATACAATTACAGAAAGCTGTAGATTTGGAGTGGAGGCACACATGATTAAGCTTGCAGGTATTGACATAGGGAACGATAGTATTAAGCTGGTGCTAGATGGGTCCAGAGAACCATTGGTGATACCGAATATCATTGCGCCAGGCTACGAAAGACACATTTTGCAGGAAGAAGATTCACCTTGGAAAGCATTGGATGTTGTCATTTACAGTCCGAGTCTTTCACAAAGGAATCAACGTTATTTCGTAGGGCAGCTTGCCTTGGAGCACGAGGATAACTTAGAGCTTGAAGATACGGACAATAAAGCGCTATCGGATCAATCCCTCATTGTTGCACTGACAGCACTGGCTTATCAGGGTCTTACGAATCAAGCGGCTAATCCTGGCTACGGCAACGTGGACGAAGTTGAATATACATTAGGCACAGGTTTACCTGTCCGTGCATTCCCCAAATATAGTCAGACCTTCGAACATCGCCTGCTGGGTGAGCACGAAGTGACGTTTCTTTCCACACCGCAATTCCATAATCGCAAAATCAAAGTTTCGATTCGCAAAGTTGCTGTATCCATTGAAGGTGCTGCGGCTATGTTTCACATGGCGACACACGACAGCCTGCAAGTGAAAGACGAAGAAATATACAACGGCTGCATAGGTGTTTGCGAAATCGGTGCATTGACGACAGACTTCCCTGTTATCAAACGTATGGCGATCGATAACCATTTCAGCCATGGCGAGCAAATTGGAATCGCTACGTATTTGGATGCCATCATTCGGGATGTTGAAGATGCCTATGGTCACTTGTTCCCGAGTCGTGCAAAGCTCGCGCAAAGGGTGAAGAATCGTCAGTTTACGATTCAGCTTCCTGGAGAAGGCCAAGTAGATATTCGGCCGATCGTTGATCAGCATTTCCGTCGCGCAGCAGTACGCATGGTAGAAATGATCAAGAAGCGCTGGCGCAAATGCCCGGATATTCAATGCTTTTACGTAATTGGCGGCGGTGCAACTGCACTGAAACCGTATATCCAAGACGCGGCAGGGGCCATGAAATTGCGTTTCACCAATGATAGTGAGTACCTAAATGTGCATGGCTATTTGAAGGTCGCAAAAAGCCGAATGAATCATTCCGTTCCTGTTTAATCTGTACAAAGCACTCGCTGAAGCGGGTGCTTTTCTCATTTTTAAACGATAAGCATTCCTCCATATCTCATTTCACGGTAGCTCCTAATGCTAATTACTTGCCTCCGCTTGTTTCAGCTTGGTGGTCTCCATATAAGTGGTAAGTGTCGTCAGTAGTAGACCACTGCCGAATCCAATCGCACAAATTGTACCAATCAATGGAGATTTTTCGCCAAACATGAGCCCGATCAGAATAAAAGCAACGCAAATGAACAGCAATAGATTCCCTCCCTGCAACCAATGGGAATAGGTTAGACGTTGGCTGAGCTTACCTGAATTTTGTTCAGGATCCTGCTTAGCATGAGTGCCGCCGGAGGAGGAAGGGGTAGCCAATGCATTTGGATTTTTCCGCCTCTTTCGAATCCCTACGATAAGGAGAAGAACCATAGTGAAAGGTTGGTAGGCCAGAACAATGACAGGTGAGCTAAAGTTGGAAAAGGAGAGCAGCTCGGTCGTGCTTTTAAAGGAAAGGCAAGTCGTTAGCGCCAACATAAGCCCGATGGGCTTGTTGATCATTGGATAATTCCGCCCATTGAATAGGGAGGTGATACCGATCAAAAGTGCCAAGTAAATCGCGATAATTTTACACGTCACTGTTGGAAACCAGATCATGAGCATGACGAGATCAAGTCGATCTAGGAAGTCAGTAACATGAATGGTTTGAACCAAGTTATACGTAGGATATGAGAAATTAGCAGGCATCCTAGGTCCGAGTACGGCAATTATGGCGAATAGAATAAGGGTGAGTAGAAAAAAACCGAGCAATGAGCCATGTCGAATAGCGGATCGCACATGATTGGAATTGTAAATCGTATGAAGAAAAGCACCTAGAATGAATACATCACCAGCACTTCCAAGTGTCAGAATGGAACTAGCTGTCCAATGCTGAAGCGGCATCGTTAAGACAGGTGTAGTAAGCCGTAAGAAGAATTCATTTGAAAGGAGCAGCGGCATAATGGTAATGGTAACCACGAATAGCGGGTAGAAGAGATCGTTTACACGAGCAATGACCTCTAGGCTTGTTTTGCCAAAATAAATAAGTAACAAGCAATTTAGCAAAAATAATATTTCCAAAGGTGTTGAATGTAGTAACAGCGTGGAACTAAATCTAGATACAGAGGAAATATCACGGACAACAATCTGCCAGAAATGAAACAAAATGAGTAGGTTTAGACAAGTGCCGAAGCCTTGACCTAATATTTCTTTGGATATTTCGAAAATGTTCTTTTGCGGATAGAGCTTGGTTATATAGCCAAAGAAGCCAGCTATCAGGAACACATAGATAATAGAAAGTAAATAGCTGAACCAAGCGTCCATTTGATTGATACGAATTAACTCATTTTGCAAGGTAAGGATGCCTCCACTGGTGACAATGGAAGAAGCTAGCCACGAGAGCTGACGTAGGTTAATGACTTGCTTACTATCCATGAGGAAGACCACCTTTCTGCTTAGATGCCAAGAACTCGGATGAGCCAAGGAGAAACATTTTGCACAAAGAAATAGGGAGGCATCGGTATGTTAACGTGAAAATATTTTGTGACAAGAAGAACAAGGATGATACCAACGGCAAGACCATAAGTTATTTTATAGCCTGTTTTCGCCTGCCGAAGCATTTTTCTATCCATAATAAAAAAGCCGGCCAGCATGCTGAGAAAGCTGATGATGAAGATACCATCCATCGTTAAATGCCTCCTTTGGTCACGTTGCGATTGATCACACCGGTATCAGGAATAATGGCTTTGACCACAATATTGAACTCAGCTTCTTTAAAATAATGTTCCCAGTCCTTCCCGTATCGTTCGTTCCACTCCTGAGGATGAGTTCGCCAAACCATGAGACCAAGCTGAGCCGAATCCGTGCCTTCCTTTTGCATCTGTTTAATCGTCGCTAGCACGGACAGCTTGATTTGCTCTGCGAACTTGGTTTCAACGTGATGAAGCTTTTCGGACTTGAATAAATCCTCATCAGACCAGTCTTCTCGTATCGCTCCACGAGCATCGACGAGAACGTCGAACTGGACCTTATCATCGAGAAGTTTGGGTGTGATAGCTGTCTGGCCCCCAATAATGGCAATGGAAATATCCTTACCTTCTTCCATGGGGAATGTGAGCTGCTGTTCTTTCACTTGATTTCGAAGCAACATGAGCCCACAAGCTTCTTTCTTCTTATAGACGCCAACCATCTTATCCCCTTTGAATTGTACATAACCAGTCAATTGGATTTCATGTGATGACTCGTTAGCAGGTTGTCCCTCATATGGTTGCATATAGCTCATAATAGGATCGCTGTTAAAGCTTAGAGAGAGACCCACATCCTTCATGGACGTAGGCATGGATTGACGTGATTTGGCCAGCTCTCGAATGGTTTCAGCGGGGAATCGTTCGAACTTGGGTTCGGCCTTCAAAAGGTCATAGCCCTTACCTTTCGCAACGACTAGGAAGCAAGTCATCCGATTCTCGGGTGATCGCGGTAGGACATCAAATATCGAATTAATGCCATCCTTAGCGAGTTCCTCACCAATGACAATCGTTCGTCGATGTGAGAGGAATATTCGCCGTGACAACCGCATTTGAAGCTTACTGACGGCATCGCGGAAGGTGTTCCCTACCTCAGAATCAATGTAGTAGCTTTTCCCTCCAGATGTTCCGCCGCCGCCGCCGCTAGCTCCGCCCATTGACCCAGGAAGCGGGAACATATACGTGACACGAAATCTGCCGTCATCCTCTAGATCAACTGAAGACGTAACGACAAACGCGAGGTCATTCGTCTCCGTACGATCCCAACAGCCAGTAAGAAGAGTCGTGGAGCATAGAAGGATGGCGACCATTCTTAAACGTAGTTTAGGATGAATCATTAGATTGCTCCTCCTTACTGGCTTTGTGTACGTGATCTATATTGCTGCCATCCAAGCCTCCGGCTTTCCTGATTTGATCAGGTAAGGCATTATCCATGCTGATGTTATCTTGAATGGCCATAAATTCGGGGCGCTTCTGCATTTGCCACCAGGGCGCACGGATAAGAACATCCCTAATATCCGTAGCGGATAATGGGCCGACAGGTGATAAATAAGGAACACCGAAGGAACGAAGATTCGCCATGTGCCCGATAAGAATCATTAAGGAGAAAAAGATACCATAGAATCCAAAAACGGCGGCAGCAATAAGAATAGGAAAGCGCAGCATCCGAATGGCAATTGCGCCATTAAATCGTGGAATCGTGAAGGAAGCTATCCCTGTAATTGAAACAACAATGACCATAGGTGCTGAAACGATGCCGGCTTGAACCGCCGCCTGCCCAACGACGAGCGCGCCCAAGATGGAAACGGCTGAGCCAACTGCCTTAGGGAGTCGAATACCGGCCTCTCGCAAAGCCTCGAAAGTGATTTCCATAATGAAGGCCTCTACAACAGACGGGAAAGGGATTGCTTCCCGTGAGGCAGCGACGCTAAGCATTAAGGCTGTTGGGAGTAGTGCTTGATGGTACGTCGTTATGGCAACATAGAGTGCAGGTGTCGTCAAAGACAGAAACATAAAGACATAACGAAGCATACGTAAGAGTGAGCTAATCTGGAATCGTTCATAGTAATCTTCGCTAGTCTGCATAATTTGAATGAATACGAAGGGAACGATGAGTGCAAATGGGGTCCCGTCAGTTAGGATAGCAACCCGCCCTTGAAGTAAGGCGGAAGCAACTACGTCAGGACGCTCTGTATATTGCATTTGTGGAAAAGGCGAATAGGCGTCGTCTTGAATGAGCTCTTCAATCATGCCTGATTCTAGAATGGCATCAATCTTGATTTGTTCCAGTCGTTTGACGACTTCTTCAACTAAAGAAGGCATGGCTAAGTCATCCATATAGCAAACGACAAGATTCGTATTGCTTTGTTTGCCGACACACATGGATTTCATCTTGAGTTTAGGTGTTTTTAACTTGCGGCGAATCATGGAAGTGTTCGTCCGGATGCTCTCGACGAAACCTTCCTTCGGCCCGCGCACGACGGTTTCTGTTTCCGGTTCACCAACGGAACGCTTCTCTGTGCCACGGATGCCGAGCAGAATAGCTTTCGCGTTCCCCTCAACAAGCAGAGCAGCATCGCCGCCCAAGACAGAAGTGAGTAAATCGCCATAATTATCGGAAATCTGTGTCTGAGACACGGGCAGAATCACATTCGCAATGCGTTCAATTGAAGTTTCTCCACCACCAATGAGCATGAGTGATTTCATGGTATCGTTCAGTAGTTCCGTATTGGTTAGACCATCAACGAATAGAAGCAGGGCTGGGATATGCGGATCAATCTCGAATTCCCTCACAACGACATCGGAGCATTCCGTGAACATATCTTTAATAAATTTATGGTTCTCATCTAACAGCAGCGAGAGCTTCGTTTTCTTAAGGTCTTCGATGAATGGAATATCGAGCGCTTGCTCCAGAGTGGGCGGGGGAGGCCCTTCACTTGATGAGTGAGATTTCCGACTTTGTAGGATGCTTTTCATCAAATATTTCGGTGTTTTGGCCATAAGCGATAGGCACCTCCTGTTACGCTGAGTTGAAGAAATAAGAATGCGTAGATTATATTCTGCGAAACAGAAGGATTTTATTACGAAAGTTGGAAAAATTTATTGTACGGGTCGTATTGGAAAGAAAAGGTATAGCACGGAAGACCTTAGCAAAAGCTATCTCAGCATGAAGATGTAGGGACTGGAGATGGTGTTGTTGTTATGGGTACTGCTACTGCTGTTGTTGTTTATATTTCAGGCAGCTACGATTCTCATTTGTGAATATAAAAGGCCTGCAAAGTCAGTCGCATGGTTAAGTATTTTGTTTATTTTTCCAATAATTGGATTTATTATGTATGTCTTCATTGCAAGGGAATACGTTAGACGGAAGCGAGTTCATGTCCTCGCCAGTCCTTATGATGATAAACGAGAGTTCCAAGGCGCCACTTCCAAAGTCGGATCAGTCTCACAAAATGGTGTAGACAGCTTCTTGGCAGGTGAACAACGCCTACGTGAGTGGCTGCGCCACGTGCCTCATGCACCGATTACAGCATGGAATCGCGTTGAAGTACTGACGAATGCAGATGTGGCGTACGAGGCGATGCTGCAGGAAATAAGGAAGGCACAACATCATATCCACTTCGAATTCTATACGATCCGCGATGATGCGATAGGCTTAAGATTTCAACAAGCTTTGCTTGAAAAAGCAAAGGAAGGGGTAATCGTGAGGGTCACCTATGATGGCATTGGCAGTCATTCGCTTTCGAAGGCATACACGGAGACAATGAAGCGTGCTGGGATTGCTGTTCAACCATTCTTAAAGCCGCTGATTGCGTTCTTTGATAAACGACTGAATTATCGAAACCATCGTAAAATCGTGGTTGTGGACGGCTTGGTAGGGTTCGTAGGTGGAATCAATATTGGTAATGAATACGTAGGCGGTGATCCGAAGCTTGGTTTCTGGCGAGATACCCACCTCATGCTGCAGGGTGATTCGGTCTATGATTTACAACGAACATTCTTGACAGATTGGTTCTTTGTGAGCGGTGAGAGATTGGTTGGACACAGCTATTATCCATCTCATTCCGTGCAAGAATCGTCGTTCGTTCAAGTCATTTCTAGTGGTCCCGATGTAAGATGGGATGCTATTCAGGAGATGTATTTCGCGGGTTTGATTGCTGCTAAGCAGCGAATATGGATGACAACGCCTTATTTTATTCCTGATCCCGGCATCATAATGGCACTCAAATCAGCGGCGATCAGTGGTGTAGATGTGCGTATTATTCTCCCTTTCAAGGCCGACTCTCTTATCGTTCAATACGCTTCAAGGTCTTTTTTACAGGAATTGCTGCAGGTTGGGGTGCGATTCTACTTGTACCGAAAAGGCTTTATTCATGCCAAAGTGATAATCGTCGATGACATCATGGCGACATCGGGGACGGCTAATGTAGATTTACGAAGCTTTTTCAGTAACTTCGAGTTGAATGCGGTGATGTTTGACGAGAAGGTGATTCGCCGTTTGGAGAGCGACTTCGAGATGGATCTGAAGGAATGTACGGAAGTTAGACTGGATGAGTTTGAGAGGCGGTCGCGAAGCGAGAAAAGGAAGGAGAGGATAGCGCGGCTATTATCTCCTTTATTCTAAATATAAAAGAGTAGTTCCGCATAGAACTACTCTTTTAATTTCGCTAAAATAGCGTCTAAGTTTTGGGGCGAAACTCGGTCAATTAGGTCTCCATAGGTTCGTAACCGATTCATGATGGTTAGTTGATTGAACTCGCGAGGGCTAGGATGAAGCTCGACCTCTTTCCAAAGTAATGGCGTTGAAACGGTGGCATCCTTTTTGGCGCGTGGCGTATAGGGAGCCGAGAGTGTTTTGCCATACCAATGCTGGAGATAGTCGATATAAATCTTATCACCCCGATTTTTCTTGAAGCGCTCAATAGTAAACAGTTTTGGATGCATATTCACCGCATACGCCGCTATAAACTGCCCCACACGTCGGAGTTCTTCGAATGTATAGCCAGGTTGAATAGGAATGTAAATTTGCACACCAGTAGCACCAGAGGTTTTGGGAACCGACTGAATACGCAGCGAATCGAGGACTTCACCTATAATAAGAGCAGCTTCCATGATGCGAGGTTCTTCCTCTAAGGTAGGGTCAATATCGATCAACCATTCCGCAGGAAGTGTTTCCCCGATGTAATGGAAAGAAGGATGAAATTCCAAGCATGTAAGATTCCCAAGCCACATGAGCGTAGATAAGGAGTCTAAATTCACATAGTTAATACCGTCCAGCGGCGCAAGCTTAACGAAGCTGGGGACAGGATCCGGAGCATTTTTCTGATAAAATGACTTATCATCGTACCCGTGTGGAAAGCGAATCGTCGTTAAATGACGATTACGACAGTAACGTAAGAGGTACGGCGAGAGCTCACTTAACTTCGTTAGATAATCCGCTTTCGTGATGCCTAGATCAGGCCACAGCGGCTTATTCGGATTCGTGATCGTTAACTCGTTGCCTTCTACGAGAAGCGTCGCTTTCTCTGCTTTGAACGCCATAGGTCGGGGAACTCCTTCTTAGCTTGGTCGTATCACCAATTATTGCCTAGTCAGACACTTCTCAAACGGAGTAGTAAGTGTTCCCCCTGCATGTCAGGCTACGACCTGCAACCATAGATACAAACCGATCAACGTGATAAGCAGTGTTGGTACCGTTAGAATGATACCTGCTTTCATATAACCGCCCCAAGTAATTTTGACACCTTTTTTGGCTAGAACATGAAGCCAGATAAGGGTTGCAAGCGAACCGATTGGCGTCATTTTCGGTCCCAGATCGGTCCCAACGACATTGGCGTAAATCAAGGCCTCTCTGACTATGCCGTCCGTTTGAGTACCTTGAATCGCTAGGGCATCAATCAGCACCGTCGGCAAATTGTTCATGATCGAAGAGAGGATCGCTGCAAGGAAGCCCATGCCTAAAGTGGCAACGAACAGACCTTCCCTTGAAATAATCTCGATCACATCCCCCAGCGCATCCGTGAGACCGACATTTTTAAGCCCGTAGACCACGACATACATCCCGATAGAGAAAATGACAACGGCCCACGGAGCTTCTTTCACAATTTTTTTGGTATCCATCACAGCGCTCGTTCTGGCAATGAGTAGGAAGCCAAGTGCGGCAGCGCCAACGAGGAATGAAACCGGAACATGAAAAAATCCACTGCCAATATAAGCGATTAATAGAATACCGAGAATCCACCAAGATAAGCGAAACAGAGGCAGATCTTTAATCGCTTCCGAAGGAGGTCTCAGCTCTGCAATATCATAGGTTTCAGGAATTTGTTTGCGATAATAAAGGTAGAGAACCAGCAAGCTTGCGCCTAATGAGAATAGACTCGTTACGAACATCCGGCTTGCATAAGTGACGAAATCGATCCCGAAAAAATCAGCAGAAAGAATGTTTACCAAATTGCTTATGACAAAAGGCAGTGACGAAGTGTCCGCGATAAAGCCGCTTGCCATAATAAAAGGAAGAATGGCGGCATCCGGTAACTTCATCGCGCGGACCATGGCTAATACGATAGGTGTAAGGATCAGGGCTGCCCCATCATTGGCAAAAAAGGCCGACACCGCTGCGCCGAGCAGGATCACGTAGACGAACATGAGCTTGCCGTTACCTTTGGCTAAGCGTGCCATGTGGAGGGCAGACCATTCGAAGAATCCGATTCCGTCTAAGATAATGGAGATTACAATAATACCCACAAATGCGAGCGTTGCGTTCCAGACGATGCCTGTAACTGTGGCGACATCCTGCAGGGAAACAACTTGGCAAGCGAGGGCAAGCAAAGCTCCTGCTGATGCTGTCCAACCAATGCTTAAGCCTCGCGGCTGCCAAATGACGAAGGTAATCGTAAGTAAAAAGATGAGAATAGCTAAATAAATCATGACAGCCTCCAGATCGACAGTTAAATAAACGACGATGTAAATATCTCAAATTTATGGAGGTCTGTATAGATATAATTTTATGGAGGGGGAGGAAGTGTTCAATTGAAAACATGCAGACAAGGGAATAAAACCCTAGTCTGCATGTTGAATACCCTTATTTTTTAACCACAGGCACCCAAAATTCGCCGTAGAATGTGCCATCGCCATTATCTTTGCGATAAGTCGCATTGGGACCGCCGATGTAAGCATAATCCGTGATTTGGGCCAAGACTTCGCCAAAAGCGCGGTAAGTCAACTGATCAAACAAAGTTTCCTTGTCGCCATTACCTGCGACCACGATGTACTCGCTCTCTGGAAATTCAATGATGCGCGTTGCGTCACCCACTGATTTGCCAGCTTCTACCGCGAAATAATTCCACGGTTTACCTTGATAAACCTCATTGACTGACCATTCGCGATCATCTTTTGCGGCGTTTTTGAGCTTATTAAAGCGCCCGTCAGCCTTGAGTTTGTCCCAAAACTCGGTTTTTTCTTTTTGCATAGCTGGCATGTCTTGAAAGTTCGACTGGATTGAAAAACCATAAGCGATCAATGTGAATGATTTCTTGTGATCAAGTGTGTAATTTGCCATGAGATTGCTCCTTACATGGATTAGTTTCCTACTTTATTGGCACGAAGCGACATTTCCCCGTAGAATTCACCTGTTTCATTTGCTTTCACGAACGTTGCGTTACCAGGACCGACATATTTATACTCTTTGATTTCTTGGAGCAGGCCGCCGAATACCTTGCCTGTGATTTCGTCAGCAAGACGGTCTTTGTCAGCACCTGTCCCAGGCACGACGATGTACTCGCCAGCTAGGAAATCGAGGACGACCGCGCCTTCCACTTCGAACTCACCCATTACGCCGAAGCCGCGCCAAGCCTTGCCGTCCACGACGTAATTGATTTGATATTCTTGCCCGTCAGTGAGTGCGAGAAGTTCAGCAAGCTTGCCATTTTCAGTGATTTCAGCTTTCTTCGCTGCTGTTTTTGCTGCATTACCTGCCCAGTCGTTAAAGTCATCAAATGTAACACCAAAACCCGTCATTTTGTAGTTTTCTGAGATTGTTTTGATTGCATAGTTAGTCATGTTTATTCTCTCCTTTGGGGAATGTTTTCTTCACAAGACTGATTCTATGGCTCAAATGTATCAAGAAATGATACCTTTTATTGAAAACTAAAAATTGACACTGTACATCCGTCCGTGCTGACATTTTAGGCTCCATATTTGATATAATAACATCATGAAAAAAACAGAACGAGTCAACCTAATCATGCGTTATATCAATAACCGCGCGCATTTTACAATTGGTGAGATTGTCCGGGAGTTCAAGATTTCCCGCGCGACGGCAATCCGCGATATCGAAGAGATTCAGACGATGGGTTTTCCGTTGACGTCTGAACTTGGGCGTGGTGGTGGATACCATGTCCTGCCCAATCAATATTTACCCGCCGCTCGCTTTACGCCAGAAGAGCTGAAAGCGATTTTTATCAGCTTTATCGCCTCGAAAAATTCGCAGCTGCCTTATCTGCAAAATCGCCGCTCCATTACCGAAAAACTGATCGGTATCGCATCGCAAACCCAGCAAGACGAGCTGATTGAGCTGAATAATATCTTGCTTTTCGAAAATACAAATCCCGCCAATCCGAATCTTTTGGAGCTCGATGATGCGGCCCCCGCGGAGCTAAACCAGCTGATTTCGCTTGCTGTTCGGGATAAACATTTACGCGTGACGTATGAGTTGAGTCTTGGCTGGCCACAGTTGCTGGACGTTTATTTGCTGCATATATTTAACTCAAATGCTCAGTGGCTGGTTGAAGTTTACGATTTGGATACGGATGAGTTTCGCTATTTACCTGTTGAGATGTTAAGGGATTCGGCCATTTCTGAGGGGAAGATGAAGTGGACTGAACAAGAGATTTTAAACAAGAAGCTGCTTCGCGCACGTGAATCCAATCTTGTTGTGAAACTGGATACGATTGGGATTCAGCGCTTTAAGCGTATGCACCCGCCTGGGATCATTTTGTCCTTAACGGGGATGTTTCAATCGAGCGGGATTTTCAATGTACAGTTGGATGTGACTGATACAGAAGCGCTGGCGTATTATGCGGATTGGCTTTTATTTTTGGGCAAAGGAGTCGAGTTTGAGCGGATTCCTGATGAACTGCGTGTAATTTTGGAAGAGCGTTTAACTGTGTTAAAATTCCGATAATCCCATCTTACTGCTGAAATGTACAGTCAGTAATCTGTACATCAACCAAAGACTGAATACTAGGGTGTCTCATGGTTCCATTGGATGTCCACTCTAGAAATTGCACTTTTACTGTATGCTCAGGTTTAAGCCAAATGGCCTCATTACTTCTTGCTGGTTCATTGGCAAACGGTCTTTCCGAAATAATCTTTGATTGAATTAACTGAGTCAAATTTCGCCAATCATTGTTGCTTAACTTTCCGGTTCCTGCATGTCCAATGTAATGCAAATTTCCTTGATCAAACAAACCTAAGAGCAGTGCATTCACAATGCCATTTCGAAGTGTTACTCCACCTATAACTGCATATAAATCATGAAATATCTTTTTCTTTTGCCAACGTGTATCTTTCCCTCCGATTAGATACTTTCCTCGAAGGTCCTTGCTAATAACGCCTTCCATACCATGTTCTTTCATAACCTCAAATAGTTTATTTCCATCGGCAAAATTTTGCGTTATTTGTACGTTTGAGTTTGGGATAATGACCTCTTCAAGAATTTTCTGTCTATCTAGCAAAGGTCGATCTAGTAACCAAATATCGTTGTACATGACTATATCAAAAATCATATAAGTGATTGGCGTGCGACTTAATGCAAGGTCAATACTTTTTTTATTTCTTAACGATTCTCTTTTCATTACCTCGTGAAACGCGGGTTTCTTTTGGTCGAATGCGATTATTT
This sequence comes from Paenibacillus qinlingensis, assembly GCF_031455095.1. Lineage (GTDB taxonomy): Bacteria > Bacillota > Bacilli > Paenibacillales > NBRC-103111 > Paenibacillus_E > Paenibacillus_E qinlingensis_A. Next base: position 184,870 of record NZ_JAVDSB010000005.1, read on the forward strand.
CCCCGTCAATGATACAAGAAGTAGCGGAGCAATAGGTTTGAATGGCTAATAACTCAGGATATTGGTTGGTTCGATCATTTTGTTTGCGATTCATTAATCGAACCTCATGACCATCAAAATAAGTTAGCATCCTCACGCCATCCCATTTTATTTGTGTTATCCAGTCACTTGACGTTGGTATTATTTCTGTGCGTATGGGCTCGAAGGGGGCTATTGGATGTAGTTTCATGAATGTCTCCAAGTATGTTTTACTTTCCATTATTTCCATTATGAGAAGAGAGAAACATGTAAGATGAGATGAAATTCATTTATCAAACAAAGCACACCAATGCTTTTTTGTTAAAATACACCTGCAAAGGAAACAACTGAATAGCCTAATGGATTTGAGAGCATAACAATACGTAAATGAATGTGGGAAGAAAAGGAGAGTTAGGCATGAATCAACCTTTTCCTGAGGATCCAAGTATCAGCAAGGAAACGTTTCATACCCTGGTTTCAGCAGATATTTCCTCTAATATCCTTCATTTGCGGACGTTATTTAAAGACTGTGATGATGTTGTTTTCTCGGCGTTTTATTTGGAAAACGGCATGAAAGCAGCCCTCCTGTATTTACGGGGGATGGTGAATGTAGAACTGCTTGATGGGCATGTCCTTGAACCGATTAAGCATGCTAATACCGAAAGTATGAAATCGATGGACGAGGCGATGAGCTACATCCAGGTGCCGGAGCTTAATAAGATAGGCATTTTGGGGGATATCCTGAACGAAGTGCTGAATGGTAAACCAGTTCTGATGCTAGATACCCTCGAAGGGGCCATATCAATTGGCATTTCGCATTTTGAAGGTAGGAACGTAGAAGAGCCATTGGCTGAATCTATCGTCAGGGGCCCGCGCGAGGGGTTCGTTGAATCCATAGAAGTGAATCGATCATTAATTCGCAAAAGGTTAAAAACCCCCGCGTTGAAATTCGTTCCTTTCATCCTAGGTAGTTATTCGAAGACGAATGTCACGATAGCGTACATCGAAGGGGTCGCGAAACCAGAAATTATAAAAAAAGTTACGGAACGAATCGCTCGAATTAAGATTGATGGCGTTCTAGAGAGCGGCTACATCGAAGAACTGATTGAGAACAATATCTACTCGCCTTTTCCTCAATTACAGTCAACCGAACGACCGGATGTGGCGGTATCGAGTTTGTTAGAAGGGCGTGTCGTCATTATTACGGATAACACGCCGATTGCGCTCATTGCTCCCACGACATTTTGGTCATTGATGCAATCGGCTGAGGATTATTATGAGCGATTTCTTATTGGAAGCTTGATTCGCTGGCTCCGATATACCTTTTTCTTAATCGCCATGCTAGCGCCAGCCATCTATGTTGCTGTATTAACTTTTCATCATGAAATGGTACCTACAACGTTATTGCTGCGTGTTGCCAAATCACGTGAAGAGATTCCCTTTCCGGCATTGGTAGAGGCGTTGATTATGGAGATTACATTTGAAGCGCTGCGTGAAGCGGGCGTACGACTGCCTAGGCAGGTTGGTTCTGCCGTCAGTATTGTGGGAGCACTCGTAATTGGACAAGCCGCCATTCAAGCGGGCTTGGTTTCTGCCCCGATGGTTATGGTTGTAGCCATTACCGGTATTTCCTCCTTTATGATGCCGCAATACTCAGCAGGTATCTCCTTACGCATCCTTCGGTTTCCCATTATGATACTATCTGGCATCTTAGGATTGTTTGGTTTAATTCTGGGGTTGCTGTTAATCATCAGTCATTTGTGTATTCTCCGATCTTTCGGTGTCCCATATTTGGCACCATTTGCCCCGATTTATCCAAAAGGCATTAAAGATGTCCTATTTCGTGCTCCCATCAGCAAATTGACATCTCGTCCTGCCTTTTATGCAGCTAAAACGAATTTGAAAAGACAAGGCGAAAACCAAGATGACCAGAATGAGAACTAGCGGATAGGAGGACCGCAATGAGGCACTATATTGTCTTTCCTGTCATTTCCCTTTGCGTGCTGCTCTTAACGGGATGCTGGGATCGGATCGAAGTGAATGACATGGCCTTTATCATTGCAGCAGGTATCGACAAAAGCGTAGATCATCAGGTAGAAGTGACGGTCCAAGTCTTCATCCCGAATCCAGCAGCTTCCTCTGGAGAAGGAAGTGCCGGCAACGGTAATGTTTATACGGTTTCAGTAATAGGAGATTCCATGCCAGATGCGTTAACTGAATTGCAAAAAAAGTTTCCTCGCTATTTCTCTTGGGGGCATGCCAAAGCCTATTTCTTCGGAGAAGAACTGGCGCGTAGCGGTATGTATGATGATTTCGATTTTCTATTTAGGGATATTCAACCGCGGGAACAGGCCAATTTCTTTGTATGCAGAGGAACGGCCAAGGCGCTGTTAGAAGCGCAAAATGATCCCAACTCGTATGAAACGTTAATTAAACTATCTCAGAAGCCACTGATTCGGTCTTCGACGATGCATGATATCGAGGAAGTGTTGAGTGGAGAGTCAGGGGATTTTTTACTGCCTGTTGCCAATAAAAGTAATTTAATTTCCAACAAATCTCACAAATCGATAATCACCGTAGAAGGCATGTGCGTCATTCAAAAGGGCAAGCTAGTGGGCTTTCTAGCGCATGAATCACAAATGGGGGTTCGATTGTTTATTCATGAAGATCTTGGAAGGAATATTACAATTACAGATCAAGAAGACGATGGGAAAATTGTTATCAAAATCATAACGACTGATCTTCATCTGAAGCCTTTGATTGAAAATGGGATTTGGAAAATGAAGGTCCAACTAAAGTTAGAGGCGGATGTTGTACAAAATTCAACAGACATCAGCCTGGCAAATGGCTCAGATAACATGAGGAAATTAGAGGAACCGTTCGATCGGCAGATTTGCAAAATTTTGACCGATACCTTACAACAATTACAAAAAGAACAAAAGGTAGACGTACTAGGCTTTGCACGAGCCTTTCATAAAAAGTATCCGCGGGAGTGGAAAAAGGCCAAAGAGGAGTGGCCTACCATCTATCCGACCATTGACGTTGAGTTAGATGTCAAAAGCGTGATACAGAGACCAGGCATATCTAATTTCCCGATTATAACGGCTCAATAATGGTAGAGAGGAGGGGCGTCCATGAGTGATATGGATTTATCGAACCGGCAAATATTCTGGATGATGGTTAGCACGCAAATTATTATGACCATCCTTCTTACGACTTCGCCAGCTGCTCAAATGGCCAAGCAGGATGCGTGGATATCGATCCTATTGGCGACATTGGTGGGAATGGCGATTGCTTATATTTGTGGGAAGCTTAATGTGATTTTCCCAGGACGGACACTCGCTGAATACAATCGAATATTGTTAGGCAAATGGTTAGGTTGGGTGATCACTGCTCTCTACATCTTGGTTTGGCTAGTTATTTTGACCGTGATCTTGCAGCAATTCAGTTTATTTATTACAGGTACCATTATGCCTAAGACGCCCCTCTATGTGGTTGAAGTGCCGATGCTTCTTGTCGTACTCTATCCTACCTTACATGGGGTAGGCGTGATAGCGCGTATATGTGAAATTACGGGACCGATTATTTTGCTCTGCGTAGTTGGCCCTATGCTGCTTGGTATCAATCAAATGAACGGAGATCGACTGTTCCCCATTCTTTTAGATAACAATGTCATGTCCATCATGAAGGGTGCGCTTCCGACATCAGCTTTCTTAGCTGATTGTATTCTGCTCATGGTGCTGATCGCTTTTGTGAGCAAAAGGAAGCACACCGTTCGCTACGCCGTCAGCGGTGTTATGCTTTCAGGCGTACTGACAACACTGTCCATAATCGTCAGTATCCTAATGTTTGGTCCCAATGTAGCTGCTGCCTATCCGTATCCGATGTTAATGATTGTTCGATCCATTTCTATTGGCGGCATTATTGAAAATTTGGATGCTATCGTGGTTAGTATTTGGATTATAAGCATTTTTACGAAATTGGGACTTTATTTATTTGTTGCAAGCTACGGGGCGTCACAGCTATTAGGTTTGCAAAATTGGAAAATCGTCACATGGATTACTGCACTCGTAGTGATGCTCTTATCCTTCATACCCGTTAACTATGAAGAGATCTCGATTATTTTCCCGCAAAAAATAGCGGCGCCCATTATATTTCCAATTTTCATGGTTATTGGGCCTTTAGTGCTGCTGATGTTAGCGCTGATGAAACGAAAAAAGCTGAAACCTGCCTCGCAGGGGTGAGGGCACGAAATATCTGGAAAAAAAGTGCCCATCTCGGATACCGAGACGGGCACTTTTTTATCGCTGTCATGTAACAGGCTCTTTGGGTTTTCGGGCGCGCGGCTTTGCTGCTGGCTTTTTCCCTTGCGATTTCTCCTCGGTCACCGAGGCATCCGCGCCAAGCGTTATTGTGCCCTCGGACGGTTTCGTCGCATTTAAGCTGGCTTGCAGCGCGGACATCAGATCGATGACGCTTGTCTTTTGCAATTGAGGGGCGGACTGGATCTCTTCGCCAGCGACTTTATGATCAATGGCTTCCAGTAAGCGAGCTCGATACTCATCTTTGTATTTCTCCGGTTCAAACGGAGTGGATAGCTGATTAATCAGCATTTTCGCCATTTCCATCTCCCGCTCATTCACAGTAACCTTCTCTGGAAGGTTAGGGACTTGCGAAATTGGCCGAATCTCATCCGGGTAGAAGATCGTTTCCATAGCTAAACAATTTTCAATGACGCGGATTGCTGCTAGCGAGCTTTTGGAGCGGATAGACACCTTGGCGATACCGATTTTGCCTGTTTGGCGCATCGAATCGAGCAATAGCATGTAAGCACCTGCACCTGTATCTCCAGGGCCGAGATAATACGTCTTTTGAAAATAAACGGGGTCGATATCTGTTAAATTGACAAAGTCCAAAATCTTAATTTCCTTATTGGCTTCACCGGAGATTTCTTCTAACTCGTCTTTTTCAAAAAGTACGAATCGTCCAGGCTCATATTCATAGCCCTTCGTAATCTCTTCCCACTCTACTTCCTTTTCGCAAGTCTGGCATTTTCGGACATAAGATAGCGGGGTAATACAAGTTTTGTGAATATAGCGCATAGAGATGTCTTTATCCTCTGTGGCTGAAAACATTTTAACAGGCACATGAACAAGCCCGAAGCTGATGGCACCTTTCCACACCGTATGCATAGATAGCGTTCCTCCCCCAACATACATAATTGTACTAGTATTCTCTTGAAGCAGAACCTTTATACGGCAGGGATTTAAGAGAATGGTTAGCGGGGAGAATGGAAAGCTTATTAATGCAACATGATAGCCCAAATAGCGAACCAAAGGAGGGATTACGGATGGCATCAGAATCAAATCTGTCACAAAATACGAACAATGAAGATAGGGACGATTGTTATATGGACATTGATCGTATGATTAATGAGGGGCTTGGCGGCGGTAACGTCACCATGCAGGGTGGGTTAATTGAGCACTCAACCACGGATACGATGGAATATCCGGAATCCGTACTGGATGAACCATGAATGTTCACCGCGCTCAGGAGATTTTAGCTGCAGATGAGAAAATTGAGGTGGATCTGAACGGTATGGCTGTCTGGATTGACAGTGTAGATTCCGGTAAAGGTCTCGTCAAAGTACATGCGGAAGGCAATCCCGCAGATGCTCGGGTCGTTCCAGCTAGGGAGCTTGAAGAGGTACACTAAGGTCCGTATGGGCAAAAGAAGCCTTCTCCGATGATTGAATCGGGGAGGGCTTTTCTTTTTTTCACAGGTGACAGGTTGCTGTCACCTGCTAGCGGGGACTATAATAGAAACAGCACGCGCACGCGGAAGAAAGGGATGAGATCATTGACTCAATCCACATTTGTGTTTCGTTCTGAGCATGAAGCAGATACGGATAAACTGGGAACCTTATTATCAACCTATCTACAACCAGGTACGGTCTTGACCTTAGATGGTGATTTGGGTGCTGGCAAAACAAGATTCTCACAAGGCTTCGCAAGAGCAATGGGGATTTCGGAGCATGTGAATTCGCCTACTTTTACGATTATCAAAGAATATGAGGGAGCAGGTCTCCCTTTCTACCATATGGATATGTATCGTATTTCGCAAGAGGAAGCAGATGAATTGGGATTAGAGGATTATTTCTATGGGGCAGGGGTCACGCTGATTGAATGGTCTAGTTTAATTGAGGATTTGCTGCCACCAGACAGATTAAGGATTACGATCACCCAAGAGGCTGATCAGACTCGTGTATTTCACCTGACTCCATACGGTTCGCCGTATCTAGGCTGGTGTGAACAGATGAAGGAGAACGGATATTTACATGACGGAACAGATAACTAATACAGGTCGATGCTTAGCCATCGATACTTCAACTTCGGCAATGACAGTAGCTGTTTTGGAAAATGGTCGTCTGCTTGGTGAAGTTAGCTCTCACGCGGAACGGAATCATTCTATTGGATTGATACCTCACATACAAGATTTGCTCTCTAGTTTAGGAATGAAGCCGAGAGATCTTCGCTCGGTCGTTGCAGGTCAAGGACCAGGCTCTTATACGGGCGTTAGAATCGCTGTTTCTGTTGCCAAGACATTCGCATGGTCGATCGGATTGGATCTCATCGGTGTATCCAGTTTAGAAGCGATGGCAATTGGTGGTTCTGTACAGAACGACTATAAAGGAACAGGGTTGACATGGGTAGTTCCGCTGATGGATGGAAGGCGTAAACAGGCGTTTACGGCTGTGTATGCGTTTGAAGGAGCAACACCAGTAACAGAAGCAAGAGTGCCTGATGCTACTTGGCGTGAAGTGTTGCCGGATGGTATTCGGGTCATTGGAGCGTGGACGGACCAGATTCTTACCCAAGCAGCAGCAGCTGCGCCTAGTCACATTTTATTTGTCGGAGAGACAGAGGGCTTTGTGGCGGAGCTTGAGCAGTTTGCCAAAGATTTTGGAGGCAGTGTAAGTGTGGTTCCTTATGGGATTGAAGCAGCGTATATTGGTATACTCGCTTATCCTAGACTTGCAAGTGGCGAGAAAGCGGATGTTCATACCTTCGTACCGAATTACACGAGGCTTCCAGAAGCGGAAGCCAATCTGCTGGCTGGCCTACAGACGAAGAAAGGGGAACAATAATCATGGAACAGAGACAGCCGCATGCCATAGAAAATGCATTGGTATTCCGCTCGATGACCATGGAAGACATTCCTTTTATTGTCGAAATTGAGCAGGAAGCGTTCACGACACCTTGGACCCGAGGTGCTTTTGAGAATGAGCTGACGAACAACCAATTTGCTCATTATATGATCATGGATATCGATGGGGAAGTTGCGGGATATGGCGGCATGTGGCTCATTATGGAGGAAGCCCATGTTACGAATATCGCGGTAAAAGACACCTACCGAGGTCGTAAGCTCGGGGAAAGACTCCTCCGTGAGTTGATGAAAACTTCATCGTTCCTCGGTGCCATTCGCATTACGCTTGAGGTAAGAACCTCGAATTATGTGGCACAAAATTTATACGAGAAGCTAGGTTTCCGTTCTGTTGGTGTGCGTAGAGGCTATTATACGGATAATCGTGAGGATGCTGTCGTTATGTGGGCAGATTTGCCCAATCGTAGAAAGGATAGCCTCAGTGAATGAGGTTTTCAAATAGGTGAATAGTGTGAGTAATGAACAGACGCAACAGGATGGACAACAAAGAAATATGAGAGATCAAGATCAAGATGTAACATCAAAGCCGGTGTATATTCTCGCTATTGAAACGAGCTGTGACGAGACTTCCGTAGCTATTGTCGAAAATGGCAAAATCATTCGCTCGAACGTGATTTCGAGCCAGATCGAAACGCACCAACGCTATGGCGGTGTTGTGCCGGAAGTGGCTTCCCGTAAGCATGTGGAGTCGATCACATGGATGCTGGAGGAAGCCGTCACAGAAGCAGGCGTATCGCTCCACGAGCTCTCCGCCATTGCCGTAACCGAAGGCCCTGGATTAATCGGGGCTCTGCTTGTGGGCGTCGTCGCGGGCAAAGCGCTCGCTTGCGCCCTAGAGCTCCCGCTGATTGGTGTTCACCATATCGCGGGACATATCTACGCCAACCAGCTCGTGCATGAGCTGGTGTATCCTTCGATTTCGCTCGTCGTGTCCGGCGGACACACCGAGCTTATTCTGCTCGAAGGCCCCGGCCAGTTCCGTATCATCGGGCGCACGCGCGATGATGCGGCCGGCGAGGCCTACGATAAAATTGCCCGGGCAATGGGATTGCCTTACCCGGGCGGCCCGCACGTGGATCGGCTTGCACAGGAAGCCGATTCCGAGATCAAAATGCCTCGCAGTTGGCTCGAGGCAGATTCCTACGACTTCAGCTTTAGCGGATTGAAATCCGCGGTGCTGAACGTCGTCAACCAAAGCAAAATGCGCGGCGAAACCGTTCAGGTCGCGCAGATTGCAAAAGGCTTCCAAGCATCCGTCATCGACGTGCTTGTAGAGAAGGCAAGCCGCGCCGTGAAGGAATTCGGCGCGAAACAGCTCTTGCTCGCGGGCGGTGTCGCCGCGAACAAAGGGCTGCGCAGCAGGCTCGCCGAGCGCTGCGAGCAGCTGGGTGTGCCGCTGCTGGTGCCGCCGCACCGGCTGTGCACGGATAATGCGGCGATGATAGGCGCCGCAGCTTTCTTGAAGTGGGACCAGCAAGAGTTCGACTCCATGGAGTTGAAAGCCGAGCCACAGCTTAAGCTCGAAGAGTGGTAGATGTTTTTCGCCCTCGCAAGCACGATTAGTCCGAAAAAACCAAACTAAATGGGCGTTTATCGCCCCCGATGAGCGTTTAATTCGATTCCGCCAAACTATTTAGCGGTCTAGCGGGTGGACGCCTGGTTTAAGGCGTTTTTAAGTGGGTGAAACCGAACTATTGGCCGAAATCTGTGTCAACAGCCGCAAATAAGCAGGGAAAGTCGAACTAACTCAGCATCAGCTCCGGGGCATGCTCCAAGTAATCAAATAAAATAAATTTTCAGACAGTTGTATTGACTTTGAAAAAAGTGCATATTATAATCACAATCAATACTTTCAAACGCAACGAACGGGAATAGTAAGGCATGAACAGTTTCGCTCAGAGAGCTGTGCGCTTGGTGAAAGCACAGACGAAACGTCACCTGAACTCGCCCGGGAGCGGTAGGACTGATAAGGATGCCAAGGATCCAGCACCCAAGTAGGTCTTGACGGTTGACCCCCGTGATCAGGTACATGAGTGGTTTCGAGTGTAACAGCTCGGATCAATTAGAGTGGTACCGCGGAAGGTTCAAGCCTGTCGTCTCTTTTATAGAGATGGCAGGCTTTTTTGGTTGTTCTGAAAGGGATTTATCTGACGAAACACATATAAATAACGCGATGAACAAGAGTAGTAAGGACTCGATGTCTCCGGTACAGAAAGCTGCGGGTTGATGCAACGCAGACCGAGAACGCCCTGAACTCGCTTGGAAGCGGTCATCCTGATCGGCTGGTGAACACTAGCTGTTAGGGATGAACGGATGACCTCCGTGATCAGGTGATATAGCGAGCAGCTCGCTGGCTATATCTGAGGTGGGCTCCTTCACGGAGTCAACAAGAGTGGTACCGCGCTGGGTGAAGACCCGTCGTCTCTTATGTGGAGATGACGGGTCTTTTTGTCGTCTGTGGATAGTGCGCTGCAGCCACTGAACACAGCGACAAAAGTCGCCGCTCGGATGAATCGCACGCTGTAACGGTGAAATTTGCGCTTACAGCACATGAGACCATACAAATTCACAGCCCTCACAGGCATACCTTAGGAGGAAAAAACCATGGAAAACCATACAAATACTAATCGACGCATTCGCATTTTTGATACAACACTTCGTGATGGAGAGCAAGCGCCAGGCGCATCCCTCTACCCAGAAGAGAAGATTCGCATCGCGAGACAGCTTGCGCTGATGGGCATTGATACGATTGAGCCGGGCTTCCCCATCTCAAGCCCTGGCGATTTTCAAGCGGTGCAGCAGATTTCACGCGAGCTGCAAGGCGTTGAGATCTGCGGCTTCGCTCGCGCGGTCAAAGCCGACATCGATGCAGCGGTCAAAGCTACGCAGGATGCAGCATCCAGACGCATTCACATGTTCCTGTCCTCGTCGGACATCCACCTGGATTTCCAGCTGCGCAAATCGCGTCAGCAGGTAGTCGAGATGGCTCGCGCAATGGTCGGATATGCGAAGCAATTCGTCGATCGGATCGAGTTCTCCCCGATGGATGCGACGCGAACGGGGGATGAGTTCCTTTTCGAAGTGCTAGAAGCTGTGATCGCCGAGGGTGCAACGATTCTCAACATCCCAGACACAGTGGGCTATGCACTTCCTGAGGAATATGGTGCGATGTTCCGCAGAGTGCGGCAAAGTGTAAGAGGCGGCGATACGGTCGAATACAGCGCGCATTGTCATAACGATTTGGGCCTTGCCGTTGCCAACAGCATTGCGGCTATTGCTGCCGGAGTCACGCATGTGGAGGTAACGGTGAACGGCGTCGGCGAACGTGCCGGCAACTGTTCACTTGAGGAGCTTGTTATGGCGATTGAGACGCGGAAGCATTCGATGGGCGTGGAAACGGGGATCGTAACGAGCGAGATTTTTAACACTTCCAAAATGGTCTCCCGCATCATGGGCTTCCCGATTGCCTATAACAAACCGATTGTCGGCCGTAACGCTTTCCAACACGAAGCGGGTATCCATCAGGATGGGCTGCTGAAAAACCGCAATACGTACGAGATTATGGATCCAGAAAAGCTGGGTATTCCGCGCTCTATGATTATCCTTGGTAAGCACTCTGGGCGCCATGCGCTGAAGCATCGCGTGGGTCAGTTCGGTATCGAGCTTACAGGCGAGGAACTGGATTCACTTTATACACGCTTCAAAGAAAAAGCGGATGAGCAGAAAATGGTCACAGATGACCAACTGATGGAGCTAGTAGGAAGCACGGTCGATGGGCAAATGGAGCCGTTCACGCTGTCGCATATGCAAGTGATTTCGAGCAGTGACCGCAATCGCGTAGCTTCCGTATCTGTCAGAAATAATCAGACGGGCACAGAGAGCGTCTACTCCGGTACCGGCGAAGGCCCAATCGAGGCTATTGTGCATTGTCTGCAACAAGCGATCCCGATGGATGTGGAGTTCTCTGATCTGGAGCTGCACTCGTTGTCCACAGGGGAAAAAGCAACCGGTGAAGCCGAAGTGACGATTTCGGTTGGTGGTCAAACCTACAAGAATACGGGTATCGACCAGGATGTTCTTGTTGCGGTAGCTAAAGCGTTCATATCGGCTTGCAATCAAGCGATTCGGATGCAAAATAGCGTGACCTCCGAGACAACGGAGACCGTTATTCCAGCTTCTTAACGAATAGATTTCGTCGCATACATCCGAATTGTAAGAAAACTTAGATATATACACATCGTGTGAGCAAGGTTATACACATACCCTGTGTACAATGTGCATAACTCATAGAAAACGTGATCTATCAACCTTTTTAAAGAGGGAAGGAATGGGATAACTTTTTCACAAAAAAATGTGGGTAATGTGGATAACTTTGTGGTTAAAACATGAAAATGCTGATGGGGGGCGGAAAATGCCTCCCATTTTCTGTGGATAACGCTGTGTATAACAAAATGTGGTGCGAGAAAGTACAGTTGAAATTATCGGAACAATTCGTCATTATTTTTCTGTGTATAAGAGAGGTCGAAGAGGTGAGTTTGAACAGTTTCGGGGGAAGTTTTCAAGTGATTGTCGTGCAAACCTGCACCTCCTGTGGGTAACTTTGAACATTTTGTGAACTTGTCCACAGTTATGCCTGCTAACCGGCCCGACAACCCACCGTAAAAAACAAAAAGTCCACGTCAACTGACGTGAACTCCAGATTTAACCCTATTTTAAGCTAATAAAACTTCCCACTCTTCGTAACAAGCCGCAAGCGAGCTCTTGCGTTTATCAACTTCGGCTGTTTTCTCCTGCACAAGCATATAGTCGTTATACACCGCGGGATCGGCAAGCTCTGCCTCTAGTTCTGTAACTTCTTCTTCAAGTCGAGCAATATCCAGCTCAAGCTGTTCTAGCTTCCGCTGACGACTGCGTTCTTCACGTTTCGCCAACTTGTCCGCCTCGTAACTGCCACCACCAACAGGTTCGGCTTTCACCGCATTCGTAGAAGTGGAATTGCCAGCTGATTTCTTCTCCGCCTCTTTGGCTAGACGCTTCGCTTCCATTTCAGCAAGCTCGGCTTTTTTCTCCACATAGTCATCGTAGTTGCCAAGATAGCTCGTTAAGCCATCTTTTTGCAGATCGAGCATGCTCTCCGCCATTTTATTGAGGAAATACCGGTCATGAGAGATGAATAACAAGGTCCCCTCATAGTCCATCAACGCTGATTCCAGCACTTCTTTACTATATAAATCGAGATGATTGGTAGGCTCATCGAGAATTAATACGTTGGCTTTCTGAAGCATGAGTTTGGCGAGCGAGACGCGAGCTTTTTCTCCGCCGCTTAATGCAGCAATCTTCTTAAATACATCTTCGCCGCTAAAAAGAAAGCTGCCAAGCACCGTACGAATACGCGCTTCCTCCAGGTGAGGATACGTGTTCCACACTTCTTCCAACACGCTATTGGAAGGGTTCAAGCCTTTTTGCTCTTGATCGTAGTAACCGATCGTGACGCCAGCGCCCCATTTGAACGTACCGGCATCTTGCTTGTGCTGACCAATCAATGTTTTGAGCAGGGTGGATTTCCCGACCCCGTTAGGTCCAATTAGTGCAGCGGTTTCGGAACGGCGAAGCTGAAACGAGACACCGTCGAGGAGACGTTTTTTGCCATCGTAAGAAAGCGACAGTCGGTCTACTTGCAGAACTTCTTTCCCAGATGTTTGCTCAATTTCAAAAGAGAACGAGGCGCGCTTCAGATCGCCCATAGGCTTGTCCAAACGGTCCATTTTCTCTAGCTGCTTACGGCGAGACTGCGCTCTCTTGGTCGTCGAAGCACGCACGATATTACGCTGCACGAAATCCTCCAACTTCGAGATTTCTTCTTGCTGCTTTTCAAACTGTTTCAATTCAATTTCATAGTTCGCTTCTTTAATCTCAATAAAACGGGAATAATTACCCGTATACCGTTTGGAGGCATGGCGTTCAATTTCATAAATCGACGTCACCAACGCGTCAAGGAAATAACGGTCATGGGATACGACGAGGATAGCGCCAGGATAGCCGCGCAGATAGCCTTCAAGCCACGTTAATGTGGCGATGTCCAAATGGTTGGTAGGCTCATCGAGCATGAGCAGATCGGGTTCTTCCAGCAACATTTTAGCCAAGGCCAATCTCGTCTTCTGCCCTCCGCTGAGGGTGTTGACTAAGGTCTCTGGTGCAAACTGTCCAAAGCCCATCCCGTGCAAAATACCACGGATCTTGGCTTCAATTTCATAGCCGCCATGCTCACGAAACCATTCGGAGCGCAGCGCATACCGATTCATGGTCGTTTCATACTTTTTCTCATCGGAGATGAGGTCGGGGTCAGCCATCAAGGCTTCCAGCTCACGCAGCTCTCGTTCGGTCTCCAACAATGAACTGAATACGCTAAGCAGCTCATTCCATATGGATTTATCGGTGTTAAGTCCGCTGTTTTGCTTAAGATAGCCGATCTTGGTTTCTTTTGCTTTGAAAAGATCACCACTATCATACGACATCTCACCCGCAATGATTTGAAGAAGGGTGGACTTCCCAGCGCCGTTGACTCCTACGAGTCCGATGCGCTCCCTATTTTCGATTTGAAGCGTTATATTAGAGAGTACGGAGCGTACCCCATAGCTTTTGGAAATGTTAGAAACTTGTAATAGCATGTTGCTGCTACCTCCTGCGTTTTAGATACATATTAATGTAAGAACCTTTTTAAGTTGACCTTAGAATCCTGTTTCAATCCCATCAAATCATTAGTATACACGAAGAATGAAGGCAACGCCTGCTTAATTTAGACATGAATTATAGGCGATTCGGAGTGGTCTGCGGTACGAGTATAGTTTTTTACTTTATTTATGTTAAAATGGGGGAAACCACTCCTCGCTAGGAAGGGCTGTAGCTTATGATGAACATCCGAGAGCGGAAAATAGAATTACGTAAAGAAATGGAACTACGACGTGCTTCGATTGTTGCTGAGATACGTGATGAAAAGCAACAACAGATAAACCAAAGAATGGTGAAGCTATGCTCGGATAAGCTGTTTGAACAGGGGCAGTTACCCTCACATTCACAGCCTACGCTGATGAGCTATATGCCTTTTCGCTCAGAACCAGACGTTGCGCCATTAATGGAATGGTGTTGGCAGCAGGGAATTCGTGTGCTGATACCGAAGGTAGTGGCGGATACGAAGACGATGAACTTGCACATCATAAGTCGATATGAGGACCTCGAAAGCGGTGCTTATGGGATTAGAGAACCGCGTAATGATGTTCCGATAGAACATGATTTAGGCGCCGTTTCGATGATTGTTGTGCCTGGGCTGGCGTTTGATCTGGATTTCGGTCGCTTAGGGTATGGCGGAGGTTTCTATGATCGTTTCATGCAGCTATTCGCTGCGCGTGGATTGAAAAGACCTTTTGCCGTTGCAGCTGCTTTCGATAATCAATTGATTCCTGCTGTTCCTTCTTCTTGGCATGATTTCCGAGTAGATGGCATCGTAACCGAAAGTAAGATGGTGTTCAAAACAGAAACCTAATATAGAGGTGATTGTAGTGCCCGATTCTTCACCATTGACGCATTTTAATGAACAGGGAAGAGCGCGAATGGTCGACATATCGGATAAAGATGAGACAAAGCGCACAGCCACAGCTCGCTCTACCTTAGTCATGAAGTCAGAGACCCTTGATTTAATTGTGCAGGGTAAAATGAAAAAAGGCGACGTCCTCGCCGTGGCTCAAGTGGCTGGCATCATGGCCGCCAAGAAAACGTCGGACTGGATACCGATGTGCCATCCCATTGCCTTAACTGGGGTAGATATTCAGTTTTCGAATAATGGCAGCAATGAACTATACATAGAAGCAACTGTACGTACAACAGGTCCTACAGGGGTAGAAATGGAAGCCCTAACGGCAGTGTCTGCCGCGGCATTGACCGTGTACGACATGTGCAAAGCTGTAGAGAAAGAGATGATGATTAACTCGACCCTGCTTGTCATGAAAACTGGCGGCAAAAATGGGGATTTTCACAGGCAAGACATGAAAGCGTGATGGGACGAAGTTCCAGTGCTAACAGACTGATAATCGGATGAGGTTGTACTGGGATCAAGAACCAGTGCCAACTGACTGATAAGTCTGATGAGGTACTGCGAATCACGCAGGTTAGTGGGTTGATCTCATTCAGTGAACAAGGGAGAGGTGACGAAGGATGCACTGGAAAGTTGCGATTTTGACAGCCAGTGACCGCGGTTACCGAGGAGAACGAGAAGACACTAGCGCTCAGGTAATCCGCGAGCTGATTGAAGAGGAAATTCAAGGCGAGATCATCGAGTACCGGGTCGTTCCGGACGAGATGGACGAAATTATGGCTTCCTTAATAGAAATGACTGATTACTATCAAGCTGATTTGATTTTAACAACTGGCGGAACCGGGCTGGCTCCACGGGATGTCACACCAGAAGCAACGCTCAATGTCATTGATCGTGTTGCACCTGGCTTTGCAGAAGCGATGCGCATGATTTCGATGCAAAAAACGAAAAAAGCGATGCTTTCCAGAGCTGTTTCTGGGATTCGCGGACGTACGCTGATCATTAATTTGCCAGGCAGTCCGAAGGGCGTGCAAGAGAATTTGATGGCAATTATTGATCAATTGCCTCATGCGCTGGGTATTTTGACTGGTAAGGAAGGCGATCACGGGTGAAAGCTAGAGACACTTCTATGCTGCGTGAGGTGAAAGTGGAGGATGCGATTGGGATGATCCTGCCGCATGATCTTACGCAGATTTTGCCGGGTGAGTTCAAAGGCCGTCTCTTCCGTAAAGGGCATCAAGTGACGGAGGCGGATATTCCTGCCCTGCTGAGCATCGGCAAGGAACATATCTACGTGATGGAGCTGCAGCCTGGCTATCTCCATGAGGATGAGGCTGCCTTGCGCATGGCGCGGGCGATTGCGGGAACGGATGCAAGCGCGAGTGCGAGTGCGAGTACCAGTGCGAGTGCGGATCTTAAGCTGACCGATCCGCATGAGGGCAAAGTGAACGTGAAATCGGAGATTCACGGTTTGGTGAAGATCGATAAGGCGTTCGTTGACAGTGTGAACGCCATCGATGAGGTCGTGTTGTCGACGATTCGCAGCAACACGGTTGTGCAAGCAGGCGCTTCGCTGGTCGGTACGCGGGTAATCCCGCTGATCGTCGACGAAGCGAAGGTTGAGGAGGTCGAGCGGTTAGCCGCCGCTCGCCGTGCAGAGGGCTTCACCTTGCTTGAGGTGAAGCCGTTTCGGGCGCTGCGCGTCGGCGTGATCACGACGGGCAGCGAGGTCTTCAAGGGCCGAATCCAGGATAAATTCGGCCCGGTTGTGAAAGAGAAGGTCGCGCAGCTCGGCTCCCAGGTTGTGGACCAGCGCTTCGTGTCGGATGACAGCGAAGCGATTGTGGGTGAGATCCACGCGCTCGCCGCGCTAGGCGTGGATCTGGTGTTGGTCACGGGCGGCATGTCCGTGGACCCTGATGATCGCACGCCGGGTGCGATCAAGGCGGCCGGCGCCCGCGTGGTCAGCTACGGCACGCCGATGCTGCCGGGCTCGATGCTGATGATCGCCTATCTAGGCGATCTGCCGATCATGGGCCTGCCGGGTTGTGTAATGCACGATCCGTACACGTCTTTTGATGTGTTGCTGCCGCGCATCTGCGCTGGCGAAGAGATCGTGCGCAGTGACATCACGGAGATGGGCTACGGCGGATTTTATCAGTGTTAGAAGACGTGTCACTTTATTCCTTTATTGATTTACCGTATTCATAACGCATTACATGATGGAGATGAAGTTTATGCTTCAAAATATAGGATTTACCGAACTATTATTGATTGCGGTCGTTGCGCTTGTCATCTTCGGTCCACAAAAGCTGCCGGAGATCGGCAGAATGCTGGGTAAGACGTTAAGGGATTTCAAGCAAGCGACGAACGAACTGATGAGTGACGAGCCCAAAGCACCGTTAGCATCCAAAACACCTGTTGCACCTGACCCGGTTACCCCAGTCGAGGTTGCTAGCAGCGTAGTTATTACAAATGATGACGTTTCAGTGCCTTCGCTTACAAAGTCACCATCACAACATGATTTGATAGACGCAGTGGCCGATATAAAAGTAGAGGTCGAATCAACTAGCTCATCTAAGGTGAAGCCAGCTGCGACTTTCATTTCTAACAAGTTTTCTGAGGTTGTCCATGTAACTGGGACGGCTGTTGAAGTCGTAGCCACACCAGCAGTCAGCGATGTGTTGTCCTCCGCTCCTGCACAAGCCTCGGCCCCTACCCCGGCGCCAGCGCAGCAGTCAGGCAACTCAGGCAATACACGGCGGTTACCGGATTAGTTTTAGGCAGATGAACAGTGGTTCAGCCTTGCAGGTTGTATGCACTAGATTAGGTAGGTGAACTCGGTTGAAAAATGAAGAAATGTCGCTTGTAGAGCACCTTGGTGAGTTACGCAAGCGAATCATGTGGATATTAGTTGTTCTGGTCATAGGCATGGTGGGTGGGCTTGTGGCTGCTAAACCTGTCATTCGGTATCTGAAAAGTATTCCCCCTGCGAATGATATTAGTTGGAATGTATTCTCGCCTTGGGATGCCCTGCGTTTGTATATGAATTTTGGTTTAGCTGTCGGCCTTCTTATTACATTGCCTGTTATTCTGTATCATATATGGGCTTTTGTTAAGCCGGGCTTGCGGGAAACGGAGCAGAAAGCTTCACTTCTTTACGTGCCCTATGCATTTTTGCTCTTTTTACTGGGGATATCCTTCGGGTACTGGGTTGTTTTTCCGATGGCCTTTTATTTTACTTCGTCGATAAGCAAAAGCTTGGAGATTACAGAAATGTACGGCGCTGCGCAGTATTTTACCTTTATGTTTAACATCATTCTGCCGCTGGCTTGTGTGTTTGAGATGCCTATTGTGGTGATGTTCCTCACCAAGATTAAGCTGCTGAACCCGAAACGTCTGCATAAGTTTAGAAGATATGCTTACATGCTCATGGTCATTCTAGCGACCGTTATTACGCCTCCTGATGCCATTTCGGCGATATTAGTTGCGGTTCCGCTTATTATTTTATATGAATTCAGTGTGTTCATGTCGGGCTTCATTTATCGGAAGCAGCTTGCGAACGATGCTGCTTGGGAACGGGAGTTTGGTGCAAAATAAGGAAATAGTTAAACATAGTCTGCCTTCGTGGTGGGCTATTTTTTTTCATATATGGAGGGAATATTTGGTTATCATTTGGGTAGAATGAGGGGGGTGTCCACAAGAATGAAAAATGTGTAAAAGGACTTGCAAATTACTCCCAGAATGAGTATCATAAGAGGTGTTGTTAGCACTAAACACATTCGAGTGCTAATAACAAAGAAATATAACCAGACAATTTTCTAAAGGAGGCTATTTTTCCATGATCAGACCGTTAGGTGATCGAGTTATCATTGAAGCCGTTGCGAAAGAGGAGACTACAGCAAGTGGCATCGTGCTGCCAGATACAGCTAAAGAAAAACCACAAGAAGGTAAAGTTGTAGCCGTTGGCGCTGGCGCGTTGAAAGATGGCGTACGCGTTGCGCTTGAAGTAAGCGAAGGCGACCGCATCATTTTCTCCAAATACGCTGGAACTGAAGTGAAATACGAAGGCCGCGAACTGTTGATCTTGCGCGAAAGCGACATTCTCGCTGTATTAGCCTAAGTTAGAGCAGCATATAGATCGGGCTTTACGTTATTAAAGATTTTTATACTTAGTATACAGGTTTCTTAATTAGAGGAGGTTACCAATCGTGGCAAAAGATATTAAGTTCAGTGAAGACGCACGCCGCGCGATGCTTCGCGGGGTAGATGCTTTGGCAAATGCCGTTAAAGTAACACTAGGTCCAAAAGGCCGTAACGTAGTTCTTGAGAAAAAATTCGGTAGTCCGTTGATCACGAACGATGGTGTTACTATCGCGAAAGAAATCGAACTTGAAGATGCTTTCGAAAACATGGGAGCTCAACTTGTTAAAGAAGTTGCTACCAAAACGAACGATGTTGCCGGTGACGGTACAACAACTGCAACGGTTCTAGCACAAGCTATGATCCGTGAAGGTCTGAAAAACGTTACTGCAGGCGCTAACCCAATGGTTATCCGCAAAGGTATCGAGAAAGCTGTTAAAGCCGCTATTGAAGAGCTTCAAGCTATTGCTAAGCCGATCGAAGGCAAACAATCCATCGCACAAGTTGCGGCAATCTCTGCTGCTGACGATGAAGTAGGCGAATTGATCGCTGAAGCTATGGAAAAAGTAGGTAAAGACGGTGTTATCACAGTTGAAGAATCCAAAGGCTTCTTGACGGAGCTTGAAGTTGTAGAAGGTATGCAATTCGACCGTGGTTACACATCCCCATACATGATCACAGATACGGATAAAATGGAAGCAGTTCTAGACAACCCGTACATCTTGATCACAGACAAAAAAATCTCGAACATCCAAGAAATCTTGCCTGTTCTTGAAAAAGTGGTTCAATCCGGTAAACAACTTCTAATCATTGCTGAAGACGTTGATGGCGAAGCACAAGCAACACTTGTTGTGAACAGACTTCGTGGCACATTCACTTGCGTAGCTGTTAAAGCTCCTGGTTTCGGTGACCGTCGTAAAGCGATGTTGGGTGATATCGCTGCTCTAACAGGTGGCCAAGTGATTACAGAAGAGCTTGGATTGGATCTGAAATCCACAACTCCTGATCAATTGGGTAGTGCTCGTCAAATCCGTGTTACGAAAGAAAACACAATCATCGTTGATGGTGCTGGTAACCCGAAAGATATCGCAGCTCGCGTTACACAAATCCGTTCCCAATTGGAAGAAACAACTTCCGACTTCGATAAAGAAAAATTGCAAGAGCGTTTGGCTAAACTTTCTGGCGGCGTAGCTGTTATCAAAGTTGGCGCAGCGACTGAAACTGAATTGAAAGAGCGCAAACTTCGCATCGAAGATGCTTTGAACGCGACTCGTGCAGCAGTTGAAGAAGGTATCGTTTCTGGTGGTGGTACTGCCCTAGTTAACGTATACAACGCAGTAGCGAAAGTTGTAGCTTCCGGCGATGAGCAAACGGGTGTTAACATCATCCTTCGTTCCCTTGAAGAGCCAGTTCGCACAATCGCAGCTAACGCTGGTCAAGAAGGCTCCGTAATCGTTGAGCGCTTGAAAAACGAAAAAGTAGGCATCGGCTACAACGCAGCAACTGGACAATGGGTAAACATGTTCGAAGCTGGTATCGTTGACCCTGCGAAAGTAACGCGTTCCGCACTTCAAAACGCAGCTTCCGTAGCAGCTATGTTCTTGACAACTGAAGCGGTTATCGCTGATAAACCAGAAAAAGACAAACCAGGTATGCCTGATATGGGCGGCATGGGTGGTATGGGTGGCATGATGTAAGGCTTTTGAGCCTTCGCATCAGATGAATAGTTTAGGGCAATTCTAGGCTATTTTCGCCCAGTTGTGAGAAATGGTCACGTAAAAAACTATTTAATAAAGTATAGACTACTTCCTTAAAACAGGAGGTAGTCTTTTTATGTTATTAAAATTTGCTTTTCAGGTTTTTCTCGATGACAGACGTTTTAGAAACACAACAGGAAAGAACATTAGGAATTACCAAACCATGCTTGGAGGATTTGTAGAGTATTGTATTCAGAATGAGGTTGTAAGTGTCGACCCTAGTGTTTTCAGTTCAGTAAAGTTTACGGCTGCAAGTAGCAAGATCACCAAGCGAATTTCTAAACGATTAAGGCGGGCGTTATGGATAGCGGTACAATGTGGTTTACGAAGAGGGAAAATTGAGAGAATCAAGGCTTATTATGACAAGAAAAAGAAAGAGGGCAAGCCCTACAAGGTGGTCGTGATCGCTTGCGCCAACAAGCTTCTCCATCACGTTTATGCCATCCTCACCCGAGGCGAGCCCTATCGCACTTAATCAATAAATTCCATAAACTTTTACGCCAATGGAGGTTTATTTGTCATTTCCATAAACATTATAAGAAAAATAGTTTTGAGTACCAAGACAATGATCCTTGACAAACATTAGCTGGTTTTTGTTTAGGAATCCTTTTGTAATTCAATTCCTCGTTATATGATTGATACCTTTCCATCCACTGAACCTGCTGAAATACTCGTTTTCTTCCTGCAAATAGGCGAACTTAGAGAGGTTGGATACGTCTACATTACTTTTCCTCATTATTACAACACCATGATAATTAGATAATATCGATCAAAAATTGTTATTGTGCATCTAAACCATAAGTACTATAATACCGACTGGGGGAGATGAAAAAATTGTTGAATTATGTTAAGGAACATTATGCCTATATTACGACACCTTCTAAATATCAAGGTGTAGACTTACTTCGAGCTTTAGCTGTAATTATGGTTATACTGTATCATTTTGGTCTATACAATATCACGTATTATTTGCAAAAAATAGGTTGGGTTGGAGTTGATTTATTTTTTGTATTATCAGGATTTCTGATAGGCGGACTACTAATTAATGAGTACGAAAAAAACACTCGAATAAATTTTGTTGAATTTTACAAGAGACGACTTTTTCGTATTTATCCAGTTTACATGTTTGCCACAATAGCAAGTATAATTGGACATTTATTTATTGTTAAATCAACAAAATTCAATTTTGTTACTTTCATTAATCAACTTTTCGTAGACGCTTTTTTTCTACAGAGTTACATCAGATATGATAACTCACTTATAGGTGAAGGAACATGGTCATTGGTGATTGAGGAATTCTTTTATCTTTTTGCACCATTATTTATTATTTTAGTTATGTGGTTATCAAAGAAGAATTTAAAAGTGTTATTAATTTCGCTATCGCTCGTTTTCGCAAGTGGAATATTCTCACGCCTATTTCTAAATCGTAATGTTGCCCCTACTGATGATAACTGGCATTTTGCACATTCTATATTGCCGCAAGCAAGATATGATGAATTAGCTATGGGAATCATAATTGCGGTAATCGTGAAGCTGGGCATATTGCAAAAGTTTTGGTCCAAATTATACATTATCGGAGGAATACTTCTGGTAATGTTATATGCTTATCTATATAAACATCCCGTGATATTTGATAAACCCTTTATGATGACACATCAGACTTATTATATATATACAATTTTGTCATTTTCGTTTGGTTGTATCTTATTATCAGTTTTCAGGTTAAAGGTAGGATCTAAGCTGGTAAATCTCATCGCAAAAATTTCATACTGTGCATACCTTGTTCAGTTCTTACCAGGTTTGTTCATTCCCAAAACATTTTTTAACCTTGATCAAGGATTACGTTTCTTATTTATTTTATTTTTGGCATATTTAGTATCATTGCTTATTGAATATCCTTTCTTGCGCTTATACAAATCTAAACCAATAATTAAAGAGAAATTAGAGTCTAATACTATAGTTGTTACAACATAAAATCTTTACCTCCAAATAAATATTCGAAGAATTTGCCTACTAATATTTCAAGTGATGTCACGATTTTTGTGTGTCGTATATCAAAGAGAACAAGACTTTTTAGACACAGGGTAAAAAATGTATTTAGAGTAAGTGGGTTTGAT
Organism: Paenibacillus qinlingensis; assembly: GCF_031455095.1. Taxonomy (GTDB): domain Bacteria; phylum Bacillota; class Bacilli; order Paenibacillales; family NBRC-103111; genus Paenibacillus_E; species Paenibacillus_E qinlingensis_A. The sequence continues at coordinate 207,717 of NZ_JAVDSB010000005.1, forward strand.
CGCAATCATGAAGTATATCCAATGTCCTGATAAAATAATCAAAGGCTTCACCAATTAAAGGATGAGGGCTTTTTTGTTTACGTTCGCATATAATGTTTTTGAGGTGATTTATGCTGCGAGATATCGAGTGCAAGGTTTTAAGCATCCTTTGGAACTATTCAATTTAACACCGTGGATATATGCCGTATTTAAAAGACAATACAACAATGACAGGTAGATTAGAAAACGAAATCAAAGTCATACTAAAAAATCTAGCTGAGAAAAATTTTATTATGTGGGATGGAAACCATCCAGATACTTCAGGGATAGGAAGATGAACCTCCTGCACAATCAAGTAATTCATTCAATGATTATAACAATCACTTCTTATAAAAACTCACAAAAAACTCACAAAAACTCCGTTCCACTGTGAACGGATATAAATATTGAAACTATTAATCTAGCATCTTTACTTATAAATCAATAGATACGATTATGCAAACGACTATAAATCTACCTGTAAAATGGGCGGCATGATGTAATTGGCTGAAAAGCCAATTGTTTCATAGCTCTATAGAAGAGGCTTTGTACAAATTCATTGAATTTGTACAAAGCCTTTTTTGCATGTTATTTTCGCCGGCAAAAATGTCTTAATGTAGTTAAACTTCCGATGAGGTATCGTAGTAGTCACGATAAATCAGGAGGATGGCCCACTTTGGTTGCCTATTCCTCTTCACCATAGGAGGCAGGATAAGATGAAGTCTGAACAAAACAAGACGTTGCATTTGCATGACGGCGGTGACGGTGGTTCTGCAAAGGGGATAGAGCTGGAAGATCTGGACCGAGGCTTGGTTGCGGCGGCAACATCGGAAGGTATCTTTCTCAGCTGGCGGTTGCTGGGTACAGAAGTGACAGGATTTTCGGCGCAAGGCATGGTAGGGGCAGATTTCAACCTATATCGGGATGGTGTCTGCATTGCGACCGTTTGTGATAGTACGAATTATTTGGATCGCAGTGGAAGTGGTTCTTCCGTATATTTGGTTTGTGCCGTTGAATATGGACAAGAGGTGGACCGCAGTGAAGAGGTGACGCCTTGGGAAAGCGACTATTATGAGCTTCCACTGCGCAAGCCTGCTGATGGAGTGACGCCAAGTGGCGAGCATTACACATATGCAGCAAATGATATGAGTGTTGGGGATGTGGACGGGGATGGTCAGTATGAGTTTTTCGTCAAATGGGATCCGTCCAATTCCAAGGATGTCTCGCATTCGGGATATACGGGACCCGTTTATCTTGACTGCTATAAGCTGGATGGTCGCCTGCTGTATCGGATTGATCTTGGGGTTAATATAAGGGCTGGCGCGCATTATACACAGTTCTTGGTCTATGATTTTGATGGGGATGGTAAAGCGGAACTCATGCTAAAAACAGCGCCAGGCACTAAAGTGATCACCTACGATCAGGAAGGCTGTGGCGCATCGGAAGACTATATTACGATGCCGGTGGAAGATTTGGCTTCCGGGTACAGCCATGAGGACGATTATCGCATGAGCAGTAAGGATTATTTTGAACATGTCGTGCACATGTTCATGGGGTGGCATGCGCATGAGGAAGTGGCGGCTGGCAATTGGCCCGAAACGCTGGAGGCATGTTTTGGTATTGAACCGGCCTATCCGTATCCGCTGTCACGGGAAGATGCCGAGCAACTGACGAATCACTTCATGGATGTGTACGCGCCAAGCCGCAGCAGCCGAAATCAGCTGCGCTCGTTCGAGGGATTTATCGTCAAGGGGCCGGAATATTTGACGGTGTTTCAAGGGGAGACAGGCGCGGAGCTGCAGACTGTTCACTATAAGCCAGGTCGTCAGGATGACGGCCTGATGTGGGGTGATTACGCCTGGAACCGCATTGAGCCCGGCAATCGGGTGGATCGTTTCCTTGCTGGCGTGGGCTATCTTGATGGCCGTAAGCCGCATGCGATTTTTGCGCGTGGTTATTATACACGTGCGGCGGTTGCGACGTATACGTGGGATGGGGCGCAGCTACAAGAGCACTGGTTCATTGACAGCGGATGGGTCCCGATGAACAATCCGTTTAACGATACGCTGAAGCAACAGGATGGTCGCAGCGAGCAGTGGGGCAGCCTAGCGAAGCAGGGAGCGCATTCTTTGAGCATAGCAGACGTGGATGGCGACGGCTGTGACGAAATCATTTATGGGGCAGCAACGATCGACCATGATGGTACGATTTTATACAGTTCAAGAGGGATCCTGACGGAAGGAAGTGCAGCACCAGGGAAATCGGCGAAGCTGGGGCATGGAGATGCGCTTCATGTGGCTAATATCGATCCGGATCGGCCAGGACTTGAGATTTTTATGGTGCATGAAAGCGGTGTATGGGGACCCTTCGGGTACACAATGCGTGATGCAGCGACAGGCGAGGTGCTGTATGGCGGTTATGCCACAGAGGATGTTGGACGTGGAATGGTGGGGCAAGTCGACCCATCTCATCGTGGGCTCCAGACATGGGCAAGTGAGAGTTACACGAGTGATGACGCTTTCGGTTTACTGACAGCAACGGGAGAAAGGATCAGCCAGCAGGTACCGGGGACGAATATGCGTATTCAATGGGCAGCAGATATGACAACTCAAATCATCAGCGGCAGCTTCGATCAGTCGGTTGTAATCGATGATTGGAAGCGAGGCCGTCTGCTGACAGCGGAAGGGACTTGCAGTAATAACGGGACGAAGGGCAATCCTTGCCTAGTCGCGGATGTGTTTGGGGACTGGCGAGAAGAATTGCTGGTCCGAACGTCGGACAGCTCCGCCATTCGAATTTACCTCAGTACAGAGCCCACAGATCGCAAATTGTATACGCTGATGCATGATAGACAGTACAGAACTGGCGTCGCCTGGCAAAATGTCGTGTACAATCAGCCATGCTATACGAGCTTTTACATGGCATCTGATCTGGATTGGTCTAAGGTTCCGATTCCTAATCTTAAGAAAGTGTAGGGTTGGAGCCTGGCTACTTTAAGTCTGCTTGGACATTTAACTGCTTGGCCCATGCGCATCAGCCCATTTATAGGAAAGATAGGCATTGGTACACTCTCTGGACTAGGGTTAGACGTATACTATCTCATACTAACAGAGGAGTTGACGCATTCATGGCTTTACAACCAAATCAAGGAAAACAATTTCAGTGTCCACCTGCTGACCCGATAATGACAGATCCAGAAAGAGTAGTTAGAGATTTTTATCATCCGCAAAAGGTTCAAGTCATTCATCCGATTCAAATTGTGAATCGCCATCACTGTGTCCCGGTATATGAGCATGTGTATACGTGTACCGAAACCGATGAGTATTGCGGAACTCACCCGCACCCGCATCAAGGTATGCTCAGGAAGTAACCACAAAGCACTTCTCGCTAGGAATCATTCGTTGATTCTGGCGGGGGGTGTTTTTTTGTAGGGGGAATTGATTATATAATGGTGGAAGGAAGTTGAATGGGGTAACGGGGGATAGGGAATTATGCAAGAATTAGTCGTAGACTGGTCGTATTGGATGGAGCGGATACGTCCTAAGTTTGATAAAGTAATCCTCGCGAGAGGTTGGGCATATTTCAACGAAGGTGCTGTTAGAGATATTCAAGTAGAAGGTACTTCAATAATAAAAGCAAGAGTGGACGGAACCAAAAGCTACAAGGTTACTTTGGATCTCAAGAGCTTCACAAGAAGCGGTTGCACGTGTCCATACGGATACTATTGTAAGCATATGGCTGCCGTATTGTTTGAAGTGGCGAAGCAGGAAGGGTATGATCCGGAGGAACTTCGGTCAGGTAAGATGAAGCTGTCGAGTGTAGCGTCCGATATTCCGCAAAAGTCAAAAACAAGGGATAGACTGCCGGAGCCAACGGATAGCTGTGAAATGTGGCGGTCTTATTTTCATAAACAATATAGCTCGGCGAAAATTTATAATTCTTTCAGCCTTGAGGAAGTGTGTCTTCGGGCTTGGCGAGAGCTGAATAAACAGGCCGACACCTGGGGACCAACCATTAGAGGTTTGTACGATGTCCAAGTGGCGCTATATGTGGTCAAGCTGTGCGATACGCTGGCAGGCCCGAAGACGAATACGTATGATTATTTTCAAAATACGAACTATTACGTTAAACGTGTTCTGAGCCATGCCCGTGAGCAGTTGGAAGCAACGCTTCATGAGTTAGATGTGAACCAGGCATACGAGCAGTATGCTGGACATATGAAGGAGTTATCCGATTATCTAGCAGATCTATGCGAGAAGGGTTCGGAGTCGTACCTTTATGAATGGATCGATTTGTATAAGCTGTTGTGGTCCCAACTATTTCAGAATAAGGACATGCTGGAGTTAGAAAAAACAAGACTGAGGCAACTGCTGGCAGATTCGCAAGCGAGTCAACATATGTATGAAGTTGCTGCCTTTGCTTCTATTCATTTGGATATTAGCCGAGGTGAGGATGAAAATGCCTGGGAACGAGCAGAAAGCGGGATGGTACATATTGATTCAGACTATTGGTTCGATTATTTGAACGGATTTATTTTTGAAAGTCAGTGGGACCGTTTGTTGAACTGGTTGCGGTGGTTGAAGCCGAGGCTGGGGTGGAGTGAGCGAGTATATGCGGATGAAATTCTACATTACTGGCGTTTGGCAGCGGAACAGCGAGATGTAGAGAAAGAGCAGCGGGAGGTCATGGTAACGCTTTTGCCTGCGAGTTATGATCACTATGCCGAATTCCTAGTAACAAAGGGTGAATACCAGGAATGGGCGGATCTCTGTCTGCTCTTGGATTTAACGACCGTACAAATAGATGCAGCGCAGCTAAAACTCGTCGAAAAAGCCAATGTTCGCTACCTGCTGCCGATCTATCATCATGCCATTGAAGCCTATATTCAGGGGAAAAACCGTGCCGATTACATACTAGCGATTAAATTATTGAAGAAATTAGCGGCTGCTTATAAAAAACTGAAGCTAACACCTCGTTTTGAAGCATACTTGGGGCAAATCGTTAAGCAATATGCTCGTTATCGCGCTTTTAATGAGGAATTACGGAGAGGAAACTTGATTCCATGATAGCCTTGTCACCGATTTATATGAGAATGCAGAGGCTGCCTTCAGGGAGCTTTGCTCTATATGGCGAAACGGAGGATGCGAACGAGGTTCCGGGTTATATGCTGCGTAAGCTGCTTTTTGCCTGGCATGAACGCTCATTCTATGGGACGCAATTGGAAGTCACGCGGATTTCTTATGGTGATGCGATTGTGCTTTCTCCTGCTATGGCGTTGGATTATATGCGTGCTCCCGGTATGCTGCTTCATAGCCGACTTTCTTGGGAAGAGGGAATTATCGAGCTGCAAAAAGGAGCGGCCATCCTTGGTGAGGCACTTGATGCTGGGTGGTATGTGCCATCCTACGAGCTTTGGCTCGAAGGTATCAACGGTTGGAAGCTGCGACTGCCTGAGGGGCAAGTTGATAGATTAAAGGAGCTGAGCGCGGGTGCGTTTCCGGAAAGCTTTTGGCAGAGATGGTTTAGCTTAGTTGTCAATGAGATGCTGGAGACGGATCCGGATTTCAGACTATCTCATGTGTGGAATGGATTAGCTCAGGGGAATAGCCTACTGCGAGTGAATGATCAGGGCTTTGAAGCATTGCAGAGTGAGGCTGCCTGGATGCAGGAAGCGGATTGGTTGTTCGCAATTGGGTGGACGCAGGATGACGGCGCCTATCGAATATGTGTGCAACTGGTTGAGCCCTATGCGGAGACCTATGTCGATGGGACAACGAAAGCGAAGGACAACGCAGCGGATTGGCGCTTGCGTTTTATTGCACAGGATCGCCGGGATGCGAACCGATTTGTTGAATTTAGTTCCACGGGCAATGTGCTGGTGGGTGATGTACCACTTGATTGGAAGACAGACATTGCGGATAAGCTTCAAGAGCAAATAAAGCGTGTTTTGCGGATGCTGCCTTGGCTGGAGAGTGCCTACCAACCAGGCAAAATCATCGAGCAATTGTCGGATGATGAGGCTTGGACATTTTTAACGGAATCGAGCATGCAACTGGTGGCAGCGGGTATCTCTGTCTTTTTACCCTCGTGGTGGGAAGAAATTCAGAAGATGAATCGTCCTCAGTTGAAGGCGAAAATCAAAAGCTCCGTGGGCTCAACACGCAAAGCGATGTTCGGGATGGATCAGATCGTGCAGTTCGATTGGCGAATCGCTCTGGGCGGCGTAGATTTGACTGAGGAAGAATTTAGGCAAATGGCGTTAGCGAAAAAACGCTTGATCTACATCCGCGGCAAATGGGTGCAGCTGGATCCTGCTCATTTGGAGCAAATTCGCGATGCGATGAAGCAGGTAGAGAGGAAAAAAGGCTTGTCCTTCCGGGATGTGTTGGAGATGCATCTGATGGAGGATGAGGAAGAGAGAGGCATGGCGGGCGCTGAGAAGGGGAAAGCTGTCGCAATTAAAGTAGAGCTCAATACGCATTTGCGGGGTTTGATGAAACAGTTGGGACAAACCAAAACGATTCCGCTTGTTGGTAAGATTGAGGATTTACGTGCAGAGCTCAGGCCCTATCAAGTGCACGGGGTGTCGTGGCTTTTGTTCCTTCGTAGCTTAGGGTTAGGTGGATGTCTTGCGGATGATATGGGATTGGGGAAGACGATCCAGTTTATTGGGTATTTGTTGAGGGTGCGGGATGGAAAAGAAGGAGAACCAAGATTAAAACCTTCCCTGCTCATATGTCCGACTTCGGTGTTGGGGAATTGGCAGAAGGAGTTGGCTCGATTTGCTCCTTCATTGCAAGTTCACCTGCACTATGGTGCACAGCGCGCGAAGGGAGAGGCTTTTGAAGCTTCGCTTGGGAAGGCGGACTTGGTGATAACCTCCTATACGCTCGCGCAGTTGGATGAAGAGGAGTTGTCGAGCGTTACATGGGATACCCTTTGTTTGGATGAGGCGCAAAATATAAAGAATGCTTATACCAAGCAGTCGCAGGCAATTCGTAAGCTAGAAGCAGGACAGCGAATTGCGCTGACGGGCACGCCGGTTGAGAACCGATTGACCGAGTTGTGGTCGATTTTTGACTTCGTGAATCCGGGGTACCTGGGGACATTGACCCATTTTAACCGCCAGTATGTAGGTCCGATTGAGAAAAATGGCGATGGCGCAAAGGAACTGACAGCACGTGTACAACGGTTGGTTCGACCTTTCTTGCTAAGAAGATTGAAGAAGGATCCCGCGATTCAGCTGGACTTGCCGGATAAATATGAGGGGAAAACGTATGTGCGGCTGACCACTGAGCAGGGGGCGCTGTATGAGAATGTCGTGCAGACCTTGATGGAGAGAATTGAGGACTCGAGTGGGATCGAGAAGAAGGGCCTCATTCTTACCTCGCTGATGAAGTTGAAGCAGATTTGTGATCATCCGGGGTTGTTCTTAAAGGAGATTGGTGGAGCGGGCGCGAGCCCGGTGGCAAAGGCTGGGCGTGGCGCGTTCGCCGCCGCGGAGATGAGAGCACGCTCAGCGAAGCTGGAGCGGCTGGTTGAAATGATAGACGAACTCAGGAGCGAAGGAGGCAGCTGCCTCATCTTCACTCAGTTCGTCGAGATGGGCCACCTGCTGCAGGCTACGCTTGCGCAGGCGTTGGGTGAACCCGTGCAGTTTTTGCACGGGGGTGTAAGTGCAGCGAAGCGCGATGCGATGATCGCGCGCTTCCAAGACGCGACGCTCCCTGCGGAGGAGCGTTGCCATATCTTCATCCTCTCGCTGAAAGCAGGAGGAACGGGGTTGAACCTCACAGCGGCGAATCACGTGTTCCACTACGACCGCTGGTGGAATCCGGCCGTGGAGAATCAGGCCACGGACCGGGCTTTTCGCATCGGGCAAACGCGCAGCGTGCAGGTGCACAAGTTTGTCACGCTCGGCACGCTCGAAGAGCGGATCGACGAGATGATCGAGCGTAAGCAGGGCCTCAGTGACCAAATCGTCGGCACCGGCGAGAACTGGGTCACGGAGATGTCGGCGAGCGAGCTGCGCGAGCTTTTTGCTTTGAGGCGGGAGTGGATGGAGAGGTAGTTTGTATAATAAAAAGCGCCACATCGCTGTGGCGCTTTTGCTTATTTTGCTGGGAAAACAGCTGCAAGAATGGCATCGACATTTTGCTTCTCAGCTGGATCCTTGGCGATAAGTTTGTTCATTAATGCTTGATCTGGGGTACCTTGCTTCTGCATGATAGCTAGATACCAACGGATGATTAGACGATTCACTTGGTCATCCATATTTTCAGTGATGTACGGCTGGATTATTGCGGCAGCACCTTTATAATCGGCGCGCATATAGCTGATTTGTCCTATGTTGAGTGCCATCGATGGCGTGACTGCAAACTCTCGACCTTGCAATTGTTCTTTCGGTAGGTTTTTTAACGAATCAATGCGTATTAGTACATCCTTATATGTGGCTAGTGCACTATCCAATCTTTTGTTGAATTCTTGAGTGTTACTTTTCGTATTTGCTTGGTTCGCAAGATCAATATTCAAGGAAATACTCTTCTCATACATATCCATATACCATGGGTAGTTAGGCATTTGAGCGTTAGACCATTCGAGTGCTCCCTGTTGATTGCCTTTGATGAGAAGCATATTCAGCTGCTGCATGGCTACTGCACGATTATGTGGTTCTTTTTTCAAAAGCTGACTCATGAGATCCTGAGCTTGGTTGAAGAATGGCTCACTCTTCTTCGGATCATTCGGGTTTTCCTTCTGCATTTGATTGTAAACACTAAGTAGTATTCCAATTCGACTAACTTGACCAGTCAGTAAGTAGTCTGGATGAGCAGGATGCAAAGAAATGGCCTTGTCGAGCGGTGTTGCAATCTGATTATAATCTGTACTCGTTTTAACAACCTCAACAGCTTGTCTATAGGAACCGTTGGCTGACAGAATTTGAGCAGAAATAAAGAACATAACAAGAGACAGAACCGCGATACTTGCAGGGAAAAGCTTGTGGATCACGGCTGAATTAGATTTCAAATTCAGTTCACCTGAAGAACTGTTGCTGAGCATCCCGCCAAGAGCGAGGAATAGGATAGCTCCTAAGTATACATAGCTCAAATCAAAGTCAATCATACTGTGGACCAAAAGAGAAATCATGATAATGAAAAATACGAAGTGTAAATCTCGCTTTTCTTGTGAGCTTCGGATATAGCTTCGAATGTAGAGCCAGCTTACTGCAATAACGAAGCCAATAAAAGCTAGGAAGCCTAACGCGCCAGCTTCAACTAAGTATTGTAGCGCAAAGTTATGTGCCTGACGGCTTGTGTATGGGTTATTTTGATACTTTTCATAAAGGGAAGCCCAGGCTCCACCACCAGCGCCAATGATCGGATATTCGGACCAGAGCTTTACAGCATCTTTATAAAATGTTCCGCGCTCCAAAACACTGTGTTGCTGGAAGTTAATATTCTCTACCCGCGTTTTCACGTTATCGGGAAGAATGTTTTTCAAGCCAGTGTCGCTTAAGAGTAAGATGGCACCAAGCAAACCAATAACTATCGCAGCTACTGGGAGAATGAACGTTGCGAACTTTTTAGAATCAAAACGAGCTGTCACACGCTCCAACCAAGGCTCTAGGTAGCGTTGAATAACGAATGATAGTGCGGCGAAGACTATGGATGCTAGCAGCAAAATCCACCAGCCATGCCAAGATTCTGAAGTGCTAGGTTTCGTTTGAAGTCCAATGCCGATATCCGTTATTTTTTGCAAGATAATCAGAGAAGTGACGAATGCTAATCCGAGTTGTAGGAGAGCTAGGATTTGCCTGCTCATTTTGAAGAAAAACATCATGATAAGGAATACCACAGGGATTACCACAATGGCTCCACGAGATAGCGTTAACCAGAATGAAATAATCGTTGGAATCAGTAAGAACGCATTGGTAAGTACGACATACCATTTCCGTGATTTACTAATGAAGAAAATGGCGCTAAGTGTTAAGGTTATTAAAAAGGCAGCATACGTGTTGGCATATTGGAAAACGGAAGTTAATCGAAAGCCGTTGGAGTCTGACATAACAGCATCGCGGTATAAGTTCGTATCCGTTCCATCCATTAAAGCAAACCATCCGACAAGGTGTCCGGCAAAGGTTTTGTTGCCTAACCAGTACATAAGACCGAATAACACGATGAAATATCCCGATATCATAAATAAACGGGCAACAATCGACACACCAAGCTTGTTTTTTGTCAAAAATACACCTAAAATGAAGAAGGTTGCATACAGCATTTGGATGTAAACCATATTAGTTGCCAAATAGTGCGAAGCTGCGTTCGACAATGAGATAACATACGTAAGAGGCATCATGAAGACGAGAATAGTAACGAGGTCTTTCTTTTCTTGAAGCTTAAACACAAAAAATGCTAGGATCGCAACAAGCAATAGGATAATGGAGGACCACACAGAAGCGGAGTAAATACTTCTCTCAAACTCTGATGTACCGCCATTAAACAGCGCCCTTTGAAAAGGTGCCCAGAACATGAATAAGCCCGTAAATACAGCTAATATCCAAAAGATGATAGAGCTTTTATCAGTTGTTATCGTTCCATTCGATTTTGCACGCGAAGCCGCGTATGCATTTTTACTTGCACTCATTCCAAATAGTCTCCTTCTTCGCTAAAGTTCGACTTTATTTTAGCATACTGGAAGAGGGTTTCCAAATGATTTTGAGATTGGATAAGAAGATAATAAAAAGGAGGAAGTATAATTGAAAGGAATAGTTTTAGCTGGGGGTAGTGGAACACGATTGTATCCCTTAACAAATGTAATTTCAAAACAGTTGCTTCCTATTTACGATAAACCTATGATTTATTATTCATTATCTGTACTTTTATTAGCTGGTATTAGAGAAATATTAATCATTTCAACACCAAATGACACACCTAAATATGAAAAGCTTTTTGGGGATGGTTCCCAATTGGGAATTGAAATTAAATATGCCATACAAGAAAATCCCAATGGTTTGGCAGAAGCATTTATTATTGGTGAAGATTTTATTGCTCAAGATAGTGTTGCTTTAGTTCTTGGGGATAATATTTTTTATGGTCATAAATTCACAGAATTGCTTGCAAAAGCCCGGAAATGTAACGTTGGGGCTACTATTTTCGGGTATGCAGTGAAGGATCCAAAACGTTTTGGTGTTATTGAGTTTGATAATAATTATAAAGCAGTTTCAATTATAGAAAAGCCGGAGTATCCAAAATCTTCTTATGCCGTAACCGGGCTTTATTTCTACGATAATCAAGTTATTGAGATTGCGAAATCAATTAAACCCTCAAGTAGAGGGGAATTAGAAATAACAGATATTAATCAAATATATCTAGAAAAAGGTCAGTTAAATGTTGAACTTCTAGGAAGGGGATTTGCTTGGCTAGACACAGGGACTCATGAATCGTTATTAGAGGCTTCACAATTTATCCAAACAATTGAAAATAGACAAAGTTTAAAAGTTGCTTGCATTGAGGAAATTGTTTTTCGTATGGGTTATATTAATGAAGAACAATTGAACAAACTAGCCACGCCTCTAAGTAAAAACGAATATGGTCAGTATTTACTAAGAATTTTAGAAAGCTATAGGACAGAGGAATCTTATAATTTATTTATATAAAAGGGAGACCGTATAGTAATGAAAATTCTTTTATTTGGAGGGTTCGGTTTACTTGGAAATGATATTTATAGTTTTTTAACTGAATGTGGTCACTCTGTGTTTAGATTCCAAAAAAATGAATTGAATTTGTTGGATATTAGTTTAGTCCGAGAAATGATAAATGAAATAAATCCAGAAATAATTATTAATTCAGCAGGTTATACGAATGTAAATGGGGCTGAGTTAAATTATAAAGATGCCATTGATGGAAATGTTAAATCACTACATTTGCTTGTTGAAGTCATTAGTAAGTTAGATATACCTCTTATATATTTTAGTACCGATTATATTTTTGATGGAGTTAAGAATATACCGTATGTCGAGAACGACTTTCCGAATCCATTGAATTTCTATGGCTGGACAAAATTCATGGCAGAACAGGTAATTCAAGCGAATCTAGAGCAGTTTTATATTATCAGAACGGCATGGTTATTTGGCAACAATGGGAATTGTTTTCCTAAGACAATTATTACTATGCTAAAAAATAAGCAAAAGATAAGAGTTGTTAGTGATCAAATTGGAAGCCCTACATATACAATGGATATTGCAAGGATGATACCTAACATATTTAAAATGCCATTTGGTATATACCATTTATCCAATAAAGGTGAAGTATCTTGGTATCATTATTCAAAATTAATTGCAAAGTACGGTGGCTTTTCTACTGATCTTATCGAGCCAATAAAATCGGAAGAGAATGCAAGTGTTCCCAAAAGACCAAGCTATAGTGTACTTGATAGCTCTAAAATAGTAAAATGCGCTAGTAGTGAAATTAGAGGATTCGAAGAAGCATTGAAAGAATTCATGCTAATTTTAGTATAAATTTATAAATATATAACTTAAGGAGAAATGATAAGATGTCAATTCAGTTATTCGTACCTACTTTTCGTGTTGAGGAATGTCTTGAGGAAATAAGAGAGTGCTTAGAAAAAGGATGGACTGGACTTGGGTTCAAAACAGTGCAATTTGAAGATGAGTGGAAAAAATATACTGGATTAAAGAATGCGCATTTTCTAAATTCTGCTACTGTCGGTTTAAGTTTAGCACTGAAAATATTGAAAATGGAAAATGAATGGAATGATGGAGATGAGGTAATTACTACTCCACTAACTTTTGTTTCAACCAATCATGCTATTGTCTATGAGAACTTACAACCTGTTTTCGCAGATGTTGATGACTCATTATGTTTAGATCCCGCTGATGTGGAGAAGAAAATAACAAGTAAAACCAAAGCTGTGCTTTTTGTTGGGCTTGGAGGTAACGTAGGGCAATATTCGAAAATTGTAGAACTGTGCCAAAAAAATGGATTGAAATTAATTTTGGATGCAGCTCATATGGCTGGCACGCGTGTTAATTCAGAAATCCCAGGTAAAGAAGCGGATGTGGTCGTATATTCCTTTCAAGCAGTTAAAAATCTTCCTACAGCCGATTCAGGGATGATTTGTTTTAAAGAACAAAAAAATGATGAAATATGTAGAAAGCTATCTTGGCTTGGAATCAATAAAGATACTTTCGCAAGATCAGGAGAAAAAGGAGCATACAAATGGAAGTATGATGTTGAATACGTAGGATATAAGTACCATGGCAATTCAATTATGGCAGGAATTGGACTAGTTCAACTAAAATACCTTGATCAAGATAATGCATATCGCCGGCAATTAGCCGAATGGTATGATGAGCAATTTAAGCTGTTCCCTGATAAGTTACGTATTATTTCTGTTACTGAAGGGTGCGAAGCATCTAGACATCTATATATAATAGAGGTAGACAACAGAGATGAATTACTTCATGATCTAAATGAATTTGAGATATATCCTGGAGTACATTACCGTGATAATACTGAATATAGGATGTATAGTTACGCAAAAGGTACGTGCCCGAATTCTCTATATCTAAGTGAAAGAATTCTTTCTTTGCCAATGCACTTAAGAATGACTAAAGAAGATGTTGATTTTATTTGTGAAAAAGTAATTGCATGTTTGACATCCAAAATCCTGTGAGGTAAAAGTTATGTTTGAAAGTTTTAGAGAGATTTATAAGTTTAGAGATGTGATTTATAATTTTGTTTCTCAAGAGTTAAAAGTGAAATATAAAGGTTCATTTCTTGGTTTCTTTTGGTCTTTATTAAATCCTTTGTTAACTATGACTGTAACAAGTATAGTATTCGCATCAATAATGAAGTTTCAACTTAAAGATTTTATTGTTTTTGTATTTTCAGCAATGCTGCCTTGGGGGTTTATTGCCGCTTCGATCGATGGAGCGGCAAATTCAATCATTAGTGCTGAGGGATATATTAAAAAAGTATATTTACCTAAAATGGTGTTTCCAATCTCAAATGTGTTGTCTAATTTTATTAACACCATGTTTTCCATGATTTCTTTAATTATTATTTTGCTATTTATTGGATATGATCCTAAAGTTACAGTGTTTTTCCTACCCATATCTTTTTTAATAATAATATTAATGTCATTTGGATTTAGTTTAATTCTATCGACATTAACTGTTTTTTTTAGAGACATGCGATATATAATTGGAGTTGTTTTGTCTACTCTTTTCTATTTGACAGCAATTATTTATCCAATTGAGGCTGTACCAAAGCCTTATTCTTATTTAATAAAATTCAATCCTTTTTACCATTTTATAATGCTATTTAGAGATCCATTATATTATGGGAAAATGCCATCTTTAAGTAATGTTCTTATTTGTTTAATAATAACATTTGCTGTTCTTTTTTTAGGGATAGTAATATTCCGGAAAAATGAAAAAAAATTCGTATACAAATTATAGGGTGGAATAGAGCATGACTTATGTGAAATTTAATAATGTCGGATTAAAATTCCAGTTGTATAAAGACAAAGGGATTACTCTAAAAGAAACATTAATTAATTTATTTAAGAAAAGAAATTATTATAAGAACAGTGATTTTTGGGCGTTGAAAGATATGTCATTTGAAATTAGTTCAGGACAAAGAGTTGGAATTATTGGTAATAATGGTGCGGGAAAAAGCAGTTTACTTAAACTATTAACTAAAATTTATGAACCTACAACCGGGGAAATAGTCTGTCAGGGGAAGGTAGCACCATTAATAGAACTAGGTGCTGGGTTTAATCCCGAACTTTCTGGATATGAAAATATTTTTTTAAATGGCGCTATTATGGGGAAATCTAAAAAAGAAATGCAAAAGCTTGCAGATAATATAATTAAGTTTGCAGAATTAGAAGAGTTTATTCATACTCCTATAAAATATTATTCAACAGGTATGTATATGAGATTAGCTTTCACAATTGCAACAGAAATTTCTCCTGAAATCTTAATAATTGACGAATTATTTGCTGGGGGAGATATTAATTTTATCGATAAAGCAAAAGCAAGGTTAGATAAAATCATTGATGAAAGTCAAATTGTTATAATGGTCTCACATAGCTTAGATTTAGTTCAAAAATTATGTAATAGAGTAATTTTAGTAGAAAAAGGTAGAATTTTATTGGATGGTGAACCAAAGGAAGTTTGTGATTATTATATTAATCTAAACAAGCCGGTGTAATAAGATGAAGCGAATAGCTGTTATTTCTGATATACATGGAAATTTTGAAGCACTATTGGCAGTTATTGAAGATATAAAGAAATTTAATGTTGATGAAATAATATGCCTTGGTGACATTATTGGATATGGACCTAATCCTAACGAGTGCTTAGAATTATTGCTTTCTCGAAGTAACATCAAATTAATCTTAGGAAATCATGAATCGATGTTAATTGGAGAAACTTCTTCAGAAAATTGTAGTCAATTAGGGAAAAAGTCTTGCGATTGGACTAATAATATTGTAAAAAGTGATTATTTGAGTGAAATAAACTCCTTATTTAAGGAAAACTTTGAAAAAGATTCGATACTATTTACTCATGCATCCTATCCATACAACCTAGAATGGAAATATGCATATAATGAGAAGACTTATCATCAAAATTTTGAAATGGAACAAGTTAATCAATATAATTTAATAATATTCGGTCATACACATAGACCACAAATTTATGTTAAATCAACGGCGGATGGAAATGAAATTATTACCAAAATTATCCATAATTTTAAATATAAAATACTAAAAGGTGATAGTACTATATTTTGTAATATTGGAAGTGTAGGCCAGTCTAGAGATGGAAGCACTAAAGCATCATATGTTTTGCTAACTTTAGAACAGAATGAAATTACTATCTTATTTAGAAGAGTAAAATATTCATATTTTACAGTATACAATAAGATAATAAAGAGTGGTTTAGGGAAGGAGATGGCTGATTTTCTTATTCAAGAGAAATGGAGGAAGAAACTTTATGGCTATACTTATTACTGGTGGCAGTGGATTTTTAGGGGAAAACTTAAAAATTAGCCTTGAGCAAGAACAAATTGAATATTTTGCTCCTTCTTCTAATGTAATGAATATTACGGATGAGATTAGTATTAAAAACTATTTGTCTGGTAAAAAGATAGAGGTGGTTATACATTTAGCTGCAAACTCGGATCATAAATCACAAGAATGTTTGGAAACCAATGTTATAGGAACATTTAATTTGGTGAATTCTTGCAAAAATGAACAAGTTAAACATTTTATTTTTTCCTCTACAAACAATGTTTATGATTATCACTGTAAAGGCATTTTTAATGAAATAGATAAACTCAGTAATATGAATCACTACGGGGTATCGAAAATCATGGGTGAATATACAATTCGAGAATTATATCATGATCTCACATACTCGATTTTAAGATTTAGTGATATTTATGGAAATGGTCAAACACAAGGGAATTTAATGAAAAATTTTATTTCAAATGTTATAAATGACTTACCAATAAATATTTATGGCTCAGGGGTTCGTACTAGAGATTATTTATATATTGATGATGCAGTTAATTCAATAATTTTTGCTTTGAAAAATAAATTACATGGAATATTTAATATTAGCACAGGAGTAGGAACAAATATTCTAGAACTTGCTAAAACAGTTAATTTAGTTTTTAACAAAAAAGAACAGTACAATTATATTAATATAGCACATGAAGATAAAACATGTGTAATATTAGATAATAACAAGCTTACTAAAGTAGGGTTCAAACCAAAATTCACTGTACAAGCAGGCTTAGAGGAAATGAGAAGGAGAATGTAAGATGGGGAAAATAAATGTTTTAATAACCGGTGCAGGAAGTACAATGGGATATAGTGTATTGAAAGCGCTAATGAGTTCTAAATATAAAGAACGGATTAATCTAATATTAACAAATAGCGATTCTGATGGGCCAGCTTTTTTCCTTAAACCTTTGGCTCATAAGTGTTATATTGTTCCAATTGCGAAAGATCCAACTTATATACCAACAATGTTGGAAATTTGTAAGGAAAATGAGATTCATATTTTATTTTCTGGAACAGAACATGAGATCTTTGAGTTGTCAAAGAATAGTGATAAATTTCTAAGTAATTCTAATACTGTAGTTATGCTAAGTGATTTAAATGTAATTAATATAGGAACAGATAAACTTAAAACGTATGAATTTTTTGTTGAGAATGGTTTGCCTTTCCCTGAAACAGTATTATTCGACGATTATCAGAAACTAATTGATGAAGTTGGATTTCCTATACTAATGAAACCGAGAATCGCATCTGCTTCTAGAAATATATTTATTGTTAATTCTGTTGATGAATTGATCCAAAAGCAATTTGCCCCTTCAGATCAAATAATTTTGCAACGATACCTAGATAGTGACATTGAGTACACCGTAGAAACTTTTATGGATAAGAGTGGAAGAATCTGCGGGACGATTCCTATGAAAAGAGAATTAAATTTCGGTTTATCGGTGTCAGGAAAAATTGATAGAAATATTGATGTGATTAAAGTTTCTGAAGATGTTACACATGCACTTAAACCAATGGGACCAGTAAATGTTCAATTAAGAGTGGTAAATGGAGAACCAATCCCTTTTGAAATAAACACAAGATTCTCAAGCACGGAATGTGTACGTGCTCATTATGGATTTAATAGTGTTGAAGCTAGTATTTCTAATTTTCTTTTTAATGAAGAAATAACTCTTGAGTACAGAGAAGGAATGTTTATGCGTTATTGGGATGAATGTTATTTTGAAAGTGATGAATACGAAAAATTAGTTGCCAATGGATATTTAATTCGCTGAAATTTATCTTGGTTCATTATTGAACCAAGATTTTTATATTGAATGGAGGAGATTTAGTGAAGCAACATAAAATACTAGCAATTCTACCAGCACTTATTCCCTCTACGTTAGTAGGAATTGTTAAGCCATTATTGAATTTGGATAGAGCAAGTCAAATAAAGTTTAAAGTCTCATTAAACAGTAAATATGTAAAAAACGACATTGATAAGTATGATGTAATTGTGTTTTGTCGTAATTGCGAAGCTACAGATTTAGAATTATTATACTATGCTAGATCGAAAGGGAAAAAAATAATATATGAATTAGATGATAATTTATTTGACATCAGTATAGATTCCGAATTAGGAAAATATCATAGATTTCCTGGGAGATTGTATACTGTTAAAAGGTTTTTTGAACTCTCTGATCTAGTACATGTTTATTCCAAACCGATGTTAAATTTGGCAAGTAATTATAATGCTAACGTAAAAAAAATCAATTCATATTTTGACTTTAATTTAATAAAATCAAATGTGACAAAGCGAACGAACAATAAAATTAAAATTGTGTATGCCACAGCAAGAAAAGACAATGATGAATTAAGTAAAATATTTGAAAAAGCTTTGATGAATATCATGGAAAAATATGAAGAGAATATTGAAATCTTTACTTTTGGTGAAATCCCAAGCATATTAAAAAATAAACCTAATATTTTTAAACTTAACTATATAAAAGACTATAATAAATTTATTTCCTTTTTTTCAGAACAAAATTTCGATATAGGTCTTGCTCCTTTAAACAATGATTTATTTCATCGTTCAAAAACAAATAATAAATTTCGTGAATATGGAGCTTGTGAAATTGCAGGAATATATTCTAATATTGATGTATATTCAGACTGTGTTGAACATTACGAATCAGGAATTCTTGTAGAAAACACCGAACAAGATTGGACCAATGCTATTAGCGATTTAATAGAAAATGAAAAATTAAGAAGTGATATTATTCATAATGCCAAAAATCAAGTGCAAGAAAAATTCTCTTTTGAGAGCTCACAAGCAATGTGGAAGGAAAGCATATTACAATTATTTGAAATGCATCCTCAAATAAAAGAGTTCAATTTCATTGGAAATTTTAAGGTTTTATTAGTCGTTGATAAACAAAACTATTATGACGTAGACAGTAGAATTAATGCTTTCTATGAAGCAGCAATTTTTTCTAATATGAAATATGATATTATTTTTCTAGAACATCTATTGAATAATCCAAATCTTATTATTAATTACAATATCTCGATATTCTTTTTTGAAAAAATTAGCGATTATAATAAAAGCTCAATTTCATATATGAAATTTAATAAACCTGTCATATTAGATTTTAAGGTTTTTGATGAATGGTTTGTCAAGGATTTAAATTCTAATATAAAAAAAGTATCTTCATCTAAAATTACAAATATCCCTTCAGATAAGTATGATAATTTATTTTTGGAAATTAAAAACTTTTCGGGGAATTTTGAAAATAAAAGATATACTGTAGAGGAGTTATTTCTTTTATTAAATGGAACTTCATTATATAGTCATCTTATAAATATTCAAAATAATGAAAAAGATGAGATGAAAAAAATGATTTATAGCATGCCCGAGCAAATAGAAAAAAATACTATGAATTTTTATAGTTTGGATTCACCAGTAATTAAGTGGATAAGTGTGATTGAAGAAAATGCTTTAATTGGACATGTCAAAAAAATAAGCTTGATAACCAAATTTTACAAAAAAATCGAAAGAAAATTTATTGTTAAATTAACACCATTCGTTAATCGTTATAAGAGAATTAATAATAAAATGGATGTTTTTTTATTGATTTTCAAGATTAATATTACAAAAAAATACAAATGATGGAAGGTATAAATGAAAAGAATTTTGATTATTAGTCCGGATATTATTTCGAAAAAAATGGCTGGACCTGGAATAAGATATTGGAACTTTGCAATTGAGCTTTCTAAATATTATAGCGTTGTTTTAATGACCCCTAACAAAAGTGAACTTACTCACGAGAGTTTTTCAATCGAACCGTATTCAAAAAGGAAATTGAAAAAAATAATGATTGAAATAAATGCGATTGTTTTACAGGGTTTAACTTTATTTAAAAATCAATTTTTAAAATATGCTAATATTCCGCTTATCATTGATCTTTATGATCCATTTGTATTAGAGATGTTAGAGGAAAGAACTAATCCTAAAGAGTATAATATGGACCTTAAGATATTAATTGAACAATTAAGATTTGGAGATTATTTTATTTGTGCTAGTGAAAAACAAAAAGATTTTTGGATAGGTATGTTAGTAGCAAGTAAAAGAATTAACCTAACATATTATAAAACAGACAAAGATTTAACAAAAATGATAGGAGTTGTACCATTTGGTATTTCAAATTTAGCTCCTATTGTAACCCGAAATCCATTTTCCGAAGATAATAGAATTAATGAAAATGATAGGATTATTTTGTGGGGTGGCGGGATATGGAACTGGCTAGATCCTGTCACTCTTATCAAAGCATTTCATGAATTGAAAAAGGAAATTACAAATATTAAACTGTATTTTATGGGTGTTAAGCATCCAAATGGATTAATCGAGCCTAAAGAAGTTATGAGAAAGATGTCTGAAATAATAACTATGCTCGAGATAGATGAAAATGATATTATTTTTAACGATTGGGTTGCTTACGAGGATCGACAAAACTACTATTCAAATGCAACTATAGGTGTTACAACGCATTACGAAAATTTAGAGACAAGATTTTCATTTAGAACAAGAGTATTAGATTATATCTGGTGTGAACTCCCGATGGTGCTGACTCAAGGTGATTATTTATCGAATTATATAGCTGAAAATGATTGCGGATCAAAAGTAACTCCAGAGAACATTGGCGATTTAAAGAATGAGATGAAACATCTACTTCTAAATAATGATTTATATTTACAGCAAAAGAGCAATTTTGTTAATATTAAGCCAAGTTTATATTGGCAGAACTGTACAGCGGATTTAATTGATTTTTGTAATACGCCCTTAAAAAAAGTGAAACTTAATCTACTATCGGTAATATTGGAAAAACAGAAGGATTTATTTCTTAAGTTGTATTACATCGTAGTTAAACTACCGAAAATCTGGAATAAGTTAATGAAAAACATACCCATATAAGAATTTGAAATAAGTTTTTTTCTGGAGGAATAGAAATGAAAGTAATAAAAACTAGTTTCAGTGATGTTTTTATAATAGAGCCAACTTGCTTTGTTGATCATAGAGGTTTTTTTATGGAGAGTTATAACCTAAAAGTATTTAGTGAAAATAATATTACGAATAATTTTGTACAAGACAACCAATCACTGTCCATTGAAGCAGGAGTGATTCGTGGACTACATTATCAACTTTCCCCAAAGGCACAAAGTAAACTTGTAAGAGTTGTATCAGGAGCCATTTATGATGTAGTTGTTGATATACGAAGAGGATCGAGTTCATTTGGAAAAGCACAAGGTTTTATCTTATCAGAATACAACCAGCGTCAACTATTCATTCCTAAAGGTTTTGCTCATGGCTTTTGTACTTTAGTTGCTAATACTCAAGTGAGTTATAAAGTAGATGAGTATTACTGCCCTACAAATGATCGTGGAATTTTGTGGAATGACCCATCTCTGAATATCGACTGGCCAATTTCATCCCCAATACTTTCTGACAAAGATAAACTTCATCCTACTTTAGAAGAAGCAGATATTAATTTCTAGGAAGCAGAAATCTATTAAAGATTATTTAAATTAGAAGAAAATGGGGGTAAAAATATGAAGTTACTTGTTACTGGTGGTGCAGGATTTATTGGTAGTAATTTTATCCAATATATGCTGAATCGTTATACTAACTACGAAATCTTAAATCTTGATAGCTTAACATATGCTGGAAATTTAGAAAACCTTAAATTAGTACAAGACAATAGTAATTATACATTTGTTCAAGGTGATATTTCTGACCAAAAATTTGTGTATAATTTATTTCAGCAAGGTATTGATGGGGTTATCCATTTTGCAGCAGAATCCCATGTGGATCGCAGTATTATGGATCCGGGAGTTTTTGTGAAAACAAATGTACTTGGTACACAGGTGCTGCTTGATGCTTCTAAAAAATACGGTATTAAAAAATTTGTACATGTTTCCACTGATGAGGTTTATGGATCATTAGGTGCAACTGGTCTCTTTACTGAAGAAACTCCTCTAGCTCCCAACAGTCCATATTCTGCAAGCAAAGCTGGATCTGATCTGTTGGTTCGTTCTTATTTTGAAACATTTGGTATTCCTATTAATATTACTCGTTGTTCTAATAACTATGGGCCTTATCAATTTCCAGAAAAGTTAATACCCCTAATAATTGCTAATGCGCTCTCTGATAAGTCACTTCCAGTTTACGGGGATGGTCAAAATGTAAGGGATTGGCTTCACGTAGAGGATCATTGTAGTGCCATTGATCTTGTATTTCATAATGGCATTTCAGGTGAAGTTTATAATATTGGTGGCAACAATGAGAGAACAAATATTGAAATTGTACAAAAAATTCTCTTGCAACTTGGAAAACCAGAATCTTTAATTCAATTTGTTAAGGATCGGCTTGGACACGATCGACGATATGGAATTGACGCTAGTAAGATATCGAAAGAATTGGGCTGGGAGCCGAGACATAATTTTGAAAGTGGCATTAAAGAAACCATTCAATGGTACTTGAGTAATCGAGATTGGTGGAGTCGAATACAGTCAGGAGAATATAGGAAGCATTATGTTGCACAATATGGTTCAAGATTAAGTTAATTGATTTAACTTTATAAAAAAGTACATTAATATGAAAGTTGACTCTATGTATACAGTAAGTGTTCATATAGTAACATTTAATAGCATGGATTATATAGATGATTGCTTAATAGCAGTGTTTAACCAAAGTTATTCTATTGATCGAGTTATGATTATTGATAATGCTTCAATCGATATAACTTTGAGTAAAGTGGAAGAATGGTCGGCACGATGCACAGTTATCGCTAATTCTTTTAACAATGGCTTCGCAGGCGGACACAATCAAGCCATCCGATTAACGGAAACAGATTATTGTTTAATCCTCAATCCAGATGTTGTCCTTGAACCAGATTATGTACTTAACATGGTTCGTGCGCTTCAAAATAACCCGGAGGCAGGCAGTGCAACGGGCAAACTACTTTTCAAGGCGGCTCCTCACAACATCGACAGTACCGGACTTATTATAAACAAAGCGCGAAGGGCCTTTGACCGCGGCGCGCATCAGTCTAGCGATTTATTTCAACAAGCAGAAGAAGTGTTCGGAGTCTCGGGTGCAGCAGCTATGTACAAACGAGAAATGATCAATGACATAAGCCTGAATGGAGAGTTTTTTGATGAAGACTTTTTTGCCTACAAAGAAGACGTGGATGTTGCTTGGCGAGCGCAATTACTAGGCTGGAAAGCACTATATGAGCCAACAGCAATTGCCTATCACGAACGTGGGTGGAAGGAAGGCGGCAGGAGCAGTAAACCGCTTTTTGTAAGAAGGTTATCCTATATTAATCGCTATAAAATGATGGTAAAGAACGATAACATTAAATCCATGATAAAACACATCATTCCATTGTTGGTGTATGAATGCCTTAGTCTTGTATATGCTCTTGTTCGTGAACCTAAGTTATTAGGGGCTTGGTTGGATTTTTATCGCAAGTATCCCGAACTGAGAAACAAGAGAAGCTTAATTCGTTCTAAACAAAGACAAGCATCGTCCAAAGTATATAAATGGTTCGTCAAATAATTCTCTAAGATTAGCAGCTGCTAGTCTTATTTTTTAGGCAAAATTTAATATTCCCGTGCTATACTAGGGGTAATTAATTAAAAAATGAGGTCATCCCTTGGATTTATCCATTATCATCGTGAACTACAAAACGAAGCATCTAACTCTAGCCTGTATTGAATCGGTTTTCTCGTCGATTACATCATACAAATACGAGATCATTCTTGTTGATAACGCATCAAACGATGGAACGATACTGGCTGTCAATGAGCAGTTCCCACAGGTAGTCACTATTGCCAATTCAGACAATGTAGGCTTCTCCAAAGCCAACAACCAAGGCATACGAATCGCGAAGGGCCGCTACGTCCTGCTCTTGAACTCCGATACCATCGTCCAACAAGATACGTTTCAGACAATGCTCTCTTTCATGGACGAAAACCCCATAGTCGGGGCCAGCGGCTGCAAAATCGTATTACCCGACGGTTCACTCGACAAAGCCTGCAAACGGGGCTTTCCAACGCCATCGGCCTCCTTCTACTATGCGTTCGGATTTGCCAAGCTATTTCCTAAAATTCACAGATTTAATCAATATCAGCTTGGTTATCTAGATCCTGACCAACAATACCCCATCGACTCTCTTGTCGGTGCCTTCATGCTAATCCGCCGCGAGGCCATTGACCAAGTAGGCATGCTCGATGAGGAATTTTTCATGTATGGTGAAGATATTGATTGGTGTTATAGAATCAAGGAAGCTGGTTGGGTAAACTATTATTACCCTAAGACACAAATTGTCCATCACAAAGGGGCAAGCAGTCGACGTAAGCCGTATAAAATCATCTATGAGTTTCATCGGGCGATGATCTTGTTTCATAATAAGCACTATCGTAGGAAGTATTCATGGCTGACAAATGCGATGGTTTATGCAGGTGTAGGTGTGAAATTTAGCCTTGCACTAGCGAAAAATAAATTACGTCCGGCGAGGTGATCCCGTTTGATCCGTCAGAGTCAAGGATTCTTGACCCAACTATACGCATTGGCTGATTTCATATGTATCCAGCTTGTGTTTCTCTTTTCATGGTGGCTAAAATTTAAAAGCGGTTGGATCCCATACGGGTCACCTCTGCCATTTAAACACTACGTCATGTGGAGTATTACTTACGCAGTTATCGCGATTTTCATTAGCTATTTGGTGAATTTTTATACGCCGAAGCGGAGAAAAAGGTTCTCTTTCGAGGTTTTGAAAATTATTCAAGTACATGCATTCAGTTTGCTAATGCTATTAAGTGTACTTTTTATCCTTAAAGAGGTCGACGTCTCACGTTCATACCTATTGCTGTTCCTAGTGAATAACATCCTAATCATAAGTTTTTATCGTTATATGATTAAAATCTCGCTCAAACGCGCCCGTCAAAAGGGTTACAACAAGCAATTCATTCTTATCCTAGGCGCTGGCTCGCTGGGGCGACAGTTCTATACAAAGTTGAGACAGCATCCTGAACTGGGCTATGAAGTGGTTGGTTTCCTTGACGATTACCAAGAGAAGCACGAAATACCTTACCAGAACTATAAACCAATTCTCGGCAAGATCGAAGAACTGGAATCCATTTTGACAGATCGCATCGTAGATGAGGTTATTATCGCGCTTCCTTTGGACGCTCATCAGAAGTTCGGAAGTATTATTAATGTTTGTGAAAAAATTGGCGTCAAAACGCTGATTATCCCTGACTTTTATGATTTCTTGCCATCACGGCCGTATTTTGATAATTTTGCAGATATGCCATTAATTAATGTGCGTGATATCCCGTTAGACGAGTTCCGCAACCGTTTGTTCAAACGAATTTTCGACATCGTATTCGCATCTGCTGCGATCTTGGTAACATCCCCCGTTATGCTCGCGGCTGCAATTGCCATCAAACTGAGCTCTGACGGTCCTATTATTTTCAAACAAGAACGTGTGGGCCTGAACCGTAGAAACTTTAAGATGTACAAATTCCGAAGCATGAAAGTGCTAGGAGACAAGGTTTCGAATACGGAGTGGACGGTAGAAAATGATCCGCGGCGAACGAAGGTCGGCACATTTTTACGTAAAACAAGTCTTGATGAATTGCCTCAATTCTTCAATGTGTTGTTTGGCCATATGAGTGTTGTTGGCCCGAGGCCGGAGCGTCCTTATTTTGTGGAACAGTTTAAGGAAGAAATACCGAAATATATGGTCAAGCATCACATAAGGCCTGGGATTACGGGATGGGCGCAGAGCAACGGTTTACGCGGTGATACATCGATTGAGGAACGGATTAAGCATGATATTTTCTACATCGAAAATTGGACTTTTTTATTTGATATCAAAATTATTTGGAGAACGATTGTAAAAGGTTTTATTAATAAAAACGCTTATTGATAAAAAATTTCTATTCACCCGCATGATTCGCCAACATTTTCCCCATACTATTGCATATACTGAGTAGGCGGGGAGGTTTTACTATGATCGATCATGAAGACGCTTATCAGGATGATCATTTGTCGATCGGCAAAGGTTTGATTGTCGGTGTGGTCTTCGGTTCCCTGATATGGGCAGGTATAATTGCGGGTATCGTGTATATATGGTAGTTGTATCACATAGGAAGAGGCTGCTGGGGCTGTGAAGCCCTTGGTGGCCTTTTTACGTTCTAACAGACGCACCTGTTCACCGATCTCTAAACCATTGCCTGAGGCTTTCTACGGCTCTCTTGCATATATTAGAAACAGAGGTGAGAGAAAGTATGAAGATTACGTCGACAACATTAGCGGGATTAGTGATCGTTGAACCTGAGGTCCATTCGGACCATCGGGGATTTTTTATGGAAAGTTATCATGCTAGGAAACTCGCAGAGCAGGGGATATCGATAGATTTTGTACAAGACAATCATTCTCTCTCCGAAGAAATCGGTGTGCTGCGTGGATTGCATTACCAGCTGAATCCGCATGCGCAGACGAAGTTGGTCAGAGTTATATCCGGTTCCATTTACGATGTGGCGGTTGATATTCGTCCAAGCTCTCCTACGTTTGGTCAATGGGTGGGTGTTACGCTCAGCGCATCCAATAAGCGGCAGTTGCTTGTCCCACAGGGCTTCGCGCATGGTTTCTGTACACTAGAGCCAAAGACGCAGGTGCTGTATAAGGTGGATGCATATTATTCGCCGCAGCATGACCGTGGAATTTTGTGGAGCGATCCAGCAATCGGCATAGAGTGGCCGACGAGCGAGCCTATTTTATCAGCGAAAGATGAAAAGCACCCTTTGTTAAAGGATGCCGAGAATAATTTTTGACGGAATTGAGTCCTTTGTTGGAAGTCGAAAGATGGTGCTTTTTAATATGAATCTGAGTTATTATAAGATAAAGTTATTGTGAAACGGAGCGTATAACATGGCTGAGATGACGGATCGGGAGTTCTTAAGTGCAATACTTGGTAGAATTAATGAAATTGGTGCAATTGTTACAGTGATGAATGATCGACTTGAAATTATGGATAGAAGATTAGGTCGTGTAGAGGACTCCGTACAAGAAGTCAAACAAATACAAACTCAACAAGGTGAGCAAATTGCCGGCATTGCAGTAACAACAATGATGGAACACGCGGCAAGCATTCGAACTTTAAAATTAGTCAAATAAGAGCAGGATTAGAGATTATTCTAATTCTGCTCTTTTCTTTCAAAACCACTATGCAACTCTTTTCCGTCCAAGCCCCAACTCGTCTGCATAATCGAACAAGTCCCCTCATATGCATGTACTATGTTGATGTTAATCATGAGTGAGGGGATGATCGAATGCGCCGGGTCACATGGGTTGTAGCAGTGGTAATGTGCGTAGCATTGGTTCTCGCAGGATGCGGGATGGGTAAAAAGGATGCAGGATCTATCGTAAAGGACTTGGATCATGTGATGGGCAAGTCGAGCAGCTATCAAGCATCAGGCAGCATGATTCTAAACACAGGGCAGCAGCCACAAGAGTATGCAGTTGAGGTGGCGTTTTCGCCGGAGCATTTCTACCGGATTTCACTGACAAATGCTACGAAGGATGTTACTCAAATTGTTTTGCGTAATGAAGAAGGTGTGTTCGTCTTGACGCCGCATTTGAAGAAGAGCTTCCGCTTCCAAAGTGATTGGCCGGAGAATCAAGGTCAGGTGTATCTGTTCCAATCTTTAGCGAAAAGTATTATTGCGGATAAGGATCGCCAATTTACGACGGACAAGGACTCCTACGTGTTCGATGTTGCCGCAAATTACCAGAATGAACAGCTTTCTCGCCAGAAGATCTGGCTGAATAAGAAAACACTCGCACCTGCGCAAGTTCAAGTGTCAGATGCGAATCAGAATGTATTGGTGCAAGTGAATTTCACGCACTTTGAGTTTGATACGGATTTTGATAAGGATTACTTCCAAATGGAGCGCAATATGACCAGCTGGAACTTGCAGCAAACGATGCCTACGTCAGCTGACGTTGCGGTGACTGATGCGGATCACCCTGCGGCAACTGGGGGCAAATCGGTAACGGACAAAAATCTGTCCGCAACAGGCGGCCAATCCGATCAATCTAAAGCTACGGGCACTACGACGAAACCAGATGCGTCGAAAACGGCACCAGCAACGGCCAAAGCACAAAGCATTGGCATTGTTGAGCCATACTACTTGCCAAAAGATGTTGTGAAACAAGACATCACGGATATGAAGTTGGGTGAGGATGCCGCGGTGCTTTTACGATACAAAGGCAAATATAGCTTCAATTTAATTGAAGTTAGACCGCAAGCCAAATCGGTTTCACTGCCTCCAGGGGACATTGTTGACCTCGGGTTCACGGTAGGGGTACTTACAGGGAATGGATCGAAGGATGAGCCGAGAACGCTGACTTGGACAAATGATGGTGTTGAGTTCCGCATGTTCACAGGCGATATGCCAGTTAATGAAATGATTCAAGTTGCGATGGCGACGGATGGACAGTCTGGGAAATAATCTCGATTTTGTGTCAAAATGAGAAGGCTCTGCACCCAAGGTGCAGGGTTTTTTCGCGCTATTAGCCACTATTTTCACAATAATTTTAAAAGAAGATTTATCCAATCCCCACGAACGGGCGTTTTTTTGGTATAATGCAACTTTGGAGCGAATAGATAATTGGAGTGTTTAAGATGAGTACAATTGATAATTTAACAATGGAAGAGCAGATGCTGTTCTGGGAAAATGAGACGATTGCCTTCGGGAAGCATTTAACGGACGAAGGTAAATTGAAAACAGAAACTACCGAAAAGCATGTGGATCGCATACGTTTTGTGACGACAGAGTATATGGTTCGTTATGACATCAGTTATGAGGATCTGCAAGGTGAAACGATTGTTGATTTCTTAGGTCGCTTTGCGATCAGTCATGTCTTGAATAGTACAGAGTCGGATATTACAGCTTATTTGACTGCATTGAAAAAATGGGTGCAATATCTCGGGCTTACATCCAAAATTTCGAAGGAACAAATCACATCACTGAATGAGGTATGTAAGCAAAAAACGTACTTCTTAGAGCGTTTTGATCAATATATGAAAGCAGATAGTGACTACGCATTGAAGCGTTGGTTGAACTCGAATGACATTGGGGCGCACCTATCCCCTGTTAAGGCAGCGTCGAAAAAAAAGCTGAACCCACTCGTGGTTGACGAGAAGCTGTATCAGCTTTGGATGGATGGTCGGACAGCTGTCCCGCAAATCGTTCAGGAGTTCAGAGCTTTTCTCGATGCTGTGCAGGCCGGAAAGAACGTAAAGTTGTCTGCTGCGCGCAAGCATTTGCCGCGTAAGTTCTGGAGTGAGTTCGATGAGGGGCAGGATTTACAGCTATTCCGTAAGCCAACGTTGAATCAAGACCAAGAGCCGGTGTATCAATTCTTTTTCTATGTAGCGTTAGTACTGGGAGTGACAGAAGAAGGAACACAGCTTACAGTGAATGCGAAGCAATTGGCGAACTACTTGGCCCTTTCGGAGCAGGAGCAGGCAGTCCTCTTACTAAACACACTTTGGAACAAGTTAGCATGGGGGATTCTGGAGGAAGTCAATGAAGGCGGACGTCCGGAAGATATTCAGGCTTGGAGAAGAGCCATTGCAAGTGTGCTTGCAAGCTGGACAGTCGGACTTGCGTATGATGTGAAAAAAGAATGGGATAAACATCGCCAATCCGGAATCCTTTTGGATACAAGCGCTGATGTATTCTTACACGCGGTAGCAACAATTTTGGTGCGTTTTGGCTTGATCCAAGCTCAATTCCTACCAGATTCCGAGATGAAATACGGTTTTGAGAGAAAGCCAGTCACGATGACCGTGCAAGAATCAGGTAACCGAGTATTCCGTTATTTTGTAAATGAAGCGGCTTATATATTAAAAGGTGCCCCTGTTTCTGCCTCTGAGCAAAGCAAAATTGGACGTAATGATCCTTGCCCATGCGGCAGCGGCAAAAAATATAAAAAGTGCTGCTTGTAAGCTAATTACGAGAGTTAACAGCATTTTGATATCGGGCGTAATATAAATTTACTTGGAAGTGGATAAAAGAGGTGAACGCTGGTGGATGCTTTTTATCGGCCCACGTGGGTAGAAATATCGTTAGATGCGCTGCGAAGCAACATTGAACATTTTCAGAAGGTACTGCCTGCGGGTATGAAGCAGATGGCAGTCGTTAAAGCGGATGCTTACGGACACGGGGCTGTAGAAGTATCCAAAGAGGTTCTCGCCGCTGGCGTGGATTATCTAGGGGTTGCCTTCTTTGATGAAGCGTTGGAGCTCCGAAATGCAGGCATTACTGCGCCCATTCTTGTACTCGGCTACACGCCGCCAGAGGGGATTAATCGCGCTCGGGAACTCGATGTGACGATTGCGGTATACAGTCGTGACGTATTGGAAGCACTGCGAGAGCAGGGTCATAAGCAAGAAAATGCATCGCAGAAAAAGCTGAAGATCCATATCAAATTGGATACAGGCATGGGTCGACTCGGTTTGCACACGGAAGCGGATGCAATTCCTTTTATAGAGGAAGCATTATTGCTGCCCAATGTGGATGTAGAGGGACTGTTTACACATTATGCGAATGCAGATGAAATCGATAAAAGCTACACGCTACAGCAATACGGTCGGTTCGAGCGGATTGTGAGCTATTTTACGGATAAAGGGGAGACGTTCCCTTATATTCACGCGGGGAATAGCGCGGCAGCCATTGACTTGCCGGGTTTGACCTATTCGATGGTACGCCTCGGAATCTCGATGTATGGTCTTTATCCTTCTAGAGAAGTGGATCAATCGAAGATTGAGCTTAAACCGGTGCTGAGTCTCAAAACAGGGATTGTTCATCTCAAAACGTTGCCTGCAGGTTCGGGTGTTAGTTATGGAACGATTTATCACACCAAGGGTGATGAGCAAATTGGGACATTGCCGATTGGTTACGCAGACGGGTACTCGCGCATGCTTTCCACAAAAGCCGAAGTGTTGGTTCGTGGCAAAAGAGTGCCGATCGTCGGCCGGATCTGCATGGATCAATGTATGATCAATGTATCTGATGTGCCTGATGTAGCTGCTTTAGATGAGGTTGTCCTCATCGGAGAGCAAGGTGAAGAACGCATTACCGCGGAAGATGTGGCTGATCAACTAGGGACGATCAACTATGAAATCATCTGTATGATTTCACACCGTGTTGCACGTGTCTACGTGCGAAATGGCGAACGAGTTGAAGCTCTTAATCCTCTCATGCGTCACCGTTACTAGTAAAGTAACCCTACTGCATGAATTTACCATGTAAATTTTGCAGCAATTGGAGAGGATTTTCAGAATAGGGTATAGAATACTATGTATTAACAATCTTATATCTTATGGTGTAACATATTTGATATACCGGAGGCATATATTCTATTGTATAATTTGGTTTTTGGAATGACATACTGGTAATATTGTCTTTGTATCGTTTCTGGGGGTGCGAGAGTGTGAGTAATGCGCATAATACGAAAAGGATCATGATTAGCTTGCCTGACAATCTGTTGCAAGAAGTGGACGGAATTGTTGAGAAGGAAAACTCCAATCGGAGTGAATTCATTCGTCAGGCAATGAAGCTGTATTTAATTGAACGCAAAAAGCGCAGTCTACGCGAATCCATGCAGCGTGGGTATATGGAAATGGCGAAAATAAATCTCAGCATGGCATCTGAAGCTTTTCAAGCGGAGGAAGAAGCGGACGGAACGCTTGATCGCTTAGTAAGCGGGGTGTAAGACGTGATTGTGAAACGTGGCGATGTATTTTTCGCAGATCTTTCGCCGGTCGTAGGATCGGAGCAGGGAGGAGTCCGTCCTGTTCTAGTGATCCAAAATGATATCGGCAACCGCTTTAGCCCCACTGTGATTGTTGCAGCGATTACAGCTCAAATCCAAAAGGCAAAGCTTCCCACGCATGTGGAAATCGATGCGGAGACGCACGGTTTCGATCGAGACTCGGTCATTCTGCTTGAGCAAATCAGAACAATCGACAAGCAAAGACTGACGGACAAAATTACGCATTTGGATGAAGAAACGATGCGAAAGGTTGACGACGCTTTGCAAATTAGTGTGGGACTGATAGAATTTTGAATAAGGTCTGGAACGGACGAGGGAGGAAAAGTACCCTCGTTTTTTGGTTTGTACATACATACACATACGATCAATAGAAGAGAGGTATGACTGTGGCAAATGTGGAGACAGAAGGACTAAAGGTAAAAGCAAGCGCTGGAGCGGCAGAAGGTCAAGCGGCGGAGAATATAGCAAACCCAAAAGCAAGTGAGTACGAGGAACCGAAGGAGAAAATCCAGGTTTCTGCAGAGAAGAAAGCGGAGATCCAGGAACGGATCCTGAAACAAATCTCCGCTGAATTACAGCTGCCTGCCGGCAAAGTAAAAACGACGATGGAGCTGCTGGATGAGGGCAACACGATTCCGTTTATCGCACGTTATCGGAAAGAGATGACGGGCGAACTCGACGAGAATCAGCTGCGGGATATCGAGGAGCGCTTGCAGTACTTGCGTAATCTCGAGGATCGTAAGATCGAGGTTGTTCGTCTGATTGATGAGCAGGGCAAGCTGACGGATGAGCTGCGGAGTTCAATTGAACGTGCTGTGAAGCTGCAGGAAATCGAGGATCTTTACAGACCGTACCGCCAGAAACGGAAAACAAGAGCCAGTGTTGCGAAGGAACGCGGATTGGAGCCGCTTGCAGCGTGGATTTGGAAGCAGCCTCGTCAAGGCTCGCTAGAAGAAGAGGCATCGCGTTACATCAACGCGGACAAGCAGGTTGGAAGCGCCGCTGAGGCGATCCAAGGCGCGATGGATATCCTAGCGGAGAATATCGCGGATGATGCGAAAATACGGGCCTGGGTGCGTCGATACACGCAGGATAACGGCATTATACGGACAGAGGCTAAGGATGCGAAGGCAGAGTCGGTCTATGAGATGTACTATTCCTATCAGGAGCCTGTGAAGCGCCTGCCGCCGCACCGTATTCTCGCGATTAATCGCGGGGAGCGGGAAGAGATCCTGAAGGTTGGTCTAGATGTCCAACCGGATAAAATACACGATTTCATGGTGCGTCAAATCGTAAGAGGCGATTCGGTCGTAAGAGATGTACTTCGTACGATTGTCGAAGACGCGTACAAACGACTGCTGGCGCCTTCTGTTGAGCGCGAGGTGCGCGGTGAAATGACGGAAGCGGGCGAGGAGCAGGCGATTAAGATTTTCGCGGAAAATCTGCGGAATCTCCTGCTGCAAGCGCCGATTAAGGGCCATGTGGTGCTAGGTGTCGATCCGGCGTACCGGACAGGCTGTAAGCTGGCCGTCATCGACGACACGGGTAAAATGCTTGAAATCGCCGTCACCTACCCAACGCCACCGAATAATAAGGTGGCCGAGGCGAAGGCGAAGTTCAAGCAGTTGATCAGCACATACAGCGTGGAGCTGATTGTGATCGGGAATGGGACGGCGTCCCGTGAAACGGAGCAGTTCGTTGCGGAGCTGATCGGTGAGATCAAGGAGCGGAAGCTCAAGTACTTGATCGTCAGCGAAGCGGGCGCGAGCGTGTACTCGGCGTCGAAGCTGGCGCAGACGGAGTTCCCTGAGCTCGACGTGGCCGAGCGCAGCGCGATTTCGATCGCGCGGAGGCTGCAGGACCCGCTCGCGGAGCTTGTGAAGATCGAGCCGAAAGCAATCGGCGTCGGTCAGTACCAGCATGACGTTTCGCAGAAACGTCTGGACGAGAACTTGAAGGCCGTAGTGGAATCGGCCGTTAACCATGTCGGGGTGGACTTGAACACGGCGTCCCCGTCCTTGCTTTCGTACGTGTCGGGGGTCAATGCGACACTTGCGAAGAACATCGTGAAGTATCGCGAGGAGAACGGCAAGTTCAGCTCCCGCCAGGAGCTGTCGAAGGTTCCGCGCCTTGGCGCGAAATCCTTCGAGCAGTGTGTCGGGTTCATGCGGATTGCCGGCGGGCGGAATCCGCTCGATAACACCCCGATCCATCCGGAGTCTTACGACGTGGTGGATCGGTTGTTCAAGGAGCTGCGCATCGAGCTTGCGCAGCTGGGCTCTCAGCAGCTGCTAGCGCTGCTGCAGACGTTGGAGCCAGAGGAACTGGCTCCTAAGCTTGGCGTGGGTGTCCCGACGATGCGGGACATCCTAGACAGCCTGCAGCGGCCTGGGCGGGATCCGCGGGACGAAGTTCCCGCGCCGATCTTCCGCACAGACGTGCTGCAGCTGGAAGACCTTGTGCCGGGCATGGAATTGACCGGCACGGTGCGTAACGTCATCGACTTCGGCGCGTTCGTCGATATCGGCATTAAGAACGATGGGCTGGTGCACATCTCCCAGCTCAAGAACGGCTTCGTGAAACATCCGATGGATGTGGTTTCCGTTGGAGACATCGTCCAAGTGTGGGTACTTAACGTGGACCAGAAAAAAGGCCGCGTCGGTTTAACGATGAAGAAACCGCAATAGCAGGTTGATAAGCGCGGTTGATTATGGCAGTTGGGCGTTCGCTCCCAACTGCTTTTTTGCGTGCAACTTGAACCTATTTCTGAGCACCACCCACCTCCTTCACCAAATAAGTCATCGTATGCTGCTGACCAGCAATAAGGGAGAGCGTTCCTTCGGTAGAGAGGCGAATGAGCCACTCGGCAGCGACACGTATATTCACATTGCACTCGGCAGCGACATCGACAAGCCGAACTTTGCCATTACGCCGATTGGCGATCTGAAGGATAAATTGTTTCCGCAACTCCCACACGTCCGCTTCAAGCTCAGTGATGCTTGGGGGCTTTGCATGATATGTAGTGGTTTGTTCCAAAAGGAGAACATTATTTCTAACTTTCAGTTGCTCATGCTTCTCCACCTGCTCTACTCCAATTAACTTTGCCTGCAACCCTACTATTCGACGATGCTTCTCACGCATTCTGCGTAACCTTAGGCTGCTATTTTGCTCCATGTCCCGAATCCTCCTTTTTTACCAAAAGCAAAAAAAACACAAACGAACTGCAGATCAATCTGCAAGTTCGAGTGTGCTTCACTCAAGGTTTGGTATTATGTTCTATCTGGTTACTTTTAATTACATTTATTTACAGTATAGAGGGCACATTTCAAATATGCAACTGTTTTTTCTGGATCTTTCTACAAGTCAGGTATCCTATGTTACTCTTTCAATCTGGGTTCTATGTACCCACGGCAAAAAAGCCAGCACTTGTGGCACAAGTACTAGCTTTTTTATCAAAATTTACGCTTACTCGGTCCGTCCGTCGATTGGCTATCAGGCCACTCCTCTTGTGAGCGGCGAGTGCGGTAAAAGTACCAGCTATCGTTCAATAATCGAATTTGTCTGCGGTTTTTGTTCTGGAAGGCACGCATTAATTGATTACAAAGCCATTGTGGCATATGCCCATCCCCTTCTTCGCCATGTACTTATAGCATATGAAGAATGAGGGAAATGGGTGCAGGTCCCGATTGTTTAGAGATCAAATTCCTCTTCGTACCATTGCTCAAGCTGAGCTTGCAACGCACGAATTTCAGTCAACAAGGAGATCAACGGGTACGATTTCTCTTGGATACCAGCGAACGTTTTCTCCAAACCATTGATGTAGTCTAGACCTTGGATAAGCGTATACGTCGTACCGATCAATTCCAAATCGTCACACTCCGCAATAACACGTGGGAGCTGGGGCACATGGTCAGCGGTTAACTTGTCTAATTCTTTGTGTAGACGTTGGTTCAAAGCCGTTAATTGATAGGAATAGGAGGAAGGCATTTCGACGAACTCTAGCTGTTGGTCAAGCTTCAAAATCGCATAGCGCATTTGTGGCATGAGGTGTTCAAATCCTTTCTGTATAGAGCATTCGATCTTCTTTTCTACTTGACAGTATAGCCGTACATACGGTACAAATTCAAGTAAGAACTTGTCTTTTGAAGTATTTATGTGTTGGTATTCAAAGTATTTAAGGCTTGTCATGAGTCCTGTTCCTGACTTGTCATTGGGAGTGTTCGTTATGGAAGATCGTGAGCTGCAGCAATGGATCGAGCAGATTTCAATGGAATCGTTCGGCAGGCCCTTCGTTCATCAGGCACGTTTTAACCGAAGATTACGATCGACGGGTGGGCGTTATTTTATGAAATCACATGATATTGAGATCAGTTGGAGTCAGTGGGAGACCTATGGGCGGGATGAAATCGAGAAGATCATCAAGCATGAGCTTTGCCATTATCATTTACATATTTTGAAGCGAGGCTATCAGCATCGGGATCAGGATTTCAAAACTTTGCTAGCCCAAGTCGGAGGTACCCGATATTGCCAATCCTTACCGCGCCCCCGGGCGAAACAGCCCTATAAATATAGGTTAGAGTGTGTGAATTGCAAGACAGAGTATTTTCGCAAACGTAAAATGGATGTCCGTAAATTTGCTTGTGGAAATTGTAGAGGGAAATTGAAATCGTACACACTTGACTTAACAGCGCCTTCATAATAAAATAATACTTGTTCATTCCCTGATAGCTCAGTTGGTAGAGCACTCGACTGTTAATCGAGTTGTCACAGGTTCGAGTCCTGTTCGGGGAGCCATATGGAGAGATACCCAAGTGGCTATAAGGGGATCCTCTGCTAAGGGATTAGACTGCGTAAGCGGTGCGAGGGTTCGAATCCCTCTCTCTCCGTCACGAAATAAGTTCAATGGCATTCATGCTGTTGGGCTTATTTTTGTTCATATCAAACTCAACCTATTCTAACAATTTTCTAATAAGTGTTAAATGTTTGTCCTCTATAGTGGAAAAAAAGCTTCACGATGGAGGATTCTGCTATTGATTCCTTCCCTTTTATATTTAGGTACGAGTGTGTATCTATTGCAGCTAAACAAATCGAATACGGATGCGCTGAGCTCCTCCTTGTATGAGACGACGGAGAAGAGTACCTCTTTCATTTTGAATGCTGATCGTGATATGTACCAAGCTTTAACGGCCTATCAATTGTTGGTATCTGGCACTTTGACTGCGGAGGAGAAGACAAGCCAGTTGAAGGTGTTGAAGGATAACATTGATCAAACGAATACAAGAGTCGGAGAGGCAATTGCGATTTTAAAAAGTAAAGAATTGTTGCAAACCGCACATACCGAGTCAAAGGTGACGATTGAGCAAAGCGCAGCGAGCTTCCAAGCGTCCTTCGATCAGTGGAGCAAAGAGGCAAATGCTGTTGTTCAAGCAGGGAATGTTGGTAAAGGGGTATTAAATGAAACGAAGTTGGCCGCTACCTTTGAAAAGGGACGCGAGGGTCTGAATGTTATTGGAGAAATTCTAGACGCCTATGCCACCCAAAGTATCAGTGATATTAAGCAGCAAAATAGTAAAACGGCACAAGGCGTCTATGCAGGTGTGGGAATCATCATTGTCCTTCTGTTTGGAGCTGGCGGATGGGTGATTAAGAAAATTATACTTATGGTTCGCAGAATTTTGACGATTACAGGCAAGGTTGCTGCTGGAGATTTGCGTCATGAGCCCCAGGCAACCTACTCGCAGGATGAATTGGGACAGATTTCAGAATCGGTTGATTATATGGTTGCGAAAATGAAGGGCTTAATCGGCACGATCGCGCACAATACGCAATTCGTGCATGATGCTTCGGTGGAGCTTTCGGATAGCTCCAAAGAGTCTGCCCATGCTGCTGAGCATGTGGCTTCGAATATTCAAGAAATGACCCAGGAAGTCGAAATACAGGCAAGAAGCAGTGAAGAGACCAGCCGAGCGATTGAGGAAATGGCGATTGGGATTCAACGCGTTGCTGAGAATTCAAGTGTAATGGCGGATCATTCATCCTTAACCTCTCAGCATGCAACACTCGGGGTTGCTCTCGAAGCTGCAGCATCAAATTGTAAATATGTTGAGCTCAGTCGAGCAGTTGTCGATGACGGTACAATCGCTAACTCGGAAGTCGGATGAGATAGGACAGATTGCATCTAGCATTACGAGCTTTGCGAATCAGACCAATCTCTTGTCGTTGAATGCTTCCATTGAGGCAGCTAGAGCTGGGGAGCATGGCAAAGGGTTTAATGTCGTTGCACAAGAAATCCGCAAACTGGCCTCACAATCCATCGAATCTGCTGACGGGATCAATCAGTTAATTTATGAGACGCGAGTCGAGATTGAGAGCGTATCACAATCAATGAACGCGACGAAGCAGGAAGCGAGCACGGGCTCGCAAATGATGCAGGAAGTGAATCAGAGCTTTGAGACGATCATGCAATCTGTGACGCATATTGTCACGCAGATTCACGAGACCTCGGCCATCACACAGCAAATGTCGGCTAGCTCGGAAGAAATCTCGGCGACCATGGATCAGTCAGCTTCAAGTTCGTCACAGATTCTCGTGCGATCTCAGACCGTAGCAGCAGCAACAGAAGAGCAGCTTGCCATGATGCAGAATATCACTGCTGCGTCGGAACAGTTGAAGTCTGTCGTGGATACTTTGAACGAATCTGTGTCTTATTTTAAAATTAAATAAGTGTGGAGCAGGGGGTTCTCATGGTTTTTGTAGCGAGGGCATGGGGACTCCTAACTTGTCTGTTATAACTGGCTGTATTTCCAAGAATTAGGCTTGTCAAAGAGGTAAGAATCCTTTATAATAACAGTTGTCGTCCTTAACGGGCTGAAATGTTCAATTGACTTTTGTTATGGCCCGTTGGTCAAGTGGTTAAGACACCTCCCTTTCACGGAGGTAACAGGGGTTCGAGTCCCCTACGGGTCATTGTTTTATTCTCTCATGCGGTCGTGGTGGAACGGCAGACACACCATCTTGAGGGGGTGGCGCTCACAAGGCGTGGGGGTTCAAATCCCCCCGACCGCATCCCAGGTTTATAAGAAAGAACCCTTGGTTATCAAGGGTTCTTTTGTTTTATACAGAGAGTGCATCGGCGTTGGGTTGTTCTTTGGCGTAGTTAGGTATTGGTCTTCTTCAACTTATTTCCCAACTTTTCTCAAATGGTGGAATAATGGCACATGTCATGGTTATTTGGTGATATTCATCCCTTTGTCTGGACCGTATACTAAGGTTGCACCAATGTCCACTTGCGGGAGGACCTTTGGTTTACCTTACTATTAGAGGAGAGAGACAAAGATGGATCCCTTATCTATGCGTGGCATTATTACGGTTTTGAACGCCCCTTTTACCATACAGAACGAGCTTGACGAAGTATCACTGCGGCGCAATGTCAGATTAGCTATGGAAGCAGGAGTCGTGGGCTTTCTTGTACCAGGTCTAGCTGCGGAACTGTATAAGCTTACGCCGGAAGAAAGGCTTCGTATGACCCGTACTGTCGTCGAAGAAGCTGGTGGACGTGTTCCTGTCATCGGAGGAGTGACAGCTGCTTCATCTGTAGAAAGGCTGCATTTTGCCGAGCAATTTATTAAACTGGGTTGTACCGGTATTCTGGCAAATATTCCGTATCAGGATGAGAATCAATATGAGCGGGATGTGTGGGAGATGGCAAGTGTTAAGCCAGGTTTTCTGATGCTGCAAGATTGGGACCCATCCGGATTCGGTGTGCCTGTGCCGCTCATCGCCAAGTTGTTCCGTGAAATTGAGGTTTTCCGCAGCTATAAAATCGAGGTCCTTCCTGCTGGCGTAAAGTATAGTCAGGTCCTTGAAGCGACCGGCGGCGGTCTGCATGTGGCTGGAGGATGGGCGGTGACACAGTTTATAGAAGGCTTGGACCGTGGCATTCATGCTTTCATGCCCACAGGCATGCATGAACTGTATACCGCAATATACAGATTGTACAGTGAAGGGAACAGAGCGCAGGCTGTACAGCTTTTTTATCGGTTATTGCCTG
Organism: Paenibacillus qinlingensis; assembly: GCF_031455095.1. Lineage (GTDB taxonomy): Bacteria > Bacillota > Bacilli > Paenibacillales > NBRC-103111 > Paenibacillus_E > Paenibacillus_E qinlingensis_A. The sequence continues at coordinate 247,772 of NZ_JAVDSB010000005.1, forward strand.
TATTGGCGTTTGCGAACCAGCATCTGGATGTGTCGATTCACTTTTTCAAACGACTCTTATATATGCAAGGCATTTATAGTACCCCTCTTGTTAGAGAGCCAATTTTACCGTTCGACCCTTACCATGAGCGTGTTGCGGATGAACTCATTACTTATGTCAAGCAGTTGACAAACGAGCTAGACTCTTTCTATAATTTTAATTAACATAATGATTAAGAAAATAGATGAGGGTGAATAAAATATCGGAACCAACAAAATGATTTACCTGCAGCAAGTGAAACAGCACAATCTTTCAGTCATTTTAAAGGATATATGGAAGCACAATCAGATTTCGCGGATAGAGCTGGTGGAGAGCACAGGATTAACCTCGGGGACTTTAACAAACCTCACCCATGAACTCATTGAAGCGAAGGTCATTCGCGAATATCAGTCGGTGTCGGGGACAGGGTCAGTCGGGCGTAAACGGGTATTGCTTGCCTTCGATCCGCATTTCTACCGAATCATTGGTTTGGATATTGGTCGAACCTCTTATGAACTCGTTCTGACTGATCTCACTGGTACCAAATTACAATCGAAGAACGGCAATATCGATGCGGCATTGGGCCCGGAAGGGTTCATGGCCATCATCGGGCCTCAACTGGAATTACTCAAGAGTGAAGTCTTAGCTGACGGGAAAAAAATATTAGGTTTGGGCGTTGGCATCCCTGGACCGATCGATTACGCGAGAGGAAGTCTGATTCATCCTCCCAATTTCGAGGGGTGGGACGGTTATCCTTTACAGCAAGTGCTCGAAAGCCGCTATGGCATACCGACGATCATCGAGGATGATGCACGAACATCTGCGCTTGCCGAAGGCTGGTACGGGTTCGGGAGAAACGGCATGAACCTTGTTAGTATTACCATGGGGATCGGCATCGGGGGTGGTGTCATTTCTGGAGGCGGGATTGTACGCGGTGCGAATGGCTTGTATGGGCAGGTCGGACATATGACCATTGAACCGAACGGCATCCGCTGCGAATGCGGTAATAAAGGCTGTTGGGAAACGGTGGGATCGATCCCAGGCATTCTTCGCCGCTGGGGGGGCAGCGATATGGATGCGTTCATGCGCGATGTCCGCGATAACAAAGCGGATGCTTGTGCATGTATAGAAGCGACTCTGCAGTATTTAGAGACTGCGCTTGTGAATATCTTTAATATGTACGATCCAGAAGTGATCATCCTAGGCGGTCGATTATATCCGTATCTGAACCCCTATTTGGCACTGATCCAAGATCGGATGAGGAACCGGATTTACGCCTTCGCCAAAGAGCGCGTATTATTGCGGCCATCAACGTTTGGCTCATCGCAAAGCGCGATGGGGGGGACAGCTGCTGTGTTTGAGGCCTTGATTTCAAGGCCTGTGGAAATTCTTGGCTACGTGAAATGAAGGTTTAAAATAAAGGTTTCACAAGGACGGCATAGCCGTTTATTTTGAAATGGACATTACGCATGAGGCGGAGTACAAGACATTGGAATGACGTTAGTCAAATATTTCCTGACTAAATCGGCGAAATCGTGCGAAAAAACATGAATAGTTGGATTTTACACAACTAAATGACCATTTTTCGCTGATGACGTCCGTTTGGGGCGATTTAGTTCGGCAAAATCGGAATAATGAAGGATTATAGCCGCCGATAGTGAAAATAGATCGGCAAAATCGGACTAATGGAGGTGGCGGCTGGAAACCCTCGGTCCGATATTTCCGAACAGGACTACGTATCCCTACTGTCCTTTGTTTTACAGTGAATTTTCAGCAAGGACGGCATAGCCGTTTATTTTGACTAATTATTTTAATCATTAAGAAATTATTAGGGAGGCCAACTATGAGTCAAATACTTGATCAACTGATTGTGAAATACCCTGAGCTGGAGACCTGTCTACTCGATATCCAGCGAGCAGTGGAGCTCATAAGCGATTGTTATCGCGGAGGCGGAAAAGTGCTGGTCTGCGGCAATGGCGGAAGCGCTTCAGATAGCGAGCACATTGTTGGAGAACTCATGAAAGGCTTCATGTCTAAAAGGCCGATATCGTCTCAAATTCGGGAACAATTGGAGAAGTGTTATCCCGGTGAAGGACATTTTCTTGCTGACCATCTGCAAGGGGCTCTGCCTGCCATATCGCTGGTCAGTCATACGGCACTTGCGACCGCATTTTCCAATGATGTGAGCGCCGAAACGGTATTCGCACAGCAGGTTTACGGTTACGGAGTGAAGGGAGATGTTCTACTCGGCCTAAGTACGTCCGGGAATTCTGCTAACGTCGTGCGTGCTATTCAGGTTGCGAAAGTCCAAGGCTTGACGGCAATCGGCTTAACTGGTCAAAGCGGCGGCAGGATGAATGAACTGTGTGACGTGACCATTCGTGTGCCGTCAGATCGCACACCGGACATTCAGGAACGGCATTTACCGATCTACCATGCCATTTGCATGTTGCTGGAGGAGGAATTTTTTCAATGATGAGCTACTTGGCCGGAGTCGATATTGGAGGGACGAAATGCGCGCTCAGCTTAGGAAGAGCGAACGGGGAACAGATTGAGATTGTCGAAAAAGTTAAATTCGCAACGCCGTCAACACCCGAAGCGACAATTGCTGCTTTTATCTCGGCCTTGGACGAAGTCCTGCTGAAGCATAGCATTCATAAATTAACAGCGATCGGCATCAGCTGCGGAGGACCGCTGAATAGCAGGGCAGGACTCGTACTGTCGCCGCCCAATTTGCCAGGTTGGGACTCGATCGACATTGTAAGTCCATTTCGTGAGCGATACGGTGTGCCAATAGGTCTGCAGAATGATGCCAACGCTTGCGCATTGGCCGAATGGAAGTGGGGCGCGGGGCAGGGTACCAGCAATATGGTGTTTCTTACATTTGGCACAGGCATGGGGGCTGGCCTTATTCTTAACGGCAAATTGTATGCCGGAACGAATGATATGGGCGGAGAGGTCGGCAACATCCGACTGGAGCCGGACGGGCCAGTCGGCTACGGCAAGGCAGGCTCTTTTGAGGGTTTTTGCAGCGGAGGCGGGATTGCGCAATTGGCGAAGTCGATGGCACTGCAAAGCCTGCGCGAGGGAGGTAAGCCGACGTTCTGCCCCACGGAGGCGGATGTGAACGGCGTAACTGCGCAGACAGTAGGCGAAGCTGCACAGCATGGTGATCCGCTGGCGCTCGACGTGTATCGCGTCGTCGGCAAACAACTCGGACGCGGCCTGGCCGTGCTTGTCGATCTGCTCAATCCAGCGTGCATCGTAATCGGCAGTATATTCGCTCGCCAACAGTCGATACTTGAGCCGATTTTACTTGCGGAGCTGCGGCGAGAGGCGATTCCACTCTCCCTGTCTGTCTGCCGCATCGTTCCGGCTGGACTCGGCGAGCAGGTAGGTGATTACGCGAGTTTATCGGTGGCGTTATATACGTTGCAGAATGAATAAAGATAGGGGATAGACAAGGATGACAATAAAAGCTGTATTATTCGATTTTGATGGCACACTGTCTACATTGCGAGCTGGATGGGAAGAAGTTATGGTTCCTTTTATGAAGGAAAGCATTGTTGGGAACCAGCAGTTAACGGAGGAGGAGAATGTCCGAATGGACAGGGAGATCGCTGATTATATTGATCAATCGACTGGTATTCAAACGGTGTTCCAAATGCGCTGGTTGAAAGAAAAGACGACGGCAGAAGGTTGGAATCCTGAGGTGCTGGACGAATGGGCTTACAAGGCGGAGTATAACCGCAGGCTGCTTCTTTCCGTACATGAGCGAATCAATCGCATGGCGTCAGGTGAGCTTAGACAAGAGGATTATTTAATGAAGGGCTCGCTCGCATTTCTGCAGCTTCTTCAAGATCGTGGCGTGGAGATGTATGTGGCAAGCGGGACAGACCATCCGGATGTCGTTAGGGAAGCGCAAGTATTAGGCGTCTCCTCCTTCTTTCGAGAAATATGGGGGGCTCCAGTAGGTAAGGCGGAATGCTCTAAGGAGAAAGTGATGATGGACCTGATTGAGAATAAAAAACTGTCAGGACACGAATTTGCTGTTGTTGGAGACGGGAAAGTCGAAATTCGCTTAGCGAAAGAAATCGGAAGCTTGGCTGTTGGGCTTGCAAGCGATGAAACCGTTCGTGAAGGCGTGAATCCGTTGAAGGAGAAAAGGCTGCTGGTGGCCGGAGCGGATGTTATTGTCGGCGATTTTACAAATATTGATCAATGGATCACATGGCTTGGCCTCTAGACGATGAAAGCGAAGAATAAGATTAGGGAGGCGAACAATGGAGGAACAACGCATATCTTTCGCAGATGTGAAAACGAATTCTGTCTATAACCGAACAAATCTTGTAACCATTAAGAATATGGCCGATCCTTTTGCGGACCCATTGCCTGATTGGCAGATTTCAAAGCGTATGCAGGAGCAGTTCGATGCGTTGATCGAAAGCATCGTATTGGCAAGGGCTGCCGGTCGGCCAGTTATTTGGTCGATGGGCGCACATGTGATTAAGAACGGTTTGTCGCGTTATATCATTGAAATGGTGCGGGCCGGAATTCTGACCCATGTATCCGGCAACGGAGCGACGAGTATTCATGACTTCGAGCTCGCATTCCTAGGGGAAACATCGGAGGATGTGGCGCGCTCGATAGAGGATGGCTCGTTCGGCATGTGGGAAGAAACGGGACGTTATATGAATGAAGCGATTCAGCAAGGCGCGTCTTTAGGACTTGGCTACGGAGAGAGTCTATACCGGTATTTGGCACGGCAACCGGAACAATTCCCTTATTTCGACGATTGCTTATTTGCGCAGTGCCAGGTTCTAGGCGTTCCTTATACCTGCCATATTTCAATCGGTACGGACATTATTCATCAACATCCGATCGTCGATTTTGAGGCGTTAGGACGAACAAGCGGAATCGATTTTCATAACATGTGCGAATCTGTTGCAGGTTTGGAACATGGCGGCATATTTCTTAATTTCGGCTCGGCAATTTCAGGTCCAGAAATATTTTTGAAGGCATTGAGCATTTGTCGCAACGCGGGACTGGACATGGTGGACATTACAGCAGCGAACTTCGACATTTTGCCGGTCTACGCTGATATCCAGCCAACGGAAGAGGAGTCGGAATACTATTACCGGCCACGGCGTAATTTTATGGACAGATTGGGACAAATCGGAGGGGCGGGCTACTTGTTTAACGGGCTTCATCAAATGACCATACCGCATTTGTTTCATAGCATTATGAAACGGAAGCAAGAGCTGGGCATTTCGTTTCCTCCAATTATGCGCAACCGTGCTGCGAAATTAATGCCTGAACGGCTCAAGCTGCACAACATACAACATCGGGTAAACCGCCTGCGGATCGAAGATTTGCCTGCACTTGATAGCAATTCTTATGAGGCATGCCAGACTGTCCCCGATGAAGTAGAGTTCCATGATTTTATCGGACGCTGGACAGAAGCGCGAGCTAAGAAGTCCGGGGTCCTTGTTTCCTTGGGCGGCAACGTGATTGGCAGCGGTGTGAATCGCTATTTGATCGATCTGTTGGAGAATGGTTGGATCACTCATCTTGCTGTGAATGGCGCATGCGCATTCCAAGATTTTGAATTGGCGGCTTTCGGCGGAACCGAAGAAGCCGATGATGGAGAATTGGCTGCAGGTCGTTTCGGCATGTGGCGGGAGCCAGGTGAGTACCTGCATGAAGCGCTACGGCTTGGCTATGCGCAAGGCTTAGGTTATGGTCGCAGCTTGATAGCGTATGTGCAGTTGCATCCGGAAAGGTTCCCTTATTTGGAAGCAAGTTTATTGGGAGCCTGTATGAGGCTCGATATACCCTATACCGTTCATATTACGATAGGCACAGATGCAGTGCAGCAGCATCCAACTGCTAATTTTTCCATTCAAGGCAAGGCCAGCGGCTTGGATTTTCAAAGCTATACGTATGCCGTATCGCAATTGGAGGACGGTGTGTTCGCTAATTTCGGCTCGACGGTTACTGGTCCGGAGGTCTTCCTCAAAGCGCTATCGATTTCGCGAAATTTGGGTTATCCACTAGAGAAAATCACAACGGCAAACTTCGATATCGTGAAGCTTGGCGACTACCACCGCAAGGTCGGGTACGAGGACTGGGACTACTATTACCGTCCGCGCAAAAACATTATTCACAGGCCAACTAGTCTGGGGGGCAAAGGATTTCATTTTGAGGGCTTGCATCAAGCGATGATCCCGGCGATTTGGTCAAAGCTCGCAGCCAAATAACCTCGCATACAAGGAGTTGACAGACATGGAGTTACATTATTTAGGGATTGAACGGTACACTGGATTGACCAGCAGTGGTGCGGAGCGCATTTTGGAGCACATTCCTCGCCTGAAGGCGGGCGTGATCGGCGATGGATGTCTGGATATCTACTGGCATGCAGATATGACCAAAAGCGAACTTTCACGGGAAACGCCGCATTACCCGCTGCCGATTGTGAAAGAAATTTTTTCGCCTGGGGCGGCTGGAAATGTGGCGGCAAATGTAAAGGCCCTTGGCTGCAGCGAGGTGTATTTCTGCTCTGTATTCGGAAATGATTGGCGGGGAAGCCTGCTCAGGGACACTTTCCAGCGACTCGGAATTGATGACCGATACTCGCTTTATGTAGACGAATGGCTGACACCGGCCTATTGCAAACCGATTCGGCATGGCATGCAGGGGGCGTCCCAAGAGGATCCTCGGCTTGATTTCAATAATCATCGGCCTCTCTCGGATGTGCTAGTTAGCCAGTTGGTGGTGCGTTTGGATCAGATGGCAGAAGTTGTCGACATTATAGCGGTAACAGATCAATTGCATTTTGGCGTCGTAGGTGAAGCTGTGCGAGAGCGGCTCGCCTATTGGGCGGAGCAGGGGAAAATCATTGTGCTGGACAGCCGCGATCGGATCGGAGCGTTCAAGGGCATCATTGCCAAGCCGAATGAAATCGAAGCGCTTCGCTGGGCGGAGCCGAGTCTAGATCCATACGACGGTAGTTGGAGTCACTGGCTGTCTGCTGCACGGAAGCTATCCGAGCACACTGGGGCTCCATGCTGTCTAACTTTGGGAGATAAGGGATCGCTCTGGGTTGAGAAGGGCCGTGCTTATTGGACAAATGCACGTAAGACAGAGCCCCCGCTCGATATCGTCGGGGCTGGTGATTGCTTCGCATCCGCGTTATTGTGCGCACTCGGGGTCGGCTCAAATGGCATGGAAGCCATGGCTTTCGCACATGCTGCCGCTGCAGTTGTCGTCCGCAAGATTGGGATGACCGGGACAGCGACGCCGCTTGAAATATTAGAAAGTGTGAGGTTGGATCCAGCATGAGACTATATGGGGAAAAATGGACGAGGCGGGAACTTGAAGCAAGGGTTGGCCGTATTGAGCAAGTCGGCGGGATTCGCAGATTTCAGCTTTCGGAAGGAACAGAAGCTGGCACAGAGCAGATTCAAGTAAGGACAGGGGCTGGCTTATGCTACTATGTGTCCGCTTCGCGAGGGCTGGATATATCGCTAGCGGAGTATGCAGGGGTTCCGCTGAGTTGGCAATCGCCCAACGGTGATGTCCACCCCGCCTATTTCGATGCGCGCGGTGTAGAGTGGCTGCGAACGGCAGCAGGCGGACTGCTTATGACCTGCGGGTTAACGCAGGTGGGATCTCCTTGTGAAGATGAGGGGGAAGCTTGCGGCCAGCACGGTCGTATTCACCATCTTCCGGCGCGGCAAGTGTCGGCGGAGGGCAACTGGCATGGTGATGACTATGAGATGCGGATTCGCGGAGTCGTCGAGGAGAGTTCGATATTCGGACATCAGTTATGTTTAACGCGTGAAATCTGTAGCCGTTTGGGTGACAATCGAATTGTGATCCGCGATCGTGTGGAGAATCGGGGATTTAAGCCTAGCCCGCACATGATGCTGTATCATTTTAATTTCGGTTTTCCCCTGATGGATGAGCATACGACGATTTCATTCCCTAACGGGCAGGTGCGAGCCCGAGAGTCAGAACTGCCACTGGAAGGGTATGATACGTTTCAGGAGCCAGGTGTAAATTACCGGGAGCGCGTTTATTATCATACGCCAGATATGGCGGGGAGACAGGACGGTAAGGCATCCGTTGTCATTCGCAATCCTAACTTCCCGTTAAACGCTGGTAATCCCGGAATTGAGGTGGCTCTTACCTGGTCAGCCGACACATTGCCCCGTCTCGTTCAGTGGAAGATGCCAGGTGCAGGTACTTACGTGCTAGGCATTGAACCCGCTAACTGCTGGGTGGAAGGACGTGCAGCGGAGCGAGAGAGAGGTTCCCTCGTCACACTTGAGCCTGGGGAATCGGTAAGATATGAATTGGCGTTAGAAATACGAGGAATTTAAAGTGCATAAGTGTATTGAAACTGGGAAGAGTTTCTACTAAACGGTCTATAACCCGCTCCATAAAGGAGCTTGGGAATAGACCGTTTTTCATTCTAGATGTGAATACGCCAAAATGACTCAACCGATGAGGTCAAATGAATCTAGTAGAAATATGAACCATGAGGTGGAGATATGGAACATACCTATGGAGGCACTTTCTACAACGAGGAACGGCATTTTGTATCATAGCGGAGAAATGAATCAAGGCTTAAATAGTGGAAAAACGGTACTTTAAACGCCGATTTGGATATTCAAATGCTCAAAACTGCTGTGCTATGATCCTCGTGTAAAAAACAAACCAATCACATAGGGGGATTCAGTCTATGGAATCAAACTAGGGAATTGTGGAGATTCTCTGATTCAGATGTAAACGTTTACAGGTTCAGAACACTATGAAAGGGCGTGCCCCAATTTGAAGAAAATGAAATGTTTAGGCCTCCTATTAACTGTCAGTTTAGCTTTTGGTTCATTTAGTACTGTAGTTGCGGATGCAGCAGTGCCGCCAGTACCGGAAGGCATTACTCATTCTAAAATGATGCCATTCGACACGATTGCCAATCACGGTTCCACCATGGTGGAATTGCCGGATCACACATTATTCTCTGTATGGTTTAGTGGAGCTGGAGAAAGAGACGGGAATCAAACGAAATTACTAGGTGCTCGCTCAAATGATGGCGGAGTAACTTGGACACAACCATTTGTCGTTTATGATACATGGGATTTCCCAGATAACAATCCGGTCCTTTTTGTAGATAGCCAAGCGAGATTATGGCTGTTCTATGGTGTCATATACAACGGACAATGGGTATCTACACAAACGAAATATATGTACGCAGATCCAGGCAGCTATGAGTATACCGTTCGCGATGGCGGCAATCCAAAATGGCACTTCCCGCAACCTTTGTACACGAATGTTGGAGATCCAATGGTTGGCAAATCGACTGGCTTCTCTGGTGGCAAGTGGAACTATAATATCAAAGGTTCTGAAATCAAATATGTACTGCCAAGTCAAGTAAGTACGACAGTAACCGACGCTACTTATCTTGATCCATCCAAGTATGTAGCCGTAACTTCGAAATTTAATCCTACTGATACGCGTTATATTACAGACAGCTTTGTTGTCTCGATGCGAAATAAATATGATCAGTATCTTTCCTATTTGGAGTCAGCGAAGCCTTACGACGATATTTATACAGGTAGAACGAATGAAATCATCAATTTGCTTACCACGGGGGTTTTTACATCGAATGGCAGTGGTGGCTATTCCAAATATGAGCCGCCAGCGATTAAAAATTCAATCGAACGCGCTGCGGGTGCGGATAATAACGTTGCTGCTTTTGGAGCAATGTACCGTAGACTTGGATGGCAAACCAAAAATAAACCAATTGAAGTGTCACTTGGAAATGGCAAAACGAGATTAATTTTACCTCTATATTCCGATTCATTATCCAATTCTGTATGTGCATATACCGATGATCGAGGGATCACTTGGAAATTTAGTGATGCCATTGTAGGATCAGGTACGATTCAAGGCTCGCTGATTGAAAAGGCTGATGGTACCATTCGCGGTTACTTTAGAAGCGGAAAGTTAGATGGCAGAAACGGTCGCATGGCATGGCATACAACATATTCAGAGTCAATCGATAAGGGAGCAACGTGGAGTGTTCCGAAAGTCGATCCAAATTTGAAAAACGATGGCGGCTTTGAACTTGCCAAGCTTTCGAATGGCGACTGGCTGCTCGCTACAAATCAAGAGACTGCTCGTGGCGTAGTCAAGGCTCAACAAGACGGAAATAGAAGCTCTTTTACATTGTTACGCTCTACTGACGAAGGTCAAACTTGGAAGCAAGTTATGATTAAGGACGGTATGAACAACGGAGAGACCTATGAATACCCATCGGTTATGGTTGATCATAATGGGAACGCATTGTTTAACTACACGTATAAACAACCTGGTCTAGCATCGATTGGCTTCTCCAAAATTAAGAGCAACGAAATTGTAACACTAGTTGATTCTGTCATATCAGCAACTTACGGTGCTCAGCAATCTCCTACTACAGTGGATGTAACTTTACCGACGATTGGACTGAACGTAGGAGGTACGACAACACTCAATTACGACCTAACCATAGGCGGGAGCACATCAGCTGCAGCGATCAATACACTTACTTTGACTTCCGACGCACCTGCAGTAGCTACAATTAATCCAACAACTGGACTTGTAACTGCCATTAAAGCGGGCACTGCTATGATAACGGCTGTCAGCAACAAATACGGAACCATTTATAAATGCATCATTGAAGTTAGATAAGCTAGCTATTGAAGGGAGTCATGTAGATGAAAAGAAAATTCAAATTACTAACTACACTTACAGTTTGTGCAGCGATCTCAGTTACAAGTATTGTGCCAGCTGCCTTGGCTGCTGCTCCTACGGGAACATTTAACTATTCGGATAAAGCTGTAAGTATTTTCAATCCAATCAAGGATAATGGGGCCGCAGGAGATCATATACATGGTTCTAGTATTGTAGAATTGCCAAGCGGAGAGTTGTTATGTGTATGGTTTCAAGGAAATGGCGAACGAGATGCGACGACGACACGCATTATGGGAGCGCGCTCTGCTGATGGCGGAAGAACATGGAAAACACCATTTGTCGTGACCGATGCACAAGATATTGCTGATATTAATCCTGTCGTCTACATAGATTCCGGCGACCGACTTTGGTTCTTCTGGTATCCTGTATTGGCTGGTAAATGGGAATCTTCCCAACCTATGTATGCTTACGCCGAAAAAGGCAGCTACGAGTTTGACAAAGTTGGAAATGCCAAGCCGAACTGGACATTTTCCGATAATGTTGGGATTAAAATTGGTAAAAATATTGGCGGTGTAGTTAACCCAGATAGTCCGGATGATAATATTAGTATTTCTTTTGATGAAAGATCTGGTGTTTTACCGCAAAATAGACCATCTTGGGCTTCTGCCCCTATTGTAGGGCGTCCGGAGTTGGCGAAAAGTTTCGTGAAAACGGTAAAAGACAAGCTTGCTGAGCAAAAAACGTATTTATTTAAACCAGTTGCAGAAGGCGGAGCTGGTATGAGCCGTAAGGCGAATGAACCTGAATTTGATGGGCTATACGCACAGACGATGCAGCTTATTGGCGGCGACCCAACGAAATATTTGTACGCTCCGACTGTTGCTGACGTCATTTATCAAGATCGTTCAGGTTACCCGTATGCACGTCGTTTCGGCTGGCAGACCAAAGATAAGCCATATGAGGTAGCTCTGGGCAACGGTAAAGTTCGTTTGATTCTGCCATTGTATTCAGACTCTGTAGAATTAAGCATCATGGCATTCACGGAATACGATCCTTCCAAACAGCTTGCGGACAACTCGGTTCGTTGGGAAATGAGCGAGCCTATTGTCGGGGTAGCCAATATTCAGGCGACGATGGCACAAAAGAGTGACGGTACACTTGTTGCTTATATGCGAGATAACGGTCCAAGACCTTATCGTGTGGTCGCTTCCGAATCGAAAGATAAGGGATTGACTTGGTCCACGGTTAAGGACGTACCTGAATTGCAGGATCCAGGTGTAGGGCATGACCTTTTGCAGCTTAAGAACGGAAATTGGGCATTTGTTCACGTCGATACAGAATCCAGTCGAAACACGTTGGCTGTCGCCCTTTCCGACGATGAAGGTAAAACGTGGAAATTTAGAAGACATCTTGCCCTGGATACAAGAAGCAGTATGGGAAGTTACCATTATCCTGCGATTACGCAAGCAGATAACGGGGATATCCTGATCAGTTACAGCCGGTTCTACTCTTCGCTTGATAGTGACGTCAATAATCCAAACTTGTCCAGTTTTAAAAATATTGCCTTCGCAAGAATTACGGAGGACTGGATTAAGCAAGGTGATGTTGTAAATATCATCAGAGAATACGAAAGCATTGATCGTGAAATTGCTGTTCCTGCGTCGATAAATAGTAATTCGTCGGATGCAGAACTCAAAGCACTGTTCCCATCCACAGTTAAAGCTTACCTGTCGTACAAGTCGGGGGCAAACAATGCGATTCTGCCTTCCGTAGAGTTGCCGATTAACTGGGATGTTGCGTCGATTAAAACGAATATCGGCACGAAGAATACGTTACTTGATAAAAAGATCAAGGGCACGATTGATGTTAACAATCTTCCGTCAGGCGTAACAGCGGATATGCTTCCAGCGACTGACCCTGCATTCCGTGTCTATCTCTATGCTGCAGTTGCTGCAACAGGAGTTAGTCTGAGCACAACAAGCTTGAGCCTAACAGAAGGACAATCTAGTACACTAACTGCTACAGTAGCTCCAAGTGAAGCAACCAATAAGAAAGTAACCTGGACTTCAAGCAACGAGAACATTGCGCGAGTAAATAACGGTGTAGTGACCGGCGTAAGTGCAGGACAAGCAACGATTACAGCAACAACACTGGACGGAAGCTTTGTGGCGTCAGCGACAGTGAACGTTAGCGCATCAGATAGCGGTAGTGGAAGTGGCACAGGATCTGGAACTGGGTCGGGGTCTGGAACTGGAACTGGAACTGGAACTGGAACTGGAACTGGAACTGGAACTGGAACTGGATCAGGCACTGGCACAGAAACAAATCCTAAACCTGAAGATAAACCTACAACTCCAGTGGAAACGCCAGTATTCACAGATGTTGCTAACGGTTACTCATGGGCCCAAGAAGCGATCAACGAACTCGCTGAAATTGGCGTCATTCAAGGAACTTCTGAGCATACGTTCTCACCTGAGAAAAATATCTCCAGAGCCGATATTATGACAATGGTCGTTCGTGCTCTAAAACTGGATGCGAAAGTTGATTCCAACTTCGATGACGTTGACCAAAATGCTTACTACGCGCAGTCACTAGGTGTAGCCAAAGCATTAGGCATCATTGAAGGTTCTGGTTATAACAAATTCAATCCGACTGAAGAGATCAGCAGACAAGATTTGATGGTGCTTGTTTACAGAGCATTGAAAGCACAAGGGAAATTGCCAGTAACAGGCACAGGGGAAGATTTGAAAAAATTCAATGATATTTCTGACATTTCCGATTATGCTCTGGAAGGTGTTGCGACGCTTGTGAAAGCGGGAATTATTGAAGGCAGCGGCGACGAGCTTAATCCAAACGGAAAAGCAACGCGAGCTGAAGTTGCCATCATTGTGCACCGTATTTTGAACAAAATGAAGTAAGCAGTAAGCGCCCTCACCGCCTGTAAGACTTTTACTGGGCAGGTGGGGGTTTCCATTTATTTTCCATTAGGAGGTATTCACATGATTCTAGGAGATATTCGCTATTATGCAGAAGAAAGGCATTTATATCCTGCTTGCATTCAAAAAGGAATCGATTGGGTTATAAGCAGCAATCTGTGCGAAGCGGTAAACGGGAGGTACGAGCTGGATGGTGAATGGATGTTTGCCAACGTACAAGAGACGAATACGCAGGATCCATCCTCTTTCAAGCCGGAGTCTCATCAACTTTACGCTGATATTCAATTTCTAGTATCGGGCGAAGAAAAAATCGGTGTTTCTCGTTTGTCGCCGCAACATCAGATTGTAGAGGACAAATTGGATTCACATGATATCGTGTTTTACGATGATAGCGTTAAAGAAGAATCGGTGCTTCATTTGCAAGCTGGCATGTTTGCGGTTTTCTTCCCAACCGATGTTCATCGCCCATGCTGCCTTGCAGGAGAAAGCTCTGAGATCAAGAAAATCGTGGTCAAAATTCATAAGAAATATTGGCACGGAATAACGAGCAGCACCATTTGACCCCCTGTTTCATTTCTCCACTGACCAAGAAGCTAAGCGGTTAATCCCCGTTTAGCTTCTTTCCTTTTTGAATCCGTGATGGGATGGATTTTTGCATCATAGAGGAGAAATGAATCATGCGCTAAAAAGCGGAGAAACGGTACTTTAAACGCCGATTTGGCTATTTTAGAGAGCAAAAACGGTGTGCTATGATTCGAAATGTAAAGCAAGCCAAACACATAGGAGGATTTGTTCAATGAAAGTTAAAAAGGGGATTATGGCAGTAAGCGGATCACTTCTCTTGGCATCAACCGTATTAAGCGCATGCGGAAATAGTGAATCGACATCTTCTACTAGTACGACGGATCCTAAATCAACGACAGCAGCTGCGGGCACAACGGCACCAGCGGCGCCGCTAACACTAACGTGGATGAGATATGAGCATCCTTCCCAAGCAATCGTGGCCAACTCGAAAGCCGTACAAGAAATTCAGAAGCGTAAGAATGTGAAATTGGAACTCCAAAGCGTTCCGCAAAGTAACTATGATGATAAGAAGAAAACGTTGATTGCAACGAATACGCTGCCAGACGTCATGCTGGTTAAACAAGATGATATTCAAAACTTTGCAGATGCAGGCACATTCCTTGATTTGACACCTTATTTGGATAAAATGCCGAATCTGAAAAAAGTCATCGCTGCCCAGCCTGAGATCAACAAAAACAAAATTGACAATAAGCTTTACGGATTCCCGCTTGTTGCGAACTGGCAGCAAATCGGCGGCCAGCTTCCAATGATGCGTATGGACGTATTGGAGAAAACAGGTTTGCAAAAGCCGAAAACATATGATGAATTGTATCAAGTATTTAAGAAAATGAAGGAAGCCAATCCGGATTCCTATCCATTCACAGCTCGTGCTGCAAACGGTCTAACAGGAACAGAGAACTTAATCAATCCGATTGCTTTTGGATTTGGAAGCGGATACACCACATTTAATGGAACAAAAGTATACTACGAGCCAAAAGATAAAACGTACAAGTTCGGCCCATCCATGCCGGAATTTAAAGATGCTGTCACTTACTTGCGTAAACTCTACAAAGAAAAACTGCTTGATCCGGATTATGCAACTGCAACATCCCAAATCTGGCAAGAAAAGCTGAACTCTGGTAAAGCTTTCTACTTCCAAGACAATAACGGTTTCGGCACTACGTTTACACAAAATCTTCAAAAGAAGGATCCAAATGCGAAGTTTGACATGCTGGATACGATGTCATCCCCAAGCGGTACGAAGCGCAATCTGATTTATGCACTTGGCCACTTGTCTGAATCCTATGTGATTAATGCGAAAGTAAAAAATCCTGAGCAAGTTGTACAATTCATGGATTGGTTCTACGGCCAAGAAGGTATCGAGATTACTAACTTCGGTATTAAAGGCGAAGACTTCACTGGCGATAATGGCGATTACAAGTTGACTGACGCGATTGTGAATAAGTACAAAGACAAACAACCAAGCCCTGTATACGCTTACCAATCCGAATATGGCGCTGGTTACCTTGGTCTTGGTATTAGCAACGACGATCATGTCTTGCTTCCTTGGAACCGTCCTGAAGTAACAGAGTGGAGTGCAAAATCGGCTAAAAATCTAGCTGCAGGTGAAAACGTTGCTTTCGTGAACGATCCTCCGTTTACAAAAGATGAGCGTGAGAAACTAAAACAACTTCGTACACAACTTGACGCTTACCTGGCACAAAACATGGATAAGTTCATCACGACAGAAGGTGCACTGAACGATTGGGATAATTTCGTGAAACAATTGAAATCCAAAGGTGCAGACGATATCGTGAAAATTTTCAACGATGCCTTAGCACGTGTGAAGTAAGAAAAATATCAGTGAATGGGCAGGTTACCACGGATACCTGGGCAGCCTGCCCTCTTTATATGTAGAAAGGAGTGGAGAAATATGTTACCAGCTGTGGAAGTAAAAAAGAGAATTCGTAAAAGCATGCCTTTGTATCTGATCTTTTTATTACCATTTGTTTATTTTCTCATTTTTCACTATGCACCGATGGTCGGGAATTTGATGGCTTTTGAAGATTACTCGATCGTGAAAGGATTTTTTGGAAGCCCATGGGCGGGAACGAAGTATTTTCGTCAATTTTTGACGGATCCATATTTCTGGAGCGTCGTTCGCAACACGTTACTTATTAACCTGTATTCACTCATTTTTAATTTTCCTTCTTCACTCATCTTTGCCTTGTTACTAAATGAGCTAGCGCAAAAGTATTTCAAACGAATTGTGCAAAGCGTTACGTATATTCCTCACTTTTTATCCACCGTTGTCGTTGTTGGTATGTTGGTTAACTTTTTATCCATCGATGGTTTATTTAATGAAATCATTAAGTTTTTTGGCGGGGAACCGCAAACCTTTATGTCGATGCCGCAATGGTTCCGAACTATTTTTATCGGTTCCGGCGTTTGGCAAGATCTCGGTTGGAACGCGATTATTTATTTGGCGGCGCTCACAGCCATTGATCCACAGCTTTATGAAGCTGCGACTGTAGACGGTGCTAATCGTTGGCGCAAACTGCTTCACATCACATTGCCGGGTATTTCGACGGTCGTGACCATTATGCTTCTTTTAACATTAGGCAAAATGCTTTCCGTAGGTTTTGAGAAAGTTCTACTCATGTACAGCGGACCTACCTATGAAACCGCAGATGTGATTCAAACTTATGTGTATCGTCGAGGCTTGATTGACAGCGACTTTAGCTTCGCTTCGGCTGTTGGTATTTTCCAATCCGTAATTTCATTTATTTTGGTCGTTTCCGCCAATGAAATTGCAAAAAGAATTAATGGATCAAGATTATTTTAGTGGGAGGGCATCAAGATGCGAAGCAAGAAAATCAGTCTTTTCGATTCGATTAATATTATTTTCATGTTGCTATTGATCTTTGTTACCCTATATCCACTTTATTATATGGGCATCATTTCAATTAGCTCAGGGTCGGCAGCCAGCAGCGGTGAAGTATTTTGGCGTCCGGTCGAAATCGACTTTAAAGCCTATCAGGTTATTTTAAATGACGCATCCATTGTGCGTTCATATTTCAACACCATTTTCTACACGGGTGCAGGAGTAATTGTAAATTTGCTGATGACGGCGCTTTGTGCCTATCCGCTTTCACGTAAACATATGTATGGACGCTCTTTTCTTGCGCTGTTTGTCGTGTTTACCATGTTCTTCGATGGCGGGTTGATCCCGCGTTATATGGTGGTACATTCCCTAGGCATGGTGAATACGGTTTGGGCCATTTTAATTCCGACCGCGATCAATGTCTTCAATATGATTCTGATGCGAACTTTTTTCGAAGATATTCCGGAAGCGCTGCATGAGTCAGCTGTTATTGACGGATACGGCGAGTTTAGAATTTTTTATAAAATCGTACTTCCACTCTCGCTGCCTGTTATGGCTACCATGTTCCTGTTTTACGCAGTCGCACATTGGAATAGCTTCTTCCCAGCGTTGATCTATTTAAACGAGAAACAGCTGTACCCGATGCAAATCATTCTACGCAATATCGTTATTGCCGGCGACATGGCTTCACAATCAGCTGCGCTTGGCTCGGCAGAGGCGGGCTTGTCCGTTATGACAGAAAACATCAAGTATGCCTGCGTATTCGTTGCGATCTTGCCTGTCCTTATTATTTATCCGTTTGTGCAAAAGTATTTTGTGCAGGGCGCCATGCTTGGCTCTGTAAAAGGTTAATCGTTAAACATCATGACGAACGAAGGGGATAACATGACAGTCGAAACGAAGCTGCACTTAATTGGTAATGCCCATCTGGATCCAGTATGGCTATGGCGTTGGCAGGAGGGATACGCAGAGATCAAAGCGACATTCCGTTCTGCTTTGGATCGATTGAACGAGTTCCCTGATTTTGTCTTCACATGTGCTTGTGCCGCTTACTACAAGTGGATCGAAGAAAATGCGCCTGAAATGTTTGCCGAAATCAAAGAGCGGGTTGCAGAGGGGCGCTGGGTCATTACAGGAGGCTGGTGGATTCAGCCAGACTGCAACTTACCGTCGGGCGAGTCATTTGCAAGGCATAGTTTATATGGACAACGTTACTTTTTGCAAAAGTTTGGTGTTATGGCAAATGTCGGCTATAACGTCGACTCGTTCGGTCACCACGGCATGATGCCGCAGATCTTAAAGCAAAGCGGGATGGACTCCTACGTATTCATGCGCCCTGAAGCGCATGAAAAGGCGTTGCCACATGACTTGTTCTGGTGGGAGTCGGAAGACGGCAGCCGCGTGATGACTTTCAGACTTTCTAACAGCTATGGCAATTGGGCAAAGAACGGCATGGAGGATAAAATCGTAAACCACAGGAATACGGCCATATCCGACGGACATGCCATCATGTCCTTCTACGGTGTCGGCAATCACGGCGGTGGACCTACGATAGAGAACATTCATCTCATCCATGAAATTCAGCAGCGTCCTGATATGGACGGTATTCGGTTGAGCTCGCCTAACCATTACTTCAAAGAAATGATGCAGATCGGGCCGGATATTCCTGTCGTGAAGGATGAAATGCAGATGCATGCAGTTGGATGCTATTCCACGCATTCGGAATCCAAGGCGGCTAACCGCCGCGTTGAGCATCGGATGCTGACAGCAGAGAAGTTTGCTACTCTGGCGAATATCATGCTTGGTTTGCCTTATCCATTGGAAGCGCTCAATCGGGCTTGGGAAAATGTCATGTTCAACCATTTTCACGATATTATGGGCGGCTGCAGCATCAAGGAAGCCTATAGCGATGTACAAGAATTTTATGGCGAATCGTTAAGCATTGGCGCCAAATCCATCAACGCTGCGTTGCAGAAGATGTCCTGGTCGATCAACACGATGAAGCCAGGCGTCAAATCATTAAATAAAGAAAAGGACTGGCAGCTATGGGAGCAAGGCAATCTCGGCACGCCGCTAGTCGTCTTTAACCCGTTATCTTGGGAGGTTGAAGCCCCAATTGCCATCAATAAGAAACTTGCTGGCGTAACTGACGCAGCGGGTAACCCGCTGCCGCTGCAGACGGTTAGGGCGCCCCAAACGAATATCGCTGATAAATGGGATACGTTAATATCCGGTCGAATCCCGGCATTTGGCTATCAAGTATTCTGGGCCTACCGTGATCAAACGTTCGAAACGAAGGCACCAGAAGGCGCTGCACATACTTCGGGCTGTATGCTGGAGAATAATCAGCTTTACGTCGAGCTTCATGCGGATACCGGATACATCAAGCGAATCATAGACAAGCGTAATGGATTCCGGGAAGTATTCGCTGGAGACGGAGCGGTGCCGATCGTTCTGGATGAGACCCACAGTGATACCTGGGGACATGGTCTAGCGCAGTATCGGGATGAAATTGGCCGATTTAATAAAGCGGAATTGAAAGTGATTGAAGAGGGACCGCTACGGGCGACGATTAGGGTCATTAGCCATTATGGAAACTCTGTTCTTCGTCAAGATATCAGCTTGTTGCATGATAGTGCGGATGTGCATGTGAAGGTGAAGCTGGACTGGAGAGAACAGCACAAAATGCTGAAGCTTGCCTTTCCTGTCAATGTCACAAAGCCTCGCGCGATATTTGAAATTCCTTACGGTTTCATTGAGCGTCAGACGAATGGACACGAGGTGCCCGGCCAAATATGGGTAAATGTATCGGGGCAAGAGTCTAGTACCACTGAAGGCAATGAACTGTCAACGTTCGGTCTCTCTCTGATCAACGACACCAAATATGCTTATGATGTGCTCGGCAACGAATTAAGAATAACTGTCGTACGCAGTCCGATTTATGCGGATCATTTTGGTGAACGCGATGATCAAGTGGAGTTTATGGATCAGGGCGTACAAGAGTTCAACTATGTTCTCTCCCCTCATGCTGGCTCTTGGCAGGATAGCGGGGTCGTACGCAAAGCTTACGAACTGCATGCGCCGCTTATGCAAATTTGGGAAACGTACCACGAAGGTGCGCTGCAGCAAGTATCGGAGGGCATCACGATCTCTTCGGACAATGTGATTGCTGTCGCATTTAAACCTGCGGAAGAGGGGAACGGATGGATTCTACGGTGTCAAGAGACCTATGGAAGAGAAGCGGTGACGCAACTGTCCATTCCAACGTTGAATCGCAGCTGGCAAACCACGTTTGGCAAATGTGAGATTAAGACGTTTTTTATCCCAAATGGTGAGCATGATCCTATCCAAGAAGTGAATTTTGTGGAATTGACTAAAAACAAATGAGAGTGAGAGATATCCTATGAAAATTAATAATCCTAACGGCGTTTGGCCAACGATGATTACTTTATATAACGAGTCCGGAGAAATCGACTATGAGGCGATGGGGCGTTTGGTCGAATGGTTTATTCAAAACAAGGTAGACGGACTATTTGCCGTTTGTCAATCCAGTGAAATGTTCTTCCTAAGTTTAGAAGAGCGCGTGAAGCTGGCAACTTTTGTTGTCGAGAAAGCTGCGGGAAGAGTTCCCGTGATTGCTTCAGGACACACGGCAGACGCCATTGAAGACCAAGCGAAAGAGTTGACGGCGATGTCAGAGACAGAAGCCGAGGCAGTTATCCTGATCTCGAACCGCCTGGCCAATGAGAATGAATCTGACGATGTGTGGATTGCTAACGCCCAGAAGCTTCTGGATCTGCTGCCAGCTCACGTTGCGCTTGGTATCTATGAATGCCCATATCCGTATAAACGTCTATTAACACCAGCTACTTTGAAATGGTGTGCGGATTCCGGCAGATTTTTCTTCTTGAAGGATACCTGCTGCGATACAGCGACAATCAAGGAACGACTTGAAGTCATTAAGGGGTCTCCACTCAAGCTTTTCAACGCGAATTCAGCTACTCTTCTAGAGACGTTGAAGCTTGGTATTGACGGTTACAGCGGGGTTATGGCTAATTTCCATCCAGACCTGTACGTGTGGCTCATGAAGAATTGGGAAAAGCAGCCGGAAGAAGCGGATCGCTTGATGAATTTGCTGAGTGTGGCTTCATTTATTGAACGTCAACTGTATCCGATAAATGCTAAATACTATCAGATGAAGGAAGGCATTAGTTCAAATTACACCTCGCGAGCAAGAAATCACGACGAGTTTACAGCCACGAATAAAGTGGAAGTTGATCAACTTTACCGTCTTTCAAAGGAATTATCTCAACAATTTTCAGTTACTGCTGAATAAGAACGAATAGAGGAATGAGGTAAATCCATGCTCCCTAAAAACTTCCATTTAGCTGATAAGAAATTGGAAAAACGAATTTTTGAATTGGAACAATATCGATATATCGATCAAAGACTGATCTCCAGCTATCAATTTTGGGTGGACGAAGAAGCGAACGTAGCGGCTATGCCGCCTACGAATGCGGAGTGGCGTACCATCCTTCTTGGCGAACGTTGGAGTGGATGGGATATGACCGCTTGGTTAAAAACAGAGGTAACGATTCCAGAGGAGTGGAAAGGGAAGAAGTCGCTAGGGCTATTCGATTTCGGCAAAACGGGGGCTGGGCACAATTCAGGGTTCGAATCGCTCATTTATCTGAATGGAGAGCCGTATCAAGGAGTTGGCGGCAACCATCCTGAAGTGTTTTTTCCAGAGAAGCTGATAGGACAAAAGGTTGAGCTGCTCTTTAAAGTGTGGACTGGTTTAAACGGCATGACCGGTGATAAGAGTGAGCTGGAGCATCGTATCCAGGTGTCTAAGCTTGCTCTTCTTGAGGAAGATACGGATGACCTGTATTACACGGCGAGCACGGTTTTGCAAACAATTCAATTGCTTAATGAGAACAGCTGGGAACAAAAAAGCCTGTTAAGTGCGCTAGACAGAGCCTTTCACCTTATTGATTGGCGTGTTCCCGGAGATGGGAAATTTTATGTCAGTGTGAAAGAAGCGAATGCTAAGCTAAAGGAAGAGCTAGCTCTGATTCCTAAACATAGCGAAGTCACAGTGAACTGTATTGGGCATACCCATATCGACGTTGCTTGGCTCTGGCGTCTAAAGCACACCAGAGAGAAGTCAGCACGATCCTTCTCCACGGTCCTGCGCTTTATGGAACAGTTTCCAGAATATACGTTCTTGCAGACACAGCCGCAGCTTTACAATTATCTGGAGTCGGACTATCCCGAGCTTTACAGCCAAATTTCCGAACGGATTAAAGAAGGCCGCTGGGAAGCAGGCGGGGCGATGTGGTTGGAATCGGATTGCAACGTTCCGTCAGGCGAGTCGTTAGTTCGTCAACTTTTGTATGGAATGCGCTATTTCGAACAACAGTTTGGGGCAAAATGTGAATATTTATGGCTTCCCGACGTGTTCGGCTACAGTTGGGCCCTTCCGCAAATTTTGCGTAAGGCTGGCCTACGTTATTTCATGACGACGAAGATTAGTTGGAATGTGTACAATCGATTCCCGCATGATACATTCTACTGGCAAGGGATTGATGGCAGCAAAATTTTGACGCATTATATCACGACGACAGCGCCGGATGCTGAGCCTGGCACCACGTTCTATACCTATAATGGGCTAGTTACGCCGGAAACAGTAACCAGTGTCTGGGAAAACTACCAGGATAAAGAGCTGAACAGTAATATGCTGCTCGCCTTTGGTTATGGAGACGGCGGAGGCGGGCCTACCCGATCGATGCTGGAAGTAAGACGAAGATTAGAACATATGCCGGGCTTGCCTAAGGTAACGATTGGCCGTGCAGACGAGTATTTCAAGCAACTAGAAGAAACTGTTGCCAGTACGGATCGCTATGTGCACAAGTGGGACGGGGAGCTGTACTTGGAGCTTCATCGCGGCACTTATACGTCTCAAGCATACAACAAAAAGATGAACCGACGAATGGAAAATTTGTTGCATGACACGGAGATAATTTCCACTTTCTTAGGTTCTCTGGCGGGCTTCTCTCATTATCCAAGTACACAAATCTATGATAGTTGGAAGATTGTGCTGCGCAACCAGTTTCATGATATTTTGCCAGGCTCATCGATTGCAGAAGTGTATGAGGACTGCCGGGTCGAGTATGCGGAGGCCGAATCGCTGGCTTTGGAGGCGAAAACGGGAAGCTTGCAAGCACTTGCCGGACGTATCAGCGGTGGGACTTCTCCAAGCTGGGTCGTCATGAACACGTTGCCGTGGGAGCGTAAGGATCATATGGCTCTGACATGGGAGACGCAGTTCGAAGGAAAAGTTTGGTATGATGCAGAAGGTCGCGAACTTCGGACGCAGAAGACTGTCGATCCCAACCTTGGGAACATTTTGCTGATTGAGGTCGACCGTATTCCGGCTTTCGGGTATACTACGATTCACTGTAAGAACAACACGGAGGATGTAGGTGTGGTTGAGAATTTGATTCGTGCTACGAGCTGTTCAGCTTCAACACCTTTCTATGAAATCGAGTGGAACCTACAGGGACAACTGACTCGGTTGTTCGATAAACGGGTGTTTAGGGACGTGCTCCTGCCTGGCGAGCTCGGTAATCGATTCGACGTTCATGAGGATAAACCGCTTGCCAACGATGCTTGGGATATTGACATTTTCTATTACGAAAAGGTGCGAAACATTACGGATTTGACTTCGGTCGAAATTATAGAGCAGGGCAATCTCCGCACCGTCATCCGGTTTGCATGGAGGTATGAGCAGTCCCAACTGGTACAAGACATGGTACTTTATCCGGACAATCCTCGCATTGATTTCAAAACATGGGTTGATTGGCAGGAGCGGCAGCAATTGTTGAAAGTAGCATTTCCTGTTGATGTACGGGCTACTAAAGCAACGTATGAGATCCAATTCGGAAACGTGGAACGTCCGACGCACTGGAATACTAGCTGGGATTTGGCCAGTTTTGAAACGTGCGCGCATCGATGGATTGACTTATCAGAAAGAGGGTTTGGTGTGAGCCTCTTGAATGATTGCAAATACGGTCATGATGTGCGGGACAACGTGTTGCGCTTGACATTACTTAAATCAGCGATCAATCCCGACCCGACGGCTGATCTTGGCGAACATACATTTACGTACTCCCTCCTGCCGCATGACGGTGACTGGTATACAGCTGGAACTTCACTCGAAGCACACAAGTTGAACATCCCAACTTCTGTTGTGAAACTGCCTGAGTGCAACGCGGATTCGGAACATGCAATGCCGGCTTCAATGAGTTTCTTTGAATGTGATGGTGAAAACGTAATCGTGGATACAATCAAAAAGGCGGAGGATTCTGACGCATGGATTGTTCGGTGTTACGAATTCGGAAACAAGCGTGGAACCGTAAACTTCAGATCAGGTTTCAACATTGCCAAGGTGGAGGAAGTTAACCTCATGGAACGTGAAGAACAAGCTATTTCACATAGTGACATAGCATTTACCGCATGTTTCAACCCATATGAATTGAAAACGTTCCGTATTTTCTTGGCCTAATTCAACCATAATTAGTAAAATTCATCCCATACAAACGCAGTGACTATGCACGTTGGTCTCTGCGTTTTCTACTATGTCCCAGAAATTGCATAACCTTCTAAACAGGACTTATTTAGTCTTTGGTGAAAATATGATATATAGTTAATTTGCAGATGCTAACTTGGCGCAGCCTTGGCCCTATCCATCTCTTATAGGCGGCACAGTTTTTATATATGAAATCATTGGGGGAATTTGTTTTGAATTGGATGCATCTGAAGCAATCATGGACTAAAAATAGACTTTTTTTTAAGATTCTGCTTTATTTCGTCTCTTTGCTAATTCCAATTGTCATTATTGGTATCATCGCCTATTTTAACGCAGATCAGATCATAAAGAAGGATACTTCTGAGAAACTGACAGATAACTTGAGTGCCTCTTCCAAAACCATTGATATTTATTTAAGCATGGCTCAGTCCACCAACAATAGTTTGCTGCTCAGCGAGACGATCCAGCAATCATTGCGGCCGTATCCCCTACTATCGGATGAAGAGAAAGTCAAATTGCCATCCATTTTGAGAGCGATTGCAGGGAATCGAAATCCGATCAGCCATTTTGTCGATAGTATTTTTATTTTTGTAGATGATCAACGTATTTATCTCAGTGATGGTATCGCTGATTTTGATGTGTTTTTTGACAAGTTTTATAAATTTGAGGACTTCAATAAAGATTTTTGGCGAGAACGCTTACACCAAAGCAGCTTATTCGAATTACTGAAACCTACCCGAGTGGTCAATGCAGATATGAATACGTATCGCGAAGTAATACCAAGTGTAACAACACAGTATTTGAGTGGACATTTGGCAACGATGGTAACCACCATCTCGATTCCTACGATCCAGACCACCTTGCAGAACAACTCTATTTTCGCGGCTACCCAATATATGGTGTTAGATAAAAATAATAACGTCATTTTGCATAGCAGCGGGTTAGATGAGAGGGCAGAAAATGATATTATCGCTTTAGCTTCACCAGAAAAACAAAGCAATCGTGCGTTTAAGAACGGTGATGAGCAAAGCTGGCTCGTTCAGACCACTTCCGATTACGGTTGGAAGTATATATCCATTACTCCTGTACATGCCTTTAATCAGGAGTCTTCCAGCATTTTAACTTTGATCATATGGATTTGTATCAGCTTACTTGTCATTGGCGTGGCTTTCTCTTTCATTTTTAGTTTCCGCTTATATAATCCAATTAAAAATATTCGAGATATTTTGCAAAAAAACGATAACGTGGATGAATGGCAACAGGAAACTCGCCGCAGCGGCGAGCTTCAAATGATTGGAAACAGCGTCAATCAACTGATCCAACGGCATATGGATGACAATATTAAAATTAGTACGTTTTCGGAAGAAATTCTCGAACAGTTTTTCACCAATTTGCTAAAAGGATATCGAGGACCGCATCCGTATTCCGTGAACACGATCTTAAAAGAAATTGATTTCCAAGACGGCAGTTATTTATGCTGCTGCTTTATCATTGATTTTAAGGATCGATTTTACCATGAGATTGTGGAAGCGGATCGGTTATTAATTTTGGAAAAGATGAAGCGTTTGCTTCTGGGCATTATGAAAAAATACGTGAACTGTTATTTAACCGAATACGAGCCTAACTTATATGTGTGTATGGTCAATTTAAAGAGTGAGGAAGATCGTGAGCAACTCGAACAAGGACTTGATATGGTCAAAACGACTTTCGCATATGACATGATTTATTGCGAGCTCATTATTGGTTTAGGTAAAACGTATGAAAAAATCGAAGAGTATTCCAAATCTTATAGCGATGCGATTACTGCAATTGATAAGCGGACCGACGCCTCCAAGATGGACATTCTGGATGCGAATCACTTTGAGATCGAACAAAATTATTATTACTCCTTCCTAGATGAAAATAAAATCGTCAACGGCTTGAAATCAGGCGACATCGAGGGTGTTAAGGCTGAGTTGGAAGGCATCATTGCTTTGAACAAATCAAGAGGTGTGTCTTTTCACTATCTCGGGGCTTTGCTTGTGGAATTTTTTAAAACGGGTAATCGCTATATAACGGATAAGAAACAGAGTGTCTACGATTTTCTTGATGACCATGAACATGCAAGCTTGAGCCAGCCGGAACTATTGCCAAGCGAGCTGGATCGCAGATTGAAACAGATCATTGATTTTTACGATAAAATCATTGCCAAGACATTTTCTAAGCCTGAAAGCAAATCGGGTACATTAGTTTCATTTATTACTGATTATATTGAGAAGCATTATGAGCAAGATTTATATCTTGAAGTGATCGCGGGTGAAATCGGACTATCCGCGAAGTATGTCTCCCGCATGTTTAAAGAGTCGACGGGGACGAATATCTCGGACTATATCAGTTTGGTTCGGATTGCCAAAGCGCGAGAATTGCTAGTGAACACAGATATGAAAATCAGTGATATCGCGGATAAAATCGGCATATTCAGCCGAACAACCTTCCTTCGCTTATTCAAAAAATATGAGGGGATTTCGCCCAATGAATATCGCAGTGCTCACGGAGTTAAAGAAAAGTAGGCGTTATGTGGTTTCTTGAACCATAAGGGAATAATGAATCATCGTGATGGATGTGGAAATACGGTTCATTTCCTGCTGTTTTGGTTCTTTCCTTGCACGTAGATAAGCACGTAAACTAGCACTACCAGTGCAAATTCAAGATTTTGAGGGGGGACAACGTGGCTATTCACATAAGAAAAATGCTTTCCGCTTGCTGTTCACTGGTAGTAGTCGGAAGTCTAATGGCAGGTTGCAACAACACGGACGATCTATCCTTGTCTAAGCGTACGACAGATTCAGCTAACAAGAGAACGCTCTCATGGATGAGATATGAGCACTCTTCTCAAGCGTTACATGTAAACTCAGTCATTTTAGAAGAAATCGCAAAACGAAAAAATGTCAAGCTAGACTTACAAAGTGTGCCGCAAAGTAACTATGAGGACAAGAAGAAGACACTTATTGCGACGAAGGCTTTGCCTGATGTAATTATGGTCAATCAGAATGATTTATTGAATTACGCGGATTCAGGTGTTTTCCTCGATCTCACGCCTTACTTGGATCGGATGCCTAATTTTCGTAAGCTGATCAGCCAGAAGCCTGAGATCAATAAGACCAAAGTCGATGATAAGTTGTACGGCTTTCCGCTGTTAACCAAATGGAGTTTACAGTCCGGTCTGCTTCCGATGATTCGTACGGATTTGTTGGCCAAACATAATATAAAGACGCCGACAACGTATGAGGAACTCTATGAAGTGCTCAAAAAACTGAAACAGGCTTATCCTGATTCTTATCCTTTTACTAGCCGCGCAGCGAATGGAAAAACAGGCACGGAGAATTTGATTAATCCGATTGCTTTCGGTTTTGGCAGCGGATATACCAATATCGCGGGGACTAAAATTTATTTCGAACCGACTTCCAAGAAGTATAAGTTTGGGCCATATTCACCCGAGTTCAAGGAAGCCATTACTTTTCTGCATAAGCTGTACAAGGAAAAACTGCTAGATCCGGATTATTCCGTTGCTACCTCGCAAGCGTGGCAGGAGAAATTAAGCACCGGCAAATCGTTCTTCTACCAAGACAACAACGGCTTTGGTGGTAATTTCAACAAGACACTCCAGTCTCAAAACCCTAGTGCCAAGTTCGAATTATTGCCAGCTATGGCAAGTTATACAGGGGGCAGACGTAATTACGTTTACCAACTTGATCATCTGGGTGAAATGTATGCGGTCAATGCCAAGGTGAAAAATCCGGAAGAAGTGATCCAGCTGATCGACTGGATGTATGGCGACGAGGGGACGAATCTGACGAGCTTTGGTGTAGAAAATGTTGATTACACGCTTGTTGGCGGGGAATATAAGATTTCTGAACAAACGCAAGCCAAGTTCAAGGATAAGCAGGATCCATTCCGAGCGATGCAATCTGCGCTTGGAACGGGTTACCTCGGTTTAGCCTTGCATTCGGATGATCATCCGCTTGTGCCTTCTTCCTCCCCTGATCTCATCAAGTGGTCTGAGAAAGCGATCAAGGATCTGGCTGACGGCATTAATTTCAGAGAAGTGAATGATCCTCCTTTTAATAAAGAAGAACGAGAGAAGCTGAAGCAGCTCCGCACGCAGTTGGATACGTTTGTCACGATGAATATGGACAAGTTCATTATCCATGACGAATCCTTAAATGATTGGGATAGTTTTATCAAGCAATGCCAAGAAAAAGGCGCATCTGAAATTGAAAAAATTTACAACAATGCATTGGCAAGAGTGAGTAAATAACTAGGATGGTGTGTTGGCGATGACGAAAAAGTACGCGATTGGTATCGATTACGGAACGGAATCCGGACGAGTACTTCTTGTGGATATTGAAAATGGGGAAGAAATAGCGGCGCATGTAACGCGGTACCCTCACGGTGTGATCGACGAGCGTCTGCCGAACTCTGATATCGTGTTGGAACCCGATTGGGCGCTTCAGCAGCCTGACGACTATTTGGCTGTACTAAGACATTCGGTGCCGGCTGTACTGCAAAGCTCAGGTATTGATCCGAAGCAAGTGATCGGAATCGGGATTGATTTTACTGCGTGTACAGTACTTCCTGTTGATGAAAAGGGAGAGCCATTATGCTTCCAAGAGGAGTTCCGGAATGAGCCTCACGCTTATGTCAAGCTGTGGAAGCATCACGCGGCGCAGGAAGAAGCCAATCGGATTAATGAAACAGCGGAGCGCTTGGAAGCTTCCTTCTTAAGCCGTTATGGCGGAAAAACCTCATCCGAATGGATGGTAGCCAAAGCGTGGCAAATTTTGAATGAAGCGCCAGTGATTTATGATAGAGCGGATCGCATCATGGAAGCGGCAGATTGGGTTGTTTTACAGCTAACCTCGAGTTCTATTCGAAGCAGTTGCTGCGCGGGTTATAAAGCTTTGTGGCATAAGACAGAGGGCTATCCGTCTAAGGACTTCTTTCAAGCTTTGGATCCTAGACTTGAAAATTTTGTCGAAACGAAATTGCAGGGTGAGATTTGTACGCTTGGCTCCAAAGCAGGCGAGCTGACTGCGGAATGGGCAGCCTTGCTAGGACTTGAACCTGGCACTGCGGTAGCGGTGGGGATCATTGACGCACATGCTGGCGCAGCGGGTTCAGGGGCTGTGCACGCAGGCCAAATGGTGATGGCGATGGGCACCTCTTTATGTCACATGCTGCTGAGCGATAAAGAAATTCATGCCGAAGGCATTTGCGGCGTCGTCGAGGATGGGATTGTTCCTGGGTTGTTTGGCTATGAAGCGGGACAACCAGCAGTCGGTGATCTGTTCGGTTGGTTTGTTGAGCAGGGCGTACCCGACTATGTGAAGGTAGAAGCTGCGAGAGAAGGCATTAGTGTACATGCGTATTTGGAGAAACTGGCAAGGGAGTTGAAACCCGGACAGACAGGTTTGCTTGCCTTGGATTGGTGGAATGGCAACCGTTCGGTACTCGTCGACGCGGATTTGAGTGGACTGCTGGTTGGGATGACCTTGCAGACAAAGCCGCAAGACATCTACCGATGCCTGTTGGAAGCGGCTGCATTTGGAACACGCAAAATCATTGAGACCTTTGAGCAAGCTGGAGTAAAGGTGAACGAACTGATTGCATGCGGTGGTCTGCCTGAGCGCAATCGATTGCTCATGCAAATCTTTGCAGATGTAACTGGCCGTGAGATCAAGGTGGCTGATTCAACGCAAACTACAGCACTTGGTGCAGCTATATTTGGTGCTGTTGCTGCAGGTGCGGAACGTGGCGGCTATGAGAGTATTGTGGAAGCAGCTTCTCGTATGACTCGTGTTCGTCAAGAAAGCTACAAGCCGAATCTTGAACATAGCTATGTATATGATGAATTATACATGGAATATAATCGTCTACATGAACTGTTCGGACGAGGTGGTTTTGATGTGATGAAGGCATTGAAGCGAATTCAACTAAAGCAAGAAGAACTCGCATCGCCATAGTTGTAGCTGCTCTCAAAAATAACCTATCGAATGAACATTCGATAGGTTATTACAGATTTTTGAAAAACAAGAAGTGCAAGTTACACTGACTTTGCCTCTATTACTTTAAAGTCCACAATTTAGGGTTAATACCTACTGCTTTCATAAGCAGTTCTAGATAATAATAGTCTCCCCATATGGTATAGCTATGCATCTCACCTAATGTGGAATCCCGCACAAAACAATTTGGCAAAATGCCCTCCACCGTCCAATCCATAGCTTTTGAATAGTTGGTTCTCAAGGATTCTAGAATTTTGTAGGCAGATGCTTCATAGAATTGCGATTTTTCAGCGTCAGGCTCCAAGGCTGCGATGTCCAGCATTCCGGAAGCAGCGATCGAAGCGGCTGAAGCATCCTTCAGGGCATCCGTAAAGTCGGGAAGCTTGAAATCCCAGTAAGGGATGACATCTTGCGGCAGGTTGTTCAGGTAATAGTCCGCAAGGTTTTCTGCCGCTGTTAGGTACTTGTCTAGGCCGGTATGTTCATAGGAAAGGACAAAGCCGTAGATTCCCCAGGCCTGGCCTCTTGACCAAGCGGATTCGTCGGCATACCCTCCTTCATTGAAGCCCCCGACAGGTTCGCCGGTGTAGGGATTGAAATCATAGGTATGGTACGTTGAATTATCTTCGCGTATACAATAGTGACAGGTGGTATCCGCGTGACCTTCTGCGGCCAGGAAATATTTGATCTGCCCTGACATTTCCGAAGCACAGTAGAGTAGCGGGAGATTCATCATGCAATCCATGATGAGCTTTCCTTTACGATCTTCTTCCTCGAGTCTTCCCCATGCGCGTATAAATTTTCCTAGGGAATTATATCTTTTCAAAAGTTCTTCCCCAGCTTGCACGGCTAGCTCTTTCGCCTCTTCGTTTCCTGTGATTTTATACAAGGCAGTAGCGTACAACTGATACAAAAAGCCCAAATCATGGTCTTTGTAGCCGGTTTCCAGTCTTTGACGGAATACAGGCATATAATTGAATAGATAATCCAAGTATTTCTTATCCTCTGTATACACATAGGCGAGCAGTACCATCCCCGTCCAAAAAGACCCGGTCCAGTTTCCATCCAAATTGAGAGAATCTGAGTAATTTCCAGTGGCTGATTTATGAGGAAACTTGTTTTGAAATTTAAGCATATTGGTATCAATTTTTCGAATAATAGCTTCAATTTCTGCTGTAATCACTTTTTTATCTGGCATACGCACTGTGACGCTCATGATCATTCTGTCCTCCAAATCTATTTAAAATGTTCGAGACGATTGCCTGTATTAAAAGGAAAATGCAGCTTCATACGTCTTGCCGATAGAACCTACGGTATCGATCTCTACTCGAACCCCGGAAGCTGTTGCTGTAACCGTCATAGAGTCATCTTTGGATACAAGTTGAAGTGAAGGCTGGTTAATCTCAATTACAATCTTTTGCTGTTTTTGCGTGGGATCGGATGCCGAAAAGACAAGCTTGTTATTGTCCATCTTTAAACCTACAGCCGCAGAATTGTAACTGTGAATGATGCCCTCTTGGCCAGGCTGCCAGAAGATATACGCTGTCGTATTGGTGTTGTCCTCATGAACGGCTTGAACATTCGCATCATTCCTCAGAATCTGGATATCCGGATCTGCAGCATATTGTGCTGTCTGAGCGGCAGTCTTGTTCGGCAGAAGAACATAGGAATAGCTGCTGTTCGTAGGCTGCGTGCCATGATTAAACCATATATTCATGTAGTTCTTCGTTTTTGGCGTCGTGCTGCCATAGCTTGTGTTTTTATTAATGTCGGACCATGCACCTGTTCTGGTCTCCCGAAGAAACTGAACGGTACCCGCTTGAGGGAAATAGTAACCGATGTTTGTTCCTGGGGCATTGCCCTCCAAGTTTGCCCACACCGTATTTGCAGTACTTTCGGAATAAGGGATTGCCGACGATTTCTCAACACCGTTAACGATGAGCTTATTAGCTCCGCTTGCGTTTAATTGACGGTTTTCAACAATGGTTTCAACGGTATAGTTGTCACTGCTGGTGATATCCGCTCCTAGGCTTACGATTTCATCATCGAAGACAAACCACGATTTCTTAGCTTTCAGATTGGAATTATAGGCATCTAATTGCATAGCGGAAGCACCATATAACCCACCGATCTCCACTCCGCCGACAAAATCCTGACCTGTCGTTTTACCGGAGCCTTCGCCATCCGCCTTAGGTCTGTTATCCACCGTGATCCCCGGCAGCCTGTAAGGGTTAATGGTAGGCCAATAATCGTTGGAATATTGCTTCAAATCGTTGTAGAGGTAGGTCATACCTTCATTCTGATACCAGTTCCTGACGTTTTCACCGCTGAAAGATTCGAAATTGCCAATTCTGGAAGACGACATCGTCACAGCAAAGGCGTAGCCATCTCTTCTCATCACAGCTTCATCCATGGCCGCATATTGTTTGTACAGCTCCAACGGAGCTTTCGCCGGGATGCTGGCATCATTCACGATTTTCTTAGCTTCCGTAACGAGATAGAAAGGGGCGGAGGCAAAAAAGTTACGATCCGTGTCTCCCAGGATCCAGCCTTTAGCCATAGATTGAAGCCACGGCTTTAAGCTGTTAGGCGCAAACATGGATGTCGTGACAACACCTCGAATGACCCTGTTTCCAATATAATGGTCGTCGTAGGGCTCTCTTGCGAGTTCACGGCCGCTTGCCATCCACATTCCAACGCCTTGATACATTAAAGGTTCAAAGCCATCGCGAATCCAGTCATAGACGTTATTCTTGCTCGGCGATGAAATTGCAAAGAGGGTATTTTCAAAGAAGTACATCGCACTGGATAAATCAAGCAGCATGGACTTTCCATAGCCCATGGTGTAGGAATGTTTTTGATGCTGGATAAAGGATCCGTCCTCATAGAAACCGTCCCCTTCTGTTGTGTAATCAAAAACAGCCATCAGGGCGTCTCTTCCCGCAATAACCTTATCCACATCCTGGGCAATAATTGCACGGACAGCAATAGCCATCGCGCGCCAAACCAGATTTGCCCCTGCATCGCCATCAGGCACTCTAGGAATGTAATAGTCGATCGCATCCGTATTTTCTTTGATTTGCGCCGCTGTTAAATCATCATACATGAGGACAAGGATGTCATTTAACGTCCCAGGCGTACCGATTTCCCATTCCCACCAGTTATCATAAGGCGGCTTATCTTTTCTGTAGCGATTGTCATTCAGCCATTCAAGCGCAGCAATGATATCAGCTTTCAGTGCTTGGTTCATATACAGCCCACTGCCAACAAGATTATAAGCAATCGCCATTTTTTTAACTCTGTCGTAATTTTGTGTGACAAATTTGGATAAATCCGTTCTTTTGGTGTCGTCGTTCCACAGATAGCTGCGTTCACTGCCACCTTTGATGAGTGAGTCCCATACGCTTTGTGCAGAGTCATTCGCTGCCACGACCATGGCAAGAATATCTGGATCGTTCATATCATGGGTACCGTCACCGATGAGACGATATTTCCATTTATCACGAAGCTGTTCATAGACTGCCGGTGTCAGCTGGCTTACATCAATCGCATTGTAGGTAACAAGTGTATAAAGATCCTTTAAGATGTAGGCGTCCTTCACAGGGTCAAAAATATTCACAGTGGAGCTGAAGATGATTAAATCTTGACTGCTGATAAATAATTGTTTACCGATGACTTGTGCAAACTCCGCTGCCGGCACCAAAACAGCACCATCACCGGCGATCGCTTCGACAGAGAAGCTTCCGCTGTTCCCGTTATATGAATAGCTCTTGCTGCCTGCTGTGGCGATAAAACTTCCGCTCACATGAAGCTTCTCCATAAGGAACTGAGCAGGGACGTAAATTTTTCCGTCTTTGCTTATAGGCGTTAGTAAGGAATTCGTGGAAATCACGGTCTTTACATCATCGACATAGGCATTTTCCGATCTAGGAACCATGACGACGGCATGCTTGATTTTGTTATGCATGATTTGCTCATCTGTTAATCTTTCGTTCTGCCTGGAAAGCAAGGTGGCAAACTGTTCAGCCGTAAGCGGCGCTGAGCTCTCATACATTTTGATATCATCATAGAAGGAGATTCCGCGATTCCAGGACTTGAAAGCGACTGAGAAGACATTATCAATAGCTGGCTCTGGGAATGCATAATCGGTAAGAATCCTTACACCATTCATATAGAGGTCAAATTTCTTCGAATCAAGCTTGGCAACGATGTGAAAAGTGGTCCATTTCTTCGCTTCATAGGTAGCCACTTGAACCTTATCAGGCATCGTTTTCACTTTGCCGTCTTTATCAAGCAAAAGGAATATATTCTCTTTGCCAGCTGCATCCTTGACCGCATAGAGAACGCGTTCACTGATTGTATCGTCAGGATATACGCTGACTTCCATGACCACATTGCCGTTTAGCGGCGATTTAAAAGATTTCAGAATGTTGACGTCCTTGGTATCGGTAGTGGGTTCCGTTCTAAAGCTGATCCCATGAGCGGTGTCAACGGTGGAGGGAGACATTTGAGAACCGCCAGTGGCCTGCCATCCTGTAGGCGCGCCGCTTGCATAGCTGGTGAATCCCTCATTTAAATAGACGGCAGCGACCGCCTGACCTCCAGGATTTCCGACGCCAGCGGTTGTGAATTTTAGCGTGCTTGGGACTGCTTTGTACCCGAGCAGATTCTTCACGCCGTTTGTCAGTGACAGCGTATAGGTTGTTGCCGGCTCAAGAGAAGATAGGCTCAGTCTGCAGGTGTTTCCTGAACAGCTGTAAGTCGCTGTGCCGGGCACTGTAGGTGAAATCATCACCGTACCTGAATTAAAAGTACTTGGATTCATGTTCGCTTCAGAGAACACGATGTCTACGTAAGTTCCGGTAGTCGGCACGCCGATATTGCCAACTGCCGCTGCAGCGGTGCCATTAATCTTGTAGCTTGCAGTAATGGTAGAATCGGATGTTGTAAAAGAAAAGCTGCTTGGCGTTGCGCCTTTCCCATAGCTACTCTTCACGCCATCGGTAACCGAAACGGTATACGTTGTAGCCGAATTGAGTTCCGTAAAATCAAGTCGAAGGTGATTATCTGTCACTGTGTAAGATACGTTCCCTGGAGATGCGGGAGATACGGTGACCGTACTATTGTTTATCGTGCTTTCCGTTACATCCCAACCACTGAAGGCAATATCAACATAAGTACCAATAGGGGGCAACCCGGTATCCCCACCTGTTGATGCTGCGCCATTCAGCATATAACTGGATAAAATGGGAGGATCCACCGTTGAAAAGGAAAAGCTTTTTGGCGTCACTTTTTGCCCAAATACATTCTCCACCCCGTTACTGACAGATACGGTGTACGTTGTTGCAGGCTGGAGAGTCGCAAAGCTGATTTGGTAGGCACCATCCGTACCAATGGAAGTTACTGCACCAGGCGAGGCTGGAGAGATCGTAATATGGCTAGAATTGAAAGTGCTTTCATTCATATGCAGATCACTAAAAGCGACATCGAGCGTAGTTCCTGTGACGGGAATATCAGACGCGCCGCTTGTGACACTATTACCATTGAGCTTAAAGCTTGCGTCAATAGAGGTTTCTGGTGTGTACCGGATTAATTTGAAATTATCGATATCAAAGGAGGGACCAGCAGAGTTAATAAATTGCACACCTTGCAAGGTTCCATCGATAAGAGGGATCTTTGAAGATATTGCCTTTCCATCAAGAAATGCTCTTGCGCCGAATGTACTCCGGTTGTTCAGATCTAAGGCAACCTTGATGTTATGCCACTGGTTATTGAGAACGTATACCGATGAAGCAACCGAATTAAAAGCATCGGCATCGAAACTTTTAATGACACCTGTTGAGAACAGCTCAAGGGGCTGGTACCAGGTCGAGCTTCCAACTTTAAAACCCAAAGCTTTTCCCGTAAAGGGGGATCCCATTTTTACATCCGCACTCAAGATGACTTTTCCTGTTGAAGCATTGAGTGGCGTGTAGAGGGGAAACCCTGATCGAATCTGAAAATCTCCTGCTGTACTGGCGATTCTGGCAACCTTATTCGTCGTGGAGCTTTCCGTTTCAATTGTTGTTCCATTTGCACGCCCCCAGGCGGCGGCAGCTTCCGTTTTGGATGGGTAGTCAAAGGTGTCTGAAATCGCGATCGTCGTTGCACCAAGAACACTTATCGGCAAGGATGACATTAATAACAAGCCTGCCATTATGGTTGCAATACACTTTTTCATCATAATACCTCCACCATCATAGAGTTTGAAAATGTTGAATCTCCGAGCGCTTAACCTTTCATCGATCCATCGGATACGCCGGAAATAATGAACCTTTGCAGGAAGAGATAGAGCAGCAAGGTGGGAATGAGGACCGTTACAATGGCAGCCGACATGACTGGCCAATCGGTCGCATTTTCGCTGGAAAAGGAGTTAAGAGCGACGGTGACTGTTCGCAAAGAGGTCTTCGGCATAAACAAATATGGATTCAGAAAGTCGTTATAGATAGAAATCGTCTTTAGAATAATGACCGTTGCGATGCCGGGCATCATCTGAGGCAGAATAACGGACCAGTAGATGCGGAAGTAGGAGGCACCGTCTATCTTAGCGCTCTCGTCCATATGCTTCGGGATCTTCTCCAGGAACTGAAGGAAAATATAAATGCCCACGACATCCGCGCCTGTATACAGTAGAAAACCTGCCTCTCTTGTATTGAACAACCCCAAGGATTTGATAACCATGAATGTAGACACGGATGTTAGCACATGGGGAATCAGGACGGAAGCGACAAATGCTGTAATGATGATTTTCTTGAAGCGGAAATCAAAACGGTTCAGGACATACGAGGCCATGGAACCAAGGAATACGCTTCCGGTTACACCTACCGCAACTTGGACTGAGGAATTTACGAAAGCTGATAGCATTTTACCTTGCTTGATTGCCATGATGTAGTTATCGAAGTTAAACAGATTGTCAGGTAAAGCCATAAAGCCTTTCAGCCCATACTCCTCACTGGTTTTCAACGAGACGTTTAGGATGATGAAGAGCGGCAACATAATAATGGCCACCCCGATCAAAGCCATGGCATAATTGAACAGCTTTAGAAGAGGGTGGCTAATTTCCAGCCCGATGTCGGTAGCATGTTTCTTCATATCTGCCGCTCTCCTTTCGATAACCATAATCTTTGCAGGCCAACGACGATAGCTACAATGATTAGCATGACCACAGCCATTGCAGCGGCTTTACCATAATTGCTGAATTCGAAGGCGATGGCCAAGGACTTGGAGACGAATGTGTCGCTCAGGCCGTAAGGACCGCCTTTTGTCAGGACAAAGGGTTGGAAGTAGGCTTGCAGTGCACCGTTAATTCCGAGGAACAGATTAAGCTCAAACACGGTGATGATGTTAGGAATAATCATATAACGAATCATCTGATGAAAGCTGGCTCCATCGATACTGGCTGCTTCATAGACGTCCTTTGGAATGGACTGTAAGCCGGCCAGATAGACGACCATACACCAACCTGTGAACATCCATGTGCCGATGAAGGCAAGGGAGAAGTTGATCAAATAATTCTCCGGCAGCCAGTGCACGGGATTCATGCCGATCCACTTCAGAGCAGCGTTTAGTGGACTGTTGGTGTAGTTGTACAAATAATTGAACATGAATGCGATCGCGATGCCGTTCAAAATATTAGGCATAAACAAAATGGAACGAAAGAAATTTTTTCCTTTCATTTTGGTGCTGAGGATGATAGCAAAATACAAACCAATCACGTTCTGAACGAGCATGGCCACAATATAAGCCCCATTGTTTTTGACCGAAATCCAGACATCGGTATCTTCGAATACATCTAAGTAGTTTTTGATCCCGACAAACTGCATATCTGGGGAGATGCCATCCCACTTCGAAAAACTCATTTGAAACAGTTTAAGGGCAGGCCAATAGGTAAATGTAATTAGGAGCACGACCGGCAAGACCAAAAACGCCAGTATGGTCAAACCTTTCTGATAGTCGTATCTACGTACCCTTCTGAAGGTGTTCTCTCTCATAACTCCATCCTTCTTTATCCAGATTTTAAAACAAAAGATGGATCCAAGTTGAACCCATCTTCTGAACGGTGCACTTACATTATTTCCCTAGAACTTCCATGCGTGCCTTTTGCCATTTCTCATTGTACTTTTTCACGACATCGTCTGTATTTTTGCTCAACATAAATTCTTGAACGACCTGCGATAAATTGATTTGGGATTTGTTCAAGGTTTCTTGGAATTTGATATCAACCGCTGTGTCTTCAATAATAGGCAGCTTGGATGACAGCAATTCTTCTACGCCTGGAATGACGGCTTTATCTTGCTTGATGGAAGAGTTCACACCACTTGCCTGTGCATAACGGCTGTTGGTGAGCATGAATTTGACGAACGCTTTACTGGCCTCCGGGTATTTCGTGTTCTTGGATACAACAAATGGTTTGTCTGGTCCGACATATACGGCTTTCGATCCTGGGTGAGGGAACATGCCGACTGCATCGGATTTAGCACCTAGGTCGATTAACTGTGGAACAAGCCAATCCGCCATAAACATCATACCGACTTTGCCTGCCGCAAGATCCTTCTTCGTCTGTTCCCAGTTCGCCGACATCAGATCAGGTTCTGTAAAGCCCTTCTGATAAGCGTCCCTTGCCAGATTGAAGCCTTTCAAAAACTCGCTGTTGAACAGATCCCCAGCTTTGGCAATCAAGTCGTTTCTCCAATTCGCGTTACCTGTGCTCACATGTGTGTATTGGAAGAAATAAGGATCCAGTGTAAACGCGTCTTTAAAACCCGTACCTAGAGGAATAATGCCTTTGTCCTTCAGCTTTTGGAAGGCAGCGAACAACTCATCTGTGGTTGTCGGCGTTTTCGTAATTCCTGCCGCCTGGAAGGCGGTCTTACTGTATACAACACCTAGGTATGCCGCACCGGAGTTGACCTTGTACAGCTTCCCGTCATCACCTAAACCGCTTGCATGAAACCACAGGTTATCCTTGTTATAGCCCAAATCGTCCAATGGCATATAATACTTAGGTAGATCAGCCTTCGTAATCTCGGGAAGGGCAATCGTAACATCCGGTAATTCACTGGCAGCCGCACGCGTCTTTAAGATTTGCTTCCAATCTTTATAAGATTCAATCGTAACTTGAACCCCTGGATTCGCTTTCATAAACTCGTCTGCAAGCGCTTTAATTTTAGTTTCGGCAATATCCGTTCGATGGGTACCAAATACGATCTTGCCCTGCAAATTAGCAGCCTCAGTAGTCGGCTTGGCAGCGGTTGCAGGTGTGGCTGCTGGTGTGGAAGCGGGGGACGCGCTTTGGCCATTGCCACAGGCGACGATCGGCACAACTAAACTGAGAGAAAAAACGAGACTGAGTAATCTTTTCATAGTGACCTCCTTGTATGTCTGTTCTTGTTCAACAGGATGCATCCTCTGATACCCTTATTTTAAGCGTTTTCAGGAGACCAAATGAATGACCGGATATTGGATTTCTTAACAGATCATTTGATTGGTCGTTTACTTGATCTTTTTTCTGTATTCCGTAGGGGAAACGCCCACTAATTTCTTAAAGGCTCGGCTGAATGATTCAGGTTCCTCATATCCAACCATTCCTCCCACTTCGTATACCTTAATTTCGGGCATAGCCAGCAGTTTCTTAGCTTCCTTCATGCGAGCTTCTATGAGAAAATTCGTAAAGCTTTTTCCAGTCTGATCTTTGAATAGCTTACTGAAATAAAATGGATTTAAACATACCCGGTCCGCAACGCTTTGAAGCATCAAGTCCTCGCGGAAGTGCTGCTGAATATATTCCTTGGCGATTTCGATAATGCGAATGCTTCTCTCGCTTTTACGATTCTGAATCGTGGTTGTCCGATCCGTGAAATCCTCGGCGAGCAGGCCGATCAGATCCTTCATGGTGGGAACGAGATCGATAGCAGCAAACAGATCTTGCCCGTTCGCCGTCTTGTTGGAGGAGGCTTCAGCAAATTCCCGACATGCAACTTCCATGCGGGTAACCATTTTTTTGCAGACATCCTTCACGTTTACAGGTCTCGCCTGAAGCATCTCCAAACGAACCAACAATTGCATCAGTACATCCTTGGCCTGGTTAAAATCCCCAAGCTCCATGAGGCTAGTAATTTGTTGAACCTCTGGCTCCCAGGGAAACGATGCAATCGTTGACATGTTCGATTCATCTTGCGAAGTAAGAAATTTCGCGCCTGCATTTTCGTAGAAGCCAGTCTCCAGAGCACGCTCCGCCTCCTTAGCTCCATTGGGCAGTTCATCTAGGAGTGTAAATACATCACTAATGCCGCACGAAACTTTAGTATCTGGTACTGATTTCCAGTTGTCTGCCTGTATGTTCAGTGCGTCCTGCACCACATTCTTGAAATGGACGAATTCCTTATTTCCGCAAAAAACAGCAATAACCTGAGTACCACGTAAAGCAAGCATGACACGAACCATTGGGGCCATTTGTGGTACTAGTGAGAGCACATCGTTCTTGATTGTTTCAAGAATTAAAGGATTATTCTGGTGAACCTGTAGGATGGCGATCAGAAAATTCCCGCTGTCTGCCAGTCCACAGTCTCGCAGCTTTTGCTTACATGGCTCTACATCTTGTGCTCTAGCATGGAGGAATTGCAGCAATGCTTTCTCCTCGACTAACAGCTGCGCTTCCTCCGATCTATCCTTCAGCAGCCCGTCCCGCCGAGAGGATTCCTGCTCCAGCGCATGGTCATCCCTGATCTTCTGCAGCAATGCCACAATATCCGGTGTGGGGATCGGCTTCAATAAGTAATCCACTGCACCCTGACGTAAGGTCTCCCTGACATACGGGTATTCACCGAACCCGCTCAGCACGATGATCTTCATCCTATCCAGTGGATCCTGTTGCGCCTTCACCTTCCGAATCAGCTCCACGCCGTCCAGAACAGGCATCTTGATATCCGTAATTAACAAGTCCGGCTTGCACACCAAGATGTCCTCGTAGGCCTGTTGTCCATTCGACGCCTCACCGATGACCGTCCATTCCGGGCAATTTTTCTCGATAATTTTTCTCAGACCGGTACGAATGATTCTGTCGTCATCTGCAATGAATACGTGATACATCGTTTAGCCTCGTTTCTAAAATGGTCTAGGTCATGATGGGAATTTGAAAAAATACCGTCGTTTGAACCTTCTCCACACTTCGAATTTGTAAACCATATCCGACTCCATAATGCAAGCCAATCCTTTGATGGACGTTTTTCATCCCAATACTACCAGGCGATTCATTCATT
The DNA here is from genome assembly GCF_031455095.1 of Paenibacillus qinlingensis. Lineage (GTDB taxonomy): Bacteria > Bacillota > Bacilli > Paenibacillales > NBRC-103111 > Paenibacillus_E > Paenibacillus_E qinlingensis_A. Next base: position 289,840 of record NZ_JAVDSB010000005.1, read on the forward strand.
CCGTTCAAGTCATCCATCGTTTGTTTAAGTTTGTCTACGGAGAAGCCGCCCCCGTTATCTGTTACCTCGAAAACAACATGGTTCTCAAGCTTTCTTACAGATATGGTTATGAGTCCGCCATCGGAGGTATATTTCAAACCATGGTTGATTGCATTCTCCACCAGTGGCTGTAGGACCATCTTGGGAATTGGAACATCCTCAATTTCTTCCTCGACATGGATAACGATTTGAAATAAGTCGCCGTATCTGACTTGCTGAAGCAAGACATACTCCTTCAGATAATGAATTTCATCCCGCAATTGCACCTTGGACAAAGGGTCGGTAATGCCATATCTCAGAATGCCGCCAAGGGCAACAGCCATCCGGGATGCTTCATCGTCATCATTGATTTCTGCCATCATCCTTATCGATTCAATGGTGTTGTACAGAAAGTGGGGGTTGATCTGGTTCTGAAGGCTCTGAAGTTGTAATTCCTTCTTCCGTAGTTTGTCTATGTATACTTCCTGAATAAGATCTTGAATTCTGTCTGTCATTCGGTTGAATGACGAGCCCAAGGCACCAATTTCATCCGCTCTGTTATCTTGGACTTTTACCCCAAAATTGCCTTTCTCGAATTTCTTAATTGTATTAATAAGTGTTCTAATCGGATTCACAATTTGTCTGGAAATTATAAAGAGAAAGAAAAAGGAACCCGCGATGGCTAGAAAGGTAAAGAACATCGTCACTTTGCCTGCTTGATTAATCTGCCGGAACAATTCACGCTCCGGGATGATGGTTAGAATCGTCCATTCGTTCACTTCGGAAGTAAAGCTTCGGACAATGGAATGCGTACCATCAATGTTGCTTGCCTGACTTAGCCGTGCTTTGGCTATGTTTTGCAGATTCATATCGGCGGGACTGCCAATATTCGGAGAGTGGGTATCGTATATGGTCTGACCATTCTTATCCACGATAACAACCCTTTGGTTGGGAAAAAGCATTAAATTTTTAATTTGTTCGGCCAAGTAATCAACCTTTGTATTGACAAGCAGCACTGCCGCTACGGCTCCTGCATTAACGTCCACAAGTCCTCTAGCCACTCCGAACACTTGAATGGGCCGAGTCCTCTGATCGGATACATTGGGTAAGTGATAGGTGGAGACGATCTGCGGCCTGCCGAAGCTCTCGATGCTTTTACGGAACCAAACTTCTCGAACAGGATCAAACGGGCGCAGCAATGCCGTATCCAACACCTTGTATTCGCTCATTCCGTTCAGGTTAAACAAGAAAATGGAGTGGATGTCTTTTTTGAACAGAAACATCTTATTGAATATCATGTCAGCTTCCCGCTGAAAATCCAGGCTGACTTGATTATTCTGAAATGATTTCAGGTTCTGAAAAAAATTATCTTTCGAATTCTGTTCCATGAGAGGGATGATGGTGATAGAAGACAAATCCGCCAAATAAGAGTCGATTCTGCCCATTGTTTGCTTATTGGCCAGATCGATTGCTTCCAGCGATACAGCTTCCTTATCCTTCTTGTAATTCATAAAGTGACCATAAGACAGAAGAATCATAAGAAATGACAGGAACAAGAAACAGATGCTCAGTTTATAAAATAAAGGAATGTTGGACAGCTTCCACATTTTCCTATTAAAGGGAGTGAACTTGCGTTTCTCCACAGCCATACGCCCCCATCTATCATGTTGTCATCCCACAGTGAAAACGCCTACAAGATGCCCTAGTAACAATAGTGATAATACCCCCTTTCCAGAAAACCCGCAACAGGCTGAGCAACGATACAAGTTAGACAGAAGAGGGCACTGCTTTTTTTTATCCGAACTGCTGAATCGGCAAAAACGGCACAAAAAAGCAATTTCATTTCTATATTTGCCGCTGTTTTCGTGTAAAGATGGGTTCGCAGCAGGAAATTGTAAAACGCAATCGCTTACATGATTACGTTAAATGAGTTTTAACGCCTAGCTACATTTCGGAAAGGGGAATAACAAGATGAAACCTGCAACGAACGACGCCATGCCCCAGACGCTGATCCGGGTACCGATGGCTGCGGTCAAGCGGCACAAAACCTGGAAAAAGATGAAACGCTTCATTCCGCTTTACCTTTTATTCTTACCCGTGCTGGCCTATTATGCCATCTTTCATTACGCACCGATGACCGGGGTCATCATTGCCTTCAAGAAGTACACGTTCATGGACGGCATTTTCGGGAGCGAATGGGCGGGACTCGCACATTTTAAAAGATTTATTGAGAATGGTGACTTCTGGATCATTTTCCGTAACACACTGCTTTTGGCTTTCTACCGCCTTTTATTCGGATTTCCGGCACCGATTCTATTCGCACTGCTAATTAACGAATTGCGTTTTACGAAATGGAAGCGTTTTTTTCAAACCGTCTCGTACCTACCGCACTTTGTATCCTGGGTTGTGGTATACGCACTACTGTACAATTTATTCTCGGAAAGCGGATTAATCAATCTACTGCTTAAATCTTCGGTTGGTCACACCTTTGAATTTCTGTCATCCACCGAATATTACCGGATGATGTTTGTAGGCAGTGCCATATGGAAAGAAATCGGTTGGAGCGCCATTATCTTTTTGGCTGCTTTAACGAGGGTTGATCCCGATATGCTTGAAGCCTCGGCGATTGACGGTGCAAATCGGTGGCAGCGCTTATGGCATATCACCTTGCCAAGTATTAGAAGTGTAATCAGCATTATGTTTGTGCTGAGCTTAGGCGGCATTCTCAGCGTAAGCTTCGAACAGACGCTGGTCATGATCAATCCGCAAGTAGCGCCAGTAGCTGAGGTCATCGACTACTATGTGTACCGCATTGGTCTGCTCAATACGAATAATTACAGCTACGCAACGGCCGTTGGTCTGTTCCGTTCAGCGATCGCGCTTGTTCTCGTATTGGTTGCCAACTATGTATCTAAGAAAATTGACGAGGAGGGGGCGATATGGTAAACGGAAAGTCCAAGTCATTATCCCAGCCGGGAATCGTCGACTATATCATCTGGTTCTTCTTGGTTCTGCTCTGCGTGAGCACCCTGTACCCATTTCTGAATGTACTCATTGTATCGTTCGCTGACATGAAGGATTACGTGAAGCAAGGAGGGATCCTGCTCTATCCACGCTCGATTCATTGGGATAGTTATCGTTACGTGCTTCGCCACTCTGGGCTGGTTGATGCCTATGGCGTCACCATCTTTATTACAGTTGTTGGTACGTTAATCAATTTGATTATGACAGCCCTAGGCGCTTATGTGCTATCCAATCGCGAGTTGCCAGGGCGCAATGTGTTAATGACGATTATCGTCATTGCGATGTTGTTTAATGGCGGATTGATTCCTACCTATTTGGTTGTCCGTTCCCTGCATATGGTTGACTCCGTATGGGCTCTGATGATTCCATTCGCAATCAATGCCTGGCTGTTGATCCTCATGCGCAACTTTTTTCAGGGCATTCCAGTTAGTCTTAGCGAATCGGCCCGATTGGACGGCTGCTCAGAGGTCGGTATACTCGTTCGCATCATGCTGCCGTTGTCTCTTCCAATCGTAGCCACGCTAGCTCTGTTCTATGGGGTGGGACACTGGAATGAATATATCAATGTCATTATTTATATCAACGATCCGAAGCTTTCGACGCTGCAACTGATCTTACGTAAAATGTATACGGTTTCGATTGAACAGCTCGACGGCGACAGCCTGCCGCCGCCTGTAGAGACGATTCGTGCCGCTACGGTGATTCTGTCAGCTTTGCCCATCATCATTGTATACCCGTTCTTGCAGAAGTACTTTGTGCAGGGAGTTATGGTCGGGTCTGTGAAGGGCTAAGCATGGACTTATCATAAGAAACGATCCAAATAACTAATCAAAGGGGAGACACAAAACAATGAAAAAGCAATCAACTAAACGCATTATTGCATCCTTATGTACGGTTTCGGTGGCAACAGCAATAACCGCAGCTTGTAGCAGCACGGAAACGAGTAAACCGGCAACCACTGGGGAAAGCACCAAGGCACCCGCAACGGCAACGGCATCCGCTGCCCCTGTAACGATCTCGCTTACACAGCCTGATGGAGGTCGTGTCTGGAAAGACGACAATATAGCTACCAAAGAAATTGAAAAGAAAGCTAATGTCAAATTGAACGTAACCATGCTGCCTAATAACGACTTTAACGCTAAGTTCAATGTACTTGCCGCTTCTGGCGACATTCCAGATATGAGCAGACTCGGCGCATTCGACTATCAGAAGTATGTGGATCAAGGCCTGTTCCTTGATTTGACGAAGTTAATCGATCAATATGCGCCGAATTTGAAGAAGAACCTGAAGCCTGAGCTTTGGGAGCTAACGAAGCATAAAGGCAAACAATTCGTTATCCCTTATGAGAATGGGGCAGGCAAGGAAGTACCTGCGGTTCGGAAAGACTGGCTGGACGCTATGAATATCAAAATGCCTACCAATCTAGACGAATTTGAGCAAATGTTGAAAGCGTTCACGTTCAATGACCCAGACAAAAACGGCAAAAACGATACGTACGGTATGGGCATGGCGAACAGCTTCGCGGAAACGTTTATGCCGATATTTGGCGCATACGGCATTGCACCAGGTATGTTCGCTAGTAGTGTGCCTATGAACAGTTATCTGAAAGACAACAAGATTGTACCGGTTGCTGTATCCCCTGAATACAAGGAGGCAGTGACGTATATCAAAAAGCTTTGGGACGCTAAGGTAATTGATCCAGAACTTTTCACAATTAAAGCGGATCAGGCGCAGCAGAAAATAGCGCAAGGGAAAATCGGCTACTTTACAGCTTGGTGGTCCACAGCTCCTCAAACGCTTATTCAGCAGCTCAAAATGAAAGAGATTGTGCCTAATGTGAAATGGGATCCAATCGCTCCTGGCATCAAGGGGCCTGATGGAAAGAGCGGTATGCTATCTTTCGGTAATGTAGGTGCAACGATCGCGGTTTCTGCTAAAACTAAAAATCCTGAAGCGGTATTAAAATTCCTTGACTACATGTCCACAGACGAGGGCTGGGAGCTTAACCACTACGGTATCAAGGGTACGCATTATACGAACATTAATGAGGCGCGTACACCTGAGGGTCAGAAAGCGTTTGACGAGAAATGGCTAGATCCGCTGAGCCAGATCGTTTCCCGTGTCGATATTCAGAATAAAATCAATGCCGCTACGAAGGATCCCGTTGCCATTGAAAACAACCGCTTTATTGATGCAGCAGCTGGCTATACTTTGATTTCAGATATCTTCTACGGCATCCCGGCAACGGATGAGCAAAATACACTAGGACCAGATGTTGCCAAATATGAAGTGGAGATGTTCTTGAAGTTCGTCACAGGCGCAGAGCCGCTGTCAAACTGGGATGCTTATGTAGATGGATGGAAGAAGAAGGGCGGCAAATCCTTATTGGATTCCAAAATCAAAAAGTATAACGAACTGAAATCAAGCAGTGTTAGCGCTGGTATCTAATCATGAATTGTAGCCCAATATCGTCACCTATACTTCTAAAAGGAGATCACAGGCGAGCTTATCGAGACCCATGTGCGCTTTATCAGGATGGCATTTGGTGGCTATATTATACCCTTGTGGAGACAGAAGAGGATGGCCGAGTCTTCTTGTATATGGCGATGAGCCGGAGCGAGGATCTTCGGCAGTGGAGCGAGCGGCTTCTTCTAACTCCGAGGGGTCAGAACCTGAATTTCTCCAGTCCTGGTAATCTGATTTACGTCGATAACCGATGGCGGATGTGCTTGCAATCCTATCCACGTCCCAATGGTGAGAAATATGGCAATGGGGATTGCCGTATTTGGATGATGGAAAGCGAAGATCTAGTTAACTGGACGGCTCCTGAACTCCTTCGCGTCAAAGGGGAACATGTGGTAGTAGAGGATATGGGTCGGATGATCGACCCCTATTTCATCGCGAATGCCAACAACCCCGGGGAATGGCTATGTTTTTACAAGCAAAATGGCGTCAGCCTATCGAAAACAAGTGATTTTCAGCAATGGATTTATTGCGGCTCCGAACAGGCGGGAGAAAATGTGTGTATCATCCGGCACCAAGAGGAGTATGTGATGTTTCATTCTCCTGAAAATGGGATAGGTATGTTGAGATCGCACGATCTAGTTCATTGGCATCAGGAGGGCGACTTACTCACATTGGGTCAGCAGCAGTGGGAATGGGCGCAAGGGCGGTTGACCGCTGGATTCGTCCTGGACCTCAGAGGTACGAAAGGCATAGAGGCATTTGTGATGTTTTTTCACGGCAGCGGTCCTGAAGATGAGAGTGTGTTATTTGATACGCATGCCTCGATTGGCATAGCTTGGAGCCGAGACCTGAAGATGTGGGATTGGCCGGGCAAAGTGTAAATGATATCCGTGCATGGACAAAGAATGGAGTCATTAGTTGGTCAAAGGGCTGCCGCCATGGCAGCCTTATGATCAAAATTATTTTTCTTAGGAGATTGTAAGCGTTAACATGAAAGTGGGGAAATTGTGCTAGAGGTCATACTGAATACCTAATGAGTTGGAGGAGAAGATCTGTGAAAAAACGTTTGTCATTGATATTGTCATATCTATTTGTATTCATGCTTATTCTTCAAGCAGTTCCAGCGTTTGCTTCGGGTGAAACAGTGACAAGCCCAGAACAAATTGTTGTTAGAGTTGAGGGGGAGAATTATACCGCCAAAGTTGGAAACGAGATAACAGGGACAAAAGAAAATTATTTGAATATCCCTCGGAGCACGCTGAGCAATGGTGACTTTTTGTATATCAAAAGCTTAAGTGGTGTCCCCGTGTCAAATTACAAAGTTGACTATCAAGTGACCGTTTCCGTTCCCGGTATTTATGGGATGGAGATCATGTCGAGCCCGATTAACTTGACCTCTTTCCCACCTTATGAAATGAAAATTAATGACGGCAATTATGTTACTGTAAATAGCACTTTAGCCACTAAAATTGGGCAAATTGATACGCCGGCGAATGTGCTCCATAAGTTCAATCTAGGTCCGGTGACGCTTAAAGCCGGTAGCAATACAATCTCCTTCCGCATCCCGAACGGGAGAGCACAGGACGGGCGCATCTATTTTTACCTTGATTATATGCAATTTACGAAGCTCCCGTGGGGACTGAACAAGATCACAACCAATGCACCTAACAACCTTTTTGAAGAAAGTGACGTGAAGGAGTTATCCATCGAATTTACCGATACCGCCAGCAAGGGGCATGTCGTTGCATATAAGGTGGAAGATTATGATGGGAGTGTCGTTGTTCAAAATAGCGTAACGATGGACGTGTATGCGCCATCTTATAAGGTTACGTTGCCGCAACTGCAACGGGGCCATTATACAATAAAAGCGGAGGCAGATCAGAATGGCAAACCAATCATCGACTATTTCTCTGTCGTGATGAATGCTTCTGATCGCCATACAAGCAATAACCCCTTTGCCCTGGATGTGGCGGGAGGTTCTCTGATTCCTGTCGACCAAGCGGCGAATTACGCTCGGGCGGTCAGGCTGACCGGAGTCGATTACGTGCGGGAACGAATGCACTGGAATTCCATTAGCAGCGCAAGTGGCACCTACGATTTTAGTAAATATGATCCTTACAACAGCGCCTATGCGGCTAACGGCATTCGAGTCCTGGAGTTAAACCATATCGCTCCGACATGGGCGAAGGATACAGGCAAAAACCTGCCGCGCAACCTGCTGGATGCCTATCAACTAGCCAAAACAAGCGCTACGCATTATGGGGCTCAGTCGGATTGGGAGTTTTGGAATGAACCGGATATCAGCTATACGACCGACAGCGAGCCAGCCGATCAATATGCCGCATTCCTGAAGGCGACTACGATCGCAGCGAGGGATTCGGGGTCAGGCACTCGGGTAGCACTGGGAGGGATCGCCTATCCGCCAGGGGGATATACAGAGCTTCTCATGGAGAACGATGTCGCTCCTTATATGGACATTTATAACTATCATGGTCACCGTAGCGATAGTGCGAGTCAGAAGATATTGGATATGCCACCTTCCTTCGCGGCACATACGGAGTTTATTCAAGGCTACGACCTGGATACGAAACCTATTTATGTGACAGAAGCAGGGGTAGCCCAAACGTTCTCCGACAGCACACAGACACTGTACGGTGAGCAGTTGCGGACGCAGGCACGATACTTGACCACCTCCACGATTCAATCTATCGCTTCTGGTGTGGATAAGCATTTCTGGTTCGTGTTTCCGAATTATCAGGAAACCATTGGGAACTATGGCAGCTTCACTTCCAGAGGAACGCCATACGCTGCTGTGAATGCGGAAGCTGCGATGACGCATGCGCTAGGTGAAGCCGTTTATCTAGGCAAGCTAACTGGATTGCCTGACGGAGTGGCGAATTATGTGTTCAAGGACGGAACGGACAGTGTTGTTGCCTATTGGAGCGAGCATACGACACCTCTGAACGTGACTACAGGTACCGGCACAGCGTTATTGACAGACATTATGGGGAAAGAGCAGCAGCTGACATCCACAAACGGCAGTTATCCGCTGACGTCGGGTCCAGACATCCATTATTTGCGGATTGCCGGCAGCATTCAAAACTTGACCACGTCCGTGTTTGCAGCACCTGTGCCTAAAGCTGCTGAACTTTCAACAGCGGACCGGATGGTCATCACGCAGAAGTATCCCGAAGCTACAGCTGCTAAAGCTAAGTCCAAGGGGTATCTGCTAGATAAGAACACAGCAACAGACATTCAGGTGGATGTTTATAATTTTAACTCGTCAGCAATGAGTGGGACAGTCAATGGTTCCGTAAATGGCGGATGGAGCTTAGTGTCGCCTTCCCGAACGGTAACGGTTGCTCCGTATTCCAAAGCGACATTGACCTTTACCCTGACAGGAAGCCAGGAAATAGCGGCAGATGTGAAGTTCCCGGTCATATTCCAGGGTACATTCAGCGGGGAGGCTACTTCCAAGTCGGTGACGATGATTGCCTCGAATGAAAACAAGGCAGTAACGCCAAGTCTGCTCCTACCGGATTATGATAATCCTGCCCAGTGGGGGGAGAATATTTCGCCAGGCTCCACCGCCACGGTGACTTCACCATCTCCTGGGGAGATCCAGTTCAACTATCTCTTCGGCAGTGGGGATAAGTGGACATATCCTAATTTTTTTGTACCTCAAAATGTGACATTCGCTGGATCAGAAGGGGTGACCTTTGATGTGTACTTCCCAGCTCCGATCGAAGGCGTGGTTGTTCGAAGCTTTATCTATGAAAGCAATGGTTCCGGCTATTTCACTGGAACGGGGGTTACACCTGTAGGCGGCTGGCAGCAAGTCAAATTACCTTGGTCGGATTTTGCGGCGTTTGGAACGCCAGATGATAATTTCCATCTCGATTCCGATCAGATCACTAGGTTCAGTATCGGGATAAATTCCAGGACGGCAACCGATGTTTCGTTCAAGCTGCGGAATGTCGGCATCTATACCCAGCCTGACACAGGTCTGTACAGTAAAATCGTCAATTTGGTTCCTGCAAATAATCAGGAACTTGTCGCAGGAAACGTGACGATTTCCGCCGATTTGGTGCAAGGCGAGATTCCTATTGCAGCGGGTAGTGCTGAGCTTCTGGTGGATGGAGCAGTAGTTCCTTACTTGATGAACGGCCAAACCCTTACGGCCTCTACGGTGCTAGCCCCTGGCACTCACAGCGTGAAACTAAAAGCCTTCGATGCGATCGGACGACTGATGTCCGTTAAATCCAGTGTGAGCGTGATTGCAAATACCGTAAAACCATTATCCAACGGAGCTCCAGGTATACCTGTTTTATCCTCCGACAACGGTTATTCTGGTTTAAAAGATGGCAACTACACAATTACGATGAACATGTGGTATGGCAATAATGGTACATTGTTCAAACTGTACGAAAATGGTGTTCTCATTAATATGAAAACACTATCGGATGCTTCCCAATCGGCACAACTCGTCAAAGTGGGAGTATCTAATAAACCCAACGGCACTTACACCTACACCAGTCAACTTATCAATAAATTTGGTACAACAACCAGTCATCCTCTTGTTGTCACAGTCACAGATGTGTCACCAGGTAAACCTGTTTTATCGCAGGATAACTGGGATGGAGATGGCAACTATACAATTACAATGAACATGTGGTGGGGTACCAACGCGACAGGGTATCGCCTCTATGAGAATGGTGTGATGATTGATAACCATAGCTTGCAAGCCAATTCTCCTCATGCTCAAAGGGCAGTTACAGCCATTTCCGGCCGCACAAATGGTGTGTATCAGTATCGCGTCGAACTGTTCAACGCCGCAGGCGTGATCTCCAGTGATATGTTAACTGTGAAAGTCACGAAGTAAGAGGAACAAACAGGCACGGTCTACGCAATGAGTTAAACTATACTTGCCAGACTTTCGGCATATCCGGAGGTCAGGCAAGTATTTTTATTTTCAATGAAAAGAATCGCTTTTTTTTATCCAAACTGACGAATCGGCAGTACGGGCACAAAAAAGCACATTGTCATCTATATATGTAATCGCTTTCGTGAAAAAATAGGGGTACAAAGTTTTACTTTGAATCGTGGTGCAGTTTTTGAGAATGGGAAAGTCTGTGATCCTAGACAGATTTGGCTTATAATAAACCAAACAGGACAAAAGGGGGAGATGACGATTAATGAAAACCAATTCAACTAAGCGTGTAATCGCTTTGCTAGGTATGGTTTCGTTGGCCGCAGCTCTGGCCACAGCCTGCAGCAGCACAGAAACCAAGAATCCGCCGGCTAGCGGTCAGGCATCGGCTTCTCCAGTGACGCTTTCGCTCATACAGCCAGATGGAGGCAGGGTTTGGAGAGATGATAATCCAGTTACCAAAGAAATAGAGAAGAAGGCGCAAGTAAAGCTCAACGTTAATATGCTGCCCAATAATGATTTCAACAGTAAATACAACGCACTTGCCGCTTCTGGAGAAATTCCAGATATGAGCAGGCTGGGCTCGTTCGACTACCAAAAATTTGTGGATCAAGGCTTGTTCCTAGATTTGACTCCCTATTTAAACCAATACGCGCCTAACCTGCTGAAGAATCTGAAGCCTGAGCTGTGGGAGTTGACGAAGCACAAAGGTAAGCAGTACGTTATTCCTTATGAGAATGCGCCAGGCAAAGAGGTTCCGGTAGTCCGCAAGGATTGGCTGGATGTCCTGAATATGAAGATGCCCACCAATTTGGATGAATTTGAGCAAATGCTGAAAGCGTTTACTAAGAGTGATCCTGATAAAAATGGCAAGGATGATACGTATGGTATAGGTAACGCTAACACGTATGCGGAAAGCTTTATGCCAATTTTTGGGGCATTTGGTATTTCGCCCGGGATGTTTGCCAACAGTGTGCCGATGAACAGTTATCTGAAGGAAAACAAGATATCCCCCGTTGCTATTTCTCTCGAATATAAGGCTGCTTTGGGTTATATCAAGAATCTATGGGATGCCAAAGTCATCGATCCTGAGATGTTTACGATCAAGTCTGATCAGGCGATACAAAAGGTGGCACAAGGGAAAATTGGTTATTTCAATGCTTGGTGGTCCATCGCTCCACAGACGCTGGTTCAGCAGCTTAAAATGAATGAAATTGTGCCAAATGCGCGCTGGGAGCCGATCTTTCCGGGCATAAAAGGGCCAGATGGCAAAAGTGGTATGTTGTCCTTCGGAAATCTAGGCGGAGTGATAGCCATTTCGTCCAAGACAAAAAGTCCGGAAGCTGTCCTGCGGTTCCTCAATTATATGTCGACTGACGAGGGTTGGGAGCTTAGTCATTACGGGATCAAGGGTGAGCATTTTCGCGACATTACAGAAGCACGGACGCAAGCAGGACAAAAGGCATTCGACGAGAGATGGTTAGACCCGCTGAGCCAGATTATTTCGAGACAGGAACTCGTAGAGAAAGTGAGCGCAACATCCAAGGATCCAGTACAACTTGATAATAACCGATTTTTAGAGAAGGCAGCTCAGTATACCTTGTATCAGGATGTCTTTTATGGGATTCCACTGACCGATGAACAAAAATCATACGGCCCCGATGTAGCCAAGTACGAAGAGGAGATGTTTATCAAGTTTGTTACGGGTAAGGAGCCGTTGTCCAAATGGGAGGAATATGTGGCTACATGGAAAAAGAAAGGCGGCAAAGCCTTGCTTGAATCCAAAATAAAAACATATAACGAGCTGAGATCGGGCAATGTGAGCCCAGGTATCTAGTGTGGGGGCAGTAATAATGAAAGAAAAACGGTTCATGAAGAGCAGCTTATTTGAGTACTTCAACTATTTTCTAGTGCTTTCATTGTTAGTGGCGGCAATTTCTGGCGGGGCATTGTATTATTCATCCTCGTCCTTACTTTGGAGGGATGCGATCCAGAACAGCAGTAATACGCTTCAGCTACTTAAGAATGGGCAGGAAATTGTCCTTGCTGAAGTCGACAAGGCCATGGAATCAGTATTCTTAGATTCATCCTTTCTTCATTATATGGATTATTATGAGCAAGCCGATATCTACATGCAGCTGCAGCTGAGGCAGCGTCTCGAGAATGTTGTCTTATCCAGTGACTACATTCACTCCGTTTCCATTTACTATACCAGCTCGCAGTTAATTCTGTCCTCGCTTCAGGGGGCTGTGCCGCTCAGCGGTTTTCAGGATAAGGATTTCATCCGCTCGATGGCAGGGCAGACACCGAGCAAATCGCTCGTCCGTACGCGAGCTTTGCCAGGAATTTCTTCAGCCAAAGAAGAAACCGTCATCTCCATGGTCAAGACGCTGCCCATCATTCATGCAGGTACGCCATCTGCTTATGTGGTGATTAACATCAAAGGAGACTACTTGGCCCAGATTATGCAGTCATTGAATACGAATCCCGATGTTCAATTGATTGTAACGGACCAGGAAGGACATATTCTTTCGCAGAAAGCAGCAGAAGAGGGGATGTTCGATAACAGTCAACTCCTTAGCGACTTGGATATTTCCCAATTTAATGGGTCATCAGGCAGCTTGATGACCCAAGTTCGCGGGATAGACACGTTGGTTTGCTATGTTACATCTGTAACGAGCGGCTGGGTGTATACGTACATGATTCCGAAGTCCGTGGTGACTCACAGTCTTCACTTATGGAGCCGGATGACGGTTATCATCAGTGTGATGGCGGTAGTACTCAGTCTGATCGGTTCGCTGCTGCTGTCCAAAAGAATTGTAAACCCGATGAACCGGCTGTTAATTATGATGCGTGGCACGGATCAAAAACCCGACGATAGGAAGGCTGAACATGCCAAAGAGATCGTTCAGATAGAACGCAACGTAAGCCGTCTGATGGATCAGAACCGGGATTTAACGACCCTGCTGAAGGACTATGAGGTACAGAGCAGGAACAAATTTCTACAGCGACTGGTTTGCGGTGACGAGCAGATATCGACGCAGACGATGGAACGTCTGGCTTACTATGGCCTAAATCTGCCTGAGAGAGGGGATTTCGTAGTTGTACTCGTCTCTATGGATCAGTACACGAAATTCTCACAAGAGGTTCACGAATCTGAGCGGAATACGCGGCTTTTGCAGTTGTCCGAAGGACTGCAAGAAGAGGCTTTTGGACAGCAAGGGTATCAAGGCTATCTGGTAGAAGCGGAGCCGAATGAAATGGTGCTTGTCCTCCATTTAGGCAAAGAAGAGAACGAATCGGAACTGCTTCCTGACAGCCTGCGCACTTGGCTGCGCCAGCTTTTGGTGTTACTGCGCAAGGAGTCAACGATGACTTTCACGATTGGTGTAAGTGCCTTGCACACGTCCATTGAGGAGCTTAGTGATTGCTATCAGGAAGCGGGCTCGGCTTTACGACAGAAACTCGTGTATGGCGGCAATACGGTCATTTATTATGAAGCTGTCCGGCCGGAAGCGGGAATTGTCATGTATCCACTGGGTCTTGAGAAGCAATTACTAACGCATTTCAAGACGGGTAACCGGGAAGGGGTCACAGCTGCCTTACATGAGTTTGAAGCTCATATGGTTGAGCACCATGCGAGGCAAATCGAGGTTGTTCGGCATTACTTCCTGCAGTTGTTCTCCTCGTCGCTGCGCTGTGTTTACGAAATTGATGCCAATCTCGGCTTTCAGCCGGTTATTCAGCAGTTGAGGCATACTGATTTATTAGAGAAGGAAACGATGCAAAGCATGGTCGGATACATGCAGTCGCTGTATGAGCTCGTACTTGATCAGCTGGAGCAGAAACGATCACTAAAAAATCAGGAATTAGCGGATGGCATTACAGCCTATATTGACGCGCATCTTGCGGATGACTTAACGATCGAACGCTTGAGCGAAATTTTTGCCATTAGCACTTCGCATATGCGTAAAATCTATAAGGACGAAACCGGTATGACGATTAAGGACCGCGTATCGGAACGCCGGCTTGCAGCAGCCAAAACGCTTCTTGGCGACCAGCGCCTGAAGATCCAGGAGATTGCAGATCAAGTAGGTTACTTGACGGTTCAGTCATTTACAAAAGCGTTTAAAATGGAGACCGGTAAGACGCCCGGGGAGTATCGCTCAGAGCTGTTGCGAATCCATGCGTGACCACGCTGGTCTCCCCCAAACATTGTAGTCTGCAAAATAAATAAAAGAACGCGAGCGGCCCATACAAGCTGCTTGCGTTCTTTCTATTATCCGACTAGGACGACGGATAATAAATTAATGTCTTGTACACGGCTGTCGAATCCGACATGTTCGTATACGTATGTGTCCGATCGGCAGTGAAGTGCAGGGCATCCCCAGCGCCAAGGAGATAGCGTTCGTCAGCCAGCGTGAGCTGCAGTTCACCGGACACCATCAGGATGTACTCCTCAACGCCATCATTATGCGGTTCAGAGACGTGAATGCAGCCGGACGCCATCTCCACCGTGTACACTTCAAAGCTTTTCTGCGGATGAAAAGGGAACAATGGAAAGGCTTTGTACTGCCCGTCCTCTTCCTCAAAAGCGGTGAGCTCCGCTGCGCGGATAACCGTGACCGTTGGCTCGTCATCTTCAATTAAGCTGGTAAATGAAATCTGCAGGCCATTCACAATTTTCCAAAGCACCGAAATCGTTGGATTCGAATCGCCGCGCTCAATTTGCCCCAGCATAGCCTTGCTGACACCTGTTAGTTCAGCCACTTGGTCTAAGCTTAAGCCCCTCGTTTTACGAATAGTCAAAAGCTTCCTGCCTACTAATTTATGTATGGGTTCGTTCATTTCAGTCACTCCTTCTGGGTCTAAACCACGATCAAAAAATGCCTATTTACAATATAACATACATTCGTGTAATATCATAAACATAAAATAACGCACGAACGTATAATATATTGGACAAAGATGAGGGTGATGAACATGCAGGCGACGATGATGGGATTGGTGAAAGAGCATCGTGGACCAGGGGCCAGCTTGAAAGAAGTACCTGTTCCGACGTGTGGTGCTGATGAAGTGCTCATTCAGGTTAAAGCAACCTCGATCTGTGGAACAGATGTGCATATCTACAAATGGGATGCCTGGGCAGACAAAACGGTACTAACCCCGAATGTGTTCGGCCATGAGTTTGCTGGTATCGTTGCCCAAGTAGGGGAAAGGGTAACTGGTGTTGGGATTGGTGACCATGTTTCCGCAGAAGGGCATATGGTTTGTGGAACGTGCAAAGCGTGCCGAACTGGAAATGCCCATGTATGCAAAAATACGAAGAGCTTTGGCATAACGGCACCGGGTTGTTTTGCTGAGTATGCCGTAGTGAAGGCTAGTAATATTATTCAAAATGATCCAGCGCTGCCCTTTGAAATCGCCTGTCTGCAGGACCCGTTGGGGAATGCCGTGCAAACCGTTTTGTCGGGGGATATTGTAGGCAAAACAGTGGCCATTATCGGCGTAGGACCGATTGGACTTCTCGCAATCAAGGTGGCTAAAGCTTGTGGAGCTGGAGCTGTGTATGCGGTGGATATTAATCCGAATCGTTTGCAAATGGCGCTGGACATGGGCGCGGACGACGTTGTTAACGCGTTGGAAACTTCGACTTCGCAGGCTTTGCGTGCTTTTACCGATGGGGAGGGCATCGAAGTCGTACTGGAAATGTCCGGGAGCCCGAAGGCGATTGTGGACGGATTTGAAGCTGCGGCGAATGCGGGAAGAGTGTCCCTACTCGGCATTCCGACCAATGAAGTCAGTATTGACGTTACGAATCATATTATTTTCAAAGGGCTGAAGGTAGAAGGGATTACGGGGCGGAGAATGTACCAAACCTGGTATCAAATCAAAGGGCTATTAAATCAAAAGCGAATCGATCTTGCATCCGTCATTACGCATCGATTTACACTTGATCAATACGAGGAAGCGTTTCAACTAATGGCGTCTGGACAATGCGGCAAAATTGTATTCATTCACTAAGGAGGATCCTATGAGCTATTTAACTGATTTGGCAACGGATATCGAGAAATTAAAACAGGACGGAAGATACCGTCAGATAAAAGTGTGGGAGAGCGGTTCCGATACGTGGATGCATTTAAAGGGCCGACGGATTCTCCAGCTCTCATCGAATAATTACTTAGGACTTACCCATCATCCGAAGCTAAAAGAAGCAGCAATTGCTGCTATTGAGAAGTATGGCGTTGGCAGTGGCTCTGTACGGACGATTACGGGCACGCTTGATATCCATGATGAGCTTGAGATGGAATTAGCCTCCTTCAAAGGCACGGAAGCAGCGCTTGTGTTCCAATCCGGCTTTACAACGAATCAGGGCGCGCTGTCCGCGATTCTAGGTGCGGATGACGTCGTCATCAGCGATGAATTGAATCACGCCAGCATCATTGATGGTATCCGGCTAACCAAGGCGAGCCGTAAAATTTTTGCGCATAAGGATATGAATCAGCTTGAAGCAGTTTTGAAAGAAACGCAGCACCACAGGAAACGCGTCATCGTTACCGACGGTGTGTTCAGCATGGATGGGGATATTGCTCCGCTTCCGGACATCGTTCATTTGGCCGAAACTTATGATGCCATTGTGTATGTGGATGATGCGCATGCGAGTGGTGTTTTGGGCAAAAACGGGAAGGGCTCGACCGATCATTTTGGTCTGCATGGGCGTGTGCACATTCAGATCGGCACCTTGTCTAAAGCCATCGGTGCTGTAGGCGGCTATGTGGCAGGGGCTCAGCTGCTGAAGGATTATATGATTCACACAGCGAGGCCGTTCCTGTTCAGCACTTCACAAACGCCAGCGGTTGCTGCGACTTGCCTGGCAGCTATCCGAGTGCTGAAGGAGAGTCCCGACCTTGTCGCGAAGCTTTGGGACAATGCCAATGGCTTCCGGGCGAGCTTGCAGCGCTTAGGTTTCGATACAGGAGCAAGTGAAACGCCGATTATCCCAATCATTGTCGGCGATCCGGCTCAGACGATGCGCTTTTCAGACCGACTGCTGGAGGAGGGGATCTTCGCGCAGGGGATCGTTTATCCGACGGTTGCCATGGACAAAGGCCGCGTTCGCCTGATCGTGACGGCGCAGCATACGGAGGCGGATCTTGCTTTTGCCTTAGCTACGTTAGAGAAGGTTGGCAGGGAGTTCGGGTTGATTTGATGCCGTGCCACAAAGTCGTAATGTCCACTGGCGTGTTGAATAGAGCGCCGTTTGCAGTAACGGCCGTCATTCATCTTATGAATATGGAGAGACATGATGCCCAGAAGGTCGTCGTTGAGGTGTGGGATTGGTCGACTTGTGCGACCCCTTCACGTGTTACGTTGCGGATGGGGGCAGATGAGCCAGCTATGTTGCCCTTCCATCTTGAAGCTCAGAGCCTCGCAGTCCTGTATGCCGAAATAGATGAATCCATTGAGCTGTACGAAATTCGTCTAGTTGATTGGGAAGAGCAGCAAGTGATGACTAGCGTTTGGAA
Organism: Paenibacillus qinlingensis; assembly: GCF_031455095.1. Lineage (GTDB taxonomy): Bacteria > Bacillota > Bacilli > Paenibacillales > NBRC-103111 > Paenibacillus_E > Paenibacillus_E qinlingensis_A. The sequence goes on from NZ_JAVDSB010000005.1 coordinate 307,804, forward strand.
GAAACGTTCTCAAGGGCATGAATCCTATTTATTTCAAGAAGGACACAAATCGTTACAGCCTTGTTAGCAAAAAACAGTAAAATCTCATATAATCGGGAGTATACAATCCGCAACGCGTTAACAAAGGAGCACCCGATGGATTCCAAAGTGAAACAAACTTTAGATACTATGCTGCATAACTGGCAGACCATGACCGCTTATCAAAGCGATGAGAAAGAAGCTGTGGCTGATCAATTTCAGTCTTCGTTCTATGTATTCATTGATGCCGTCCGCGATTGGGCACTCCGTCTAGATCCCATGCCTCTTACGCTAGATGAAATGCTTGAAATGGCGATGATCCAAGAAATATTCGACGTATTGCCTGCTCCGCTGCATTTGAATTTGGAGACGGAATTAGAATTGATATTAGACGGTGTAGAACGTGAAGATGAAGAAAAATACGATTGAGGAGTGACTCGACCCTAGCTGTGTAGGGGTCGAGTCTTTTTTATTTCGAAGGCCGGGGAGTGCTCCCGTAAGTCGAAAAAATCGACTTAGGGAGCTCGAAAGGCCGAGGAGTGCCCCCGTAAGTCGAAAAAATCGACTTAGGGAGCTGGAAAGACCGGGCAGAGCTCCCGTAAGTCGAAGAAATCGACTTAGGGAGCACGAAAGGCCGATCAGCGCCCCCGTAAGTCGAAAAAATCGACTTAGGGAGCTGGAAAGGCCGATCAGCGCTCCCGTAAGTCGAAAAAATCGACTTAGTGAGCTCGAAAGGCCGAGTAGCGCCCCCCTAAGTCGAAAAAATCGACTTAGGGAGCTCGAAAGGCCGAGGAGCGCTCCCGTAAGGGCTGCACATTTTGGTGTAAGGCGCTCGCCGTTGACCAGATGGAAGGTAAGATTGGTGAGGTCATTTGAGTAATTTTTATATTTTCCATTGGTTGTAATTTTTAAAAAAGTGGTTGTAAATCTTCAATTAATCCTAGGCCATCACATGTATTATAAGGATAACGCTTTCATTTGTAGAAAGTGAAAATTAAATAAAGGGGCGCACCTGATGAGTATGATATCTACCTCAACACCTGTTCAATTAAAGAACGTGATCATCCAGGATAACTTCTGGTCCCCTTATATTTCATTGATTCGCGATGTTGTCGTACCTTACCAGTGGGAGGCATTGAATGATCGAATCGAAGGCAACGAGCCGAGTCATGCCATCCAGAATTTTAGAATCGCTGCTGGATTGGAGCAGGGCGACTTCTACGGAATGGTATTTCAAGATAGTGACGTGGCCAAGTGGCTCGAAGCCGTTGGTTATCTTTTGGAGCAAATGCCTGATCCAGATTTAGAAAAAGTAGCGGACGAAGTCGTCGATCTGATCGCTAAGGCGCAGCACGCAGACGGATACGTAAATACGTATTTTACACTGAAAGAAAAGGCAGGCAGATGGACGAATCTCGCGGAGTGCCACGAGCTCTACTGTGCGGGACATCTGATCGAAGCAGCAGTCGCCTATGAGAAGGCAACGGGGAAGGGCAAGATTTTAGAAGTGGCTTGCAAATTGGCTGACTGCATCGATGCGACGTTCGGGCCAGAAGATGGCAAGATCAAAGGTTATGATGGGCACCAAGAAATTGAGCTGGCGCTTATGAAGCTCTACAGAGCCACCTCTAACGAGCGATATATGAAGCTGGCGAAGTTCTTCTTGGACGAGAGAGGGCAGAGTCCCCACTTCTACGATGTAGAGTTCGAACGCCGGAATGGCGAGACTCATTTCCAAGCGCTGAAGATAGCCAAGGACAAATCTTACAGCCAAGCGCACATCCCGATTCGCATGCAGGAGACGGCTGAAGGTCACGCGGTGCGGGTCGTATATATGTGCACAGGTATGGCCGACGTCGCGGCAGCGACCGGAGATGAGGATTTGTTGAAGGCATGCCGGGCACTCTGGCAGAACATCGTGAATAAGCGGATGTACATTACAGGATCGATTGGCTCGATGTCATACGGCGAATCATTTACGCTCGATTACGATTTGCCGAACGATACGGCTTACGCTGAGACATGCGCATCGATCGGTCTCATCTTTTTCGCCCAGCGCATGCTGCAGATCGAGCTGAGAAGTGAATACGCGGATGTCTTAGAGAGAGCGCTTTATAACACCGTTATCGGTGGAATGTCTCGCGACGGACAACACTTCTTCTACGTGAACCCGTTGGAAGCTTGGCCAGAAGCTAGTGGTAAGAATCGTAATTTTGATCACGTGAAGATGGAAAGACAACGATGGTTCGGCTGCGCTTGCTGCCCGCCGAATATCGCTAGGCTGCTTGCCTCTCTTGGCAACTATATCTACTCGTTCCATGGGCGTGCCTTATATGCTCACTTATATATTGGGAGTGAAGTTACGGTGGATGTGGATGGCGGCGCTGTTGGGATTACCCAGCATTCCGAGCTGCCTTGGAACGGTAACATCACATTCAAGCTAACGATGGATGCGCCCAAAACCTTCTCCTTAGCTCTGCGGATACCAAGCTGGTGTGGGTCTTGGGAGGTCAAGGTGAACGGGCAACCGGTAGCGGAATCCCATATGCGCCTAATTAACGGATATCTGCATCTGGAACGGACATGGAACGCAGACGATATCGTCGAGTTAGTTCTACCGATGAAGGTCAGCCCAATGAAAGGCAATCCGGATATTCGCGAGACTATCGGCATGGTCGCCATTCAGCGGGGGCCGATGGTGTACTGCTTGGAAGAAGCCGATAATGGCAAAGGGCTGCATAAGCTGATCCTCCATCCGGGCTTTAACAGTCAAGTTAGCTTCGACGAAAACTTGTTAGGCGGATTGCTCACCATTGACTTAACGGCTTATCGAATTGGAGACGAGGGCTGGAAGGATCGACTGTACCGAGTGAAAGGCGAGGATCATCTAGAACAGACGACAGCCCGATTTATCCCTTACTTTGCTTGGGCGAATCGTGGAAGTGGTGAAATGCGAGTGTGGATCAGAGAAAATACGGTTTTACCCTCATGAGGTGCAAGGATAGATGTCAATGGTGGACTCTGGTCAAGGAGGGAAGGGAGCAGACGACTCGATAGCAGTCCTTATAGACAGACGAAATATTCCCTGCCAAGGCGGGAGGAATTAAGGATTGACGTTGAATTATATATGATGGAGGGGTTAATGTGAAAACAATGAAAAAAGAATTCATGTTTAGCGTGTCTATGGTATTAATTTTAAGTTTGGTCGCTGGATGCTCCACAAATACGAATACGGATAAACCAAGCGCATCGCCTGCGGGTGAAACAGCTACAAAAGCACCAGAGAAAACGGCAGCTCCTTCCACGGAGAAGGTTAAAATTACTTATTCGATGTGGGGAAGCGAGGCTGAAGGAAACGAAACCCAAAAAGCAGCGGATAAGTTCAACGCTTCTCAAAACAGAATCGAAGTCAAAGTGCAAGCGATTCCTTGGGAAAGCTACATGACGAAACTAAACACGCAGGCAACGGCAGGTCAATTACCGGATACAGGGATATTAAAAGAGGATGCCGTCATCCAGTGGTCCTCCGATGGTATGCTCAAAGATGTTAGTGAGATGTACGCGGGAAGTGACAGCAAGCCTCTAGATAGCTTGGCTTATAAATATCAAGGCAAAACGGTAGCCTATGCCGCTGCCAATGAAATTCTACTCCTTTATTACAACAAAGACATGTTCGATAAAGCGAAAGTACCTTATCCGCCAAACGTTCTAGATAAAGCATGGACATGGGACCAATTCGTTGCAGCAGCCAAAAAGCTGACAGTCGACAAGAGTGGCAAACATGCTGACGAGGCTGGATTTAATCCGCAGAGTATCGTTCAGTACGGCGCATCCGTCGAAAATCTGGCATGGCAATTGGAAACCTGGGCGCTCAGCAATGGCGGCGGCTTCTATAACAATGATGGTACAGCGGTGAGAATCGGGGAAGACGCTAGTATGGAAGCGATTCAGAAAGTCGCGGATCTGTACTTGAAAGACAAAGTTGCTCCGTTGTCGGTTGGACAGACGGATGATGGCATTCAGCGTACGATCATCGCGGGAACGGTCGCCATGGCCACGAACGGCCAATGGAACATCGGAACTAGCTTGAATGCAGCCAAGGAAGCAGGATTGAAATATGGTGTTGCCGTATTGCCTTACATGAAGGAAAAAGTTACCCTCAACACGGGCGGTGCCAATGTCGTATTCTCCCAAACCAAGCATCCGAAAGAAGCGATGGAATGGTTGAAATGGTACACAGCTGAAGAGAACAACTGGGGACTGATCTCATCCGGTATTTGGATGCCAACACTGAAGAAATGGTATACAGATGAAACACTTACACATAAGTGGGTCGATAACAAGAACTTCCCTCCGTATGCCGAATACAAGTCCGCTGTCGTCGATTATGCGCAATCATCAGCAGCAAGACCAGCTTCTTGGTTCTTTACGAATCATACGACGGATTTTAACACCTTGCTAGGATCGGCTTTAGGGGATGTATGGACGGGTAAAGCTACCGCGAAGGATGCCATTACCAAGAATCTCGAAGCTTTGAAAGCAGCCAATAAAGGAAAAAAATAACGTATCTGGAGGATGGCCGCCAATGTTAGAGCGCGGTGGCCATCCTTCACATATGAGGTGGGGGGCAAGATATGGAAACCTTTAACAAACCTCAGCAACGCCGTTCCCGCTTTTTTACTAGCGAGGCACGTGTTGCTTACATATGCTTGATTCCAGCAATACTCGGATTAATCTTCCTGACCTATCTACCTCTTCTCGGCGTGTTGGGCATTAGTATGACGAATTGGACGGGGCTGAAGAACCCTGAATTCATCGGCTTCAGCAATTACATCACGCTATTTACCACCGATCCTTACATTAAAGATTCCATTATCGCGACGCTGTATTTTGCCTTTTTATCCGTAGCTGGGAGTATGATTTATTCGCTTTTCATTGCGATGCTGTTGAACCGTAAAATCCCCGCAAGAGGTTTTTTCAGAGCGGTATTCTATGTGCCTTTTGTTCTGCCTGCTGCCGCTATATACGTAGGCTGGTCCTGGCTGTACGAGGCGAACTTTGGTTTCTTCAATTATCTCCTCTCGGAAATCGGGTTGAACAAAGTTCTCTTTATAGCTGATTCCAATTTCGTAGTCCCATCACTTTCACTAATTGCAGTCTGGTTGTCGGGGAATTTAATCGTTATCTTCTTGGCTGGGCTTCAGAGCGTTCCAAGCGTCTATCATGAAGCGGCTGAAATGGATGGCGCGAACGGATGGCAACGCTTCCTACATGTCACTTTGCCTTGTATGACGCCGATTATCTTTTACAACCTGTTGCTGAGTCTGATCGCCAATCTCCAAGTCGTTACGCCGGCTCTTGCACTGACCAATGGAGGTCCGGGGAATTCCTCCCGATTCATGACTTATCTGATGTATGATCAGGCTTTTGTTAATTACAAGCTGGGTTATGCCTGCGCGACGACCTTTATTATTTTCGCCATTCTTGCCGCTTTTACTGCCGTGTTGTTTAAGACGTCCAAACGGTGGATCTTTTCCGAAGGAGACGACGATAAATGAGCGAAGTCGCATACGCCAGTTATAAGAGCAAGAAACGCAATGAACGAACAATGAACGTGCTTACACTGATAGTCGTCATTGGATTTGCCCTGATCGTGTTCTTCCCGATTTGGTGGATATTCCGTACGTCACTGATGACGAATCCCGAGATTTACAAGTATCCGCCGTCTCTCATACCGCAGAACTGGTTGTTCTCTAATTATGAAAAAACATTGAATGTATTTAAATTCTGGAAGTACTTATGGAATACGATGATCATTATCGTGCCTTCCTGCTTGGGGGGGACGTTCACGGCTACCTTGTGCGGGTATGCTTTTGCGAGGTTGCGGTTTAGAGGCAAACAATTGATTTGGATGCTTTGCGTCGGGTCTATGCTCTTGCCTGCCATGGTTACGCTCATTCCCCTCTATATCGGATGGACACGGGGTCTTGGGCTCCACGACAGCTATCTGCCATTGATTTTGCCCTATTTCTGTGGCGGAGGCGCTTTCAATATCTTTCTGATTAGGCAGTTCATTCTCTCCATACCGAGAGAACTCGACCAAGCGGCGACGATTGACGGCGCAGGGTACTTCCGAATTTTGTTCAGCATTATTATGCCAGCAATCAAGCCTGCGATGATCGTCGTCGCCTTGTTTATTTTCATCGGACTATGGAATGATTTGCTCCAACAGATGATTTACATTAATTCAAGCGAGAAATTTACGATAGCGTTGGGGCTTACCAATTTTAAAGGTCAATTAAAGCAAGATTGGTCGATGACGATGGCAGCCACGTGCCTATCCTTTGCGCCAGGCGTTATTTTCTACCTAATCGGTCAAAAGTATTTTGTAGAAGGAATCACGTTGACTGGTATGAAAAGTTAGTATTCAGCCATATGAAACGAATTTGAAAACCCCCTTAAAGGTCAATCCTTTTGGGGGTTTTTAGGTTGATATTTTTAAAAAAAGTTCGAGGTAACTTTAGTTCATATACTGTAAAAATAGGTTGTAAAAATGAAATTAAATCGCACAAATTTTAGATATGATAATAAATGTAAGCGCTACAAATTTTATGAATGAAAGGATGTGCGCCGCAAAGAATGACAGCACGATACAGCCAGGATTGAAGCTCAATGGTAAGAAGAATCCCTGCTAGATGTCGAGTTAATTTAAAATGAGAAAGAGAGGCTATCTAATGAAGCAAATGCTTAGTCAGTATTGGAATAAGATGTCGAAGTCACAACGCTTGCAACTGTTTGCAGCTTCAACGATTACTGCAGCAGCCATCCTGTTGGTGCCGCAACTCGCTTCGGCTAATACCATTACGAATAGTAATTTTACGGTACAGACGGGCACGAATGGCGAAATTACTTCTCTACAAATTGGCGGAGATACGTATCCAACTAACTATGTCATGAATGCAACGAATGCCCCTAATCAGAATACGGCCGATCATCAATGGGTCGGGGAGCTGATGTTTACGTACAAGCTTGGAACGGGTGCTTGGACGCAAGCGCTATCGAGTAAATCAGCGGATGGTAGAACGGTCTCCCAAACTGGCAATACCGTTAACATTACATATCAGAATTCTTCCAATAGTGCAGGTATTAAAAACTTTAAAGTGGATGAATCATATTCCCTCGTGAGTGATTATTTGAAATGGGGAATCACCGTTACGAATACGAGCACGCAAACGTTGGAAATCGGAGATTTCGGCCTCCCGCTCCCCTTCAATGAATTTTTCACTGCTGGCAATAATGATCCCATTTATGAAACACGTGTCATTACACATGCTTTTATCGGTAACAATAGCTCTTATATCGTGGCGCAGCGCCCTAGCGGCATCGGTCCTTCCTTGCTCATGGTGCCTGACACGACGACGGGAGCGGGGTTCGAGTATCAAGACAATTGGCGCGTTCAGGAGCACCCGGGCAGCATGTGGGCAGCGGATCAAGGCGGTTATGCGAAGGGGCTGAATGTCTACTACATTCACTCCAATGTGATTAAAAGCAACGGTCGTGGCTATTTGCCGAACACCAGTTTGACACTTGCGCCAGGCGCTAGCAAAACGTATGCCTTCAAATTTTTTAAAGCTGCAGATGAGTATGCCGTTCAAGACAGGTTGTACAGCGAAGGAATGGTTGATTTCAATGTGGTCCCTGGCATGATTGTGCCAACCAATCAGACGGTTAAATTTGATTTACACACGTCGAAAACAATCACGGCTGTTACGCCACAATATCCATCTGAGACAACGATTACCTCTTTAGGTACGACGGGTACAAATCACAAACTATATCAGATGACGATGACTCATTTGGGACAGAACAATGTAACGGTTACGTATGGTAGTGGAGAAAAAACAGTTCTCCAATTCTATGCTATTGAACCTATCGATGCGGCTTTACAGCGGCATTCGACGTTCATGGTGAATAATCAACAATGGAATGTGCCTGGAGATATTCGTGATAAAGTGTTTGACGACTGGATGATGCAGACCAAAGCGAAGCGAAACAATTTCGCAGGATACTGGGGCTGGGGAGATGATTGGGGGCTTACACATGGTCAATTCCTTGCTGAGAAGAATGCTTTAAACCCAGTCGCTTCAGAAGTGACAGCGGTGGATAATTATTTGGAAACGGCGGTATGGACGAATCTGATGAATGGTCATCATACCGATTATCTTGTACCCGACTTCCTAATGGCACAGCCGAACACAACACCTACCTATCGGGGCTATGCGTATCCGCATATTTATAACACGTACTTCAGTATGTATAAAATCGCAAAGCTTTACCCGAATCTTGTCACTTACAAGAATCCTAAGAATACGTATTTGCTGCGTGCCTATAATGTGTTCAAAGCCCTGTATGATGGACCTGTTGCTTACAACTGGGAGACAGGGTTAATGGGTGAGTTAACAACGCCAGACATCATTAAAGCACTGCAAGACGAAGGTTATACAACACAAGCGAATGATATTATTAGCAAAATGGCAACGAAATACAATAATTTCTCGGCAAATGCTTATCCGTATGGCTCTGAATACAGCTACGATAATACAGGGGAAGAATCTGTCTATATGCTGGCTAAGATGAATAATAACAATACCATTAAGAGTAAAATCAATGCCAAAACGAGAGCAGCACGTGGTCATATGCCAGTGTGGTATTACTACACAGATCCTGTAACAATTACGGGGGACAACTGGTGGAATTTCCAATACAGTACGTCGCTTGCAGGCTATGCAATGGATGACTGGATTCGTTCAAATTCTACGACACCTGAGAGAGAACAGCGGTTATCCTATGCGGCCAAAATAGCGAATATCAGTGCGATCAATTCCGGTCAAATCAGTAGTGATCCGGCGAATATCGGTGCTGTGTCTTGGACGTATCAAGCAAGTAAAGGAAATAACGGCGCGCTAGGTCTAGATGGCGGTCCTCTATTCAATGGCTGGCGCGGGATGAGCGGAGAGGCAGATCTGGGGTTGTTCGGTGCTTTGAAAATTCTAAGTGCAGATGTGGCCGTTGACCCGATCTTTGGCTTGTATGGCTATGGGGCGGATGTTACCTCAAGTAATGGGAAATACACGATCACACCGAAGGATGGTTTGTTCAAACGATTGCATCTCATTACGGAGAGGTTCTCCATGGAGCTTGAGCGTGACCAATATACATCAGCTATTGTGGCCATAGCGAAGAATGACGTTAATTTTACGTTGAAAAATTCCATGACAACAGCTGCCCACACGACGAAAGTTACCTTCACGGGGCTTGCAGCAGGTACGTACAATGTACTTGTGAACAACGTGCAAGCCGGCACCGTAACGGCTGCGTCAGGTGCTAAAACGATTGTGAATCTCAGCATTGGAACGAATGCTACGTATGATGTGAAACTGCAAGTAGGTACACCGTCAGGTCCTCAGGATGTTGCACCGCAAGGGACAGCGACGACTTCGTTCGTATCTTCGTGGGAAAGCCTGGCAGGACTGAACGATGGGTATGCACCAACAAGTTCAAATGACAGAGGGCACTCCGTGTATGGAAACTGGGATAATCCAGGTACGACGCAATGGGTTCAATACGATTTTGCATCTGCGAAAACATTATCCAGTACAGCGATTTATTGGTTTGATGATGACCAAGGTATCGATCTACCAGCTTCCTACACGATCCAGTATTGGAATGGAACAGCATGGGTCAATGTAGCAAGTCCATTGGGTCTAGGCGTTGCAGCTAATCAATACAACACGACGACATTTACACCTGTTTCTACGACCAAAATCCGTGTCAACATCACGGCCAAATCGACCACATCTACAGGCATTGAGTCCTGGCGAGTATTCGGAACCTAATTCAGTTATGAGCAGCTGCCCCTCAGATCTTCGTTGATCTGAGGGCAGCTTTATAGGAGGAAGAGAGAGATGACGACCATATTAAAGGCGACGATGAAGTTGGATAAAGACTTTCGAAGGGCTGAAGTCGATGAGCGTATGTACGGATCTTTCATCGAACACTTGGGACGCGCAGTTTATGGCGGCATTTATGAACCTGAACATCCGGCAGCAGATGAGCAAGGTTTTCGGCAGGATGTTAGGAAGATGATTGAAGAAATCGGTGTCCCTATTGTTCGTTATCCTGGCGGGAACTTCGTCTCTGGGTACAACTGGGAGGATGGTGTCGGACCAATTAGTGGAAGACCGGCCAAACTGGAGCTGGCATGGCGTGTTCTAGAGCCTAATTTATTTGGAACCAATGAGTTCCTAGCGTGGACCAAACAAATCAAAGCGCAAGCCATGATGGCCGTTAACTTAGGTACGAGAGGGATAGATGATGCCAGAAACTTGGTGGAGTATTGCAATCATGCCGGTGGTTCGTATTGGAGTAATTTAAGAAAGGCTCATGGTTATCAGGAGGCTTATGGCATTAAGACGTGGTGTTTAGGGAATGAGATGGATGGTCCCTGGCAAATTGGTGCCAAAACGGCAGACGACTATGGTCGATTGGCGAATGAAACAGCGAAAGCGATGAAATTCGTTGATCCGACGATCGAGTTGGTGGTATGTGGGAGTTCTTTCCGAAGTATGCCAACCTACGTGGATTGGGAAGCCACCGTGCTGGATCATACGTATGAGAATGTCGATTATTTATCCTTGCATACCTACTATGGCAACGCAGACAATGATACTGCTAATTACTTGACCAAATCGCTGGATATGACAGCTTTTATACAAGAGATCATTGCGGTGTGTGACTATATAAAAGCCAAAAAAAGAAGCAAGAAGAACATGATGCTTTCCTTCGATGAGTGGAATGTATGGTTTCATACGTTGGAATCTGATAAAAAGATGGAACCATGGCAGTTTGCACCTCCGCAACTTGAAGATGTGTATACGTTGGAAGACGCGCTGATGGTAGGTACGATGCTGATCACGCTATTAAAACATGCGGATCGCGTGAAAATTGCCTGCTTAGCGCAACTAGTGAATGTCATCGCCCCTATAATGACACAAACGGGTGGACCTGCTTGGCGTCAAACGATCTTTTATCCATACATGCACACATCCGTTTATGGAAGAGGAACCGTGCTGCATTCGTTTGTAGAGGCTCCTAAATATGATACGAAGGACTATACGGACGTACCTTTCCTAGATACGGTTGCCGTTCATCAGGAAGAGAAGGAAGAACTTACGATATTTGCAGTTAATAAAAGTTTGGATTCTTCCTTAGTATTGACGTGTGACTTGCGCAGTTTTGATGGATACCGTGTGGTGGAGCACATTGTATTGGAAAATAAGGATGTGAAAGCCGTGAATGCGATGAATCAACCTAATCGCGTTACACCGCATAGTGGTGGCGATGCTGCCATTTGTGACGATAAGCTGAGGGGGACATTGCCAAGCTTGTCTTGGAATGTAATACGACTGCGGAAATGATAGGAAAGCAAATAGCCAGTAACCTTGAGATGTCTAGGTTGCTGGCTGTTTTTGTATCCAACGTTAGGGTATCGAGTGTCCACGCATATCGGGCATGACGGTCATGAATGGCCTGTATAGTTTTTGCGAAAATTTAATGGTGAGATCCCTTCTTTGGTCGAGAAGCAGTGTGAGAAGTAGGAGGCATGCTGAAAACCACTCTCTTCCGCAACTCTGGCCATAGTCCAATTCGTTTGAATTAACAGCTTCTTGGATTGTTCGATACGAAATTGCAGCAAATAATCATTAGGGGTCATCCCGAACACTTTCAACATACATTTGGCAATGTAGTTAGGATGATAATTAAGATGCTCTTGCAAGAGGGAGTTGGATATTTTTTTCGTATAATTCTGGCGAATAAATAGCTCGACTTTCTCAGCTAAATGAAACGCAGTCATGTCGGTTGTTGATATTAATTCACGGTTAATATGCTGCATAAACAATTGAAACGTATTCTGTTTCCGCCAGTTGCGTTGGGAGCGCGATTCCTGTTCCAAATCGAAGAAATATTCTAAGATTTCTAAGGCTTTGTTGTTGAGTTTCATATATTTGGGGATGAATATGGAATTCACTTCAGCATGATTGAGGAAAGCCTTTTGTTTGTGATCCTCAATCAGAGTGTTTTGATTCTCTAAACATGCATCCATATCCATGTACTCATCCCAAGCACCATACGTATGGAAATGGATCCAAAGGATTTCGGATTGTTGCTCACAAGGAGCAGTTCCAAAATGCGAAAGATCGGGTCTTAGAATGATGGCATCATTCTGTTGGAGCGTCCACTCATTCGTACCTTCGCCGATGAAAATAGTGCCCTTCTTGACGACGATGAGGTCGAAAGCACCGATGTTAGTTCGACTTATATGACTTTCCCCGATATCGTAGTAAGCGCTTCCGCAATCTAAAAAATAAGGAATCGGTGGAGCGATGAAGTGAAGAACGGTTGGTTTCATAGCTTACCTCTATAAGATCGATTTTGTATCCAACGTGAATGTGATGGATATGCTTAGTTATATTTTACGTGATGTGCCCTGTGAAAGGAAGAAGTTTTGGCGATATATACGAAGAAGTTGGGGGGATGCCCACTTGACATCTCCATTTAATATGTCATAATGATAATATCAAAACGACATTAGTACTGTGAAAGCAGGTGCCACAATGGACACGAACGAAAAAGAGTCAAATTACTCCTCCCATAAGTATCGGACACCGGACGGTGCACCGAGTGATATTGTTATTTTCACCATTACCTCAACGGAAAAGAACACAACCAAAAAGGCGCTGCCGATTAGAGAACTAAAGGTTCTGCTCATACAAAGAAAACAATGGCCATTCGAGGGCCAATGGGCTTTACCTGGCGGGTTTTGCCAAGAGTCAGAGAGTATGTACACCTGTGCTAAGAGGGAGCTCCAAGAGGAGACGGGCGTCGCGGATGTTCATATGGAATATTTAAACGTCTACAGCGAACCTGGACGTGATCCCAGAGGATGGATCATTTCCCACGCTTTCTATGCTTTAGTTCATGAGAAATTGTTGGCTGAAAGGCGTGCCGATACAGATGCGTCTGATGTTCACTTATTTACGGTGGAGGAAGCGCTTGGGCTGACGTTGGCTTTTGATCATCGGGAGATATTGACGGATGCGTTGCATCAGATTCAGAAAAAGATGCTAACGACGACCATTGCCAAAGAATTTCTTCCGGAAGAGTTCACCATCGGTGAGCTGTACCAAGTGATTCAAACGGTCGTGCCGCAATTTGAGGAAAGTAACTTCATTCGCAAAATCACCTCAACGCAAAGCCGCAAAGGCATTATTGAAGAAGCGGTGGATCGAGGCGGAGAGCCGAAACTCTCCAATCGGTACTCGCAGAGAGCTGCACAGCTTTATCGTTTCACGGATCTGACGCCTCAGCTGTCCATTTATAGCTAGGCGGTTCTCTTTTACCTTTTGATAATGTCATATTGATAGTATTATTTGCTGGGAGTTAAACTTAAGGAGGCGTTATGTATGAGAAAAGCATGGACATTTGTGGCCTTATTCCTTGGTATGGTTGCCATAGCAATCTACACGTCATCAACCGCAATCGAAATCATCGCGACGACGACAGGCTTGTTGTGCGTATGGTTAACAGCAAAGGAAAACATATGGTCATGGCCAATTGGACTGGTCAATGTAGGTTGTTTCTTCGTAATGTTTGGGGAAGCAAAATTATATGCGGATACGATGCTGCAGGTGTTCTTTTTCATATTAAGTGTGTATGGTTGGATTATTTGGTTAACGAAAAGAGAAGGTACTAAGGTGCGTCCGACTAGAAAAATAACCAGGAAACTCACGTTTACATTAAGTGTATGTATGGTAGTAATGACCCTGTTATGGGGCTATGTTCTACAAACATACACGGACGCCTCAATTCCCTATGCGGATGCTTTCATTGCTACGTTAAGCCTTATTGCCCAGTATCTGCTTTCGTCCAAAGTGTTGGAAAACTGGCTCATCTGGATGACTGTCGACGTGATGTCGGTAGCGATGTACGCGTATAAAGAATTGTATGCAGTGGCCTTCTTATACCTTATTTTCTTGTTCATCGCTGCTGCAGGATATGTTGGATGGAAACGGGCGTTACACATGGAGGATCGGAGGAATCTCATATGTCAGAACACAACAGAACAGGTTTAACTTTAGGTAAGTTTGCACCCCTGCATGCGGGTCATCAATTTATGATTGAGACTGCAATCCAAGAGATGGATGAAGTCATTCTTGTCATCTACGATTGCCCAGAAACGACGGATATTCCTTTACCTGTGCGTGCGAATTGGATTCGTACCCTTTACCCGCAGGTGCATGTTATCGAAGCGTGGGACGGTCCCGTTGAAATCGGCGATACGCCAGCGATTAAAAGAATGCATGAGGCCTATATCCTGCAGAAGCTGGAGGGGCGGAAGATCACACATTTTTATTCCAGTGAGTTCTATGGTGATCACATGAGCGCCGCTTTGGGGGCAGTGAATCGCCAGGTGGATCCAGATCGGAACACGTTTCCGGTCTCGGGCACGCAAGTGCGGGGAAATCCTTTTGACAATAGAAAATTTCTGAGTCCAGTTGTATATAAAGATCTGATAGCGAAGGTCGTATTTCTTGGCGCACCCTCGACAGGAAAATCCACACTTACCGCTCACATGGCGAAGCAGATGCGAACAAGTTGGATGGCGGAGTACGGACGGGAATATTGGGAGAAGCACCAGGTAGATCGCAGATTGTCGTTAGAGCAGCTGGAGGAGATTGCGGAGGGGCATTTGGAAAGAGAAGAGCTTCTAATCAAGGAGGCACGAGATGTTCTCTTCGTGGATACCAATGCGATTACAACGTATATGTTTTCCCATTATTATCACGGTACAGCTACGCCACGGTTAACTCAACTGGCTGTGGATGCGGCGTCGCGGTATGATCTGGTGTTTGTATGCGATACGGATATTCCCTATGACGATACTTGGGATCGTTCGGGGGAGGTGCAGCGGTTTGTGTTCCAGAAGCAGATTATTGCTGATCTCAAAATGAGGCAAATCCCCTATTTCCTATTACAAGGAACTCTTGAGGAGAGAGCGGTACAAGTAAGTAAGATTATGAGGACTTATCATAAATATCATAGTTTGAGCGAATGTATAATGAAGCCAAACAGGTAGTGGGGGAAGGGAGTAATCAGCATGAACGAACACGACTTGTTGAATAAAATCAAAGGCGGTCTCTACGGCGTCGCAATCGGTGATGCGTTAGGCGGCACGACCGAGTTCATGAATATCCGAGAAATCCAAGCGAGATATGGGTATTTGACGGAGATCATTGGCGGGGGCGTCTGGCGACTGGAGCCTGGTGAAGTGACGGACGATACGATGATGACGTTGTGTGTGGCTGAGGGGATTTTGGAGAAGCCACAAGACCCTTTGGCTGCGATCGGTGAGCAGTTCATGACATGGTATCAAACGAGGCCGAAGGATATCGGAAATATCATCAGACATACATTTGAAAATGTGAAGGAGAGTTGGTTTGAGGCGGCATACATCACGCATATTGAGATGGGCCAAAGTGCGGGCAATGGGTCACTCATGCGTTGCTTGCCAGTCGCGCTTGCGTATACAGACTGGAAGGATATTGAGCGAATTTCCCATATGCAGTCGAAAATGACGCACTATGACGAGAGATGCAATGAAGCTTGCATCCTCTATAACCGCATTGCTTATCGCCTGCTGCAGGGAGAAGAGATGAAAACAGTGATTCAGCAGGAGCTGATCGGAACGGAGTATGAACGTATACTTACGTCCGAGCCTGGTTGTGAAGCGACAGGTTTCGTTGTGCATACGTTCTGCTGGGTGCTCCATCTTTTGCTGGAAGCTTCCGACTTTAGCGATGTTGTTCAAAGGGCGGCCAATTTGGGCGGAGACTCAGACACCATAGGTGCCATTGCTGGTGGGCTGGCGGGTATTTATTATGGCTATGAAGGGATACCGGCTGCGTATGCGGAAGCGATCCTGATTAAGGAGCGGTTGGATGAGATTGCGGTGAGGTTGGTTGGGTTGAGGGATGGGTTGTAGCGAAATGCAAATAACTTACGGACAAAGTGAAAGCACCTGAAAAAGGTTGCGCTCACATATTGTCCTTTTTTCTCAGGAAATAGATGTAGAAAATCCAGTTAATCACCGTAACCCACCCAGACCGGAAGAGGTAAGTTGGCTATAGGGCATAGAAATGACCCAATTCCCCACCTACTTAATATCTTGTAAGAAATTCTAGAAATCACAGAAATTTATCCGATTAGCGGATGCTAAGATACACATATAAACAAAGACGAGGTGATGACATGCAAGCAAAATTGGCAACGGACACCATTCCCACCCCGAAAAAGCGGGATTCATGGATAAGAACGATAAGCAGATACAGAGTCATGTATGCGCTCTTATTTCCGGCATTAGTGTACTTTGCCGTGTTCAAATATATTCCGATGGCAGGAATCATTATTGCTTTTAAAAACTATAACCTAGCTTTGGGACTATGGGATAGCCCATGGGTGGGACTTAAGAATTTCAAAGATTTTATCAATGGCGTTTATTTCTGGGACATTATGCGAAATACGATCATCATATCGCTGTATAAGCTATTGTTCGGTTTCTCTGCGCCTATCGTACTGGCTTTACTTCTTAATGAAGTGTATACCCAATGGTTTAAGAAAATTGTGCAAACGATCACATATCTACCCCATTTTCTATCATGGGTCATTGTTTATGGACTGATGGTTGCGTTATTAGCCCCAGGGGATGGCCTATTTAACATGATTTTTAAGCAAAATGGGATTCAGCCGATCTCCTTCCTAACGGAACCTGCCTGGGGTAGACTGCTGATCATCCTATCTGAAATATGGAAGGATATTGGCTGGGGAGCGATCTTGTACCTTGCCGCATTAGCGGGCATTGATCCAAGTTTATATGAAGCAGCTCGCATGGATGGAGCTTCCAAGTTGAGACAGTTATGGCATGTCACATTACCCGGCATTCGAGGTGTCATTATTCTGATGCTGATCCTGAAATTAAGTCATATTCTGGACGCTGGATTTGACCAAATATTCATGTTTGCCAACAGCTTTAACCAGGAAAAGATCGATATTATTGACACATGGGTATACCGTGAAGGGTTGGAGCGTCTGAAGATTGGTTTGGCTACGGCTGTGGGATTGTTTAAAGCGATCATCGGATTTGCTTTAGTTTTGGCTGCGAACAAGATTGCCAAAAAATTCGATGGGCAAATTTGGTGAGGTGGTTGTATACATGATTAATCTAACCTTCGGGGAAAAAATATGGCAAGTAGTCGTCTATTCTATTCTTATTATACTAGCACTACTTTGCTTACTTCCCTTTTTATATGTGATTGCAGTATCCGTGACGCCAGAATCGGAAGTAGTAAGAAAAGGGATTGTGATCATACCAGAATCCTATACGTTCTTAGCTTATAAAGAGGTATTCATTTCGCATGGTATAGGGCAGGCGTATCAAATTACGCTATTTCGAACGATCGTAGGCACGGCGCTTAATGTGCTTTTTACGGTACTAGCGGCTTATCCATTATCCAAAAAATATTTGCCAGGGCGCAGCACATTTTTAATCTTCATTGTGTTTACGATGATGTTCAGCGGAGGATTAATTCCGACGTATTTGTTAATCCGCTCACTGGGATTGTTAAACAGTCCATGGGTATTAATTATTCCGACTCTAATTAGTGCATTTAATTTGGTTATTATTAAAGGCTTTTTCGAGCAATTACCTGCTGAAATTGAGGAATCGGCGAGGGTTGACGGTGCAAGTGAACTTCAGTCGCTTTGGAGAATTATTTTACCCCTCTCAATGCCCGTCCTTGCCACGATATCCTTATTTTACGCCGTGAGTCATTGGAACAGTTATTTCGATGCCATTGTTTATTTAAATGATGCGAACTTAATGCCACTGCAAGTTGTCTTGCGCAACATTCTGCTTAACATTGCATCAGAAAGCGCTGAATCGATGGCTAATTCCGGTACGGTGAGCAAGTTTGCTGTGCAAATGGCTGCTGTCGTCGTGACGACGGTTCCGATCTTGATTGTGTATCCATTTATGCAAAAGCATTTTACTAAAGGTGTACTTATGGGATCCATTAAAGGGTAAAAGGCAATTCCTACCTAGGTTGTTACGGGGACACCGTGATAATATAGATACAAGCAAAAGGAGAGGTCAATATGCAACGTAAGAAGATTACATTTACTGTTCTGGCTGCTGTAGTAGGGCTCGGAACGCTATTGTCAGCATGCGGGAGCCAAGAAGAAGTTAAGCCTGCAGCTTCGAGCAGCACACAAACCGAGGCTAACAAGTTTGCGAACAAAATAAAAATTTCGATGTTTAACCAAGGTACGTTCAATGCTGCCGCTCCAATACCTCCACGTGAGGAGGATATTCAACGTCAAATGCTGGAAAAAGCGATGAACATCGACTTGGATATGACGATTCCTCAAGCTGGGCAGGCGACTACCAAACTGAATACCCTCATTGCAGGTGGGGATATTCCTGATTTGCTCTTCTTGAAGAGTCGATCCGATCTAGCGCAATATTATGACCAAGGCGTTCTTGCGGATTTGACCCCATACTTGGATCAATTTCCGGAATTGAAGAAGCGTTTTGCTAAAGATTCCTGGGAGGCGACATCTTATCAAGGTAAAACGATTGGGATTCCCGGTTATGATAATGTAAACGGTATCAGTCGTAGCTTCTTCATCCGTAATGATTGGTTAAAAAAGTTAGGCTTGAAAGTGCCGACAACCCCTGACGAATTGTTCGAAGTGATGAAAGCCTTTACGGAGAAAGACCCAGATGGAAATGGCAAGAACGATACGTACGGATTCATAGGCGGTATGAATAAAGAAGGCAATCTGCAAACCTATGGTTTTGATAGCTTAATGTGGATGTTTGGCGTTAATCCTCCCTCCGCCATTGATGTGAAAGATAACAAACCAGTGTACTTATTTATTGATCCTAAAATGAAGGAAGCACTCGCTTACATCAATAAAATGATGACAGCGAAAGTGGTGGACCCAGACTGGGTGACGATGAATACCCCTGATCTATTGGACCAGAAGTTATTTAAAGGTAAAGTTGGCTTTATGATTAGAGATGCCCGCAGATTGGAACCGGATTATCAGCAGAAAATGAAAGAAATCGGCGGAGAGGTGCCAGAATGGATCGTTATTCCTCCAATGAAGGGGCCTTACGGGGATCAAATCGTAGAGAGAAAATCGTTCCAAGGCAATTCATGGGCTATTTCCAAGAAAGCGGATAAGGAAAAAATTACTCGAATCTTGTCTATGCTGGAATATATGTTTACGGACAAAGAAGCCTATCCGTATTTCGCATACGGCGTTAAAGGGATTCAATGGGATATCGTAGACGGTAAGGTCAAAAATAAAAACTCTGAATTATCCAAGGAAGTAAAAGAGAAATACTTATGGGTGGATCATTACAGAATGCCGCGCCGTGGCGATGATGCCGAGTACTTCTCCTTCCAGAATCCAAAGACGGCAGAAGCTTTCACGAACAATCAGCAATATGTCGGTCTTACTTTGCCTGGTAACTTGTTGACGGCAGATCCGAGTGATTCTTTGGCAGCTGACCGCACACGTTTTATTAATGAAAGTTTAGTCAAATTCATGTCGGGCAAAGATCCTCTAACCAACTGGGACAATTTCCTCAAAACATTGGATACGAAGTTCGACATGCAGAAATATAAGGATACAGCTGTTAAACAATTTAAAGAAGCAGGTTTAATTAAGTAAGATGAACGAAGAGAGTGGCGATAAATCGCCCCTCTCTTTGTTGTCCTATGCTATGCTTGGTTTAATAAAGATGTAAAAGGAAGATGACCGATGCGAAGAAGAATCAGCTTGCCTATTAAACTATTTATGATCGTGTTCGCGTTCGTATTAAGCTGCATCATCTTAATAAGCCAATTGTCCTATCGCTATGTCCAAAAGGAAATCAGAACCAACGATATTTTTTACACAAATCAAATATTGGATAAAGTTGACCAGTACTTAACGGTTAATTTTTCCTCCTTCCAGACAATCATGTTCTCGGTCGAAACATCGGTGAAAGCCAACATAAATACGACAGAAGTGATTAAAAAGCAATTAAGAGAGCTCTATGAACTCAACAGTAATTACGTTAGTGACATTTACTTGATCAATAGTGATTTATCCATTCTAGGCGGAAGTATGCCTACAAGAATTTTCGATGAACCTTTATCGGATAGAAAACCTTTATTTGATGCGGCTGACAAGAACAGAAGGACTACCTTTGTCAGTGATCCTTATAAATCGAAGTATTCCGGCTGGACAGTTACAATGGTGCGATATCTGAACGGCACTCCGACTCCTATGGCGATTGCTGTGGATTTGGATCTCAATGCGATTGAGGAAACGTTGTTTAAGATTAATAAAAAAGAACAAATGAATCTGGCTTTAATTACCACATCGGGTAAAATCATTGCTGGATTTTCGGAAAATAGAGGCCCTCTCAGTATTCAAGATCATACTTTCGCAATCGGAGACATGTCAGCAGAACAAATTCTAGATACGACGGGAACTAGCCTTCAACTCCATACCAAAGATGGCTTACCCGTCTCCATTCTGAAGAAGCCGACGGAGAAATTCAACTGGTTCCTCATCTCGATGAACGATGAATCACGCTTGGAAGCGGCGTTGTCCAGATTGGAAAATTATTATCTCGGACTTCTCGTTGCAGGCCTGATCTTAAGTTTGTTCATATCCTTTTTTATCGCCAAATATATAAGAAATCCGCTCTATGCACTCAAAACAACGATGAAGCGGGTAGAGCAGGGAGATCTGACTACGACCGTTATCATTAAGCGAAATGATGAATTCGGGGACCTTTCCCGCGCATTCGATCGCATGCTGCAGCAGATTGTAGAGTTGATTCGTCGAGCAGAGCTTCATAATGAGCTGGAGAGGAAACTGGAAATTCAGGTGTTGCAATCGCAAATAAACCCTCATTTTCTATATAACACACTTGGATCCATTAGCAATGTCATACGTCTCGGACAAATAGAGAAAGTAGATGTGGTGATCGGGTCTCTCATTTCCTTATTGGAATACGGAATCGCCGACGCTGCAGAGAAGGTTTCACTACGTCAGGAGTTGCGCAATGTATCCGACTATATCAAGATTCAGAACATCCGTTATAATAGGCACTTTGACTTAGTTGAGCAAATTGAAGACGGGTTATTGGACTTTCCAGTGTTTCGCATGCTGTTGCAGCCCATTGTGGAGAATAGTATCTTCCATGGCTATAACGGAGGGGGAATCGAAGGCTCAATTACGATTCATGCCTACAGGGAGGGCAGCTTCGTCATCATCGAAGTCATTGATCAAGGCGAGGGTATTCCTGCGGATCGTATCCCACATATTTTAAAGGAAGACCCAAATAACCCCGAAGTAAAAAGGAAAAGAATCGGGTTAAATAACATTCATGGACGAATAAGACTTCACTACGGGGAACAGTTCGGGCTCCAAATTATAAGCAAGCCTCAGGAGATAACCAGTGTCCGCGCCGTATTCCCGGTAGGTTCGTTTAAAGGAGATGCATGAAACGTGAGAGATTACACCTGCTTCATTGTCGACGATGAGGATCTCATCATTCAGCGATTGGAATTATTTTTTAGCGAGCTCGCTCATAAAGAAAGGAAATTTCATTTAGTGGGCAAAGCGAATAACGGGCAGAAGGGGATCGAGGAGATCCTCAAGCTTAAGCCGGATATCGTCATCTCCGATATCGTTATGCCGAGAATGGATGGCATAGCCATGATTGAGCAGTTAAAGCCCGAGCTGCCTCATACGCAATTCATTCTTTTGACCGCCTATTCCACATTTGAATATGCACAGCGAGCTATTCATGCCAACGTATTGGAGTACATTGTGAAGGTCCCGTTGAATGAAGCGGATTTGGATAAAGCGTTGGGTAAAGCAGCCGGAAATTTGGATGAGTTTAAGAAAAAAGAAGAGGAATTTCAATCGTTAAACGTATCCATTCTTGAAAATAAATACAGGGTCCGCAAGCAATTTTTTAATGAACTGATTAGAGGCGAAATACCTTCTCATCGCGTATCGAATTTTGCGGGGAGCATGGAGTCCCAGGTCTTTCAAGCTAACTACTGCTGCTTTATTGTTGAAATGAATTTATATGAAAATTTTCGCAATGAATATTCGGCGGTTGACCAAAACATCTTGAAATATGCGATTACGAATGTCATCGAAGAAACGGTGATGAACTGTGGCAGGGGTGTAGCTACGGATCTATCCGATAATCGGTTTATTGGTTTTCTTGCTTGGGAAAATAATCGAAGTAGCATGGATACGGAGTATGCCTGCCAGACTTTGGGAAGTCAGATCGTCTCCCATTTGCAGCAGTTTTTGAATCAAAGGGTATCTGTCGCTTTTGGGGGTCCGTATCGAGGTTGGGAATCCATCAAACAAGCTTATACGGAAGCTCGTAATGTGAGTGAGGATTTCTATTATCATGGGGAGAAAGTAGTCAAAACCCCTTCGCATCGCTTTCAATATCAAAATGACAGAAGAGTAGATTTTCAACAGAAACTGACTGATTTTCTAGCATGGGTGCAAAGACAGGTTTCCAAGGAAGAGCTGGAGAAACAATTTGCTGATTTAAACCAATTTGCTTCCGATCATAAAATCCATAGGTCCATCATGGCGCCTATGCTTCGAGACTTGTACAGGGACATTGTTATGAAATTTAAATCTGGGAACATATCGACCACGGAAATAGCCGAATTTCCGATTGAATTTATGGCATTTCGCGAGCAGCTTGCGTATATCAGCGACTTCACATTTGAATATGTACACGCTGGCCAACTTGTACATCGGGCAGAAATCATGAGAGCCATGAGGTTTATCGAGAATAATCTGAAACAGCGTTTAACGCTGGAGGCCATCGCTGAGGATGTGAACTTAGCGCCATCGTATTTTAGCAGCCTATTTAAGAAAACAATGAATGAAGGCGTAATTAGCTACATCAATCGTAAAAAAATCCAATTGTCGCTCGAATTGTTGAAAGTACAGGATTATTCGATACTGGAACTGTGCGAGGAAGTGGGCATTGTCAATGAAGGGTATTTCTGCAAACTGTTCAAAGAATACACGGGTGATACACCTAAGCAATATCGGATCAAAATGACACGGTATGAATCTAAATAAACTATGAGTTTTTCTAGAAATCCTGTAAGAAAAACGGGCTTAAAAAGACTACCATGATAGATGTATCTTATCATGGAGGTTATCAAAATGGAGCTTATTAAAGCGGATGTAACTGTCGTCGGCGGGGGGATTGCGGGGATTTGTGCTGCGATTGCTGCTGCTCGTCAAGGGCTGCAAGTGTCACTTATTAATGATCGACCAGTGCTTGGAGGAAATGCCAGCAGCGAGGTTAGGGTTCATATTAACGGGTCGGCTTATCTCGGTAAAAGTCCATCCTATTATGCACGTGAGGGCGGGTTAGTGGAAGAACTCAAGTTGAAGATCTTTCACTATAATCCGTTATATAACAAAAAGCTTATGCTCTCCCTTTCGGATACGGTCTTGTTGGATATGGTTTATGCGGAGCCTAACATTGCGCTATTTCTGAATACATGCGTGCATGAAACAGGCATGGAGAACGGTAGAATCGCATGGGTGGAGGGTATTCAACTAGCTTCTGAAAGGAAGTTTCGTTTTGAGAGCCGAACCTACATCGATTGCTCTGGCGACGGGATCGTCGGATTTCAGGCAGGTGCTCACTTCCGATGGGGAAGGGAAGCGAAGCATGAGTATAACGAAACCTTGGCGCCTGAAGTGGCGGATCATTACACCATGGGAGATACGATTCTTTTCCAAGCCCGTGATGTAGAATATTCCGTTCCTTACAAGAGGCCCGGCTTTGCGTATGATATTACGAAGCTGCCTTTTTTTGAAAGTATCCGAAGGGGTTTGAATCATCGAGCATTCCCTAGGAAGATCAATGGTCTTGGCGGATTGTGGTGGCTGGAGTACGGCGGGCATATGGATGTTATCGCCAACAATGAAGACATCGCACTGGAGCTGCGGAAATTGGTATACGGGATTTGGGATTATATCAAAAATAGCGGCGAATTTGATGATGTCGATAATCTTATCTTGGATTATGTGTGTCCCATTCCGGGCAAGCGCGAGTCGAGGCGGTTTATTGGCAATCACATGTTGTCTCAGAATGATCTGACCACAAAGCCGCATTTCGATGATGCTGTATCCGTGGGTGGCTGGTATATGGATTTACATGCAGCTAAGGGCATCTACGATGAAGGACCCGCTACAGCATGGAATTTCGTGCCTGGCCTGTACAATATTCCGTTCCGCAGTTTATTTTCGCAAAATATACCTAATCTCATGTTCGCTGGTCGCAATATAAGTGCTACCCATGTTGCTTTTGGTTCTACAAGGGTAATGGCAACCTGCGGTTGTATGGGGCAGGCCGTTGGAACGGCTGCTTCTTTATGCCTGAAATATGAGGTAGACCCCGCAGATATCGTCGAAAGGCATATGGGAGAGCTGCAAGCGTTGTTGCTTCGAGATGGGCAAACGATTGTAGGGCTTAAAGAAGAGTTGGATCCTTACTTCGCTGATGGATTAAGCGTAAGTGCCTCATCTCAGCGCAGCTATGACAATCTTCATCCGACCGAAGCGATTTTCTTGGAGCAAGGGGTATGCTTGGTTCTGCCGATTCAGACCGCTGTAGCGGAGAGTGTACAGATTAGAGTTAAAAATAGTTCCGAGCATGCAGAAACGCTGCATGTGAAACTGTTCGGCGGGGATCGGAAGGAAAACTACATTCCCACCAGCCATTTGAAAGCGTACAGTGTGGATATTCCTGCCGGCTATGACGATTGGATCACGTTGGACTTGGGGTGCGTGAAGCCAGCGGACGATAAAATATACATCGTACTGGAAGGTACGGCGAGCCTTGCCGTATTCGGTAATGAAGAGAAACTAACAGGAGCGGTCTCTTTCCATTATAGGCCGGAAGAGCCGTCCAGGCTGAAGAAGTTTAATAAGAGCATCTGCTTCAAGGATCTGCTGCCAGCGCAGGATATGTACAATCCTGAAAATGTCGTCAATGGTTACTCCAGACCGTATGGTCTGCCGAACGGCTGGATTTCCGAACGTACGGAAGGACAGGAATGGTTGGAACTCTGCTGGGCAAGCCCTAAGAATCTCGATGAAATGCATCTCGTTTTCAATTCACAGTTGGATTTAGAGCATTTTGACGATCCAATCGAACCGCTTATGCAAGATTATGAAGTGACCTTGATCTTCGAAGATGGAACTGAGAGGGAAATCAGTATCCGTGGTAATTATCACACGTTGAATAAACATAAGGTTGATGCGAAAGGTGTAACTCGAATCCGAATTCATTGCTGCGCAACTTACGGTTCACCTTATCATGAAGTGTTTGCTGTCAAATTGTTTGCACCTAAAAATGCTCAGTGAGGTCAGGTGAAGTCGTGATGCAGGAATTTTTCCCTCGAAGAGGGTTACCTAATGTCATTCAGAAGTTGGAAAATGGGGAAGCCGTGACAATCGTCTATTTTGGCGGCAGTAATACACGTTCTCAGGGATACAGGGTCATGACGGCGGACTGGCTGCGGGGGCAATACCCCAAGGCAGATATCCGCACTGTGAATGCAGGCATTGACGGTACTGGATCGGATTTGGGCTGTGCCCGTTTGGAGACGGATGTGCTAAGCCATCAGCCTGATCTGGTATTCGTTGAATTCGTCGGTAACGATGGCGGAGTGCCCGAGTCCAAGGCGCGGATCGAAGGCATTGTCCGTCAAATTCGCAAACAGAGTCGGTTTACCGACATTCTATTTGTTTATACACTGAAGGAGCGGGATGTGGCCGGATTTCAAGCTGGGGAATACCAGAAGGGAGCTCTTATGCAGGAGGAAGTGGCCGATTATTATGGTATTCCCTCCATTCATTTAGGCGTAGCGGTCAGTCAATTGGTGACGGAAGGCAAGCTCGTTTTCACTGCAAAGGCAGGAGAGTCCTTTCCCGGGGCTATTGTTTTTACGCATGATGCGATCCATCCACTAATCCCTGAAGGACATCAGATTTACACGGATACGATCACTCGGTCCTTTGAGCAGATTCGTGAACTTGGGGATAGCTCGGGAACTGTTGAACATAACCTGCCAGAGGAACCGCTGGTTCCGGCCAATCCGTGGGAGTACGCTGCTATGCGGCCGCTGGAAGGGCATGCTCAATTATCTTCAGGGTGGTCTTACGTGACGCCTGATGAATTTGAGCTAGCCCGCAAGTACGATTGGTTGTTTCCCGGCCTGTGGCGAGCAGTCGATCCTGGAGAGGCAATCACGGTGCAGTTCACAGGCACGCACATCGGACTGTTCGATATCGGAGGACCTGATTCCGGTAGATTAAAGGTGACGGTGGATGGTGGGGAGCCCTTCCTTGTCGACCGATTCACCTTCTACAACGATCATAATCGCAATCAGTTTGTGTTTTTACCAGAGCTTCCGAATGGGAGTCATACGGTTCGTTTCGAGATCGATTCGGAGAAGATAGACAAAGCGGCTGTGTTTGCGGCAGCCGGCAATGAGCGGAGCAAGCAGCATGTTCAGGAGCATCCGGATTGGTACGATCAAACGGTGATCCAGCTTGGGAAGTTGTTGTTGGTGCAGCCGCCACTATAATTTGTTGGAAACCTACATGGTGTTTGACTGCTGCCCAGCAGTCTAATCACAAGTAGGTTTTTCTTTTTGCGCTAGGGCAGGGGATCCTAGATACCTTATTAGGCTGGAGTCGGCTGAAATTGAATCTAAGGGGAACGTAGATGCGCTAATTGGTTGAATTGAAGTTATTTATCGTGGTTTTCGGCAAAATAGAGCATTGTAGTTCCTCTCCGGTGATGATTGCGCCTATTTATCCGCAAATAAGACATCCACGTTCCCTTTCGTGGGAGAACATAAGGGACATTTCACTTAAAATCTTATAAGAAATTCTAGAAATCAAAGAAATTTCACGCTGAGGTTACATGCTATGCTAAAACGGACGGAGGAGATTTAGCCTGACAGATAGGGCTTATTGCTTCTTTCTCATCATTTCAATAAAGGAGGAAAATATTGTTTTGAAAGCGCTGTCAATAAATGGGAGGAAGTGAGTTATATGATAAAAAAGAAGCTGCTCTTAATCGTTTTGATGATAACGATGATAATGCCACTAAGCTTTTTTGGAAAAGGAACTGCTAGTGCAGATACCTTACCGTATAAGACAATCATCATCGATGACGGGAGCATCACGGTTGATGGTGTTGTGACCCCTGATGCGGATAACATGAATAACGGATACTCGGCTCCGAATTGGACCACAAGTACCGGTGTGAAGGGGTATGCGAATTCCAGCTCCAAATATACAAGTACAGTAGGCAGGACGATATCGTGGAATCCGCGATTAGACGCAGGCACGGCGAGAATATCATTATACAAGCTAGATTGGGCGGATAAAGCAGATAGCAATGTGAAAATTGAAATTGTTCATAACGGCACGACGGATGTTCAATTTATAGATTTGAGACCTTCATTCGGGGCGCCTGTAGGATGGGTTGACCTAGGAGAGTTCTATTTTTCAGGGATTGGTGAAGAATATGTCAAGTTGACTCGGTCGACCAGCAGCACCAGCACCATACTTACGCGAGCTGATGCGGTCAAATTTGAAGGAAATATTGGGCAAAAAGAGCCGCATAAGACAATCATTATTGATAATGGCAGCATCACAACGGATGGTGTGGTTACTGTCGATGTGGAGAACAAGAATAACGGATACTCCGCTCCATATTGGAGCACAAGTACAGGCGTGAAGGGGTACAACAATTCCAGTTCCAACTTTACAGATGCTGTAGGAAGAACGATTACATGGAATCCGCGGTTGGAAGCGGGTACGGCGAAAATATCATTTTATAAGTTGGATTGGGCGGATAAAGCAGATAGTAATGTGAAAATTGAAATTGTGCATAATGGGATGACGGATGTCATGTTTATGGATCTAAGACCTTCATCAGGTCCCGCCGCGGGTTGGGTCGATTTGGGGAGCTATTACTTCAGCGGTGATGATACAGAGTTTGTTCGGCTGACGCGAACGCAACCTACGACGGGAACGATTATTACGCGGGCTGATGCGGTCAAGTTCGAAGGGAATATTCGGCAGCAAGCGCCACCGTTGCCTCCGCTGCGCAGCCGTACACTGGCGAATCTCAGTTATACGGAGAAAGGCAGTATTGAAAACACTAACTATAAGGCGACTTTCTATGAAGCCGCTTGGGATGGCGGGAAATCCATCGTTCGTGATCTGTTCTACAAGGACACGGGTACGGGGAACTGGGTACCTATCAATAATGTGGCAGAAAGACTGGAAGAACAATGGGTCTTATTGGATGGGAATGCAGGGAGTCGAACGAATTACTACGATACGATGAATACACGTTGGCTTACATTTGACGGGATTACTTTTCCGGATAGCCAGACTGCCGTATTAACCGATTCGTTGCATGGCAGCGATTACGATTTTCAGGTGAATTGGTCTATGTCAGGGGATAAACCGGATGTTTCTTACAACTTTACACCTCGTCGGAATGGCAACTATGTGATTGGCTATCAGTCTTTCACAACAGAGTCAGTCTCTGGTGTCAATGAAGTGTTAAATGGCTTCAGGTCGCATGCCAAAATGGTAGGTTCGGTCGAATCAACTAGCTTGCGTGAGCTAAGTGCTCCGATGAGTCTGGTTGAGAAAAATGACGGAGCGGGAAATGCACTGACGTATGGCGTATTTGTACCATCCGAGCAGCTTCCGGTTGAGTTTGAACCGACAGGAGGTGTCTCCCAGCAGCGGCTTGGGATGAGTCTTGTCAATAATGAAGGCAGTGTACAGCCGATTATTTATGCGCCACAACTAGGGACGTATTCGCAAATGACTGCGGAAAGCACGTATCAGTTCCATATAGGGTTAATAGCTCAGAAAAGCAAACTGTATGATGCTTACGAGGACATTCTCCGCACGGAATACGAATATATGGCATATCGGGAAAATGTGGCCGATCATTCGCTTACTGACGCGATGTTCAATATGATCGATCTGCTCAAGATAGAGCCTCAAGGGGACGATTCTGTTAATTATGTCCCTTCGCCAAGCGGATGGTGGAGTAGGGCCAAGGGTTTCATCGATATCGAGAATGAGGATAGTGTACGAACTACATCGAATGCGGCTCTGCTTGGGGCTTATTATTTGACCGGAGACGACCAGCTTTACGATAGTAGGGCGTTGCCGTTGATCCAGTACGGGGTATCACGTAATGGTATCGGCTGGTCGCCGACACAGAAGCCTGTATACAGCGTTCCCTCATTATGGAAAATGGCAACCTTGCCGTTCGATTTTTCAAGTGTAGCTGCTGTCAATCAAATGCTGGGCACTTCGGCAGGCATTGGGGCGCTGGGTCAGGAAGAGTACCTTGTGCGAGATCCTGAGCAGAAGGACAGAGGGCCGGTCATTCAACCCCTTATGATGTATCGCATGACAGGTGATGCCCAGTATCTACAAGATGCTAAGGATGCGGCCGACAGCTATATCGCTCAAAATATCGATATACCTGCAACCACGAATGTGAGTAAAAATGAGTTTATTTATTATTATAGCAAGCTGTGGATGGAGATCTTGGAGCTGTATGAGGAAACGCAAGATCCTAAATACTTGAATGCTGCATACAAGGAAGCCAAACAGTACGCCACGATGTTCGTGGCTCGTCCGGTTCCCGAAGGCACTGTGACGATTCCACAGCCGGAGACGTATAATTACGCGGAGTCGTTCCACTGGCCGGAAAGTGGGAAATACGACTATCCTAGAAGCAAGCTCCCTGAAGATGTAGCCGGAGGCGTACAAGCGGAAAGTTGGCTTGTTTCACCCAATGGGTTGACGTTTGAAGCGGGGAGTACAACGGGCTATTATCGGATGAATGCGCAGGAGGCTCCGTTTATGCTGAGGTTGTCGCTCTATACCGGCGATAAACTACTGCAAGATATCGCTCATAATGCGGTTATCGGGCGCTATTCCAACTATCCAGGGTATTACTATAAGGGCTTCGCCGTAAGTCAACTGGAGCCGGATTTTCCACTGGAAGGTCCAAGCGGAGCTACATCCATCTATTACCACCATATGCCGGCGCAGCTCGGGCAAACGATGGATTATTTGATCACCGAACAATCGCTGAAATCGAATGGAAGTATTACATTCCCTTCCGTATTTGAAACGAATTTCTTATGGTTCAAATATCACCTCTATGGGAATAAACCAGGCCAATTTTACGGCAATTCCAACGTGTGGCTCTGGATGCCGAAGGGGATTATTCAGACTAACCATCCGCAATTAAACTGGATAACGGGAGAAAGCGGAAATAAATTCTACATCAGTCTAAGTAACGAATCGACATCTGAGGTACAGACTCCGATCCAATTGAATGCGCAAATGATCGGGTTCAACCCAGCGCAAGATTATAACGTCACCATTATCCGCGATAACGGGGCACCACAGCAAGCGGTTATGAGTGGTGGAGTCATTCAGGCAACAGTTTCGGCCAAGGGAATAACAGCCCTCATCGTGGAAGGACTCGACATTGATGTGCCGCTGCATCAGGTTCGAACAGCCGATACATCGGATGCAAGCTATTTCTTCGATGTGCACAGTCCAATCGATGCTGTGAAAGGCATGCTCATCGTCAAGCCAGATGAAACGTCCTACGATGCTTACGTGGAGGCCAAAACGACAAAGCCAGCGACAATCCACTACTCCTTAGATGGCGGCGCCACCTACACGACTGTTCCAGATACGATTTATCCCATGGAATGGTCGATACGGGTAAATGATTTATCAAAGACTTTCACCTACTATGTGGAATCGGACGGCAAACAGACTCGCAAGCGGACGCTATATCTAGCTGATCATGTTGCAGCAACGCCGGTTCAACCGGAATGGCAGGGTGGCTCATCCATCATTGTTGATAATACGGAGGCGGATACAGAAGGCGTCTGGATACGAGATACCACCGCCAATGACTACTACTACGATAACTATGTATATGCCAAATCGACCACAGGCACAGCAACAAGCACAATGAAATGGCGGCCAGAGCTGCCAGAGAGTGTTACTTATAGCGTGTATTACATGTTACCGCAAATAACAGCCACAAGCGAAAATTGGGCAACCAATGCTTCTTTTACCGTGTATTATAGCGGTGGTTCGGAGACGGTTACCGTTGATCAGACAACGGCCAGTGGGGCGTGGGTGTTCCTAGGCGCTTATCCTTTTGCAGCAGGGGATAGTGGGTATGTCGAATTAACGAATAAGGCTAACAAGTCCAGAGTAGTTGCCGATGCCATGATGTGGGTAGACCCGAATAGGACACTGCAATTGGAGTCCGTGGTCATCCAATCAGATCGGGACGAACTGCAAATGACGCAAGCGGCTCAACTGAGTGTAACCGGCTATTTGGACAACGGATTGATCGGTGATTTGACACAGGCAAACGTGCAGTATTTTGTTGATAGAACCGATCTGGCTACGGTGGACAGTAACGGTTTGGTGACCCTTCAAAGCTTGGATGGTGTAACCGATCACATCGAGGTGTGGGCCACAGTGACGTTGGATGGAGTGACCTTATCAACACCACATTTGACCATAGCGATCAGGGATCTGACGGTTATCGTCGACAGCACGAATACGGCAGGGTTATACACGACAGAAGGATCTTGGAGCCAGAGCAATTTAGCTGGTTACAAAATTGGCGTGAAATCCCGTTACTCAACCGTTCAAGGATCGTCGGCGACATGGAAAGCTCAGTTTCCAGAGGGGAGATATACGGTTTCTATTTACAAGCTCGTCCATACAACGGCCAACGATAATCATGTCAAAGTCGAAGTGAAGCATCAGTCGGTGACTGAGGTCACGTATCTCGATGCGACAGTCGGCTCGTCGGGCTGGGTTAATCTTGGTACGTTCGATTTTACAGGAGACGGCAGCGAGTATGTTCGTTTGACTAGGGAGACTGCGACTACCGTAGATCCCCCAACACTTCCTGCGGATATGATTTATACGAGGGCTGATGCCGTTAAGTTCGAGCGGCAGTCGTTTAGCTCAGCATATGCCAACAACGTACTCGCACCAGCTAAACCGATACTATCGGACAACAATGTTGTTGCGACAGGCTTGCAGGATGGAAATTACGAGATTACGATGAATATGTGGTGGGGGAATAATGTAAAATAACCCGAAGAGCTGAGTGGATGAGTATGATCCATTCGGCTCCTTTGTTTTTTTAAAAGAAAATATTGACAATAAGAAAATGGATGGTATTATATACCATCTGGAGTAACTAAATAAGTCTGGGAGGTATGTCATTGCAAAAACAACTCTCTACTGCGAACAAAATGGCATGGGAAACGAAAGCGTATCAAGCATGGGTTCAACATTTTGGAACACCAGAAGAACTTGCAGCGGAATTGAAACTAGAACACAAACATCATTTGCGTTACTGGCTAAAGTATATGGGTGATCCAGCAGGAAAGCGCGTTCTTAACCTTCTAGGCTCACACGGTAGAAAGGCAATTTCTCTGGCATTGTTAGGTGCGGAAGTGACCGTGGTGGACATATCGGAAGAAAATCGGTTGTACGCGATGCAGGTTGCTGCAGCTACTGGGGTTCAAATTGATTATATCTGCTCGGATGCTTTGGATATCCCCAACGAAGAAACGCTAGGCCAATTTGATATCGTGTTGATGGAGTTTGGTGTTTTGCATTATTTTACAGATCTCCATGCTATTTTCAGCGTGGTTCAACGTAGACTAAGGAACAAGGGCCGGTTTATTTTGACCGACTTTCATCCTTTTGCACGGGCATGGCTGAATACATATAACCTGCCAGAGCCAACTGGCAACTACTTTGAGGATCGCATTAAGGAAGGACAAGTGGCGTTTGCTAAGCTGCTTCCCGAGGAAGAACGTTCTGAGCTGCGTAATGTGTTAGTACGAAGCTGGACTGTCGGTGAGATTATAACTGCGATTAGTGCAGCGGGACTATGCATTCGAACATTTGAAGAGATCGCAAGTAAAGCAGATCCAAGATTTCCCGAGTTCTATACGCTAATTGCTGATCGAATCGATGTGGAGTTATCTCCGCTATATCCTTGAGTGGAAGATGTTGCAGACCGCATTCGTGATTAGATGTATAATCTACAGCTAATTTGCTCGTATTTACCGTATTTTCGTGATTAGATGTATAAAATACATCTAATTTGGTCGAAATTTGAAGAGTCGAGCAGATCGAGGAAATTTAACTACAGAAAATACAGGTAATCTTACAAATTCGATAAATTCGCTACAATTAGATGGAGAAAATCCAGTTAGATTGCGGGAAGCGGGGATACTACTATTACGCGTCGGTCATATGCAAAAAAGAGGCTATTTCATAAGGTCTAAATTGACTTTTGAGATGGCCTTTTTAATTTTTGCTCTTTAGAGAAACGGTGAAGCAAAGTTTTTAACAATGCGTAATCTCACAAATTCGTGTCAGAAAATGTTCAATAGAGAGCCACATCAGGAAGAGCCCTCCTGTAAGTATAAAAATGGCTCCCGCAATCGCAATCCAAATATGCGACTTGTTTCTTCCGATTTTGTTTGTATGGCCGTTATCCCTATCATCCGCAGGTTTTATATAGCTCCCTCCTTGTCCTCGTCGACCGAGCTTACTCCGTAACGCGCCAAAGCCTTCGTCGCCGACTCCAGCATACGTCTTTTCAGAAAATCCCCCTCGACCACACGAACGCGCTTTCCAAGAAAACGGACCTTGGAAAGCAGATACTCCGTTTCGTCCCCAAGAATAGTTACCCTGACTCTATAGATATCATTTTCGGTATCATAGGCAACGTCTTTTTCAAAACTGGAAAGGGCATATAGAATACGAGACAGCTCTCTATTGTAATCACGAACGACTTCAAGGAGGGTTTCGCCTTTTCTCGCATCTAGAGCTTTTTTGCTCTTCATCAGAATGCTATCTGCATCCTCTGTTTTCAATGCCTCAGCAGTGACACTTATAATTTTGTCTAATTTAGTGCGCATGATTGTGTGATGCCGAAAATCATACCAAAGCAGGTACCATTCTCTTTTGACCATGGAATATTCTAATTTATAGGGAAGCCCAGATTGATCTGATTGCATGCGTCCGCTTTTAATCTCATAGGTTAAGCGTATTCCAGTTCTCTCCGAAATAAGCCTGCGTAAAACCCGTAAGAGGGGGTGGTAAACTTGTTTCTCCCTACTGCGGGCTTTTTCAATGAGGTGGTCCGAGGTGTCCATAACCTGATCTTGACTTAGGATTACTCGTAGTTTATCCAACGTTTCGGAATTGAAAGCCTCATTAGCTGCAGGATGCCCAAGCATCGTCTTTAGCCATGCCCTCTCGTGTGAAGTGACCATGAACGTACCTGAATCCTCTAGCCGGGAAATAATCTGGTAATTAAAAATTTTCTCAAACAGATTCATAATAAGCTTGAATCTCCTTCCATTCGGCAATCATTTCTCTGCGGAATTGAGCAGGTTCGAGTATTTCACAGCTAGACCCGAAACTGCGCAGCCATGGCTTAATTTCTGTCGTCCCGTTCACCAAGATCTCATAGATAAAAGAGTGCTCGTCCTCTTGCACGATTTGTCCCCATTGACCTTGCAGCATGACTCGCTCCCTAACAAAGTTAGGCGCCGAACCTTCTGGATTGTAAAATCGAGCACGAACCGTCACAGGCCGCCCCGTATCAATCAGCCAGCTATACTGAATTTTCTCCTGCAGCTCGTTCATTCTAGTCTCAAAAGCAACCTCGTCCACGGATTCATCCTCTTCGATCTGCGTTAACCCTTCTAAGCGATACTTTCGTACGCCTTCTCTGCCACTTCCGAGCAGATACCATCGCCCGTACTGATGATCATAGACCACTTTCAGCGGGATCGTTTTCTCCACTTTTCCGTTCGTATCCCGCTCGAATAGCGGATTGGTGTTCTTAGAGGCGTAGCTTTTTTCAGATTTCGGTGAAAAATAAAGGAATTGAACCTTGCGCCGGTTACGGATTGCACGAAGGAGCGTGAACAAATGCGCTTCATCTAGGATTCTAGAATAATAGTGATATTTATATAAAAAAGGCTCAATCGCGTGTTTCTCCGCTTGTTGGCGAACAAAATGCTTCTTCAAGCCATCGCGCAGCAAATAACCCTGAACAGAAGGGACCTGCGTGTTCGCCATGACATCTACAAAATCATAGAGATCATAAAGCTCATCGTCCGTCAGTCCGTGGATCAAATCGTTTTGGATACGGTAGCGATAGGGACGAGCACCTGCTTGTCTTGCAATGACACCAACTTCTTCCAAATACTTGAGGTCAGAACGAATGGTTTTCTCATCAGGCAAGGATAGATCGGATGATTGACTGGTACAACAGATGTCCAATAGTTCCATGGCTGTCAGAGCTCTTTCGTTCATGGCGGCTAAAAGCAAAGAGATTCTCTGCGATTCCGATTCTTTCAGCGATTTGGCGCGAAATAAAAACAGCAGCATCGGATCGGTGGACTCGTAATAGCTGAAGCGAATCGTTTCGGCGAACTCTTTGCGCTCCTCCTGCGGTAAGTGCTGATACGTCGAGCTAACGATCTCTTTTAACCGTCGAATCGTCTTGTCAAAGGTATGGATAGAAATGCCCAGTCGCTCTGAGAATTGCTGTCTATTGTAGGCGCCACTCGTCAACACGAGCATGCGAAGAAACTGGATTTCTTTATCAAAGCTTTCCTTAGCCACCCTACTCCTCCGTTCCATCTACATCGTATTTCCATTGTAACAGGGGATGGAATTGGGCGAAATGGGAAACTTTCTCTGTTGTCGTAATACTTTCGCCATGTTCGATGGGATGAAAAAGAGCGAAGATAGGTACATAAGGCCGACGCGATATTTAGAATATTGGAAATAATTAACAATGTTTGATTGAATACATACATGTACCAAAGGAGGAAGAATCATATGTCCGATGTTCATCAACAAATCCTTGAAGAATTGAAAATGATCGAGAAGGAAGAAGGCGTCCGCATCTTGTATGCACCACTATTTGCACATGGCGAAAGGGAATTATCGGGAATATTTGCAGGGTGATCATGTTAAAATTAAAAAGTATTTCTATGTCCTGCGCCCGATCTTGGCCTGTGAATGGATTGAGGGGCACAATACGATGCCACCTATCGCGTTTCAAGAATCCGCCATGCAAGTTGGTGAAGGTGGTCAGGATAGCGAGCTTGACGCATTATTTCGAGCAGCATTGAAGGAAGTATGGGGATAGGAGTTTTAATTTTCACTTACAGGAGATGAACAACATGGCGTATCAAAATATAAACGGCGTACGAGTCTGGGGACAACCCGATGAGGGCGCTTTGTCACAGGCAAAAACATGTTCAGAAACAGGAAGAGTCGTTCAGACACTCCTCATGGCTGATCATCATAAAGGGTATAGCCAGCCGATAGGCGGAGTTGTTGTATACGACGGTCAATTATCGCCATCAGGCGTAGGCTATGATATAGCCTGTGGAAATAAAGCAGTAAGAACCAATCTCATGGCTAGCGATTTGAAGCCTCGCATGGCGGGCATGATGGATCAAATTGCACGCAAAATTTCCTTTGGTATCGGTCGTGTAAACAATGAGAAGGTTGATCATGATTTGTTCGATGACCCGGATTGGGATGTGTATAAAGCAATTGGTAAACAAGAGCACGACAAGTTAAAGGCACTTGCTCGTGATCAGCTTGGAACCGTGGGCAGCGGCAATCATTTTGTGGATGTGTTTGAAGAAGTGAGCACGGGTCGGGTGTGGGTGGCGAATCATTTTGGCAGCCGTGGGTTCGGTCATAAGACAGCGAGCGGTTTCATCAATCTGACGGCTGGCCGTGACTTTCTGGGCAACGCACCAGGTGAAAAGATGGACCAACCGCCGATTCTTCTGGATTTGTCGAGCGAAATGGGAGACATGTATTACAGGGCCATGACGCTGGCAGGGCGGTATGCCTATGCGGGGCGAGATTATGTGATCGAGCAGGTGCTCGTTATTTTAGGAGCAGAAGCGGATTTCGCGGTGCATAATCATCATAATTTTGCGTGGAAAGAGGTCCACAATGGTAAGGATACAATAGTAGTTCGAAAAGGGGCTACGCCTTCTGCCCCAGGGCAATTAGGCTTTATTGGGGGGAGTATGTGCGATATCTCCGTGATCGTTAGAGGGAAAGATACCGATGAGAATCGGGATGCTTACTACAGCACGGTGCATGGCGCCGGCAGGGTGATGAGCCGGACACAAGCGGCGGGCAAAATGAACTGGAGAAACCGCACCCGAAGCGGCGGACAAATTACACCAGAACGCATGATGAATGCGGTCAAGGATTACGGTGTGGAGCTTCGTGGAGCGGGAACGGACGAGAGTCCTTTTGTGTATCGTAAGCTGGAAGATGTGCTGCGTGCGCATGAGGAGACGATTGAGGTTCTGCATGTGTTGAAGCCGATCGGTGTTTGTATGGCTGGTGCCGATGAGTTTGATCCGTATAAGGATTAAGAGAGCAACCATAAACAATAAAAAAAGCAGTCCCCAAGTAGTAACCTACTTACTTCGGGGACTGCTTTTTAGTCATTCAACGCATCCTCTAATTCCCACGTATCGCCGATGCCGCTCACTTTGTAGCAAGAACCCTCTAACGAAATGCAAGCTTCCAGACCAAGTTGCGGGAAAGTTAATAACCAGCTTTCCTCGTTGTTCTCGTATGCAATCGGGAGCACGTCATGCAGGTGCCGGATGAAATCGAAGATGTTCGTGTCATCGCCTGTCCCTCGCTTGAAGTCAACCCAAGCTCCCGTGACCTTTCGATCGCTCACCGCGGTGAGGAGATCGATTAACCAAGAAGGAGCTGCTCCCGCTTCTTCAAGCTCATTTTCTGCAATGTGCTCCGCTAAAGCCTGCTTATCAACTGTTTGCGATCCGTCGACAGTTAATGCTATAGCCAGCTCATTTAGCACCTGACTCAATTTGTTCACTGCAGATGTACCCATGCCCTCATCCTCCTAGCTTACTGGAAACATCGTATTGATTTTCAACTTGCCATTGTCTGGCTGAATATCTAATTGGACCTGATCGCAAGTGACCTCTGTGCCATCACGGAGATAGCCGACCCCTGCACCTGGCACGCTGATGATCGTACCCATGCCGACGAGCTTCTGCTTTGGCGCATTTTTGGAAACCAAAGTACTGTAAGCACTGGTGAAAGCCGCTTTATGCTTATCATCCGAAACGAATTTGGATGCGGCTTTGCCCGTTGGCACTTTACTCACCCGACCGGAAGGTGCGGTACCGCTTTTCAATCGTTCGCGTTGTTGTTCTTCGGTCGTATGCGCCCCGTGATCGGCATAAGAATGCCCTCCACCGACATCATACGTACTTGGATCATTGGCATCCAATCCGTCGTACAAGGTGGCAGCCACTTTTTGAATCGTATCCGAAGAGCTTGGTGCTTCTCCACTTACTAAACTATCGTTGTCCGATCGTTTCATTTGCATACGTTCGCCGCCTAAATCAGATGCTTTGGCTCCCATGTGATCGGCTTCGGATTCTAATCCATGATCATCATTAATGGCGACACCGCCAGCTTGTTGCGTTGGGGCTACTCTGCCTTGACGTTGTTGGACGACATGCCAAGCCTCATGCGGCAAGTGCTGCTCTTGACCAGGACCCACATGAATGTCATTTCCCTGCGCATAAGCTAAGGCTTGCAACTGAGCAGGTTTATCGGAATTGTAATGCACTTTTACGGAGTCCATGGACAGGCCAGATAAATTTTCGACCCCTGATTTGAGATGGTCGGGCATGCCTGTGTTATTTTCCTTCTTCTGAATCGGTTTATCTGGTTGTGATTGTGTTGGTGTTTGAGACCTGAATAATTGAGCGACGGCGCGATTGCCGATTGTTCTCTGAAGTTGTGCAATATGTGAAGTGGAAAAAGGAGACATACGATCAGCTTTTCCACCGTGTGTAGTTGAGCTGTTTGATTTCGAATGTTTATCGAGTTGTTCTGACGATGCGTTGTTTCTTACATGTGATTGATAACTCATGAATAAATGTCACCGCCTTAGTAAAATTCTTGTCGTTTCCTTTTCATTTTAAGGTAAATGTTACCATAGGACAACAGTACTAAAGATGTGTTTATTCCTGTTGACTGTCAGTCAGGAAATTGTAACTGAGCGAAGGGGATAGTGGAGATAGTTAAAATGCTGCGTATATCACGTCAGGAGACGTACTTTTTGGCCAAAATTCATTGCGTAAAAGAGGATTTTTCTCGCCTCCAGAAAGCTAATATAAATTTATTGTTAATTAGTTCAAAAGAAGCAGGAATTTATCACGCAATGTCGAAAATTCTAAGTTGTTTTCACAATTTAATCATAGTTATATCACACTTTTTTTACAATTCGATCACAATTACAATTACAGATATGGAGTTGTTTGCGGAGTGTATCTGATTTATCGTATCTATGTGAAATATAAGAATTACGAATGGGTCTATCTCCTCCCCCTTGTATTGCTTTCCCTTAAGCGTGTCTTACAGTACTACTTCTTTATCCTGCATTCAGATAAGGGACTTCCTAAGTCGGATGATTCACAGTGGTATCTGGATTACGCCCACGCCTTGTTAGCAGATTTCAAAATTGGCTTACATATGAATGATCTTCTCTACATGGGATATAACCTCATTTTGACCTTATTAATCGGTGTGTTTAAGGAAGCGCAAACCGTTATTTTTATACAAGCTGTAACAACGGCCCTGTGTGTGATCCTCGTGTATTTCATCACACTACGCTTATTTAACCGAGTAACCGCTATTATCGCCTCGTATTTCTATGCCACTTCATGGCACATGATGATTTGGTCGATGTACATTCTTTCAGATAGTCTTTTTATGAATCTAGTTCTACTTAATGTCCTACTTCTTTTAAAAATGCTAGAGAGTAAAAAGAAATTAGTGACCACGATGTTCATCATCTCTTCACTCATCATGCTAATTTTCCGGCCAACGGGTGTCCTGACACTTGCTTTTATAGGACTCTATCTCGTATTCAATTTGAACAAACAGACAACCTTTCTTCTACTTAAGCGTTATAGATTTCCAATTGTAGGCGCTTTACTTTTCATCCTCGCTGTTGTTAGTTATCTTACTTTGGGACAGAAATTCAATCCACTCATTGCCTCTCTACAATATAATGCGAAGTTAGTTTTATATAACATTTACGCCAAGGGATGGATCTATGATAATCCTTCCAGCAATGACTATTTCTATCGACCCGATTATCGCATGGATATATTCGGCAGCTTAATCCTAAGCTTTCTTATTCATAATTGGGATCATGTCCTGCTTTTATATGGAAGAAGAGCAATCGCTTTTATAGGTTGGTGGGTATGGAAGACGGATATTCGAAGTTTGTCGGGTCTGATTAAGTTTGGCAAGGATCTCATTCCCTTAGTGCTATTTATTATTGGAACTTATGCAACGATAAAGAACAACATGTTCAGAAGGACATCCATTGTTTGGTTGGTTATTTTGTCGATATTTATTTTTTGTATGGTGCTGTTCATGGATAGTATGTATCGCTATAAGCTTCCTGCTTTACCCTTTATATGTATCGTCTGTGGGTATGGGGCCGAAAGATTGATCAGCTTAATCCGGGTCATAACCAACACACTTTGGGGGAGGCTGCGTCAATGGAGCAACAACAAATACTCATTGTAATCCCGGCTTATAATGAGCAGAACAATATTCTAAAAGTAATCAGAGATGTGCGCGAGAATTTGCCGAACTGCGATATTCTTGTCATTAATGATTGTTCGAAGGATCACACTTCGGAGATTGCCAAACAGGCCGGCGGAGATGTGAAAGTCGTGGACCTTCCCTTTAATTTAGGGATTGGTGGTGCGGTGCAAACAGGCTTCAAATATGCCAATGCTAACGGGTACTCGTATATGGTACAAATTGATGGTGATGGCCAGCATCTCCCCAGTGAGGTAAACAAGCTTTATGCGTATATGACGCAAACGGGGTGCGATATGGTTATTGGTTCTAGGTTTCTAGATATCAAATCGTTTCAAACGACATGGACTAGGCGACTGGGGATTAAAGTGTTCTACTATTTATTTCGACTATTAATCCAGACCAAAATAACAGACGGAACCTCAGGTTTTCGTATGTATAATCGTAAGAGCATTGGGCTCTTAAGCCAATTCTACCCCGACGATTATCCGGAGCCGGATGCTATTATTCTGCTGAGCAAGCACGGGCTTCGGATCGGTGAAATTGGTGTTGAAATGAGAGAGCGTGAGCATGGTGTCTCATCGATTACACCGATCAAAAGTCCCTACTATATGACGAAGGTCATTATGTCGATCTTATTCTCCTATACAAGGACAAGGACGAGGTGGTAGGTATGTTAACGAGTGAGCATCCTCTCTATAGTGTGCAATTAATGGGTGTGATTTTCAGTTTTATATTAATTTGCACGGTTTTTATGATGGTTAGAGCTAGAAGACTTCGAGAGAAGTATGCGCTTGTCTGGTTTGTGATTGGTATATTTACGTTGATTATGTCCATGTTCACGAATTTGATGGAGTGGTTCTCGAAGCTGCTTGGTATCGACTATGCGCCTTCTGCTTTTTTTGCCATATTAATTGCTTCTGCCTACTTGCTTCTGCTGAATACGAGTATTAGCATTTCGGGCCTGAAGCTGCACAATAAAGCACTTACCCAGGAGCTCGGATTGACGAAGTTAAGACTTGAAGAGCTGGAGAAGAAAAGCAACGAGGAGGAAAAATCATCAAATACATCATGTTAGTTGCCAGTGTACTAATGACGGTTGTGGCCAGTACCTTACTTAAAATAGGGGGTCGAGCTGTCAATTTTGAAGGTGGAATTATGGCGATTGCCCTAGGTTACATGACGACACCATTGATTGTGACGGGTTTTGCCTTTTATGCACTGGCGGCATTCATCTGGATTTATTGCCTGTCCCAATTTGATTTGAGCTATGTGACTTTCGTATCGAGTATTCAATATATCTTTATGATTCTAGTTTCCATCATGATCTTCCATGAACAAATTAGCGCCATGAAATGGGCCGGATGTGTGTTTATTATGATTGGTGTTATTTTATGGTTGAGAGGATAGTTTGCATGTACCGTTGTGTGCCCTATACCGAAGAGATGAAGGAAGCCTGGGACAGGCTGGCAGGGTCTCAGGGGACAATTTACCATACGTTAGCGTTTAGGAAAATTCTATGCGATACGTTTGGTTACCGCTGCTTATACCATGCGATAGTTGATCGCAATAACGATATATGTGCCTTACTTCCATTGATTAGCGGTCGCAACTTAGGACTCGAGAAGGTGGGAGTTTCGCTCCCCTTTATCAATTATTTGGACATATGTGCCATCGATGAGGAGGCTGCTAACTTTGCGATGGCTGCCATAGCGGATCTTAAGGAGAACTACCAACTGAGCTACGTGGAGTTGAGGTTTAAGAATGAGACCCCCACTAAGCATGACAAGCTTGGGCCCATCAACCTTAGCAATCATACGTTTGTATTGCCGCTGACGACGGAAGATGAGGTGCTTGCCCTCTCCTCTAGCAGCAATCGAAACCATGTCCGGAAAGTGTACAAGAACAACTGGTTTACGGCTTCGTACGATAAGGGGAATTTGGAGTCATTCCATCGGGTGTATGTTCGGCGGATGAAGCAATTAGGGTCGCCCGCGCAGGATATTTCCTTTTTCCAACGATTCTTGGACAATTTCCCTGGGCAAGCTGAGCTGCTGACGGTCATAGACGTAGAGAGCGGTGAGGTCGTTGGAGGCATGTTACTGCTCAAAAGTCCGGGGAACTCGACGCTGTATTATCCGTATGGTGCGAATCTGACGGCGTATAATCACAAATATTTGAATAATTTTATGTACTGGGAAGCAGTAAAATTGGGGATCAGAAGCGGAATGAAGAAGCTTGATCTAGGTCGTTCACAAACGGGTTCAGGCACGTATAAATACAAAGAACAATGGGGGGCTAAGGCCGAGCAGCTCACGTATTATGTCATGGGCAGCACCAATAAAAAGGCGGGTCCTCCGGACAAAGAAAAGCTACGGTTCTTCGTAGAACTCTGGAAGGTCATGCCTAACTTTGTGACAGAACCGATCGGTAAACAGCTCATCAAGTATCTCATGCCATAACACATCAAAATCGGGGGAAATCGATCATGGCTAATCTCAGCTGGAAGCAATATTTTGACAAGAGGGCAGAAGTTCACGGTGCGTCCGTGCAATCCTCCGACTACTATAATGAGGAAAGCTTCTTTATGCAGCGCAATCAAACGTTAAAGTGGCTCGGAGAGCTGCAAGGAAAAGACATACTGGACGCAGGTTGTGGCGTGGGGGCATTTAGTGAGCCGCTTGTTAGGGCAAACACCGTCTATGGCGTGGATTTTTCGGAGAAAAGCTTGGCCTTTGCCGCGGAAAGAGGACTTCGCACATCATCGGATGATCTGACAGCTCTTCACTTCGAGGAAGGCCAATTTGATCTCGTCTTATGTATTGGTGTGATTCAGCTTATCGATCAATATCGATCCGTTATTGCAGAGTTGGCTAGGGTGACGAAGCCTGGTGGAACCCTGCTCATTGAAACTTTGCACCAGATGTCCTGGCAGCGGAAAGTGTTGCAATTGTTTGAAAAAACGAAAAAATTTGACCGTATGTACGTGATGGCCGAATTGAAAAAAGTGTTCATCGAACACGGATTTGAGCATATAGAGTTCTTAAAGATCTATCATCCCTTCCCATACGTGACAAAAGGAAGCGCAGAGTGGAAGGTTTATGATCGTTTATGCACCTCTTTCGCGATTAAGGGGAGCAAGAAGCATGTCTAACTCTTTGAATCCTGTGAATCTTACTAAACCCATGAACAACATTCTCACATTCGATATTGAGGAATGGTTTCATGCGAACTACGACGATGTAAAGCCAGACCGCAGTAAGGGCTCGAGCTTCCGAGCACATATGGATACACTGCTGCAGATGTGCAGCGATGCGGGATGCAAAGCCACCTTTTTTACACTTGGCTGTATTGGGGAGGATTACCCCGATATTGTGCAGGCTATCGCGCGTGAGGGTCATGATGTCGCCTCTCATGGGTATGCCCATGAATTAGCATACAAGCAGACGAGAGAAGGGTTTCGTGCGGATGTTCAAAAATCAATCGATATTCTCGAAAATTTAACCGG
Organism: Paenibacillus qinlingensis; assembly: GCF_031455095.1. Classification (GTDB taxonomy): domain Bacteria; phylum Bacillota; class Bacilli; order Paenibacillales; family NBRC-103111; genus Paenibacillus_E; species Paenibacillus_E qinlingensis_A. The sequence goes on from NZ_JAVDSB010000005.1 coordinate 352,379, forward strand.
AACGAAGGTACAAGGGTATCGGGCACCGTCATGGTCGATCGTTGAAAGTAATCATCACTACCTCGAAGTGTTGGAAGAGATGGGCCTCATCTATGATGCAAGTATTTTTCCTGTAAAAACGTTCTTATACGGCATTCCAACAGCGCCTACTGAGATTCATAAGCCAATCGTTAACGGCAGAGAACTTCATCTATACGAAATTCCGATGTCTGTGATGCGAGCGGCGGGGAGAAATATCGGCTATTCAGGCGGGTTTTATTTTAGATTTTTTCCTGAGATGATCATTCGAAAAGCCATTCAATCGGCTAACCGCCAAGGTAAGAGCTCCATTGTTTATTTGCATCCTCGTGAGATTGATCCGAAGGAACACCAGCTGGAGCTTCCTTTTAAAGAGCGTTTCATTCATTACTATAATGTTAAAGGAACGAAAGCTAAGCTGGAACACATGCTGAAGGATTTCGCTTTTACGTCGATTTCGGAGCATTTGAGTAAGGCGTATGGTTGATTGTTCATCAGTTGCTCTCCTATCCATTAAAGTGTACATTTAATAATCATTACGTATTTTAATGTAGGAACAAAGGAGCACGAATCTATGACATATACCCCTAATCGAAATAAACTTACTGACGTTAGCCGTACATTGGCTAAGGTTGCAATGGGAGAAGCTGCGGCCGATCTTGTTATTCAAAATGGTACCTTAGTCAACGTGTATTCAGGAGAACTTCTTACACATATGGATGTTGCGATTGCTGCTGGGCGCATTGCGTATATTGGGAAGGCAGATCATACCATCGGAGCTCAAACTACCCTGATCGATGCTGCCGGGAAATTTCTGGTGCCAGGCTTACTGGACGGCCATATGCATGTAGAAAGCACGATGCTATCTGTGACGGAATTTGCCAAAGCAGCGATTGTGAAAGGGACGACAGGTATCTTCATGGACCCGCATGAGATTGCGAATGTATTCGGCTCAGAGGGTGTTCGACTGATGCATGATGAAGGGCAGCAGCTGCCTCTTAAAGTGTTCACAACATTCCCCTCTTGTGTGCCTGCGACCAATGATCTGGAGGATGGCGGCGCTACACTGGAAGTAGCCGATATTCAAGCGGGACTGCAGTGGGATAATGTGGTGGGACTTGGCGAAGTCATGAACTTCCCAGGAGTCGTGTACGGTGATCCCAAAATGTGCGGAGAAATCGAAGCAACGCTGTTAAGCGGGAAGACAGTTACTGGACATTTCCCTAGTGACGATGATCGCATGCTGCAAGCTTATTTAGCGTCTGGCGTAACATCCGACCATGAGACGGTAACAAGAGAGCAAGGACTGCATAAGGTTCGCATGGGGATGCATCTCATGATTCGTGAAGGCTCAGCGTGGCATGATGTCAAAGAAGTCATCAAGATTGTCACCGAAGACTGCGTGAATACGTCCAATATTTCGCTTGTAACGGATGATGTGAATCCCCAGACACTAGTGGAAAAAGGACACCTTAATCACGTAGCGCGGCGCGCGATAGAAGAAGGCGTGGATCCGGTCACAGCGATTCAAATGGTTACGATCAATGTGGCGCGCTATTTTAAGCTGGAGCATGATTTGGGCTCAATCTCACCAGGCAAGTGCGCGGACATTCTGTTGATCGATGATCTGCAGAAGATGGAGCCAACCACCGTTATTACGGATGGTCAAGTGATTGCTGAGCAAGGGAAGCTCGTGGTGGAGTTCCCTGTGTTTACGTATCCTGCGCATATACGTACGTCCATGAACGTGAAGCGGGAGCTGACAGCCGACGACTTCAAGCTTGCATCAACTGCTGGGCGAGACACAACGAAAGTCAACGTGATCAACGTTATCGAAAATAGTGCCAGAACTGAAAAGATGACAGCAGAGCTGCGTGTGGACGCTGGTCATATTCAACCTGACCCTGCGCAAGACGTGGTTCGTCTAGCTTGTATCGAGCGACACCGAGGGACGGGGCAGATATCGCTTGCTTTTGCTCATGGCTTTGGCGTGACGTCGGGGGCGGTAGCCTCAACAGTGGCCCATGACAGCCATAATCTCCTTGTGATGGGGATCGATGAGGCCGATATGGCCTTCGCGGCGAATGAGCTAGTGAAGCTGGGCGGAGGCATGATCGTGGTCGAACATGGGCAAGTCTTGGCGCAGGTCCCGATGACCATCGCTGGACTCATGTCGGAGAAGTCTTTGCCTGAAGTGGTAGCGGAAGTCGCTCAGATGGATCAAGCATGGAAACAAATCGGCTGTTCCCTGAACGCGCCTTATATGACTTTCTCGCTCATCGCGCTGCCGGTGATTCCAGAGATTCGTATTTCTAATCGTGGGTTGGTGGATGTGACCGAGTTTACGTTGATTGATGTGGAGATTGTTTCGTAGTTTCAATTTTTTGAAACCAGTGTGAAGTGCTTGCTCTGCTAAGCGACCGAGTGAATCGGTCGCTTTTTTGTGTGCAGTTCTGTCCGTATTTCCATTATTTATAATTATTTTAAGAGAATAAGGACAAACTAAACCGAACATATCACATCTGGGTGGTGCACACATTGTTGTCTGATCTGAAGCGTTTGTTAATTGGCCAGCCATTGAAGTCCCACGAATTGGGCGAGCAGAAACTGAATAAAAAGAAAGCCCTGGCAATTCTTTCATCGGATGCGCTATCCTCGGTAGCCTATGGTCCGGAGCAGATATTAATTGTCTTAATTACGATTAGTGCGGCAGCCTTCTGGTATACAATCCCTATCGGATGCGGTGTTCTGTTTCTTTTAGTTGCCCTTATGTTGTCGTATAGACAAATTATTTTTGCATATCCGCAAGGCGGCGGTGCCTATGTCGTGTCCAAAGAGAACCTAGGCATGAACGCCGGTCTATTTGCAGGCGGCTCCTTATTAGTCGATTATATTTTGACAGTAGCGGTCAGTATTTCCGCGGGGACCGATGCGATAACTTCAGCTTTTCCAAGCTTACATGCCTATACAGTTCCTATTGCACTAGCGCTCGTGTTATTTATTACTATCCTGAATCTCCGTGGTATAACGGAGTCGGCGTCCATTTTAGCGTATCCCGTGTACTTGTTTGTGGTGGCACTGCTGATCCTTATTGGGGTTGGTTTGTACAAAATAGTGACCGGCCAAATCTCAGCCGATTTACATACGCCGTTGGGGACACCGATTGCGGGCATATCCCTGTTCATTTTGCTAAGAGCCTTCTCTTCGGGAAGTTCGGCTCTAACTGGGGTGGAGGCGATCTCCAATGCGATTCCCAATTTTAAGTCTCCTGCCCCGAATAATGCCTCCAGAACGTTGATGGCCATGGGCTTTTTACTCGCCATTCTTTTCGCGGGGATTATTTACTTAGCCTACTATTACGGCATTGCACCTGAGGAAAAGGAAACCGTCGTTTCCCAAATAGCGACCGTTACGTTTGGTAGAAATCTAATGTACTATATCGTCCAAGGCACAACAGCGATGATTCTCGTTCTTGCAGCAAATACGGGATATTCTGCCTTTCCTTTGCTGGCCGTTAATTTGGCTAAAGATAAATTTATTGCGAGAATGTTTACGATGCGCGGAGACAGATTGGGGTATTCGAATGGGATTATTTTTTTAGCTATCACCTCGATGTTGTTAATTATCGTATTTAAAGGACAGACAGAGCAGCTCATTCCTCTTTATGCTGTAGGGGTATTCATTCCTTTTACATTGGCGCAGACAGGTATGTTGGTGAAGTGGAGTCGGGAGAGGCCGCCAGGTTGGTTGCTCAAATTATCCGTAAATTTGGTGGGCGCCATTATGAGCTTCATCGTGATGATGATCTTTTTTATCACCAAGTTCGGTCAAGTGTGGAGTGTACTCATTTTCCTCCCGCTCATCGTTTTTATTTTTCATCAAATTAAAAAACACTACGATGCCATCGCGGAACAATTGCGCTTAACTTCTTGTGAACCTGTCGTTCCCATTGAAGGGAATGTGATGATCGTGCCGGTTGCAGGCTTCACTCATGTGGTGGAGAATTCGCTGAACTACGCCAAATCACTCTCCCCGGATCAGATTATTGCGGTGTATGTGGCGTTTGAGCGGGAGGATGAGAAGAAATTTGCGGAAAAATGGCAAAAATGGCAGCCCGATGTGCGTTTGGTTTCGCTGTACTCCCAATATCGAAGTATCGTGCATCCGCTGACCAAATTTATCGATACCGTGGAACATAAAGCAACGGAATCCAACTATCGGGTAACTGTGATCATTCCGCAGTTTATCCCCAAGAAAAACTGGCATAACATCCTTCACAATCAATCCAGTTTGCTGATCAGGGCCTTCTTGCTGTATAAGCGGAATTTGATTGTAACGACCGTGCCGTATCATTTGAAAAAGTAAAAGAGATGTGGAACTCGCGTAGTAAACGCCTTGGCGGGTTACTTAACCGATCCCTAATTTTTATACTTTTTTTATACAATTGCTACTCATCTTTACTCCTTATTTACACAGATCTGCGTTACAATAGTGTGCGTGTGGCAAACTTGGTGAAATAGGGTAAAATAAGTCTATGGAAACTCAACAAAATGAAAAAAATTACTGGAAATCGTACGGGGTGACGAGCCTTTTTATTGTCGTGTTAACGATTGTATTAAAAGGTATTGCTCCTTTCCTTGATCTCGTCAATATTTCGCTCCTATATTTATTTCCGGTGCTGTTTAGTGCGGTTCGTTGGGGGAGAGGTCCCTCTTTTTTTGCTGCGGGATTAGGTGTGATGGCGTTTGACTTTTTCTTCGTTCCACCTACGCGCAGTCTATCGGTAGCGGATTTGCGTTATATTTTTACCTTCATAGTCTTTCTATGTGTGGCGGCACTTACGGCAAGTCTGGCTTCTAAGCTTAGAAATCAGATCCAGCAAGCGCAAAAGAGAGAAGCGAATACAGCTGCCCTATACGCGTTAAGTCGAAAGATTACAGCGATTTCTGATCTAGATGTCTTACTCATTGAGATTGTTCAGCACATTGCTGAAACACTGGATACGAAAGTGGCTATCTTTTTTCAGAATCAGCTGGGAGAGCAAGAACTGACTGCTTACTCGAAAAATGACAAGGATTGGGCGAGTGATGAGTCGCATCTCTCTATCGCGGCCTGGGTCAATGTGAACCATACGATTGCTGGTCGGGGGACGCAGACGTTGCGTGAAGCCTCTGATTTACATATCCCATTGGCAACCGATCATCAGATGCATGGCGTGCTTGCTGTGCATGTTGGCCATCGCAGTGTGCTGGAAATGCCGGAGCTTATTCCCATCATTGAAGCATTATCGGATCTCGCGGCCGTGGCAATTTCTCGGGTTAAGCTAGCGGATGAAGCCAAAGTGGCTCAATTGACAGCTGAATCCGAAAAGCTCCGCACAGCGCTGCTGGACTCGCTCTCTCATGAATTGCGTACGCCGCTGGCTACCATTATTGGTTCTGTCACGGGCTTGCTTGAGGGTGAGCATGTCTTTAGTGCAGATGATCGTCGAGAGTTACTCCTTACAACCCGTGAAGGGGCTACGCGTATGAATAGACTCGTTGGGAATCTGCTCGGTATGGTTCGCATTGAGAGCGGTATGATGCGTTTAAATAAGATGTGGTGCGGGATCGAGGATGTTGTCGGGGTTGCCTTAACGCAATTGAAGGATTCCTTGCAAAATCGAGTCATTCATATCGCATTGGATCCGGAGCTTCCGTCTGTTCCACTGGATGAAGTGCTTATCGAACAAGTGTTGATAAACGTGCTCAGCAATGCAATCAAGTATTCACCTGAAGGCAGTGAGATCCGGATTGAAGCGGAAAAGGCTGGCGATAGGCTGCTTTTGAGCATAATGGATGAAGGGGCGGGCATACCTCCAGCCGATAGGGAACGGATTTTCGAAAAATTTTATCGTGGAAATCGAACGAAACATATACCAGGCACAGGTCTTGGGCTTGCCATCTGTAAAAGTATTGTAGAAGCGCATGGCGGTTCAATCACCGCTAGCGAGAGAAAAGACGGTAGGCAGGGTACGGTGATCGAACTGAGCTTGCTTTTAACACAATAGAAATTCGCTAAGAGGGATGGAGAGAAGGATGACAACCACAGGGGCGAAAATTTTGGTCATTGATGACGAGGCACAAATTCGCAAATTAATGCGTGTTACGTTAACTGCACATGGATTTGTAACAGCGGAAGCTGCAACTGGCAAAGAAGGTTTGCTGCAGGCTGCGATGTTTCGGCCGGATCTCATAGTGTTAGATTTGGGGCTGCCAGATATGACCGGCATGGAGGTAATGGACGGCATTCGTGAATGGTCGAATGTTCCCATCATTATCTTAACCGCGCAGGATCAAGAGCCTGACAAAGTCGCCGCCTTAGATCGAGGTGCAGACGATTATGTGACGAAGCCATTCGGTATGGGCGAATTCATGGCTCGCATGCGAGTGGCGCTTCGGCATATTGCCAAAACGCAAGATGAGCCTGTGCTTAGGCTTGGGCAACTCGTTATTGATTTGGCTAAGCGCTGCGTAGAACTCCATGGTGAGAAGCTGAAGCTTACGCCAACCGAGTATGATTTGCTCAAGGTGCTTGGCGTTAATGCTGGACGCGTGATGACTCATAAACAGTTGCTAAAGGAAGTATGGGGCGGTCAGCAGTATGAATCAGACAGTCAGTACCTGCGCGTGTATGTTGGACATCTGAGGAAGAAAATAGAGACGGATCCGACGAGACCTCAGTATATTTTGACTGAGCCTGGCATTGGGTACAGGTTTGCTTGGCAAGAAAGCTAGTGACATGGTATAAAATAAAAAAGCTTCCAGCCCCACAAAATCGTGGGATTGGAAGCTTTTTTGCAATCTATGGTGTTAACAAGTAAAGGAATCGATAAAGCGTAAGTCAATTCCGAAGAAGATCCAAGAGAATCCAGTCCAACGGAATCCCGTAATCGATGTCCGTCCAACGAACACTGGGAAATACCAGTATTGTTGTCCGTTGCTTTGCCATATATACGTGAATCTGAACAAGCAGCGGGAGATTCCGCCTGGATCTACGGCGTATACGCCGGGTGCTTTAAGCGGTTTTTGCGGTATTTGAGATGGCGGCGCGGACGTTGGCGGTTGATACCCGCCTTGCCCTTGGCCTGGTCCAGGTCCACCTGGGAAACCGCCAGGTCCACCCGGGAAACCGCCAGGTCCACCCGGGAATCCACCAGGTCCACCTGGGAAACCGCCGGGCCCGCCGGGAAATCCACCAGGTCCACCTGGGAAACCACCAGGTCCGCCCGGGAAACCGCCAGGCCCGCCCGGAAATCCAGGACCGCCTGGGAAACCGCCAGGTCCGCCTGGGAATCCACCAGATCCGCCTGGGAATCCAGGGATCATGCCGCCAGTTCCTGGGAATCCGGGGATGCCCAAACCGCCTAAGCCGCCCAAGCCGCGTGGATCATAGGCAGGTACCCATCCATAGTATTGAGGTACGGGATACCCGTAAGGGTATGGTGTATGTTGTGGATAATAGGCTGCTGGGTAGTCCGAGTCCGTTGCCGCGCTTTGTGAAATCTCAGTTTCCAGTTCTACATCGCGCAGTTCTTGTTTCTTGTTCGATGCCATTCGTAAGTCCTCCTTAGGTAAAAGCGGATTGTCGATACTTACTATATGCAGGGAGATAGACGGATGTCACGGTTTGAAAATAACAAAAGTTAAGCATCACTAGACCTATAAGAAGTGGTATAATAGTTCGAATTGGGAAAATAAACCTACAATAGATTGTCGAAATATAGGTTGAATATCCCATATATATGATGGAATTTGTCGTATATAATGGAAAATGGAACGATTTTGAAATTAATGGGGCGGGATTTCTTGAGAGACCTTTTGGGTAAAAGATTAAGATATGATGTGACAACAAGTTATGGACTAGTCTTAGTCCCTATTCATACCGTTCTAAATCAAGAACATTTGGATTTATTTAGGCAGCATCGCATCGATCAGATGGATATTGTAACAACGACGATGCCTGAGAGCCAGCCGCCTGAATCCGTACCCGCTCAAGATGCGAATCGTCTTGTTCAGAAAGCTACGGAGTATGCCAAAGACTTATTCGAGCGTATTAAGACGCAAAAGAAGATACCTCTTCTAGAGATCAAGTCAGAATTAATTCCAATCGTTCAGCAGGCAGCCGAAAACCCTGATCTCTTTCAATTGTTTCAAGCCGTTAAGGCTAAGGATGAATACACCCACCAGCATAATATCGGCGTGGGCATTCTATCAACACTCATTGGCAAATGGATGGACCTTGCAGATACAGAGGTAGCGCTTCTATCCTTAGCGGCTACTATGCATGATGTGGGTAAAATCAAGATATCTCAAGAGATTTTAATGAAACCAGGAAAATTAACTCCGCAGGAGTATGATGAAATAAAAAAGCATACCATTCTTGGTTATAACATGCTGCGTGAGACGGTAGGCATTAACTATCGTGTAGCGCTGGTAGCTCTACAACATCATGAACGAGCTGATGGCACAGGGTATCCGCTGCAGTTGCAAGATAATCAACTGGACAAAATGAGCAGAATCGTCGCCGTAGCAGATGTTTTCCACGCAATGTCATCGAAAAGGCCATATCATGAAATGATGCCTTTTCACGAAGTTGTCAGTCGTTTGAGAAAAGGTTTCTTTGGAGAGTTAGATCCACATATAGTTTCCGTCTTTTTACAAAACATGATTTACAATCTAGTAGGCAGGCAAGTTCTTCTAACAGATGGACGCTGGGGCGAAGTCGTCTATATTAATCCAACGGATGATACGAACCCACTCGTGAAAATCGAAAATACCTTTCTTGATCTCAGTCGAGAAAGACACATTCATATAAAGGAAGTTGTCATATGAAGCCAATAATTATAGAGAAGTCAGACGTTTTACTCCAATTTTATTCCAACTATGGTCTAACACAACGTGAAACCGAAATACTTTCCTTACTTGCGACATATGGTTACACCAACAAGGAAATTGCCGAAAATTGCTGTATCAGTGAGAAAACTGTAAAAATTCACCTCGCCAACATTATGGGTAAAATCGGAATTGGCTCCATGCGCAAGCTATTAGCCTTGCTGTTGCAGCAAGCTCTGCTTGTTTCTGGACTGGGAGCGAATGAGTCTGTGCGTGTGGCGTCGGTGGGAATGAGATAGGATGTGTGGGAAAGGATCTTCTAAAAAGAAGGTCCTTTTTTTGTTTGTTGATAGGAAATACATAGAAATTTTATAAAACACTTGTTTTTGTATCCATCAAGTGATACGATATGTATCGTATAATGCTATATTAATGAGGATAATGTAATTTACTAATGAGGAACATGAGGGGAGGAAACACAAGATAAGGTTAATTATTAATAATAAAGGGTTCGTTATGTTTCGTATGATACATTATGTATCAGTTAATTTATATAAAAGGAGCGTTGTTTCATGCAAGTTGTACAGCCAATTCGTGATCAAGTAAAAATTGAAGAAATGCAAGAAATATTAATTAGGCAGTCACATCGAGACTGGCTCTTATTCACAATTGGAATTAATTCTGGTTTACACCTAAGTGATTTGTTGACTTTAAGAGTACAAGATTTAAAAGGTAAGAATAGAGTAATTATACGTGAAGAAAAGACAGGGAAAGAAAAGAATTTTACAATTAGCGCTAAGCTTAATGAGTCCATTATGGAATATGTAAAATATATGGATGACAATGATTACGTCTTTCCATCACAACGAACAGGAAAGCCAATAAAACGGATTCGAGTATACCGCATATTGAATGAAGCGGCGAAACAGATTGGACTCCATGATATTGGCACACATACGTTAAGGAAGACCTTTGGATACCATTATTATCAAAGGACGAAAAATATTTCAGTACTACGTGATCTTTTTAACCATTCTGCCCCATCTGTAACTTTGCGTTATATTGGAGTACAGGTACAGTTAGAAAAGCGGGTGGAAAGTCGATTAGTGGCAAGTAATGAGTAGAATACTGAACATTAAGATACAAAAATATATCTCTATTAATAGGATGAGAAAAAGAAATAAGATCATGAATGTGAAGATAACATGACCTGGGAGAGATTTGTTTATGGAGAAAAAGGGACAAGCTAAAATTGATATTATGGAAATACTAGTTCAAACGGGAATAAATCCAAATGACTTTTTAGTTTTTGCTGAACATGAACTTGAGAAACCGACTTTTATTAATCTAGGGACCGTTCAGCACGTACAAAGGCAATAAAACGCCTAGCTTCATCTGGAGATAGTTTCTTTCCATCTATGGTTAGTGCGAATTTCTCCATAATCTTCTCATCCGAAAGTTCTAAATTATCCACGAAATCGCGCACTTCTTCGTCGAGTATACGATCAGATTGGTTTGTTCTTCCCAGCAAATAATCAATGGATACATGAAAAAAAGAAGCGATTTTATTGATCGTGGTATAATCTGGCTCTCTTCGTGATGTCTCATAGTGTGAAAGAGAAGCTCTTGAAATGCCTAGCTTGTTTGCCAGATCTTCTTGGGTGAGTGCATGCCGTTCTCGCAGAAAGGCAATTCTGTCCCCGTATTTCGTCATTGTTAATTTCCTCACATTTCCATATGAATAAATTTAGTATATCCATTTAGTAAGACTTATTATACCAGTGTTTTACTAGATATGAAAATGAAAAAATGTATTTTCTCAGTTTCTCTTTCTACTATTTGTAATATGCAAAGAAGAATCTCCACTATAAGGAAAAGGAAGCTGAACACATGTTGACTAACCTTACTAAAAGTAGAAAGTTTGACCTCAAAAATGAGACATTATTTTATAGTCATATTAAGATTGTTGAGATTAATAATAAACGGATGGAATCAAAACCTACTCAAGTGATACTTACAGAAATTACTTCTCAGGGTTTACGATTTCTATCATCTTTAGCACTGCCACTAAGTCAGCATGTCACTTGGAGGTTTCAATTAACATTGCGTGAAATGACCTTTTCAGTTGAGGGAGTTCTCATAAATGTAAATAGGTTGGACGATGGAAATGAATATGAAGTGGAATGGAAAGGAGGCTTAGAACTAGGCCGCCTTGTGTTATCCTTTTTTATTCAACCTAATCCTGCAACTTTCCAAGCTAATGAAAGTTATAGATATTTTAATGAATATACGACTGTCCAACAACAAAAACAATTTGATTTGTTATGTTAATGTCATAAGGTGCTGAGGCGATGGAAGAAAGAGTTGAATTTATGCCAGGGATGAAGGTAATAGTACGTGTTATGAGTTGGATATTACCTCTCATAGTCGTTACATTGCTACTGCTATATTATACAAAGGATAGATGGCTTGACGTCTTAGGTAACAAATTAATTGTTTTGGATGAAGTAAGTAATAGTGATGTAATTATACTTCTTGGAGGAGAAGGGGGGTTTGGAGAGAGATCGAGAAAGGCTGTTGAATTGTATAAGAATGGTTATGCCACGAAAGTCTTACTGACAGATGGGACCTTTGATTACAAACATGACATGGAAATTAATAAAATGCTTGCAAAGGTTGAATCTTTAGGAGTACCTGAAGAATCCATTATGCTAGAAGATCATGCACAGAATACTTTTGAGAATGCTAAATATACCAAGGAGATTCTTGAGCAAGAAGGTATGCAGAAAGCGCTTGTTGTAACTTCAGATTGGCATACTTTGCGAACTCGCCTAACATTTAAAAAAGTGTATAAAAATTCTGGTATTGATCTACATTTTGTTGCAGCACCATCAGAATTTACGTTTGACCAATGGTGGACGCATCATGATACAAAAAAGAATGTTCCATTAGAATGGGTGAAAATCATATATTACAAGTTATTAAATCGAGCCTAACGGAAAGGTCTTGTACACCAAGACTTTTTTGTTATGCAAGTCATTTATCAACATCACGTTAGGAGAGAGTATATTTTGAAAATTTTAAAGTCGGGTATAACAATAATACTTATGTGGATCTTTTTAGTAGTACCTAATACTGTATTTGCTGAGAAAACAGTAAAGGTATTCTTTGATAATACTGAGTTACAGTTTGAAGTTGATCCTTTAATTAAAGAGGGAAGCACATTTGTTCCATTGCGCCCTATTTTTGAACGTATGGGTTTTAAGGTTTCTTGGTATGAGGAAGAACAATCTGTTACAGGCAAGAAAGACAATTTAAGCATCACAATGGAAATAAATAGTCCAATCGCATATGTTAATGGCAAGGCTATTAAACTTCAAGCTCCTGTACAAATTGTAGAAAACACGACACTTGTTCCTCTTCGTTTTATAAGTGAGAATAGTGGGTTTCCGATCAATTGGGATCCCGATAGCCACATAGTTACGATTCAATCCCCTGACAAGATTCAACCAGATAAGTTAAATCCATTCGACATCGTTGCTTATAATGTAAAAAGCTTTGGTGCAAAAGGCGACGGGTTAACAGATGATACATTAAGCATTCAAATTGCTTTAGAACAAGTTTCGAAGAGAAAGGGGACACTATTCTTCCCAAGCGGCACTTACATCGTAGATGCTACACAAAAACTAACAGTAAATTCTTATACAAAGATTATCGGGGAAGGATCCTCGACAGGTCTGAAGGCGAAATCTAACGTAGAATTCGGAACAAGTTTATTAACCATTTCTGGTAATGATGTTGCGATGAGTTATCTTAGTTTAGATGGAAATCAACGTGTAATTAATATTCTGTTAGTTGATTCGAATAGTTCGAATATTATGGTTGATAATTGTGTGATTGCTAATGCTTCTCAAAGTAATAATCCTTCTCGAGACGATTATAATGAGGTAGTAAGTGGTATTACAATATTCGGAAATACAAATACAATAACTATAGATCATAGTGAGATAAAGAATATAAAGGCTATTCATGAGAATCAAGGTAGCTTGGTTGCTCGAGGCATATACTTAACTGAAAATAAATCGGGCTGGCTTGAAAAAGCTGCGAAAAATATTTCCATTGTAAATAACTATATACATGATATTGGGCCTGCAGATGATGGGGACGGTATTTTTTATGAAGACCCGAACTTAGAAAAAAACATAATAGAAGATACTAATAGTACGATTTCTAATAATCGATTTGAGAATTGTGCTAAGCGAGCTATTAAAATTAACGCTAGAGGTGTCCGTATTATTGGTAATCTAATTGTGAATAATTATATGAACAATAACTATTATGAAGGTAAGAATAAAAATAGTCTTGCTCCAGATATGTATGCTGGTATTAGCATTTATGCGGATAATAATATTGTTTCAGAAAATATTCTTCAGGGTAAAGGAAGTTTTTACGCGGGGATCGAAATTACGGCTGAACGAATGGTAAGTCATGTTATCGTGAGTAATAACAAAATTAAAATGGGATCTTACAGTAATCTAGGAGGGAAAACTTCTATCCGAATAGGATATGTCGATCACTTTACAATCAGTAACAATGAATTAGAAAATGGAGAAACTGGCATTTGGACTTGGCAAAGTGCCTCAAACGGTACAATTAATGGTAATAAAATTATTATGCCAGGTGGTGGAGGAATAAATTTGGAGACATATATTCCAAATAATTACAAAAAAGCAATCGAAATAAAAGATAACAGCATACATGCAAGTGACTATGATGTAAATCATGCCTAGCAAAAAAGAGGAAGAAGCCCAAACAATAGGGCTTCTTTTTTGTGCGCTTGGCAGCGCATCGACTAAGGAGTGAAAGTCTCCAGTGCACCGCGAGGTGGCGGAAGTACATAGCTGACAGGCAGTGCATAGTCCGTGAGGGTATGTGCGGAGGGCTTGAAGGCAAATCCCGGAACAGGCGGCTAAACCAAGTTGGCTGATGAGATCGGACAACTCTGCAAAAGAAGAGAACGTCCAATACCACCATAGATCTCGTAAGTTAGGAGGACTGGGTTCGGGGGAAAGTCGATGACGTGACCCAAGGAGAGCTCATCGTTCCCAATTTTTTTTTTGGTAACCCACGTGCAAGACCAAAGGTCAAGGCGAGGCTAAGGATGGTGAGCAGTCATACGAAGGGATAGTAGCGAAAAAGCTCGCA